>CAVUWA010000001.1:0-289820 GCA_963744995.1 Candidatus Eiseniibacteriota bacterium
GCGCCGCATGCGCCTGGTCGAGGGCGGCTGCCGAATCGGCGACGTGTTCCTTCGGAATCAGCAGGACGTGGGTCGGCGCCTGCGGCTGAATGTCACGGAACGCGAGCACGTGCTCGGTTTCGGCGACGCGGTCGCTCGGGATCTCGCCCGAGGCGATCTTGCAGAACAGACAATCGCTCAAGATGACCCTCCTCGCGCCGCCGGCGCGCGGCCAGCGGCGGGATCGGATTGGTTTGCGGCTTCCCGCGGCGCAGCGTAGCGCAGGGGGAACGGCGCGCGGGCCCCCTCGCGCCCGCCCGCTCCGGAGCGGCTCACCAGCCGGGCGCGTGCGCGAACAGCTGATGCAGCTCGCGCCGCGCGACCCGGTTGACGTCCTCGGCCCAGAGATCGACCGGATTCAGGTCGTCGGTCAGGATCCGCGCCCCTTCGGCACCAGGCTCGAAGCGGTTGTCCCAGGCATGATTGCGCTGCAGGACGCGCCAGTGCTCGTAGTCGTCGCTGAGCGCGTCGCGCGGACGGCCGAGCACGGAATCCGGGATCGCCAGCGGCCGGTCGGCCGCGAAGACGATCACGTTGCCGCGCTGGGTCGGTGGCTCGGCAATCGGCAGCGCGACGACGGTCGAGAAGCGGCGCCTGAGGGTCGCCGCCACACTCTTGACGATCGGGTGATGCCAGCCGACCGCCTCGAGGTTCAGCACCAGCATGCCGCCCGGCGCAAGATGTGACTTCGCGAGCGCAAAAGCCTCATCGGTGATCAGGTGGAACGGGATCGCGCTGCTGCCGTACGCGTCGAAGAAGATCACCTCCTTCTGCCCGTGCATGGTGCGCAGGAACCGGCGTCCGTCCATCTGCGTGACCTGCACGACGTCATCGCGCAGGCCGAACCAGTCGTGTGCCACGCGCGTGACCAGCGGATCGATCTCGACCGCCTCGACCTGCCAGCCGCTCCAGGCGAACGATTCGGCCGCAGAGCCGCCGCCGAGTCCGATGAGCAGCATGCGTCCGGGCGCGGTGAACAGCTCCTTCGCGAGATCGGCCACGACGACGTAGGGATGCAGCGGGCGCCCCGTGGACTTCTCGATCGCGGTGTGCACGCCGCCGTCGATCAGCAGGTAGCGGACGTCGCCGCGATCGAGGACACGGATCTCCGCATACGGGCTCTCGCCGCGAAACACGAGGCCGGCGCCGGCCGCGGCGCCCGTCCGCGCGATCGAGATCGCGGCGAGGGCCGTCAGCACGGCGAGCAGCAGCGGCACGATCGGCGCCCGCCCCCGCCGCGCCGCGACCCACGCGATCCCGGCGGCGACGAACAGCGCGATCGCCACCGCCCCGGTGAGCCGCGCGACACCCAGCATCGGCACCAGCCAGAACCCGGTGGCCAGCGCAGCCACCACGCTCGCGACCGTCGAAATGGCGTAGAGATCTCCTGCGGTGCGTCCGACTTCGTCGAGCCGCCGCGCCCGCAGCCGGATCGCGTAGGGGCTCACCATGCCGAGCAGCGCGAGCGGCGGGAAGAACAGCAGCGTCGACGTGACCAGGACCGCGGCGCGCAGGCCGAGGTGCGACGTGGCGGCGAGCAGCGGATGCCGGAGCCACGGCACCACGATCAGCCACGCCCCCGCACCGGCGAGCAGCAGCGCGAGGCGCGCGGCAACCGGGCCACGGTCCGCCCAGCGGCCGCCGAGGGCGTAACCGGCCGCCAGCGCGGCCAGCGTCACCGAGATGAGCGCCGACCACAGGAACAGGCCCATGCCGTAGAACGGGCCGAGGATCCGAGTGCCGAGGATCTCCACCGCCAGCACTGCAGCGCCCGAGATCGAGACCACGGCGTAGAGGGCGAGCGTGTTCATGGATTCCCCTTCTTCAACGCGAGGTGTCGGGCATCGCGCGAATCTCGCCACTCTCCTCGAGCACGACGGGGTAGCCCTCGAGCATCACGGGCAGGCGCGCGCGCAGGGTCGCATCGAGCTGGACCACCATGATCTTCACGCACGGCGTCCCGTCATCCGTGCGGCTCTCGGAGATTCCGACCACACCGGGCACCGCCATGAGCGAGTCGTCGTGCGCGCGGATGACCTCGGCGATCGTGGGACGGGTCACGGTGTTCTCCTTCGCGGCCGGCGCGGGCCCCGCGGCGCGGCAGCCACCGGCCGCGGCGCAGAGGCAGGCCAGCGCGAGCGCCACGAGGGCGGGACGGATCCGGGCAGCGGGCGTCACCGCCGGACCATGAACGAGTGACGCGCGAGCGTCAACGAACGGCACGGGGCGCCCCGTGAGAGGCGCCCCGCGTCCACGCTGCCTTCCGATACGGATGGAATCGATCAGTTGCCGACCATCGACGCGCCGAGGTAGCCGAGCACCTCGCCGATCGGCTGCGCGACCGCGACCGTGCTGCTGCCGGCATACAGCAGACCGACGGCGCGCGGGTTGGTGCTCACGTCCTCGACCATCAGCGAACCGGAGTCGCCTGAATCGAGGAACTTGCTGCCCCGGTTCTTGACGGTGATCTGGCCGGTGAAGGTCTTCGTGAACGAATTCCCGGCGCACTCGTCGCTGTAGCCGACGCTGATCGTGGCGTTGAGCCCGTCGATCGAACTGCGGCTGAGCCCCGTCGTGCGGCCCATCTTCTTCACGGCCTGGCCCACCGACGCGGCGACCGTCGAGGCCGACAGCGTGCCGATGTTCAGAATCGCGCCGTCGGTACGGACCATGCCCGACACCACTTCCGCGATCGCGACGTCCACGTTGGGCGTCGAGTTCGGCGGATAGAGCGTCGAGAGCGACGACAGATGCGCCACGACCTGCGCGTTGGCGGAATTGCAGCCCACGTCGATCAGGCCCGGCTGGTCCATGTCGTCGCCGAGCGACGAGACGGTGCCGTTGCCGCCGGGGACGACGTCGCCGGCCATCACATGGCTGTTGCTCATGATGTACTGCTTGCCGCCCCGGGTGACCAGCGAGCCGAAGGTGCCGCCGCAGCAGTAGCCGTTGGCGAGGTCGCCGGCCGGGCCGCCGGAGGTACCGAGCGAGATCGGCGGCGTCTGCCTGGCCTTGGGGTCCGCCCCGCCGCCGCCGCCACCGCCACCGCCACCGCCGCCGGGAGGACCCTTCATGGCGATGATCTTGCCGGTGACCTCCTGAACGACGTCGAGGCCGTCCAGCTTCACCGGGAGCAACCCGTAGGCCATCTGCCGTTCGGTGTAGATCTTGATCACGGCGTTGCCGCTCGCATCCACGCTGGTCGCCGTGCCGACGACGCCGTCGATGGCCATGATGTCCGGCGTGTGACGATCCTGGATGCGCATGGCCGCCTGAATGGCCGGGCTGCGCGCGTCGAGGAGGGAGGCGGTTCCGGCGTCGGACCCGGGCGATAGAGGTGCGGAGGACTTTCCGCAGCCCCAGACCGCCAGCGAGGCGACGATCGCAACCGCCCCCAGAACGAGAAGCCGCTTCGACGCCCTGCTGAAAGGCACCATCATCGCGATCTCCTGCTGGGAGTGGGGGGAAACGATGCAGCGTCAGCGTGGACGCCGGACCGCGGCCGGTCCGGCGCGCGGAGCGTACACAATTTCCTGACATTCGCGAGGGGAAAAATTACGTGTCAACGGACGTCTCTTCGCCTCGGCGTCATTTACCCACCATTTGTTCGATGATCGCACGAACGGCCGCAGCCCGCGCGGAGTCCGGCGCGAGCGCGAGGTAACGCTCGAACTCGGCACGCGCGGCGGCCACGCGGCCGAGGCGATCGAGCAGTGCGCCGGCATTGAAATGTGGATCCGCCCATGTGGTGTCGCGGCGCACGGCCTCGCGATACGCCTCGAGCGCCTGCTCCGGCCTGCCGATGCGATCGCGCGCGATACCGAGGTTGTAGGCGCTGCGCGCATCGGCGCGATCGAGCACGCTCGCTCGAGCGAGCGAGACCGCGGCGGCGCCATTTTCGCCCGCCCGCAGCTCGGCCGCGCCCCGTGCCGCCCACAGATCGGCGCGCGTCGAGTCGAGGGCGAGCGCCGCGGCCCACGCGGCGGCTGCGTCCGCGGGGCGCCCGAGCCGATCCAGCGCGCGGCCGCGCTGGACGTGCGCCTCGAACAACCCGGGCCGCGCGGCGAGGGCCGCGTCGAACCACGTGAGCGCACTGTCCGCGCGACCGGCGTGGAGCCACACGAGGCCGAGCTCGGCCATGGGCGGGGCGGCTCCCGGATCGGCGGCGACGGCCCGGCGCGCCGCGCCGAGCGCGGCGGCGGAGTCGCCCGCCGCATCGTAGAGACGCGCCAGCGCCAGATGCGCGCCCGCGAGCGACGGGTCGAGGCGCACCGCGTGCTCGAGGTGGGCGCGGGCGCCGGCGCCGCCGCCCGGCGCCCCGCCCAGCGCGAGGCCCAGATGGTAGTGCGCCCGGGCGTTCGCCGGATCCAGCTCGAGCGCGCGCTGCAGGAGCGGAATCGCCCGATCGCGCTCGCCCAGGTGGAGCGCGCAGAGCCCCTCGGCGAACAGGGCTTCCGGCAGTTCCACGCCGGTGTCGGTGGATCGCCGGAACAGGCGCAACGCCTCCAGGTAGTGCCCGCTCCTGAACGGGCCGAGGCCCTCGCGATAGAAGCGCCGCGCCCTTGCCGAGTCGCGCGGCGATGCGGCGAACGTCGCGCTGCCCACGCCGGCGGCAGGCACGGGATCGGGCGCCGCGGCCCCCGCGAGCGCCGCGAGCAGGAGCGCAGCGGCCGGCGCGGTGCGACGGCGCTGCGGGCGGCCGTCCCCTACCGGCGTGCGCCGCACGAGATCCGCCCGCGACGATCGAGCGTCACGCGCCGTGGGTCACGACGACGGCGAGCATCTCGCGCAGGCGTTCCAGGTGATGATCGTCGTGCTCCGCCATGAAGTACGTGAGATCCACGACGCGCATCGGCTGGCCGAGCCTGGGATGCGGAATCGCGCGCGCCAGCACCTCGGGCCGCATGCGCTCGACCCGCGCGCAGAAGCGCTCGCGCGCGGCACGAAAGGCACCCAGGACCACGGCCGGCGACCGCGCATTGTGGTTCGCGTTCCATGTGGCGCGGTTCTCGAGATCGGCGGGCGACAGCGTGCCTGCAGCTCCTTCGAAGTCGTCGAGGCGCCGTTCGGACAGCGCTTCGAGATCGTGGAGATGGCCGACGTTCTCGAGGATCGACCAGCCCCCGTCGACGCGCACCGCGAGCCGCTCGGCGGGAACGCCGTCGAGCAACGCCTCGATGCGATCCGGCGTGCGCCGCAGCCTGCCGATGAGATCCGGCAGCCGGTCGTCGGCAAGCCCGAGCTCGAACTTTCTGTCGAACCACTTCGGGGTCGGGGTCATGCAGTTGCTCCTTTCGGCGGGAAGGGACCGCCCCGCGGCGCGAGCATACGACCGGCCGGGCCGGGTCGCACGGGGCACGCTGAAAATTTGCGCACCGTGAACACCCCCTCCCCCGGCCTGCGCGGCCGCGCCGGTGGGGCGTGGCGCGCCGGACGTGAGAACCCGCGGCATCTGGTAGCATCCGCCGGCGTACGTACGACGACATTCCGCAGACTTCGCAAGAATTCGCACTGGAGGACACCGGGACATGATGCATCGTGAGATCCGCAGGACCCTGCTGGCGGGGATGCTGCTCGCCCTCTGTGCGCTGCCCGCGCACGCCGACCTCGTTCTGCCGCGGGTGAGCCCGTCGGCGTTCGTGGCGCAGACCATCGCCACCACGCGGCTCGAGGTGAGCTACAACCGACCGGGCGTCAAGGGGCGCGTGATCTGGGGCGATCTCGTGCCCTACGACACGATCTGGCGCACCGGCGCGAACGAGGCCACGACGTTCGAGACCGACCACGACGTGACCGTCGGCGGTGAACCCCTGGCGGCCGGCAAGTACGCCCTGTTCACGATCCCCGGCCGTGACGCATGGACCGTCGTGTTCAATTCGCAGGCGGACCAGTGGGGCGCGTTCGACCACGACACCACGAAAGACGTCGTGAAGATCCGGGTGAAGCCCGAGAGCGCGGCCCACGAGGAGTGGATGCGGTTCTCGTTCGAAAACCTCACCAACCGCAGCGGCGACCTCGTGCTGCGCTGGGAGGAACTGGCGGTGCCGATCCACATCGAGGCCGGAATCGATTCGATCCTCCTCGACGTGAAAGCCGCGATGGCCGACGTCAAGAAGGACGACTGGCGCACCCCCTACCGTGCGGCGGGCTTCTGCCTCGACTACGAGGTGAACACCGAAGAGGGCCGTGCCTGGGCGGAGCAGTCGACGAAGGCCCAGGAGAACTACTACAACCTCAGCCTGCTCGCGCGCTACATGGCCGCTGCCGGCAACACGAAGCAGGCGATCAAGCTGGGCGAGAAGGCCATCGAAACCGGCCGTAAGGCGGATCCGCCGACCATTACGCTGCCGACCGAGCGGCTGGTCGAGCAGTGGAAAGCGGGAAACTGACGGGCCCTCCGGGCCGTGGTTGTGGCATGATCCGGGCGGATCCGCGATGCGGGTCCGCCCGGTGCCGTTCCGGAACCGTTCCGGAAGGGCGCGCCGCCGAAAGACGGGACGCATTGCCCGTCCGCGTCGACTTCGTCAGGGAGATGACGTCTTATGCGCAGACCCGCACTCATCGCGCTCATCGCGGCCATCGTCGTCCTGCTCGGCGTAGGCGGCGTGTTCTTCATGAAATACCGGCAGGCCGACTCCGACTACCGCGCCATGAAGACGATGGAAGCGGAGACCCGTGACCGCTACGGCGAGGCCATCGGCGAGATCGCGGCCATTCAGGACAGTCTGAACGCGATCGTGCTCGGCGATTCCGCCGCGGCGCTGCTGCCGGCGGACCTGCAGGCCGAGCGACGCCTGATGGAGACGCGCGGCGACATGGCGCTCGCCCGCATCGCCGTCCTGAAGGCCGGCATCGAGCGCACCAAGCAGCGCATTCAGGAGCTGGACGAGAGCCTCAAGAAGAGCGGGGTCAAGGTGGTGGGGCTCGAGCGCATGGTCGCCAACCTCCGGCGTTCGGCGGCGCGCAAGGAAGAGGAGATCGCGCGCCTGACGGGCCAGGTCGGCGAACTGCAGACCCAGGTCACCGGCCTCACCGCCGAGGTCCAGGCGCGCCAGGATTCGCTCGCGGCGCAGGCCGAGGCGCTCGAGCTCAAGCGGCGCGAGGCGAGCACGATCTACTACGTGATCGGGACCAAGAAGGAGCTGCTCGATGCGGGGGTGGTCCAGGCCCGCGGCGGCATCCTCGGTCTCGGCAAGACGCTCGAGCCGACCGGCAAGTTGGATGTGAGTCTCTTCACGGCTGTGGACACGGACTACCAGCACTTGATCCGCATTCCGTCGACGCGGGCCCGCGTGCTCAGCTCGCAGCCGGAGACGAGCTACTCGCTGCAGGCGACCGACAGCGGGATGGAGCTCGTGATCCTCGATCCGGTCGAGTTTCGCCACGTCAAGCACCTGCTGATCATGACGTCGTGATTCCGCGGCGCCGCGGCGCCGTCATGCCGTGACCGCGAAAGGCCCCCGCGGTGACCGTGTCGCGGGGGCCTTCGCGCGCGGCGCGGATCCGCTACCTGAGCAGCATCACCTTCTCCGTGACCGCACCGGCTCCCGCCTGCAGCCGGATCAGGTACACGCCCGCCGCCGGACGGACGCCGTCCGCGGCCAGGCCGTCCCACTCCACCCGGTGCGTGCCCGCGGCGAGCGGACCGTCCACCAGCCGGCGCACGCGGCGACCGGAGAGGTCGAACACCGCGAGCGAGACGTCGGCCGCATCCGCGGGCAGCGTGAAGCGCGCGCTCACCCGGCCCGCACTCGGGTTCGGGCCGGCCGCGAGCGACAGCCGCCCGCCACGCGTCGCACCCGGTCCGACGGCGACCGGGTTCGGCGCCTCGTAGGTCACGTACACCGGCCCGGTCCACACGCTGGCGTTGTCGGCCATGCGGATGCGCACGTAGTAGTGCGCCTCGATGCCCGGCGTCATCGGCTCCAGCTCACGCCATTCGAAGCGTGGACTGCCGCTGTTCCAGGCGATTCGTGTCGCCATGGCGCCGCCGGTGATGCCGCGGAACAGATCGATCCCCACCACGGCATCGCCGATGTCGGGGTCCATGACATCCACTGCGATGCGCACGCCGGAATCGGCAGCGAAGGCATCGCCCATGGGATGGCCGTCGGCCGAGAAATGCACGATCACGTTGTGGTCCTGGGTCGCATAGGTGTGGCGCGCGGCCATCGCGTTCAGGATGTCGGTGCGGGTGAGCGCGGGCGCCAGCACCGCGGTGCGGCTCTCGCTGGACGAGCCCCAGTTGGCGTGATGGTTGTCCTGATCTCCGGTGGGCGAGACGCGGAAGCCCTGCTGCAGCGCCGCCTGGAACTCGTCGTCGAAGCCGGTGTTGCCGATATCGGACTCGGTGGTCGAGACGGACTGCGCCGGGCCGTTGACCAGCGCCATCAGGTGGACGTTGGCGAGTCCGTTCGCGGTGATCTGGAAGTTGTCGAAGTCCGAAGCGCCCGGATGCGCCCACTCCATGCAGACCGGATTCGTGGCCGGCGGGTTCGCGGCCACCGCGTTGTAGAGCCCCGCGTAGTCGCCCTCGGCGACGTAGACGTCGTACTGGCCCGGATCCCAGCCGAACAGCACCGGCGCCATGTAGACGTTCACGTGCCCGTTGGCGGCGAGCCCCCACTCCTGTCCCCAGATCGCCACGAACTGCCCGTCCTCGTTCGCCGCGTTCGCGGCAGCCATCAGCGGCGCGTAGTTCGCCAGCGACATGCCGGCGCTCACGTGGTTGTGTTCGGTGACGGCGAGGAAGTCGAGCGGCGTCGGCGCGGTGTTGCGCGCGTAGGCGAACGCGTCCACCGGCGTCTGCACGCCGTCCGAATAGCCGGTGTGCGAGTGCAGGTTGCCGAAGTACGTCTGCAGCCCGACGTCGGCCGACATCGGCGTTCCGGCGTGCGGCTGCGTCGAGGGGCTGTTGGACACGCCGCTCGTGTTGGGCACCTCGTCCTGCGTCTCGATGGCGAAGAAGTAGGTCGAGTCCGGATCCATGCCGAACACGTAGAGCGTCTCGGCTTCGCCGCCCGTGCGCGGCAGCGGCGTGTTGATCCAGTGCTCGAGATCCGCCGAGGCGTCGAAGTTGCCGGAGTTGATCGGCACGTTCGACACGCGGATCACGTAGTCGCTCGCCTGGCCGGCCGGGCCGTCGTCACCTGCCGCGGTCCAGGTGAGACGCACCTCGCCCGGAAAATCGCCCGGCGCCGCGTCGAGGTCGGCGATGTCGGAGGGCGGCGTCACGTCGCCGGTCGCGCCGTTCGATCCGCACAGCGACGGCGCGCGCCAGTCGAAGTTGCCCGTCCCGTTCGGCAGGGCCGCCCACACCATGTCGACCTGCAGGCTGGCGCTCGGGTACTGCACGAAGTGCACCACGTTCGGCGTCAGGGTGCGGTCGGAGATCAGATAGACGTCGTCGCCGCCGTTGTTGAGCCACGCCGCGGTCGACGTGCCTTTCACCACCCGGAACTCGCCGGGGCCGATGATCGGATCGGTCGAGCAGGTCGGGTCGAAGTCTTCGGGAATCCGGCAGCGCACCGCGACCTGGTCGATGGTCGCGGCGTCGTCGATCGCCCAGCCGGTGAGGTCCACCGGCGTGGTGCCGGCGTTGTAGATCTCGACGCGCTCGGTGCCGACGTCGTCACCGGACGGGTTCGGCAGGAGCTCGTTGATGACGATCTGGGCGGCGGCCGCCGACGGCAGCAGGCCGATCAGGGCGCAGGCGGCAACGACGGCAGACAGGCGTACAGCGGGGAAACGGCCCATCGGGGAGGGCCTCCTCGGGTGTGGGGTCGGGGTGTGGAAAATGCCAGCGAAGAGCCTAACAGGTCCGGGTGCCGTTCTGCAGGCCGGTTCACGGCATTGCGCGGCGGCTTCAGAAGCGGAATCGGACCCCGAGTCCCGGACCGCCGCCGGCGTCCGGCACCGCCCGCCACTCGAGCCCCGCGCGGGCCGTCACCACCCGGCCGACCAGAATGCCGAGCGCCGCGCCGCCCACCACGTCGGAGAAGTAGTGCTTGCGGTCTTCCATGCGGCTGAGTCCGACGAGCGTGGCGGCGCCGTAGGCCGGCCACGCCATGCGCGGGCCGAAGCGCGCGCCGAGGATCGTCGCCGTCGCGAACGAGCCCGAAGTGTGCCCCGAAGGGAACGACAGCCGATCCGAGCCGTCCGGGCGGCGGCGGCCGGTCGCGAGCTTCAGCGCCAGCGTGACGGCGCCGTCGGCGAGCAGGCCTTCGGTGAGGGTGCCGCCCAGCGCCTCGGCCCCCGCATGACCGCCCACGCGTCCGGCGAGCCACAGCGTGGCCGCACCTGCCGTGAGCGCGAAACCGTTGCCCAGGGTGTTGGCCGCGCCGGAGACCCCTTCGCCGAGCAGGTGATCGGTGCCCCGCTCCCAGCGGGCCGGCGCATCGAGACTGAAGCTCGGCGGCGGTGAGCGCCATGCCGACCAAGAGCTTTGCTGTGCTGATGCGGCCGAGTTCGCAGGCACCGATATCCGCATGCGTCGTTGGTTCCGCGTGATTCCCGATCGTGTCCGCCGGGGCTGGACCCGCGCGCGCGGCCGTGGCCAAGAATCCGAGGCAGGATAGGGTGGCGACGAAGACCCGGGGGGAGATTCGTGACGCGCGGCAGGCAACTCCCTGAGTGGGCTCGATCACCATGTGCGCGAAATCCCCGGATGAATGAGCACGGCACCCTGATTGTCGAGGCTCAGCCCGATGGAATACGTGAGCCCACCCGTAGCGTGGTACCTCATGCCGGCCGCCCCCACGAATTCCGCCCCTCCAATCTCCGGCGTGAGCGCACTCTCGCCAGTCGTCATCGCTCCGTCAGCCTGTTCGGCGAGCGCGGCAGTACTCCCGAAAGTCTCCGCCACAAGATCAAACCGCTCGCCGAGGCGGTACTCGCCTGCGAGGGCCAAGCTCAGCGTATTGTTCACGGCCACACCGGCCGGGTGACCGACGATCGTGTAGCCTGCGTTTGCGTGCACATCCAATCGTCCCCAACGCTTGCTCGCCACGAGATACCCCGTGAAATCGGTTTTGCCGGAGCCAATCCGCCGATTGCGGGCGGTGGGGATCTTTACTTCGCCCGCGATAGCCAGCGCCGGGTGGTCCGCCGTTTCAGACCACATCAGATGTGTGACAGTACCCTCGATGTCGCCCAGCCCCTTCTGCCCCGGCAGACCCTTGTCCTGCACCAGATCGAAGAACACCGGCTCGACCAGAATCTCGGTGCGCCTTGTCAGGCCATACTCCAGCGCAAACGGAACCGCCAACTCGCTACCCCCGGACGACATCTGACGTTCGATCCCCGCATCGAGGTCGAACTGCCCTCTCTCGAGCGTGCGCGCCGTTTCCGTCTCCAGCGGTTGACCGGCACGAACTATAACTGGAATAGCGACAAGAGGAACTGCCAAGACTAGTGCCAGCCACGATCGGTTCATTGATATCCTCCTGAAGAGCCCGCTGATCCACGCGGAAGTGGTCATTGAAGTCCGGATTGGGACTTCGATGCGTCCATCGCTGCGAACCCCCCGGGAAGGCGGGCGAGAGAGCCTGTCCACGGCTCTACAACGCCGCTCACCTTCCTGGTCGCCACGGAAGGCACGGTTGCCGGGCCCCCCAACCGCACCCAAGGCCAGCGATCGAACAACTGCAGCGGGGACGCAGCTGCGGGTTGCCTCTGCACGAAGCACTCACGCCAGTGTTCGTCCGGCGCAAGAACCGTCACTCGGGCATCGCGGCCAACCGGGCGAAACAACAGCCGGCAAACGCTCGCCGGATCGTTCGTGGCACCGAAGGCAAGCGCGCGCGGCACACGCAGATCATCGAGCTGCACCGCCGCCACCCGACCGGGCCCGACCAGGGCGAAGCGGAACTTTCCCCGGCGGCGACCGCGCAGACGCATTACTAGGTCCCACACGCCGCGAGTGCGGGCCCCCTTACCATTCAATTCCTCGCCAGCCCCGAACGCCGCGCCGGCATCCAGAAAGAACTCCTGTCTATGCACAAATCGCATCATGAAACGACGTCGAAGACGAAGCTGCGATCGGTGGCACTCGAGGGCTCGCTGCTTTGCGTCGCGATCGCAGGGACGCGGAACATGCACCCAGGCGTGCGCAGGCAACGAATTCGTCCACTGCGGATGGATCTGGTATTCGATGACATTCGGTGGGTGACGACGCGGCTCGACCGACCAGAGCGCGGCTCTCAGGAGCATCGCCGTGGCGCTGTGATCGGGATGAAGGTCCGAGAACGAGGGTACGATCAGGAGATCCGGCTGATCTGCGCGCAATACCTCGACGAATCTCGCGATCGTCACCTCCGGCGAGTTCTCCACAAGGCGGGTGACGCCCTGATCCGGCAGCGCCATGAAACGAATGCCCTCGCGGCCCACGCCGAGCTCAGCCAGCGCCGCCACCGCCTCTCCCCTCCGTAGTCGCCCCCAGCGTGCCCGTTCGGCTGGTCCGATGTGCCAGCGCCACTCGTGGGCGCGCTGCGCCCACGGGTTGTTGTCGCCGTCGGTCAGAAAGACCACGCGAACGGACTTTTCTGCGGAGGTCCACCGATGCAGCAGGCCCCCGGCCGCGAGAGTTTCGTCGTCGGGGTGGGGAGCAAAGACCATGACCCTTCCGGCGTCCTCCAGATGCCGGCTGAGGTCGTTCACCGGCGGGCCTCCCCGAAGAGAGCCCGCAGTGCATCCCGTTGGACTGCTCCCGCCCAGATCGCGACGACGTTGCTCTCGCCGGCACGGGGGAAGTAGCGATGCGTTCCTGCGCTGAGCCAGCGGGGACCCCGGTACGGCGTGCCGTCGAGGCTCCCGGAGGCACTCCTGCCGTCCGCGATGATCGCAAAGGAGTCGGGACGGCTGACGTCGAATGCGGGATCCGCCGAAGCGCCGGAAGCGGTCGTGCTCAGTTCCGCTCCGAGGACCCGGATCGATCCCAGGGGAATGAAATGCGTGTCGAGGAAACGGCGCACCTCCGCGGGGAATGCGTGGCTGTCAGGCACCGCGAAGTGGGCTCCCGTGCGCTCGAGGTCCGTGACGATTGGATCCGGGAGCAGCCCTCGAGCGATGCGAAACTTGGTTACGCCCTCGAGCACGAGGCGCGTGGCGCGGCGGCGAAAGACCGTTTCACCCTTTTCGTCGAGGATGCGATCGCCCGGGCGCGTAAACCTGAGCACGTCCGCGAGCAGTGCGCGTTCGTCAGCCGTTCCGTCTCGCCAGAGCGGTTCCGCCCGGATCACCATCAGGCTGCCCCACGCTGCGGCGAGAACCAGCGTGACGTTTCCGATTGCACGCGGCGACATCCGCAGGGCGATCGGCGCCATGTTTACGCGCAGCTTCTCGAAGACGCCCACGCCCAGGATCACCACCAGCGGCGTCGAGGGCAGGAAATCCTGGCGCGTGATCAGCGGCCAGAACGCGCCGAGTGAACAGAGGTAGAAACCCGTGACGAGGAACAACGCAGCCTGTCGCAGGCTGCGCTCCGCACCGCGCCCTAGCCGGATCCAGCGCGCCGCGAGCCACGGCAGGGCCACGAGCGCCACCGGGAACAGCATGGGCCGCCACGGCTGCCTGCTCCAGAATCCCAGCCCGCCGACGACGTTGTGGGTGACGGTGCAGCGGATCATCGCGGAGAACCCGTGCAGCGCCAGCAACAGGGCCGCGCAGGCCGCGGGGACCGCCAGCAGGCCCGCGGCCGCCGCCAGCGCGACGTGTCGCGAACCGAACGGCCGTTGCCACGTCGCGGATCGGCCCCGCAGCCGGAACAGGACTGCGGCCGCCAGTGCGAGCGCCAGCAGCATGAGGAGGGTCTTCAAGGACGTCGCGAAGGCCGCACCCAGGAACAGCGCCCCGAGGAATGCACGGCACGCGTCGAGAGGCCTGCCCAGCAGGAACACCAGCGAGAGCGGCCACAGCGCCATCCACAGGATGTCGGCGCGAAATTCGGATGAAACGAACAGGAATCCCGGGACAAAGCCGATGGACAGCACGGCCCCCCATGCGACCTCCCGCGAGAAGGCGTCGCGCGCGATACGGAACATCGCCCAGCCCGCCACCAGGAGCCACGGCCACATGAGAAACCGGGCGAGCCGGACCGCGTCCGGCCGTTCGCCCACGAAGGTCACGAGCGGCGCCATCAGCAGGTGGAACAGCGGCGCGTGGTTGTCGAAGATGTCCCGGTACTGCACGAGGCCGCGGGTCCACTCGATCACGACGTGGAGATGCTGCGGTTCATCCGAATCGACGGCGTGGTGCAGCGTGCTCGCCAGACGCAGTACGACGGCAACCACGGCCACCGCCGCAACAGCCAGCCTGCTCATCCAGCGCGCCCTCAATCTTCCTCCTCCTGACTTCGTGCGGATGGGCGACGGTCTTGATGCTCCCTCTGCTCCCGGAGAGAGCCACGCGTCGTCCGCATGCACAGGAGATACACGACTCCGGAAGGCTGGTTCCTCTTGTATCAGGCCGGACTGAACGGGAACCAAACGGAGGGTAGTCGCGGCTGTGGAGCGTTCCTGCAGCAAGGAGGAAGCGCGCCACGGCGGAGCACGGCTGCACGACTCAGGCGCGGCGCGGAGCTCCCGCGGCATCATCGTCTTTGGCGGCTTGTGAGGCTTGCCAGAGCGGAAGCCGCAGCTCGAACCGCGCACCACCAAGCAGAGACCGCGATACGGCGACGTCCCCACCGTGCACGAGCGCAATCCGCTTGAGAATCGGCAAGCCGAGCCCGAATCCGTCGTGCGAGGCGCGTGCTTCACCGCCACGGAAGAAGGGATCGAAAACCCGCCCGCGCTCGGCGGCCCCGATCCCGGGCCCCGCGTCCTCGACGACCAGCACGCCCGCGTCCGCTTCCCGCGCGACGCGGACCCGCACGGCGTCACCCGCTCGGGTGAACTTCACGGCGTTGGACAGGAGGTTCCGGACCCCCGCGCCGAGCAGCGTCGCACTGCCCGCCACCAGAATTTCGTCGCTCTCGATGCTGGCGCTCACGTCCGCCGTGCGCTCCGGCACCCGCCGCACGATCTCGTTCACGAGGTCCACGGCGAGGTCTCCCAAATTCAGGCAACGCATCCCGTCGACGCCGCGCATGTTCAGCCTGCCGCAGCAGCAGAAGCGCGTCCACCAGCTCGTTGATTCCGCGCGCCTGCTCGAGTGCCTGTTCAGTCCGCGCCGCTGCGCCTGCGGCATGGCGCGATCGGTGAGCGCGTGCTCGATTTCTCCCGAAATCACGGTAAGCGGCGTCAGCAACTCGTGGCGGCGTCCTGCGAGAAGTGGCGCTCAGCAGTGAGCATATCGTCGAGCCGCTGCAGCAGCCGATTGAAACTCGCCGCCAGGCGCTGGATCTCCGCTGGATCACCCGGACCCCCGAGGGGAGTCACCGCACCACTCTTCGAGGCGCGGTCGGCCTGGGCAGTCATCACCGTCAGTGGACGGAGCGCGCGGCGTGCGACGGTCCGGCTGCCGAATGTGACGAGCAAGAGCAGCGGAATGGCCGCAATCGCGAGTGCGGCGATCAACGCATCGACCGCGGCGTGGCGCGCGCGGGTCGATACGAACACGAAGAAGTAGCACGCCTGAGGCAGGTTACGCTGATCCACATTCGGTGTTCCGTCTCGGCGCGCTGTGGAGGGCGCATGTTGGACGCCACCACCACCCCGGTGGAATCGTGGAACTCCACCTGTACGCCAGGCGGAATGCCTTCTTCGAGGACAGCCCGGATCGCTGCGCCAAAGCTACCCTCTTCCCGCCACTCTCGCTTCACCGCCTCGGCCACCTGGTCGCCCGCCCGAGCGAGGTCCAGCCGCTCCTGCCGCTCAAGTGTGACACGCGTCAACCACACCGCGGAGAGTGCGAATGTCACGATGATTCCGAGGGTCAGCAGCTGCTGCAGGAGCGCGAGCCGGGCGACGAGCGAGCGCGGCGTCACGAACGCAACTTGAACACGAACCCCTCGCCGCGCACCGTGCGATGCTCATGACACCCTCAGGGGAAGCAATCTTGCGGCGCAGCCTGCTGAGGATGACGTCGAGGCTCTCCGAAGAAGTGCGTTCCGAGTTGCCCCAGAGGGTCTCGAGTAGAAAGGTGCGCCGCACGATTCGGCCCGCGTGCGAGGTCATCACTTCCAGCACAGCCACTCGCGCGCCGTCAGCGGCACTTCGGTCCGTCGCGCTCGAGCCGCCGGGCCGCGATATCGATCGACATCGCACCCGCGACGATCCGGGCGGCAGGCGCGCGTGATGGCGCCGCGCCAGCGCGCGCAAGCGGGCCTGCAGCTCGGCGAGCGCGAACGGCTTTCGCATGTAGTCGTCGGCGCTCGCATCGAGGCCCTCGATGCGCTGGGCGACGTCGATGCGAGCGGTCAGGGAGAGAATCGGCGTCTCGATTCCGGTTTCGCGACGCGGCGGCATACCTGCAGGCCATCGCCGTCCGGCAGCATGAGGTCGAGCACGATGACGTCGATCTCCTCTTCGAGCGCGAGACGCGTTCCCGTGGCCACGCGGGCGGCCGTGACGACCTCGATGCCCGCGTCCCCCAGCGATCGCGTGAGCAGATCGCGGGTGGGACCGCTGTCTTCGACGATGAGTACGCGCATCGATCACCTCCCGTCCGATGTCCGACAGGGCCAGCAGCGATGGCAGCGCCAGCAGCAGCAGGAAGGCGGAGGTGACGATACCGCCGACCACGGCGATCGCCAGCGGCTTCAGCAGCGCGCTGCCTGCGCCGATCCCCAGCGCCAGCGGTGCAAGAGCGGCGACGCCGGCTAGCGTCGTCATCAGCACCGGCCGCGCGCGGCGCCTGGCTGCGGCCGTCGCAGCGTCTGGCGGCGTCATGCCGGACCCGAGGTAGCTCCGATAGGCGTGCACGACGAAGTAGGCGTTTTCCGCGACGATGCCGACGATCATGATCGCGCCCACATAGCTGGAGATGTTGAACGTCGCTCCGCCCAGGTGCAGCGCCCCGAGCACGCCGGCCAACGAGCCCAGAACCACGAGCAGTACGGCGGCCACCATACCCCAGGACCTGAACGAAATGAGCAGAATGAGCATCACCAGCACCGAAGCGAACAGCAGGACCCGCATCAGGCCCCGGAACGAGCTCTGCTGCTGCGCGAAGAGTCCGCCGTATTCGACGTGCACCTGCGCGGGTAGCGCGAGCGACCGTCGCATCCGGCGGCGGATGTCGCTCATGGCGGAGCCCAGGTCGCGGCCGGCAAGTCGTGCGCTGACCGCCACCATGGTGCGCAGGTTGTCGCGGGTGATCTCGGTTTCCCCTCCGAGCGTGGTCACTTTCGCCACGGCCCCCAAAGCGAGCGCCGGCCCGTTGCCGGTCGGAACCGGAAGCCGTTCGATGGCCGACCGACCGCTGGCGGCGGGCGGCATCGGGATCGTCACCCGGATCGGCCACGCGCGGACGCCGCGCTGGATCGCGCCGGCGTCGATGCCGCTGACCGCCGGGCGCGCCGCCGCGGCGATGTCGGCGGCCTTGAGGCCGAGCCGGTCGGCGGTGGCGTTCGGCTCGAATATCAGGCCCGGCCCGCTGACCACCACCCCGTCTCTCACGTCGACCACGCCCGGGATCGTCGCGATCAGGTCGGCGACGCGCCGGCCGAGGCTCTCCACCAGGGCGCGGTCTTCGCTGAAGAGGCGGATCTCGATCGGCTGCGGGCTCGTGGTGAGATCGCCCACGACGTCCTCGATCAGCTGACCGAACTCCACTTCGAGCGCCGGCTCCACGCGCGCGACCCGGGTTCGCAGCTCGTCCGCGACTTCCTCGGCGCTTCGATCACGGTGCTTGCGGAGCCGCAGCACGTAGTCACCCGTGTTGGGCTCGGTGATGAAGAAGCCGAGCTGCGTGCCAGTGCGTCTCGACCAGGACGCGATCTCGGGGGTCCGCTCGATCTCCTGCTCGACGATCTGCAGCATGTGGTCCGTCGCCTCGAGCGACGTCCCGGGCGGGGAAACGTAGTCCATGATCAGCGAGCCCTCGTCCATCGCGGGAAGGAACTCGCTGCCGAGCGTTCCCTGCAGCGGTACCGCGACGCCGATCGCCACCACGACCATGGCCGGCCCGAACCACTTTCGTCGCACGGCAAAACCCAGCGCCCGCTCGAACCACGGGTGTGTCACCCGGCCGCGGTCCACCTTCGCCTCGCCCGGGATCAGCAGAGGGACCACCGTCAGACACAGCACGAGGGACGACGCCAGCATCCACGCCATCGACAAGGTCAGTACCTTGAAGAACGCGCCCGCGACGCCGTCGAGGAACACGAACGGCAGGAGGATCGCCAGCGTGCACAGGCTCGACCCGACGAGCACGGGAGCAATTTCGCTCACGGCCGCCGCGCGCGAATAGTGGCTGGCCCCCGACATCCGCACGCGCACGTGCTCCACCACGACGATCGCGTCGTCGAGCACGAGCCCGACGGCGGCCGCTATCCCACCGAGCGTCATCATGTCCAGCGACTGGCCGCCGAGTTGCAGGCCGACGAGCGTCATCGCGATGCTGCCCGGCAGGATCACCGCGGCGGCCAGACCCATCCTGACGTTCTGCAGAAACAGAATGACGATGATCGCTGCCAGCACCACGCCGACGAGCAGGCTGTCGCGCACGCTCAGGATGGACGCGTGGACGAGCTCGGACTGGTCGTAGAACGTCTCGATGTGCGTGCCCGGGGGCAGCAGCCGGCGGTTGTGGGCGAACCAGGCGTGCGCCGCATCCGAAATCTCGATCGCGCTTGCAGAGGGACGCCGCATCAGGTTGATCAGGACCGCCTCGCGCGAGTGCGCCCGGAAGCGCACGTACTCGGGCGCATCCTCGAGTCGGATTCGGCCGAGCTGGTCCAGACGCACCGGCGGACCGCCTCGGACGGGAATCGCGAACGCCTTCAGCCGCTCGAGATCGGGGGCGCGCCCGTCCGCCAGCCCCAGATAGAACTCCGAATTCGCCTCGATCAGTCCGAAGGATTCGAGCGACGCGCTGTTGCGGATCGCCTCCGCCACCGCGGCCGCGTCGAGACCGTGCGCGGCGAGCGCGGCCGGATCGAGCGTCACCCGCGCCTCCAGCTGCCGGCCGCCCTGAACGGCGACCTCGGCGACGCCCGGCAGCCGCGACAGCGCCGGATTGGCGACGAACAGGCCGAAGTCCCGCAGCTTGGCGAGCGACGCCTGATCCGAGGTCAGCGAGAAGCCGACGATCGGGAACAGCGTCGGATTCATGAGGCGCGCCTCCAAGCTCGTCCCCGCAGGCAGCGTCGGACGCACGGTCTCGACCTCCCCCTGCACGCGCTGGAGCGCCAGGTTCATGTCGGTGTTCCACGAGCAGTCGAGATTGATCTCGGCGGAGCCGCGACTGGTCGTCGAGCGCACTTCGCGGACCCCCGGGACGCGGCGCACCGCGGTCTCAACGGGAATCGTCACGCGCCTGAGCATCACGTCGCTCGGCTGCTCCCCGGCATCCGCGATGATCGTGATGCGCGGGAAGGTGATCTCCGGAAGGATGGAGTCGGGCATGCGCAGCGCGCTCGCCACGCCCGCGACCACCAAGGCGGCGAACAGAAACGCCACGGCGCGGCGCTGCGACCAGACGCCTTCGAAGATCGTCTTCACGGTGTCGAGGTCACCCGGGCGCTGTCCGGGAGCCCACGCTGGCCTTCGACGACGACCGCCGTCCCGGGCGCGAGTCGCGGCGCCAGCACTTCGCTCCAGTCCCCGTCCGTGACACCGAGTTCTAGCGTCGTCCACACAGCGAGGCTGTCCGCTCCGACGACCGCGACGCGTTTCTCTCCCGTGAGGTCGTCCTCGACGATCGCCGGGCGCGGCACCGCCGCTGAGCGGCGCGCCGTCCCGTATTCGATCCGGGCTTCGCCCGCGCGCTGCAGCCATCCGTGCTCGAGCGTCTGCGCCGGCGTCAACCATGCAAGCGGCCGGCTCGACGCGTCCACCCCCGGCAGCAGGCGCGACACCCGCGCGCGCACCGGCGCTACACCCGTCATCTCAACCGTGGCGGTTTCGCCGGGGCGTACGGAGGCCGCTTCGTCGACGGGCAGATGCGCTTCGAAGACGAGCGCTCCGGCCGGCGAGAGCGCGAGGATCTCGCCTCCCTCCGGCACCTCGGCCGAGACCTCCACCGTCCGCCGCAGCACGGTCCCGTCGGCGCCCGCGAGCAGCGGAACGCGCACCACGCTGCTGCGCGCCACCTGGAGCGCGCGCTCCGCCTCGGTGCGAGCCTGCGCGTCGGTAGCGGATCGCGCCAGCATCTCGGCCCCGCGCAACGCACCGAACGACTCGCGCGTCAGCAGCCATCCCAGCCGCTGGCTGCGCCGCACCGGATCGCCGACCTGAGCGCCGAGCGAGTCGATCACGCAGGTAAACGGCGCCGAGACGATCAGCTCGCCGGTCGTCCGCCAGTTGCCGGATGCGCGCACGGCATCGGTGAACGGCCGGATCCGCACCTCGGCCAGGCGCACAGGGACGACGGGTTCGGGATCCTGCGCGGCGCCGCTGTCGGAGGACCGCGCGCACGAGCCCGCCGCCAGCGCGGCGGCGAAAGCGATACCGTGAATGACGATACGTCGAAGTTTCATCGCAGGTTCTCCGCCTGGAAGCGCAGGTCGCGCAGCTCCAGCGTCGTGTCGGTGAGACGCAGCCGGGCCTCCTCGCTCTGCCGCCGCGCGTCGAGCAGGTCGAGCAGCGGCGTCGAGCCCGCCGCATAGAGACTCTTGAGAAGCAGCAGGTTCCGATCCGCGCGGCCGGTCGCGCGGCGGGCCAGCTGGAGTCGCTCGTGAGCCGCGGTCCACTGTCCGAGCAGCACGCGAGAGCGCGTCTCCTGAAGGGTCCGCTCCGCCTCGAGTCGGGCCGCCGCCGCGTCCACCGCAGCGCCGCGCGCACGGATCGACTGCCGTAGCCCGGGATCGAGGAACGGAAGATGGAAGCGGAAGCCGGCCGACGCGCCGAGATCGCGGCGCAGCCGGTCGGCCAGCGTCGCCCCGGGATGGCTTGCCGCCAGATCGGGCGGAACGACTTCGGTCAGGTCGGTGCCGGCGAGCCCGGCGTCGAGGACCAGATCCACCGTCGGCGCGGCGCGGCGCGCGGCGGCCTGCCGATCGAGACGGCCGCGCTCCAGCTCGAGGCGCGCGAGCGCAATCTCCGGAAGCGACTCGATGCCTGCCGTGATCCGCACGGAGTCCGCGGCGCCCGGCGCGCGCATGTCCGCGCCGTCCGCACGAATCGCGGTCTCCGCGTCGAGCGGTCGGCCCAGCAGCGGCGCCAGCTGCATGCGCAGCGCACGCAGGTCGGCTCGGGCGCCCTCGAGCGCGAGCACCTCGTTGTCGCGTTCGAGCGCCACGCGCGCCGAATCCGTGACGCTGCGGAAACCCGCTGTGACCCCTGAGCGCACCAGCGACTCCAGACGTTCGATCCAGTCGAGCGCGTCGCGGCGGATTCCGAGCACCTCCTGGTCGCGCTGGATCGCGAGCGCCAGGGAAGCGGCCCGGAGTCCGGCATCCCGCGAGCTCATCACGGCGCGCCAGCGCGAGGCGAGGCCTCGTTGCCGCGTGGCGACGCTCGAGCCGCATCCGACCGCCGTCCGCGAGCGTCCACGCCAGGCCGAGGCGCGCGTCGTAGTCGCCCAGGTTGGTGTAGGCGGGATCGTAGAAACCGTGCGGCGCGACGGTCGCGCCGGCATCGATCGAGAGCGCTGGGCGCGCGTTGAACGACACCGCGAGCGAGTCGGCGACGGCGGCCTCCGCGTCGAGCCCCGCGGCCACGCTCGCCGGCGCCCGGGCCCGCGCGAGCACCGCGCACGCCTCCACCGTCAGGCTGTCCGCCCCGGCGCCCGCCCCGGCGCGCGCGGGGGCGGGCACAAGCACCCACAGCACCCCGAGCAGGGCCGCGCGACGCGCCAGGTCGTGCACCCGCGACGAACGCGGTTCGATCACCGCAGCGCTTTCTCCACGACGTCGATCAGATCGAGCAGCGCCGTCGCCGGCTTCCGCTCGCCGGAGCGATCCAGCGCGGCGGCGCGCGCGGCGGCGACGCTCTTACCGAGCGTGGCGGCGAGCGGCGCGCGTCCCTTCTTCTCGAGGCCCGCGGCGACGCGCGCGAGCGCATCGTCCACGCCGGCCGGCCACGCGATGTCACGGCTGTCCGCCATCAGCCAGGCGGCCATGCCCGCGAGATCCAGGCGCATCAGGTCCTCGTCGACTGTGGGGGCGCCGCCGCACCAGTCGAGCGAAGCCAGCGCCAGCTCCACCGCCCGCCGTGCCGTGCCGGCGGAATCACCCGCGCTGGCGGAGCGCCGCATCGCATCGAGGGTCGAATCGGAGATGCTGTCCGCGTGCATCGCGGCGTGCTCGGTCGCATAGCGGTCCGCGATCCTGCCTGCCACGCCGGTCAGATTCATCTTGCGGCCTTCGACCACGCTCTCAGCGACGCTCTCGAGGCGTTCCCTGAAAGCCGCAGCGTGCGCACGACAGTCGCCGGTCGCTGCGCGCGCCCGTGGCGCCAGCATCGCAGACAGGATCAACAGGGCGCAGAGCAGCCACCCCATCCGAAATTCGTTTCCATGCATCAAGACATCCTCCTCCCGAAGGTTTGCTCCCGCTTCTAGTGATGCGGGATATCCATTCGAGTGGCGAACGCTAGCCTGCATGTCTGAATGGTGTCTGAACGAGGCGCGACAGGATCCCGCACTGCCGCGCACTCGGCTTGGCGACCGCGCAGCGTCCCCTACGGACGCCCCGTAACGTGGTTCCCTGCTGCCTCAGCCGCAGCGCCCGAGTCCACGATGGCCGCGGCCGTCACGCTGTCCCTCGCCGCCGCCGCACCGGCCGCCGTGTCGGTCGCGGCGGCCGTCACACTGTCGAGGCCGGCGAGGCCCTCCTCGAAGTCGCCGCCGATCATCCGGTCCATGTCCATGAACAGCGACATGGCCTTGCCCATGAAGTGGTTCTCGCCGTCCATCGACCACACGACCCGGGTTCCGCCGCCGGCCGGGACGAGCGTGAACACGGTCGCGTTCTTCGATTCGAAGGGCTTGATGAACTCGAGATCGATCGCCACCCGCGCATCCGGCCGGGCGTCGGTGATCGTCATCCGCCCCTCGCCCACCCTGTCGTTGCCCAGCCAGTGGTAGCTCGCGCCGGTCCCGGCCTCCGGGCCCGCGAAGGTCTTCTTCATGGCCGGATCGAGCTTCTCCCACGGCGACCAGGCGTCCCAGCGATGGAAGTCCGCGATCTGCGCGTAGACCGCCGCGGGCGGTGCGGACAGCGTCGCCGAGCGCTCGACGTGATAATGGCCCGGCCGTGTCGAGATGAAGACCGTCAGCCCCGCGATGATCACGAGCAGCACGATCAGCACTCTCTTCATGCGAGCCTCCGGGGTGGGCGCATCGTGAGCGGCGCAGAGCGTCGTATGCGCGAAATCGCAACGCAAGCACTTTCGCCCGCGCCGGCCCCGGGTGGAGGGGACGACACCTCAGGCCGGACGCGCGGGCCGCGCCGCGTTCAGGACCGCCTGCACCAGCAGGGCGAGGCCCATCACCAGCAGGCAGGCCAGGTTGTACCAGAGGAACGCGATGTCGGTGAACCGATACAGGTAGATCACCACGGCCTGCGCGAGCAGTGCCGCGAGGAACACTGCGTGCCCGCGCACGCGCTTGAGCAGGAACGCGGTCAGGAAGATGCCGAGGATGGTCGGGTAGAACAGCGAGCCCAGGATGTTGATCGCCTCGATCAGCGAGCCGAGCCGGTTGGCGAACTCGGCGAAGCCGATCGCGAACGCGCCCCAGAGGAGCGTCGCGAACTTCGAGGCGCGCACCTCGCTGCGGTCGTGCGCGTCGATGGCCGTTGCCGCCGGATCCGGAATGTCCGCATCCGCCTCGCCGAGTGCGGGCTGCGGCCGCCGCCACCTTCGCCATGGCAGCCGCCGGTACACGTCCACGATCGCCGTCGAGGCGAGCGCGTTGAGCTCGGCCGAGGTCGACGACATCGAGGCCGCGAAGATCGCCGCCAGCACCATGCCGACGACACCCATCGGCAGGTGGTCGAGCACGAAGGTGAGGAAGATGTAGTTGGTGTCGCTCGTCTGCGCGCCGGGGTCGTTCGTCTTCATCAGGTCGACCGCCTCGGTGCGCACCTCGCTCACGCGCTCCTGCGCGGCGCGCAGGTCGACCTCTGCGGCTTCGGCGCGCATGACATCGCCGGCGTGCCGCGCCTCGATCAGCGCGTCGATGCGATCGCGGCGCGCGGCGACCGCCTGCGCGTGGCGGGCCTCGATTGCCGCGAAGGCCGCGGCGTGCGGGCTCGCCTCGATCCTCTGCACCTCGACCGGATTGAAGAACACCGGCGGCGGCGCGAACTGGTAGAACACGAACACCATCGCGCCGAGGAACAGGATGCCGAACTGCATCGGGATCTTGACGATGCCGTTGAACAGCAGGCTCAGGCGGCTCTGCGCCACGGAACGGCCGGTGAGGTAGCGGCCGACCTGCGACTGATCGGTGCCGAAGTACGAGAGCTGCAGGAAGAAACCGCCGATCAGACCCGACCAGAGGTTGTAGCGGTTGTTCGGATCGAACGAAAAGTCGACCGCGTTCAGGCGCCCGAGCGTGCCGGCCACCGATACCGCGTCGCCGAATCCCACGTTCCGCGGCAGCCCCTTGAGGATCAGGACGAACGCGACCGCCATGCCGCCGAGGATGATCAGGAACTGCTGGAACTGGGTGTGGTTGACGGCGCGCGAGCCGCCCGCCGCGGTGTAGCTCACCACCAGCACTCCGATGATCAGATTGGTCCAGTACAGGTTCCAGCCGAGCAGCACCGAGAGGATCAGCGACGGCGCGTAAATCGTGAGCCCGGCGGCCAGCCCGCGCTGCACCAGGAACAGCAGGGCCGCGAGCGAGCGCGTCTTGCCGTCGAAGCGCCCCTCCAGATACTCGTAGGCGGTGATGACGTTCATGCGCCGGTAGATCGGGACGATGATCGCCGCGACCACGATCATTGCGAGCGGCAGGCCGAAGTAGAACTGCACGAAGCGCATGCCGTCCACGTAGGCCTGTCCCGGGG
Source organism: Candidatus Eiseniibacteriota bacterium (assembly GCA_963744995.1). Classification (GTDB taxonomy): domain Bacteria; phylum Eisenbacteria; class RBG-16-71-46; order RBG-16-71-46; family RBG-16-71-46; genus CAVUWA01. Next base: position 25,100 of record CAVUWA010000001.1, read on the forward strand.
TCGACAGGAAGGTGATCGCGCTCGCCTGCGTGGCCATGATGCTCAGCGCCACCGTGTACCAGGCCATGCTGCGGTTGGCGAGGAAGTAGCCTTTGAGGTCGCGATTGCCGCGCCCCTTCCACATCCCGTAGAGGACGATGAACGCGAGCGAGGCGCCGAGAACGATCCAGTCCAGCGTCCTCACGGCGCGAATGCCCGCGTGAACAGCCAGAGCGCCAGCACGTACAGGATCAGCGTGAGCACCACGCCGGTGTAGAGCCGCTGCCACGAGCCGCCGACGGGCGGCGGCGCGTCGATGCCCTCCTCCTCTTCGGCGGTACGGGCGTGCACCTCGTCCACCGCGTCCTTCGGCGCGGAGACCGGCATGTGGCCGAACGGCGCGCCCCTGACCGGGCGGCGCCTTCCGTCCCGGCGGCCGGGCCTCTTCACGGGCGCGCGCTCACCAGGTTCACGAACAGGCGGTACGCGCCCGGCACGCCGGCCGGCAGCTCGCGGAAGAACGAGAAGCCGGTGTAGATGAACACGCCCCTGCCGTAGCGGCCGTAGAGCAGTCCGCCGGCGAGGTCGTCCTCACCGGCGTCGTGCGCGGCGAGCACGGTGTCGTACTTCGCATCCCAGGGGTTCGCAAAGTAGAGCCCGCGCTCCTGCACCCAGCCGTCGAAGTCGGCCGCGGTGATCCGATTGGGGGTGTTGAGCAGCGGGTGTCGCGGGTTCACGAACGTCATCTTCGCGGTCTCGTCGGTCACGCGATCATGGGTGATCGTGAACGGCCAGGGCCCGAGCGCGTCGTTCAGCCGTTGCTGCGCGGTGTTGTACTGCACGACGAGCGTGCCGCCGTTCTTCACGTACTCCAGCAGCCTGGGCTGGAGCGCGAGCAGGCGCGGCCGCGTGTTGTACGCGCGTACCCCGGCCACGATCGCGTCGTAGCCGGCGAGGTCGGCGCCTGCGACCTGGTCATCGTCGAGCAGCGTCACCCTGTAGCCCACCTGGCGCAGCGCCTCGGGAATCGCGTCGCCGCTGCCCATGAGGTAGCCGATGTTCGTGCCGCGCGTGGCGAGTGGCACGCGCACCAGCCGCGCCTCGGCCGGCGGGAACAGATCCTGGCGCGGAATGTGCGGGTAGTCGATCGTCACCAGGCCGCGGTTCCACGCCTTGCCATCCACGGTCACGGCGGCGCCGAGCGGGCCGGTTTCGGCGTTCGCGCCGGGCGTCACGGTGAAGCGCAGGGTCACCTCGTCGCCCTCCGACTTCAGGCTCACCGGCATCGAGGCCGGCGTCACCGTCCAGCCGCGCGGCGGCGCCAGCGCGACCGTGCCGGTCACGCCGTCACGATGGCCGCGCACCACCACGCCGATCTCGCGCGGGTGGACGTCGGCGAACACGGCAACCGGGTTCTCGAAGCGCGCGGTCGCCGGCGGCGCGATCTCGAAGCGCCGGTAGCGCTCGCCCTCGACGCGGTCCACCCAGCGGTAGAGCAGGGGGACTTCGAACGTGATCGACTGGCCGCCGTGCGTGAGCGTGAAACGTGCGGTGACCACAGCCGGTGTCTCCGCGAGACCGATGAGCGACGGTTCGTCGACGTGGAAGCGCGCGCCGTCGGGCGGGGCGGCGAGCCAGTACGGTTGCGTGAGGGGCGTGTCGGCCGGGATCGTCAGCTGCACGTCGGCGTCCACCGGGACGTCGTTCCTGAGCGGCACGGGTGCGGTCACGCCCCCCGCCCCCGGCGCCGGGCGGCCGGCCTGCACGAGTTCGGCGCGGTCGAGCCTGAAGGGCACCTCGCTACGCTCGAGGACGCTCAACGTGACGTCCGCCGCTTCGCCGGGCGTCGCCGTCGGATGTTGCGCGACGGCCTCGATCCAGAGCCCCGCGCACGCACGGATCAGCTCGTCGAGCTCGGCGCGCTTGACCTCCACCCACGGGTCGTAGCGCAGTGCGTCCAGGGCCCGGCGCACCGCGAACAGCCCGTCCACGCTCGCCGCGGGGTTGCGCGGATCGAATCGCCGCTTCACCTCTTCGACCAGCCTGCCGACCTGTGCGCCGCCACGGACCCGCGTCCAGCCGGTGTCGACGCCGTCCATGAAATCGTCGCGCGCGGGCTCGCCGGCGGTGGGGACGAGGCGGTTCAGGTACGTGCCACGGCGCTCGGCGGCGCCGAAACCCTGACTCTTGTGCATGCTGCGGCTCTCGCCCGCGATCTCCGTATAGGAGCGGCCGAGCAGCGGGTTGTAGGCGCCGAGGTCCACCGTCACGCCGCCCACCGACGAGTCGTCGGGCATGCTGCCGAACCGGAACGCGTTCCACATGAGGCGCTTCGCCTGCCAGGTGCCGACCTCGGCGAGCTGCTCGGGGAAGCGGTTCGGGTCGGCCGCGGCGGCGAACGCCTCCTCGGCGAGCAGCGCCGAGGCGGTGTGGTGGCCGTGCCCGCCGCGCGTCGGCGTGAAGCGGGTGATGATCACGTCGGGGCGGAAGCGGCGGATCACCCGCACGACATCCGAAAGGATCTCGTCGTGGCCCCACATCGCCAGCGCCTCGTCGGTGGACTTCGAATAGCCGAAGTCGATCGCGCGCGTGAAGTACTGCTCCGCGCCGTCGATGCGGCGCGCCGCCATCAGCTCCTGCGTGCGGATCACGCCGAGCGCGGAGCCGACTTCGGTGCCGAGCAGGTTCTGGCCGCCGTCGCCGCGCGTCATCGCCAGGTAGCCCACTCGCAGATGGCGCTCGCGCGAGAGCCAGGTCAGGAGCGCCGTATTCTCGTCATCCGGATGCGCGGCGATGTACAGCACGCTGCCGAGCGTACCGAGCTTGTCGAGCTCGAGCTGAATCTCGGACGCATCCGGCTCCAGCGGCGGTCGTGAGGGGCTCACGGCGGCGGCGAGCGGGCGGGCGGCCGCGGCGAACATGACGGCCGCGATCAGCGGAATGACGAAACGGCAGACCTGTCGCGATGACATCGCTTCTCCACGATGGGGGAAATGGAAGAGGTTCGGACCGCGGCGCGCGCGCTGCACGCTAGCAACGCGGCGCGGACCCGGTCAAAGCACGCGGTCACGCGCAGATGCGGCGCGGCACGGCCCCTGGCGCCGGGGCGGCAGCGGGTGCGGCCCGGCGCCGCGGCGGTCCGTCCGGCGTTCCGGTACGATCCGTGCCCGGATGCGGCGGCCGTTGTAGGGTGCACACCGTGACCGTCCCGCCGCCCACTGGGCATCGGCGGACACGGCACGAGGCCGGGCGCCGCCCCTCGTGCGGTAGACCGCGGCCCGGGACCAAGGCCAGGAGGCCCGTACATGAAGCGCTGGGGGATCATCGCGGCCATCGTCGTCGCCGTGTTCGTGCTGCTCAGGCTCACCGTATTCAGGACGAAACCGATCGAAGTGCAGGCGGCCGTCGCCGCCCGCGGCACGGTCGAGGACGTGGTCACCAACAGCCAGGCGGGCACGGTGCGCGCACGGCATCGCTCGAAGCTCGGCGCCGAACGTGCCGGCCGCGTGGTGGCCATCCCGCATCGCGAGTCCGAGCGCGTGCACAAGGGTGAGGTGCTGGTGCAGCTCGACGCCTCGACCGCCAGGACGTCGCTCGATCTGGCGCGCCGCGAGCGCGACGTGCAGCGCGCCAACGCCGAGTCCGCGCGCGCCGCGTTCGAGCTCGCGAAACTCGAGCACGAGCGGGCGCAGAAGCTGCGCGCACAGGGGCTGATCTCGCAGGGCGAAATGGATCAGGCGCAATCCCACTATGACGAAGCGCGCGCCGCGCTCGACGCCGCCGACGCGGGCGCCGAACGCGCCACCGCCAGCGTACGCCTCGCCGAGGACGACCTCGCGCACATGCGGGTCACCGCGCCCTACGACGGCGTCATCGCGCAGCGGCTGGTCGAGGTCGGCGAATCCGTGGTGCCCGGCCAGCCGGTGCTGGAGATCGTCGCCCCGGACTCGCTCTACGTGACCGCACGCATCGACGAGGTCGACATCGGGCGACTGAAACCCGGGCTGCCGGCGCGCGTCACGCTCGATCCCTACCGCGGCATGACGTGGACCGGGCACGTGGCGCGCGTCTATCCGGTGGTCAACGACCAGCAGGAGCAGAACCGCACGCTCACCGTCGAGGTGAACATCGACCGCGCCCCCGACCTCCCGCAGCCGCTGCCCGGGACCTCGGCCGACATCGTGATCGTGCTCGACCGCCGCGAGGACGTGCTGCGCGTGCCGACCTTCGCGGTCATCGAAGGCCGCCGCGTGCTGGTGGTCGAACGCGGCAAGGCGGTCGAGCGCGACGTGAAGGTGGGGCTGCGCAACTGGCAGTGGACGGAAATCCAGAGCGGCCTCCAGCCGGGCGAGAAGGTGATCACCAACCTCGACAAGCAGGGGGTCAAGGCTGGAGCCCAGGTGAAGGCCGTCGCCGACACGACGCTCGCACGGCCATGAACGGGACGAAGGCTGACGGCGCGGTCATCGCGCTCGAGCACGTGAGCCGCGTCTACCCGGTCGGCGACACCCAGGTGCGGGCGCTCGACGACGTGTCACTCGAGGTCCGCCGCGGCGAATTCGTCGCGGTGATGGGTCCCTCCGGCTCGGGCAAATCGACGCTGCTGAACGTGCTCGGCTGCCTGGACACGCCCACGTCCGGACACTACCGCCTGGACGGCGAGGCGGTCGAAGCGCTCAGCGACGACCAGCTCGCCGACGTCCGCCAGCGCAAGATCAGCTTCGTCTTCCAGACGTTCCACCTCGTGCCGCGCATGACCGCCGCGCGCAACGTCGAGCTGCCGATGATCTTCGCCGGCGTCGAGCCGGATGCGCGCCGCGCCCGCGTCGAAAGGGCGCTCAAGCGCGTCGGTCTCGGCCACCGCATGGACCACCGCCCCGACCAGATGTCGGGCGGCGAACGCCAGCGCGTCGCCATCGCGCGCGCCGTGGTGATGGAGCCGAGCATCCTGCTCGCCGACGAGCCCACCGGAAACCTGGACTCGAAGTCCGGACAGGAGATCGTGGACCTGCTCAAGGAATTGAACGGGCAGGGCCTGTGCATCGTGCTCGTGACGCACGATCCCAACGTCGGCAATCAGGCGGAACGCGTCGTGCGCATGCGTGACGGCCGCATCGAATCCGACGCCGCCAACCGTTCGCAGGGCGGGGCGGGTGGTGACGCCACCGCGGCGCCGCAGGGCGGCGCGCCGTGAAGCTCTCCGACCTGCTGCAGCTCGCGTTCGAGGCGCAGTGGCGCCATCACCTGCGCACCGCGCTCACGCTCGGCGGGATCGCGATCGGCGTCACCGCCGTGCTCGTGCTGACCGCGCTCGGCGAAGCGGCGAAGGGCTACGTCGTGAACGAGTTCGCCGGCATCGGCACCAACCTGGTGATCGTGCTGCCCGGCAGGACCGAAACCAGCGGCGGCATGCCGACGTTCGGCGGCACGACGCGCGACCTGACGATCGAAGACGCCGAGGCGCTGTTGCGCCAGGCCCCCGCGGTGCGGCGCGTGGCGCCGCTCTCGGCGGGTACCGCGCGCTTCAGCTACGAGGGCCGCTACCGCGACGTGCGCGTCATGGGTACGACCGCCGAATTCAAGGCGATCCGCGGTATCCAGATGCGGATCGGACAGTTCATCCCCCCCGGCGATCCGCGCGAGGGCGAGCCGGTGGTGGTGATCGGACCCAAGATCCAGGCCGCGATCTTTCCCGGCGAGAATCCGGTCGGCAAGCCCGTGCGGATCGGCGACTGGCGTTTCCGGGTGATCGGGGTCATGGAGGAGAAGGGCGAGTTCCTCGGCATCGACTTCGACGACATGGCGATCGTGCCGGTCACCACGGGACTCCGGCTGTTCGACCAGACCTCGCTGTTCCGGATCTTCACCCAGGCGGCGAACGCCGAGGAGGTGCCGGCCGCCAGGGAGCAGATCCGCCGCGTGCTGATCGATCGCCACGACGGCGACGAGGACTTCACGATGGTCACGCAGGACGCCATGCTCGGCACGTTCCGCTCCGTGATCGACGCCCTGACGGCCGCGCTCGCCGGCATCGCCGCCATCTCGCTCGCGGTCGCCGGGATCGGCATCATGAACGTGATGCTGGTCTCGGTCTCCGAGCGCGCGAGCGAGGTCGGCCTGCTGAAAGCCCTCGGTGCGCGGCGCCGGCAGATCATGGGCGTGTTTCTCGCCGAGGCGCTGATGCTGTCGGGCTCGGGCGCGGCGCTCGGCGTGCTGGTGGGCGCGACGCTGGTGTGGATCGGGGCGGCGATCTTCCCCGACTTCCCGCTGGCCCCGAGCCCGCTGTGGATCGGCGTCGTGCTCGTGCTGGCGCTGGTCGCCGGCGCCGCGTTCGGAATCATGCCGGCGCGCCGTGCCGCGCGCCTCGCCGCCGCCGACGCGCTGCGCGGGAGCCATTGACGTGAGGTTCTCCGATCTCATCAGCCTCACCTTCGAGGCGCTGTCCTCGCACCGCCTGCGCTACGGACTCTCCGCGCTCGCGATCGCGGTCGGCGTCGCCGCCGTCGTGCTGCTCGCCTCGATCGGCGAAGGCACGCGCCGCTACATCGTCGCCCAGATGTCGCAGTTCGGCTCGACGATCGTCGGCATCAATCCCGGCCGGATCGAGACCGGCGGCATTCCCGGCACCCTGTCCAGCCACAGGAAGCTCACGCTCCAGGACGCGCGCGCGCTGCGGCGCATTCCGGCGGTGACCGGCACCGTGGCGATGTCGGTGGGCAGCGCCGAAGTCCAGTTTCAGGGGCTGAGCCGCCAGGTCTACGTGTACGGCGTGACCTCCGACCTGCCGCGCGTCTGGCTGATGCCCGTGGCAGTCGGCGAATTCATCCCCGAGATGGACTACGAGAGCGGCTCCGCCGTGATCGTGCTCGGCCCCAAGCTCAAGCGCGAGCTGTTCGGCAGCGCGAACCCGCTCGGCGAGCCCGTGCGCGTCGGCGACGCGCGTTTCCGCGTGATCGGCGTGATGGAATCCAAGGGCGAGTTCCTGGGTTTCGATCTCGACGACGCCGCGTACATCCCGATCGCGAACGCCATGCGTCTGTTCAACCGTCCCGAGGTGGACGAGATCGATCTGCTGGTCGCCTCGCCCGACGACATCGATCCCGTCGCCGACCGCACGCGCGCGATGCTCATCGACCGCCACGACGGCGACGAGGATTTCACGATCACCACGCAGCTGGAAGCGATGGCGATGATCAACCGGATCCTCGGCATCATCAGCGCCGTCGTCACCGCGATCGCCGGGATCAGCCTGCTGGTCGGCGCGATCGGAATCCTGACCATCATGTGGATCGTGGTGCAGGAGCGCGTGAACGAGATCGGGCTGGTGAAGGCGATCGGCGCACACCGGCACCAGATCCTGATCTGGTACCTGTTCGAGGCCGCGGTCACCGCGCTCGCCGGTGGCGTTGCGGGCCTCTTGATCGGCATGGGCGGCGCATGGCTGCTGCAGGCGGTGATCCCCGGGCTCTCGGTCTACGTGCCGATGTGGGTCGTGCTCGCCGCGCTCGGCATGGCGCTCGGCGTCGGTCTCGCCGCCGGCGTCGCCCCCGCGCGCAGGGCGGCGGGGCTGGATCCGGTGGACGCGCTCAGGGCGGAGTAGCGGAGCCCTCGAGCCGGCGCCGGCCCTGCCGGAGATCGACGCCGGGCCTCCGCCCGCCCCTCGACGTCCCGCTCACCGGTGACGCGCCCTTTCCAGCGCCGCCTCGATCGACACGTGCGAGCGCATCAGCGCCTCCAGCACGGCCTCGCGCTGGCGCCGCGTCACGGGCATGCCGGCCTCCGGCGCACGCTCCTCGAGGTGTTTCCAGAGGACCGCCTTCACCGCATCGGGCAGCACGCTGTCCAGGTACTCGAGCGCGAGCCCGCGCAGCGCGGGATCACCGGTCTGCAACCCCCGGAACGCGATGCCGAGCGGCTCGACCGGCAGTACCAGCGCGAGCAGCGTGAACACGTGCTCGAGACTCCGCCCGGCACGCTCGCGCACCACGGCGTCGAACGGGGCCTGCGCTTCGGGCGTGTCCTCCATCTGCTCGAGCAACCGGCGCGAGTTCCACATCGAGCGTTCGACGCGCGCCTCGCGGCGCACGATGTCGAACACCAGATCGGGCTCGATGCGCCATCCGGGGTCGGAGGCGCGCATCCGCGCGAGGACGCGGCCGCAGCGGTAGCGCACTTCGAAGCGGCCGTCGCGCAGACCCTCGATCAGTCCCTCGACCGCGCGCGACGCCGTGCAGCCGGCGAGCGCCGCCGGCAACCGCCGTCGCACGGTGAAGCCGGTCCCCGGGTCGAGCAGCGCATCCACCAGGGGTCCGGGATCCGCCTGCGACACGCGGCGCAGCGCGAGGATCGCGTCGCGGGCGACCTCGTCCCATGCGAGCAGTCCGATCGCCTCCGGGACGAGCACGGGGTCGAGCGCCGGCGTGCGCGCCAGCACGGCGCGCACGCGAGCGGGGTCGCCCGAGCGCAGATCGTCGAGCGGCGTCGCATCGGCCCCCGGCGGACCGGTCCCCGCGCGGGGCCTGGATGCCTGCGCCGTCGCATCACCCGGCCCCGTGGTGCGCGGCTCCGCCCCCGGGTGCACGGGCCCCACGGCCACGCCGCTGCCCGTCCCGTACAGCGTCCGCGCGCCGGTCCAGTCGGGGAGCTCGACCGATTCGAGCCCTTCGGCCTCCGCGACGAGCCCGGCTTCGAGCGAAGCGACGTACCCGTGGGAGAGGCGCGCAACCAGCGCCAGAGTGGCGAGCGCGAACGCCACCACCAGCGCCAGCAGGGCGGCGGTCGTCCATCCCACGTGCAGGGCCAGCACCAGCAGCACGAGCCCGGCCCCGACGAGATCCCCGAGGCGGTCGAAGCCGACGTCGATGATGGCCTTGGTCGCGCGTTTCTCAGCGACGGGAATCGGGTTGTAGAGCAGCTCGCTCCCGCCCCTCGACCCGACGATGCCACGGCCAGCCGGCACGTGACGCTGGTGCCGCCCGGCCGCGGCGCGGCGGGCGCGGGCCCCGGCGATTCGGGCTCACTGCCGCGCGACCTCATGGAACAGGTGCGCGGGCGCCTCGGGCTGATTGCCCTGCTGCTGTTCATCGCGTTCGCGTTCGACCCGCTGATGCTGCTCGGGCGCTGGATTTACGCGCAGGCCGTCGGAACGCCGCTCGAGGCGGAGGCGTCGACTTCGCCGGCTTTCCTCGCGCTCAGCCTGACGGCGGCGGCGGCTTCGCTGGCGGTGTGGTGGATGGCGCAACGCCGCGACGTTCCCGCCGCACGGCTCCACACGCTGGGGCTCGTCTACGAGGCGGCAACGTGCTTCGTGGTGGCAGTGAGCAGCAACTGGCAGCAGTGGATCGACGAATCCACGCTGCCGCATCTGACCTGGGTGCCGACGATCGTCATCCTGTTCCCGCTGATCCTCCCCGGGCCACCACGCCGCATGCTGCTCGCGAGCCTCGTCGCCGGGGCGATGGCGCCCCTCGCGCTGCTGGTGCTGGCCGCGAGCGGCCGCATCGAAGCGCATGGCGAAGCCTACGCGTCGGCTGTCGTCGCCTCGACCTTCGCGGTGATCTTCGCCTCGATGGGCGCGCGCGTGATCTACCGGCTCGGGCGCGATGTGGTCGCGGCGCGCGAACTCGGCAGCTACCATCTCGAGGAGCTGCTCGGCCGCGGCGGGATGGGCGAGGTGTGGCGGGCGCACCACCGCCTGCTCGCGCGCCCCGCCGCGATCAAGCTGATCCAGTACCCCGGTGCGGCCGGCACGCGCGCGAGCGTCTCGGAGGAGGTTCTGCGGCGCTTCGAGCGCGAAGCACGGGCGACCGCGAGCCTGCGTTCGCCGCACACGGTGAACGTATTCGACTTCGGCGTCACCGAGGACGGTTCCTTCTACTACGTGATGGAGTTGCTGGAGGGTCTCGATGCGAACACGCTGGTCCGGCGCTTCGGCCCCGTTCCCGCGGCGCGCGCGGTCCACCTGATCGGCCAGGTCTGCCACTCCCTTTCGGAGGCCGAGTCGCGCGGTCTGGTGCATCGCGACATCAAGCCGGCCAACGTCTTCGTCTGCCGCTACGGCGAAGACGTCGACTTCGTGAAGGTGCTCGACTTCGGGCTCGTCAAGGCGCTCGCCGACGCGCGCGACGGAGCCGCGGATCTGACCGCGGAGAACGCGATCCACGGAACACCGGCCTTCATGTCGCCCGAGCAGGCGCTCGGTCGCCTGGAGCTCGATCATCGCGTCGACATTTACGCGACCGGCTGCCTCGCCTACTGGCTGCTCACCGGCGAGCTGGTATTCGAGGCGCCGAGCCCCACGGCGCTGCTCGTCCACCACGCTCACACGCCACCGCCGCCGCCCTCCACGCGCACCGAGCTGCCGATCCCCGAAGCGCTCGACCGGCTCGTTCTGGAATGCCTGGAAAAGGACCCCGTGCGGCGTCCGGCGTCTGCGCGCGATCTCGCGCGGCGGCTGGCGGAAACCGTGCCGGCGGACGGGTGGACCGAGGCACACGCACAGGAGTGGTGGGCGCAGCACCAGCCGGCGCGAGCCCGCGTGCCCGCGCTCGCGCGTCCGGCGGCACCGTGAGGCTGTCACCGAGCGCGCGCCGCGCACGGGCGATCGCTCAGATCGCCCGCTTCCGATACTTCCAGTTGCGCTGCTTGCCTTCGCTCAGCCACTCGACCGCGGTCGCCACGCGGCGGCGCCGCGTCGCTTCGGTCTTCGCCTCGCTGACCCACTCGATGTACTCACGCCGCTGTGCGACGCTGAAGCCGTTGTAGCTGGCCAGCGCGCGCTGGTCCTTTTCGAGCGCGGCCATGAGGAACGGCGGCGTCCGCAATTCGGGCCTCGGCTTCGCGCGGTGCAGCCGTACCCCGGCCTCGTTGAGGAGCACGGCGCGCTTGATGAGCGAGATCAGCGTACGCTCGGCGGGCAGGTCTTCGACGCGCCGAATTCTGCCGAAGTGCCCCATCGCCTTCTCCCCCGTACCGCCGGGCGCCGCCTCGCCGCCGAAGAGCAGCTGCCCCTTCCACAGCGAGAGCACGGCGTGCTCCTTGAACGCTGCGAAGTGCGCGAGCGGCCCTTCGTAGTCGAAGGCCGGCATGCCCCACTTCATGGTCTCGGCCACGCCGGGGCACGCCCTGTGGATCACGCGGCGCAGGTGCGTGAGGATCGGTCGTGCGAACGGCGCGGCGCTCTCGATGTAGGCGTCGACGCGGGGGTCCTGCTTCGCCATGGCGATCATCCTCCTCTCGCGGGGATCGATTCGGAGGATAACGCATGGGGGAAGGGGGTCGGATGGGGAAAGACAGGAGGCGCGGCCACGGGCTCGGGGGCCGCACCCGAGTGGTTCCGCAACCGACGCCTCCAGGTCCATGACGCTTTTTCTTCGGCCGGTCGTGACCGCACCGCACGCAGCCGCTGGCGCGTGGCGCGCACACGATGTTGGGCAGGGTTGCCGAGCCCGTCGCGACACGAATCACGCCGGCCACGCCGCTCGATTGGGGGAAAGACCGGGCAGCGACTGTCGGAGCAAGGCGCAAGAGGCATGCCTCGACACGCCGCAACGAGTTACGCGCAGAGACGAGACGAACTGGAGCGAAATGCTACAGTTTTCGCGCCGCAGATGGGACAGTTGCAATTGCTGCGATGCGCGCTGCGGCGTACTCTCCAGCCGCATGAGCAGCGCACTGGTGCACCAGCCGGCCGATCAGCGCCTGTGGCGGCGTTTCCAGGAGGGGCTCTGTTCCCGCCGTGAAATCGCCGGCCACGTCATGCTCCAGCGCTGGGTCCGTTGCCGCGACGCCGGGCTCTCCGGAGACGATCCCGGCGAGCCGAAAATGGCACTCGCCGGTCTCGCCGAATCGGTGGACGCGTTCGCGCCGCTCATCGCCCCCGGGTCGCCGTTCGAGGCCTTCGCCACCGCACTCGCCGACCAGGGATTCTGCGGCGTGCTCGCCGACGACACCGGCCGGGTCGTCGCGCGCCGGATCTCGCAGCCGTTCGAGGACACGGTCGTCCGCGAACGACTCATCGAGGGCGCGGTCTGGAGCGAACTCGCCCGCGGCACGAACGGGGTCGGCACGACGCTCTACGAGCGCCGCCCGGTGGCGATCGTCGGCCCCGATCACTACGAGCGCCGCAACCACGTCTTCGCCTGCTACGGCGCCCCGATCCGCGACGTGCGTGAACGCCTGGTCGGTGTGCTCGACGCGACCGGGCCCGCGGCCTGCGCCGGACCTTTCATCCACGCCTCGGTCGCTGCCGCTGCCGCGGCCATCGAAGCGCTGATCGTCGGGCGCTCCTACGACGCGGCGACGCAGGGCGGCCTGTTCGCACTCGAGCGGGTGCTCAGGGATCTGCCGCACGCCGCGCTGATCCTCGAGACCACGGGACGCGTGCGGCGTGTGAACGCGCGCTTCCGCGAACTCGCCACGCGCACCGACGAACGCCTGCTCGCGCGCCGGCTCACGGCCATGGCTCGCGCCGGCGATCCGCGCCGCAGGCTCTCCCATCCGGGACTGCCCCGCGATCTCGTGGTCGAGCTCGAACCCATCGGCGATCCGGCAGACCCGATCGCGACCATGGTGCACCTGCGCCGGCGCGGCGTGCGCGCCGTTCCGGCGTGGGCGACGCAGCCGACGCCGGGCGCCTTCGCGGCGATCGCGGGCAGCGATCCGGCCATCGCCGCGGCGCGCACGCGCGCGGCCCGCTTCGCGGACAGCGATCTGCCGGTGCTCCTGCTCGGCGAGACCGGCACCGGCAAGGAGCTCTTCGCGCGCGCGGTGCATGCCGCGGGCCCGCGCGCGGCGCAGCCGTTCATTGCGGTCAATGCGGGCACGCTGACGGGAACGCTGCTCGAATCGGAACTGTTCGGCTACGGACCCGGCGCGTTCACCGGCGCGGATCCGGCGGGTCGCAAGGGCAAGCTCGAAGCCGCGCACGGCGGCACGCTGTTCCTCGACGAGGTCGGCGAACTGGCCCCCGGCGTGCAGGCCATGCTGCTGCGCTTCCTCGAGGGCGGCCATTTCTATCGCGTCGGCGAGGCCACCGAGCGCACCGCCGACGTGCGGCTGATCGCCGCCACCCATCGCGACCTGCCGCGGCTGGTCACCAGCGGCGCGTTCCGCAGCGACCTCTACTTCCGCATGCGCGGCGTGGTGCTGCAGCTGCCGCCGCTCAGGCGGCGTACCGACCGCCGCGAGCTCGCCGGCCATCTGCTGCAGCGCATTGCGCGGCGCCGCGGGCTCGAACGTGTTTCCGTGCTGTCCCCCGCTGCGCTCACGTGGATCGAGCGCCAGCAGTGGCCGGGCAACGTCCGCGAGCTGCGCACGGCGCTCGACTACGCGACGGTGATGGCGGGCGATGCGCCGCGCATCGAACCGTGGCACATGCCCTCGGATCCCGAACCCGGCCCGGAGGCCGGCGTCGACACGCTCGCCACCGCCGAACGCGAAGCGCTGCTGCGTGCGCTCGAGCAGTCGCGCGGCAACCTGAGCGATGCCGCCCGGCGGCTGGGGGTCGCGCGCAGCACGTTGTACCGGATGCTCGGACGGCACGGACTGAGCAGCAGCGCGGGCCGTTAGCTGGCGCAGCCGCGCGCCGCGGCCTGCGGTTACGCCCATCACGCCGCACGCCGCCGCCCCGGAGGGCGGCGGCGTGCACGGCACCGCGGCGCGGCCTACTTCGCGGCCATTTGCGGCGCGACGAACTCCTCCATCACGACCTTGTCGAGCAACTCGACGGGCAGCATGCCCTGGGCGAGCACGAAGTCGTTGAACTTCCTGCGGTCGAAGTGCTTCCCGAGTGCGAGCTCCGCCTTGGCGCGGGTCTCGAGCAGCTGCGAGTAGCCGACGAAGTACGACGGCGCCTGGCCCGGCGCGCGGAAGGTATAGCGCTCGACTTCCTGCAGGGCCATCGGCTGGCTCAGGCACACGTCGTCGCGCAGCACCCGCATCGCTTCATCACGGGTGACGAGACCGAGCTGCAGGCCCGGATCGAGCACCGCGCGCGCCGCGCGCAGCAGACGGTGCTGCAGGGCGATCAGCTGCCCGTCGATCGGCTCGTAGGGCTGCAGCTCGGCCTCGGCGTACAGCCCCCAGCCTTCGACGTTCACGCTGTTGAGCGAGAACAGGCCGCGCGCGAGCGAGACGCCGTTCTCGAGCATCTTCGAAAACTGCAGCTCGTGGCCGGGACGCGCCTCGTGCGCGGTGAGCGTCCACGACGCCGCCTCGAACGTGAAGTCGTCGAAGGACTGCTCCTTTCCCGAGGCATCGGGTGCCGTGAGCGGCAGCATGAACTTGGCCGGCTGGCCGGTATTGCCGATCAGCGGCGGCGGCGACAGGTGCGGCGCGGGGATCGCCGCGGTCTCCGCGGCGGCACTGAGCTCGATCACCGCGTCGCGCTCGGGCAGCGTGCAGATGTTCTCGCGCCGGATGATGTCTTCGATCTCCTTCAGCCGGTTCCGGTAGTAGGGCAGAATCGCCTCGCCGGTGAGCTGGTCCTTCTTGAGCGCCTTGATCACGTCGCGATAGTCGGTGTCCGCCCAGCCGTGCTCCCCGGCCACCAGGATCGCCATCGACTGCATCTGGTTCTGCAGCTCGCGGAACGCGACGCGCGCCCGGCTCATGATCTCGGCCGGCGGCATGGTGTCGCCGTAGTCGCGCAGCGCGAGCTGGTAGAGCTTCTCCGGCTGGCGGAAGTCGGTGCGCGCCTGGGGCAGGATCTCCGTGCGCACGAAGTCGTCGTAGGCGGCGAGCTGTTTGCGCAGCGCGCCGAGCGGCTTCTTGTAGTCCTTGACGTCGAACTTCGTGCACAGCTCCCCGATCCCGTCGACGAAGGTCTTGCTGTCGGTGAGGTCGCGCTCGACCTCGGCCTTCACCGGCGGCAGCAGGCCCATGTTCATGCGCTCGCGCATCCGCGCCTCGGCGAGCTCGGCGAACGGGCGGTAGCCCTTCTCGAGGCCGGCGTAGCGGTTGAGACGCACGATGGCGGCCTTGCGGCGCTCGGCCGGGATACGCTCGTCGAGCAGCCCTTTGATACCCATGTACACGACCTGCGTCACGCTGAAGTACGGCTGAACCAGTTCGTGCTGGACCTGGTTCGATTCGCTCTGCTTGTCGATCTGATCCAGCAGGATCTGGAGATCCTGCCGGACGCGCGGGTCCGTCTCCGCCGCGAGCCGCTTCTCCATCTCCTCGCGTGCCGTCTTCACGGCGGCCATGTTCCGCTCGTAGATGCCCGGGCTGAGATCGGTGATCTGCTCGTCGTAGCCGGGAACGCCGAACTGCCCCGCGCTCTCGGGACTCAGCCTGGCGAACAGGTCGAGCAGCACCTGCGCGTGGGCGTTGCTCTTCTGCACCCATTCGGGCGGCGCCTCGGGCTGCGCCAGCGCCGGCAGCGCGAGCGTGAGGGTTGCCGCCAGCGCGAGCAGCACGGCCGGCAGGCGGCGGAACGGACGGACGAATGACATGGGGTGACCTCCCGGTGGGCAATGTGGATCGGTGTCGGCGAATGCGTGGACTCTACGCGGTGAACCGGACCGGGGTTGCGCGCATCCACCGGAGCGGCGGATCGGGCGACGAACGCGGTGGGCGTGCCCGCGGCCGCCACGCGCGCCGCGTGCGGGCCCGCCGCCCTCCCCGGCGCGCGCGGTTTGCATGCGCACCCGGCACCGCGCCAGAATGGCCGCGATGAGCCGCGAGCACCTCGACACCCACGAAAAGTCCACCCAGATCAACCGCGACGACTCCCGCTACGGGACGTTCGCCGAGATCGGCGCCGGCCAGGAGGTCGCGCGCTGGTTCTTTCGTGTCGGCGGCGCGGCCGGCACCGTGGCGAAGACGATGTCCGCCTACGACATGCAGGTGAGCGACGCGATCTACGGCGCGTCACAGCGCTACGTGAGCCGCAGCCGGCTGCAGACGATGCTCGAGTACGAGTTTCGCCTTCTGCTCGAACGGCTCGACCAGAAGCGCGGCCCGACGACCCGCTTCTTCGTCTTCGCCGACACCGTCGCCGCCACCAGCTTCTCACGCCACGACGACGCCAACGGCTGGATCGGGATCCGCTTCCAGCACGTGCCGCGCGCCGAGCCGTCCGAGATCATCATCCACGTGCGCATGCTCGACCGCGAAAACGTCCAGCAACAGGAGGCGCTCGGCATCATGGGCGTGAACCTGCTGTGGGGCGCCTGGGAGCTGGCCGACCGGCCCGTGGAGATGATCCTGTCGCTGCTCGACGATCTCACGCGCGACCGCGTCGAGGTGGACATGATCAAGAGCAGCGGCCCGGCGTTCGAGGGCGTGGACAACCGGCTGCTGGCGCTCGAGCTGGTGCGTCACGGGCTCACCAACGCGGTCATGTTCCGCCCCGACGGTGAGGTCGTGCAGGCCTCCGAGGTCCTGCATCACAAGGCGGTGCTGGTCGAGCGCGGCAGCTTCCGCCCCGTCACCAGGGTGACGCACGACATGCTCGAGAAGGCGCTGGCGCAGTTCGACGACGGCGATGAAGGCGCGGCGGACGAGGTGATCGTGTTGATGGAGATGACGCTGCGCAGTCTCACCGCCGAGGCCGGCATCGACACGCGCGATTTCCTCGAGCGCGTGGACCTGCTCGGCGCACTCGGGCGCCACGTGCTGATCTCCAACTACTTCGAGTACTTCCGGCTCGCGGCCTACCTCTACATGTACACACGCAGCCGGATCGGCATCGTGATGGGCGTCCCGAGCCTGCACGAGGTGTTCGAGGAGCGCTATTACACGAGCCTCGATGGCGGGATCCTCGAGTCGTTCGGGCGCATGTTCAAGAGCGACCTGAAGCTGTTCGTCTATCCGGCCCTGAACCCCGAGAGCGGCGCGCTGACAACCGTGGACAACTTCGAGGTCGCCCCGCACCTCTCCCACCTGTATGCACACCTCATCCAGAACGGTTACATCGTGCCGGTCCGGGATTTCGACCGCGAGAGCCTGTCGATTCAGTCGCGTGACGTGCTCGAGCGGCTGCGCACGGGCGACCCGACGTGGGAAACCATGGTGCCGCGACGGGTCGCGAAGCTGATCCGCGAGCGGAAGCTGTTCGGCTTCGCGGGCTGAGGCGGCGGCCGCGGGGAGCGCCGCGGCGGCGCCGGGCCCCGGCCGGGCCGGCGCCGGGCGTGGCAGCGCGGATTCGGGTATCCTTTTCGTGCACCGTACGCACCGCCACCCCATCTCTTGCACCGAGCGCATGCGAACCCACTGGATTTCACCCGCTCTCCTCACCGCCGCCCTCATCGCGGCGGCGCCCGCCGCGCGCGCGGCGTCGCAGGACGGCAACGTCGAGTGGAACGGCGTGAGCCACGTGGCCTGGCAGGATCGGCGGCCGGTCTGCCCGGTGAACGGCGAGGCGTTCCAGGTCCGTTTCCGCGCATATCACGACGATCTCACCGCGGCGCGCGTCCACGTGGACGCCGGTGCGACGGTCCAGGTCGACGCCACCGTGATCGGGCAGCGCGGCCCCTACGACATCTGGATGGCGCTGGTGCCCATGACCGCGGCCACGACCGAGACCTACTACGTCGAACTCACCGACGGCGGCGACACCGACTACCTGGGCCCGGCCGGCATGAGCGACGGCCCGCCGGCGGGCGGCTTCGCCATCGACTTCGCGACGCTCACGCACGCGCCCTACGGCGCCACGCTGGTGAACGGCGGTGCGACGGTCTTCAAGGTATGGGCGCCGGGCGCGACGATCGCCTACGTGCGCGGCGCCTTCAACGGCTGGGGGCTCGGCAATCCGATGACGAAGGTGGGCGACGACTTCATCGCGAAGGTCAACGGCACGTTCGACCAGCAGGAGTACAAGTACTACTTCGACGGCAGTGTATGGAACAGCGATGCGCGTGGCCGCGCACTGAACCCGTCGAGCAGCGACAATTCGCGCATCATCGACCCGTTCCTCTATCAGTGGGCGGTGCCCGACTTCCAGACGCCGCCGCTCGAGCAGATGGTGATCTACCAGCTGCACGTCGGCACGTACCCGGGCCGCAACGACCCGCTCGGCACCCCGCCGTTCCCCGCCGACTACGTGGACGTCGCCGCCCGTGCCGGCCACCTCGCCGATCTCGGCATCAACGCGGTGATGCTGAACCCGGTGACCGAATTCCCGGGCGACGAGTCCGCCGGCTACAACCCGCAGAGCCAGTGGGCGGTCGAGTCGGCCTATGGGGCGCCGGAGGGCATGCGGGCGATGGTGGACTCCCTGCACGCTCACGGCATCGCCGTGCTGCTCGACGTCGTGTGGAACCACTTCACCGTGAATTCCAACTTCATGTGGAACTACGACGGCACGCAGATCTACTTCGACACGCCGGAGATCGATACGCCGTGGGGCGCCCAGGCGGACTTCGACGTGCCCGAGGTGCGCGACTACTTCGTGGACAGCGCGGACTACTGGCTCGACGAATACCGCGTCGACGGATTCCGCATGGACGCCACGAGCTACATGAACATCGGCGCGCACGCAGCCTCCGGCTGGGCGCTCATGCAGCGGCTCAACGACGAGGTCGACCGGCGCTGGGCCGACAAGGTGACGATTGCCGAGCAGCTGCCGGACGATCCGGGCGTCACCGAGCCGACTTCGATCGGCGGCGCCGGCTTCGACGCGCAGTACCACGACGCCTTCACGGACCGCCTGCGCGAGGCGGTCGTGGCCGCCGCGTTCGGCGACCCGAACATGGGCGCGATCCGCGACGCCATCAACGGCAGCGCGTACCTCAACGGGCGCTACGTCGTGAACTACGTGGAGCTGCACGACGAGGCCTGGCCGGCGAGCGGCGGGCAGCGGCTGGTGAAGACGATCGACACGACCTACCCGTACGACGACGCCTACGCGCGCGGCCGCACCATGCTGGCGCAGGGCGTCACCCTGTTCGCGCCCGGCGTCCCCGCGATGCTGATGGGCGACGAATGGCTCGAGGACACCGATTTCGGCAGCAGCTCCGGCAACCGCATCGACTGGTCCAAGTTGACGACCTATGCGGACGTCTACCGGTACTATCGGGACGCCATCCACCTGCGCACGTCCGCACCGGCGCTCTACGCGAACGCGAGCTGGACCGTGCATCACCTGAACGAGGCCGGCAACGTCATCGGCTGGCGCCGTTCCGACAACGACGGCCACCATTTCGTGATCCTCGCCAACTTCAGCAACGACGACTACTCGAGCTACCGGATCGGCGTCCCGGTCACGGGGAACTACGTCGAGGTCCTGAACAGCCAGTCGCCCGTTTACGGGAACGCCGGAACGACCAACCCCGGCCTGCTCGCGAGCGAGGCCGTCGGTGCCGACGGTTTCGGCCAGTCGATCACCCTCCATCTGTCGCCGATGGCGCTGATCGTCGTGCAGCTCGACACCGGGAACGTCGGCATCGCACCCGCCACCGGCGGCGGGCGCGTCGCGCTCGCGCCGGTGATGCCCACGCCCGCGCGCGGCGCCGCGACGTTCCGCTTCACGCTGCCGCGGAGGGGGCCCGTGCGCCTGGAGCTGATCGACGCGCGGGGGCGGCGCGTGGCGACGCTGATCGACGGCGAGCGCACGGCCGGAGCGCACGACGTGCGCTGGAACGGACTCGACCGGCACGGCGCCCCCGTGCCGCCCGGCGTGTATTTCGCGCGCCTCGAGGCGGGCGGAGCGGTCGCCACGCGGCGCTTCCCGCTGCTCCGCTAGGTTTCGTTCGAGGACCGCGGCGGATTCCTTCGCCGCCGGGCGTGAGGCACGCCCTTCAACTTCTCCGGCGTTCATGAGATTCTGACCCTTCGCGTGGATCTCGTCCGCGGCGGCGCCGCCGTGCGGAACCGCGGCGCGAGGGAGCATCGCGGTCGCCCGGCGGCCGCCCCCTCGACCGCATGATCGCCGAGTCGCCGCGGTCAGCCGCGCCCGCCTGCCCTGCCGCGCGGAACGGACGCGCAGCGGCGCTGTGAAAGGAGGCTCTCCGTGCACACCCGACCGGAATCCGTGAGCCCCATGACGTTCGGGCGCGCGCCGGCGCGGCCGCTCGAGCGCGCCGCGGTGGCGCTGGTCTCCGCGGTGCTCGGCTGCGTGCGCGCCGGCCGGCTCGCGCTCGAGCTGCCCGACGGGCGCGTGCGCCGCTTCGGCGGCACGGCGCCCGGGCCCGGGGGTCGGATCCGCGTGCGTCGCTGGCGCTTCTTCACCCGGGTCGCCGTGTCCGGCGACCTCGGTTTCGGCGAGTCGTTCGTGGACGGCGACTGGGACACCCCCGACCTCACCGCGTTGATCCGCGTGCTGGCCATCAACCGCGATCGCTTCGCCGCGCGGGCGCGCTGGATGGGGTGGCCGGCGCGGTTCTGGAGCGCGCTCGTGCAGCAGCGACGCCGCAACACGCGCCGCGGCAGCCGGGCGAACATCCGTGCCCACTACGATCAGGGCAACGACTTCTTCCGCCTGTTCCTCGATCCGTCGATGACCTATTCGTGCGCCGTGTACGGCGAGCCGGGCGACACGCTCGAAGCGGCGCAACAGCGCAAACTCGACGCCATACTCACGAAGGCGCGCGTCGGCCGTGATGATCACGTGCTCGAGATCGGCTCGGGCTGGGGCAGCTTCGCGCTCCACGCCGCGCGCACGACGGGCTGCCGGGTCAAGGGCATCACCCTGTCCCGCGAGCAGCTCGCCCTGTCGCGCGCGCGCGCGCAGGAGGCCGGGCTCGAGGATCGCGTCACGTTCGAGCTCCGTGACTACCGCGACGTGGCCGGGCGTTACGACGCGATCGTGTCGATCGAGATGATCGAAGCCGTCGGTCACGAATACCTCGGCGCGTTCTTCCACCGCTGCGACGAGCTGCTCGCCCCCGGCGGGCGCGTGGTGTTGCAGGCGATCACGATCGACGGCAGCCGCTACCGGGCGTACCGCGGCCGCGCCGACTGGATCCAGAAGCACATCTTCCCCGGCGGCCATCTGCCCTCGGTCGAAGCGCTGGTGCATGCGATGGAGCGGCACTCCAGGCTCGTCGTGCGCGATCTCGAGCGGATCGGCGAGCACTACGCCACGACGCTGCACGAGTGGCGTGAGCGGCTGATCCGGCACCGCGACGAGGCCCTCGCGCTCGGCGCCTCCGCCGCGGGCATCCGCAAGTGGGCCTACTACTTCAGCTACAGCGAAGCGGGCTTCCTCGAGCGCGACCTCGACGACGTGCAGATGGTGATGGCGCGCGCGGGCGAGGGCTGAGCGCGCGCTCCACGGAGGGAGCGGCCCGCGAGCGCACGCCCGGGGCTGCCCCGGGCCGCCATGCCGATTCCGCCAAACCTGTTATGGTTCCGGGAGGTACGTCACGACCCCCGGATGGCGTTCCCCGTCCGGTCGAATCGCAACGCTCGAGACAAGGAGATCCGGCTTGTCCTTCAACTTCGACGCGGACCTGCTCGCCCGGTTCGAGGTCCTGGCCGACCTCGAGGACACGGTCGGCGAGTTCATGGCCGATCACGAGTCGAAGCGCGAGCTGTGGATGCCCAGCGATCTGTTCCTCGAGGAGGAAACCAACACGCCCGACGCCGCGGAGCGGACGCTGCGCGACCGGGCCCGCGGGCTTCCCGACGCCTCGCGCATCGCGATCGCGTTGAACGTACTCACCGAGGAGGGCCTGCCGCACTTCCACCGTCTGCTTGCGGTGTATTTCGGCGACCACACCTTCTGGCGCAAGTGGAACAACCTGTGGACCGCCGAGGAGGATCGCCACGGTATCGTCCTGCATGACTACTGTCGCAGTTCGCGGATCCTCGATCAGCGCGTGCTGGAGACCATGCAGTTCGAATACCTGCGCGCCGGCTTCCACCCGGTGTGGGATCGCGATCCCTACCGCGTGTTCGTCTACACGTCGCTTCAGGAGCGGGCCACCCAGTTCTCGCACGCCAACACCGGCAGGATCGCCGGCACCTACGAGCCCAAGATCGGCTACATCCTGTCGCGCGTCGCCGGCGACGAGGCCCGCCACTACGCGTTCTACCGGAAGGTGTTCGCCGAGGTGCTCGAGCGCGACCCGAACCGGGCGCTGGCCTCGGCCGCCCTGGTGATGCCGAGCATCGACATGCCCGGCGTCTCGATGCCGCACTTCCGCGACCTCGCCGACGTCGTGCGCCGCGCCGGCATCTACGGGCCGCGCGAGTACCTGAAGATCGTCGAGGAGCTGATCCGTTTCTGGAAGATCGAAACCCTCACCGGGCTCGACGCACTCGGGCGCGAGGCGCAGGCGAAGATCCTCGACATCCCGCGCCGTCTGACGCGGATCGCCGACCACATGGAGTCCCGCACCCGGGCGAAGACGTTCAGCTTCGACCTGGTGTTCCATCGCGAATTCGCGATGGACTGACCCCCGCCCCCGCATGCAGCCGCATCGCGTCGTCGTCACGGGAATGGGCGTTTGCGCCGCCAACGGAACGGGCGTTCCCGCCTTCTGGGACGGCATCCGCGCGGGCCGTTCGGGGATCGGACCGATCACGGCGTTCGACGCCACCGGGCTGTGCAGCCGCATCGCCGGCCAGGTGGACGACCTGGACGCGGAGTCGAAGCTCGGCGCGAAGATCCGCAAGCGCACGGCGCGCTTCGCACAGCTCGCGCTCGTGGCCGCACAGGAAGCCATCGTGCATGCGGCGTGGCCCGCGGATTTCGACCGCGAGAACGTGGCGGTCGTCGTCGGCTCGGGCATCGGCGGGTTCGATCACCTGGAACGCGAGCATCAGGCCTTCGTCGAGAAGGGCATCGGCCGCTTCCACCCGCTCACGGTGCCGATGATCATCCCCAACATGGCCGCCGGTGCGATCGCGATGGACACCGGCTGCAAGGGCCCCAACTTCTGCCCGGTCACCGCCTGCGCCAGCGGCGCGCACGCGATCGGCAGTGCGCTCGACCTGCTGCGCTGGGGCCGCGCCGAGGTCGCCGTGGCCGGCTCGGCCGAGTGCACGATCTCGCCGTGGGCGGTGGACGGCTACTGCCTGCTGCGCGCGCTGTCGACGCGCAACGACTCCCCCGCGACCGCCTCGCGGCCCTTCAGCGCGAGCCGTGACGGTTTCGTGATCGCCGAAGGCGCCGGTGTCGTGGTGCTGGAAACGCTCGAACACGCGCGCGCGCGCGGGGCCGCGATTCTCGCCGAGGTCGCGGGCTTCGGCATGTCGTCGGACGGCCACCACATCACGGCGCCGGACCCCACCGGCCGCGGCGCCGTGCGCGCGATGCGGGCCGCGCTCGACGACGCGGGGGTCCCCCCGGAGGCGGTGCAGCTGATCAACGCGCACGGCACCTCCACGCCGCTCAACGACGTCACCGAGACGCGCGCGATCAAGGAGGTGTTCGGCGACCATGCGCGCCGGCTCGCCGTGCACTCGACCAAGTCCATGATCGGTCACAGCCTGGGCGGCGCCGCGGGAATCGAGGCGGTGGTCTGCGTGCTCACGCTCCTCCACCAGCTCATCCATCCGACGATCAACCTCGAGGACCCCGACCCCGATTGCGACCTCGACTACGTACCGGGCGCGGCGCGCGCGGCGCAGGTGGAGGTCGTGATGTCGAATGCGTTCGGCTTCGGCGGTCACAACGGCGTGCTGGTCTTCAGGAAAGCGCCGGAATCGTAGCCGGCGCATCCGGTTTTGCCCGTCGCGCGGGCGGACCGCGCATCCAAGGAAGCGACATGCAGCCGGCGAGGGGCCGCCGGGCCGCGTCAAAGGAGGACCTCGCCCATGAACTGGAACTGGTTGCTGGTGATCGGCGGTGCCGTGCTGATCCTGATCGAAGTCGGTCTCGGTGGATTCGCCGGCTTCGACATGGTGCTGATCGGCTCGGCGTTCGTGATCGGCGGCGGCGCCGGGATGGCGCTCGGCAGCGCCATCGCGGGCTACATCGTCTCCGCCGTGCTGTGCGTGCTCTACATCCTGATCGGCCGCAACTGGGTGCGCCACCGGCTGCACGTGCAGGAGGCGCCGTCCAACGCGGACGCCCTGATCGGCCGGCACGGAATGGTGCTGCAACGGGTCGGCCGCCATGCGGCGGGCCAGGTGAAGATCGACGGCGAGATCTGGCGGGCCCGGCCGGCCGTCGGCGCCGGCGAGACGATCGAAACCGGAACGGAAGTGACCGTGACCGCCGTGGACGGCGTGACCGTGGAGGTGAAGTGATGCTGGCGAACTTCTTGACGTTTCTGGTCGTCGTCGTCCTGTTCATCGCGCTGGTCGCGCTGGCACGTTCGGCGCGCATCGTCTCGCAGTTCGAGAAGGGCGTGATCCTCAGGCTCGGCAAGTTCCGCGGGCTCGCGGATTCGGGACTCACGTTTCTGGTTCCGGTGATCGAGGACATGATCAAGGTGGACATGCGCGAGCGGGTCATCAACGTGGAACCGCAGCGGGTGATCACCAAGGACAACGTGGGCGTGACCGTGGACGCGGTGATCTACTACCGCATTTCCGACCCGGTGAAGGCCACTTTCGAGGTGCAGAACTTCGCGTACGCCGCGACTACCCTGGCGCAGACGAACCTGCGCAACCTGATCGGCGACAAACAGCTCGACGAGACGCTCACCGCGCGCGACGCGATCAACACCAACCTGCGCGCCGTGCTCGACGAAGCCACCAATCCGTGGGGCGTCAAGATCACCCGCGTCGAGGTGCAGAAGATCGATCCACCGGCCGACATCACCGAGGCCATGTCACGACAGATGAAGGCCGAGCGCGACAAGCGTGCCAACATCCTCGAGTCCGAGGGCGTCAAGCAGTCTGCGATCCTCGAGGCCGAGGGCGCGCGGGCGGCCGAGATCCTCAAGGCCGAAGGCGACGCGCAGGCGCGGGTCCTGCGTGCGAACGCGGAAGCGGAGGCGATCGAGGCGATCTCGACCGCGGCGGAGAAATTCTTCCAGGAGCGCGCCGAGGTCAGCAAGCGGCTCGACGTGCTGCGCGACGTGCTCCAGCAGCAGACCAAATTCATCGTCCCGGCCGGTTCGGACCTCGTCAACGTGCTCGGCCTCGACGACAGGAACGTGGTACCGCTCAAGCGCTAGCCCGGCCGGCTCGTGAAACGGACCGGAATGGCGACGCACACCGGCTCCCCACCGACGCTCGAAGACGGAGGACTTTCCATGACCCCAGGCATTCGCAGGCGGCGCATCGGGTTCGGCGCGCTGCTCGCGCTCGGCCTCGTCGCCGGCTGCACGTCCGGCGTGACGCCGATCAAGACCCTGCTCGACGACCCGGGCCGCTTCGACCATCAGAAGGTGCGGGTGGCCGGCACCGTCGAGAGTGCGATCAGCGTGCTCGGCTACGGCGTCTACCGGGTGAACGACGGCACCGGCGTGCTGACCGTGGCCACGAAGACCGGCGGTGCGCCGCGGGAGGGCGCAAAAGTGGGGGTCGAGGGGGAATTCCGCTCGGCCATGACGCTCGGCACGGAGACCGTCGCGGCGCTGATCGAGTCGAACCGCACGGCCGCGCCGTGAGCCGGGCGCGCTGAAAGGCCGCGCCCGGGGCCCTTCGGCAGGCCCGGACCCCGCGCCCCGGGCCTGCCGCGCGGCGCGGACCGGGCCGGGCCGGAGGGCGGCCCGCACGGCCACGCAAAAGCCCGGCGGCCACATCGGCACGCCGGGCATTATCGCGAGCGCCGGAAGTCTAACCGGGCGCGAGCGGTTGCGGCAAATGCCGGCGCCCCGGAACCGCCGCGTGGAGGCGCCTACGTTCCGGCCAGGGCCTTCCGGATCGAGGCGGCCGCCGTCGCGCCCTGGCCGAGCGCGATGGCGATCCCCGGCACCACCGGACGGGCGATGTCGCCGGCGGCCCACACCCCCGGCATGGACGTGTGCAGCCCCGCGTCCACGCGCACGTAGCCCTCTTCGTCGCGATCGAGCGTCGTGCACCACTCGCTGTTCGGCATCTGGCCGATCTTGACGACCACGGCCGGGGTCGTGACCTCGGTCTCCCCCGCCGGCGTCGCGAAGCGCACCGCACGCACCGCGTCTTCGCCGAGGATCGCGAGCGCCTGGGCGTCGCGCAGCACGACGATTCCCGGATTCGCTTCCACGCGTTCGCGGAACGCGGCGCGGGCGTGAATCGGACCACGCACCGCGAGCGTCACGCGGCACGCCGCGTCGGCGAGCAGCAGCGCGTTCTCGAACGCCGCATCGCCGCCGCCGATCACGACGACGTCGTGCCCGCGCAGCGTGTCGAGGTCGCGTGTCGCCGAATCCGTGACGCCGCGACCTTCGAGGGCCCGCTCGCCGGGCACCGCGAGCCGCCGCCGCCTGAGACCCGTCGCGACGACGATCGCCCGCGCCGTGAACGGCCCGGGGCCGCCCGAGGTGCGGACGCGCGCACTCCGGCCGGCGGCGGGCGGGTCGAGCGCGACGGCTTCGACGCCCTGGACGACCTCGATCCCGGCCTCGGCGAGCTGGGCGTCGAGACGTTCCGCGACCCGCCGCCCTTTGCCTTTCGGCGCCCCCGGCAGGTTGCGCGGCTCGAAGTGGATCCGGTGCAGCTGCCCGCCCGTGCGGGCGTCACGCTCCAGCAGCAGCGGTGTGAGGTCCAGCGACGCGGTCCACAGCGCCGCCGCAGCGCCGGCCGGACCGGCGCCGACGATCAGCACGTCGGGTTCACGCCGCGGCATGGCGATCCACCGTCAGGGGCCCGAGCCGCCGCCCGCGGCATCGAGCGCGGCGCTCCAGCGCGGCTCCGCGAGCGCGCCGCGCACGACACGCGTCTCGATCAGGCCCGTCTTGCGGATCCCGCGCATCTCCATGCACAGATGCCGCGCTTCGAGGATCACCGCCACTCCGCGCGGCTCGGTGAGCCGTTCCAGATGGTCGGCGATCTGGGCGGTGATGCGCTCCTGAAGCTGCGGGCGGCGAGCGTACAGCTCGAGCAGCCGGGCGAGGCCGCTGATGCCGATGATCTTCTTCGCGGGCAGATAGGCGATGCGCGCGTGTCCGAAGAACGGCACCAGATGGTGCACGCAGACCGAGTGAAACGGCAGCCCGCGCGCGAGCACCAGGTCGCCTGCGCCTGCATGGGGGAACGTGGCGAGGTCGGGTTCCGCGCCCGGCGCGAGCCCGGCGAAGGCCTCTTCATAGAGGTCGACGACCCGCGACGGCGTCTGCTGGAGCTCCGGCTCGGCGGCGGGATCGAGCCCGAGCGCCCGGATCAGCTCGGCGACCGCGCGTTCCGCGGCCGGCCGGTCGGGCGCGTTGGAATGAGAGTCCACGGGCGCCTCCGGGTGAAATGGAACGGGCCGGCTGGACGCCGGCCCTCCCAAGATGGAGCGGAAGACGGGATTCGAACCCGCGACCCCGACCTTGGCAAGGTCGTGCTCTACCAGCTGAGCTACTTCCGCGTCGAAATCGCGCCCCTCCGGGTCGGAATGGCGGCGGCAATCGAGGCGCGCGACTATAACGAGGGGCACGGAACAGCGTCAAGCGGGGCAGCGGAAGTGCAGCTCGGGGCCGGGACCCGCCTTCGCCATGCTCGCGCGCGCCTGTACACTGCCGCGCCATGGCGCTCCGGGTGCAGAAATTCGGCGGCACGTCGGTCGAGAGCGCGGCGCGCATCGTCGAGGTCGCGCGCCGCGTCGCGGCGGCGAAGCAGGCGGGCGACGACCTGGTGGTCGTCGTCTCGGCGATGGGCCAGCAGACCGACGAGCTGATGCGCCTCGCGCGCGAGGTGTCGAAGCGCCCGAGCCGCCGCGAGCTGGACATGCTCGTCACCAGCGGCGAACGGGTCTCGATGGCGCTGCTGGCGATGGCCCTCGGCGAGCTCGACATCGAAGCGATCTCGTTCACCGGCTCGCAGAGCGGGATTCTCACCGACGGCACCCACAACGCCGCCCGCATCCGTGACGTGCGTCCCGATCGGATCCGCGTGGAGCTCGAAAAGAAGAAAGTGGTGATCGTGGCCGGCTTCCAGGGCGTGAATCCGGAAACGAAGGAGATCACCACGCTCGGGCGCGGCGGCTCCGACACCACCGCCGTGGCGCTCGCCGCCGTGCTCGGCGCCAGCCGCTGCGAGGTCTACAAGGACGTCCCCGGCGTGATGACCGCCGACCCGCGGATCGTCCCTGCCGCGCGCAGCATCCCGCGCCTCGCCTACCGCCTGTGCTCGGCGCTCGCCCATCTGGGCGGCCAGATCCTCCACGCGCGCTGCGTGGACCTCGCCGCCACCCGTCGCGTCACGCTGATCGTCGGTTCGTCGTTCAGCGACGATCCCGGCACCCTGATCGAGGAGATCCCCATGGAAAGCGGCAAGGTGGAAGCCATCGCACAGCAGCCGCACCGCTCGGTCGCGATCGCCGAAGGCAACTCCGGCGCGCGCGGCGAGGCGCGCGGCATCATCGAGGCCGTGACGGCCGAGCATCCCACGCTCGAGCTGCTCGCCCATGAGCAGGAAGGCGGCGTGCACGACGCGCTGGTGTGGACCGGTCCGCGCGACGCGATCGAGGAGCTGGTCGCCGGATTCCGCGCGCTGCGCGGCCCGGGCGGCGAATGGCGGATCTCCGCACAGCACGATTCGTCGTTC
Organism: Candidatus Eiseniibacteriota bacterium; assembly: GCA_963744995.1. Lineage (GTDB taxonomy): Bacteria > Eisenbacteria > RBG-16-71-46 > RBG-16-71-46 > RBG-16-71-46 > CAVUWA01. The sequence goes on from CAVUWA010000001.1 coordinate 53,591, forward strand.
GTGTCGGCGGTCGGCATCGGCCTCGGCCCCGCCGAGGTCGTGAAGGCCGAAGCTGCGCTCGAGCGCGCGAGCGTGACGCTCATCGCGATGCGGGTCGCGCCGACCGCACTGATCTTCAGGGTGCCGGGAGATCAGGGGGATGCCGCGGCGCGGGCGCTGCACGGGGCGTTTCTGGAGGGCTGACTCGCACCGCCGTGCGCCTCGCGTGCAGGCGCCGCGTCCATCCGCACTCCGCCGGCCCGCAGCGGCGGCCGCAGGCGCGCGCTCCCGCCCGGGCCCCGCGGGATCAGCGGACCAGCTCGATGCACGTGCCGAACAGCCGTCGACCGAAACGTGGAGGATGGCGCGCCGCCGCGCGCGGGAACGCCCGCCGCGCCTCGGCCAGGCACGGCACCGCCCCCCTACCCCTCCGCCCGCACGCTCTCCATGGTCGGCACGAAGCCGCCGGCGATCCTCGCGCGCGCGTCGCGGTAGAGCGCGTCGTAGCGCTCGGCGCTCCTGGCCCACGAGAAGTCGCGGGCCATGCCGTTCTTCTGGAGCCGCTCCCACAGAGCCGGCTGGTGGTGGATCGAGATCGCCCGCCGCACCGCGGCGACCATCTCCTCGGCGTCGTATTCGTCGAAGCGGAAGCCGGTGCCGGTGCCCTTCATGGGATCGAACTCTTCGACCGTGTCCGCGAGCCCGCCCACGGCCCGCACCACCGGAGCCGTGCCGTAGCGCTGGCTGTACATCTGATTGAGACCGCACGGCTCGTAGCGCGACGGCATGAGGAACATGTCGGCGCCCGCGCCGATCAGGTGCGCGAAACGTTCGTCAAATGCGTTGCGGTAGTAGACGCGTCCGGGGTTCGCCTCGGCGAGACGGTGCAGGAACATCTCGTAGCGCGGCTCGCCCGACCCCTGCACGACGAGCCGCGCCGGCAGCTCCAGTCCCTGCTGCGCGGCCTGCTCCATCAGGTCCAGGCCCTTCTGCTCGGCGAGCCGCGTCACCATGCCGACGACCGGGGTCTCGTCGTTCGCGTCCCAGCCGGCCTCTTCGACCAGCGCGGCACGACACTCGCGCTTGCCGGCGAGATCGCCGGCGTCGTAGTGCGCCGGCAGGTATGGGTCGGTCGCGGGATTCCAGACGTCCACGTCGATGCCGTTCAGGATCCCCTGCAGGTCGCGGCCCCGCCGCCTCAGCACGCCCTCGAGCCCGGCGCCGAACTCGGGGCTCGACTGGATCTCCTTCGCGTAGCGCGGGCTGACGGTGGTGAGCACGTCGGCGAAGACGAGCCCGACCTTCATGAAGTTCACGCGGCCCCAGTACTCGAACGGGCTCGCCGGGTAGAACAGCTCGCGGCTGAAGCCGGCGAGCCCCAGGACGAATGCGTCGGCGATGCCCTGGTAGCCCATGTTGTGCAGGGTGAACACGGTCGCGGCGCCCTGGAACGCGCGCTCGTGTGCGTCGTGCGTGCGCAGGAAGCAGGGCACCCAGGCCGCCTGATGGTCGTGCGCGTGCAGCACGTCCACCCGGAAGCCGAGGCGCTTGAGGCCCTCCAGCGCCGCGCGACAGAAGAACAGGAAGCGCTCGGCGTTGTCCGGGTAGCCGTGACCGAGATTGGGATCGTCGTAGACGCCGGGCCGGTCGAAGAAGCGGCGCGCGCCTTCGTGGCGCACCAGCAGCACGCGCGGGCCCTCGCCGGCGGGCTCGATCAGCTCGAACGACGCGGGCTCGTGCCCGACCCCCCACGGGACCCGGGCCGCTTCCAGGCCGCGCACGCGCGCGCCTTCGGGCAGTTCGAGGTCGCGGTAGCCGGGCAGGACCACCGTGACCTCGTCGCCGCGCCGCGCCTGCTCGGCGGCGAGCGCGGCAACCATGTCGGCGAGCCCGCCGACCTTCGCCAGCGGGGCGAATTCGCTCGAAACGTGAACCACGTGCTGCGGGCGTCCGTTCTCAGTCATCGACCGTGACTTCCCGGAGGTACCTGGCGGCATCCTCCGGCGGCGTCGGGTTGATGTAGAACCCCGAGCCGATTTCGAAGCCCGCGACCCGCGTCACCTTGGGGGCGATCTCGAGATGCCAGTGGTAGTAGTCCGACGCGCCGTCGCCGACGGGCGCGGTATGCAGGACGAAGTTGTAGGGCGGCCTCGACAGCGCGAGATTCAGACGCTGCAGGGTATCCTTCAGCACGCTGGCCAGTTCGAGCATCGGAGTGCCCTCACCGAGCGTGTGGAAGTTGGCCGCGTGTTTGCGCGGCAGGATCCACGTCTCGAACGGGAAGCGCGGGGCGAACGGCTCGATCGCGAGAAACCGCTCCGTCTTCAGCACGACGCGGCTCATTTCCGGGGCGGCCAGCTCCTGCTGCACGATGTCGCAGAACACGCAGCGCTCCTTGAGCTCGAAGTAGCGCCGCGCGCCGGTCAGTTCCTCATCGATGTTCCTGGGGATGATCGGCATGGCGATCAGCTGGCTGTGCGGGTGTTCCAGCGTGGCCCCGGCACGCTCGCCGTAGTTCTTGAAGATCAGGACGTAGCGCAGACGCGGGTCGCGATTCAGATCGACCAGCCTGTGGCGGAAGGCGTCGAGCACCCTGGCGATGTGATCCGCAGGCAGGTCGGGCAGGTCGAGCGTATGCGAGGGGCTCTCGATGAAGACCTCGTGCGCACCCACGCCGTTCATGAGGTCGTACAGGCCCTCGCCGCGACGCTCGAGATCACCCTCGATCTGCAGTGCCGGGAACTTGTTGGGCACGACGCGCACGTCCCATGCGGCGGACCCCGGCTCGGTGCCGTCCGGGCGCGCCACGTAGACCTCGGGTGGGGTCTTGTCCTCATGGCCCGGGCAGAACGGGCAGAACGCCGCTGGCTGCTGTGTCGAGACAGGCGCGAAGTTGGTCGGACGGCGACTGCGCTCGGTGGCGATGATCACCCAGCGCCCGACGACCGGATCCTTCCGGAGCTGCGGCAACGGGCCTCCTCGGCAAGGGAACGCAAAACGAAGCCCGGCCGTGACCGACCGGGGCAACGAGCGGCGGGAAGTCTAGGAACCCCCCGGGATTCGGTCAAGACGGCCCGGCCGGCGACATCCCCCGTGCGCCCCGCGGCACCGGAGCGCGCACCGAGAACGGCTTCTCCGGAAAGGGGTTGGTCCCGCCGCGTCCCGCCGGAGGGGCCGCGGGGCCCGGGCCCGGCGGGCGGGCGGGGCGTCAGGGGCGCTCGTGGGCGAGCCGGGAGCGGGCGGGCGACGACACCTCGAACAGCGCTCGAAGCGCCTCGCGTTCGGGCGCCTCCAGCGTCACGCCGCGCCGCGACATCGCCATCGCCGCCGTGGCGAGGAAGGCGTCGAGCCGGTGCTCGCCGAGCGTCTCGCCGTCCCACCACGCGAAAGCCGGCACGTGCTTCGGCGCGAAGCGGCCGCCGCCGAACAGGTTGGATCCCGTGCCGATCCACGCACCGGTCGCGAGCAGGCTGCCGATCCCGGTCTTCACGTGGGCGCCGATCAGCGCGCCCAGCTTGCGCACGCCGGTCGCGATCTCGGCCTCCGCGCTGCGCACACGCACGATGCCGTAGTTGTTCTTGAGATCGCTGGTGGTGGTGAGCGCACCGAGGTTCACCCACTCGCCAATCACCGAGTGCCCGACGAAGCCGTGGTGCCGCTTGTTGGAGCGGCCCTGCCAGACGCAGTCCTCGACTTCGCCGGCGATGCGGCAGTCGGGGCCGATCGTCGAACGGCCGACGAGCCCGCCGAGCAGCTGCGTGTTCGCACCGATCACGCACGGCCCCCTGACCCACGTGTGCGGCTGCACGATCGCACCGGTCTCGATGCGCACCGGGCCTTCGCGCGCGTCGACCAGCGCCAGCGCATCCACACGCGCGCCGGCCGCGATCGAGACACGCTGCGGCGCTTCGATCACCGCACGTGGATGCACCTCGCCCTCGATCGTTCCGGCCGCCGCTTCGAGATCGCCGGCCAGCGCCTCCGGGTTCCATTCGACGATCCGCCACGGCCGTTCGATCACGCGTGCGCCAATTTCGATCTCGGGCAGGCCGAGCCCGCGCAGAAAGGCCTCGTAGTCCGCGCCGCAGCCCCGGCCTGCGGCCAGCGTCGCCGCCGGTGCCAGCGCACCTGCGACCCGCCCGCCGGTGACGAACAGAGCGTCCGCCTGCGAGGCCAGCATCGACTCGTCGGGCAGCACCGCGGCGTTCGCGGCCAGCACCTTCCCCGCCCCCGGCGCCGTGACCGCGGGACGGTCGCGCCACGCCGCGAGCGCGTTCGCGCGCACCTCGATGCCGGCGAGCGGCGCGCCGCTCGCGCGTACCCAGCGCGCACCGAGGGTCGAGTCGCCGAACGCCAGCGCCGGCACCGGCAGCAGGTCGGTGAGCGGTGCGAGCTCGGCGGCGCGGCCGTCCTCGAACAGCACCAGCCCCGCGGGTGCGGAGCGCGTCACGGCTTTCTCACGAAGCGGAAGGCGCCCTTGAATCCGGTTTCCTCGGCACGTCCCCTGAGGCGCGTCGCGGTGGCGCCGTTCAGACAATCACGGGTCCGCACCTTGAAGAGACCCTGCTCCTTCTCGACGACCATCGGCACGAGCAGCAGCGATGCGGCCGCCGCGCGCAACTGCTCCGCGCGGTCGGCCTCTTCGGGCGCGGCGACCTGCACGCGCCAGCACGTGTCGGGCGCCGCCGCGGCCGCGGAATCCGCGCCGCCTGCGGTCGTCGCTCCCGGTGCAGCAGCGGGTGCCCTGCTGCCCGCCGGAGCCGTGCCGGCCGCGGGCGCGGCGGGGGCCGGGCCACCGGCATGCGCCGCGGAATCGGCAACGGCGTGCACGACGCTGTCCGGGAGCGTGGGAATCGCCGATGGCCGGCGTTGCCCGAGCGGCAGGGTCGGCTCCGGAACCGGCACCGCACCCGTGCCCGCGGCCACGCTGTCAGCCGTCACGGCCGCGGCGCCGGCGGCGGCCAGCGAGTCGCGCATGCCGGCGCCCGGCGTGGCGTCACGGGCCGGGTAGCGTTGCTGGACTTCTGCGGGCGGCGCCACTCGCTCGCCCGCGGCGAGCGGTTCGGGAATCGTGGCGAGCACGTCGCGCGCCTCGGGCGACGGCCCGCTGTCGACCACCGCCGGAGCCGGATGCCGCGCGACGATGTGGCCGCCCGACGCCGTGCTGCCGACCACCTGGCCCGGCTCGGGCACCGGAACGGGCGCCGGCACCGGCACGTCGTCGGCGCCGGCGTTGGCGGGATTCACGGCCTCGGGCGCGAGCGCCCGGCGGGCGGTGTCCGCCGCCGCAGTGCGCGCCGCCTCCTGAGCGGCGCGGGTCGGAACGAGGCCTCCGCCGTCGCCGCTGCCGACGGTGGCGCAACCACCCAGGGCGAGCGCCGCGAGCGCCAGCCACGCGAAGCGGCCCGCCCGCACGGGGCCGCCGCTCGACGATGCGTTCATGATCGATTCCTTTCCTTCACGGCGTCGCTGATGCGGCGCACGTCCTGTGAGGCCGCCACCGGGCAGGTGAGCGTGGCGCCGTTCATGTGCACGACGATCATCCCGGAGAGTCCGAGCGCCGCGGCCGTGCCGCCCTCGCCGACGACGATACAGTCGTCGCAGTCGATGGCGAGCGTGTCGCCGACGCAGACGTTGCCGCGCGCGTCACGGTCGCGGGTGCGGGCCCAGGCCGTCCAGGAGCCGAGGTCGTCCCAGTCGAACGTGGCCTCGAGCACCAGCGCGTTCGGCGCCGTCTCGAGCACCGCGTAGTCCACGGAGATCTTCTCGAGATCCGGAAAGACGCCTTCGAGCGCGCGCGCAAAGCCCGCATCGCCGCCTTCCCAGGCGAGGCGCTTCAGTGCCCGCCCGAGCGCCGGGCGCCCGGCTTCGAGCGCGTCCAGGAAGGTGCGTGCGCGCCAGACGAACATGCCGGTGTTCCACACGTAGTCGCCGGCTGCGACCCAGGCCCGGGCGCGCTCGGCGTCCGGCTTCTCGGTGAACGCGGCGACGCGGAAGAGCTGCGCGCCGAGGCCCGCGCCGCGGCGGATGTAGCCGAAGTTGGTCTCGGGCACGGAGGGACGGATGCCGAACGTGAGCAGCACCGGCTCGCGCTCGGCGACGCTGAACGCGCGTTCGAAGTCGCGGGCGAACGCGTCGACGTCCTCGATCAGATGATCGGAAGGCAGCACCGCGAACGCCGGGTCGCCGTCCCCGGCAGCGAACAGGGCCGCCGCCGCACCGATCGCCGGCGCCGTATTGCGCCCGACCGGCTCGCCGATCACGCGCACCCCGGCCGGGCACTCGCGTCCGACCGCATCCACGAGATCCGCCGCGGTGAGCACCACGATCCGCTCCGCAGCCGCGATGCGGCACGCGCGCTCGAGCGTCGCGGCGAGCAGCGTCCGTCCGTCGCGAGCGAGCGGCAGCAGCTGCTTGGGACGGTCCGGTCGGCTCCAGGGCCAGAACCGCTCGCCGCGGCCGCCGGCGAGCACCAGCACGTAACGATCGGGCATCGGTGGTGAACGCTCCTGTGAATGGGCGACAGCACTAGCACACGCTCCACCGGCCGACAAGAGCCGGCGGTGGATCAGCCGCGGCCGGTGGCGTCGCGGTAGACGGCCTCGGTGTTCTCGACCACCTTGTCCCACGAATAATGGTCGCGCATGTGCTGGCGGGCGAGCGCCTCGAACGACTTCACCCGCGCCGGGTCGTCGAGCAGCATCTGCAGCTTGTCGCGCAGGTCGTTCACGTCGCGGCTCCTGAAGGGAACCGTACAGCCCTCGGCCACCTCGGTGTTCTCGGGAATGTCCGAGAGCAGCACGCAGCGCCCGTAGGACAGCGCCTCGAGCAGCGCGATCGACAGACCCTCCATCGTCGAGGGCTGCGCCACCATGTACGCGTTGCTCCACAGCTCCTCGAGCGATTCGCCGAACACGTAGTCGAGCAGCCGGATCCGGTCGCTCTCGTAGCCGCGCAGCAGCTTCACGTAGTCCTCGGAGAACGACAGCCCGCCCACCAGCGCCAGCTTCATGTCGGTCTTCGCCTGCTGGAACGCCTCGCACAGGAAGTGAACGCCCTTCTCCGGCACCAGCCGGCCGACGAACAGGACGTACTTCCCGGGCTCGAGGCCGAGCTGCAGGATCTTCCTGGCCGGGCGCGGCGTCGGCAGTACGGTCCCGTTGGGAATGAAGACCGTCTCGCGGCCCAGCTGTTCCGCGAAGTACTTGCGCAGCGTCTTCGAGACCACGATCGTCCGGTTCGGGAAGCGCACCGACGGCCCCTCGCACTTGCGCAGCAGCCACGACGCGGTCTTCCCCCACTTCTCGCGCTGCCAGTCGAGCCCGTGCACCGTCACCACGGTCTTCGATCCGGTGAGGCGCGGCAGCCCGGCGAACAGCGACGGACCGAGCGCGTGGAAGTGCACGACGTCGAAGCGGCGCAGCATCGCCTCGGCCGTCGACCAGGCGACGTGGGTCGCGGTGTCCAGGTGTTTGGTGTGCAGGCTCGGACGGCGCAGCAGATGCACGCCGCGGAAGCTCGCGCCGGCCGGCGTGTAGTAGAGCCGGCAGAACACGCTGACGTCGTGGCCGCGCTGGACAAGACGCCCGGCGATCTCCTCGACGTGCTTCTCGATGCCGCCGTAGGTCGCGGGCACGCCCTTCTGCCCGATCATCGCGATCCGCAGCGGGCGTCCGCCGGCCGCCGTCGCGCGCCCCGTGTCGTGCACGCCGCTCATCGCGGGGCCGCCTTCGCGTGGACGTCGGCGCCGCGCAGCAGGCCGAGGATCATCCCCGCGCCGTTCATGGTCCACGTCAGCACCGAGAGCGCGGCGACCCGCACGCTGCGCTTGCGGAAGGTCATCGCCGCGAGCCCGGACAGGGCGAGCGTCGCCCAGATCGCCAGCGGCCCCGGCCCCGCGCCCAGGACCGCGGCGCTGAGCGCGGCGAGCCCGGTCGCCCACGCGGCGAGCGTGGCGATGTAGAGCCCCTGGCGCCTGAGCAAGCGGAAGAAGCCCGGGCGGCCGAAGTAGAGTCTCAGCACCTGCCCCTGGCCGTAGCAGAGCCCGGTGCGCCAGCGGCGTACCAGCTCGGCCAGGCTCGGCCTGGGCGCGCTCCAGTGACGTCCGGCGCGCATGCCGAGCAGCACGAGCCGCACGCCGTTCAAATGCAGCCGCATGCCGAGCTCGAAGTCCTCCTCGGACTGCAGGCGCGCGTCATAGCCGCCCGCCGCGACGAGGGCGTGGCGGTCGTAGAGCGCGACCGCCGTCATGTAGTCCACGTCGCGTTCTTCGTAGCCGGTGCGCAGCAGATCCGCCGCACCCGGACGCTCGCCCCGGGCGTCGACGAACCATTCTTCGATGCGTCCCCACACCCCGCCGGGCGCTTCGGCCCCGCGCGCGCGGGCGAGCGCCGCGTTCACCCATGCGGCGTCGATCTCGACGTCGGCGTCGACGAACAGGACGTGATCGCCGCCCGCGACCGAAAAGCCGAGCATGCGCGCCCCGCCCGGCGTGAGCGGCGTGGTGAGCGGCGGCACGATGACGCTCCAGCGCGGCGAAAGCACCGGCGGCGGCGCACCCGGCGACGACAGCACCAGTGCGCCCTTCCAGTCTTCGCCCGCGAGCGCCCGCTCGAGTGCGGCCAGCGTGCGCGGCAGGTACGTCTCCTGGCGATGACAGGGCACCACGACGCCGAGGCTCACGACGTCACCCCCTCGCGCGCACCGGGCGGCACGAACGACGCCAGGCCGAGGACCTCGTCGTAGACCGCTTCGAAACGCTCGACCACGCGCTTCCAGGTGAAGTCGGTGCGCACCCGCTCGGCCGCCGCGCGCCCCAGTCCTTCGGCCGCGCGCGGGTGCCGGTGCAGCTGCTCGAGCGCCGTCGCCAGCGCCTCCGGCCGGCCGGGCGGCACCAGCATTCCGCTTACGCCGTCTTCGACGACTTCCGGTACGCCGCCGACCGCGCTCGCGATCACCGGGCGCGCGCGCACCATGGCTTCGAGCAGCGTGAGCGGCAGGCCCTCCCAGAGCGACGGCAGCACCACGACGTCCGCGGCCGCGAGCAGCGGACCCAGCACGTCGAGCTGGCCGAGGAAACGCACGTGGTCCTCGAGGCCGAGCGCGCTCGCGCGCCGCTCGAGGTCGCCACGCAGCGAGCCGCCACCGGCGAGTGCGAGCACGAAGTCCACGTTGCGCTCGCGCAGCCGGGCGAGCGCCTCGAGCAGTGCGGCGTGGCCCTTCTGCACCTCGAGGCGCGCGGCGCACACCCAGAGCGGGCGGTCGGGTCGCACGCCGAGCGCCTGACGCGCCTCGCGCGCCGGCGCCGCTTCCGCCTCTTCGTCGGGTGGATCGGCGCCGTTGCCGACCACGCGCACCAGTCCGCGGGCGATGCCGTACTCGGCGACCAGGGCGTCCGCGACCGCTCCGCACGCGGCCGTCACCGCGGAGGCGTCGGCGAGCTCCTGGCGCTTGAGGGCGCGCCCCGGTGGATCGTGGAGCGGTCCGGCGAGATGCTCCGTGACGACCACGTGCGGGACGCCGGCGAACCCGGCGAGCGCGGCGAGGTAGGGGTCCGAGGCCGCCTGCCCGTGATGGAGATGCAGCAGGCGGGGCTTGAGCGCGCGCAGCCGCCGCCAGGCGGACACGATCCGTTTCCAGTCCCAGCGCGAGACGATCTCCTCCACCCGGTGCACCGCGACGTCCCGTGCGGCCAGGCCTTCGGCCAGCTCGTCGACGCCGGGATCGGGCGACAGCCAGACGTGCACTTCGAACCGCCGTTTCGGCAGGCGGGTCGCGATCTCCCATACGACACGCTCCGCCCCGCCCACGGCGCGGCCGCTCCCGGCGAGGAGCACCGTCACGCGGTCTTCGCGGGTCCGCATAACACGTCGTACGCGCGCAGCAGCTCGCCCGCGCTGTACTCCCAGGCCATCTGTTCGAGGAAACGCTTCCGGTTGTAGTCGCCCATGCGGCGGCGGCGCGCGGGGTCGTCGAGCAGCACGCCGATCTGGCGGGCGAGGTCGGCTTCGTCGTTCGGTTTCGCGTACAGGGCACCGTCGCCCGCCGAGTAGCGGTGCTCGCGCAGGTCGTAGGCGACGATCGGTCGCGCGCATGCCATGTATTCGAGGATCTTGTTCATGGTCGAGAGGTCGTTGAGCGGGTTCAGCGGATCCGGGCACACGCAGACGTCGGCAGTGGCGAGGATCCGTTCGACCTCCTCGTCGGGCACGCGCCCGGTGAATTCGACGTACGGCTCGAGCCCGAGCTCGGCCGTGAGCGCCCTGAGCTCGTCGAACGAATCGCCCGCGCCCACCAGCGTGAATCCCACGTCCTCGCGGCCCGCCTCCTTCACGAGGTGGTGGGCCGCGCGCAGCAGGTGATCCACGCCGTCCTGCGGCGCCATCACCCCCAGATAGGCGACCAGGTAGCGGCGCCCGCGCTTGAGCGCTTCGTCCACGGGGCGCACGGTCGCGAACCGCTCGCGGCTCGGGCCGCTGCGCACCACGATCACCCGTTCGGGCGACTTGCCGCCGCGCGTCATCGCCACCTGGCGGTACGACTCGTTGGTCGAGATCACGAGGTCCGCGGTGCGGAACTGCGCGCGCTCGAGCATCCGCAGCGCGCGATGCGGCAGGCTGTTCTCGCGTGCCGCGCCGAAACGCGCGATGTAGAGCTCCGGACACAGGTCGTGATGGTCGAACACGAAGCGCTTGCCGAACGGCTTGTAGAGCGCGGCGATGGCCCAGAAGGTGTCCGGTGGGTTGGCGGCGTGGATCACGTCGAATCCGCGCCGGGCGAGGACCCGCAGCGAAAGGCCGAGGGTCTGCACCCAGCAGTAGAGGAATTCCCAGGCGTACGAGACGAACCCGCTCGCAGGGGGAGGCGGCGGATAGCGCCAGATGTGGATTCCGTCGATGACCTCGTACGGCTCGGTCCACGACTCGCCCATCGGGCAGATGGCGGAAACCTCGAAGCCGCCCGCGCGGAGCGCGTTCAGCTCCATCCACACGCGCCGGTCGAACGGCAGCGGCAGATTCTCCGACAGGTGGAGGACCCTACCACGCAAGGCCATGGTACTCGCACGGGCTGATGGTTTTCGGATCCACGGCATGCACGAGATCGACGAGGATCTGACCGGGTTTCATCATGGACCCGACCTCGCGATACGGCTTCGAGCCGTTGGCGACGACGATCACTTCGCTCTGCTCGACGACTTCCTTCATGTCGCGGCGCAGCCGCTCCGGGAGGTACGACACTTCGTTCTCCACGAAGCGCCGGTTGGCGCCGAGCAGGCGGTCGAGGTCCACGTTCGGATCGTGCAGGAGCAGGGTATAGCCCTTGCCGACCAGTGAGCCGACCACGCGCAGAATCGGGCTCTCGCGCAGGTCGTCGGTCTCCGACTTGAACGACAGGCCGAGCACGCCGACGCGGCGGCGGCGCAGTCGCTCGATCAGGTGGATGGCGTCCTCGACGTGCACGTCGTTCGAGCGGATCACGTTCTCGATGACGGGCACCTCGAGGCCGATCTGGCGGATGCGGGAGTGCAGCGCGCGCAGGTCCTTCGGCAGGCAGGAGCCGCCGAACGCGAAGCCCGGCTTCAGGTAGTAGCCGCTGAGGTTCAGCCGCGTGTCCCGCAGGAAGATCGACATCACCTCGTGGCTGTCGATGCCCTGGCGCTTGCAGATGCGGCCCACTTCGTTCGCGAACGACACCTTGAGCGCATGGTAGGCGTTGTTCACGTACTTGAGCATCTCGGCGGTGCGCACGTCGGTGCGTACGATTTCGCCGCCGATGCCTTCGTACACCGCCGCCAGGCGCTCCGCCGAGCGCGCGTCCTCGGCGCCGATCACGGTGTACTCGGCGCCGAAGAAGTCGGAGACCGCGGTGCCCTCGCGCAGGAACTCGGGATTGTAGGCCACGCCGAACTGCTCGCCGGCGCGACCGCCTGAAGCGGCCTCGAGCACCGGCACCAGCTCGTCGAGCACGCTGCCCGGAAGCATGGTGCTGCGCATCACCACCACCGGGAAGCGCTTCGAGCCGCGCATCGCGGTGCCCACCTCGGTGCAGGCGCGCTTCACGTGCCCGAGGTCCAGGCTGCCGTCCTCCGCGCTCGGCGTGCCGACGCACACGAGCACGACGTCGGCGTCGGTCATGGCCTCGTCGATCCGGGTCGTCGCGCGCAGCCGGCCGGCCGCCCGCGATTCCGAGATCAGCCGGGTGAGATCGTTCTCGACGATCGGACTCTCGCCACGCTCGATGCAGTCCACCTTGAACGTGCTGGTGTCCACCCCGACCACCTCGTGCCCGCGACTCGCCAGGCACGCCGAGCAGACCGATCCCACGTATCCCAGACCCACCACCACGACCCGCATTCGTATCCTCCAGCCATGAGCCCTGCGCCGCCCCCTCGCGGGCGCGCGCGCGGTCAGAATGTCATTCGTTGCCGGGCGCAGGTTCCGGCGGCAACCGCCAGACCCGGACACCCGTCGTCCTGTAAGCGTCCGCGTCCGGAAAACGCGCCTGGATCCGCCGCGCGAAGCGGCCCTCCGGATCGAGATCCTCCGGCCGGCTCAGCACGACCCAGGTGCCGTGCGCCACGGCGAGCACCGAGTCGAGCTTCGCATCCAGCGTCGCCCGGTCCGCCGCCCATCCCAGCCAGAATGGCCGGACCGGCAGCGCGCCACGCATGTAGTACTCCATCGGCTCGTACGAGTACACCGCCAGCACCTGTTCGCCCGGTTGCGCGTGCGCGCGGATCACCGCTGCCGCACCGCGGAAGTCCTCGCGGCCGTAAACCGGGTCGAAGTACTGGTGCGTGAGCGACACGGCCCAGATCGCCCCCAGCGCCGCACCGAACAGCCAGCGTCCGCGCGGCCTGAGGTCGGCGAACGCCGCGGCGAACAGCAGCAGCCACGCCGGCGCCGCGACGGCCACGTAGCGCGGGTGGAACACCTTGAAGTTCTGCACGGCGAAATAGCTCACCGCCAGCACCGGCGCGAGCATCCACCACAGCGCGTCGCCGAGCCGGCCGCGCCGCCGCAACGCGAGCAGCCCGAGCCACGCGAGGGCGCCGCACACGATCGCCGCGATCGCGATCGCCGGCGCATGCGCGCGCGCTGCGGCCACCGGCCCGCGCACGCGCATCTCGCGCAGCGAGGGTCCAAACGTGTAGCCCACCGAGAACGCATACGCCGCGAACGGCACCGCGCCTGCGTGGAAGGTGGTCTTGCCGCGCAGCGGCGCCTCCCGGGCGGGCGCCTCGCGCGTGGGCGACAGCCGGTTCCAGTCCCAGATGCCGAAGGACTCGACCAGCCACGGGCTCGCCATCACCAGCAGGACCGCCGCCACGAGCACGAGGCGCCTGAGCCGCGACATGCGACCTTCCCGGGTTCCCCACCAGTGGCGGAGGTGCAGCGGCGCGACGAAGGCGAACGACAGGTTGGAGAGCATTCCCGCGGCGGCCGCGGCGAGGTAGGCGAGCGTCGAGCGCGCCGCCGGCCGTCGCACCACGTCCAGCAGCAGCGCCGTGGACACGCAGACGCACAGGATCAGCAGGGAGTAATTGCGGGCCTCCTGCGAATACCAGACCAGGAACGGCGACGCGGCGGCGAGCCACGCGGCGGCCACCCCCGCGTCGCGACCGAGCCACTTGCGGGCGAGCCACGCGAGCGCCGGAACCGTCAGCACGCCGAACATCATCGACGGCGTGCGTATCGCCCATTCGGCGTCGCCCGCCAGGCGCGTCCAGCCGTTCACGACCAGCGAGAACAGCGGCCCGTGCACGTTTTCGCGCAGCGCCTTCCAGCCGAACGACCCCGCGCCGCCCGCGCTGAACCAGGTGAACACCTCGTCGATCCAAAGGCTCTGATCTCCCAGACGAAAGCAACGCAACACCGCTGCCAGGAGCATGGCTGCGGCCAGGTTCCAACCGAAGACCGTCGGGGCGGTGTAGGGGCGGGGCGAAGCGGCGGGGCTCGGCGGGTTGGAGTGCGTCTCGCGAGTCCTCGTGGTGCTCCCTTCGCGTCAGGTTCTTGCCGAGAACGCCGGTTGCAACGTGGCTCGACGGCTCATCGCTGCGGAGTATCTCAACGACACCCCTTGCGCTTCGCACCGAGCGCTCTCAGGGAGAGCCTAATAGGCGCCGTCTCTCGAAATGACGGCGGGAATCGTCTGCAGCAGGATCCTCAGATCCAGTCCCAGCGACTGGGCGCGAATGTACTGCAAATCGAGTCGCATCCACTCCTCGAAGCCGATCCGGCTGCGGCCGCTGATCTGCCACAGGCACGTGATGCCGGGGCGGACGCTGAGGCGCTTGAGCTGCCAGGGCTCGTAGCGCGAGACCTCTTCGGGGAGCGGCGGGCGCGGGCCGACGAGGCTCATCTCGCCCTTGAGCACGTTCAGGAACTGCGGGATCTCGTCGATGCTCGTGCGGCGCAGCAGGCGGCCGATCCGGGTCACTCGCGGATCGTTGCTGATCTTGAACACCGGCCCGTCGCACTCGTTCAGATGGGCGACGTCCTCGCGCCGGTGGTGCGCGCCGTCGACCATGGAGCGCAGCTTGTAGAACGTGAACTCGCGGCCACCGAAGCCGATGCGCGACGACTTGTACAGCACCGGGCCGCGCGACTCGAGCTTGATCAGCGCCGCCATCACCAGCATCAGCGGCGCGGTGACGACGAGCGCGAAGATCGCGCCGATCACGTCCATCGCGCGCTTGCCGAACCGCAGGTATGCCGTATCGGCGGGATGCGGTTCGACGAGCGGCGGATGGGCGCGCTCCCCCGGTGCGGGCAGCGCATGAATCGTCCACTCGGGCGCGGCGACCTGCGCCTCGCCGTTCGAGTGGCGCGGTGCGCCGAGCGGGCGTGTGGTGGCACCGGTCGAGCTCACGGTGCTTTCGGAAGGCGCGACGACGGCGAACATGCGCGTCGTGTCGCGTGAGGAGGAGGCGTCGCCGTTTGCGGTCCAGCTCGGCGTACGGCCTGTTGACTGTCCGGGGGTCGCGAGGATGTCGGGCTCCATGGTGCCGTTCTCAAGTTGTAGTTGCCCGTAAAAAAACCGCGGGACGTACGATATCCCTCGGCTTAGGGCTCTCGCCTTGTCCGCAATAACCGGGTCCAGGACTCGTCGAGCACGAGCAACGGGGGAAACAGCAAGATGTCAGATCCTCGGATGCAACTCCTGGCGTCGCCGCCAGGCTCCGAAACGCTTGCGGGCGCTCCGGCAGTCCCTACTGTAAAAACCCAGTTATCAAGGCGCTTGAGAATGGCCTCCCATGGGTGCTCTGCTACCTGCCACCGAGATCAGAGGTTAGCAAAGCGATAACGCTGTGGCAAGGATTTGCAGCACTTTGCGCCCACGGAAACGCCCGCAGCGGGGCCCCGGGGGGGGTCGCCTGCGCCCGCCGTCCATCATCCCCGTCCGAATGCGGCATCCTGCCCGGCCGGACCCCGCTGCGGGCGATCCTCCCGGGGGCCGGGCGCCGCGGCCCTGCCGGCGGAGCCCATGGGGCGTCCTCGTGACAGTCGGCGGACCGCCCGGCTATGCTCTACGTTCTCGATCCTGTCTCGCGCCCTCCAATGCTCAGCCGGGAACCGTCTCCGTGCCGAAACTCTGGGCCGTTCTGCCCGCCTACAACGAAGAGCGCTCCCTCCCCGCCCTGCTCGAGCGCTACGTGGCCCTTGCGGGGGCGCTGGCAGCGCGCGGCACCCCGCTCCAGGTGATCGTCGTGGACGACGGCAGTGCGGACGGCACCATCGCCGCCGCGCGCTCGTTCGAGGGCCGCCTGGCGCTCGAGGTGGTGCCGCACGGCGTCAACCGCAACCTCGGCGCCGCGCTCCGGACCGGGCTCACCGAGGCCCTCGCGCGCGCCACCGACGACGACGTGATCTCGACGATGGATGCCGACAACACGCACGATCCGTCGATCCTGCCCGGCATGTGGGACCTGCTCGAGCGGGACCGGGCCGATGTCGTCATCGCGTCGCGCTATGCGCCCGGCGGCGAAGAGATCGGCCTCACCCGGCTCAGGCAGTTTCTCTCGCGCGGCGCCAGTTTCATGATGTCGCTGGTCGCGCGCGTGCCCGGTGCGCGCGACTACACCTGCGGTTTCCGCCTCTATCGCGCGAACACCCTGCGCCGCGCGCACGCGATCTGGGGCGAGCACCTGATCGAGGAGGCCGGCTTCACGTGCATGGCGGAGGTGCTGCTGAAGCTCGGCCGCGGCGGCGCGAAGGTCACCGAGGCGCCGCTGGTGCTGCGCTACGACCTCAAGGAAGGCGCGAGCAAGATGAAGGTGCTGCAGACCATCGGGCGCTACTTCGTGATGGCGACCCGCCTGCGCACGAACCCGATCCCGCGGGTCACGGGGTAGCGGCGCCCGAAGGCGCGGCATCCGGCGTCAGAGCCGGCGTCGGCGGGCGCGCGTTGACGTCCAGTGCCGAG
The DNA here is from genome assembly GCA_963744995.1 of Candidatus Eiseniibacteriota bacterium. Lineage (GTDB taxonomy): Bacteria > Eisenbacteria > RBG-16-71-46 > RBG-16-71-46 > RBG-16-71-46 > CAVUWA01. Next base: position 69,995 of record CAVUWA010000001.1, read on the forward strand.
TCCAGCGCCGCCTCCATGCGCATCACCCACGCGAGGCGGGTGCCCGCCAGATTCACGCGCTCATGCGGATCGGCAGCGAGGTCGTAGGCCTCGACCCGTTCGCGGCCGAGATCGAACATCACCTTGCGCCGCGCCACCGGGTCCACCAGCGCCGCCTGGCCGCGCACGGCGGGAACCCATGAGTACCGGCGCGAGAACCCGCGCTGCGGCAGGAACATGTAGATCGGCGTCTGCGGCAGCCGCCGGGTCGTGTCGCTGAGCGCGGGCCACAGCGAGCGCGACGGCGACGCGCTCGCATCGAGCCCCGCCGCCTCGATGAGCGTCGGGTAGAGGTCGCGCTGCGGCACGACCTGCGCCCGCTCGCCGGGAACGACGCCGGGGCCGCTCAGCCACAGCGGCACGCGCACCGCCGGCTCGTAGAGCGTCAGATTGTGGTGGAAGTGACCGTGGCCCCCGAGTTCCTCGCCGTGGTCGGCGCTCACCACGATCAGCGTGCTCTCGGCCTCACCGCTCGCGCGCAGCCGCGCCATCATGCGATCCACCAGCGGTTCGACGATGGCGAGCCCTTCCGCGTAACGGCGGCGCTGCGCCTCGGCGAAATAGGAACGGGCCGAGAGCGGATTGAGCACCCGGGCGTGCAGCGGCATCCAGTGCACCCATACGAACGCCCGCCCGCCCGCGGTGAGCGAGTCGATCAGCGCGTCCGCCATGTGCGGGTCGCCGGACGCGTACCGTTCGATGTGCGGCCAGCCCCACGCTGCCGGCGCGAACGACGGATCGTCCACGAACGCCGCGACGCGGTATCCGGCCGCGGCCAGCCGCTCGGGCAGCCAGCCGACCGGCGGGCCGTGCCCGATCAGCCCCGGCTGCGCGGCATCGGCGAACAGCTTCTTGAACGTGTCACCCGTGCCCGATGCGGGCGAGTAGGCCGCGGCGAACGAGGCCGACCGCGACGCGAGCGAGTCCAGCGTCGGCGTGGGTGGACGACGGCGGCCAAGAGGGGTCGGCCGGTCCCCCCGCGAGACGTCCACGCGCAACGCGTCGATGGTGATGAACAGGATCCGCGGCACCGGGGTCTGGAACGGGGCCGTGCCGTCGAGCGCGGGCGGCGGGGCGGCCGCGTCACGCGCCGGCTCCGGCCGCATGCGGCGCACCCAGTGCGCGGGCCGGCGCGGGTCGAACGGCGCGGTGTCCCAGCCTGCCGTCAGCCAGGACGGCGAGAGCCCGTCGCGGTCCGCGTCCAGCCCCCAGGCCGTCGCGCGGATCGCGCGCCGTGACGTGACCCCGCGCGTCTTGGCGAGCGAAGCGATGCGCGGGCTCGCGTTCATGACGAAGTGCGTGGCGACCAGCAGCCCCGCGAGGGTGAGCAGAGCCGGCGCGAGCGGCGCGCGCCCGGGAGGCGGGCCGAGCAGCCGCACCGCCATCGTCGCCGTGAACAGGCTCAGCGTATCGAGCATGACGTGGACGCCGACGCTCGACTGGGGTGCGAACAGCACGTTCACCGCATAGACCGCCGGCACACCCAGAAGCAGGAGCGCACCCAGGGCGCGCGCCGGTCCGCGCCGGGGCCCGAGCCAGCGGCGGCCAAGCGCGATGACCGCCGGCGTGATCGCGGCGCCCGCGACGCCGGCCGCGACCACCACCACCCAGCCGCGATCGAGCACCCGGTCGAAGCGCGTGGTGAGGGTCAGCGCGAGCAGCAGCCAGCCCGCAGCGGCCATCGCCCACGCGAAACCGAGCACGGCGTGGCGGGCCACCGCTGGAACGGCCGGGCCGGCGACGGCCGTGAGCCGTGCCGCGCCGGCGGCCACGGCCGCGATCACGCCCGCGACGAGTCCCGCCAGCATGACGAACGCGAGCATGACGACCCAGATCCCGAACGGTTCGAGCGCACCCGGCAGGAACGGACGCAGCGTGATCGCCCGCTCGCTGGCCTCGATCAGGCCGAGGATGGCCCCCCCGGCGAGGCCACACCAGAGCCAGTGGCGGATGCGGCCCGGCGCGGCGGGTCCGGGCCCGTTCATACGCCCGCGACCGTCTCGCGACGGAACGCCACCACGTAGAAGCCGCCGAATCCCGCCAGCGGCCGGCTCAGCGCCCGCTCCACCCCGCGCAGCAGCGCCCCGGCGACCGGCACGCGGTGCGCATATGCATGGGGCGTGGCGATCACCACACCGCGCTGCCCGATCACGCGCGCGCCCGCGGGCAGCAGCGCGCGAACTTCGGCGGGCGAGTGGTAGGTGGTGTGGACCTCGCGGTCGTGCGAGCCCTCCCCGATCTTCACCCGCCACCAGCGCGCCCTCTTCCACCAGACCCGCAGGCTGCGGGTGTTGTAGAACTCGAGTACGCCGACGCCGCCGACGTCGAGAACGCGCAGGATCTCGCGCAGGGCCGCATCGAGATCCGGGATGTGCGGCAGCACCTTGAACGAGTAGACCAGATCGAAACTGCGGTCCCGGAACGGCAGCTGCGTGGCCGACGCCTGGCCGACCGCGAGGTCACGGGAACGCGCGTGCCCGAGCATGCCGGCGGAGAGATCGACGCCCACGGCGCGCGGCGCGAACGTCCGCACGCGCTGCAGGATCTGCCCGGTGCCGCATCCCACCTCGAGTACCCGTTCACCGCGGAGCCAGTGCCGCACGCAGGCGGTCTCGAGATCGTCGATGAACGCGTGATAGCCATCGCTGCGCGGCCGGTCGTAGGTCGTGCTGAAGTCGTCGTAGTAGCGGCGCGGATCCTTCATCTGGCTCACCCCGTGATCGAGAACGAACGGCCGAGGTCATCGTACAACGCCTCGTAGGCGGCCGCGGCCGCCTGCGGCGCGTAACGGGTTTCGTAGCGCGCGCGCCCCGCCGCTCCCATGGCCGCGCCGTCGCGCGGCAATGCACGCAGCGCCTCGAGCCACGGGCCGGCCTCCATGGGCAGCGTCGCTCCGCCCGCGCCGATGGTCTCGACCAGCGGCTCGAGGTCACTGGCCAGCACCGGCCGGCGCTCGCGCCACGCCTCGAGCACGACCAGCGGCAGGTCGGTCTTCGCGTGCAGCGAGCGCGCCGGGAACAGCAGGGCCTCGCTGGCGGCGATCAGCGCCGGCATGTCGGGCACGGTGGAGGCGAAGCGCACGCGCGCGCCCAGGTCCCGCTGCCGCGCTTCCGCCTCGAACGCCGCACGTGCGGCTGCCGCAGACGGCGTCTTCGCGCGCCCGGTCATGAGCAGCACCGGCAGATCGTCCGCCTGCGCCCAGACCTCGAGCAGCAGCGCGTGCCCGCCCGAAAACTCGAAGTCGCCCGGATAGATCACGAACGGAGCGGTCACCCCGGCATGGGCGCGTGCCGCCAGGGCGCGTTGCCCGGACACCGGCGGCACCTCCTCGATGACCGGCGGAATCACCGCATGCGTCGTCCCGCCCGCCGCCTCGAACGCGCGTGCGGTCGCATGGGTGAGCGTCACGGTGCGGTCGGCGAACAGCAGCGCCGGCGACGCCGCCCGCGGCGCGCTCAGGACGGTGTGAACGCAGCGGCGGCCGCAGGCACGGGCGAGCCACCGCGCGGCCCGCACGGCCGGCGGGTGCGGCTGGAAGAAGAAGTGCAGGAGGTCGAACGTGCGTCGCCGCCGCCAGACCCCCAGCATCATGCGCAGGTGCTCGCCCGCACCCGGACGATGGCGTCCGGCATCGCGGTAGACCGGCACCGGCTCCACCCACGAAGGCCACGGAGCGGCGTCGCCCTTCCGCACCAGGACCGACCACGTGTGGCGGCCGCTCGCCCCGAGCGCCAGGGCTCTCGGCACCAGCTTGCCGCTGTCGTTCCACGGTTCGACCAGCGGTTTGGTCACCAGCAGCACCCTCATCCGGACGCCCCCGGCGGCCGCGCACCGGCCGCCCGCGCCGCTCCCCCGAACACGGGGCGCGCCCGGGCCGCGCGTCGCGCGATGCCGAGCCACAGGATCCTCGCCAGGATGCGCGGCGGATCACGCAGGGGATCGATGCCCGACACTTCGTCGCCGTAGCGCGCAGTGACCGGCACCTCGACGACGCGGGCGCGGAGGCGGTGCGCCTCGATCCGCACGAATGCCGGGAAGCCGTAGCCGGCCGGCAGCCCCGCGCGGGCGAGGCGCGCGAGGAAAGCCGCCGAGGCAGCCGTGAACCCGCACTGGCTGTCGCCGACGCGCACCCCCGCGGCCCATCCGGTCGCGGCGCTCAGCAGCCGGTTGCCCCACTGCCTGAAGACGGGCATGCGGCCGCGCGGTCGCCCGCCGGCAAAGCGCACGCCCTGTACGTAGTCGGCGCGCCCCTCCGCCACCGGTCCGGCCACGCGGTCGAGCTCGTTCATGTCCATCTGCCCGTCCGCGGCCACGACTGCCGTGACGTCCGCGCCCAGCGCGTGTGCGCGCGTATAACCGCTGAGGATCGCGGCGCCGACGCCGAGACCTTCCTCGTGGCGGATCGCAACGACGCGCGGGTCGCGCCACGCCTGGATCTCGTTCCAGGTCCCGTCGCGGCTGCCGTCGTCCACCACGATCACCCGCCACACCCAGGCCGGAATCGTGGCCAGCACGCCGGGCAGCAGGCGCGCTTCGTCACGCGCGGGAATCACCAGCGCGACCCGGGCGTCGCCGTTCATCGGGCCCTCCCGAACGCGAGCGCCGGGCGGGCCGCGCCACCGGGTTCAGGCACGAGGGCCGCCGAGAGCAGGCGGTCCCATGCGCTCAGTGCGCGTTCCGGGTGATACGCCCGGCCTGCCGCCCGCGCCCCGCCGGCGAGCCGCGCGAGGCGTTCGCGGTCGGCGGCGAAGCGCCCGAGCGCCGCAGCCAGCGAGCGGGCGGCGGCCGCGGGCCCGCCGCTGGCGTCGAAGACGTCGCCCGCGCCGTGCGCGCGGAGCAGCCCCGCGAGCGCACCGCCGTCGGACGACAGCACCGGGAGCCCCGCCGCGAGCGCGCTGGTCGCCGCATGCGGCAGGCCTTCGGTGCGCCCCGAACGCATGCGCAGCGACGGCACCACCAGCAGGTCCGCCTCCCCGAGCGCCGTCATGAGCGCCGCGCCGCTCAGCACGCCCGGAAACGTGACGCGCGCGCGCACGTGGCGGGCGGCGGCCCGCAGCGCACGCTCTTCCCCGCCCGCGCCGGCCAGCACGACCTCGATCGGCGCATCGCCGAGGCGGCGCACGGCCTCGACCAGCAGCGTCGCGCCCTTGATCGGCTCGAAGCGGCCGAGGAACAGGACCCGCAGCGGTCCGGCGTGGCGTGCCTCCCGCCGTCCGCCGGGCGCAGGATCCGCCGGCAACGGGGCAGTCGCCACGTCGCATCCGCCCAGCGCGGCGCCGACGCGGGCGGCGGTGAGCGCGGCCGGAGCCGTGAGGCGCGTGCGGGCGAAGCGCGCCGCCAGCCGCGCGCGCATACCGGGCACTCTCGCCAGCCGCTCGGCGAGGTGGACGTCGGCGCCGTGCGCGGTCGCCACGTGCGGCAGCCCTGCGCCGGCCGCGACGCCCGCACCCAGCCACCCCGACGGCAGCAGCCAGTGGCTCCACACGAGGTCGAACCTGCCCGAGCCGGCGTGGCGTCGGGCGGCGCGCGCGAGCGCGTCGCACATTCCCGGGACCGCTGCGAGCCGCCACGGCGAGGCGGCGAGACGCTCGGGGATCCCGCCGGCGTGCACGAGCCCCGCGCTCCGCCCCGGAAAATCGAGCGCCTCGAGCGTGACCGCGCCGCGCGTCGCGCGGAGCGGGCCGCCGGCGGGCGCCGGGGTCAGCACGTGAAACGCCCAGCCCTGCGCGCCGAGCCCGTCGAGCAGGCGCTCGATGAAGCGCCCGGAAAGGCTGTCCTCGCGAAGCGGGTACGAGGTGGTGAGCACGAGCGCGCGCACGCTCACCCTCCTGCCGCCGCCAGGGCGCGCCGCGGCCGGATTTCGCCGGAGAGCGCGAGCGCCCCGAGCAGGGTCGCGCCGAGCACCGCGAGCTTCACCAGCAGCATCAGTCCGTGCGCCGGCCAGAAGAACGCGAGCGCGCCGAGCAGCGCCGCGATCACCACGCCGCGTGCGAAGCTCGCGTACGGCACGAACCCGCCGAAGCGGCGCGTCGCGACGCCGAGCCCGAGCGCGAGGCCGAGGCCCATCCCCGCCAGATCGCCGAACGCCGCGCCGGCGGGGCCCAGGGTTCCGAACGCGGCCGCGCCCGCAGCGACCTGCCCGGCGAGCGCCACGGCGAGGACGACCACGCCGTCGCGCGGACGCCCGGCGCCCGCGAGCGCGCTGGCGAGCAGGTAGGCCACGGTCCACGCGGCATAGGCCGGGGCGAGCAGGGCCAGCCAGGCGCCGCCCGCGCGATAGGCCTCGCCGTACAGCAGCGCCACCAGGTCGCCGCCCATCACGCCGAGCACCGCGGCCGCGGGCAGCAGAGTCACCGACAGGTAGCGCAGCGCGCCACGCAGGATGTCGCGCGCCGCGCCCGGATCGGGCTGGTCGCCGAGGCGCGCGAGGTTCGGAAACACCACCAGCACCAGCGGAATGAGCATCTGGTACAGCAGCTGCGACAGCGTGAGCGCCGCGCGGTAGAGCCCCGCGGTCTGATTCGCGACCTCGGGCGCCGCGAGCCGCTTGACCACCCAGAGGTCCGCGCTGAGCACGAAGTTCGCGACCAGCGTGAGCCCGAGCAGCCAGCCGCCGAACGTGAACAGCTCGCGCGTGTCGAACGCGCCGTGCGGCTTGTCCTCGCGCCGCAGCACCAGGAAGGACACGCCGAGCACGGAGAAGGCGGCGAGCGCAAAGCCGCCGGCCGCACCGGCGACGCCGAGCCCGAGCCAGACCGCGCCGAGGATGAAACTGACCTTGAGCGTCGAGTAGGTCATGTCGAGGCCGGCCTGGCGCGGGAAGAGACGCCGGCCGTTGAGGAACCCCACGTTGACGGCATAGAGCGCGTACGCGAAGACGATGGACGCCGCGATCCGGAGCGGCGTGACCAGCTCCGGATCGTGGAACCAGCGCCCGATCCACGGCGCCGCGAGCACGAGGCCGAGGAACAGCATCGTTCCCACTGCGAACTGCACCCGCATCGCGCGCCGCATCACGGTGCCGGCACGGTCGGCGTCGCGTGCGACGAAGCGCGCCACCGTCTGGAGGCTCGCCGCGATGAGCACGTTGTTGAGCACCGAGACGATCGAGATCACCACCGCGTACAGGCCGAAGCGTTCGGGGCCCAGCAGGCGCGTGAGGCCGAAGTAGATCGCGTAGCCGGACACCACGAACCACGCCTTGGCCAGGGTGATGACGGCGACGCCGGAGGCCATGCGGGGTGATGCGGCGGGCCGGTCCGCCGCACGTGGGGAGGTCGGGGGATCTTGCATGAGAGCGGATAAGTCTACGTGGCGGCCGCGCGACCGGCAATGCCTCGACGTTCAGGCCCCGGCGCGGGCCACCCGGGCGAGGCCGAGAGCGATCGTGAAGGCGACGAACGGAGCGATCGGAACGGAGTGGCGGAAGATGGCGAAGAACGGCAGGTAGAGTCCCCAGGTCACCCACACGATCGCGTGGCATGCGAGCAGCGGGCCACGCCAGCGGCGCTCGGGCCATGCACGCCACGTGCCCCAGGCGAGCAGCAGCAGCCACAGCGCGCTCGAAGCGAGGAGGACCCGCGTCTTGAGGACGGAGGCCGAGGCCGACCAGAAGTCCACGGCGTTCCGCGCCATCTTGCGGACCAGATAGGAAGGCGATCGGAACTTCTCGAGCATGATCGTCCGGTACTTCGCCTCCTGGGCCAGGTCGCCGCGGGCGTCCAGCCCGGCCGGGTAGACGAATCCGGCCGGCTCGCGGATCACTTCGGGTGGGAACGAGTCATCGGGGACGGACGCAAAATCGACCCGGTCCCGACCGGTGCGGGCGAGCCAGTCGTGCGCCTGATCGTAGCGATCGTCGTGGTACGCGTTGTACCAGACCAGCGAATGGAACGGGACGAACGCCCCGCTCACGCGATAGTTACGGACCCACCAGGGTGACATGGTGACCGCCCACGCGACCACGAGGACCACGACCACGCCGGGGCCGACTCGGCGGCGCAGCACCTCCACGCCGAGCCACGCGCAGGCGACGGCGAGCATGACGACACCCGAGCCGCGGGTGAGGCAGGCGAGGCCGATCGCCACCCCCAGCCCGAGGGCCGCGGTGCGGGTCGGCGCGCGCACGATGCGCAGCAGCAGCACGAAGCTCACGACCATCCAGAGCGTGAGCATCGTCTCGGAGCTGCCCTTCCCCGCGTAGTAGAAGCTGGTCGGCCAGAAAGCGAACAGCAGCCCACCGAAAATCGCCGCGCCGGGCCCCACCCAGGTCATGAGCGCGAGCGTGATCAGCGCCGCCGACGCGCCGTGGCACACCATGTCGGTGAAGCTGACCACGCGCAGCGAGCGATCGCCGGTCAACCGGAACAGCGCCGCGAGATACAGCGGGTAGACCGGCCCACGCATCACCGTCTCACGCGTGGGGTCGCCGGAACTCGCGCTGTAGGCACCATATTGCGCGATGTTGAGGGCGATCTCGTCGTACTCGTCGCTGAGCCCGGTGGCTACCGAATTCATGAACACCGGTCGGGCCACGGCCACCGCCCCGACGCCCGCCGTGGACACGACCAGGAAGACGATCAGCGGCGCCACGCCGGCGCGGTGCAGAATCGGTAGGCGGCGTTGCGCCGCGGGGAGCTCGCTCATGAACGGTGAATCATCCTCACTCCCATGCCGGGCGGTCAACTCATGCTTCGTGCGCCGGGGTGACCCGGCGTTCAGCCGCGGTGCGGCTTCCCGCCCAGCGCGACGCGGATCCGCTCCCACGCGCCGACGTACTTGGCGAGCAGCGCCACCCCGACCACCTGGCAGCGCCAGAGGAAACGCGGCGGATCCGCGCTCGCGAGAATACGCGCATAGAACGGCAGCGCCGGCATGAGGCTCCTCATCAGATCCACGGCTCGCCTGGCCGGGGGCGCCGTGCGCGAAAGCATCTGCCACGTACCCCCCGCGACGCGCGCCTCGCGCCGGCACGTTTCGACCAGCGAACGGCGCGCCGGGTGCCGGACGAGCGCTCCTTCCGCGTAGGCCCCCGCGAGGCCCAGGGCCGTTGCACGCCGGCCCCATTCCATGTCTCCACCCGAACGCAGATCCGCGTCGAACGGCCCCACGCGTTCGAACGCCGCGCGCGTCGTGAACATGTTGGCGGTGGCGGCGAATTGCCGCTCGGCGACGTTCCAGTCCTGGCGAAAACGCAGCACCGTGAGGTCGTAGAGCTCCGCAGCCGTCGGATGCGCGGGATCGTGCGCGAACGTGTCCACACGGCCGGCCACGAAGCCGGGCGCGGCCGGCGCGAGGAGCGCAGCGACGCCGTGCTCGACCCACCCGGGCGCAGGGATGCAGTCGGCGTCGGTGAACGCGAACACGTCGCCGCGCGCTTCCCGGACGCCGCGGTTACGTGCCGCATAGGAGCCGGGTCGCGGCTCGGCGACGAGACGCCCCCGCGGCGTGGCCGAGATCGCCGTGCTCAAGTCCTCCGGCGCGCCGTTGTCCACCACGATGATCTCCAGCCGATCCGCGGGCCAGCTCTGGCGGGAGAGCGGATCGAGGCAGCGGGCCAGCACCTCCGCGCGCTCGCGGGCCGGCACGATGATCGAGACGAACGGTGGCGCCGTGGCTGAGGCCACCTGATCCATCCCGCGGGGCTCAGCCATGGGCAAGGCCCTCGAGGCGCTCGACGAGGCGGTCGTTGAGCCCACGCACGTCGAAGCGACGCTCGACTCGAGCGCGTGCAGCGCGACTCATCCGGATGGCTTCGTCGGGGGCCGCGACCATTTCGGCGATCGCATCGGCCAGCGCCGCGTCATCGCGCTCCGCAACGAGGCGGCCCGAGACCCGGTCTTCCACCAGCTCGGGAATTCCGCTGTGGCGGCTGCTCACGACCGGCAGCCCGGCGGCCATGGCCTCCATCAGGACCACCGGGATGCCCTCCTGGTCGCCGTCGGCAGCAGTGACGCTCGGCGCGAGCAGCACGTGTGCACGGTCGATGGCGGCCCGAACCGAGGACTGGTCCTGCCAGCCCGAGACCGTCACGCGATCCGCCATGCCGAGCCGCGCCGCCTCCCGTTCGATGGACTCCCGGAGCGGCCCGTCGCCGATGATCTCGTAGCGGAGGTCCAGGCCCTGCGCCGCAAGGCGCGCCACCGCGCGCACGCCGAAGAGGATGCCCTTCTTTTCCACGAGGCGGCTCACGGAGAGCAGCCGAAGCGGCGCGCCGGGCGAGGGGCGTCGCTCGACGAAGGCGAACCGGCCGCAGTCGATGCCCATGCGGTGAACGTGCGTGCGGACCTCTGGAGCGCCGTGGCGGACGAGCTTCCTGCGCCAGTGTTCGCTGATCGGCAGGAACAACGCGCCCTCGCGGAACAACGCCCGGTAGAGATCAGGACGCGCATCGAGATGCAGCGACACATCGGCGCCGTGGAAGAACGTGACGAGGGGTCCGCCCAGCACCCCGGCGCGGCGCAGCATCACCGCGAGATTTCCGTTCCAGCCGAAGTGGCAGAGGACGGCGTCGAAGGCGCGCCGCGGCGCCAATGACGAGGCCCTGTAGAGGAGCTGCAGTGAAACCCCATCCCTGCCGAAACGTGGATCGAGGGTCCGCGCCAGCGCCGGATGGCGGGCCAGCATGCCGAGAGCACGCGCCACGCGCGCGCCGCGGTGGCGTGGAAACGACGGCCAGTATGTCGTCCTTTCGATCAGGCCGTAGCGGGCCACGTCCGCGTGGGCGAGCGCGCCTGTCGGCCGCTGCGCGAACATACGCACGTCGTGGCCACGGTCGAGGAGCCCCGTGATCTGGTTCAGAATGAAGGTTTCGGAGACGACCGGAAACGGGTCGGCCAGCACGAACGCCACGGTCATGGGCGTCTCACGATCGGAGGGTGCGACTCATTCGGAACGGGGTGGCGCGCGGCGTGGTGAGGATCTCCGGAGGACGTTGCGCGGGCCGCGCCTCGCCGTCCAGCGGGCGAACTCGCTTCCACAGCGCCGGGACCGGCCCCGGATCGGACCGCAACGAGTCTATCAGGTCGGCCGCGGGCACCCCAGCGGGAGGGCGCGCGGAGGGACCCGTTCTCCCCGGACGCCACGCGGGGCAAATCACCCGCAGCCGCGCGAGCCCGCGCCCCGCAATCCGCTCGCGGGCCGCGCCCTCGCAGCTTGCCGCGGTTCCGGAGCGGCCGGTAAAATCATCGCGTTCGTCGCTCGTCCCCTCCCAAGGACTCCCCGATTCGAAGCTTCAAGCCCCAGGATCCGAAGCCCGGCATGACCGCACTCCAGTGTGACGGGCGAAAAGTCGCCCACTCGCGGCACGGCGCGGCATCGCCCCTTCGCCGAGCCGCCGGCCTGCGCCCAAGGCCCCCGCGCCACGCTCAGAGGCACCCGTGAAAGCGACCGTCACATCGCTCATGACGCGTCTCGAGCCGATCACGAAGCGCATCTTCCCGGCGCTCACCCTGATCGCCGCCGGCATGCTCATCGGAACCATGTACGTGAGGCCGAACAAGCGGGTGATCGCGGTCATGGTGGCAGTCATCCTCTCCGGCCTCGCGTGGCGCTTCGACATGGTCTGGGGTCTCGGCGTGCTCGTCCTGACGGTCCCATACCCGCGGGGGACGGTCTTCGGCACCAGTAACGTAGCTCTGATCCTCGTGCTCCTGGTGATCTGGCTGCTGCGTATTACGCAGCGCCAGGCACTGCCGCCGCGGCGATCACCCGTGGACCTGCCGATCGCCGGCCTGCTCATCGCGTTCATCGTATCCATGTACAACGTACAGGGGGAACCCAACACGGGCCTCGCGCTCCAGAACATGCAGATTCTGATCGCGTGCGTGTTCATGTTCTACCTGATCGTCGGCAATGTAAGGACCGAACGGACCCTCCGGCGCTTCCACTACTTTCAGACGCTCTCGCTCCTGACGATCATGCTGCTGGCTGTATACGAGCTCAACCATCCCGGGCAGGATTTCATTCCCGGCTGGATCAGCTTCAAGAACACGATGGGCGACGAATTCAACCTCAAGAACGTCCGCGTCGGCGGGCCATTCTTCGACTACGAGCTGCTCGCGGAGTTCTCGGCCATCAACATGCTGCTGATCCTGTTTCTTCTCGCCCGCGCGCGATCGCGCGCGCGGCAGGCGCTCTTCGGCAGCATTCTTCTGCTCACCACCTTCATTCTCTTCGCCACCGTCACGCGGGGTGCAATCATCTCGCTCACGATCGCCCTGGGGTACATGCTGTGGATCGTGCGCCGCCGTGTGAAGTTCGTGCCACTCGTGATTGGCTTGACGGCCGCAGTGTCCCTGTTCGTCGCGATGAACTACTACGTTGCCGACTTCACGCGTTCGGGAGATCTACTGAGTCGGCTCGAAGGAACCACCTTCGTGGGCCTCGTCCCCGACAGCAGGCAGTCGGCATGGCGCGACGGCTGGGAGCGCTTTCTGCAGCACCCGATCATCGGGCATGGTCCGTACTATTCACTGCAAACAGGAACCCGGTCCTGGTTCTGGCCACACAACGGTTATCTGTACATTGCAAATCTCGTGGGGATCGTCGGGATCTCCTTCTACATCTGGCTTCTCTTCCGGCTGATCCTATTGACACGGCCGCGGGTCGACAGCATGAGACACCCGGAGTATTCGCGAGCCTACCTGATCGTGGGTCACCTCCAGCTCGTGTTGTTTGCGATCGACCAAGTCAAGATCGACTTCATGCGAAACAAGATCTACCAGTTCGAAGTGTGGATCATGTTCGCGGGAATCACGTCCGCCTACCTGATCGCTCAGGAGCAGCGGGCACGCGCCGCAGCGCACGGTGCAGAGCCCGGACCGTGGCCGGCACGGGCCGGAGCGGCCTGATGGAGCGCCGCAGGGCGGACGGGGTCGCGTGCCCACACCGCGCGCGGGTCGGATGACCGTGCGCTCGGTGTTCCAGCGCTTCACCACGCCTCTGAAGCGCGCCGGCTTCGGCGAACGGTGGGTGCGCCGCAACCCGCTCTACCACCGGCCCGCGGCCCGGCTGCTGCAACGCCTGGACGGAGCGTCTCTCGACGAGCGACGTGCATGGACGGTGCGGCGGCTGCGCCGCGCGCTTGCGGCCGCGGGCCGGACGGCCTACGGGCGCCGGCTGGGCGCACCCGACGACATCGGCGCGTGGCCGCTGCTCACCCCGGCGGCCGTGCGCGAGGCGCCGTCCGACTTCATGGCCTTCACCATGTGGTCGATCCCCTCGAGCACCGGCGGAACGACCGGGGTCCCGCTGCCGCTCTCGCGCTCGCCGCGCTCGGTCGCCTACGAGCAGGCGGCGCTCGATCATGCGTTGAGCGCGATGGGCATCGACCCACAGCATGCCAGAGTCGCCGTACTGCGCGGCGACGATATCAAGTCCCCGGACGACCGGCAGCCGCCTTACTGGAAGAGCGCGATCGCCGGGCGCCGTCTGATCTTCTCCTCCAACCATCTGAACCGTGAGACGCTGCAGGACTTCGTCGAGGCCCTGCGGGCGTTCCGCGCCGACTACTGGTGGGTCTATCCGACGACGCTCGGTTCGCTCTGCCGACTCGTCCAGGACACTGATGCTTCATTGCGGGTCCCGCTCATCGTCTCGTCTTCGGAGATGCTGGACGACTGGACGCGTTCGACCTCGGCATCGCTGTTCGAGGCCCGAACGCTCGACTACTACGGCCAGGCCGAGCGCGTTGCGTTCGCCTGGAGCGAAGCCCCCGGCGCCTATCGCTTCCTGCCCGGCTATTCACACGTCGAACTGATCCCGGCCGACGAGGACGACGGCACGCCGCGCTACGAGGTCGTGGGCACGACGCTCTGGAACGAGGCGATGCCGCTGGTCCGCTACCGCACGGGGGACCTGATCCGCGCCCCGCGGCCGTGGAGCGAGGCGGAGCGCGAAGCGATCGCACTGGGCGTGGAGCCGTTCGAGCGGGTGCTCGGCCGCGACCACGAGTTCCTGATCGCCCCCGACGGGACGCATCTCACCGGCATGGATCACCTGCATCGGGGCGTCCCGAACGTCGTGCGCATCCAGATCGTCCACGAGAGACCGGATCGGGTGGAGATTCACGTGCTGCCCGCGCGCGGCTACGGGGAAGACGAACGGGAACAACTGCTGTCGAACACGCGCCTCAAGATTCCCGCTTCGATGGACGTCGCGATCCGCGAGGTGGAAGCCCTCGAACGAACCCCGCTCGGCAAGACACCCTTCATCGTGCGCCGGGCGGGGGTGCCGGGCCCGGGAAGAAGCCCCTCCGAAAACGGAGCCGGGTAGGGACTGTCGTTCAACCGGGCTTCGTGAGAATGCCGGAAAACGTTCTGAAAGCAGAGTTTGACTAGGTCGAACCGGGCGTGAGAGCATTCTCGATGCCCCTTGTCCATCCTGGAGGCCTCACCCCCCCATGCACCCCTATCTACAGTCGTACCAAGGGAAAACGGTCCTGGTCACCGGCGGCGCCGGGGCGATCGGCTCGAACCTGGTGTCCGCCCTCGCCGGCTCAGACGCCCGCGTGATCGTCCTCGACGATCTCTCGTCGTCGGCCCGCTGGAACGTCCCGAACGTGCCGAACCTCATGTTCGTCGAGGGGGACATCACCGACGAGGTGAAGCTCAAGCGCGTCTTCTTCGAGCGCCCGCACGTCGTGTTCCACCTGGCGGCGTTTTTCGCGAACCAGAACTCCGTGGATCACCCGGAGCGGGACCTGATCGTCAACGGCATGGGAACCCTGCGGCTGATGGAGTACTCGGTTTTCACGAAGGTCGAGCGCTTCGTCTACGCGTCCTCCGGCTGCTCCATCTACGGCAGCCAGGCGCCGCTGCCGCTCCGCGAAGACTTCATGTCCATGCACCTCACCACGCCCTATCAGATCACCAAGATGCTGGGCGAGCTGTACGGCAACTTCTTCCACCACCACTACGAACTGCCGGTGGTGAAGACCCGCTTCTTCAATTCCTACGGGCCGGGCGAGGTGCCGGGGCAGTATCGCAACGTGATCCCCAACTTCGTGTACTGGGCGATGAAGGGCCTGCCGCTGCCGATCACCGGCGACGGCAACGCGACCCGTGACTTCACCTTCGTGGGCGACATCACCGACGGCCTGCTGCGCGCCGGACACTTCGAAGCCGCGATCGGCGAGGAGTTCAACCTGGCCTCGGAACGCGAAACGAAGATCATCGACCTCGCCCACATGATCAACGACGCGGTGGGCAACACGGCGGGTGTGCGGATGACGGAGCGCCGCCGCTGGGACACCAAGAGCCGCCTGCTCGCGTCCGTCGACAAAGCCCGCAAGCTGATCGGCTACGAGCCACGCACGGATTTCAAGGAAGGCCTCGGAGCGACCATCGCCTGGTTCCGCGAGAACTGGGATCGCATCGATGCGTCGGCCCACTTCGCCCCCGGCGTCTCCTCCGCCGTGCGCGACATGACCGTCAAGGCCTGATCGGCCGCGGCAGAGCCGGATCCCGCCGCCGCAGGGCCCGACACAGGACGCCATGGCCACCGCCGACACCGATCCACAGCGTCCCGACCCCGCTGCCGCCGCGGAGGGCTCGGCGCCGTTCGAGAGCCCGCGCGAAGCACACATCGAGCTGTGGCGCGACATCTTCAAGTACTTCCCGGGCGTCATCCTTCCGCGGCTCGCAGGCTTCATCTCGGTCCCGATCGTCACGCATCTGTTTCCACCCGAGACCTACGGCACCTACGCGCTGGTTCTCGCCAACATCACGGCGTTGAGCTCCGCGGCGCTGAGCGGCATCGGCGCCTCCCTGCTTCGCTTCCTGCCGGCGTACGAGAAGGATCGAAAGACCGAAGACCAGCTGCTCAAGACCGTCTTCACCCTCGCCACCCTGGTTTCGGTCGTGGTCGTCCTGCTCGGCCTCACGCTGCTGGCGATGACCGGGCGCTTCGAGTATCGGTTCGGCAGGCTGATGGGGTACGGCCTGCTGCTGTTCGTGGCCGTCGGCCTCCTCAACCTGCTCTCCATCGTCCTGCGCAGCCAGCGTCGGGCGGGCTTCTACTCGGCCCTGCAGCTGCTGGGCGGCTACGGTGGCCTGGCGATCGGCCTGGGGCTGATATTCTGGCTCGGGTTCGGGATTCAGGGCCTCATCATCGGCAACGCCGTGGCTGCGCTGATCGGCGTAGCGCTCGCCTGGCGCGTGGCCATGCGCGGACGTCACCTCATCCAGGCGGCTTTCTCGCGCGTGATCATGCGCGAGATCGTCCACTTCTCGATCTTCATCTCGCTCGGCAACGCCGCGTACTGGCTGCTGAGCCTGTCCGACCGCTGGTTGTTGCGGATCATGCGCGGCGCCGGCGACGTCGGCCTGTACTCCGTGAGCTACGACCTGACCAGCAAGACGACGATGCTGTTCGTGGCCGCGTTCGGGCTCGCGCTGCAGCCGCTGTCGATTTCGTCCTGGGAGTCTCACGGCCGCAAGTCGACGGAGCACTTTCTGGCCTCCTCGACCCGGTCCTATCTGCTGATCATGATGCCTGCCACGGTCGGACTCGGGCTCCTCGCGAAGGCACTGGTCGGGCTGCTCGCCGCTGCACAGTACCAGCGCGGCGCCATCGTCGTGCCGTGGGTTGCTGCGGCGATGCTGCTGTACGGACTGCTCGACATCGCCGGCCGCGGGCTCACGCTCAACAAGCGCCCGGATCTCGAGGCGCGCAACTTCGCAATCGCCGGTGTTTCCACCGTCCTCGTCAATCTGTTCATGATCCCGCGCTACGGAATTCTCGGCGCGGCGATCGTGACCACGATGGGCTACCTGGTGCTCCTGCTGCTGCATGCCGCGACGGTTCGCCGCCACGTCACGTGGCACTTCCCGTGGGGCACCCTGGTCCGCTGCACCTTCGCCTGCACGGCCATGGCGGCTGTGGTGGTGCTGATCCAGCGCTGGCTCCACGACGCGCCGCGGGGCGTCGATGTGTTCGCCGCCGTCATGGGCGGAGCGCTGACGTACGGAATCGCGGTCGTGCTGTTGGGCGAGCTGTCGCCAGCCCGCCTTTTGGGCCATCTCCGCTCGCCGAAGGGCTGATTCGGGCTACCGCGCGTTGACAGTCTCGCACCGGGCCGGATAGCATTTTCGCCGCTTGTTCTACTCGTCCCACCCTGAGCGTTCTCCAGCCAAGGAGCCTGCGGTGGCTTTACCTGAAGCGCGCTCGCGCGCCCCGGGCGCAGGCCGGGCCTCCCTCGCCGAAACATCCGGGTCCGCCCCCGGCCAAACCGCCGGCAACGGCGGACCTCCACCCCGCATGCTGCTGGTCGCACGCGGGTTCCCTCCGGCATCCGACCCTACCGCGTACCGCTGGCTGCGTTTTGCCTCGGGCCTCATGCAGCGCGGCTGGCACGTCGAGGTGCTCACCTCCGAGCCGGTGCCACGGCCCCAGTTCTACGAACCCGAACTGATGCGCAGGATTCCCACCCACATGACGGTGCACCGGGCCCATGCCGGCTTCTACGAGCCACGGGTGCAGCGCGCCCGGCTGGAGCGGGTGACGGCCGGCGTTCCCAACGACGTCCGCGAGAACAGGGCTGCCGGCGTCGGGATCCGCCCGTTCGGCGCGCTTCGTGCGGCGCTGCGCGATTTCGACCAGAACATCACGATGCTGAAGATCCCCGACCCCTCCTTCGAGTGGATCCTGCCCGGCATCCTGCTCGGCCTGCGTGTCCTGGCAGGCCGTCGCTTCGACCTGATCGTCTCTTCCGGCGCCCCGTTCTCGTCGCACATCGTGGCACACGGCCTCGCGCGCTGGTCGCGGGCACCGTGGGTAGCGGACTTCAGCGATCCCTACGCCGGCAACCCGTTCTGGCAGCGGCCGGAATGGCGCAAACGAATCGATCGCGCCCTCGAGAGACAATGGTTCGCCGACCTCGCCGGGGCGATCGTTCCGGTGCCCGAGATGAAGCTGCTGTTTGTCGAGGACCATCCCGAGCTGCCCGAGGATGCGATCCACGTCGTGCCCTATGGCTACGACGAGACGCTCTACGCGCGGGCGCAACCCGCCGTATTCAATGACTTCACGCTGGTTCACACCGGTACGTTTTACCCGCGGATGCGCGATCCCGGGCCGTTCCTGCACGGGCTCTCGCTGGTTCGCGAACTGCCGATCCGAGTGCTGCATGCGGGTCCGATGCAGTCGGAATACGCGGCCATGCTGGAGCGGCTGGACATCGCCGATCGCGTCAAGGTGCTCGGGATGCTGTCGCGCGACCGACTGGCCCCGCTCCAGCTCGGGGCGAGTGCGCTGTTGCTGATCGGCAACCGAGGCGGGCTGCAGCTCCCCGGCAAACTGCTGGACTACCTCGGGGCGCGACGGCCGATCTTAGCCCTGCGCAACGACGCGCACGACATCGCGGCGAACCTGGTCGTCTCGCGCCACGCGGGCCTGGTAGTGGCCAACGAGGCGGAGGCGATTGCCGGCGGCCTCCGGCAACTGTACGAGGACTGGCGGAGCCGCACGCTCGACACGCGCTATGCGCTGGACGGTGCGGAGGACTTCTCGTGGCGTCTTATCGAGGACGATCTGGACCGCAGGCTGCGTGGTTTCGTCTCTCCGATCGGCGGAGAACCTTGATCGCCCGCGGCCTGACGGAGCGAACGAATGGCTGCTGAGCCGCGCACGGAGGCTGCGCCGCTGCGGATCTTCTTCGGCACGATCAGCCCCGGCATGCCGGGCGGCATCCACGTCACCGAGGAGGCGTTCGAAGAGGGCTGCGCGGCGAGCGGCGCCGTGCTGCCCGTGCGGATCCCGTTCGGCCGGCGGCGTGTCGATGAGTCACGCCTCGAGCGCTTCGCAACTCGGTTCGCGGACTGGATCGCGTACGCATGGCGCGTCGCGCGCGAGCGCCCGGACGTCGTCCACCTGAATACGGCCTATGACCGGCGGGCGCTCGCCCGGGATGTCGGCTACGCGCTGATCTCCTCGTGGGTGAAGCAGCCCCTGTTCCTCAAGTTCCACGGTTCGGATCACACGCTGCTGGAGTCCCCGTCGTGGATCAATCGGACCCTGACGCGGGCCATCGTCAGCCGCGCCGCGGCGATCGGCGTCTTGAGCTCCGAGGAGAAACACAACTTCGTCGCGGCGGGGTATCCGGAAGACCGCTTCGTCGTCGTCAAGAACGTGGTGGACTGGCGGCGGCTCTCGGAAGGGGGCTGGCCCCGGGAGGATCCGGGCCGGCTGCTGTTCATCGCGCGAATGGTCCCGGGAAAGGGCCTCGAAGACGTGATCCGCGCCGTCCGCCTCCTGATCGATGCAGGCCGAAAGGTCACGCTCACCTGCGTCGGTGACGGCCCGGCCAGGGCGAGCGCAGAGGCGTTGACGAAGGAACTGGAGCTCGATTCGGCCGTCCGATTCACGGGGAGGATTCCGGAGTCCGAGACGGCGGAGTACTATCTCCGTTTCGGCATGCTCGTCTTCCCCACGCATCGCGAAGGTTTCTCCATGACCATCTTCCAGTCGCTGGCGGCTGGCCTTCCCATCCTCACAACGCGTTGTCGTGCAGCAGCCGACTACCTGCGTGAACCGGACCACTGCTTGTGGGTCCGTCCCGGCGATCCGCAGAACGTGGCCGACAAGGTCGGTTGGCTGCTCGATCATCCGGAGGCCGCCAAGCGGATGTCCGCCGAGTCGCGGCGCCTTGCCCGCTCGTTCGACGCTAAAGTGGTAGCCGATGAGTACGCTAATGTGTACAGGCGGATCGGAAGAGGCGCAATGATGGCGCGACCGGATCGTCGCCACACCGAAAGTGCACCATGACCTCAATGCCCGTGGGCATCTGGCAGCAAAGCGAGGCCCGCTATCCCGTGCGGCCACCCTATGCACCGCCCGCACGTTTCCCCGAGCTGCGCTACGAAGGTGATCTTGACCCCGACAATGGTGTCTACGCGTCCGTTCGCGAGCTGTTTCGTTTGATGGGGTTCGATGCGGCCGGATACGGAACACCGAATTGGAATCCGCTGGGCTGGCTGGTGAAGCCCGGCGAGACGGTTTTCCTCAAGCCCAACATGATCTCCCACCGCCACCGACTGCGGAATGAGTGGGAGTATGTGATCACCCATGGCTCGGTCATCCGCGCGGTGGCCGACTACGTCGTGATCGCGCTCGGCCGCGAGGGGCGCTTGATCATTGGCGACGCACCGCAGA
The DNA here is from genome assembly GCA_963744995.1 of Candidatus Eiseniibacteriota bacterium. Lineage (GTDB taxonomy): Bacteria > Eisenbacteria > RBG-16-71-46 > RBG-16-71-46 > RBG-16-71-46 > CAVUWA01. The sequence continues at coordinate 90,185 of CAVUWA010000001.1, forward strand.
CTGATTCGCTGTGGGAGGGCATCGTCGAACACATGGGGCTCGTGGAACTGAAGACCCACTATGAGGCCCTCGGTGTGCCAATGGAGCTGCTGGATCTGCGCGACGAGCACCACGTGGACAAAGATGGCATCTACGTGGCGACCCGGCGACTGCCGGGCGACCCGCGCGGTGGTGTCGCGGTGGACCTCGCGAGGGACAGCATGTTCACGGAGCTCGATGGCCGTGGAAAGCGTTACTACGGCGCCTATTACGACGAGAACGAGACCAATGAACATCAGAGGGATGGCAGGCACGAATACTACGTTTCGCGCTCGCCGCTGATGGCCGACGTATTCCTCAACCTGCCCAAACTGAAGACCCACAAGAAGTGCGGGCTCACCGTCAACCTCAAGAGTCTGGTGGGAATCAACGCCAACAAGAACTGGTTGCCGCACTACGTGTTCGGCGCGCCGGCGAACGGCGGCGACCAGTTCGACGCGCTCACGCTGAAAACGCGCCTCGAGAATGCGATCGTGCGACCGGCAAAGCAGCTGCTGTTGCGCGGAATCGGACCGTTCCAGATGCTGGCGCGCCGCACCAAGCGGATCGGCTACGGCGTGTTCGGCGACACCGAAGACGTGGTGCGTTCCGGCAACTGGCACGGCAACGACACCGTCTGGCGCATGTCGCTCGACCTGAACCGCATCCTCATGTATGCGAACGAAGACGGCACGATGCGCGAGGGCAGCGCGGTCAAACGCTATTTCTCGGTCGTGGACGGCATCGTGGGCATGGAAGGCAACGGCCCGGTGGCAGGGACACCGCGCGAAGCCGGATTGCTCATCGGCGGCGCGAACCCGGTTGCGGTGGACGTGGTCTGCGCGCGCCTCATGGGTCTCGATCCTGACCGCCTCCCGATCATTCGCCGCGCCTGGGGGTCGCACCGTTATCCTCTTGCCACCGGCAGCGAAGCCGACGTCGCGCCGCTGAGCAACGTGACCGTCTGGAACCGGCCGCTGGCGTCGTGGCGGAGTAACGAGTCGTTGCGATTCCGGCCGCACTTCGGCTGGGTGAGCCACGTGGAGTGGGAGCCGGAGAGCGCGCCGCGCGCCTGATCCCGGCCGCGGACCCGTCCTTCGGCGAGGCGCCTCGCGCCCGGGGGTCAGACCCGTGCGCCGCCCAGGCGAGCCGACACTCGAAAGCCTCGTGCGAATCGGAAGGTCGGAATTCGCCGCAGGACTTCGTTGGCAATGCGAACCCAGCCTCCGCGCGTTCCGCCATCCACGCCGGCCGGGAGGCGGGCGATGGATTCACGCAGGGCGTTGATGAATTGCGTGAAAATGGGCTGCCTTGAGGGAGTCATGAGTGGCGTATGCCGCGTGGGCATCGGCGGTCCGCAATGGTACACTGGCCGCGTCGGGGCGGACCACGCGCGGCCTCCGCAGCCTCGTGTCACCGTCGCGACTGCGCGAGCGGGCCGCCGCTCTCACCTCGCCTCTGCCACCATGTCGGAAAGGGATTGTTCGAGTGGAATCCTCGGAGCCCAGCCGGTCAGCGCTCGAAGTGCGCTCGAATCACCCACCTGTTCGAGCACTTCAACCCGGCGTCTGGCGGGATCTTCCACGGGGCTGGCCTGTATGCCGCATGCGCGCACGACGCCGTTGAAGATCGCACGAATCGCCACGGGCCGACTCGTGGCGACGTTGTAGGCGAGACCCCACCCGTCCTCGCCCGCGCCGAGCCTCCGATATGCCTCCGCCGCATCCCGCACGTCGACGAAGTCGCGTCGCGGCTCCAGTGCGCCCACCTGGATCGTTCCCTTCCCGGCGGCGCGCAACGCCAGCGCACGCGCCATGAAATCGGAAGGCGCAAACCCGGGACCCAGTCCGGGACCGACCAGATTGAAGGGACGCGCGACCTTGATGCGAAGCCGCCCACGCAGGTGAAGCGCCATCGCCGCGAGTTCCGCGGCCGCCTTGCTTATTCCGTACGCGGTGACCGGGCGCAGGGGCGTCGTCTCGAGGACCGGACTTTCGTCCGGGCGCGTGAGCCCATAAACCGCGGCGCTCGAGATGAGGACGATGCGACACCCAGGCGTTCGCTCGGCGCATGCATCCAGCAGGTGGCGGGTCCCACCGAAGTTGACCGCAAAGCATCTCTCCTCGTCGGTCCCGAGGACGCCAGCCAGATGATAAACCAGGTCGGGCCTGGCCTCCGCGACCAGGGATCGCACGGCGTCGCGGTCAGTGAGGTCCACGGGGGCGAGCGCCGCATCGATGCCGGGGCGGTCGGTGGCGATGAGCGTCGAGCCCGGCTCCGCGGCGAGCAACGGCAGCAAGTGCCGCGCCGTGAACGACGCGGCTCCCGTGACCAGCACGCGGCTCACGGTCGAGCGCCCGTGCAGCGGCCGCGGCCGGCGCGCCGGGCCATCACCCGGCACCCGGGTCCGGCGCGCCGTCTTCACCCAGGAACGCGGCCCGATGCGCCCGGAAGGTGTCGAGGGCGCTCTCGTAGTCATCGACGCGGCCGATGTCCAGCCATAAGCACGGCGCCTCGAACGCGATCACCTTCTCCCCCGCAGCCTTGAGCCTCAGCAGCAGATCCGGCATGCCGAGCGCCTCGCCATCCGCAATGTGCCGCAGCGCACTCGGTTCGAGGACATTCACCCCCATGCTGACGGTGTAATGGTATTCAGGCTTTTCGATGTAGCCCTCGAGCGCACCGCCAGCACCGGTCTCGACGACCCCGAAATCGATCCTCACGCTGCGCCGGTGCATCGCCAGCGTCGCCGCGGCACCCTGCTCGCGGTGGTGCCGCACCAGCGCGCCGTAGTCCAGCGTCGTCAGGACATCGCCGTTCATCACCAGAAAGGTCTCGTCGAGATTCGGTACCAGACGCAGCGGTCCGGCCGTCGAGAGCGCCCTGGTCTCGCGCGAGTAGTGGATGTCCAGCCCGAAACGCGAACCATCGCCGCAAAAGGCCTCGATCAGCTCTGCGAGGTAGGACACCGCAAGCGTAATCCGCGTGAACCCATCGCGCTTGAGCTGGCGGAGCACGATCTCGAGGATCGGCATGTCGCCGACCGGCATCAGCGGCTTGGGCAGGACGGTCGTATAGGGGCGAAGGCGAGTGCCTTCCCCGCCGGCGAGAATCACTGCATGCATGGGGCCGTCATCCGTTCTAGACGTTGTAGAGGCCGGGCTTGTAGCGCGCGAGGTGCTCGCCCATCCACTCTGCCGTGCGACGCACACCCTCTTCTAGCGTCACCTGGCTTTGCCACCCGAGCGCTCGCTTCGCCAGCGATGCGTCACAGACGAGCTTCATGACCTCGCTCTTCTCCGGTCGCACGCGCGCCGCTTCCTGCTCGACCCGGGCCCTGCGGCCGGTGACCTCGAGCGCCATTTCGAGCAATTCGCCCATCGTCACGCCGCGGCCGCTGCCGAGATTGATGGTCATGCCTTCGACCCCGTGCGCTGTAGCCGCAGCCAGGTAGCCGGCGACCGTGTCACCGACGAAATTCATGTCGCGCACCGTATCAAGTGAGCCGACCCGGACGACATCGGAAGTGAGCGCCTGTGACAGCACCGTGGGCAGGAACGCTCTGGCCGACTGGCGCGGCCCATAGGTGTTGAAAGGGCGCACTGTGGTGACGGGGGTGCCGAAGGACAGATGATAGGACTCCGCCAGCTTGTCTGCGCCTATCTTGCTGGCCGAGTAGGGCGACTGGCCCTGCAGGGGGTGGTTCTCGTCGATCGGGGCATAGACTGCAGTGCCATACGTTTCGCTGGTGGACGTGTGCAGCATGCGACCGACCTCGTGCCGGCGCACCGCCTCGAGCACGTTGAGCGTGCCACGCACATTGGTTTCGACATACTCGGAGGGCGCGACGTACGAGTACGGAATCGGGATCAACGCTGCGAGGTGAAACACGACTTCCGTGCCCGCGACCAGGCGATCCACCAGGAACGGGTCCCGCACGTCGCCCGCGACGATTTCCATGGCCTCCCGGGTCGAGGCAGGGATGCGATCCAGCTCGGCCCAGTCATTGCGGGAGTTGTAGTGGACCAGAGCCTTCACGCGAGCGCCTTCGTGAACCAAGGCTTCAGCGAGATGGCTCCCGATGAAGCCCCCGGCGCCCGTGACGACAACCCTTCGACCGCTCAATGACATCCGGCATCCTCCAACGCGCGGCAATTCACGCGGCCAGCGAGTATAGCACGCGCCGCGGCGGGCGCTTTCGAACGCTCATCGTCTTGCCCGTCGCGATCTGACAGTCTCGATCAATGGATCGATCACCTGCTCGAGCAAACCGAGCACCGCCGCGGGGGCGTGCACCCGCTCTGCGTAACGGCGGGCGAGGCGACCAGCGGCGCGTCGTGATTCAGGGTCGCTCATGTACCCGCTGACTGCCTTCATGAGAGCCGGGTAGTCGGGCGCGAAGCGCCCGATCCCTTCTCGCGTCACCAGACCGTCCGGATCCACGCAGGAAACCGTCGGAATCCCCGCCGCCCACGACTCGAGCAGCACGTTCGAGAATCCTTCGACCGGCGAGGTGTGCACGACCAGGGCCGCTCTGCGCCGCAGCGCGTCGAGCTCCGCACCCGGCAGGAACCCATTCACCTCGAGGTTGGGTATCGATCGGGCGGCCGCAACGGCCCGTTCCCACGACTCGCGTGTGAGCGGCGGCGGCGGCACCACCCCGCCCATGACGAAGCGAAACTGCGGGAGACCACGGGCCAGCTCGATGAACCACTCGGGCCGTTTGATTGCCTTGTAGGTCGCATTCCAGAGCACGATGCCGTCCAGACCCGGATCCACGACCGTGTCGGGGAGATCCACGATGTTTGGAAACACGTCGCTCGTGACGCCGAAGTTCGCCGCAAGTTGCGTCTGCTGGAACGCGGTCTGCGCGAGCACGCGATCCGCGCGCCGCATCGCACGCTGGAACCACCGCACGTTCGTGCGCCCGGAGCCGCGCGGCGGACGCGGCACCACGTCATAGTCGCTCATCATCGCCAGCACGAATCCGGCCCCCCGCCATCCCGCGACCTCCGAGGCCAGCCCGGCGGCCATACCCGCGCCGCACACGTAGTAGACCTCGGCGTCGGCCTGCCACAGCGCGGCGGTGGCGCGGCTCAGCCGTGGGTGGAAGAAGCGCAGTCCCCGGAGACCACGGCCCGGACGGAACGAGCGCAACACTCGCACGCCATCAATGGTTTGGATGCGTGGTTGGCCGAAGTCGCACGTGACCAGGGTGACTTCATAACCCCGCGCGGCCAGTCCTCGCGCCAGGCGCACGACCAGCGCTTCCGCGCCTCCTGCGAACTCGATCGGCTGCTGCGCGATCAGCGGATAGGCGTATTCGGAATAGAAGCACACGCGCCCGCGCGAGGTGCGGGCCGCGGGGTCTGCAACCGCGCTCATGTCCGTCTCCAGCGCTCGAGAACCGTCTCGAGGCGCGGCTGAATTCGATCCCAGGCAAAGCCCTCCGCCGTCGTGCGCGCCGCCGCACCCAGGCGCACTGCGAGCGCAGGATCGTCCGCCAGCCGCGAGAGTGCGGCGGCGAGCGCGGCGGGGTCGCCTGGAGACACCAGCAGGCCGTTCGCGCCGTCTTGCACGAGGTCGGCCACCCCCATCACCGGGGTCGCCACCACGGGACGGGCGTGGGCCATGGCCTCGAGCAGGACATTGGGCAACCCCTCGCCGCCGCGCGCGGCGAGCACGACGCAGCCCGCCGTCCGGTAGAGGTCGCCGAGGCGGTCCGGATCCACCATGCCGAGGAACGTGACGTCGGCTCCACGCACCCGGGCGAAGCCCTCGAGTCGGGAGCGATCCGGGCCGTCGCCGGCGATGGTCAGGGCGAGTCCGGCGCGCGCCGCCGCCTCGATGGCGGTGTCCATGCCCTTGTCTGGAATCAGCCGCCCGACGGCGAACACGCCTGCGCCGGGCGAGAACGGCGGCTCCGGAAGCTCGATCCCGTTCGGCACGACCTCGAGCTTCGTCGCCACGGCCGCCGCCGTCCGCGAATCCACGCCGCGCAAGGCTTCGATCAACCTCACACGGATCGCCTCGCTCTGCACCAGCACGCCCGCGGCGTGGCGCCACACCTGCGGGCCGATCCAGCGTGAGCGATCGCGAACTCCCATGCGGACTTCGTCTTCGCCTCTCAGCCAGACCACGGCCGGAATGCCGAGCCGGCCCTGGATGCGCACACCGGCGAGGCCACTGATGAACGTCTGAAAGGCGAGCGTCAGGTCGGGGCGCGGTGTCATGTCGCGCACGGCGCGTTCGAGCATGACGACGTCACGCCACGTTCGCCAGATCGGCGTCGATGCCACCGGCATCCGGACCACCTCGAACCCGTCCCGCTCCTCCCGCGCGGCCTGCGAGGGTGGATCGTGCCGGGTGAGCACGGTGACGCGATGCCTGCGGGCGAGGCGCTTCGCCCAGGTTTCGGCCTGGAGTTCAGCGCCGCCGACGACACCGGGCGGAAAGTGACCGATCAGGATCGCGAGGTTCATCGCCGATCGCCTCCGGGCGCTCCGCGGTGAAGGCAAGCGGGCCTCACGGCTGCGGCTCCGTCCCAACCCGCACCGTGCCCGAAGGCGCCCCGGAGAACAGGTCGTGATCGAAGAACCAGTCGCTGACGTGATAATTCGGGTAGTGCGGCACGCGCAGCATGCGCAGCCCCAGCGTATAGGTTCCCGGCGCAGCATCCTGCGGGATCACCATTCGGAACGAGTCGCGTACCACTTCCGTGGGACGCCACTCATCCACGCCGTAGGCGCCACCCACCGGAACGTGGTTGGAACGAAGTCGGTATCTTTCGCCGCGCAGCTTCTCGAGGAGCTTTCGCCACGGTTTGCCGACGAAGGCGGGTGGCCTGAAGCCCGGCGGCAGCGGACGATCGAGACGTACGGCGACGAGATACGACCCGGCCGGAAGTGATGCGCGCGCGTGCCAGAGCGCGGTCGCGGCAAGCGTGTCACCCGGTTCGAGAACGGTGTCGGCAATGTTCACGCCGAGCAGTTCGGGCATGTCGGGATCGAGCGCCGTGCCGGGCGGATATGCTCCGGCGCGCCACGCGTTCACGAATGGTCGCCGGGCCGGCGGCGTATCGAGCGAGTCGAGCGCGGCGCGGCGCACTTCGTAGATCACAAAGTCCCCGGTGTCGAAGACATTCTCGAACGCCGCGGGGTGCGCGTCGAAGCGGGCCCGCGCAGCGGCGAACCAGAAGTGCGTGGGCCCCCAGTAGTCGAGCCGCGGCCGCTCGGGAAAGCGGTCGTTGAGCACGATCACGTTCGCACCCCAGCGGTCCAGCACCTCTCGCACGCGCGACCATGGCGACCACGCGTCGAGGGCGTCGCGGGCGTCCAGAAGTCGATCGAGCGCGAGCGAATCGTTGGGCGAGCTGTGCTGATCCACCAGGGTGACGACATAGCGGCCGGTCATCATTGGGATCGAGTACGACGTCTCCGGGTCCGACAGGATGACTGCGTCGTCCGGCAGGTGCGCGCGCATCCAGACGAGGGCGTCGCTCCAGTGTTCGGCAGAGCGCTGCTGGTCGGCACGCGCACTGCCTGAGGCGTGGGGCACGACCGAGAACGCGTCGCGCACCGCCGGGATCAGAGTCACCGCGATGACCCCGACGGCCATGGCGCCCCACAGGCGCAGCGGTCCGCGCCACGCCGCCCGCCAGGCCCTGGGCAGCGCCCAGGCGATCAGGACCGCCATGGGGACGAAGCCGATGAAGCGCCAGATCAGGTATCCGACACGCGGTTCCAGCATGGCGACGAACAGCGGATTGAGGGTGAGCAGCGCCGCGGCCACGGTAGAAGACAGCATCCACAGCGCAACGGGCTCGCCTCGCCCCCGCCGCCACAGTGGCACCCACAGCAACGGGATCAGCACCCAGGTCCAGGCGAACGTCGTCCAGAGGAATCCCGGCGACATGATCTCCCAGCCGCCCTTGAGGTAGAGCAGGCCCTGGGGCGCGGTGTGGATCACGTTCCGCGGGGCGTACGCCTGTTGCGCCCGCCAGAGCAGGAACGGCAGTGCTCCCGCGGCGAGCGCGAGCGACGTCATGAAGAGGCGTCTGAATTCGGGCCCGGTGCCACGATCTCGGATCAGCAGCGCGAGACCGAGCGCACCGAGGGGCACCGCGAGATGAACTACGGCGAACAGGTGCGTGGTCACTGCCGCGAATCCGAGCAGCACCGCCGCCAACCGCCAGCGAACCGCGGGCCGGGCGAGGTCGGCGAGCACCGCCGCGGTCGCAGCGAATACGAGCTGTTCGGCGAGGCGACTGGAGAGCACGGCCTGGCGAAGCGGCGTTTGCGCAATCGTGCCCCCGTAGGTGAGCAGCAGCACCCATGCGGCGATACCCGCCCCCGCGCCACCGCCCGCAAGCAGGCCAAGCGCGGCGACGTTGAGGACGTACAGCGGCGCGAGCAGCGTGGACAGCCAGCGCCACGCGTCGGCCGGATCGGCCGCGGCGAGCCGCGCCACGACGGCCACCTGCGGGTGCCAAACGCCCTTGCGCGGGTCCGCGCCGGAGGGACCCGCGTCCTTGAAGAACGCGTCGGTGGGAAACGCATCGCCGGAGGTCATGATCCGTCGGATCGTGCCGATGTGATCGGGGCTGTCGGTCTGCAGGGTCTCGCTCGTGCCCAGCCGGCCGACGTAGAGCGCGGCGAAGGCGGCGGCCAGCAGGACGGTGATCGTCGCGCTACGCCCTGCGCGCGGTCCTCGACCTGGTTTCGCGCCCTCGCCGCGCGGGCGGAGCCACAACGCCATCGCCCACAGCGCCGCCGTCGCCACCAGCGCCACGCGGTCGAGCCCCGTGACAGGCTGACCCGCGAGCCGTGCGAGCAGCACCAGGGCGGCGTTCCAGGCGACGCCGAAGCCCAGCGCCCAGCCCGGGGTGAACAGCGCTCCCCCCGGCGGCGTGAGCCCGAGCCGCACGAAGGCGTACCCCGGCAGCAACACGAGGACGAACCCGGCGAGCATCACCCGAACCGGGACGGGCCAGCTCGCCGCTGCCCCGGAGAGCAGCAGGGCGTGCGCGCCGAGCCCGGCGAGCGCGAAGAGCATCCACGCGCCGCGCCGGCCGCCGCCGGCCGGTGCGCCAGCCGGCGGCCGCACCGCGCCCCCCGCCGCGCTCACCCGCATGCCTCCCTCGGACCCGTGTGGCGCATGGCCGTCACGCGCATTAGAATCTTCGCGTGCCCACACCTTCCCCGTCCCGACCGGACCCGTCCACGCTCCCCCCACTCGCTTCCGCCGGCGGGACGCCCGTGCGTGGCTCGTTCCTGCCGCTCGCGCTGCCGTGGATCGGCGAACGCGAGCAGGAGCTGGTGCGCGAAACCCTGGCATCCGGGTGGATCACCACCGGACCGCGCGCGCAGGAGCTCGGGCGCCGCGTCGCCGAGATGGTCGGCGCGCGCCACGGCATCGCCGTCAATTCGGCCACCGGCGCGCTGCACCTGTCGCTGGCCGCGCTTGGCGTCGGCCGCGGCGACGAAGTGATCACCACCACGTACACGTTCGTCGCGTGTGTCAACGTGATCGAGCACGTCGGCGCGAAACCGGTGCTCGTGGACATCGAAGCCGACACGCTGTGCATCGATCCGGCCCTGATCGAGCGCGCGATCACGCCGCGCACGAAGGCGATCATCCCGGTGGACTACGCGGGCCACCCGTGCGACATCGATGCGATCAACGCGATCGCGAAACCGCGCGGGATCGCCGTCGTGCAGGACGCCGCGCACGCGCTCGGCGCCGCCTGGCGCGGCAAGCCCGTGGGCTCGCAGGCCACGGTGACCGCGTTCTCGTTCTACGCCACCAAGAACCTCACCACCGGCGAGGGCGGCGCGGCGGTCACCAGCGACGATGAACTCGCCGAGCGCATCGAGCTGCTGTCGCTGCACGGCATGAACCGTGACGCCTGGAAGCGCTACTCCGACACGGGCTCCTGGTATTACGAGGTCACGGCACCCGGTCACAAGTACAACCTGAGCGACGTGCTGGCGGCGATCGGCGTGGGGCAGCTCGAGCGCTTCGAGGCGTTCCAGCAGCGGCGCCGCGAGATCGTCGCGCGCTACGAGGCCGGGCTCGCCGGCGTTCCCGAAATCCGCAGGCCGTCGGTGCGCGAAGGCGCGACCCACGCCTGGCACCTCTATCCGATCGCGCTCGAGCTCGAGCGGCTGACCTGCGACCGGGCACGCTTCATCCGCGAGCTGCGCGCGGAGAACATCGGGACCTCCGTGCACTTCATCCCGATCCACCTGCACCCGCACTTCGTGCGCACGCTGGCGTACCCGGCGGGCACCTTCCCGGTGGCCGACGACGCCTATCAGCGTGCGATCACGCTGCCGCTGTTCCCGCGCATGAGCGACCGCGACGTGGACGACGTGATCGAAGCCGTCGCGAAGATCGCCGCTCACTTCCGTCGCTGACGGCGTCGCCCCGCTCGCGCGGAAACGACGCTTCCGCTCCTCCGTCACCATCATCCGCGCGGCTCGCCCGCCTGCCCCAGCGATTTCAGGCTCAGGCCCTCCCGCCTGAGGTAGATGAGACCGACCACCGAGATCGGCAGCCACTGCGAGAGCCAGTAGAACCACGAGAACGGCACCGACAGCTCCTTGCCGACGCCGAACAGGCCGAGACCGGCGACGCAGGCGAGATTGAGCGTCCCGATGTAGCCCGGCGCGGCGGGCACCATGATGCCGATCGCCGTGATCACCAGCATCACCAGCCCCGCGTACCACGGCACCCCGATGCCGATCGCGCCCATCGCCACCTGCAGCGCGAGCGCGTAGGTGCCGAACATGATGAACGAGAGCAGGAACACCCACGCCAGGGTTCCCAGTCGCCGGAACAGTCCGAGGCCGGCAAGGAAGTGCTCCAGCATCTTCTCGACCCGGCCGCGGACCCCGCCGGGCAGCAGCTTCGTCAGCAGCGCGACGACGCGGTGCATGACGCGCGGGCTGCGCTCGACCGCGACCAGCACCACGGTGAGCACCACGCAGCTCAGGATCAGCACGCCGGCGCCGGCGCGCACCATCTGTCCCGCCTCGCTGTTCTCCCCGATCGGATGCACGGCCAGCGAGATCGCCAGCACGCCCAGCAGCGTGATCATGTCCACGACGCGCTCGACGACGACCGTCGCGAAAACGGTCGTCTTGGAAAGGTTCTCGCGGCGACCCAGCGCCCACGCGCGTACGAATTCACCGAGCCTCAAGGGCAGCAGGTTGTTCGCCATGAAGCCGATCATGGTGGCGCTGAACAGGCTGTCCATGGAGAGCGGCTTCGGGGTCGCGATCAGCCAGCGCCAGCGGAACGCGCGGATCCAGAACCCGGTCAGCGTGAGCAGCATGACCAGCGCGAAACCGCCGTAGTGCGCCTGCTGCAGCGCGTGCCAGACTTCGGCCGGCCGCACGTCGCGCATCGAGTACCAGATCGCGACGAGCGAGATGACCGTTCCGAGGAGGAACTTGGCGTTGCGGCTCACGGAGCCTCCCCGGACGGCCGTTCGCGCTCGGTGCGCAGCGTCTCGATCTCGAGGCGCGCGAGCGCCAGGTCGCGCGTGGTGGCGTCCAGGTGCCGCGTGAGACGCGACATGCGCACCGACAGGAACAGCAGCATGACCACGCCGAACATCACGCCCGCCGCGAACACCAGCGAGCTCTCGTAGAGAATGCCGAGTGCATGCGTGAGGCGCTCCAGGAGCGGCGTGCTGAATCCGAACACGGCGATCGCCACGGTCGACACGATCCACGGCAGCGAATAGTCCTCGGCCAGCTTGCGGCGGCGGACCAGCTCCAGCACGAGCAGGGCGAGCCCGACCGCGCCGCATGCGGCGATGACCTGGAACTTCGAAAGGAAGAACATCCCGGTGCCTCCTACCGTGTCCGCTGGAACCACGCCATCAGCGAGGCCAGCAGGTTCTTGTAGGGGTAGTAGAGCGACTTGCCGAAGGTGTAGAACGATTGTCCCGCCTGACGTTCGCGCATCTGAGCCGGCACTTCGCGCAGGGTGAATCCGCGGCGCGCCAGCGCGATCAGCAGGGGCGCGTCCGGGAAGTCGTGCGGGAAGTCGTGCTGACAGACGTCCATGACCCGCTTCGAATACGCGCGGTATCCGGACGTCGTGTCCGTGACGCGTTGCCCGATCGCAAGCCGGACGACCGCCGAAAAGAGGCGCATGCCGAACCGACGTGCGAGCGGCGCATGATAACCGCTCCGGGCGACGAAACGTGAACCGATCGAGACGTCGCAGGCGCCCTCCAGGACCGGCGCCACCACGGTCGCCAGATCGGCCGGCGCATGCTGGCCGTCGGCGTCGAACTGAACGCCCACGTCGTAACCGTGCTCCATGGCGTAGCGGAAGCCGGTCTGCAGGGCGCCGCCCACGCCCAGGTTGAACGCATGGCGGGCCACCCGGGCGCCTTCGGCGCGCGCGAGGTCCGCGGTGCCGTCGCTGGATCCGTCGTCCACCACCAGCACGTCCCCGGGCGGGTGCACGGCGCGCAGCTCGGCGAGCGTCGCCGGCAGGCTCTCCGCCTCGTCGTGGGCGGGCACGATCACCAGGACGCGCCCGCTCATGCCGGCCGCCGTGCTTCGAAGCGGCTCGCAAAGCGGTCCGCCACCACGACCACGCCGTCACGCATGCGCCGCGCCCAGTTCTGCCTGAGTGGCAGCGAGGCCAGCTTGTACAGGTCGTAGCGGGTCACCTGGTGCAGCGCGAAGATCGCGACGACCGCGCCCGGCACGAGCGCGATCCGCAGCGCGATGCCGGCCGCGCCGCCGATCACCTCGCTGCCGAGCCAGGAGAGCGCAAGCGCGATCCCCAGCCAGAGCGGATTGAGCAGCGCGACCCGCGCCCGCTCGGTGCCGCCTTCCGGGAAGACGCGGTTGAGCAGCCAGTGCGATACGGCGTAGGCGCCGGCCGCGCCGAACGCCGCCGCCACGGCGGCGCCGGTGACGCCCCACAGCGGCAGGAACACCAGGTAGGACCCGAACTCCAGCACGAAACGCAGCAGGGCGAGCCACAACACCGCGCCGGGGCGGCGCAGCGCCTGGAACAACATCGCCATCGGCTGCTGCGCGGTGCGCGCCATGGGCACGAGCGCCATGATGCGCACGATCGGCACCGCCGGCTCGAACAGCGGCGAGGCGACGAACAGCGTGATTTCCCGAGCGAACGCGAAGATCACGAACGAGAGCAGGCATGCCGCCACCTGGATCAGCCGGAATGCCTGATCGAAAATGTCGGCGAGACGGGCGCGCTCGTCGCGGGCGACCAGGTGGGTCAGGGAAGGCAGCAGGGCCAGCGGCACCGTCTGCGCCAGGTCCACGAACCGTTCGATCATCTGGAAGGCGAACGAGAAATAGCCGACCGCGATCGCCGAGAAAAACTTGCCGAGCAGGATCTTGCCGAGGTTCTGCCCCGCTGCGGTCATCGCGCGCGCGCCGAAGAGCGGTGTCGTGTAGCCGAGGATCGTGCGCAACAGCGAACGCGGCGGGCGCTCGTCACCGGTGTCCGCATCCACCGAGCGGCGCAACGCCCAGAACGAAGCGATCCACAGGGCGAGACCCTGCGCCAGCGAGAACGAGGCGATGCCGATGGCGAACGCGAGCAACCCCTGGCGCGTCCACCACAGCACGCCGACGAGCACGATCTTCGCCGCGTGGAAAGCGACCGCGACGAGGAACAGGGCCCGGAATCGCTGCAGGCCGAAGAGCGTGGAGCGGCCGGTGGTCGTGAGTCCGTCGAATGCCACCAGCAGCGCGAACCAGGGCAGCAGCAGGTGCAGGTCGGGGGCATCGAACTGGGCCGCGAGCGGCGCGGCCAGCAGGATCAGCGCGCCCGCCGCCAGACCGCCGAGCAGCAGCTTGAGGATCAGCGCGAGCCGGAGCGAGCGACGCAACGTGTGCATCCAGCCACGGGCCTTGTACTCGGCGGCGTAGCGCTCCAGGAAGATCTCGAAGTTGCCGGTGACCAGCGTCGCGATCCCGGTGATCCCGAGCGCGATCGACATGATGCCGTACTTGGTGGGGCCCAGCCAGCGCAGCAGCAGGGCGAAATACATGAGTCCCGAGAGCAGTGCGGCGACGCGCTCGAGCGACAGGTAGAAGGCGCCGCGGCTGACGCTTTCGGCGATCTGGCCGGGCTTCACATCCGGCTCCTGCGTCCAGCCTGCCCGGGTGCAGGCGGCGCGCCCGCGATCGATCGCGAGATCCCCGTATGGCCGGGGCCGGCGGAAGTACGACCGAGCGACAGGGCGGCCACGATGGCTCGGGGGATCATCACATGCGAGGGCGGCCTAAATCCGCCGATAGAGAAACTCGGGAATCTCCAGCCGGCGCCGGTTGAGCACGCTGCCGATGAGCTGGGCGCGGGCCTTGCGCAGGAGATCGGTCGCCCGATGCAGCACGGGGCGCTTGGTGCGGCCGGCCTCGATCACCACCACCACACCGTCGGCGATCGCGGCCAGACCGGGTGCGTCCGGCGCTTCGAGCACCGGCGGGCCGTCGAGAATGACCCAGTCGTAGCCCGCCGCAACGGCGTCCAGCCACTCGCGCGCGGCGGAAGCGGCGATCACGCCCGCCGTGCGGGCCGCCTCGGGAACCGGCAGCACGTCGAGACTCGCCTGCGCCGCTCCCGACTGGATCGGCTGGATGCCCGGCGTCAGTTCGGCCGGAGCCATGCCGAGGTGCTCCACGAACGGCGACGGCCGCCGCGCGTTCAGGTCCATGAGCAGAACACGGTGCTGCCCGTTCCGTGCGAGGACCGATGCGAACTGCGCGGCCACGGTGCTCGTGCCCTCGCCGCGCTGGGCGCTCATCAGCATGACCGTGCGCGGGCTGCGGCCCCCCAGCGTGGATTCCAGCGTCATGCGCAGCGCCGTCATTTCGCGGACGATGTCCTCGGGCAGCTCCATCGCGCCTTCAGCGGCCCGCGGCGCGATGCCCAGCCGCGCGGCGGCCGTCATCGACATGGCGGCACTCGCAGCGCCGGACGGCGCGTGCCCGCGCAGCGGCTGAACGGGGGGCGCGGGGGGCGCCGCAGGGGAACGGGCCACGCGGGACTTCTTGAGCGCTTCGAAGATGCGGGTCATGGGATGTGAATCTCCTGGAAGCGATTAACGGACGGCGCGCTTGCGGCGCTCGGTCAGCGTGGCGAGAACGGGGAGCTCGACGACTTCCTCGGCGTGCCGCGCGGTGCGCACGGTGAGGTCGAGGCCGTCGACGAAGAATGCGAGCCCGATGCCGACCACGATGCTGAAGGCCGGAGCGAGCGCGAGACGCACGTAGTCGAGAGCGTGGACGGGTCGCGCGGGACCGGCCGACTCGAGCAGCATGACGTTGACCTGCGAAGAGGTATTTTCGGTCACCAGCGCCTGGTCGCGTTTCTCGGTGAGATCCTGCTGGCGTCGCTTGAGGACATCGATCTTGCGATCCATCATCGCCAGCCGCGCGCCCGTTTCGGGCATCGTCTTGAGATCCGCCTTGAGGGAGGCGATGTCGTCGTCGATCACGGCGATCCGTGACTGGATCTGGTCGACCCGCGCGGTGGCCATTTCGACGCGCCCGTTGAGCTCATGCGTGAGCAACTCCTTCAACTGGTCCAGCGTCTTCTTCGCGTTCACCACGTCCACGGCCTCGTCGCGTAGCCGCTCGCGCAGCGCGGCGAGTTGCGCCTCCTGATCCACCACCCGGCGCTTGAGGTCGACGATCGACATTTCCTGCGGGAACATCGCCGCGAACTTCGCGAGATCCACGTCGGGCCGGTCTGCGAGGGACCGGATCTGCGAAAGCAGGGTCTTCGCCTCGGCGAGATCGGCCGAGGCCAGGCTGCGCCTGCGCTCGAGATCGGCGAGTTGACCGATCAGGCTGCGGTTCTCCTCCACCACGTCGATCACGCCCGAGCGGTCGGCGAAGTCGCGCCGCATCTCCGTCCAGTACTTGAGATCCGCGTCGACCTGCTTCATCTGGGTTTCGAAGAACTCGCGCGTATAGGCCGGCGTCAGATCGCGCTCGCGAAACTCGACGTAGGCGCGGATCACGGCGTTGCAGACCTTGCGCGCAACGCCCGGATCGGCGTCCACGTAGCCGATCGCCATGACGTTGCTCTTGCCTTTGACCTCGGCGTCCACCGCCCCGGGGTCCACGGCCAGCGTGTCGCCGCCGTCCGCCTCGGCCGCGAGGATCTCGCGGGCGCGCCGGATCACTGGCTCGCTCTTCACGATCTCCATCTCGGTGCCGAGTGCCTGCTCCCAGTCGTCCAGCCGCTGCCGGCTGGGCATCATGAGGCTCTGGCGCTCGCCGCTCTTCACGTAGACGCCGCCCGCGGAGATGTAGCTCTTCGGCGTGGTCAACGTGAGCACGGCCACTGTGGCCGTGGTCACCGCGAACAGCCCGATCACGATCCACTTGCGCCGGAACAGGATCGCGGAGAACTCGCGCAGCGTGGTCTGGCGGACCGCACCTCCCGACCCGTTGCCGTTGCCACCCTGGGGTGCGTTGGGATCGTACTGGCTCACGTCAGTTCCTCGCGACCACGACGTTGTTGCTGCGATCGAACAGTTCCCACCCGAGCAGCGCGCTGCTGAGCGCATACTGGGTGGAGCCGAAGAAGCTGCGGGCGAAGACGGCGATGTTGCCCACCGTCGACCGCGGCACGTAGACGATGTCGAAACGCGAGAGCGGCGCGTCCACCGACAGGTCGGCCGACTTGATGGCCTTGTCCACCTGGATCCGCCTCACTCGGACCGTGTTCGCCCCGTCGCGATGGAACACGAGCACGCTGTTGCGTGACGCGTCGTCCTCGAACCCGCCGGCCATCGCCACTGCCTGCAGCACCGTCACGAACGGACCGGCATCGTACGAGCCGGGCTTACGCACGCTGCCGAGCACGTGCACCTGATTCCCGGCCAGCTTGGCGACCTCGACCACCACCCGCGGCTCGATCTGCTCGCGGCTCAGGAGGTCCACCAGGTCCTGCTCGAGCGCGGACGTCGTCTTCCCCGCCGCGATCACGTCGCCCACCGGGAACACGGTGATGCGGCCGTCGGGCCGCACGAGCACCGTGCGCACGACGTCGCGATAGGGTGGGGTCGTGCCCGGGCCGAAGTTCAGGTTGAGCTCATCCCCGGGAACGATCCGGTACTGCGGCACCGAGGCCCAGTCGAGACCCACCGTGTCGGCGGGCGCCTCCACGGGGTTCTGGGCGGCCGCCTCTCCAGCGAGAGGTCCCAGGGCCAGAACGAAGGCCAGCGAAGCGATCGCGAAACAGCGAAGCCGAGGGTGCATGAAATGAAAAGATCCCCTGTTCCGGACGGGAATGGGGGATCCGTCGCCACAGACGGACCCCGAGGTTCACGGACGCTTGGCGGTGGCATCGTTCGCGCTGGCGCTCGGACCCACCGGGAGGGGCAATCGACTCAGCCGACCTGCCCCGAATGGTAACGAAAGGGCGTCTCTTGGAACCTCCGGACCTCGATCTGTCACAAGCCGCAAGTCGCGGCACTGCAAGGCGAAGGGAAGTATAGAGAGTGCCCTTGGAGCGTGTCAATCGCGGACTTCGCGACCGGGCTCCGCCCCTCCAATCACGCAATCGACGTGCCGGGACGGACATCGAGGGCCGCAGGCGACGTGCGGGTCCGATGCGCGCTCCGGTCGGCGGGTCCGGCGGGAGGCGGCAGGCGGCCGGCGGCCCGGTGTCAGGCTGGCGGGCGGGTCGGCCCTGGCCCGGGGATCAGGCGCCCGTGCGCGGGCCCGCCGCCTCGAGCACGGCGGCGCTGAAGAGCGGCAGCAGGATCTCGTGATGCCCGGTGATCGCCAGACCGCGTCCGCCCGCGGCCCGGGTCGGCCGCTCCACCAGGTTCACCCGGGGACGGTAGTGCTGGATCTGGTCGAAGTTCACCGTCGTGAGCCCGTCGAGGTCGGCGCCCAGATTGCGGGCGACCGAAAGCGCCTTGAGGAACACCTCGGGCATGATCACGGCCGAGCCGAAGTTGAGGATCGCCGCGCCGCGCGCTTCGGCCAGCGTGGCCGCAAGAATGCGGAAGTCACGCAACGAGGTGGCGCCGAGCGCCCCGCCGTCGCAGGCGGGGTGATGGTGGATCGTGTCGGTGCCGATCGCCACGTGCACCGTCGCCGGCAGCCCGAGTCGCGCCGCGGTGGCGAGCAGGCTCACATCCGCGTGCGGCGGCCGCGCGTCGCCGAGCGCACGGCCGTAGGCCTCGCCAAGGCCCTCGCCGCGCCGTGCGCCTTCGGCCATGGCCGCGTTCATGAAGTCGCCGGTTTCGTCGACCATGCCGAACCTGCCGGCGTGGAGCTGCGCCTCGACGTCCTCCGACGTGCGCCCCTGCCGTGCGATCTCGACGTCGTGGATCGCCGCGGCGCCGTTCATCGCGATGTGGGTGACGATGCCGCGCTCCATGAGCGCGATCAGGCACGGTGACACGCCGACCTTCACCACGTGGCCGCCGAGCATCGCCACCACCGGACGGCCACCCTGATGCGCGGCCACCGTGCGCGCGATCGCCTCGCGCAGCACGCGTGCGCCGAGCTGATCGGGCAGCGCGGCGAGCACCTCGGCCGCCGCGGCCGGTCGCAGCGGCTTCGCGAAGTCGGCCACCGAGACGCGCGTCGGGCGGTCGGCGACCGAGCCGACCGCGAGACGCGAGAGGTCGGCTTCGCGGAAGCGGCTCATCCCGCCGTGTTCCTGTATTCCTGCAGCATCACGCTCACGGATCCGATCGTCACCTTGCTCTTCATGAGCACCGGCATGCGCCGTTCGTCGTCGGTCAGCCAGATCACCAGCCGTCCCTCATTGCGGAAAATACCGCCCGCACGCAGCACCGGTTCGACCACGACGCAGTCGAATTCGCCGGCCGGCACCTTCACGCGCTCGCGCCCGATGATCTTGACCTCGAGCGGCTTGTTCTTCTTGCTCGCATGATAGTCGAAGACGATGCTGCCGCCGACCGGAAGGGCCTGATAACGGGTGTAGTAGAACGACGACAGCGCATCCTGGACGTCCGGTGGCACCGGGTAGGTCTCGCCGTCGCCGTAGGTGGCGACGCGCCTGTCGTGGTCGAAGCGGATCTCGGTCTCGGTCCTGTGGCCGCCCTCGCGGCGATGCTCCTCGTACCGCAACGAATAGTGTCCATCGCGGTCCCACCAGGAGTCGATCCGGTTGCGGACCTTGTAGAAACGGCTGATGAACCCGTTCGACTCGGCGCGCGCCAGCAGGTGCAGCGCCGGCCGCCCGTCGATGTCCTTGACCTCCGGCACCTCGAGGTAGGCGTTGCCGCCGTTGATGATGCCCCAGTTCACCGCGAACTTGAGGTATTCCCCCGGCTGCACCGGGTTTTTCGGTGCCGGGATGACGTCCTGCTGTCCGGGCGCGGGCAGCATGACCGACGAGGTGATGTCCTCGTCGGCGACGTCGGCGCCGGGCGGCGGCGGCGGAATGGAGGCGCCGGTCGCGAAGATGGCCAGCAGCACCACGAGCGGAAGGCCCATGCGGCGCCACTGGAACCCTGCTGGCCGGCGGTCTCGGCTGCCTCTACAATGCCGGAAATCAGTCATGACTCTCCGTGGTACGCAAGTCGGGTGCCGCGGATTCCGTCGCAGCCGATGAGGTGACTATGTCGTCCAGCCAACCCACTGTCAAACCCATGCTTGCGCCATCCGAGCGACTCCTGAACGTGCCGCCCTACGCCCTCGCCAAGGTGTTCCAGGATCGCGACGAGAAGCTGCAACAAGGCGTCGATATCATCGACCTCGGCGTCGGCAATCCGGACCTGCGGCCGCCGCAGCGCGCCGTCGACGCGCTCAAGGCCGCGGTGGACGACCTCGAGGTGCAGAACCACCGTTATCCGTCCTTCACCGGGCTGCCAGAATTCCACGACGGCATCGCCGCCTGGTACCGGAACCGCTTCGGCGTCGCGCTGCAGCCGATGCGCGACACGCTGCCGCTGATCGGCTCGAAGGAAGGCATCGCGAAGCTGTTCCTGGGCCACACCAATCCCGGCGACACCGTTCTGATGTGCACGCCGTGCTATCCGGCCTATCTGGGCGTCGCCGCGCTGGCACAGCTCGACATGGTCGAGGTCCCGCTCCTCGAGGAGAACGAATGGCGCCCGGATCTGAGCGCCATTCCGGAGGACGTCGCGCGCCGCGCAAAGATGATCTGCATCAACTTCCCCGGCAATCCCACCGGCGGCGTCGAGACCCGCGAATTCTACGAGCAGCTGCTGGCGTTCGCGCGCCGCTTCGAGCTGTTCGTGATCTCCGACATCGCCTACTGCGATCTGTCGCTCGATCCCTCCTATCGTGCGATGTCGTTCCTCGAGGTGGATCGCGAGCGCGAGCGCACGGTCGAGTTCCACTCGTTCTCCAAGTCCTACTCGATGCAGGGCTGGCGCGTCGGATTCGCCGCCGGGAACAGTCAGGTGATCGCGAATCTGCTGAAGATCAAGTCGAACATGGACTTCAGCGTGTTCATGGCGATCCAGCGCGCCGCACTGGCCGTCCTGACCGGGCCGCAGGACTACGTGCGCGAAGCGTCGATGGTCTACCGCGCACGGCGCGACGCGTTCATCGAGGGCGTGCACGGGCTCGGCTACCCGGTGAAGCCGCCGCGCGCGGCGCTCTACGTGTGGCTGCCGATTCCGCCGCGCTTTCCGAACTCGCTCGAGTTCACGGCCGCGCTGCTCGACAGGACCGGCGTCCTGGTCGCGCCCGGCAGCGGTTTCGGCAGGGCCGGCGAAGGCTACGTGCGGATCGCGCTGTGCGTCGCCGAGTCGCGCCTGCGTGAAGCGGCGGCGCGCATGGCGGAAGCCGACTTCCACTTCTGATCGGGGTGCCGCGCGTGCGAGCGCGCGCGGCGCGACCCCGCCTGCTCAGCGCTCCGCGGCGATGCCCATCCAGTCGTCGGCGCCGAGCGGTCCGTCCGGCGCGGGTCCGAGTGCGGCGACCGCGAAGCGCGACGGGTGGGCGAAAGTGCGCGCCGCTTCGATCACGTTCTCCCGCGTCACCGCCATCACCCGTTCCACGTCCTCTTCGATCGTGTAGAACCGCCCGCGGTAGAGATCGTCCTGGGCCAGGTGATGCATCCGGTTGCTGACGCTCTCCTGCCCGATCAGCATGCCGCCGCGCAGCTGAGCGCGCGCCGACTGGACCTCGTCCTCGTCCGGCCCCTCCTCCACCAGCCGCAGCAGCTCGTCGCGGACCCGGGCGAGCGCGTCACGGGCGCGGCCGGGGGCGACCCCCAGCTGGATCCCGAGCATGCCGGCGTCACGGTAGAAGTCGAGCATCGAGTAGACCGAATAGGCGAGCCCGGCCGCTTCGCGCACGCCCTGGAAGAGACGCGAACTCATGCCGCCGCCGAGCAGGGTGTTGAACACGTGCAGGGCGTAGCGGCGCTCGTCCGAGTATGGAATGCCACGCGCGCCAAGGGCGAGATTGAGCTGCTGCAGGTCGTCGCGGGTCTCGTGGCGCACGGACTCGGCGATGGGCCCGTCCGGCGGCTGCGGCGACAGCGGCTGCGGTTCCCCGTCCGGCGGGCGGAAGGCGGCTTCGACCAGCTCGGCGAGGCGGTCATGGTCGAGCCCGCCGGCGGCGGCCACCACCAGGTGATCGCCGCGGTAGCGGCTGCCGAAGTAGCCCGCGAGCGCGTCGCGATCGAGCGCGTTCACCGACTCGACCGTGCCGAGGATCGGCTTGCCGAGCGGGTGACCGGCCCACACCTGATCGCTGCTCATCTCGGCGATCCGATCCTCGGGGTTGTCGTCGCAGGCGAGGATCTCCTCGCGCACGACCGACTTCTCCTTCGCGATCTCGGCGTCGAGGAAGGTCGAGCGGCAGGTGATGTCGGCCAGCACGTCGATCACGTCGGGCAGGTGCTCGGACAGCGCGCGGGCGTAGTAGCACACCTGTTCGCGCGCGGTGAACGCGTCGAGATGGCCGCCCACCGACTCGAGGCTCTGCGCGATCATGCGGGCGTCGCGGCTCTCGGTGCCCTTGAACATCATGTGTTCGAGGAAGTGCGTGATGCCGAGCCGATCCTGAGGTTCGTCACGGGCGCCGCAGCGCACCCATACCCCGGCCGAGATCGAGCCGCGGTCGGGCATGCGCTCGGTGAGCAGGGTGATTCCGGAGGGCAGGATGGACTTGCGGTATTCGGAGTCGGTCATGTGTCGCTCGTCGGGGAGCGGGATGTCGTACGGAGCGCGCGACCAGCGGGGCGGCGACGCCACGCCCGAGAAACGGACGAGTGGCGGGTCGCCCCGCCACTCGTCACGGATTCGAGGGCCGGACGTGGGCGACGGGGCATCGACCCCGCGCCCGGCACATCCGGCCGGACTTCGATCAGCGCCTGCGGCCGCGGTCCCGGTCGCGACCGCCCCGACCGCCGCGGTCGCCGCGATCGCCACGGCCGCGCTCCCGATCTCCGCCGCCGGCTCCCGCCGCCACGCCTTCCGGCTCGGGCAGCAGCGCCTTGCGCGAGAGTCGGATCTTGCCGTCCCGATCCACGCCGATGACCTTCACCATTACCAGGTCGCCGACGTTCAGCACGTCTTCGGTCTTCTCGACGCGGTGATGATCGATCTCGCTGATGTGGAGCAGCCCGTCGCGGCCCGGCACGATCTCGACGAACGCACCGAAGGTGACGACGCTGCGGACCTTGCCCTGATAGACGCGGCCCGGCTCCGGATCCTCGGTGATGTTGCGGATCATCTCCTCGGCCTGGCGGCCGCCTTCGCCGTTCACCGCGGCAATGCGCACCTCGCCCGAATCGTCGATGTCGATCTGGGTGCCGGTCTCCTCGGTGATCCGCTTGATGACCTTGCCGCCCGGGCCGATGACCTCGCGGATCTTGTCCGGGTGGATGGTGAGGATGATGATACGCGGCGCGTACGGCGACATCTGCTCGCGCGGCTTCGCCAGCGTCTGCTCCATGATGTTCAGGATGTGCTCGCGCGCCTTCTTCGCGCGCTCGAGCGCATGGGTCAGCACGTCGAACGAGATGCCGCCGATCTTGGTGTCCATCTGGAACGCGGTGACACCTTCGCGGGTGCCGGTCACCTTGAAGTCCATGTCGCCGAGATGATCCTCGACGCCGAGGATGTCGGTGAGCACCGCGACCCGCTCGCCCTCCTTGATGAGTCCCATCGCGATGCCGGCCACCGGCGCCTTGATCGGGCAGCCGGCGTCCATCAGCGCCATCGAGCTGCCGCACACCGTCGCCATCGACGACGAGCCGTTGGACTCGAGGATGTCGCTCACCAGACGGATCGTATACGGGAAGTGCGTGTCCGCCGGGATCACCGGCTCGATCGCCCGCTCCGCCAGCGCGCCGTGGCCGATTTCACGCCGGCCGGGACCGCGAATCGGACGCGTCTCCCCGACCGAGAACGGCGGGAAGTTGTAGTGCAGCATGTACGACTTCCATGACTGGCCTTCGAGCTCCTCGACCCGCTGCTCGTCGCTCTTGGTGCCGAGCGTCGCCACCGCGAGCGCCTGCGTCTCGCCGCGCGTGAACAGGCAGGATCCGTGGGTCCGCGGCAGCACGCCCACTTCGATCGTGATCGGACGGATGTCGTCGGGGCCGCGGCCGTCGGCGCGCACGCCCTCGGCGAGCACCATCTCGCGCAACTCGACGCGCTCGATCTCGTGCAGGATCTTGCCGATCGCCCCCTCCTGGCCCTCGAACGACTCCTGCAGCGCCTCGATCGCCTCGGCCGTGATGGAATCGACCTCTTCCTGACGCTGCTCCTTGCCCGGAATCCGGATCGCCTGGCGCAGGCGGTCGCGGTAGCGCTCGGCGAGCACGCGCTCGAGTTCCGAGGTGTCGACCTTCTCGATCACCGGGCGCTTCTTCTTGCCCGACTTCTGGATCAGCTCGTTCTGCGCGGCCACCAGCTTGCGGATGTTCTCCTGCGCGAACTGCAGCGCACCGATGAGGTCGGCCTCCGGCAGCTCACGGGTGCCGCCCTCGACCATGATGATGTTGTCCGCCGTGCCGGCGACGACCATGTCCATGTCGCTCTCATCGAGCTGAGTCACCGACGGGTTCGCCACGAACTGACCGTCGACGCGCGCGACGCGCAGACCGCCGACCGGCTCGGGGAACGGGATGTCGGAGAGACACACCGCCGTGGAAGCGCCTACGAGCGCCAGCACGTCGGCGTCGTGCTCCTGATCCGACGACACCACGGTCGCCATGATCTGCATCTCGTAGGGGAACTGCTTGGAGAACAGGGGCCGCATCGGCCGGTCGATCAACCGGCAGCTGAGAATTTCCTTCTCGGTGGGGCGACCTTCACGTTTGAAGAAGCCGCCGGGGATTCGTCCGGCGGCGTAGGTGCGCTCCCGGTAGTCCACGGTGAGCGGCACGAAATCGAGGTTGGGCTTGGGGTGCTTCGCGGCGCTCGCCGCGACGAGGACGACCGTGTCGCCCTGCTGCACCAGCGCGGACCCGCCGGCGAGTTTCGCCATCTTGCCCGTGCTGATGGTGATCTCTTCGTCCCCCAGCCTGACGGTGACTTTGTGTTCTGGCATCTAGCTCTCTTTCCTCTTGCCTGTGAGCCCGGCAGCCGTCCGGGCGATCGGATCGCCACCCCGCGCGTTCGAGTTCAATGGGCGACGAAGCGGGAATCCACTCCCGCGGGTGCGTTGCGCGGGTCCACTCGGACCCGCGCAGGCAGGGCCTCTAGCGGCGCAGACCCAGCTCCTTGACGACTTTGCGATAGCGTTCGACCTTCGTGGCCTTGAGGTAGTCCAGCAGCCGCCGGCGCTGGCCCACCATGCGCAGCAGACCGCGGCGCGAGGCGTGGTCCCGCTTGTGCACCTTGAAGTGTTCGGTGAGGTACTGAATCTTCTCGGTGAGAAGCGCGATCTGGACTTCGGGTGATCCCGAGTCCTCCTGGTGAATCTTGAACTTCCCGATGATGCCTTGCTTCTGCTCTTTGGAGAGCGTCAACGGCCACCTCCTGCGTACAGTGGGCAGCGGCCCAGCCACCGAGTGCAAGCTCCTCGCGTGACCGAGCGGAACGGAAGATACGGAACACCCAGACTATGAATGCAGCACGGCAATCTATCACCCCGCCCCCCGCCGCGCAAAAAAACCGTGCGTCGGTTCCCGATCCGGCAGTCAATCCGTTGCCGGTCAAGAGGATGCGGTGGAAACTCCCGGCGGGGCGGCGGCCAGACGAATGCGCACGTCCGCCACGTCGCGGGCCATCGCCGCCTTGAGCGGTTCGGGCCCCTCGAAGCGCTCCTGGCTCCGGATCCAGTCCACCAGCTCCACGGCCACCTCGTGTCCGAGCAGGTCGCCGTCCCAGTCGAGCAGGTAGGCCTCGATCGCGTGCGTGGAGCCGTCGAAAGTCGGGCGGGTGCCGATGCTCACCGCCGCCGGCCGTGCGGTCGGTCCGTGGTCGAGATGCGCCCACGCCGCATAGACGCCGTCGGCCGGCAGGAACTTCTCCTCGTGCAGACGCAGGTTCGCGGTCGGGAAGCCGAGCCTGCGGCCCATCGCCTCGCCCTGCACCACGTGTCCCGCGAGGTCGTAGCGGCGGCCGAGCAGCCGGGTCGCCTCCGCCACGCGGCCGGCGCCGAGCGCCTCGCGGATCCGCGAGCTACTGACGATGCCGCCCTCGCTCTCGAGCAACGGCACCGGCTGGACCTCGAATCCCAGGTCGGCGCCGATCTCGGCCAGGCGGCCGACGTGCCCCGCACGCCCCCTGCCGAGCGCGAAGTCGGCGCCCACCACCAGCGCTTCCATGCCGAACGGCTCGACGAGATGCCCGCGCACGAAGGCCTCGGGCTGGAGTCCGGCGAGTTCGCGGGTGAACGGAATGATCTCGAGCCGGTCCACGCCCATGGCCATGAGGCGTTCGCGCTTTTCGGGAATCGGCGTCAGCGGCGCGACCGCGTGGAACGCACGCGCCAGCACCACGTCGGGGTGCGGATCGAAGCTCACGACGACGGCCGGCAGGCGAAGCGTGCGCGCGGCGTCGAGGGCGCGATCGAGGATGGCGACGTGGCCGAGATGCAGTCCGTCGAAGACGCCGACGGTGACGACCGACCTCAATCGTCCTCCCGGCCGCCCGCCTGGCCCTGCCGGACGGCCCAGGGGAACACGACGTTGGGACGCAGCCGGGCGCGCTCCGGTGGACCGGCCGCGCCGAGCTCACCCAGCGCGATCGCGCGGCCGGCGTCGTCGCGCACCACGACCGAGCGCGGCCCGAGCCCGACCATGGCCGGATCGACGGCCCCCGGCCCCACCGCCAGCTCGGGCTGGCCGCCGTAGCCGATGAAACGGCTCTGCCGGTCGTCCAGCGTCACCGTCGGCATCGGCAGCAGAGCGTCGTCGAGCCCGAAGCCGTAGTGGTCCAGCACCTGCTCGCGCGGCAGGGTGTCGAGCGCCCGCATCGAAACCGCCCGTTCGACCGAGAACGGTTCGCTGCGCAGCCGGCGCAGGGAGGCGAGTGCGGCGCCCGGGCCCAGCCGCGCGCCGAGGTCGTGCGCCAGCGTGCGCACGTAGGTGCCGCCCGAAACGCGCACGACGAAGCTCGCCTCCGGCAGGTCGAACGAGGTCCAGTCCCAGGTGACCACGCGCACGCGCCTGGCCTTGCGCTCCACGGTCTCGCCGCGCCGGGCGATGCGATGCAGCCGCTCGCCACCGACCTTGAGCGCCGACACCATGGGCGGGACCTGGTCGAGCTCACCGACGAAGGCGAGTGCCGCCTCGCGCACGGCAGCCTCGTCGAGCGTGACGTCCTGCCGTTCGAGGACACGGCCGTGCATGTCCTGCGTGTCGGTGACCACGCCGAAGCGGAGCTTCGCCTCGTAGGTCTTCTCGCCCCCCTGCCAAATCGGGATGCAGCGGGTCGCGGCGCCGAGCGCGACGACCAGCAGTCCGCTGGCGCCCGGATCGAGCGTGCCGAGGTGCCCCGCGCCACGGTCGCGCAGCCGCCGGCGCACGCGCGCGACGACGTCGTGCGAGGTCACGCCGACCGGCTTGTCCACCAGGACCAGCCCCGACCACTCGGGGACCGTGCCGCGGGCGGGCACGCCGAGCTCGCGTTCGGTCGCGCTCATTTCAACTCCTCGTCGTCGATGGTCTCGCCCTTTTCGAGGCGCCTGAGGATCTCGTCCACGCGCGCGCCGGTCTCCAGTGACGTGTCGAGCTCGAACCGGAGTTCGGGGACTTCGCGCAGGTCGAGCCGCGGCGCGAGCTGGCTGCGGACGTAGCCGGTGGCGGCCTTGAGGGTGGCCAGCGTGCGATCACGCTCGCCCTCCGGCGCGAGGATCGAAACGTAGACGCGCGCGAACGACAGGTCGCGGGTGATCTCCACGTCGGTGATGCTCACCCACTGGCCGATGCGCGGGTCGCGAAGGCGGCGGGCGATGATGTCGGACAGCTCGCGGCGGATCATCTGTGCGACCCGCTCGGGACGGATCCTCAATGCACGTCCTCCTGCCACTCGAGCAGTTCGGCGCCATGGGTCGCGTCGACCAGGCGGCGCACGGTGGCCAGCATCTCCGTGACCTGATGGCCCTCACCGGACACGACCGCGACACCCAGCGCCGCGCGCTGCCAGAGATCCTGGTGGTCCACCTCGGCCACCGCGGCACGCACCCGCGAGCGGATGCGTTCCTTGAGCCCCTGTACGACCGAGCGCTTCTGCTTCAGCGAGGTCGCCGCCGGGATGTGGAGCTCGATGAGGACGGTGCCCACGATCATATGCGATCGAACCGGCGCGGGCGCGCCCTGACGGGCACGTTGAAAGAAAATGGTGCGGCGAACCGCCGCCCGCGGGCGGCGGCGGCGATCAGCCGAGGGTGCGCGCCAGCTCCTCGATCTTGTACGCCTCGATCACGTCGCCCACCTTGATATCGTTCATGCCTTCGAGTCCGATTCCGCACTCGAACCCGTTCTGCACTTCACGGACGTCGTCCTTGAAGCGACGAAGCGACTCGATGCGGCCGTCCCAGACGCTCACGCCGTCGCGCAGCAGACGCACCTTCGAAGCGCGGGGCATCGCGCCCGAAGTGACCATGCAGCCGGCGATGACGCCGGACTTCGACAGCTTGAACACCTCGCGCACTTCGGCAGCGCCGACGACCGTCTCCTTGAACTCCGGCGTCAGCAGGCCCTCGAGGGCCTTCTTCACTTCCTCGACGGCCTTGTAGATCACGTCGTAGTAGCGGATCTCCACGCCTTCCCGCTCCGCCGCTTCGCGCGCCCGCGCGTCCGGCCGCACGTGGAAGCCGACGATAATCGCGCCGGAGGTCGCCGCCAGCAGCACGTCGGTCTCGGTGATCTGGCCGACCGCCTGGCGGATGACGCGGACCTGGACCTCGGCGTTGCTCAGTTTGCCGAGCGACTCCGACAGCGCCTCCACCGAGCCGTCCACGTCGCCGCGGATCACCAGCTTGAGCTCGCTCAGCTCGCCCTGCGACATCCGCGCGTGGACGTCGGCCAGCGAGATCACGTGCTGCGCGCGGAACTCGTGCTCGCGCTGCAGCGCCTGGCGCTTGCCGGCGACCTCACGGGCCTCGCGCTCATCCTCGAAGGCGACGATGGCGTCGCCCGCCGCGGGGGCACTGCTCCAGCCGAGCACCTCGACCGGGGTCGAGGGGCCCGCTTCCTTCACGGGCCGGCGCCGTTCGTCGAACATGGCGCGGACGCGGCCCGAGTGGCCGCCGGCGGCGAACGCGTCGCCGATCTTCAGGGTGCCCTGCTGCACGAGCACGCTGGCGATGATGCCGCGACCCTGTTCCACGCGCGCTTCGATCACCACGCCCTTCGCGCGCCGGTGCGGGTCGGCCTTGAGGTCCAGAAGGTCCGCGGTGAGCAGGATCATCTCGAGCAGCTTGTCGACGTTCGTGCCCTTCTTGGCCGAGATGTCGACGCTGACGTACTTGCCGCCGAAGGCCTCGACCACCACGCCGTGCTGGGTGAGCTCCTGCCTGATGCGGTCGGGGTTGGCGGTCGGAAGATCGACCTTGTTGATCGCGACCACGATCGGCACGTTCGCCGCCTTGGCGTGGTCGATGGCCTCGATCGTCTGCGGCATCACCCGGTCATCCGCGGCCACCACCAGCACGACCAGGTCGGTGACCTGGGCGCCGCGGGCGCGCATCGCGGTGAACGCTTCATGGCCCGGCGTGTCGAGGAAGCAGATCTTGCGGCCGCCGGGCAGCTCGACGTCGTACGCGCCGATGTGCTGGGTGATGCCACCCGACTCGCCGGCAATGACGTTGGTCTTGCGGATGTAATCGAGCAGTGACGTCTTGCCGTGGTCGACATGACCCATGACGGTCACCACGGGCGCACGGCTCTCGAGCCGCTCCTCGACGACTTCTTCCTCCTCGACCGTCTCCTCGCCGTAGTCGGTGACGAACTCGACCTGGTAGCCGAACTCGTCGGCGACGGCCATGATCGAGTCCTTGTCGAGGCGCTTGTTGATCGTCGCCATGAGGCCGAGCTGCATGCACGTGGCGATGACTTCCTGCGGGCGCACCTGCAGCAGGTTGGCCAGCTCCGCGACGGTCATGAACTCGGTCGCGCGGATGACACGCGCCTGCGCCGCACCGCCGTCGCCGTCTTCGTCCTCGCGCCGGCGATGGCGCCGCCGGGTGCCCGAGCTGCCGAGACTCGCCAGGGTCTTGCGGACGTTCTCGGCAACCGCCTTTTCGTCGACCTGGCGCTTGCGTTTGCGGTCACGCCTGCGCGGACCGCTGCGGCCGTCCTGCCGCCCGAGCGAACGCGGGCCGCCGTGGCCGCCGCCCTGCGCAGGACCGCCGCCCTGGCGGGGCGGACCGCCCCCGGGCCGTCCCTGCGCGGGACGCGACGCGGGGCGGGGCGCCGACGTCGTTCCGGCCTTGTGCGGCGCCGCGGGCTTCGCGGACGCCTTCGGTGCCGGCGGCGCTTCCTGCTGCGTCGCGGCGGCGCGCGCACGCTGCTCGCGAGCGCGCTGCTCCTCCTGTTCCTGCTTGTGCTTCATTTCCTCGCGGACCGCGGTGCGCTCCTGCGCCATCTCGTCCTTCACCTTTTGAACCACCTCGGGCAGCAGCGTGGACATGTGGTTCTTCACCTCGATGCCCTTGCCCTTGAGGATGTTCAGCACGGCCTCGCTGGACATGCCGAGGTCCTTGGCGACCTCGTACACGCGCAGCTTCCTGGGCCCGGCGGCTTTCTTAGTCACGGTGCTCCTCCTCCGGCGCCGGTTCGATGGCCTGCTCTTCGGGCGCCGGGGTCTGGGCCTCGGCGCTCTCCGCGAGCACGGCCGCGGGCGCCTCGACTTCAGGCTCGGTCGGCGTCCCGGCGGGCGCGGTCGCCGCATCCGCCAGTTCGGCGCCTTCCGGCAGGAACTCGAGCTCGGCCGGAGCCGTCTCGGGCGGATGCGCTTCGATGTAGGCGGCGGCGCTGGCCAGCAGCTTTTCAGCGGTCTTTTCGCCGATGCCTGGAATTTCCTGAAGCGTCTCGAGCGTCGCGGCGGCGAGTTCCTGCACCGTCTCGATTCCGGCGCCGATCAGGCGCTCGGTGGTGGCCTCGCCGAGATCCAGCTTCTCGATTTCGATGCGGCTCGACTGCTCGAGCTCCTGGCGTTTCTTCTCCTCGCTCTTCGAGGTCAGGTCGATCTTCCAGCCCGTCAGCTTCGCGGCGAGGCGCGCGTTCTGCCCGCCCTTGCCGATCGCGAGCGACAGCTGATCGTCCGCGACGATCACGTGCATGCGCTTGTCTTCCTCGTGAACCTTCACGTCCATCACCCGCGCCGGCGACAGGGCGCGTGACACGAAGACCGAAAGATCCTGGGACCACGGCACGATGTCGATCCGCTCGCCGCCGAGTTCGCGCACGATGCTCTGCACGCGCGAGCCCTTGAGGCCCACGCACGAGCCGACGGCATCGACACGCGGATCGTTCGAATACACCGAAATCTTCGAGCGCGCGCCGGCCTCGCGGGCCACGGCGCGGATCTCGACGATGCTCTCGGCGATCTCCGGCACTTCGCTCTCGAACAGGCGGCGCAGGAAGTCCGGATGGGTCCGCGACAGAATGACCTGGGGCCCTTTCGCCGCCTTGTCCACGTTCAGCACCACCGCGCGCACGTAGTCGCCCTGGCGGTGGTAGGAGCGCGGAATCTGCTCGCGCGCCGGCAGAAATCCTTCGGAGTGGTCCAGCTTCACGATCACGTTGCCGCGGTCGACCTGCTGCACGACGCCGCGCACCAGCGTGCCGACCTTGTCGCTGTATTCCTTGAACACGCGGTCGCGCTCGGCCTCGCGCACGCGCTGGATCAGGACCTGTTTGGCGGTCTGGATCGCGTTGCGGCCGAACTCCTGGATCGACAGCGGGAACGTCAGCACGTCGCCGACCTTCGCCTGCGGATCGTGGGGACGCGCTTCTTCCACGGTGAGCTGCAGCGCCGGATCCTCGACCGACTCGACGACGGTCTTCTTGAGAACCATGTCGATCTGTCCGGTCTCGTTGGAGAAGCTGACCTCGACGTCGGCGGTCAGTCCGAATTTCTTGCGCACTGCGGTCGCGAGCCCGACTTCGAGCGTTTCGATGAGCAGCGCGCGATCCACGCTCTTTTCGCGCGTGATGGCGCTCAGCGCATCCAGAATTTCGTGGCTCATCGATCTCCTCCCCGCGGGCGCCGTGACTTCCCGGCGGTGCGCGCCTCGCGCGCCTCCGCCCACGGATCCACCACCAGCCTGGCCGTTCTCACCTCGGCCCAGTCGAACCAGTGCATCGTCTCATCGTCGTCGAGGACCGCGACCCGGTCGCCGTCGGGCGACTGCAGCACGCCCTCGTACCTGCGCCGGCCCGCGACCGCCTCGCGCAGTGTCAGCGCCGCGCGCTGCCCCGCGAACCGTCGCACCGCATCGAGCGTGGTGAGCGGCCGCTCGATCCCGGGCGAACTGACCTCCAGACGATAGGCGTAGGGGACCGTCTGGTTCATCTCCAGACAGTCGCCGAGCCGCCGGCTGAAGTCGGCGCAGTCTCCTACCGTGATCCCCCCGGGCTTGTCGAGCAACACGCGAATCGCGCGGGTCCGTCCCTGCGTCACGAACTCGACGTCCACCAGCTCATACCCCGCCTCGTCGGCGAGCGGTACGGCCAGCTGCCTAACTTCTTCTCTGACTTCCACTTGGGCTCCGGGGAGAGACAAAAAACGGAGTGGTCGCCAGCCCCACTCCTGAGGCGGCACACTACAAAAAGGGATTCGGGTTGTCAAAGCTGACGGCCCGGCCGGAATCCCGGGCGAACAGGGCGCCGGGCCGGACGGGCCGCGCGCCCGGCGCGGGCGGCGGCGGCAGGACCGGAACAGCGGGCGGGCCGCGGCCCGCGGCGGCGCTTCAGCGGCTGCCGGCGGCGGCGAGCGGACTCTCGTACACCAGCCAGGCGGCGACGCCCGCCACCTGGGCGAGGCTGTTCGCCGACACCTTGTCGGGCGTGTCGCCCGTGGTGTGCCAGGCGGCGTAGTCGAAGTCGATCACGTCCACACACGGCACGCCGGCTTCGAGGATCGGGATGTGATCGTCCATCACCGCATACTTGGGCTCGTCGTGAAAGCCGGTGGCGCCGGTGGCGTGCGCCGCCTGCACCACCAGCGCGGCGATGTTGCTCGCGCGGCGTGACGAGGTCATCTCGGGATGGATGTCGAGGTCGGCATCCCCGACCATGTCGAAGACGAAACCGGCGATGGGCGCGGTGCCGTCTTCGAGCCGCGCGGCGAGCGAGCGGGCGTAGGCCTGCGCACCGCGGCACCAGTCGTCGTTGCGCGTCGGGGTGCCCTGATCCTCGGCGTCGAGGAACACCAGTTCGACCTGCCTTCCCGGCGCCTTCTCGTGCATCAGCTCCGCGACCTCGAGCAGCACGGCGACGCCGGAGGCGCCGTCGTTGGCCCCCGGCACCGGCGCGTCGGGATGCACCGGGTCGCGGTCGGCATGGCGACGCGTGTCGTAGTGCGCCGCGAGCAGGATCGGTCGCCCGCTGCGCGGGCCGTAGCGCGCGATCACGTTGGTCGCGGTCATGGGCTCGCCGCCCACCGTGTCTTCGAAGGCCTGCGTCTCGACGCGCGCGCCGAGCCGGCCGAGTTCGGCGAGCAGCCACTCGCGGAAGCGCCGATGCCCCTCGCTGCCCGGAATGCGCGGGCCCATGTTCACCTGCTCGACGACGCGTTCGTGCGCGCGCGCACCGTCCACCTCGGGGCGCGATGTGCAGCCGGCGGCGGGGCCCGCCAGCACCAGCGCCAGCGCCACGCACAGCATCGGGCGCGCGCCCATCAGAACGTGAGCGACGCGCGCATCTCGACGCGCACGTTGCGGCGGACGATCTTGCGCTGCAGGTCGCGCGTCTGTCCGAAGCCGATGGTCACGCCACCATTGACGTTCTGACTGAACCCATAGGATCCGTTCGCATTCACCGACAGGCGATCCTCCTCGATCACGAGCTGCGGCCTCGCCAGACTCTCCTGGATGGTCTCGCCGCTGCGGCGCGAGTATACGGCGGACAGGCCCAGGGTCACGGTCTGGCGGATCGTCGTCTCGCGCCCGAGCACGGTGACCTTCTGTCCCTTGCTGTAGGTGCGGTTGAGATTGAGGTTGACGTCCGTGTTGCGGTCGGTGGTCACCGAGCGGCCGTTCTGCAGGTTCTCGCGTTCGGTCACGCGGCGCTCGACCTTGAGCTCGGCGCGGGTGCCGTTCTTGAGTTCGCCGTTCACG
Source organism: Candidatus Eiseniibacteriota bacterium (assembly GCA_963744995.1). GTDB lineage: Bacteria > Eisenbacteria > RBG-16-71-46 > RBG-16-71-46 > RBG-16-71-46 > CAVUWA01. Next base: position 123,925 of record CAVUWA010000001.1, read on the forward strand.
CTGAGCAGCGGCTGCCACTGGCTGCTGGTGGAAATCCCGGTCGGATCGGCCGAGTTCACGTAGTCCGTACTGCGCGATCGGTTGTAGGACGTGCGAAGCCGCGGATTGTTGAGGAAGCGGTCGAGGCCGATCACCCGTGCGATGTTGCCGTACTGCACGTCGATGTCGGGGAAGCGCGACGACGTCGTGCGCCGCGTCACGCCGTTGGCGTCCGACTCGCGCGACGTGAGCTCGAACCGCGACGAGAGCACCGAGCCCGCCGGCAGCTTCATGCTGCCGCGCGCCGAGGTCCGCCAGTTCGACGCGGTCAGCGCCTGATTGCCGAGCGTCGCCTGCACGCGGCCGGTGCCGTCGGCGTTCAGGCCCGGATCGCTGCTGAGGCCGGTGAGGTACAGAAACTGCGGCGTGCCGGTCAGGCGGCTGTAGGCGCTGTTCTGCGAGTAGCTCGCGTCGGTCGAGAGCGCCCCCAGGCGGCCGAGCAACTGCCGCCAGATCGAGGGTCCGCCGCCGCCGCTGCTGTCGGCGGGGGTCGGGCGCGGCGCACGCGCCAGCTGGTCCAGCGGCAGCGTCCAGTTCGCGGTGTAGCTCTGGTTGTTGTTGACGGCGCGCACGCCGAGATCCTCGGACAGCTCGGGGCCGTTGTTCTGCACGTAGTTCGAGTTCCAGCTGAGCGCGGGCTGCAGCCATGGCCCGCCGCGCAGCTGGTAGTGCGAGTTGAAGCTCTGCCGCCAGTTCACCACGCGGCCGAGATTGATGAACCCGACCCGCTCGAGCAGATCGTCGCGCAGGGTCAGGTTGCGGGTGCCCTGAATCTGGTGCGAGAGCAGATCGAATGGCCGGCTGGTCATGCCGAAGGAGATCGTCGCCTGGCGGCCGTCCACCCGGCTGCGCTCGCGCAGCGTGCCGGTCGAATCCTGCAGCCGGTCGTAGATCACGCGGTGGCTGGTGTTCACCGAGTAGTTCCAGAACGCGTTGTCCGGCAGCGGGAAGAGGTTGATGCGCGTGCCCGGCACGTGGAACGTGAGCAGTTTGCGCAGCGACACGTTGTACGTGACCTGTCCGGCGAAGCTGGTGCCGCTGCCCACCGAGGTCGGGTTGCTGTCCTTGTTCTCGGTGCGCGTCGCCGATGCGCTGATGCCGCCGATCGTGTAGCGCAGGAACGGATTCGAGCGGTCGCTCCAGCTGCGCGAGTAGTTGGTCGACCAGGTCCGGGTCTCGCTCTGCGAGCGTGAGGCCGCCGCCGCCGCTCCGGTGCGGACCACGTCATCGCCCGCGGTGAAGCGTGGCGTGGTGGTGTTGCGGTTGAACTGGTAGCGCACCGGCAGAATGATGCCGGTGCCTTCGAAGAACCGGTGCAGGTCGAGCGAACTCCCGAAGGAGAGCTGGTCGTTGCTGCTGCCGGCGCCGACGCTCTGGCCGACGGTGATGAAGTTCGCATCGCGGCCGTTCCAGTTGACGTTGTAATTCAGCAGATTGGCGAAACGGCCATTGACGGAGACGCGCTGTGCGTGCCCGGAAGACTTGTCCACGTCGATCGCGCGCAGCTCGTTGAACCACAGTTGCCCGCTGTCGAAGACCCGCGACGGGTCGCGGTGCCCGTTGATGATCCCGAACGACACGCGGCGCAGACGCGTGAACGAGGGCCGCCCTTTCACCGTGTAGACCTCTCCCGGATTCCGGCCCGGCGCCTGATAGAAGATCGTCTGCGTCTTCGGGAAGTCGGGCTCGAGCTTCAGGTTCGACAGGTCGGTGAGCGCCAGGTCCACGCGCCGCCACTGGATCGCCAGAGGAAGCGACGACGGCGGCAGCGGGGCACGGTACTCGTAGTAGTTGTTGCCGATGTCGTCGGAGGCGAAGCGGATGTAGTACTGCAGCGAGTCCACGTTCGCGTCGTAGCCCTGCACCCGGAACGCGGCGGCGTACCAGCTGAGCTTCCCGTAGCGCGTGTAGTCCTCGTCCACGGAAAAGTTCTTGAATGCCTCCAGCGTGTCGCTCGCACCGAGGCGCGTGAACTCGAGCGAGATGCTCTGCTCGCGCCGGCTCAGCTCCTGGCTGCCGCTGCGCGTCTCGCCCGGGTCGAATGGCGGCGTGTAGATCTCCGCGTTGTCGATCGTGTTCACGGCATTGAGCGTCGCCGTGGTGCCGTTCACGATCAGCGAGCTGTCGAAGTCGGAGAGCTGCCAGCGGCTGCCGACGATGTCGAGGCCGCCGATCAGCAGCGGCGGACGCTGGACCGGGCCGTCGCTGGTCTGGACCGGGTCGGGGTCCGGGTCGATGAGCCCCGATACCCAGATCCGCGCATGCTGCGTGAGCACGAGGTTGGGGTTGCCGAACTTCACGACGAGCGAGTCGGCGATCGGAATCCGGTAGCGTCGCCAGCCGTTGTCCACCGACTGCCCCGGAAAGTCGCGGTAGACGTCCGTCAGCAGCCAGGGATGATTCTCGTCGCCCAGGTCGATCGTGTACTCGTAGTAGTCCTCCTGGGTATCGAGGTTGGTGTTGAGATTCAGATCTTCCGTATCCGGAATCGGGCGCAGCGTCTTGTTGCCTTCCGTGCCGTTCGTGCGCACCCAGCGGCGCGGGTCGATGTCCTTGTAGCTGTCGTTGACCGGGTTCTTCTGCGGGTAGTCGTCGCCCGAGGGGTCGGTCGCCGTGGCGGTGACGAGATCGAGTGGCGTGACGACGCTGTCGGCCTCGCTTCCCTTCTGATCCCCCTTCGGCTGGTCGTGCAGGCCGTCGAGCCCCGTGTCCTCGTCGAACTCGTCGGTCACCGTGAGCTGGTTGTCCTGATTCTGGTCTTCCCTGTCGAGCAGCCCGTTGGGCGGCAGGTCCGGCGCCCGCATCTGATCCTCGCTGACCGTGCCGATGTCGATGTGGAGCTGCACGTGGTGGCCGCGGATGAGGGGCTTGAGCACGCCGCTGTGGTAGTCGCGAAAGTCGTCCACCCAGAGATCGATGTACTGCGCGCGGCTGAGGTCGTAGCCATACGGATCGATCAGGTAGGTGATGCCGGCCCACAGCGAGTCCGACGCCGGCTTCGTCACCGGCCGCCGCGGCACCGACAGAGCCAGGGTCTGCCGCGGATTCTGCCGGCCCTGTGCGTCGGTGAGGTTCGGCTTGAGGTCGCCCTCCTTGATGGTCGAGTTCGGCGTGTACCAGTGCAGTTCCGCCTTCGACCACGACGGCAGGCTGGTGTAGAGCGTGTTGATGCCGCCCACCTTGCGCGATGGCACGCTCGAGAGCCACCAGTGCTCGGCGTTGAGCTGCAGCGAAACGGCGTCGCGCACGCCCTCCATGTCGTCCACGTAGACCTCGTTGCGCGTGTTCGGGTTCGGGAACGAGGCGCCGACCTCGGCCTGCACGTTCAACTCCGAGGGCGTGGTGGTGCGCACGCCCGGCAGCCTGTCGACCATGCGCGTCACCCAGTCGGGCCGCAGCGTGAACGCGGTGTTGAGATCGCCGATCAGGCTGCGCGAGGGCTCTTCGCCGATGCGCGGGCGCAGATCCTGCGCCCCCTTGCTCTCGTACATGAACGCTCCGCCCAGCGATTTGTCGCGGCCCTGCCAGCTGAACGCGCTGCCGAGCAGCGTGCGTCCCGCCGACTGGAACAGCGGCGCGTACGAGTAGTCCACGTTCAGGTTGTCCGCCGGGCCGAGCTGGCGCTTGAGCGTCACGCGGCCGAGGTCGTAGTCGATGTCGTAGTCCTGGCCGCGGGCCAGCGCCTGGCCGTTGATGGTGACGACGTCCGAGCCCTCGAGGATGTTGCCGCGCCCGAGTGTGATCGTCCCCGAGGCCCGCGCCGCGGTGAATTCGATGTCCATGTAGTACACGGCATCGAGCTTCCGCTGGATGTTGTACTTGTCGTAGACGTTCGGATTCGGCGCCGTCTCCGAGCCCGCGGGACCGGTGAGCGTCTCGCGCCGCGACACCGTGCCCGACAGCACCTGCTCGAACGGGGTTCCGCCCGCCCCGATGCGCGGGGCGAATGGACGCAGGTCCGGGAAGAACAAAGTGCCGTTGGCGAAGTCCACCAGTGCCCGCACCGTACCGCCGAACTGGTCGGCCGTGGCGGCGGCGCGCGTGCCGTCGACTTCGTTGTCGTGGCTGCCGAAAACCGGCGTACCGCCGGACTCGTCGATGCTGTCGAGCCCGAGGATCTCGATGTACGGCACGGTTGTCCCGTCCGGTTTTTCGACGACGGTCAACGGCGGCTGGTCGGTGCCACGCCGGATCGTGAGCTTGAACGTCGCGGGGTCGATGTTCTGTCCGGCGAGCTGGTAGAAGTTCTTGAGCTCGAGATCGCGCACGCGCGTGAACACGTCGTTGGTGTCGTAGTCGGCGCCCGAGAACTTGAGCGCCTTCACGTTCGGCCGCAGCAGCTCCAGCTTGCGCACCTGCTCGCCGTTGACGTCGGTGACGAGGTCGGGACTGCCGAAATCGATCAGGTCGCCGGTCGCCGCGCCGTTGAGCACCCTGCGCGCCTTGAAGGCGACGGCCAGGCGCTGTTCACCGCTCACCGGGCGGCGCAGGCGGATGACCTTGAAGTAGGGCCCGTAGATGTCGTTCAGGACCTGGTAGTCGAGGTCGTCGCCCGGCTGGAGCTCGGTGAAGGTGCCGCGCACCGAGACGGTATCGGCGCTGTCCGCTGCGGCCTGGGCGGCGATCGGGTCGGGAAACGCGCGACCGCGGAAGGCGTTCTGGTCGTTGCCCGAGTTGTAGTCGTCCAGGTAGAGGTGGATGCTCGACTCGTCGATCTCCAGCGTGCCGTAGCGGTTCGGGTCGTACAGCATGAAGTAGACGCCCGGCACGTAGTCGAGGTCGGCCAGCGTCTGCGTCTGTTTGGACGCGCCGCCGGTGTAGCTGCCCCGCTCGCTCCGCCCCTCCTGCTTGCTGGCCAGCACCGTGAGGTCGAGCGGTCCGACCCGGGTGCCGAGCTTGGCGCCGAACAGGCCCTCGTTGCGCCCGCTGTAGGAGACGTACTGCGTGTTCGGCAGCGTGAGGTTGGTGTTGCCGAGGTCGAGGGACTGAACCAGGTCGTCCTCGTCGCCCTTGTAGTTGATCTTGATGCGGTTGCTGAGCGGGATCGGATTGGCCGACTGCTGCAGCAGGTTGACCTTGATGCGATCGGAGAGCTGCCCCTCGAGGTTGATGTTGAGGTCCTGCTGCATGTTGAGCGAGGGAAACAGCGACTGCTTCTGGCCGAGCTGGCTGGCCTGCTGGTTGGTCCAGTTGCTCTGACCCGAGAGCCGGATGACCTCGGAACCGGACACGTTGAGAGCCGGTCCCCCGGGGCCGAGCAGGCTTTGGATCCGCGGCGGCAGCGGCGATGGCAGGTTGAACGACAACCCCTGCCCGCTCGGGCCGCGCGGCGTGGCGGCGCCGAGCGAGTTCACGCTCCCGCGCGACTTGGCCTCCCACTTCTCGCGGAAGTTCCGCCAGGTGAGCTGCCGCCCGTAGGCCGTGAGGCTCAGCCGCGTGGGTTCACCGACCGCCACCTCGCCCACCTCGGGACGGGTGATCACCGCCCCGGAGTCCGCGTCGAGCTCGACCCGCAGGCGGCGCGGGTCGAACGTGAACACCAGAGACGGCGGCCCCGGAGTCAGGTCCTCGAGGCCGGCGCGGACGAAGGCGCTCTCCACGGCCAGCAGCGAGGGGGTCTTCCAGACCGGCGGAATGGTGTCCCGCGGGGCCGCGGCATGCGAGGACCCGAAGAACGGGAAGCTGACGAGCAGCGCGAACGCCGCAGGGGTGAGCGGATCGAACATGGAGTCCCTGAAAACGCAATGCGCCTCCGGCAGGGGAGGCGACGGGATCGGACCCTATCAGGCTAGTTTCCAGTGGTCAAAGCGCTTAGAGGTGTTTTCAATCGCGCGGGGCCGATCGCATGGGGTAGTCTGCTGCCGTGCGCATTCTCCATTCCTACATCCTCAGGCAGCACCTGGTTCCATTCCTCCTTGGTTTCGGCGTCGTGACGTTCATTCTTGAAATGGACGTGCTGTTCGACTACCTCGATCTGGTGGTGAATCGGGGTGTTTCCCCCCTGATCGTCCTGCAGCTGTTCGGGCTGTCCCTGGGCTATATCGTGGCCCTGTCGGTCCCCTGCGCGGTGCTGGTCGCCTCGCTGATGACCTTCGGCCGCCTCTCCCAGGACAACGAGATCACGGCGCTCCGGGCGAGCGGGGTCAACCTGCTCCACGCCATGGTCGGGCCGCTGGTCGCCTCGGTCGTGCTGGCGGCCGGTCTCACGCTGTTCAACAACCATGTCCTGCCCGAGACCAATCACGCGTTCGCGAACCTGCTGATCGACATCGGCCGCATGCGCCCCACGGTCAAGCTGCAGGAGGGCGTGTTCATCACCGACTTTCCCGGCTACACGCTGCTGGTCCAGTCCGTGAACGGGCGCACCAACGAGATGCGCGGCGTGACGATCTACCAGATGAACCCGGGCGGGCCGCCCACGACGATCATCGCCGAGCGCGGCTTCCTGTCGTATTCGCGCAACGGGCGCGACGCGGTGCTGGAGCTCGAGAACGGCGAGATTCACGAGATCCCGCCCGACGACGAAGGCGCCGCGCGCTACCGGCGACTGGTGTTCAAGAAGCACACGATCAACATCGCCGGCGCCGGCGGGATGCTCGAGCGCACCGTGCGCAACTCGCGCAGCGACCGCGAGATGAGCGCGCAGGATCTCATGAGCGAGCGCGACTCGGTGGTGGCGCAGTACGCGATGGCGACCCGGGACCGCCGCAGGCGACTCGTGGCCGCCGGCGTGCCGGCGAGGGACCTCGAGCTGCTCACGCCCGAGACGCGGCCGTTCATGGAGCGGGTACGCGGACTGTTCGCCTCCTGGACCAGGCATCCCGACGGCCTCGACCGCCTCGAGGAAGAGCGGCCCGACCTCACCCCGCAGATCGAGCTCTGGCGTCGCGAGCGCGACGGCTACCGGCGCCGGATCGCCGGACTGTCGGTCGAGGTCCACAAGAAGTTCTCGCTGCCGGCGGCGTGCGTGGTGTTCGTCCTGCTCGGCACCCCGATCGGCATGCGCGTGCGGCGTGCCGGGCCGGCCGTCGCATTCGTGTCGGTGGCGTTCTTCCTGTTCTACTACCTGTGCCTGATCGGCGGCGAGGAGCTGGCGAACCGCCTGCTGTTCGTGCCGTGGCTCGCGATGTGGCTGCCGAACATCGTGCTCGGCGCCTGGGGCATCCTGTGGACGCTGCAGGCGTGCGAAGTCCGCATCGGCCCGCGCCGCGCGCACGCGCGCCCGCCGCGCGCCGTGGTCGCGACCCCGTGAAACAGCTCGACCGCTACGTCCTGCGCGAATTCCTGGGCTACGTGCTGCTCGGGTTGTCCGGCTTCATCGTGATCTTCGTCGTCGTCGACGTGTTCGAGAAGATCAGCGTGTTCCTCGATCACCAGGCGCCGCTGGGCACGGTGGCGCGGTTCTACATGAGTCTGGCGCCCCAGGTGATCGTCCAGGTGCTGCCGGTGGCGCTGCTGCTCGCCACGTTCCTGGCGCTCGGGCAGCTCAACAAGTTCGGCGAGCTCACGGCGATGCGTGCCGCGGGGGTGTCGCTGATGCGCATCCTGCGCCCGGTGTTCTGGGTCGCGATCCTCGCCACGCTGGTCTCCCTCCTGCTCGGAGAGTTCGTGGTTCCGGGCGCCAATCGCGAGCGCGACCACATCTACGACGAGCAGATTCAGCGCATTCAGCGCCCGACGGTGAACGAGCGCGCCGATCTCACCTACCTCGGCGAGGGCGGGCGGATCTTCTACATCCGCCTCTACCTCGTGGACGAGCAGCGCATGCACGAGGTCAGCCTGCAGCAGTTCAAGGACGGCGAGCTGGTGCGCCGCATCGACGCGGCCGAGGCGTCCTGGGACGGGACCCAGTGGGTGTTCACGTCCGGGTACGAGCGCACCTTCAGGAACGGCAAGGAGACGGCGAAGGAGTTCAGCACGCTGGCGGTCCCCGAGATCGCCGAGCGCCCCGCCGACTTCGCCAAGGACGTCCGCAAGCCGGACGAAATGAACTACCTGGAGCTGCACCGTTACGTGCAGAAGCTCAGGGCCAGCGGCGCGCGCGTCGCCAACTACCTCGTGGACCTGCACGTGAAGCTGTCGTTCCCGCTCATCAACTTCATCGTCGTGCTGATCGGCGCGTCGCTGGCGACGCGGCTACGCATGCAGAGCGCCGCGCTCGGCTTCGGCCTCTCGGTCGCGATCTCGTTCATCTACTACGCGTTCATGCGCGCCGGGCAGGCCCTCGGCCACAATGGCGCGCTGCCGCCGTATCTCGCCGCCTGGCTCGGCGACATCGTCTTCGGTGCGGTCGGCGTCGTGATGCTGTTCCAGGCCCAGCGCCGCTGAAGCGGGCCGCTCACGGCCGGACCCTAGAGCGCGAACGCGCGGCCCACCGCGTCCAGGCGGCCGCAGAACTCCAGGTCGCGCACCCATGCCGGGCCGAGCGCCACCAGCTCGCGCGCGTGCGGGCAGCCGGCCACCAGCGCGCGGATCCCGGCCGCATCGGCGGGGGCCAGGTGCCGTGCGAAGCGCGCGCCGGGTCCCTCGAGCACCGCACCGCGCGCTTCGAGTGCGGCGCACAGCCACCCGGCGCACGCCGCGTCCTCGAGCGCGGGCCGCCCGAGCTTGCCGGCACACACCACCGTGACGTGCGATCGCGCGGCGACCGCGTCCACGACGGCGCTCGCGTTCACGAACGCGCCGAGCCAGCGCCGGCGCGCGCGCGCCGCGGCGATCATGGCCAGCGAGCCGTTGGTCGAAGCGAACACCAGCGCCCGGCCGCCGACCCGCGCGGCGTCGTATTCGAGCGGCGAATTGCCCAGATCGAAACCCTCGACCCGGCGGCCGCCGCGCTCGCCGCAGGCGAGCGCCCCGGGCTGCGCCGCGCGCCGCGCCAGCGCCGCCGCCGGCGACCCCACCGGCGTCACCGGACCGGCGCCGTGCGCGAGCGCCACGGTGAGCGTGGTGGTCGCGCGCAGCACGTCGATCACGATCGCCTCGGTGCCGGGCGCGAGCGCGGCGGCATCCGGCACGAGCTGCACGATGACCGCGCCCCTCACCGGCGGCGCACCGCACGGACGGGCCGGACCGGGGCCGCGGTCATGCGCATCGGGTCCGTGACGTCAGGCCTTGGCGGCGGGCTCGGGCTTGCCGCCCCTGCGGTGCGAGTGACCGAGCAGCTCCGCCACGAAGCGGGTGTCGATGTCGCCCTTCTGGAACCGCTCGGACGCGATCGCCAGGCGGTGGAACGGAATGGTCGTCTTCACGCCTTCGACGATCATCTCGTCGAGCGCGATCTCCATGCGGCGCAGCGCCTCGGCGCGTGTCGCGCCGGTGGTGATCAGCTTGCCGATCATGGAATCGTAGAACGGCGGCACCGTGTAGCCCGCGTAGGCATGGCTGTCGACGCGCACGCCCGGCCCGCCCGGTTTGTACCAGTAGGAGATCAGTCCCGGGCTCGGGCGGAAGCCGTGTTCGTAGTCCTCGGCGTTGATGCGGCATTCGAGCGCGTGGCCGGTCCAGCGGATCTCCTCCTGCTTGCGCGACAGCTTCTCGCCCGCCGCGACGCGGATCTGCTCCTTCACGAGGTCCATGCCGGTGACCTCCTCCGTCACCGGGTGCTCGACCTGGATGCGCGTGTTCATCTCCATGAAGTAGAACGAGCCGTCCTCGTCGAACAGGAACTCCATGGTCCCGGCGTTCAGGTAGCCGATGGACGCGGCGCCCTTCGCCGCCATCCCGCCGACCCGGACGCGGTCTTCGGGCGACAGGAAAGGGCTCGGCGACTCCTCGATCAGTTTCTGGTGGTTACGCTGCACCGAGCACTCCCGCTCGCCCAGGTGGACCAGGTTGCCGTGCGAGTCGCCGAACAGCTGGAACTCGATGTGACGCGGGCGCGCGATGTACTTCTCGAGGTATACCGCGTCGTTGCCGAACGCCGCCCCGGCCTCGGCCTGCGCGATGCCGAACCCGCCGCGCAGCTCGGACTCGTCCCAGGCGATGCGCATGCCGCGCCCGCCCCCGCCGGCCGAGGCCTTGATGATCACCGGAAAGCCGATCGACTTCGCCAGCGCCAGGGCCGCGTCGTAGTCCTCGAGCGGGCCGTCGCTGCCGGGCACCACGGGCAGCCCGGCCGCCTGCATCGTCTGACGCGCGACCGCCTTGTCGCCCATGCGCCGGATCATCTCGGGGGTCGGACCGATGAACGTGAACCCGCACGACGCGGCGACCTCGGCGAAGTGCGCGTTCTCGGACAGAAACCCGTAGCCGGGGTGGATCGCGTCGGCGCCGGTGACTTCCGCCGCGGAGATGATGCGCGGGACGTGGTTGTAGGACTGCGCCGGGGCGGGCGGACCGATGCAGACCGACTCGTCGGCGAGCCGGACGTGCAGACTGTCGCGGTCGGCTTCGCTGAACACGGCCACGGTGGGAATCTTCAGTTCACGGCAGGCACGGATCACTCGAAGCGCGATTTCGCCTCGATTGGCCACGAGCACTTTTCGGAACATGCGCCTTGCGCCTCCACGACAGCCCTGGGTCCGCGCCCGACACCGCCTCTCCGCGCGGCGTGCGCGGCGACGGCGAAGCGGCGGGGAAGCGCCGCGACGAACCTGCGGCGGCATTCCCGCCGGCCGGAAAACGGCGGCGCCGCCAGGCGTTTCACGCCGGCGGCGCGCCGGGTTCGTGAAGCATGGAGGTCAGTCGCCGTTCATCCAGCCGGGTTTGCCCCCGGCGCCGGGCTGTGCGGGCGTGCTGCCCGCGCCCCCGGGGGCCGACGACCGGGAATCTACCCCGGACAGCTTGCCGTCGTCGACCGGCTGCCAGACGCGGTCCGAGGTCCCGGAGATGCCCTTCAGCTTGAGGGCCAGCTCGTTCGGGTTGGTCGCGTTGCGGAGCGCCTCCTCTTCCGTGATCAGGCCCTCCTTGAGCAGCCACATGACCGACTGGTCGAAGGTCTGCATGCCGTACTGGGTGACGCCCTCGGCCACGACGTCGCGGATCAGCGGCGTCTTGTCCGGATCGAGCACGTACTCCTTGATCGTCGGCGTCGAGACCATGACTTCGACGGCCGGGACGCGGCCGGCGCCGTCCTTGCGCGCGATCAGGCGCTGCGACACGACCGCGCGGAGGTTCGAAGAGAGCGAGAGCCGCACTTCGTCGTGCTGGTGCGGCGGGTAGAACGAGATGACGCGCTGCAGCGTCTGGACCACGTCGGTGGTGTGCAGCGTGGACATCACCAGGTGGCCGGTGTCCGCCGCCATCAGCGCCGTGCTCATCGTTTCGTGGTCGCGGATCTCGCCCACGAGGATGATGTCCGGGTCCTGCCGCAGGACGTAGCGCAGACCGTCGTGGAACGAGCGCGTGTCGAGCCCGACCTCGCGCTGATGGATGAACGACATCCGGTCGCGATGCAGGAACTCGATCGGATCCTCGACCGTGATCACGTTGCGGGTCGTGGTCTTGTTGAGCGCGTCGATCATCGCCGCCAGCGTCGTCGATTTGCCCGAGCCGGTGCGGCCCGTGACCAGAATCAGCCCGCGCGGCTCGAAGGCCAGTTCGCGCACCACCGCGGGCAGCGTGAGATCCTCGATGCTCGGGACCTCGACCGGCACGTGGCGGAGCGCGAGCGCCGGCGTGCCGCGCTGCATGAAGATGTTGGCGCGGAAGCGGGCGAGGCCCGACACGCCGAACGCGAAGTCGACCTCGTTGTGGGTGGTGAAGTAGAGGCGCTGCTCGTCGTTCAGCAGCTGCTGGCCGACGTCGCGCAGCTGCTGTGCCGAGGGCGGCGGCTCGTCGAGCGTGTAGAGCACGCCGTCGACGCGAACGACGGGAGGCGTGCCGGCCTTCAGATGGAGATCGCTGGCGCGCGCCGCGATCATCTTCTCGAGCACGGTCCTGATGTTCATGCCGCTCCTCATTCCTGTCGCTGCGACCCTGCCGGGACGCGCGACGGAGGAGCGGATCAGGGCTCGATCAGAAACAGCTTCTGGCCGAACTCCACCGGCTGCGCGTTCTCGACGAGAATCTGGACCACCCGCCCCCTGACGTCCGATTCGATCTCGTTCATCAGCTTCATGGCTTCGATGATGCAGACGGTCTGCCCCATCTCCACCGAGTCGCCAGGCTCGAGGTAGGGATCCGCATCGGGCGCGGGCGCCCGGTAGAAGGTCCCCACCATCGGCGAGGTGATCGCGACGTACCGATCGGAGGTCTCGGCCGGCGGCGCGCCCTGCGGCGCTTCGCCCGCCGGCGCAGCGGGGGGCGCGCCATGGGGGCTCACTGGCGTCACCGGATGTCCGCCTGCCGGCACGACCGAGACGCCGGCCTGCGCCGAGATCCGTACGGCCTTGCCCGCCGCCGTGATCTCCAGCTCACCGATACCGGTGCTGCGGACCAGGCGGATCAGGCGCCGGAGCTCGGCGAGACCGATGCCTTCCAGTACGTCGTCGGAGCGGTTATCGGCGCGCGGCGGTCGCGGCTTCACTGCTTTGCCGGCCGCCTTCTTCGCGGCTTTCTTACGCCTGGCCACGGGAGAGATGTCCGTGAAGCGCCCGCAGGGCGAGCAGGTAGCTGTCGGCGCCGAACCCCTGGATCACTCCGAGGACGACAGCCGACACGTACGAGGTATGCCGGAACGACTCACGGGCATGCGGGTTGGACACGTGCACCTCGATCACGGGCAGGCGCGTGGCGGCGATCGCGTCTCGCAACGCCACGCTGGTGTGGGTGAGCGCCCCGGGGTTCATGAGCACGCCGTCCATCCTTCCCCGGGCGCCGTACAGCGCGTCGATCAGCACTCCTTCGTGCTGGCTTTGCAGGCTTTCGATCCGGCAGCCCAGCTCGGTGGCGAGCTGTTCGAGGCGGCGATGCACGTCGTCGAGCGTCGCGCCCCCATAGACGTCGGGCTCGCGGGTCCCCAGCGCATTCAGATTCGGTCCGTGGAGGACGAGGATGCGATGCATCGGGCCTCGCTGGCGTTCGAATCGCATCAGCGCCGGGCCCCTGCTTCGATCAGCGCGGATCGAACCAGGCGACCGGACATCAGGCGCGGCAAGCTAGCATGGCCGATTCGGGGCGTCAACACCCAGCGCACGCCGCCGGCGCCGCGCTTCTTGTCGACGCGCATCGCGCGCTCGAGCGCGGCGATCGTGACCGGCGGCATCGTGCGCGGCAGCCCGAGCGCATCGAGCATGGCGACGAGCCGCGCGCGCGCTGCCTCCGCGAGGCCCGCTTCGCGCACCGAGAGGCGGGCGGCGATGCGCATGCCGATCGCCACCGCCTCGCCGTGTCGGAGACCCCGGTAGCCGAGCGCGGCTTCGAGCGCGTGTCCGGCGGTATGACCGAAGTTGAGCGCCGTGCGGCGCCCGGCCTCGCGCTCGTCGGCCGTGACGATGCGCGCCTTCGCGCGCACCGAGCGTTCGATCGCCTCGGCGAGCGCCCGCGTCTCGCCGGCCGCGAGTGCCGCGAGATGCGCCTCGAGCCAGCGGAACAGCGCCGCGTCCACCGCCATGCCGGTCTTGACGACCTCGGCGAGCCCCGCGCGGCGTTCGCGCGGGGCAAGCGTGGCGAGCGTCGCCGGGTCGATCAGCACGAGCGCGGGCTGATGGAACGCCCCCGCGAGATTCTTGCCGGCGGGAAGATCGAGCGCGGTCTTGCCGCCGACGCTGCTGTCGACCTGGGCCAGCACCGTCGTCGGCACGCAGGCCCACGTCACGCCGCGCAGCCAGGTCGCCGCCGCGAAGCCGGCCAGATCGCCCACGACTCCGCCGCCGAGCGCCACGATCGCGTCGCCTCTGCCGATGCCGGCCGCAGCCGCGGCCTCCCAGATCCGTTCCAGGTGGCGGGTGCGTTTCGCGGCTTCGCCGCGCGGCACGCGCACCGCGTGCACGGCGATCCCCGCACGGGCGAGCGAGCGGCGCGCGCGCGCGCCGTAGAGACGGTCGACGCGCGCGTCGGTCACGATCAGCGCGCGCGCGGGATCGACGAGGCGGGCGAGCCGCGGTCCGAGTCGATCGAGCGCGCCGGACTCGATCCGGATCTTGGAGGCGGCGGGACGGCCGCGGTAGCGCAGGGGGAGCAGGCGTGGCACGGCGGGCAGTATAGCGCCCCCGCGCGCGGGGAGCGCGGACCTCAATGCGAGTTGGGTCCGTTCTCGTGCTTCAGGCGGGCGATTTCCTTGTTGAGTTCCGTGACCCGGCGCTCGAGATCGCTGATGCGCTCGCCGGTGGAGGACTCCGCCGCCGGATGCGCGGGCGCCGCACGCGGTGCGTCGATGCCGAGCGCCCACGGCGGCGTTTCGTGCGGCGAACGCCCGATCTCCACGCGCGCGTTCTGCGGCGATTCGCCACGTACCCAGACCAGATCCACGGAGGTCCCGGGCGTCGTGGCCGCCACCCAGCGCGCGAGCTGTTGAGCATATTCGACGCGCTCGCCCTGGTACGCCACGATCAGATCGCCTTTCGCCAGCCCCGCGTGCGCGGCGGGACTGCCGGGCTGGACCCGTTCGACCATCGCGCCGATCGGCACCACGGCGCCGCGTTCCGACAGCGCCTCGATGCTGGCGCCGCTGGTCGACACCCCGAGCCAGCCGTACGCCAGGTGGCCGTCCCGGCGCAGGCTCTCGTAGACGCGCCTCACGTTGTCGAGCGACAGGACGAACGTCATCCCCCCGGGGCGCGGCTGGTCGCTGCGTTCGGCGTAGCTGCCCTGGCCGAGTTCGCCCTGAACGATGCCGATGAGCTCGCCGCGGGAATTCACGGCGGCGCCGCCGCTGTTCCCCGGGTACGCGGCGTTGGTCAGCTGCAGGCGCGTGAACTGCGGCTCGGAAAGCACGTATGCGATGTTGCCGACCGATTGCGTCGGCTGGATCCGGTACGAGGTGCCCAGCGTGATGACCCAGTCGCCGACCTGCGAGGCGCGCTGGGTCGAGAGCTTGACCGGCGGCAGCAGGACGTCGGTGACGCGCAGCAGGGCGAGGTTGTAGATCGGGTCCACGCCGACGATCTCGGCGCGGCTCTGCAGGCCGTTGTCGGTGCGGATCGAGATCTGCTCGGCGTTCTGCACCACGCTCGCCGTGGTCAGGACCTCGTTCGCGGCCATCGCCACGCCGGAGCCGACGCGGGTCTGGATGCGCGGTCGGCCGATGCGGCCGGTGCCGTGGGTCAGCGTGCGGCGCGAGAGCACCGTCACCACCGAAGGCCGGCCCTGACGCGCGATCTGATCGACGTCGGTCTGCAGCTGGTTGAGGGTGCCCTGCGACCGGGCGGCCCCCGGCAGGGTCGCGGCGAGCAGCGCCACGATCGCCAGCGCTCCGAGGCGCCGCGTCATCTGCCGGATCGAGAACACCACGCCCGCGTCCCGCTCAGAAGCTGATGACCGCGCGCTCGACCTGCACGCCTTCCTGCGAACGCGCGGGCGGCAGCGGATGCGCCCGCCCGCGGCGCAGGGCCACCGGGTCGAGGATGAACTCCACGTCCTCGCTGTGATCGAACAGACTGTCGCTGAGCGCCGCGAACCCGGGCCCGCCCGCGAGCGTCTGCGACCCGGTCGCCGGCGCAGGCGCCGTCGTCGCGACGGGCTGCGCCACCGCGATCGGCTCGGTCAACGCACCGGGCGCCTCCGGCTGCTCGGCCACGCGCGTCGCCGGCGTCCGGCCCGGCACCCAGCCGGCCCACGGCGCCACGATCGAAAGCACGAGGACCGCCGCGGCGGCAGCGGCCGTCACCGGGATCCAGCGGCGCTCGGACTCGGGCAGCCGGTCCGGCGCGGGCGCGGCGCGGCGCGCGCTCGCGAGCGCACGTTCGAGCAGATCCGGCGACGCTTCCTCGCGCGGCAGGGACGCGAGCGTTTCCAGCGTCCGCGCCAGCGCGTCGTATTCCTTGCGGCACACCGCACAGGCGTTCAGGTGGGCGTCGAGCCACTCCCGTTCGCCCTGCGTGATCTCGTCGTCCCAGCAGGCTCCGAAGAGCCGCCGGGCGCGTGCGCATGTCATGGCGCACCCTCTTTCCTGAGTAGCGGTTGGAGTTTTCGCTTCAACATCGACCGGGCGCGGTTGATGCGGGACCGGACCGTGCCCCCGGGGATGTTGAGAACGACTGCGATCTCCTCGTATGACAGACCCTCGATGTCCCGCAGCACGAGCGACAACCGGTACTTCTCCGGGATCGTGGTGATCGCCCGTCCCACTTCCTGCTGGAGCTGTTCCCGCTCCATCTTCGCCTCGCGCCCCTCACTGCGGTCCGCGAGCTGAATCGTGCTGTCGCTGAACTGTTCGACCAGCGCATCCAGGCTGAACCAGTTGCGTCGCCGGACACGGCGGCGAATCTCGTTCTTGGCGAGATTGGCCGCGATCGTGAACAGCCAGGTCGAGAACTTGGATCCCCGCCGGTAATTGCGCCGGTGCACGAAGACCCGCACGAATACTTCCTGGGCAAGGTCGTCCGCGCACTCCCGATCGTTGAGGACCCGGCTGATCAGGTTCATGACGCGCCCCTGGTAGCGGCGCACCAGCTCCGGAAAAGCACGCTCATCCTCTTCCGCGACCCGGGCCATCAGGTTCTCATCGGAGAGGCTGATGACCGGGGGTCGTGCAGGATCTCGATCAGGCGTCAAGGACCCACTTCCCCCCTGTTGGTACCCCATGAAGCCGGCCGGGTTCCGTCCTGCCGGCCGCTCAGCGGGGCTCCATGGCTTCGAGCTTGTCGCGGACCCGCTGGTTGGTCCCGTCCGTGGCCAGGCTCAGGCGGTACTGCTCGCGCGCCAAGTCCTTGAGGTTCATGGCTTTGTAGGTATCACCCAGGTGCTCGCGGACCACCGGGTCCTGGCCGGTCAGGCTGACGGCCCGCTCGAGCAGCCGGCGTGCCTCCTCGTACCGGCCGAGGCGGTAGTAGACCCAGCCCATCGAGTCGATGAAGGCGCCGTTGTCGGGCTCCTTCTCGAGGGCGGCACCGATCATCTTCTCGGCCTCGTCGAGCCGCTGGTCGTGGTCGGCCAGCATGTAGCCGATGAAGTTCAGCGCGTCGGCGTTGCCGGGGTCGCGCTCGAGCACGACGCGCGCGGCCGCCTCGGCACCCTCGAGGTCGCCGAGCTGCTCGCGGCAGTAGGCGAGTCCGAACGACGCCGGAGCGAAGTCCGGGTACCGCTCGAGCACCGCCTCCCACGCCTGCCGGGCGTCGTCGAAGCGTTCCGCGTTCTGCTCGAGCTGCCCGACCATCACCCGCGGCGGGAGCGAATCCGGCGCCGCGTCGACCCCGCGCTTCGCGAACTGCAGAGCCAGATCCCTGTCGCCGCGAATCGAGAGCAGCTGGGCCGCCGCGAGCGCGCCGCGGAAATCGCCCGGATGCGCAAGATTCCATTTCTCGAGCGCCACGCCCGCCTCGCGCGCATGACCGTTGCGCGCATAGACGGTCACCACCCGTCCGACCACCGCCGGTGACTCGGGATCGATCCGCTCGAGCAGGGCGAGCGTCTCTTTCGCCTCGCGGTCGTGATGGGCGTGGTAGGCGAGGTCCGCGAGGACTTCGAGCGCCTCCGGATCCCCGGGGCGCTGATGAACGATCTCTTTGGCCTGCTCATAGCCCTGCTGCCAGCGCTCGAGCCGCATGTACAGCCCGAGCAGACGTCCGCGCGTGGTGAGATCCGACGGATGCGCCTCGAGGTGCGAGCGATAGGCTTCGATCGCCGCGTCGGGGTGTTCGAGGCTCTCCTGGATCCACCCCATCAGGAATCCCGCGCCCGGGCGATCCGGATTGAGTTCGATCGCGCGCGTCAGCGCCGAGTCGGCGCTCACGAAGCGTCCGAGGCGCGCTTCCGAGGCCGCGTACTGGAACCACATCTCGCCGTCGAAGTCGTCGACCTGGACGGCACGGTGGTAAGCCCAGTTCACGACATCGATCCGGTCGAGGTGCTCGGCCACGCGGGCGAGCGTCTGCAGATACTCCATGTCGCTCGAGTCCGCGTGCGCGGCCCGATCGAGGGCGGCGAGCGCCTCGTCGGTCCTGCCGAGGTTGAACAGCGCCCCACCCTCGAGCCACAGCGCGCGCGGATGGCCGGGGTCGATCTTCAGGGCGCGCTGGGCCAGTTCCAGGGAACGCCGCGCGTCCCCCATCTGCGCACACAGTTCGCTCGCCCGCAGGGCGATGGCGATCGAACCCGGGTCGAGGATCAGCGCGCGGTAGTACTCTCCGAGCGCCTCGTCGTGCTGGCCCTGCTCTTCGAGCAGCCGTCCGAGCGCGTACCGGCGCAGGGCTTCCGGGCTGGTGTAGCCGGTCGAGTCGGCTTGCGCGAACGCGGCGGACGCCGACGGAAGGGTCGCGGCCATGAGCATCAGTGTGATTGCCACGACTCTCATGAGGCGGCGAGAATAGCATGCGCCGCGCACCCCCGACCACCACCGGCCGCCGCTCGTGCCGCCTCGCCGGGCCGCGGGGGTTGTGGTAATGCTGTGCTCCCTTCCGGAACCGGACATGAAAATGGCGCCCCTCCCATCACGCATCCTGGTCGTGGATGACGAGCCGCTCGTCGCGGGCGCCATCGCGCGCATGGCGGAATCGTTCGGCCACGAGGTGCTCCTCGCCGACGGCGTTCCGTCGGCCCTGCGCATCTTCGAAACCGAACCCATCGACGTGGTCCTCACCGACGTTCGCCTCGGGGAACAGGACGGGCTCGCGCTCCTCAAGTCCATCCAGGAGCGCAAGCCCGCCGTCCCCGTCGTTCTGATCACCGGCCAGGCGACGATCGGCGCCGCCATGGAAGCGATCCAGGCCGGCGCCTACGAGTACCTCGCCAAGCCGCCCGATCGTGACAGAATCGGTGTGATCCTCCGTCATGCGGTGGAAAAGAAACGCATGGCCGAGGAGATGAGCAACCTGCAGCGGGCGATCGAGTCCCGCTACCAGATCGAGCACATCGTCGGCCGCTCGCCGCAGATGCTCGACGTATTCAAGACCGTGGCCCGCGTCGCCCAGGGCAGCTCCAATGTCCTGATCCTCGGCGAGAGCGGCACCGGCAAGGAGCTGGTGGCGCGCACGCTGCACCGCCAGAGCGACCGGCGCGACCGGCGCTTCGTCCCGGTGAACATGGCCGCCTTCGCCGAGGGAGTCCTGGAGAGCGAGCTGTTCGGGCACAAGCGCGGCGCCTTTACCGGAGCGACCGAGTCCCGCGAGGGCGTGTTCCGCATGGCCCACCTCGGCACCCTGTTCCTCGATGAGATCGGCGACCTCTCGGTCGGTCTGCAGGCCAAGCTGCTGCGCGCCATCCAGGAGCAGAAGGTGCGCCCGATCGGCCAGAACGAGGAGGTCGACGCCAAGGTGCGGCTGGTCTCGGCGACCCACCGCGATATCGAGGCCATGGTGCAGGCGGGCACGTTCCGGGAGGATCTCTATTTCCGCCTCAATGTCGTGACGATCGCACTGCCGCCGCTGCGGGAGCGCAGAGAGGACATCCCGATCCTCATCGACCACTTCCTGCGGAAATACGCCCAGGAGACCGGCCATCCCTCCCCGGTGCTCTCGGCCGAGGCGGAGGGGATCCTGATTTCCTATGACTGGCCGGGCAACGTTCGCGAGCTGGAGAACGTCATCGAGCGGGCGGCTCAGTACGCGACCCACGGCAGCATCGGCGTCGACTGCCTGCCGGCCCGCATGGTCGACGAGGAGACGCGGGCGGGCGTGCCGGACCCCTTCCTGCCCCTTGACGCCGTCATCCAGCGGCACGTCGACAACGTGCTGGATCACACCGGGGGCAACGTGTCCGCGGCCGCCCGGATCCTCCAGATTTCCCGCCGCACCCTCCACAGGATGGCGCAGCGCCGCCGGAGATCCTGATCCACAGTGACAATCTGTCCCATGTGGACACGTTGTCACATATCGACCAAACACACACTTTCCAGCCAATCCGTCCATCTTCGTCCGGTCGGTGGGCAAATCTGGCGCACCGGCTTCCGATAGACCGCACCGGCCGTGTGGATACCGGACCCGGATCAGGCGACCTAACCCCTTCCAGATCAATGCATTCCGCAATGCGGCCTGCGCCATGCCGTATTCTGGCACCGAACGTGCAGTCGAACGCTGCCGGTACGCAGTCCGCCTCGAGCGGACGGTGGTGGGTCGCCGCCCTGGAAAGAACATGGAGATGCACCGAGGGGCCAGTTCTGACCGGGCGGCGACAGCTTTGGCGGGCGGAGCGGTTTCCGCCTCCCGGGTTGCCGTCGACGACGGTTCGCGCTGAATATTTCCGAGGGGTCAGCCGGATCGCACGGGGCGGCAACTCAGGACGAAACAGGAAGGGGCGGCGAGTTCCACTCGCCGCCCCTGTTCGTTGGCCGCCCGGGGACAATCTCAGCGTCGGCTGCTCCCCCGGCGGCGACCGCGGCGACCGAAGGTGGGTGCGGACTGCCCGGGCGCCTCGGCCGGGGCGTCCTCGGCAGCGAGCTCCGGCGTGTCCGGCGCCGCGTCGTCGCCCGGGTCGCGCTCCATCTGCAGCGACGCCGCCTCGGACTCGATGATCGCCTCGATCTCCGGCTCGACCGGTGCCGCGTCGTCCGCGCGGGGGGCCGGCACCCGCGGGCCCTCGTCGCGGCTGCCGGCGGGCGCTTCGGACGCCGGCTCGAGGCCGGCCGTCTCCGGTTCGCTGTCGCGCCATTCGGCCGCTTCACGTGCCACGGGGGCTTCGGGCTCGAAGGCGAACGGATCGACGAGTCGCTCCTCGAGCGGACCCTCCGGCCGGCCGAGCTCATCGATCACGTCCTCGAGGTGCGGCGGCGGCGGCGGCTCGACTTCCACGACCTCGCGTTCGACCTCGGTCGGCTCCGCGGGCAGGGCGATCCGCGCCAGCGGCCGCGGTGCGATGACCAGCGGCTCGTCGGCCGCTTCGCGGCGGGCGGGTGTCTCCGGCGGGCTCTCCTCGCGCGGCGCCGGCACGGGCGCCGGCGCGGCCGGCTCCGCGGGCGCACGCCGGCCACGCCGACCGCGCCGCGTTCCGTACGCGTCATCGGCGCGCGCCTCGACCGCGCCGGCCGCGTCCACGTCAGCCGCCGGCGCCGCCTTCGCCGCCTCGCCGGCGCGATCGCGCCCGCGATCCGGCCGCCGGCCGGCCCCGCCCTCGAGCCGCTCGAGCGCA
This sequence comes from Candidatus Eiseniibacteriota bacterium, assembly GCA_963744995.1. Lineage (GTDB taxonomy): Bacteria > Eisenbacteria > RBG-16-71-46 > RBG-16-71-46 > RBG-16-71-46 > CAVUWA01. The sequence continues at coordinate 145,063 of CAVUWA010000001.1, forward strand.
TCGCGGGCCGCGGCCTGCTCGGCTTCCTTCTTGTTGCGCCCGCGGCCCTCGCCGAGCACCCGCTTGCCGACCATCACCTCGACCTGGAAGTGTTTCGAGTGATCCGGCCCGGCCTCGCCGCGGATCCGGTAGACCGGATGGGTGTGGAAGGTGCTCTGCACGTATTCCTGCAGGTGACTCTTGTAGTTGGTGTGCCGTTTGTCGGCCACGATTTCGCTCGAGTCCTGCAGCAGCCAGCGGTGGATGAACCCGCGCGCGGCCTCGAAGCCCTGGTCCAGGTAGATCGCCCCGACCACGGATTCGAAGGCGTCGGCGAGGATCGACAGTCGCTGCCGTCCGCCCGACTCGACCTCGCTGTGGCTCATCAGCACGAAGCGGCCGAGCCCCATCGCCAGCGCGCGCCGTGAAAGAATCGCCTTCGACACGAGCAGCGACTTGGTCTTGGTGAGCTGACCTTCGTGCTCGGTCGGGTTCTCGCGATAGAGGAACTCGCTCGTCACGAGCCCGAGCACGGAATCCCCGAGGAATTCGAGGCGCTCGTTGCTCTCGCGCGGCCCCTGGCCGGTCACACTGAGGTAGGAGCGGTGGGTGAGCGCGAGCTTCAGCAGCCCCGAACGGCCGAACGTCAGCCGGTAGTGCTGCTGGAAGGCGGCGATGACCTTCGCTTCCTGCTCGCTCAGCGACTCGGCGCGCGGGGCGGGCCGCGGCCCGCCGCCGAACAGGCCGGTGAGCCACTTCCAGAACGAGAACTTCCTGCGCGGCGGCGTGGGCGGCCGGACGCCTCCGCGTCCGCGACCGCCGCGCCGGCGCGAACGCCGTCTTACGTTGCCGCTCTCATCGCGAGGGCGACGTTGTGACCCCCGAACCCGAACGAGTTCGAGAGGGCGCTCTGCAGAGCGAGAGCGCGAGCCTGATTGGGAACGAGATCGAGATCGCATTGTGGATCCGGTTGCTCCAGGTTGATCGTCGGTGGGACGACCCCCCGCTGGATCGCGAACGCGGTGATCACCGCCTCGATGCCGCCTGCGGCGCCGAGGAGGTGACCGGTCATCGACTTGGTCGAGCTCATCATCAGCTTGCGCGCGTGGTCGCCGAACACGGTCTTCACCGCCCGGACCTCGATCGGATCGCCGGTCGGGGTGGAGGTGCCGTGCGCGTTGACGTACGCGATCTCGGTGGGAGGCAGCCCCGCGTCTTCGAGCGCGCGCCGCATGGCGCGCACTGCACCGTCGCCGTCTTCGGACGGCGCGGTCATGTGGTAGGCGTCTCCGGATGCACCATAGCCGCTGAGCTCGCAGATGACATTCGCGTTACGGGCACGGGCATGCGCCTCGGTTTCGAGGATCAGCAGCCCCGCGCCCTCGCCGATCACGAAACCGTCCCGATCCTGGTCGAAGGGACGGCTCGCGTGCGTCGGGTCGTCGTTACGGGTGGAAAGCGTACGGGCGTTGCCGAATCCGGCGAGGGCCATCGGCGTGATCGTGGCCTCGCTGCCGCCGGCCACCATCACGTCCGCGTCGCCCGCCCTGAGCAGCCGGAGCGCCTCGCCGATCGCGTGGGCGCCGGATGCACAGGCCGAGACGGTGCAGAAGTTGGGACCCTTGAGACCGAACTGGATGGACACCTGGCCCGCGGCCATGTCCGAGATCATCATCGGAATGAAGAACGGGCTCACGCGACCCGGCCCGCGCTCGATCAGCGCCGTGTGCTGGGTCTCGAAGGTTTCCATGCCGCCGATTCCGGAGCCGATGAGCACGCCGATGCGGTCGACGTCGAGCGTCGCCACGTCGAGCCCGGCGTTCCGGATCGCTTCGTGCGCCGCCACGACGGCGAACTGCACGAAGCGGTCCATCCGCTTCGCTTCCTTGCGGTCGATCACGCCCTCGGTGCCGAAGTCCTTGACCTCGCACGCAAAGGTGGTCCCGTAGCCCGTGGTATCGAAGCGGGTGATCGGGCCCGCGCCGCTTTCACCGGCGCAGATCCGTTTCCAGAACGTCTCGGCGTCGTTCCCGAGCGGGGTGACGACCCCGGCTCCAGTCACGAAAACACGATTCGGCATCGTCCGTACATCTCCGCCTGGCCGCCCGTCGCACGCCGGGAGCGATGACCCCGGGGGTCCGCTCCGGCGCGCGACGGCGCAGCCGGGTGAGGGTGCATCACTTCAACTACGCGGTCGCGTGCTGCTTCAGATACGCCATGGCGTCACCGACGGTCTTGAGCTTGTCGGCGTCCTCGTCGGGGATGTCCATGCCGAACTCTTCTTCGAGAGCCATGACCAGCTCGACGATGTCGAGCGAGTCGGCGCCGAGGTCCTCGATGAACTTCGCTTCAGGCGTCAGCTGCTTGACCTCGACCTCGAGTTCCTTCGCGATGATCTCTTTCACCCGGTCTTCACTATAGGCTGCCACTCTTCTCACCTCCTGTGGTTCGGGATGGGTTCCTGAAGCCAGGCATCTTACATCACCATGCCGCCGTCAACGGTCCAGGTCTGGCCGGTCACGTAACCCGCTCGCGGCGATGCCAGAAACGCCACGACCTCGGCGACCTCGGCCGGCTGGCCGAGGCGTCCGAGCGGAATGCGGCCCAGCAGATCGGCCCGCGCGGTCTCGGGCAGTTCGGCTGTCATCTCGGTTTCGATGTATCCGGGGCACACGGCGTTCACCGTGATCGCCCGCGACGCGAGCTCGCGCGCGAGGGCCTTCGTGAACCCCAGGAGCCCCGCCTTGGAAGCCGCGTAGTTGGCCTGCCCCGCGTTGCCCATGAGGCCGACCACCGACGAGACGTTCACGATCCGCCCGTAGCGCGCCTTCATCATGCTGCGCGCGACGGCGCGGCAGCAGCGGAAAGCGCCGGCGAGGTTGGTGTTGATCACCTGCTCCCACTGCTCGTCCGACATGCGCATGAACACCCCGTCCCGGGTGAGGCCGGCGTTGTTGACGAGCACGTCCACCCGCCCGAGCTGATCGAGCGCCGCCTTCACCGCACCGTCCACCGAACCGCTGTCGGCGATGTCGGCTTCGAACGCCCGCGCGGTCACACCCTGCACCTTCAGCGCCTCGACCGCCGCACCGGCGCGGGCCTGATTGCGACTCAGGATCGCCACGGTCGCGCCGCGCGCGCCGAGCGCCTGTGACACGGCGAGCCCGATGCCCGAGGCGCCGCCGGTCACGAACGCGACCTGACCCGCCAGCTCCTGGCGCGGATCGGCCGCCGTCGCCCCCATCGTCTCCTCCATCGCTACCCCCTCTCCGGCGCCGCGCTGCCCATGCCCAGGGCCGCCAGCGTCTCTTCGAGCGAAGCGGGATCCTCGACGTTCCAGCTCTTCGCCTCGCGGTCGATCGAGCGCAGGAGGCCGCGCAGCACCTTGCCGGTCCCGGCCTCGATGAAGCCGTTCAGCCCCTGGCCGAGCAGCAGCCGCATCGAATCCTCCCAGCGCACGGCGCCGAGCAGCTGGCGCTGGAGCGCATCGCGGATCTCGCCGGCGCGCCGCACCGGGCGCGCATCCACGTTGCAGATCACCGGACACGAAGCGTCGCGCAGCGGCACCTCGGCGAGCGCCTCGGCAAGCCCGGCGGCGGCCGATTCCATGAGCGGCGAATGGAACGCCCCGCTCACCACCAGCCGGATCGCACGCTTCGCCCCGCGCTCCTTCGCGATCGCGCAGGCGCGGTCCACGGCCTCGACCTCGCCCGAGATCACCACCTGCCCGGGCGCGTTGAGATTGGCCGCCACCACGACACCGGCGTCCGCCGCGTCACGGCAGACGCCGTCCACCGCTTCGCGATCGAGGCCGAGCAGCGCCGCCATGCCCCCGGGCCGCTGGATGCCGGCCTCGTACATGAGCTGGCCGCGGCGATGCACGAGCCGCAGCGCATCCTCGAACGTTAGCGCGCCGGCGGCGACGCACGCCGAGTACTCGCCGAGACTGTGGCCGGCGGTGAACGCCGAAGTCACGCCCGCGGCCTCGAGCAGCCGCCAGGCCGCGACGCTGTGGGCGAGCAGCGCGGGCTGCGCGTGGTGGGTCTTCCTGAGCTCGTCCTCGGGCCCCTCCCACATGACGCCCGTGAGGGAAAAGCCGAGCGCGGCGTCGGCCGCTTCGAAGGTCTCTCGAGCGAGCGGATGCGCCTCGGCGAGCGCCAGCCCCATGCCGACGGCCTGTGCGCCCTGGCCCGGACAGAGGAGCGCGAGCTTCACGCCCCGCCTCGCTGCGCGGTGCCGGCGACCGAAGCCTTCCGGGTGGTGTGCTCGACCGGCATGGTCCAGCGCATGAGGCTCGCGCCCCAGGTCGCACCGCCGCCGAACGCCATGAAGGCGATGCGGTCGCCGACCTTCACGCGCCCCGCGCGCACGACCTCGTCGAGGCTGATCGGAATCGAGGCCGAAGACGTGTTGCCGTAGCGGGCGATGTTGGAGATCACCTTGTCCTCCGGCAGACCGAGCCGCTCGCGCACCGCGTCGATGATGCGCTGGTTGGCCTGGTGCGGCACCACCAGATCGAGGTCTTCCGGTCCGATGCCGCCCTCCCCCATCACCGTGCGCAGGCTCTCTTCCATGGCGCGCACCGCGAACGGGAACAGCTTCTTGCCGTGCATCTTGATGAAGTGCTGGCGCTCCTCGAGCGACGCCTCGCTCGCCGGGGTGCGCGACCCGCCGGCCGGCACCTCCAGCACGTCGCCGAGATCGCCGTCGCTGTGCATGTCCACCGCGAGGATGCCCTCGCCGGGCGGGCACGGCTGGATGACCGCCGCGCCGGCGCCGTCGCCGAACAGCACGCAGGTATTGCGGTCGGAGTAGTCCACGATCCGCGACAGCGTTTCGACTCCGATCACCAGCACCGTCTCGGCGATGTGCGCCGCGACGAGCCCCTTGGCGAGCCCGAGTCCGTAGACGAACCCGGTGCACGCGGCGAACATGTCGTAGGCCGCGGCGTTCTTCGCGCCGATCTTCTGCTGCACGGTGCACGCGCACGAGGGCAGGAAGCGGTCGGGCGTCGTGGTCGCGACGATGATCTGGTCCACGTCCAGGGCGGTGAGCCCCGCCATCTCCAGAGCGCGCAGGCCGGCCGCCGAGGCGAAGTCGGACGAGGCCTCGTCCGCAGCGGCGATGCGCCGTTCGCGAATGCCGGTGCGCTCGAAGATCCATTCGTCGGAGGTATCGACCATCTTCTCGAGGTCGGCGTTCGACAGCACGCGCGAAGGCACGCTCATCCCGGTGCCGGTGATGGTCGCGCCCCGAAGGCCGTCAGGCTGCGGTGACATGATCCGCCTCGATTTCCTCGCGAATGTGAGCGTTGACGCGGGCGTCGATGAACGCGGTCATCGTCCTGACCGCACTGCGGATCGCGCGCGGGCTGCTGCTGCCGTGGCCGACGAAGCACACGCCGTCGACCCCGAGCAGCGGCGCCGCGCCGTGTTCCTCCCAGTCCATGCGCCGCGCGAGCCGGCGGAGCGCGGGCGCCATGAACAGCACGCCGAGCTTCGCCAGCCAGTCGCCGCGCAGCTCTTCGCCGATCATGTGCCGCAGGAGCCCGGCGATGCTCTCCGCGGTCTTCAGCAGAACGTTGCCGGTGAAGCCGTCGGTCACCACGACGTCGCAGTCGCCCTTGAACACGTCGCGGCCCTCGACGTTGCCGATGAAGTTCAGATGCCCGGCACGCTTGAGCAGCGGCAGCGCCTCGAGCACCAGCGCGTTGCCCTTGGTGTCCTCTTCCCCGATCGACAGCAGGCCGACGGTGGGATCCTTGCGGTCGAGCAGGTAGCGCGCATAGACGGCCCCCATGTGCGCGAACTGGACGAGCCACGCGGGTTTGCACTCCGCATTCGCACCGACGTCGAGGACCACTGTGCCCTGGCCGCGGTTCGGCACGAACACCGCGAGGGCAGGGCGGCTCACGCCCTCCAGACGGCCGAGCCCGAGCAGCGCGGTGGCGACCACCGCGCCGGTGTTGCCGGCGCTGAAGATCGCGTCGAGCTTGCCGTCGCGATGCAGCTGGGTGAGGACCACGAGCGACGACTGGCTCTTGCGTCGCACCGCGGCCGCCGCCTTCTCGGCCATCTCGATGCGCTCGGGCGCGTGCACGACCTCGATCGGCAGCGACTCGGCCTTGAGCTGACGCAGCGATTCGCGCAGCTCGACCTCGTCGCCGACCAGGGTGATGTGCAGGCGCCCGGGCATCTCTTTCAGGGCCTGCACCGCTCCCTCGGTGACCGTGCCGGGGCCGAAGTCCCCGCCCATCGCATCAATCCCGATCCTGGGGATCGAGCCCATTCGCTCGCCCGCGCCGCCTAGACGTCTCGCGGCACGACGACTTCCTGGCCGTCGTAGTAACCGCAGTTGGGGCAGATCCGGTGCGGCAGCCGCGGACTGCTGCAGTGGCTGCACACGTTGATGCCGGTGCGCTTCAGCTTCCAGTTGGTGCGGCGTTTCCTGCCGCGCGTCTTCGAATGTCTCCGCTTGGGGACCGCCATAAAGCCCTACTCCTCCGATGTGGAAGCGACTTCACATGCACAGGGCCCTTCGTTGCGGTCGGCGCCGCAGTTCGGGCACAGGCCCCGGCAGTCTTCGCGACAGTGCGGCGCCATGGGAACGTCCACGAGCAGCGCCTGCCGCGCCGGGTCCCCGAGGTCCACCTGTCGTCCGTTGAAAAACACCAGATCGTGATCGCGCTCGAGCTCCTGCTCGCTCGCCCCGCGCGTATGTCCCGATCGCTCGGCGAGAACCTCGAGCGGGACCCGCAGAGGGTACTCGAATGCCCGCAGGCAGCGGACGCATTCCAGCTGCGCCGTCCCCTCGATCGAGCCGCGGATCGAGAGGTTTTCGCCCAGCTTTTCAACCTGAAACACACCCCGCACCGGCCCGGTCCAGCCTCCGGGATCGAGCCCGAGGTCCTCGCCCCCGGCTTCGATCTCGATGCGTTCGGAGTCGGTGCGGAGGGTGGCTACATCAATGGTAAATCCGGACATACAAAATATGCCTGTGGACGCAGGACCCAGGCAGGAGCGAACCTAGCACAGGGTCCCCCTGGATTCCAGAACGGGCGCCGCAGGATACCGGGATACCGGAATGCCGGTCCCGCCCGCCCGTGACGGACGGGAGCGCCCCCCCCGCGGCGTGCCGGGCCGCGGGGCTCGCCACGGCGCCGCCTACCCGGCGACGACCGCGGCGCCGAAGAACAGCTTGAGTTCGCGCTCCGCGCTCGCCGGGCTGTCGGAGGCGTGCACCGAGTTCATCTGCTTGCTCTTGCCGAATCTCTTCCGCACGGTGCCCTCGGCCGCGGCGGCGGGGTCGGTCGCACCGACCACCTCGCGCAGCTTCGCGACGGCGTCCTCGCGCTCGAGGCAGACCAGCATGACCTGTCCGGACGTCATGTAGTCGACGAGCTCGCCGAAGAACGGCTTCTCGCGATGCTCGTCGTAGAACGTCTTGGCTTCGTCCCGGGTGAGGCGGGCGAGCCGCGCCGCGGCGATCCGGAATCCTTGCGCCTCGACGTGGGCGAGGATCGACCCGATCAGGTTCCGCTCGACGGCGTCCGGTTTCACGATGAACAGCGTGCGTTGCAGGGCCACGGCTCTGTCTCCTTCGACGGGTTCACTTCTTCTTCGGGGTCTTCTTCGTCTTCTTCCGGGTGGAACGCGCGCTCGCGGCGGCGCGCCGGGCCGGTGCCCGCTTCTGCTTCGCGGCGGCCGTGCGCCTCCCGGCGGTCCTGGTGCGCGCCCGGCGCCGGGCGAGGGCTTCGCCGATCAGTGCGGGAATCTCCGAGGGAATCCGCGCGACCGGCACGTTGGCCGCCGCGAACGCCTCCATCTTCTCGGCCGCGGTGCCCGAGCCGCCCGAGATGATCGCCCCGGCGTGTCCCATGCGTTTGCCGGGTGGCGCGGTCTGGCCGGCCACGAACGCGACGACCGGCTTGTGCACGTGGCGGCGGATGTAGTGGGCCGCCTCCTCCTCGTCACTGCCGCCGATCTCGCCGATCAGCACGATCGCTTCCGTATGCGGATCCGCCTCGAACAGCGCCAGCGTATCGATGAAGTTGGTGCCGATCACCGGGTCGCCGCCGATGCCGATGCAGGTGGTCTGGCCGAGGCCCGCCTGGGTGAGCTGGTGCACGACCTCGTAGGTGAGCGTGCCGCTGCGCGACACGAGACCGACCGGGCCGCTCCGGCAGATGCGCCCCGGCAGAATGCCCACCTTGGACGACCCCGGGCTGATGAGACCCGGGCAGTTGGGGCCCACGAGCCGCGGCCGGCCGTCCATGCCCTTCTTTCCGGCGTTCGCCTCGCGCAGCGCCGCGACGTGGTGGTACGCCGTCGTCGCGTCGCGCACGGGGACCCCTTCGGTGATGCAGACGATCAGCCCGAGGCCGGCGTCGGCCGCCTCGAACACCGCGTCCGCGGCGAAGGGCGCCGGCACGTAGATCACCGAGGCGTTCGCCTTCGTGGCCGCCACCGCCTCGGCCACGCTGTCGAACACCGGCACGCCGTGGATCTCGGTCCCGCCCTTGCCCGGCGTGACCCCGGCGACGACCTTCGTGCCGTAGTCGATCATCTGCTTCGTGTGGAAGGCGCCGTCGCGGCCGGTGATGCCCTGCACGATCAGACGCGTGTTGCGATCGATGAGAATGCTCACGCCGTCACCTCCTGCGCCTTTTCGATCACCATGCGCACGGCTTCATCCATCTGGGTCGTCGCCCCGAGTCCGTTCTCGGACAGAATCTGGCGCGCGAGGTCCTCGTTGGTGCCGGTCAGGCGGATCACCAGCGGCACTTCGAGCGGTTTCTTCTCCAGCGACTGCACGATGCCGTTGGCGACGTCGTCGCAGCGGGTGATGCCGCCGAAGATGTTGAACAGGATCGCGCGTACGCCGCGGGTGTCGCCGGTGATGATGTCGAGCGCCGCCGTCACCTTCTCCGGGCTCGACGAGCCGCCGATGTCGAGGAAGTTGGCCGGCTCGCCGCCGTAGTGCTTGACCAGGTCCATGGTCGCCATCGCGAGCCCGGCGCCGTTGACGACGCAGCCGATGTCACCGTCGAGTTTCACGTAGGAGAGCCCCTTTTCGCGCGCCAGCCGCTCGCCCGGGCTCTCGTCCTCGGGGTCGCGCCAGGTGCCCCACTCGCGATGCCGAAACGCGGCGTTGTCGTCGAGGCTCACCTTGGCGTCCAGCGCGATCACCCGCCCTTCGGGGGTCACGATCAGCGGATTGATCTCGGCGAGCGAGCAGTCGCCGTCGCTGAAGACGCGCCAGAGCTTGAGCAGCACGTCCGCGGCCTGCGCGACCAGGCGGCCGTCCTCGAGAATCGGCTGGAACAGCTCGCGCGCCTGGTAGGCGCGCAGGCCTTCGAGCGGAATATGGCGGCGCACGATCTTCTCGGGCGCCGTGCGCGCCACCTCTTCGATCTCCACGCCGCCTTCGGCCGACAGCATGATGAGCGGCAGCTTGCGACTCCGATCGAGCACGATCGACAGATACAGTTCGCGCGCGATGTCGGCTGCCTGCGTCACGAGTACCCGGCGCACCGGCAGTCCCTTGATCTCGAGCGCGAGGATGTCGCGCGCCTTCGCGAAGGCCTCGTCCGGCGAGTGCGCGAGCTTCACGCCACCGGCCTTGCCGCGACCGCCGGCCTGCACCTGCGCCTTGACGACGACCGTGCCGCCGATCGAGGCCGCGACGTCGCGCGCCTCTTCGGGCGTCATCGCCACCTGGCCCGGCAGCACCGGCAGCCCGTAGCGGGCGAAGAGTTCCTTGCCCTGGTACTCGTACAGGTTCATGGACACTCCATCTCGCGGCGGCCCGCCCCGGAGCTTCCCGGCGGAACCCACCGCGCCATTCGGTGATGGTCGCTCCGGCCGCGCCGTGCACGGCGGCCGGAATGCTCGAGGCGGCGCCGTCGCTCGATGCAACGAATCGAGCCTCGCGCGCCGGTCATGCGAACTCCTGTCGGGAGAAGGCCGGCTGCGGGCGCCGGACGTGCCGGAACGCAACGCAGCCATCGCGCGGACCCCCTCGAGCGGGTCGCTACCGAACGGGGTCCGGGCGGAAAAGGACGCGATACGTTAAGCGCCGGGCCGCGCAGAATCAAGCCGCGGCGGGGCGGGCGCACCACGTTCAGCCGTCGAGCGCCGACCGGCCCCGGGCGATCCGCTCGGCGAGCGCGCTGGTGCTGTGGCCCGCGCGGATCGGGATGCTGAGGACCCTGCCGCCGTACTGCTCGACGAACTCGCGGCCGACGATCCGCTCCAGCGGCCAGTCGCCGCCTTTCGCCAGCACGTCGGGGCGCACCGCCTCGATCAGCCGCGCCGGCGTGTCGTCGTCGAAGACCACCACCAGATCCACGCTGCGCAGCGCGGCCAGCACCGCGACCCGGTCTTCGGCCTTGACCAGCGGGCGCGCGGCGCCCTTCAGACGCCGCACCGAAGCGTCGCCGTTCACGCCGACCACCAGGCGGTCGCCGAGCGCGCGCGCTTCGGCCAGGTATTCCACGTGGCCGCGGTGCAGGAGATCGAAGACGCCGTTCGTGAACACGATGCGCTCGCCGGCCGCGCGCCAGGCGTCGATCGTGCGGCGCGCAGCGGGAGCGAGCACGCCGTTCACGCCCGCGGCGCCGGCGCGCGGGGCGGCGTCTCGGAGAGCGAGGCGAGCAACGCCTGCGGGGAGCAGGTCGCCGTGCCGACCTCGCGGATCACGACGCCGGCCGCGTGATTCGCCAGCAGGCAGGCGGCGGCGAAGTCGGCGCCCGCAGCGAGCGCCGCCGCGACCACGCTCACGACCGTGTCGCCCGCGCCGGTGACGTCGAATACCTCGCGCGCCACGGTCGGCAGGTGGGTGTAGGCGCCGCCGCGTTCGAACAGGCTCATGCCGTCGGCGCCGCGGGTGACCAGCAGGGCCTCGGCGTCGAGACGCTGCTGCAGCCCCCAGCCCACCTCCATGAGGCTCGCCTCGTCCACCACGCGGCGGCCCTGCACGTAGCCGGCCTCGTGCTGGTTGGGGGTGAGGATGCTCACGCCGCGATAGGCCTCGATGTGGCTCTCCTTGGGATCCACGCTCACCGCCACGCTGCGGCGGCGCGCCGCGGCGAGCGCGACGTCCAGGGTCGCGGCGGTGATCACACCCTTGCCGTAGTCGCTGACGATCAGCCCGTCGGCGCGCGCGATCTCGCGTTCCAGCACCGCACGGATCTGCTCGAGCGCGGCACCGGACACGTCGTGGCGCCGTTCGCGGTCGGCACGCACCACCTGCTGCGAGTGGGCGATGATCCGTGTCTTGACCGTCGTCGGGCGGCCCGGGTCGCGCGCGAGGCCCGACGGGTCCACGCCGCGCGCCGCGCAGGCGTCGGCGAGCCGCGCGCCGTCGGCGTCGTCGCCGGTCGCCCCGACCAGCACCGCCTCGGCGCCGAGCGCGCGCAGGTTGACGGCCACGTTGGCGGCGCCGCCGAGCGCCATCGTCTCGCGCTCGACCTCGACCACCGGCACCGGGGCTTCCGGGGAGATCCGTTCGACCCGGCCCCAGAGGTAGCGGTCGATCATGCAGTCGCCGAGCACCACCAGCCGGCGCCCGGCGATGGCCTCCACGGTCCGCCGCAACCGATCGGGATCGAAACGGGTTTCGCTCATCGGCGGCGCACGCTACACCCCGCCCCACACCGGGTCAAAAGACGGCCCCCGCGCCCATCGACACACTTGACGCGCCCTTCGTCGTCCGCCTAGCTTGCCCATCATGCCGACTGAAATCCGCCATGCTTCCGCGGCCGACGCCGCGTCCATCCACGCCCTCGCGACGGATCCCTCGCTGCGCGACCACTTTGACAGCTTCCAGAGCGAAGAGGGCGTGCACCACGATCTGGTGAACCCGCTGGTCGCGCCGGCGATGACCCATCTGGCCTCGGTGGACGGCAGGCCGGCGGGATTCATCGCCGGCTACGCCGTGCGCCCGTCTGGAAGCCCGGGCTGGGCGTTCCTGCGTCTGGGCGTCGCCGGGTGGGCCCGGCGCCGCGGCGTCGGCCGCGCGCTGCTCGCGGCCGCCGCGCGCGCCGCGCGCGGTGCGGGCGTGCTCGGCGCAGGCGGCGAACTGCTGCTGCCGATGGAGGACTTCTCGGCCGAGGGCCAGGCGTTCGCGACCTGCTTCGGTTTCCGCATCGACCGTTACTTCTATCGCATGCGCCGGCCCGCGGGGCCGATCGCGCCGCCCGCCTGGCCTCCGGGCGTCACCGTGCGCGTGTTCGACGGCTCCGCCGGCGCGATCGAGGACTGGAACGCCGTCTACGAAGCGTCGTTCGCAGCGCACTACCGGCCCGTGCCGAGCACCCCGGACCTTTGCCGGCGCATCGCCGCAGCGCCGGACTTCCTCGCCGACGGACTGGCGCTGGCCTACCGTGACGGCCGCTGCGTCGGCTTCTGCCGCAACGAGACGATCGGCGACATGGGCGTGATCGGTCTGCTGGGCGTGGCGCCCGCGGCGCGCCGCAGCGGCCTCGGCCGTGCGCTGCTGCGCTGGGGCGTGACCTACTTCGACGATCCGCGCTGGAGCGGCGTGGGCCTCGGCGTCGACGGCGAGAACGAGAACGCCACGGCGCTCTACCGCTCCGAGGGCTTCGTCATCGACCGCCGCCGCCAGATCTGGGCCGGCTCGATGGACGCGGTCGCGGGCGGCCGCTGAGCCGGACGCCGCGGCTCAGCGCGCGAAGTCGAAGCGCTGTCGGCACCACACCGCGACCGGCTCGCCGCCCTTGAGCGCCGGGAAGAACGCCATGCTGCGCGCGCACGCGATCGCCGCATGGACGAGCGCGCTGTCGGTCGCGCCGCCCGACCACACGGCATCCCGCACGGCGCCCGTCTCGTCCACCTCGACGTCGAGCTCGACGGAGGCCGGAAGCGACGCGCCCGCGGGCACCGCGATGCGCCCCGTGCGGCGCGGTATGGGCGGCTTCAACCCGGGCTCGATCGCGAGCGCGGGCGGTGCAGGCGCGCCTTCGGGAACCGCGGGCGGCGCCGCCGGCAGCGGCGGATCGGGCGCCGCGGGTCTGGACGGCGTGACGCGGAGCGCCCACACCGCGGGCGGCGGCCGGACCGGCAGCGCGCTCCCCCGGCTCGAGTCCGCGAGCCATTCGACCGGCAGCGCAAAGGCGCTGTCCGCCGCTGCAGCGCCTGCGCGCGGCGCCGCCCGTTCGCGCGGTGCACAGGCGCCGAGCGCGAGCGCGAGCAGCACGGCGCCCGCCGTCCGGCCGCGCCACCGGCGGCGGCGCGCCTGGAGCGAGCACGAACCACACGGCGAACCGGCTCGCACGCCGGCGCGCGCCGCACGGCGCAACCTTGAGCGACTCGGAAGCGTGGGATATTCTGAAGGCAATTCGACACCCCTTGCGGCGAACGAGCCGCCTCCCGCCGCAGATCGAGGAGCCCATGAATTCGCGCGAACGAGTGATGGCCGCCGTCCGTGGTGAACCCGTCGACCGGCCGCCCGTCTCGTTCTGGGGCCACTTCTACCACCGCGAGTCGTCCGCCCGCGAGCTCGTCGACGCGACGGTGGAGTTCCAGACCGAGTACGGCTGGGACTGGGTCAAGCTGAACCCGCGCAAGCACTACCACGTCGAGCCATGGGGGGTCAGCTACCGCTACTACGACAGCGCGACGCAGAAGCCGACCCTGGAGAGCTGGCCGGTGCACCAGCCGGCGGACTGGGCGGCGATCGCCGAGCGGCCGCACGATCAGGGCGCGCTGGGCGAGCAGCTCGACGCCGTGCACCTGCTGCGCAGGAGCCTCCCGGCGGAGATCCCGGTCATCGAGACGGTGTTTACGCCGCTCGCCGTGCTCGGCGAAATGGTCGAGGAGCCGGGCGAGCTGCGCCTGCACATGCGCACCCATCCGAACGCGGTGCGCGGCGCGCTCGAAGCCGTCACCCGCACCTACGAGCGCTACGTCGCGGAAGTTCTCGCCCAGGGCGTCGACGGCATCTACTTCGCCACCGTGGACTGGGCCTCGCGGGACCTGCTGAGCGCCGAGGAATACCGCGAGTGGGCGCGCCCCTACGACCTGCGCGTCCTCGAGATCGTGAAGGAGGCGCCGTTCAACGTCGTGCACGTCTGCAAGCGTCGCAACCTGCTCTACGAATTCGCGGACTATCCGGTGCAGGCGTTCTCGTGGTCGGCGACCGATCCGCTGAACCCGACGCTGGCCGACGCACTCAAGCACCTGCCGGGCGGCCTGATGGGCGGCATCTCCCACGAGGAGTCGCTGCTCGAGCACAGTCCCAACGCCGTCCTGCGCGAATTGAGCCAGGGGTTTACGATGACCGGCGGACGCCGCTGGCTCGTCGCCCCCGGTTGTTCCATTCCTCCCGCCACGCCGGCCGCCAATCTCAAGGCGCTGCGCGAGGCGGTGGAGAATCTGCGCCCCGCATCGGAGGGGGCGCAGCCATAGGCTTCGTCCGAGGACGAAGCCGGCAGACTGCCGAGTCCGCCGGAGGCGGAGCGGCGGGGAGCGCGCGCGCGGATCTCGTTCCGCGACCGGGAAGCGCGTGAGCCACCGCGGCCCTCCGCGCCTTCGGGAGCCTGCGCGGAGTCACGAGAACGAAGGAGGTGCCGCGATGAAAGCCCTCTGGTTCCTGCTCTCGCTCCAGCTTTGTCTCGTCCCCGCCGTCTTCGCTCAGGACGTGAAGGACCGGCCGCCCCCCCCCGTTCCGGGCGGCACCACGCCGCAGGGGGACGAGATCAACACCCGCATGCGGGTGCGCGGCTCGGTGTACACCGGTGAAGAGGCGCCGGATTTCGAGCTGCCCTCCTCGACCGGACATGAAGTCCACCTGTCGACGTTCCGGCCGGCGTGGACGCTGCTCGTGTTCGCCGAGCGCAAGGAAGGGCTCCTGCCGCTCGCGACCATCCGCGACGAGATGGCCAAGCTCGGCGTGAAGATCGTCGGGGTCTGCGACGAGAAGGCCTACTTCCTCGTCGCCCACGTGCAGAAGGAGGATCCGGGTTTCCCGATGCTCGCCGACGTCACGGGGGAGATCTCCGGGCTCTACGGTCTCTACGACCCGGCGCGCCGCACGACCGAGCCGGGCTTCTTCGTGATCGACCCGCACGGCATGGTGCGCCTGGCGCTGCTCGGCCAGCAGATCCGCCCGCCGGACATGGCCGGTCTCGTCTACTACGCGGTGCGGACCCGCTAGCGCCGCACGTCCACGAACATCGCGGGGCCCGGGCACCGCCGGGCCCCGTGTCCCTTGCGGGCGCCGCCGGTGCGCCGGCGGTTCGCCCTGCGCCTGTCCACGGGTCTTTCCGCTGGCGGCCGCCCTTCGGCGTTGCGCATTGCATCGCCCGCCGCCCGCGAACGGCGCGCTTCGCATCGCCCGCCGCGCACCCGCGCACTGGCACGCCATTTTCCCGGATGAATCGCCTTCGCGCGCTCAATTCGGCCTCCCGCCGCGCCGATACCGTGAGCGCCGAAGTACTGCGCAGGACTTCATCCGCTCCGGAGGCAACCGGTGAAACTCGCAACTCTGCTGGCCGCCGCGGCGCTGCTGGCGGTGAACCCGCTGCACGTCGGTGACACGGCGAACCGCTCCCAATACGACCAGGTCGACGTTCAGAATCTCCAGCGTCTCGCGAACAAGGCCACCGAACCGCCCGTCACGCCGGTGGTGCCGGGCAGCGTCGCGCCGGACTTCTCCTATCAGACGCCCGACAACGAATGGCATCACCTGCACGACCTGCTGGAGCAGGGGCCCGTGCTCATGCTGTTCGGCGGGCGTGATCCGCAGTTCACCGCGCTCGAGAACGAGCGCGAGCAACTGCTCGACCTCGGCGTGCTGCCGGTCGCGATCGTCGACGGGCACGCGCGCGCGGCCAGCGCCGCGGTGAAGCGGCTCGGCCTCGCGTACAACGTGATTCCCGATCCGCAGGGCGTGATCGCCGGACTGTTCAACGCGGTCGAGCCCCGCACCGACGCCACGCAGCCGTGCTGGTTCGTGATCGACCGGCAGCGCCGCGTGCGCGCGCTCGATCGCACCGGCCTGCCCGAGCAGGGCTACGCCGACATCGCGATCGAGGCCCTGGCGCTGCCGAAGAAGGGTACGAGCCTGCCGGTCTCCCACTAGCGGGAGACCCTCGCCGTTCTTGTTCGAGGCCGGTCTGCTGCCGTACTTTGCGGCGCATGCCGGTCTCGACCGTTTCCCCCCTGCGCCTCGACGGCTTCGACCGCTTCGGCGGCGTGCACTGGACCTCCGCCGCGCTCGCGCACGCGCTGGCCTGGGAGGACGTTGCCGCGCCGCACTCGCGGCGCCCGCTCAGCGAGGCCATGTGCTTCGGCATCGCCGGCGGAATCGCGGCCGGATACGCCTTCGCCCCGTCGCGCTCGGCGGGCGCCGGCAGCGGCGTGTCCCTCGTGGGCCGCTATCGCGAGGGCGTCAACGGTCCCGAAGAGGTGGAGGACGCCCTGCGCCGGCTCGGGGCCCGTACGCGAGTCCGCGAGACCACGGGCGCGCGCGCCGCGGAGCGGAACCTGGAAACCGCCCTCGCCGCCGGGCACCCGGCGTTCGTCTGGTGCGCGCCGCCGCCGCTGCTCGCCGAACCATGGGCGGGAACCTGCGGCACCTACGTGTTGCTCGTCCATGGCCTGGACCGCAGGCGGCGCACGGCGCTCGTCGCCGACCGCGCGCGCCGCTCCCTGGAGCTGCCGCTCGCCGAGCTCGCGCGCCTGCGCGCGAAGGTCAGGGCGCAGCGCCGCCGCGTCCTGACCTTCACCCCGCCCGCGCGACTCGGCGCGGTCCTCTTGCGCCGCGCGATCACGCAGGGCATCCGGCTCGGCGCCGCGGACATGCTGCGCCCGCGCGTGCGCACGTTCAATCTGCCCGGCCTCGCCGAGTGGTCGCGCCAGATCGCGAACCCGGCCAGTCGCCGCGGCTGGCCGCGGGCGTTCCGCGGCGGGCGCCTGTTCGCGGCGCTGCGCGACGTGTACGACTCGATCGAAACCGCGGGCACCGGCGGCGGACTCTTCCGGCCGCTCTACGCCGAGTTCCTGCGCGAGGCGGCGGCGGTCACCGGGCGGCGCCGGCTGCGCACGCTGGCGCGCACGTACGAGACGCTCGGCACGCAGTGGACCGGGCTCGCACACACCGCGCTGCCGGATCGGCTGCCGGGGTTCCGGCGCGCGCGCGCGCTGCTCGCGCGCCGCGCGCGCCTGATCCGCACGGGCGGCGCCGTGCTCGACGAACGGATGGAGGAGACGCGCGTGGCGATGCGGACGATCGAGCGGCGGATGCGGCACGCATTCCCGCTCGACCACGTGGCGACCATGGAACTGCTGACGCGCATGTCGGGCGAGATCGCCGACCTGCACGCGGCCGAAGCGCGCACCGCGCGCGAGCTGTGGGCGGCTGTCCAGTAGAAAGGGAGTTCCGGCCATGCACATCGTGATCCTCGGCGGCGGCGCGCAGGGGCGCGTGATCGGCGCCGATCTCGCGGCTTCCCTGCCCGACGCACGCGTCACCGTCGCCGACCTCAGGCGACCCGAATTGCCGCCGCGTCACAACCTCAAGTGGCTGGAATGCGATCTGTCGAGCCGCGAGGCGATCGCACGGCTGCTGCATGCCCACGAACTCGGCGTCTGCGCGCTGCCGTCGCGCTACGGTTACGCGGCGCTCGAGGCCGCCATCGAGGCGAAGTGTTCGATGGTCGACGTGTCGTTCTCCGCCGAGGACCCGCTCGCGCTCGATGCCGCCGCACGGGCCGCCGGCATCACCCTGGCCCCCGACTGCGGCCTCGCCCCGGGGATTTCGAACCTCATCGTCGGCCACGCAGTCGCCACCCGCGGCACGCCGCGCGATCTGATGATCTACGTGGGCGGCGTCGCACAGGATCCCGACGCCCCGTACGGCTACGTCGTGACCTGGTCGGTGGACGATCTGCTCGAGGAGTACGTCCGCCCGGCGCGCATCGTCCGCGACGGGAAGATCACGACCGTGCCCGTGTTCAGCGGCATGGAGACGCTCGACGTGCCCGGCGTGGGCACGATGGAGGCGTTCTACAGCGACGGGCTGCGCTCGCTGCTCCACACCGTGCCCGGGGTTCGCGAAATGGGCGAGAAGACGCTGCGCTGGCCCGGGCATGCCGACGCGGTGCGGCCGCTGGTCGAAGCCGGGACGCTGGTCGAGACGCTGCGCCACGAGTGCAGCGCCGATCCGGCGCGCGACCTGGTGGCGCTGCGCGTGCGGCTGACCTTCGACCGGGGCAGCCAGACCTGGGACATGACCGACCGCTACGATCCCGCCACCGGCCGCACGGCGATGTCGCGCACCACGGCGCTCACGACGTCGGTGGTCGCCCGGCTCGCGGCCGCCGGCGGGCTCGGCGCTCCGGGCGTGCGTCCGCTCGAAAAGGTGGGGGCCGACGAGCAGGCGTTCCGTTTCATTCGCGACGGGCTGTCACAGCGTGGCGTCCGGCTGCGCACGAGCTGAAGGCGCCCCCGCCCCCTTGACCGCGCGCGCCGCAGTCGAAAGAATGGGCGCCACCCAGGGAAAGGGAGCTCATCGATGACCCAGAAGAAGCGGCTTGCGATTCTCGTCGGCGGCGGCCCCGCCCCCGGCATCAACAGCGTCATCGGCGCGGCGACGATTCGCGCCGCCCTCGAAGGCGTCGAGGTCCTCGGCATCGAGGACGGCTTCGAGTGGATCATGCAGGGCGACGTCGACCACGTGCGTCCGCTCACCATCGACGGCGTGTCGCGCATCCATTTCCGTGGCGGCTCGCACATCGGCATCTCGCGCGCGAACCCGACCACCGACCCGCAGCTGCTGGAAAACGCGGTGCTTTCGCTGCTCCGGCTCAACGTGTTCAAGCTGATCACGATCGGCGGCGACGACACGGCGCATTCGGCGATGAAGCTCGAGGCCAAGGCCGAGGGCCGGATCCGCGTCGTGCACGTGCCGAAGTCGATCGACAACGACCTCGATCTGCCGCCGACCGTGGACACGTTCGGCTACCAGACGGCGCGACATCTGGGCGTGGACATTCTCAAGAACCTCATGGTGGACGCGCGCACGACTTCGCGCTGGTACTTCGTGATCGCCATGGGTCGCAAGGCCGGCCACCTGGCGCACGGCATCGGCAAGGCCGCCGGGGCGACCGTGACGCTGATTCCGGAAGAGTTCTCGCAGAGCCCGATCCCGCTCAGGACCATCGTCGACACGCTGGTCGGCGCGATCATCAAACGGCTGAGCTACGGGCGCCGCGACGGCGTCGCGGTGATCGCCGAAGGCGTGGTGCTCGACATCGATCCGAACGATCTTCACGACCTGGACGACGCCGAACGCGACGCGCACGGACACGTGCGTATCGCCGAGATCAACATCGGCGAAATTCTCAAGAGAGCGGTGCAGGCGCGACTCAGGGAGTTCGCCCTCAAGACCACCATCGTCGCGAAGAACATCGGCTACGAGCTGCGCTGCGCCGATCCGATCCCGTTCGACATGGAATACACGCGCGACCTCGGCTACTGCGCGGCGAAGTACCTGCTCGAAGGCGGGCGCGGCGCGATGATCTCGATGCAGGCCGGGCAGTTCGTGCCGATTCCGTTCCACGAGCTGCAGGATTCCGAGACCGGCAAGGCGCGGATCCGGCTGGTCGATATCCACTCGGCGCGCTACGCCATCGCACGCCGCTACATGATCCGCATCCGCCGCGACGACTTCGACGACCCGCACGAACTGGCGAAGTTCGCGGCCGCCTGCGGACTCACCCTCGAAGCGTTTCGCGAACAGTTCGAGTACCTGATCGACGACGAGCCGCCGGCGCTGCACCTGATTCCGCCCGACGGCGCGAAGGTGGCGCCGGCGGGCATCGAAGGTTGAGGCTGCCGGCCGCGACCTCGGTTTTTGGGTCGAATTCGGACAGAATCCGCCCCTTGCTGCGGACCGCGAACGGCGCGGTGCTCGTTTGACGGTCGTTCCCTCCTCCGGCCCCTGTCGGAGGTCATATGCTTCGCGGCTTCCTCGTTCTCGTCTTCATGACGGGACTCGCCGCGCCCGCGGGGGCGATGCCGGTCCCGCTGCCCGGCATCCCCAACGCGTGGGCCAGCACCGTTCCCGACTGCATCCAGATCTGTGCCGGGGGTGACCTGTCGTCTTCGGTCATCGTCCGCGACAACACGCTGCAACCCGTGCCGAACTCGCTCGTCATCATCGACTTCATCGCCTGCCCCGGTTTCGTCGTCTGCGATCAATGCGCCGACACTTGGATCTACGACGAAGTGACGCGCACCGTGCGCAAGCCGACCGATGCTCAGGGTGCGGTGACCTTCTCGATCTGCGGCGGCGGCACCTGCGGCGGCCAGGTCTCGGTCTATGCCGACGGCATCGCGCTCGGCCAGCGGCCGCTGGCGGTCACGGATCGGAATGCGGATCTGGCCGTCGATCCCGAGGACCTGGCGGGCGTCCAGGCGCTGGTCGGAACCGCCGATCGCTCCGCCGACTTCGACTGCAGCGGGGGCGTCGACGCCGCCGACGTGGCGTTCGAGACCGCCCATCTCGGGCACATGTGCCTGGGGCCGACACCGGCGCGGCCCTCGAGCTGGGGGACGCTCAAGACGATGTATCGATGACGCGCCGCGGCGCGGTGCTCACGGCCGCGCCGCGTGCTCCCGAAGCAGCCGCCCGGTATTCGCGATCGCGTCCACGCCGCCGATCGGGCCGTGGCCCGGGATCACCATGACGGGATTGGGGCAATGCGCGCGCACGTTCGCGAGGCTCGCGGGCCAGCGCTCGAGGTCCGCCTCGTCCGTGTAGCCGAGCGAGCGCGTGCGCGCGCTGCGGATCATGCAGCCGCCGACCAGCACGCGGCGCTCCGGCAGCCAGACCACGACGTTGTCGCGCGTGTGCGCGGGGCCCGGGTAGAACACGTCGAGACTGTCGGCACCGGTCGAGAGACTGAGGTGGTCGTCGAACGTGTGCGCGGGTGGCGGGTCGCCCTGCGCGCGCGCGAACTCCGCAGTGAGCGTCGACCCGTACGTGGGCACGCCGCGCGCGTGCATGGTGCGGATGCCGCCCATGCGGTCGGCGTGGGCGTGCGTGACCACACATGCGATCACGCGCTGCGGGATCGCGCGCTTCATCCAGTCGAGCAGCCGCACGGTCTGATCGTCCTCCCACGGCGTGTCGATGACGATCGCGCCGGCGGGACCCGCGACGATCACGCCATTGGCCGGCGCGGGCTTGCCGTCGAGCAGGTGCGTCGAGACGTGCAGCCAGAGTCCCTCGTCGATGCGCTTCACGTAGAGGTCGTCGCCGAGTGATACCGAGTCGGCGAACGCAGACGACGTGGTGGCCGTTGCGGCCGCCGTGCCGGCGGCGGCCGCGGGCGTGGCCGGCCCCTGGATCGGCGCGAGCAGCGCGGCCGCCGCCGCGAGCCGCACGCATGCGGCCGTGCCGCGGGCGCCGAACGCAGTCATCTCAGGGTTGAACATCTCCTGACACTTCCTTCCATGGAGTCCGTAACGTGCGTTTCGCGCAGGGCGCCCGCGCGTTTCGCGAGATCCCGGCAGTGCACGGCATGATCCGGCGCAGCGGTATTGCATGACACGCGCGCGCCCGCGTCAACCGGCGGGAACCGGAACGGCTCTTGCCGGGTACCACCGATCACATGACTCGGCGAGCCGAATTCTCCGCGGCCCGTTCGCCGGATGGACAGGACATCTTCATGACGCTTCCCACAAGCCGGGCGGTGAGCGCGTTCGCGACGCGGACGCTCACGGCCCTGCCGATGATCGCCGTCCTCGCCCTCGTCAACGCCACCGCTCATGCGGCCCGGCCGGCCGCGCCCAGTACCATCGCCGCCCTCGCTCCCGTCGCCGGCGACTCGCTGTCGCTCGACGGCCACGTGGTCTACGTCGACTTCTGGGCGTCATGGTGCGTGCCCTGCCGGTCGTCGTTTCCGTGGATGGCCTCCATGCGCGCGAAGTACCACGACCGCGGGCTCGAGGTCGTGACTATCGACCTCGATCACGAATCGAAGGCCGCGCACCGTTTCCTCGAACAGATGAAGTCGCCGCTGCCGGTGTTCGAGGATCCGAAGGGCGAGATGGCGAAGCGCTTCGGCATCGAAGTGATGCCCACGTCGTTCGTATTCGGACGCGACGGAACGCTCCGCGCGCGTCACGAGGGATTCCGCGCCGGGGACAGCGCCGCGCTGGAATCGCAGATCACCGCGCTGCTCGAGGAGAAACCCCCGAAGTGAGACCGGCTGTCCGGCTGCTGGTGGTCCTGGCGCTCGCCGCGCTGGCGGCCCTTGCCTCCGGTTGCGCGACCCTTGGCGTGCACCCCTGGGAGCGCGACATCCTCGCGAAAGACGTCATGCTGCCGTCGCACGGCGCCCTCGATCGCGCGCTCGACGACCACATCTACTTCAGCAAGGAAGCCTCGAGCGGCGGCCGCGGATTCGGCGGCGGAGGCTGCGGGTGCAACTGAGGCGGCGTGAACCCATCCACGGCGCGCTCACGGCGGTCACTGTCGCGCTGCTCGGCTCGAGCACCGCAGCGCACGCGGCGGAGGCGAACCGGGTCGAGTCCTCCCTGCTGCTCTACAACGAAACCGACCGCGTGAAGGCCGCCGAGAGCGTCACCAACTTGACGGGCACACTGGACTCGCAACGCGCCTTCGAGCTGCACCTCACGCTCGACGGCCTGACCGGCGCCTCGCCCAACGGCGCCACCCCGGCGAGCACGGTGCAGACCTTCACCGGCCCTTCCGGCCGGGTCGGTTTCAGGGCACAACCCGGGCGGATTCCGCTCGACGGTTCGTTCAGCGACACCCGCATCGCGCTCGACGGCACCATCACCGACCAGATCAATCGCGTCCTGGCCGCGACCTATGGCGGGCATCTGTCGCTCGAGAAGGACTACTTTTCGATCGGCGCGAACGGCGGCGTGAGCCGCGACTTCTTCCAGAAGAACCTCACCCTCTCGCTCTCGGGCGCCTACAGCCTCGATGCGGTGGCACCGCATGGGGGCCCGCCGACCGCATTCGCGCCGATGCCGCCACCGAGCGAAACGCCGACGGGCGGCGAGGGCGAAGGCGAAGGCGAGGGCGGCGCGGGGGGCGGCGCCAGGGGCAAGAACGTGCTCGATGCGGTCGCCGGCTTCACGCAGGTGCTCGACCGCTCGACGCTGCTCAGGGCCGATTACTCGGCCGGGGTGACGGCCGGCTACCTCAACGACCCCTACAAGCTGCTGAGCGTCGTGCAGGCGCCCGGGGATGCCGCGCCGGGCGAGCCCGTCGCCTACCTCTACGAAAAGCGGCCGTCGACCCGGTTGCGACAGACACTCTACGCCGATCTCAAGCGCTACGTGTTCGGTGCGACGATCGACGCCTCCTACCGCTACTTCTGGGACGACTGGGGCATCCGGTCGCGCACCTTCGACGTGTTCCCGCGCCTGCCGCTGCCGGGCGGGCACTCGATCGAACCGCACTTCCGCTGGTACAGCCAGACCGCTGCGGACTTCCATCGCGCCTACCTGGTGGACGGCCAGCCGCTGCCGGGTTACGCGTCGGCCGACAGCAGGCTCGCCGCGTTCGACGCGGTGACCTGGGGCGCGAAGTATTCGATGCCGTTCCACGGCACCGATCACCTGAGCTTCTCGGCCGAATACTACAAACAGACCGGAACGCGCGGCCCGCCGGATGCGTTCGGCGCGCTCACGCAGTACGACCTGTTCCCGCCGCTCCACGTGCTGATGTTCCGGGTCGGCTTCACGCATGACCTCTAGTTCCACGCACACGTGGGAGGTGCGCCGCGAGGGCGCGTACTGGGGCGTCCGCTACAGCGCGATGGCGAGCCCGTGCGAAGTGCTCGTCTACGCCGACACCGCGAGCGGGGCCGACCATGCGGCCTCGCTCGCGTTTCATGAAACGGCGCGAATCGAGAGGAAGTTCAGCCGCTACCGCACGGACAACATCGTGCACGCGATCAACCACGCGGACGGCCGCGCCGTCGCGGTGGACGAGGAGACGTCCAGACTCCTCGCCTGCGCCGGGCAGTGTCACGAACTCTCCGAGGGGCGCTTCGACGTCACGTCGGGGGTGCTGCGCGCCGCGTGGACCTTCGACGGCCGGGCGGCGCGCCCCGACCGGGAGCAGATCGCGACGCTGCTCCAACGCGTCGGCTGGCAGCGCGTGGCGTTCGACGGGAAGACCATCCGCCTCGAGCCCGGCATGGAGCTCGACCTTGGCGGAATCGGCAAGGAGTACGCCGCCGATCGCGTCGCCGCCGTGCTCGCCGGGCATGGATTCGACAGGGTGATGGTGAATCTGGGCGGCGACATCCGCGTGATGGGCGGCCCCGCACCGAAGACGACGTGGACCATCGGCATCGAGGACCCGTCGCGTGACCGCGCCGCGATCGGCGAGGTGAAGCTCACCGACGGCGGCGTGGCCTCGAGCGGCGACGCGCGGCGTTTCTGCATGGTGGACGGGGAGCGGCTGGGACACATCCTGGATCCCCGTACCGGCTGGCCCGTCGCCGGCGCGCCGCGCAGCGCGACGGTGATCGCCGAGAACTGCACCGCCGCGGGATTCCTTTCCACGCTGGCGATGCTGCACGGCGAAGATGCCGAGACGTTTCTCGACGCGCAGGGGGTGACGTTTCACTGCGTGAGGTAGCTCGCGCACGCGCCGATGCGTCGCACACGCCGTCTCCGGATCGCGCACGCGGGGGACACGCCGCGCTGCTGCGACGCGCGCCCGGGCGCCCCACGATCCCGGCACGGATTTCGCGGGGTTCGGCTCGCCCGCCCCCGCGGAGCACGCATGCTCGCCCGCATCCGCACGGCCGCGCTGTGGGGACTCGAAGCCCTTCCCATCGAGTGCGAGATCGACGTCGGGCCGGGGCTGCCGGGGTTCATCCTGGTGGGACTTCCGGACGCCTCGGCGCGCGAGGCGCGCGATCGGATCTGGCCCGCGCTCCGGAACACCGGCTTCGCCGTTCCGGATCGTCGCGTGACCGTGAATCTGGCGCCCGCCGAGCGCCGCAAGGAAGGCGCGTCGGGGGACCTCGCGATCGCGCTCGGCATCCTGTGCGCGACGAACCAGGCGCCGGCGGGGCGGCTGTTCGATCCGGATGCCGTGCCCGAGTTCGGCGACGCCATGAGCGCAGCGCGACGGGACGGGCAGGCGCCGGATGCAGCGGTCGCGCGGGCGGAGCACGCGGCAGCCGGAAAACCCGAATCTGCCCCGGCCACACCCCCCGGGGGAGATGATCCCGGCATCGTTACGTTCCCCGGGGAACGTGCTCCGGGCGCGACACGCGATGCGCCCGCCGGGGAATGTTCGAGAGACGCATCACCACTCCACAGCGGAGACTCCGGCCACTTTCTTACCGTCCCCGGGGACGGTAACGACGTAGACACTTCCGTCCACAGCGTGGACACCCCGCTCATCGAACATCAGCGCCGCGAGCGCCTCGGCCCGGTCGCGGCGCTGGGCGAAATCGCGCTCGACGGCACCGTGCGCGGCGTGCGCGGCACGCTGTCGCTGGCCGACGCGCTGGCGCGCGAAGGCGTAACCACGTTGCTGTGCGCCGCCGACGCCGCGCCCGAGGCCGCATTGATCGAGGCGCTGACCGTGCACCCGGTGCAGAGCCTCAAGCAGGCCGCGGCGTGGCTGCGCGGCGCGGACCTGCCGCGGCAGTCGCCCGCGGCGCCCGACGCCGAGGCATCGCGAACGGCCGACCTGTCCGACGTGCGCGGCCAGGCGCTCGCGCGCCGCGCGCTCGAGATCGCCGCGGCCGGGGGGCACCACGTGCTGCTCGTCGGCCCGCCGGGGGCGGGCAAGTCGATGCTCGCGCGGCGGGTACCCGGCATCCTGCCGCCGCTCGCGCCCGACGAGGCCGTGACGGTGACGCGCCTGCACTCGATCGCCGGCCTGCGCCCGCCCGGCCGCGGATTGATGCGCGCGCGCCCGTTCCGCGCGCCGCACCATTCGCTCTCGCGCGCCGGGCTCATTGGCGGCGGCTCGCCGCCCCGGCCCGGCGAGCTGTCGCTCGCACACCACGGTGTGCTGTTCCTGGACGAACTGTCGGAGTACCCGCGCGGCTTGCTCGACGCGCTGCGCGAGCCGCTCGAGACCGGGTCGGTGTGCATCTCCCGCGCCCGCGCCACCGTGGAATTCCCGGCGCGTGCGCTACTGGTCACCGCAATGAACCCCTGTTTCTGCGGCTGGCTGGGCCATCCGAAGCGAGGCTGTCGTTGCACGCCCACCCAGCTCGCGCAGCTCCACGCGCGCGTCTCGGGGCCGGTGCTCGACCGACTCGATCTGCAGATCGAAGTGCCCGCGCTCACTTCACACGAGCTGCAGCGTGCAGAGCCGGGTGAAGCGTCGGACGTCGTGCGTGCGCGCGTGCGCGCCGCGCGCGAGCGGCAGCGACGCCGCGGCCATCTCAACGCCGAGCTTCCCGATGCTCGCCTGCGTCGCGTGTGCGCGCTCGATCAAGTCGCGCGCGCGCTGGTCGCCGAGGCGATCGATCGCTCCGGGCTCTCGGCGCGCGGCGTGATGCGCGCGCTGCGCGTGGCGCGGACGATTGCGGATCTGGATGGCGCGAGCGCGTGGACGACGGCGCGGTCGCGGAGGCGTTGATGTATCGGGCGTACGAGGCGAGGCGGGCAGGGTAGCCAAAAGGCCCACCAGATTTCCCTTGCGGACCCCCCCCCCCTCGCGGGCGTCCAATCCCGCATGGCGCAGGTCGTCCGCTTCTCCCCGTCCGATCTGCACGTTCGTGGCAAGCGGCCGACTTCTCTGGACGGATTACGCACCATGCGGTTGCCACCGTTTGATCGATGTATCGGGGCCCTGCCTCTCGAGCAGACGAGCCCGCTCCCGCAGCCCACCGCCGATCGGCCAGCCACCGTCACCATTCCGGCCCACCGCCGCATCGACATGGAGACACGATCATGCGCCGCGCTCGCTGGTATCATTGTGTCCTGATGCTGCTGTTCATCTCGAGTCCCGCATCTGCAATCCAATTGGAGTGGAGTACGGGCGCTGACACGCTTTCCTTCACGGACGCCAGACGCTGCACGCTGGTGGTCCGGGCAGACGAGGGCGAGGATGCCCTGCCGCCCGAGTGGCGGCTGCTTTGGGTGGCAGACAGCTGTCAGGTCTCGTTCGTCCCCCAGTCCTGTGGAGCAGACATCGCGCAGATCGGCGCCCTCCACAGCCCGGTGAGTCTGGCCGACGTCGTCGAGAATCGCATCAATGCGCAGTTCTGTTCTTCCGGGACCGATCCGGCCGCCCTGGCCTGGTTCGTCTTCGATACCTCCCCCGTGGGAAGCGGCAAGTTCAAGGTCGTGGCCCTCGATCCATCGGACCCGGATTCGAATCGAGTCCTTCAGTCGCAAGTGGTCGAGTTCAATGGCGGCTCTTCTTCGGAGTTCCCCCCGGTGATCTTACGGACTGCGAGGGTCCACCGATCTACGCACTATGAACTCAGGGTAGTGGGTGTCGGCCTGCACACGACAGGCGGACTCAGACTGGTCGCACCAAACTGGTCATGGGATCTACCGCTGCACATCACCAGCTCGAGCGATACGTGCGTCCTGGCTACCGCTGCAATCGCGGCGAATGTGCCGGCAGTCTTCGTGCAACTCGACGGTAGCGCCGGCCAGACGGCCACGGGCCCTGTTCAGGCTGATCCGCTCCCTCCGCCTCTGGCTCCACAAGCGGGATGCCAGGAGAGCTTCATCGAAGACATCTACCCCTCCTACACCATCCAGCCGAAAGACTTCACCTTCGTTGCGGGCGGATGGACGCCCTCAGGAAGTTGGACCTTCCATCTCTTCTATATTCGGCAGAATCAGTTCACCAAGCTCTACCATGGCGGTGTCGACGCCACGGAGAAGAATCTCGGCCACGCGGTGTCGAATGACCTCAGCGAGTGGACCGTTCTGGATACAGCGGCGATCAGGACGCGTGGGGGGCGCTTTGACAGTCTGCATGTTTGGGCGCCCCATATCGTCCAGCGAGGTCTGACGTACTACCTCTTCTACACCGGGGTCGACGAAAACAAGGACCAGCGGATCGGCCTCGCTACTTCCACTGATCTGGTGAACTGGACGCAGGGCGACAGCGTCTTCGAGGTTCCGACGAGCAGTTGGGAGGATCCAAACCCCACGCCCACCAGTGATCCCTACCATGGGCAGCAACAGCTTCGGGATCCATTCGTCATGGAGAACCCCGACACGTCCGGCGAGTGGCTCATGTACTACGTTACGGTGGCGCGGGACTATACGCCGGGCATGGTTGTCGGTGTGGCCCGTTCCGACGGCGATTTCTCCTCATGGTCGAATACCTTTCCACTGTGGGCCACGTTGCATCCCTGGCCCTCGGACAGCACAAATCGAGTTGAGTCGCCGCACGCATTCATGCGTAACGGTGCCTGGTGGCTCTTCTACACGGCGAACGGCGACAGCGTTTACGGCGTTTCCAACCCGACGAGCCCGACGGACGAAGTAACTGCCGACTGGACCCAGGCGCAGGCTCTGGAGGCCTTGGTGCCGTTGTCAGAGGCAACCACCTACAATTTCTGGCACGCCACCGAGTACCTGGAGATCAGCGCGGTAAACAACATCCGCTACCTCGCCGCCTACAACGACGCCTACCAGTCGATCAGCTACACGCAGTTGGGCGACGCACCGCCTTACCTCTTCACCGGCCTATGCCCGAGCACGACCACCGTAGATGAACCGCCGACAGGCGCCAGTGGTCCGCGTCTTTACCTCACCGGCATGCTCCGCGCCCGGTCCCGAATAGGGCTCCGAGTCCAGCTCCCGGGGAGGATGTTGGCCAAGCTTGCCGTCTACGACGTGCTCGGGCGTCGAGTCAGAACGCTGGTAGACGGCGAGCTCCCGGCCGGCGCGACAGAGTGTTCATGGGACGGTCGGGACACGGACGGCATCCCCCTCGGAAGCGGGGTTTACTTTGCGAGCCTGAGTGCCGCGGGCAGTCGGCATACGGTTCGTGTGCCGCTCATTCGGTGAAACGTGTGAACCCGACCAACGACCCTCTCCGGTGTTTCGGCGGTGCGCGCCCTCCTGCGCGGGGCGCAAGCATATGGTTCGCTGCGACGGCGCTGGCCTTCGTGCTTTCTCTTTGGGCCGCGCCGCGTGCCTCGTCGCAGGAGCTTCAGCCGCATCTCTGGGGCACGAATGGGACGGTGAGTGCGGTCGTTCGCTCGGGGAACACGATCTACATCGGCGGCGCGTTTACGATGGTGGGGCCGAACACGGGCGGTGGCGTCCCCGTGGATCGCACGACGGGTGAGTCCATTGCCCCGTACCCACCGGTAGCAGGAGTCGTGAATGTCGCCCTTCCGGACGGAAACGGCGGTTGGTTCATCGGTGGCTCGTTCGTTGCCGTCGGCGGGATGCGCAGGCTGAACTTGGCGCACATCCTCGCTGGCGGCCAGGTGGCGAGTTGGACGCCGGATCCGGATGGGGACGTCCTGACTCTTGCGCTCGAAGGGCAGACGCTCTATGCGGGAGGCTCCTTTCACCAAATTGGAGGAGTGGCTCTGAGCTACATCGCTTCATTCAACGTGGTGAGCGGCGCGATCAACGCGTGGGACGCGGATGCTGGTGCCCGTGTCCGTGCCATTCTGCTCGACCGGGGCAGGCTCTACGTGGGCGGGGACTTCGCAACGATTGGTGGGGAGGCGCGTCGCAGCCTTGCCGAACTGGATCCGGCGACCGGCGCGGCGACACCCTGGAACCCTGACGTGGGGTTCTCCGGCGGACCAGGCGCCGTGCACGTGCTTGCGGCCCTTGGCGACACGGTATACGTCGGCGGGAACTTCGGCATGGTCGGACCTCAGTACCGCAGTTGCATCGCGGCCGTGGACGCTGCCACCGGCCTCGCCACCGGTTGGAATCCCGATGTCACAGGCCCGGACGACAGGTACTTCGGCAACCCCTACGTGGACGCGCTGGCGGTGGGGCAATCCTCCATCTTCGTGGGTGGGCACTTCACAGGTGTCGCGGGCCAGCCTCGAGGTGGCTTCGCAGAAGTCGACCTCTCCAACGGGTCGGTGACTGCTTTCGATCCGAATCCAGGCCCGGACATCACTGCGCTCGTCCTGCGCGGGAACATCCTGTTCCTGAGCGGTGGTTTTAGGGCGATTGATGGTGTGGCTCGGAGTTATTGCGCACAGCTGGACCTCACGTCGGGTGTCGTGAAGAGCTGGGACCCCAAACCGAACTCCGCGGTGCTGGCGCTCGCCGTGAGCGGGAACCAGGTGTATCTGGGCGGGGTGTTCACCGGGGTCGGCCCCGAGTGGCAGCAGCGGAGGAACCTGGCCGCGCTCGATGCCTCGACCGGCGCCCTCAAGAACTGGAATCCCGCCCCCGACGGGCTGATCGTCGAGTCGCTTGCTCTCACCCACGGTCGACTCTACGTGGGTGGGCACTTCTTCAACATCGGTGGCCAGGAACGCTGGGGACTCGCGGCCCTGGACACACTGACTGGAGCGGCGACCGAGTGGAATCCCACTCCCAACAGCGTTGTTGGAACGCTGCGCGCAGTTGGCGACACGCTCTTTACCGGCGGGTACTTTACGTCCGTGGGGGGCGTACCAAGAGGGCGACTTGCCTCCTTCAATCTGAATACAGGCGAATTGACGAACTGGGATCCCAGTGCCGCCAGCGACGTCTACGATCTTGCTGTGCATGGAGACACCGTATATGTGGGCGGATTCTTTCGAACAATCGGAGGTACTCTTCGAAACCGCCTCGCCGCTGTCGATGCAACGACGGGACTCGTCAAAGATTGGGATCCGAACGCGGACAGCTGGGTCGAAGCGGTTGCGGTGGTAGGTGGAAGAGTTTTCGTCGGAGGCAATTTCCGCACGATTGGTGGCATGCCTCGGTCCCGCCTTGCTGCACTCGACGCGGTGACAGGGAACGTCGCGGATTGGACTGCCGATGCGAACTCGCGTGTGGAAGCGCTGACGCCGGTCGGCGACTCCCTGCTCTACGCGGGCGGCATCTTCTCGACAATCGCCGGCTCCCCGCGAAGCGGGCTGGCCGCGCTGGACATCGAAACAGGCAAGTTGGAAGAGTGGAACCCCGATCCGGGTGGCGGGATCAGCACGATCGTGAAATACCACGACACGCTCTATGTGGGCGGCGGCTTCACCCGAGCGAGCGGCACACCTGCCGTGAGCCTTGCGGCGTTTTCCCTTTTGCCGCCCGCTCCCGAGCCCGAGCCGACACCTGAGACCGTGTCGCTCCTGCCCATCAGACCCAACCCGGTCCATTCGAGCGCAACGGTGAGCTTCTCGTTACCCTCGGGGGGGGCAGTGGACTTGGAGGTTTTCGATATCCAGGGTCGAATGATGTCGTCGCTATTGCGTCGAGCGTACTTCCCCGCGGGCGTGCATGACGTGCCGCTGCGTGCAGACCAGTGGCCACGGGGTTCCTATTTCATTCGACTCGTGGCTGGAGGGCGCATTGCAACCGGCAAGATGGTGGTCCTGAGGTAGCGTCGGAGTGAGACAGGGGCTCGCGAGGTCCGCGGCAGGCCCTGATACGGATTTCTATCGACTCGAGGTGGCCGGGCGGACAGCCACTCGGAAGATGACCGTGGTGCGGTGAGTCCCAACGACCCTCACTCCTGAATCCCGTCACCGACACGGTAGCAAGGTCGCCTGAAGCCGACGCCGCGTCTCCCTCCTCGGCACCCGCACTCCGCGCTCGGCGTTTCGCACCGTCCGTGGATCCACCCCGGCCCGCCTCGCCAACTCCTCCTGCGTGAGCCCGAGCCGAACCCGGGCGGCCCGGATCGAGCCCGCCAGGTCGGACGGGCTCGGCGTGAGCCCCGGCCCGAGCACCGCCTCGAGATCCGGCCAGCGACTTGGGAGCGGCACGGACCGGTCCTGTTCCCAACGGGCGACGCTCTGATCCCAGCACCCCAGCCGCGCGGCAAGGGTTCGTTGCGTCAGACCCAGATCCATCCTCCGCTGACGAATCCGCTCCCCGAGCGTGCGCGGCTCGCGCGGGTAACCCCTTGGCAGAGCGCGCGGTCTGGCACCGCAAAGCCGAAGTGGCAGATTGGCAACGCAACGGTGTTTCTGCGGCTGGCTGGGACATCCGAAGCGAGGCTGTCGCTGCACGCCCACCCAGCTCGCGCAGCTCCACGCGCGCGTCTCCGGCCCGGTGCTCGACCGACTCGATCTGCAGATCGAAGTGCCCGCGCTGACTTCACACGAACTGCAGCGCGCGGAGCCGGGTGAATCGTCGGCGCTCGTGCGTGCGCGCGTGCGCGCCGCGCGCGAGCGGCAGCAACGCCGCGGCTATCTCAATGCCGAGCTGCCCGATGCGCGCCTGCGCCGCGTGTGCGCGCTCGATCAAGTCGCGCGTGCGCTGGTCGCCGAGGCGATCGATCGCTCCGGACTCTCGGCGCGTGGCGTGATGCGCGCGCTGCGCGTGGCGCGGACGATCGCCGATCTGGATGGGGAGCCGAACGTGAGCGACGGTGCGGTTGCGGAGGCGTTGATGTATCGGGCGTATGAGGCGAGGCGGGTGTAGCGCGACTTCGCCTGACTGACGGGGCTGTCCGTGGCTGCCCCTCCGGCAGCCAGTGGAGGCAGGCAGGGCGCCCCCTCCCCCAACCCCTGTTCCCATGCGCCAACCCCCTACGGTTGAGTACAGGCGATGGTCGGTGGGCCGACCGCGAACGAGGCGCTGCAATCCTCACGACCCATCTTCTTGGTCCTGACGAACTCCCGCTGAAAATCGACGACTACCGTCGAGTCATTTTCAACTGGTCCGATCACGAGCAGGGTTGCGCCGTTGCGCCTGACAAAGAGCGGGGCGACGAGCACGTCGCCAACCTCCAGCTGGCCCGTTGTCGCATGCGTGGAGCCGGCGCCTGGGCAGACATTCACCAGGATGAGCTTGGACAGAGAGTCCGCGGTGAGATTGACGGTGAAGCTGTCCCCGTTCGCGGCTCTGCAGCCGATGCTCCCGCCATTCCGAACGATGAGAAAGGATCTGCCGGCCAAACAGGCTGAGGAGCCCCGGAGCGAGGAGACGCGCTCTCGTACCTTGTCGAACCGAAGCCCTTTGACGATGCTGGGAGAAGCGGGCGGGGTTGCTGTCGTGTAGACCGCCATCCACGCAGCGACGCCGGGTGAACAGTACGGCCCGGCTGGAAGCCCGCGTACTTGTGCTGAATCGGCGACGAAACTGTCCGCGCCGGCAGCGGCGGGCAGAAGCAACAACCCAAGAACCGCGGCTCGACGAAGGCCGGGGGGCTGCATTCCAGTTTTCCTCCACCGGTTTCGGTTGGAGGATTTTTCTTCTCTTCCCTGATTGAAGTCAAGGTAATGATTCTGGGATTCTTGATTTCCAGAAAGAAGGGGGGGCGCTTGCCGCAGACCTCATCAGGCTCTCAACCGACACACCAGCCGACCGCGTACCGCCTGTACGCTGCGCTCGGAGGCGCGTTGCTGTTCTGGTTGTTGGGCTGGGTCCATGTACTACGTCACCATTCACAAGGACGAGACGACAAAGATGGTGGTCGGTCTGGCGCGGTCGTCCGGTGATCTCTCGGTGTGGAGCAACTGCGGGCCATGCACGGCACCTAGCAGCAGTACACCGACTCGACGAACGACGTCGTCGAATCTCCAAATTTGTTCCAGCACTACGACGTGACGTCGGGCACGATGTCGCGCTGGCTGCTCCTAACGACGAACACTAATCAGGAGCAGAACATGCATTTCGAGCGGACGCTCGGCTCCCCGAGCGACACGCTCGCCGCACCCTGGCTGCCGACCACCGACCTCTACACCTACCTGAGCGGGGACTCGACCGTCTCCTACTGGCATGCGATCGAGTATCTGCCGGTGCCGGCGCGGATCGGCGGCTACGCGCTGAACCACGAGTTCCTGGCGGCCTATGACGACAGCGCGTGGGGAATCGACATCAACGAGATCCGCTGGAACGCGAACCCGCTATCGTAGACACCGCCCGTGCCGTTCGGGACCCATTCGGCGTGGGCGCCCGTCCATGAGAGCGGGAGCAGCAGCACGGCAACGAGGGCGGCAGGGCCGATCATAGGAACACGCAAGGACATGCTCGAATTCGGATCACCGATACGCGACCTTCAGCCTCCCCCAGCTGGTCGGCAGCGCCGGCACCGGCAGTGAGCTGAGGCGCATCGTGGCGATGCTCTGCGGCTGTCCGATCTGTCCGACGCCGCATGATCCGGTCGCTTCGGCGTACAAGATGAACTGCTCGAAGCTCTCCACGGGTCCGACGTCGGGCGCGTAGCGCACGTAGCCTTGGGTCTCTGCGCGGAACGTCCCCAGCGGGTTTCCCGACGGGTCGGTGCATTCGCTCATCCCGTAGTCGATCAGGTAGTCCACGCGTACGCAGCCGGGGAACGTCCCCGCGGGCACGACGGCCGGCTCGACCGCTGCGATCGTGCCGTGCAGGAACACGTCGCTCGCGAGGTCGGGAACCAGCTGCAGCGTGAAGGTGTTCCCGATCGTGAGATTCGAAACGAGCCACTGCCAGGAACGGGTGTTCGCGGCGTTGCAGCGCCACGCCGACACGTCGCTCGCGGTCCTGAGCCAGGCGAACTCGCCGCCCAGCAGCAGCGCATAGCCGCCCGCCGGATGCGTGTCCGGGCAGGGCGCATCC
This sequence comes from Candidatus Eiseniibacteriota bacterium, assembly GCA_963744995.1. Classification (GTDB taxonomy): domain Bacteria; phylum Eisenbacteria; class RBG-16-71-46; order RBG-16-71-46; family RBG-16-71-46; genus CAVUWA01. The sequence continues at coordinate 179,727 of CAVUWA010000001.1, forward strand.
GCGGCGGCCTGCTCGATCCGCGCGCGCAGATCGGGACGTGCGATCCACACCGCGCGCATCAGCGGATCGGGAACCGCCACGACGAGCGCCGCGTCGGCGAGCATCGTCCCGGCGCTCGGTCCTCCCACCAGCTCCTGGCGCAGGTACTGGGCCGCGATTCCGCCGGCCGCCGTCGTGGTGCCGTCGAAGAACACGCGCAGCTGATTGTCGATGACCTGCGCGTTGAAATCGTACGACTCGTAGTGCTGTTCGTAGCTCCAGCTGAGCCCGTCGGTGTTCGGCCAGAGCTGATCCATGGTCGCGGGCTGCGCAACGGCCGGGGCGGCGAGGAACAGAGCGGCGAAGGCGAGCAGAGGCGTGGCTCGGATGACCATGGCGGCACCTCGCGACATCGGGGTCCTGCGGGCAGGTGCGTCGAGCCTAGCACCTTCGTTTGCCGCTCCGAACGGATTTCCCGAGGCTCGGCAAGGCGACGTGTGGGGCCGAAGCTGCCCGTGACTCGGTCGACCTCGTGACCCGCCGGAGAGCGGCCGCATCGCTTCGCCTTGGCTCGGCGGACGCTGGCCGCGCGCTCCGCGTCGGCGAACGCCGCTTGATGCACTCGTCTGCCCCCCACTAGATTGCCGGGATGGACTCCCTTGCCCACCTCGTCGCGGTCGGCGCGTGCCTGGTGATCGGCAGCGCCGTGCAGGCGTCCTGCGGCCTCGGCCTCGGCCTGGTGGCGATCCCGGGACTGATCTTCCTCGAGCCCCGGATGGTGCCGGGCCCGCTGCTCGCCTCCTCGCTGCTGCTCTCTTCGCTGGTGCTCCGCAAGGAATGGGGCTCCGCCGACTGGCACGGCCTCCAATGGGCGCTGGTCGGCCGCGGCGTTGGAACGGCGGCGGCCGTCGCAGTGCTCCCGCTGCTGCCGGGACACCACATGGGAAAGATCCTGGGCGGCCTGCTGCTGGTGGGCGTGCTGCTCACGGCGCAGAACCGGCTGGTTCTGAAGCCGTCTCCCCGGACGCTGTCGCTCGCCGGGGTCGTCTCCGGTGTGATGGGCACCACGGCCGCCGTGGGCGGGCCCGCCATGGGGCTCGTCTACAGCGGCGCGGACATGGCCCGCCTGCGCTCCACGCTCGCGGCGTTCTTCATCGTGGGCACCATCGTCTCGCTGATCGCGCTGCGCGTGACCGGCCACTTCGGCCGGACCGAGCTGCACCTGACGGCCGTGGGGATTCCCTCCGTCGTGATCGGCTGGTTCCTCGGGCGGGCGATCCGCGACGTCGTGCCGGCGATCGCGCTCAGGCGCGGCGTGCTGCTGCTGGCCGCGGCGGGCGGAGTCGTCGCGCTGATCCGGGGGTGAAAGCAGCCCCGCAGGGGTTTGCGGCGGGGCGCCCGGGCACGGCCCGCCCGCTGTTACAATCGCCCTCGGCGCGGCTCCGGTCGTCGGTCGGGATCCCGCGCGAGATCGCGCAGGCGTTCATCTGCGTTCATCCGGCTCCACCGAAGGACACCCATGACTCCCAACCCGCTCGAGCTTTCCTACCTCCGCCAGCAGATCGTCGGGATCGACGCCACGTTCGCCACGCCGTTCGGCGAGCGGCTGATGGTGTACTGCGACTACACGGCGTCGGGCCGCTGTCTGCGCTTCGTCGAGTCGTACCTGCAGAGCATCCAGCGCGTCTACGCCAACACGCACACCGAGGACGACGTCACCGGGCGCAGCATGACCCGCCTGCTGCACGCGGCCGAAAGCGCGATCAAGCGCTCGGTGAACGCCGGCCCGCACGGCCGGATCGTCGCCTGCGGCACCGGCGCGACCGGCGCGATCGACAAGCTGCAGCAGATCATCGGCGTCGCGCTCGCGCCCGCAACGCGGCAGAATATCCTCGACATCGTCGATCACTCCGATCTGGACGGGGCGGCGTTCCGCAGGGCGCTCGACGAGCGACGCCCGGTCGTCTTCGTCGGTCCCTACGAGCATCACTCGAACGAGCTGTCGTGGCGCGAGTCGCTGGCCGAGTCCATCGAGGTGCGGCTCGATGCGAACGGCCACATCGACCTGGACTACCTCGAAGCGCTGCTCCAGGAGCCGGCGTACCGGAACCGCCTGCGCATCGGCTCGTTCTCGGCGGCCTCGAACGTGACCGGCCTGCTTACCGACGTGCGCCGGGTGACCATGCTCCTCCACCGTTACGGTGCGCTCGCCTGCTTCGACTACGCCGCGTGCGCGCCGTACGTGAAGATCGACATGAACCCCGCGCCGCAGGCGGAAGGCGAGGATCCCTCGATCGACGCGATCTTCGTCTCGCCGCACAAGTTCCTCGGCGGCCCCGGCGCGAGCGGCGTGCTGGTCTTCAACGAACGCATCTATCACCGCGAGCTGCCGCCGAGCGTGAGCGCGGGCGGCACGGTGGACTACGTCGGCATGACCGATCAGGACTACGTCGCCGACATCGAGGAACGCGAGAAGGCCGGCACGCCGGGCGTGCTGCAGACCATGAAGGCGGGGCTGGTGTTCGAGGTCAAGGACCGCGTCGGCGCCGATGTGATCTGCAGGCGCGAACACGAGCTGACCGCGCGCGCCATGGCGCGCTGGGGCGCCGATCCCGGCATCGAGATCCTGGGCGATCCGGATCCTTCGCATCGCGTCGGGATCATCTCGTTCAACGTCAAACATCCGAACGGGAGCTACCTGCACCACAAGTTCGTGACCGCGCTGCTCAACGACCTGTTCGGCATCCAGTCGCGCGCCGGCTGCTCGTGCGCCGGCCCCTACGGCCACCGCTTGCTGGGGATCGACCACGAGACCTCCGAGCGCTACCGCGAGGTCGTGCAGCACGGCCACTGCGGCATGAAGCCCGGCTGGTGCCGCATCGGTCTGCACTGGGTGATGGACGACGCCGAGGCGGACTACGTCATCGAGGCGGTGCGGTTCATCGCCGGCCACGGTCACGCGTTCCTGCCACTCTACGAATTCGACCTCGCGAGCGGCACCTGGTCCCACAGGGACGACCCGGTCGAGCTGCCGCAGTGGTCGCTGGACGATGCGCTGCGCGGCGGCAACACGGAGCCATCGTGTCTGTCGCTGGCCGAGCGCACCCAGTTCTACGAACACTGCATGAACGAAGCGAAGCGCTGGGCGCGGCGTCTCGAAGCCGGGCCCGCCGAGACGCCGGCGTCGCTCGACCGCGAACTGGGCGAACTGCAGTTCTTTGCACTCCCGGCCCGCCCCACCGGGCGGGAGCCGGCCGGGCGCTAGAGGGACGCTCCCCGGGCCGCGAAAGGCGCGGCCCCGGGGTCGGACGCGATCCGTTTCGTCCCCATGGGAACCTTGTGGACGTTCTGCCCGTAAACTGACGGTCAGGGGGGCATACGCCCCTCACCCGGAACCCCCGATGGAGCGTGCGCAATCATGAAGAAGAAGACCGTCCTGCTCGCCGGCGCCGCGGTCGTGGTCATCGCGGTGATCGTCGGCTTCGTCGCGATGCGCAGCCGCGGAAGCGGGCCCCTCGAAGTGCAGACGGCGAAAGTCTCGCGGCAGCGGATCGTGCAGAAGGTCAGCGCCACCGGGAAGATCCAGCCCAGGACGAAGGTGGAGATCAGCGCCGACGTGAGCGCGAAGATCATCCAGCTCCCGGTCGTCGAGGGCCAGACCGTCGCCAAAGGCACATTCCTGGTCGGCCTCGATCGGGACCGTTACGTGGCCGCGGTCGAGAGCGCCGAGGCCAACGTCGGTTCGGCCGAGGCGAATGCCACGCTGGTGCGCCAGAACATGATCCGGCTCGAAAAGGAATACGAGCGCTCGAAGGAGCTGCTGGCCGGGGGACTGGAGTCGCAGGCCACCTACGAAGCCAGGCAGGCCGAGTACCAGGTCGAGGCGGCGCGTCACAAGTCGGCGCTGAACCAGGTGGAGCAGGCGAAGGCCGCGTTGCGGCAGGCGCGCACCGACCTGTCGAAAACGACGATCTACTCTCCCATGGCCGGCACGATCAGCGCCCTCAACAAAGAGCAGGGCGAGATCGCGCTGGGTTCCCAGTTCCAGAAGGACGTGATCCTCGTCGTCGCGGACCTGAGCGAGATGGAAGCGGAGGTCAACGTCGACGAGAACGACATCACCTCCATCGCCGTCGGGCAGGACGTCGAGATCGAAGTCGACGCGATGCTCGATGTGCCGCTGAAGGGCGTGGTGTCCGAGATCTCGAGCAGCGCGAACACGTCGGGTGCCGGCACGTCGGATCAGAAGACCGAGTTCATGATCAAGGTCGGCATCATCGACCCGCCGAAGACGCTGCGACCCGGGATGACGGCCAGCGCGGAGATCGTCACGCAGACCAACGACGACGCACTGAGCGTGCCGTTGCAGAGCGTCGCCGTCCGCGCGCTGGACCAGCTCAGGAGGAAGGGCGAGCCGCAGGCCGACGTCGAGAAGCGCTACAGGCCCGACCGCGACGGGTTCGTCGAGATCGTGTTCGCCATCGACAAGGGCCGGGCGATCGCGAAACAGGTCGAGACCGGCATCCAGAGCGACGAACTGATCGAGATCCTGTCGGGCCTCGCGGAGGGCGACGAGATCGTCACCGGCAGCTACCGGGCCATTTCCAAGGATCTCGAAAACGGCGCGGCGATCACCATCAACCAGAACCCCAGGGAGCCGGCCGCGGCCACCGGGTCATGAGTAGGACGCGCACGACGCCATGAAGCTGACGATCGATCTCGGCGAGTCGTTTCGCATCGCGGTGGGCGCCCTGCGCGGCAATCTCGCCCGCGGGGTGCTGACGACGCTGGGCATCATCATCGGCATCGTGGCGGTCGTCACCACCATGACCGCGGCGAACGGGCTGTACAACCGGTTCCGCGAGAGCTTCTCCGCGGTCGGCGCGGACGTGATCTACGTTTCGCGCATGCCCTGGGTGGTCATGAACGATTTCTTCCAGTTTCGGAACCGGCCTTTCATCGATCTGCGCGAGGCGCGGGCGCTCGAGCGGAAGCTGCGCGGGCGGGCCATCGTCAATCCATCGCTCAATGGCCGGCAGGACGTGCAGTACCGTTCCGAATCGATGGACGGCGTCACGGTGCTCGGCACCACCGAGAAGCAGACCCTGCTGTCCAGCGCGCAGCCGCAGATCGGACGGTTTCTGCTGTCCTTCGACGTCCACCGCAAGCGCAACGTGTGCGTGATCGGCAGCGACGTTCAGGAGGGGCTGTTCGGCGCGGTCGACCCGCTGAACAAGTCGATCAAGATCGGGCGGACGTCGTTCCGCATCATCGGCGTCATGGAGAAGCAGGGCGGCAGCTTCCTCGGCGGACCCAACTTCGACCGCCAGGTCTTCATTCCGATCACTTCCTACGTCAAGGCATTCGGCGGCGACCGGCGACGCCAGGACGTCAACATCGCGGTCAAGGCCCCCTCGAAGGAAGCCCTGGCGGATCTCGAGTACGAGGTGATCGGCAAGATGCGCTCGATCCGCGGGCTCAGGCCCGCCGCGCCGGACGACTTCTCGATCAACAAGCTCGACACCCTGGTGGGCAGCTTCAACAGCGTCATGGGCGTGGTGCTGCTGGTGGGGCTGCTGGTGACCGGGATCTCGCTGTTCGTGGGCGCCGTGGGCGTGATGAACATCATGTTCGTCTCCGTCACCGAGCGCACCCGCGAAATCGGGATCCGCAAGGCGATCGGCGCGACGCGACGCAGCATCCTGCTCCAGTTCCTGATGGAATCGATCACCATCTGCCTGCTCGGTGGCGCGGTCGGAATCCTGCTGGCATCGATCGTCACCGCCGTCATCAATGCCGTGCTGATGCCGGCGAGCGTGTCGATACCGATCCTGGTCGTCGCCGTGCTGGTGTCGGTCGGCGTGGGCGTCTGCGCCGGGATCGTGCCGGCCTTCCGCGGAGCCAGACTCGACCCGGTCGATTCGCTCCGCTACGAGTGAGCCGATGACTGCGAGGCGCCGTCATGAACGTCCGTGAAGCGCTGGCGATGGCCCTGGGCGCGGTGCTCGCCAACAAGCTGCGTTCCGCGCTGACGCTCGTGGGGATCGTCGCCGGGGTGGCGTCGATCATCGCGGTGATGACGGCGATCTCCGTGGTGCAGGCGACGCTGGAACGGGAGATGAGCGTCCTCGGCTCGCAGACCTTCCAGGTCCAGAAGTGGCCGGCGGGCGGCTTCAACTCCGATGCCGAGCGGCGCCGGGCCATGCGACGCCCGCCGCTCACCCTGGAGAACGCCGCCGCGATCCGCGAAGACGTGAAGGCCGTGAGCCTCGTCGGATCCGAGATCTGGGACTTCGGGTTCATCGCCTCGTACCGTGGCGAGACCACGAATCCGAATCTGTCCATCTGCGGCGGCACGCCCGAGTACCCGGCGAACAACACGCACTACATCGGTCTGGGCAGGAACCTGTCACAGATCGACGTCAAGAGCGGGAACCGCGTCGCGGTCATCGGCTACGCCATCGGTCGCAAGCTGTTTCCCTTCACCGATCCGATCGGGCGCGAGATCCGCGTGGACGGACGCGAGTACCGTGTCATCGGGGTCTTCGACGAGAAGAAGTCGGCGTTCGGCGGCCACTTCGACAACTACGTCCTCATCCCGGTCTCGACGTTCCTGAACATCTATGGCCCGGTGGATCGCCAGGGCAACCTGCGCTCGGTGAACATCACGGTCCGGGCGAAGACCCCGGCACTCATGCAGGAGGCGATCGCCGAGACGCGGCAAGTCCTGCGCCGCGACCGGGGTCTGAAGCCGGGCGAGCCCGACAACTTCGACCTCTACAGCAGCGAAAGCCTGATCACCCAGTTCAACCGGATGAGCGGCGGCGTGAAGCTAGCGGCGTTCGTGATCGGGATCATCGCCCTGGTCGTCGCCGGCATCGGGATCATGAACATCATGCTGGTGGCCGTCACCGAGCGAACCCGCGAGATCGGCATCCGCAAGGCGCTGGGCGCGCCGCGCCGGAGCATCATGATGCAGTTCCTGCTGGAGGCCGTGATCCTCTGCAACATCGGTGGCGTGGCCGGTGTCATGGTCGGCTTCGGGCTGGGCAATCTGGTCTCGGTGTTCGCGCACTTCGACGCCCGCGTGCCGCTGGAGTGGGCGGTCATCGGACTGTTGTTCTGCTCCATGGTGGGAATCGGCTTCGGCCTGCTGCCCGCCATCCGCGCCTCGCGACTCGACCCGATCGACGCCCTGCGCTACGAATAGCGGGGCGAGTCACCGCCCACAGGGCACGCGCGCGCCGGGCGTCCTCCCGACTGGAGCCGGGCCCCGCCGAGTCGTACAATCCGCCGCGCTCGCCCCACTCTCCGCAGGCCGAGTCCGTTCCATCAGACGATCCACGATTCCCTTCTTTCAGGAGCCCTGCACATGCCGAGCGCCGCCGAGCAACCCCGTGCCGGATCCACGCCGTCCCACCCTGCCGGATCCGGCGACCCCTACGCCGAATACGAGTTGCCGGTCGAGGGATTCGAGGGCAGCCCGGACGAGATCGAGACGCAGTGGTTCGAGCAGTGCTACGTCGGGCGCGGCGACACGATCCCGCAGCTCACCTGGCGCGCGGTCATCATGGGTTCGCTGCTCGGCGGCATCCTGTCGCTCACCAACCTCTACATCGGGCTCAAGGCGGGCTGGGGCTTCGGCGTCGCGATCACCGCGTGCATCCTGTCCTACGCGATCTGGACCGGGATCCATCGGGTCGGGCTCGCGAAGACGAAGATGACGATTCTCGAGAACAACTGCATGCAGTCGACGGCCAGCTCGGCGGGCTACTCGACCGGCGGCACGCTGGTCTCGGCCTTCGCAGCCTACATCATGATCAACAACCAGACGCTGCCGTTCCCGCTGATGATCGGCTGGGTGTTCTTCCTCGCCGTGCTCGGCGTGACCATGGCGATCCCGATGAAGCGGCAGATGATCAACACCGAGCAGCTGCGCTTTCCGAGCGGCATCGCCGCTGCGGAAACCCTGCGCGCGCTGCACGCGACCGGCGAGAAGGGTGCCCGCGCCGCCCGCGCGCTCGGGATCTTCGGCGGCCTCACGATGCTCAGCCAGTTCTGGAGCGACGGCCTGCGCCTCATCAACACGAGGCTCGAGGCGTTCCAGATCTCCACCTGGGTGAACCTGATGAACGAGAGGTTCTTCGGCCAGGTCTGGATGGGCCGCACCGTCATGTTCATCTGGGATCCCATCTTCATCGCCGCCGGCATGATCGTCGGCATGCGTGTGAACCTCAGCATCATGATCGGCTCGGTCACCTGCTGGATGATCTTCGTTCCCTGGCTCCAGAGCCACATCCCCGAGGCGGCGAACCTCACGGGCTATCGCGACCTGGTGCAGTGGACGCTGTGGGGCGGCGTGGCCTGCATGGTGACGTCCTCGATCCTGGCGGTCTTCCTGCAGTGGCGCAGCGCACTGCGCGCATTCGCCAGCATCGGCGCGATGTTCCGTGGCGCCACGAAGCAGTCGGACAACCCGGTGGACGCCATCGAAGCGCCGATCTCGTGGTTCCTCTGGGGGCAGCTGATCTCGCTGATCGCGCTCGGCTGGCTCGCGCACGTCACCTTCGGGATGCCGTGGTGGCAGAGTGTGCTGGCCGTGGCGCTGTCGTTCGCGCTGGCGCTGGTGGCGTGCCGGGTGACCGGTGAGACCGACACCACCCCGGTCGGACCGATGGGCAAGATCATGCAGCTCGTCTTCGGCGTGCTCTCGCCCGGCAACATGAACATCAATCTGATGAGCGCCAACATCACGGCGGGCGCGGCCACCTCATCGGCCGATCTGCTCACCGACTTGAAGAGCGGCTACCTGCTGGGCGCCCACCCGACCAAGCAGTTCCTCGCCCAGTTCGCCGGCATCTTCATCGGCACGCTGGTCACGGTCAGCGCGTTCGGCGTGCTGGTGCCGAACGCCGCCGCGCTCGGCTCCGATCAGTTCCCGGCGCCTGCGGCGCAGGCCTGGAAGGGCGTCGCCGAGGCGATGGCGCTCGGCATCTCGCACCTGCACCCGCTCAAGGTGTGGTCCATGGTGATCGGCGGCCTGATCGGGATCGTGCTGATCCTGCTGCCGCGGTTCTTCCCGAAGAAGGCGCACTGGATGCCGTCACCCGCCGGGCTCGGGCTGGCCTGGACCTTCCACTGGTTCTACGGCCTGCTGTTCTTCACCGGCGGCATCGTCGGCGCGATCTGGCAGCGGCGCAACCGCGCGCAGTCCGAGGAGTTCCTGTTCCCGGTCGCGTCCGGCGTGATCGCAGGCGGCGCGCTCATGGGCGTGGCGCTGATCTTCATCGAGAACGGGCCGGAGATGATCCGCAGGTTCCTGGGCGGCTGAGGATGCCGCGCTCCCGCGGGGTCCCCTGGGGGTTCCCGCGGTAGAGACGGGCCGGGATGCCCCGTGCCCGGGGGCGCGGCGTCCCGGCCATCTTCGACGTCGTCACGCGACGGCCGCAGTGCTAGCCTCGTCGCGGCGAAGCCTTGGGCTTCGCCGTTGGCATCTCAGGCCCCGCACCCTCTTCCGGAGCGTTCCATGCACGTGCGCCACCCGTCTCTGCCCCTCGGCCTCGCGGCCGGCCTCGTCGTCGCCCTTTCCGCCATGGCCACCGTGCCCGCCGGCGCCGCCGTCACCTACTTCACCAGCCCCCTCGACGGCGTCAGCGAATCGCCGCCCAACGCTTCGCCGGGCAGCGGCTTCGTCGAGGTGGACTTCGATCCCGCGGCGCATACGATGCGGGTCTACGTGAGCTTCGCCGACCTCATCGGCACGACGACCGCCAGCCACATTCACGGCCCCACGGCGGTCGCCGGGGCGGGAACGGCCGGCGTCGCGACCGTCACGCCGACCTTCACCGGCTTTCCCCTGGGCGTGACGTCCGGCACCTACGATCAGACCTACGACCTGACGCTGGCGTCCAGCTACAACCCGTCGTTCATCACCGCCAACGGCGGAACGGCCGCCACCGCGGAGGCCGCGCTCTACCAGGCGCTGCTCGACGGCAAGGCGTATCTCAACGTCCACACGACGTTCGCCCCGGGCGGCGAGATCCGCGGTTTCCTCGCACAGTTCAACCCGACCCCCACGGCCGAGCAGACCTGGGGCCGGATCAAGTCGCTGTATCGGTGAGCTGACCCGCCCGGTCACCCGGGAGATCGGCAACCGCGAGACGGCCGCCTTCACCCGGGGGCGGCCGTCCGTTTTCATCCTGCCGCCGCGTCCTGCACGCGCTCTACCCCGCGGCCGGCGCCGGACGCCGGATCGCTCCCCCCCGGATCAGCAGCCAGAGCGCCATCGAGAGTTCCGCGACGATCGCGGGCACGGCAACGATCGCGAGGAAGATGCCGGCGTAGCGCTCGTAGTCGGCCATGAGCACGCCGGCGAAGCTGTCGATCAGGTAGCCCGCCGCGGCCACGATCATCAGGGCCCCGAGCACCCTCGGCACGTAGCCGGATCGCCAGACCAGCACGCCGAGGAACGCGCAGTGCACGCCGAAGAACACCAGCGCGATGCGATAGCCGGCCCCGTGCGCGTCCAGACAGAGCCCGACCAGCGCGTGGGTCGGATCCGTGCCGAGGGTGCTCAGGGACTCGGCGCCGACGACGAGCTGCAGCACGGCGAACAGCGTGAGCAGCGTCACGCCGTAGATCGTGGCATGCACCAGCCTGAACCAGGCCGCCAGCATGGAGAGGCCGTGGCTCACGGGGCGCAGCAGGACGTAGAGCGCGAGCGCCGCGATCACGTCGAACACCAGCATCAGCAGGTCGCTCGCGATGCTCACGCGGAACAGTTGCGACGAGGCCGCGATGTTCGCGGCGGTCGCCGCGGCGTCGCCCGGCACGATGAGCCGTGCGCGGATGAACATCTCGGCGAAGAGGCCGAGCGCGATGATGGCGAGGTATGCGGCCCCCGCGACTCGGGCAGCGCGCGGCAGGGACGCATCGGGGGTGGGGTCGGTCATCCGCGATCCTCCGAGGATCGGGCGCGCGGCGAACCGTCCATCCGGAGGGCCTGCCGTTGCTCCGCGCCGACGGTGCGGCACGGCCAAGCTAGGCAGGACATGGCGAGGGGTCAAGGCGGCGCGGCGCCCGGCCGCAGGGGGCGAGCGGGCGCCGCCCGGCAGGGGTCACTCCGCGACGGGCGGCGCGCCCTGGGCTGCGGACTCCGCGCCGGCATCCGCCGCCGGCAGCGACGCGAAGAAGTCGCCGACCAGGTTCAGGTTTTCCTTCTCGCGCCCCCACGGCCCGCCGCCGTGCTGGCCCCACAGGGGGTCGGCGGTGACGACGACGACCATGTCGTACGGCTCGAGCAGCGCGATCACCTGCCCGCCGTGGCCCCACGCGAAGTGGAAGCGGTGCACCCCCGCGGTCGCGGACCACCACTGGTAGCCGTAGCCGATCCGGGTGAAGTGCTTCCCGATCGGATAGTGCCAGGCGTCGCTCGACACCGTGCGCAGCGAGCGTTCGACCCAGTCGGCCGGAACGAGCTGCCGTCCTTTCCAGGCGCCGTCGTTCAGGTACAGCAGCCCGAACTTCGCCATGTCGCGCGGGGTCAGATGCAGGTCGGCGTGGCCGTTGTAATAGCCGTCCCAGTCCCGGATCCACTCGCCCATCTCGACACCCATGGGATCGAACAGCGCCGTGCGGGCCATGGTGCGCAGGTCGGTGCTGCAGGCCCGCGCCACGATCACGCCGACCAGGTGCGACGAAAGGTTGCTGTAGTCGAAGTCGCTCCCCGGATCCCGCACCAGCGGGACGTCGACCAGGTACGAAGGCAGGAAGCCGTGGTAGAGCATCGCGAACAGCTCCTTCGAGCTCTCTTCCCACGGGTACCCCGCGCGCATCTCGAGCAGCTGCTCGATCGTGATCCGCTTCTTGCGCGGGTCCTGGATCCGGCCTGCGAGCTCGGGGAAGAAGTCCATCATCTTCTGACCCACACTCTCGAGGCAGCCCTTCTCGATGGCGATGCCGACCAGCGCCGAGGTGACGCTCTTGGTCGTGGACTGCATGCGCTGCTTCTCATCGATCGCGCCGTCGTGGAAGTAGCGCTCGGCGATCAGCCGGCCGTGCCGGACCACGAGCACCGAGCGCGTCGTCCGGGTCCGCGCGGCGCGGTAGTAGAGCGCGCCCACCCGCAGCGGATCCAGCTCCTCCGCCTCCGGCGTCGACACCGGCCAGTCGCGCCCGGGCGCCGGGGCGTACGCCACCGCCTGGATCTCGGCCATCGAAGGCCGGCAACCGGCGATGCCGCCGGTCAGCAGGGCCACCGCCGCCGCCAGCGTGACGGTGCGGAAGAATCTCTCCGGTCGTCTCATGCGGTGCTCTCCTTTCCTGCGGACGGTCGACCGGCCGATCGGTTCGCGCAGCAACGCGATCCCGGAGTCGGGACTAACGCCGCAACGGGTGGGTCTCGCGCGCCATGGCGCCCGTCTCCAGCACCTCCTCGATCTTGAACACGCCGAGCTTGCGGTTCTTGATGAATCCGCTCATGGCCTTTTCGGCCAGCACGCCCTGCTTGAGCATGTCCGTTAGCCACTCATCGGCGAGCGTGGGGGTGTACTGCGGCAGCGCACCGCCCTTGTCCATGAGCCAGCGCTGGTTCTTGTTCTCCTGCGATCCGATCGGCGGCGCCATCACGATCGGAATGCCGAGCGCCGAGTAGAACGACAGCTCGCTCGGTTTGGTCCACAGGACGTCGGTCTCGCGCATCAGGGCGTTGAAGCGGTCGAAGTAGGCCGCCTTGTCGTCCTCGCGCACGATCAGCACGCCTTCGCCGAGCGCCGTTTCGAGCCCGGCTCGGAACACGGTCTCCTGGAACAGCTTCTCGACGACTCGATTCACGCCGGCCACCAGAATCAGCCGGAAGCGCCGCTCGAGGACGGCGCTCTTCAAGCCCTCGATCAGCATCATCCCGATCTCGACCTGCGCGCCGGCGCCGCCGACGGCGAACGTCACGGTCACGCGCTCGCGCCAGCCCGAGGGCTCGGGCCGCGCCCCGAGCAGCTCGTTCACCAGCGAGCCGTAGACGCTCGTGAAGCGTGCGGCCGGATCCAGGCGTCCGAGCCGGGCCAGCATGTCCGCCTTGAGCACCTCCATTCCCGGCCCGCCGAGGTTCGCGCGCGGCAGCGTGAAGCCGGTGATGAAGATCCGCTCGTCGGGAACGCCGTACTGCCGGAGCCGCCGCATCGCCCGCCCGCACGGCGCGAAGTAGCAGACGCGACTCTCCTTCGCCTTCGACGCCACCCAGACGCGGTTGAGATCGGCGTCGGTGATGACCGCGTAGTTGCGCTCGACGCGCGCATGGTCGGCGATCAGCGCGGGCGCGTAGAACGTGGAGATCAGCGGCAGTTCGCGCGAGCGTAGCCGTTCGACCAGGGTGCGGCCGAGCCCGCTGCGGATCAGGTGATCGACGATGTGGTTGTTGGGCGACGGGTGCGAGAGATCGCGCAGCGGATAGAGCGGCGGGATGTGCAGCAGCCGATCGAGCGCGCCGAACATGGCGCCGCCCAGGACGGGAACGCCCTTGACGCGCGACAGCACCTCGTACGACCAGGTGAACCGCTGCCAGACCTTCGCTTCCTCCGGGTCGGTGGTGTCCGGGCTCCCGGCGATGAGAACGCTGCCCTCGGCCAGGTGCGCGAGCGCGTGCGCGGCGCGTTGATGACCGAAGCCCATGTCGGCCGTCACCACCCAGGCCCGCAATCGATCGAGTGTCGCGGTCATGGTGCGGTCTCCGCTCCCCTTCCGTGGCGTGGCGCGGCAGAGCGCCGCAGCTTCGGTGCGTTGATCCTGCGTCCGCCGGAGCGCCCGTCGCAAGCCCCGGCGGCGGACGTCCTACCGGGCTCCCGCGGGCGCCGGCTGCGCGGGCGCCGGCGCCGCGGCCGTGCGGGCGCCGGCCACGCTCCGCTCGCGCGCCCCGGCCCGGCGTTTCATCTCCGCCGCGTACACGTTCATCATCCGCAGCGCGCGATCCGCCGTGCGGAACGCCGGGATGCCGCCGTCCTCGATGCGCCCGGCCATGGCGTCGTAGAGGCGGCCGCCGTCCACCACCACGACCCACGGCTTCGGCGTGAGATCACGGAGGCGCACCAGCCGGTTCGCCAGCGAGTCGGCGTGCGCGACGTCGTCGGCGTGCCCCGCTCCCGCCGCGAGCGTATTCAACGCACCGGTGAGCGGCACGCAGCCGATCAGCCCCGCACCGACGCCGGGATCGAGCAGCACGGCGCGTACGACGTCTTCATAGTCGGCGTCGTTCATGATCGGCGTCAGGTCGATCGGATTGCGCGGGGTCACGATCTCGCCGAGCCGCGCGCGCTCGAGCACATGGCCGATCGCCTCGAGCGTCGCCGGCGCGAACGGCGCGAGCCGGAAGGCCCCGAGGTGGTCGGCGATCGCCACGCATTCGAACCCTGCGTTGGTGACCGCACCGAGGGTGGAATCCGCGACCTCGCGATCGCCGAGGCGCACGAGAAGACGCACGACGTCCTCGAAGTCTTCGAGCGTCCCGGCCAGCACGACGCCGGCTTCGCGCGCGAGCTGGCGCAGGGTTTCGTAGTCGCCGGCCACCGCCGCCGTGTGACTGGCGGCGGCCGAGGCGCCCGCGCCCGTGCGTCCGCCGGCATAGAGCACCACGGTGCGACCCGATCCGGTGATGCGCGCCGCGGCCCGCATGAAGCGCCGTCCGTCGAGCATGCGGAACCCCTCCGCGTACACCGCGAAGACGTCGACCTCGGGATCATCCGCCAGGTATTCGAGGTCGTCGCCGAGCGTCAGGTCCATCTGATTGCCGGCCGAGATCACGTAGCGCGGCTGGACGCCGCCGAGCTTGCTGATCTTCGATACCGTGAACGCGCCGCTGCCCGAGATCAGCGCGACCGGATCCGCCGCGCCGGCCGGCATCGGCAGCTTCGCTGAGGGGATGAACAGCGTGTTGTAACGGCCCGGCACGGAGCGCACCCCGAGACAGTTGCCGCCGTTCACCACGGGCCCGCCCCACGGCGTGGCGCGCGCGCGTGCGAGCGCCGCGCGCACCCGCGCCGCCAGCGGGCGTCCCGCGGCGGTTTCATCGAGACCGCCCGGGATCAGGATCACGCTCTCGGCGCGCTGGCCCGCGATCACCGATTCGATGGCCTCCGGCACCTGCGCGGCCGCGATGCTGAGGATCAGCAGATCCACGCGGCCCTCGAGCGCCTCGAGCGACGGCACGCAGCGGCAGCCGTCGAGCGCCTCGCGCCCGGGTTTGATCACCGTGATGTGCGCCGCGGGCGTGCCGTCCGCGAGCAGATTGCGCAGGATGATGTGCCCCGGATTCATCTTCTCGGAGACGCCCATCACGGCGACCGAACGCGGCCGGAGCAGCGCCCCGAGTTTTGCGATCGGCCGTGGCGGCGCGGGCCGCGGCGGCTCGCGGGTGAAACGCAGCAGCGCGTCGAGCGCAACGAAGTGGCCGCCCGAGAAGGCGAGCGGGTTCACCTCGAACTCGGCGACCGGATCCGGCACGAAGGCGGCTGCGAAGTCGAGGAAGCGGCGTACCAGGTCCGACAGTTCGGCGAGCGGCACGAGTGGCGCCCCCCCGCGGCGGGCCGCGGTGAGCTCGCGCACCGCCGCCACCCGCTCGAGCGCGCGGGGAACGCTCGCCGCATCGGCCAGCGCCGGCGACAGAATCGCGAGCGCCTCGTCCGGCCGCAGCGCCGAAGCGATCGCCTCGGCCCCGACGCCGCCTGCCCCCACGGTGACCACCGGACCGAAGTCGTCGGTCCAGCGCATGCCGATGAGCAGCTCGTGCCCGAAGCGGGCCTCGTGGGGCACGAATGCCTGCAGGACGAAGCCGTCCACGCGCGTCCCGGCGAATCGCCGCTCCATGGCGGCCACCGCCTCGCGGATCGCTTCGCTCTCGTTCGCCACGACACGCACACCCTGCACGTCGGTCTTGTGCGCGATCTCGGGCGAGAGCACCTTGACCATCACGCGATCGCCGGGAACGACGGGGTGCGGCAGCGTGCGCACCTCCCTGGCCCCGTGCACCACCACCCAGCGCGGCACGGCGATCCCCATCGCCCCGAGCAGGGCCAGCCCTTCCGTCTCGAGAAGACCCGGGTCGCCGCGCGCGCGGCCGGACGCCAGAATCCGGGCGATGGCCGCGCGGTCCGGATTCACGCCGCGGCCTCACGGCCGGCCCGGAACGCATCGCGGTTGACCGCGATCACCCGCGGCCCCTTCGAACGGAACGTGGCCTCGAGCGCCGCCTCCAGCGCATGGACGTCGAGCGGCAGCACGCGTGAAGCCGCACCCACCATGACCGAATTCGACGCCTGCACGTCACCGGCCTGCCGCGCGAGTCCCTCGGCGTCGATCAGCCACGAGCGCGGTGTCGCCGCGCGCACCCGCTTCACGACGTCTTCCTCGTCGGGGTACTCGGGAATGTTGACGAACGCGTTGGAGCTGGTGACCAGGATGCCCCTGGGCGACAGGTAGTCGAGGCAGCGCAGCGCCTCGACCGGCTCGAGGCTCAGGATCAGGTCCGCGGAGCCGCGCGGAATGAGATCGCTGGCGATGGCCCCCTCGGTGAGCCTGAGGTGCGCCGAGACCGCGCCCCCGCGCTGCGCCATGCCGTGCACTTCCGACTGCTTGGCGGCGAACCCCAGGGCGGTCGCCGCGCGGCCGATCACCGCCGCCATCGACAGCACCCCCTGCCCGCCCACGCCCGCGAAAACGATGTCGTACTTCATGACGCAACCCCCGCCGCCGCGGCGCGTGCTTTGGCCCGCGCGACCTTGAGACAGTCCCGCACGGCAACGATCACCGAGATGCCCTTGTGGTCGATCTCCTCGCGCAGCAGCGCGGCATTGTCGTGAATGCGGCTGCGCGCCGCCTCGACGACGTGGAAGTGCTCGCGCGGCACGCCGACCCCGAGCACGATGCTCTGCAACCGGGCCGACGGCACGATGGTGTCCTGGGCGCCGGTCATGCCGACGGTGCCGTTGTCCATGATGAGCACGGTCATGTTCGCGTCGGCGGCCACCGCATCCATGAGCGCCGTGATGCCGGAGTGCAGGAACGTGCTGTCGCCGATCACCGCGACCACCGGGTGCACGCCGGCCTCCGCGGCGCCCTTGGCCATGCCGATCGAGGCGCCCATGCAGACGCACGACTCGATCGCCGAATAGGGCGGCAGCGCACCGAGCGTGTAGCACCCGATGTCCGCCGTCACCATGTGGCCGTCGAGCCCGCCGAACACCTCCTTGAGCGCGAGGTAGGACTGCGCGTGCGGGCAGCCCTTGCAGAGTTGCGGCGGCCGCAGCGGCAGCGTGAAGCCGTCCAGCCCGAGCCGCTCGCGCGGCGGCAGCCCGAGCGCCGCACGCACGATGTCCGGGTCGAGTTCGCCGTCGGGCGGCAGCGCGCCCGACAGGCGGCCGTGCACTTCGATCGGCGTTTCGAACACCCCGACGAGCTGCCGCTCGACGAACGGATAACCGTCCTCGATCACCAGGATGCGCTCGACGTGCGCGGCCAGCCTGCGGATCGCGGAGACCGGTAGCGGATAGGCGCCGATGTGCAGGTGCGACGGCGCCTCGTCGAGCCCGGGCAGGTTCTCGAAGTAGTACGCCCGCGCGAGCCCCGTGGTGATCACGCCCAGGTCGCGGCGCTTGGGGTTCAGGGTGAGCGTGTTCCAGCGGCTGGTTTCGCTCCAGTCGAGCATCGCCTTCTGCCGCTCGATGAGCCCGCGCCACTGTTTGCGCGCGTTGCCGGGCAGCAGGACCCACGAGGCGCGTCTCGGCGCGCGGGTGATCGGGTTCTCGTCGCGCGCGGCGCCGACCTTCACCGCCGTGCGGCTGTGCGCGAGCCGCGTCACCAGGCGCATCACCACCGGCACGCGGAAGCGTTCCGAGAGATCAAAGGCCTCGACGGTCATATCGTAGGCCTCCTGCTGGCTCCCCGGCTCCAGACAGATCACCCGCGCGAAGTCGGCGTACCAGCGGCTGTCCTGTTCGTTCTGCGAGCTGTGCATGCCCGGGTCGTCGGCCACGGCGAGCACGAGGCCGCCGTGCACCTCGACGAGGGCGGAGTTCACGAAGGGGTCGGCGGCGACATTGACGCCGACGTGCTTCATCGCGACGAGCGCGCGGCGCCCGGCGAACGCCGTGCCCAGCGCTTCTTCATAGGCGGTCTTTTCGTTGGCGCACCAGGCGGCGTGCGGCGTGCCGTGTTTCTCCCGGTGGTTCAGCAGATACTCGAGAATCTCCGTCGAGGGCGTCCCGGGATAGCCGTAGGCAGCGGTGATCCCCGCATGCACGGCGCCGAGCGCCACGGATTCGTCACCCAGCAGGATGGTCTGTCTCATAACACCTCCGCCGATGCATGGACTGCATCGCGCGTGCCAGCGACGAGGTGTGGCCCGATCGGGCAAGAGATTGAGCCGAAAGCGATTGGACGCGCGACGCCGGAGCCGCGAGCCGCGCCGCATGACACGGAAGGCGCGCGGATGCATTCCTGTCATCCGGCGCCGCCGGACGCGCAGGCCCCCGTTCTTCCCACGAGGCCGTCGGCCGCGCGAATGCAGGGGATCAGCGCCCCCTCGATCTCGTGCACCTCGACGAGACCCTGTGCAGACCCCCTCCCCGGTGATGGGCCGCTTCGTCATGCCGAGCGATCCGCGGCCGTCCGTCGCCACGGCGCACTTCGACGTCACCGTGTCCCGGGACCGACGAGGTGCCGCCCCGTGGACCTCGACCTTGTCGGTCGACCATGCGCCGGCGACCGCGACGCACCGCTCCGGACGCCACGGGTGGACGCACGCCGCGGAATCCGTATGCTGCCGGAAACCGTCGGCGCGCCGCGCCGACCCACCCGCCGGGAGGCTGCCGTGTCGTTTCGATCCATCTTCATCGCCGTGCTGGTCAGCACCGCGCTGGTCGCCGCCGCGCTGATCCTCAACGCGCGCCGCCCCGCGGTGGAGACGGCGCAACCGACCGCCGCACTGGTCAAAGCCAGCGGCAAGTGCGCCGAGTGCCACCGGCGCGAGACCCGCGCCATCGTCGTCGAGTTCGAAGGCAGCCGGCACGCGGTGAAGGGCGTCACCTGCCTGGACTGCCACCGCCCGGTCAAGGGCCAGCCCGGCCAGGAACATCGCGGGTTCACGATCGCGAAGACGCTCACCGCGGCCAACTGCGCGCAGTGCCACCAGCGCGAGTACGACCAGTTCCTGCGCAGCCGCCACGCGGCGCCCGCGTATGCGGCGGTGCTCGGCAGCGCGCCGTTCACGCCCGAGCAGATCGCCGTCGCCGAGCAATTCCACCCCGGCGCCGTGAAGCGCACAGCGAATGCGCTGGTCGGGCTCGAGGGAGAGGCCGCCGCGGTGAAGGGCTGCATCTCGTGCCATTCCGTGGGCCGCCCGAACGAGGACGGATCGATCGGCACCTGCACGCAGTGCCATGCGCGCCACGCCGCCTCGGTGGCACTCGCGCGACTGCCGCGCACCTGCGGCCAGTGCCACATGGGCCCCGATCACTCGCAGATCGAGATCTACGAGGAATCGAGGCACGGCGTGCTCTTCAACGCGCAGCGGGCGCGCATGCGCCTCGACGCGCGCCCCGACGCGCTGACCCCGGACGACATGCCGGTGCCGACCTGCGCCACCTGCCACATGAGCGGGATGGGCGGCCAGAAGGTGACCCACGACACCTCAGAGCGTCTGTCGTACGAGCTGTTCGCGGCGGTCTCGGAGAAGCGGGCGCACTACGCCGAAGCGCAGGCCAACATGAAGGACCTGTGCAACACCTGCCACACGAAGGGCCACACGGACCGCTTCTACGCCGAGGCGGAGTCGGTGCTGGTCGCGACCAACGCCAAGGTGGCGAAGGGCATGGCCATCGTGGACGGGCTGCGCCGCGACGGGCTGCTGACCCCGAAACCCTTCGACGAGCCGATCGAGTTCACGGCCTTCGACTTCTGGCACTACTACGGCCGCACGACCAAGCACGGCGCGTTCATGGGCGGCGCGGACTTCGTGCAATGGCACGGCAACTACGAGCTGCTCGCCCACCAGATCGAGCTGGAGGCGCAGGCCGCGGAGCTCCGGCGCTCCCGTGCGCATCGCTGAGCGCGTGGCGGCGTGGCCGCGGCCGGTGCTCGTCGAGCTGTTCGCGATCTCGAACCTCGCATTTCTGACGCTCGACGTGTTCATCGCGCATTCGATCAACGCGTTCCACTACCCGATCGAGCGGATCCCGGTGGGTTTCGGCGTGGCGGGCGCCACCGTGCTGTTCGCGGGGCTCGCCGCGGACGCATTCGATTTGCGACGCGCCCGGGCGCGCTGGGCCGGCTATCTGGTGGGCTGGTCCGCGGTCGCGGTCGGCGTGGTCGGGCTGTTCCTCCATCTCGAGAGCTCGTTCTTCGCGCAGCAGACGCTGCGCAGTCTGGTCTACACCGCCCCGTTTGCGGCGCCGCTGTCGTTCGCCGGGCTCGGTCTGCTGGTGCTCGCGAACCGCCACGTGCGCCGCGATTCGATCGAGTGGGGGCAGTGGGTGCTGTTCCTCGCATGGGGCGGCTTCGCCGGCAACTTCGTGCTCTCGCTCGCCGACCACGCGCAGAACGGCTTCTTCGATCTGCGCGAGTGGATCCCGGTGGTCGCGGCAGCGCTCGCGGTGGGCTTCCTGCTGCTCGCGCTGCTGCGCCCGGCGGACGCGGCGCTGCGCAGGGCGTGCTACGGCGTCCTCGCGCTGCAGGTGGCCGTGGCGGTTGCCGGCTTCGTCTTCCACGTGCAGGCCGACCTCGCGCCGCACGGCACCGGACTCGTCAACGGCATCCTCTACGGGGCGCCGCCGTTCGCCCCGCTGCTGTTCGCCGACCTGGCCTCGCTCGCGGCGATCGCGCTCGTGGACCTGGGGGCGAAGACGGTCGAGGCCGCCGGCGATGCGGCGCAGACGTGAGCCGCTCGGTCCGATCCGTTTTCTCCCGCGATCGTTGACGGCGCTCTGAAGTGCGACGCTTGCGACCCCCCGGAAGGGGTGAGACGCGGGAACGCCCGCCGGAGCACCCGCAGGGGCGGCCGCTACGGTGCACGTGACCTCGCGCGGGCACGGCGGACACGGTCCGCCGCTCACCCGGGTTCGGCGCCGTCATCTCCCCCGGTCCCGACGCTGCGCAGCGCCCCGCCACTCGAACCCTCCCGCGCGTCGCGCCCCGCGCGACGCGCCGCAACCGGCGCGAAGGGATTCCGACCGCCTTCGCGTGCCGGGCGACGGCGGACGCCCTTCCGGGTCGCCCGCCGCTGCGCTACAGAGGGACCTGACGGCCGATCTCCACCACCCGGTCGGTGGGCAGCCGGTAGTAGCGGGTGACGCGGTGCTGATTGCGGGCGAGGAAAGCATAGAGCTCTCTGCGCGGGATGCTCATGCCGAGCTTACGGCGCGGCACGCGGAACTCGTCGCCGGCGATGTACGTCACCGTGTCCAGGTCGAGGCCCAGCCCCTCCCTGCGATTGGCCTCGGCGAGCAGTTTCGGCACGTCGACCGACTCCATGAAACCGACGTGCGCCACGATGCGATGGATGTCATCTCGCAGTGCCTCGACCCTCAGGCGCTCCTTCGCGGGCACGCGCGGCCGCCGCACGACGATCACGGTGAACAGAACCACGCGTCGGTGCAGCGCGTGATTGTGCGCGAGGTTGTCCACCAGGGCGCGGGGCGTTCCCGACGGATTGTTCGACAGGTACACCGCCTGCCCCGGAACGCGCCGGTAGGTGCCGCCCCCGCCGATCCGGGCGAGGTGTTCGAGGGGATCGATCGCCAGATCGCGGGTTGCACGCTGCTCGATCGCGCTGCCGCGCATCCACGTCATCATGAGGAACATCACCCCCCCGCCCGCGGCGAGCGGCACCCAGCCACCATCGACGAACTTCATGAGATTCGCGCTCAGGTAGGCGAGATCGAGCACCAGGAACAGACCGCACAGGGCGAGCGCCGAGCCGAGCGGCCAGCGGAACACCGAGCGCAGCGCGACGTACAGCAGCATCGTTGTGATGACCATCGTCGTCGAGATCGCCACGCCGTAGGCCGCGGCCAGTGCACCCGAGTGACGGAAGCCGAGTACCAGCGCGACCGTCGCAACCAGCAGGAACCAGTTCACCGCGGGCACGTAGATCTGACCGCGCTCCCGGGCCGACGTGTGCATCAGGTTCAGACGCGGCAGATAGCCGAGATGCACGGCCTGGAAGGTCAGCGAGAACGCACCGGAGATGATCGCCTGGGAGGCGATCACCGTGGCCGCGGTCGCGAGCACCACCAGCGGCCACAGGCTCCACCCGGGCGCCATTTGGTAGAAGGGCTGGGCGATCGCCGAGCCGTGGACGAGGATCAACGCGCCCTGACCATAGTAGTTGAGCAGCAGCGCGGGCAGCACCAGCACGAACCAGCCGAGCCGTATCGGCCTTGAGCCGAAGTGCCCGATGTCGGCGTAGAGCGCTTCACCCCCGGTCACCACGAGAAACACGATGCCGAGAATGGCCAGCCCGTGCAGGCCGTTCGTCTGCATGAACGCCAGCGCATGCCGCGGGTCCACCGCCGCGAGCACGGACGGCGCGGTCGCGATCGAGCGCAGCCCGAACGCGGCGAGGGTACCGAACCACAGCAACATGATCGGGCCGAACAGGGTTCCCACGCGGGCGGTGCCGAGTTGCTGGACGGCGAACAGCGCCACCAGGATCCCAACCGTCACCGGGATCACCCAGCCGCCGAGGTTCGGGGCCACGATCTGCAGTCCCTCGACCGCGCTCAGCACGGAGATCGCCGGCGTGATCATGCCGTCGCCATAGAGCAGCGCAGCGCCGAAGATGCCGAGCAGCAGGATGCCGCGCCGTCCGTAGCCTTCGGACCGCCGCAGGACCAGTTCCATCAGCGCCAGGATGCCGCCTTCGCCTTCGTAGTCGGCCCGCAGGACGAACACCAGGTACTTGAGCGAGATGACGAGCAGCAGCGACCAGGTCACGAGGGAGAGGACGCCGAGCACGTTCGCTTCGTTCGGCGCCACGCCGTAGTGGCCGAAGAAGCACTCGCGTACGGCGTAGAGCGGGCTGGTGCCGATGTCGCCATAGACCACGCCCAGCGCGGCGAGCGTCAGGAACGCGAGGCGGTCCGATGCCGGACGATCGTTGGCCATCGCGACATATCATGGCCGCATCGCGCCGCGATGGCCAGCCTTCCATCATGAGCGCCTGGATGAGCTTCGAAGGAGCAGACGGGCACACCCTGGTCGAAGGTGAGAAGTCCCCCTACACGTCGAACTTCACGCCCTGCGCGAGCGGCAGCTGGTCGCTGTAGTTGATCGTTACCGTCTGGCGCCGCATGTAAAGCTTCCAGGCGTCGGAGCCGGCTTCGCGGCCACCGCCGGTGTCCTTCTCGCCGCCGAACGCGCCGCCGATCTCGGCCCCCGAGGTGCCGATGTTCACGTTGGCGATGCCGCAGTCGCTGCCCGCCGCCGACAGGAACTTCTCCGCCGCGAACAGATCCTTCGTGAAGATCGCGCTCGAAAGGCCCTGCGGCACGCCGTTGTTGACGGCGATCGCCTCGTTCACGTCCTCGACCTCGATCAGGTACAGCACCGGCGCGAAGGTTTCCTCCTGAACGATCTTCATGTCGGCGCGCGCCTTCACCAGCGTCGGCTCGACGAAGAAGCCCGGCCGCTCGAGACGCTTGCCGCCGTAGAGGATTTCGCCGCCCTCGGCGCGCACCTGGTCGAGCGCCTTCATCATGTCGTCGACCGCGCCCGCGTCGATCAACGGCCCCATCAGCGTGCCGTCTTCGAGCGGATCACCGATCTTCACCGACGCGTACGCCTTCTTCAGGCGCTCGGTGAGCTTCGCCGCGATGCCCCTCTGCATCACCAGCCGGCGCAGCGACGTGCAGCGCTGGCCCGCGGTGCCGACGGCGGCGAAGGTCGCGGCGCGCATGGCGAGGTCCAGATCGGCGTCGTCGAGCACCACGATCGCGTTGTTGCCGCCGAGCTCGAGGATCGAGCGCCCGAAGCGCGGGCCGACCACCTCGGCGATGCGCCGGCCCATGCGACAGCTGCCGGTCGCCGAGATCAGCGGGATGCGGCGGTCGGCGAGCATGCCGTCGCCGACGTCGCTGCCGCGGCCGACGACGAGGTTGAACACCCCGGCGCAGTCGTACTCCTGCATCACGCCATCGCAGATCTTCTGCACGGCGATCGCGCACAGCGGCACCTTGGACGACGGCTTCCAGATCACGGTGTCGCCGCACACCGCGGCGATCGCGGCGTTCCACGCCCACACCGCGACCGGGAAGTTGAACGCGCTCACGACGCCGACCGGCCCGAGCGGCTGCCACTGCTCGTACATGCGGTGGGCGGGCCGTTCGCTGTGCATCGCGAGCCCGTAGAGCTGGCGCGAGAGGCCGACCGCGAAGTCGCAGATGTCGATCATCTCCTGCACTTCGCCGAGTCCTTCGGAGAGGATCTTGCCGTTCTCGAGCGAGACCAGCCGGCCGAGGTCCTCCTTATGGGCGCGCAGCGCGTTGCCGAGCGCGCGCACGACCTCACCGCGACGCGGCGCGGGGATCAGGCGCCACTTTTCGAACGCCGCCTCAGCCGCCTTCACGACCTGGTCGTAGTCGGCGGCCGTCGCCTGGCGGACCTTCGCGATGGTTTCGCCCGTGGTGGGATTCACCGACGCCAGCTCGGCGCCTTTGGTTTCGATCCAGCGACCCGTGCCCGCGCCCGGGTTCACATCCTGAATCCCGAGCCGCGAGAGCAGGCCGTTCAACGTCGTCGTGGTCATGACCGCCTCCTGAATGGTTGCGAAAGTTTCGCGCAGCGTAGCACGTCCCGCTGGGCGGGCGGCAGCCGCCGGGACGCGCTGCGCGGAACTCCATGAGTGCCGGCAGGGTCGGGGCACGGGCGTCCCCGGAGGATGCGCGGCGCCGGGCCTCCGGCTAAACTCGTGACCGTGCATCGATTCTCCCCCCCCCGTCTCCGGCGCGTTCCCGCCCCGGCGCCGCTCGCGACTCTGGCCGTGGCGGCGTTGCTGCTGGGATCGATCGCCAGCCACCGCGCCGCCGCCGATCCGGATGCGGGCGGCCTCGAGCGGATCCGTGCCCTGATCGGCGAGCGGCGCTACGCCGCGGCCGAAAGCCTCGCCACCGCCGAACTCGCGGGGCTCGACCACGCCCCCGCCGACTCGCTGCGGATGGCCGATCTCATGGCCCAGTTCGTACGATCCAGGACCCTGCGCGGCGCTTTTCACGACAGCACCGCACGCGCGATGGCGCGGCGCGTGATCGCGATCCGCACGCGCCGGCTGGGCGCGGCGGACTCGGCCGTGGCGGACGCGCACTACGCGCTCGCCTACCTCTACGGTCCCGCCGGCGAGATGGACTCGGCCGAGGTCCACGCGCAGATCGCGCTCGACATTCGCGAACAGGCGCTCCAGCCGGGCGACTCGCTGATCTCCGAAAGCCTGCGGCTCATGGGCATGGTGCATCGCGATCGCATGGACTTCGCAGCGGCGGAGGACTACTTCCGCCGCGCCTGGCAGCAACGGCTGATTTCGGGCCCCGAGGAGCGGCCCATGGTCGCCGTCCTGCTCGGCGAGCAGGGCAACTGCCTGCGGCAGATGGGGCGTTTCGAGGATGCGCGCCGGGCGCTCGAACACGCGCTGGCCGTCTACGACCGCACGCTCGGCAGGGAGTCGCTCGCGAGCGCGTCCATCTACGACTACCTGGCGCACGTCGAGCGCGAGGCGGGGCACCTCGCGCAGGCCATCGATCTGTCACTCGAAGCGCAGCGCATCGCGCGCCTGCACGTGCCGGAGAGTCATCGCGAGTTCATCCGTCTGCAGCGCAACATGAGCAACTGGCTGGTCGAGCTCGGCGACTACGCCGGAGCCCGCGCGATCCTCGAGCGCGCGCTGCCCCACTACGTCGCCATCTTCGGCGCCCACCACTGGCGCACGCTGGGCACCCTCCTTTCGCTGGGCATCGCGCGCGCGGGCTGCGACGACTCGACCGGCGCCATGCAGGCGCTGCAGACGGTGGAGCGCGAGTTCATGGCGAAGCCGGGGCCGCCGGACCCGCTGGTCGGCACGGCGCTGCTCTGGCAGGCGGAGCTGATGGCGACGCACGGCAACCACGCGGGATCGCTCGAGACCGCGCGTCGCGCGGTGCCGATCGAGCACGCCTCGCGGACCCCGAAGTGGCTGAACCTCGCCGAGCTGCAGATCTGCATCGTCCGCGACGAGGTCGCGCTCGGCGACACGGTCGGCCTCGAGGCGGACCGGCTCGAGCTGCTGCGCCTCGCAGACATGCGCCGGAGCGGCGGTTCGAACATCCCGCAGACGCTGCGGTCCACGAACGCGCTGGCCCTGAGCGCGCTCCGGCGCGAGCGCGAAGCGTGGCGTGAAGCGCTCGCCGCCGACCGCATCTCCCGCGAACGGCTGCGCGCCAACGTGCGCCAGCTGCCCGACCGCCGCGCGCTGCAGCTCTCGCTGCAATACACCCCGGCGCTCGATCTGGTGCTGGCGCTGGCGCCGGCGGACTCCGCAGGCCGCCTCGAGGCGGCCTGGGACGCGCTGGTGCGCGAGCGCGGGCTGGTGCGCAGCGAAGTCGAGCGCCGCCGTCTTCCACCGGCGGCACGCGGCGACACGGCGCTCGTCCGGCTGCACGCCCGCTGGATCGACGCCGAACGGCGGCAGGCGCAGGCCATCGTCGGCACGGCGGACGAGGCCGATTCGCTGAGCCGGGAACATCTGAACCGACTGCGCGAGGGCGCGGAGGATGCCGAGCGCGCGTGGGCGCGCGCGTTCGCGGCGCACGAAGGCGCGAGGCGTGCGGCCGAGCCGGGGTTCGAGGAGATCCGCGCGCGCCTCGGCGCAGGGCAGGCGCTGGTGGGATGCGTGCTGACCCCGGCCGCCGAGGACACGGCCCACGTTCTCGCGCTGATCGCCCGCGCCGGATCGGGCGGCATCGCGCGGGTGGATCTCGGCCGCGCGAGCGCGTTGCGCGCCGCGATCGAGCCGTGGCGCGAGCGGCTCGCCACGTCGCCCGGCCCGGGCGCGAAGCCCGATGGCAGGGCCGAACGCGAGTGCCGCCGCTACGGCGCCCGCGTGCGGGCGCTCACCTGGGACCGGATCGCACCGCGCATCGGCGCTGCCCGCGAAGTCTTCGTCGTGCCCGACGGACCGATCGCGGACCTCGACTGGCAGGCCCTGCCGGACGGGGCCACCCGCTACCTCGTCGAAACCGGCCCGGTGCTCGCCGTGCTCAACGCCGAGCGCGAGCTGCTCGACACGCCTCCTGGCGGACCCCCGGGCGCGCTGCTCGCGGTGGGCGCGCCCGACTACGGCGTCCTGCCGGCGCCCGTGCCGGATGCGCAACGCGGCGCGGCGCGCCTCATCGGCGACCCATGCAGCGGCGGCCTTCCGGAGCTGCCCCCGCTGCCGGGCACGGCCACGGAAGTCGAGGCCGTGGTGCGCACCTGGCCCGGCCGGGTGGACACGCTCGAGGGCGCGGCGGCCGGCGAGGCCGCCTTCAAGCGCATGGCCCCCGGGCACGAAGTGCTGCACGTCGCGACGCACGGCGTCGTCGCGCGCGACACCTGCGCGGCGGCCACCGGCGGGCAGCGCGGGGTCGGCGGCCTCGAGCCGGTCGCCGCGCCACGGCAGCCGCGCGTCCACGCGGTGGCGGCGGGCGCGCCGCCGTCCGCGCCCGCGCACCTGCAGCCGCCTTCGCCGTGGCTCGGGCGCCGGGTCTGGCTGGCGCTCGCGGGGGCGAACGAAGCGCGTGCGCACACCGAAGACGAGAACGAAGGGCTGCTCACCGCCGAAGAGGTGCAGACGCTCGATCTCGCCGGGACCGACTGGGTGGTGCTCTCCGCCTGCCACTCGGGCCTCGGCCGGGCCTGGTCGCGCGAGGGCACCCTCGGCATGCGTCGCGCCTTCCACCTCGCAGGCGCCCGCACCGTGATCGCGAGCGCCTGGTCAGTCGAGGACGACGCCACGCGCGAGTGGATGGACGCCCTCTACGAGGCGCGGCGCCGGATCGGCCCGGACGCCGCGCGCGACGTGCGCGCCGCGAGCCGCGCCGTGCTCCAGCGCCGGCGCGCCGCGCAGCGTTCGACGCACCCGTTCTACTGGGCGGCATTCGACGCGACCGGCAGGTAGGACGCCGCGCACATACGCCGCGCCGCGGAAGTCCGGCCCACACCCCACCTGACCCGCACCCGGCGTCGAGCCGCCCGGGCCCGTCCCGCCGCGCCGCCGCGGTTGCTCCGCGTCACGCGCAATGCTTTCATGCGCCCACCCATGCCCTCCTCTCCGCCCACTCCCGCTCCCGGCGAGCGCGTGCTCGCGCTGTGGCGGCGGCTCGCGCCGCTGCCGTTCGGCCGTGCGCTGTTCATGTGGGCGTTCGCGCGCCGGGTGCCCTATTCCGGCGCCCTCGGGGCGCGCGTCGAGGCGCTCGAGCCCGGGTACGCCCGCGTGCGGCTGCGCGACCGGCGCGCGGTGCGCAATCATCTGGACTCCGTGCACGCGATCGCGCTCGCCAACCTCGGCGAGCTGACGAGTGGCCTCGCGATGACCACCGCCCTCCCTGCCGGCGTGCGCGGGATCGTCATGCACCTCGAGATCGACTACGTGAAGAAGGCGCGCGGCACGCTGACCGCCGAGAGTCGCGTGCTGGTGCCGGCGGTCACGACGGACCTCGACCACGAGGTGCGCGCCACGATTCACGACGAATCGGACGAAGCCGTCGCGACGGTCGCCGTGCGCTGGCGGCTGAGCCCAGTGGCGGACGCTGCGCTTCGCCCCGTACCGCCCCCGGCCGCATGATCGACACGCCGCTCACCCGCCACGCCGGGATCCAGGTGCCGCTCGTCTGCGGAGCGATGTACCCGTGCAGCAACCCCGAGCTGGTCGCCGCCGCATCGGAGGCGGGCGGCATCGGCATCGTGCAGCCGGTCTCGCTCACGTTCGTCCACGGCTACGCCTTCCGCGCGGGGCTCAGGCGGATCCGTGCGCTGACCGCGAAGCCGATCGGCATGAACGCGCTGATCGAGAAGTCCTCGCGCGCCTACATGCGCCGCATGGAGCAATGGGTGGACATCGCGCTCGAGGAGGGCGTGCGCTTCTTCGTGACTTCGCTCGGCAACCCGCGCTGGGTCGCCGAGCGCGCGCATGCGGCGGGCGGCATCGTGTACCACGACGTCACCGAAGCGAAGTGGGCCGCCAGGGGGGCCGAGGGCGGGGTGGACGGGCTCATCGCCGTCAACCGCCGCGCCGGCGGCCACGCGGGACCGAGGGCGGCCGGGGCGCTGCTCGAGGAACTCCGGCCGTTCGGGCTGCCGGTCGTCTGCGCGGGCGGCGTCGGCGACGCGCGGGAGTTCGCCGCCGCACTCGCCATGGGCTACGCCGGGGTGCAGATGGGCACGCGCTTCATCGCGACCACCGAGTGCACGGCGAGCGAGGCGTACAAGCGCGCCATCGTCGCCGCCGCCGAGGACGACGTCGTGCTCACCGAGCGCGTCACCGGGGTCCCGATCGCGGTGCTGAACACCCCCTACGTGAAGCGGGTGGGCACGCAGGTCAACGCGTTCGAGCGCTGGATGCTGCGCGGCCGCCGGCGCAAGCGCTGGATGCGCTCGTTCTTCGCGCTGCGCTCGGGGCTCGCGCTCAAACGCGACGCGTTCCGCACCGGCGACGCCGCCGAGTACTGGCAGGCCGGCCGCAGCGTGGCGGCGATCCACGACGTCGTTCCCGCCGGCGACGTGGTGCGCGCCTGCGCGGCGGCGATCCGCGGCTGAGCCGGACCGGTTCCGGCTCGAGCCGCCCCGGGAAATTGTCCTCGATCGACCGCGCGGTGCGAAGTATCCTGAATCGGTCACGCGAGAGGAGGTCCTCATGAAACGGCTTCTGTGGTTCTGCGCACTGGGCACTCTGTGGCTGACGGTCCCGGCACCGGCGCGGGCGGGCGGCTACCCCGATCCCGGAATGGGCGACCTGCCACCCTTCATCACGGTCGTGGGAACGCATCTCGAGGGAGGCGTGCCGGTTGCCGACCCGGCCGGCGCGTTCACGGTCCACGTGCGCGATCTCGCGCAGAACCCCCTGCCGAACGTTCCGGTCACGGTCGACGTGTCGCTCGCCACCGACATCGTGCTCTGCACGATGCCCATTCCCGGACAGACGGTGGACTGCACGGCGAAGACCGTCCTTGCGGTCACGGACGCGCAGGGCGCAGCCACGTTCACGATCGTGGGCGCGGCCCGCAACAGCGGTGCGGTCGGTGGCGTCGCCGCGCCGGGCGCCGGGCTCGACGCCATCCGCGTCCGGGTGGACGTGGGAGCGGGCCCCGTTCTGTTCGGAACCATGAGCGCCGCCGTGCTCGACCAGAACGGCGCCGTGGGCGGCAACGGGGTCAACGCGCTCGACCTCGCCTACTTCAGCGACGACCTCGCTTCGGCCGCCCTGACGGCCACGTATCGTGCCCGCTCCGACTACAACTACGACGAGGCCAACTCGGGGGCGGATCTTGCGTCGTACCTGGACCACCTCGGCGCCGCCGTCCTCGGAACCGGGTCCGGACTGGGATGCCCGGGGGCGGCATATTGCCCCTGATCGTCGCGGGCGATCGCACGCGGCGGGATCGAGGGGTTGCGGGTGCGACGGCTTCGCGGCGGCGATCCGCGGCGCCCGGGCGCGCGGCGCTTCATACGGCAGGTATCCGCTCGCCGGCGTCCTTCAGCCCGCTGCCGCGCGCAGCAGGCCGATCACGCCGGAGAAGTTCCGCAGCGGCCGATCGCCGTCCCCGAACGACGCCTGGGCGCGCGCGCCGGCCTCGGCGATGTCGAGCGCGGTGCGACCGTCGCGCGAGCGGATCGCCGGGTCCGCACCGGCCTGCAGCATGAGCTGCACGAAGCGGGTGGCATCGTCGGTATAGCGCAGCTCGGCGGCGGCGTGCAGGGCGTTCGTGCCCGGGCGCGGCTCGATGGCGTTCGGGTCGGCGCCGTGGGCGAGCAGCACCTCGGCGACTTCGGCGTGTCCGACCAGGGCCGCGCAGGACAGCTCGCCGTCGTCCATGCGCGCGCCGCGCTCGAGCAGCTCCTTCGCCACCTCGACCTGGTTGCCGAACGCAGCCCAGCCGAGCGGGCTCAGCGAGGTGCTGCGGTCGTTGACCTGCTCCGGGTCCCGATCGAGCATCGCCCGCAGGTCCTCGAGACGGCCGAGGATCGCGGCCGCGCAGATGTCGAGTTCGGCCCCCGCATCGAGCAGGGCCTTCTGCGCCCCGGGCTGCGCGTGCTCGATGGCATCGTGCAGCGCGGTGCGGCCCTCCTCGGTGCGCGCCTCGAGATCGGCGCCGTGACGGACCAGCAGCCGGATCATGCCCGCCTGCCCCTCGCGGGCCGCCACGTGCAGCGGCGTGCTGCCCGCTTCCGGGGACTCGGTCCCGGCGCGCAGCACCGTGCGCACGAGGTCGCGGTCCTTGTCGATCATCGCCCGCGCCGTGACGAGGTCGCCCCTGCGCACCGCGTCGAGAAACCGCTCGCTCATTCGAAAGCCTCTCTCCCGCCCGTGTCCCGGGGCGCGGTCCGCCGCGCGCCGCGCCGCGAGGTCGGATCGCCCCTAGCGCAGCTCCACGCGGCCGCGCCGTGTCTCGATGGTGGCAATGATCGCCGGTTTCTGCGCTGCCTGCACGTCGAGCTCGATCGCGAGCGCCGCGAGCGCCGCGTGCACACCGTCCGGCGAAGGGTGCTCGGCCCTGAGCGCCACCAGCCGCGCCCCGGGCGGCGCGGCGGCGGCCGGATGCGGCGTCGTGCCCCAGTCGATGAGGAACGGCACGAGCCCGTCCTCGAGCACCACGTCCGGATCGGAGACCGTCCAGGCGAGCTTCGTTCCGTCCGGGGTCTCGCGCCCGCCGGCGATCGCCGCCCCGAGCCCGACTCCGGACGCCGCCGCGCGCGCGACCGCCCCCGCGACGTCGTCCGACTTCACCGCCCAGCTCGACAGCCTGGGTGGCCCGCTCGCGTCCACGCCGAGCCAGCGCGGTTTTGCGGGCGCCGGCTCCTCCGGGTCGGGCGCCAGGATCTCGAGGTAGACGCCCTTCCCGAGTCCGAGCAGCGCGTTGCGCGTGCCGCGGTCCGGATGGCGCCCGCCGGGCGTGGCGCGCACGCCCAGCTGGGCTTCGATCGCGGCAATTCCCGCGTGGAGGTCGGGCGTCGCCCAGATCAGGTGGTCGACCGCGTGCAGCGCCGGCGTCATGCGCCGCCCGCGGGGGTCTTCTTCAGGCGCCCGAGGTACTGCTTGCGGAATTTCGCGACCTTGGGCGCGATCACGGCCTGGCAGTAGGGCTGGTCCGGATGATGGGCGAAGTAGTCCCGGTGGTAGTCCTCCGCCGGGTAGAACGCCTCGAACGGCACGACTTCGGTGACGATCGGCGCGTCCCAGATCCGCTCCGCGCCGAGCGCCGCAATGGTCTCCTCGGCCGCGCGCTTCTGCGCCTCGTCGTGATGGAAGATCGCCGAACGGTACTGGGTGCCGATGTCGGCGCCCTGCCGGTTGAGCGTCGTCGGGTCGTGGATCGCGAAGAACGCGCCCAGCAGGTCGCGGTACGAGATCGCCGCCGGGTCGAAGGTCACCTGCACGACCTCGGCATGCCCGGTCTTGCCCGTGCACACCTGCTCGTAGGTCGGCCGCTCGACGTGGCCGCCGGAATAGCCCGACTCGACCTTCTCCACGCCGTTCAGCTCCGTGAAGGCGGCCTCGAGGCACCAGAAGCATCCGCCGGCCAGCGTCGCCGTTTCGTGATTCGCGCTCATCGCACGTCCTTTCTAGAGATCGAGCACCAGGCGGCAGCGGCAGTCGCCCGGGTCGAGCTTCAGTTGCATGTCGTGGAACGAAACCGCTTTCACCTCGCGCAGCAGCGTGTGCCGGGAGGGGTCGATGCGCGGTCCCTGCAGTGCCGCTTCGATGCGGCGCGGCGTCAGTTTCTGGATCCGCACGTGCGTCCACACCACGTGGCGCAGGTCCGATTCCAGCAGCACCGAGTTCAGCCAGTGGACCAGCAGGTCCGCGGGCTCGTCACCCTCGAGCGCGATCTCGGCGCGCTCGACCGGTGGATCCTCGCCCGGATCGGCGACCTGCGCCATCAGCGCGACCGCGGCCTGCGCGTAGAGCTCGCGCGGCGTGGGCGCCCAGACCTCGAGTCCAAGATCGCCCGTGTGATCGAAGGTCGCATAGCCCTGTCGCACGGGGGCAGTGTAGAGCATCGGCCCCGGCCCCATCTACGGCGGCGGGCCCCCGGGCGTGACGGGCGGAGCCCGGGCCGGGCCCTAGAGCAGCTGGCGCGAGCGCAGGCTCACGACCCCGCGCGTTCCGACGATCACGTGATCGAGCACCGCGATTCCGACCAGATCGCCGACCTGCACCAGCCGCCGCGTGATGCTCAGGTCCTCCTCGCTCGGCTCCGGGTCGCCGCTCGGATGGTTGTGCACCAGCACGATGCTCGCCGCGGAGTGCAGGATCGCGGGCTGGAACACCTCGCGCGGGTGGACGATGGACGCGTTGAGGCTGCCGATCGACACGGTCTCGCGGCGCTGCATCTCGTGCCGCGCGTTGAGCAGCAGCGTCACGAAATGCTCCTTGCGCGCCGTGGCGAGGTCGTGCACCTGCGCCAGCACGTCTTCGGGACCGCGGATCGGCGAGCCCGCGCGCGGCCGGCATCCGGCCCGCCGGCCGAGCTCGAACGCGGCCGCGAGGGCTCCGGCGCGGGCGAGCCCGATGCCGGCGACCCGCAGCCAGCGGGCGGCCGGCCACACCGCCAGTTCGGCGGGGGCGTGGCGTGCGAGCGCGCGCCCGATTTCGAGTGCGCTCATGTCGCGGTGGCCGCCGCCCAGGACGAGCGCGATCAGCTCGCCGTCGCTGAGCGCCGACGGGCCCTCCCTGAGCAGCCGCTCGCGCGGCCGGCCCGGCACGATGGGCGGCCGGGGCGCCCTCCCGCCGCCGGCCGGTCCGGGGTCACCGTGCCCGCGGCGCGGCGCGGGACCCGGGCCGGGTGCGCCGGCCGGGGGGTCGTGTGCATCGTGGTGGCGTGCGGGCATGCGGGCCCTCCGGCGGGCGGGTGCGGGGGGCTGGCCTGACCGGAGCGGGTTTGCGATAATCGCGGGCCGGTCGTGCGGGATCGCTGCACGCTTGGCCCACTCCTACCCGGTCGCCGCTCGGAGATTTTGCATGCGTCGTGCCATCCTCCCCCTGCTCGTTCTCGCCGTCGCCACGCTCGCGCTCCCGCCCGCCCGCGCCCAGGATTCCATGGGCTCCTCGCGGATCATCAACGGCATCGGCCTGGTGGACTACTACAGAAAGCCGACGTTCAAGCCGGGCGACTGGGTGCGCTATCACATGACCGGACACAGCGAGCTGGGCATGAAGGACGACTACACGATCGTGCTGCTGATCGCGGGCGAGGAGGAGTTCTGGGGCGAGGACTGCTTCTGGGTCGAAACGATCAGCGAGCGCGACGGCAAGGAGATCTCGTCGGTCGCCGCGCTCGTCTCCTACGCGGCGTTCCAGGACTCCGATGCCGTCACGGCCGCCAAGATGTACGTGCGCAAGCAGATCAACACGATGACGCAGACCGGCGAGCCGGTGCAGGACATCGTCCGGCGCCCGAGATCCACCCTGCAGGTGCGCGAGTCGGGACGGAACAAGCTCGAGTACTACATCGACTCGCTGGGCACCGCGGACGTCGAGATCCCGCGGGGCACGTTCCACTGCCGGAAGATCCTGTTCAAGCAGGCGGCGGGTGGCTCCGCGGATTTCGCCGACAGCTCGCGCTACGACGAGGTGCGCGAGGACCGCACGATCTACCGCACCACGCAGGTCCCGATCACCAGCATCGCGGTCGAGGAGATCGAAAACACCGTGTCACGCAAGACCTGGGTCCGCGGCCAGTCGCAGGACGTACCGATGGTGATCCGCGATCGCGCGCTCGGCCGCGCCGAGGCGGTCGACTGGGGCACCGGGCGCAAGTCGCACCTCATCGCTCCGGCGCTGCAGATGCCGCTCGCCGAGCAGCGCGCCCGCGCGAAGCGCAAGGCCGGCAAAGCCGGCTCGGGCTGATCCCGCATCGCGCGCCGGGCGCCGGGTGCGACCCGGCGTCCCGGGCCGCGATCAGGCGCGGCCGGCACTCGCCGAAGGCGCTTCGAACAGGCCCTGCGCGAAGGCCGCGGGATCGAATGGCGCCCAGTCGTCGAGCCCCTCACCGAGGCCCACGATGCTGACCGGGAGCCTCAGCTGCTCCACGATCGCGAGCACGGCGCCGCCCCGCGCGGTGCCGTCGAGCTTGGTGAGCGCCAGGCTCGTCACCGTGGCCGCCTTCTGGAACTGGCGCGCCTGCGCGAGGCCGTTCTGCCCGAGCGTGGCGTCGAGCACCAGCAGCACGTGATGCGGCGCCCCGGGCACGACGCGGCTCGCGATGCGCGTCACCTTTTCGAGCTCGGCCATCAGGTTGTGACGGGTGTGCAGGCGTCCCGCGGTATCCACGAGCACGACGTCGCAGCCGCGCGCGCGCGCCGCGGTGAGGCCGTCGTGCACCACCGCCGCCGGATCCGAGCCGTCGGCGCCGCGCACCACCTCGACGCCGGCGCGCTCCGCCCATGCTTCGAGCTGCTCCGAGGCCGCGGCGCGAAAGGTGTCCGCGGCGACCAGCAGCGTACGCCGGCCCTCGCGGGCGAAGTGCGCCGCCAGCTTGCCCGCAAGCGTCGTCTTGCCCACGCCGTTGACACCGACCAGCAGAGCCACCCACGGCTTCGCCGCCCCGGGCTCGAAGCGCGCCGTCTCGCCGAGCATCTCGGTGGCGGTACGCTCCAGCGCCGCGCGCAGATCGAGGTCCGCCTCCCGCGCCATGCGCTTCGTCGCTTCCGCGATCAGCCGGTCGGTCGCCGCAGGGCCGACGTCGGCGGCGAGCAGCGCTTCTTCGAGCGCGTCGCGCGTTTCGGAATCCACCTTCGTCCGGCCGAGCATCGTACCGAGCCCCTGGCCGAGGCTCTCGCCGATGCGCTCGCGGGTCCGCGTGAGCCCCTTGCGGAAGCGGTCGAAAAGGCTCATGACGGCACCCGCCCCCGCGGCGCCGGGCGGCCATGCGAACGCCCGCCGGCGGGCGCGGGGCCGGCGGGCGCGTTCGAATTCCCGGACGCCAACGCCGTTCAGCTCTCGGCGGCGCCGGCGGCGGCCAGCTCCGCTTCCGTCTCCGGCGAGACGGAGTGGTCGTCGAAGCGGACGGAGACGAGCTTGGAGACGCCGAGCTCCTGCATGGTCACGCCGTAGAGGCAGTTGGCGAATTCCATCGTGCGCTTGTTGTGGGTGATCACCACGAACTGGGTGCGGTTGCTGAAGCGCCTGAGCAGGTTCAGGAACCGGTCCACGTTGGCGTCGTCGAGCGGCGCGTCGACCTCGTCGAGCAGGCAGAACGGCGAGGGCTTCACCAGGTAGATCGCGAACAGCAGCGCGATCGCGGTGAGCGCCCGTTCGCCGCCCGACATCAGGCTGATGCTCTGCAGGTGCTTGCCGCGCGGGCGCGCCGCGATCTCGATCTCGCACTCGAGCGGATCCTCGCCCACCATGCGGATCTCGGCGTCGCCGCCCTCGAACAGGGTCTTGAAGATGTCCTGGAAGTGCACCAGCACCTTCTCGAACGTCTCCTTGAACAGCTGGCTCGCGGTGACGTTGATCTTCTCGATCGCCTCGAGCAGCTGGCCACGCGCGTTCTCGACGTCGGCGCGCTGCTGCTTGAGGAACTCGTAGCGCTCCTTCTTCTTGTCGTACTCCTCGACCGCGAGCAGGTTCACGGCGCCGAGGTCACGGAATCGCGTGCGCGCCTCCTCGAGGCGTTTGCGCGTGTCGTCCGCGTCGAAGCCTTCGGGCTTGGGTTCCGGCGTCCAGCGCTCCGGATCCATCTGGTACTCGGTCGCGAGGCGCTCGAACGTGCGGTCGAGCTCCGCCCTGGCCTGCAGCCGGTCGACCTCGATGTGGTGCAGCAGTTCGGCGAGCTCGGTCTGCTCGAAGCGCTTCTGCCGGGCGTGTTCGTCGGCGGCGTTGACGTCCTTCTTGAGCGCCTCGAGCCGCTGCTGCATGCCGACCACGCGCTCGCGCTGGGTGGCCTCCGATTCGAGCAGACCGGTGAGGCCGGACGACAGGCCCTGCACCTCGGCCTCGATCCCGGCCACGCGTTCGCGCGACTGGCGCTCCTCCTGCTGCCGGGTCTCGAGCCCGGTCTCGAGCTCGCGCCGGGTCTGCTCGGCGCGCGCCCACTGGCTCTGCCATTCGCTCTCCTCGCGCGTGAGCCGCAGCAGCGTGTCGCGCGCGCCCTGCGCGGCGCTCGCCGCTTCCTCGCGCCGCGCTTCGAGGGCATGCACCGCACCGTCGAGGTCCGCGAGCAGCGCACGCGCCGCCTCGACCTCGCGCTGATGCTCGGCCAGCTCTCCCTCCGCCTCGGCCAGCGAGCGTGCCAGCGCCTCCATCTCGGCCTCGCGCGTGGCGATCTCGACGCGCTTCTCCTCGGCCTCGCCGGAGGCCCAGGTGCGCTCGCGGGCGAGTGCTTCGCTCCGCCGCACGTGCTCTTCGAGCGCCGTGCGCCGGCGCTCGACCTCGGCTTCGGCCTCCTGTCTCTCGACCTGCATCGCCTCGCGGCGCGCCTCGAGCGCGCGCCGCTCCGTGTCGAGCCCTTCGATCTCCAGGCCGCGCTCGGCGATCTGCCCGCTCAGCTCGCGGATTTCGGTTTCGCGGTGCAGCAGCCCGCCCAGGTTCCCGGTCGAGCCGGCGCGCACACGGCCGCGTTCCCAGACCTCGCCGTCGAGGCTCACGAAGCGCAGCCCCGCCTCGGAGCGCGTCGCATGGCGCGCCGCCGCGTCGCGATCCTCGACCACCACGACCGAGCCGAGCAGGCGGTCGACCAGCGGCCGGTAACGCTCCTCGCAGCGCACGAGATCGGACGCGCGCCCGAGCACGCCTTCGCCCGCGGGGATCTCGGCGCTCGCGCCGCCCGCGATCATGGACAGGTCCACCAGCGTCGCGCGGCCGCTCTCGATCGCGCGCAGCCGCTCGAGGCACGCATCCAGGGCGTCGCGATTCTCGACCAGCACGAACGCGGCCGCCTCGCCGAGCGAGGCTTCGAGCGCGTTCAGATAGGTGGACGGCACCTCGACCACGTCGGCGACGACGCCCACCAGCCCGGCCGGCCGCTCCTCGGCGCTGAACAGCGCCTTCGCACCCTCGGAGACGCCGTCGAAGTTGCGCTTGAGCTCGAGCAGCGTGGCGAGCCGCGACTCCAGCCCCGCCGCGTGCTGCCGCGCGCCCGCCAGCGTTTCGCCCGTCGTCCGCAGCGCCTCGGCGACCTCGCGCAGGCGCTCGTCCACACCCGCGCGCGCGGCGCGCGCACGGTCGAGGTCTGCGGCGAGCGCGGTGTGATGCTCGGCCCCCGCGGCCGCCTGCCGCTCCAGTTCTTCGAGCTTCGTGCCCAGCTCGGCGAGCCGCGCCGCGGCCTGATCGCGGCGCTCGGCCAGCGAGCTGTGACGCTCGCGCGTGCGCTCGATCGCGCCGCGCTTCTCGGCCTCGAGCGAGAACAGGTCGAGCGAGAGCTGCTTGCGCTCCTGCGCGACGCCGCGGCGCTCGCGCAGCTCCGCCTCGACCTGGCGCAGCGCCGCCTCGGCCGCATCGGCGCCGGTGACCGCGGACTCGCGCTGCGTCTTGAGCTCGCCGAGACGCGCCTCGGATTCGCGCTCGCGCTCACCGACCTCGACGAGCCGTTCGCGCATGCGCACCGCCTCTGCGGCATTTTCGTCGGCGCGGCGCGTGAGCCCGGCAGCGCGCTCCCTGAGCAGCACGACCTGATGCTCGGCCTGGGTGCGCGCCTCCTCGCGGTCGCGCAGCCCGCCCATCGCGGTCGACAGCTCGCGCTCGAGCTCCAGCAGCGCCAGCTTCTGATCGTTGAGCTTCGCTTCGGCGGCGTTGAGCTCGGCCGTCACGCCCTCGCGGCGCACCGCCTCCTCCTGCCACTGCTCCTTCGACTCGCGCTCCTTCGCGCGCAGCGCTTCGACACGGTCGGCGGTCAGGTGCAGGTCCATGACCTTGATCTCGTCGCGCAGGCGCTTGAAGCGGCGCGCCTTGCCCACCTGGCGCGCCAGCGAGCGCAGCTCGCGCTCGATCTCGAAGACGATGTCGTTGAGACGGGTGAGATCGGACTCGGTCGCATCCAGCTTGTTGAGCGCTTCCTTCTTCCGGCTCTTGTACTTGGTGATGCCGGAAGCCTCCTCGAACAGGAAGCGGCGGTGGCCCGAGCCGTCGGACAGCACATGGTCGACCATCGAGCGCTCGATGACCGAGTAGGCGTGGCTGCCCATGCCGGTGTCGTAGAACAGGTCGCGCACGTCGCGCAGCCGGCAGGGCGCCTTGTTGATGAAGTACTCCGACATGCCGGAGCGGAACACGCGGCGCGAGATCGTGACCTCGGAGAACTCGACCGGCAGGATGCCGCGATCGTTCTTGAAGGTGAGGTGGACCTCGGCGAGGCCCAGCGGCTTGCGCTTCGGCGAGCCGTTGAAGATCACGTCTTCCATGGTGCCGCCGCGCAGCTGCTTCGCGCTCTGTTCGCCCAGCACCCAGCGGATCGCGTCGGAGATGTTCGTCTTGCCGCAGCCGTTCGGCCCGATGATGCCGGTGATGCCGTGGCCGAATTCGACGGAGGTCTTGTCGACGAAGGATTTGAAGCCCTGAACGTCGAGCTTGTAGAGGAACATCCTTGCCCCTTCCGGGCGCGTCGCCTCGGGGTTCGGGACGGGAACGGCGGCCCTGGTGCGGCCACCGCTCGCGACCCGGGCGGGCTGCGCGCGGCACGCAGGTCCAAGTGCCTGCGCTTCAATGGTTTGGCCGGAACTTCGAGGTCGTGTTCGGTGCTCTCCGGTCACTGCTCCGGCGGGGCTCGATGTCGCGCCCGATCGAACCGGCAACGCAGCCGAAACCGCGTGCGCAGCGGGTTCCATGCGGGTGGTGAGCCTTGGCGGGAGAAATTAGCGGGATCGGGGGCTGTGGTCAATGATTTGCCGCGTGGCGGGTCCGCGGCGTGCGTCTCGGGCGGGCCCGGCCCGATCCGTCCGCCGGAGCACCCTCGCTGCCTCCTCTCTCCTATACTGTCCGCTCCCCGCAGGACGACCAACCCAGGAGGTCCGGAGATGAGCATCTCGGAAACCCTGCTGCCCGAATTCGACCAGGAGATGGCTGCGACGCGCCGCGTGCTGGAGCGCGTGCCCGACGACGAACCGGGCTGGAAGCCGCATCCGAAGTCGTTCTCCATCGCCCACCTCGCCCAGCTGCTGGCCCGCATGCCGGGGTGGATCGGAGGGGCGCTGACCACGACCGAGCTGGACCTCTCGTCCTTCGCGGGCTACAGCAACGAGCGCACGAAGTCGCTGCTCGCCGAGTTCGACGAGAGCGTGGGCAAGGCCCGCGAGGCGATCGCGGCGGCGAAGGACGCCGACTACCAGGTGCCCTGGTCGCTCAAGATGAAGGGGCAGGTCGTGCTGTCGATGCCGCGCGGCGCGATCGTGCGGCAGCACATCAGCCACCTCAGCCATCATCGCGGGCAGATGACCGTGTACCTGCGGCTGCGGGACGTGCCGGTGCCGTCGATCTACGGGCCGACGGCGGACGAAGGGTGGGGCGGGTAGCCGTCTCCGCTCGTGCAGCCGGGCGGGCGGGGCTGCCGGGGCGTTCGCCGGCGCCCGCCCGTCGCGGAGTCCATCCGCCAGATCGGGAGCGGCTGCCGTCCACGGGGTGAACCAGCATCTCCGGCGGCGCATCCCCCCCGGGCGGACGTCAGCCCTCGTCCCGGTTCACCGTCCCCGGCGAGAACGCCGGCACGCACACGGCGACGTACTCCGCGCCCTCCTCCCCCGGACTCGAGTAGCGCACCCACTCGCCGGGATGCGTGACGATCGCCTGCCCGGCGCGCACCTCGATCACGCCGCCTTCGTGCTCGATCCGCAGCATGCCCTTCAGGACCACCGTGATCTCTTCGAACGCCGGGCGCTGACCGGGCTCGACCCAGCCCATGGGCGATACCATGCGCGCCACGCTGACGTTCGTGTGGCCCGAGTTCATGCGCCCCGCGTACTCCTCGATGCGCTTGGGCGGCTCGCCGGCGGCGGGAATCACGGCGGGTGCGGCAATCAGCGTGGGCATCGATCCTCCCTTCAGCGCGAAGCCGCGAGCGCCGCGGCCAGCGCAGCCGCGAGCAAAGGCACCTCGCGGTCGGCGAGTGTTCGCGGGTCGAGGCGCAGCCGGTCGTTGCGAATGACGCCCACGATCGGCGGCTCGGCGGCGCGCGCGAGGGCTTCGAGCGCGCGGGCGCTCTTCCCGGGGACCCGCACGTCCACCACCGGGCCCGTGAGCTTCTGCAGCGGCAGCGCGCCGCCGCCGACTTCCCCGGCGCCCGCGGCGATCATGGCCTCGATGCCGGGCGCGCGCTTCTCGAGTGCGGCTTTGAGCCGCCGCGCGCGCCGCGCCAGCACGGCCGGCGGCGTGGCCAGCATCGCCAGCGTCGGAATCTCGCGCACGGCGCGCTCGGGATCTGCATAGAGCGGCAACGTGGCTTCGAGCGCGGCGAGCGCCAGCTTGTCGAGCCGCAGCGCGCGGGCGAGCGGGTCGCTCCGGAGCTGCTTCATCCAC
This sequence comes from Candidatus Eiseniibacteriota bacterium, assembly GCA_963744995.1. Taxonomy (GTDB): domain Bacteria; phylum Eisenbacteria; class RBG-16-71-46; order RBG-16-71-46; family RBG-16-71-46; genus CAVUWA01. The sequence goes on from CAVUWA010000001.1 coordinate 221,416, forward strand.
TTTTCGCGCCCGAGCACCATGCCGGCCTGCGCGGCGCCGAGCAGCTTGTCGCCCGAAAACGTCACCAGGTCCACGCCCTGCTTCAGGCTCTCGGCCACGGTCGGCTCGTGCTCGAGCCCGAACGCGGCGACGTCCGCGAGCGCGCCGCTTCCCAGGTCCTCGATCAGCGGCACGCGCTTCCGGCGCGCGAGCGCGGCCAGCTCGGCGATCTCCGGCTGCCTCGTGAAACCCTGCATGCGGAAATTGCTGCGGTGCACGCGCAGGATCGCGGCGACGTCGGCATGCTGCGCGAACGCGCGCTCGTAGTCGCGGAGGTGCGTGCGGTTGGTGGCGCCCACCTCGATCAGCCGGGCGCCGCTCTTCTCCATCACCTCGGGCACGCGGAACGAGCCGCCGATTTCGACCAGCTCGCCCCGTGACACCACCACGCCGCGTCCTGCGGCCACGGCCGACAGCGCGAGCAGCACCGCACCGGCGCCGTTGTTGACCACCACCGCGGCCTCCGCGCCGGTGAGCCGCGTGAGCCAGCGCTCGACCCCGGTGCCGCGCTGGCCCCGGCGGCCGGTCTCGAGATCGAGCTCGAGGCTCGCGTAGCCTTCGGCGACCCGAGCGACCGCCTCGCGCGCGGGCGCCGCGTACGGCGCGCGGCCGAGATTGGTGTGGAGCACGATGCCGGTGGCGTTGAGCACGCGCCGGAGCACGGGCCGCGCCGCGAGGTGCGCGCGCGCGGCGGCGGTCCCGGCGAGCATCGCGGCCGACGGCACCTCCGCGCGACCGTTCCTGCGCAGCACCGCGCGCGCCGCATTCACGCTGTCGCGCACGGCCTCGACCACGATCGGCCGTGGCAGCGTTTCCAGCGCCCGGGCGAGCGCCGGCTGTCCGAGCACGGTCTCCACGGCGGGGAGCTTCTGGAGCGCGTTCTTCTTCATGGCGCGCGATCCTACCGGCGCGGCGTCCGCGGCGAAAGCGGACCGGGCAGCCGCGGCCGATCGGGCGCGGCCGGGGTCGAGGGCGACGGTGCTGCGGATCCCGCGCCCGGGCCGGGTGCGTTCAGTCGATCGGCCACTCGCCCGCCAGCAGGCGCGGCACCAGCGGCTGCACGATCCGCCAGGTCGCCCCCCACAGGCGGTGGGGTCCGAGGCGCAGGAACTCGATGCGCACGGGCTCCGCCATGCCGGCGAAGCGTTCGTGCGTCTCCCCGAGCAGGTCCTCGCGGGCGAGGTCCGCGACCGCGATCTCGAGCACTTCGCTCACCTCCGCCGCCTGCGGGGTCCATGGGCCCGGGCGGACGCGGGCGAGGTAGGGGTGGATGCGGTAGCCGGAGCTGTAGGTGGTGATCGTCGGCAGCTCGGCGAGCATCCGGACCCCCTGGCGATCGAGTCCGATCTCCTCTTCGGCCTCGCGCAGCGCGGTCTCGGCATAGCTGGCGTCCACCGACTCGCGGCGTCCGCCCGGAAAGGCGATCTGGCCGCCGTGAATGCCGTGCTCGGTGCGGCGGATGAACACCATGCGCAGCCGCCCGGCCGCGTCCCGGAAGACCGGCGCGAGGACCGCGGCATCACGAAGGCGGGTGCTCTGGATCATGGCCGCCACTTTACACCGGCCGCGGGCGAGCGGCGTTCGGGAACGGTCAGAAACGCGGGCCGCGCGGGCCCTGGTGGCGGAACGAGACGGCCGCCGGGCGCACGCGGCACGCACGCCCCGACCGCAAAGCAGGAGCCCGCAGCCGGAGGACCGTCATGGTCTTCCGGCCGCGGGCCGGGAGGAGCCGGATGGAACCGGCTTCTTCGAGGGGGGAATACCGCGGTGCATTCGAGGTTGGCGCTGAAACGCATCCGCGGCGGCGGGATGTCGCCGAAGGCCTAGCGGTGCCTGGCCTTCTTCCGCGACGCAACGCGCGAATACCAGAGGAGCCCGAACACGACCACCAGGGCCCAGAGGACGATGTTCATCACCAAGGCGCTCACCTTCCTTTCAAGCGGCGGGCCGGACGCGGACGTCCGACCGGGGTGCGGCCCGGCGCATACCGGGCCTCACGATCAGTTGGCCACCAGGGCCTTCATGAGCTGGATGCCGGCGGGCCCGAGAATCACGACGAGCAGGGCCGGGAAGATCAGGAAGACGAGCGGGAAGGCGAGCTTGATGCTGGCCTTGCGCGCGAGCTGTTCGGCGCGCTGACGCCGCTTGGTCCGCATGGATTCGGCGTGCGAGCGCAGCGACTGCGCGATGCTGGTGCCGAGCTTGTCGGTCTGGATCAGCATGGCGACCAGCGAGTAGATGTCCTCGACGCCGGTCCGCTCGGCCAGATTGCGCAGCGCATCGGTGCGCGACACGCCGGTCTGCATCTCCTGGTTCACCAGCAGCAGCTCCTCCGAGAGCGACCGGCTGGCCAGAGCCATCTCCTGGCCGACGCGCTGGATCGCCGCCGCCATGCCGAGGCCGGCCTCGACGCACACGACCATGAGGTCGAGCGAGTCGGGCAGCGCCGACTGGATGTCGTCGTGACGCTGGCGCTGGCGCAGGGCGATGAACCACGTCGGCACGTAGAAGCCGATGACCGCGAGCAGCAACGACCAGCTGATCGCGCTGCCGAGCGGCCGCGCGGTGACGTAGCTGACGGCCGACCACATGACCGGCACCGCGGCGGCCATGAGCAGCTTCGAGCCCATGAACACCAGCGGCGCCTCGTGGCTGCGGTAGCCCGCCCGCACGAGACCCGAGCGCAGCGCGTCGGCGCTGTCGCTGGCAGGCATGAAGCCGCCGATCGTGGCCAGCAGCTTGAGGAAGAACGGGGGCCGGTGTCCGTACGTGACGACGGCCGCGCCGCGCGACGAGCGCAGCTCGCGCAGCCGTGCGGCCACGGGGCTCTTGTCCGCGGTCACGCGGACGTGCACGGCGTAGGCGGCCGCGGAGATCGCGGCGAAGACCAGCAGGCTCATCAATACGGGAATCATCATGGGTCACACCCTGATGTTGACGATCTTGCGGATGACGAGAATGCCCCCGAGCTGGAGGAAGCCCGCGACCCACAGCGCCGCGCGGCCGCTCTCGCTGTCGATCATGGGCCGGAAGTAGTCCGGCGTCATGACGAACGTGAACAGCGCGATGCAGGTGGGAAGTGCGGTGAGAATCCAGCCCGTCAGGCGACCCTGCGCCGTGAACGTCTTGATGTCGCCGAAGATCCGGAAGCGGTCGCGGATCAGCTTGGCGGTGTTCTCGAGGATCTCCGCCAGGTTGCCGCCGGTATCGCGCTGCAGGATCACCGCGGTGACGAAGAAACGCAGGTCGAGCGAGTCGACGCGCTTCGAAAGATTGACCAGCGCCTCACGCGTATCGATGCCGAGCGCCTGCTCCTCGACCGTGTAGGCGAACTCGCCGCGCACGGGCTCGGGCGACTCCTCGGCCACGATCTGCATGGCGGCCGTGAACGACAGCCCGGCGCGCAGCGCGCTCACCAGCAGGTCCAGCGCATCGGGGAACTCCTGCGCGAACGCCTTCATGCGCTTGCCCTTGCGATACAGCACGTACAGGTACGGCATCGGCGCGGCGATGGCGGTGAACAGCACCGCCGGCATCACACGGTGCGTGAGCGCCGTGCCGAGGAAGTAGCCGCCCATCGCGAACGAGCCGACCAGCAGCACGAGCACGCCCGAGCGCATGGACATGCCGGCCTGGTAGAGCATGAACTCGAGATGCCGGCCCCAGTTGATCGAGTGCAGCACCCGGTCGAGGAACGGGATCGAGCTGTAGCGGCCGTCACGCTCGACGCTGACCCCGGCGCGCCGGTGGTCACCCGCGGCGATCGACTGCAGCCGCGACTGCATCGCGCGCAGCCCCGCACCGCTCCGGTGCAGCACCAGACCGGTGAGACCCAGCGCGACCGCGAGGAAGATCAGCAGTGAGAATGCGAGGATCATGACGCCCTCTTGAGCTTGGTGCCGCGTTCGAAGAGACTCGGCGGGACCTCGATGCCCGTGACCCGGATGCGGTCCAGGCACTTCGGCACCATGCCCGTCGCTTCGAAGTGGCCCTGTACCTTGCCCTCGGCATCGACGCCGCTGGCGACGAAGCGGAAGATCTCCTGCATCGTCACGACCGGGCCCTCCATGCCCAGGATTTCCTGTACCGACAGCAGCTTGCGCTGGCCGTCCGCAAGGCGCGAGACGTGCACCATCAGGTCGAGCGCCGACGAGATCTGCTCGCGGATCGCCTTGTCGGGGAGCGAGTGCCCGGCCATCAACACCAGGTTCTCCATGCGGTGCAGCGCGTCGCGCGGACCGTTGGAGTGGATCGTGGTCATCGACCCTTCGTGGCCGGTGTTCATCGCCTGGAGCATGTCCAGCACTTCGTCACCGCGGACTTCGCCGACGACGATCCGGTCGGGCCGCATGCGCAGCGCATTCTTGACGAGGTCGCGCTGCGTGATCTGGCCCTTGCCTTCGATGTTCGGTGGCCGCGTCTCGAGGCGCACGACGTGCGGCTGCTGCAGCTGGAGCTCGGCCGAGTCTTCGATCGTCACGATGCGCTCCTGCGCCGGGATGTAGCGCGACAGGATGTTCAGCAGCGTCGTCTTGCCGGAGCCGGTGCCGCCCGTGATCAGCATGTTGAGCCGGGCGTGGATGCAGCCGGTGAGGAACTGCGCGACCTCGGGGGTCAGCGTGTCGAGGCTGAGCAGGTCGTCGATGCTCAGGGCGCGGCGGCGGAAGCGGCGGATCGAGAGGATCGGCCCGTCGATCGCAGCCGGCGGGATGATCGCGTTGACGCGCGAGCCGTCCGGCAGGCGCGCGTCCACGAGCGGCGTGGATTCGTCGATGCGGCGGCCGACGCGCGAGATGATGCGGTCGATGATCAATCGGAGATGGGCGTCGTCGCGGAACGACACCGGGGTCAGCTCGAGGCGACCGAGCCGCTCGATGTACACCTGGCGATGCGTGTTCACCAGGATGTCGCTGATCTCCTCGTCGAGCAGCAGAGGCGTGATCGGGCCGAGGTCGAACGTGTCGTGGAGCAGCTCGGTGATCAGGCGCTCCTCGTCGCCGCGGGTGAGACGAATGTCGGAATCCGCCAGCATGCGGCGCGCGACGCGCTCGACCTGCACGCGGCGTTCGCCGTCTTCCATCGCCTCCAGCTGCGCGAGGTCCAGCTTCGAGATCAGTTCGCGGTGCAGCTGCTTCTTGATGACCTGATAGCGATCGAGAGCGTTGTCCTTGGCCGGCCGCGCGCCGAGGACCGGCACGGCCTGGGGCCCGTTGCCGCTGCCGTGAGCATCGCGACCGAGACGCTGGCGGAAGTTCATCGCGTATTACCCCTTTCCAAAGAAACGCAGGCGTCCCGAACGGCGCGCCGGGACGGCGACCTCGGACTCCTCGATGGCATCTGCGGGAACGAGCTTGCGCGCGAGCGCATGGATGTCGCGCGCGGCCCTGCTCTCGCCGGATTCGCCGCACAGCGGCTCGCCCATGTTGATCGAACGGCTGACCGCCCCGTAGTCGTTGGCGACCGTGCCGAACACCGGGATGCCGAGCGTGTCCTCGATCTGGCTGCGATCGATCGCGCTCTGATCCGTGAAGCGGTTGACGACGAGCCGCACGCGGTCCGGGACGCTCATGAAGTTGAGCTTGCCGAGGATGTCGAGCGAGCGGCGCGCGGCGCGCACCGACGGAATGCTCAGCTCGGTCACCAGGAGAATCGTGCTCGAACGATCGAAGATCTCGAGGGTGAACTCGTTGAAGACGTGCGGGCAGTCCACGACCACGCGGTCGTGCGTCGAGTTCAGGATCTCGACCATGTTGCCGACCTGCTCCGGGGTCACCCCGGCCACCCGGTCGAGCTGTTCGGGCTGCGGCAGCACCTTGATGCCGCTCTTGTGGCGCATCAAGGCGTCCTGGACGCTGGCCGAGTCGATGCGCACCGCCTCGACGACGTCCGCCACCGAGAACTTGGGGGTGATGCCGAGCATGAACGCCGCGTCGCCCGACTGGTAGTCGAAGTCCGCCAGCACGACCTCGCGCTGGGTGAGCCCGCGCATGCTCACGGCGAGGTTCACGGCGAGCGTGCTGATGCCGGAACCACCCTTGATGCTGAACAGCGTGACCACCCCGCGTGCCGCCCCGCCGCTCGCGCCGTTGCGCTGGGCATTGAGGCTCGCCACGCGTTCGACGGCCTGCGACAAGGCGCTGCGGTCGAGCGGCCGGCGCAGCACCTCCTGCGCGCCGGCGCGGAGCGCACGCAGCAGCGTGTCGGAGTCGTTGGCGTCCGTCATCAGGAAGATCGCGCAGTTCGGGTGCTGCATGTGGTACTGCGCGGCGATGCTCAGCCCATCGTCCAGCGGCGGCGCCAGTTCCATGATCAGGATCTGCGGCTGCACCTGGCTCGCGAGCGCGATGCCGGAACGCAGGTCGGGCCGCTCGCCGACGACCTGCACGCCGGGCAGCGCGTCCAGCGCTGCGTGCAGCTGATTCCGTTCGATCGGATCGCGGTGGATGATGACGACGGAGAGATTGACGCTCATGTCCTGGCCTTCCCTACTGGACGAGTCGGATCGTGAACAGGGTGCCTGCGCTGCTGCCGCCGCCGTTGCTTTCCCCGGGGGCGACGTCGTAGAGGAACTCGCCGACGACCGAGCTGCTGCTGGGACGGCGCTTGAGGAAGAACGCGTAGAAGCCGGTGATGCGGACCAGTTTCTTGCCCGGCACGTCGAACGACTCGATGCCGGGCACATACACGACCCGCTTGCTGTTGCCGGTGTATTCGCTGTAGCAGATGTTCTCGCGGCGGTCCGTGTCGGCGTCCCAGCGCGCCTGCAGGCCCTGGCGGAACGGGCCGACCTTGTTGCCGGGCTGCGTGGGCACGAATTCGTCGCCGATGCTGACGCAACAGCCGTAGCCGTTCTCGGTCAGGCAGCGGATCTCGGCGCCGCCGCCGCCGACGTCGGCACACGGGCCCTCGTCGCAGTCGGCGTAGTCGAGCAGCTGGAAGTTGCCCTGCTCGACATCCCCGTTCTGGTCCACCTTCAGGCTGTATTCATTGGCGCAGCCGGTCTGAAACCCGCCGTTGGGCGGGTCGACCGGCGCCATGGGCAGCAGGCCCTCGCAGATCGAATCGAGCGGCTCGACCTTGGCGGTCGCGGACGCGTTGAGGCTCAGCGACTTGATGCCGAGAACCTGAGCGACGTAGGTCACCACCTCGCCGCCGAGCGTCGCCGTGCGGCGCACGATCACCTTGCATTCGTCGGGCGCGGGGAACGTGACGTCGGCAGCGGCCACCTGCACCGGTTCGGGCTTGTCCACGAACGCCTTGTTCTGGAGCGCGGTGAACTGCGCTTTCTGAACGGCGTCGTCCTGTACCAGCGTGCCCGTCTGGAAGTCGACCGCGCTGGCCCCGGCGAGCGCCGCGGCGTCCGCCGCGTTCTGCAGCTGGGTGCGGGTCGCCGCCACCTTGGCCGTATCGATGCCGAGCGCCACGAATCCCAGGATGCCCAGGAGGAACAGGGCCATCCAGATCATCACGGCGCCGCGCTGGCGCTGGTTGCGGTCGTTCGAGGGACGCACGATCGACTCCATTCGGGCCGCGGAGGCCCTGCTATTCCAGACCCGGCATGGCGCCGGTGGCCGGATTCACGATCTCGGGCGACACGACCACCATGAGCTCGCGCTCGGTGTTCTGCGTCACCGTGTTGGTGAAGAAGAAGCCGAGCAGCGGGATGTGGCCCAGAATGGGCACGCGCCGCACGACGTTCGACTTGTCGGTCTGCTTGAGGCCGCCGATCACCAGGTACTCGCCGGCGTTCATGCGCACGGTGGTCGAGGTCCTGCGGACGTTGAGGGTCGGCACCACGAATCCCGAAAGCGACAGCGTGTTCGTGAAGTCGACCTTGCTGACCTCGGTCTCGACCTGCAGGTCGATGGCGCCGTCGTCCAGCACGGTCGGAGTGAAGTTCACGCGCACGCCGAACTCACGCCATTCGATCGTCACGGTGGTCTGGCCGTTGGCACCGGAGCCGCTGGCGATCGGCACCGGGAACTCGCCGCCGGCGAGGAACTGCGCCTTCTGCCCGCTGCGGGCGACCAGCGTCGGGTCGGCCAGCACGTGGATCTTGCCCTGCTCTTCCAGCGCCTTCCAGGTGCTCTGCAGCAGCCAGCTGCCGCCGTTCTTGACGTAGCCGAGCGCGCCGTCGGTACTGGGACCGATGGTGAGCGGGATCGAGGGCGACGACACCTTGGTCGTGTACAGACCGCCCTGCAGGGCGCCGTCGAGCCAGCGCTTGCTGCTCGAGCCCTCGCCGTACCAGTCGAAGCCGAGTTCCTTGCTGACGTCGTCCGAGACCTCGGCGACGCGCGTGCTCAGTTTCACCTGCTGATTGGCGTTGGGCGTGTAGACGTCGACGTCGTACATCGTGTACTTGCCGCCTTCGTTGTACACCACGAGGCTGGTTTTGCCGGCCTTCTTCGCGTTCACGACCACGGTGCGCTCCGAGCCCACCGCGGCGTCGGCGATCTCCGGCTCGGCGATCGCCACCGTCGTGACGGTGGCGTTCGACTCGACCACGTGGGCGTGTCCGACGGGAATCCGCAGGGTCTCCGCCATCGCAGGCGCCGCCAGGGCGAAGGCCCCGACCAGCACCGCGGCCACGGCGCCCTTGATCACTGCACTGAGCGAATGCATCTGGTGAATCCTCCTTGCGTGAGGGCTACGGCCGTCCGTGGCGGTGCTCATTGCGTGACGCTGTCGGAGACGGCTGGGGTTTCACTGACTTTCGCATCGCGAATGATGCGGATCTTCGAAGGCACCGACGGCTTGGTCGAAGCCGCCTGCCGCGCCGGCGTGCTGCGACGGTAGTGACGTACGGGCTTCGGCTTGGACTTACCGAGCATCTCGCCGGTGGTGAGTGCGGCGACCTGGACTTCGTCCTGGTCTTCCGGATTGCGCAGCACGAGGTGGATCTCGCCTTCATAGCCGGCATGGGCCAGAGCCTCGGCGCCCTGCGGGTCGAGCAGCAGCGTCACGCTCTGCACCGTGATCGGCTTGTTGTCGCGCTGCTCGGTCTTCTGGCCGGCGGCGAGCACTTCGATGTTCTGCAGAATGGTGCGGGTGACGGCATCCTCGTTCGTGCGGTGGTTGTCCACCGTGACGAGCACGTCGACGCGGTCACCCGGGAGCACGAAGCCCGAGACGCCGCTGACCTGGTCGACCTGCACGCTGGCGGCGCGCATCGTCGGGCGCACCAGCATCGACAGGCCGCCGCCGCGCGACGACAGCTTGATCGCCGTCACCGGCTCGCGCGCGCTCATGAACACCTTGGTGGTCTGGCCGACCACGGAGTCGATGTCCGCGTAGGCGCCCTCGGGAACGGCGTCCTTCGGGTAGCGCGCCGTGCGCAGCATCGCGCGGTCCATCTTCTGTCCGAACGTCAGGTCCGTCGCCGTCACGACGACGTTGCGATAGTTCTTTTCGTTGGCCGCCGCGGCTCTGCCCGCGATCGACGTGACGCCGTAGTAGGCCACCACGGCCGCCGCGCCGGCGAGCAAGACGGCGAGCACCATGAACACCTTGCCCTTGCCATCGTTCACGATCTCGATCCTCCGATCCGTGGTTATTCGTCGAGCATGACCGTGCGACCGGTCAGCGTCATCGGGTTGGTGAAACCGGCGCCGAACAGATTGAAGACGCCGGGAAAGATCCAGTTGAACTCGCCCTGGACGGTGACGCGGACGAGCTTCGACGCGTCCGGACCCTCGATCTGAAGGCTGGTCACCGTGACCCCGGACGAATTGGCCACCTCGAGCACTCGGCTGCGGATCAGCGCGCTGTCGGCCACCGAGGTGACCGCCAGCAGGCGGACCCCCTCGCGCGCCGACTGCTCGAGCATGTTCTTGACGAAGAACGCGCGTCCGAAGTCGACGGCAGCGACGGTCAGGACCAGCAGCAACGGCAGAACGAGTGCAAACTCGATCAGCGCCGTGCCGCGTTCCCGCGACGGATTCCGAGGTGTCCGAGCCATACCGTTCGACTTATCGGCATTCATGGACGCACCCATAAGGCGAAAATCGAGCCCGCAAGTACCGCCAGCGCAAAGGGAAAGCGGACGCCGGTGGTGACCGGAGGCGGGGCCATTCCGCGCGTGTCTCGAGAAAGGGTCCAGGCGCCGAGCGTCACGACGCCGAAGACGGCGGGGAGAAGAACGCGATGCCGGATCGCGTACACGACTGCGATCAGGCCGCCGGCGGCAAGCGACGCCAGCACTGCGATCAGCGAGGCCGGCCACGCCAGCCAGGCCCCGACGGCGGCCATCAGCTTCACGTCACCGGCGCCCATCCAGCGCATCAGCCAGCCCGGCAGCAGGATCGCGCCGGCGATCAGCATGCCGGTGAACGATGTCTGGAATCCGGACCATCCGCCGATGGCGAAATGGGTGGCCAGCCCGAGCAGCAGGGCGGGCCCGGTGAGGACGTTGGGGATCTTCCGCGTCCGAACGTCCGCTCCGGCCGCGAGCACGACCAGTGCAGCGAGCGGGACCGCAACCCAGAGCGGAGCGTTCATGACGGGATTCACCGTGGACTACGCGTTGTCGAGAGCGTTCTTGGCCTTCTGGAACGCGCCGGTCAGCGCGCCCTTGATGCCAAGGGGATCGAGGATGATCGTGACGAGCGCGACCGACGCCACGAAGGCCGCCAGCAGGCCATACTCGATCAGGTCTTCGCCGTTCTCTTCGCGGATGAAGCTGCGGACGAGGTTCATCATTGGGACGGACTCCTCTTGCAGTGAGGAACTGAGCTGTGACCGGCGCTCTGCCGGTGTGAACGGAGGGCCGTCTTCCGTGCGACGGACCGCGACCGATGCGCTCGCCACGCGAGGCGTATCCGGTCTTGCAGATTCCCCTGCGCAAGAGGCGGGCCAGCCGGTATGCCGCGCCCGATGCGGGTGCAGGGCGCGACGCCCAAGCACTTGATTCGCTTTGCGTTCGCACCGTGTGTGGGGAGCACGCGCGGCCTCGCTGCGCCGCATCGGACGCCCCCGCGGAGGGGCTTGCGTTGGGGTTTTGCCCCAGCGCTCACGAGCGATGCGAGCGCCGAAGCGGGTTTTCACCCAGCGCGTCTCGTCGCTTCGCATGCCGGATGGTGCGCATCGAGTTCGCTCGAGCGCATGGAGCCAGGGGTGTGCCGGAGCGTAGCGTGCGGCAACGGGCGGCATGATCTCGTGCGTGTGCGCTCCTCGTTCAGGAAGTGCGGGCTCCCGGGCACGGGACGCGTGTCCTGCGCGGCGCCTCACCGATCGAGTGCCCGCGCAGCCGGGGTGGGGCAGGCATGCGTCGCGCACGTTCGGGTGCAATCCGTGGACGGGCTCCCATCTCGTTCACTTTTCCATTGACGGGCTGCAGGGCGCAGATGGCGCGAGTCCGAGGATCGCCTCCTGCCTTCGCGCCATTGCGCGCGAGCCGCGCGCTGCCGGGATTGCGGCGGTCGTCGTGAAAATCACTTGATGCCGGGCGGCGATCTGCGTACAGCGCGCGTCTCCGCGCGTCGAAAATCGGTGTGATAGGAAGGGAGTGCGCCCCCGCGCCACCCGCCCCCGCGGATGAACGCGCTCATGCACTTCTCGAAGTTGTCCCACCTGACCGACGACGCCCTGCGGCGCGAGATGATCGGCGCCCTCGCGAACGAGCGCCGCGCCGCCGCCCTCGCGCTCGCCCACCTCGCCGAGTTCGACGCCCGGAAGCTGTACGTGCCCGAAGGGTACCCATCGATGTTCCGCTTCTGCGCAAACCGGCTCGGGCTCTCGGATGCCGGGGCATCGAAGCGCATCCAGGCCGCGCGCGCCGCGCGCGAGTTCCCGGCGATATGGGATCTGCTGGCCGGGGGCCGGCTGTCGGTGAGCGCGGTGTGCCTGCTGGCGCCGAAGCTCGAGCCGGAGAACGCGGACGAGCTGCTGGCCGCGGCGGCCGGCCGCTCGAAGCGCGCGCTCGAGCTATGCCTGGCGAACCGGTTCCCGAAGGCGGATGTGGCGATGGAAGTGGCGCCGATCGAGCCGGCCCCGGAGGGTTCACGTTCCCCGGGGAACGTAAGCATGCTGGCGCCGGCACACCCCCAGGGGGACGGAACGGCCGCATCGCGTCCGCGGATTGCGCCTCTTTCGCCGGAGCGCTACGGGGTGCGTTTCACGATGGGACAGGGAACGCACGAGGCGATCCAGGCGTTCGAGCAGCTGGCGGGACGCAAGGTCACGGCGGAGCACATGAACGAAGCCCTGCGGCGCGGCTTCGAGGCGATGGCCGCGGCAATCGAGAAGCGCCGCTTCGCCGCGACCGACCGGCCGCGGAAGCAGCAGGGCCCGGCCAAAGGCCGCCACATTCCGGCGGCGGTGAGGCGGGAAGTGCGCGAGCGCGACGGCGATCGCTGCACGTTCGTCGCCGACTCCGGCCGCCGCTGCGGGGCCCGCGGGAAACTCGAGTTCGATCACATCGAGCCGGTGGCGCGCGGCGGGAAATCGACGGCCGCGAACCTGCGGCTCCGCTGTCGCGCACACAATCAGTACGAGGCCGAGCAGGCGTTCGGTGCAGGGTTCATGGCAGCCAGGCGGGAAGCGTCTCGGCGCGCGGCGGACGTGAGGCGTCCGCGGCCTGGGCAGACCTCGGCGCCGGCAAGCCGAGCAAAGGAGCCGGAACGCCCATCGTCTGCAGAGCCACCGGAGGGGGCATCGGCCGAATCGGAGCGCGCGTCGGGGACGGCCGCCGGCGGACCCGATCCCGATCTCGACGTCACCCCCTGGCTTCTGCGCCTGGGTTTCCGAAAGACCGAAGCGCGGCAGGCCGCGGCACGATGTGAAGACATGGCGGATGCATCGCTCGAGCGGCGCCTGAGGGCGGCGTTGTCGTTCCTGCGGCCGCCGGCGCGAGTCGAAGGGGCGTTCCGGGGCGCCGCGCAGGGGTAGCAGGCGCGCGTTCAGGACCGGCCCGCCACAACAGCGGGCTCGAGAACATGCAGCCGTCGTGGGTCGTGATCGCCAGGCGACACGGTGTGAGGGCGGGCGCCGCGCCCCGGCACGGCCCGGACCTCGGAGCGTCTGCGCCGGTGCGACCGCCGCGCTCCAGCCCGGATCCCGCCGCGGAGCCTCGGACCGGCGGGGCGACGCCGCGCGGCCCGGGACGGGCAGGGTGCGGGATCGCAGCAGCCGGATCCTGCCGTCCGCTACCCCCCCAGATACGCCTCGCGCACCTCTTCGTTCGCGAGCAGCTCCTTCGCCGGCGCCTCGAGCCGCACCTTCCCGGTCTCGAGCACGTAGCCGCGCCCGGCGATGCTCAGGGCCATGTGGGCGTTCTGCTCGACGAGCAGCACGGTCACGCCCTGCTGGTTGATGGTGCGGATGGTCTTGAAGATCTCGCGCACCAGCAGCGGTGCGAGGCCGAGCGACGGCTCGTCGAGCAGCAGCAGTCGCGGCCGCGACATCAGCGCGCGGCCGATCGCGAGCATCTGCTGCTCGCCGCCCGAGAGCGTGCCGGCGCTCTGTCTGCGCCGCTCCTCGAGCCGCGGGAACAACCGGTAGACCTCGCGGCGGTCCTCCAGAATGCCGCGGCGGTCCTTGCGGCGATAGGCGCCGAGCTCGAGGTTGTCCTCGACCGACATCGTCGCGAACACCATGCGTCCCTCGGGCGACTGGGAGATGCCGAGGCCGACGATCTCGTGGGTCTGCATCTTCGTGATGTCCCTGCCCTCGAACGTCACGCTGCCGCTGCGTGAGGGGACCAGACCCGAGATCGAGCGCAGCAGCGTGGTCTTGCCCGCCCCGTTCGCGCCGATCAGCGTGACGATCTCCCCCGTCTCGGCGTGGAGCGACACCCCCTTCAGCGCGTGCACGGCGCCGTAGTAGACGTCGAGGTCCCTGACCTGCAGCATCAGGCGCCTCCCGCCGCGGCGCTCACGTCTTCGCCCAGGTACGCCTCGATCACCTTGGGGTCCCTGCGAATCTGGTCCGGCGTGCCTTCGGCGATCTTCTCGCCGTAGTCGAGCACGGCGATCTGCTCACAGATCCCCATGACCACCCGCATGTCGTGCTCGATCAGCAGAATCGTGAGGCCGAAGCGCTTGCGCACGTCGAGGATCAGCCGCATCAGCGCCTCCGATTCCTGCGGATTGAGGCCCGCGGCCGGCTCATCGAGCAGCAGAAGCCGCGGCTTGCCGGCGAGCGCGCGCGCGATCTCGAGGCGGCGCTGCTGGCCGTAGGGCAGGTCGGCGGCGCGCACGTCGGCCCACGCGGAGAGCCCGAGCACTTCGAGCAGCTCGTCGGCCTGCCGGTTCATTTCGCGCTCGTCCGCCTCGAACGCCCCGGTGCGCAGCACCGCCGCGAGCAGGCCGGCGCGCGCGTGCTGGTGGGCGGCGATGCAGACGTTGTCGCGACAGCAGCGCGAATGGAACAGCCGGATGTTCTGGAACGTACGGGTGATGCCGCGGCGCGCGATCTGGTGGGGCTTCAGGCCCTGGATCTCGCGGCCCTCGAACACGATCTTCCCGTGAGTCGGCGCGTAGACGCCGGTGATCACGTTGAAGATCGTCGTCTTGCCCGCGCCGTTCGGACCGATGAGGCCGTAGAGTCCGCCCACGGGCAGCGCGAGGTCGAAGTCCGCGACGGCCTTGAGGCCGCCGAACTGCATCGTCACGCGGTCGAGTTCGAGGAGCGCGCTCATCTCACTGCTGCTCCGCGGCGCGGCGGCTGCGCCGGAACAGGCGGGTGAAGTCGAGCTCGCGGTCGCCGAACAGACCCTGCGGGCGCGTGATCATGAGCACGATCAGCATGAGCGAGTAGATCACCATGCGGTAGTCCTTGACCGGCCGCAGCACCTCGGGCAGCAGGGTCAGCACGATCGCGGCGACCACCGCTCCGGTGATGCTGCCCATGCCGCCGAGCACGACCATGACCACGACCTCGACGCTCTTGATGAACGTGAACGAGTTCGGATTGAGGTACGAGAGGTAGTGCGCGAACAGGCCGCCGGCGATGCCGGCGAAGAACGCGCCGATCACGAATGCCTTGACCTTGTAGGACGTGGTGTCCACGCCGAGCGCCTCGGCCGCGACCTCGTCGTCGCGGATCGCGAACAGGGCGCGGCCGTGCGTGCTGTGGGCGATGTGAATCGAGAGCATGATCACCGCCACGACGCCGACGCCCACCCAGAAGAAATTCACCCACTGCGGGATCCCGGGCAGCCCGCGCGAGGCGCCCACCGCGTCCACGTTGGTGATCACCACGCGGATGATCTCGCCGAAGCCGAGCGTTGCGATCGCCAGGTAGTCGCCGCGCAGGCGCAGCGTGGGAAGGCCGACCAGGTAGCCTGCAACGGCGGCGAGCAGGCCGCCCAGCAGCAGCGCCACCAGCAGCGCGCCTCCCTGGGCAATGACCGGCGGCGCGCCGGCGGCCACCGCCGCGGCGACCCACTTCTCCCCCACGTGCAGCGAGAACATCGCCGAACCGTAGGCGCCGAGCGCCATGAAACCGGCGTGTCCGATCGAGAACTGGCCCGTGAAGCCGTTGATCAGGTTGAGCGACACCGACAGCATGATGTTGACGCCGCACAGCACGATGATCTGGAACACGTACGGGTTCACGAGTCGCGGCATCACCGCCGAGAGCCCGGCGAGGATGCCCAGCACGGCCAGCGCCCAGATCAGCCGCTTCATACCTTCTCCGCCGTGCGCTCGCCCATGATTCCGGACGGCCGCACCAGCAGGATGATGATCAGGAGCACGAATGCGATCGCGTCACGGTAGGTGGGGGAGATGTAGGCGGTTACCATGACCTCGGCGATGCCCATGATCAGCCCGCCGATCACCGCACCCGGGATGTTGCCGATGCCGCCGAGCACCGCCGCCACGAACGCCTTGAGGCCGGGCAGCAGGCCCATGATCGGGTCGATCTTCGGGTTCTGCAGGGCGACCAGCACGCCCGCCGCGGCGGCGAGCGTCGAGCCGATCATGAACGTGAACGTGATGATCCGGTCCACCGAGATGCCCATCAGCGCCGCGGCGGTGTGGCTGTGCGACACCGCCTGCATCGCCTTGCCCGTCCTGGTGCGCTGCACGATGAAGCGCAGCGCGAACATCAGCACCAGCGACACCACGATGATGATCACCTGCTGATTGGAGATCGTAACGCCGCCGCCGAGCGCGATGTTCTTCGACACGACGATCTGCGGGAAGAACTTGGGGTCGGGGCCGAACACGAGGATGCCGCCGTTCTCGAGCAGCAGCGAGACGCCGATCGCGGTGATCAGCGCCGCGAGCCGCGGCTGCCGGCGCAGCGGCTTGTAGGCGAGCCGCTCGATCACCATGCCGATGATGCCGCACGCCGCCATCGACACCAGCAGCACCACCACCGCCTTGCCGGGGTTGGGATCGGAACCCGCGTGCATCGCCCGGGCCACGTAGTAGCCGAAGAACGCGCCCAGCATGTACACGTCGCCGTGGGCGAAGTTGATCAGCCGGAGGATCCCGTACACCATCGTGTAGCCCAGCGCGATCAGGGCGTACACGCTCCCCCAGGTCACTCCGTTGACGAGCTGCTGCAGGAACTCCGACACGCGGCGGGCCGGCTACGGGTTGATCGTCGTGTCGTACTGCTTCTTGCCGTCCCTGATCGCGATCACGACGGCCGGCTTGGACGCGTTGCGGTTCTCGTCGAGCGTGATGGTGCCGGTGACGCCGGGATAGTCCCTGGTCGCGGCGATCCGGTCGCGCAGATTCTTCTCGGCCTCCTTGCGCGCGGCGGTGCCGGCTTTCGCCGACGACAGGCCGGCGAACACGTTCGGCTGCTCCTTCGCCATGGCTTCGAGATGCGTGAACAGCACGCGCGCCGCGTCATAGGCGAGCCCGCCGATCGCGTCCGGGTCCGAGCCGAAGCGCGTCCGGTACTTCTCGAGGAACTTCTGCAGTGACGGATCCGGATTGTCGACCGCGAAGTGATTCGAATAGTAGGAGCCGTTGAGCGCATCGCCGCCGATCTGCAGAAGCTGCTCGCTCTCCCAGCCGTCGGTGCCGAGCAGCGGGCCCTTGTAGCCCAGTTCCCGCGCCTGGCGCGCGATCAGGCCGACTTCGGTGTAGTAGCCGGGGATGAAAATCGCCTGCGGGTTCTTGCCCTTGAGCGTCGTGAGCTGGGCGCGGAAGTCCTGGTCGCCGGCGCTGTAGGCCTGCTCGGTGACGATCGTGCCGCCGAGTTCCGTGAACGCCTTCGAAAAGAACTCGGAGAGACCCACGCTGTAATCGTTGCGCACGTCCTTGAGGATCGCGACGCGCTTGAGACCCAGGTTCTGGTAGGCGAACTTCGCCATCACCGTGCCCTGGAACGGGTCGATGAAGCACATGCGGAAGATGTAGTCGCCGACCTCGGTGACCCTGGGATTCGTCGAGGAGGGCGTGATCATCGGGATGCCCGCGTCCTGCGCGATCGGCGCGGCGGCGAGGCTGCGCGAGCTGGCGACCTCGCCGAGCAGGGCGATGACGCGGTCCTGATTGATGAGCTTCTGCACGACCGTCGCCGCCTCCTCGGGGCGCCCCTGGTCGTCTTCGACCACCACCCGCACCTTGAGCCCGCCGATCTCGCCGTTCTGGTCGGCGGTGAGGTCCGCCAGGGCGAGGTCGACGCCGTTCTTGGTGGACTGGCCGAACGTGGCCTCGTTGCCGGTCAGCGAACCGTACTCTCCGATCACGAGCTCGTTGGTGCCGGAGCCGCCGCCACAGCCGAAGGCGAGCAGGGCGGCAAGGCCGCACGAGACGAAGGCGAAGCGCATCCGAAGGCGCGGGGTCATATGGGCTCCTGCGTTGGCGGGATTCTGGAAACGGCCGGGGCGAAGGACGGCGCGGCCGCAAAGGCACCCGACGGGCGTGCTGCCAAGCCTGTACAGGTAGCACGCCCGGGCGCGGCGGATCAAGCCAAATCGTTCTCATGCCTCATGTTGCCGGGCCGGAACCCCGGTGCTAAATTGCGCGTGTCATGGCCATTGCCGAGCGCGCAAGGATGCCGAGCGGCTGCGCCGCGCGCCGGGTCCCACCGCGCCCGGCCCGGCCGGAGCGTGCTCGCGCCGGCCCGTTGAACCGGCGCCGGGGCCGCCACGGCAGCGCCCCCGGTGCAACGTCTTCCATGCGCGCTGCCGTTTCGGCCCCGTGCGGCGCCCGCGCCGCGGCCCCCGCGCGGCCCGGCGGCCGGCGCCGGGGCCTGTCCGGTCTGCTCGCACTGGCCGTGCTCGTCCCGGGCTGCGCCGCACACCGGCCCGCGCGCGAAGCGCCGGCGCCGCGGCCGCTGCCCGGCTACGAGCAACGGGTGGACGCGTTCTCCGCCGTCGACACCACTCGGCTGCACGGCCGCCGCATCGCCATCGACCCCGGCCACGGCGGGCGCTTCCGCGGCTCGATCGGCGTGAACGGCCTCAGCGAGGCCGACGTGAACCTCGGCGTCGCGCTCTACCTGCGCGGCCTGCTGGAGGCACGCGGTGCGACCGTGATGATGACGCGCACCGACGACAGCGATTTCCTCACCCCCGCCGACAGCTCGCTCAAGGCCGACCTCGCCGAGCGCACGCGGCGCGTGAATGCGTTCGCGCCCGACCTGTTCATTTCGATCCACCACAATGCGGACGCCGGCGGCGCGCACGACGTGAACGGCACGCAGACCTACTACAAGCTCGGCGACGAGGGCCCGTCGCTCGACGCCGCGGAGAGCGTGCACCGCTTCCTCGTGCGCAATCTCGGCATCCGCTCGCACCAGATCCTGCCGGGCAACTACTACGTGCTCAGGAGCACGAACGCGCCCGCACTGCTCACCGAGTCCTCGTACCTCACGAATCCGGACGTCGAGGCGAAGCTGGCGCTCGCCTCCAAGCAGCGGCTCGAAGCCGAGGCGATCTACCTCGGCATCGCGCACTTCTTCGCGCGCGGCGCGCCGGTGATCGAGTCGTTCGCAGCGGTGACGGCGCCGGGCGCCGCGCCCGACACCGCCTTCGCCGACGTGCGGGCGCCGACGTTCGAGGCGCGCGTGCGCGGCGCGTTCGACGAGGCGCGGCTCGAGGTGGACGATGCGCCGGTGCCGCTGGTCCGCGCGGGCGCGCGTCTCACCGCCCGGCCCCGAGGCGTGCTCGGCAACGGCGTGCACGAGGCCGTACTGCGCGTGCGCCGCGCGGGCGACGGGGCGGCACGTCCGGCGCGGCTCGCGTTCACCATCGCGCGACCGCTCGACCACGTGACCGCCGAGGCGTGGCCGCGCTCCGTGCCGGCGAGCGGCGTGGTCGGCGTGCGGCTTGCGCTGCACGATCGCTTCGGCGCAGTCGTTCCCGATTCGACCGTGATGCGGATCTCCAGGGGCGATGGGCGGCACGACACGACGGCCGTGTTCGCCGACGGGGTCGCATGGCTCTATCCGCGCGGGCTCCGGCCGGGACGTGTCGTTCTCGAGCTCCATCCTGCCGACGGCACGGCCGGGGCGTGGTCGACCGCGACGACGATCGAAGCCGCCCCCGCGCGGGACACGGTGTGGGCCGGCTTCCTCCGCGTCCGGCGCCCCGACGGCACGGCGCCGCTCACGGGCGCGCCGGGCACCCGCGAGCCGGAGCGGCGCGTTCCGTGGCTCGATCGCGACGGCTTCGCCGTGCTCGAACGCGATGCATCGGGTGGGCCGGTCGTGCCGCGCCTCGCCGGCTATCGCCGGCTCGCCGGCGACGATGGCGCGCTTGCGCCGGCGTTCGTCGCAATCGCCGGCGGCGCGCTCCATGGCCACCGCATCGTGCTCGATCCCGACGGCGGCGGCGGCGATCCGGCCGGCGTGGGCCCGAGCGGCACGCGCGCCGCACACGTCAACCTGCGGATCGCACGAATCCTCAGAGGCTACCTCGAGGCCGCCGGCGCGAACGTGAAACTCACGCGTGACGGCGACTTCGCGCTCTCGGACGTCGAGCGCGTGCAGATCAGCGAGGCGTTCCACGCCGAGCGCTACCTGCGCATCGGCCACCGCGCCGAGCCGCCGCGCCTCGGCTACTTCTATTCGAGCGCGGCGGGACGCGCGTGGGCCGGGCATACCGCGGCGTGGCTCGAACGCCTGGGGTTCGGCCTGCCGCCGGCGGGCGACGACGCCCAGTACCCGCTGCAGCAGACTTCGTGCCCGGCACTCTACGTGTCGGCGGCGCGGATCGACCGCGCGCCGAACGAGGACGCGCTGTTCGCGCCCGGCGCGCTGCGCAGCGAGGCGTACGCGCTCTACCTGGCGTTCGTGTCCGAGTGGTCCCAGGATTCGGCATTCCGGGTGGACTCGCTGTTCGTGCGCGATTCCACCGGCGATCCGGTCGCAGGCGCCGCCGTAACTCTCGGCGACGCGCTGATGTTCGAGACCGATGCGGCGGGCCGCATCCGGTTCGCCCGCACCGAGCCGGGCCCCGTGGATGCCGTCGTCGTCGATTCCCGGCTCCACGCGGAGGCGACCCTGCTAGACTCGACGTCGGGCGCGATCCTGACCGGGCCGCGCGGCCGCCGGTAGCCCTTCCCCCCCCGGCCGCGCCACTCGCCCCGGGAACGCACATGAATCCTGGCATCGCCCGATACCACGCCGAATGGGCCCGCTTCTGGCGGCGGCTGTCGCTGCTGGCCGTCCTCGCCAGCGTCGTGTTCGCGCTGCCGTTCCTGTGGCTGCTGCGCTCGCCGTCCGCGCGGCGCGCGCTCGACGATCCGAAGCGTTTCGGCTTCCTCGGCGACGAGCAGTACGTGCGGCGCATCCAGCTCACCACCCTCGGCGCACCGCGCGGCCAGCGCACCGAGTCGCGGATGATCTCGCCGAAGGTCGTCCCGGCCGGGAAACGCGGCGGCGGAAAGCCGGCCCAGGTGTCGGATCAGGGGCTCACCCCGGCGCGGCGCACCGAGCGGTTCCGGCCCCCGGGGCGTGGCGACTCGGAAGAGGACATCCTCGCCCGCGCCATCCTGCGTGCCGGCGACACGCCGCTCTTCCAGTCGCGCGAGCTGGTGATCGCGGAGCTGGTCGAGCCGGTGTACCCGGCGATCGCCCGTGAACGGGGCATCGAGGGCAAGGTCGCGGTGCTCGCGCTCGTGGACACCACCGGGATGGTGCGACAGGCGGAGATCGTCGGCTCGGCGGAGCGGATGCTCGATCGGGCGGCCGTGAACGCCGTGATGCAGTGCCGCTTCGAGCCCTATCGCGTGAACGGCCGCGCCCGCGAGGTGTACGCGATGTTCCGCTTCGCGTTCCGGCTCGTGAACTAGGCGGACGCTATCGCCCAGGGAGCGGTCGGGGCTCGCCGCGCTCGATCTCGTAGACCGGCAGCGTCGCCCCCTCGGCGCTCCAGTCGAGGAATCCGCGCTCGACCAGGTAGGGATCGCCGCGCACCCAGGTCGTGAGCGACGCGGTCATCTCCTCCGGGCAGAGGGCGCGGCTCTGGACCGCCGCGGCGACCAGCCAGGCGGCCAGGAATCCGCGCACGTGGAGCGAGGTGACCTCGTCCACGCCCTCGGCGTGCAGCAGGCTGTCGAGCGGCGCCCGCAGCCCCGGCTGAACCGACCAGTCGTCGGCCACGTAGCGCGCCTTCTCGAGCAGCCCGAGCGTCGTACGGTGCTGGTTCGCGGGCGAGAGCGCCTCGCCGCCGCAGATCCGGAGATCCAGGCGCTGGCGCTGGATCTCGCGCAGCAGCGCCGCACCCTCTTCCGGATTGCCGTCCCAGAACAGCAGCCCCACGTTCTCGATGCCCAGCCGCTTGACCGCGGCGCGGAAGTCGCGCGTGCCGGGCGCGTAGGCGTCGCTCCAGACGACCGAGTCGCCGCCGGCCTCGAGCGTGTGCTCGAAGCCGCGGTGGAAAGGCCGCGACTCGTCGTCGCTGGAGAGCAGCACGGCCACGCGCTTCGTGTCGTCGCCGAGTACGGCGCGGGCGAGCGTCACGCCGCGCTCCCAGCCGGAGGGGCCGACCTGGAAGACCGTGTCCCCCGCGCGCCCCACCTCCTCGTCGGTCGCGGTGGGCGACACCAGTGGCAGGCGCATCACGCGGGCGCCGGCCGCCAGCGCGAGCGTCGGCACGCTGAGCAGCTCGCCGATCGCGACGCCCGACTCCAGCGACGCGGAATCGAGCACCGCCGCGGTGCGCGCGGGATCATCGTGGCCGCTGTTCCAGAAACGCGCGCGAATCGGGACCGGACCGTGCGCGTTCGCGTAGGCGATCCCGGCCTCGATGCCGGCCTTGAGCTCCTCGGCGTAGGCCGCGTACGGGCCGTCGGCGGGCAGCAGTACCGCGACGTTGAACAGCGAGGCACGCGCGCGCCGCAGCAACGGGCCCGGGTCCGTGCCGACCTCGCCGAGCATCTTTTTCGCGCGGCGCGGTTCGGCGAGCGCGAGGCGCATGCGCAGCCGGCGCCTGAGGTCGGCGCGCCGGCCGGGCACGCGGCCCAGGGCCGCCTCGATCAGCCGGCCCTCGTTGTCGCCGAGCGTGGCGGGACCGCGGCGCAGCACGTACATGAGCTCGGACAGGCTCGCGCCGCGGATCCACCGCTTGAGATCGTTCGAAGCACGCCCCTGCGTGGCGAGGTAGTCCGCGTCGAGCAGCGAGAGCTTCTCGGCGCCGCGCAGCGGCGCGGCGGGGATCAGCAGCGCAGCGAGCAGGACCAGCAGAGCGCCGTGCACGGCGCGGCGTCCGATCCGGCGGCGGTCGGGGGCCGTCATCAGAACTGGAATTTCCCGAAATCTTCCGGGTTGAGCTTCTCGAGGAAGCGCCGGAGCTGCTCCGCCTTTTCCTCTTCGCTCAACGCCTTCTTCGGCTCTTCTTCGCTGTCCGCTTCCTCTTCGTCCTCGCGCGGCGGCGTCTGCAGCAGCTTGTCGTTCACGTAGATCGGGGCCTTGGCGCGCAGCGCCACGGCCACCGAGTCCGACGGTCGCGCGTCGATCGCCAGCACGTCGGCATCGCGCTCGATGAACACGCTCGCATAGAACGTGTTCTCCTTGAGATCGGTGATCACCACGCGTGCGACCTTCGCCTTGAGCCCTTCGACCACCATCTGCAGCAGATCGTGGGTCAGCGGCCGCGGGAACGGCTCTTCCGACAGGATCCGGCGGATCGCCTGCGCTTCGCCGGGGCCGATCCAGATCGGCAGGATGCGCTCACCGTCGAGCTCGCGCAGCACCACGATGTTCTGCTGGTTCTTGTGCTCGAGAATGAGTCCATGCACCCGGACTTCGACGTTCACGGCGACTTCGCCTCCTTGGTGGCGGCCGTCTTCGTGGAATCGCCGCCCGCGTCGACGAACGGCGGCGCCTCGTCGGACTTCATGTGGTCGAGCATCCAGCGCGCCGACTCCACCAGCTCCGATTTCGGATACTTCTGGAGCAGCTCGCGGAACACCTTCCCGGCCTCATCGTACTGCTTGAGCTCCTCCGAATTGATGAAGCCGACCATGAACAGCGCCTGCGGGCTCACGTCGGCGTCGGGATAGTCCTCCACGACGCGGCGGTAGGCGGCGATGCGCTGATCGGCGGGGCCGATCTTCTGCGCGTCCTCGAACATTTCGCGCGGCGACTTCTTCATGCTGACGTAGCGGCGGATCGCCGCGCTGTCCTCGCGGACGTCGAGCGACTTGCGCGCCCGTTGCAGCAGTTCCTGGTAGTAGGCCTTCTGCGCCTCGCTGCCGAGCTGGCGTTCGATGAGATTCTTCATCTGGTCGTAGGAGCGCACCCCGGCAGGCGTCGTTGCGTTCACCTTGAACACGTGCCAGCCGCGATCCGTCTGCAGCGGTCCGCCGATCTTGCCTTCGCCGAGCGCGTACGCCGATTCGGCCAGCGCCGGCTGCCGCCCGATCGAGGCGAAGTTGCCCTCGAGCGTCACGGTGCCGAGCGCGCCGCCGGTGCTCTTCGTGAGCGAATCGGTGGTCCACTTCTCGACCAGTTTCGACCAGTCTTCGCCCTTGTCGGCGAGTGCCTTCACGCGCTGCGCCGTCTTCCGGTCCGGCAGCAGGATGTGCTGGATCGTGACGTTGGCCGGCGTCTTGTAGTCGTCGACGTGCGCGTCGTAGTAGGCGCGGGCCGCCGAGTCCGGAACGGGAGGCGCTTTCGCGATCTCTTCGTTCAGGTAGGTCCGCACCAGCAGGTCACGCCGCTGGCGGTCGAGCTGATCCTTGACCTCGGGCCGCTGGTCGACCTTCGCATTCTCGGCCGACTTGAGCCAGATGCGTTCCTCGATCAGACGGTCGATGAGCTGCTGGCGGCCCTGCGGCGTCTGGTAGCTGGAGCGGAACTGCTCGGGGATTTCCTCGAGCCGCGCCTCGACCATCGCGCGCGTGAGCGCCTGGCCGTCGACGACCGCGATCACCGCCGTGGTGTCGCCCGCGGGCCGCACCGGCTTCGCGTGCTTCTTCCCGCGCGGCGCCGCGTCGGCGCCTGCAGCGAGGAGACCCGCGAGCCCCAGGAGCAGGATCAGGAATGCGACGCTCCTGCCCCCGTGCGTCATGGCCGCACCACCCAGACCTTCACGGTGGCGGTGACGCCGCCGTGGAACTTGACCGGAACGTCGTACTTGCCGAGCGCTTTGATGTGATCCTCGAGATCGATCCGCCGCTTGTCCACGATCTTGCCGGCCTTCTCGAGCGCTTCGGCGATGTCGGCGTTGGTGACCGAACCGAACAGGTGATCTTCCTCGTTGGCCTGCGCCGGAATGTTCACCTCGAAGCCGTCGATCTTCGCGGCCTCTTCCTTCGCCGCCGCGACCAGCTTCGACTCCTGCATCTGACGCTGGCGTTCGAGTTCCTTGTAGCGGTTCGCGGCATTGGTGCCGGTGAGGATCGCGAGCTTGTTCGGCAGCAGGTAGTTGCGTGCGAAGCCGGGTTTGACGTTGATCGTCGCGCCCTTCTGGCCCACACCCTTCATGTCTTCGAGCAGAATCACTTGCATCGATGTTCTCCCAGAAGCCGGACCGGAACGGATCGCGCCGGCGCGGCGGGTTCGAGGCTCACGCCCCCGGGACGTCCTGGTCGGGAGGCGATTCGAGCCGCCGATAGTCGAGCCAGACGTCGCTGATGCCCATGGCCGTCGCGATGCACACGAACGCAGGCATCGCGAGCGCGAACACGAACAGCATGGTCAGTACGATCAGGGAACCGGGCATCCCGCGCGCGATCATCAGCGATTCTACGACCGCGATTCCCTGCACACAAAAAGCCAGTACGCCGTTGATCAGCAGCGTCGAGGCGGTGGGCGTCCATGCGCTCCAGGGCGTCAGCAGCAGCGCGATCCCGATCAGCACCAGCCAGATCGCGCCGTCCGGGAGCCGCCATTCGCGCAGGCTCGAGCGGGACACCGCCGGCCAGCCCAGCATGCCGGCCACGCGCGCCGCGAAGTGCCGCCCCGCCGCCACCAGCACTGCCATCCACAGGAACAGGACCGACGGCAGCACGTAGGGCAGCGCCTTCTGGGCCAGCTCCGCCGATTCGGCGATCGCCGGCTTGAGTTCGGCGATCTTCTCCTCGCCGAACCCGAGCCCCCGGTACGTGTCGATCATCCGGTCCGTCTGGAACGATTCGGCACGGACCTTGACCAGGAAGTCCTCGTAAGGCGCCGTCCACGGCAGCGTCGCCGCCAGCAGCAGCAGCGGCAGCAGCAGCCACGCACGGTCGCTGGCCGACACCCCGCCGCCCTCCTCGCGGATGCCCATCCACGCTCCGGTGAGCGCGGCGAACGGGATCCACCACGCCCACATCTGATCGTTGCCGATCAGCCAGAGGCTTGCCGCGAACAATCCGAGCGGCACCAGCACGCCCCAGCCGCCGAAGCGCCACGCCGTGAGCATCGCCACCGCGACCGCCACCGGCACGATGAACCATAGTCCTGCCCACGGCTGCGACGTGCCGAGCCCCGCGAGCAGCAGCCCCGCGACGATCAGCGCCGTACGTCGTGCCGTCGGCCTGCGGGCCGGACGGCCAGGCTCACCGGTAGAAATCACTGGTGAACGGCAGCAGGGCCAGCACGCGGGCGCGCTTGATCGCGGTCGTCAGCTGCTTCTGGTGCTTCGCGCAGGTGCCCGAGACGCGACGCGGCACGATCTTGCCGCGATCGGTGACGAAGCGGCCCAGCCGCTTCTCGTCCTTGTAGTCCACGAAACCGACTTTTTCGAGACACAGCTTGCAGTACTTCTTCTTCAATCCACGGGTCGATCGACTCTTCGCCATTGCGGTTCTCACCTCCTGAACCGTGTCCTAGAACAACTCGCCTTCCTCGGGCGGATCCTCGCCGGCCTCGGCGGTTTCGCCGCCGGCATCCGCACTGATCGGCGCCTTCTCGAGGAAGTGAACCAGATCCGCGCGCAGCTCGAGGCGTTGCCGCTTCTCGCCGTGCGTGGCCGTCCACTCCCGCATCTGCAACCGGCCTTCCGCCAGCACCGCGCTGCCGCGATGCAGGTACTGCGCACACACTTCCGCCAGCCGTGCGTAGGTCATGACGGTGATGTAGCCGGTCTGTTCGGCCGGCCGCCCGTCGCGCCCGCGGTAGCGGCGATGAAACGCCATCGTGAAGCTCGTGACCTGCGTGCCGTCGGACGCATACCGATGATCCGGGTCGCGCGTCAGGCGGCCGCTCAGCAGCACGCGGTTCACTTCGGGGAACTTCAGCTCACTCATCGGTCTGCGCTCCCGCCACGAACCGGCCGGCTATTCGTCGTCGTCCCGCTTCGTGCCCTCGCCGTCCTCGGCCGGGGCTTCCGGCTGCGGCACGTGGATCACGGTCAGCACGCGCATCACCGACTCGTTGAGCCGCATGCGCCGCTCGAGGTCCTTGACCAGCTCGGCGGGCGACTTGTGCAGCACGTGCGTATACACGCCGTCACGCTTCTTGTTGATCTCGTAGGCGAGGCGGCGCTTGCCCCAGCGCTGCACGTCGATGACTTCGCCGCCGCCGTCCTTGATCCACTGCGACACCTTGTCCACTTCTTCGCCCGTCCGCGTCTCGTCGAGACCCGGCTCGAGGATGAACGTCGTTTCGTACGTATTCACGGCTCTGAAACCTCCTTGCGCGCCCGGCGATTGAAGCGATTCATCGCGGGGTCGATGCCTTCACGGATCCAGCAGTCGGCCGCCTCGGCCGCCGTGGTGATCGCCTCTTCTACCCGCTCTTCTTCCTCGTCAGAGAACTCCTCGAGCACGTGCTCGCGAAGCTCCGCACTGTTTTCCGCCGCGCCGACACCGATCCGCAGGCGGGCGAACCCGCCGTGGCCCAGCGCGACCTCGATGCTTTCGAGACCGAGGTGCCCCCCCGACGAACCGCGCGCCCTGATCCGCAGCGTGCCCAGCGGCAGATAGACGTCGTCGGTGATCACCAGAAGCTCCGCCGCTTCCACCGCGTGCCGTGCGGACCAGGCCGCGACCGCCTCGCCGCTCAGGTTCATGAACGTGAGCGGTTTCATCAGGTCGATCGCTCCGGCGCCGCGCACGGCCCGACGCACTTCGTAGATGCGGGTGCCTTCGAACGGCCGCGCCTTCAGACGTTCGGCCAGGCGATCGAGCGCCCTCCATCCGACGTTGTGCCGGGTTCGCGCGTAGCGATCGCCGGGATTGCCGAGTCCGACGAGCAGCGGCACGGATCAGGCCTTCTCCTTCTCGGCGTCCTCCTCCTCCTTCTTGCCCTTCGCGATGACCTCTGGTTCGCCTTCGCCCGTAGCGGCGGCGGCAGCGGCGGCGGCCTCGTCGACCGCGACCGGCTCCTCGGAGACCGTCGGCGGCACGACCGTCGCGACGGTCATGTGCGGCTCGGAGAGGATGGTCACGCCCTCCATCTTCAGGTCGCTCACGTGTACCGAGTCGCCGATCTCCAGCGCGGAGACGTCGACGTTGATGGCGCTCGGAATGTCGGTCGGCAGGCAGCGCACTTCGACTTGACGCATGATCTGCTCGAGGATGCCGCCGCCGTCCTTGACGCCCACCGGCAGGCCTTCCACGTGCACGGTCACTTCGACCTCGACCGTCTCGGTGAGCGAGATGTGCTGGAAGTCGACGTGAATGATCGCGTGCGAGATCGGGTCGTACTGCACGGCACGCACCAGCGCGGTGTGCTCGGCGCCGGCCATGTTCAGATTGACGATCGGGTTGCCGCCTTTGTGCGCCCGCAGCATGAGGTCGAAATCCCGGGCCTTCACCGCCACGGCCACCGGCTCTTCACCGTGGCCGTACAGCACCGCCGGAATCTCGCCCGCCGCGCGCGCCTTGCGGGCGCCACCCTTCCCCAGCGTCTCTCGGCGAGCGCCGGACAACGGCATCACAGGCATGCGATGGTTCCTCCTTCATCGCGGGGCCGTCGCCCCGCACGACGCACCGGTCCGGTGCGATGGTTTCAGACGAACAACGAACTGAGTGAACGTTCCTCGTGGATGCGCTGCACCGCCTCGCCGAGCAGCGCGGCCACCGACAGCTCGGTGACCTTGGACGGCAGCTGCACCGCGTCGTGGCGCACGGTGTTGGTGACCACCAGTTCGCTGATCACCGAGCTCTCGATTCGCGAGGTGGTCAGCTCACTGAACACGCCGTGCGTCACCCCCGCATACACTTCCAGCGCGCCCCGGTCGCGCACGGCCATGGCCGCCTGGCTCAGCGTGCCGCCGGTGGTGACGACGTCGTCGAACAGAACGGCGTTCTTGCCCTTCACGTCGCCGATGATGTTCAGGATTTCGACCGCGTCGGCACGCGGGCGGCGCTTGTCCACGAGCGCGAGGTCGGCGCCGAGGCGCTTGGCATAGGCGCGCGCCATCTTCACGCTGCCGATGTCCGGCGCGACGACGAGCAGGTTCGGGATCTTCTTCTTCGCGAAGTACTCGATCAGCACCGGGGCGGCGTAGAGGTGATCGAACGGAATGTCGAAGAACCCCTGGATCTGCGCGCTGTGCAGATCCATCGTCAGCGCGCGATCGGCGCCCGCGACCGTGATCAGGTTGGCGACCAGCTTGGCGCTGATCGGCGCGCGCGGCTGGTCCTTGCGGTCCTGGCGTGCGTAACCGAAGTACGGCATCACCGCGGTGACGCGGCGCGCGGAGGCGCGCTTCGCCGCATCGAGCATGATCAGCAACTCCATGAGGTTTTCCGCCGGTGCGCCGGTCGACTGCACGATGAACACGTCGCCACCGCGGATGTTCTCGTTGAAGCGGACGGAGACCTCGCCGTCCTCGAAGCGCGAAACCGTCACGTCGCCGAGCGGAACTCCGAGATGGTCACAGATCGACTGCGCCAGCCTGGGATTGGCATTGCCGGTGAAGATCCGACAGTGGTCCAAGATCGTCCTCCCCGTTGGACGTGGGTCGCCGCCGCTCCGCGCAGGCGCGTCGAAGCGCAATGATCGGGCGCCGGGCGGT
Source organism: Candidatus Eiseniibacteriota bacterium (assembly GCA_963744995.1). Lineage (GTDB taxonomy): Bacteria > Eisenbacteria > RBG-16-71-46 > RBG-16-71-46 > RBG-16-71-46 > CAVUWA01. The sequence goes on from CAVUWA010000001.1 coordinate 250,757, forward strand.
CCGGTGGGAACGACAGGCGTCCGCAGCTATATGGAGGTTCCCGCTGCCGGCGTTCGTTCCCGGGCCCAGAGGTTGGCTGGGGCGGGAGGATTCGAACCTCCGGATCCGGGAGCCAAAGTCCCGTGCCTTACCACTTGGCCACGCCCCACCAACGAACGGGGTTTCCGTCACGGACCGCGCTCACGGATGAGCAGCGGGGTGCTGGCAACTGGCCCAAAGGAAGCGTACTTAGGAGAAAAGCCCGGGCAGTCTACGAAGCGACCCCCCCGAAGTCAACCCCGCGCGGGGGTCCCTTTCCGGGGGCCGGAGCGCCGGGGACGGGGACGCGGACCGTCCCCCGCGTCCGCGGGCGCGGACGACGCAGGACCGGCTGAAAGACGCTCCCGCCTAGTTCGCGGCGGGTCCTGCGGCGTCGGATGCGCCGCGGCCCGGCGAGGGGTTCCGCAGCTCCCGGTAGTACTCCGCCAGGATCGTCTCCGTCATGTACTTACGGGTCAGATCGTTGATCGGATGCGCCAGATCCTGGTGCTGACCGTCGGGACGCTTGCGGCTCGGCATGGCGACGAACAGTCCGCTGTTGCCGTGGATGATCTTGAGTCCCCGCACCACGAACGAGTCGTTGAGCGTGACGCTGACGAACGCCTTCAGCTTCTCGTCGTTGCGGATCGAGACGCGGACCTCGGTGATCTCGATCATGAGATCACCCGGGCGTGGCCGTCAGAGGACGTGCGTGGGGGGCTCTGGGCGGACAACCGGCGAAGCTTGAGCATTCTGCTTCCTTGCCTTCCGGCTCAAGTCACGAGCTTCTGGAGAAGATGCCCCGCCCCGGTGGAGCGCACCAGGTAGAGCGGCTCTCTTCCGTTGAACCTGCCGATGATCCGCTGTCCCTCCGTCTCATTCGCCACGATCCCAAACATGGCAGAGCCGCTGCCCGTCATATGAATGGATGACAGGCCGGCGGCGGCAAGACGACGCGACAGCGAATCGAAACGGGCTCTGAAATCGCCCAGCACGTCCTCGAAAACGTTACCCAGCCGAAGCGAATCCGTTGCGCTTACTGGCTTGCGGCGAAGGGCTTGCAACGATCTTAGTTTCGCATTCCAGCCTGTCAAGCCATATTTGGCCCGGTCGATCCGCCGGAACGCGGCAGCGGTCGAGATTCGCCAGCCGGGCACCGCGAGGACGGCATGGAAGGGTTCGATCAGCCTCAACCTCTCGAGGCGGTCGCCCCTGCCGAGGCCGAGTGCGGTGCCGCCGAACAGCGCGAACGGAACGTCGGCGCCGAGCGTGGCAGCCAGGGCCAGCATCCGCTCCCTGCGCGGCTTGAGGCCATGGAGCGCCGCCATCGCCCGCAGCGTGGCCGCGGCGTCGGCGCTGCCGCCACCGAGCCCGGCGCGGCTCGGGATGCGTTTCCACAGAACAAACCTGGCGCCGCCCGGAACCCCGAACGTGGCGGCGAACGCCCGCGCCGCGCGCAGCACCAGATTGTCGTCGCCGGCGGTGATGTCCGGATCGACCGGCGTCTTTCCGCGGCGCGCGACGTCCTCGCGGCGCACTTCGAGCGAAAACCGGCCGCGCGCGCGTTCCGCGCGGAGCGTGTCGGCGAGCGAGATCGACTGGAACACCGTCGCCAGCTCATGGGCGCCGTCCTCACGCCGCGGCCCGACGGCCAGCGCGAGGTTCAGCTTCGCGCGCGCTGCGACGACCACCCGCGCACGCGGCATCAGTGCACGTAGAGGATCACGACCACCACCAGCAGATAGAGCAGCACGCACACCTGGATGGGCCGGTCGTTGAGCAGTACGTAGGACGGATCTTCCGCGGTCTCGGACACGTGCACGAGATGCAGGTAACGGAAGATGCCGTACGTGACCAACGGCACGGTGTAGAGCAGCGCCTCGCTGCCGAATTTGGCGACCGTCGCCGGCCAGATCGTGTAGAGCGCGTAGGCCATCACGCTCGCCGCCGAGGCCGCGGCCAGCAGCATGTCCAGCACCTGGGGCGAATAATGGTCCAGCACCTCGCGCTGGTCCGCCGCGTCTTCGCCGGCGTTGGCCATCTCGCGCCGCCGCTTGGCGAGGCCCAGGAACAGCGCGCCGAAGAACGTGCACACCAGCAGCCACGGCGACAGCGCGGTCTCGGGCGACACCGGGGTCAGCAGCTGCACGCCGGCGATCGCGCGCAGCACGAACCCGAGCGCGACGACGAACACGTCGATCAGCACGTGCGCCTTGAGCCCGTACGTGTAGCTGAGATTGAGCACGAGGTAGATTCCCGCGACGGCGGCGAAGCCCGGCCCGAGCCACCACGACAGCCCGCCGCCCGCGATGAGCAGCGGCACCAGTGCCGCGCGCGCCGCGCGCACCGGCAGCCGCCCCGCGGCGATCGGGCGCAGCCGCTTCTTCGGATGGACGCGGTCCTTCGACAGGTCGCGCAGGTCGTTGATGATGTACACCGTCCCCGCGATCAGCGAGAACGCGAGGAATCCGGCGAGTGCGCGCAGCACGAAGTCGGGGTGGTTGAACTGCTGCGAGAACAGCAGACCGGCGAACAGCAGCAGGTTCTTGGTCCACTGCTTCGGGCGCAGCGCCTGGATCAGGGCGCCGATCATGCGCGGCGCGTCCGTGCGGTGCGGGGGGCGCGGCGCCGGGCGCGCTCGACCACCGCGCGCTCGACCAGCTCGCACAGGGCGTGGCCCATCATCAGGTGCCCGGTCTGGATCTCCGGCGTCGAGGCGCTCGGGGTGACCAGGGCGACGTCACAGCGCCGCGCGAACGCAGCGCCCTTCTGCCCGGTCATACCCACCACGGCGATGCCGAGGTGCCGGGCCGCCCGCACCGCGGCGATCACGTTCTTCGAGGCGCCGCTGGTGGTGATCGCCACCAGCACGTCGCCCGGCGTTCCGGTGCTCTCGAGCTGGCGCGCGAAGACCTGCTCGAAACCGTAGTCGTTGCCGATCGCGGTCAACGCGGAGGTGTTGGTGGTCAGAGCGACGGCGGGCAGCGCCGGGCGATCGATCAGAAAGCGTCCGGCGAGTTCGGTGGCGAAGTGCTGCGCGTCGGCGGCGCTGCCGCCGTTGCCGCAGAAGTAGATCGTGCCGCCCGCGTCCAGGCAGTCGACCATCAGCGCGGCGGCCTCGGCCACCGGCCGCGCGGCGCTGCGCACCGTACGGCGGGCGACCGTCTCGGCGCGCCCGAGCACGGCGCGGGCCCTGCGCTCGAGCGGAGTTTCACGGGAACGGGCGGGCATCTGCGTCAGACCTCCCGGGCGGCGGCACCGCCGGACGTGAGGGAATCGACATGGCGGTCGACGGCGTCCTGCCAGGCAGGCATCGGTCGGCCGGTGACGTGATCGAACCAGTGGCAGTCGAGCACCGAATACGCGGGGCGCGGCGCCGGGCGCACGAACGACTTCGAATCGGTGCGCTCGAGCGGCGTCGAGAGCCCGGCCCGCGCGAGCGCATGGGCGGCGAGGTCGTACCAGGTGCAGTCGCCGCGGCTGGTGCAGTGGTAGGTGCCGTACTGCGCTGCGCGCACGAGGTCGATCAGGCCCCGCGCCAGGTCGTGGGTGGAGGTCGGCGCGCCGCGCTGATCGTCCACTACCTTGAGCGCCTCGCCCGCGCGCGCCTTCGCCAGAATCGTGTCGACGAAATTGGGCCCGCCGCGGCCGAACAGCCATGCGGTGCGCACGATCAGATGCTTCGGGTTCACCTCGCGCACGCACTGTTCTCCAGCCCATTTGGACGCGCCGTACACCGAACGCGGCGCCGGCGGATCGTACTCGCGATAGGGCCGCGTGCCGTCGCCGCCGAACACGTAGTCGGTCGAGATCGTGAGCACCGCGGCCGCGCACTCCGCGGCTGCCAGTGCCACGTTCCTGGAGCCGATGCCGTTCACGAGATACGCATGGTCCGCCCGCGACTCGCACTCGTCCACCTTCGTGAATGCGCCGAGGTGGAACACCCAGTCGGGGCGGAACGTGCGGATCGGGTGGATCAGCGCGTCGTAGCGCGTGACGTCGGCGTCCTCGCGGCGCAGGGCGAGCACGTCGTGGCCCGCCGCCTCGAGCGCGCGCACGGTGGAGCGGGCCAGCATCCCGCCCGCGCCGGTCATGAATACCTTCACGGCCGGAGCCTCGTCGCCCGCGCGCGGCCGTGCGGGCTCATGCGAGCTCCACCCGGCTCGAGTCGCCGATCATCAGCCGGTGCGCACGCGGGCGCGTAGCGTGCGTCGTCACCGTGACGTCGCGGCCGATCAGGCTCGATTCGATGCGGTGCGGCACGCCGCTGATCGTACTGCGCTCGAGCACGATGGAGTGCTCGATCTCCGAATGCGAAATCGTCACGCCGTCGGCGATCGCGCTGAACGGCCCGATGTAGGCGTCCTCGATGGTCGCGTTCGCGCCGACCACCAGCGGCCCGCGCAGGCGCGAACGCAGCACCGTCGAGCCCGCGCCGATGCAGACGTTCCCCTCGATCCGGGTCGCCTCGTCGACGCTGCCGTCGATCTTCGTCTCGAGATCGGCGAGCACGATGCGGTTCGCCTCGAGCAGGTCCTCGACCTTGCCGGTGTCCTTCCACCAGCCGCCGATGACGTGCGAGCGCACGCGCCGCTTCGCGTTGATCAGGTGCTGAATCGCGTCGGTGATCTCGAGCTCGCCACGGCGGCTCGGGCGGATCGCGTTCACCGCCTCGAAGATCGACGGATCGAACAGGTAGACGCCCACCAGGGCCAGATCGCTCTTCGGCTGCTTCGGCTTCTCCTCGAGCCGTACGACGCGGTCGCCGTCGAGCTCGGCGACGCCGAAGTCCTGCGGCGTCTTGACGTGGGCAAGCAGGATCTGTGCATTGGGCTGCTCGGCCTCGAACTCGCGCACGAACGGGACGATGCCGTCCTTGATCAGGTTGTCACCCAGGTACATGACGAACGCATCGTCGCCGATGAACGGCTGGGCGATCTTCACCGCGTGCGCGAGCCCGAGCGGGGCCTCCTGCTCGATGTACGTCACCCGCAGGCCGAATGCCGCGCCGTCGCCGACCGCGCGGCGGATCTCGGCCTGGCTGTTGACCATCACCGTGGTGTGCTCGCCGGTGCGGCGGTCGGGCTCGAGCATCTCGCGCGGATCGCTGACGACGATGCCGACGTCCACGATACCGGCGTCGCGCAGGGATTCGAGGCCGTAGAACAGCACGGGTTTGTTGGCCACCGGCACCAGCTGCTTGGCGCTCGTGTGCGTGATGGGACGGAGCCGCGTGCCGCGGCCTCCCGCGAGGACCAGCGCCTTCATAAGCGACCTTTCATGGTTGGGATGCCGCCGTGACGACGCCGCGCCCGCTGCGCCGCGCCGCCATCAAGCCGTCGCCATACTCCCGCGCCAGCCGCCTGCCACCGCGCGGCACGCGGCAGGGCGCGGCTCATTCCGCGAGCGCCTCGCCCAGCATGCGCCGGGCCTCCGCGAGGGCGTCTTCGAGCTTCGCCGCGTCCTTCGCGCCGGCGAGCGCGAGATGCGGCTTGCCGCCGCCGGACCCGCCCGCGACCTTCGCCACCCCGCGCACCAGCTCGTCGGCGCGCAGCTTCTTCGCTTTCACCAGATCGTCCGTCACCGCAGCCAGGAACGTGAGCTTGTCGCCGGCCCGGATGGCCAGCACCGCGGCGCCGCGGCCGAGCGCGCCCCGCAGGCGGTCGGCGGCCTCGCGCACCGCGTTGGGGTCCGCACCCGAGGTGATCTCGGCGACCAGCCAGCGGCCGCCCGGCGCCTGGGTGGCGGCCGCGGCGAGCTTTTCGAGCTCGGCCTCGAGACCGCCCTTTTCCTGCTCGGCCAGCGCCTTCTTCAGCTTCTCGTTCTCGGCGCGCAGCTTCTGCACCTGTTCGGGCAGCGCGGCCGGACTCGCCTGCAGGAGCTCCGCCGTCCTGGCCAGCAGCCGCTCCTCGCCCTTCAGGTGCCTGAGCGCCTCGTGTCCGCACAGCGCCTCGACGCGGCGCGTCCCGCTCGCGATGGCGGAGTCGTTCACCAGCACGAACGCGCCGATGTCGCCCGTGCGCCGCACGTGCGTGCCGCCGCACAGCTCACGGCTCACCGGGATGTGCGCCGAGCGCGAACCGTCGACGGTGACCACGCGGACCTCGGCGCCGTATTTCTCGCCGAACAGGGCCATGGCGCCGAGCGCCTTCGCTTCCGCGATCGGCATCACCGTCCAGCTCACGTCCTTGTTGCGCAGCACCCACTCGACCACGATGCCCTCGATCGTTTCGAGCTGCTCCGCGCTCGGCGCCTCGAAGTGCGTGTAGTCGAAGCGCAGGCGATCGGGGGCCACCAGCGAGCCCGCCTGGCGCACGTGCTCGCCCAGCACCTGGCGCAGCGCCGCGTGCAGCAGATGCGTCGCCGTGTGATGGCGCATCGTCGGAAAGCGGTGTGCCGGTGACACGCTCGCCTTGAGCCCGCCGCGCGCACCGGCCGAGATCAGCGAGTCGCGGTCACCGTGCGTGAAGCGCACGCGGTGCACGATCTGCTCGTCCTCGCGATAGACGTGGGTGAGCACGGCGACGATCCCGATGCTCTCGATGCGGCCCATGTCGGCCACCTGGCCGCCGGACTCCGCGTAGCACGGCGTGCGATCGAGCACGATCTCGATTTCGCCTTCGCTGCCGCACTTGCGCCAGCGCCTGAGCGTGAGGCTCCCCGCGGCCAGCGCGTCATAGCCGATGAACTCCGAATCCGCGCCGTCGGTCACTGCGGTCCACGGCGCGCGCTCCCCGGCGCCGGTCCTGCCGAACCGGCTGGCGGCCCGCGCCCGGGCGCGCTGCTCTTCCATGGCTTCGTCGAACTCCCCGCGGTGCACCGCCACGCCGCGTTCGCGCGCGATCTCCTCGGTGAGTTCGATCGGAAAACCGTAGGTGTCGTGCAGCACGAACGCGTCCTCGCCGGAAATCGTCTTGTGGCCCGTGGCGAACAGCTCTTCGAGCCGCGCGAGGCCGCCTTCGAACGTCTGTGCGAATCCGGCCTCCTCGTGCTCGAGCACGCGCAGCACCTGATCGCGATGCGCGACCAGCTCGTGGTAGTGGCCGCCGAACATGTCCACCGCATGCGCCGCGAGCGGCGCCAGGAACGGCTCGCCGAGATCGAGCCCGGCGCGCCGCCGTCCGCGCGTGACCGCGCGGCGGAGCAGCCGCCTGAGCACGTAGCCGGCCCCTTCGTTGCCCGGCAGCGCCCCTTCGGCGATCGCGAACGTGAGCCCGCGCACGTGATCGGCGATCACCCGGGCATCGCGGCGCGCGAGCGCGAGCCGCTGCGCGTCCGGCTTCGCCAGGTCCAGGATCTGCTGGACCAGCGGCGCGAACAGGTCGGTGTCGAAGATCGAGGTCTTCCCCTGCAGGATCAGCGCCAGCCGCTCGAGGCCCATGCCGGTGTCGATGCCCGGGTGGGCGAGCGGCTGCAGCGTGCCGTCGGCCTGCGCGTCGAACTGCGGGAACACCAGGTTCCAGAACTCCATGAAGCGGTCGCCCGGGTCGCCCGGCCGTTCACCCCAGAAGGTGCCCTCGGGGTAGTCCGCGGGAGCCTTCTCGCCGAGATCGAAGTAGATCTCGCTGCTCGGCCCGCAGGCGCCCTGCCCGCCCGCCGGCCCCCAGAAGTTGTCGGCGCGCCCGAGCGGCACGATGCGGCGCTCCGGCACGCCGGCTTTCTTCCAGAGCGCGATCGCCTCTTCGTCGCGCGGCAGCGCGCCTTCGCCTTCGAAGATCGAGACGTAGAGCCGCTCCTCCGGCAGCTGCAGCACCTGCGTCACGAACTCCCAGGCGTACGCGATCGCGTCTTCCTTGAAGTACGCGCCGCGCTCCCGGGCCCCGAACGAGAAATTGCCCAGCATCTCGAAGAACGTGTCGTGGCGCGGGGTGAGCCCCACGTTCTCGAGATCGGTGAGACGCAGGCACTTCTGCACCGAGACCGCGCGTGTGTACGGCACTTCGCCGCTCGCCGTGTAGTAGGGCTTGAACTGCACCATGCCGGCGGTGGTGAACAGCAGCGTCGGGTCGCCCGGCACCAGCGGCGACGACGGCACCGAGGTGTGCCCGCGGGAGACGAAGAAGTCGACGAAGGCGCGGCGCAGCTCGGCCGCGGCCCTGGGAGTCGTGGAGGCCTGGGTCATAAGGGGCGAAAGATACCGAGTTTGTCCGGACGAGGCTAGGCGGTGTCCGGGCGCGCCCATCGCCGCGTGGCCCCGTCGCGCGTCGCCACGGAAGGATCCAGGATGCGCCTCGCGGTCCGCTCCTCCGCCTCCGGCCAGCGACGTTCTCAGCCGCCGCCCGACCTGCGCGACCCGCGCGTGGGCCGGTCGGAGTCTTCGGCGCCGCGGGCGCCGCGGGCCTCGGCTTCGCGCAGCGCCGCTTCGATCGTCTCGCCGCCGAATCCCTTGCGCGCGAGCATGCCCCACAGGCGCTGGCGTCGAACCCGCGGCTCGAGTTTCGCGTAACGGCGCGCCGCCTGCTCGATCGCGCGCCGGGCGCCCGCAAGCTCGTCGACGCCGCCGTGCTCCGCTTCGAACCCGGCGCGCGCCGTGGCGATGTCCTCCGCCCCCACGCCGCGGCGCCTGAGGTCGTTCTCGAGCACGCGCCAGCCCGCCGCGCGACGGCCCCAGCGCCCGGCCAGGTAGGCGCGCGCGTACTCGACATCGTCCACCAGTCCGACGCCGGCAAGCCGGTCGATCACCTGATCGATCAGCGCGGCGTCGTAGCCCTTGTCGGCGAGCTTCCGGACGAGACCGCTGCGCGTGCGGCGGGTGCGCTCGAGCAGCCGGAGCGCCGCCTCGCGACAGGCCTCGGGATCGCGTGCGCGCTCCGCGCTCACCGGGCCGCGCGGCGTACGGCGGCCGGCGCGGCGTTTGCGGGTGGCCTCGGGCGGTTTCACGACTCGAGCGTCCAGTAGGGGTTCATGAGCAGAGCCAGCAGCGAGAGTCCGATGAGCGTGAACGACACGCCCTGCGGCGCGCCGAGGAACGCGAGCACCAGGCCGAGCACGGCCGGGCCCTCGTCGAGCGCCCACACGATGACCGCCCATGGCGCCGGTGCGCCTCCGGAGGTCTGAAGCGTGGTCAGGGTTCCGCGCTTGACCTGCACCCACAGCACCTGCGCGACCGCCGTCTCCAGCGCGGCGATGCCGACGAGGATCGCAGGCAGCGAAGGCGCCACCGCTGCCGCCGGCGCTTCGACGACGAACAGGATCAGACCCAGATAGACGAACGGGGCGAACACCAGCCCCCACCAGATCATCGGCGAAGCCGGCGGCGACTTCTCGACGACGGCCACGGGCACCTCCTCGCGATGTTGCGGCCGCGCCGCGCGGCCGCAACGGACGCAGGCGCCCCCGGAGTGCGTCCGGGAGCGTCTGCAGGCTATCGCCGCACGAGGCGCGCTTCAATAGATGCCCGGGATCAGCCTCGCCGTGCGCCCCATGTAGTCGCGGTAGTCCTCGAACTTCGTGTTCATGAAGCCCTCTTCGACGTCCATGCGGCGCTTGAACATCCAGAACACGACCGGCAGCAGCGCGAGCGCGACGAGACTGCGGAACACGCCCGCAAAGCCGAGGTCCATGAGCAGGATGCCGATGTAGGACGGATGCCGCACCAGCCGGTAGAACCCGCCGGTGTGAAGCCGATGGTCCGCCTGCACCGCGACGACCGAGACGAAGCGGCGGCCGAGCGTCAGCATCGGGCCGAGCCTCAGGAACACCCCGACCGTGAGCAGCGAGAACCCGACCCAGCGCGTCACCTCGCCGCCCGGGATCACCCAGATGTCGCGCGCGTCCATGTAGGGCATGACGTAGGCCGTGAACACCGAGTGCATCGCCAGCAGCGGGAAGAACGGCTTCCAGTCCGGCGCGTGCTCGAGCCCCCTGCTGCGGCCGCCGGTCGACCACGTCATCACCGGGATCATGATGAGGTGCAGCACGATCACGCCCACACGCGTCGGGTGCGAGAGGAAGCCATCCACGCTGCCCCAGCCCATCATCATGAGCAGCAGGAACAGCACGACGTTCAGCGGAATCCCGATCAGCTGCTTGAGCGGGGGAGCCGACATGACCACCTCCACGGCGATTCGTTGACCGAAACGACCGTGGAGTTATCGGCGGGGCAGAGCGGGTTCCGCAGGGCCGCGTGCGGCCGCTCAAGATCCGTCCCGGAGCGCGTGCCATGCGTCGATCAGGCGTTGCGGCTCGTCCACCGCGAACGCGAACGCGTCCGCATGCCGCCGGAGGCCGGAGAGCCCGCGCGCTTCCACGGGTCGCCGGGTGCGCACGACGAGATCCGGATCGGCGAACAGGCTCAGCTTGAGCGGTCGCCCCGCGGCGGAATCGTCACGACCCGGGCGCTCGATCGAGGCGATCGCATCGAGCGGGATCGACACGTCCCAGCGCAGTCCCGCGTGCAGCTCGAGCCCGTCCGCGCCGAGCCGGATCGGACGCAGGCAGGTCGCCCGCCAGTCGGCGACGAACCAGAGCATCCCGTAGAGCGCGAGTCCGGTGGCGAGCCACGCCGCGATCGGCGTCCAGCGCGAAAGCAGCAGGTGGACCGGCACCAGCTCGGCCGTGGTGAGCAGGCCCAGGCCGAGGATCACCGAGGGGTAGCTGCTCTTTTCGTGCAGCGTGAAGTAGCCGTCGCCCGCGAGCGGGCGCGCCCGCCACGAGCCGAGCGCGTAGTAGAACACGCCGGGCTTCGGCGCGCTGCGCCGTGTGGATGTCATCTGGGGCGTTCTCCCGTCACGGGGGCCGGGAATGGGGCGTCCGCTCGAGGCCCAACGGGCCGCGGGACCCGCCGTCCGTGGGTCATGACGGGCGGAGCCCGGGGCCCCGCCCGTCACGGATTCAGCGCTTCCTGCCGCTCGATCCGCGGCCCGCGCCGACCGCTTCCGCCTCTTCGTTCTGCGCCGTGCCGTTCTCGGACCCCGGCGCCGCGGCCGGCGCCTCCGGGGCGCGCATCCCGAGCGCGGGCAGCAGCTTCGCTTCGACCTGCTGGCGGACGTCGGCATGCTCCTTGAGGAACAGCCGCGCGTTCTCGCGGCCCTGGCCGAGGCGCTCCTCGCCGAACGAGAACCACGTGCCCGCCTTGGTGATGATGCCCTTGTCCACCGCGTAGTCGAGCAGTTCGCCTTCGCGCGAGATGCCGACGTTGTAGAGGATGTCGAACTCGGCGTCGCGGAACGGCGCGGCGACCTTGTTCTTCACGACCTTCACGCGGGTGCGGTTGCCGACCGCCTGGTCACTGTCCTTGAGCGTGGCGATGCGGCGGATGTCCATGCGCACCGAAGCGTAGAACTTGAGCGCGCGGCCGCCGGCGGTGGTCTCGGGGTTGCCGAACATCACGCCGATCTGCATGCGGATCTGGTTGATGAAGATCACCGTGGTGCGGCTCTTGTTGATCGAACCGGTGAGCTTGCGCAGCGCCTGCGACATGAGCCGGGCCTGCAGCCCGACGTGCGAGTCGCCCATCTCGCCCTCGATTTCGGCGCGCGGCACCAGCGCCGCCACCGAGTCGATGACCACCACGTCCACCGCGCCGGAGCGCACCAGGTGGTCGGCGATCTCGAGCGCTTCTTCGCCGGTGTCCGGCTGCGCGACATGCAGGTTGGCGACATCGACGCCGAGCTTCTGCGCGTAGGCGGCGTCGAGCGCGTGCTCGGCATCGATGAACACGGCGTTGCCGCCGGTCTTCTGCGCGTTGGCGATGATCGTGAGGGCGAGCGTCGTCTTACCCGAGGACTCGGGGCCGTAGATCTCGACGACGCGACCGCGCGGGACGCCGCCCACGCCGAGAGCCAGGTCGAGGCCGATCGAGCCGGTCGGAATGACCTCGACCGCGACCCGCGCACGCTCCTCGCCCAGCTTCATGATCGCGCCCTTGCCGTACTGCTTCTCGATCTGGCCGAGGGCGAGATCGAGCGCCTTGGCCTTTTCCTTGGCGGACGGTGGCACATTCATCATCATCACTGCTCTCCTTCGCAGGGGCGGGTTCAAACCGGATCGATCGGGGTGGCTTCGTGGGCATCGGGGCTCGGGTCCCGCAGGCCCACCGGCCGACCGCGTCCGGTGCTCGTTGGGCGCCATACTACACAAATGAGCAGTGGGCGCGAAGCACTATTTTCGGCAGCCTAACTCGTTGCGGCCATGGAGCGAAAGGGCCGGATCGGCAAACCGCTCCGGCCCTTCCTGCCCCCGCGCCGCGCGGCCCGCGGCTCAGCGGAGCACGGTGAAGCGCCGGGTCTCGGCGCGGCGTCCGCCGGCCCCCCGGACCCGCAGCCGCGCGAAGTACACGCCGTCAGCGAGCGCGCGTCCGGTGCCGTCGCGCCCGTCGAACCCGGCGACGTACGTCCGGGCCGGCTGCTCGCGCCGGAGCACCGGGCGAACCCGCCGGCCGTTCAGGTCGAACACGTCCAGCTCGACCGCGGCGTCGTGGGGAATCCCGTAGCGGAACCCGATCGCGCCGTGCGTCGGGTTGGCGCCGGCGAGCGCGAACGCCAGCCGCGCGGGGGCGCCCGTCTGCGCCGCGCGTTCGTCACAGCGCACCGGCGCTCGGGCCGCTTCCTGCCGCTCCTGCGCCGCCCGAAGGTCCGTCCTGGCGGCGGGCGCGCGGCTCAGCCCGGCCGGCTCAGGCCGCGCCGCGGGTGACCAGCCGCTCGAACAGCCGGCGCTGCGCGGCGGTGACGTCCGCCACCGCCTGCTCGAAGGCGGCCTCGTTCGCATGCGAGGGCCTGGGATAGCCGCTCACCTTGCGCACGAACTGCAGAGCGGCGTCGCGCATCTCGGCTTCGGTCGGGGCCCCATCGGGGCGTCGCAGCTTGCGGATGTTTCGGCACATGGCGTGTCCTCCGATCGGTGTCGCGGGCGGGGACGCCGAGGATAGCGCGTTTCAGCGCCCGCCGAGCGGGGCGTCTTCGACGACCGTGTAGATCGAGCCGCCGCGCGCGAGCTGACTGCGCACCAGCGCGATGCGCTCGACCTGGAATGCAGCCGCCTCCGGATCCGGCGCGGCGCCCGCGAGCCGCGCGCTCCAATCGGCGCGCGGCTCGCGCACGCGGCCGATCGTGAGGTGCGCCGAGAACGGACGCTCCTCCTTCGCAAAGCCGCGCGCCGCGAGCGCGTCGGCGAGCGACGCCGCGAGCGCGGTCATCGCCTCCGCCCCCGCCGCGACGCCGAGCCACAGCACGCGCGCCTGTTTCGGCGCAGGGAAGGCGCCCGCCGGGCCAAGCACGACCTCGAACGGCGCGTGCGCCCCAGCGCCTTCCTGCGCGGCGTGCACGACGTCGCGCCGCGCCGAGTCGCCGACCTCGCCGAGGAAGCGCAGCGTGAAGTGCAGGTTGGCTTCCTTCACCCATGCCACGCCGTCCCCCGGGTGTCTGAGCGCACCGGTGACGGCGAATGCCGCGCGCTGCACGGAGGGCGGCGGCACGATCGCGAGGAACAGCCTCATCGGGGGAGCTGCGGATCCACCGGCAGCCCCAGCGCGAGGCGCCTGAGCAGGTCGAACGCCGCCTGCGCGCTGCGCTGGCGGATCGTATCGCGCGGGCCCGAGAAACGAACGGTGCGCGACGCCCTGGTCCCGGGCGCCAGCGCCGCGATGCACACCGTGCCGACCGGCTTCTGCGGAGTGCCGCCGTCGGGGCCGGCGATGCCGGTGATGCCGACCGCGGTCTCGACGCCCGCGCGCGCGGCCGCGCCCGCCGCCATCTGCTCGGCCACCACGGTGCTCACCGCGCCGTGCTTTTCGAGTGCGTCGGACTCCACGCCGAGCATCTGCACCTTGGCTTCGTTGGAATACGTGACGAAGCCGCGCTCGAACCAGCGCGACGCGCCCGGGACGTCGGTGATGCGCTTCGCCGCGAGTCCGCCGGTGCAGGACTCGGCGGTCGCGAGCCGCCAGCCGCGCTCGAGCAGGATGTCGCCGAGGACCTCCTCCATCGCCGTCGCACCTTCGGCGTAGACCACGGGCGCCACCAGCGCGACGAGATCGTCGTGAGCCTGATCGCGGACCTCGCGTACGCGCGCCGGATCCTGCCCGGCCACCGTCACGCGCAGATCCACGCCGAGATAGCTGGGCAGGTAGGCGAGCGAGGCGCTCGGCCAGCGGTGCGGCGTCGCGGCGATCACTTCGTGCAGCATGCTCTCGTAGACGCCCGCGGTGCGCAGCGTGAACGTCTCCACCGTGCGGCCGGTGCGTGCGCGCAGGAACGGCACCAGCGATTGGCGTGTCAGCGCTTCCATTTCGGACGGCACTCCGGGCAGCAGCACCACGGGCCTGTCGTCGTGCATGATCAGAATGCCCGGTGCACTGCCGAGCGGATTCGGCCACGCCTCGGCGCCGACCGGAATCAGCGCCTGGCCCTCGAGCGCCGGCGCCATCTTGCGACCGCGGCGCTTCGCCATGACGCGCAGCTCCTCGAGCACGCGGTCGTCGAGCCGGAGCGGCCGGCCGAGCAGCGTCGAGACCGCCTTGCGCGTGATGTCGTCCGGCGTCGGGCCGAGCCCGCCGGTCATCACCACGGCGTCGGCGCGCCCGAGTGCGATGCGCAGCGCCTCGCCGATGCGCTCGGCGGTATCGCCGACGGTGGTGTGCCAGCCGATCACCACGCTCACCTCTTCGAGCGCGCGGGCGATGAAGGCGAAGTTGGTGTCGACGGTGCGCCCGGACAGGATCTCGTTGCCGATGGTGATGATTTCGATCTGCATGTGCGCTCTCGCAGGGAAGCTGCCGGCGGCCGTTCGGGTCGGCCCGTGCGGGCCGGGCGCCAATCTGCACCAGGCGCGGCAGGTTTTCAAAACCGGCGCCGGAACGGTGGAGCCGGCGGCGTGAAGGACGGCTGCGCGACGGCCCGGGAGCGCGTATCATGCGCTCCCGTTCGCGCCGCCTCCCGGAGACCTTCCTCATGGCCATCCCCGGATTCCTCAAGCGCTGGTTCAGCCGCCGCCTCATGTGGGGCGGCAAGCTGCCGCTCAGGAAGCGGCTGCTGATCGGCCTGTCGGGGGCGCTCGTCGGCGGCAGCTTCGGCATCCTGGCCATGAAGCTCACGAAGACGCTCGGCGCGGGCGCCACGCCGTGGCCCTGGTTCGTCGCCTACCTCGGGATCGGCAGTGTGGTCGTGCTGCAGCGGCTGCTGCGCGCCGAAGTCATCAGCAACGTCGAGATGCAGAAGGACCAGCAGGCCGCGCAGCAGATCCAGACGCGGCTGCGCCCGGAGGTCCTGCCGCAGCCGTCCGGCTACGAGCTGGCCGGCTTCTACCGTTCATTCCGCCACGTGGGCGGCGACTACTACGAGACCATGCTGCTCGACGAGCGGCGCCTGCTGATCACGATCGCCGACGTGTCGGGCAAAGGCGCGGGCGCGGCGCTGCTCACCGCGAATCTGCAGGCGATCCTCAAGTTCGTCGACCTCGACGAGCGGCCCCTCGATCAGATCACCGCGTCGATCAACATGCACCTCTGCCGGCACACCGAGAGCAGCCGCTTCATCACCATGATGATCGGCCTGCTGGATCTGCCGACGGGAAAGCTCACCTACGTGAATGCGGGGCACAACCCGGCGATGCTGGCCCGCAATGGCCGGGTCGAACGGCTCGGGGCGACCTCACCGCCGCTCGGGGCGATCGAGGGGATCGCGTTCCCGGCCACCGAAGCGTCGATGGCCCCCGGCGACGCGCTCGTGCTCTACACCGACGGGCTCTCCGAGCGCCGCAATCGCGGCAATGCGTTCTTCGACGAGAACGGTATCGAGCGGGCCCTCGCCGCCGATGGCCGCGCATCGGCCGACGCGATCCTGCGCAGTCTCGTGCAGGCGAGCGAGACATTCTCGAACGGCGTGCCTCCCGACGACGACACCGCGATCCTGGTGATCCGCATGAAGGACAGGACCGCGGGCTGAGCCCGGCGCGGCGCCGCGGCTCAGGGCACGTCGAGCCGCACCGTCCGGGAGTGCGCGAGCGGCGTTCCGGCGTGCACCGCGGTCACGCGCCAGAGCAGCGTGCGCCCGGCGCCGTCCGCGGTGCGCAGCGCGTCGAGCGGCAGCCACAGGACCGTATCGCCCACCGCGAGCACCGGGCGCAGCGCGGTCAGGTCTTCACCGAACACCGCGAACTCGTAGACCTCGGCGCCCGGCACGGCACGCCAGGTGAAGACCGCCGCATCGCCCTCGATGCGGGCCGTGGCCGCAAGGGGGGTCGCCGCCGACCCGCGCAGCGTGTCGCGATGCTCGAGCGCCCGCGGCAGCAGCAGCGCCACCGCCACGATCACCGCCGCGGCTGCAGCCAGCGCGGGCCAGCCGGTGAACCACGCGCGCGGCGCGCGCGCGGACCGCGCGGGCGTCATCCCGGGGCGTGGCGCCGGATCCGCTTCCTGCGCCTCGAGCGCATGCTGCACGGCGGCGCGGATCCGGCTGACCGCCTCTTCCGTGCGTGCCCCCGGCGGCGGCGCCTCCGGGTGCAGAAACGCGCGCAGAGCGATCAGCCGTGCCCAGCGCTCGGGATCCTCACGCACCGCCTGCACCTCGGGGTGCTCCGGCGGCAACTCCGCAAGCTCCGCGATCCGCTCGTCGCTCCAGACGCGTCCCGGCGTCATGCCTGACCTCCTTCGCTCGCGCGGCGGCGCTCACGCGCGGCGCGCAGCTTGCGGCGCGCCGACTGCAGCACGCCGCGCGCGCCCGAGGCGCCCGGCAGCGCCAGCAGCCGCGTGACCTCTTCCACGGGCAGGCCTTCCTCGCAGCGCAGCATCAGCGCTGCGGCCTCGATCGGCTCGAGCAGCTCCTTCGCGGCCTGTCGCACCCAGCTCTCCTCGTCCCTGTTCGCGGCCGTCTCCTCGGGACCCGGCGCCGGCGACTGCAGGGCGTCCGCGTCCACCTCGTCCGTCAGCCAGCGGCGCTCGCGCATCAGCATCCGCAGCGCACGGCGCCGCACGACCGTGTACAGCCACGTCGAGAAGCGTGCGCGCCCCTCGAACTGGCCGAGGTCGCGCAGCGCGGTGAGCATCGCCTCCTGCGCGAGGTCGAGCGCCGTGTCGTGGTCGCGGGCGAGCCGCAGGCACCACTGGTACACGCGCGCGTCGTACCGCGCGAACAGCGTCGCCACCGCGCGCCGCCCCGCCGGCGAACCGGGCTCACCGAGGTAGCGCGTTACCAGCATCTCGTCGGAGGGAAGGGGCGTCCCCCGCCCTCCACCTTCTTCCGGGACCGCCGGGAGGCTGTCCGTCACAGCCGAATTCTCCACCGTTCGTGCATGCCGTGGATATTGCCACAGCCCGGGCCGAATGGGCCGCGGGCAGGCGGGCGGTCCCGCGACGTGTGACGGCGAGGGGCTTTCCGGTCCCCCATCGGTGACCACCTCTGCATCCTGGACATCACGGGCGGGATCACGCCACACTCCGGCCCCGCTCGCGGCGCTCGTCAGGAGGATCCCATGCCGCTCCGACACTTCATTCGACCCGCTGCATCCCTGTCCGCTTCGATCGCCGTCCTCCTCCTCTGCACGTCCCTCGTGCCATCGCCGGCGCGCGCGGCGTGGACACCCACGGGTCAGGCGGCGGCCACGGGTGACTGGGCGCAGAACAGTCCGGCCATCGCCTCCGACGCCGCAGGCGGCGGCATCGTCGTGTTCCGGGATCGGCGCGGAGCCGACTACGACATCTATGCACAGCGGCTCGACGCTTCGGGCACGCCGCTGTGGACGGCGAACGGCGCTTCCGTCTGCACGGCGACCGGCGACCAGCAGAATCCGGGCATCGTCGGCGACGGCGCGGGCGGCGCGTTCCTGTTCTGGGAGGACCGCCGCGCCGGGTTCGCGAGCGACATCTACGCGCAGCACCTCGACGGCGCGGGCGTCCCGCAGTGGAGCGCGGACGGCGCGCCGGTCGCGGTCGTCACGCAGGTCCAGCGCACGCCGGTGGGCGCCTCCGACGGCGCCGGCGGCGTCATCATCGCCTGGGCCGACCGGCGCGCGGTGGGCTACGACATCTACGTGCAGCGTCTCGATGCGACCGGCGCCCCGCAGTGGGCGCTGAACGGGGTCAACATCTGCTCGGCCACCGGGACGCAGCAGACGCCCCTGATCGTCGCGGACGGCGCGGGCGGCGCGTGGGTCGCATGGCAGGATGCGCGTTCGAGCGGCACCCACTACTACGCGCAGCGGGTCGACGCGTCGGGCACGGCGCTGTACACGGCGGACGGCATCCCGGTCTGCGTCGCCTCGGGCTCGCGCAGCGGGCTCGCGATCTCGCCCGTGCCCGGCGGCGGGGTGGCGCTGGCATGGCGCGACACGCGCAACGGGCTCGGCGAGCTGTTCGTGCAGTCCGTGGACGGCACCGGCGCGGTGGCATGGGCCACCGACGGCGTCTCGATCGCGAGCACGGTGAACAGCACGGTCAGCCTCGCCGCCGACGGGGCGTTTCAGTACGTGGTCTGGGACGACACCCGCGACCCGGGCGAGACCCAGATCTACGCCCAGCGCATCGACGCAACCGGCGCGACCGTGTGGGGCGCCGACGTGCCGGTCTGCACGGCACCCGGCAGCCAGAGCGACCCGCTCGCCGCCGTGGACGGTTCGGGACGGCTCGTCGCCGTGTGGCGCGACGCGCGCAATCCCGGCACCGACATCTACGCCCAGATCGTCAGCGCGGCCGGCGCCACGGTGGCGGCCGCCGACGGCGTGCCGCTCTGCGCGTTCCCCGACTTCCGCCAGTCGCTGGTGATGGCGCTCGGCCCCTCGGGCGAAATCCTGGCCGGCTGGGACGACCGGCGCGACGACAGCGCCGGAGACGTCTACGTGATCCGCGTCGACACGACCACCATGCCCGACGCCTACACTGTCACCAGCACGGCCGATTCGGGACCGGGCTCGCTCCGGCAGGCCCTGCTCGATGCGAACGCAACCCCCGGGCTCGATCGCATCTCCTTCGCGATTCCCGGCCCCGGTCCGCACGTGATCCAGCCGCTCGCGCCGCTGCCCGCGATCACCGCGCCCGTCGTGATCGACGGCTACTCGCAGGAAGGCAGCGCGTTCGGCAACGCGCTCGCCGGGGTGCCCGGCGTCAGCACGATCGCGATCGACCTCGACGGCTCGCTCGCGGGCGGCGTGGGACTCGACGTGAGCGCCCCCGGAACCACCATCCGCGGCCTCGCGGTGCGCGGCTTCGCCGGCTCCGGCATCCGCTTCACCGGCGCCAGCGGCAGCGCCGTCGAAGGATGCTACGTCGGCACCGACGCGACGGGGCTCGCCGTATTCGGCAACGGCGGCGACGGCGTCGAGGCCAGCGCGGCAGGCGGAATCCACGTCGGCTCGCAATTGCTCGGCGGCCGCAACGTGATCGCCGGCAACAGCGGCGACGGCGTGCGCATGACCGACGTCGCCGGCGTCCATGTGGCAGGCAACCACATCGGTCTCGACGACGACGGCGGCGCGCTCGGCAACGGCGGCGCCGGGGTGCACGTCGCGGGGCTCTCGAGCGACGTGCAGATCGGTCTGACGTCGAGCGTGCCGACCAGCAACCTCGCGATTCCGGTCGGCGGGAACGCCATTCGCAGCAACGGCGACGACGGCGTGCGGATCGAGGCGACCGTCACGCCGCCGGTGCTCGTCTCGGGCAACGGCATCGATGCCAACGCCGCGCTCGGCATCGACACCGCCGAAGACGGCGTCACCGGCGCGAGCGCCGCGCCCGCGTTCACGGCGGCGCCGATGCTGACCCGTGCATACCAGAACACCAGCAGCCAGGTGGAAGTGGACGGCACCGTGAGCGGCCCGCCGAACACGACCGTCACCGTGCAGCTGTTCGCTTCACCGGTCTGCGACGACTCGGGCAGCGGCGAGGGGGCGAGCTACGTCGCGTACTTCAGCCAGGCGCTCGACGGCACGGGCAGCGCCGCCTTCTCACGGTCGATCTACATTTCCGAACCGCAGACCGGACCCGCGGCGCCCGGCAGCCAGATGGCGGCGATCGCGATCGTCCCCGGCGGGGCGACCTCGGAGTTCTCGCCCTGCATGACGATCACCAACACCGCGCCCGGAACCGGAAGCATGGTGACGGTTTCCGATCCGGCCACCGGGACCAGCGCCGACCTCACCTTCGACGACGCCGGCGCGGGCGGAGTCACCTCGCTCGAGGTCACCGACACCGCGCCAGCGGTACCGGCGGGCTTCGAGATCGGCGACCCTCCCGTCTTCTACGACGTCACGACCACCGCCCCCTTCTCCGGCAACGTCGAGGTGTGCCTCCACTACGACGAGACCGCCATCGGCATTCCGGAAACGGACCTGGTGCTGCTGCACTACGACGCCGGCACGGCCATGTGGGAAGACGTGACGACGAGCGTGGACGACCTCTCGAACGTCATCTGCGGCAACCTCACGTCGCTGTCGCCGTTCGTCGTCGCGCGCGCGCCCGTCACCGGCGTGGACGACGGCGGGGCGCCGGTACGGCTGGCATTCGGACCGGCCACGCCGAATCCGCTGCGCACCGCGACCGCGTTCGTGCTCGAGATGCCGGCGAAGGACGTCGTGGACGTGCGGATGTTCGACCTGCACGGCCGGGTGGTGCGCACCCTCGCCGCGGGAACGCTCGAGGCGGGGCGGCACGTGCTCACCTGGCGCGGGCTCGGCGACGGCGGGAAGCGGCTGCCGGCCGGCATCTACTTCGCGCGGGCATCGGTGGGCGGCCGCTCGTTCGTGAGGCGCGTAATTCGGCTGCAGTGAGGGGGCCGCGAATCGCCCGGAGCGTGGCGGGCGCCTAGAACAGCGCCCGCCACGCCCACCAGGCGAGGTGAAACGCCCCGCATGCGGTGAGTCCAGCGATCACGTCGTCGATCACCACGCCGACGCCGCCCGGCAGCCGCTGCGCCTCGCGCGCGCCGAGCGGCTTCCAGATGTCGAACAGGCGGAACAGAAAGAATGCGGCGGCGAACGCCCACCACGTGTGCGGCACGAACAGCAGTGCGAGGCTCTGGCCGATCACCTCGTCGGCGACGATCGGATGGGCATCGTGGCCGAGCGTTTTCTCGGCCTCGCCGGACACGTAGATCGCGAGCGCCGTGCCGGCGACGAGCAGCGCGACCGTCACCGGCCACGCGGGCGGCGGAACGAACCAGCCGATCGCGACCACGACCGCGCTCGCCCAGGTGGCGGGCGCCACCGGCCCGTAGCCCACCGGACCGAGCGTCGCGAGCGCGCGGACGAACGTCCTCAAGCGCGCTTCGGTGGCGGCGGCCCGCCCGGCGCCGAGCGCGGACCGTGCGGCGCCGCGGCGGCGACGGCGTGGTGCGCGCTCGCCGCAGTGTCTGCGCGTGCCGGCGCACCGCCGCCGGCGCCGGCGCCCGCGGCGGGCTTCCGCGGCAGGGCCGCCTCGGTGCCCGCGAGGCGCGCCAGCACCGCCTTGCAGGCGGCCTTGAGCGACTCGTTGACACCCAGGCCCTGCGTGGCGACCGCCTGCACTTCCGTCGCACCGCCGGGATTCAGCGCGGCGGAGAGCCGCGACAGGGGCAGGGCCGCCTGGAGATCGCGCTTGTTGTACTGCATCACGCGCGGAATGCGAGCGATCTGCGCGGCGGTGAGCCCCATGGCGCGCAGATGTTCGTCAAGATCGCGCAGCGACTCCAGATTCGCCTGCTCGCGCGCCGGGTGGGAGTCGGCGACGAACACCAGCGCGTCCGCGCCCTGCAGCACCGCGCGCCGCGACAGCCGGTAGTAGACCTGTCCGGGCACCGTATAGAGGTGAAAGCGGGTCAGGAACCCGTTCACGTGGCCGAGATCGACCGGCATGAAGTCGAAGAACAGCGTGCGCTCGTGATCGGTGGCGACCGAGATCAGCTTGCCGCGGCGCTGCTCGGGAAGCCGCCGGTGCAGGCACTCGAGGTTGGTGGTCTTGCCGCCGAGCCCGGGTCCGACGTACACGATCTTGAAGTGGATCTCGCGGGCCCGGTGATTGATCAGCGCCATCGCAACTCCATCGGAGCACGGTTCGGGACAGACCTGCCTGACCCGCCGGTGGGAACCGCCGGGCATTGGATTCCGTAACGGCGGCGGTGCTAGTCGCCGAACAGGGCGTCGACCTCGAGACCGGCGGCTTCCGCGTACTCGGGCGTGGCCGTCTGCGCTTCGCCCACCCCGACCTTCTCGAACAGCGTGCGGAACAGCCCGTCCAGCTCGGCCGCCGCGCGCTGCGCACGGAATCGCACCAGCCCGAGCGACGAGCGCCGGTCGAACACCGTACACATGATCACCCGATCGGCGATCAGGCACGAGTGCACGGACCGTTCGCGGCCTTCATTGATGACCGCGTCCACCCGTGCTTCGCCGAGCAGCGACGAAAGCTGCGCGTTCGCGGTGAAATCGGCGGCGACGAGGCTGGCGAACGACGTGGCGTCGAAATCACCCACGTGTCCCGCGGTCGAAATGAGCTGGCCGGATCGGTCCACCAGATGCACGGAGAGCGCGCTGGCTTTGTCCAGCAGCTGATTCAGCACCTGGTCGATGGCTCGAAAGTCCTGCTCGAACAGAGTCCATTGAGGCATGGGTCCCTCCCGCCTTCAGAACGCTCCGAGGGCGAGCGAGTGAACTCAGAGGCACGTCCGTGTACGCCGGGGAAAGGGGTATCACGCGCCCTGCCCCCGGGCAAGCGCCAAAGTGCGAAGCGACGGCGGCTTCGAGGGTTGCGGGCCGTCCCGGAGCGGCCGGGCGGCGCCGCGGGGACCGCCCCCGGTCAGCGCGGCGGGGCGGCCGGCGGGTGGGGATCGGCCGGCTTCGCGACCGCGGGGCCGGACGCCGCCCCCGCGTCCCGGCTGTCGCCCGCACGGCCGCCCGCGCCCTGCAGGCGCGCGAGCCGGCGGCGGGCGCGGGTCAGCAGCCGCTGCCGCGTGATCGCCATGCGGCGGCTGCGCACGTCGGCGGCGCGCTGCGGCACGTCGTGCTCGTCCTCGATCTCGCCGACGATCTCCTCGAGGATGTCCTCGAGCGTCACGATCCCGAGCAGGCGACCCTCTTCGTCGCGCACGATCGCCAGGTGGCGCCGGTCGCGTTTGAGCGTCGACAGCAGTCGCGCCACGGAATCATCGGGGCTCACGAACAGCGCCGGGTACATCGCGTCCATCAGCACCACCAGCCCGCGCAGGCTGAAGAGGTGGAACAGGTCCTTGGTGTTGACGATGCCCACGATGTTGTCGGGGTCGCCGTCCCAGACCGGCATGCGGGTGTGTGCGGTGCGGCGCGCGACCTCGAGCACCTCGTCTTCGGTCGCCGAGAGCGGCAGCCCGACCACCTTCTCGCGCGGGACCATGACCTCGCTCACCTTCTTCTCCGATAGCATGAACACGTTCTCGAGGTAGTCGGCCTGGTCGCCCGGGATCACGCCGGCTTCCTCGGTCTCCTCGACCAGCAGCATCAGCTCGTCGATCGAATGCACCGACTTGTGGGTCGCGATCGGCGGCAGATGCAGCTGGCGAACGACCCAGTTGCCGGTGCCGTTCATGAGATCGATGAACGGGCGGAACAACCGCGCGAACACCAGCAGCGGCGCGGCGATCATCAGCGCCACGTCCTCGGAGCGCTGCAGCGCGATCGCCTTGGGAGCGAGCTCGCCGAGCACGACGTGCAGGAACGTGATCAGGATGAAGGCGATCGTCACCGCGACCGCGTGGGTGGCGGCGACGCCCACCAGGCCGGGCAGCCAGTGGAACAGCGGCTCGATCAGGTGGGCGAGCGCGGGCTCGCCGATCCAGCCGAGCGCGAGGCTCGCGAAGGTGATGCCGAGCTGCGTCGCGGCGATGACGTCGTCGAGGTTCTCCACCGCGTAGTGGACCGCGGGGGCGCCGAACTTCTTTTCTTCCACGAGCTGCTCGACCCGGGTCCAGCGGATCGTCACGAGCGAGAATTCCGCCGCGACGAAGTAGCCGTTCATCAATACCAGCAGCACAACGCCGACCAGCCGGACGATGTCGAACGCGTATTCCATGAAGAAGTGGAGAGCAGCCGGGCCGGCCTACTCGACCTCCCGCCTCCCTTCGAGCGCGCGAGCGAGCGTCACCAGATCGGAGTATTCGAGATCCGATCCCATCGGCACGCCGCGCGCGATGCGCGTCACCCGCACGCCGAGCGGGGTGAGCAGCTTCGACAGGTACAGCGAAGTGGCCTCGCCGGCGACGTTGGGGTTCGTGGCGAGGATCACCTCCTGGATCTTTCCTTCGCGCAGGCGCTCGAGCAGCTCGCGGATGCGCAGATTGTCGGGATGCGTGCCGTCGAGCGGCGACAGCGCGCCGCCGAGCACGTGGTAGCGGCCCTTGAACTGCCCGGTGCGCTCGAACGCCAGCACGTCGCCGGCCTGCTCGACCACGCACACGATGCGGTCGTCACGGCCGGGATCCGTGCACAGCGGGCACGGGTCGACCTCGGCGAAGTTGCCGCAGACCGAGCAGAAACTCACGCGCTCCTTGACGGCGCGGATCGCTTCCGCCAGGCGCAGCGCGTCCTCGCGCGGCGCACGCAGCAGATGGAGCGCCATGCGCTGCGCGCTCTTCTGCCCGATGCTCGGCAGCTTGGTGAGCTCTTCGATCAGCAGCTCGAGGTATTTCGATCCGTACATGGAGGGGGGCGGCCGGTCAGATCGGCAGGTTGAAGCCGCCGGTCGCCTTTCCCATCTTCTCGTTCATCTCGGCCTCGGAGGCGCGCTGCGCCTCACCGACCGCCGTGATGATGAGATCCTCGAGCAGCGACGCGTCGGACTCCTTGAGCGCCTCCGGGGCGATCTTCAGCTCCTTCAGCATCTGGCGTCCGTCCACGACCGCCTGCACCATGCCGCCGCCCGCGCTCGCTTCGAAGCGGGCCTCGCCGAACTCTTCCTGCAGCTGCGCGATCTTCTTCTGCATCTTCTGAGCCTGCTTGACCATGTCGGCGAAGCTCTTCATTCACTCGTCCTTTCCCCGCGGCCCTCGCGTTCGATCACGTCGCCGTCGAAGAAGGCGATCGCACGGTCGATCATCGGCTTCACGTCGTCGTCCTGCACCGGGCGTGGCGGCCCCGTCACCGCGGCCGTACAGCGCACCTGCAGCGGCCGTCCGAACGCGCGCTGCACCTCCTCGACGAGCAGCGTCCGATTGCCCGATTCCTCGACGACGGCGCGATGCAGCTCGTCCATGGACAGCACCAGCGTGTCGCCGGCGAGACCGAGCATCGTGCTCTCTTCGAGGAACGCGCCGAGCATGCGCTTGCGGCCGTTGATGCCGGCCACCGCCTGCATCCAGCCGCGCTCGACCTCGGCGTCGTGAACGAGCGTGAGCCCGGCCGCGGCGATTTCGGTCATCACGTCGCCCCGCGGCGCACGCGTCGCGACCGCGGCCCCGTTCACGCCCCGGCCGCCGTTGGCGGCGCGCGCGGGCGCCGGTGCGGATGCGCGCGGCGGCGCGGTGGGAGCAGGCGCGGGCGCGGCGGGAGGAACCGCGGCGGCGTGCGCGGCTTGCGCCGGTTTCCCCGCGGGCGCGGTCGTGCGTGCGGTCGTCTGCGTCGTCCCGCGCCCGCGCGCGGCGCCGCCGCTGCGTCCGGCGCCGCCCGCAGCGCCGCCACCGCCCGTGGCGCCGCCGTTCAGGCGCGCTTCCAGCGCCTCCAGTCGCGCGAGCAGCTCGCCCAGCGTCTCCCCCGGCTCGAGCGTCGCCATCTGCATGACCGCGGCTTCCAGGTGAATGAGCGGCTGCGCGCTGTCGCGCATCGGGAAGCTGGCGTCCGAAGCGAGGCGCAGCAGGCGCAGCAGGTCGCTCTCCGACCACGACGCGCCGAGCGCCTTCAGCCGTTCGAGATCGTCGCCGGTCGCGGCGACCAGATCCGCGCCCTCGGGATCGACCTTGAGAATCAGGATGTGGCGCACGTTCTCGCTCAGGCCCTCGATCAGATCCTTCGCATCGAGCCCCTTGTGGAACGCGTCGTGCAGCGCGTGCAGCGCGCGCTTCGGTTCACGGCCGAGCACGCCCTCGAGGATCGAGAAGAACGCCTCGCGGTCGGCGAGCCCCAGCACGCGGCGCACCAGACCTTCGTCGATGTCCTTCTCGCCCGACGACACGACCTGATCGAGCGTGCTCACCGCATCGCGCAACGAGCCTTCGGACTTGTGCGCGAGCAGCAGGGCGGCGCCCTCGTCGAGTTCGAACTTCACGCCTTCCGGGTCCTGCGCCTCGCTCTTCGCGATGTCGAGCAGCCGGTCGGCCACCTTGCGCATGGAGACGCGCGCGAAGTCGAAGCGCTGGGTGCGCGAGCGGATCGTGTCGGGCAGCTTCTGCGGATCGGTCGTGGCGAAGATGAACACCAGGTGCGGCGGCGGCTCTTCGAGCGTCTTGAGCAGCGCGGCGAACGCGTCGTTCGAGAGCTGGTGCACTTCGTCGATGATCACCACCCGGAAGCGGCCGCCGGTCGGCGCGAAGCGGACCTTCTCGCGCAGCGACTGCACGTCGGCGATGCCGCGGTTGGAGGCGCCGTCGATCTCGGCGACATCGAGCGACACGCCCTGGGTGATCTCGCGGCAGCTGTTGCAGGTATTGCAGGGATCGGCGCCGGCCTTCGCCCCCGCCTGGGCGCGCGTCTCGCAGTTCAGGGCCTTGGCGAGGATCCGCGCCGTGGTGGTCTTGCCGACCCCGCGCGCGCCGGCGAACAGGTAGGCCTGCGCGACCCGGCCACTCTCGAGCGCGCGTCCCAACACCAGATTCACATGATCCTGGCCGATCACGTCGGCGAAGACCTGCGGGCGGTACTTGAGCGTCAGCGGACGGTGGGCCATGGGTCCCGGGATTGAAGGGCCAGGTGGACAGCGGCGCCCCCGAGGAATTGCTTACCGCTGCTACCTTCCGGTCCTGACGGGGTTCACAAGCTCGAGTCGCGCTGGACCTGGCCCAAAAAGGAAAATGGTGGAGATGAGCGGATTCGAACCGCCGACCCCCTCGTTGCGAACGAGGTGCTCTCCCAGCTGAGCTACATCCCCACACCACTTGGAGTTACGCACACGTTCCCCGCACGGGGCGCGGCCGCAACCAGGCCCGCGCATATTAGCAGTGGCGGGTGACGCGTCAAGCGCGAGCCCCCGGTGACCTCTACGGGAGTCGCACGATGCGGCGCACGAGCGTGCCGCTCGCGGTGCGCGCTCTCGCCAGATAGACGCCGGGCGGCATGCCGCGTCCGCCCCGGTCGCGCCCGTCCCACTGCACCGAACTCGTGCCGGCGGGCAGGATTCCGTCGTGCAGCACCGCCACCCGGCGTCCCGCCAGATCGAGCACCTCCACCCGGACCGGGGCGGCTTCGCGCAGCGAGAGATCGAGCGTCGACCACGCGCTCCCGGGGTTGGGCCTCGGTGCGGACATCGCGAACCCCGGCACTGCCGGCGGCGGCGCGACGCTCACGGTCGAGCCCACGCCGCCCTCGCGGGTGAAGCGCATCACGTAGAGGTCGGAGTGGCTGGCGGTGAAGTCGCGCCGATCCTCCCAGAGCACGAACGCGCCGTCGAGTCCGTCCGACACCAGGGCGGCCGGGAACTGGTCTCCGGTGAGGCTGCAGAGCGCAAGCCCGGTGTCGGGGAACGCCGCCGGCACCTGCGCCATCGCGTCCACACGGCTGCCGAACACGTTGGGCCGGTTGCGGCGAAACGCGAACATCGCGCCGCCGGCGCCGTCGGACACGACCAGCGGCCAGCCGGAGAGGATGTCCGCCGATTGCGCGACGACCCGGCCGCCGGATGGCCAGGACGGCGCGAACGTGCCGTCGGCTTCCACGCGCCGGGCCACGTAGGCGTCGGGGGCCTGACCGGTGCGCAACCAGGCCAGCATCGCCGCGCCGACGCCGGTCGGAACGATCACCGGCAGGTCGACGTCGTCGGACGACACCACGACGGCGAGGCCATCCGCCGGCCATCCCGGCCGGGGCGCCGCACCCGCACCCAGTCGAATGACGTAGATCGCGTTCGCCCCCGCGGCGCAGTCGCGGCAGTCGCGCCAGCCGAGGAACAGCCCGCCGGCGCCGTCGCTCATCGCGACCGGGCGGCTGGTGAAGGAAGGCGTGGTCCACCGCCCGGTCTCGGCGCCGTCCGCGCCGTGGTGCGTCGCCGCGACCTGATAGGTCGCGTTCGAGTTCTCGCTCACCAGCCAGAAGCCGCCGCTGCCGTCGCCGACGAGCGCGTGCGGATACTTGTAGCCCGGCCCGCTCGTGAGGCCGCGACCCGTGGCAGGCCAGGCGGGATCCAGCGTCCCGTCCGCGAGCACGTGGTGGGCGAACACGTCGTAGATGATCGTCCCTCCGGGCGGCGTATGGCGCGCATCGGTCCAGGCGATGAAGGCGCCCCCCGCACCATCGCCGCACATGGCCACCAGGTCATTGAGCGGCCCGAGCCCCTGCGGGTTGGTGCTGGTGCAGATCGGCGTGCCGCCGGCGTTCCAGCCCGTCGCGATCGAGGCCTCGGCGTCGACGCGAAGGGCGTAGATCCCGCGCGGGCCGCCCGCGGCGCGGTAGTCGAACCAGGTCAGGAGCGCGCCGCCCGAGCCGTCGGCGACGACCACGAGCCGGGCGGGTGCGGCGGGCGGCACCACGACCCCGCGGCCGCCCTCGGGCCAGCCGGGGGCGAGGGCTCCCGTGAGCGTCAGGTGCTGAGCGAACACGACGTGAAGCGGTGAGCCGACGTCGGTCCAGAACACGTGGGCCTCGCCGCCCGGGCCGGTGAGGCCCACGGGCCGCAGCTGATCGGTCGGCCCGACGGCCAGCGGTCGCCCCGACGCCGGCCACTCGGCGCGGGCGGGCGCCGCGCCCACGCAGGCCGCGATCAGAACGAGCAGGCCGAGGCGCCTGGCGCGCCGGAGTTCCACGAGCACGAAACGCTCCTCCTCCCGGGCGGACCCGATTCCGCCCGGGCCCGCTCGAATGATAAGGCGCGGTGGATGCCCCGCACAGGCCGTCGATTCCGGGGCAACGGCGGGCGGGAGGCGCTAGACGTCGGTGTCGGCCCGCTCCCCGGGCGCGAGCGGCCTCCGTTTCGGCCACAGCAGCGAACCGACCACGCTCGCCAGCAGCAGGCCAGCGACCACCAGCAGCGACACCGTGATCGGCACCGGGAAGAGGTCGGTGAACACCATCTTGAGGCCGACGAACACGAGGATGCCGGCGAGCCCGTAGTGCAGCAGGTGGAACATGTTCATGAGGCCCGCGAGCGTGAAGTAGAGCGCGCGGAGCCCCATGATCGCGAACGCGTTCGAGGTGAACACGATGAACGGATCGCGGCTGATCGCGATTACCGCCGGCACCGAATCCACCGCGAAGAGCACGTCGGTGGTCTCGATCACGATCAGCACCACCATCAGCGGCGTCGCCAGCCAGCGGCCGGCGCGCGCGACGAAGAACCGGTCCCCTTCATAGGTCTCGGTGACCGGGACGACCCGCCGGAACAGGCGTAGGATCGGGTTCCGTTCCGGCTCGACCTTCGGCTCCCGGTTGCGCCACATGTTGACGCCGGAGAAGACCAGGATGGCGCCGAACGCGTAGGTGAGCCAGTGGAAGCGCTCGATCAGCGAGATGCCGGCGAGGATGAAGCCGAGCCGGAACACCAGCGCGCCGAGGATCCCCCAGGTCAGCACCTTGTGCTGGTACTCCCTCGGCACGTGGAAGTAGGAGAAGATCAGCAGGAAGACGAACAGGTTGTCGACGCTGAGCGACTCTTCGATCAGGTACGCGGTGACGAACTGCAGTGCCGGCTCGTGACCGCGGAAGTGCAGGACGCCGAGTCCGAACAGCAGCGCCAGCGACACCCACAGCACCGTCCAGCCGAGCGATTCGCGCAGCGAGACGACGTGCGACCTGCGCCGGAACACCATCGCGTCCAGCAGCACCATCGCGACGATGAAGACGCCGAAAATGATCCAGCCCAGCGGGGTGTTGGAGAGCAGTTCCAGCATCTTTCGTCCCGGCGAGCCCGGCAGGGATAATGGCGGAGAGAGAGGGATTCGAACCCTCGAGGAGCGTTAACCCCTACACGATTTCCAATCGTGCTCCTTCGACCACTCGGACATCTCTCCGCAAAGGTGTGCAGCGGCCGAACCGCCTCCCGGGCGCCGGGGTTGCGCACCGAGGGCACGAAGAGTTATCACGCCGCCGATGGAGCGGCAACTCCTGACGACTCTTTGACCGGCCGATCGCGTACACTCTCCCGGCACTGTCGTATCTCCTTTACCGGCGCGACCGCCGCCGTTCCCGAACCCCGGAGCCCTGGACCATGCGCCTCGATCCCTGCCTGCGACATACCCTGGCGGCGGTCGCCGTCACCGCCGGCCTGCTCGCGCTGGGCCTGCCCTCGCTCTCCTGCGCCTCCGAGAACGACGGCCGGGGCGTCACCGCGAAGACCCACGGCGCGGGCACCATGTATTCGGGGAAGGACGACGTCACCCCCGCCGACAAGCTGCCCAAGCTCGACAATCAGTCGATCCGCCAGCTGGCGATGATGGCGTCGGATCCCGGCCGGAGCATGGAGGCCGTGCGCCGGTTGCGCGGCTACGTCCAGGCGCAGACCGATCCCGCCATGGCCGGGTTCCTGCGGCGCCTGCTGGTGCGCGCGCTGATCACCACCGAGGCGCCGGTCGGCGAGATCGTGGAGCAGACCGAGCTCGCCGCGCCCGCGATTCCGCAGGACGGCAGCATCCGCACGCTGTTCTACCTCGAGGCCGCGCAGGCGCTGATCGATCGCGGGGAGGCCGGCAAGTCGGCGGTCGCGTTCGCGCGGAAGGCGCTCGATGCGATTCCCGCAGCCGAAGCCCGGCCCGAGGTGCAGGCGTACACGAAGGGCGTGCTCGGCCGCGCCCTGCTCGCGGACGGCCAGTGCAAGCCGGCGATCGCCGCGCTCACCGATGCGGTGCCCGCGGTGCCGGACAGCCAGCCGGTCCTCGCCGCGCTCGGCGCCGCCTACGAGGCGTGCGGCGAGCCGAAACAGGCGATCGGCTACTACGTGCGCTCGCTCGGGGTCTACGGCAGCGACGACAGCACCGCGGCCGTTCCGCTGCGGCGCCTGTATGCCGCGCAGAACGGCTCGACCCGGGGGCTCGATCAGCAGATCCAGGCGGCCTACGACGCCTCGATGCGCCAGGCGGTGTTCGAGTCGCGGCGCTACGAGGCGCCGATGCCCGAGTGGCGGCTCGAAGACACGAACGGCCACCTGGTGCGCTCGCAGGACCTCGCCGGCAAGGTGCTGGTGCTCGATTTCTGGGGTTCGTGGTGCGGCCCGTGCCGCATGGAGCTGCCGCACTTCCAGTCGCTCTACGAGAAGTTCAAGGACAGGGGCGTGGTGTTCTACGGCATCAACTGGGAGCGCGCCGACCGCTCGCAGCGCAAGGCCCAGGCGAGCGCCTACATGAAGGCGAATTCGTTCGACTTTCCCAACGTCTTCGACCTCGAGGACAAGACCCCCACCGCCTTCAAGGTGGAGTCGTTCCCGACCGTGTTCCTCGTCGATGCGACCGGGCAGATCCGTTACCGGAACATCGGCTTCAGCCCGGCGATCAGCGACATCATGAGCCGGCAGATCGAGTCGCTGCTCGCAGAGAGCGGCGGCGCCGCGAAGAAGTAGCGCCGGGCGCGGCACCGGCGGGCGGGGCGCGCTCGATGCGCCGCCATCCCGTGCGCCGGCTGCCTCCATGCGGCATCCGGCTGCCCCGCGCGCTCACTCCTCCGGCGCCGGGTAGAACATCAGCGCCAGCGAGTAGGTCAGCGCTTCGCTCTTCCCGCCCTTCGCCCGCTTCCCCGGCGCGCTCTTGCGCAGCTCGAGCAGCTCCATGAGGCGCGTGCGAATCGCCTCGATCTCCTCGCGCGAACCGCGCACCATCGCGCGCGCGATCACCGGCGAGACCGGCGGCCTGGGATGCTCGGCGCCGAAGAAGTCGAGCACCTCGTTGCGCGTGGCATCGACGACGGTGCGGATCATCCCCGCACTCCCCGCCCCCGCCGCCTTCCCCGCGGCGGCGAACGCCTCCTGGCCGATCTCGAAGCGGCGCGCGGCGGCGCGGTAGTACTTCTCGGTCGCGCCGCGGACCTGGCGCGTTTCGGTGAGTTCGATGAGCCCCACGCGCGCCATCGCGTCCACGTGATGGTAGAGGCGCGTGGGCTTCTCGCCGAGCAGCCCGGCCACCTGCTTGGCGGTGCGCGGCGCCTCGCCGAACAGCTCGAGCATCCGCAGGCGGAGCGGGTGCGCCATCACCTTCACCTGCTCCAGCTGCGACACGCGCATCGCGCCGGGCGCGGGCGCCGGGCCCGCCGCCGTCCTGCTCTTGCCCGCCGCCCGGCGCGGGCGGGCCGGGGTTCCTGAACGCTTCCTGGCCATGGCTCCTATTCCGTTGCGGGACTTCGAGCTACGAACGCGTTCAGGGTAGCCCGTGGAATCCCGGTTGACAATGTTCCATTATTCAATATTGTTTGAACATTCACTGTTGGCCGAGCAATGATAGCGAGCCATGGGGAGATCCGCCATGAACCGCCGACCCGCCGCCGTCCGCCCCGCGACCCTCGTCGCCATGTGTCTCACGATCGCCTCCGCCGCCGCCGGCGCCGACCGCGGCGCGGCCGCCGCCACGCCGCTGCTCGCCCGCGCCCGCGCCGCCCTGGGCACGGACTGGACCCGCGCCGCGGCCGGGATCCGCTTCCGCGGCACCGCCGACTACCTCGGCCGGCAGGGCCCGCTGGAGATCCTGCTCGCCGCGGACGGGCGGTTCGCCCGCCGGTTCGCCACCGAGCTTCCCGCGGCCATCGGCTTCGACGGCACGCACTGCTGGAACACCGACTGGACCGGCATGTCGCGCGAGCTGCAGCTCGCCGAGCGCGACTGGGCGGAAGTGTCGATGGCGCTGGTGAGCGGGGCGTGGCTCCGCGAGGGTTTCCCGTGGCAGATCGCGCCCGCGCCCGAGTCTTCCGAGGATGCTCCGGCGCTCCGGCTCACGCGCGAAGAGCCCGGCGCCGCGCTGACGCTCAGGCTCGACCCCGCGACCGGCCTCCCCGCGCGGCTCACGCGTCGCGGCATCTCGGGCGAGCAGGCCCTCGAGCTCGGCGACTGGATCCGGGTCGCCGGGCGCCGCTTCCCCGCGCGCCTCGAGGAGACCCGCTCGGGCCAGCGGATGACGCTCACCGCCGCATCGATCGAGCCGGTCGCGGCCGGCGACGCCGCGCTGGCCGCGGGCACGTTCACCGCACCGCCCGATCCCGCCGACGCCGTGTTCGAGGCCGGAATGGCTGCCGGGCTCGAAGTGCGGCGCGTGCCGACCGGGCACTTTCTCGTGAAGCCGAGGATCGACGGCCGCGACGTCGGCTGGTTCATCTTCGACACCGGCGCCGGCGGCTCGACCCTTTCCCCCGAGGTGGCGCGCGCCCTCGAGCTGCCGGTCGTGGGCGAGGGCGGCGTCATGAGCGTCTTCGGCTACACGCCGGCGCGCATCCATCGTGCGCACACGCTCACGCTCGGTCCGCTGACGATCCGCCGGCCGGTGTTCGTCGAGTTCGACCTCGCGCCGTTCGAGGGTCCGCTCGGCGAGAAGATCGCGGGCATCGTCGGTTACGACGTCATGCGTCGCGCGATCGTCGAGCTGGAGGTCGCCGGGAGCCGCCTCGCCCTGCACGCGCGCGCGGACTTCGACACGACCGGCATGCCCTGGCAGCCGCTGTACCTGAACGACCGGCACCCGATCGTCGCAGCCTCGTTCGAAGGCCACGCGGGACTGTTCAAACTCGACGTGGGCGCCTCCGGCGGACCGTTCGGCAACGTGACCATGCACGCGCCGGCGGTGGAGCGGCTCGGCCTGATCGAGGACCGTGACGTGCAGCCCGCGCACGCGGCGGGCGGCGCGGTGGCGTTCGGCCGGGCCGCGTGGTTCGAGCTCGCCGGCCATCGGTTCGAATCCCCCACGGTGGTGTTCGCCACCGATCGCGGCAGCGGCCCGTTCCAGGACGTCGTGACCCTCGGCAACATCGGCCTGAATTTCATGGAGCCGTTCCGGATCGTGTTCGACTACGCCGACGGGCGGATTGCGATGGTGGAGCGGGCGACGAAGCCGTAGGCTGCAGACGTGGCCCGGAACCCCGGCACGCCGCGGATTCCGGGCCGCGCCCAACCGGTTTCGAAACCACCCGTGGGACGAGGCGGATCGCCCCGGTCCGTGCCTCGTTCGGCGTCCGGCTGGCCGCGCACGTGGTGAAGCAGGCGACAATACCGTTCTGCGGAGGCACCCTCTCCGGCCATGAATCCACTCAGTCGCAGGAAGTTCCTGATTCGCGGCGGCGCTTCGCTGGCGGGCGTCATGATGAGCGGCCCGCTGCTCGGGCGGCTGATGCTCCCGGCCGGCGCTGCCGGGGCCGCGGACGCGGACGCATTCCCCGGCCCGCTCACCGACGTGTTCGCCTCGATCGTCGCCGACCTCGAGCGGAAGTTCCCCTACGCCTCGGCGCTCCATACCTCGACCGGCGGGGTCACGATGACCCGCCACCGCCAGGGCAAGAGCGTGAGCGAGTCGCCGTTCGGCACGAGCGGCGTCTCGCTGCGCGTGTTCGACGGCCGCGTGTTCCATGAGTCCGCGGTCGGCACCAGCGACGCCGACGCGCTTCATGCCGCGGCGAAGGCGTTGAAGAACGAAGTCACGCTCGCGGCCGGGGGCCGGAAGATCGAACCGCTGGCCGAGCATGCGGAGGTCTGGCGCACGCCGATGAAGATCGACCCGGACACGCTGTCGCTGGCCGAGCGCATGACGCGGCTCGAGCACGAGTTCGAGCGCGGCAACTGGGACGACCCCCGCATCCGCAACGTGACGGTGACCACCAGCGCGGACCGCATCCGCCGCGTCTTCGTGGACCGCACCCGGAGGCTGGCGAGCGAGTCCATGATGATCGGCCACACGCTGATCATGTTCGGCTTCGACGGGGGCCGCCCGGGCTTTTCGTTCGTGCGCAACGTCGCGCAGGGCGGCTACGAGCTCGCCACGTTGAGCGAGGCGCAGATCGAGAAGTCGCGCCGCGAGGTGGTGGACATGTTCGGCGCCGTGCCCCTGCAGGCGGGCGAATACGATGTGATCTTCGCGCCGCCGGTATCGGGGCTGCTCGCGCACGAGAGCTTCGGGCACGGCGTCGAGATGGATCAGTTCGTGAAACATCGCGCGAAGGCGCAGGAGTTCCTCGGCAAGAAGGTGGCGTCGGAGATCGTCAGCCTGCTCGACGACCCGTCGGTCGCCGGGGCGCGCGGCTCCTACGCGTTCGACGACGAGGGCGTGATCGCGGCACCGACCCGGATCATCGAGAACGGGGTGTTCCGCCGCCCGCTCACCGACCTCGCCTCGGCGACGCAGCTCGGCACGGAGCGCACCCCGAACGGCCGCACCCAGGCATGGAACCGCAAGGTCTACCCGCGCATGTCGAACACGTTCATCGCGAGCGGCACCAGCACGAAGGAAGAGGTGTTCGCGAGCCTCACCGACGGGCTCTACCTCGAGGGCTTCCGCAACGGCATCGAGGATCCGCAGGGCTGGGGGATTCAGTTCACCGCACGCCAGGCGCGCGAGGTGAAGGGCGGCAAGTTCACCGGCCGGATCTTCGCGCCCGTCACCGTGACCGGCTACGTGCCGGAGATCCTGTCGAGCATCACCCACGTCGCGAACGACTTCGAGCTCGTGCCGGGCACGTGCGGCAAGGGCTTCAAGGAATTCGTCCCGGTCAGCTCGGGCGGCCCGCACCTGCGCACGCGCGCGAGGGTGTCGTGAGCGCGCCGGCGTCGAACGACGCGCTCAAGCAGGCGCTCGAGCATCACCCGCAGGTGTCCGCGTGGCAGATCCAGCGGGTGCGTACGAGCGACCGTCAGGTGTATCTCGTACAGACCGAGCCCGAAGCCGAACGGCGCACCGAGGGCGAGACCGTCACGCTCACCGTGTTCACGCGCAACGGCGGGACGCTCGGACGCGCGGCACTCACCGTGCGGGCGGAGGATGATTCGCGCCTGGGCGCGCTCGTGGACGATGCCGTCTACATGGCGGGCCTCGGCGGCGACGCGCCGTGGGCGCTGCCCGTAGGAAGCGCCGTGCCGGGCGTCGAACTCGCCGACGCCGCCCTCCTTCCGGCCGCGGCGCTCGCGACCGGCAAGGCGATCACCGAACGCTGGCGCGCCGCCGTGGCCGCGGCGAAGCACGCGACGCCGTCGTCCATGGAGCTCTACTGCACGACTCAGACGACGCGCCTCGAAACCTCGGCGGGCTTCGCCGCCTCGTACGAGGCGACGCGGCTCTCGATGCTGTCGATCCTGCTCGCGAAGGGCGAGCGCGAGGCCGAGCGGATCTCGTGGGAGGAACGCCGCCGCGCCGCGGACCTCGACGTGGAGACGATCGTCGAGGAAGCCGGCAACGAAGCGTTCGAGCTGACCCGCGCCGAACTGCCGCCGTCGGGCACCTACCCGGTGCTGATCGACGCCGGCAACATGGCCGCGCTGTTCGGTCCCGTGCAGACCAATGCCAACGCTCAGAGCCTGTACCAGAAGGGCTCGCGATTCACGCTCGGCGAGCGGCTGCCCATGAAGGGCGCGGGCGGCGACCCGATCACCGTGATCACCAACGCCGTGCTGCCCTACGGGCTGTCGAGCTACGCGTTCGACGCCGACGGCGTGCCGGGCCAGCGCGTCGAGGTCGTGAAAGATGGCGTGTTCGTGCGGCCGTGGGCGACCCAGCAGTACGCCGACTACCTTGGCGTCCAGGCCACCGGCGCGTGGGCCAACCTCGAGCTGCCGGCCGGAACGCGCTCGTTCGCCGACCTCACGGCCGGAGACGGCCCGGTGCTGCACGTGCGCGCGTTCTCGTGGCTCACGCCCGACCTGACGCGCGGCGCGTTCTCGAGCGAGATCCGCGTCGGCTACCTGTACCGGGGCGGCAAGCGCACCCCGGTCAAGGGCGGCACGGTGAGCGGCAACCTGTTCGAGGCGCTCGGCGCCGCGCGGTTCGCGAGCGAGCGCGTGACGCGGGGGAGCTACTACGGGCCGAAGGCGGTCAGGCTGGAAGGCTTGACGGTCGCGGGGGCGTGAAGGGCGGGCCTGGCAACGACCCGATGTGAATGGGCCAGGGCAAGCCACGCCGCCTCCGGCCGCTTTCTTTCCCCCCCGCGCCGACCCCGAGGACCCGGGCCAGAATTCACAGCGCCCTGAACTCAAGCCCTCGCAGGAGCCCCGCAGCGCGTCTTGCCGGGTGTAGTCTTCGCCCGCGCCTCGGGAAGTTCAGCGTGCGCCGGCCGGAACGGCTGGCGGCACACCTCGAGAGCCCTCACCTGCCCGAACCACAGTTCAAGGAGGCCATGAAATGAGCGTGAGCGTCTTCTTCGAAGTCCAGGTCAAGCCCGAAGCGGTGGAAGGACTGAAGGAGACATTGAAGACGCTGCTGCCGGAGACCCGAAAGTACGACGGGTGCCAGGGCATGGACCTCTACGGCAACCTGGACCAGGGGACGAACCTGGTGCTCCACGAGCGCTGGGCCTCCCGGGAACACCATCAGAAGTATCTGGCCTGGCGCACGGAAACGGGCGTCATGGAGAAGCTTGGCGCCGCGCTGGCCGGGCCGCCCGGCATCCGCTACTTCGAGCGTGTAGACGCGTAAGTCAGCCGGGCGGGCGTTCTCTGCGAACGAATCTCCGCGGAGCGCTCACGGGCGGCCGAGCATCACGACGCGGCGGGTGACGATTCGATCCGACATGCTCAGGCGGTAGAAGTAGATCCCGCCGGGCATCCGCTGACCGCGATCGTCGCGGCCGTTCCACATGAAGCGGCTCGTGCCGCGCGCCAGCATGCCGTCGAACACAGTGGCCACGCGCCGGCCGCCCACGTCGAAGATCGCGACCTCGGCGCGCGCCGGCGCATCGAGCGTCACGCCGAACTCGGTCTGGTCTGCGAACGGATTCGGACGGCTCTGCGACAGCGCCGCGGCGAGCGAATCGTTGGGCGGCGCCGCGGGCGGCGGCGGTCCGGCCGGCGTGTCGTAGACGTAGAACTGCAGCACCCCGTCGAGGTCCGCGATCGAGTCCGGGCTGAATTCGAAGCGCAGGTGCACGTTCAGCTCCGCCGGCCCGGCCGGCAGCAACCCCAGACTCGCGTGGTACATCCACGTCTGGGTCGTGTCCGGGCAGCTCACGTTCTGCGCCATGAGCGTGAGGTTCAGGTGTTGGCTGTCCGGCTGCGAAGCGTCGAGGATGAAGCACGGGAACGGCGACCAGCCCGTGAAGTCGATCGCAGTCGGCTGCTGAAGGTTCGGGTAGACCGGATCGAAGATCACCTTCGAGACGTACGGCATGAAGGTGACCGGCGGCGGCGGTAGCGGTGGCGGCGGCGGGTGTGGCGGATTCGCCGACTGCACGAAATAGACGAGCTGCGCTTCGTTCTCGTCGACGACGCCCCCCGGATGCTCGACCCGCATGTGCACCGTCATCGAGTGCAGCCCCCCCGGCAGCACGCCGAGCGGGACCGAGTACTGCCAGTTGACCGTCGTGTCTGCGCAGCCGTCCGAGTACATGACGAGATCCACGCGCGTCGAGTCGGGCGTCCCCACCGTGTCCACGCGCCCGCAGGCGAACGGATACTGCCCGTAGAAGATGATCGAGGTCGTATCGTTCACCGTGGGCTGCGACGGATCGAAGCGGTAGTACGCGACGTTCGGCATGAACTGGGCGCGGGCCGGGGTCGCGGCTGTGGCCGCGAGGGCGAGGAGAGCGACCGCGAAGCCGCCTGTGCGTACGCGGTGAATCATGGCGTGCCTCCGAATCACGGATCGTCGGTGCCGGTCGTAGAGATACTAACCGATGGCGGAAGCCCGGCGCCCGATACATGGCCGCGCAGCAGCAGCGGCGTGGAGGCGGAAGATGAGCCCGCCCCGTTCGCCAGGAAAGCCCCGGGGAGGCAGGGGCTCGAAGTCGCGTGGGGTTGGGAGGTTGCCGCGCTCAAGCTGGCGGAGAGGGAGGGATTCGAACCCTCGGAACCCTTGCGGGTTCAACGGTTTTCGAGACCGCCCGATTCAACCACTCTCGCACCTCTCCGCGGGCGTGTTTACACGAACTTACG
>CAVUWA010000002.1:0-1236078 GCA_963744995.1 Candidatus Eiseniibacteriota bacterium
GGTAAGCCCGTCGCCCCTCAACGGTAGATGAGCTTCAGTCGCCCCCACGAGTCCATGTGCGCCGGCGTCAATCCGATCGGCTCGATGTGAACGAAGTCGACCTCGGAAGTCGTCCACGGGCAGTAGCTGTAGGGCGGATGGCCGAGGAAGATTCCCACGGGACGGTAGGCGCTGGCGCCGCTGCCGCGCAGGACGTTATCGACGTACAGCTCGTAGGTGCCCCCGACGTAGTCCCACTCGAAGACGTGGTAGTTGGTCTCCGGTGCGTTGGCGAGGAAGACGGTTCCTCCGTCGCCGTAGTAGGCGCGGAAGCCTCCGCAGCAGAAGTCCTGCCAGACACCGAATGCCCTCAGCGGGTAGGGGTTGTTCCAGGTGCCCGTGGCACCGAACCCGTTTCCCCCTTGCGCAGGGTCGGGGTAGCGAAAGCCGACACGAACCAGGAAGTCTCCGGTTGCAGGGAACGGGTCGACCTTGCTCGTGAGGTATGGGAACTGCTCGCCGCAACCGGCAGACAACGTCGCGAACCCACCTGCGACAGATACGGTCCCGCCTCCGCCGACGTTCCACTTGCTGAGATCGAGAGACGTTCCGTCGAAGTCGTCGTGAAACACCTGGGCGTGAGCGGAGCGGATCGGCAGGAAGATCGGGAGCAACGCGAGCAGTGCGATGGCTGGGCGAATTCGCATGGTGGCCTCCCTGGCGCGAGTGCATTGCGTGAGTCGCGAGCATCCTTCCAAACAGACCTGATACTACGCGGCGGGCGAGCCAACTGAAGCATCTTCAATTCCGGGTCGTGCAGCGCCACGCAGCCGAAGATCAGTGAGACTGAACTTCTGGCAGCGTCGAAGAACCGGGCCCGGCGCACCGCCGCCACCCGTCGGCGTGGCTGACGGTTCTTACGAGTCGTCTGCCGCGCCGAGGACCTTCGGGCTGGGTCAGAGCCCCACAAGCTGAATCTACCCAAGCGATACAGTGATCGCATGGCCCTCCGGCACGCCTCCTGCCATTGCATCTCTGTTCGCTCGCGTACCAAGGAAGATTTCGCACCCGCCGATCCCGGCAGGAGGCCGTGCCATGGGGATCCAGCGCTACACCCTGCTCAGTTGCCTCGCGTTTGCGTTGCTGTCGTGGCCCGCTTCGGTTGCCGCTCAGACGGAGATCCCCGGCGCGCCTTCGCTGTTTCGCTCACCATCCATCGGCGCCAACCACTCCGTCACCGGAATATTCGATCCCGGCCCGCGACCACCCGGAAGTTCGCCGGCTTTCGAGCTCGACGAGCGGTACCCGCTGAGCACGCCTGCGTCGAAGATCGCGGCGGGCGATCTGGATCAGGACGGAGACGTCGACCTGATCGTCTCGATGGGTGGGTCCGTTGCGGTGCTCCTCCGCGAGGCCCATGGTTTTGCCCCGCCGATCGAGATGCCGCTCAGCGTGAATCCGAACACATTGGCCGTGGCGGATGTCGACGGCGATGGGCAGCCGGAGGTTCTCGCGGCAGCCGGGCAGGCAGGCACGCTGAGTCAGTTCGACTGGACCGGCGGGACGCTCGCCCTCAAGCGCAGTCAACAACTCGGCGCCGAAGTCAGCGCCGGCATTTTCGACGTCACCGTCTTCGATGCGGATCGCGATGGCGACCCCGACCTCGCGCTGGCAAACACCGACAGCAACACGGTCGTGGTCTTGTTGAACAACGGGGCCGGAAGCTTCGATGCCGCGCAGATTCTCCACAGGGGGCCTGCCGACGGGCCGCCGCACCTGACCGCCCACGTCGATGCCGGCGACATGAACGGCGACGGCATCCCCGATCTCGTGGCTGTCTCGTCCCGCGAGATCGAGATCGCCGTGTTTCCCGGGCTCGGGAACGGGGCCTTCTCCAATACCCCGCTCACCGTGATCCCAACCATCTTCCCGGCCGACCTGGCGCTCGGGGACGTGGATGGCGACGGAGACCTCGACGTCGCAATTACGGCGGAGAGGTTGATCGGAATCGAGATCAACGACGGCACCGGGCACCTGGCGTGGTTCAAGAGTTTCGACGCGCGCTACACCTACGTCTATTGCGTCGCGTTCGCCGACCTCGACGGCGACGGCCGGCAGGAGTTGCTGGCGACGAACTTCGCGGAGCGGTCGTACGAGGGAAATCGTGTTTCCGTATATCGCGATGGGCTCACGGGCGAGGTTCCGCCCAGTCGCGACTACATGACCGATCTCGGCCCGCGCGCGCTCGTCGCGGCCGATCTCAACGGCGACGGCCTCGAGGATGTCGCCACCATCAACGCCGGTACGTACATGGGACCCGGCGCCCCCACGACGGGCAGCATCTCCGTGCTCTACAACCGCGGCGGCGGCGTGCTCCGCAGCGGGACGGATATCCTCATTCCCGGAACAGGGCAGTACAGCGACACACGCGATCGCTGGCTGCTGGATATCCACGCCCTGGATGTGGGCGGGCAGCCCGGTCTGCTCGTTGCGGAGGGCCGCAACACCTACCTCATGCGAAAGCAGGGCGACACGTTTGCGCAGCCGGAGTTCGTCGCAGAGGGGCTGATGACCGCGGTGCGAGACTTCGACGACGATGGTCACGAGGACATCTTCGCGCTGGTCGGTATAGGCACCTACGAAATACAGCTCGGCGACGGGCAGGGCGGATTCCACCCTGCGAGCCGATTCACGCTCATCCCCGCGCCGTCATTCGCGGACATCGACGGCGACGGGCTGCCAGACATGCTGCTGTCGACGCCGGAAGGGCGCGCGATTCGCTGGAACCTCGGGGGCGGCCAGTTTGCCGCCGCGGAGCCGTTCGTCGGGCTGCCCTACGGGGTGGGCGAGGATCTCGACGGTGAACGTGGCGCCGAGATGATCGATTTCCGCAATGGCCCGGGCCGCGCGGATACCGTGGAGATCTGGAGGAACGAGAAAGGTCGGAGGTTCGCGGACCCGGTGCGGATTGGGCTGCTGTCCGACGGATCGAACGAGGGGCTCGATGAAATTCCAATGAGCCTGAAGGTGGCCGACTGCAACGGTGACGGCAAGATGGACATCATCGTCATGGGGGCGGCCCTTTTCGGTCCTGGCTACGTCGCGGCGGTCATCCAGGGCGAGGGCTTCACGTGGACCGCCATGCCGTCCGTGTACGGCGGCCAGGAGCCGACCGGGTGGGTGGTCGAGGACTTCGACCTCGAGGGCTTCCCCGATGTGGCAATTGCCGAAGCGAATACAGAGGACCCCGGGCGGACGAGGATCCTGCGGGGCGTCGGCGACGGGACCTTCGAAGATGCCGGCATTTACTACCCCGGCGACTATCCAATCGGCATCACAACCGGCGACTTCAATGGCGACGGCCGTCCGGATCTCGCCGTGGCATGTCTGCGCCACGGCGCCGTTGCGCTGCACATGAACGTGAGCCGCACGCCGGAGCCGCGGCATGTGGTCGCTATCGTCGAACGTGCGGAGGTCGAGGACGGGCGCCGTGCATATCGAGTGGTCGGCGCCGAGCGTTCTCGATGCGCGGGTCGAGAGGGCGGAGCAGGGGCACCACTGGGTGGAGGTTGGGCGCCGCGCAGGTGCTGCCTTCGGGATGGCTGGCGGTGGATGACCCGAACGTCGAGGCCGGGCGGCGGTACGGATATCGGCTGGTGGCGGCGGAGCCGGGGGTTGTGATCGATGGGAGTGAGGCGTGGGTGAAGTTGATGCCGCGGGGCGGGGTGAAAGTGATGGAAGCTGCGCGTACCGGTGCGACCGGGCTCTCGCTGCTGCTGGATGCTGGTTCTTCATATCTGGGCAGCGTGTCGATCGACATCTTCGACGTCGCTGGACGGCATGTTGCCTCCAGAGACGGTCTCCGGCTTGCCTCTGGAATTCAACCTGTGCTGGTGCCGAGCGAACGCGCACTGAGCCAGGGGATCTACTGGGCTAGGGTCAGAACTCAACACGCCGCCACCGCAAGCAGGATCGTGGTTCTCCAATGACCATTGCGACCCCCGAGGACATCGATGCCCTCGTCATGGGGGCGCTCGACGCATTCCTTGAAGAGATCCGCCGCAACGACTGGCACGGTCGTGAACGTGAGGCCGTGAGCCTCTTCGCGTTCGGCGCCCTGGCCGGACAGTGCCGGGCTGGCTCGTGGCTATTCGACCAGCGACAAATCGGAATCGAGGTCGCGGTGCCCCAAGTGCCGGGAAGAACCGCAAGCGGGTCGTCTGCAAGGATCTGGTGATCTGGCCCGCGCCAGGACTGACCACCTGGATGACGGACCAGGATCCCGTGACCGTTCTCGAGTGGAAGACTGGAGGCTGGAGGCGGACCGCCTTGACCTCGAATGGCTGCGGATGTTTTCGAGGGGGCGGAAGCGTTTCGTTGGTTATGCAGTGGCGCTGGGCCCGGAGATGAAGACGCTGTCGGTTGGCCGCGCTGCCCGCGGTCGTGCTGAAAGGACATGGCGCCAGCTGGCGTTGCATGACAACGGTGGCAGGAGGCGTCGATGAGAGAGCTGGAGCGAGTGGCGAGAGTTCCCGGACCCAGACGCGGGCGGCCATCTCGTGGCGCCAATTGGGCCCGGCGTCTACGAACTCCGGAATCGAGCCACAGGAGAAAAGGTCCTTGTCGGGGGGCGGCTTACTTCGAGCGGGAACTCCTGATTCAGGGCGGTTACCTCTTCAGCAGGTGCCCCACGCGCTACGCCGAACTCCATCACGCGATCCGGGTCACGCCGGTTTGTCTACTGGACAACGGGAGACGTGCTCATGGGCTACGCGGAAATCCTTCTCATCTTGTTCGGTCCAGTCATCCTCATCTACATTGTGGCAGTCCTTTTCATGGAGCATCGTGAGAGCGGGAAGTCCGTTCCCAAAGCGCTCCTTCTTGCCTTGGTGGGGCTGGTAATGATGCTCCTGATTGCCGCCGGCGGTTCAGATTGGCCGCCACTCAGGCCGTAGGCGGGCGGTCCACCGCATGATCAATGCCGGGCCTTGGTCCGGAGAATGGTGAGGGCCATGGACTCGACCCAACTCAACTGGATCGCCAACTTCATCTGGGGCATCGCCGACGACGTGCTGCGCGACCTCTACGTCCGCGGCAAGTACCGCGACGTCATCCTGCCGATGACCGTCCTGCGCCGCCTCGACGCCGTGCTCGAGCCGACCAAGCAGGCCGTGCTCGACATGAAGGCGGCGCTCGACAAGGCGGAGATCGTCCAACCAGGACGCAGGCGCTGCGCCAGGCGGCCGGCCAGGCCTTCTACAACACCTCGAAGTTCACGCTGCGCGACCTCAGGGCCCGCGCCAGCCAGCAGCAGCTCAAGGCCGACTTCGAGGCCTACCTCGACGGCTTCTCGCCGAACGTGCAGGACATCCTCGAGAACTTCGAGTTCCGCAACCAGATCCCGCGGCTCTCCAAGGCCGACGCGCTCGGGCACGCT
This sequence comes from Candidatus Eiseniibacteriota bacterium, assembly GCA_963744995.1. Taxonomy (GTDB): domain Bacteria; phylum Eisenbacteria; class RBG-16-71-46; order RBG-16-71-46; family RBG-16-71-46; genus CAVUWA01. The sequence goes on from CAVUWA010000002.1 coordinate 5,417, forward strand.
GATCGAGAAGTTCTCTCGACCCGGACATCAACCTCAGCCCGAACCCCGTGCTGAACGGCGACGGCTCGGTGAAGCATCCCGGGCCTCGACAACCACGCGCATGGGCACGATCTTCGAGGAGCTGGTCCGCCGCTTCAACGAGGAGAACAACGAGGAGGCGGGCGAGCACTGGACGCCGCGCGACGCCGTGAAGCTCATGGCGAAGCTGATCTTCCTGCCCGATCGCCGACGAGATCGAGTCCGGCACCTATCTGCTCTACGACGGCGCCTGCGGCACCGGCGGCATGCTGACGGTCGCCGAGGAGACGCTGCAGGAGCTGGCGGCGGAGCACGGCAAGCAGGTGGCCACCCACCTCTACGGCCAGGAGATCAACGCCGAGACCTACGCCATCTGCAAGGCCGACCTGCTGCTCAAGGGCGAAGGCGACGCGGCGGACAACATCGTCGGCGGTCCGGAGCACTCGACGCTCTCCAACGACGCGTTCCCGTCGCGCGAGTTCGACTTCATGCTCTCCAATCCGCCCTACGGCAAGAGCTGGAAGAGCGACCTCGAGCGCATGGGCGGCAAGAACGGCATCAAGGACCCGCGTTTCGTCGATCGAGCACGCCGGCGACCCCGAGTACTCGCTCATCACCCGCTCGAGCGACGGCCAGATGCTGTTCCTGGCCAACATGCTCTAGCAAGATGAAGCACGGCACGCAAGCTCGGCAGCCGCATCGCCGAGGTGCACAACGGCTGCTCGCTCTTCACCGGCGACGCCGGCCAGGGCGAGAGCAACATCCGCCGCTGGATCATCGAGAACGACTGGCTCGAGGCCATCGTCGCCCTGCCGCTCAACATGTTCTACAACACCGGCATCGCGACCTACATCTGGGTGCTCACCAACCGCAAGCCCGAGCACCGCAAGGGCAAGGTGCAGCTCATCGACGCGACGCAGTGGTTCAAGCCGCTGCGCAAGAACCTCGGCAAGAAGAACTGCGAGCTGTCGGACGGAGGACATCCAGCGCATCTGCGACACCTTCCTCGCCTTCGAGGAGACCGAGCAGTCGAAGATCTTCCCCAACGCCGCCTTCGGCTACTGGAAGGTGACGGTCGAGCGGCCGCTGCGGCTCAAGGGCATCGACCCCGAGCGCGCCTACACCGCCGAAGGAGATCAAGGCGCTGAAGGAGACCGCCGAGCGCGCCGACGACGCGCCGCCGGTCATCAAGAAGATCCACAAGAAGGGCACCGCAGCCGACCCGCTGCGCGGCCTCTTCGCGACCACCATCGGCGGCAAGCCCGCCGTCGTCGAGTACGAGCCCGACACCGACCTGCGCGACACCGAGCAGGTGCCGCTGCTCGAAGACGGCGGCATCGAGGCCTTCCTCCGCCGCGAGGTGCTGCCGCATGCGGCCGACGCCTGGTACGTCGCCGGACAGCGTCAAGATCGGCTACGAAATCAGCTTCACCCGCTACTTCTACAAGCCGCAGCCGCTGCGGACGCTGGAGGAGATCGGGCCGACATCCTGGCGCTGGAGAAGGAGACCGAGGGGCTGCTTGAAGACGATCTATCGGGAGGCCACTGAGCATGGCCACCCAACGCTACTCCGTCACCCCCCATCCGATCGAAACCCTGCTCACCTGGGTGAAGTCCGGCGAGATCGCCATCCCCGAGATCCAGCGCCCCTTCGTCTGGGATGCGACCAAGGTCCGCAACCTGCTGGACTCGCTCTACAGGGCTATCCGGTCGGCTACCTGATCGCCTGGCGCAACCCCACCGTCAAGCTGAAGGACGGCACCCCGTCGGCGGGCAAGCGCATCCTGATCGACGGCCAGCAGCGGGTCACCGCGCTGATGGCGGCGCTGCTCGGCCAGGAGGTGCTGACCAAGGACTACGAGACCGTGCGCATCCGCATCGCGTTCCACCCGGTCGAGGAGCGCTTCGAGGTCTCGCAACCCGGCCATCCAGAAGGACGCGCCTGGATCCCCGACGTGGCGACAGCTCTTCGCGCCCGACGCCAGCCTGACCGAGCTCACCGACGAGCTACGCGGCAAGAATCCCGAGGCCGATCAGGACCGGCTTTCGCATGGTGCTCGAGAAGGTCGCGCAAGATCATCAACAACCACGTCGGCCTCATCGAGCTGGCCGAAGACCTCGACATCGAGACCGTCACCGAGATCTTCATCCGCGTGAATTCGGCCGGCGCCGAGCTCTCGCCAGGCCGACTTCGCCATGTCGAAGATCGCCGCCAACGAGACCTATGGCGGCAACTGCTGCGCAAGGCGATCGACTATTTCTGCCACCTTGCCGTCGCGCCGGAGTTCCTGCCCAAGCATCGAGAAGGGCGACAGGCCTTCGCCGCGTCCGAGTTCTTGCCGAAGATGCGCTGGCTGAAGGACGTCAACGACGACCTCTACGACCCGACCTACACCGACATGCTGCGCGTGGCGTTCACGTCGGAGTTCGGCCGCGGCAAGCTGCAGGACTGGTGGCGCTGCTCTCGGGCCGCAACTTCGAGACCAAGCAGTACGAGGAAGCGATCGCCGAGGAGTCCTTCGGCAAGCTGAAGGCCGGCGTCCTCGAACTTCATCAACAAGACCCACTTCGACCGGCTGACGATGATCCTGCGCTCGGCCGGGTTCGTGACCTCCGACCTGATCCGCAGCCAGAACGCCGTCAACTTCGCCTACATCCTCTACCTGCGCGGCCGCGCCGAAGGGCTGCCCGCCGCCGACATCGAGCGTCTGGTCCGGCGCTGGTACGCCATGTCGCTCCTGCGCGGGCGCTACTCCGGCAGCCCCGAGACGGCCTTCGACTTCGACATCCGCCAGATCGAGAGCCAGCGGCCTGGCTGCCTACACCGATGCGGTGATCGAGAACGAACTGCCGGAAAGCTTCTGGACCGGCATGCTGCCGCAGCTGATGGACACCTCGTCCGTCCACGAGCCCCTACTTCCTCGTCTACCAGGCGGCGCAGGTGAAGCTCGGCGACAAGGGCTTCCTGTCGCGCGACATCACGGTGCGCGACCTGCTGCTGAACCGCAGCGACGTGCACCACGTCTTCCCGCGCAAGCACCTCAAGGGCCAGGGCCTCACCCGCGGCCGCTACAACCAGATCGCCAACTTCGTCCTCGCCCAAAGCGAGATCAACATCGCCATCGGCGACAAGGCGCCCGAGAGGTACTTCGGCGAGCTGGCCGAGCAGTGCAACGGCGGCAGCCAAGAGGTACGGCGGCATCACCGACGCCGAGGAGATGCGCGCACAACCTCGCGCAGAACTGCCTGCCCGAGTGCCTGCTCGACGGCGAGATCCCGACCTACGACGACTTCCTCGCCGAGCGCCGCAAGCTGATGGCGCTGAGGATCAAGAGTGGTTCGAGGTGCTGTCGTGATCGACGGCCTCAAGCGCTCTCGGAGCAATTTGTTAGACAAAGGGGCCCTACGCATGGCGCTAGAGGAGCTCATCGTCGCCTGGAGCAAGGAGCGCCCTGCATGGCAACGAGAAGTCATGCGTCGGGTGGCGGCCGGTGAGACGTTCTCCGACGAGGAGTACGACCGGCTGGTTGAAGTCATCGTGGAGGCGAAGGAACTCCCGGCGGCCGAGTTCGGACTCGAGCAGTTACCACAGGCAGAGGCTGAAGACCTTCCCGTCTGCCTCGTGGCAATCGAGAAGCCTGAACACGTAAACGCATTGGAATCCAAGGAGCCTCTGACCTTCGAGCCGCGAGGCTTGACGATCGTGTACGGCGACAATGGGAGCGGAAAATCAGGCTACGCGAGGCTGCTGAAGCGCATCACGCGGGCTCGTCACCGGGAGGACGTCCTGACGGACGTCTTCCGCGATACCTCATTGGCACAACCTACCGCTGCGCTTTCCGTCCGGATCGGTGACGCCCAGGAGTCCCTTGCTTGGCCGGAGTCCTCCCGTCCTGAGCTGCAGCGCATGCTCTTCTATGACGCCGCCTGTGGTAGTGCCTACATTGCGAGTGAGTCGGATTTCCCGTACCGCCCCTCCGCCCTCTTTGTCATGGACGGACTGATTGAGGCCTGCGTGGCGGTCCGCGCGCGCCTTGATACCAAGCTCGCGGAGAACGGCGCTTCAGCCAACCCGTTGCCTGCCGTCCCCGACCAAATGCGAGAGAGCGACGCCGGCCGGTTCCTGTCTTCCCTCTCGGCGAGCTCCTCGGTCGAGAAGCTCGACGCAGCTGATCGAGAGGTTCGACACCGCCAAGGAGACGATCGAGGAACTCAAGGACCAGGAAGCGCGCCTGCGCAGCGCTGACACGACCAAGGCCCGTCAGCAACTCACCCGGCAGCGCGAGAAGCTCGTGGCGCTGCGCAACCACATAGAGAGCCTTGACGCGGCGATGGGCAGCGTGGCTCTGGCTGAGCTTCAACGACACCAGGCCGAGGTCAAGACTCTCGAAGAGGCGGCAGCCCTGCTTGCCCGGTCCTTCGAATCGGAGCCCCTGCCGGGCGTTGGAAGCAGTCCCTGGAAGGCCTTGTGGGAAGCCGCCCAACGCTTCTCGGAGGAGCACGCCTACCCGGACGAGCACTTCCCGTTCCTGGGGGATGAGTGCCGGTGCGTGCTGTGCCAGCAGCCGCTGGAGGAAGAGAGTCGAGATCGGCTTCGTTCGCTTCGACGAGTTCGTCCGAAACGACACCCAAGTCCGACTGCAGAAGTGCGAAGCGCGCCTATGAGCAGAAGGGTCAAGCCCTCCGCGAGCTGACGGTCTCGCCGGAGGTCGTCGCGAACAACCTGGAGGATCTGGAAGACACGAATCGCGATGTCGTCGCTGAGGTACGCCAGCTCCTATCGGAGTACGAGGCTGCAAGCGAACGCGTTCGCGAGGCACTGGCCAACGAGCAAGCGGTTCCCCAGATCGCAATCGACCACGCGCCAGGTCGTCACCCGTCTGACGGAGGCCAGCGAGGCCGCTAGAGGCAGCGGCGGAAGAGCTTGCGAAGCCCGGAGGGTATTCAGAAGCAACTTGAGGCCATCACAGCGAGGCGCGCGGAACTCGAGCTGCTGGCTCAGCTCAAGACCTCGCGACCGGCCGTCGTCAAGGAGATCGCGCGGTTGAAGGAGCGCGATGCGCTGGAAGCTGCCAAGACCGCTGCGGCGACGACCGGTATTACGAAGAAGATCCTCGAGCTCTCCGAGGAGAGCATCACCGAGGTCGTCCGTGACACCTTCACGCGGGAGACGGATAGGCTTCGGCTCGAACGGGTGACGATCGCCCGTACTCGTGCGGACAAGGGAGCTCTCCTTCATCAGCCGAAGCTCGTCGGGGCGCGCCAGCAAGTCACAGTGCCACGAGTGCTCAGCGAAGGGGAACGGACCGCGCTGGGGCTGGCGGCATTCTTCACCGAGGCGCACCTCGACCGCTCGAACTCGGCGCTCATTCTGGACGACCCCGTGTCCTCCCTCGATCATATCCGCCGCGGCCTCGTTGCGACTCGGCTCGCGGCACTCGCTGAGAATCGCCAGGTCATTCTGTTCACCCACGACGTGGCCTTCGTCGCAGATCTGAAGCGCGAGGCCGGAGCGAGGGGTGTACCGGTCGCTGAGCGGTCGGTGATGAGGAGCCGGGCGGACGAGCGAAAGCCGGGTGCTTGCATGACGACGCACCCCTGGAAGGCAAAGGACGTCCCCGCTCGCCTTGATGAGCTTCGGCAGGAACTCGGCCGGATGAGGAGAGAGTGCAGCACTTGGGACGACAAGCAGTTCGAGGACGCCGTGGCCGTCTGGGCCGGCAACCTGTCGGAAACCTGGGAGCGCATATTCAGCCAGGAGGTCGTCGGACCTGTCTTGGCGGAAGGCGGCCTCGAAGTGCGTCCGAAGATGGTAAAGATCCTGGCCCGTTTCTCAGATCAGGACCACCAAGAGTTTGACGGTAGCTATGGCCGGGTGTCGCAGTGGGCGAAACGGCACGACAAGAGCGCCGCCGTCAACTACGTCGCCCCCGACCTGGACACGCTCGAGGAAGAGCTGCGGGTGGTCGAGAGCTGGTTCAAGCGCGTCAAGGGATACAAGGCATGATTGCCGACCTCGAAGCCCTATCCCGCGATGAAGGACTCCGGCGTGCCGTGGCTGGGGGAGGTGCCGGAGCATTGGGAGATGCAGCGGCGAATCGGCTAGTCCGCCAGCATGATGGTCCAGTGAGCGGACCGGCCAGAAGAGCTGCTGACGGTGCCACGATCCCGTGTGATTCGCAGCGAGCGACTTGCTCGACGGCAAGTCACATCGACAGCTCCGAACTGGACAGGTCGGTCTCCAAGGTCGTCCGGCAAGGTGACCTCGTCTATCCAACAGGATGCGTGCTTGGCACGGTGCGGTTGGAGTATGCCGAGCTACGCGCGATCGTCGAGACGCCCGCGTATGTCGTACCAGCGTTCGTTCGAATGCGTGCCCGACCGCGACTCTAGCATCCGACTCTGTCTACGGCTCACGCGGCGTATCCGAAGGAAGCTGAGCGACTGCTCCCACAGGGTCATTCGGACATGTGGACCTCTCGGCACGAGACTTCGAGCTGATCTGACTCGTGCCTCCCACCCCTCCCCGAACAAGCCGCCATCGTCCGCTTCCTCGACCACGCGGACCGGCGGATTCGGCGGTACATCCGCGCCAAGCAGAAGCTGATCAAGCTGCTGGAGGAGCAGAAGCAGGCCATCATCCACCGCGCCGTCACCCGCGGCCTCGACCCCAACGTCCGCCTCAAGCCCTCCGGCGTGGAGTGGCTGGGGGATGTGCCGGAGCATTGGGAGGTGCTCAAGCCGGTCCGCAAGTAACGTTGGTCGTCATTCGACCAGCGCGGCTCTACGTATCGGTGTCCGTGCATTCGATCGCTGCATCTCAAGCGGCGTGATGACGACCGCAAATTGGTGTCATCGCCGAGAGTAATAGCGCGACGGAAGTCCCAGGTTTCAGCGCGACATGCAGTCGAACGGCCAGCCGGAGTAGCCGCGATCGTACTCCGAAGTTCATGGAGCACTGCATGACTGCTGATCGTCCGCTCGCAGATCGGCTCGACAGCCGCTACCTGCTGACTTTCTGCACTCATGGGCGGCAAGGACAGACGTCGAGTACCGTCGCGGCGCGTTCAGGCCCACTCAACACGGGGACGCTGGCGAATCTCGCTGACCGTGCCGCGGTTGCAGACCAGAAGCCATCCTCGCGGCACTTCGAGCGCGATTCTCTCGCGATTGCGCATGAAGTCCCGATTCACGTAAGGCAGCAGTACTCGCGGGATCTGAATATCGCGATCGGTACTGAGTAGAGATCGTCGTGCCACCCGCTGAGCGAGCAGGCGCGATCGTCGACTGCCATCGAAGACAGACTGCGGCTATTGACACGCGCCACGATCGAGCCCAGCGCGAAATCGACCTCCTCCGCGAGTACCGCACCCGCCTGATCGCCGACGTGGTCACCGGCAAGCTCGACGTGCGCGAGGCGGCGGCGCGGCTGCCGGACGAGGTCGAGGAGCCCGAGCCGCTCGACGAGATCGAGGCCGAGGGCGACACCGACGAAGCAGGCGCTGACGACACCGACGAGGTGCCGGAGGAGGCCGAGGCATGACCACCGACACCTCCGAACGCGGCCTCGAGCGGCTGATCTGCACGGCGCTGACCGGCTCGGCCTGCGATCCGGGGACGGTCCAAGGCCGACGCCGTCCGCGAGCGCCCGGCCGCCTACGGCGCGGGCTGGATCTGCGGCGCGCCCGAGGACTACGACCGCGAGTACTGCGTGGACCTCGCCCAGCTCTCGGCCTTCCTGCGCGAGACGCAGCCGGAGGTGGCCGACGCGCTCGACCTCGGCCAGGACGGGCCGACGCGGCGCAAGTTCCTGGCGCGGCTCCAGGGCGAGATCACGAAGCGCGGCACCATCGACGTGCTGCGCCACGGGCTCAAGCACGGGCCGCACCACCTCGACCTCTTCTACGGCACGCCCTCGCCGGGCAACGCCAAGGCGTCCGAGCGCTACGCCCAGAACCGCTTCAGCGTCACCCGCCAGCTCCGCTACAGCCGCGACGAGACGCAGCGCGCGCTCGACCTGGGCCTCTTCATCAACGGCCTGCCCGTCGCCACCTTCGAGCTGAAGAACAGCCTGACCAAGCAGACGGTCGCCGACGCCGTCGAGCAGTACCAGCGCGACCGCGACCCGCGCGAGAAGCTCTTCGAGTTCGGCCGCTGCGTGGTGCACTTCGCCGTGGACGACCACGAGGTGCGCTTCTGCACGCACCTCAAGGGCAAGGGCTCGTGGTTCCTGCCCTTCAACCAGGGCTGGAACGACGGCGCGGGCAACCCGCCCAACCCGAACGGCCTCAAGACCGACTACCTCTGGAAGCGCGTCCTCACCCGCGACGGCCTGACCGACATCCTCGAGAACTACGCGCAGGTCGTCGAGACCAAGGACGAGAAGACCGGCAGGAAGAAGGCGGTGCAGATCTGGCCGCGCTTCCACCAGCTCGACGTGGTGCGCCAGCTGCTCGCCGACGCGCGGGCGAGCGGCGCGGGCAGGCGCTACCTGATCCAGCACTCGGCGGGCAGCGGCAAGTCGAACTCGATCGCCTGGCTCGCGCACCAGCTCATCGGGCTCGAGAAGGACGAGGCGACGGTCTTCGACTCGATCATCGTCGTCACCGACCGCAGGATCCTCGACCAGCAGATCAAGGACACCATCAAGCAGTTCGCGCAGGTGGGCGCCACGGTCGGGCACGCCGAGCGACTCCGGCGACCTCGCGGAAGTTCATCGCCGAGGGGAAGAAGATCATCATCTCCACCGTGCAGAAGTTCCCGTTCATCCTCGACGAGATCGGCGGCGAGCACCGCGGGCGGCGCTTCGCGATCATCATCGACGAGGCGCACTCGAGCCAGGGCGGGCGGACCTCGGCCGCGCTGTCGATGGCGCTCTCGACGGCCGGCGCCGAGGAGGACGACGAGACACTCGAGGACCAGATCAATCGGCTGATGGAGGCGAAGAAGCTCCTGCCGAATGCCAGCTACTTCGCCTTCACCGCCACGCCCAAGAACAAGACGCTCGAGATCTTCGGCGCGCCCGAGACCCAGGCCGACGGCACGGTGAAGCACCGGCCGTTCCACAGCTACACGATGAAGCAGGCCATCCAGGAGGGCTTCATCCTCGACGTGCTCCGCAACTACACCCCGGTCGAGAGCTACTACAAGCTGGTCAAGAAGGTCGAGGGCGACCCCGAGTTCGACACCAAGCGGGCCCAGAAGAAGCTGCGCCGCTACGTCGAGAGCCACGACCACGCTATCCGGCTCAAGGCGGAGATCATGGTGGATCACTTCCACGAGCAGGTGCTTGCGCTGAACAAGATCGGGGGCGAGGCCCGCGCCATGGTGGTGACGAGCGGCATCGAGCGCGCCATCCAGTACTACCACGCGATCCGCGACTATCTGGCCGAGCGCAAGAGTCGCTACAAGGCGATCGTCGCGTTCTCGGGCGAGCACGAGTACGGCGGCGCGAAAGTGAGCGAGGCGTCGCTCAACGGCTTCCCATCCAGCAAGATCGCCGAGAAGATCCAGGAGGACCCGTACCGCTTCCTCGTGTGCGCCGACAAGTTCCAGACGGGCTACGACGAGCCACTGCTGCACACGATGTACGTGGACAAAGTGCTGTCGGGCATCAAGGCGGTGCAGACGCTCTCGCGGCTCAACCGTGCCCACCCGAAGAAGCACGACGTGTTCGTGCTCGACTTCATGAACGATGCCGACACGATCCAGGAGGCCTTTGCGGACTACTACCGGACCACGATCCTTGCCGAGGAGACCGACCCCAACAAGCTGCACGACCTAAAGGCGGCACTGGACGGCTATCAGATCTACGCCGAAGCGCAGGTGGAGGAGTTCGTGGCGCTCTATCTCGGCGGCGCGGATCGCGACCGGCTCGACCCTATCCTCGATGCCTGCGTCGCCGACTACCGCGAGCGCCTGGACGAAGATGGCCAGGTGGATTTCAAGGGCAAGGCCAAGGCCTTCCTGCGCGCGTACGGATTCCTCTCGTCGATCCTGCCCTACACGAACGCCGAGTGGGAGAAGCTCTCGATCTTCCTGACGTTCCTGGTCCCCAAGCTGCCGGCACCCGTCGAGGAGGACTTGTCGAAGGGCATCCTCGAAGCGATCGACATGGACAGCTACCGGGTCGAGAAGCAGGCGGTCGTAAGGATCCAGCTCCCTGACGAGGATGCTGAGATCGAACCGGTGCCTACCACCGGCGGTGGCGGGAGGGCGGAACCGGAACTCGACCGTCTTTCGAACATCCTGAAGGCGTTCAACGATCAATTCGGGAACATCGATTGGTCCGACGCCGATCGGGTACACAAGCTGATCACCGAGGACATCCCTCAGCGCGTGGCCGCTGACAGGGCCTACCAGAACGCGCGTCGGAACTCGGACAAGCAGAACGCTCGCATCGAACACGACAAAGCCCTGGCGCGGGTAATGACAGCTGTGCTGAAAGACGACACGGAGCTGTTTCGGCAATTCGCCGACAATGAGGGGTTTAGAAGGTGGATGCGAGACATGGTGTTTGATCTGACGTATGAGCAGCCCTGAGCCGCGGACCGCAAGAACGCTGCCACCAGAGGCAGCTTGTAGTTTCCGCGACGCGCTCAGGTCTGCGCGGACGGTTGCGCTGAGGGATGCGGAGGCATTCGATGGCATCGTTCACGCGATAGAAGCGCTTGGGCTGCAACTGAAGGGTCGCGTGGGGACTCTTGGCACCTATAAGGACGATCTCATCGCCTACGCGGAACGCTCGGGATGCGTGGACGCGCAGCGGCTTCGCCTGGTGCTCGAGAATCTGAGGGTCGGGAGGAACGACGCGGTGCACGTGGGTGCATTTGCGCGCACATTGACCCAGCATGCCGTAGAAGCAGCGCTGATGCTGGAGGATGCACTCATGAGCGAGGCAACGTGCGTCAGGGACTTCATGGTCTCCCCCGTGGTTCGCGCGTATGAATGGATGACGATTGGCGCCGTGCGACAATTGCTGCTCAGCAACTCGTTCTCCTGGCTTCCGGTCAGCCCTGGCTCAGAGTGGAAGTGGGTGTCGGACCAGGCCATCGCGCAGTTTCTGCGATCGGGTGGCGATTTCAGTCGTCAGAAGCGGCTCGCCACGCAGCTGGGAGAGGCCGGGCTTCCCCTCGAGCGGGCTGAATGGTGTCAGATGGAAGAGTCCCTTGGCGACGTCATCCGCCGTTTTGGTGGAAAGCCTCTCTTGGTTGCTGCGCCGACCGGCCCTGAGCCCATCGGGATCATCACGCCCTACGACTGCCTGTAGGCCATGACCTCCTACCTCGCCATCACCGACTTCGACTGGTTCACCCACCTGCGCCAGCAGCCGAACCTCGACGAGGTCAACTTCTGGCAGCCGAGCTCGACGAACCTCCTCAACCCGCCGCCCGGCATGCCGTTCTTCTTCAAGCTGCGCGCGTCGCACGGCTCGCACATCGTCGGCTTCGGCTACTTCTCCTGGCGCTCGAAGCTGCCTGCCTGGATGGCGTGGGACTCCTTTGGCGAAGCCAATGGCGCCGCAACGAAGCACGAGATGCTGGAACGCATCGGCCGCCTGCGCCGCGACGACGTCATCGACTACACCGGCAAGTACGAGATCGGCTGTCTGCTGATCGCGCAGCCGATCTTCTTCGACGAAGCCGACTGGGTGCGCCCACCGGATGACTGGTCCGGCAGTATCCAGCGGGGCAAGAGCTACGACATCGCCGAAGGCGAGGGGCGACGCATCTACATGGAGTGCATGGAGCGGGCTTCGCGCTACACGAACGAGGCTCTGCCGGTCGCAGCCATTGGAGCACACGGCGATGCTGCCGCCGACCGTTTCGGCGAAGGTCGTCTCATCCGCCCACGCCTCGGTCAGGGCGGCTTCCGCGTCGCCGTCACCGACGTCTACGGCCGCCAGTGCGCGATCAGCACGGAACACTCGCTGCCCGCGCTCGAAGCCGCGCACATCCGCGGCTACGCCGAGGGCGGCGCCCACGACGTGCGCAACGGTCTGCTGCTCCGCGCCGACATTCACCGCCTCTACGACGCCGGCTTCGTGACGGTCACGGACGACTACCGCTTCAAGGTCAGCCACCGCCTGCGCGACGACTACTCCAACGGGCGGATCTACTACGAGCTGCAGGAGAGCATCGAACGCTCCGGGCACATCTATCTGCCGAAGAAGAAGGAGCACTACCCGGATCCGGAAGCGCTCGCATGGCATGTGCGGGAGAAGTTCGTGGGATAGCTGGTTGTCGGAAGGACCAAGACGGTAGCGGGGGCACAGAGTGGATTGCAGCGAAGTCATCGAACGACTGGCCGAATACCTCGACCATGATTGCTCGGCAGAAGTTGCCAGAGCGATCGAAGCGCATCTCGAACGTTGCGCGGATTGTCGCTTCGAGGTGGACACACTCAAGCAGACGATCATTCTATATCAGAACGACGAGCCCGAACCCCCTGCGCCCAAGCCGACTCCCAAGAGCCCCGATGTGGATCACTGCCTCGTGGCAGCGCTGGCAGTTCTGCGGGAAGGCTACTCACGACATGCGTTCTACCAGGAGAGGGACATCGTCTGGATGTTGCAGCGCTTCTTGAAGCGTCTGTGTCCCGACGGGCACAGGGTCTTCAATGATTTCCCCATCAGGCACGGCGCGCGGCGGAGTCTTTCTGCTGACCTTGCCATCGTCGACATCACCGGCCGGCCACGGCTGGTGGTGGAAGTGAAATATGAGCCCGATCATCGGCGGGGTGGTCCAGAGGGCGACATCTGGCCCACGAAGCTCAATCCCTCGGTCGTGTTCTGGGGAGCCGAAGGCGTCTGCGGTGACGTCGAGCGCGTTCGTGGATTCGTGGCCGACGAGCTGGCGGACGTCGCATGCTCCGTCTTCGTGGACGAGGGTGGGCACTTTCGCCATCGCGAGCCGCCACCCGGGGCGAAGTGGGTGGATTGGCAGGTCGACGGTGATCCAGAGAGAGTCGTCAGCGTGCTCGTGAGCCGCTTCGCGAGGTGAGATTGGGTCGCGTGGCGGCGCGATACTGATTGAACGCGCCCAGGTGTCGAGTAAGACGACACTCTCGCACACGAGGCGGAAGAGTGCGGCGTTATTGCTGTGCACCTGCCACGGCTGAAGTGCCAAGCGCGCAGGCCACTGCGCGAGGCGCACCCGCTCTTTACACCCCCCGGCACGCATCCTGCGACCCCAGCCCCCCGCTCGCTCTGATCGAACCTCCTCCAGCGTTGGGGGGTCGCAATGCTCGCACGATGGTCAGCGACGCTCATCCTGTGTTCAGTTGCACTAATCGCCGGCGCGGATCGGAACACGTCGGCTGCCGCTGAGCGCTTCGTCCCGGTGGGTGCGATGGCCTCCGGCGACTTCTTCCTCCCGACACTCGCCCCCGACGCCCCCACCGCCTTCCCGCCCCTCTCCAACAACGCCCCACACGTCTGGACCGAACTCCCGCCCATCTGGCGCAGCGGCCACTCGCTGGTCTACGACAGTCGCCGCGATCGGTTCCTGGTGATCGGCGGCCCTTCGGATGAGCTGTGGCAATTCCGTACGCGCCCGGGCCCGGATGCCGCGTGGCGGCGGTTCAGCGGCAAGGGGGAGGGGCCGCTGGACTGCGGCGCGGCCGTCTACGACGCCGCGCAGGATCGGTTGCTGGTGTACGGGCTCATCGAACAGAAGTCGGGCGGGCGTCTGGGAACTGCCGCTGGACCCGTCGGGTCACTGGAAACTGGTGAACGATGATCCGGCGATCCCGCCGCATTCGTACCTCAGCCCCCGGCTGGCCCTCGACGCACACAAAGATCGGCTGCTTCTGCTCGGTGTGGGGCAGCCAGACATATGGCAGGTCGGGCTGACCCGCGCCGTCCCGACCCGCGTCATCGCGACGGGCCCGCTATCGACCATCCCGACAATGGCATTCGACGCTGCAAGCGAAGTGCTCTTCCTCGTCGACACCTACGGCACGGCCCATCCGCTCGACCTGTCCGGCGATCCCGTCTGGCAGCCGGCGGTCGAGCAGGACAGTCCGGCCTCCTGGGCCCGAAACGGCACGCGCGTGGTTCTGGACCCCGTGGCGCGTGAACTTCTGGTCGTTGATTGCGGTTCGTACAGCGCACCCGTGCGCGCCCTGTCGCTGGATACGCGCAAGTGGCGGTCGGCCTCCAGCGGGTATTCGCCCATCTACCAACGATTGGACTTCGCCGCGGTCTTCGATCCGATCGGAGGCTGCATCCTTTTGCACGGCGGCTACAGGGACTCAGGGGGCACGTTCTCCGGAATCGATGGAGTTCGATCCCCGCGGAGCGGGAAGCTGGCGAGCGCTCGACCCGTGGTCGGGCGGCGAGCGTCAGAATCTCCCCGCCGTCATCGATCCTGTTCGCGATCGCATGATCCTCGTCGCCCGCCAGGATTCGTGGCGGCCCGATCTCGTCAATGGCGCTCTTCTGACTCGCGACCTCACGCGCGACGACGCCGGCATGACGAGTGTGGCCCCGAATGTGCCGCTGCCTTCCACATGGGAACGGGGTCGAGTCGATGTTCTTCGATCGCAGGCGCGACCGGGTCTTCACGCTCGGCTCTGCGGCGGGCGACCCACTGCAACTGTGGGAGACCTCCGCCGAAGGCGCGCCGGAATGGCATGGTCATGACCTCGTCGGCGAAAGCCCCTACGGCTACACCACGCTCGCCTACGACGAACACGGCGATCGACTGCTGGCGTTCTCCGATGATTACCCTGGGGCGCCGTCTTCGATGGACGTCTTCGAGCTGCCGCTTGCGACGCTCGAGTGGCGGCGCTTCGACTACGAGGGCCCTGCGCCGTACGCGTTCGGCTCGGCGTTCTACGACGAACAGCGCGACTGCGCCTGGTTCTACTGGCGCGGCGACAGCCTGTATCGGGCCGACTTCGAAGGGCAGCGGGTGCACGTGATCGGGATGGCGATCGAGAACGGGTCGCCGGACTTCTTCACGGCGCCGCTGTTCTTCGACCCGGCTGGCTCGCGCATCGTCGGGTTCAGAGTGTCCCGCCACAACTACCGGAGCAGCATCTTCGACGACCTCGTCGTGCTGGACATCGGCCCGCATCTCGAGTGGGAACGCCAGCGGACGACGGGGCGCGCACCGGCCTCGCGCTATCAGCACTCGATCGTCTACGACGAAGCGCGGCGCCGGATCATCATCTTCGGCGGCTACGACGACGGATGGCTGTACTTCGACAACATCCTTCGCGCTGTCGCTGCGCGGAATGGGCCTCGCGAATCGGTCGGCGAAGGTCTCGCGGGACGCCGCCACGCCGGGCGGTGGCCCGGGGCTCTCCGTACAGCTCGCGGGCGGCTCTGGCAGCGCCGTGACGGGTGCGTTGGACGTCAGATACGGGCTTGCCGACGACGGCCCCGCCCGCCTCGACGTCATCGATGTCGCGGGCCGGCGCGTGGTCTCGCGCCATCTGAATGCAACGGTTAGCGCGCGCACCGGGACCCTGCGGCTCGCCACAGCAGGGGGCCTGCCGTCCGGCGTGTACTTCGTGGTGCTGCGACAGGCAGGCGTCGAACGATCCGCTCGTGTCGTGGTGCTGAAGTGAAGAGCCGCATGGCCACCGCCGCCACACGGCTCGCAACAGGCGGCCGACGCGCCGCCGAATCGAGGTCGACATGAAGATCCCGACCATTGCAACGCTCTTCCTGATGCTCGCCGCCACCACTGCGTCGGCGACCAGCACCCTCGTCCCCGACGACTACCCCACGATCCAGCAGGCCATCGATTCCGGCGCGGACACGGTCGTCGTCAGGGATGGAACGTACGATGAAGACCTCACGGCGCCGGACGATCTCGTGCTGCTGGCGTATTCGCCCGGTGGCTACTCGCAATTCAATGCACCGGTTGTAGGCGGACTGTCGGCGGCCGCCGATATCGCTGCCGAGGGTATCCGCTTCACGGGCCCCGTCGTCGTTGCGGATGCCCCGTCCTTTGGCAATTTCTTCAGCCGGTTCGACGCCTGCCGATTCGATGCCGCCCTTGGCTACGGCGAACGGTTACCAAGCCTTCCTCTACGTGCGTGGCTGCATGTTTCTCGCCGATTCTCATGTCGATCCCCTACAGCTCCGAGTTCGTGAACAACACGTTCATCAATGCGTCTCTGGATGCCACCTACGAAGGCTACGCGCGCTACATCGGCAATGCATTCGTAGGATCCGGGGCGTTTGGACTCCGAGCGACAGGCGGCGATGGCGGCGTGACCATTTCGGGAAACCTGGTGACGGGAAGAGTCGATGGCATCGTGGTCCTCTATCCGTCGGGGGTCGATGTCACCGCCAATACGGTCGAGGACTGCGCGGGTATTGGGTTCAAGGCCCTCAGGCCGACAGGAACGTTGATTGGGCAAATCAATTTCACCGACAATCTCGTGCGCAACTGCGGGGGAGATGGCTTCAATCTCGATCGCGCGGGGGGTGCTTTCGTCGGGAACGTGGTCGACAGCGTCGCGGGCGATGGCCTGCGCTGGGCGAACGTGCCCATGTACAGCATCGTCGCGAACGACATTCGACACACCGGCGGGCAGGGAATCGCCAGCGACGCGGTGGTCATGACCCTCAGTCGCAACACGATTCTGGATACGGGTGGCGATGGCGTCGCCGTCGGGGCCGTCTTCCACGCCGACAGCAACGTCATTGGTCGAGCCGGGGGCAAAGGCCTGTCGATCACCACCACCAACGAGGGCAGTATCCGCTGGAACACGGTGTACCTCTGCGCGGACGACGGTTTCTTCCTCAACAGCGTCAGCACCGACACCCTGACCAACAACATCGCCTACGCCAACAACGGCGCCGGCTTCGCCTTCACCGGAACGGGAACGCCAGTGCTCTCCTGCAACGACTGGCACGCGAACACCGGCGGCGCCACGTCGGGCGTCGCGCCCGGGGCCACCGACATGGACGTGGATCCGCTGTTCTGCAACGTCGCCCTGGACGACGTCCAGCTCAGCGCCGCATCACCGCTGCTCAACGCGCCGGGCTGCGGTCAGATCGGCGCGCTGGGCGAGGGATGCGCCGCCTCGGTTTCGGTCGGTCCCGGCTCCGGCCATGAGGCCTTCGCGCTGCGCGTGTTCCCGCAGCCGACGCACGGCGGCGTGACGTTCGCGTGGTCCGGCGGCGCGGGTGCCGTGGAGCTCGAAGTCTTCGACGTCACGGGCGCGCGCCACTGGCAGGCGACGGTGCCGGCCGAGACGCACTCGTTGACGTGGGACCTCGGCGATGCTCGCGGCGCGCGCCTGCCGCCCGGCGTCTACTGGGCGCGCGTGGCGGCCCGGGGCGAGGTCCGAAGCAGCAGGTTCGTCGTCGTGCAGTAACGGTGGGGTGCGGGGCGCGCTACTGCACCACCACGGCGCGCCTCGTCGCCCTTTCCGGCTCCCTGGGTGAGCTCCACCAGATAGAGACCCGGCGCGAGTCTCGCGACGTCGCGGAGCGGCACCCGCACCGCGTGCACGCCGTCACTGCGGACGCATCGACCGCGCGCGCCCTGTGCTAGTCTCCCGCCTGTATACACACCATCACACGACACGGCGCCCGACCACGTCTCCGCCGCTCGAGAGTGCACGATGTTTCACCTCACAGCGCGAGCCCGTCGCCACGGTGCGGTCCTCGGCACCCTCGCAATCCTCCTCCTTTGCGGGGGGCCACGTTCGGTTCCCGCCCAGGACTCACCCGCGACGCCCATCACCGTCGGAGTGATCTCCGACTGGCCTCCTTATTACCTGCACACCCCGGACGGCCGGCCCGCGGGGTTCGCGATCGACGTCTTCGATGCGGTGGCGTCGCGTGCGCACCTGGCCCCGCGCTACCGCGCGTACGACACGTTCGCCGCGATGCAGGCCGCGCTCGAAAAGGGCGAGATCGACGTCATCCCGAACATGGGCGTCATCCCCGAGCGGCACTACCTCTTCACCAAGCCGATCAGTACGTTCGACATCGCCCTCTTCGTGCGCAAGGCGAGCCCGAAGCTGCTCACGCACGAGGACATTCACGGCAAGGTCGCCGTGGTCCGCACCAACGTGGGCGAGCGCCTCGGCGCCGATCTGCCGCGCGCCGACCTGGTGGTCTACGGTGACGTGCGCGAGGCGCTCTTCCGGCTGCTGTCGGGTGACGTCGATGCGCTGATCTTCCCGGACCCGGTGGTGTGGTCGCTGGCGCGCAGCGCGCACGTCGACCACCTGATCCGCGAGGTGCCGCCGGCGCTGGGCGAAGTGAAGCGCGCCATGGCGGTGGCCAACGGGCGCAACGACCTGCGGGCGCGGCTCGACCTCGCGATCGAAGGGTTCCTCGGCTCGCGCGAGTACGCCGCGATCTACCGCCACTGGCATGCGCCGCCCGAACCGTTCTGGACGGCGCAGCGGGTGGCGGTGCTCGCGGCGATCCTGCTCGTCATCGTCGGGCTCGCGGGCGCGCTGTGGCGCTACCTGGCGCTGCGCAAGGCGCACGGGCGGATCCGCTTTCAGGCACGGCTCCTGGACATCATCGGCGAGGCGGTCATCGCCACGGACCGGGAAGGCAGGGTGATCTTCTGGAACCGCTTCGCCGAAAAGCTCTACGGCTACCCCGCGGCAGAGGCGATCGGCCGGCCGATCACCGCGCTCACGGTGCCGCCGGAAGGCGCGAGCGAGGCAGGCGCGATCATCGAAGCCATGCGCGCCGGGCGCGGCTGGCAGGGCGAATTCAGCGGCCTCAGGCGGGACGGCACGACGTTCCCTGCGCTGGTGACGATAGAGCCGATCTTCGGCGAAGGCCATGCGGTGGTCGGCATCGTCGGCGTCTCCACCGACCTCACGGCGAGCAAGCAGCTCGAAGACCAGCTGCGCCAGTCGCAGAAGATGGAAAGCATCGGGCGCCTGGCGGGCGGCGTGGCTCACGACTTCAACAACCTGCTCACGGTGATCGCCGGCACGACGGAACTGGTGATGGACGACCTGCCCGAAGGCGATCGCCGCCGCATCGAGCTGGCCGAAGTGCGCCGCGCGGCGGAACGCGCCGCGGCGCTCACCCAGCAGCTGCTGGCGCTCAGCCGCAAGCAGATCATCCAGCCGCGGGTCATGGACCTGAACACCGTCGTGCTCGACGCCGAACGCATGCTGCGCCGCGTGATCGGCGAAGACATCAGGCTCACGATCGAGCCGGGCGACGCGCTGGCCCACGTGCGCGCGGATCCGACCCAGATCCAGCAGGTGATCCTGAACCTGGCGGTCAACAGCCGCGACGCGATGCCCGAGGGCGGCCACCTGGCGATCGCGACGGCGAACGCCGAGATCGGCGAAGCGTTTGCGCGCGCGAACCCGTGGGTCGCCGCCGGGCGCTACGTCGTGCTCAGGGTGAGCGACACCGGCGTGGGCATGGACGAGGCGACGCGCCAGCGCGTGTTCGAGCCGTTCTTCACCACCAAGGGCCCGGGGGAGGGCACCGGACTCGGTCTGTCGACGGTGTACGGCATCGTGCAGCAGAGCGGCGGCACGATACACGTCGAGAGCACCCCCGGCGCCGGCACGACGTTCGAGGTCTACCTGCCCGTGGTCGGCGAAGCGGTGGCCGATCCGGACGACAAACCGCTGGCGGGCGACGGCGCGGGCAGCGAAACGATTCTCGTCGTCGAAGACGAGCCCGGCGTGCGGCAGCTGGTGCTGCGCACGCTGGCGAACGCCGGCTACGAGGTGATCGCCGCCGACCGCCCGCGCGAGGCGTTGCACACGGCCGAGCGCTACCAGGGCCGCATCGACCTGCTGCTCACCGACGTCGTGCTGCCCGACATGTACGGCCCCGAGCTGGTCGCGGCGCTGGCGCGGTCGCGCCCGCACATGAAGGTGCTCTACATGTCCGGCTACGCCGAGAGCACGATCGTGCACCACGGCGTCGTCGACGCCGGCACGCAGCTGATCAACAAGCCGTTCGCACTGGACGTGCTGGTGCGCACGGTGCGGCAGGTGCTGGATGCGGGGAGCGTGCGGGCGGGGCGCGGCGCATAGGGAAAGGCCTCAGCCCCGGGACTTCCTTCCGGCCTTGCGTTGCTTCACGGCCCGTTCGAACTCCAGGCATGCCTCGGCGGCCCCTTCGGTCAGGCTCCACTCGCGAATCGTCTTCATCTTCACGGGATTCTTCAGAGCGATTGCAATGGCCGCATCGAGCGCCTGCCGGTCGTTCCAGTGGTAGAAGGCCGCGAGGCGATCACGGCAGGAGTCGGTTGGACTCAGCGCCCGCGTTACCCACCGGCGCCGCTTCAAGAGCACCGCCCGAATGTCGACGTCGCTGCCGATGGCCAGAGGTCCCGGCGGAAACTCCACGAAGTATTTCAGATCCGGATGTTCATAGTGGTCACCGCGACGCATGAAACCGAGGCTGGACATGGCATCGTCCAGGGCGGCCTGCGTCGGCAGGCGGGTGAGGACGTAGTCCACATCGACAGACGTGTAGACGCCCCCCGAGCGGAGGTGCGCACAGGCGCCGCCCGTGAGAACGGCGCGAATGCCAGCTCTTCGCAGCGCATCCCCCACGCGGACGGCAAGTTCACCCAGTTCAATATCGGGCTTCAGCCTCACAACTTCTTGCCCGTGCGGCGGGGTCGTCTTCTCAGAGCGGCGACGCGTTGCAGGAGATCGGACCGTGTCTCGGAGAGGCGCAACAGATAGGCCTCGAGCTCGGCCCTTGCAAAGTGTCCGGGGTTGATTCGAAAGGCCCTCGTGCGCCCGACACTGCGTGCCGCGACGAGGCCGTCCCGTTCGAGGCTCTTGAGCGCCTGCTGGACGGAATAGAGCGGGATCTCCAGCACCCTCGCCAGCTCCCGGGCGTGGCTCTCGCGCAGGAGGCGCAACGCGATCAGAACCAGGGTACGGCTTCGGCTACCGAAAGGGCTCGCAAAGGTGACCATAACAATTGGTCATATATCACAATAGTTTGGTCGATGCAACGGGGCGGGGAGAGCGCCCGGGGTCTCGCCCCCGCGCGCGCCAGCGACTCCGGGTCAATGACGAGTGTCACCCTGAGCGACACTTTGCGCCCTGCCACCGGGGCCGGAGCGCCCGAGATGCGCGCGCAGCGTCGCCAACTGTCCGCCAGGGGCCCGACCGGGCCCACCTCCGTTTCGTGGTGCTGCCGTGAGTTCTGTCAGGGACTCGAGCCGGCCGGTCTGGCAGATCGGCACATGTGAAGCGGGCACGGAGATTGCCTTTGTCGAAAGATCATTTTCTTCGTGCAATTCCGGCCCTTTCGCGCATTCATATGCGTTACCCCTCGTATTTGATATTCCGTGTGATGCATTTCCAGCACGGGTCCCCAATGTTTATGAAGAGGGGCCGCACGTCTCCACGTGATCGGCCCGCAGTCGCTTCCCGGGGCGGTGGGCCGCGCCGCCCGGGAGCGACTCGTTCTGCCTGGGAGCCACGATGGCCCACATCCGCTACGTCCCCGAAGACGAGCAGCAGCCCGGCGACCGCGTTCCCGATCCGGACCACATCATCCAGATCCACTCGCTGCACCCGGCGGCGATGCGGCATCACCACGGGCTCTACCGTGCGCTGATGCACGAGCCGGGGCCGCTCACGCGGCGCGAGCGCGAGGTCATCGGCGTGCGCGTCTCGGGCCTCAACCACTGCCCCTACTGAATCCGCCATCACGGGGCGGGGCTCCGTCGCTTGCTCGAAACGGAAGGCATGGCGGCCGCGGCGCAGGAATCGCTGGTTCACGCGCTGCTCGAGTGGCCGGTCGAGGCGCTGCCGCTCTCGGCGCGCGAGAAGGCGCTCGTCGGCTATGCCGACAAGCTCACCCTGACGCCGGCGCGCGTCACGGCCGCCGACATCGCGCCGCTGCGCGAAGCCGGCCTCGACGATCGCGCGATTCACGACGCCTGCGCGATCGTCGCCTATTTCGCGTTCGTGAACCGCATCGCCGACGGGCTGGGGGTGGAGCTGGAAGAGGGGAAGTAGGCGCCCGGGAACTCTGCCGGGCGTCCCGCACGCCACATTTCCGTTGACCCGGCGGCGCCCGGCCTGCTAATTTTCCAGCACTGCTAAAAATTCAGCACGGGTCGGGACCGTGCGGAACGCGGGCGACCCGCGGGGGATTCGGCATGCGCAAGCTCAGGGTGCTCAGTCGCCGGGAACGCGAAATCTTGGACATCGTCTACGGCTGCGGCAGCGCATCGGCCGCCGCGATCCGCGAGCGCATGAGCGACCCGCCGAGCTACTCGGCGGTGCGCGCGACGCTGCGGATCCTGGAACAGAAGGGCGTGCTGCGCCACGCCGAAGACGGCGCGCGCTACGTCTACCGGCCGACGGTGCCGCGCGATCGCGCCCGCGCGAGCGCGGTGTCCCATCTGCTCGAGACGTTCTTCGAAGGCTCGGCGGCGGGCGCGCTGGTGGCGCTGCTCGAAGAGCGCTCGAGCCAGCTCTCGGAAGACGAGCTCGAGCGCGTGGCCGAGCTGATCGCGCGCGCACGCCGGGAGGGACGCTGATGCTCGCGCCGCACGAGTGGGGCCCCGTGCTCCTCGGCTTGACGGCCGTCGGCGGACTCGGCTGGGCCGCGCTGGCGGGCGCCGGTCGCGCCTCGGCCGCGCTCCGTCACCAGATCGCCGTCGCTTCGTTGCTCGCGATGCTCGCGGTGCCGGCCGCCCTGCGTCTTCCTACGGTCGAGCTGCCGCTGCTGCCGGCACGGCCGGCCGAGGCGTCGGCGCCGCGCGCGGCGGTGCTGCCGGGGTACGACGCGGACGACGTGGCGACACCGGCCTGGCGCGCGACCGACCACGCCGCGCCGCCTGCCCGCATCGCCGTCTCGGAATCGTCGCCGGCCGGCACGCCGCGCCGGCCGCTCGATCCGATGTCGGCGCTCCTGCTGGCGTCGGCGCTCGTCTCCGCGCTGCTCGCCCTCCGGCTCGCGATCGCGGTGATCGCGGCGCTGCGCGTGGTGCGTCGCGCGGCGCCCGCGACCGACGGACGCCTTGCAGCCGAGCTCGAAGCGGCGCGCACCCGGCTCGGCATCCGCCGTCGCGTTTCGCTGCGAATCGCCGAGCGGCTCGCAGTCCCGGCGGTGTTCGGCTGGTGGCGGCCCACGCTGCTGCTGCCGCGCGCCGCCCTCGACTGGCCCGGGGCGCGGCGGCGCGCGGTGCTGGTGCATGAGCTCGCGCACGTCGCCCGTCACGACGTGGTCGGCCTGTTCGCGGGCCACGCGGCGACGACGCTGTTCTGGTTCCATCCGCTGGCCTGGCTGCTCCACCACCGGGCGCGGCTGGCCTCCGAGCAGGCATGCGACGATCGCGTGCTCGACGCGGGCGTGCGCGCCTCGGAGTACGCGCGCGACCTGCTCGAGATCGCACGCGGTGAACGTGACGGCCGGCTGCTGCCGGGGGTGGGGACGGCGTTCGCCCGGCGCTCGGCGCTCGGGCGACGGCTGTTCGCGATTCTCGAGCCCGGCGCGCGGCGCGGCCCGGTCTCGCATCGCGCCACGGCGTGGATCGCGGCGGGCGCCGTTCTGGTGGTCGGCGCGTTCGGCTCGCTGCGCGTGGGCGCGGCGCCCGCGCCCGCGCCGGCGTCGCACGGGGCCGCCGCGCCAGCGCCGCGCGCGGCGACGGCGGCAGCGCCCGAGCCCGGTCGTGCGCCCGCCGCGAATCGCGCGAACGAGGCCGCGCCCGCGGCGCGGCCCGGACCCGAGGCAGCGCAGGCGTCCGAGCGCGGCGACGAGGCCTTCACGAAAGCCGCCCTCGAGGCCGATGCCGCAGTCGCCACGCGCGCCTGGCAGAGCCGGCATGAGCAGCTCGCCTCGAAGACGAAGTCGAAGACCCGTTACGAGACGAGCGACTCGCGCCGCGATCGCGACGAGGGCGAGGCCGCGTATGACCGCGCGTCCGAGGCGTACGACTCGAAACGCTTCAAGGATGCGGCGCCGCTGTTCACCCGCGCGGCGCGGCTCGGCTACCGTAGCGACGTCGCCTGGTACAACGCCGGGTGCTCGTACGCGCGCTCGGGGGACGAGCGCGCCGCGCTGGACGCCCTGGGCCGCGCGCTCGACTCGGGGTTCGACCGTCCCGGAATGTTCGCGGCCGACGACGATCTCGACGCGCTGCGCGGGCGGCCCGGGTTCGACGCGCTGCTGGAGCGCGCGCGCAACACCGATCATGCGAAAGCCGAGCGTATGAAGACGCGGGCCTCGTTCGAACGCCTGATGCGGAACGGATCGGGCGACCATGGCGCCTGGAGGCGCACCGGCGCCGAGCTGCTGCAGCAGGGAGATGCGGATCGCGCCGTGCAGGCGTTCGAGCGCGAGTTTGCGATCGACTCGAGCGCATCGTCGCTCTACAACCAGGCCTGTGCGCTGGCGGTCGGCGGGCACGAAGGGCGCGCGCTGGACCGGCTCGAGCGATCGATCCTGGCCGGGTTCGGCGACGGCGACCAGCTCGCAGGCGACGCGGACCTGCGCTCGCTGCGCGGCTCCGGGCGCTTCGCCGAGTTGCGCGCGCTCGCGGACGACCTCGAGCTCGACATTCGCTACGACCACTCGGTGCGCCACCTCGAGCACGGCGACATGGCGCGCTACGAGCGCGTGGCGCGCGAACACCCGGACCTCGGCCGCGCCTGGTGGAACGTGGGTTACGCGGCGCTGGTCTCGGGCGACCCGGATCGCTCGGTCGAAGGCTTCAAGCGCGCGCTCGCGCTCGGCTTCCGTCCGCGGAAGGCGATGTACAACATCGGCTGCGCCTTCGCGCAGGCCCGCCGCCCCGACGAGGCGATGCGCTGGCTCGAGGCGGCCGAGGCGGCCGGCATGGACGTCGGCGCACGGGCGCACGATGACCGCGACCTCGAGCCGCTTCGTTCCGATCCGCGCTTCCGGCGGATGCTGGAGCGCTGGTATCGCGGGAACCCGGAGAAGTCGTAGGCGGTGGCGGCGCGGCCCCGCGCGGGGCCCGGCCTGGGACGACGCCCGGCGCGGGGCGGCATCGGCCAGGCGCCGCCACGGCCCCCGCACGGGGGCTGCCGCGTGCACGCGCTCCCGGTCGAGCCGGTGGCGGCCGGCGCCGCCCGACTGTCGGGCGGGCCGACACTTTCCCGGAGCGTCGGGCCGGACCGCCGCCGGAATCCTCCCCAGGCGGCGCCGTAACCGGCTGTCTTTGAAAGCACAGGCCGGCCGGCCGGGCCCGTGGCACGACTCCTGCCCTTCCCTCTGCGGATTGGTATCCCTGCATGGAAGGCAACCCCTCGACTCGGCAGGAGGCCGGATATGGGAAAGATCGTGCTCGCCGCACTGGTGGGCATCTGGATGTTCAACCTGGCGCGCCTCATCGCGGGTGGACTCCCGGGGCATACCCCGGCGGACCTGCGCAGCTCGTACGTGGTCCCTGCGGCAGAGGCGTCGACGGCCGCGACGAGCGAGACGCTTGCGTCGCTGCTCCCCGACGGTGTCGCTCTCGAAGTGCGTTCGGCGACCGCAATGACGGGCGCCAACACCACGATCACGGCCCGTCTCGTGCTGGCGCAGCCGTCGTCGGTGGACCTCGACCTCTATGATTCGAGCGGCCGCCGCATCCTCACGCAGAGTTCCCGGCGGCTGCCCGCGGGACGCAGCACCGTGCAGCTGCAGAGCGTGGAGCGGCTCGCCGAAGGCCGCTACTGGATCCGCGCCCGCGTCGGCGACGACGTCGCGACCCAGATGGTCACGATTCGCGAGTAGGCGGGAAGGGCGCGGAAGGCTTCGCGCCGCAGCTTGAAGAAAGTCGCGCGGGCCGGCCCTGCGCGGTCGTTCCGACCGGGGAACGAACGCGGGCCGGCCCCGCGCGCAAGTGCATCGTCGTCCGCAGCGCCCGGCCGGACGATCCCGCCCCGGCCGCGCCGCGGCGCTACTCCTTCGACTTCCTCGGGATGATCCCCGCTTTGGCCAGTTCGGGCACGATCGCGCTGCTGACTTCCCGGCTCACCTGATTGGTCGACGAAGGGTCGATGCTGCGGCCCTCGGCGGTCCACACCAGCTCGCCGCCCTTGCCGTCCGCGTACCAGACGTCCACGCGGTGCGGCACGATGCGCACGGTATCGGTGGTCGGCTCGACCGCGACCTGCGCGTAGTAGGTGTGATAGCGGCCGGTCCAGTTGTTGTAGCGCGTGCGCGCCTCGCTGGTGACGTAGCCGGGCTGCTCCTCGGTGCGGCGCTGGGTCGGCAGCCGCGCCGCGACCAGCACGCCCTCGATGTGGTTTTCGCGCACGTACTGGCGCACCTCTTCGGTGTCGGGGAACGCCGGGAACACCTTGTAGGCGGCGGTGGCCTGCACGCCGTACTTGCCGAGCTCCTTGACGAAGGCGTCTTCCATGATGCGGCGGTTGCCTTCGTTGCGCTTCATCACGACGACCAGCATCGAATGCATCGGCGTGCTGAAGTCCTGCGACGACCACACGTTGACGAGGCCGGTCGACGCACAGCCGGCGAGCGCCATGACGGCGAGCGCGCCGAGCAGGGCGGGAAGCCGGAATCGGTAGCGGCTCATCTGGGTTCTCCGGGTAGGGTGGGCGCGAACGTCTCGTTTCCTGCGAGCGCGCCGATCTTACCCACGTCCCGGCGCGCCGGAAAGCGGGCGCGCGCGCCGCAAACCTCGTGTGCGGCGGAGCGAGCCGCCGGCGCGGCCGGCGACACGGCCACCGATCGGTGGTCTCGTCCGCGCGCGCAACCCGGCCGGCGTGCAGGGCGTAGGGGAAACGAGGAGGGATTGCCATGCCATGGTCCCGGGGTGCAGCCGTTCGCGTGCACGCGTGTGCATCGCATGCCGTCCGCGCGCGGCGCGGTATGCGCCGCGTCGCCATGCTCACGTTTGCCGTTCTCGTGCTGCTCGGCGGCGCCGCGCCGGTCGCGCACGCCGCGATCCCGCCCGAGTGGGTGCCGCGCTGGCGCGCGGATCTCGACACGCTCGCCGCGAAGCTGCCCGCGATGCACGCGAACCTGTTCCACGCGATGCCGCGCGATTCGTTCGAGGGGCGCATCGCGCGGCTGAAGCACGCGGTGCCCGGCATGACGCACGCCGAGATCGCGGTCGCGCTCGCCGGGCTGGTGGCGGACGTGCGCGACGGCCACACGCGGCTCACCCTGCCGGTGGATCCGGCCGCGGGCTTCTTCGGCGGGCACTCGTCGACGCCGGATCCGAAGATCGACGCGCTGAAGTTCCACCAGCTGCCGATCCGGCTCTACCTCTATGAGGACGGTCTCTACGTGCGCCGCGTCGGCCGCGCCCACGCGAACGCCGCGGGGGCGAAGGTGCTGCGTATCGGCGACATGAGCGCCGCAGACGCGATGCGCGTCGTCGAGCCGATCGTCCAGCGCGACAATGCTGCGCAGCTTTCGAACCTGCTGCCGGACTTCCTGGTGGTGTCCGAGGTGCTCGCCGCGCGCGGGGTGAGCCGCGACCCCGGTCATGCGGACTACGTGGTGCGGACGCGTGAGGGCCGTACGCTCACGCTCGATCTGGCCGCGGTGCCGCTCGGCGGCGCGGTCGACTGGGCCGACGCCCGCGACGGGGCGCCCGCGCCCGCGCCGCTCTACCTGCGCGATCGCGGGAAGAACTACTGGTTCGAGCCGGTCGCGGACGATCGCATCGTCTACTGCCAGTACAACGAGGTGTACGACCAGGACGACGAGACGCTCGACGCGTTCGCGGACCGCCTGTTCGGCTACGTGGACACGCATCCGGTCGAGGCGCTGGTGCTCGACATCCGCGCGAACCCGGGCGGCAACAACGCGCGCAACCGGCCGCTGCTCATGGGGCTCATCCGCTGCGCGAAGCTGCGGGCGCCGGGACGCCTGTTCGTGATCGCGGGGCGCGGCACGTTCTCGGCGGCGATGATGTTCGCGCTCGACGTGGAGAAATACACCCACGCGATCTTCGTCGGCGAGGAGACCGGCGCGCGTCCCAACCACTACGGCGACTCGCGCAAGCTCACGCTGCCGAACTCGGGGCTCACCGTGCGCGTCTCGACGCTCTACTGGCAGTACTCGGACCCGCGTGACGACCGCGCTGCGATTGCGCCCCAGGTGCCGGCGCCGCTGACCTCGGCCGACTACGCGGCGAACCGCGATCCGGCGATGGACGCGATTCGTGGCATGGTGCTGGGGCCGCCCGCGGCGCCGGCGCTCGACGGCAGGCGGGAGGGTGTCCTCTACGCCGGCACCGGCGCCTACGCCTACGCGCTCGAGCGCGCGGGCAACGAGCTCACGTTTGCCTCGCCCGATCTGGGCGTCGAGGCGCTCGGTGTCACGCACCTCGAGAACGACGCGACGCACCTCGCCTTCGACGTGCCGATCGAGTCGAGTCCGATGCACATCGAAGGCCGCTGGATGGGCGGCTGGTTCGTGGGCACCGCGACGATCCCGAAGAACGGTTCCTACCTGACGCTGATCCCGGCGCAATAGCGCGGCCTGCGGGATCGCGGCGGTGCGCCGGCGCGCGGCGCGGGCGGCCGCCCCGCCGGCGCCCGCGCCGTTCGACGGCGCCCGCGGGGGCAGCGATTCGGGCCGCCGGCGTCGCGGCGGCGCCCGCCGCGCCGGCTCAAGCCCGCGCCCCGCCCCGGCCGATACCCGGGCATGTTCACCTCCCTGCGCATCGCGCTGCCGGCGCTCGGCGCCGCGCTGCCCGACGCGGCGCTCGCCGCCGTGTTCCTCGCCGCGTGGATCGCGCCCGCACGCATGGGCGACGGCATCGTCGGCTGGTGCCTGCTCGTCATGCTGCTCGAGTTCGTGATCGTGCACTCGTCGGTGTTCCTCGGGAATCTGCTGCTCGCGGCCGGCGACCGGATGAAGCGACTGCAGACCGGCATGGCGATCGGCGGCTTCTACACGATGTTCGTCGCCGGCTTCGCGGTGGCATTCCACTCGTGGTGGCCGCTCGTGAATTTCTGGGGCCTCACGGCCAAGCGCCTCGCCAGCGTGTTCGCCGGCGTCGTCCCCTCGGGCGAAGAGAAGATGCTGATGCGCCGCACCTGGGCGGCCTCGGTGATGTTCTACCTGCTCGGCGTGTTCGTGACCGTATTCCTGCCGGTGCCGCGGCTCGGCATCACGCGCGAGGTCGTGCGCACCGCGCACCTGCCGTCGAGCGGCCTGTGGGTCGCCCATCCCGAGCGCGTCGTCGCCTTCGGATTCCTGTACTTTGCGCTGATGGCGATCTCGGGTCTGAACGGCCACCGCTGGGCGCAGAGCGGCATTCCTAAGGACGCCGCCGACGCGGCCGCCGCGCGCGGCGACGCGGGCCACCGCGCCGCGTGAACGGCCCGCGCGCGGGATTCCCGCCGCCGGCGCTGGCCGGTCCGGGCTCGGCGCTCCCCGACTTCGCCCTAGCCGTGGTGTTCGCGGCCGCGTGGATCCATCCCGCGAGCCTTCCCGACCGGACCGTCGCCTGGTGCGTGCTGGTGATCCTGCTCGAGTTCTTCGTCGTGCACTCGGCCGGCTTCACGGGCTTCGTGATGACCGGCGGCCAGCCGCCGCAGAAGAAGCTGCTCGGCATGCTGGGGCTCGGCGCGTTCTACACGCTGCTGCTCGGCGGGATCGCGATCTCGGCCGGGTCGTGGTGGCTGCTGGCGAGCTTCTGGGCGCTGATGCTGAACCGCATGCTGAGCGGCCTGTTCGTACGCGGCGGCGACGGCGAGCGCATGTTCGTGATGGCGTCGTGGGCGGTGAGCGTCTTCTTCTATATCGTGTTCGTCATGCTCACCTGCATCCTGCCGATCCCGCGGCTCGGGATCACGCCCGCCGTGGTGGGCGCGCAGGGCTTCACGATCGGCGGTCTGTGGACCAGCGAGCCGCACCGCGCGGTCGCCTGCGGCGCGTTCTACTTCTTCGCGATGGGCGTGTCGGAGCTGTTCATGCACCGCTGGATGGGCGGCCGCGCGCGCGTGCCCGAGCCGGCCTGAGCGCCGCGCGCGCCGCGCCCGCGGCGCAGCGACGCCGTGCCGGTGTCCGCCGCACGGCGGCGGCCGCGGCGGCCTCGCCGGGCCCGCCGGCACACGAAACGAGGGGGCCCGAAAGCCCCCTCGTCCCGCTGCGAATGTCCGGCCCGGTCATCGCACCCGGATCACCCGCTGCGTGAGCGCCTCGCCGTCCACGCTCAGCTTCACCATGTAGATGCCGGGCGGCAGCGACCGTCCCGCCTCGTCGGTGAAGTCCCATCGCTGTGCGTGCTCACCCGCCGGCATGCGCCGCGCCGCGAACCGCCGCACGCGGCGTCCATTCACGTCGAACGCCTCGAGTGCCACGTCCGCCTCCCGCGGCAGCGTGTAGCGGATGGTGGTCGCCAGGCGCGCCGGATTCGGGGCGAGCGGCGCCATCCACAGGCCACGCGGCACGCCGTCGCCGACGTCGACCGTCGACGGAATCACGGCGACCACATAGTCCTCGGTCTCGCCGTCCTGGAAGTACCCGTTCGGCTCGCTGACGGAGCCGTTCCAGGGGAAGTCATCCTTGACCGGCTGCGGGGTGAGCGTGATCCGCATCCAGGCGAGGCCGGTGCTGTCGGCGACCTCGATCGACGGCGTGCTGTACGTGCCGCAGCCCGGGATCAGGCTGATCGACTCGTTCTTGACCGCCCACTCCGGCGTGCAGACCTTCCTGTGGAAGCAGATGGCGTTGTCGTTCCAGTCCCCGTCCTGATTCCAGTCGATCAGCACGTTGAGGTAGACCTTCTGCTCCACCGTCGCGCAGCTGTACGCGTTGAAGGTCACCGTCTGCGTCGAGCAGGCGCCGAACGCCAGCCGGTTGACGAGCCCGGCGTCGAGATCGCCGTAGCACTCGTCCTGGCCGAACACCAGGCCGAGGTTCTCCACGCAGTCGACCAGCTGCGCCGCGTCGCAGGCGCTGTTGCCGCCGCCGATGTTGACCTTGCCGTCGATCTCGCCGTCCACGCCGAGCGACGGGTCCACCGCGCTGCCGCAGCCGAGCCAGAACTTGGTGGTGTCCGAAGCGGGCACCACGTGACGCACGTACCCGGCAGGTCCCGGCGAGGTGCCGAGCGGATCGCCGCACGCGATGTCGATCGAACCGACCGGGCCGGGGGCGAAGCAGGTGGGGAAGCGGCCGAGGGTCCCGGACGGATACGCGTTGATGTCCTCCGGCGCGTCGCCCATGTCCTGGTAGCCGAAGTCGCACGCCGTGGGGGCGGCGATCGTCACCGGATAGTCCTCGGTCTCTCCGCCGGTGAACGTGCCGATGAGCGGAGATTCCGAACCCTCCCACGGGAAGTTGTCCGACACCGGAACGAGCGTCACGGTCACGCGCATCCAGCCCTCGCCTTCGTACGGCCCCGCGAGGATCGCCGGCGTGAGGAGCGGCGTGCAACCGGGCGCCAGCGTCACGGCGAAATTCTTGAGCGCCCACTCGTACGCGCATTGCTGCTGGGTCTCGTCGCAGAAGAAGTTGTCGTTCCAGTCGCCGTCGCGGTTCCAGTCGACGAGCACGTTCACATACGCCACGACCGCCGCGGCGCCGCAGTTGTAGAGGCTCAGGCGCACTCTGGTCGTGTCGCAGCTCGTGAACTGGACCGGCGCGGCCACGCCGGCGTCGGTGTCGCCGTAGCACTCGTCCTGGCCGAACTGCATGCCGAAGGCGTTCTCGACGCAGTCCACCGGGATCTGCGAACACATGCTCGTCGCGCTGCCGTCGTCGTTGCTCTTGCCGTCGGTTTCGGAATCGACCGAGCCCGGCGGTACCGCGGTGCAGCCGAGCCATACCGCCGGGTCGCCCGCATGACGCACGTGACGCACGTAGCCGGTCGGGCCCGGGGGTGTGCTGAGTGGCGGACAGGCGATTTCCTGCGTTCCCGGGCCGGTGCTGAATGCACAGGTCGGGAAGTGGCCCGGGATCCCCGGGTACGCCATGAACTCTTCGGGCGCATCGCCGAAGTCCTGATACTCGGGGCAGGCGGAGGTCGACGAGCCGATCTTCACCGGATAGTCCTCGGTTTCCCCGCGCTTGAGGAAGCCGTCGCCGGCGGCCCCGGCGGAGCCCAGCCACGGGAAGTCGTCGGTGACGATCTCGTCGCTGATCGTGATCCGCATCCAGCCGTCGCCTTCTACCGGGCCGCCGGTGAAGGCGGGGGAGGTCAGCGTGTCGCAGCCGGGCGCGATGGCGATCAGCAGGTTCTTGACCGCCCACTCGTAGGCGCACAACTGCGCCGGCTCGTCGCAGAACAGGTTGTCGTTCCAGTCGCCGTCGTGATTCCAGTCGACCAGCACGTTCAGCCACACGTGCTGCGTGTCGGCCGAGCAGTTGTAGGTGGCGAACGTCACCGTGGACGGGGCGCAGGTGACGAGGTTCGTCGAGATGAGCCCGGCGTCATTGCTGCCGGTGCACTCGTCCTGACCGAAGTTGAGGCCGAACGCCGGCTCCACGCAGTCGACCAGCAGCTCGCTGCAGAAGCTCACCGAGTTGCCGGACGAGTTCGTCTTGCCGTCCCGTTCGCTGTCGACGCCCAGCGGCGTGGTGCCCACCGCGCCGCAGCCGAGCCAGTAGTTGGCGAGCCCGGCGACCGAGACGTGCCGGACGAAACCGGCCGGACCGGGCAGCGAGCTGATCGGCGTACATGACGCTTCCTGCGTGCCGACCGGGCCAGGGGTGGAGCAGGTCGGGAACCTGCCGATCACCCCGGCGTAGGCGTCGCTGCCTTCCGGCGCGTCGCCCCAGTCTTCGATCTGGCGCTGGCAGTCGTCGCCACCGTCGACGTCGGTGGCGAGGGTCGCAGTCGGGAACACGAGCAACGTTCCGGCTGCGATGGCGAAGATGCAGATCCGCGGTGCGTTGAACACGGCGACCTCCCTGGGAGAGGGGACCACGAGGAGGCTCGGCCCCGGCGCGATGAAGCGCCGAAGCGAGACGTGGCTGACCCGGAGGCAAGGCAGGGGAGGGCGCGGCCGGTCCGCGGAGTGTGCCCCCGACCGCCGGCATCGCCAAAAAGAAAAGCCGTGCCAGCGCAGGCCGCGTGCCGGCCGCGAAAGCCGACCTCGCCACGGGCGCTGCGCTCAATGCGGTCTCCGCGCGCGAGTTGGAGCGCCGGCCCCGGATTCGGGCGCCGCGGGCCCTGAGCTTTTTTTTCGCATTGCAATCGGAGGTCCGGGCCCCAATGCTCCGACGGTTCGTACTGGCGCGACGCGGGGCGACGACCCCCGGCGCGCAACCCACGACCCTTCCGGGGAGGACGCATCATGCTTGGAACGAATTCGATGCGGCGCATCCGCTTGCTGCTCGCGCTGGCGGGCATCCTCGCGGTCGCCGCCTCGCCGGCGTTCGCAAAAGACAAGGCCGAAGAAGATGACGGGATTCCGGTCTGCGATCACAAGATCGGCACGGTCGCCGTCAAGGAGCCCGAGACCAACTGGTGGCGCGAATACAACCTCGAATCGCCCGAGGCGCTCATCAAGGTGTTCGTGTCGGAGTCCAAGTGCTTCACGCTGGTGGACCGCGGCAAGGGTCTCCAGGCCGCGCAGCAGGAGCGCGCGCTCGCCTCGAGCGGCGAGATGCGTGTGGGCTCGAACGTCGGCAAGGGCCAGATGAAGGCGGCCGATTACGTGCTGGTGCCGGACATCGTCAACAAGAACGCGAACTCGAGCGGCAAGAAGATCGGCGGCCTGCTGGGCGGTATCGTCGGCGGCAAGGCCGGCGCGGTGCTCGGCGGCGTGAACCTCAAGAGCAAGACCGCCGACGTGGTGCTGACCCTCACCGACGTGCGCTCGACCGAGCAGGTCGCGCTGGTCAAGGGCCACGCGAAGAAGACCAACGTCGGCTGGGGCGCGGGCGCCGGCGCCTTCTGGGGCGGCTTCGCCGCCGCCGGCGCGAGCAGCTACGCCAACACCGAGATCGGCCAGGTCGTGGCGATGGCCTACCTCGACGCCTACAAGAAACTGGTCGCCGAGGTGCAGGCGAACACCCCGAACGCGAAGGAAGACAACGTCGGCCAGGCGGTCACGATGTCGAAGCCGGGCCGCATGTACGCGAAGCCCGATCCGAAGTCCGAGGTCGTGCGCGAACTCGACCCGGGCATGATGCTGTATCCGACCGGCGAGAAGTCGGGCGTGTGGTGGAAGGTGTCCGACGAGCTCGGCAACGAGGGCTGGGTCTCGTCGGTGCTGTTCAAGCTCGCCAGGTAGCGCGCCGGGGTCCGCGGGCATCGCATGCCCCGGCGGACCCCGGCCGATGCGCTGCAGGCGCGCGCGGGCCCCCGATCTCCATCGGGGGCCCGCTGCGTTCCGCTGCGTTCCGCGGCGGCTACTTCGCCTTCAACGCACGCGCCGCGCGCGCGTAGTCCTTGTCCTTCACCCAGAGCATCATGCCGAACTGGCCCTTGCCGGCGCACACGGCATCCGCCGCCGTCACGTTGATGCGCCGCTCGGCGAGCCGCTCGATCTGACGCTGCACGGCCCCCACGCGATCGGCGCCCTGAATGAGGAATCCCTTCTTCGCGGGGCTCAGGCGCCAGCCGTTCTTGCGGGCGACGCGCCGGATCGGAGCGACGGAACTCGCCACCATGTCGAGCTGCGCCTTGCCGCCCTTGACCGGAAAGCCGGAATAGGCGAGCAGATTCACGCCTTCGGCTTTGAGCGCCCCCAGCACTTCTGCTCCCTTGCCGGCCCGGTTCGGAACCGTCACGTAGCAGTAGTTGACCTTTCGAACTGCCATCGCGGACCTCCTGTCGTGGGAATGGATGGCCGCCCGCGGGCGGTTCCGGAGATCCTACGCTCACGCGCCGGATCGGCAAACAGAAAGCATGCGCGCGTCGTTGCGCGATTCCCGCCGGGCGCCGCGTCATGAGCCCGTCAAGAGTGGCGTGTCGGACACCGCGCACGTGCCGCGTGATGCTAGGTTGCCGCCATCCGGCGGCGCGTTTCCGAACGCCGCCGGAGCGAGGTTGGCTGCGGTGACTGGGCGCGGCGGCAGGTGCAGAGGGACACCTTCGTCGCGCCCGACTGTTTTCAGCCGCGCGGCTTTCCCGCCTGCGGCAGCCCGATCCTGCCGACCAGGGCGTCGAATTCCGGCATGCCGCGCACGGCGTCCATGCGCGGATCCGCGTTCAGCATGATCAGGTCGATCTCGCGCGCCTCGAACGAGCGCTCGAGCCATTTGAGCGCTTCCTGCTTCTCGCCGAGCGCGGCGTAGTCGAGTGCGATGTCGTAGGGCGAGACGTACTCGTGACGGCTCGCCGCCACCGCCTCCGCCGCGTTCTCCGCCCGCCACTTCCGCCAGCCCTCTCGCTCGAAGCGCGCACGGGCGGCGGCCACGTCCTCCGGCGTGTGGCCCGACAGCGTCATCGCTTTCAGCGTATGGAACAGGTAGCCGTCCATGTCGCCCTTCACGAAGCACACCCACGACAGGTCGTCGTGGGCCACGTAGAAGTTGGGGTCGAGCTGCAGCGTCTTCAGCAGCTGGAAGTTCGCGTCCTCGTAGCGGCGCGCCATGAACAGCAGCCAGCCGCGATCCGAGTTGAGGATCAGCGACAGCGGGTCCACCTCGAGCGCCCGGCGCGATTCGCGCAGCGCCTCGTCGCCGCGCCCGGTCGCGGCGAGCAGGATCGCGTACATCTCGTGCGCGGCGGCGTCGCTCGCGTTGATCGCCAGCGCGCGGCGCAGCGAGGATTCCGCCGGCTTCCAGTCCCAGTCGAACGCCATCTGGATCAGACCGAGCGCGCTCCAGCCTTCGGCGCTCGTGCTGTCGATCGCCAGTGCGCGCCCGGCGGCCGTGCGTGCCAGCGGGAACACCTCGCGCGGCGGCAGGAAGTCGTAGATCCCGACCATCGCGTAGGTGGTCGCGAGCCCGGCCCACGCCGGCGCGTAGGTCGAGTCGGCGGCGATCGCCTCGCGGTAGGCGGCGCCCGCGCGCCGGAATCCCTCCGGCGTCTGCTGGTTCCAGAAGTGCCGCGCACGCAGCACCGCGTCGTGTGCGGCCGGATTCACCTGCGTCGCGCCCGCCCGCGTCGGCGCGGGCAGCAGCTTCAGGGCCAGCGCCCGGGCGACGTGTGCGGCGATGTCGCTCTCGAGCGCGAGGACGTCACGGGCGTCGCGGTCGAACGAATCGCTCCACAGCTGGGTGCGGCGATCCACCTCGACGAGCGACGCGCTCACCCGCACGCGTTCGCCCTCGCGGCGCACGCTGCCCTCGAGCACGAAGTGCGCGCCGAGCAGCCGGCGCGCGTCGTCGAGGTCGTGCCCGGCGTCGGCGAAGCGGCGCGCCGAGGTGCGTGCGATCACCCCGAGCCTGAGCGGATCGAGCCGTCCGAGCCGCGTGATCATCTCGTCGGCGAGCCCATCGCCCAGCCACACGTCGCTCGAATCCGGACCGAGCGTGGTGAACGGCAGCACGAGCAGCGTGCGGCGCCGGCCGTCGTCGGGCGGGTGCCGGGCGACCGCGAACAGAATGACCGCGAACACGGCGACCAGCGTCATGCCGAGCGCCATGCCGGAGAGGAAGCGGCGCCGGCGGACGCCGGCGTGCTCGTCATCGCCGGCGCCGGGCCGGGTGGCGTGGCCCGCGGCCTCATGGTGCGCCGTCGCACCCGGCGCTGCGGCCCCCCCCGTCCGCGGGCCGGCGCCGGCGTCCGCCGCCGCCCCGCCGGCACCACCCGCTGCCGCCGCGATCGGCGCGGCGTCGACCAGGAAGCGATACCCGCGGCGCGGGATGGTCTCGACGTAGCGCGGCGCATCGGCGGAATCCTCGAGCGCCTCCCGCAGGCGCCGCACCGCGGCGTTGAGGCTGGTCTCGAAGTCCACGATCACGCCCGGCCACAGCCGCTCGTGCAGGCTCGCGCGCGTCACCAGACCGCCCTTCGCCTCGATCAGCGCGACGAGCAGCTCGAACGGCTTGTCCTGGAGCCGCACGCGGCGGCCCTCGCGGGTGAGCTCGGCCGTGGCGAGGTCGAGCTCGAACGGGCCGAAGCGGAAGCCGCGCGGCGCGCCGCCGCCCGCGGCCGCGTCAGCCACGGCCGCAATCCGCGGCGCGGCAGCGGGTCGCCGCGTCAGATACGGGTCCGATACAGGTCAGCGCCGGACCATTGAACCGGGGCCCCCGGGAGACGAGATTGCACACGGCAGGCATTCTCGCACGGCCGGCCTGAAGGGGTCATCATCCGGCCCGTTGCGCCGCGGGGCGTCTGCGACGCCCCGCGCGCCGGGCCAGCGAAGGAGGTCGCTGATGTCGTCCGCCGTCATATCGCCCGTCGCCGTCCGCACGGCGGACCCCGCCGCCACGCGTGCGGCGCTGCTGCTCACCGGCGCGTTCGTCGTCGTGAAGCTCGCCCTGCACCTGTGGGTCGGCGCCGGCTACGGCTGGTTCCGCGACGAGTTGTACTACGTCGCCTGCAGCGATCACCTCGCGTGGGGCTACGTCGACCAGCCGCCGCTCTCGATCGCGCTGCTCAAAGCGTGGCGGCTCGCGTTCGGCGACTCGCTGGTCGCGATCCGGCTGCTGCCTGCGCTCGCCGGCGCGGCGACGATCGCCGCGACCGGCTGGATGGCACGCGCGCTGGGCGGCGGCCTGTTCGCGATGACGCTGGCGATGACGGCGGCGCTGATCGCGCCCGGGGTGCTCGCCGTGACGTTCTTCTACTCGATGAACGCCTTCGACGTGCTGCTGTGGGCGCTCGCCGGTGCGGTGCTGGTGAAGATCCTGACGGGCGATGGCGGGAGCGCCGCGGCGGACACCCGGCGCTGGCTCGCCTTCGGCGTGATCGTCGGGCTCGGCATGCTCAACAAGTGGAGCATGATGTGGTTCGCGGGCGGCGTGGGGCTCGGCCTCGTCGCGACCCGCGAGCGTGCGCGTCTCGCCACGCGCGGGCCGTGGCTCGCCGCGCTGGTCGCGGCGCTGCTGTTCCTGCCGCACGCCCTGTGGCAGATCGCGAACGGCTGGCCGACGCTCGAGTTCATTCACAACGCGACCACCGGCAAGATGCTGCCCGTGACGCCGCTCGAGTTCGTCGCCGGGCAGGTGCGCATGATGCATCCGCTGACGCTGCCGATCTGGCTCGCGGGCCTCGTCCACGTGCTCAGGCGTCCGCGGCTGCGGCCGCTCGGCATCGCGTTTCTCGCGGTGGCGGCGCTGCTGATCGCGAACGGCAGGAGCCGCCCGAACTACCTGACGCCGGCCTACGCGGTGCTGTTCGCCGCCGGCGGCGTGGCGCTCGCGCGCACGCTGCTGCCCGCGCGCCGGCCGCTCGTGCGCGGCCTGGCGCTCGGCGTGCTGCTCGCGGGCGGCGCGGCGGTCGCGCCGCTGGCGCTGCCGCTGCTGCCGGTGGACGCCTACGTCGCGTACGCGGCGAAGCTGGGCGTCGCGCCGTCGAGCGGCGAGCATCACCGGCTCGGCCGCCTGCCGCAGTTCTTCGCCGACATGAACGGCTGGGACGACTTCGTGGCGGACGTCGCGCGCGTCTACGACGCGCTGCCGCCGGAAGACCGCGCGCGCGCGGCGATCTTCACCAACAACTACGGCGAAGCGGGCGCGATCGACGTGCTGGGCCGCAGGTACGGCCTGCCGCCCGCCTCGAGCGGCCACAACAACTACTGGCTGTGGGGCCCGCACGGCTCGGGCCAGGTGCTGATCGTGATCGGCGGCCGGAAGGAGAACCACCTGCGCGTCTATTCGAGCGCGGAGCCGGCCGGCCTCACCGACTGCGGCGACTGCCTGCCCGGCGAGAATCACCAGACGATCTGGGTGCTGCGCGGTCCCAGGATGTCCGTCGCCGAAGTGTGGCCGCAGCTCAGGCACTACGAGTGAGCGCAGGGGCGGGCCGTGGCGCGCCGCCCGGTGGCCCGGCCGGCGCGTCCTAGGGACCGGCGCCGGGCCCCTGCGCCGCGAACGGCGCGGCGGGCGTCAGCGCGAGGTCCACGGTCACCGTGTCCACGGTATTGGGCGCGCCGAGCGTCACGAGCGTGATCTGGACGACGCCGGTGACGTAGCCGCTCGCCTCGGCGCTCACGATGTAGTCGCCCGCCGGCACCGGCTCGAACATGTAGCCGCCGTTCGCGTCGGTGGTCTCGATCAGGATGTCGTGCTGCGCCGCGGCGGGCGCCGGGCGCCGGGCGCCGGCGGGGGCCGGCACGCCGTGCGTGTCGCGCAGCGTGACGCTGGCGCCGGCGATCACCGCGCCGTTCGTGTCGGCCACCGTGCCCGTCACCGCCGACTTCGGCACCACCATGGGCGGTGCGCCGACCGGGCTCGTGGCGCGGCCGCATCCGTACAGCGCCAGAACAAAGATCGGAAGGAGCACCAGGCGTGCGGGGCGAAACGAATCGAAGCGCATGAGTTGGACCACTCTAAACGACGGCAGCGGCGCGGCCAACGTCGTGCAGCGGCCTGTGCGTGTCACGTTTCGCACAATTCCGGCCATCCGGGGGCTTCGCGCCCGCACAGGCCTTGCGACTGACGGCCCGATCCCGCAGGCTCGCGAGCACACGCGGTGCCGGTCACACCGCACCCCGCAGTCATGTATGTCACTCGATGCGCGTGGCCGCGATCGTGACATGAGTCCCTGAACCACGGAGGTTCCCCTATGAAGCGGATCACCCTGCTCCTGACGGCTCTGATGCTGGTGGCGTTTTCGATGCAGGCCGTCGCCGGCGACGCCGACCACGGCAAGATGGAAAAGAAGTCGGACAAGATGGAGATGAAGGCCGACAAGATGTCGAACGTCACCGGCGAGATCGTGGACACCGGCTGCTACATGGAGCACGGCGCGAAGGGCGCGGACCATGCGAGCTGCGCCACGAAGTGCATCGCCGGCGGCATGCCGATGGGCCTGCTCACCGACAGCGGCACGCTCTACCTGATCACGATGAATCACGACAATCCCGACGCCTACAACAAGCTCAAGGAAATGGCGGCGAAGAAGGTCGTCGTGACCGGCAAGACCAGCGAGCGCAGCGGCATGAAGTCGATCGACGCCATGTCGTTCAAGATGGCCGAACCGAAGAAGGACATGTAGTTCTCCGCCGTGCCCTTGCGGCCGCCGGCAGGAATGGACACGATGGGAGCGCGCGGATCCGCCGCGCGCTCCCTTCTTCATTGAACTTCGCCCTTCGGTACGGATCGGTCCATGAAACGCGCGCTGTTCGGTTTGCTGCTGGTCATCGCGCCCGCCGCGATCCTGTTCATCCTCATTCATCCGCGCATCCCGGCCGCCGAGCGCGGGCGCCGGCTCGCCGAGGAAACCGGCTGCTTCGCCTGCCACGGCGACGGCGGAACCCACGGCACCTCGAACCCGGGCCGCAGCGACGGCAGCGTCCCCAACTGGAAGGGCGACGTCATGATGTTCGCGGACGGGCCGGACGAGATCCGCGAGTGGATCCACGACGGCGTCACCGCGAAGCGCGCGCAGAGCGAGACGTTCCGCAGGGAGCGCGAGGCGGGCGTGCTGAAGATGCCGGCGTTCGGAAAGCGTCTCGGCCGCCGGCAGATCGACGACCTGGTCGCCTACGTGATGGCGGTCTCGGGCACCGACCGGCCCGCAGACGGCAGCGACGCGGCGCGCGGACTCGAGCGCGTGCGCGCGCTCGGCTGCAACGGCTGCCACGGCGCGGGCGGCCGCCTGGCGCGGCCGAACCCCGGCTCGCTCAAGGGCTACGTGCCGGCCTGGAGCGGCGGCGACTTCACCGAGCTGGTGCGCGATCGTGACGAGTTCGGCGAATGGGTGAACGACGGCGTCTCGAAGCGCTTCCAGGGCAACCCGTTCGCACGTTTCTTCCTCGACCGCGCCGTCCTGCACATGCCGGCCTATCGGGAACACCTGGAACCCGGCGATCTCGACGCGATGTGGGCGTACGTCGAGTGGCTGCGCGGCGCCTCGGACGAACCGGCGCAGCGCTGACGCGACGACCGGCGCGCGCGCCCGGCGTGCGCCTGCGCGAATTGAACGCGCCCCGCCGCGGGCGTACCCTTGCAGGCGTCGATTCCGCCTCCTTCCCGAAGGGGATCGTGAGATTCGAACCCGCATCGTGCCCTCCGGGCGCATGGATGCTGCTCGCCGTCCTCGCCGCGCCGGCACCCGCCGCGCCGGCCGCGGCGGGGGTCTGTCCCGTCTCGCTGGTGGAACTCGGGTCCTACCTTCCCGGACCGCTCCCGGTGGACGCCATCAGCTACGACTCGACCTATGTGAATGGCGACGGCTCCAGCACCGCCCGCGTGACGTTCGACCGGAACGAGGCCACGCTCTCGGTGGATGCGGCGTCGAGCGGAGGTCTGACGGCGCGGGTGCGCGTCATCGAGTACATCGATGTCCTCGGCGCGGCGCCGGGCACGCCGGTGAACGCGACGCTCGTGCTGGCGCTCGACGGATGGTCGCAGCAGTCGTGCGGCGGCAGCGGCTGCGGCGTGGAGCTCGAGGCCCGGCTGGTCGCGGGGTCGGATTCCGTCTCGGCGGACGCGACGCAGTTCGGTCCCGGCGGCACGCGCCGTGACCTCGTGACGACGCTCACGCTGCCCGTGACGATCGTGGCGGGAACGCCGCTCGAGGCGCAGTTCTTCATGGGGTACGGCACCGGCCCGGGCGGCGATGCCGAGGGCAGCCTCTCCGGTCACTACGGCGTGAGCGGGCTCGGCGGCGGTCTGGATGCGGTGACGTGCACGGGCACGACGATCACACCGGTGCGTCGCACGACGTGGGGCGCGCTCAAACGCATCTACCACTGAGCGCCGCGCGGCCGGCAACCTCGATGGCGGTGAGGGCGTAGACTGCCGTACGGCCCGGAACCCCATGGAGGATCGCTGAAGATGCGGATGCTGCGTCTCGCCACGTGCCTCGCTCTGTTCGTCACTTTCGCGACCCGGCCTGCGGCCGCGGCGGCCGGCGACTCGCTGCAGTCGATCGCCTGTCCCGACCTGCCCGTCACGGGCCACGTCACCTGCTGGACGCTGAGCGTCGCCGAGAATCCCGCAAAGCCCGCCGGGCGCCGCATCCCGATCCGGATCATGGTGCTCCGTGCGGCGAGCCCGACGCCCGACCCCGATCCGCTGTTCGTGATCCCCGGCGGCCCGGGGCAGTCGATCATCGCCGAAGCCGGACTCACGAAGTTCTTCGCCGAGCTGTTCGCGCAGGTGCGCGAGACCCGCGACGTCGTGTTCGTGGATCAGCGCGGCACCGGCGGATCGAATCCGCTCGAGCTGGACCCGCCGCGCGACAAGTGGTTCGTCGAGCCCGGCACGAACATGCCGCCGGCATGGGGTCGCGCCGCGCTCGCGCGCCTCGAGCGGAAGGCCGATCTGACGCAGTACACCACCGCGCGCGCGGTGGAAGACCTCGACGCGGTGCGGCGCGCGCTCGGCTACGAGAAGATCAACCTCTACGGCACCTCGTACGGGACACGCGTCGTCGAGTACTACATCAAGCGCCACGGTTCGCACGTGCGCACGGCGGTGCTCAAGGCGGTGCTCCCGCCCGGCGGCAACATCGGCCTCGGTTACGGTCGCGGCCCGCAGCGCTCGCTCGAGCTGCTGTTCGCACTGTGCGCGCACGACTCCGCCTGCGCGGCGG
Source organism: Candidatus Eiseniibacteriota bacterium (assembly GCA_963744995.1). Classification (GTDB taxonomy): domain Bacteria; phylum Eisenbacteria; class RBG-16-71-46; order RBG-16-71-46; family RBG-16-71-46; genus CAVUWA01. Next base: position 47,920 of record CAVUWA010000002.1, read on the forward strand.
CGTACCCGCACCTGCGCGCGGATCTGGATTCGGTGCTCACGCGGCTCGAAACGCGGCCGGTGACCCTCGACGTTCCGAATCCGGGCGGCGAGGGCACGATGCCGTACACGATCACCCGCGGCGCGTTCGCGTTCGGCCTGCGCTCGCTGATGATGAGCGCGTCGGTGTTCCCGCAGCTCCCGGCGCTCATCGCGCACGCGGCGCGCGGCGACTTCTCGGCCTGGGCGCCGTTCCTCGCCAGGGAGCGCGAGCTGTACGCGACGCGCCTGTTCGGCGGCATGTCGTTCTCGGTGCTCGCGGCCGAAGACGCGCCGCGGCTCACGGAGGACGCCATCCGCGCGGAGACGCACGACACGCTGATCGGCGACACCGTCGCGCGCGACATCGCCGAAATCGGGCGCTTCTGGCCGCGCGGCGCGGCGCCGGCGGATCTGTTCACGCCGCTCGAGACGCTGGTGCCGGTGCTGCTGGTGTCGGGCATGCTGGATCCGGCCACGCCGCCGGCGGAGGCCGAGGCGATGCTCACCCATCTGCCGAACGGGGGCCACGTCGTCTACCCGGGCGGCTCGCATTCGGGCGCGAACTACTCGGGCCTCGACGGCATCCTCACGGACTTCATCCGCTCGGGCAGCGTGGAGCGCCTCGACATCGGCGCCGCCGAGGCCAACCGGCTGCCGCCCTTCGCGACCGGGCCGTAGGCGGCGCCGGCGCGACGCCGGCCTGCGCCCGGCCGCGGCATGGCGGCGGGGCAGGGCGGCGTGACCGCCGCCGGGGCGCGCGGCGCGCGGCGCCGGTTGCCCGCCCCCAACCACCGTGCTAGCTTCGGGCTTCGCGATTTCCGAAGCCTCCTCCGCGTCCTTCCGCGACGCGCACCGGGGCGCCCACCCCCTTGCCGGGCGCCCGGGAGCTGCGCGGACCCGCGGCCCCAACTCCCACTGCATGAGAGGTTTCCATGTCCGCTGTCCGCGCCCTGACCCTCGCCGACGTCGCGCTGCCGCGCGCCGGCACGATGGTGAATCTGCTGCTGATCGTCGGCGCGAGCCTCGTCACCGCGCTCGCCGCCCAGATCGCGATTCCGCTTCCCTGGTCGCCCGTGCCCATCACCGGGCAGACGTGGGCGGTGCTGCTCACCGGTGCGGTCCTCGGCTGGCGGCGCGCGTTCCTCGCGCAGGCGCTCTACCTGCTCGAGGGCGCGGCGGGCCTGCCGGTGTTCGCGGGTTTCTCGGCCGGCTGGGTCGTGTTTGCCGGGCCGACGGCCGGCTATCTGATCGCGTTCCCGTTCGCGGCCGCGCTGACCGGCCTGTTCGCCGAGCGCGGCTGGGACCGGCGCTTCGCCACGACGTTCGCGGCGATGCTGCTCGGCAGCGTCGTGATCTTCGGGCTCGGCCTCGCGAACCTGTCGCGGTTCCTGCCGGGCGATCAGCTGCTGAACGCCGGCCTCATGCCGTTCGTGCCCGGCGACCTCGTCAAGTCGGCGCTCGCGGCGCTGCTGTTCCCGGGCGCGTGGCGCTGGGTGCGGCACCATCAGGGCTTCACCGAATGAACGGCGCGGCGCCCCGCGCCGCACGAGCGGAGACGCGATGACGATCAAGACCATCGGCATCCTCGGCGCCGGCCTCATGGGCCGCGGCATCGCCTACGCGAGCGCGCTTGGCGGTTTCGAGACCGTGCTCCAGGACGTGAGCGCGGACGCCCTCGACCAGGCGCGGGCGAACATCGAACGGACGCTCGAGAAAGGCGTCGCCGCGGGCAAGGTCACCGCCGAGGCGTCGGCGGCGGCGAAGCTGCGCCTCAAGACCGCGAGCACGGTGGAAGAAACGGCAGCCGGCGCGCAGATGGTGATCGAAGCGATTCCCGAGAAGATGGACCTCAAGATCGAGGCGTTCGCGAAGCTGGATCGCGCGGCGCCGAAGGAAGCGATCCTCGCGTCGAACACCTCGTCGCTGTCGATCACCGAGATGGCGGCCGCCACCGAGCGCCCCGCGCAGGTCGTCGGCATGCACTTCTTCAATCCGGTGCATCGGATGAAGCTGCTCGAAGTGGTGCGCGCGCTGGACACCACCGAGCACACGATCGGCGTCGCGAGCGCGGTGGGGCAGGCGATGGGCAAGGAATGCGTCGTCGTGCGCGAGTCGCCGGGCTTCGTCACCAGCCGCATCAACGCGATGATCGGCAACGAGGCGTTCTACATGCTGCAGGAGGGCGTCGCGAGCGCGTCCGACATCGACAAGGCCCTGAAGCTCGGGCTCAACCATCCGATGGGACCGTTCGAGCTGGTGGACCTCGTCGGCCTCGACACGCGGCTCTCGATCCTCCGCTTCCTGCACCGGACGCTCGGCGAGAAGTTCCGCCCGTGCCCGCTCATGGAGCAGTACGTCGCAGCCGGACGGCTCGGCAGGAAGAGCGGCCGCGGGGTCTACGACTACGCCGAGACTTCCGATCCCAGGCCCGCCGGCGCGCGCAGTTGATGCCCGCACCGGCGCGAGCGCGCCGCGCCGCGGCGCGCAGAAGAGAGCGGTGAAGCAGGTGGCGAAGAAAACGGCGAAGCCGAAAGCAGCGCGGAAGCGGACGGCGAAGTCCGCCTCGCGCAGGGCGGCGAAGAAGAAGGCGGCGCCCAGGCGCGCCGCGAAGTCCGCCTCGCGCAGGGCGGCGAAGAAGAAGGCGGCGCCCAGGCGCGCCGCGAAGTCCGCCTCGCGCAGGGCGGCGAAGAAGAAGGCGGCGCCCAGGCGCGCCGCGAAGTCCGCCTCGCGCAGGGCGGCGAAGAAGAAGGCGGCGCCCAGGCGCGCCGCGAAGTCCGCCTCGCGCAGGGCGGCGAAGAAGAAGGCGGCGCCCAGGCGCGCCGCGAAGTCCGCCTCGCGCAGGGCGGCGAAGAAGAAGGCGGCGCCCAGGCGCGCCGCGAAGATCCGCCTCGCGCAGGGCGGCGCGGCCCGCGTCGCACTCGTCCACGTCGCGGCGCCGCGTGCCGAAGCCGGTGCTCTCCGGGGCCGCGGTGCGGAACCAGTCGCCGGCCGCGCGCCGCAATCCTGCGCCGTCGGTCTCGTTCCCGCAGCGCGAGGGCGCATCGCTCAAACTCGGCCTGCTGTTCGACATGGCGCGCGCGCGCACCGCGCTGCTCGCGGCGATCCAGGGCCTGCTCCCGGGCTCTGCCGAGCGGCCGCACGCGGACGGCAAGTGGAACACGCGCCAGTACGTCCTGCACCTTGCCTACTGGGATCAGGTGTTCGCCGCCGACATCGAGCCCGCGCTGCGCGGCGTGGCGCCCGGATGGGCGGCGAACGAGCCCGCCGCGGACGACCGACTGAACGCCGCGGCGCTCGAGCAGATGGACCACCTGACCTGGGACGAGGCGCTGCGGCTGCTGCACGGCGCGCGCAAGCATCTGCTGGCGACGATCGAGGGGCTGCCCGAGGCCGCGGCGATCTGGGAAGAGAACCATCCGCTCGGCGGCATCCTGCGCTCGGTGGCACGGCACGACCGGCATCACGCCGACGCGATCAAGCGCTGGCGCATCGAACAGAACGCATGACCTGCGGCGCGGCGCCCCGGCGCCGTGCCCTTCACGAGGAGAGCGACATGACCGACACGCTGGCGCCGGTGCAGGCGCGCAAGCTGCTCATCGACGGCGAGGCCGTCGACGCGGCATCCGGAAAGACCTTCAGGACGACCAACCCGGCGACCGAGGAAGTGATCTGCGAGGTCGCGGAGGCCGGCGCCGAAGACGTGGACCGCGCGGTCCATGCGGCGCACAAGGCGTTCGCGGAGGGCCCGTGGAGCACGATGCGGCCTGCCGATCGCCAGCGGGTGCTCCACAGGCTCGGCGATCTGATTCTCGAACACGCGCAGGAGCTCGGCACGCTGGAGACGATGGACAACGGCAAGCCGATCACCGAGTCGGCGAAGATCGACGCGGCGCTCACCGCGAACTGCTTCCACTACTACTCGGGCTGGGTGACCAAGCTCACCGGCGAGACGCTGCCGGTGAACCCGCCGTTCATGGCGTACACGCTGCGCGAGCCGCTGGGCGTGGTGGGGGCGATCATCCCCTGGAACTTCCCGATGAACATGGTGGGCTGGAAGTGCGGCCCGGCGCTCGCGGCCGGGAATACGGTGGTGCTGAAGCCCGCCGAGCTCACCCCGCTCACCGCGCTCCGCATCGGCGAGCTGGCGCTCGAAGCCGGTCTGCCGCCCGGCGTGCTCAACGTCCTGCCCGGCAAGGGCCGCATCGCGGGCGAGGCGCTGGTGCAGCACCCGCTGGTGTCGAAGATCAGCTTCACCGGCTCGACCGAGGTCGGCAAGCACCTGATGCGCACCTCGGCCGACACGCTGAAGAAGCTGACGCTCGAGCTCGGCGGCAAGTCGCCGAACATCGTGTTCGCCGACGCCGACCTGGAAGCGGCGGTGCGCGGCGCCTCGACCGGCATCTTCTACGGCAAGGGCGAGGTCTGTGCGGCCGGCGCACGGCTGCTGGTGCAGTCGAGCATCGCCGACGACTTCGTCGCCGCGCTCGCGGCACGGGCGAAGAAACTCGTGCCCGCCGATCCGATGGACCCGAAGACGCGGCTCGGCGCGCTGGTGAGCGAGGAGCAGATGAAGAAGGTGCTGGGCTACGTCGCGCTCGGCGTGAACGAAGGGGCGAAGATCGTCGCGGGCGGCGAGCGTCACCCGGTGAACGGCAAGGGTACGTTCGTCCAGGCGACCGTGCTCGACGGCGTGGACAACGCGATGCGCGTCGCCCGGGAGGAGATCTTCGGTCCGGTGCTCACCGTGATCCGCTTCGAGGACGAAGCGGACGCGATCCGGATCGCCAATGACAGCGTCTACGGCCTCGCGGCCGGCGTCTGGACGCGCGACGTCGGTCGCGCCCACCGCGTGGCGCGGAGACTCCAGGCCGGCACCGTCTGGATCAACACCTACAACTTCTACGATCCCGTCGTGCCGTTCGGCGGCTACAAGGGATCGGGCTTCGGCCGCGACCTCGGTGCGGAGGCGCTGCGCGAGTTCACGCAGGTCAAGAGCGTGTGGGTGAACATGGACTGACACGAACGCACGGACATCGTCATGAGTACATCCGAGACCCGGAGGTCCGCGATGAGGCGACTCGCATACGTCGTGATTTTCACCGGACGATTCGACGAGATGAAGGCGTTCTACGGCCGGCAGGTGGGGCTCGAGCCGGCGTCCCCCGACGCCGACGAATGGATGGCCTATGACACCGGCGGCGCGCGGATCGCACTGCACCGCGCAACCGAGCACAGGCGTCAGGGCATGCTGCTGCGGTTCGAAACGGACGATCTCGACGCCGACGTGGCGGCGCTGGCGGCCCGCGGCGTCGAGTTCACCGGACCGCCGCGCGAATACGCGTGGGGACGCATGGCGGAGTTCACCGACCCCGAGGGTAACGGCGTCGGCATCCAGGCGTCGCGGAACCCGCACGACGGCCATGCGGTCGAGGTCGACAGGGTCGTGCTGAGCTGTGCGAAGTTCGCCGAGACCGCGCGCTGGTACCACGAGAAGCTCGGCCTCGAGCCGACGGAGGACAGCGAACACTGGGTGGAGTTCGACACGGGAGACACGCATCTCGCACTGCACCCGCGCCGTGACGTCGAGCACCCGCCGCATACCGAGCAGGAGGTCACGGTGGTGCTCGGCGCGGCCGACCTGATGGCCTGGGTCGAGGCCATGCGCGCGCGCGACGTGCATTTCGCCACGGCGCCGATCGAAGAGGACTTCGGTCTCTACGCCGAGGCGGCCGACCCCGACGGCTACATGGTCGTGTTCCGCGAGCCGCCGCCGCCGACCTCGCTCGAAGAGCAGCTGGCGGCGGACTTCGAGGACGACGAGGCGCCGCACCAGGTCGCGATCCGCAAACCGGCGCAGAAGCCTTCGAAGGCGAGCGAGGTGGTCGCAGGACTGCAGCGCCGCTCGCGCCGCGAAGCCGAAGCGGCGCGCCTCGAGCGCGAGGCGAAGGCGCCGCCGGCGCCCGAGCCCAGGAGGCTCGACGTGGTCGCGCCGCGCGGCACCGGCGAAGCCGGCGCGCGCCGCAAACCGAAGACGACCCGCGACCCGAAGCGCGCGAAGGCCAAGCCGGCGATCGGCAGCCTCAAGGAATCGACGCGCAGGACGGTCAACGCGAAGAAGCGTTCGGTCGCGAAGAAGAGCAAGGCTGCGCCGGTCAAGGCCGCAGCGAAGCGGGCGGCAAAGGGCAAGGCCGCACGTGCGCCGAAGCGCGCGACCGCGCGCGGCGCGAAGAAGAAATAGGAGCCGGCCGGCGCCGCGTTCCGCGTTCACGAAAAGGGAGGATGGATTGACGGAGTCACGCATTCTGCTGGCGGGCGCGGTGCGCACGCCGATCGGAAACTTCGGCGGCGCGCTGGCCGCATCGTCCGCCGCCGAGCTGGCGGGCATCGCGGCGCGCGCCGCCCTCGAACGAACGCACGTCCCGCCGGATGCGGTGAGCGAAGTGATCTTCGGCCATGCGCGCCAGGCGGGGAACGGTCCGAACCTCGCGCGCCAGGTCGTGCGCCGCGGCGGCATGCCCGACGAGGTGCCGGCCTATGCGATCAACAAGGCGTGTGCATCCGGACTGCAGGCGATCGTCAACGGCGTGCAGGCGATCCGGCTCGGTGACGCCGAGACGGTGCTCGCGGGCGGTGTCGAGCACATGTCGAGCATTCCCTACCTGGCGCCCGACGTGCGCTGGGGCAGGAAGCTCGGCGACGAGCCGCTGGTGGACGCGATGTACCGGGACGGGTACCTGTGCCCGCTGTGCGACCAGCTCATGGGCGAGACCAGCGAGACGCTCGCCGACGAGGCGGGGATCGGCCGCGAGGAGCAGGACCGCTACGCGATGAGGAGCAACCACCGCGCGGCGCGCGCGTGGGAGGAGGGCCGCTTCGCCGCCGAAGTCGTGCCGGTGACGGTCGGCACGGGCAGGCGCCAGGTCACGGTCGAGCGCGACGAGCACTTTCGCGCCGATGCGAACCTGACTTCGATGGCGAAGCTCAGGCCGGTGTTCCGCAAGGACGGCACGATCACGGCGGGCAACGCTTCGGCGATCACCGACGCCGCGGCGGCGCTCATGGTGATGAGCGAAGCCGCGGCGCTCAGGCACGGCGCGAAGCCGCTCGGCGCGGTGCTGGGCTACGTGTCAGTGGGCGTGGATCCGGCGCGGATGGGCATCGCCCCGGTGCCCGCGGTGCGGACACTGCTGGCGAAGCAGGGCATGACGCTCGATCAGATCGACGTGATCGAGCTGAACGAGGCGTTCGCGTCGCAGGTGCTGGCCTGCGACCGCGAGCTGAAGTTCGACCACGAGAAGCTCAACCCGAACGGCGGCGGCATCTCGCTCGGGCACCCGACGGGCTGCAGCGGCGCGCGCATCATGGTGACGCTCCTGCACGAGCTGCAGCGCACGGGGGGTCGCTACGGCATCGCGACGCTGTGCGTGTCGGGCGGACAGGGCATGGCGGTGCTGGTGGAGCGGGTGTAGGCGCATGCACGCCGCGGCTCGCGCGGGATGAGGGCTCCATGATCTCTGCTTCCGCCGTCGAGGAACGCATCGCGAATCTCGGCGCGCTGATCCGCGCGGCCCGCTACGCGTTCATCATGACCGGCGCCGGCGTGTCGGCCGAAAGCGGCGTGCCGACGTTCCGCGGGCCGGGCGGCTGGTGGCGCGAACACGACGTCAGAGAGCTGGCGTCCCCGGAAGCCTTCGCCGCGAACCCGCGCCTTGTGTGGGACTGGTACGGCGAGCGGCGGCGCGGCGTGCTCGCGTGCGAACCGAACGCCGCGCACCGCGCCATCGCAGCATGGCTCGCCGCGCGCCCCGGCATGCTGATCACCCAGAACGTGGACGGCCTGCACGAACGCGCCGGGACGCGCGACGTGGTGCGTTTCCATGGATCGCTGTGGGTGAACCGCTGCACGGCGTGCGGCGCAGAGCGCCGCTGCGAGGAGGCGCACGCCGCCGCGCTGCCGCTCTCGCCCTGTTGCGGCGCGCTCGAACGACCCGGCGTCGTGTGGTTCGGCGAGGCGATTCCGCGAGCGGTGTTCGACGCCGTGGACGACGCGCTCGCCAGGGCGGACGTCATGCTGGTCGTCGGCACCAGCGGGCTGGTGTTCCCCGCAGCCGGCGTGGCGCAGCAGGCGCGGCTGCGCGACATTCCGGTCATCCACGTGAATCCGGACGAGGTGGGCGGCGACGATCCGAAGTGCGTGCCGCTGCCGGCGGGCATGGCGATGCCGCGGCTGCTGCCGTCCGGCTAGGCCTCCGCCGGGCGGGCGGGCGTCGCGGGGCGCGCGCGCAACAGCGGCGTGCCGGCGACGACGAGCAGGATGACCGTCGCGCACACGAAGAACACGCCGGCGCCGACACGGTCGTACAGCACGCCGCCGGCGATCAGGCCGACGATGCTGGCCAGGGCGCCGAGGCTGCCGGCGACGCCCTGCACCGCGCCCTGGTGTTCGGCGCCGGCGCGGGCGGAGAGCACCGCGACGATCGACGGCCACATCACGCCGTTGCCGAGCGCGAGCAGCAGCACGCCGCCGTAGATCGCCGGTCCGGTGCGCATGGTGAAACACGCGAAGCTCGCCGCGAGCGCCACGCCGCCGCTGGCGATCAGGGTGAGATCGCTGAAGCGCCGCGACGCACGGGCGAGCACCGGACCCTGCACCAGCGCCATCGCCGCGCTCATCACCATGAAGAACGTTCCGGTCTGCGCGACGCTCCAGTGCAGGCCGGTGGCGGCGTACACGGGGAAGGCGATGTAGAAGAAGTTGAACCCGAGCATGACGAGGAAGTGGATCGCCAGCACCGGCGTCACGCCCGGCAGGCGGATCGTGCGCCACGTCGTCAGCGCCGGCGGCTTCTTCAGGCGGTAGCAGGGGCGGCGCTCGGCGCCGAACACGTGGCGCATGTGCGCGGCATCCGGCACCGCCTCGAGCGGGCGCGGGTGCGATTCGGGCAGGCCGAACGCGATCAGCGCGAGTGCGATCACGGAGATCGCGGCCGCGGCCAGGACCGGCAGGATCTCGCCGAGCGCGGTCGCGCCGAGCACGCCGGCGAGCGCCGGGCCGATCACGAATCCCAGGTTGCTCGCCAGCGCGAGCTTGCCGAAGTGCGCGCTGCGATCGGCGTCGGTCGAGATGTCGGCGAGGTAGGCCGTCGCCACCGAAATGTTGCCGCCGGTAAGCCCGTCGGTTGCGCGGGCGAGAAACACGACCAGCAGCGGCAGCGTGAGCGCGAACGAGCCGGCGAACGGTGCGTCGATCCGCGCGAGCGGCCCGGTGGGCAGCGCGAACGCCACGAGGAACACGAGCCACGACAGCAGCGTGCCGCCCTGGCTCACGAGCAGGATCCGGCGGCGGCCGAAGCGGTCGGACCAGCGCCCGAGCACGGGGGCCGCGATCAGCTGGAAGAACGAGTAAGTGGCGCCGACCACGCCGTACACGAACGCATTGCCGCCCCAGCGCGTCACCAGGTAGACGAGAAAGGGAATGACGAGGCTGAAGCCGAGCGAGCCGACGAAGTGCACCGACAGGATCGGATAGATCGAAGGCGCCGCGCGCGGGCCGGAAGGCGTCATGGCGGGGCACGCTATCACAGCCGTCGCGCCCGTCCGGCTTCACCGCGCGCGCGCATCGCGCTAAGGTGGCCGCGGCGATGGCGACGCGGCGCGAACCAGGAGAAGCGCGACATGGCGCAGACGATTCTCGAGTCCTTCGACGACGGCGTGTTCACGATCACCCTCAACCGTCCCGACAAACTCAATGCGTTCGCCGGCGACATGCGCGAGCGCATGGTCGCGGCGCTCGACCGGGCCGCGGCACGCGCCGGCGTTCGAACGGTCGTCCTGACCGGCGCGGGCCGCGGCTTCTGTGCGGGCGGCGACGTGGGCCGCATGCGCGAACTGCGCGACGGGGCGGACGGCGCGGCGGACTTCCGTGCGCTGCTCGAAACGGGGCGCGACGTCGTGTCGCGGCTCGCGGCGCTGCCGGTGCCGACGATCGCCGCCGTGAACGGCGTGGCCGCCGGCGCGGGCATGAACCTCGCGCTCGCCTGCGACCTGCGCATCGCCTCGGATTTGGCGAGCTTCGGCGAGACGTTCGTGAAGATCGGCCTACAGCCCGACTGGGGCGGGACCCATCACCTGCCGCGGCTCGTCGGCACCGCGAAGGCGCTCGAGCTCGCGTGGCTCGGCGACGTGATCGACGCGGCCGAGGCGCTGCGCATCGGGCTCGTGAACCGCGTCGTGCCGCATGCTGAGCTCGCCGATGCGGTGCGCGATCTCGCGGGGCGGCTGGCGACGGCGCCGCAGAACGCGGTGCGCGCGATCAAGCGCACCATGCGCGCGGGGGCGCAGGCCTCGCTCGCCGAGGCGTTCGCGCTCGAGAACGAAGCACAGATGACGCTGTGGATGTCGCCCGACGTCACGGAAGGGCTCGCCGCCTTCGCCGAACGCCGCGCGGCCGCGTTCCGCGGCGGGCTGATCGGCGCGCCGGCTCCTTCGCGGGCCGCGCGCCAGTTCGAATAGGGCGGGAGCCGTCCCCGCAGGGTCCGCCGCCGCGCGGCGGCGGACTCGCGGATCGAGCGGGGGTCACTTCGTGAGGACGAACGTGACCTTCATGTTGACGCGGTACTCCGAGATCTTGCCGCCGGGCCCGCAGATCACCTTCTGGTCCTTGATCCACGCGCCCTTCACGTTCTTGAGCGTCTGGTTCGCGCGCTTGAGTCCCTGCGCGACGGCATCATCGAAGCTCTTTTCGGAGGAAGCGAAGATCTCGGTCACTCGTGCGACGGACATGGCATGCTCCTTGGGTTGAGGGGTGGTCCGCGCGCAACCGGGCCGCGGAAACGCGCGACACGAACCCTCGCAACGTAGCCACCACGCGGCATGCGGGCAAATCCGTGCCGTCCCCGCCTTCGGCGTGGACAGGCCCTGCCGATTGGGCAAGAATCGCCCGGCGAGACGTTGCCCGTCCGCTGTCTGCCGGCGTGCCGCCGGACGTCGGCCGAACGTCCGGTTGCGACGTGCAGGAGGACCGCACGCCGATCTCCGAAAGGAGTCGAGATTGAGCGACCAGCCGCAGTCGGGTCCGTTCCAGCCCCCCGCGACCCTCGGGGGCGCCGATGCCTCACCGCCGGGCGAGCCGCCGCGTCCGCCTCACGATCCCCATGCCGGAGGTCCGCCGCCCGGACCGCCTCGCCGCACCGCCCGGAGGCCTGCCGCCTGCGGGCGCGTCCGGTCTGCCGTGGGAGAACCGCGCGCAGCTGGGCTTCGGTCCCGCGCTCATGCAGAGCATCAAGCTGTTCATCAACGCGCCGCGCGACGCCTACGACGCCGCGCTGCGCAAGGGCGACTACGGCAGCCCGGCGCTCTGGGTGCTGATCTTCGCGTTCGTCGCCGCGCTCGTTCAGTGGGTCTGGAGCATGGCGCTGGCAGGCCCGATGACGGCGTTCATGACCGCCATGATGCCCGACTCGGCCCGCGGCGAATTCGCCGCGACGATGGCCGCAGCGATGGGATTCGCCGGCATCGCGGGTCTGGTGAAGACCATCCTCTTTCCGTTCTTCGCCCTGATCGGCGCGTTCGTCCTCGCCGCGATCTATCACCTCGCGCTGATCGTTGCGGGGGGCGGCAGGGATTCCGAGTCCGGGTTCGAGGGCACGTTCCGGGCCTTTTCCTACAGCAGCATCACGCAGATTGCAGCCATCATCCCGTTCATCGGCGGCCTGATCGCCGCGGTGTGGTGGATCGTGCTGCTCGTGATCGGCATGTCGTCCATGCACCGCATGTCGACCGGCAAGGCGGTGGTCGTCGTGCTGATCCCGCTGTTTCTGTGCTGTGCGTGCGTCTCGATCGCGATCGCGCTCGGCGCGATGGCGAGCCTGGCCGGACATCGATGAGCGTCGCGCCGCGCATGGCGCCCGCCATGCCGGCGGGCCGTCAGCTCGGCCTGCTGTGGGGCGGTGTCGCGCTCGGCCTGGTGCTGCTCGCGCCGCTCGCGGACCGGATCGCGGCGGCGCTGCCCGCGTGTCCGTTCCGGTCACTCACCGGCATTCCGTGTCCCACCTGCGGCTCGGGCGGAGCCGCGCTCGCGCTCGCGCACCTCGATTTGGGCGGGGCGCTGGCGGCTTCGCCGCTCGCCGCGCTCGGCTGGGCGGCGCTGGTGGGCGGCGGGCTCCTCGCCGGGGCCGCGGCGCTGCGCGGCTTCGTCCTGCCCGAATGGCCGGCGCGGATGAGCGCGCCGTGGCGGATCGCCGCGGTGCTCGTGCTGCTCGGCAACTGGGCGTACCTGGTCGCGACGCGCTAGGAACGGCCGCGACGCGCCAGGAACGGCCGCGACGGCGCATCCGCCTGCCGCGCGGAGCGCCGCCGCCGCCGCGCCGCCCTACGCCGCCTTCACCGCTTTCACCTTCACCGATCGCACGACACGGAACGCCTCGCGCTCGGACGAGCCCTCTTCCAGCGCGTTCGCACCGACGTCGTAGCCCGACTCGTTCACGATCTCGACGTCCGTGAACCCGGCGTCGCGCATGAGCCGCAGGTAGTCTTCCCTGAGTGCCGCGCCGGCGACGCAGCCGACGTAGAGCTCGACGTTCTTCCGCAGCTCGGGGCCGATCTCGCGCGTGAGCACGAGGTCGCTCACCATCATGCGCCCGCCGGGCCGGAGCACGCGGAACGCCTCGCGGAACACCTGATCCTTGGCGGGGGAGAGGTTCACGACGCAGTTCGAGATGATGAGGTCCACCGAGCGGTCGGCGACCGGCAGATGTTCGATCTCGCCGAGCCGGAACTCGACGTTCTCGAATTCGCTCTTCGCCAGGTTGGCGCGCGCCTTCCGGATCATCTGCGGCGTCATGTCCACCCCGATCACGCGGCCGGCGGGCCCCACGGCCTGCGCGGCGAGGAAGCAGTCGATGCCGGCGCCCGAGCCCAGGTCGAGCACCGTCTCGCCGGGTGCGACCTCGGCGAACGCGAGGGGATTGCCGCAGCCGAGTCCGAGATCGGCCCCTTCGGGGATCGCGGCGAGTTGTTGCTTCGTGTAGCCGATCTGCAGCGCCGCGCCGTCGGCGTCGCTGCACCCGCAGCCGCACCCCGCGGCCGGTTCGCAGCAGCCGGTGGCGCGGCCCTCCGCGATCTCGCCGTACTTTTCACGCACCACGTCGCGCACATCATGGGTGTCAGGCATTTCGATTCTCCTCGTTCGATTCAGCCGATGCGGCCGACGTCGGGAACCGGGTCGGTCAGCGCCGTGATCAGCGACTGGACTTCACTCACGGTCGCGGGGTCGATGCAGTAGCAGACACGCGGCGGGTCGATCGTGCCGCGGATCAGCCCCGCCTCTTTCAGGACCTTCAGGTGCTGCGACACGGTGGCCTGCGAAAGCGGCAGCCGGCTGACGATGTCGCCGCATACGCACTCGCCGCTCTGGACGAGCATGCGCACGATCGCCACCCGCGCCGGGTGACCGAGCGCCCGCGCGAGGCGCGCGAGGCGTGCCTCGGCGGCCACCGGGGCCGGCTGCGCCGCCGGGCGCGCCCCGGCGCGCCGCGCCGGGGCCTTCCGGGTCCTTTTATCGTTCATCGTCGAAATACGATGAACCGGATCCGCCCCGGACGCAAGCGAAATCTGCGACAGGGACGGCCCTGGACCCCGCGGCCGCCGGTGGCGGCCCGTTGACGCTGCCCGAAACGCCCCTATACTGGGCACTTCCAGACCCGAACCCCCGCAGGCCCGGCCCGCCCGGGGCGCGCCGCACGCCCGGCCCGTCCTCGCGACCCGCGGCCGGCCCGCTTTCACCCGTATCGAACCGGAGATCCGCCCATGGAAGCCACTACGACCAGACTCGTCGGCTACAGCGTCAAGAACGGCGTCGCCACGATCGAGCTGACCAACGCGCCGATGAACTGCTACACGTTCGAGATGATGGCGCAGCTCGACGAGGCGATCATCAAGGCCCGATTCGACGAGAGCGTGCACGTCATCGTGCTGCGCGGCGCGGGCGAGAAGGTGTTCTGCGCGGGCGCCGACATCAACATGCTCAATTCGGTGACGCCGACCTTCAAGTACTTCTTCTGCCTGCACGCGAACGAGACGCTCAACCGCCTCGAGCACACGCCCAAACTGGTGATCGCCGCGCTCAACGGCCACACGGTCGGCGGCGGACTCGAGATCGCGATGGCGGCGGACCTCCGCATCGCGCGCCAGAACGGCGGCAAGGTCGGCCTGCCGGAAGTGAACCTCGGCGTGCTCCCGGGCACGGGCGGCACGCAGCGCCTGACGCGCCTCGTCAACAAGTCGCAGGCGATCGAGCTGATGGTGACGGGCAACGTGATCGACTTCGATCACGCGAAGACGCTGGGGATCATCAACGACGTGTGGGAGGCGGCGGGCACCGACGACTTCATGGCGAAGGTCCAGACCTACGCCGAAGGGTTCTGCCCGCCGAACAAGGCGTCGAAGGCGGTCGGCCGGATCAAGCGCTCGGTGCAGTCGGGCAGCGAGGTGCCGTTCGAGTCGGCACTGGCGATCGAACGCGAGCTGCAGCAGCAGCTGTTCCAGAGCGAAGACGCGAAGGAAGGCATCGCCGCCTACGTCGAGAAGCGCAAGGCGAAGTTCGCGGGCAAGTAAGCCCGGGCACCACTGCCGGCGACGGCCGTCCGCGTGACAGCGCGGGCGGCCGTTTCGCGCGCCGGGCAGCGGCTCGGGTCCGCCTCCAGGGTCGACTGAAGCACGCGGGCCGCGGGTCCGGAATCCGCTGCCGGTAAGTCCCGCGGCGCGCGGTGGAGCCATGGATGGCGGGCGCGGCCGTCGGACAAACGAGGCCCGGCCAGGAAGGCCGCGCCGAAGTGTCTCCCCGGCAGCGGATTCCGGACCCGCGCCCGTCGCCCCATGGAAGGCCGCCCGCGCCGTCGGTGATGCGCCCGCATGCCTCTTTGGAAAACCCTGACAACGCGCATTCGCCCGCCGCGCCTGCGCTATAGTCTTTCGCCATGACTCGTTCCATCACCGTCGCCGTGCTGCTGCTCGCATGCCTGCCCGCGCTCGCAGGCGCACAGGGCGCCGATTCCACGCGGATTCCGCTGACCGTTCCCGGGCGACCGGCGCCGGTGGACACCCTTCCGGATCCGGGCGAGCGGGCGCTCGAGTTCTACCGGCGCGGCGTGGCGTTCGAGAAGCTCGGCAAGAAGGAGGCGGCGCTGTTCGCGTTCCAGAACTGCGTGCTCGCCGATCGCACGTTTCCCGATGCCTACTACCGGCTCGGCGGGCTGTTCCTCGACGTCGGCAACGTCGAGAAGGCGCGGCAGTGCTTCGAGGCCGAGCTGCGCAACTCGCCGAAGCACGAGCAGGCGTCGCGCGAGCTGGGGCTCGCGCTGGCGCGGCTCGGGCACGCGAAGCAGGGGCTGCCGCGGCTCGTGAAGTATCGCGACGCGCATCCCGCGGAGGGCCTCGCCTGGTACGAGCTCGGCTACGCCTACATGGAGGCCGGGGATCCCGCGAAGGCCGAACGGGCGATGGAAAAGGCGGTCGAGATCGGTCCGCCGAATCCCGTCTGGCATCGCGATCTCGGTGCGATCTACGCGGCGCGGGGCGCGGACGATGCGGCGCGGCGCGAATACGCGGCGGCGCTCGAGATCAGCCCCACCAACCCCACTCCGCTGATCAACCTCGGCAACCTCGAGCGCCGCGCCGGCCACGCCCGCGCGGCCCTCGAGGCGTACCGGCGCGCCGAAGCGATCGACAGCACGCTGCACTTCGCCTACAACGGGCAGGCGCTGGTGCTGCGCGATCTCGGCCGCCAGGACGAAGCCGCAGCCGTCTACCGCCGCTGGCTCAAGAAGCGCCCGGGCGACCACGGCGCGCGGCTCGAGGCGGTGAAGTTCTTCCAGGCGATCGCGCTGCCGGAGCAGGGGCTGCAGCTCGCGCGCGAAGGCGTCGAGCGGAACCCGAAATCCGGCGACGCCCGCATGGTGCTCGCCATTGCGCTGAACGGCGTGGGGAAGAAGGACGAGGCGCTCGCCGAGCTGCATCGCGCGAAAGAGATGTTCATCGTTCCCGCCGATCGTGCGCAGGTCGATCGGCTCATCGAGCAGTTGAAGAGCGGCGCGGCCGATTCGAGTGCGGCCCCGGGCGGCGCGGCCGGCGCTCCGCAGGGCGCGCCGTGAGCGGGCCGCTGCGCATCGCCCGCTCGGGCGGCGTCGTGCGCCTCTCGCTGTCCTCGCCGCCGCTCAACGTGCTCGATCGCGAGTCGAATCGTGCGATCGCGGCCGCGGTCCATGCGCATTCGAAGGATGCGAGCGTCGTCGCCATGGTGCTCGATGGCGCCGGCGCGAAGGGTTTCTCGGCCGGTGTCGCAGTCGCCGACCACACGCCCGATCGCGTCGCCGGCATGCTCGAGGACTTCCATGCGGCGGTGCGCGCGCTGTGGCGCGCGGAGTGCCCGACGTTCGCCGCGGTGCACGGCTTCGCGCTCGGCGGCGGACTCGAGCTCGCGCTGGCATGCGACATGGTGGTGGTGGAGGCGGACGCGAAGCTCGGCTTCCCGGAGATCCGGCTCGGCGCGTACCCGCCGGTCGCCGCGACGCTGCTGCCCGGCCGGATCGGCTGGGCCGCCGCGTGCGAGCTGGTGCTCACCGGCGAGAACGTGGGCGCGGAGCGTGCGCTGGCGCTCGGGCTCGTGAACCGCGTCGTGCCGCCGGGCGCGCTGGAGAAGGCGGTCGACGACATGCTGCGCCCGCTGCTCGCGCTGAGCCCGGCCGTGGTGCGCGAAGCGAAGCGCGCGCTGCGCGAGGGCGCGACGCCGGCGCCCGGCACCGCGCTCGCGCGCATCGAGGAGCGCTATCTCGATTCGCTGATGAAGCTCGCGGACGCCGGCGAGGGAATCCGCGCGTTCATGGAAAAGCGGCCGCCGCGCTTCGAGAATCGGTAGGCGTCGTGGAGGTTCGGCCGGCGGCGGGCGTGGCGCCGTCGCGGCCCATGCCGCGCCGCTTGCGGTGCACGAACCGCTCGGGCTAGGCTCGGTCACCGCCGCGCAGGGAAGCCTCCGGTTTCCGTTCCGCGGGTCGGCCCCGGCCGGTCGCGGCCCTCACCCGTTCCCTGAAAGCCCATGAACGAGACCGCCCACACCATCCATCTTGCCGGACCGCGCGGCTTCTGCGCGGGTGTCGACCGCGCCATCGACATCGTCGAGATGGCGCTCGAGGTGTTCGGTGCGCCGGTCTACGTGCGGCACGAGATCGTGCACAACCGGCACGTGGTGGAGGCGCTGCGCGAGAAGGGCGCGGTGTTCGTGGACGAGCTCGCCGACGTGCCCGCGGGCGCGCACGTGATCTTCTCGGCGCACGGCGTGTCGCCGGCGGTGCGCGAGGAGGCCGCGAGCCGCGGGCTGCGCGCGATGGACGCGACCTGCCCGCTGGTGACCAAGGTGCATCTCGAGGCGCTGCGCCACGCGAAGAAGGGTTACACGATCGCGCTCGTCGGACATCGGAATCACGTCGAGGTGCAGGGCACGCTCGGCGAGGCGCCCGAGCACATCGTCGTGGTCGAGGACGTCGCGGAAGCCGAGGCGCTCCAGGTGGCGGACCCCGACAAGGTGGCCTACATCACGCAGACCACGCTTTCGGTCGACGACTGCCGCGCGATCGTCGAGGTGCTGCGGCGCCGCTTTCCGACGATCAGCGAGCCGGCGAAGAACGACATCTGCTACGCGACGCAGAACCGGCAGAACGCGGTCAAGGAGCTGTCGCGGCGCGCGGCCGTCGTGCTGGTGGTCGGCGCGCCGGCGAGCAGCAACGCCAACCGTCTCGTCGAGGTCGCGGCGCAGCACGGCGCGACCGCGTACCTGATCGAAGCGCCCGAGGACATCCGGCCGGAATGGATCCACGGTGACGTCGGCATCACCGCCGGCGCGTCGACGCCCGAGCACGTCGTGCAGGGTTGCGTCGAGCGCGTGCGGTCGATGGGCGAGTACCGCGTCGAGGAATTCCGCCTGGTCGAGGAGCGCGTGATGTTCCCGCTGCCGGGGGATCTGCTCGTCGCCGCGAAGGCGCGCGGCGTCGAAGTCGGTTCCGGCAACGCGCGCGCCGCCGAACGCGCACAGAACGAGTTCAAGATCCGCCACCACTGATGCGTCGCACGTGCGCCCGCGGAGGGCGCGGCCGATGATCCTGCCCAAAGTGCTCCTGGTGCCGAACCGGGTGACGCTGCTGCTCGACGAGCACCGCGGCCATCGCACGCCGATGCTGGAGGCGCTCGATGAAGAGGCGCTGTGGCTCGGCGAGTCAGCCCCCGACGTGATCGTCGCGCTGAGTGCACGCTGGAAGAGCGAAGGAGCCTTCCTGATCGACGAAGGCAGACGCCACCAGACGATCACCGACTACTCGGGGTTCGGCGTGGAAGTGCGCTACGACTGCGCCGGGCACCAGGCGCTGGCCCGCGCGCTGGCCGAGGCGGGGAAGCAGGCGGGACTTCGCGCCGCGACCACGGTGCGCGGAATCGACAGCGGCATCTCGGTGCCGCTGCACTTCCTCGCCCGCAGCCGCCGCCACCCGGTGGTGCCGCTGGGCCTCGGCGATCATCCGCCCGCCGCGTGCCGGCGCTGGGGCGCCGTGCTGCGCACGACGCTCGCGGCGCGTGAGGAACGCGTCGCGTTCATCGTCGGCGGCATGCTGTCCAACAACGAACACGAGTGGAACCTCAAGCGCGCCGTGCCCGAAGCGGAGACGCTCGACGAAGCGGTGCTGGGCGCGCTGAAGAGCGGCGACTGGAACGCGGTGCACACGCACCGGAAGAGCGTGCTGGCGCGGGCGCGGCCCGAGGCCGCGCTGCGCCACCTGGACGTGATCCACGGCTTCCTTGGCGACGAGGGGCGCGGCGTCGTGCGCACCTACGAAGCCGGGCCGGGCGTCGGCGCCGCGCTCGTGTCGTTCGAGCTCGGCGCGGCGTCGCCCGCCGGCGCCTGAAGCGCCGTGCGCATCCTATTCGTCAACGCGTTCCACTATCTGCGCGGCGGCGTCGAACGCACCTACTTCGATGAGACGCGCTGGCTCGCCGCGGCCGGACACGAGGTCCGGCACTTCGCGATCCAGGACACCCGCAACCTGCCGAGCGAGTCGGCGCCGTTCTTCGCCCCGGCGGTGGACTACGGAGAGGGCGCGCCGCTCGGCCGGCAGGTCGGCCACATGGCCGACGCGCTGTGGTCGGCGCCCGCGGCCGCGGCGCTGCGGCGTCTGCTGTCGACGTTCCGGCCCGACGTGGCGCACGTGCACGCGCCGAGCCGCTACCTCACGCCTTCGGTGCTGCGCCCGCTCGAAGCGGCGCGCGTGCCGATCGTGATGACGCTGCACGATTTCAAGCCGTGGTGCACGAATCGCGTGCTGTTCGCGCGCGGGGCGCCGTGCGAGCGCTGCCGCGGTGGGGCGCACTGGCACGCGGCGGCGACCGGCTGCGTACAGGGTTCACATCTGAAGAGCGCGGTCGGCAGCATCGAGGCGTATCTGCACGACGCGCTCGGAGCCTACCGCGCGGTGCGGCTGTGGATCGCGCCGTCGGCGTTCGTGCGCGACAAAGCCGCATCGCTCGGCGCACCGCGCGAGCGCTTGCGCCTGCTGCGCCACGGCGTGGAACGTGAACCCGAGCCGCCGGCGACGACGCGGGGGCCGACCACGCGCGAAGCCGTGAGCGAGACGCCGCCGCCGCCCGCGCGCGCGCCGCTCGCGATTCCGCGGCAGCGCTACGTGCTCTTTGCGGGACGGCTTTCGATCGAGAAAGGCGTGCGGCTGCTGCCGCGGGTGGCCGCGGCGATCGGCGAGACGCCGCTGCTGGTGGCGGGGGAAGGGCCGCTGTTCGCCGACATGGAGCACGCCGCGCAGTCGCAGCGCAACATCCGTCTGCTCGGCCACCTGTCGGGCGCGGATCTGGCTGCAGTGCTCGCGCACGCCGCCGTCGTCGTGGTGCCGTCGCTGTTCTACGAGACGTACTGCTACGCCGTCGCCGAGGCGCAGCTCGACGGCCGGGTCGTGGTCGCCTCGCGCATCGGCGCGATTCCGGAACTGGTCGAGCACGAGGTGACCGGCCTGCTCGCCGCGCCCGGGGACGCCGAGGCGCTGGCGGGTGCCGTCACGCGCGCGCTCGACGACCCTGCGGCGCAGGGCTGGGCGGAGGCGGGCCGGCACCGGGTCGCGGCGGACGGCGACCCGGCGAAGCACGTGGCGGGGCTCACCGCCATCTACGAGCAGGCGCTCGGCCGCTGAGCGGCGTCATTTCTGCGCGCCGAACGGCCAGGCCTCGAGGCCGGCTTCCAGCTCGACGCCGAGCGCCGAGACCACGCGATTGACGTGGCCGTAGAAGGCGGTGATCTCGGTGGCCTTGAGGATCATCGGGTCGTCGAAGCCGTATTCGCGGATCCGCTCGATGTCGTCGAGTTTGCGCTCACCGGGCTCGCAGGTCAGCGCGACGGCGTAATCGAGCAGTACGCGATCGCGCGCGGTGAGGTTCGACTCGCGGTAGTCCATCGCCACGGCGCGCGCCAGCGCCTCGTCACCGAGCGCCTTCGCGAGCCGCGGCCCGTGATGCGCGACGCAGTAACCGCAGCCGTTGGTGGCCGACACGACCAGCGCGATCAGCTCCGCCTGCGCCGCCGAGAGCGGCGCCGGCGCGTGCATCAGCGCCTCGTAGAGCGCATAGGTCGCCGCAAGGCCGGCAGGATCGAGGCCCTGTGCCTGCCACACGTTCGAGATCTGCGCACGCGAGGACTGCGCGAGGATGTGCTCGTAGGTTTCGGCGAGCGGAGGCTGCGCGTCGTCCGGCGCGACGCGGCCGACCCAGTGCGGAACGCTTTCCTTCGACATGCATCGCATGCTAGCGAGTGGCGTCCGCGCGCCGCAAGCGCGGGCCGGGCCGGCGTCCACGCGCGGGCGGCGCCGGCGCGCGGTTGGAGTAAGATCGGACCGAACCGCGGGGACGCGAAGACGCCCGGACATCCGCTCCGGGACGACGCCGCGCCGCGGTTCCGGAGCCTTCCGAACGCAAGGAGCGGGTGAAGTCATGAAGATGCTGGTGCCGATGATCGCGATCGTGCTGGCCGCGGGGACGACCACGCCGGCGAGCGAGACGCAGCAGGCGCCGCCGGCGATCCCGGCGGAGCAGACCCGGCCGGTCGCGCCGGTGGTCGACTCGTTCCTCACCGAGGATCTCGAGGACATCAACGCCGGGATCGAACGCGCCGCCGACGCGGACGAGGAGTGGGTGACCGACCCGGTGCGCATTGCGATGAACGTGGTGGAGCAGGGCCCCGACGCGATCGACGAGCGGCGTTACCTGCAGATCACCTACGAGGGCGGCGGCCCGCATGGGAACACCGCCGTCGTGACGGTCGTCACCGACGGCTACCTCGACGATTCGATGCGCGGCGAGTGGTGCCGCTTCGCGATGGCGAAGGAGGACGACGGCTCCTGGCGGGTGACGGAGTTCCGCCATGCATGGCGCTGCTGGCGCGGCCGCGTGACGGATTCGGGCAGGACGACGGCGGAGCACCTCGATCACTTCACCAGCGACCGCTGCCTGTGAGCGGGGCGCGACGCAAGGAAGTGACCCCCGGCCAATCCGGGCGTGCGAGCCTCGCGGTGCTCGCCGTGTTCGTGGCCGTGCTGCTCGCCGGCCTCGTCACCTGGTGGCGCTCGACGCATCGCGCGACCGAGCCGCCGTCGGTGCCGGCGGCGCCCGAGGAGGCGATCGGCCTGGCGCTCGGCGCGGCGGAGCCGGATTCCACGGCGATCAAGACCAAATGGGTGGAAACCGTGCCCGACCTCGACCTCACGGCGCTCGATCCCGGGCGGCGCGAGACGTTCGTGCGCTTCATCAATGCACGGTTCTGCGAGTGCGGCTGCGGCTACACGCTCGGCGCGTGCCGCAATTTCGACCCGACCTGCGAGTACAGCGGACCGCTGGTCGCGGCGCTGTTCGACTCGGTGCGGGCCGGCGCCCGCTTCGACCTCGCCGGACTGCGCCCGCGCCCGGACGACACCCGGCCGGGGGGCGGCGCGAACTGAATCCCCGCCGCGGCCCGGGGCATCCGAGAAATCGTGTCCGGCGCGCGGCCCACGGGGGCCACGGAACCGCCCCTGAAGGCCCCCGCCGCTCTCGGCCCGTGCCCCGAACTGACGACGTAACAATCATTTGAAGCGCAGCCACCGGTTGACACCCGCTGCGGCCGGGGCTAAGTTCAGCGGGTACCCCAAGGACACATACCGCCGCGCGCGGCGAGGTGCCGCGCGGGATCGATATGAAGAAGGAGGTCCAGCATGCCGTTCCCCAAGCTGACCGCGAAGCCGTTCGATTCGATCCGTGAACTCAATGGAATCTCGAAGCGGACGATGGAAGAGCACTACGAGCTGTACAAGGGCTACGTCGCGAAGACGAACGAGATCCAGGAGAAACTGAACGGCGCGGATCGCGCCTCGGCGAACCAGACCTACAGCGAGCTGCGTGCGCTGCGCGCGGACCTGTCGTTCGCGATCGGCGGCGTGAAGAACCACGAGATCTATTTCGGCCACCTGGGCGGCAAGGGCGGCGCGCCGAGCGGCAAGCTCGCCGAGCTGCTCAATCGCGACTTCCCGTCGTTCGACAAGTGGCTCGAGGACTTCAAGGCCTCCGGGCTGGCGGCGCGCGGCTGGGTGTGGCTCGCCTACGACCACGACTGGAGCACGCTGACGACCGCGCTCGGCGACGCGCAGAACACGTTCCCGATCTGGAACGCGACGCCGATCCTGGCGCTGGACGTGTACGAGCACGCGTACTGGTTCGACTACGGTCGGGCCCGGGCGAAGTACATCGAGGCATTCTTCAACAACCTGGACTGGAACGTGGTCGCGCAGAATCTCGAGAAGGCGCTGGCCATGCAGCCGGTCGCGCGGTAGACGACGCTCACCGGGGCACACGCCCCTCCAGCCGGGCTCCCACGGGGGCCCGGCTGTGCTTCCGGAGGATGCATGGCTGCGAGCCTGTTGCCCGTCATCGGAAAACCCGCACCGGACTTCACGCTGCCGTCGACGACCGGTGAACCGATCTCGCTCAAGCAGTACAAGAACAAGAAGACCGTGGTGCTGTACTTCTATCCGAAGGACGAAACCCCCGGGTGCACGAAGGAAGCGTGTGCGTTTCGCGATCTCAACGACGAGATGGCGAAGCACAATGTGGTGATCCTCGGCGTCTCCACCGACTCGATCGAGTCGCACAACGGCTTCCGCGAGAAGCACAAGCTGCCGTTCACGCTGCTTTCCGACGAGGACGCCACGGTGTCGAAGCAGTACGGCGTCTACAAGCAGAAGAACCTGTACGGCAAGAAGTACATGGGCATCGAGCGCACGACGTTCATCATCGACCGCACCGGCCGGGTGGCGCAGATCTACCCGCGCGTGAAGGTCGATGGCCACGCGCAGGACGTTCTCGAGTTCGTGCGCGAGGACTGACGCCACGCTCCCGGCGGCCGCGACGCGCGTGACGCATCCGGATCCTCCCGCGTTGCGGGCGGCGCGGCGCTGAGGCGCGGGTGGACTTCGCGCCGAAGCACCCCGTCCCCGTCTTCCCGCTGCCCCGTCTCGTGCTGTACCCGCACACGATCCTGCCGCTGCACGTGTTCGAGCTGCGCTACCGCACGATGGTGCGCGACGCCCTGTCGGGCGAGCGCATGATCGCGCTGGCGCAGCTCGAGCCGGGCTACGAGAAGGACTACTACGGCAGCCCGCCGTTCCACTCCCTCGGCTGCCTCGCGCGGTTCGAAGAGGTCGAGTGGCTGCCCAACGACTGCTACGACCTCAAACTGCTCGGCCTTGGCCGCGTGCGCTTCGACCGCGTCGTGAAGGAGTTTCCCTACCGCGCGGCGCGCGTGAGCCTGCTGCCCGAGGCGCCCTACGACGAGAACGACCCGCTCGTGCAGATGGAGAAGACGGCGCTGCGCGAGACGTGCGTGCGCTGGCTGAACGCGCTCGCCGAGCTGAAGGGCGCCGGGGCGACCTCGGGCCTCATCGGGCAGCTGGGCTACGAGGTGCTGGTGAACGGCGCCTGCATGCTGCTCGGCGCGGGGATGGCGGACCACCTGGCGCTGCTGGGCATGGACAGCGTGCTCGAGCGCGGCCGGGCGGTGCGCGCCATCATGAGCGGACGACTCGAGAAGGGACTGCAGCCCCCGGAGCAGGGCGGAGCGCCCGGCGGGCGCAACTAGGGACGACGACCGCGCCGCGACGGAGCCGTGCAGCGAACCGCCCCGCCGCGCGCGACGGCCGTCGACGTTCGGAGCATCGCCGGGCGCCCAGCCGGCGCCGCCCGTCTGGAGGCCAGCTTTCCGGACGTGCGCCATCGTGCGACCCGGCGGATGCTCACTGGGGGGAATGCCTGCGCTGCTTCGCACGACCGGCGGAGGAGTCCCCCGAGCCCACAACCGCCCGCGTGATCCACAGCGCACCCCCCGACCGCGAGAGACTCCTGCTCAGCCAGGCAGGCGCGCCCCCACGGGTACTGCAGAGAGCGGCGACCGCGCGCCGCGCGCACGAGTGCCAGGACGTCACGGGCCGTACGGTGTCAGCACGGTCGCCAAAGCATTCGGTTGTCGTGAACGGGAGGGACCCTGTGGCGCGAAAAAAAATCGCTGTTTTCCGGAGAACGGGAACGGCAAACGTCCGATGTCGTCGCGCGAGGGAACCGGGTGCACGCGGGAGGAGAACGTGCGGGGGGGTGGCTGAAGCCGACCCTCGTGGCGGCTCAGCGAAAGGCGGGGACCTGCTTGCTGCTTGAAGCAAGGCTATGACCGCAGCCGTGATCGTGCAACCCCTAAAATCAAACACGCGCATCCGGACGGCGACGGTCGCGGCAACGGGCGGGTGAAACCGGCCGCGGTCCGGCCTGCCCGGGGTCCGAGCGGCCTGCCTTGTCGGTCCCATCCCCGGCGGCTATTCTCGCACCGACATGCGCTTCCCAGCCGAGCCGTTCCGCATCAAGGTCGTCGAACCTCTGCGCCGCGTGACCCGCGAGGAGCGGGAGGATCACATCCGGCGCGCGGGCCTGAACATCTTCTCGGTGCCCGCGGACACGATCTACGTGGACCTGCTGACCGACAGCGGCACGTCGGCGATGAGCGACAACCAGTGGGCCGGGTTGATGGTCGGCGACGAGTCCTACGCCGGCAGCCGCAACTTCTATCACTTCCTCGAGGCGGTGCGGGACATCTTCGGCTACCCGCACGTGATCCCGACCCACCAGGGGCGCATGGCCGAGAACCTGCTCTTCACGACGGTGCTCGAGAAGGGCGACATCGTTCCCAACAACATTCACTTCGACACCACGCGCGCCAACGTCGAGGCGCAGCAGGCCGAAGCACTCGACCTCGTCGTGGACGAAGGCATGGATCCGACCGCGGACCTGCCGTTCAAGGGCAACCTCGATCCGGCGAAGCTCGACCGTCTGCTCGCCGAGCACGGACCCGACCGCGTGCCGGTCGTCATGCTCACGGTGACCAACAACTCGGGCGGCGGGCAGCCGGTGTCGATCGCGAACGTGAAGGCGGTGCGCGAGGTCTGCGACCGGTACGGCGTGCCGCTGTTCTTCGACGCCTGCCGGTTCGCCGAGAACTGCTGGTTCATCAAGCAGCGCGAGCCCGGCTACGCCGACCGCAACGTGATCGACATCGCACGCGAGATGTTCTCGTACGGCGACGGCTGCACCATGAGCGCGAAGAAGGACGGGCTGGTGAACATCGGCGGCTTCCTCGCGATGAAGAATGCCGACTGGGCCGAGCGCATCACCAACCTGCTGATCCTCGTGGAAGGGTTTCCGACCTACGGCGGGCTCGCGGGGCGCGATCTCGAAGCGATCGCGCGCGGCCTGCGCGAAGTGCTCGACGAGGACTACCTCGCGTTCCGCACCGGCCAGGTGGCGCACCTCGGCGAGATGCTCGACGAGGCCGGCGTGCCGATCGTGAAGCCGGTCGGCGGGCACGCGGTCTACATCGACGCGAAGCGCATGCTGCCCCACATTCCGCAGTCGCAGTTCCCCGGGCAGTCGCTCGTGGTGGCGCTCTACCGCGAATACGGCATCCGCGCGGTCGAGGTCGGCAGTCTGATGTTCGGACACAAGGATCCGAAGACCGGTCAGGACGTGTTCCCGCAGCTGGAACTCGTGCGCCTGGCCGTGCCGCGCCGCGTGTACACGACGGAACACATGCGGTTCGTCGCCGATTCGGTGATCCAGCTGTACCGTGAACGCGACCGCCTGCCCGGCCTGCGCATCACGCACGAGGCGCCGGTGCTCAGACACTTCACCGTGCGACTCGAAGAGATCGGCGCGGGTGCGACGCCCGCGGGTGCCACGCGCCGCGTCGAGCCGTCCACAGCACGTTGATTCACCCGCGCCGCCCGATCCGACGGCCGGGACGATTATCGTTTCCAGAGGAAGGCTCATGCCGAAGTTGAATCGGGGATTCGCGCTCACCTGGCTCGGTCACAACTCCTTCAAGCTCGTCACTCGCAGCAACCGGACGATCCTCCTCGACCCATGGGTCGAAGGGAACCCCGCGACGCCGAAGGATCTCAAGACCTTCGACAAGATCGACATCATGACGATCACCCACGGGCACGCCGATCACATGTCCGACGCGGTGACGCTCGCGAAGAAGTTCAAGCCGACCGTCGTCTGCAACCATGAGATCCACCTCTACCTCACGAAGAAGGGCGTGCAGAACACCTCGCCGATGAACAAGGGTGGCACGCAGGAGGTCGGCGGCCTCAAGTTCACGATGGTGCATGCCACGCACTCGGGGGGCATCGAAGACGGCAGCCAGGTCGTTTACGGCGGCGAGGCCGCCGGCTTCGTGATCACGCTCGAGGACGGCACGCGGATCTACAACGCGGGCGACACCGCCGTGCACATGGACATGCAGTTGATCGGCGAGCTCTACCAGCCGGAGATCGCCCTGCTGCCGATCGGCGGTCTCTACACCATGTCGCCGCGCGAAGCCGCGGTGGCCGCACGCATGCTGCGGCCCAGGTACATCGTTCCGACCCACTACGGCACGTTCCCTGCCCTCTCCGGCACGCCGGATCAGTTGCGTGAAGCGCTGAAGGCGCAGGACGTGGACGCCGAAGTGGTCGCGCTCAGGCCGGGCGAGACGCTGTCGTAGCGCCATGGCGTTCGACGCGGCCGTCGCCAGACGCGCGCGCGCCGCGAAAAAGGGCGGGCGCGCCGTCGCTGAAGGCTGGCTGCCCGGCGGGATGGCGGGCGTTCAACCGGGCGCCCGGGGCGACGGCCTGAGACGGCGGACGGCCGGGACGATCGCAGTGGCGATGCTGTGCGTCACGGCGCTCGCAATCGGCGCCGGCTGTGCGACCGTTCCGGTCTCGAACCCCGCGGATCCATGTCTCGGCTTCGGACAGGTGGAGCCCGCGCGGGGAACGGATCCCGGCTCGTTCGAGGCGCTGCCCGAGGCGACGCTGAAGGTGGCGCCCGTCTACCCGGCCACGGCCCTCGAGGCGAAGGTCGATGGCACCGTCATCGTCCTGGCGCTGGTGTGCGTGGACGGGACCGTCGGCGACGTGCGCATCGCGACGTCGATTCCGATGCTCGACGGCGCTGCTACCGCGGCCGTACGCCGGTGGCGGTTCAAGCCGGCCACGCTGAACGGGCGCCCGATCGCGATGTGGGTGAAGGTGCCCGTGAGCTTTCGACTGCACTGACGTCCCCGGACTCACCGCTCCGCTTCGCTCCGATGCACGAAACGGTGGGCCCGGAGGCGCGCGGTCACGTGGGCCCCGGCATCGACACCACGGCGGCGATGTCGTAGAGCGTGTGGATCGCGATCACGACGCCGGTGCTGGTGCGGTCGCGGATCAGGCCGAGCACGATCCCGAAGCAGAAGATCACGCCCATCCCGAACCACGAATACTGGACGTGCAGCGCGGCGAACAGCAGCGCCGTGAGGAACAGGCCGAGACGCGGCTGCAGGGCGCCGCGCATGGTGATCTCCTCGCCGACGCCGGCGGAGAGCCCCAGCATGATGACCTGCGCCGGGCTGAGCTCGGCGGCGATCAGCTGGCTCACGCGCTGGTCGCTCAGCCACATCTGCGGGAACCACGTGCGCTGCACGTTCTCGAGCAGCACGTTGAGTCCGAACAGCAGCAGCACGCCGAGCGGCACGATCGCATAGTCCCCGGGCCGGAGCCGCCGGAGACCCAGGCGCTCGAGCGTGCCGGGAAGATCGCGCCGCACCATGAAGCCGACCGCAGCCAGCGCGAGCACGACGTAGCCGATCAATCCCGAGCCGAGGAATCCCTGATCGAACAGTGAAGTCTGCGACGAGAGCAGCCGCTCGAACGTGTCGCGAAACGCGTACCAGCCGGGGAACGCCAGCATCAGGCCCATGAGCACGATGCGCGCGGCGAGTCGCAGCGCGTGCGACGGCTCCTGATGGCGGAACATGACCCGGCTGAGGACGTCCGCGAACGGTCGGAACAGCGTGAGCAGACTCACCAGCGCGGCGGCGGCCGAGCTGGCGATCACGATCATCTGCAGAGGCGTCGGCTCCATCCGCGACACGATCCACACGAGGGTGCCGAACACCGCGGCACCGCTCACGGGCACCGTCCAGGCCAGCACCCAGTAGAGGTGGCGTTGCCCGGGGTAGAGGTCCGCCGCCTGCGCGGCGACGAACAGCCCCGACAGCACGACGAGGAACGCCGCTTCCTGCAGGCCGAGCAGAATACTGAGCCCGCCGGTGACCGACAGCACGACGAGCCAGACCAGGAGGCGCGGTCCGCCGGGAAGTCCGGGCGGCCACTGCGGCGCGGGGGCCCGGGGCCCGGCGTCGCCTGCCTCGGGGACGAAATACCCGGCTCCGCCGTCGTCCCGGGGCGCGTCCGCGGCAGGGGGCGCGGGCGGCGTTTCGTCGCCGGGATTGCGTGCGTCGTCGGAGTCTGGAGTAAGGTCGGGCATCGGCGCAGAATATCCAGTCACCCGGGGAACCGCCACCATGCGCTTCACCGTGCTGTTCTTCGCACAGGCCCGCGAGAAGGCGGGCCGCGCGCAGGCGCTGTTCGAGGTGCCCGACGGCAGTCGCGTGAGCGACGCGGTCGCGGCGATCCGCAGCGATTACCCGCAACTCGCCGGGCTGTGGCCGCACATGGCGGTCGCGGTGGACGGCGTGCTGGCGCCGCGAGGAGGCGCCGCTGCGCGACGGCGCGGAGGTCGCGCTGCTGCCGCCGGTGAGCGGCGGCTGACGTGGCGGCGCTCACGACGGGGCCGATCGACACGGACGCCATGGCAGAGGGCGTGGATCTCGCCGCGTGCGGCGCGCTCGTGCTGTTCCTCGGCACGACCCGCAATCATCACGAGGGACGAAAGGTGGTGCGTCTGGCCTACGAGGCCTACGCACCGATGGCGCTCGCCGGCCTCGAGGCGCTCGAACGCGAGGCGGTGAAGCGGTTCGAGATCGCACTTTGCCGGATGGTCCACCGGCTCGGCGAGGTGCCGGTCGGCGAGGCGAGCGTCGCGGTGCTGGTGGCGGCCGCGCATCGCGGCGCGGCATTCGACGCGAGCCGCTGGGCGATGGACGAGCTCAAGCGCACGGTGCCGATCTGGAAGAAGGAGTTCTTCGAAGGAGGGGGCGAGGACTGGGTGCAGGGTACGAAGCTCGGCGGCCGGGGCGCAGCGGAGAACGCGAGGTGAGCGGCCGCCGGCGCCTGCGGCCGGCGGGGGCGGCTGCGGTGCTCACAGCCGCCGCGTTTTGCGGAGCGTGCGCGCCCGCGGACCATCGCGCCGAAGACGAAGCGCGCCTGCGCGCCATGCACGCCGCAATATTGCAGGCCCACCTCGACCGTGACGCCGACGCGTGGACCGCACTCGAGGCCGACACCATGTTCGTCGGCTCGCGCGGCAGGTTGTTCCGCGCGGCGCGGGCCGATCGGCTCGAAGGGCGCCGCGCCTACCTCGCCGCGACCCGCTTCTCCGTCTACCGCGACCTCCAGCCGCCGCTCGTCCGCGTCGCCGGCGACCGCTCGATCGGCTGGCTCGCGGCGGAGGTCGAGATCGCCGGCCTGCAGCGGCGCCAGGACGGCGGCGAGGACTCGCTGCATACGTTCTTCGCGTGGATCGAGACGTACGAGCGGCGGAACGGGCGCTGGCGCATGACCGGAAACGTGTCGACCGAGCGGCCGTAGGCGTCCCTCAGCCCAGTCGCGCTTTCGCCCGGCGGCGTTACGGCTGGTTCGGTTCGAGCGTGGTGACCCGCTCCGCCCGCGCGGGCCACGCGCCTCCCAGAAACGTATCGATCGAGCCGAACACCAGCTCCGGATCGTCCGCCCACGAGCAGTGTGCCGCGCCTTCCACCGTGACCAGCCGGGCATCCGGCAAACTCATCGCCCATTCACGGCCGCCGCCGTAGGCGGCGTTGCGATCACGCGTGCCGTGGATCGTAAGTACGGGGTGGTCGAAGGCCGCGAAGTCCGAAGGGTGCAGGTCGAGTGCCTGAATCGACGGGAACGTTCGCTGGAAGTGGCGCGCCAGGTGAGTCGGCCACTCGTTCGGCTTGTCGCAGATGTCCTGGTTAAGACGTGAGACGTTCGCCGGATCACCCACGAGGGCGACCCGGGTGACTTCGTTTTCGCGGCGGCAGTAGGCCTCGGGATCCGAATCGGGCAGCCCCTCGGCCTGCAGCCGCCGCAGGTCGGCGAGGGCGCTCGAATCCATGGCCGCGTAGTAGTCGCCGGCGCGCAGCCCCTCGGGGTATTCGGTGCCGAAGTGCATCTGCACCGGGCCGATCTGGATCACACGCCGCACGTGGTCGGGGTGGTCTTTCGCGTACATCATCACCATCAGGCCCAGGTACGAGAATCCGACCAGGTCCACCGAATTCAGATCGAAGTGCGCACGCACCGCTTCCAGGTCGAGCACGTCCTGCTGGATCGAGTTCTCGCGTTCCGCACTCACCGAGTCGGAGAGGCCGCGGTTGCGCATGTCGTAGTAGTAGAGCGTGCGTCCCTCGGCCAGCCGGTCGAAAGCGGGATGCAGGAACAGGTCGGCGGGCAGGATGACGGCCTGCGGGCCGTCGCCGACCTTTCGATAGAAGAGCCGTGTGCCGTCGGGCGCCTCGACGTAGCCCTGCTCCGTCGCGGGGCCGGAGGGCGTGTCGCGACTCTCTCCCGAACATCCGGCGAGCAGCAGCGGACACAACCAGGTCGCGATCCGCAGCGCGCGCGTCCGAGTTGGACTCATGGGACCTCCCGTCCGGTGATCAGCGAACACTAGCAAGCGCGGTGCGCGCTTCGTTGCAAACTTCCGGTGAACTGTCGGCACGGGCCGCGCG
Organism: Candidatus Eiseniibacteriota bacterium; assembly: GCA_963744995.1. Lineage (GTDB taxonomy): Bacteria > Eisenbacteria > RBG-16-71-46 > RBG-16-71-46 > RBG-16-71-46 > CAVUWA01. Next base: position 79,267 of record CAVUWA010000002.1, read on the forward strand.
GGCGAGCGCCTCCTCGATCGATGCGTGGTCCACCCCCGCCGCGCAGCCTGCGATCTGCCCCAGCGCCCACGCCGCGTGCGCGCGCACCAGCGCGTCCGGGTCCTCGGCCAGCACGCGCGCGAGCCGCGGCGCGGCACCTGCGTCGCGCCGGTTGCCGAGCGCCACGCACACGTTGCGCAGGAACCCGCCGCGCTTCGCACGGCGGATCGGGCTGCCTTCGAACAGCGCCCGGAAGGCGGCATCGTCGAGGTCGAGAAAGCGCTCCAGCGTCCAGCCTTCCAGCTGCCGCGCGTGCAGCCGCGCCTCGCGCGCGGGCGGCGCGAAACGGTTCCAGGGGCAGACCTCCTGGCAGACGTCGCAGCCGAAGATCCAGTCGCCGACGAGCGGCCGCAGCTCCGGCGGGATCGGCCCGCGCAGCTCGATCGTCAGATACGAGATGCAGAGCCGCGCGTCCAGCATGCGCGGCGCAACGATGGCCCCGGTCGGGCACCCCGTCGATGCAGCGCGTGCAGGTGCCGCAGTGGTCCCGTGCGAACGGCAGGTCGGGATCGAGCGGGCGATCCACCAGCACCTCGCCGAGCAGGAACCAGGAGCCGAGGCGCGGCGACAGCAGCCCCGTGTGCTTGCCGACCCAGCCGATTCCGGCGCGCTCGGCCCAGCCGCGCTCGAGGATCGCCCCCGTGTCCGCGTACCAGAGTGCGTTCGCGCCGGGCAGCGCGGCGACGATGGCCGCCTGCAGGGCGCGCAGCTTGTCGCGCATGATCACGTGATAGTCCTCGCCGGCGGCGTAGCGCGCGATCCTGCCGAGCCGGGCGTCGCGCGCCGCGTCGCGGCCGGGTTCGTGGCAGAGCGCCACGCAGACCACCGCGGCGAGTCCGGGCAGCACGAGCGACGGATCGGCGCGTCGCGCCCGGTGACGTTCGCTCGCGAGCCAGGCCATGTCGCCGTGCATGTCCGCCGCGAGCCATGCCTCGTAGTGCGGGGGGCCGTCTTCCGGACCGGCCGTGGCGATCCCCACTGCGTCGAAGCCGAGGGCGATGGCTGCGGCCCGGATGCGTTGCGCGGGTGTCACGTCGCTGCCTTCCGCGTGCGCGCCCGGAAGGCATGGGGCACGGCGGCAGCTGCCGTTCGATCCGCGGTGGCGCGGTGGGCTCGCACTTGGTGCTGGTCTCTCATGAATCGTCCCGGCTAGGATGGGCGACCATGACCTTCGAACAGGATCATTTCTCGCGCAAGGCGGCCGTCTATGCGAAGGCGCGTCCGGCGTATCCGGCGGCGCTCTACGACCGGCTCGCCGCCCTGGCGCCCGGTCGTGCGCTGGTCTGGGACTGCGGCACCGGCAGCGGCCAGGCCGCGCTGGCGCTCGCCGGCCGCTTCGAACGGGTGATCGCCACCGACGCCAGCGCCGCGCAGATCGAGCACCACTTCGCGCATCCGCGCGTCCATTATGCCATCGCGCGCGCCGAACGTGCGCCGCTGCGTGACGGCACGGTGGACCTGGTGACGGTCGCCGCCGCCGTGCACTGGTTCGACCTCGACCTCTTCTACGCCGAGGCCCTGCGCGTGCTGCGTCCGGGCGGCGTGCTCTCCGTCTGGACCTATCTCGAGATGCACGTGGACCCGGCGTTCGACAGGATCATGGACGCCTACGCCTTCGACACGCTGAAGGAGGACTGGCCGGAGCGCATGAAGTACCCGCTCGCCCACTACGCGAACCTGCCGTTTCCGCTGGAGCCGGTTCCGCTGCCGGCGTTCCGGACCGAGCTGCGCTGGTCGCTGTACGACGTGCGCGCATTCATGGAGACCTGGTCGGGCACGCAGCGCCACCACGCCCGCACCGGGCGCGATCCGATCGAGCCGCTGTGGCCGCGGCTCGTCGAGGCGTGGGGCGATCCTGCAGCGCTGCGCGAGGTGCACTGGCCGCTGCACCTGAAGGCGGGACAGAAGGCGCAGCAGGACGCCGCTGGCTAGCGCGTCGAATCGCGCTTCGCCTCTTTGCGCAGCGGATTCTTCGCCGGCTTCTTCGCCGCCGGCAGGGCGCTCGGGCGCTCCGCCTCCACGCCGCGCCCGACGGGGCGCACGACCGGAATCCGGATCGGGGCGGGGCCCTTCGCCTGAACCAGGCTCTGCGCATCGCGCGCGGCTTCGACGCCCGCGCGCTGGGTGAGGCGGATGAGATCCTCGTCGGCCGGCGTCGCGCTGGAGTCGCGGGCGCGCAGCGCCCCGCCGAGCACGCGGCGATCCGGCGGGATCAGGTCCGCGAGGGAGCCGCGCGGCAGCAGGCCGGTCACCCGCTCGACCTTCTCGAGATCCGGGCCGCGGTTGAACGCAACGCCGTCGCGCTCGACGACGTTGCGGACCGGCTCGAGCTGCGTCGCCGACGCGCCGAGCTGATCCGCCTGGAGCAGGCCCGTGGACACGGTGGTCGTCGGCAGCAGCGCCATGGGCACGTAGACGTACGCGCCGCCCGGCACCGAGGCGTAGTCGATCCCGGACGGCATGCGCGGGGCCCAGCCGACGTAGTCCGGGCTCTCGCGCCAGTCCACCCACGCCGGTCCCCACGCGAGCCCCGGAATCCAGACCCAGCCCTGGAAGCGGTCGTAGGTCCACTCGCCGTAGTGGTACGTCGCCCAGCCGAACGGCTCCGACGACACCCATACCCAGCCGTAGATGTCGGTCGGCGCCCAGAAGCCCTCGATGTACGGGCGCCAGGCGACGAAGTTCACGTCGGGGCGGAACACGTAGCCGTACGGCTCGATCAGCACCCAGTCTCCGTAGTCCACGAGCGCGTCGTAGAAGAACCGGTACTGCGGTGCGAGCCCCTGGCGCTCGGCGGGCATCTGCGGATAGCGATCGGGCGTGTAGCCCGTCAGCGCGCAGCCGGAGAGGGCGAGCGCGAGGAGGCATGCGGTGAAGGCGGAGCGCGTCAGCATGCGACGACTCTAGCGCGAATCAGGACGCCCGGCGAACCGGCGCGGCGCGTGCGTGCGACCCGCCCGTCCGGCCCCCGCGACCGCTCGGGCGAGCACGCCGGGCCGTGCCGCGTGCACTACAGATTCTTGTAGTCCGGTCCGCCGCCGCCTTCGGGCGTCACCCAGGTGATGATCTGGTACGGGTCGGCGATGTCGCAGGTCTTGCAGTGGACGCAGTTCGACGCGTTGATGCGCAGCTTGAGCGCGCCGGGCCCCTTCGCTTCGTCGTCGACCATCTCGTACACGCTCGCGGGGCAGAAGTGCTGGCAGGGGTTGCCGAACTCCTCGCGGCACTTCGTGGCGCACACCGAGGTGTCGGCGACCACCAGGTGCACCGGCTGATCCTCGTCGTGCTTGGTGCCCGACAGGTAGACGTCCGAGAGCTTGTCCTTCGTGTACTCGCCGTCGAACTTCATCGGCGCCGGCTTGCCGTTCGGGTAGACGTCCTTCAGGTGGCGCATGCGCTTGTGGCCCGGTTCGTTCATGACGCGGTCGCGCAGCAGCAGGTCGCGCCCGCCGAAGAACATGCCCGCGCCCGTGTTGAGCATGCCCATCCACAGGCCGTGCTCGAAGCCCTGGTGGAAGTTGCGCACCGAGCGCAGCTCGTCGGCCGCCCACGAGCTCTCGAAGCGCCGCTCGTAGCCGGCGAGCCGCTCCTTCGAGAAGTCGCCGGCGAGCAGGCACTCGAACAGCGTCTCGGCCGCCATCATGCCGGACTTGATCGCGAGGTGGATGCCCTTCAGGCGCGCGCCGTTCAGGAACCCGCCCGAATCGCCGCAGATCAGCAGGCCGTCGGCGGACAGCTTCGGCATCGCCCAGTAGCCGCCCTCGGGGATCGCCTTCGCGCCGTAGGCGACCGGCTTGCCGCCCTCGAGCAGCGCCTTCACCAGCGGGTGCAGCTTGAAGCGCTGCAGAAAGCCGTGCGGGTCGGTGGTCGGGTCATGGTAGTCGAGGCCGGTGACGAAACCCACCGACCAGTGCGTGTCGTCCATGCCGTAGATGAACCCGCCGCCGAAGGTCTCGGTGGGCAGCGGCCAGTTCATCGTGTGGATGACGCGGCCCTTCTGCACGCGGCCGGCCGGCATCTCCCAGATCTCCTTGACGCCGGTCGAGTACACCTGCGCGTTCTTCCCGACCGACAGGCCGAGCTGCTCGTTCAGCGCCTTGGCGAGCGTGCCGCGCGGGCCCTCGCAGAGCACGGTGGCCTTCGCCAGACAGTCGGCGCCGGGCTGGTAGTTCGACTTCTTCCCGCCGTTCCTGTCGACGCCCTTGTCGCCGGTGCGGACCCCGGTCACGCGTCCGTTCTCGACCAGCGGCTTCGCCGCAGGCGTTTCGGTGACCACCAGCACACCCTTCTCCTCGGCGATGCCGGCCATCCATTCGACCAGGTTGCCGAGCGACAGGATGTGGTTGCCGTGGTTCTGCAGCATGGGCGGCGCGAGCGGCAGACGGAACTGCGAGTGCTCGGAGAGGAAGTAGACGTCGTCGGAGCCGACGTCGCTCGCGATCGGGCAGCCGCGCTCGCGATAGTCAGGCATCAGCTCGCGCATGCCGCGCGGATCCATCACGGCGCCCGAGATGCCGTGCGCGCCGACGCGTTCGGACTTCTCGAGCACCGCGATGTTCAGCTCGCCGATCGCGTCGCCCGGCGCGCCGGCGGCCACCTTCTGATTGTGCTGCTCGACGAGATTCGCGAGGTGGATGGCGCCGGCGAGCCCGGCCGGGCCGGCGCCGATGAACTGCACGTCGAATTCGAGGACTTCGCGTTCCATATGGAGCTTCCTTCACGGCCGGGCGCCGATCCAGACGTGCCGGAACGCGCCGGGCCAGGGGAGTCGAGGTCGAAACGCCAGTAAATCAGGGCGTGCGCGGAGGCGCAAACGGCGCGGGCGTGCACGACTGGCACGCGGCGGCGCTGCGCGATCGCGGGCCCGCGCTGGCTCGGGAGCGCCCGAAGTGCGTACAATTCACGCTTCCCATTCACCCGCAGAGGCCTTCATGCACCGTGATTCCGCACCGTTCGGGCCGCTCCCGCGGGCGTTGTGCGCTGCCGCGCTCGTCGCCCTCGCCGCTGTCTCGGCGGCCCCCGCCGCCGCTGCGCCGCTCCGCGTGCTCTTCGACAACACGCACGCCGAGACCGCCGGCAACGCCGACTGGATCATCGACACCGATCAACCGCTGCCCGTGCCGGATCAGTCCACGGTGACCGAGGCGACCCCGCGCACCTACTGGCTCGGGGCGATCTCGTCGTGGGGGATCGATCTCGTCAAGCGCGGCTACCAGGTGGCGACGCTCACGCCGGCGTACGGCATCACCTACGGCGACGCCGGCAACGCCTACGACCTGTCGCACTTCGACGTGTTCATCGTCCCCGAGCCGAATACGGTGTTCACCGCTGCGGAGTCCACCGCGATCTTCCACTACGTGGCCGACGGCGGCGGCCTGATCGCGGTGTCCGACCACATCAATTCCGACCGCAACAACGACGGCTGGGATTCGCCCGAGATCTGGAACAGGCTCGACATGCAGCACCTGTGGGGCGTGCGCTTCGAGACCTCGGGGAGCAACAGCAACTTCACCGAGGTGTGGTCCACCAACGTGAACGCCTCGCCCTCGGACTCGGTGATCCACGGCCCCGAAGGCACCGCGAACGGGCTCGAGTTCCACAACGGCACTACGATGACGCTCTATCCGTCGATCAATCCCACTGTGGCCGGCTGCGTCTGGCGCGATGGCTTTCCGCAGGACACCAGCGTGGTGATGGCGGCGCGCTCCATGTACGGCAGCGGCCGCATCTTCTTCGTCGGCGACAGCTCGCCGATCGACGACGGCAGCGCCCAGCCCGGCAACAGCAGCATCTACGACGGCTGGGGCGAGGCCGCGGGCAACGACAGCCTGCTGTTCCTGAACGCGACGGCGTGGGTCGCGCGGCGGCCCACGGCGACCGCCGGGGTCGAGCCTGCGACCGTCACCGATGCCGCGCCGTTCCCGAATCCGTTCCGCGAGCGGGTGCGCGTCGCGTGGACGATGGCGAGCCCCGCACGGGTGACGGCCGGCGTCTACGACACCAGCGGCCGTCTGGTCGCCCGCCTCGCGCAGGGCCGCTTCGCGGCCGGGCGTCACTCGCTGACGTGGGACGGCCGCGGCGCGGACGGGCGGCCCGTGCCGGCCGGCGTCTACTTCGTGCGCGCGACGACCGGCGGCCTCGTGCGCGCCTGGCGCGTGGTGCGGGTGAAGTAGCGCCGGCGGGCGGCCGCGGGAGAGCCGCGACCGCGCCGGCGCCCGACCTCCGGTCAGCGCGCCTCGACCTTCACCAGCCGCCCGGTCGCGGTCCGTGGCCCGGCGGACAGCCGGTAGAAGTACACGCCGCTCTGAAGGTCCACGCCGCCCACGTGGATCCGTCCCGGGCCGGCGGGAGCGTTTCCCATGGAACGCCTGACGACCGTGCGGCCCGCCACGTCGAAGAGCTCCAGCGTGACCTTCCCGGCGGCCGGCAGCGTGAAGCGGATGTCCGCATCCCGCACGAACGGGTTCGGCTGCGCCTGCGCGCGGAACGCCACCGCCGGCTCCGGCGTCCCGACGTCCACCGAACCGGTGTAGCGTGGCCACGTAGACCGCCTCGGAACCGTCCGTGAAGCTCGCCCAGAACGCGATGTCGCTTCCGTTCAGCGCGTCCGGCCCGATCGAGAGATCCGCCACCACCAGGTTCCCGATCGTGTCCCCCACCGCTACCACCGGCTCCAGCGTTCCCCCCATGTCGGAGAGGATCACCTTGGAACCCAGCCCGACGAACGCGACGTGGGTGCCGTCGTAGGAGACGCCCTGGAATCCCGTGAACGTGCTCTGCTCCCCGGGGATCAGCGTCGCCCCTGGACGCGACGACGCACGAGGGTCCGATCGCCTCGACGATGTAGACGCCCTCGCTGCCGTTCGCGCCGAAGCCGTGGAACGCGATCGCCCCTTTCACGAACGACGCCTCCTCGAACCCGCTGAAGCTCTCGCCGTTGGCGCCCGGCACCGGGGTGAACGTGTCCACCAGCGTCGCGAGTCCGTTGCCGTCGTCCTGGAAGAAGCCCGAGTAGCCCTGCGGTCCGTTTCCGCCGAACGCCACGACGCCCTGGTCCATGAACACATCCGGCGAGAACGCCGTGAACGTCCCGAGCTGGCCGCCGGGGATCGGCGTGGCGAGGTCGGCCACGATGTCGTTGGGCATGATGATGTAGACCCCGTCCTGGCCGCCCGAGCCCGACCCCCGGAAGGCCACCGTCGTGTCGTCGAAGGCGACGCCCGCGAACGCGGTGAAGTTGCCCTGGCCGCCGGGGATCGGCGTGGCGAGGTCGGCGACGATGTCGTTGGGCATGATGATGTAGACCCCGTCCTGGCCGCCGGAGCCCAAGCCGCGGAACGCCACGCTGCTCCCGGAGAGGGAGGCGGCACCGAACCCGGTGAAGTTGCCCTGCCCGCCGGGGATCGGCGTGGCGAGGTCGGCCACGAGACACGGCGGGCCGACGCCCTGCCCCACGTAGAGCCCCTCCTCCCCGTCGCTCCCCTTCCCGCCGAAGAGCACCTCGCCGGGGATGGCGGTCGGGGGCTGGGTCTTGCCCGCGATGGACACGAACGTGCCGGTCCCGCCGGGCACCGCGTCCCCGGTCCGGACGATCTCCGTGAGGTTGTAGTAGGCGGCCGACGCCGACGCGGGCACGGCGGCGAGCGGAGCGACCTGGAGGAGCAGGGCCGGAAGCAGAGTGAAACGAAGCGCGCGCATGGGGCCTCCTGGGGGTCGGTGGGGGGCTGGCACGGATCGGCTTTCCGGATGGGGGACCGCCGGCGGCGCGCCGTCACGCCCCGGCGGGCATTTTCCGACCGGGATCGTGCCCGTGGGGCGGAATCGCTGTGACGGAACCCGCCCGGGCGTCCCCTACGGAGAACAACCGACCGCTTTCAGGAATGATCACCACCTCATCTCCGGAGGTGCCTCGTGGCGTCTTCATCGGCCACCCGCACGGAGCAGGAGCCCATTCACATCTTCCATGGAGCGACCACGCAACGGGCGATCGGCGCGGGGCTCGTCCTCGCGCTGACACTGATCTGCCTCACGTGGTCACCGGCTGCCGCGCAGAGAGTTCGCCAGTACGGCATCGAGCTCAACACGCCCACGGTCTCCGGCCAGTACCTGGCCGTGTCCGACAAGACGGGGCTGGAGGGCGCCACCGGCGCCTACACCATCGAGGCCTGGGTGTGGCCGCACAGCTACGCCGGCTATCCTTGCATCGTCGGCAACGACTACACCCAGAGCTTCTGGGTCGGACTGAACGCCTCGGGGCACGTGCGGTTCTACCCGCGCGGCGGGTACGGACAGTTCGTCGAGAGCACCGGGGTGATTCCGCTCGATCAGTGGACGCACGTTTCCGTCACCTACGAATCCAGCTCGGGCTGGGCGATCTACGTGAACGGCGTGCTCGACCAGTCCGGCAGCTCGATCACGGGCCTGCCTGGAACGAGCGCCGACAGCCTGTGCATCGGCGCCGACCGGGTCGGAGGGACGCCGGGCACGTTCTGGATCGGCAAGCTGGATGAGATCCGGATGTGGAACCGGGCGCTCAGCGGTACCGAGATCGCGGAAAACCAGTTCGCCGGCATCGGCTACGGGAATCACCTCGGTGCCCGCTACGCGGGGCTCGCGGCGGCCTGGTACTCGAACTTGATCGACGGTGGCGGGGGCTCACTGTGGCTCGCCGATATGGCACAGTCGGCCGTGGCCGGTGGCTTCGATCATCGCGCTCAGGTCGATGCCGATGCCGGCGAACCGTTCGATATCACCGACCGGGTTCCGCTGCCGGTGGACTTCAACCAGGGCGTCGAGATGAACGGCGTGGACGACTACGCGTCCACGCAGGCGCACAGCGACGGGTACGACGGCGGCCTCACCATCGAGGCCTGGATCTGTCCGTATTCGAACGGCGGCTACCAGACCATCGTCGGGCGCGAGTACACGAGCAGCTTCTGGCTGGGCCTCAAACCGGGCGGCCAGCTGCGCTTCTATCCGATCGGAGGCTTCGGGGAATACGTGGACGGTGTCGCGAGCGTGCCGCTCGACAAATGGACGCACGTGGCAGCGAGCTTCGATCCGGTGGACAAGGTGGTGCGTCTCTACATCAACGGCGAGCTGGATCTGGCGGCCGGATTCAGCGGCGCGGTCGGCGAGAACGGGCGCGAGATCTACGTCGGCGCCGACAATGAAGCCGTCGGGCCGGCGTTCCTCTTCAACGGCATCCTGGACGAAGTCTGCGTGACCAATGGCCCGATCTCGGGCACCGACATCGCCGCCCGCAGGTTCCTGGGGACCGACCCATACATCGCCCACGACGATGTCGTGGATCTGAACGGCGTGTCCCGCACGACCTATCGCGCGCACTTCGGGCCCTATACAAACGACTTCGTGCCGCAGACGCGCATCTACGGTTCGCACGCCCGCATGGTGCTTTCGGGCGCGCCGATGTTCAACGGAGCCGTACTCGGCTTCAGCGGCGTGTCGTTTCCCATGGACGAGTTCCTGATGTCGCCGCCGGGCGGGACCGGACTGACGGTGCCCGACCAGCTCGATCTCACGAGCCTGTCGGTGCCGATCGCAGAGACCGGCACCGGATCGGTCACCGACGTGGACGTGTTCGTGTCGCTCTCCAGCGAAGATCTCGCCACCACGAGCGTCGAGCTCATGAGCCCCACGGGGACGAACGTGACGCTGATGGCGCCCGGCGACCTGATCGGGCGGTCGCTGCAGACGGTGTTCGATGACGCGTCGTCCTACACCTTCGGACTCGACGGTGCGCCGTGCAATCTCGGCGTGCAGCCTTCGACCCCACTGTCGGCGTTCAACGGCGAATCGGCGACGGGCACCTGGACGGTTTCGGTGCAGACGACGGGCGGCGCGCACTTCGCAGTGTGGGCCGTGGGGGTGCGGATCGGCTTCGGCACGACGGACGTCGCACATGCCGGCGATGCGGGCGCGGTGCAGCTCACCAACGCGGGCGCGGAGCCGGTGCGCGGGCAGGGCGCGGTGCAGTTCAGCCTGCCGCGCGACGCGAAGATCGGCCTGACCCTCTACGACCCGGCCGGGCGCGCGGTCCGCCGGCTCGCGAGCGGCCTGCGCGCGGCGGGCGAGTACCGGGTCGCCTGGAACGCCGCGGGGCTTGCGCCCGGACGCTACCTGCTGTCGCTGGACGTTGAAGGCGGTCCGCGCCGCACGCTGCCGGTCACCGTGCTGCACTGATCATGGGAGGAGACTCCATGCACACCCGACATCGCAGACCCCTCACACGTCACACTCGGACAGTCGGCTGTGCCGTTGCGTGCGCCGTGGTCCTCGCCGCACTGCTCTGGACTCCGGCAGCCCTCGCCCAGCACATGCAGATCTGCGCCGACCTCAACGATCCGGCGCTGGCCAGCGAGTACCTGGCCGTCTACGACAAGACCGGTCTCGAGGGCAACGCGAACTACACCATCGAGGCGTGGGTGCGGCCGATCGCGGGAGGCGTCAACCAGGCGATCGTCGGCAACGACTTTTCGCAGAGCTTCTATCTGGGCCTGGGGCCCGGCGAGCGCGTGCGGTTCTACCCGAAGGGCGGCAGCAACCAGTACTTCGAGAGCAACGCCAGCGTCCCGCTCGGAATCTGGACCCACGTCGCCGCGACGTACTCCAGCGTCGCCGGTGCGAAGATCTACGTGAACGGCGAACTGGACGCTGCGGACGCTTCGTACACGGGAATGCCCGGGACCAGCCCGAACCCGCTCTACGTCGGGGCCGACCGACAGTCGCCCACGTCGCCCGCGTATTTCTGGCGCGGCATGCTCGGTGAAATCCGCATCTGGAGCGAGACCCGCACGGCGACCCAGATCCACGACCACTACCGGATCGGCGTGGGCTCGCGCGCGGTGTTCACGAACACCGTCTACGAGCACCTCGAGGCGTGCTGGGCGTTCGCGGCCGGGGTCGAGCCGACCACTCAGGACAACGCCGACGGCCTTCTGCCGGGTGCCAACCTGCTCTTTCAGGAAAACGGCGCCGGACTGGCCTACGACGAAGGTCCGCCGGTGAGCGTCAACACCGCGCTGGAGTTGAACGGGGTGGATGACCACGCGATGATCCCGATGGCGGACGGGTTTCCGGGCGGGCTCACCATCGACGCGTGGGTCAGGCCCGACGACTTCAGCAACTACTCGACCATCGTCGGACGCGACTACCACACGAGCTTCTGGCTGGGGTTCGCGCCCGACGGCCGGGTGCGCTTCTATCCCACGGGCGGGACCGGCAACTACTTCGAGAGCCAGACGTCGCTGTCGGTCACGCATTGGATGCACGTCGCCGCCACCTACCGTCCCGGCGACGCGCGCATCTACATCAACGGCAAGCTCGACACGCACACCGACAGCTTCACGGCACCGGTCGGCGGCAACGGGCGCGATGTGTGGATCGGGGCGGACAACGAGGGCGGCGCCGGTGTGCCGTACCCGTTCCAGGGCGCGCTCGACAACGTTCGGATCTGCAAAGGAGTGTGGAGCGTCGCACAGATCCGTGAGCGTATGTTCCTGGGGTTCGAGTGGGCGGGGGAAATTCCGAGCCACGAGTTCGTAGACGACGAGGGAATCGCGCGCGACAGCTACGCAGTCGGATTCGGCGAAGGCGAGTTCGTCGAGTACAGCAACTACGGGTACGCCGTGAGCGGAACCGACGCGCACCTCGTGCGTTCGGGCGCGCCGCTCGTGGAGAAGCGTCTGTACTGGGCAATGGGTATCGCCGACCCGGGGCTCGAGAACTACCTCATGAAGGAGGGTTCGACCCCGGAAATCGCGTCAGCCATTCTAAGCCCCCTGTGGTACGAGCCATCCCAGACGATCGGAACGGTGCGGATATTCGTGAGCGCACCGATGTACGATCTGTCCAGTAACACCGTCAATATCAAGTCGCCATCGGGGACCATGGTGCGGCTGCTCGATGTGGGCGAGACCACGGGCAGCGATCTCCACACGGTGTTCTACGACGCGGCGCCCTGGACACTCGCCACCGGCTTCGCACCGTTCTACGACGGCGTGCAGCCCTCGCAATCGCTCTCCGCCGTGGCGGGCGAGGACAGCCACGGTTACTGGACTCTCAGCCTGGGGGGGGACGCCGTGGCCAAGGTGGGGCGCTGGTACTGGGGCATCGAGATCAACGGCGTGAACGCGGGCGTTGATCAGGCTCTCCCGGAACGAGTCGAGCTCGCCAACGCGGGCGGCAATCCCGTGCGCGGCCAGGGCCGGGTCTCGTTCACGCTGCCGCGCGCGGCGAGCGTGGACCTGCGGCTGTTCGACCTGCAGGGCCGGCCGGTGCGCACGCTGCTCGACGGACCGCAGGCGCCGGGGACGTTCATGCTGAGCTGGTCGGCCGCGGACCTCCCGGCGGGCGCCTACTTCGTGCGCCTGCGCGTGGACGGCGAGCCCGCGGGGTCGCTACGGATCACGGTGCTGCGTTGATCCGAGCCGCGTCCCGTCTGCTGTCCGCCCGCGGCTGCTGCAACGGGGCCGCGGGCATTCCCATGCCGGATGCGGCACGGCGCCAGAAGTTCCGCTGAACGGAATCGGGCGCGGCGATTTCTACAAAGCGGATCCCGCGAGCGCACGCCGGAGACCGCGGACATCGCTGTATTCGACTGTGTACCAACCGCTTGGGAGATCGTTTCGGCGCGGCGCGATCCTTGCGCTCGAAGGAGAGAGGTCCCGTCGCGGGCGCGGCGGCGGCCGAGGCGCCGCAGGCGGCGCCGCCACGAACGCTCGATCGGAGGGACGCCATGAGAACTCTCGGCATCGTTCTCCTCGTCGCGGGCGTGCTCGCGCTCGTCTATCAGGGCTTCACCTACCGCAAGCAGGACACGCTGCTGGACGTCGGCGGAATGCAGGCGAAGGTGGTGCACGACGAACGCGTGAACATCCCGCCGATCGCCGGCGCCGCTGCCGTGGTGGCCGGCATCGCGCTGGTCTTCGCGGAGCGCCGCCGGGCCGGGTGAACCCGGACCGCAGCTCCACCGCGCGCGATCGTCGCGCGCGGATCGACTCGGCCGGTACGTCCAATCTGGGAGGTCATCATGCTGCGCTGGGCACTGACGTTTCTCATCGTCGCGCTGCTCGCCGCATTCTTCGGCTTCGGCGGAATCGCCGCGGCCTCGGCGGGCATCGCCAAGTTCCTGTTCTTCCTGTTCCTGATCCTGTTCGCCATCTCGCTGATCATGGGGCTCACGGCTCGCACACGGCTCCGTTAGTCGGGCATCGACGCGGCGAGGAGCCAGGCGCGCCGGGGCGCGGGCGGCGGACGTCGCCGCATTCGGACGGCGTTCGCCCTCCGCTCCGGGGCGCGGTGTTGGCGCTCGAGCCGCCCGCCGGGCGGCAGAATCACGAGGCCTCGGGAGACGTCTTTACGTCGTGACCCGCGGCCTCGTAGACGTTCAGGCGGTTGTAGACCGTCTTCACGCTGATGCCGAGGATTTCCGCAGCGCGCTTCTTGTCGCCGTCCACCGCCTGCAGGGTCGCGAGCAGCAGCCGCCGCTCCGCTTCGGCCAGCGTGATGCCGACCTCCAAGGCCAGCGCGCCGGCGCCGGCAGGCGCCGAGGCCGGCGCGCGCGGGTGCGCCGTCAGGGACAGATGTTCCGGCGTGATGACGTCCGCGGCCATGATCGCCGCGCGCTCGACCGCGTTCTTCAGCTCGCGCACGTTGCCCGGCCAGTCGTGCGCGCAGATCGACCGCAGCGCGTCTTCGGAGAGTCGTTTCTCCGCGCCGTCGCGCGCGTTCACCTCGGCCAGGAAATGACCCGCCAGCAGCTCGGCATCGCCGTCGCGTTCATTCAGTGTCGGCAGCGCGATGGGAAAGACGTTGAGCCGGTAGTAGAGGTCCTCGCGCAGCGAGCCGTCACGCACCGCCCGCGCCGGGTCGCGATTGGTGGCGGCGATCACCCGCACGTCCACCTGTGTGGGCGCCGAGGCGCCGACCCGCACCAGCGTTCCGGTCTCGAGCACGCGCAGCAGCTTGACCTGCAGCTCGATGGGCATCTCGGTGATCTCGTCCAGGAACAGCGTGCCGCCGTTCACGGTCTCGAAGTAGCCGCGCCGCTGCCGGTCGGCACCCGTGAAGCTACCCTTCTCGTGTCCGAACAACTCGCTCTCGATGACGTTGCCGGAGAGCGCGCCGCAGTTCACCGCGAGGAACGGCTGCGCCTTGCGCCGGCTCATCATGTGAATGGTCTCGGCGACCAGCTCCTTGCCGGTGCCGCTCGCGCCGGTGACGAAGACGCTGGCTTCGGTCGGAGCGACCCGGGAGATGAGGTCGTAGACCTTCTGCAGCGCCTTCGAGCGCCCGACCAGCCTGCCGAAGCGTCCCATGCCGCGCAGTTCGCCGCGCAGCTCGCGCACCTCGCTCTTCAGCGCGCGGGTGCGGGACACGTTCGTGAGCACGCTCTTCAGCCGCCCGCGATCGAGCGGCTTGCTCAGGTAGTCGAGTGCTCCGCGCCGCAGCGCCTCCACTGCGGTGTCGAGCGAGGCATGGCCGGTGATGACGATGAACTCCGACGCCGCCGCGGCCTCTTCGGCCTCGAGCAGGGACAGACCGTCGCCGTCCGGCAGCGACAGGTCGACGAGCACGACGTCGTGGGCGCCGGCCGCCAGCGCCGCGAGCGCCTCGGTCAGGTCCGCCGCCTGGTCGGCCGCGAACCCCTCCCGCTCGACGAGGCGCGCAAGGCTGTCGCGGAAGTCCTCGTCGTCCTCCACGATGAGCGCGCGCGGGCGGCGTTCGGCGGACTCGTTCACGCCGACTCCCGGTGGGCGGGCGGCGGTTCGTTGAGCTCGACCCAGTAGCGGATGGCGTCGACCAGATACGCGCCGGGATGGCGCGCGTCGTAGCGCTTCACGAGAAAACTGTTGGCGCCGAGCGCATAGCTGCGCTGGACGTCGTTCGGCCGGTTCGACGACGACACCACCACCACCGGCAGCCGCTGGGTGGCCTCGTCGTGCCGAATGGAGCTCAGCACCTGCCAGCCGTCGCGTACCGGCATGTTGAGGTCGAGCAGCACCACGACCGGCGGCGCGGTCGCGGCCTTCTGCGGCGCGGCGGCCGGTTCGTCGAGGCCGAGCGCGGACAGTGCCTCGCCGCCGTCGTGCGCGACGGACAGACGCACGCCCAGCCCTGAACGCCGGATCGCACGCCGCGCCACGCGAAGGAAGTCCTCGTCGTCGTCGACGAGCAGGATGAACGGATCTCTGTTCATGGCGTCGCCTTGAAGGTGGGGAGGGTGAACGAGAAACGGGCGCCGTGCTCGCCGTCGCTCTCGGCGGCGACGCGGCCGCCGAGGCGCCGCACGATGCGCGCCACGATCGCCAGGCCGAGGCCGGTGCCCTGGAAACGCCTGGAGGAGTGGAATCGTGTGAACGGCTCGAACACCGAAGCCGCCGCCTCGGGGTCGAAGCCCACGCCGTTGTCCTCCACGGTGTAGGTGTTTTCGTCCGCGTCGACGCTGCCCGAGACGCGGATCAGCCGCTCTTCGCGCTCGCGCGTGTACTTGAGCGCGTTGGAGAACAGGTTGGTGAGCACGCGCTCGACCAGCACGGGATCGCCCCACGCGTCCGGCAGGGCGCCGGCTTCGAACCGCACGTTGCCGGTGTGCTCTTCGCCGGACACGGCCTCCTGATAGGCGCGTTTCGCGACTTCCTGCATCGGCACGTGCTCGCGCACGGGCTCTTCGCGCCCCGCGCGCGCGAGCTGCACGAGATCGTCGAGGAGCGCGATCGCGGCCTGGCTGCTCTTCTGGATCCGCTGCAGCACCTTGCGGCCCTCGTCGTCGAGGCGCTGGCCGTAGTCCTCGTCGAGGATCGAGGTGTAGTTCACGACCGCGCCGACCGGCGAACGCAGATCGTGCGAGATCGAGTGGCTGAAGGCCTCGAGTTCGGTCATCGCGTCGCGCAGCTCGGCCGTGCGCTGCTCGACGCGGCTCTCGAGCTCTTCGTTCAGCCGGTGCAGCTCGCGGTCGCGCTCGGTGAGTTCGCGCACCCGCGCATCCAGCGACTCGTTGGTCCGCGCGAGCGCGCTCGAGAAGCTGCGTACGCGCAGGATCTGCAGGGCGATGGCGCCGATGCCGAGCGACAGCAGCAGCCCGGTGAGCAGCACGTATTGCGGCCACGGGCTCTCGGTGCGTTCCAGGTATTCCTCGGTCGGCTCGAAGTCCACGATCCACGTTCCGCCGGCCGACAACGAGAGCTTCACTTCCTTGTGCAGCCACGGCGGTGCATGAGCGGCCGCGGTGCCGCGCTGGAAGAGGGCACGGCCGTCGTCGGTGCGCACCGTGAACGCGAGGCCGCGGGCGGTCTCGTAGCCGGTGCCGCCGAACAGCGAATCGGGGCGGATCTCCGCGGCCAGGGTGCCCACCTCGAGGTCCGGCGTGCGCACCGGCAGGAGCACACGGATCGCCGGCTCACCTCCGATCGAGGCGCTCACGTCGGGGCCCGGGTGGCCGAGGTTCTCGACCGCGTCGGAGACGAGCTTCGGCGTCGGCGTCCATGACGAGTCGCGGGCGACGTAGCGGATGCTGTCACCGTTCGCCGAGATCCACGCGATCCAGGTAATGCCGGGGAAGTTGTCCGTGACCATGCCGGTGTCGAAATGCCAGACGGGCATTTCCTGAAGTCCGTACAGCTGCCAGAACCGCGCCAGGTTGCGCAGTGCGAACAGGTGTTTCTCGACTCGATCCTGCAGCGTGCCGCGGCTCTCTTCGGCCAGATCCTGAAGCCCGGCCGCGGCCGTGGTCTGCATGTCCTGACGCACCTGCCACCAGGTGATGACGGTGATCAGAGCGCCGAACGAGAGCATCAGCACCGGGAGCAGGAGGTGACCACGGAGTCCTGGCGTGCGCAGCGCGGTCATCCTGTCTTCGCTCAAGGGCAGCTCCGAAAAAGCCCGTCCGAACGGCAGGCGCCTTCGAGGGGGTCCCGAAGGCCACGTGCCGGGGAGCATCTACCCGCGTCCACCCGCGTGCAAACCGGCGGGCGGTGCCGGGAAGCGGGGGGCCCGCCGGCCGGCGCGGGACCGGTGCACGGCCGGCAGGCGCCACGATCCGCGCCCGCCGGCCGCCGGGCCGGCGCCGGTGGCCACCGTCAGAAGCGGATGCCGCCCTGGACGGCCAGGCGGCTGTCATTGGCGACGACTCCCTTCATCTGCACGAACGGCCGCGCGGCGCCGTAACGCGCCCCGAGACCCGCGAACACGTTGAGACCGACGTCGGTGTCGGTGTCGCGTCCGTCGCGGTCGATGAACAGCACCGCCGGACCGGCACCCATCCAGTATGAAAGGCTCGACTCGGTCGGGAAATCGTAGTGGAAGTCGGGGTTGATCGAGATGACGTTCTCGAAATCGCCGATTGCGACCTCCACGTTCGGATTGAACTTCCACTCGGGCGCGCCGGCGAACGACGTGAGCATGCCGCCGCCGAAGCTCACCGCGTCGGGATCGGTATAGAAGCCGAGGCGCAACTCGGCATCGGTCTGCGCATGTGCGGGGACCACCCACGCCAGCAGACCGAGCAGCAGCATCGTGCCGATCACCCAGATCGCGGGGGAGATGCGTTCGAACGGATGAGGATGCGCATGTCTCATGTGAATCCTCCTGGTTTCGAGTTCGTGGGCCCGGCATTCGCCCGGGCCTGCGTGCTGCGCCGGGTGGAGAGCGCAATGCGCGTGCCACGTGACGTCCAATCGCACACGGGCTTGTGCCGCACCCTGTTGCGCGGCGGGGCCGGCATGGCGCCCGACGCTCCGAGGCGCCCGGCGATCCCTGCAATTTCTTCAAACGGCCCACGCGCGGGGCGTCTTCGGTTCCGCGCGGCTCGGCGCCGTGCCGCGCCACGATCCGGCTGTGCGCACGCGCGTTCCGCCGCGCGCCGCCTGCGTGGCACGCGCGTTGCCCCTCTCGAGGCGCGATCGACGCCGCGTCCGACGACGCGGCGCGGCGCCAGTGGAACCCCAACCACGGAGGGAACCATGCATTCGATTCATCGAGGCATCACCGCGAGCCTGTGCGTGGCGCTCGCGTTCGCGCTCGTTTCGTGCGGCTCGACCCGGGCCGACGAGAGCGCTGCCGGTGGCGTGGATCAGGATGCGGTGCACGCGAAGAACGTCCAGGGCGAAGCCGGCACCGCGCAGATGGCGGCAGCGGTTCTCAACGACGCCGTTGCCGACCCGGATCACTCGATCCCGCAGTCGCTGCTCGACCGGGCGCAGGGCATCGTCGTGGTGCCGGGCGTGACGAAGGCCGCGCTCGGGATCGGCGGACAGTGGGGCAAAGGGCTCGCGGTCGAGCGGCTCGCTGACGGCGGCTGGTCCGCGCCGGCCTACGTGTCGATCGGCGGCGCCAGCTACGGCTTCCAGATCGGCGCACAATCGACCGACCTGGTTCTGGTGTTCACCGGCGAGAGCGGGTTGAAGGCGCTGATCGACGACCACCTGAAGCTCGGCGCCGACGTTTCGATCGCCGCGGGACCGGTGGGCCGCAACGTGGAGTTCGGGACCAACCTGACCATGGATTCGGCGATCTACTCGTACTCGCGCACCGAGGGGCTGTTCGCGGGCGCCTCGCTGGACGGCGCCGTGCTCGAGTTCGACGAGGATCGCAACCACGCCATCTACGGCGCGGACGTGACGGCGGCCGACCTGCTCTCCGGAAAGGTGGCGCCGGTGCCGGCCGCCGCACCGTTCCGCCGCGCGGTGGCGGCGCACACCCCGCCGCAGGCCGCATCGTGACGCCACTTTGTAGAAACGGCGTCGCTCCGTGACGTTCGTGGACGCGTGGCACGGCCGCCCTCGACGGGCGGCGCGTGATCGCGCAACACGTTACGTGGATGCGCGCGCCCGGCACGCCCCGTGCTCCGGACGGTGGCGGCCGGGACATGCGTGAGCACCCACATCACCAAGGAGACATCGTCATGCGCAGACCCGTCATGTTCGGAATGATCGCCGTCATGGTCGTGCTGGCCGGAGCCGGGACGTGGGCGTACGCCAAGTACCGGACCCGCACCCACGAGTATCAGACCCTGCAGAGCGAGAACCAGCAGACCCGCGACCGCTACGGCGAGGCGATCGGCGAAATCGCAGCGATCCAGGACAGCCTGAACGCGATCGTGCTCGGACCGGAGGAGGCCCGCATGGTCTCGAACCTCGATTCCGAATCGAAGCTCACCGAGTCCGAGGGCGACCGCGCGCTGGCGCGCATCTCGGTCATCAAGGCGGGCATCGAGCGCACCAAGACGCGCATCGAGCAGCTGGACCGCGATCTGAAATCGCGTGGCGTCAAGATCGCCGGCCTGCAGAAGATGATCGGCAATCTCAAGCACAGCGTGGCCGAGAAGGAAGAGCGCGTCGCCGCGCTCACCGCGCAGGTGGACACGCTGCAGAACAGAGTGACCGTGCTCGCGACGCACGTCGAAGAGCAGGATCAGACGATCCAGGAGCAGAGCGAGAACATCGAAGCCAGGCGCAAGGAGGCGAGTACGGTCTACTACGTGGTCGGCACCAAGAAGGAGCTGACCGAAGCGGGCGCGATCACGGCCACCGGCGGCCTGCTCGGGATCGGCAAGACGCTCGAGCCGACGGGCACGCTGAGCACCGCGGAAGCGAAGCCCGTGGACACGGACTACCAGACGGTGATCCGCATTCCTTCCGAGAAGGTCGAAGTCATCAGCGCGCAGCCGCCGGAGAGCTACCGCCTGCAGGTGGTCGGCGATCAGACCGAGCTGACGATCGTGGATCCGGTGGCGTTCCGTGCGGTGAAGCAACTGATCGTGATGACCGGGTAGTGACGCCCGGTGACGCGGGGTGCGGGACCCCCGCGTGGCGGCGGCCGCCCCTCGATGGGGCGGCCGCCCGTCGTGTACCGGGCGCCCGGGCGAACGGCGCCGCCGCTCACCACCTCGCCGCCACGCTCGCGCGGATCGTGCGCGGCTCGTCGTAGAGCCGCGGGTCGTGGACCGGCACCCACTGCGGCGTGTCGCTCTCGGTCGACCAGTAGGCACCGCCGCCAAGTCCGGTCGCGGTGCGATACGCGCCGTAGTCGTCGTACGTGGTGTTCACGGTCGGGCTCGGGTAGCCGTCGAGCGTCGCGCTGTGCTCGGCGCGATGATCGAACGCATTGCGGATCTCGATGCCGAGGGTCGCCCACGGCAGCAGCGCCGGTGACCACCGGGCGCTGAGGTGCGTCGCCTCGGTCCACTCCAGGCGGCGGCTGTTGATCAGCGCGGGGTCCTCGAGCGGCTGGCGAAACGGTTTCGGCGTCCACGGGAACGCCGAGCCGACGCTGCTCGTCCATGCCAGCGTCCAGCGCCGGCCGGGCTGCCAGACGGCGCTCGCGGTGAGCGAGTGGCGGCGGTCCCAGGACAGCGGTGCATCCACGATCGGCGGAACCACGGCGCCGCGCAGGGGCCCGTACGGATCGCCCTCGGGCCGCGACTCGTTGCCCCATGCCTCCATCCACGTGTAGTGCGCCTCGAAGCGGCGCGCTCCGCCGCCGGCGTGGAGCAGGCTCAGCTCGAAGCCGAGCGTGTGCGCCTCGTCGGCGTCGGTGAACACGAGCGCGCCCGGGCCCGCGGGAATCGACTGCCAGCGCGTGCCGACGAGGCCGTAGAGATCGCGGTAGAACAGCGAGGCCTGGAACGCCCACGCGACCGAAAGCAGATGGCGCAGCGAGGCCTCGTACGAGACCAGCGTCGCCGGTCCCATCGCCGGATTGCCGAGCGGGCGCCGGTTGCTGATCACCCGACGGTCGTCGTACAGGAAATCGCGCGCGGGCGCCTGCTGGACCCTGGCGTAGGCGAGCGAGAACACGTCCTTCACCGAGATCGGGTACGCGATGCCGAGCCGGGGCGAGAACGACCAGATGCCGCCGCCGCGGCCGGGCAGCGTCTGCTCGTCTCCCGCTGCGCCGGCGGTGAAGTACTCGGCGCGCAGGCCGGCGTTCAGCACCATGCCCTCGCTGATCCAGCGGCCCTGCGCGTAGGCGAATCCGCCCGGGGCCCGTGCGTGGTAGCTGCGGATCGAGTCGTACGGTGCGCCCTCGCCGCCCACCAGCCATGCGACCGGGAACCACTCGTACTCGAACGTCGAGACGTCCTCGTACGTCAAGCCGGCACCGGTCGAGAGCGCGCCGTGCGACCTGGTCACCTTGCCGTCGGCGCGCAGCGTCAGAACGTCGCTGTCGGATTCGCGGTAGAGCGGGTAGTCGCCCCACACCACGTAGAACTCGTCGCCGCCGTCGACCGGCCCGTACGAAGGCCAGTGCTCGCCCCGGCTCGACGGCCGGTCACCGCCGACCGACAGCGTCTGGCGCGTGCGCTGCCAGCCGAGCGTCACGCGGCCGTGCGCCGGTCCGCGCGCGGCCGAAGCCGAAAGGAGCGTCGCCAGACGGCGCGTGTCGGTGATGCCCATGTGGTCGGCGGCGCGATAGCGCTCGTAGCCGGGCAGGTAGACGGGGCTGAAGGTGCGCGGACCCTTGGGCGAGGCGGGCACCGAGGTCCAGCCGTCGAGCGACCAGTTGGGGCTGTACGGTTCCTCCACTTCACGGCTGCCGAGGACCTGCAGGGAGAAGCGCTCGGGGTGCTTCACGGGGGCGAGCTTCGCGAAGCCGAGCAGGTGATTCTCGGCGCGCCACCCGAGCGACAGGCCGAGCAGCGAGGTGCGATTGAAGCTGCGCAGGGTCGGCAGCGCGGTGTCGTCGAGCGTGAGGTCGGCCGCCGCTGCGAGGCCGAGCCCGCCGGCCGGCAGCGGGCCGCGGGCGAGCGCCGCGACACGGTCGAAATGGGTGCCGAGCCGCGCGTCGCTCTGCCAGCGCGTCTCGAACACCGGGGCGGGCGACGGGTCCACGGTTTCCAGGTCGATCGTGCCGGCGAGCCCGCTGGCGAAGGACGCGTCCGGCGCCCCGCTCACGAGATCGGCGCGCCGGACGGCGGAGAGCGGCACGCGCATCGCCCGTCCGCTGATCGGATCATCGAGCGGCACGCCGTCGAGGCTCAGCGTGGTCTCGCCCGCGCGGCCGCCGCGCACGTGGAGATCGCCCGCCTGCGCCACGACGCCGGCCTGGAGCGCGAGCGCCTGGGCGAGGTCGTTCACCGGCAGGTCGTGCAGGGCGGCCGCGCCGATCGGGTGCACGGTCTGACTCGAGAGCATGTCCGGGAGCAGCGCATAGACCTCGACCGGGGCGAGGATCCGCACCACCCGGGCGGAGTCGCCGCGCGCGGCGGTCGAGTCGTCACGTGCGACCGCCGCGGAATCGGGCGGCGGGCCGCCCGGGGCGGCGGGCGACAGGGCGGCGAGCAGCAGGACGGCGGCGACAGCGGGCATCGAAGCTCCATGGATCGAGCCGCGCCCGCGGGACGAACGCAATGCGGCCGGGCTCTTCGAGGCCCGGCCAGCGCAGAAAGGCTACCGCGCTCCCTTCAGGAATTCAATGTGAATGGAACGGTGGGCGCGAGGGTGGGCGGTGCCGCATGCGCGCGGGGCGGGCGACGGCGTGCACCACGCGGGCCCCGTGCTCCTGCGGCCACCCGGGGCGCGGCCCTCCGCTGCGCTCAGGCCTTCGACGTCTCGGACGCCGTGGCTTCGGCGTGCGCCTGCGCTTCCAGCCAGCGCTCGGCGTCGATCGCCGCCATGCAGCCCGTGCCCGCCGCGGTCACCGCCTGACGGTAGACCGAGTCGGCCACGTCGCCCGCGGCGAACACGCCCTCGATCTCCGTCTTCGACGTGCCCGGCCGGACCTTCAGGTAACCGGCCTTGTCCATCGGCATCTGGCCCTCGAGGAATCGGGTGTTGGGCTGATGTCCGATCGCGATGAACACGCCGTCGGTCGCGTGTTCGGTGACCTCGCCGGTCTCGACGTCGCGGATCTTCACGCCGGTGACCTTCTTCGGATCGCCGCCGAGGATCTCGACGATCTCGCTGTTCCAGAGGAACGAGATCTTCGGATTCTTGAGTGCGCGCTCCTGCATGATCTTGGACGCGCGCAGCTCGGCGCGCCGGTGCACCACGGTGACCTCCGCGAACTTGGTCAGGAAGTTCGCCTCCTCCATCGCGGTATCGCCGCCGCCCACGACCATGACCTTCTTGCCCCGGAAGAAGAAGCCGTCGCAGGTCGCGCATGCGGACACGCCGAAGCCCATGAGCTTTGACTCGCTCTCGAGCCCGAGCAGCTTCGCGGAGGCGCCGGTCGCGATGATCAGCGCTTTCGCGCGGTACGTCTCGCCGTCATCCGCCTTCACGGTGAACGGGCGTTTCGAGAGGTCGACCGACTGCGCCGATGCGGCGATCATCTTCGTCCCGAAGCGCTGTGCCTGCTCGCGCATGATCTCCATGAGTTCGGGGCCCTGGATGCCGTCGCGAAAGCCCGGGTAGTTCTCGACCTCGGTCGTGATCGTGAGCTGTCCGCCGGGCTGGTGCCCGATCAGCATCACGGGCTCGAGATTGGCGCGCGCCGCGTAGAGCGCCGCGGTGTAGCCGGCCGGGCCGGCGCCCAGAATCAGGATGTTGTGCGCGTCGGACAAGGTCATCTCCAGGAAAGGGCCAACGACAGGCGCCGGGGGAGTCTAGAGCAGCCCGAGCCGGACCGGAAACCGCTCTTGTGATGCGCCGGCGGTGCGTGGCGATGCCCCGCAGGCGATGCCACCATGGTGGACCCGGTCCGGCGGGCCCGCGCACCGCGGGCCGGGCGCTCAGCCGCCGCGCATTTCCGGCCGCAGACCTGACAAGGCATTGACGCCGTGGCGCGCGCGGGGATTGTGGACGCGCCGTTCGAGCCGTTAGACTTTTCGCCCGACATGAAGACCCCGTGGATTGTCCCGCTCCTTGCGCTCGCGGCGGCGTTCGCCGCGCCGCCCGCGCGCGCCGCGGCGCCGCCGCCCGCGAAGTCCGCCGCCCCTGCTTCGGAGCGTCCGGCCATCGACGGCGTGCTGAAAGCCTTCGCGCATTCCGACATCGTGACGCTCGGCGAGCGGCCGTGGAGCCGGCTCGACAGCGACTTCCGCGACGCCCTGATCGCCGACCGGCGTTTCGCCGATGTCGTCGACGACATCGTGGTCGAGTTCGCCAATGCGCGCTACCAGCCGCTGATCGACCGCTACGTGCTCGACATCGCCCTGGTGCCGCGTGATTCGCTGCGAAAAGTGTGGGAAGACAGCTCGGTCCCGGGCGCCTGGGACTCGCCGGTCTACTCCTTCCTCCTCGACGCCGTGCGGCGCGTAAACCAGTTCCGGCCGCGCGACCGGCGCGTACGCGTGCTTGCCGGCGATCCGCCGATCGACTGGTCGCAGGTGACCTCCGCCGCGGACCTGCAGTCCTTCGGCGCGCGCGGCGCCTACGTGCTCGACGTCATCGACCGTGAGGTGATCGCGAAGAAGCACAAGGCGCTCATCGTCTACGGCGCGCGCAACTTCTTCCGCCGCGACCGCGGCACGATCGCGGACGGCAACATCACCACGATCCTCGAACAGCGCCACCCGGACCTCCGGGTGTTCGTCGTCGGCACGGTGCCGGACCGCTCGCCGGCTCAGGCGCGGCTCGATTCGACGTTGACGCTGCCGGCGCGTCCGGTGCTGGTCCGGCTCGCCGATTCCAGGATCGGCACCTGGCCGACGTCGACGATCTACCCGTTCGGCGACGGCATGCTGTCGGAGATGGCCGATGCGCTGCTGTACTTCGGCCATGTCGACGACGATCTCGTGCGGCCGAGCGACCGGATCACGCGCGACGTCGTCTACCGGAAGGAAGTCGAGCGCCGCAAGGCGCTGCTCGACCGCTAGGCTGCAGGCGCAGCCTCAGGGCGCGTCGTCGGGCGGCGGCATGGCCGGGCGTCCGCGACGTCCGCGTCCGAGCGGGCCGCCGAAGCGCATCATGTCGAGGTAGCGGGCGCGCTGGCCCGGCTCGAGCACGCCGGCCTCCGCGATCATGTTCTCGGTGATGCGGGCCTCGATGCGCGCGTTGATCTCGCTCAGCCGCGCGGAGGCCGTGCGCACGGCGCCCGCGTCGATGCGGGGCGCGCCGAGCAGGTCGTGGATCCGACCGCGCTGCGCACGTGCTTCGCGGCGCAGGCTGTCGAGCTCGGCGAAACGCGACGTGGCGATCCCGCGCAGCCGCTCCACCTGCGCGTCGCTGAGGTCGAGCCGCCGGGTCATGTGCTCGAGGCGCCGCTCGAGCATCCGCCGATAGGGCGGCTGGGCATCGTTGCCGGGAGCGCCGTCCATGTCGTGGCCCGCACCGCCGTTCCTTCCCGGAGCGCCGTCCCTGTCCGGCTCGCGCATGCCGCGCATCCCGCGGTCGCCGGGCGCGCGATCGTGCCACGAAGCGCGGCCCGCCGGCCGCGGCTGCGTGAAGTGCTGCCACAGCAGCGCGGCGTTGAGGCCGATCGAGGCCGCCAGCAGCAGGAGCCAGAGTCGCTTCACTGCGCGTTCTCCGTGCCGTTAGAGGTGTCGAAGAAGTACACGTCGCTGAGCGAACGTTCGGGCGACGTGAGCCAGTCGGTATCGGTCGTGGCCGACGCGGTCATCGACGTCGGATCGGGCGCGACCGCGGCGCCGCGGCCGTCGAAGGCCAGCACGCCGAGCATGAAGCCGCCCGCGAGCGCGCCGGCGGTCGCCATGGCGAACGTGACATCCAGGATCCGCCGGCGCACCGGGTCGCGCCGTCGCGCGATGGCCGGCCACATGGCGCGCGGCGCGGCGATGTCCGCGTCGGTGTCGAGCGCGTGCTCGACGGCACGGAACGCATCGGCGGCACGGGCGCACGCGGTGCATTGCGCGAGGTGCGCGGCGACCTGCGCCCGTGCGATCTCGTCCAGGCGACCGTCGAGATACGCCGGCAGGCGGTCTTCGACGTGCGTTGCGCGGTTCATTCCAGCACCCCCTCCTTCGAAAGCTCCATTCTAAGCGCCGCCATCGCCCGTGACAGCAGCGATTCCACCGCGGCCACGGTGGTGCCCATGCTGTCGGCGATCTCCTGCTGGCTCATGTCGTGATAGCGCCTGAGCACCAGGGCTTCGCGCTGGCGCTCGGGCAGCCGCGCGAGCGCGCCGCGCACGACGCGCCGGAGGTCGCCGTGCTCGAGGCGCTCGTCCACCTCCGGCGCGTCGGAGGCGCGATCGTGCCGCAGCGGATCGAACGCCACCCAGGCGACGATCCTGCGCCGCCTGAGCCGGCTGCGCGCGAGGTTGCCGGCGATCCGGAACAGCCAGCTGCGGAAGCGCCCCGCGGCCCGGTAGCGGCCGGCCTGCTGGAACACCCGCACGAAGGTCTCCTGTCCGAGATCCTGCGCCTCCTCGCGGGAGCCCAGCATGCGGGTCAGAAACGCGAAGACGGGACGCTCCCAGCGGGTGACGAGGAGGCGGAACGCCTCCTCGTCACCGCGGGCGCCCCGCGCCATGAGCTGGTCGTCGATCGAGTCGTCATTCACGACGATACGGGACTCCTCCTCATGACGCGGGATCCTGGCGGATGCGTCCCACGCGGCCGCCAGCGCGCCGCCGGAACTACGAACCGCCCGGTCCACCGCGCATGCCCCGCGGTCCATGACCGCCCTGCCCCATGCCGCGCCCGTGCGCTCCGCCCGGTCCGCGCTGGCCCCGATGCGGACGCGTGAGCCACTGATCGCGCTGTGCCGGCGTGAGCACGTCGAGCATCGCAAGATGCTGCTCCGCGCGGTGCACGCCGAGCTTGGTCCGAACGCCGCCGATCTGCTCGGCGAGCGTCACGATCTTACGACGATCGGGCTTGTCCTGGAGCATCTCGCCGCGCATCTGGTTGCGCAGCCGCATCAGCTGCTTGCGCAGCGTCATGCCTTCGGCCCGCCCCTTCTCGCGGAGCTCCTCGAGCTTCGCCTTCTGCGCGTCGCTGAGGTCGAGACCGGCGAACGGGCCGCGCCCCGCCATCATGCGCATGTGCATGCCGGGGCCCCCGTACCCGCCGCCGTCTTCCCCCGGCGCGGGTGCTTGATCGGAGAACCCCGGCTGCGCCAGGGCGTACGTGGCCGGGATCAGTACGAGTGCCAGCGCCATCGCGCCGACCCATGAATGCCTTGCGTTCATCGAATCCTCCTTCGTCACGCGCCCCCGGCGGTCCGCCGGGCGGCTCTGCATCGTCCACCCCGCCAAACGGGCGGGGCGGCGAATCCCTTCGCCGCCGCCGGCGCCCCGCCGCGGCCGGCGCGGCAGTTGACCTCGTCCTGACGGCGGCCCCGCGCGCCGGAAAGGGCGCACCGGGTCGTTCGGCACAGGAACCGGGCCGAGGAGGACAGGAATGAAAGGGACATGGAGGATCGCCGCGGCCGGCATCGTGCTCGTCGCCGCGGCGGGGTGCGGGGGCGGGAAGACCGCAAGTCGCTGGGCGTCCGTGCCGGTTCAGGTGAATGGTGCGCT
Organism: Candidatus Eiseniibacteriota bacterium; assembly: GCA_963744995.1. Lineage (GTDB taxonomy): Bacteria > Eisenbacteria > RBG-16-71-46 > RBG-16-71-46 > RBG-16-71-46 > CAVUWA01. The sequence goes on from CAVUWA010000002.1 coordinate 106,690, forward strand.
CGACGAGTGGAAGGACGCCATGGTGTCCTGTGACGACGGCGCACTCAGCGTGGGTTTCCAGAACGACGCGAACGACCTCTACGTGGCGATCGCCGCCAGCGATCCGCGGCTCGCGATGCACGTGCCCGGACGCGGGCCGCTCACTCCAGCGGCTTCAGGTCCTTCAGCATCGTGGGCAGCAGCTCGCTGATCGTCGGGTGGATGTGCACCGCCCGCGAGATGGTCGTGTACGGCGCCTTCGCATACATCGCATCGAGCAGAGTGTGGATGATCTCGTCGCCGCCGTGCCCGAACACCACGGCGCCGATGAACGTCTTCGTTTCGGCGTCGATCAGCACGCGCATGAAGCCGTGCGTCTCGCTCATTTCCCGCGCCCGGCTCACCTTCTCCATGGCGCGCTGCGCCACCAGCACCTCGCGGCCGCTCGCCCGTGCCTCGGCGAGGGTCATCCCGGCGCGGCCGACCGGCGGGTCGGTGTACAGCGCGTAGCAGATGATGCGATCCGTGATCCGCCGCGGGTCGTCGTCGAACAGATTCGCCGCGACGATCTCGTAGTCGTTGTAGGACGTGTGCGTGAACGCGCCGCGCCCGTTGCACTCACCGATCGCCCACACGCCGGGCACGTTCGTGCGGCACTGATCGTCCACGGTGATGAAACCGCGCTCGTTCGCCGCGATTCCGGCGTGTTCGAGCCCGAGATCGTCGGTGTTCGGCCGCCGGCCGACCGCGAGGAGCACGTGGCTGCCCTCGACCTCCGGCGCGCCGTTTGCGCAATCCATACCGACGTTCACCCCGCGCGCACCGCGCGCGAGCGAGATGCACGAAGCGTTCAGCCGGAACGAGATGCCCTCGCCCTCGAGCACGCGCTGGAGGCCGGCGGAGACGTCCTCGTCTTCACGGCCGATCAACCGTGGCGCCCGCTCGATCACCGTCACCTGGCTGCCGAGGCGCCGGTAGATCTGTGCGAACTCGAGCCCGATGTAGCTGCCGCCGACGATGATCAGGTGCTCCGGCACGGTGTCGACGTCCATGATGTTGGAGTTCGTGAGGTAGGGCACGTCGTGCACGCCGGGCATGTCGGGTACGAACGCGCGCGCGCCGACGTTGACGAAGATCTGCTCCGCCTCGAGGACGTCGTGGTCGACCCGCACGGTATGCGGACCCTCGAAGCGGCCGTGGCCCTCGTACACGCGGATGCCGTTCGTGCCCTTCAGCCACTTCTCGATGCCCTCGCGCGACTGACGCACGATCGCATCCTTGCGCGCCTTCACGCGCGTCATGTCGGTGCGCACGGCGCCGGCGCTGAAGCCGAATTCGGCGCCGCGCCGTGCGACGTGGATCGCGCGCGCGCTGGCGACCAGCGTCTTGGTCGGAATGCAGCCGTTGTTCACGCAGGTGCCGCCGAAGCGCAGGCGCTCGATCACAGCCGTGCGGCGGCCCTCGGCGGCGAGACGAGCGGCGAGCGGCGGTCCGGCCTGACCGGTGCCGATGACGATGGCGTCGTAACGGGTAGGCATGGGACCCCCGGAGTGAGCAGGACGGTGCGCCGCGGGCGCCGCGGGCGCGCAAGAGCAGTAGCACAGTCGCGGCGGAGCCGGAACTTCGGCGGGCCCCGCCATTCACCGGAAGCCGCAACACGACTACGCGACCGGACCGCCCGCCTGAGCCCCGCCGGGACCGGGGAGGGTCACGCGTGGCGCCGGAGCGTTCACCCGGACGATGCGCGGCAGCGCGCCGATGCCCCACAGGATCCACGCCGCCGACCACAGGGCGCCCGCGATTCCGTAGAGCAGGAACGCGTGGGCGCCGAACCGCTCGGCCGCGAGTCGGACGAGGAACGCGCCGGCGACCCCCGCCGCTGCGAGCGGGCCGAACACGCGCGGCTCGGCGGCCAGGCCGTGGCGGCCGTGCGCGACGACGACGCGCGTGCCGATCGCGAACGTGAGCAGGCCGAAGCCGCCGATGAACACCACGTGCAGTCCGGCCATCGGCCGTCCGGGGAGCAGGACCAGCAGCCAGAGGCCCGCGAGCACGCACACGCCCGCGCCCCACATCGCGAACGCCGACAGGTCGCGCCGACCCGGACCCGAGGCGAGCTTCCAGACCAGCAGCAGGATCGACGAGCCGGCGAGCGCGCGCACGAGCGCCCCGGCTGCGGGGTGGCCCGCCGCCTCCAGCACGAAGGCCGCGATCAATGCGGCGATCACCACGCCGTAGAACACGAAGCGCGGGGGGCGTTCGTGCGGCGCGGCGATGAACGGAATCACCAGCGGATCGCGTACGCCGGAGAACGTCGGCACCAGCAGTCCGCCGACGCCGAGGACCAGCGACAGCACCATGCCGAGCGACAGGAGATGTTCGGCGAAACGCGGTGCCGGGACCGGTGCGCGCCCCATCGCCTGCAGTGCGAGCCACAGCGCGCCCGCGAGCCCGAACGCGAGGCCCAGCGCCACGAACGCGAACTCCACCGGTGGCGCCAGCGTCGCACGCGGCAGGCGTCTGAGCGCGGCGCCCGCGAGCACGGCCACCGACGCCGCGAAGGCCACGTGCGCCCACGCCGCGAGGCCCGCGACCGCGAGCACGCCGAACAGCGCCAGCGCGCCGAGCACGGCGGCGGTCTCGGCGGGACGCGCTTTCTCGGAGTGGGTGAGACCCGGGATCGCGGTGAGCAGGAAGCCGGCGACGAACGCCTGCTCGAACCCCTCGATCATCAGCATCCGGTGCAGTTCGGCGGGGTACGGCAGCCAGCCCGCCGCGGCGGCGATCCACAGCGCCGCACCCGCGATCGCGTAGATCACGCCGAGCGGAAAGAACAGGCGGTAGGGTTCGATCATGGGGGCAGCGTAGCGCGTCCGGCGGTGCGATGGGGATGCCGTATCGCAGGTTGATCCCGGCCACGCGCGCGGGCTACCATGGTGTTCGCGCGTGACCACACCCCCTTGCGGCCGCCCTCACTGATTTTCCGGGAGTTTGCGCTTGCGGCCACCGGTATTTCCCCTCCTGATCGTGCTCGTCGTGGGTCTCGAGTTTCCCTCGCAAGCCGTTGCCGCCGTTCAGCTTCCGGACGGATTCGTGGACGAGCCCGTGGTCACGGGCCTGAATCAGCCGATCGCGATGCAGCGGCTGCCGGACGGCCGGATCCTGGTTGCCGAGCAGCGTACCGGAGCGATCCGCGTGGTGTTTCCGGACTCGGGCACGGTGAGCCCGCCGCTCTTCGCGGTCCCGGACCTCAACATCTCGGGCGGCGAGCGCGGGCTGCTGGGCATGGCGATCGATCCCGGCTGGCCGATTCGCAAGTACGTCTACCTCATGTACACGCGCACCGGCGACAGGATCCGGCTCGTGCGCTACAACGTGTGGGGCGACGTCGCGGATCCGGCGAGCGACCTGCTGCAGTTCGTGCAGCCGCTCTACCTGTTCGACGATCTGCCCGACAGCGCCTCGACGCACAACGCCGGGCGGCTGCGCTTCGGTCCCGACGGCTGCCTCTACGCGAGCCTCGGCGACGATCAGGACCCATGCGCAGCGGCCGACTCGACGATCATGCAGGGGCAGCTGCTGCGCCTCGAGATCCGGAACCTCCCCCCCGGTGGCGAGGGCCAGACGGTGCCGCCCGGCGACCTGGTCCCCGCGGGCAATCCGTTCCCGAACGACGGCCCGAACGCGGCGCTCACCTTCGCCTACGGCCTGCGCAATCCGTGGAGCTTCTGGATCGACCCCGAGCTCGACATCGTGTATCTGGCCGACGTGGGCGAGGTGAACAACGAGGAGATCAACGAAGTGCGCGCGGGCGATTTCCTCGGCTGGCCGTGGCGTGAGGGCTTCCGCGTGATGGTGCGCCAGGAGTGCCCCGAGTCCGGGTTCGAGGGCGCCAACGACTACAAAGGGCCGATCATCGAGGTGCCGCACGCGCCCGCGCAGATGGCGATCGTCATGGGTCTGATGTATCGCAGCCAGATCGGCGGCACCGCCAACTGGCCGGCGGAGTATCAGGGACTCTACGGCAGTCTGTTCTACGCCGAGTACTACTCCGGCTGGCTGCGTCGCGCGCGCCGGCTGGCCGGCGTATGGAGCCCCGCCGCGCCCGTGGCGGGCCAGCCGAACGACACCGACTGGGGCAGCGGCTTCGTCACCGCGGTCGACTTCATGCAGGATCACGACGGCAGCGTGCTGTGGCTCGCGCAGTTCGACGACACGTTCGCGCCCACGACCGGGCACATCGACCGCATCCGCATCGTGCCCACCACCGGCATCGGCCCGGGTGCTGCGCGGCCGCGCGTGCTGGCGGCGGCGCCCAATCCGTTCCGCGGCGAAACGGATCTCTCGTTCACGCTCGGCGTCGAAGAGGACGTGCGGCTCGAGCTGTTCGACCTCTTCGGACGCCGCGTGCGCACGCTGCTCAGCGGCCGTGCCACGCCCGGCATGCACCGCCGTGCGTGGGACGGCCGCGATGAAGCGGGGCGCCGGGCACCGGCCGGCGTCTATCTCGCGCGACTCGCGCACGGTGGATCGGTCGAGACGTTGCGCGTGCTGCGGCTGCGCTAGCGGCGGCACGCCGCACGACGGCGCGTCGCGCCCGCCGCTTGCGCCGCCCGCAGCGAATCTCTAGACTTCGCCCCGTTTCCGCGCCCGTGCGCCCCTCGGGCGGCGCAGGCCCATCACGTATCCGGCTGGAGGAGCGATGCCGTTCGTCATTGCTGAACCCTGTATCGGGGTGAAAGACAAGTCCTGCGTCGAAGTATGCCCGGTGAACTGCATCTACGAGGGCGAAGACCAGTACTACATTCATCCGGACGAATGCATCGACTGCCAGGCCTGCGAAGCCGCGTGCCCGGTGCAGGCGATTTTCCCGGACAACGGCGTGCCGGAGAAATGGGAGTCGTTCATCGAGAAGAACGTGAAGTTCTTCGAGAAGTAGCCCCGGCTCCGCTCGATTCAGGCAGCGCCCGTGCGCTGCCTTTTTCATTGGAGGTGCCCCGCGTGACCGCCGAAACGCTTCCCGACCGCGAGCAGGCGCTAGCCCTGCTCCACGAGTGGGTGCAGAACGAGAACCTGCGCAAGCACTGCTACGCCGTCGAAGCCGCGATGCGCGCGTACGCGCGCAGGGCCGGCGCGGACGAGGACCGCTGGGGCATCACCGGCCTGATCCACGACTTCGACTGGGAGCGCCATCCGGATCTCGAGCGCCACCCGGTGAAGGGTGTCGAGGTGCTGCGCTCGCTCGGCTGGCCCGATGACGTCTGCCGCGCCGTGCTCGGCCACGCGACCCATACCGGCGTCGCGCGCGACACGCCGATGGCGAAAACGCTGTTCGCCTGCGACGAGCTGTGCGGATTCCTCGTGGCCTGCGCCCTGGTGACCCCCGCGAAGCGGCTCGACGAGGTGAAGGTGTCGTCGGTGAGGAAGAAGATGAAGCGCGCCGACTTCGCCCGGAACGTGAACCGCGACGACATTCTGAACGGCACCGCCGAACTCGGCGCCGATCTCGACGAGCACATCGCCTTCGTGCTCGAAGCCATGGTCGGCATTCGGGAGCAGCTGGGACTGTAGCGCAGACGCGAGGCGCCCGTCCGCGACGCCCGGGCGCGCCTGGGCGCGCGCGGGCGGCCCGCAGCGGATCACGCCAGCGCCTCCGCGCGCTCCACCGTCACCGACACCGCATCCAGCGTCTCCTCGACGCGTCCCTCCAGGCGCAGCACCTGGCCGCGCGTCGCGCCGTAGAGGCGCCGGCAGGCATCCGGAAACAGCGTGCATTCGATCACGCCGCTCTCGTCGGCCAGCGTCATGAACAGCATCGTGCCGCCGGACTTCGTCTCGACACGCCGCGAGGCACAGGGCAGGCCGACCACGCGCACGCGGCGGCCGGCATGCGCGACGACCTCGGCGGCGGGCACGACGCCGGCGCGCGCGCCGGGATCGATCAGCACGTCGAGCGGGTGCGCCGTGAACCACAGGCCGGTTGCGCGGCACTCGCCGATCACGCGGTCGCGCACATCGAACTCCGGAATCTCGGGCGTCGCCACGATCGCCACCGCGGGCGCCTCGAGCGTCGCGCCCCCGGGCCCGGCGAGCAGCGGCATGGCGCCGGATACGGCGCGCGCATGCGCCGCCGGCGGTGTCGCGCGTGCGGTGTCGCCAGCGGCCGCGCCGCGGGCGCTCACCCGGTCCCATGCGGTCGCGGCGACGACCCGTGCCGCCGCGTCGCGTCCCGCGGCCCGGCGCGCGCCGCCGTCGGTGCCGGCGTTCGCACGCGCCTCGAGCAGCAGCGAGGGTCGCGAGCGGCCGGTCCAGTCGAAAGCGCCCGAGAGGATCAGCGCCTCGAGCTCGGGCAGTGCGGGCCGCACGCGCGCGACGCAGTCGGCGAGGCCCGCGAACGCGCGTCGCTCGCGCTCGGCGATCAGGCGCCGCGCCGTGGCCTCGTGCAGTCCGTACACGCGCGACAGCCCGACGCGCACCCGGCCATCGGGCTCGAGCGTGCTGTCCCACGCCGAGCGCAGCGCGCACGGCGCGAGGAAGACGACCCCGCGGCGGCGCAGGTCCTCGACGTGCACCCAGGTCGCGTACATGCCGGCGTGGTGGTTGAGGATGCCGACGGCGTACTCGGCAGGGAAGTGGGCCTTGAGATACGCGCTCTGGTAGCCGAGCGTGCCGTAGCCGGCCGCGTGCGCCTTGCAGAACCCGTACGCCGCGAAGCGCGTGAGGTCGCGCCACACGACCCGTGCGGTGGCGGCGTCCACGCCGGCGCGCTTCGCCTGCAGCACGAAGCCGCGTTCGAGCGAGCGGAACGCCTCGTCGCCGCGCGCCGCGCCGAGCGCACGGCGCAGGTCGTCACCCTCGGCGAGCGAGATGCCGGTCAAGGCCGCGGCCACGCGCATCACGTCCTCTTCATAGAGCATGACGCCGTGCGTGCCGGCGAGCACCGGCTCGATGCGCGGGTGGTGGAACCGGGGCCGCTCGAGTCCGCGCTGCCGGCGGCAGTAGGCCTCCTTCATGCCCGACTCGGCCGGTCCCGGGCGCACCAGCGCCACGGCGGCGATCGTCTCCTCGAGCGTGCCGCAGCGGAGCATGCGCAGCAGGTGCCGCATGGCGGGCGATTCGAGCTGGAAGCAGTTGAGTGTATCGCCGGCCGCGAGCCGCGCCGCCGTCACCGGGTCGGGGTCCGGAATCGCGTCCACGTCGATCGTCACGCCACGGTGCGTCTGCGCGAGCGACACGCACTCGCCGATCGTGGACAGCGCGCGGTTGCCGAGCAGGTCCATCTTCACGAGCCCGATCGCCTCGATCGCGCGCATCTCGAACTGGGTGACGACCACGTGCTTCGCCGCGCGCTGCAGCGGCACGTAGTACGTGATCGGCCGGTCGGCGATCACCACACCGCCGCAGTGGATCGACAGGTGGCGCGGTGCGCCGTCGAGCTTCTCGGCGAGCCGGAGCGCCTCGGCGAGCACCGGCTCTTCCCAGTCGACGCGCCTGCCGCCCGGCTCCCTGCGCAGCTGCGTGGCGTACGGCGCCTCGAGCGAGCGCGGTACGTGCTTCGCAAGCGCGTTCACGCGTGCGTTCGGCACGCCGAGCGCCTTCGCCGTCTCGCGGAACGCCGAGCGTGCGCCGAGCGTCGTGTGCGTCGAGATCATCGCCACGCGATCGTGACCGTACGTGTCGTAGACGTGTGCGATCACCTCGTCGCGGCGGCGCCAGCAGAGGTCGATGTCGAGGTCCGGGCAGTCGCGGCGCGACGGATTCAGGAAGCGCTCGAAGCACAGCTCGTAGCGCAGCGGGTCGGCGTTGGTGATGCCGAGCACGTACGACACGATCGACGCCGCGCCCGAACCGCGCCCGACCGTCGGGATGCCGCGCGCGCGCGCGAAGCCGACGATCTCGGCGACCAGCAGGAAGTAGTCGGTGAAACCCATGCGCGCGATCATGTCTAGTTCCGTCGTGAGCCGCGCCCGCGCCGCGCGCGTGCGGCCGTTCGCGTAGCGGCGCGTGAGCCCCGCGTCACAGATCTCGCGCAGCCGCGCGTGGCCGTCGGCGCCGGGCGGCAACGGCGCGCGCGGGAAGATCGGCGTGCCGAGATCGAGCGTCATGCGGCAGCGCTCGACCAGCGCGCGATTGTTGGCGAGCGCCGCCGCCGCGGCCTCGGGCACGCCGGCCGCGCCGCACACGCGCGTGACGCGCCGTGCCCATTCCTCGGGCGCCGCGAGCCAGGCCTCGCGCGCGCAGAACGCCGCAGGCGGCATGCGGTCGATCAGTTCGCCCGCCGCCGCCGTCACCGCGGCGCGGTGCGCGTCGTGATCCGCGGGATCGAGCAGCACGACGTCGCCGGTCGCCACCGGCGCCACGCCCAGCCGCCGCGCCGCAGTGAGCCGCTGCGCGAGTTGCGGCCGTTCCGCCGCGACGCCGCGCACGCCGATCCACAGCCCCGCGTCGCGTGGCCGCCGCGCGCCCGACGCGTCCCACGGCGCCGCCGCCGGCACGCCCGCCTGGAGCAGCGCCGCCGCGAGCGCCGCCGACTCGACGATCACGTGCAGCCCGGCGTGACGCTCGGCGATCGCGATCACCGGGTCGAAGCGCGCATCGAGGTGCCGCCGCGTGAGGATCTCGCTGAGGTGCGCGAACCCGCGCCGGTCCACCGGCAGCAGCAGCGCGCACGGCCGCTTGTCGTGCGCCGTCAGCGTCGCGCCCGGGAGCGGCGTGAGCCCCTCGCGCAGCGCCTCGCGATAGAACCGCACCACCAGATACAGATTGTCCCGGTCGGTGAGCGCCAGCGCCCCGTACCCGCGTTCGAGCGCCCGCCCGATCAACGCCTCCGGCGCCGCCGTCCCGTACAGCAGCGACCCGTGCGAGTGCACGCGCAGCGGCGTGAAGGCGTTCATGCGCACGGACGCCCGCAGCGATGCGAAGCGAGCACGACGCAGGCGCGGGGCGAAGCCGGAAAGCCCTCGGGCGGACGCCCCGCAGGCGAGCAGGAGCCAGGGATGGCGGGCTCGCCGAGGGAGAAGAACGCGCCGGCAGGAGCCGGCGCGATTCTGGTCCGCCCGAGGGCTTTCCGGCTTCGCCCCGCGCCGTCACCCGGGCACCCGGCGCCGACTCTGTCTCGCGCCGCGCCGCGAATCGTGCACGCGACGAGCGCCGCGCGCCGCGCCGCGACTACGCTCCCGGCCCGAACTCCGGCATCGTGCGCCCGCCCGTCACGCGCCACCGCACCGCCGGCAGCGCGTCGCGTTCGAAGTTCCGGTACGTCAGCACGCGTCTGAGCAGCCGCGCGCCCCATTCGCGCTGGGCGTCGCTCAGCGTCGGGCCGTCGCCTGCGAAGCGGAAGTTGCATACCTCCAGATCGCCGCCGTTCATCCAGCACACGATCAGCCAGTACTCCGGGCCCTGCGCGCCCGCGATCCTGAGCCACAGGTCCGCGACCTCGAAGTCGCCCACGTGCTGCGTGCGCGCGTGCAGCACCATGGCGTCCGAGAACCGCATCACCCGCTGCAGCGCGATCGCCGGGGGCGTCGTCTCCGGGAAGCCGCGGCGCACCACCGCCGCGCTCGGCTCGACGCGCATCGGCGGGTCGAACGGCGGCGGCGTCGCCAGCTCGAAGCACACCGCCTCCGCACGGTGTCGCGGCGCCAGGTCCACCGGCCGCCGCGTCCACGTGTCGGCCAGCGCCGAGGCCAGCGCCGCGATGAACAGCGCCGGCAGCAGCGCGCCCAGCCAGGTGAGCGCCGTGCGCCCGCGCCGGCGTGCGCGCTGCTCGATCGCCCGTGGGGAGACGGGCGCCGTGAACAGCCGGGTGAGCAGCGAACGCCGCGCGTCGTGGAGGTCCGACATGATCAGGGGTTATCGGCATGGCGGTCGTGACGCGTGAGGGCGCGCTATTTCGTGAGCGAGGGCGTGCGCAGCACGAAGCCGTGCCGGTCCTCGCTCACCCGGCCCCTGAGGTGCAGCGCGCGCCCCGACACCAGCACGCCGTGGCCGAATTCCGTGCGCACGCCGTCGAACGCCTCGTAGAGCGCGGCACGGTGTCCCGCCTCGCGCTCGTCGAACAGCGAGCCCTGCTCGCCCGCGGCGCGCACGAAGTTCGACAGCGTGACGCCGATCGCGTGCAGCGCGGCGCGGCGTGTGAACAGGCGGCGCAGGAGGTCGAGCGCCAGCTCGAGCACCACCGGGTCGTTGTGCGTCGGTGTGCCGAGCGTGCGCGCGCGCTCGTCGCCGTCACCGCCCGCGTAGCGCAGCCGCACGGAGACCGTGCGCGGGCGGATGCTGATCTCGCGCGCCGTGCGGCACGCGCGGCCCACCAGGTACTCCATCATGCCTTCGTGCTCGACGCGGTCGGCCGTGTCGCGGTGGAACGACGTCTCGCGCGAGATCGAGAGCGGCACCTCGCGCCCGGTGACCGGCGCCGTGTCGAAGCCGCGGCAGCGCTCGAACAGCAGCCGCCCCGGCGCGCCGAACAGCGCCTCGAGCGCGGGCACCGGCAGCGCGCGCAGGTCGGCGATCGTGCGGATGTTCATCGAGCGCAGCGTCTTCGCGTGCGCGCGGCCGACCCCGGCGAGCTGCTCGACCGGCCGCCCGGCGAGGAACGCGTCGGCCTCCGCCGCGTGGATCCGGGCGAGGCCGTCGGGCTTCGCCGTCTTGCCGATCAGTTTGGCGAGCATCCGGTTCGGCCCGATCCCGCAGGTGACCGTGAGCCCGGTCGCGCTGCGGATCGCGGCCTTGAGCCGCTGCGCCATCGCCGTCAGGTCGCCGTGCAGGCGGTCGGTGCCGGTGAGGTCGCAGTAGGCCTCGTCGAGGAACGTCTCCACCGCGGGCGCCACCTGCCGGCAGCATTCGAAGATCTGCTCGGCGAAGCAGCGGTAGACCTGCGCGTGGCCGTCGATGATCACGGCCTGCGGGCACAGCCGCCGCGCCTCGGAGAGCGGCATGCCCGCGTGCAGACCGAAGCGCCGCGCCTCGTACGAGCACGACGCGATCACGCCCGCGCCGACGATCACCGGCCTGCCGGCGAGGCGCGGATCGCGCTGCTGCTCGATCGCCGCGAAGAACGCATCGATGTCGACGTGCAGGATCGTGCGCGGCGCGGACGCCGGCACCGCGACGGACGCGCGGGAGGGGGGCGCGGCGGCCGGCCCGGGGGCCGCGGCGTGGTCGTGCGCCGCGCCGTGCACGGCACGCGCCACCCCTCCTGCATCGTTCACCGCTCCAGGGTGGGTCACGCCGGGCACTTCGGCCATCCCCGCGATGCCGGTCCCGGCCGTGACCTCACCCGTGGAGCTTTCTCTTTCGTTCACCGCGGCGCGCTCCGGATCGACGGGTGCCGTCTGGTGCGTCCCGGAGTGGCGTCGCGCCTCGTGCGCTTCGCCGTGCGCCGCGGTGAAAGGGCGTGGGGGACGTTCGTCGTCGTGGCGCGGGCTGTGGACCTTGTCGAACCCCATCACCCCTCCAGCGAAACCGAATCGACCCGCCACACCATGTCGGCCGTGTACAGGTGCAGCTGATAGACGTCGCCGCTTCCGGTCGTGACCGAGAAATAGTGGCGCGCCTGCCGTCCTGCCCGGTCCACCCAGCGGGCGTTCACCTGCGTCACGCGGTGCTCGCGGCCCCGCAGCCGGAAGGCCAGCGGGGTCACGCTGCCGCCGCGAAAATCGGCGCGGACCGGAACGGCTTCGTCGATCGCTTCGAGTCGCATGGTGGACCTGGCTGGCGCAGCCTACTGCACGGATGTGCAGTAACGCAAGAGGCAAATTGATCCTTTTGCGGGGCCATGGCTTAGAATCCCGGCCCCGTAGCCGACACCCGGTCCCACCGCACCCACAGGAGCACGAATCCATGAAGCGCATCGCCCTCACGCTGGCTTTCGCCGCACTCTCCGCCGCCCCCGCGTTCGCCCATCCGGGCCACGGTCTCGACGACGGCTTCTCGCTCAGGCACTACCTGACGTCGCCCGAGCACATGGGCCTCGCGCTGATCGCGGTGCTCGTCGTGGCGGGTCTGTACGTGATGGCGCGCCGGCGCGCGCGCTGAGGCGCGTCCGCCGCAGGATGCGGCGGCCCGTCCGTCTCCATGGAAGGAAGGAAACGAGTCCCATGAAGCGCCTCGCCCCGTTCGTCGTCGCATGCGCTTTTCTGCTGATCGCGATCTTCACGCGCCCGGCGCCCGCCGAGCTCAAGTTCACCGAGCTCGGCAAGGGGCCGACGATCGTGCTGGTCCACGGCCTCGGCGGCGCACGCATGACCTGGCTGCCGGTCGCGCGCAAGCTGATCGGCAACTACCACGTCGTCATGCTCGATCTGCCGGGGCACGGCGACAGCCCGCTGCCGGATCCGTTCTCGCTCGAAGCGTGCGGCACCGATCTCCTCGCCGCGCTCGTGAAGTACGACCCGAAGACCACCGTGCTGGTCGGCCTCGGCGCGGGCGGGCTCGTGTCGCTCGAGGCGCTCGGCCAGAAGCCGGACGCCGTGGCCGGCCTCGTGCTGGTCGAGGCGACCGCGAAGTCGCCGCTCGACATTCCCGATCAGCAGCAGAAGATGTTCATGCAGCAGCTCGATACGCAGTACGACGGCTTCATGCGCATGCTCTACGACGGCCTGGCACGCGATTCGACGCAGGCCGTCAAGCTGCGCGCCGACGCGATGCGGGTCGAGCCGCGCCACATCAAGGCCTACATGCGCTACATGCTGAAGGCGGACGCGTCGGGCGCATTCAGGAAGATCAAGGCGCCGATCATGGTCGTGGTCTCCGACCGGCGCTGGCCGAAGGACAAGCCGTGGTCCGAGATCGCCGCCGAGCTCGGCTATGCCGGCGTGCCGAACCTCGACGTGCACCGCGTCTCGAACAGCGGCTACATGGTGCACCTGGATCAGCCGGACTCGCTCGCCGCGCTGATCGGATCGTTCACGTCGAAGGTGGTGAAGCCCTGACGCGGCACGCCGTGCGCGCGCTGCATCGTTTCCCGTGAGACGCCCGTGCCGGACCTCGCGTCGCTGACCCTGTTCTTCGTCGCCGCCGTCCTCCTGCTGGTCACGCCGGGGCCGGCGGTGCTCTACATCGTCGCGCGCAGTGTGGACCAGGGCTGGAAGGCGGGGCTGGTCTCGTCGCTCGGCGTGTCGGCGGGCTCGCTGGTGCAGGTGTTCGCCGCGGCGTTCGGGCTGTCGGCCATCGTGCTGTCGTCGGTCGCCGCCTTCGCCGCGATCAAGTACCTCGGCGCCGCGTACCTCGTCTGGCTCGGCGTGCAGAAGATCTTCTCGCGCGGGAAGGGCGACATGGACCCGCACCTCGCGCGCGACCCCATGCGGCGGATCTTCACGCAGGGCATCGTCGTCAACCTGCTGAACCCCAAGTCCGCGCTGTTCCTGGTCGCGTTCCTGCCGCAGTTCGTGGACGTCGCGAAGGGCCACGTCGCCGCGCAGATCGTCGCGCTCGGCCTGATCTTCATCATCATGGGGATCATGAGCGACAGCGTCTACGCCCTGGCCGCGGGCTCGATCGCCGAGCGGCTGCGCCGGCGTCCCGGGCTGGTGCGCCGCCAGCGCTTCTTCACCGGCGGGCTGTACATCCTGCTCGGGCTGACCGCCGCGTTCGCGGGCCCGGGGAAGCACAAGTAGCGCGCCTTCAGCCCCAGCCGCCGCCCGCCGATAACGAGAGAGCGCCGCTCCATCCGCGGCCTCTCTCGCCATGAACCGAATCCGCTATCTGCTCTACCTGATCCTCGTCGCCGCGCCGCTGGCGCTGGTGTACGGGCCGCGCATTGCGCCGCCGCCCGCCTCCGCGAGCTACGTCATGGGCCGCGGCCCGACGATCGTGCTCGTGCACGGGCTCGGCAGCCGCGTCGACCACTGGTTCCCGGTCGGGCGCGAGCTGGCGCGCGAATTCCGCGTGGTGTTCGTGGACCTGCCGGGACACGGCGCGAGCGACCTCGAGAACCTGACGCTCGAGCGCGCCCGCGCGAGCCTCGACCGCGTGCTGCAGCAGGAGCCGGGGCCGGTGATCCTGGTCGGCCATTCGGTGGGCGGGCTGCTCGTCACGGACGAGGCGCTCGCGCGCCCCGGCCGCGTGCGCGGCCTGGTGCTGATCGAGACCGCGCTCAGGCCGCAGTTCGAAGGCGAAGAAGCGGCCCGGCTGCGCGCCGCGCTGCAGGACGACTACAGGGACGTGATCGCTTCGGCCTATCGCTCGTTCGGCCGCGATTCCACGCAGGGCGAAGCGCTGGCGAAGGAGGCCCTGCAGACCGATCCGGGCGTGATGCGCGCGTGGATCAACATGGCCCTGAACGACGACCTGTCCGAAGACGCCTCCGCGCTCTCGATGCCGGTGCTCGCCGTGCTCTCGGACCGCTCGTGGACGCCGCGGGAATCGTGGAGCGACGTGGCCGCTGCGCTCGGCTACGAGCGCGTACCGGAAATCCACGGCGTGCGCGTCGCGAACAGCGGTCACTTCGTGATGCTCGACCATCCGACCCGGGTGGCGCGCCTCATCGCGGGCTTCGCGCGGCACCCCGAGTCCGAGCCCGTCGCGTTGCGGTAGCCGCACCAGGTGGAGGCGCCCGCACGGGCGCGCGGTCGGGGCGGCAAGTTCTTCAATCGCGCAACCTTCGGGCATTCCGCAGCGGCATGTTTCGAATTCCGGTGAACGCGTCGCCTCGGCGCCACGGGCCCCGCCGGACTCGCGTGGCGGCGAGTCTGCTAAGGTGTGGGGTTACGGAGGCTCCCATGCTGCGGGCACTTTTCGTCGACGACAATTCCGAGTTTCTCAGCGGGCTCATCGAGGTCGCCAGCGGGGAGGGGTTCGCCGTCAGCGGCGCCCGCTCGCTGCGGGAGGCTCGCGAGTGCCTCGCGAATGGTCCGGTCGATCTCGTCGTGGTCGACCTGGTGCTGCCGGACGGCGAAGGAACCTCGCTGCTCAGGGAGCTCAAGGAATCCTCCGATTCCGAGGTGATTCTCGTCTCGGGTGTGGCCACGGTGGACTCCGCGATCGAGGCCCTGCGCCTCGGCGCCCTCGACTACCTCACCAAGCCCATCGACAACAGGCGTCTGAAGTCCGTGCTCAACCACGTGCTCCGCCTGCGATCGCTCAAGGAAGAGGTCGGCACGCTGCGCGGCGAACTCCGCAAGGTCGGTCGCTTCGGACGGCTGATCGGCATTTCGCCTGCGATGCAGCACGTGTACGACCAGATGACCAGGGTGGCTCCGACGGATGCCACGGTCTTCATCGTGGGCGAGAGCGGAACGGGCAAGGAAGTGGTCGCCCAGACGATCTACGAGATCAGCAACCGCCGGCGGAAGCCGTTCCTGCCGCTCGACTGTGGCGCCATCCCCGCGAATCTGATCGAGAGCGAGCTGTTCGGTCACGAACGCGGCAGTTTCACGGGCGCGACTCAGCTGCGGCGCGGCTGCTTCGAACGCGCGGCCGGCGGCACGTTGTTCCTCGACGAGATCACCGAGATGCCGATCGAGCTCCAGGTCAAGCTCCTGCGAGTGCTCGAGTCCGGCTCGCTCACCCGCGTGGGAGGCGAGGAAGCCGTTCCGGTGAACGTGCGCCTGATCGCCGCGTCCAACCGCGTTCCGGCGGAAGCCGTGCGGGAAGGGAAGCTGCGCGAGGACCTGTACTACCGGATCAACGTGTTCCCCATCGCCCTGCCGCCGCTGCGCGATCGAGAGGACGATGTCGTCCTGCTGGCCGAGCGGTTCCTGGAGGCGCTGAATGCCGCGGAGGGGACCTCCAAGCAGCTGAGCGCTGAGGCTCGTGAGCGCATCCGAACGCATCCGTGGCGCGGCAACGTGCGGGAACTCAAGAACGAGATCCATCGCGCCTTCATCATGAACGACAGCGTGCTGGATTTCCGGGGGCTGAGCGCCGGGCCCGGCCCCGCGCCACCGGAGGCCGAGGTCGGCCTCTCGCTCGAGGAGTCCGAGCGCCAGCTCATCCTCGCGACGCTCGCCCAGTGCGGCGGCGACAAGAAGAAGGCCGCGAAGATCCTGGGCGTCAGCCTCAAGACGCTCTACAACCGGCTCCATCTCTACGCCGGAAGCTGAAACGTTTCGGCGCCCGGCCCACCGGCGCGGGCCTCATTCCCGCGCTGCTGCTTCTCCATCCTGCGACCGAGCGCAGCTTCGACCTGGTCCTCGAGCGGATCGCCGGCGACATCCGCGCTTCGGCGCCGCGGGGGCGCGCCAGTTCGGAGCGCCCCTGCAGCGGGGCGCCCCGAGTCTCGCTCATCGGCTGCGGCTGCGTCTCACCGCTGGCTGCTCTGCAGCACTTCGATCCGCAGGTCGTTCTGCACGCGAGCGACGCCTGGCGTGCCGTACGCGATGGCGACCGCGGCATAGCGGTGTGACGCCCGCTGCACCGTGCCGGTCAGGCGGGCGGTTGCGGCGTTGACTTCGACGTGCACCTTTGCGCCATCCATCTTCGCTGCCGCGATCCTCTTGGTGACCGCAGACTGGATCTGATCGTCACTGGCGGTGGCCTGCTTCTTCTTCGACGCGGCGACCACCCGCAACTCGGGATTGACCGACCGGACACCCGACACGTCCTTCGCCAGCTGGATCGCCCGGTCGTGGGCGGCACGGGTCGGCGCGGTGCCGAACAACGTGACGACACCGCGACGGGTATCGACGTTGATGTCGCCGGACACGATCTCGGCGTCGGTCATGAGGGCCATTTTGGTCTGGGCGGTGATCCAGCCGTCCGTGAAGACGTTGCCGTGCTCGGGATCGGCCGGCGTGTCGTCGTTCCAGATCTCGCGATCACCGAACTCGTCGGGGCTCACGATCTCAGACGCGACCTGTCGCACGCCCGCGACGCCCGAGGTCACCTCGAGCGCGCGGAGATGGTCGGACAGCGTTGCGGCCTTGCCATCCAGCAGCACGACTCCCTTGTTGACCGACTTGATTCGAATGGAGGTGTCGTCGACCCAGGCTTCCGCCTTGAGGGCCGCATCGACCTGGTCCTTGAGATAGTCGTCGGTGACATCGACGATCTTGCGCTGGCTGTCGGGCACGACCTGAAGCAGGTTGCGGACCGAAACCACCCCGGTCCCCGCGCGCGCGATGCGTTCGGCTTCGTGCTTCTCGGCGGCCGAAGGCACCTTGCCGTGCAGGGTGACCCGGCCCCCGTCGGTGTCCACGTCGATCGGGAACCCGCTGACTTCCGGGGAATTGAGGAGCAGCATCTTGACCTTGGTCGAGACCCACGCGTCCGATACGCCCGCGCCGGCCGGAACCGCGCCCACGACGAGAATGGCGGCCACGAACATCAGTTGAATCCACAGGTGCGACTTCGATGACATGATGGTCTTCTTTCGGTTGGAACACTCGCAGACCCGCCGCGGAAGGCAGCGGGCCTGCACGTGCTCGTCTTACATCGGGGAGGCTGGCGGCGGCTCACAACTACGGATATCGAGCGCCGCCAGCCGGAGTCGAGGATGGCTCGAGATGCGGGGGCGTGCCGGTCAGACCGGCGTCTTGTCGAGCGCGGCTCCGCTCGGGCTGCGGCGGTATGCTTCCTTGCCTGCGTTGACGGCGGAGCCGACGTCCTCCGCGCCCTGTTTCAGCGTGTCCATCATGTGATCCACCTGCCCCTGCGTGCCGCTCTTCAGCTTCCGGGCGGTGTCGCCGATGCGGCGGCGCGTTTCGCTACCGGCCGTTGGCGCGAACATCAGCCCCAGGCCGGCGCCGATCGCCGCTCCCAGCAGAAATCCCCCGACCATCGAGCCGCGGTTGTTCTCCGACATGATTGTCTCCTTGTGGGTGGTGCGAATCCGTGACGGCCGGCGACGTCCATCTACGCATGAGGTGATCTGCGCCGAAGCGCAGCGCACGCATGACCCGGACCGCGCGTGAGACCGGGCGTTCGACCTCGTCGAGGAGGCTCGAGGCCAGCGTGGTCGTGCGCGTCGCGAGGTGCTCGAAATGGGATGCCGCCGTGCGGACCGAGCCGGTGACTTGAGAGAAGGCGAGCAGCAGCTCGTCGGCGCGTGCGGAGGTGCGCTTGACCTCCTCGATCATGTCCGGAAGCTCCGCGAGTGAGATTTTCGCGGATTCGAGCAAAGTCTTGGTCTGGAACATGAGACGGATCGTCATCACTGCCATCGCGACGAGGGCGATTGTTACAACGACCATGCAGATTTGTGCGATGAGCGGCATCGGTGGTGCCTCATTCCTTCGGTAATCCGCTGCAGATGGTGACGCTGTCGACCGCCATCGGCGCGGCGCACCACGGATCTCGCAACAAGCGGGCCATGGTGCGGCGAAGTGCGGAGGTGATCCGCAGGGAAGGGGCCGTCAACGCGGAGCGGGAGGGTGGTGATCGACCGGCGGTCTCGAACGGCCGCGCCGGAGCCTACTTTCCGAACAGGTCGCTGGCGTCGAAGCTCACGCCCAGGCTGAAATGCACCGAGGTGAGCCGAAGGGCGTCGGGGAGCCGCCGCAGCACCGCGTCGGGCAGGGGCAATTCGGACGGAGCGCGGTAGCGGATCGACGACCAGCGGATGTGCTGCGCGCTGATTCCGCCGATGATGTGCACGCCCCGATGGGCGCGCCAGCCGAGCAGCAGGCCCGCTTCGGGCGCCAGCGCCCGCTCGGTGTCGAATCGCACCAGCGTGCTGTCGGAACTGCCGTTGGCCTGCGTCAGCTGGGCGAGGCTCGCGCCCAGGGTCGCGTACCAGGAGGTGGACGGCGACGCTCGCCACAACGGAAACGGACCGAACAGCGCGCTCACATAGAACCCGCCCACGGGAAACGTCGAGGCAAGCCTGCCGAGCTGGTCGTCGACATCCACGCGATAGGCGCCCGAATACTGGTAGCCCACGGCGATCGACACCCAGCCGTCGCGCCCCGGAAGCGTGTGGTGGCTGCGCACGGCACGTACGGTGCGCATGGTGTCCACCCGCATGGCGCCCGGCGTGCTCGGCGTGCCATGGACCCACTCGACCGTGGTGCGCACCGAATCAAGCGTGACCGTCGTGTCGGGCTGACCGCCGAAGGGGCCGAGCAGCGCCGCGAATCCGCCCCGCACGAACGGATGGCGGTCACCCAGGTAGAAGCGCTCCGGATGTTTGGCGTCGCGATAGCCCAGAGACCCCCACAGATATCCGCCCGTCAGCTTGCCGAAGGGGGAAGGAATCGAATTGATCTGCGCCCGGGCGGCCGGCGCGGAACCAAGCGTCATGAGCAGGAGCAGCGCTACTGCGGCGCGCGAAGCGGGGCGCTTCACATGAACCTCCCATCGAGACATGTCGCGCATCCGGCGCCTCTCGGGGCGACCGTGTCCTTTCCACTTTCATGTTGGTCGATCCGCCGGCGTCCGGGGTCGACCAGGGCGTCATGCTCCGCCGCTACCGTGAGGCCGCGAGCCGGCCCGGCGCATGGACATCGTGCGGCGCAGCACCCCGACCCGACACGGCGCGCGGCTGCGCGACCTGCTCCATCGCTCCGGTGAACTCGGTAAAGCTCTGAACGAAAACCGCGGGCAGCTTGAACACGTAACCGGAGAGCGGGCGCGTCGTGTCCCTCATTCCCATCTCGAACGGATAGTAGAGCGGCCCCCCGGACCTGTCCTCGAGGGCGCGCAGCGCGGGGAAGAGCGCCCACTGAACCCGGGCGACCTCGGTGAGCGGCACGCCGGGGTGGAGCCACACGGGCTGCTGCAGCCTGATTCCCCAGCTCGGCAACCGCTCGCTGCCGGGCCCGCTTCCCGCGGACTCCGCGGCGAGTGGCCACGAGAGATCCCGCTTCTCGATGCGACCATGCACGCTGGACCAGCCGGTGATGCTGCACTGCGACGGGTCGTAGCGGAAGACGATGTCCCCTGCCCGTACGTACGTGATCAACCGGCGCGTCCAGGAAGCGGCACACTTGCCGTCGCCTCGCGGCGCTGCCAGAAGCTCAGCCCGGCCGTCCCGCTGGGCGACGTCGAGCCAGTAGCGTTCGCCGGGCATTCGTTCCCACCAGGCATTGATGTCGTCCGCGCGTCCCCAGCCCATGGTGAATCCTCCTTCCAATCGCGATCCGCGACACTAAAGAGTCCCGTTGCGTTCGAATCGTCCGGGCGAGACCACCCGGTTCGCGACCGTCATAGAGAAAGGGCCCGAGGTACCCCCGTTGCCTGAGAACATGAGCCAGATTGGTGCCAGACCGGGTCGGCGGCGGTTGCCTTCGCTAACTCGCTGCGCGTCGTCCGGATAGCGTCGCCCGCATGTCCGCGCCCCCCGGCCTCCGCGCTGCGATCGGGACCCAGGATTGAAGCTCCGTTGCCGTGGATTGAATTTTCTGCCGCGGGCCCGGTCGCCGATGTCGTCCCGCTCGGGCGCGGCGCGCCCTGTCCCGCAACGAGTTGCTGGAGGGCCGGTCGCTGTCGCGGGGTGGCGCAAATCATGCGTGGGGTGACAGTGGTGCCACACGCATGTGGCCGGCGGCCCGGAAAACATCATCAGCCGCGTCGACAGGCCGGGAAGCCCGCATGGACGCGCCATGGCCGTGCGCCAGGCGTGAGTCGCCCGGCGCGTCGGGTCACCGAAACAGATTGCCCGGGCCTCGCGGCTGGACCAGACTGGTCACCGGCTCCCTCGTGCCCTGCAGCGTCTCCTGAGAAAAGCGGTCCCGCCGTGCCTGAGTGGTCATTCCAGCGGAAACTGATCTCAGGCGTGATCGTGATCTGTCTGCTGGCCATCGTGAGTAGCGGAACCTCGCTGGTCGCCTCGCGGATGCTGATCGCGAGTGTGGAGACCGCCTCGACGGGCGAGTCCAGGGACCTCGCGGACGCCAGAGCCCTGCAACTCATCGGCGTCAGGTATGTCGCCGACGCCCGTGATTGCCTGCTCGCCGGGGGCAGGGAATTCGCGTCCGCCGCGAGAGATGGAAGCGCGCTGCTGCGCGGTCGGGCCGGTCTGCTGCGGGCGCGGATCACGAATCCCGAAGACCGGGCTCTGCTGGACGAGATTCTGGCCGCCGAACGGACCCACCAGGATGCGTTCGAGCGGGCCCTGGTCACCCCCGGGTTCAGGGGAGGCTCGTCCGCGGCGAGCGGCACCGAGGTGCTGCGCGATGCCGGCGATCTTATCGATCGATCACTGACCGCCCTCGTGGCGCACCTCGAAGCGGCCAGGGTGGCGAGGCTGGAAGCCGCCCGTACCGCCGTGAGTCGGGCCAGGATTCTCCTGTCCGTCATCACGGTCGCGACCGTTCTGTTGATGGCCCTTCTCTGCCTGCTTCTGATCGCCGCCCTCAATCGGAGCTACCGGCAGCAGACGATCGCCCGCAAGCTGGCGGAGCGCGGCCAGAGTCAGGCGAGGACGTCGCTCTCCGAAGTGGAAGAGGCCAGCCATCTGAAGGACGAGTTCCTGGCGACCGTGTCGCACGAACTGCGCAATCCCCTCGCTCCGATCCTGACCTGGACCCAGCTGCTCAGAGGCGGGACGCTGGATGAGGAGAAATCCAGGCGCGCGCTCGAAGTCATCGAGCGCAACGTTCTGTCCCAGGCCCAGCTGATCGACGATCTCCTCGACGTGTCGCGGGTGGTGTCCGGGAAGTTCCGTCTGGATGTGAGGCCCGTGGACCTGCTGCCCCTGATCAAGGGCGCCGTCGAATCACAGATCCCCGCCAGCGATGCCAAGCAGATCCGCCTGCGTCTCGTGCTCGACGAGCGGGCGGGGCTGATTTCAGGCGATTCGGAACGACTGTCACAGGTCATGTGGAACCTGATTTCCAACGCCATCAAGTTCACGCCCAAGGGCGGGCGCGTGCAGGTCGTCCTGCAACGGGCGGAGTCGCACGTGGAGGTCTCGGTCAGCGACAGCGGCATCGGTATCGCGCCGGAGTTCCTGCCGCACGTCTTCGAGCCGTTTCGGCAGGGCGTCGACGGGTCGATGCGACGCCATGGTGGCCTGGGCCTCGGGCTCTCGATCGTCCGGCACATCGTCGAACTGCACGGCGGCGAGATCAGCGCGTTCAGCGATGGCCCGAACCTCGGTTCGAGATTCACCGTCAAGTTTCCGCTGCTGGCCACGATTACGAAAGACAACGAGCCTGCGCGACGACACCCCATTGCCGGTGACTCGCTCGGGGATCACCAGCTGGGACGCCTGGACGGCGTGCGCGTGCTGATCGTGGAAGACGAGGCAAGCGCCAGGGAGTCGCTCCTGGAGTTGTTCACCGCCAGCGGCGCCGAGGTTCGGGGCGCCGGCTCGGCCGCCGAGGCAATGGGCGTCTTCGAAACCTGGCCGCCGAACGTGCTGGTCTCGGACATCGCGATGCCGGATGAAGACGGCTACTCGCTGATCCGGAGGATCCGGATGCGCCCCACCCGGCGGGGAGGCGACGTTCCTGCACTGGCGCTGACCGCCTACGCCAAGATCGAAGACCGCGTGACGATCCTGGCCGCCGGATTCCAGATGTATCTCTCGAAGCCGGCGAATCCCAACGAGCTGATCGCGGTCGTGAGAAGCCTGGCCAGGCGTCGGGACCACGAGGACGGCGCGGCTCCGTAGCAACGGCACCCGGCCGAGGCGCATGCAGGCCGCGTCCAGGGAACCCGTCGGAAGGCGGCGCGGCCGCGCGGTCGCGCGGTCGCGCGAACCCGTGCCGGGACCGGTCACCGCACTGCCCGTGCGCTTGAACATCCGGCCGCCGTTTGAACTTCCTTCCTGCGCGCGCGTTTCGCGCACGCATCCCCTCGAGCGCTCCACGCAGGCTCACCCCGCGCCGTACCAACGATCTAGAACGACATCCGACCCATTTCATTCGCTGGCACCATTCGTGCGCTTTGAACGGCACGAAAGAGCACGAAGGCGCGGTCGGCCGGAACGCTTCGAACACCTTCCATCAGGCGCAAGCCACGCACTGGTGAAAGTCCATGATGGACCCAAAGGAGTCACATATGACCCACACCAGTTGCCGCGCATACACGTTCACGCGGATCGCGGGAGTCATCATGCTCGCCGCCCTCGCCACCTCGACCCCGGGCATCGCGCGGGCGGTCGAGATCATTCCTTCGCTCGGCGTCACCAAGTCCACCGACACGAACGCCGGCGATGCGAAGGCCTTCGGGGGGCTCGCGGTTCGCGCCGCGCTGCTCCCGTTCCTGAAGGCGGAAGGCGGCATCGGGTATCGGCAGGACTCGTTCGCCAACGACGACGTCAAGGTGCGCCAGTGGCCGATGACGGCTTCACTGTGGCTCTCACCGCTCCCCATGCTCTACGCGGGCGGCGGCTTCGGCTGGTACCGGACGACGCTCGACTATCGCGACAGCCTGCCCTTCGACGATTCGACGTCGTTGAAGACCGGCGTTCATCTGGGCGGCGGACTCAACGTCCCGATCGCCCCGCGCCTCGGTCTCGACCTGAACGGACGCTACATCTTCATGCAGAAGGGTGACGAGAATGCCCAGCTGCCGACCACCTTCGACCCTGATTTCTGGACCACTTCGCTCGGGCTCGCGATCCGCTTCTAGCGCATGCCGTCGAGAAGGAGCACACGTCGTCACCAGGAACGTGGCACCGCACGACCAGACCCCTGGCCGTGCGGTAGCGCCGCTTGCGGCCGAACGGCCTCGATGGGGTTGCGGCCGCGAAGGGATTTCATCCGGACTCGAGTCCGGAGGAGGTATCCAATGCTCTGGGGAATCGTCGTCCTGCTGATCATCCTCTGGCTGCTCGGGATGATCACGTCCTACACGATGGGCGGACTCGTTCACCTTCTGCTCGTCATCGCCATCATCGTCGTGGTGGTCAGACTCCTTCAGGGGCGCAGGGTGCTGTGACCAGCGCCGCGATGGAAGGGGACTTCAACATGAAGGTCATGGGATCGATCTTCGTGCTCGCCGGGATCCTCACACTCCTGTACGGGGGTCTGAGCTATGGCCGCCAGGAGACGATGATGAACATGGGCTCGTTCCACGGCGCGGCGACGGCGCAGCACACGGTTCCGGTCGCGCCCATTGTCGGGGGGCTCGCCCTGGTGGGCGGCCTCGTGCTCCTCCTGGTGCCGCGCCGGCAGCAGGACTGAACGGGGCCGGCGCCGGGTGCGAGGTTCACGCGTCGCGGCCGTCCATTCGTCCCGCGAAGCCGACATGCTCGGAACCGGGGGATGGAGGAACGTGAAATGAAGACGACGCGAGCGATACAGCTCACGCACGTTTTGCTCAGGGTCGTCGCGGGCGTGCTGATCGCGCAGCATGGAGGACAGAAGCTGTTCGGATGGCTCGGGGGAGTCGACGGCGCAGGGGCCGCGGTGGCGCCGATGTCGCAGATGGGGCTCGCCGGCGCCCTCGAGTTCTTTGGCGGCATTGCGATCGTGCTCGGCCTGTTCACCCGGCCCGTCGCGTTCGTGCTCTCCGGAGAACTGGCGGTGGCCTACTTCCAGGCGCACCAGGCGCACGGTGCGTGGCCCATTCAGAACCATGGCGAGGTCGCGGTCCTCTACTCGTTCATCTTCCTGTCTCTTGCGGCGCGCGGTGCCGGGCGCTGGAGTCTCGACGCCATGCGTCACCGCGACCCTGGCGCCGAGCCGAACTCGATGCCCTCAGGACGCACCGCTGCAGCGGGATCGGCGTCTCTCCGATCGGGCGCGTGAGCCTCACGGGTCACCGTGTACCTGCCGGGCGGCACGTTCAGACGCTCCAGCACCGCGCGGAGGCAGTGCAGGTAGAACCACACGCCCGGGCTGCATCCCGGCCCCACCGAATCGATGTCCCTGAACGCCGAGCGCACCGCATCGCAGGTGGCGGCGGTGGCGTCCGCGGCGTTCCCCAGCGAGCTGAGCGCCGTTGCATAGAGGCGGTCACGGTAGCGCGCCACCAGCGCATCGAAAGCCACGAAGTCGCCGCCCTGGGCGCGCGACACGAGAGTCTCGTCGTCGAGGACGCCGTAGCCGAGGGTGCGCATCGAATGCCACATGCCGGCGAGCCAACCCTCCTGCGTTCTGATCAGGCTCCAGAGGTGACTGTCTGCTCGAAACGCCATGCTTCGCCTCCCCTCTTCATCGTCCGCGTCGGACCCAGGAGTGAATGGGTTTGCGGATGGGGGAGGGCACGATCCATGCCACCGATAAGCGCTTGTCCGCAGCCCCGCGCGACGCGATTTCGCCGCTTGCGGAACGGTCACGGGTTCAATCACGCGGAAGGAATTACAACCCGCACGAGGTCGCGCATCGTCGCGTCGCGCCAAGTCCATGCTGTCGCACGGCACGCCACGCTTCGGTCGGCGCCGCGATGCGGCACGGGGATTGCGGCCCCTGAAGGATTCCGGGCCTGAACTCCCGGCCCACTCGGATCGGAGGGTCTCGATAATGCGCATACGCATGTGGCTTCCGTTGATCGTCCTTGCCTCACTGGTTTCAAGCGCCGCAGCGGCGTCGGACTTTCAGGAAAAACCATTCAACGTGGTCCCGTTCGGCGGTTGGACATTCTTCGACAGGGAACTCAAAGCGGACACCGGGCTCAACCTGGACGACGATCTCTACCTCGGCGGCCGCATCGGTGTGCGACTGCTGTCGCCGATCTGGCTCGACCTCGCAGGCGGGTACACCCCCACCAAGGCGAACGGCGTCGATGCGACGTGGACCCACCTGTCGGCCAACCTGCTGCTTGTTTCCTCCAGGCCCATGGCGATCAGCCCGTTCGTTTCGCTGGGCGGAGGCATCTCCAAATTCGTCCCTCGATGGAGTCCGGATGAGACGGACGGCACGTTCGAGGCCGCGGCCGGCGTGAAGGTGAAGATCACGGACGCGCTCGGACTGCGGCTCGAAGCACGCAACGTGCTGCTCGTCCCCAAGGATCACTACGACAAGTCTCACATCGACAACATCGTCGCCGGCGCCGGGCTGGTGTTCGCCTTCGGCGGCAGACAGGCGGATGGCGATGGTGATGGTGTGCCCGACAGGGTGGACAAGTGCCCGGGCACGACGAGCGGATGCACGGTGGACGCCAGTGGCTGCCCGATCGATTCGGACGGCGATGGCGTGTGCGACGGGCTGGATCAGTGTTCCAACACGCCGCACGGCGCGACCGTCGACGCGAAGGGTTGCCCGATCGACAGTGACGGCGATCACGTCTGGGACGGCCTCGACCAGTGCCCTGATACGCCTGGGGGCTGCGCCGTGGACGCGGCCGGTTGTCCGATCGACTCGGATGGCGACGGTGTGTGCGACGCCCTCGACGGCTGCGCGGACACCCCGCAGGGCTGCACCGTGGACGCAAAGGGCTGCCCGACCGACTCGGACGGCGATGGTGTATGCGACGGGCTCGACAAGTGTCCGAACACGCCGTCGGGCACCCAGGTGGATTCGGACGGCTGCCCGCCGAGTGAAGTCCGCATGCGCGAGACCGAACTGCTCGACACCGGCATGATCCGGCTGAATGACGTGAACTTCGAAACCGCGAAGGCCGACATCCTGCCCGAGTCACGCAAGGCGCTCGACGTCGTGGGCGAGGTACTGAGCAAGTGGCCGCAGCTGAAGATCGAGGTCGGGGGTCACTGTGATTCGCGCGGCAGCGACTCGTACAACCTCACGCTCAGCCGTCAGAGAGTGGCTTCGGTGCGCGCCTATCTGCTCGAGCACTTCCCGAAGCTCGAGGCCGCGCAGCTCACGGCCAAGGGCTACGGCGAATCACAGCCGCTGGTGCCGAATACCAGCCCGGAGAACATGGCGAAGAACCGCCGGGTCGAGTTCAAGGTGCTCAACAAAGCGGTTCTCAAGCAGATCAAGCCGTGAACTGCGCGCCGGCGGATGGCGTGGCGGTAGCGCCCGTGGGGCGCACCGCAACCATCCGCCGGCGCCAGCACCGGCGGACTCGCACGATTCTGGGTGTCCGCGCGGCGGCCCCGTCCCGGCGGGCGTCGCACGGGGACCATCTGGACTCGAACACCAGACAAGGAGACAGACCATGGCACAGCAAGGCAGCGGCGGAAGCCCGGTAAACGTGGTGGCCATCGTGGCCGTCCTGGTTCTGGTCGGACTGGCGGCCTGGTTCTTCATGGGACAGCGGTCCCAAAAGACCGCGCCGGCGCCGGCGAACAGCGAACAGAGTTCGGACGTTCACGTGAAGATTGACCTGCCCGACACGGTGACGATCACACCCTGATCGTGAACTTGCGCCACCTCTGGAATTCGACGGTCGGTCGGCTCGTTCCGTGCTGCGTTCTCATGGCGCTGGGCACGGGGATGCTCGCCGGGGCGGGGTGTGCCCGCGCAGCGCCTGCGGACATCGCTTCGCCCATGAGGAATCTGGTTCAGTCCGGCAGCCATCCCGACCTGCACTGGCCCGCGTTTCCCGGCTTTCGTCTGGAGGTGGAACGGCTTTACGAACGCGCCGATTGGGGTCCGCTCTGGTTGCGTGGCACCCGTCCCACGGAGGCTGCCCGCGCGCTGATCGCGCGGCTGGCAGCCTCCGACAGCCTCGGCCTGGATCCTGCCGACTACGACGCGGCGTGGCTCGAGCGCGAGTCCCGCACGCTTCGCGGACGGGATCGACCGCCGGCTGATGCGCTCGCGCGGTTCGATGTGGGGCTTTCGGTGGCCGCCGTGCGGTTCGTCTCCGCGCTCCATCGCGGGCGCGTGAGCCCGAGCGTGGTGCATGCCCAGCTCTTCATCCCGCGCTCCTTCCTGGCGGTGGAGATGGCCGTGGATTCACTGCGCGACACCGGCAGGCAGCAGTCGATCCTGGAGCGCGTGCAACCACGCCTGCATCACTACCAGTTGCTCAAGAACGGTCTCGCCCGCTATCGGATTCTGGCGCGTGACACGACCCTCGTGCCGCTGCCGGCGCTGCCACGGGTGGTCAAGCCCGGCATGCCGCTTCGCGCGGCCTCACGCCTGCGGCACCTGCTCGAGGCGACGGGAGATCTCGATCACGCGGCGCCCGGGGGCCCGGCAGTGGAGTCGCTCTACACCGCCGACCTCGTGGCGGCGGTGAGACGGTTCCAGGTCCGTCAGGGGCTCGAGCCGGACGGCGTCATCGGTCCCGCCACGGCCGCGCAGCTCGATCGTCCGTTCGCCGGACGGGTGCGACAGATCGTCCTGGCGCTGGAGCGCTTCCGCTGGCTGCCGCCTTCGTTTGCGGAGCCGCCCATCATCGTCAACATCCCGGGCTTCCGGCTCTATGCGTTTCGCGGGGCCAGCGATGCCGAGGACCAGATGCTCGCCATGGACGTCGTGGTGGGGGGTGCGCTCGACAAGAGCACACCCGTGTTCGCCGCGGACATGAAGTACCTGATCTTTCGTCCCTACTGGGAGGTCCCCGTCAGCATCATGCTGAAGGAACTGGGTCCGAAGGCGTTGAGTGATCCGGGCTATCTCGAGCGCGAGCGTATGGTGCTCGTGAGCGGGAATTCGGACGGGGCGACGGAGCTGCCCGCGACCCGCGGGAACCTCGAGCAGATCGGCAGAGACCTCCGTATTCGCCAGCTCCCGGGACCGGAGAATGCGCTGGGCCTGCTGAAGTTCATTCTGCCGAACGCGCACGACGTGTACCTGCATGACACGCCCTCCAAGGGTCTGTTCGCCAGCGCGCGCCGCGACTTGAGCCACGGCTGCATCCGGCTCGGCGACCCGGTCGCGCTTGCCGCCCACGTCCTGCGCGACCAGCCCGAATGGACGGTCGAGCGCATCCGCGCGGCGATGACCGACGGTGACGACAACCACAGGGTCAACCTCACCCGGCCGATTCCGGTCTGCATCGTGTACGCCACGGCCTTCGCGCGCGAGGACGGCAGCGTCTACTTCTACCCGGACATCTACAGCCTGGACGACGAGCTGGACCGCCTGCTTCGCAAAGGCTACCCATATCCGCAGTGAGTCGGCCCCGCGGCTGTGCGACTCGATCCCGCGCCGTTCCGCGCACACTTCGCTCGCGCTGCCGGTTCCCCTGCGCTCCGGGGCTCCTGGCGGGGACGTCAGGTCGCTGCCCGAACGCCTCTTGCAGGGTTTGCGCCGAATTCACCCCCGGGGCATGCGGGTTGCCGTAGGGTGCGGCCGATACCTGAACCAGGGAATCGGGGTCACCGCTTCCCTGGAAGGTCCACCACTCACCCGTCGGTTCGCGCTGGCCGCACCTCCGGATCCCAACCCCCCCTTCGTTGGGCCAGATGCATCACGGGCCATCGGGCCCGTGAAACGGGATGGGGTCGCACGGGTCTGACATCCACACCCTGCACGCCGGGAGAGCCTTCTTGGACCACGTTCGCCGAATCGCCGCGCTGGCCTGCGCGTCGCTCACGCTGATTGCGGCTTCGCCTCAACCCCCGGCGGGCCCGGGCGAATCCGCGGCTGCCGCGCAGCCTCCGAACCATGATGGTGACTCGCGGGCTCCGCTCCAGGATCTGCTCGGGTCGAGCGGCAATCTGCGCGCCCTGATCGCGACGCCGGACTCGCTGGCCCGCAGCCGCGTCCTGCGGCCGCTTCTCGCCGGGATCCCTGTGGAAGCGCCCGGAATCCACACCCTGGCAGTGACCGCCCCGAACGGGGATTCACTGGTGGTCGTATCGCTGAAGCCGCTCGGGCCCTTGAAGAGTGCGCGAATCGGGAATTATCACGTCGGACACTGGCCCGCGGGCGGCGTCGCGGGGCGATCCGCAGCCTACGCGCCCCCCGCGGGCTTCATTCCGGTGACGCCCGAGAACCAGACCACCCTCGTCTCGAAACACTTTCTCCTGCGTGACTTCCTGACGCACGACCAGTCGCAGGTGTGGCCCAAGGTTCTGGTCCTGCGCGTGCCGCTGGTGGACAAGCTCGAGCTGATCAGCGCGGAACTGGAGCGTCGCGGGCTGCCCGGCAAGCTGCATGTCATGTCGGGTTTCCGGACGCCGCAGTACAACGCGCAGGGAGTGGGCGCAAAGGGCGGCCGCGCCGGAGCAAGCCGTCACATGTACGGCGATGCGGCCGACGTCTTCGTGGACGCGGATGACGACGGTGTGATGGACGACCTCGACGGCGATGGACGGATCACCGTCAACGACGCGCGGGTGCTTCTCGGCGTCGCCGCAGGCGTCGAGGCCCTTCATCCCGATCTGGTCGGTGGACTCTCGGCCTACCCGGCGAATTCCGCGCACGGGCCGTTCGTCCACGTCGACGCCCGGGGGTTTCGCGCCCGCTGGTGAGCCCCGGGCGCGTGAGCCGGTCGGGGAATGGCGCTGCGTGCCCGGCGCCGCCGGAGCCCGGGCGCGACCTCTGCTGGCATGGTTCCTGCGGCTGGCATCTCCGCCCCGGGCCTCGCGACGGCGTCCCTGCCCTCGATCGGCCGGCACCGCGCACACGGAGGACTCATGCCACTGATCACCGTCGTCATCACTCTGATCGTCGTCGGGGTGCTGCTCTGGCTCATCAACACGTACATCCCGATGGACTCGAAGATCAAGAGCCTGCTCAACATCGTCGTCGTCATCGGCGTCGTGCTCTGGCTGCTGAGCGTGTTCGGCGTGATCGGCAACCTCTCCAGCATCCGGATCGGGCGGGGCTAGCGCCGGCAGCGATCTGCCCGCGACGAATCAGGCGGGTCACGGCTTCAAACGAAGGAAGGAATTACAACCCGGCCCGAGGCGATGCCTCGTCGCGCCGCGCGGACCGCGCTGAGCCCTGCGGCCCGCCCTTGAAGGAAGGTCTGCTCATGAAACGCATTCTCGGCATTCTGTTGATCCTCGCTGTCGCGACGTGCGCCACCTCCACGGCCCGCGCCGGAATGGCCCTCGGCGTCAAGGCTGGCGTGAGCCTGTCCCACGTGAACGCGGATCTGTTCGACACGGACAACCGCACCGGTTTCGTGGGCGGCGTGTACGGCACGTTCGACCTGTCGCCCATGCTGGGCGTGCAGCCCGAGCTGCTGTTCGTACGCAAGGGCGCCAAACTGTTCAGCACCGACGTGACGATCGGCGGGATCGACTTCGGGAACGTCGGCAGCACGCTCGACGTGGACTATGTCGAGATCCCGCTCCTGCTCCGGATTTCGGCGCCCAGCCCCGGCGCCGTCGACCTGCGGCTGCTGGCCGGGCCCGTGGCGTCATTCAAGGTGGACGAGAAGATCAGCACCACCGGGCTGCTCGGCTTTTCGCTCGACTCGGACCAGGTCAAGTCCTCGGACTTCGGGCTCGCGGTCGGGGGCGCGGCGGCGATCCGGAACGGCGCCATGCGGGTGGTCGCCGAAGGACGCTATACCTTCGGCCTCTCGAACATTTCCGACCTGCCGTTCGGCGGCGATGTGAAGAACGGCGCGTTCTACGCCACGCTCGGTCTGGAGTTCCCCTTCGGCGCGCCCTGACACACGGGCGCAGTCGCTTCTACGCCGCGCCGGGAGGCATTTACATCGGGGGCCCCGTCACGGGGCCGCAGGCGCCGCGCCGCGCGACCGCACGCTGACGCCATGTCTGCCGCCTGCGGCAGGTTGCAGTGTATCTGTGATCATCCCACGCGAGTGGCTTGTATCGTGCATGTGTAGACAGGCAGTACAGGCAGCACCCGCTCGATGCACGGGGCGGCCCGAGGCCCGGCCCCCACACCGCAAGCGAGCCCCGAATCGTCCGATCAGCCAGCGTCTGCTGGCCTGTTGCGACCTCTGAAGCACCCGCACGTCGACGATTCCGATCGAACCACCGACAAGTTCGAGCACTCTCGACCTTTCATCCTTCGCGTTGAGGCGCCGCCAGCGCGGCACTTCCGCACATGTCACTCAAGGAGCAACTCTCATGCGTTACACACGCTACCTATCCATCGCCGCGCTCGTCGCGGTCACCGCGCTCACGGGATGCCGCGACGGGAACCAGGTCGCCAGCAATACCGGCGGCAGCGTCGACAACGTGGCACACATCACGGTTCCGTCCGGCACCCCGATCGAGATCACGCTGGGCACCGGCCTCACTTCCGAGCACGCCAGCGTCGGCGATGCATGGACGGGTTCGGTCGCCAACGGCATCAACGGCATCCCCGCCGGCAGCACGGTCAGCGGCACGGTCAGCGCGGTCAAGCCCGCAGTGAAGGGTGATCGCGCCATGCTCGACCTGCAGCTGACTTCGATCAACGTCAACGGTCACAACTATCCGATGCAGGGCGGGACGGAAGCCGTCGTCGCCGGTTCGACGCGGGCTCGCAACCTGGGCGCCATCGCCGGTTCAGCGGCAGGCGGCGCGCTCATCGGCAAGGCCGTGAGCGGAACGGGCAAGGGTGCCGTGATCGGCGGCGTCATCGCCGGCGGCGTGGCCACCGGCGTCGTGGCCGCCTCGGACGGCTATCAGGTGCTGCTCAAGCCGGGCACCCCGCTCACGTTCACGACCAGCAGCGCAGTGGCCGTGCGCTCCTGACGCGGGCACGCGCAGGCTGCCGCGCAGCGACACAAGGTAAAGAAGTCATCAGCGGAAAGGAGCGCTTGAAATGAAGATCCTGGCCATTGCACTCATCGTTCTTGGAATCGTCGGGCTGGTCTACGGCGGGATTGGCTACAACCGGCAGACGACGATCCTCGATGTAGGCGGAATCAAAGCGACGGCGACGGAACACAAGACCATTCCGATTGCGCCCATCGCCGGAGGGCTCGCGCTGGCCGGAGGAGTCGTCCTCCTCCTCAACTCGAGGAAGCGCTCCACCTGAGACGGACCCCTGCATTCGCAATCACTGTTTCAACTTGCTGCTCCCGGGCGACGTCGCAAGGCGTCGCCCTTTGAAGAGAAGAGACCTCAGATGAAAGCAACGCAACGAACACATCGTACGTGGAGCGCGGCGGCCTGCGCGCTCGTGATGCTGGGACTCATGGCCGGGGCCTCGCTGGCCGCGACCCCGCCCGGCACCGCCTACCGGTTCTCGTCACACCCGATGATCTCGGGAACGGTGGCGACGGTGAACGATCACCAGATGGTCGTGAACACCGACCAGGGGGAACAGGTCACCCTGGAGGTGGACTCGCGCACCATGGCGCCGCGGGATCTCGGACCGGGCATGATCATGCGCGCTGAGTTCGTGGCGCTCGAAGACTGTCGCTTCTACGCGCAGCGGATCACTCCCATTCGGGGCATGTCCGCTGAACGGACACAGGCCTATGCCAACACCCGCGACAGTCGCGAGGTCGTCGCACGCGATGCCACGGCGCCAGGAAATGGCCGTGAGGCCGGCGGCGCTGTTCAGGCCGACACGGATGGCCGCGTGACCCTGCCGCAGCAGATGCGCACGCATTCTCCCGGGGCCATGATGACGGCGACGCCCAACACCGCCGACTACCACTTCTCCGACCGTCCGATGATCTCGGGCCGGGTGGTATCGGTGAACGATCACCGTCTGATGATCGCGACGAACCAGGGCCAGGCGGTGGGCATGGTCATGGACTCCCGAACCATCGTGCCCCGCGAGGTCGCGCCCGGTACGTTCCTGCGGGTGGAGTTCATGCAGATGACCGATGGCCGCTATTACGCGAAGCGCGTCAATCTGCTCGGTGGCAGCGAGGCGGACCGGGAACAGGCCTACTCGCAGACGCTCGACAGTGATCTGGTGGTCGCTCAGAACAGCGTGGATTGCGGATTCACGAGCGCCACCGGCCGCAACGCGCCGATCTCCGACGCTGAAGTCGTCGAGCGGCGCGAGATCGAGCCGGCGACCTATGCGGTCGTGGCGCAGCGCGAGCCCGCGCGGGTGGAGCGCGCGGACACACTCCCGCAGACCGCGAGCCGTCAGCCGCTGATTCTGCTGCTGGGTGTGTCGTCGCTGGGAGCGGCGGGATTCTGGACGGTCCTGCGCAGCCTGCGGATCGTCTGAACGTGCCGTGTCTACCCGGTGGCCGGTCCCTGAGACCGCCGGGTGGCACCGCCGCAGCCACGAGGCACCTCGTCCAATGATCACGGGCCATAAATTCCATTGGTTCCGGGGCGGGCTCCTGATTCTGGGGTTGCTGCTCCTCGGGCGATGGTCTACGACCGCCATCGAGGCGCACCACTTTCAGGCGGCCACGTCGGGCGCCTTCGACATCGCATTGCGCGATGCTGCCGCCGCCCCGTCCGTCGCCGTCGGCAATCAGGCGCCGGTCACCGGGGCACTCGCAGCCGAACCGCCGCGGCGCGCAGCGGAGTCGGGGACCGTGCTCGGCCGGATCGAAATTCCGCGCCTCGGTATGACCGCGATGGTCGCCGAGGGCGTGGACGCCCGGACGCTCGGACGCGCCGTGGGACACGTTCCATCGACGGCATGGCCGGGTGGAGCCGGCAACTGCGGGCTCGCGGGACACCGCGACACCTTTCTGCGCGGTCTCGGGAAGGTGCGTGTGGACGACGTCATTCACATCGTCACGCTCGAGCGCACCACCAGCTACCGGGTCGAATGGACCGAAATCGTCGAGCCGACGCGCGTAGACGTGCTGGATTCGACGGCGACCCGCTCGCTGACCCTCGTCACCTGCTACCCGTTCGTATTCGTCGGCCACGCGCCGCAGCGGTTCATCGTCCGGGCCAGGCAGGTCGAGGAGCGCCACTCCGCCGGCTCGTGAGCACTCTTCCATGAACGCGCGGGCTTGCACCGCGGCCCGTTCCTCGAAATTTCCGTCGGGCGCAGGGCGACCTGGACGCGCCTATGCTGCGTGTGGCCCGGGCCACGACACACCGCCCTTGCTGAGGAGTCGACGCGCGTTGGCCTCCAGGAGATCGACCATCTCCTGACGATCCAGGGCTCGCAGCTCCGCCAACCGATCCACCACCCGCCGCAGCAGCGCCGGTTTCCCTGGAGAGCCCTCCAGCCAGGCCCACCCACCCGGGTTGTCCGTCTCGCTGAGAAGGCGGTCCAGGG
This sequence comes from Candidatus Eiseniibacteriota bacterium, assembly GCA_963744995.1. Taxonomy (GTDB): domain Bacteria; phylum Eisenbacteria; class RBG-16-71-46; order RBG-16-71-46; family RBG-16-71-46; genus CAVUWA01. Next base: position 141,420 of record CAVUWA010000002.1, read on the forward strand.
GAACGCGTCGAGCAATCTTCGCGATGCGCTCCGAGCGGAGCACTTCCACCCCCACCGAGAAGTACGCGCCCATCTCCGCCAGGGCTGCCATCGGCCGCTGGGGACCCTTGTACCAGTGCACCACCGCCAGCGGGGCTCCGGCTTCACGCATCCGATCTGCCACACGGACCTCGGCGCCCGAAGTGTGCAGGTTGAGAAGCTTTCCCGTGCGCCGTGCTGCATCCAGAAACAAGGCGAAGACCTCCTCCTGCGGTCCGTAGGCGCCCTCGTCCTTCACGAACCGTCGATCCAGCCCCACCTCGCCGAGCATGGGCGCCTCGTTCACCAGGGTCTCCAGCTCGTCAAGCCGCCCGGCCCACTCGGGGGCGTTCCACGGATGGATCCCGAAGGAAGTCAGGATCAGCGGCTCGTCCCGACTCAGCGCCACCGTGGTGTGGTAGGAGTCCACGTCCATGGACACGGCCAACGACACGATGCCGTGGCGCCGGATCTCGTCCCGCGCGGCGGGCCAATCCTCCTTGTAGCCATCCACGTGGACGTGGGCATCGCAGAGTGTCATGGGTGCGATTCCGAGAAGAAGCCGAAGTGGACCATCATGCAGGCCTCCACGGCCGCGGCCGGCCGTCCCGAACGCCCGGCGATTCTCGTCGGTGTCGCGGACGCCCGGACGCTGCAACTCCAGCTGGATCCCGCTCACTGTGCCACACGCTCGCAGCCCGGAGCCACGGCCTTGAAGATTCTTCCACGGGACGTGCGCGATTCTACTTCGACGGCTCCCGCGCGGGCCCGCAATAGCGTGCCGAGTCCGCATGTCCGAGCCTGAATCGCGGTGGCTCGCTGGACGTTGGATGGACGCGTTCAAGACGCCGCCTGGTGGCACGGAACTGGCTTTGGGCGCCATTCGAAATCCACTTTCCGAGGCCGGCCGGTGCGTCGCCGAACCGAAGCACGACCGCCAGGCTTGCGGTCGCCTCGTGAGCCGGAGGGAGGACGAATCGTGCACGACATGGATTTCGATGGAAACCGCAGCCGGTTGGGCAGCGCCGTGAAGGCAGGAGCGCTTTCCGGAGACGGCAGCCCGGGCGCCAAACGGGTCAATGCCCTGCTCGTCTACCCCGCCTTCGCAGACACGTTCTGGGGTTTCCGGCACGCACTCAAGTTCGTCGGCCGGCGCGCCGCGTTGCCACCACTGGGCCTGGTCACCATCGCCGCTCTGTTGCCGCGCGCCTGGCATATCCGCGTCGCCGATACCAACGTGCGACCACTCTCCGCGGCCGACCTCGCGTGGGCCGACGTCGTCATGGTGAGCGCCATGAACGCGCAGAGTCGATCCGCGCACGAACTCCTCGCGCGCTGCCGGGCGGCCGGCAAGACCATCGTCGCCGGCGGCCCGCTCTTCGATGCGGACCAGACGGCGTTCCCGGAAGTCGACCACTTCGTGCTCGGCGAGGCCGAGGCGGTGCTCGCTTCGTTCCTGAAGGACTTCGAGAACGGCCGCGCGAACCGAGTCTACCGCCCGACGGAACTGCCCGACCTGCACCAGACGCCGATCCCGCGGTGGGAACTGCTGAACCTCGCGCACTATCATTCGCTGAGCGTGCAGTTCTCCCGCGGTTGCCCGTTCGATTGCGAATTCTGCGACGTCACCTCACGGTTCGGTCACCTGCCGCGCACCAAGTCCCCGGAGCAGATCGTGGCCGAACTGGACCTGCTCTACCGGCTCGGATGGCGCGGTTCGGTCTTTTTCGTGGACGACAACCTGATCGGCAACATGCGTGACCTCAAGGCCGGGTTGCTGCCCGCACTCATCCGCTGGCGCCAGGGCAAGCGTGGCATGCCGTTCTACACCGAGGCCTCGATCAACCTCGCGCGAGACGCGGCGCTGATGTCGTCCATGGTCGAAGCCGGCTTCGGCACGGTATTCATCGGCATCGAAACGCCGGAGGACGCCGGCCTGGCCGAGTGCAACAAGCGCCAGAACCGCGGCCGCAACCTGATCGCCGACGTGCGCACGATCCAGCGCGCCGGCCTGCAGGTGATGGGCGGTTTCATCGTCGGGTTCGACAGCGACACGCCCATGGTGTTCCGGCGGATGAGCGAGTTCATCCAGTCGAGCGGCATCATCACCGCCATGGTCGGCCTGCTCAATGCGCCCAGTTCCACCCGCCTCTACGATCGCATGAAGCAGGAGGGGCGGCTGCTCGGAGAGATGACGGGTGACAACACCGACGGCACCACCAACATCCAGCCGCGTATGGGACTCGAGGTGCTGCGCGAGGGTTATCGCAGCGTCCTCAAGAGCATCTACTCGCCGGGTCCCTACTACGCGCGCGTCCGCACCTTCCTGCGTGAGTTCCGGCCGGTCGGTCGGTGTGGCGTCGTGGTGGACTGGCGCCACATCCTGGCCCTGTTCTACTCCAGCGTGCGACTGGGGCTCGTCGGGCGCGAGCGCTTCCATTTTTGGGGCCTGCTGGGGTGGACGTTGTTCCGCCGCCCGCGGCTCATCGCCGCGGCGGTGACCTTCGCGATCTACGGACATCACTTCGAGCGGGTTTCCAAAGCGCTCGACGTCTGAGCTGCTCCGGGCACGCGCGTTCGCACTCGATCAGGGGGTCGGCCTCCCCAACGTGTGCACGGCCGATAGCGAAGCGGGTTCGGGGCCGGGGTCGCCCATGATCACTCGCACTCGATGCACTGCACCGTCATCGACGAGCGGGATCGCCCGGTGGTCGATCGCGGCGTCGTCCAGCCAGGCCTCCACGACGCCGCAGTTCCCGTGCCCGGGATTCACCACGGCGATCTCGTACAGGCTGCTTCCGTGGCGCCACCGCACGGCGAAACGGTCCCATGCGCCGGGAATGCACGGCTCGATGGCGAAGCAGCCACCGCGGCGCCTGATTCCAAGAATGGACTCGACAGCGAGCCGGTACATCCAGGCCGCCGAACCGGTGTACCAGGTCCAGCCGCCACGGCCGATGTGTGCGGGATGCGTGTAGACGTCCGCCGCCACGACGTAGGGCTCGACTTTGTAGCGCTCGACGTCGGCCGGGGTGCGGGCATGGTTGATCGGGTTCAGCATGTGGAACAGCTCGACCGCCTCGTCGCCGCTGCCCAGCTGCGCGATCGCCATCACCGTCCACAGCGCGGCGTGCGTGTACTGGCCGCCGTTCTCGCGCACGCCCGGCACGTAGCCCTTGATGTATCCGGGGTCGAGCGACGAATGGTCGAACGGTGGCGTGAGCAACTGGATCACGCCGGCGTGGCGCTGCACCAGTTGCATGCGAACGGCATCCATGGCGCGCTCGGCGCGGTCCCGCGGCGCGGCGCCGGACAGGACGGACCAGCTCTGCGAGATCGCATCGATCCTGCACTCCTGGGCCTGGGCGGAGCCGAGCGGGGTGCCGTCGTCGAAATAGGCGCGGCGATACCAGTCGCCATCCCAGGCCTGCTCGAGCATCGCTCCCATGCGCCTGCGCTCGCCACGCCAGCGGGCGACGCGCTTCGTGTCGCCGCGTGCCGCCACGACCCTGGAGAAGTCGTGCAGAATCTTCGAGAGAAACCAGCCGAGCCACACGCTTTCCCCGTGGCCCAGGTGGCCCACCCGGTTCATGCCGTCGTTCCAGTCGCCGGTACCCATCAGCGGCAGACCGTGGGGGCCGACCGCGAGACACTGCTCGATGGCGCGGATGCAATGCTCGTAGAGCGTCCCGCTCTGGGTGGAGGTCCGAGGTTGCCCGTAGGCTTCCGGCTCGCCCGGCGAAAGCGGGGGCGCCTCCAGGAAGGCTACGGGGACGTCGAGCACGGCCTGATCGCCGGTGCACTTCAGGTAGTGGGCTACCGCGTAGGGGAGCCACAGCAGGTCGTCGGAGCAGCGGGTGCGTACACCGCGGCCGTTGTGCTGATGCCACCAGTGTTGCACGTCGCCCTCGACGAACTGGCGGGCGGCGCAGCGCAGCAGATGTTCCCGGTAGAGATCCGGCCGAGCGAACCCGAGCGCCATCGAATCCTGGAGCTGATCGCGGAAGCCGTATGCACCGCCCGGCTGGAAGAAGCCGGTGCGGCCCCAGAGCCGCGAGCTCACCGCCTGGTACAGCAGCCATCGGTTCACGATCAGGTCGAAGGAATCATCCGGGGTTTCGACCTGCACGGCGCCGAGCATCGCGTCCCAGCCCGCCTCGACCTGTTCGAGCGCCGTGCGCGCGGCCTCGATGCTGCCGAAGCGTTCCGCCAGCGCCAGCGCGTGCGCCTGCGTCTTGCCCTGGCCCAGCAGCAGCACGACGTCCCGCGTTGCGCCGGGTTCGAGATCGACCCGAACCTGAATGGCGGCGCACGGATCGAGGCTGGCGCCGAAGCGCCGTCCCAGCGACTCACGCGCGAGCGCGGCCGGGCGCCGCAACGAACCGTTCCTCCCCAGGAACTCGAGGCGGTCACCGGTCGCCGACGCGGGCATGACGCTCGAATGCACGAATGCCGTCTGCCCGGGGTAGTCCGAGTTGTAGGGATTGCGGGCCAGCACGGCGCCGGTTCCCGGATCCTGCTCGGTGACGACGAAGCGCTGTTCGCCCGCCCGCGGTGGGCACAGGGCCCATTCGTTGTAGGCGAACACGCTGAGGCGCCGGGTGTCCTTCGCGTGGTTGGTCAGCGAGATCCGCGTCAGCTTGAGGGGCTCCTCGGCGTGCACGAACACTTCGAGTTCGCAGGTGATGCCGTGGGCGCGGTGAGCGTAGCGCGTGACGCCGGCACCGTGGCGCGTGACCCAGCGGCCGCTGTCGCGCTTGCGTGGCAGCGGCCCCGGGGTGGCGCCCCACACGTTCCCGGAGTCGTCGTCGCGCAGATAGATCGCTTCGCCGCTGAACTCGCCGACCGGGTCGTTCGTGAATGGCGTGAGGCGGTTCTCGCGGCTGTTCCCGGCCCAGGTCCAGGCGGCGCCCGTGGCGCCGACGACGGTGCCGAAGTGCGGGTTGGCGATCACGTTCACCCACGGCTGTGGCGTGTCGGCGTTTCCCTCGAGGACGATCGCATACTCGCGTCCGCCGGCGGTGAAGCCCCCGAGCCCGTTGGCGTGGGTGAGCGCCGGAACCTCGACCTGGCGGGTGGGTTCCAACATGGGTGCAGCAGCGGGTGCCGGTCGTGTCGCCAGTGCAGGTGGCCAGTTCGGCTCGGGATAAGGCAGTCGGAGCTGGTCCGCCAGATCACCCTGTCCGCGGCCCAGCACCGCGCGCGCGGCCGCCATCAGGACCCCGCGCTGGGCCTCGGGCATGCCGTCGCCGCGCAGCAGGAACACGCCTCCGGGCCGGTTCCTCCAGGCGGCCCATGCGCCCTTCTCGAGCAGGCCCTCGAGCTGCTCGTGCATCTCGTTCTGGTAGTTCACCGGGTGTTCGTTGAGGATGACGACGTCGGCGCTGAGGCCCTTCAGCCGCCAGTACTCCTGGGCGCGGAGCACCTGGTGTACCACTGACAGATCATGGTCTTGAATCACCTGCACGATCAGGATCGGAAAGTCGCCCGAGACGCCATTCGCCCACAGGCCGGATGGACCCAGCGTGTTGCCGGCGAGGTACGCCGGGTCCGCGCGCAGCGTCGCGTTGCACCACAGCGCTCGTGAGGCGAGCTGTTCGTAGAGCCGCGCCTCATCCGTGGAGATGCCCAGGTGACGCAGCCGCATCTGGGTCTGCGATGCGGAGAGGGCGAAGGTGCGGGCGGCGGAGGCGGGATCGTCGTACTTCTCCGCCAGGGCGATCGCCGCGTCACGGCTCGAGGCCACGCCGGTCGCGAACGCCAGACGCACGTGCCCGCCGGGTGCGATGCGCACGCGCCGGCGCAGGCTCAGGATCGGGTCGAGCACCGCTCCGGTGGTGCCCGAGAGCGCACGGCCGTCGAGGGCGACCGGGTTCTCCGGGGTGCATCCGCGACCGAGGAACCGGGCGCGGTCGGTTTCCCACTCGATGGCGCCGTGAACGCCCCCTTCGGCGCTCAGCACGTGCACCGCCCATGGGGCCGGTCCGTCAGGTGCACGCGGGCGCCGGCCGCACAGCAGCGCGGTGCACTCGGGACGATACTCGGTCTCGAGAAACAACTTGAGGAACGCCGGGTGAGCGAGATCGTCGGCGTGCGGTGCGAGCACGATCTCGACCAGGCTCGTGACCTCGATCTCGCGCAGCACGTCGCTGTGATTGACCAGAGAAAGCCGGCGCACCTCGACATCGTCCTCGGGAGAGACCGTGATCTCGAGCCGGGTCTCGATGCCGTCGTCCAGACGCTCGAACAGGGCCTCATCGGCGAGGAACGTCACCCGATAGCGCTCGGCCTCACGGCACACCGGCTGGTGGGTGGCCGACCACAACAGGCCGCTGCGCACGTCGCGCAGGTAGATGAACTGGCTGCCCGGATCGCAGGTCGGATCATCCCGCCGACGCGTCACCGCGCTTCCACGCCACGTGCTGGTTCCACCTCCGGCGTTGGTGACGATCGCGGTGTACTGCCCATTCGACAGGAAGTGGGTGTTGGGATAGAGCGTGTGCGGCGAACGATAGCGACGTGGCGAAGTCGCGGACGCGGGCGGCGCGAAGTGTGTCGACTCCGCGGGACGCGGTCGGATGACGGGCACGAATCGCGGCACGCGCTCCTGCAGCAGGGGCTCGGTCGCCTGCACGCGCGGATCCGAATGGAAGCGCCGCACCATCGGGGCGCCGAGCACGGCGTTGGTGAGCGCGACCAGGCTCATGCCTTGATGATGGGCGAAGAACGCCTCGACGCGGTTGCATGCGGTGGCCGGGCCCGGCGTGCCCGGAGAGCCTTCACGCCGGCGCGGCGTGTAGTCGAGCGCTTCCTCGAATCCGAACCGGCCCACGGCACCCTCGCCGGCCAGTCGGCGGAAGTTGGCGGCGGCCGCCGCCGGGTCGACCAGAGCGGCGAGCGCCGTGGCATAGGGGGCCACCACCATGTCCTCGGCGAGCCCGCGCTTCAGCCCCAGGCCGGGAACACCGAAGGCCCTGTAGAGATAGGTTCCGTGCGGATCCACCACGTGGTACGCGGATTCCGATATGCCCCATGGCACGTTCTGGCGCCGCCCGTATCGGATTTGCGCGAGGACCGCCGCCCCGCAGGCGCTCTCGAGCAGAGTATCCGGATGACTGCGCAGCATCAGGAGCGGCATCAGGTACTCGAACATCGAACCGCTCCACGACACGAGCGTCGTGCACCCTTCCGCGCTCACCAGCGCACGCGAGAGCCGGAACCAGTGTTCCTGAGGCACCTGGCCACGGGCGATCGCGATGAAGCTCGCGAGCCGGGCCTCCGACGCCAGCAGATCGTAGTAGGAAGCATCGAGGCGCCCGGGGCCGTCGGCGTCCGCCAGGCGGTACCCGATCGAGAACACGCCGCGCGCGCGCTCGTAGAGAAACGTCCATTCGGTTGCGTCGGCGAGCCACTCGCTGCGCCGGGCGAGGGATTTCAGGCGCTCGCGCAGCGCACCGTCCTGGGACGGATGCGCGGCAGGCGGCGCGAGTTCCGTGTCGAGCGCCCGCCCCCATTCGGCCGCCTCGGCGGCGTCGGGATCGTCCGGCGCCGCGGCCGCGAACCGATCGAGTGCGGCGCGCAGATCCCCGGCATGGCGGGCCGCGGTCTCGAATCGTGCGCCCGCCGGCCCGCCCGCGTCGAGCACCGCGCGCAGGGCGTCCAGTTCGTCCCGCGCGGGTGCGAGGCCCGCCTGGTGCGACGCGGGGGCGCGGCGCTCGAGCGTTGCGAGCAGCTCGGACAGCACCCCTGCCGTATCGGCGGCACCGGCGCACGTCCGTTCCCGGTCGTCAACACCCGTGGCCACTTCCCGCAGCCCCGCGGACAGCGTCATGAGCGCGCCCGCCAGATTGCCGCTGTCCACCGTGGACACGTAGCGCGGCGCCAGCGGGGTGAGGTGCTCCGAGTCGTACCAGTTGAGCAGGTGCCCGCGGTGGTGCTCGAGTGCCTCGACGGTCGTGAGCATGCGGTCGATGCGGTCCGCGAGCCGGCCACCGTCGAGATAGCCCAGGTCGTGCGCGGCGAGGGTCGACAGCAGGCCCATGCCGATGTTGGTCGGGGACGTTCGGTGCGCGATGCGCAGTTCCGGTACGACCTGCACGTTGTCGGGTGGCAGCCAGTGGTCCTGCTCGGCGACGAACCGCTCGAAGTAGCGCCAGGTCCGGCGCGCGGTCCGACGCAGCTGTGCCGCGTCCTCCGCGTGCAGCTCGAGGCGCCGCGGAACCACCGGCCGGCTCAGCCACCAGGCCACCAGCGGCGAGGCCGACCACGCCGCCAGGAACGGCAGCGCCACCGGCAGCGCGCCCGGCCGCACCAGCAGCAGCGCCAGGAGCCCCGCCACCGCGGCAGCCGGTCCCGCCCACATCTCGACGACGAACACCCATGGACCGCGGCGCGAGAGCGACCCTGCCGCGCGCGCCGTCGTGGCCGCGGCTGTTTCCCACTCGAGCAGCCGCCGTTGAATCACGCCCATCCGAATCAGCGTCACCACGATGGCGTGCAGCGCCTCGTAGGCGTGGTAGGGGAGCAGTACGATCGCGAGCAGTGCCTGCGCGCCCGCCGTCTCGAGTTCCGCCCGCACGTCATGCAGGTACGCGCCGACCGGCTGCTGCGGACGCGGGCCACGCCCGAGGTGCACCAGCGGCGGCACCAGCGGAAAGCCCATGACCGCGAGCGCGGCCAGGGTCCACGCCGGCGGTGAGCCGGGGAGCCAGGTCCACGCCGACGCCAGCCATGCGAGCAGCGACGGAGCTACCAGGCTGCGCCGCAGATTGTCGAGGATCTTCCAGCGGCTGATGAGCGGCAGACGGTTGCGCTCGAAGCCGTGCACCGCCGGCACCAGCGGCAGCAGATAGGCAAGGATCTGCCAGTCACCGCGCACCCAGCGATGCTGGCGCCGCGCATGCGCCAGCACGCTCGAAGGGAAGTCGTCGACCACCTCGATATCCGACACCAGTGCGCAGCGTGCGAACAGGCCCTCGAACAGGTCGTGCGAGAGCATTTCGTTCTCGGCCACACGACCTCTCAGCGCGGCGGTGAAGGCATCCACATCATATAGCCCCTTGCCGGTGAAGCTGCCCTCGCCGAACAGGTCCTGGTACGTATCGGACACCGCGGTGGTGTAGGGATCGACGCCGGTATGGCCCGCGTAGGCCCGGGCGAACAACGACCCGGCGGCACCGGGCGCCGTGACGCTGACCCGCGGCTGGAGGATCCCGTAGCCCTCGACGACGCGCCGCAGTTCGGGGTCGAAGCGCGGGCGGTTGAGCGGATGCTCGATCACCCCGATCAACTGGCGCGCGGCGTCCCGCGGCAACCGGGTGTCGCTGTCGAGGGTGATGCAGTACCGGATATCCGGAAGAATTTCGGGTGCGCCCACCTGCTCGGTGAAGCTCGTATCACGGGCGCCTCGCAGCACGCGGTTGAATTCATCGATCTTGCCGCGCTTGCGTTCCCAACCCATCCACACCCCTTCGCTGCCGTTCCAGCGGCGGGTCCGGTGAAACAGGTAGAAACGGTCCGCGGTACCCGGTGCATAGCGCGCGTTCAGCGCCTCGATCCCCGCGATCGCGGTCGCGAGGATCTCATCCTCGCCGGGAAGATGCTCGGCCGCTGCATCCGGGAAGTCCGTGAGCAGCGCGAAGTGGATCCGTGGATCCATGTTGCCGAGGGCCCGCACCTCGAGGAGGTCGACCTGTGCCTGGGCGCCATCGCGAGAAGTGAGGAGCGTCGGCACGATGACCATGGTGCGAGCCGACTCGGGCACGCCGCCGCGCAGGTCGAGTCGCGACAGCGCCCGCGGCGTCGCGAGCCGGTGGACGACGCGGTGCAGGAGTGCCACCGCCAGCTCGCTGGCGGGAATGAGCGCCAGCGCGCCCACGCATGCACACATCCAGATCGGCGCCTGTGCCGCCCATGCCGCCGTGACCGCGGCGGCCACCGCGAGCCCGGAGAGCAGGGCGACGGACCCCAGGTAGATCGGTGTGGCGTTGTCGAAGAGCAGGCGCTTCAGCTGCTGCAGGGCCGGGGGGTGGTGCGTGACGTCGTGTTCGAGCTCCCCGCGGCCGCCCCCGATCAGGTGGTAGCCGACGTGTGCCGCCGGCGAGTCCACGCCCGACCGTTCCGCCGCCTGGCGCGCACTCTCCATGGCGCGCAGCGCGACCCTCACCTGGGCCTCGCCCGTGGGGTCGGCCAGCGCCTCGACCGCGTGGCGGTAGCGATCGCGGCTGGAGAAATCCATGCGTCGGTAGACGTCGGGCGGATCGCGCTGCAGGATCTGCTCGATCAGGCTGACGCCCTCGACGTACTCGTTCCAATCGAGCGTGGCACAGACCCTGAGGCTCGTCGTGGAGTTGCCCATCGAGAGGTTGTTCATCGCCTGCCGCTGGTGCTCGGCACGGACCGCTTCTTCCACCGTGGTGCCGACGGCATCCAGCCGTTCCTCGAGCAGCTTCCTGAGCCCGGCGGCCCTGGCCCCGTACTCGCGCATGCGCTGCAACAGCTGGCTCACGAATGCAACGTGGAAGAACGGTGGAAGCGGCGGTCGCTGGCCGGCCGCGCGGGCGCTCTCCAGATCCACGAAGCAGCGATCGGCCTCCAGACGGCCGGCGCGGCCCTCGAGCATTTCTTCGGAGAGCCTGCGCAGGTGCTCGATCAGGGCGAGCTTGAGCATGCTGGGCCAGGCCCACAGCTCGCCGATCGTGAGGGGCGCGACGGTCTGAAACGCATGAATGAACCGGTTCAGGCGATGAGCGTCGAGTCGGGCGTCGCTGTAGCGGAGCAGCTCGACGGCCATGGCGTAGACGCGTGCGGTGCCGGCGAGCTCGCGCGTGGCGAGTTTCGGGAGTTCGCGGTAGTAGCGCGTCGGAAGGTGATGGCGGATCTCTCGGATCTCGCCTTCCACCAGGTGGAAGTTGTCGAGCAGCCACTCGGCTGCAGGTGCGATCGGCTCGCCGCGCCGAACGTCTCCGGCGAGCGTTCGATAGGCGTGACGGAGCACGCGCGTGTGGTCGGACAGGCGGCGCAGCAACCGGGGCGGCCCGCGCTGTGGATTGCGCGAGAGGGTGTATCCCGCGGCCAGCGCCCGGGCGCGCTCCTCGAGCCGCTCGACGCCGAGCAACTCGCCGTGAAGGGGGCTCGAATCGAGACCGATCAGCCGGGGGCGCGCGATGCCAGGTTGACCCGTCGCGGCGCGAGACCGCGGGTGGCGAGCGATGAACAAGGAGCCAACCTTCTTTCCACTATGGATCGCGGAGCGCCCGCGACCCCAATCGAGGAACTCAGTCTAGCAGGGTTGACTGGCACGGACACTTGCCATGCGAGGAATGATTGCACAGGACGCAGCTGCCCGCGGGCGTGCGCGTACGAGGGCGTTGTGGGTGACGCGCAGGCGTCGCGCTCTCGCGCGGGTGGCCACGAGCCAGACGGCTTTCGTCGCACGTCCCGGTGATCGCGATGACGGCAGAGTGCTCATTCGAAGGCGATCCGCTCGCTGCCGCGCGTCACCTGCCCGTCGCTCCCGTTCGCCGGGCACGCGCCCCGGCGGCTCGTCGTCCGGGCAGGACAGGGCACGGACGACACGCTGCCCGCTTTGAACATTCTTCCACGAACGTGCGCACTTTTACGTCGTCGCCCGCCCATCGAAGTTCGCCCACGCCATCGCGCCGCCGCCGTCCGGCTCCATCGGTTGCCCCCGCATGGCGTTGGGCGGTCCGCGCGGGCCGTGAACGAGGTGGCATGAAACTGGCGTTCTGCTCGCACGGGGCAGGGATGTCTGCGACGCGCGTCGAGGTGTCCAGGCCGTGACTCCGCCACCGGCGAGGAGGTGCGAAGCGATGAAGGTCTTTCGAACCATGGTGCTGATGGCACTCGCTCTCGCCGCCCCCGCTGCGGCTCAGGAATCAGGCGGCAGCCCGGTCGATCGATTCCTGATGGCGGCGCACCTGCCCACGGCTGCCCGCGAAGCCAGGTTCCTCGGCGTTCCGGAACGGGACCTGCAGACCCTCTTCGCGACGGCGCGCGAGCAGCGCATGCCGGCCGCGAACCTGGCCGAGTTGTTCAACGAAGAGAACGACGCGATCCGCCAGCATGGCCCCATCGACAATTTCGGCGCGTTCGTTCAGCAGCAGCTCCGGTCGGGCCTGCGTGGCCGCGATCTGGCGGCGGCCATCCGAGCCGAGCACGTTGCGCGCGGGATGGGAAAGGATCGCGCGGCGAAGATCTGGAGGCCGGACAAATCCGGCATGTCCAGCAGCAGCGATGATCAAGGACGCACGGACAGGGGCGGTGGTCCCGAAAGTCCCGGGAAATCGGGGAAGCAGGGCGGGAAGGGTGGAACGCGATGAGCACGCGCTCGATTCGCACACTGGCGTTGGCCGCCCTGACGGTCGCGATGACCCTGCTTGCGTGGGGCTGTGCGCAGTCACCTTCCGCCGGAAAATCGGCGCATGCGGTGAACGCAGAACAGAATGATGCGACACCGTCGGTCGACAGAGCCCGCGAAGCGGCGCAGATGGTCGTAGCCATCGAGAAGGAGCCGAGGCGCATGGCGGAGGTTCTCGAAGCGCACGGCATGAAACGGGAGACGTTCGAAGAACTGCTCCTCAATATCGCTCAGGATCCCGAGCTGACTGAGGTCTACGAAACGGCCAGAATCGCCTCGTCGCGCTGAGCGCCGCGGAGGTTCACTCGTGCGTCATGCTGAACCCGCGCGAGGGCGGCCGGGACGACGAACGTTCGTACGAAGGCGAGGGCCGGCAACGCCGGCAGCGTCGGACCGACAGCAAGGAGAACGATGCCATGCGAAGAACTCTGTGCTTCACGGTTGCCGCCGCGTTGCTGCTGGCCGCGCTGGCGGGCGTGACCGGCTGTGCGTCCATGAACAAGACCACCCAGGGCGCCGTCATCGGCGGTGTGGCGGGCGGCGTCGCCGGCGGAGTGATCGGCAACCAGACCGGCTCGACCGCGCGCGGCGCAATCATCGGTGCGGTGCTGGGCGGGGCGGCCGGCGCGATCATCGGTCACCAGATGGACGTGCGGGCGAAGGAGCTCGAGCAGGAAATCCCGGGCGCGACGATCACGCGCGTCGGGGAGGGAATTGCGGTGACGTTCCCCTCCGGGCTTCTGTTTGATTTCGATTCCGCCGTCATCCGGGCCAGCGCCGCCTCGAACCTGGACAAGCTGGCGACGCACCTGAACAAATACGACGACTCCAACCTGATGATCGTCGGTCACACCGACGCGGTGGGGAGTTCCCAGTACAACCAGGGCCTCTCGGAGCGGCGCGCCGACTCTGCGGCACGTTATCTGAGGGCACAGGGAGTCACCCGTAACATCGCGACGGCCGGGCTCGGGGAGCGTGAGCCCCTCGCGTCGAACGACACCGAGGGCGGCCGCCAGCTCAACCGGCGCATCGAGGTGGCGATCTACGCGAGCGCGGCGCTTCAGGAGCAGGCCAGGCAGCAGGCGGCAGGGCGCTGAAACGATGCCATCGGACCGGTGCCCGCTCCGTTGCGGCGGGCGCCGGTCCATTCGCTGCAACGGCGATCCACGCCGCCGCGGCTTCGTTCCATCATCATGAGGTATGACATGAAGACCTTTCCGAAGAAACTTCGCTTCTGGACGGGGATGCTCGTCGTCCTGAGTATGAGCGCGCTCGACTTCAGCCCCGCGCTGGCCGCGCTGGCGCCGTCGCAGACCACCGGCGCGACCGTGATCACCACGGCGCGCGACGCGGACATGCTCGTCGCGCAGCGGGCGTTCGAGAACAAGATCGTCGCGCAGAAGCTGCGCGACTACGGCATCTCGCCCGATGAAGCCCAGGTCAGACTGGCGAACATGTCGGACCAGGACCTCCATACACTGGCTTCCGCTTCCAAGGGACTGCCCAGCGGTGGCGACGGCACCGGCGCCGTCATCGGCATTCTGGTCGTGGTCATCCTGGTGATCGTCGTCCTCCGCCTCATGAATCGCGAAGTGGTCGTGAGGTGACGTCGCACGCGCTGGCCGCGCTGCTGCTGATTGCCCTGCCGTCCGTCGCGCTGGCCGGGCCGCCCGCTGCGGCCCGGCTCAGCGTCGACGTGCCGATCGTGGTGCAGACCCCCGAGCACTGCGGCCAGGCGGCGCTCGAAATGGTGCTGCGTCATTACGGGGCTGATTCGTCGGCCATCGCCGAATCCGATCGCGCGTACGATCCGGTGCTGCGCGGCTCGCTCATCACCGATCTCGCAGCCGCCGCGCGCCGCGGAGGGTACGACGCCGTCGTCGCGACACTCGGCCCCGATTCGCTGGTGACCCTGCTCGCGTCCGGCGTGCCGCCCATCGTGCTCTACCAGAACGGCCGCGGCCCGTTGACGGTGCGTCACTTCGGCGTGGTGACGGGTTGGGACCCGGCGCGTGAGACCTTTACGCTCAACGAGGGCGGGAAGCATTCGCGCGTCGTCCGGCGCAGCGACCTGGCGAAACGGTGGCGGACCGCCGGCTCGCAGGCGCTGATCGTGCGACCGAGGCTGCCATGAAGCTGCAGCGCATCGTTCGCACCGGGCTGCTCATCACCGTCCTGGGCATCTCCGCCGCGACCACGGGCTGCGCCCATCTCGTACTGCTCCACGACCCGCTCTCGGCGAGCGAGCACAACGATCTGGGAGTGGCGTACGAGTCGGGAGGGAAGCTCGATCTCGCGGCGAAGGAGTACCGCAGGGCACTGCGACTCGACTCCGGACTCACGCGGGCGCGCGTCAATCTCGGCAACGTCGAAGCGGCCAACGGGCGCTGGGGCCGTGCCGAACACCAGTATCGCCGCGCACTGCGCGATTCCTCCACGAACTACGACGCCATGAACAACCTCGCGTACGCGCTGCTCAAGCAGGGGCGGCATCTGGACGAGGCCCGCACGCTGGCGGAGCGCGCCGTGGCCTCCGGCGCAGGACGCGACTCGGTTTACCGGGCCACGCTCGAGGAAATGAAGTCGACGGCGCACTGACCGAAGGGCCCGGGCCCGCCTGCCCGCGAAACATGCTCCCCCCCCGCGTCCGGCCCGTCAGAACGGCCGCATCACCATCAGCACCGTGATCGCCAGGATCATGCCCATCTCGTAGACGTGGGCGGCGGCCACCGCGGGATCGTTCATGGCCGCGCGCAGCGCGGGCGTCACCTGGCGCCGCTCGACGGCTTCTTCCAGCACTGCACGAAAGACCTTCCCGCGCGGCACGAACACGAAGACGATCACCGGAATGATGGACAGGTAGATGAGCAGCGACGCGAGCACCCAGTTCGTGTGCGCGCCCTGCAGCGCCCCGAGGATCGGCCAGCCGTGGAGCCACGCGGCGAGCAGGCCGAACAGCAGCACGAAGCCGGTCGAAGGACGCACCATGCGCGTCTCGAAGACCGAAGACAGTCCCATCAGCGTCCGCACCTCGCCGATGTCGTTCGAACGCCGGGCGCGCGCCGTCGTCGCGGCCCGCCCGAGCACCCCCGCCAGCAGCCAGAACACGCACAGGACGTGAATCACTACCACCACACCAGCGACCATCGAAGCCTCCTTTCGGTCGAGTTCCGCGCGGAGTGAAGCCGAACGCGAGACGCATCTCAAGGAAGTTCGCCCGCGGGGCGAGGCCGGGCTGGCGGCGGCGAATGCCCGCTCCGGCCCGGTCCCGCCCGGCCCGCATGCCCGTCACGCAGACGGGGCGCCGGCATTCACCGGCGCCCCGCTGGGTTCACGCATCGCGGGTCCCATGCAGTCGCGACACGTGGGTTCCGTCAGCCCCGGGAGGGGTCCATCCGCCGGGGCGACAAGTCAGGGTGTGCTGCGCTTCGTCATCTGTGGCCCGGGTCTGCCCGGCGCGCTTCGCAGGCACCTCCTTTCTTCGTCGTGCGCGCCGGCTGCAACGTCACGCGCTCTTCGACCTTCGACTGCTCCTCCTTCGTGAGCACGTTCCTGACAACGAGATCGGACTCCTCACACCGCCGCGCCCACCGGGCGCCCGGTGCGGAAGCGGTCAGGAAGCCGCTCCGTCCGTCCAGCAGGCGAGCCGGTCGCTGCGTCGGGATCCCCTGCGTAGGCGCAGGTTTCGCCGCAGTCCGGCTCGCCGAACGTTTGACAGTCATATGGAAGGGAGGTGGCGGCGATCCGGATGACCGGATCGGCCGAATGCACTCGAGCCCGCGGGAGGGGCGTGGCTCGTCCGGCGCTCGAGAGGGAGAGCTCGTGCCGGGCGCTCGCGGTGTTCGCGCTGGAGCGCCGCGCGCGGACGGTGGGGGGCGCCCGGCCTCGCGCACGATCCACCGCGAGGCCCTGGCTGCCGGTGTGCGCTGCGTCGCCGACGCGACCGCACACGCGCCGCCCGGCGGCCGGTCCGCTGCACCGCGTGGCAAGATGCTTGCCCTGGTGGCTGCGGGTCCGGCGCGACGTCTGCCGCTGCGGGCGCCGGGTCTGCTTCGCCGGATCTTGCCGGCGGTGCGCGCGGTGGGAACCGGGTGCGCGGGCAGGCGCGGAGTCGGTGCGCCCGCCCTGCGCGGCGCCCGTCGCGATCGCGGCGGAGCCTGCGCCCGGATGCGAAACAGCGGCGTTCGCGCCCGTCCCGGAGATCAGGACCAGCGCCACCGCCGCTGCCATGGTCACGACCGCTCGTCGCATGTGAGTCAGATCCGTCGCTGCAGGGTTTCCCGCGTCACGCCGGAAGCGCATCCTCCGCGCATCGGCGAACCCGACCTTGCGCCCGGCCGCGCGGCGAATTGCCAAGCGGCGGTCCGCGATCTGTCAGTCGTGGGTCAACCTTCCGAAGCGAGCGGCCGGGCGTTGACCGCGAGGATCGCGTCCGCCCAGAGATCGAGCTGGAGCAAGATCTCGTCGAGGGCACCCATGGAAAAGGCACCGCGCTCCAGCCAGAGCAGCCCGATGATCCGTCCGTCGACGAGCACTGCTTCCTGACCCCAGAGGTCGTGGGTACGCCGGACCGGATCCCATCCGACCACCAGCAGCTGCACGGCGCGACGTCCACGATCCGCCGCGAACGCGACGACCGTGTCCCCGTCGGACTCGCGGAACGGTGATTCGACCGCCGCATGGTCGCCCCGACGCCAGCGGGCCCAGGTGCGCTGTCGACATGATGTCGACCATGCCTTCCGGCGCAGGGATCACCAGCCCGCGTCCGGCGACCGTGACATGGAGCGTGTCCGAAGTGCTCGTGGCGTCCAGGCTTGCCGGCGCACGGGGCGCGCCGCAGCCGGCGAGCCACGCCGCTCCCGCCGTCAGCAGCGCCAGCCGGACCGCTCGCGGGGCGCCGCCCGCCGGCGCCGCTCGCTTCGGTCGCTGGTCGCGGGGACGGGTCAACGGGGCCCGAGCCCTGCGTTCGCGACGATCTCCTCCATCCGCTGCGCCGTCTGCTCGAGCGCCTCGGAGGTCAGCACCTGGCGGGCCATGGGGAAGAGGATCTGTTCTTCCTTGCCGAAGTGAGCGTCCACCAGCGCCAGGATCTCCTCCGCGATTCCGCGAAGCTGCCCGGTGCCGGAGACGCCGGCCGGCAGGCTTCGCAGCGCCTCTCCGCGGGCCATGATCGCGGGGTGCTCGACTTCGTTGAGCTCGCGAAGGGTGCGGCGAAACAACTCGGCTCCGGCGTGGATGTCACGATGCTCCTGACGCATGACCGCGGTCGGGCCGCCGGCCGAATCGAGCGCCCGCTCGATCTCCGGGAACAGCGCCTCGTCTTCCTGGCGCGCGTGCAGCAGCAGGGTGGTGGCCATCATCTGCCCCGCGTCCTGCAGCACGGGCAGGATCCGCGAGAGATCTGCGCCCTCCCCGTGCAGTTCCTCCACGGCCCGCCGCAGGGGCGCCAGCCGGGTCATGATGGCGCGGTGCTCCTCGAGCAGATGATCGATGGGATCACGCATGGCCGTCTCCTTCCGTGGGGGATTGCCCTGACGCCCGCCCGGGCCTCGCGCCCCGGAGCCGGCCGGTTCGGGGCCTAGCTGCGGAAGAATACCCCGAGATCGTAGGGCCAGATGATGAGCGCGAGGAGCCCTTTCCAGAACGTGAGCTTCAGGTAGCCGATCGTGAACAGCCACCCCATGAGCCACAGCGGGCCGATGACGGCGCCGCCGTCGCGATGGCGGTGGATGATCTTCGTCTGGTCGGACATGGTCCCTCCTTCAGCAGCAGCCCGTCGCCCGGCCGGCCGCGCCGCCGGGTCGGGACGAAGTCGTCGTACTCAATACGGCGTCATGCGGTACGAGCCACCCGCCGCCGCCGATCAGGCCCTCGGAGTACCAGACATGCGTGCCCTCGACGGCGAGCCCCGAGGGCAGACCGGCCGGATCATGGCTCGGCAGATCGCGCATCGCCAGGACCGTACCGTCGACGTCCACCTCATAGAGCCGCCGCAGGTGCCAGCCGAGCGTCCAGAAGTGCGACCCGTCGAAATCCAGGAACACGGCGTCCGGAATCTGGAGATGGATGCTGTCCTGCACGGCGCCCGCGGCGTCGAAGCGAATCAGCGCGACGGGGTCGTTGCGCAGCGACCAGCCGCTGGTTCCGTCGTGCGCGAGCCCGACCGGGCGGTGGCCCACCCGCAGCGAGTCTCCGGTCCGCCCCGACGCGTCGAAGCCGAGCACGTCGGCGATGTTCTGACTCCCGCCGGGCCCGGTGACGGTGATCGGGTAGGTGCCCCACATCTCGGTGCCGTCGAACATCAGCGCGGTGCTGGTCCAGGTTCCGCCTGGATCGTGCTCGACGTCGACGCTGCCGACGACGGCGCCGTCGTCGGGAGTCATGAGCACGTAGCCGTCGGCGGGCGTGCTGAGCCACAGCAGGCTCCCGTCGATATTCCATCGCGATGACGGAGAGCAGTGCGCTCTGGTGCGAGGCGTCCAACGCGATCCCGCGTCGCTCCAGCACCCGGCTCGAGAACGTCGCGTCGAGCCCGCCGGGCGTGTACGTCAGCGTTCCCGCGAGGCTTCCGTCGGGGAGCACGCCCGCGCGCAACGAAAGATCGGACGGACTCGACGAGTGCGCGGGATCGAGGCTCAGGAACAGCGAGTCAGCGGTCATGGTCCCGGTCACCCGCAGCGCACCGGCGGCGCCCGATCCGAACAGGACCGACCCGGACACGGCCGTGTCGAGCCGCACCAGGTCGAGGATCACGTCACCGGGTGCGGGGGCACCGGCGTAGGCGCCGATCCACGCCAGGTATTCGGGCGGAACGAGGTGATCTATCCCGATCCCGGTGTGCTTGCTGCATCCGGTCGTGACCAGACAGCCAACGACGAACAATTGGAAGAGACGCATGGTCCGCACTCTCCACGGTTCCGGACGGGGCCGGGGCAGGGGAGCAGAGCGCGTGTGGCGAACGACGTCCCCATTCTACCCCGCCGGCCGCCCTGCGGGTCCAGCCATGCAGGGCGCCCGGGGCGGGCGGAGCGGCCCGCTCCGGCCTAGTGCTGGATCTGGATCACCGGGCTGTCGGGGGGAATCAGGTAGCCCGTACGCGCCTCGTAGATCCCGAGCCCGATGCGCAGGGCGAGCAGTATCGCGGCGAGCGCGATCAGCCACCGCGGGGTGCGGCGCGTCGAGCCGGCGCCGTGGATCTCAGCCGGAGGCATAGGACAGCTCCCTGCGGTTCATGACCCACACGGCCACCGCGAGGCAGATGACCACCGTCGAGACGAACGAGGTGATCTCGAACCACGACGGCGACGTGGACTGGCTCAGCCGCGCCAGGTCGAGGCCGGGCGAGAGGAACCGCCCGAGCTCCTCGCCGGTGTGCCGCGCCCAGGCAGTGCCGGAGATCTGACCGCCGAGGCCGATCGCGCCGGCGACGATGCTGGCGAGCAGGTACAGGCCCAGGTCGCCGAAGCCGCCGATCAACGACGAGAACAGCGTGAGCACCGACACGATGCCGATCGCAGCCAGCAGCTGCGTGCCGCCGAAGACCAGCACGGCGTTCAACTCCATGGGCATGCCGCGCGCCTCGAGGATCAGCGCGCCGCACGACACCTGCACCACGCTCAGCGCGGCGGCGAACATCAGGCAGCCGAGCCAGCGGCTCACGACGTAGCTCATCCGCGTCACCGGCCGCGCGAACAGCAGCTGCAGCACGCCGGCCGAGAGATCCTGGCCGATCAGCCCCGCGCCGATCACCAGCCCGAACTTGAAGCCGTTGTCGAGGCTCGCCATGCCGGTCATCGGCAGGAACCAGAGTCCGAGGAGCGGCAGGAAGAAGCCGGCACCGACGAGCGCCATGCGCACCGGACTCTTCAGCCGCTGCATGATCGTGGTCATGACGAGCGTGCGGTTCACGATCTCTCTCCCCGGTTTCGCCTGGGCCCGGCGCGGCGCGCGGCGGGCGGCCTCACGACGCGCCTCCCGCGTCCGGCGGCATGTAGGAAGAAGCGGGCGAGCCCGTGTTCGCGGCCTCGGGTTCCATGAACAGCCGCTCGAGACGGCTTTCTTCCGCGGTGACCTCGGCGACCTCGATGCCCGCGCGCACCAGCTCGGCCACCAGTCGCGCGGCGCCGGCGTCGTCGGCGACGTCGAAGCTCGCGGCGGTGGTGTCGTGCTGGCGCGGTGTCGCGCCGGCACGTGCCGCGGCGGCGGCCAGCGCTTCGGGGCCCGCCGCGCGACCTGCGACCCAGCGCACGCGCACGACGCGTGCATGCTGCGCGCCGGCGGCGACGGTTTCGATCGCCTCGACGCGGCCGTTCTTCACGAACGCCACGCGGTCACACACGCGCTCGACCTGATCGAGCTGATGCGAGTTCAGGACCAGCGTCACGCCCTGCTGCTTGAGCTCGCCGAGCAGGCGCCGGAACAGCAGCACGCCGGCCGGGTCCACGCCCGATGCGGGTTCGTCGAGGAACACGTACTGCGGCGAGCCGAGCAGCGCCTGCGCGAGCCCCAGCCGCTGCAGCATGCCGCGCGAGAACTTCGCAATCGGTCGCCCCGCGGCATCGGCGTCGAGCCCCACGCGCTGGAGCGCGGCATCGGCATCGTCGGCGCGCCGCGCGTCGGGCAGCCGCGCGAGCGCGTGGTGGTAGTGCAGGAACTGCCGCCCCGTCATCCACCGGTCCATCACCAGCCGTTCGGGCAGGTAGCCGGTGCGGCCGCGTATCGCGAGATCGTCGGGCTCGAGCCCGTCGATGGTCACGCGCCCGGTGTCGGGCGTGAGGAACCCGAGCAGGCAGCCGAGGAACGTGGTCTTGCCGGCGCCATTGGGGCCGATGATCCCGAGCGCTTCGCCGGGCGCGACGGTCATGGACACGCCGTCCAGCGCGCGCACCTGTCCGCCGAAGCGCTTCCTGTAGCTCTTGGAGAGATTTTCCACCTGGATACCGGTCATGCGGGACTCCCCTGCGTCTTCATGACCCACCTACGGCCCCCGCTCCGCGAATGTTGCGAGCCCGGGCCGGGCGCCGGCGTTCAGCGTGCGACCGTCGCCGCCGGAATGGACTGGACGTACTGCCAGACCGCCGCCAGCTCGTCGTCGGTCATGTAGCCGAGCGCGGTCCACGGCATGCGATCCGCGTCGAGCTCGCGCCCGTCGGGCGTGCGGCCCTCGCGCATCGCGGTGCGGAAATCGTCGAACGTCCAGCCGCGGGTCGTCCCCGCGCCGGTGACGTCGGGTCCGCCGAAGCTGGGGTCGGCCACGCCGTGGAGCTCGGGGCCGTGGCAGGTGCGGCAGGTCATGGCGAGGTAGCGGCCGTATTCGACGTCCACTTCGCGCACCGGCTCGGCCGGATGCTGCGCGTGATCCACGTGTTCGGCTTCGATCGGCAGCACGCCGGCGCCGATCAGCATGCGTGCGATCGGACGCACTTCCGTCTTCGGCAGCTCGTGCGTGGCCGGCGGCAGCCGGGTCGCGTAGGCGATCATCCGGCTCACGTCGCTGTCGGCGAGATGCTGGTACTCGAGTGCCGGCATGATCAGGATCGGCCGCCCGTCCCGGTGGATCCCGTGCCGTATCGCGCGCACCCAGTCGGCGGGGGTGAAGCCGGTGGTCGCGCTGGTCTTCCCCGGGCCGAGTTGCGGCGCGATCACCCGCGCGAAGTTCGGCGCGTCGATCATCACGCGGCCCTCGAGATCGGCGCCGTGACAGGCGACACACGCGAACACCTTCGTCAGCCGGCCGCCCTCGGCGATGGATGCCGAGTCCGACGGCACCTCGATCGAGGCGACCTGCACGTGGAAGCGGTGCTCGATCCTGCGCCCGCCGTTCCACCACACGATGGCGAGCAGCACGATCACCACGACGACGAGTCCGCCGACGATCGCGGCGGCGATGCGCAGGAATCTCATGAAGGATTCTCCAGCAGGGAACGCGGCGCGGGGCGGCGCCGTTGCACCCAATGAAAAGGCCCCGGGAGAACACCGGGGCCCTTCACGAAACCGCCGGCGCTCTCTACTTGAGCGCGAGCTCCTTCATGGCCTTCGCGATGCGGAACTTGAGGACGGTCTTGGCCGGGATCTTGATCGGCTCGCCCGTCTGCGGGTTGCGGCCCATGCGAGCCTTGCGCTTCACGACGACGAGCTTTCCGACGCCGGGGAACGTGAAGCCCCTGCGCGCTTCCTTCGCGGCGAGCGTCGCCAGCTCTTCGAGAATCGCGGTGCTCTGCTTCTTCGTGAGCTCGAACTTCGTCGCGATGTGGCCCGCGATCTGCGACTTCGTCATCATCTTGGCCTTGGCCATTGGGTGATCCTTCCTTGGGCTGGATGTGAACAGCGGCTCGAAATCTTGGCGGCGCCAATGGGCGCCGTTGCCGCGTGTGGGTATATCAAGTGCAACCGCGGTTTCAAAGGCTTTTCTTGGCCCCGGGGGCGTTTCGACCTTGATTCATGCGGGCGAAACGGCATGCAACATCCGGGCCGCGTCTCGCGCGGTCGAAACGATCCTCCATGAAGCACGACGCCCCGGCCGGGAGAACCGGTCGGGGCGTCGTCGCCGGAGGCATTCTCACTCGATCCGAACGAGTCTCGATGTCGCGACCGCACCCTCGCCGCTCGCCCGCACGAAGTACATCCCGGCACCGAGCGGACGTCCGGCATCGTCGGTTCCGTTCCACTCGAAGGCGTGATCTCCGGGTGCGAACGTGCCGCGTGCGAGCGCACGCACCCGCCGTCCCATCGCATCGTAGATGTCGATGCGAACGGCGGTTGCGCTGGAAACTTCCAGCGAAAGGTGCGCGACGCCGCGGCTCGGGTTGGGGCGTGGCGCGGCGAGCGCAAGGCGCCGGGGAGCGGTCTGCGGTTCGACCGCGACCGGCAGGCTGGTGAGGTCGAGCCGCCACTGCGAGCGGCCGTGCGTCGCCGCGACCAGCGTTCGGGATCCTTCATGAAGCGTCAGATCGAAGATGGTCTGCAGCGGCATCCCGATTCCGAGGGGGTACCAGCCGGCGCCCAGGTTCCGGGTCGCGAACATGCCGACGTCGGTCCCCAGGTAGAGCGTGTTCGGGTCGTCCGGGTCCACCAGGATGTCGTTCGCCGGGGCGTCCGGCAGGTTTCCGGCGATGGAAGTCCAGGTGTCGCCGAGGTTCGTGCTGCGGTGGACGTGGGCCATGGGTTCATCCATGCCGAACCCCGAATGCGTCACGTAAACCACGTTGCTGTCCGCCGGATCGGCGGTGACCCGGGTGACGTAGCGCACCGGCAGGCCGGCCGAGATGTCCTCCCAGCTCGATCCGGCGTCGCGCGAACGCCACACCTTGCCGTCGTCGGTGCCGGCGAAGTAGATGCGCGGGCTGACCGGCGAGATCGCCAGCGTGGTGATGGTCCCGTAGAGCAGCTCGGTCGGCGGATTCGTGGTCAGGTCGCCGCTCACGATCGAATAGCTGACGCCGTTGTTCGTACTCTTGTAGACCCGCTGGCTGCCGACCAGCACGACGTTGTGGTTGCCCGGATCCATGACGAACGGGGTGGACCAGTTGAACCGATCCGAGCCGACGATCCCGCCCGGAGCGGCGAAGCTGCTCCCGCCGTTCACCGAGCGCCGCGGCCCGGTGTTGCTGCAGCAGAACTGATACTCGGCCAGGATGACGTTCGGGTTGGTCGGGTCGATCAGGCAGTAGAAGCCGTCGCCGCCGAGGATCGGGCTCCATGCCGTGGGCGAGCCGCCGGTGATCAGCGTGTTGTTGTCCTGCGTGCCGCCGACCAGGCGCGCGGGATTCGACGGATCGATGTCCGCGGCGTAGAACTGCGTGATCGGCAGGTCCACCGACTTGCTCCAGCTCGAGCCGCCATTCACCGAGGAATAGAAGCCGCCGTCGTTGCCGAGGTAGATCCGCGACGGGTTCGTGGGATCGAACCAGATCGCATGCTGGTCGGGGTGAGCGGCGCCGCTGAAGTTCGAGAACGTCTGCCCGCCGTCGGTCGAGCGCGCGATGGTGACCCCCATGGCCCACACCTGGTCCGAGATGAACGGATTCACGCCGATCGCACCGAAGTACCAGGAGAAGCCGCCGAAGATCCCGGTGAAGCCGGACACGTCGCGGCGCGCCCAGGTCTCGCCGCCGTCCTCGGTGCGGTACATGCCGAGCCCGGCGTAGCCGAGGGCCGCGCCGGTGACGATCTGCGCGTAGACGATCGAGGGGTTCGAGTTCGCGATCGCGAGACCGATGCGGCCGACGTCGTCGGACGGCGCCGGCAGTCCGGTCTGCAGCCGGGTCCAGGTCTCGCCGTGGTCCGCACTCCGCCAGATCCCGCAGCCGGGGCCGTACGCGCGGCGGTAGGTCGGCCGCCGCACGCGTTCCCAGGTCGCCGCGTAGAGGGTCTCCGGATGCGCCGGGTTCACCACCACGTCGGCGACGCCGGTGCTGTCGTTCACGAACAGCACCTGGCTCCAGGTCTGGCCGCCGTCTTCGCTGCGGTAGAGCCCGCGATTGGAGTCGGTCGAGAACTGCCGTCCCATCGCCGCGACGTAGATTCGGCTCGAGTTCTGCGGATCGATCGCGACCCGCCCGATGCGCGCGGTTGCATCCAGCCCGAGGTGCGCCCAGCTCAGCGTCGCGTCGTCCCAGCGCCACAGTCCGTTGCCGTCGTAGGAATCCACCGACGAGTTGGCCTCGCCGGTGCCGACGTACACGAGGTCGGAGTCGTTCGGATCGATCGCCAGCGCGCCGATCGAGAAGAACGGCATATCGTCGCTGATCGCGTTCCAGTTGGCGCCCGAGTTGACGGACCGGAACACGCCGCCGTTGGCCGAAGCCAGATAGACGGTCGCCCCGCCCGGCACGGCGTCGAGTGCGGTGACCCGGCCGCCGATGTTGTACGGCCCGGCCTGCGTCCACACCGGCTGGGCGATGCCGCTGGTGGAGAGCGACGCCGCGGCGCGCTCGGCCAGCGCCTGAGAGGCCGCCTGCCGGAACGTTTCCTGAGGAATGTGGTCGTAGGGCCATGCGCGCTGCACGCCGAACCAGTCGGTGGGGAACGGACCCTGATGCTGGTCTGCGGAGCGGCTGGAGTCCGCAGCAGGGCGTCGCGCGGGCTGGAGGGTGATGACTGCGACGGCCGTCGCGGCGAGCGCGACGCCGGTCAAAAGGCCGATCGAGAGCCTCGAACGCATGCGAACTCCTGATCTGAGGTGTGCGCGGGATGGACCCGCGCGAGGCTGCGGGAGACCAGAAGTCTACTATATGTAATGGGCCGCGAAGGCTGTTTCCTCGCAATCTCCGTGACTCCACGCACCGGCTTCTCTAGATTCCCCGCACCATGCGCGTCATGAAATTCGGCGGCACCTCGGTGGGCCGCCCCGCCAACTTCGCCACGCTCGTCCGGCTCGTGCGCGAATGCGCGGCCGAAGGGCCGATCACCGTGGTCGTGAGCGCCATCGCCGGGGTCACCGACGAGCTGGCGCAGTTCGCGGCCGACCCGGGAACGCGCCCGCGCCTCACGGAGGCCGTCGGCGCACGGCACCTGGCGTTCGCCACCGAAACCGGCGTGCCCGCGGCCGCGCTCGAGCCACGCCTCGCCGAATGGCGGGCGTGGGCGGAGGTGCACGGCGCGGGCCCTGCGCTCACCGGCGCCGAGCGCGATCGCACGCTGGCGTTCGGCGAGCAGTTCGCGGCGGACCTGGTGGCCGCGGCGCTCCGGGAGAGCGGCGTGGAAGCGAAGGCATGGAGCGCCGGCGACGCCGGGCTCGTGACCGACGCGCGCTTCGGCGCCGCGCATCCGCTGCCCGAGGCCGACCATCGCCTGCGCTCGTGGGCGGGCCGCGTGAAGGGCGTCGCGGTGGTCACCGGCTTCATCGGCATCGCGCTCGACGGGCGCATCACCACGCTCGGGCGCGGCGGTTCGGATTACAGCGCCGCGATCATCGGCGCGGCGATCGGCGCCGAGGAGATCCAGATCTGGACCGACACCAGCGGGCTGCTGACCGCCGATCCGCGTGTCGTTCCGGACGCCCGGCCGGTGCCGCGGCTCACGTTCGGCGAGGCCGGCGAACTCGCCTACTTCGGCGCCAAGGTGTTGCACCCGAAGACGCTGCTGCCGGCGATCGAGCACGGTATTCCGGTGCGGATCCTCAACACCGGCCGGCCCGGCGATCCCGGCACCCGGATCACCCGCGAGATCGGTGAAAGCCCCGAGCCCTGGGGCGTGCGTTCGATCGCCAGCAAGCGCGGCATCACCGCGGTCACGATCGTGTCCACGCGCATGCTGCTCGCGCACGGATTCCTGGCGAGAATCTTCGAAGTCTTCGGCCGGCACCAGATCGTCGTGGATCTGGTGACGACGTCGGAGGTCTCGATCTCGGTCACCGTGGATGACGAGACCCACCTGGGCTCCGCACTCGACGAACTCGAGGGGACCGGTCACGTCGAGGTGAAGCGCGGCCTCGCCGTGGTCGCGGTCGTGGGAGAGCGCGCCCCGAAGAGAGTGGGTCTGGCCGGCCGGGTCTTCGACCTGCTTGGACGGGAGAACATCGTGATCGAGATGATCTCCCAGGGCGCCTCACGCGTGAACATCTCGTTCGTCGTCGCCGAGAACGACGCCGACAGGGCAGTGCGGGCGCTGCACGCCGGGCTGGGGCTGGGGGCCATGGCGGCGACGGCGAAGCGCTGAGCCCGCATGGGGCGGGACACCACGACGGCGTCCCGCGTCCCGCGGCGCGGCGGCCCGGGGAAACGCACGTGACCGACGAAGAGCTCCTGGAACGATTCGAGCGCCAGGCCGTCCCGGCCGATGCGTGGAACCACCGCGCGCATCTGAGGGTGGCGTATCTGTACCTTCGAAGATTCGAATTCGAGACCGCGCTGCAGCGCATGCGCGCCGGAATTCGCGCCCTGAACGCGGCACACGACGTGCCGGACTCGCGGACGTCCGGCTATCACGAGACGGTGACGCACGCCTGGCTGCGCATCCTGTCGGGCGCACTCGAGGCGCACGGCCCCGCCGCAACGTCGGCGGCCTTTCTCGATCTGCACCCGGAGCTGTCGCAAAGGACGCTGCTGCGCCGGTTCTATTCGCGCGACCGGATCATGACGCTCGAGGCGAAACGCAAGTTCGTGGCGCCGGACCTGGCGCCGCTGCCGAAACCAACGGACTGAGCGCCGCCGGAATGGCTGGCCTACTGCGCTCCGCGCGGCTTCCGCTCGTACGTCGCGTCGAACACGCTGGTCCACATCTCGCCGCCGTCGGTCGAGACCTGGATCCACTGCCGCACCGTGCCGTCGAAGTTCGGGATGAGCGAGGTGCGGTCGAGGTAGCTGCCGCCGTCGGCACGCGTGATCTCGCCCTGGAAGCGCACGCCGCCGCCTTTGAGGTGCTCGACGAGGGTCTTCTCCTTGAGACCGCCGGGGGCGTAGGCGGACTCCGTGACCCACACCTGATGCCAGGTCTGCGCGTTCGAGTCGTAGTAGAAGAGACTCTTGCCCTCGCTGCCGTCGGCCGCGACCCAGTTCTCCATGATGGCGCAGCCTTTCAGGATCTTGACGATGCGATTGGTGCCGACGATCCGGTTGCCGGCCCTGACGGTCCAGTTGCCGAGCCAGAAGTCGAGTTCGTGGAAACCGGGATCGTCGTCGCAGGAGTGGATCTTGCGCGCTTCTGCCTGCCCTGCGCCGGATTCCGAGTCGTCGTTCTGCGCGAAGACGGTCTGCGGGCAGATGATGAGCGCGGACA
This sequence comes from Candidatus Eiseniibacteriota bacterium, assembly GCA_963744995.1. GTDB lineage: Bacteria > Eisenbacteria > RBG-16-71-46 > RBG-16-71-46 > RBG-16-71-46 > CAVUWA01. The sequence goes on from CAVUWA010000002.1 coordinate 169,534, forward strand.
TCGCGATCAGCATCAGGCCCGCGAAGTGCACGAAACGTCGTGGGGTGCTCAAGTTCTTCCTCCTTGAATGATCCTGGCTCCGGTGGCGGATGTGCCTTCGCGGCATGTATAGGCGAAGCGCGCACCATCATAGCCGAGTGGGCTGCAGACGGGTTCCCGCGGTCTGGCCCACACTGATCCCTCGGTCGCGCCTGGGCCCGGCCGCGACCATGTCCACGGATGGCGCGCGACGTCACGTCGCGGGCCGCGAAGCCCGGTCTGGACCCATTATTCTTCTTGACGCGTTCGAGAGGTGCGCTTGTCCAGGCCCGGCGGCCCCGCAGGGATGGCGCCTGATCGCTCACGGCTCGTGCGCTGACGGCTCTTCGAGACGTACTTCGAAATGCGTGTGACGTCGGGCCGCGTTCTGCGCGCGGGGTCGAGCTGCGTGCGTCGAAAACGGGCGTGCTATGAAAGAGGTGCGCTCCCGCGCAACCCGCCCCCGCGGAGTGAAGTTTCATGCGCGCACGTTCGCTCACCCATCTTACGAACGGAGCCCTGCTCGCGGCGCTCGATCAGGCCGAAGCCCGTGACCGCGCCGGCACGGTCGAGCTGCTGGACTATCTCGCCGAGGTCGATCGTCGCAGGCTCTACGTTCCGGCCGGCTATCCCTCCATGTTCGTCTGGTGCGTGGACGCCCGGCGCTACTCGGAGTCCATGGCCGCCCGGCGCATCGCCGCGGCCCGCGCCGCACGCCGCTTTCCGGTGATCCGGGACATGCTCGCCGACGGGCGGCTGCACCTGAGTGCGGTCGCGCTGCTGTCGAAGAAGCTCACCCCGCGCAACGCAGCTGAGCTGCTGGCGGCGGCGACCCACAGGAGCCGGCGGCAGATCGAAGGGCTGCTGGCCGAGCGCTTCCCGCAGGCCGAGGTGCCGACGCAGGTGCACCGCCTCACGGTGGCCAGTTCTTTACCGTCACCGGTGACGGTAAATTTCTGTGCGGGGGACGCGCAGCCCGAGGGTGCACCGGCGCGGGCTGCGGCGAGCCCAGCCGAGCGCCCGGCGGATGCGCCGATGCCGGTGACACCCGCTGCACCCGCGGCTGTGCCCGCGGCTGCACCCGCGCGGCAGGGGCGGGTCACGCCGCTCGCGCCACAGCGCTTCGGCGTTCAGTTCACGATGGACGAGGCGATGCACGCGGATCTCGTTCGCGCACAGGAGCTGCTGGGACCGCAGGCGGGCGAGGACCGGGTGCGCGAGATCTTCAGTCGCGCGCTGCGCGAGCTGGTGACGAAGCTCGAGAAGACCAGATTCGCGGCGACGTCCAGGCCGAACGCCGCCTCCGGGGCGCCCGGCGGGACTTCCAGCTCCCGCCACGTCCCCGCCGCCATCAGGCGCGAAGTCTGGGCGCGCGACCAGGGCCGCTGCACGTTCGTGGCGGCGAACGGCCGGCGCTGCGAGGCGCGCGGGAAGCTCGAGTTCGACCACGTCGTCCCGGTCGCCAGGGGCGGCCGCACCACGGTCCAGAACCTGCGGCTGCTGTGCCGCGCGCACAATCAGTTCGAGGCCGGACAGATCTTCGGCGAGGGCTTCATGCACGAGATCCGGGAGCGCGCGCGGTGGGCGCTGGAAGTTCGAAGCGCACGCGCCGGGAGCGGCGCGTTCAGCGCTTCGCCACCGGGATGACCAGCTTGAGGCCACTCAGGGTCTCGGAGAACGCCATGACTTTGACGTCCACCAGCCCATGGCGCAGCGCGGCCGAACGCACCATGTCGCCCTTGATGTGCGACATGCCTTTCGGCCAGATCGCCCAGATCATGCCGTTGCGCTTGATGCTGCTCTGAAGTTTGTCGAGTCGTGCAAGCGCCTTCGGCCCGTCGACGCCGACGAGAATCATGTCGCTTTCTTTCCGGGCCCGGGACGTCGCGATGTCGTCGGTGCGCGTGCGCAGTTCCTTCAGAATCCAGGGGTCCGAAAGACTCAGGACGGCCACCCGCATGCCGGGCTTCACGCCGAGCTTGTCCAGGCGGCTGCGCTGCGAATAACCGGCTCGGGGAGCAGGGCTCATGATTCCACGCTCCTGAAAGCACTCGCCAGGACGAGGCTCACGAAAGTGCGCTCAAGCGCCGAGTATTGCACGGCGCGCCTCTTTCGCAAGCTTTCCGGGCGTCACGCGGCCCAGTTTCACATCCGGCGCGCCCGTGAACATTCCGAGCGAGCGCAGCGCATCGCCGAGCCCCTGCAGCGCATAGCCGCGGTCCACCCGGCCCCAGGCCGCCGCAGGCGGGACTTCGCCGCGTGCGAACCAGGGCTCGAAGTGCACGGCTTTGACTTCCAGACGCGCGCTCTGACGATTGGCCTTCACGTCGGCCCGCCCGATGAAGTGTCCGTCGGCCAGGATCGGCAGCACGTAGTAGCCATAGATGCGTTTCGGCTGCGGGACGTAGACCTCGATCCGGTAGTCGAAGCCGAAGAGCTTCGCAACACGCTCCCGATGCCACATGAACGAGTCGAACGGCGCCAGCAGCGTGATGCCGGAGGAGGCACGGCGCCGTCGTCCGGCGGCGGCGAGCGCCTCCAGGTCTTCGGCGAGGCACAGCCACCGCCCGCGATCGCCGCCGAGGGCGATCTCGACCACCTCGCCGCTCGCGAGCATCTCGCGCAGGGCGCGCTGCCGCCTCGGCCGGGGAATCCGGGGGAAGGTGAGATAGAGCCTGAGCTCGGCCTCCTGCGCGGCGCCCATGGCATGCAACGAAGTCCTGATATGCCAGCGCAGAAAAGCAGGCTCTTCCAGAGCGGCCGCCTGCAGCGCCTCCGGCATGAGACGCTCGGCCAGGTCGTAGCGCTTCTGAAAGTGTTTGCGTGAATGCACGATGAACCGGCCGGAGCGCCACAGATAGTCCAGCGCGTACGCGGCGGGCTTCCAGTTCCACCAGCCGCCGGTGGTGCCGGGAGCGTGCTCGAAGTCGGCCGTGCCCATCGGGCCGTTGTCGCGAACCGCGGTTTCGACGGCTGCGAGCGTCTTCTGGTTCTTCTTCGCCCAGCGTGCCCACGCGGGGTACGTGTGGCGCTCGATCATCGCGCGGCGCCAGGCCGGAAAGTGCGACGTTGGCACCAGACATGCGGCGTGCGCCCAGTACTCGAACAGCTCGCGACGCCGGTAGGCGAGGCGGTCCAGCGCCGCCCGGTTGTAGAGATCGAACCGGCTCCAGACCGTCAGGTAGTGCGCGCGATCGATCACGTTGATCGAGTCGAGCTGCAGGCCGCCGGCATCTTCGACGAACGCGAGCAGACGCCTGGACGAGAAGCGCCGCCCGCGCGGGCGGGTGAGGTGCTGGCGCTCGAGGAACAGCGCGGCGGCGGCACGCCGCGTGAACGTGGGTGTGACGGAGCGGGGCGCCGGGGCCGGGCGTCGTGGCCTCGCCGCCAGGGTCACCGCGCGGGCCACGCGCGGGCGATCACGTCGGCCAGATGCTCGATCGGCGCGCGCATGCCGCGCGCCCGCGCGCCGCGTGACATGTGCATGGCGCAGCCGGGGTTGGACGCGACGACCACGTCCGGGTGCACGGCCTCGATCGACTCCAGCTTGTGCTGCAATTGCGCTTCGGCCATGTCGGGCTGTGTCAGGTTGTAGATGCCCGCGCTGCCGCAGCAATGGTCCGAATTCGGAAGATCGACGAGCTCGACGCCCGGCAGCGAGGCGAGCAGGCGCCTCGGTGCGGCGCGAACTCGCTGTGCGTGCGCCAGATGACATGGATCGTGATAGCCCACGCGCAGCGCCTGCGCACCGTCGCGCGGCGAGCGCAGCGGCGCCGCCGGTTCCGGCAGGCCGACACGCTCCAGCGCCTCGGCGAAATCCAGGACCTGCGAGGAGAACGCAGCGGCAGCGGCCGCATCCGGAACATCGTGCAGCAGATGCCCGGCATCCCGCAGTGCGGCGCCGCAGCCGGCCGAATGCGTGACGACGGCGTCGCACTCGAAGCGTCCGAATTGCGCGATGTTCGCCCGCGCGAGCGTCCTGGCTTCGCGTCTGAGGCCGGAGTGTGCGTGCAGCGCGCCGCAGCAGGTCTGCCCCTTCGGCACGATCACCCGGGCGCCGGCGATCACCAGCAGCCGGATCGCGTTGCGCGTCGTGGAAGGCTGCATCACGTCCATGACGCAGGTCGTGAAGAACGCGAAGCGCGCCCGGGCAGTGCCCGCCGGATGGAACACCAGCGCGTCGGCGCGATCTTCGAAGCGCGCTCCGTGGGGCAGGTCGCGCGCCGCGCGCGCCGGGTCGCGTTCCCGCCTCGGCGGAACGGGCGGCGTCATGTCCCATCCCTGCAGGGCAAAGCGCGGCAACAGGCGCCGCGCGAGGCCGGACTTCATGAACGCGGCGATCGGCGCGCTCTGCCCGAGGCGCAGCAGATCGCCGGCGAGATGCATTCTCGAGCGATGCGGAAACACGTCGCGCAGCATCCACTCACCGAGCAGCCTGAGCGGCGTGCCGCGCCGCACGCGGCGGTGGAGCTGCCCGCGCGTCGCTTCGAGCATGCGGCTGTACGGAACTCCCGCCGGACACACGGTTTCGCAGGCGCGGCAGTCCAGACAGAGATCCAGATGTCCGACCAGCGGATCCGAAGGCTGGATCCGGCCCTCGGCGAGGCCGCGCATCAGGTAGATGCGGCCGCGCGGCGAGTCCGGCTCCTGTTTGAGTTCACGGTACGTGGGGCACGCCGTCAGGCACAGGCCGCAGTGGATGCAGGTATGGAGGTCCGGAAGCGCCGGGGCATCCTCGGCGTCGAACCACGATGGCGCGTGCGACGTCTGTACGGGGTTCACGGTCACGCAGCATAGCATCGGCTCGCGTTGGTCGCGGAGCAGGCCGCGGGCACGTGCCACGGGTGGCCGGGGCGCCCGAGACCGATGCATGGTGCCGGGCACGAGCGAAATACCGGTCGTCCCGGTCCAGCACGTGCACGATGGGCTCAGGAGACCTGCACGCCGTCGACGACTTCGGTTGCGAGATCCACCGCGACTGGATCCGTGCCGTTCCCGGCGCATCGGTGGAGCGTCTGTGCGACAGGTTCCATCCGGTCGCGCACGGGCGTGGGGGTGCCGGAGCCGGAGCGGGTAGAGCGCGGGGCGGCGCGCCGGTTCACGGCACCGAAAGGTCCATCCCGCTCGTCAGGAACACCAGCGCGTCCGGAAACCGCAGCCCCCACGAACGCGGCGTGTGATCCTGATCCCTGCCGATGACGAGCAGCAGATTCTGGCCGTCCACGAAGCCCTGCTGCAGGGCGACGTCGTGCATGCGCAACGCCTGGAAGAGGTTGTCGTAGCCGTCTCCCGAGTCGAGATAGAGACGGCTGAGCTCCGGGCGCCGGCTCTCGACGAAATTCCAGAACGCCCGGCCGCTCCAGCCATAGCTGCCGGAGAAGCCGCCGATGCGACCGAACACGTGATCGTACCGATAGCCCGCGTAGACGGAGATCAGTCCACCCAGCGACGACCCGGCGATCATCGTGTGATCCGGATCGGTCAACGTGGGGAAATAGCGGTCGATGGCCGGCTTCAGGTGATCGATGATCGCCCGCACGTACTCGTCACCGCCGCCTTCGGCTCCCGAGCCGTAGTCATACGGGAACGGCGTGTACTCGTGAAGTCGATCCGCGCTCTTGATCGCGACGACGAGTAACGGCGGGACCAGGCCCCCGCTGATCAGGCTGTCGAGCGAGGTCTCGAGGTGCCACGTCGAGCCGCCGGGGGGATCCGGCCCCCACAATTCCTGGCCGTCGTGCATGTAGAGCACCGGATAGCGACCGTGCGCCGGCGCGTAGCCGGGCGGCAGATAGACCCAGCAGGTGCGGCCGTCGAGGAAATCGGGCACGTGGATTTCGCGCAGGCGTGAGGACTGGGGCAGCGCGCTGCCGCCCGCGCCGACGAGGATCGGCTCGAACAGGCGCGGCTTGCCGCTCGAGCAGCCGACCGCCGTCACGAGGAGCAGGGCGGCCAGCGCCAGGCGCAAACTCGAACTCGACAGGGTTCTTCGCACGGCGCATTCCTGAACGGGTATGCCCGGATGACTGCTACAGTCATGCCGAACCGGGTGCGAAGAGCTTACGCCGGTGACGGGGCGCGCTCAATGGGAGCAGATCGCTCGAATGTGGAGGCCGTGGTGCGACGGTATGCGATGGGAGTGGGCCTGGTGCTGTGCGCCGCGCTGGCGGCGCCCGTTCACGCCGCCGAGTGGAGCCTCGGGGCGACGGGCGGCTTCAACTACTACGCAACGAGCGAAGGCGGTCGGCAGAGCTTCGGCACCGGACTGCCGTTTGCCGGACCTTCGCTGGAGTTCCAGCCCGCGCTGCGCCTGGAAGCGCGGGGCCGGCGATCACGGCACGCCTTTGCCGTCGACTTCGGGCTCGGTTTCCAGGGTCTCGAGGCCACGTTCGCGACGCGCAGCGCCGTCGCGGTGGGCAGTCTGCTCCACGCATTTGGGGAGGGTCGTGGTGTCGCGGCGTTCGCGAGCCTCGAAGGCGGGGTCGGCTATTTCAGCTACGAGGATCTCACCCGCATCGGCCCCGGGCGCGTGAGCGGCGCGAGTGCGCTCTACGGCGGCGGACTCGGCCTGTTCCACCGCATGAAGAACGGTCACGGCCGGGTTCGCTTCGAGCTCCGCTACCTGCGCGTCGGCGGCGCCACCGACCACGGCCTGGTCATCGTTCCGCGCGGCCATTCGGCCGGCGCGCTGGCGGGGTTCGATCTGCTTCTGAACTAGGGATCCGGTCGCCGGCGGATTCGAGACCGGGGGCATGTGAGCGTTTCTACGGCACCAGCACGACCTTCCCGAAGTGCTGCCGCGCCTCGATGCGCTCGTGCGCACGAGGCGCGTCTTTCAGCGGCACGACCGAGTCCACCACGGGTTTCAGCTCGCCCGTGCGCACGAACTTCAGCGCCTCCACGAGATCCGCGGCGCGACCCATCCACGAGCCCAGCAGCGTGAGGTGGCGGCCGAACAGCAGGTTCAGGTCGAGCGCAACCTTTGCGCCTGCGGTTGCGCCGCAGGTGACGAGTCTTCCGTTGCGGGTGAGGCCTTTCACAGCCTGCTCGAACACCGGGCCGCCGACGTGCTCGAATACCACGTCCACCCCCTTCTTCCCGGTCAGCCGCCGCGCCTCGGCGCCGACGTCGGCCGCATCGTGCCGGATCGTCTCGTGCGCGCCGAGCGCACGGGCACGCTCGAGCTTCGCGTCGCTGCCGGCGGTGGCGATCACCCGCGCGCCGTGCAGCCGCGCGATCTGGATCGCCGCGCTGCCGACGCCGCTGCCCGCACCGATCACCAGCACGTCCTCGCCGGGGCGCACGTTCGCGCGGGTGACGAGCATGTGCCAGGCGGTGAGGAACACGAGCGGCACCGCCGCGGCCTCCTCCCACGACAGGTTCCCGGGGAACGGCAGGCAGTTCCTGCCCGGCACCGCGACCTGCTCGGCGTAGCCGCCGTTGCGCCGCCGGCCGAGGACGTCGTAGTCGCGGCACAGGTGGTCGTCGCCCGCGCGGCACGCGTCGCAGGTCCCGCACGAGAGCGTCGGATTGATCAGCACCCGGTCGCCCGTATTCACGTGCCGCACCGTGCTGCCGACTTCCGCCGCGATGCCGACGACGTCGTTGCCGAGCACGTGCGGCATCGCGACGTCGAGTCCGAGCCCGGATCGCACCCAGAGATCCAGATGATTGATGCCGCAGGCCTTCACCTGAACACGCACCTCGTCGGGTGCAATGACGGGGTCCGGCACCTCGCGGAGTTCGAGGACTTCGGGGCCGCCGTGATTCTCGAAGACGACGGCCTTCAAGGGACGAGCCTCCGAACCCGCCGGCTACTCATCGAACAGCACCGTGGGTTCTTCGTAGTAGCGGACTTCCCGCTTCTCCCATTTCGCCGCCAGCACCCCGGCGAGCCACTCGTTCTTCGCTTCCAGCGAAACGCTCGTGTCGGTCATGCGGGCGACCGGCACGTTGATGCGCAGCGCGCGCCAGCGGATCAGGTGGCGGGTGACGCCGGCCGGCAGCTTCGCCCCGTTTTCGGCCAGCTCCAGGACCTCTGCCGGCATCAGCTTCGGGAACACCACCAGCACGGTGGCGTCCGGGTGCCGTTCCTTCGCGACCTCGATCGAATCGGTGGACATGCGGTAGAAGCGATGCCGCTCCCGATAGACGTCGACGATGGCGTTCAGGAGATCGTTGTGTTCATCGAGCGTCGTGCCGCCCGCGAGCGTCACCAGCCGCCCGTCTTCGAGGCACGCATAGGCGAGGATCTCGCGCCGCGCGAGCTGCGCCTGTGCGTGGAGCTTCTGCTCCTCCGCGAGCCGCAGCCCGGGCACGGCCGCGCACGCCTCGAGGAAGGCATCGGGCGGCGTTTCGCTGAGCGCGTGATCCCAGGTCCACAGCTGCACCCACGGATCCTCGTAGCGTGCGACCTGCACCACGAGGTGCGGGAAGCCGGCGGCGCGCGCCGCGGTGCAGCGGTTCGCGCCATCCAGCACCATGTAGCGCGGGGAGCCGTCCGGGGCGTCGGTAAGCGGCGTCACGATCGGCGGATTCTTGAGCACCGAGTGTTCGCGCAGCTGCCGCACCAGCGGTTCCATGCGCTGCGAATCGTGGCGTTCGTGCGGAACCAGCGAGTCCACCGATACGAAGCGCAGATCGGGAAGGCGGAAGTCGTCGGGACGGGCGAAGCGCATGGGGCGACGTTACTCCAACGGGACGCGGTTTCTCCAAACGCGAGCGTGCGGACGAAGCCGGCAGCCTACTTGAACGACACGATGTCTTCGAGCGGCTTGCGCCGGATGTCCGGCACCTGCGCGCCGGCGGCGGGGTAGCCGGTGACGAGCAGGATGAACGCACGTTCGTTCCCGGGGCGGCCGCAGATGTCGTTGAGAAAGCCCATGGGGCTCGGGGTATGGGTGAGCGTGGCGAGCCCCGCGTGGTGGAGCGCCGCGATCAGCATGCCGGTGGCGATGCCGGCGGACTCCTGCGCGTAGTAGTGTTTCACCTTCGTGCCCTCCGGGGTTTCGCCCCAGAGCTGCACGAAGCAGACGATGAGATACGGCGCGATCTCGAGGAACGGCTTGCGCGGGTCGGTGCCGAGCGGCGCGAGCGCCGCAAGCCACTCGGCCGGCGCGCGGTGCTCGTAGAAGTCGCGCTCTTCGGTTTCGGCCGCTTCGCGAATACGCTTCTTCACCGCCGGGTCCGAGACCACGCAGAAGTGCCAGGGCTGCAGGTTCGCGCCGCTGGGCGCGGAGCCGGCCGCGCGTACGCACTGCTCGATCACCTCGCGCGGCACGCCACGTGGCGAATAGTCGCGCACGGTGCGCCGGCGCTGCAGCTCGTCGGCGAACTCGTGCGCGCGGCGCTTCATCTCGTCGAGCGGGAACTCCCGGTAGCCGGGCAGCGGCACGAAGCGCGGGGCGTCCACCGATCAGGTGCCCGTGTCCGGTTGCGAGTCGTCTTCCTCGAGCGGCTCTTCGAGCGCCGGGCCGCTGCCGATGACCGCAGTGGCACGGATCTCGACCCGGCAGCGCGGATCGGCGAGCGCGGTCACCCCGACCGCGGTCCACGCCGGATAGCCTTCGGTGAAGAACTCGCGCTTCACGGCCGCGAACGCTTCGAGGTCGCGCATGTCGGTGTGATAGGTGACCAGCTCGACCACGTCGCTCAGCGAACCGCCGGCTTCGGCGATGACGTCCTCCAGGTGGCGGAACGCCAGGCGCGCCTGCGCCTCCAGGCTGTCCGGCACCTCGCCGGTCTCGGGATCGTAGCCGACCTGCCCCGACACCCAGATCGTGCGCCCGGAGCGGACGCCCTGGGAGTACTGCCAATTGCGATAGACGTCTTCGGTGCCAGGCGGGTTGATGAGCTCCTTCTGCAGCTCGTCGACGACCTGGCCCGCGTCATCGGCCGCGCGCGGGGTGCAGCCGAACAGCAGGAGCATCGCGGCCAGCGGCAGCAGGGCGTGCAGCCGGAATGCCGGCCGTGCCGGCCGGCCGGCGCACGGCGCGATCGCGACAGGGCGGCCGATGCGCATCGTCGATCTCGGCGCTACTTGCGCAGCGCTTCGATCCCCGAAGCCCGGCCGCGGGTGTAGTAGGCGTCGCGCAGGCCGGCGAGCATCTGTTCGCGGCGGTCGTAGAGGCGCTTCGGCGTGCGCGGCTTACGGCGCGCGAGTGCATACGAAGCCAGCAACGGCAGCCCGATCGTGGAGTCGCAGTAGGCGATGACGGTGTCATTGAGCTTGGAGGGGTCGATCTTGCCCCAGCTCACGGCCTCCGCGGGCGTCGCGCCGGAGAGGCCGCCGGTGTCGGGCCGCGCGTCGGTGATGGCCAGGTAGTAGTCGTGGCCGCTCTCTTTCATCATCGCGATTTCCTGGATGTACGGCTCGGTCTGCAGCACGAAGTTCTTGGGGCTGCCGCCGCCCAGCACCCAGACGGCGCTCTTGCCGCCCTCGGCTTTCGCGTTCCAGACGATCGCCGCCGTCTCGTTGACGTCGAGGTTGACGTCGAACTCGAGTCCGTTGCCCTCGAGCGCGCGCGCCGCGACGTTCATACCGATCGAAGAGTCACCGGGCGACGAGGTGTAGATCGGCACGCCCAGCTCGTACGCCGCGGCGAGGAACGAGCGGCGCGTGGCGCCGAGCTTCTTCTCGCGCTCGAGCACGTACTTGCCCGCCAGATGGTGGAACTCGGCCGACGACATCTTCCGCTGGAACTCCGGCGCGGCGATCATGTGGTAGTAGAACGCGTCGGTGTCGAGCAGCACGTTGTAGTCGAAGAAGATGTCGTAGATGCGCACGACGCCCTCTTCGTGCAGCTCGACGTCATCGGCGTCGAAGCGGCCCTGGTGCATCGAGAACCCGATGCCGAAGTGGGTGTCGTGGTAGAGGTTCGCGCCGGTCGAGACGACCCAGTCCACGAAGCCGGCTTCCATCAGCGGAATCAGCGCGCTCATGCCGAGCCCGGCGGGCGTCAGCGCACCGGTGATGGTGAGCCCGACGGTGACGTCGTCCTCGAGCACCTTCTCGGCGAGCAGGCGCGCGGCTTCGTGCAGGCGCCCCGCGTTGTAGGCGAAGAACGAGTGGTCGATGAGGTCGGCCACGGTCTCTTTTCCGGTCAGCGCCGGGGGCGCAATGCTCCGCCCGGACAGGTAGCCGTGCTTCTTCTTATGGTTCTCGGACATGGTCGGCTCCGTGAAGAGTCTGGGTCGGGTGACAGGCCCGGGACATTAACCCGGAGTGGCGCCCGGGCGAAAACGCGCCGGATCCGCTCGAGGCGGAATCCGACGGGTCCGGTGGCGACCGCCGCCCGGCCATGCCCGGCAGGCGGAAGCAGGACCAGGTGCAATCAGGGCAACTGCTACAGCCGCCCCGGATTCTCGCCGCCGCCGACCGGCATCTCTTCGCGCTTCACTTCCGGCGTGAAGTCCTCGCCCGGATTGATGAAGCGGTTGATCTCCATCGCATACTGGCGGTCGTAGAGTTCGCGATACCGGCCGTTCTTCTCGATCAGCGCCTCGTGGGTGCCGCGCTCGACGATCTCGCCGCCCTCCAGGACCAGGATCTGATCCGCGTTGCGGATCGTCGAGAGCCGGTGGGCGATCACGAACGAGGTGCGTCCGCGGCGCAGGCGCTGCAGGCCGTCCTGGATCATGGCTTCGCTCTCGCTGTCGAGACTCGAGGTGGCCTCGTCGAGGATCAGAATGCGCGGGTCGGCCAGAATCGCCCGTGCGATCGCAACGCGCTGGCGCTGGCCACCCGACAGCTTGACGCCGCGCTCGCCGACGATCGTGTCGTAGCCGTTCTCGAACTGGTCGACGAACTCGTGCACGTGCGCAATGCGCGCGACCTTCTCCACCTCTGCGTCGCTCGCGTTGGGCTTGGAGAACGCGATGTTCTCGCGCACCGTGCCGTCGAAAAGGAAGTTGTCCTGGAGCACCACGCCGAGCTGGGCACGGTAGCTGCGCAGGCGCAGCGTGGACAGGTCCCTGCCGTCCACGAGCACGCGGCCCGACTTCGGCCGGTGCAGGGCCATCACCAGTCCGATCAGCGTGCTCTTGCCCGAGCCGCTCGAGCCGACCAGGGCCGTCGTGCTGCCGGCGGAAGATTCGAAGCTGACGTGTTTGAGCACCTCGACGCCCGGCGTGTATTCGAACGTGACGTCATCGAAGCGGATGTCGCCCTCGACCATGCCCGCGTCGGCGCGCCCGCGGTCGCCTTCGTCCTCCGGGGCCATCGCGAGGATCTCGCGGATCCGATCGAGCCCGGCGAAGGCCTCGGTGATCTGCGTGCCGACGTTGGCCATCTCGACGAGCGGCGCCGCCATCATCGCCGTGAACGAGACGTACATGACGAAGTCGCCGACGGTCATGGTCTGGTTCAGCATCGCGCGGCCGCCGATCAGGATCATGATCACGCCGATGATGCCGACGACGACGGTGGACAGTGCGGTCGTCGCCGAGATCCCGGTGAGCGTGCGCGCCACCAGTCGCAGCAGCGAGTGCGCGCCGCGCGAGAACACCAGCTGCTCGCGTTTCTCGGCCACGTAGACCTTGACGATGCGCGCGCCGCCGAGCGACTCGGCGAGCCGGCCGGTGACGTCGGCATTCACCTTCCAGCGTTCACGGAAGATCGGACGCAGGTAGTTGAACGCATACGACATGAACCCGCCCGAGAGCGCGAGAATCGAGAGCGTGATCAGCGTGAGGCCCCAGTTGATGTAGAGCAGCACGCTCAGTGCCAGTCCCGCCGTCACGACGCCGCCGCAGAGCTGCACGATGCCGGTGCCGACCAGGTTCCGGATGCCCTCGGCGTCGGTCATGATCCGCGAGATCAGCACGCCGGACTTGGTCGAATCGTAGTAACGGATCGGCAGGCGCGTGATGTGGGCCTGCACCCGCTTGCGCATGTCGCTGATCGCGCGCTGCGCGGCGATGCTCACCACCTGCGTCAGTGCGAACGAGGTGCCGGCCTGGACCAGCGTCGCTGCGGCGGCCGCCAGCGCGACCGGCAGGAGCAGGTCGGTGCGATGCTTGCCGACGACGTCGTCGAGCAGCACCTTCGTGGTGCCGGGCAGCACCATGCCCGCGACCCGCGAGACGAGCATGAGCCCCATGCCGATCGAGAGCGAGCGGCGGTGGCGCCACATGAGATCGCGCGATTCGCGCCAGACGACGGAGAGATTGAGGCGCTTCTTCTTCGGATCGGACATGAATTCCTTCTGTATGGTGCGAGCGGGAGATCGATCCGGAACAGGGGCGCGGGACGCCGGGGCGGGGTGACGGCAGGTTCCGGCGCGCATCGCGCCCGCACATCATACCGGCCCCGGCCGCGGGGCGCGACCGCCGGGCGCGGCGCGCGGCACGGGGGAGGCGAACCTCGGAAATGGCCCCGCCGCGCCCGAAACTGCGCCTCGATGGGAGAGATCGAGGGAGGAGGGACAGGATGCACCCGGACATCAGCCTTCGCCGTTTGCGCGGGTTTCTGCTGACCGCGACGCTCTCGTGCATCGGGGCATCCGGGGTGTTCGCGGCTCCCGCGCCGGCGCCCGACACGACCGGGACCGCGGCGGTGACCGGGGCCGCACCCGCGACCGAGACTCTGCTGCGGATCCGGCCCGATCCGGATGCCCGCGGCATCATGGCCGGCTGGACACCGATGTTCAGGGCCACGCTGCTGAGATCCACCGCCGATTCGCTGTGGGTGGTGCCCCTGCGGAGCGGGACACCGGTCGGGCTCGCACTCGCGGACGTTCGGCTCGAGCGCTACGCCGGACGCAGCAGTCTCGGCGGCGCGGTGACCGGCGGCGCGCTCGGCGTCATGCTCGGGCTCGGTGTCGGGCTGATCGTGGCCGTGGCCACGAATGACCGGCACCGGGACAACGAGCTGGCCGGTCTCGCCTTCATCTACCTGCCGGTGACGTTCGCCGGGATCGGGCTGCCGATCGGGGCGTTCGTCGGCGCCATACGCGGCGCCGATCGCTGGGAGCGGGTGCGGCTGCCCTGAGGGCCGCGGGGAGAGATCGCTCGTGCAGATCCTGCGTTCCGGAGTCCGTCGCGCGCACGAAGCCGGCCTCGCTGCATTCCTGTGCATCGGGCTCGCATGCGCCGCCGCCGCGGATCCGGCGCCGCCGCCGCCGCCCGGAACGCTGCTGCGCGTGAAGCCGGCCGGGCACCAGAAGGCGGCGACGTTCAGAGCCACCCTGCTCAGGATGACCGCCGACTCGCTGTGGGTGAACCGCGAGGACGGCGGTGCGCCGGTGACGCTCGCGCTCGCGGACGTGCGGCTCCAGCGTTTCGCGGGACACGGCCACGGATCCGGCGCCGTGTTCGGCGGCGGCGTCGGGCTGCTGCTCGGGGTCTGCGCCGGCACGCTCGCCGCCGTCGCCGAGAACATCGACCCCAGCAGCGACATGGCGGGACTCGCGTTCATCTACTACCCGGCGTTCGGCGCCGCGATCGGGTTGCCGGCGGGCGCCGTCGTCGGCGGGCTCATCGGCCGCGACGAGTGGACGCCCGTGCCCTGACGGACCGGGCGTGGCACGGGTGCGAACGCCGCCGCCCGCCGCTACTTCGTCACGCGCCCGTGCGGGCCCTGCGCCAGCACCTCGTCGATCTTGTTCTGATCGTCGGGGAACATGCCGACCTTCGCGAGCCGCGGCAGCAGCTTCATCCAGCGCTGCTCCTTCGCGAACACCTGGTGGAACAGCGCGAGGCCTTCCTTCTCGCGTCCGTTGGTGTACATGCCGACCGCGGCCCAGAACTGCAACTCGACCACGTTCGGCGCGAGCTTCGAGGCTTCTTCGTACTCTTTCAGCGCCTCGGCCGGCTTGCCCTCCGCGATGAATCCGTCGCCCGCGTCTTCGTGGTTGTAGGCGCGGCGCAGCGTGATCAGCCGCCGCAGCTCCGCGAGCGGGTGATCGGAGTCCTCGACGCGCAGATCGATGACGCGATCCGCCCACGGCTTGCCGGTCGACTTCGCCTTCACCACGATCATCGCCGCCGACTGCCTGCCGCGGATGTCGCCGCCCGCCTGCTGCCCGGCCTCGAGCGCCTGCATCATGCGCTCGGCGAGATCGCCCTTCGCCTTCTCGAACGCAGTCGCCATCGCCGGCCACACTTTGTCGTTCGCCATCAGGTTGGCCTGCACCGAGAACTGCGCACCGGTCTGCTGCCCGGCATCGGGGATGCATTTGGGTCCGGTATAGGCGGCGACGTTGCCCTTCGCGTCCACCATCGCGACCTGGCGACCCTCGTTGTGCTCGTCCGCCGCGACCAGCTGATCGAGCGCCTCCTTCGCGGTCCTGCCCTGGCGCATGAGATCCAGCCCGTTCGGGCCGTAGTCCACCAGCACGAGTGACTGCGTTGCGACGGCGCCGACGCCGGCTTCGGCCCACGGCACGATCGGCCCGACCGAGAAGTAGTGCGACTGCACCGCGACGCCCATCTCGCCCGTTTCGGGATCGCGCGCGACGATCGAGAACGTGTGCACCAGCGGGGCGGGGGCCGGGGCGCCCTGCGGCACGACGATCGCCGCGGTCAGCGGCAGGAGAAAGGACCAGTCCATGGGTGCCTCCAGGAGATCATGGGAATGCGCTCGCTCACGGCTTGAAGCGGGGAGCATACGACTCGAAACGGGCGACTGCGACTGCGGCCTCATGGCCCGCGCCGCCCTGGTCGCGCCGCGCAACAGGTCTTATGCTGCGCCCATGCGCCGTCTCGTCCTTGCCGTATGCATGCTCGCCGCAGCGGCTCCGGCCCCGGCCGACGAGAACCCGTGGAACGCAGCGGGAGCGCGCGTGCGTCTCCAGTTGAAGGAAGAAGGCCGTCCGGCCACGCGGGCCGGTTTTCGTTTCGAGGCCGTCATGAACCGCATCGACGCCGATTCCATGTGGGTCACGCCGCGCGGCAGCAGCGCCGTCACCGCGCTCGCGCTCGACGGCGTGCAGCATCTCGACGTGTACGCTGGACGCGACCATCCGGCGGGCATGCGTCGCGGCTTTGTGATCGGGCTCGGCGCGGGCGTCGCAGGCGGGCTGGCGATCTCGGTGCTGCTCGGCACGGCGGACGACGCGAGCTTCGGCGACGGCTTCGCCTTCGCGATTCCGCTGGGAGCGATCGGGGGCGCTGCAGCGGGCGCGCTGGTGGGAAGAGACCGCTGGGACCGGGCGTGGTGAGGGTCAGAGCCTCCGGCCTCGTCGCCCTCGCACTGTCGTGCGTGGCCGTACCCGCGTTCGCCGACGGGCGCCCGACCGTCCCTGCCGTGAAGATCGAAGGCGAGATCCGGATCGACGGCATCATGGACGAACCCGAATGGGCCGCGGCCACGCCGATCACCGGCTTCCGGCTGATCGAGGTACGCGAGGGTCAGATGCCGTCCGAGTCCACCGAGGTGCGCATCCTCTACGACTCGGAGCGGATCTACGTCGGGATCTGGTGCGGCAACCGCGGGCCGGGCGCGATCCGCTCGAGCCTCGCGCCGCGCGACGAGAACCTCGACGATGATCAGATCGCGGTGCACTTCGATACGTATCGCGACCGGCGCCGCGCCTACATTTTCGGCGTGAACGCCGACGGCGTGCAGATGGACGGCATTCTCGACGGCGACGAGCCGGACTTCAGCTGGGACGCCGTATGGGACGCCGAGGCGAAGCGCGTGATGGGCGGCTGGACGGCGGAGATGGCGATCCCGGTGCGCGAGATGCGCTTCCCCGCCGACGGCGGCGGCGCGTGGGGAATCTGGTTCCGGCGCCAGATCACCAAGAACGACGAAGTGTGCTCGTGGCCGCTGTGGCGGCAGGAGGATCAGGGCGCGATCATGCTGCAGGCCGCCGATCTCACCGGCATTCACGGGCTGGTGGGCAGCGGCGGGCTCGAGGTGCAGCCGTATGCATCGGTGACCCGCGACGAGCAGCGCGGACCACGATTCGGGCCGTCCGGACCGCTCGGCGGACTCAGCCGATGGTCCGGCGATTACGAGTCGAACGCCGGCCTCGACCTCAAGTACGGTCTCACCTCGACGCTGGTCGCGAACGGGACGTTCAACCCCGACTACAGCCAGGTCGAAGCCGACGCGCTGCAGATCGACACGAACCGGCGCTTCGCCCTGTTCTACCCGGAGAAGCGGCCGTTCTTTTTGGAAGGGGCGGAGATCTTCAACACGCGCCTCGATCTGGTCTACACGCGTCGGATCGCCGACCCCGACGCGGGCTTCAAGATCACCGGCAAACAGGGCCGCGTGCGCGTCGGCGCGATCGCCGCGTACGACGCCGGCGGCGGTTCGCTCGCCGGCACGGGCGCGCTCGGCCACGAACCGGTTTCGCGCGAAGGTTTCGTCGGGATCGCGCGCACGACGTTCGACATCGGCGACGACAGCAACATCGGCCTGCTGTACACGGACCGGCGCAGCCGCGATCGAATCGACGGCGTGTTCACGGACGCCCTGACGCCCGGCCTCCTGCCGCAGGGCGGCGCGAACCAGGTCGTTGCGCTCGACGGCCGCTGGCGCATCACGCGACCGCTGTTCCTCGAGAGCCAGGTCGCGTGGAGCCACACGCGCGTGGACTCGAGCTCGGACCATCAGGGTGATCGCATCGCCAGGCGGGCCAGCTTCGACGACGCCGGGTACGACGCGCGCCTGCGTTTCGCCGACGGCGTGCGGGATGTGAGCGTGTATCAGAGCTACCTGGGTCCCGAGTTTCGCAGCGAGACCGGATTTCTCGAACGCGTGGACATTCGCAAGAGCGGTTTCGACAGCGACTTCATCGCGCGGCCCGAGAATGCCTGGCTGCGCTCGTGGCAGCCGATCTTCAATGCCTACGTCATTCATGACCACACCGGCGGCATTCAGGAGTGGTACGTGAGTCCGATGATCGACTGGGAATTCCAGAAGTCCACGCACGTGCACACCATGTACGTACGCTCGATGGAGCGGTTCTTCGGGAACGAGTTCGATCTGAATACGCACATCCTGAACTTCGACAACTGGCTGTTCCGGCAGGCCGAAGTCTCGTTCTACACGACCGTTGGCGACGGCATCTTCTACGAGGCTGGCCCCGCGGCCTTCAAGGGCTGGCGCGAGAACTACACGTTCGAGGCCACGCTCAGACCCTCCCCGCGGATGACCTCGGCGGTCAGCGTCGAACGCAGCCGGTTCTCGCGGAAGTTCGGCGGCGAGGAGATCTTCGACGTCTGGGTGATGGGTGCGAACACGACCTATCAGTTCACCCGCGAGCTGTTCGCACGCGTCTACCCGCAGTACAACGCGGACGACCGGCACCTCGATGCCGACGTGCTGATCGGCTACGTCCTGCACCCGGGCACCGTGATCTACGCCGGCTACAACGGTGATTTCGACCGCATCGACGGCAGCACGCAGGGCACGCACCGCACCTGGTTCGTGAAGGCGTCGTACCGGTTCGTGCGGTAGCGGGTCGTCGCGGCTCGCTGAGATGCCGCCGGGCACGCCACGGCCGCCGCGAGATATTTCTGCCGCCTGCACCGGCCATCGGATGGACTTTCACCGCCGTAATTCTCATTGCCTCATCTGATCCCCGAGCCCCTCTGCTTCGTTCTCCAGCCCAGCGAGGCCCGCGTGCTCCCGCTCGACTCCCGTCATGGCTCGCCTGACGTATCCACGTTCAGTCACCGTCTTCGCCACCTGACCCTCGTGCTGGCGGTGCTCGCCATTGGGCTGCTGGCGCCACCGCGGCGCGCCGAGGCCTTCAGCCTCGGCGTTCGCGTGGATCTCGCGACCGGCACCCTCCCCTCCTCGGTGGCGTTCGGGGACGTCAATAGTGACGGCAGCGTCGACATGGCCGTGGCGAACACCGCCTCGAACACTCGGCCTGACGGTCAAAGCCGGCCCGCGCCTTGCGCAACTTCGCACGGGCATCCAGCACGGAGCGCGCGCGCCATGAAGGTCCCCATATCACGGCGTAATTGTGGGAAAATCCCGCGCGGTCCCGCCCACCCGGCCGCGTTCCCGTGGCCGCACTTGGCCCCGGCACCGTCATGCACTGCTGAATGCGAGTGCGCTCAGTCCAGCACCACGAACCGCCGCGCCACCACGGACCCGCCGGCCTCGACGCGGCAGTAGTAGATGCCTGCCCGCAGGGACGTCGTTTCGAACGTGACGGTGTGCTCGCCGGCGGGCTGGAAGCTGTGGTCGAGCGGCGCGGCGATGCGGCGGCCGGCGATGTCGAAGATGCCGAGGCTGGCCGTTGCGGGCGAGGGCAGCGTGAAGGCGAAGCGCACGTCGCGGCGCACGGGATTGGGCGTCAACTCCAGTGACACGCCGGCCCTCGATCGAGACGCGAGCCTCGTCGCACGACGCGACCCGTTCGGGGTCAGCGTCAGCGCCCCGAAGCCCCGCGCGGGATACCCGCTGAGGCGCGTGAACCGGCCCCCGACGTAGAGCACATCGTCCGTCACCGTGAGCGCTGACACGACATCGAACGGGTGCGCGAAACCGCCGCGCGTGTCCGGGTTCCACGGGAGCACGTTGCCGGTCGTCGCATCGATGGCACCGAGGTTGGCGCGAGGCGCGGCACCGATCGTGTCGAACCTGCCGCCGACGAACAACGTGTTTCCGTGCATCGCCAGCGCGTTCGCCACGGGCTGCGATCCTACGATCAGCGAATGGTACTCGGCGTTGAGCGGGGGCACCTGGCCGATCGGTCCGCCGGAGCCATCGAATGCGAGCAGCCCCCAGTGCTCGCGCACGTCGTACTGCCACGCTCCGACGAACGTGGCCGTGCCGTTGGACAGGATCGATTGCGGGTAGAAGGACCTGATCGAGCGGAGCAGGCCGACGTCGGGCGTCCACATGGTGGCGAGCCCGGTCGTCCCATCGAGCTGGGCGACCGACGGGCGCCAGGCGCCGCCGATGGAGTCGAACGCGCCCGTCACGAAGAGCGTGTTGCCGAAGGCGCTCATGGCAGCGACCTGGCCGGACTTGAAGCGCAGGCCCGGATTCGGCGCCCATGGCAGCAGCACGCCTGTCAGGCCATCCACCGCGAAAAGGTTGCGCCGAGGAACACCGTTGATCGCGTTCACCGGGGCGGCGATGTACACCGTGTTCCCGATCGTGGCCATGCGGACGAGTGATGCGCTGATGTCGGCGACGTCGTCGGTCCACGGGTTCCAATCGGTCAGTTCTCCGGTCGTGCCATCGAACGCCGCGAAGTGCCCGCGCGGTTGGCCGTCGATGCTGGTGAAACGCCCCGCCGCGTAGACCCGGTCACCGCCCGCCACGAGCGTCACGTAGTACGGGGCGTCGAGCGTGGGATTCCATGGCAGCGCGCGACCCGTGGTCGCATCGAGCGCGGCGAGGCCCGCCCGCGGCTGCCAGTCGCCCATGCTCGTGAACTCCCCGCCGGCGATGACTGTATTGCCGTCGGCGGCGAGCGCCAGCGTCACGCCGTCGGCACGCGGATTCCACGACGTCGCGGCACCCGTCCGGACATCGACGGCGGCGAGATTCGGCCGTCCGAGCCCGCCGAAGTCGTACAGGTAGCCGCCGACGTACAGCGTCTGGCCATGCATGGCCAGAGCCTTCGTCGCCCCCGCACCGATGTGGGCGTCGAAGGTCGTGGCCCTGGCGGTGTCGAGATCGAGTTCGGCGAGTGCGGTTCGGGAGGCCCCGCCCGCGGTGTCAAAGCCACCACCGGCGAAGAGCGTGTGGCCCTGAACCACGATGCTTCGCACGTAGGGCCACACCCAGTCTCCATGTGCGATGTACCGGCGCAGCGGCCGCAGGCCCGCATCCCACGGGGTCACGCTGCCGTCGTCGAGCGTCACCGCGGCGATCGAATTGCGCGGCTCGCCCCCCATGGAATCGAACTCGCCGCCGATCCAGGCCAGGTTCCGGGCGATCGCGATCGTCAGAACCGTGCCGTCGGCGGCCGGGTTCCAGGCGGTGATGCTCCCATCCGCCAGTCGAAACGCCGCGAGCCGTGACCTGTGCTGACCCGCCATCGTGACGAAGGTGCCGCCCACGAACAGCGTGCCGCGTTCGGCGACGAGCGCCGTGACCATCCCATCGGCCTGTGGATCCCAGGCAAGGGCGGCGCCGGTCGAAGCGCTGACGGCGACGATCGCGTGATGCGACTGGCCGCCGACGCTATCGAAGCGACCGCCGATGTAGAGCATGTCCCCATCGAGCGCCAGCGCCGAGACCGTGTGAATCGGGTTGATGATTCCGGACGTGATCACGTACTCCACGTCCTCGACGCCCGGATCCCACGTATCCACGGTGCCGTCGGCACGGAGATGCGCGACGTTGTGGTGCGGCTGCCCCTCGACGGCCGTGAAGTCGCCGCCGACGAACCATCCTCCGTGTCCGTCGGAGACCACGGCATGGACGATGCCGTTGACGCGTGGGAAGCGCGACCACGGCATGCCGCTCATGCGATCGATCGGTACCGCACCTCCCGTGGCGGGGCCAACACTCGAGAACGAACCCGCGACGTAGATGGTGTTCCCGGCGCGAGCGATGGAGGTGATCTCGCCATCGGTGCCCCAGAAGTCGGGCTGCAGGACCTGCGCCCGAGCCGGGACGGCAGCGGAAATCGCGAGAAGAACTGCGAGGAAAGGGCGACCGACCATGTGGATTTCCTTGTGGGCACCGGCGCCCAATACTATCCCGCCGCGCCCGACAAGGGATCAATGAGGAATCGGCGTATGGAACGAAAGTCCCATGGCGAGCGTCCGGCGGGGGCAGGGCGGTCCGCGACGCGGGGGGCCGGCCGTTCACAGCGCCCCGAATCGACGCCTTTCGAGGTGCGCCGCCACGGACAATTCCCTCCGAGCAGTGGGGTACTGTGATCAGGGCTAGGCCTGCATCAGGAATCCGTCCCGGGATGGATTTGGAGCCGTCCCGCAACTGGCCCCGGGGCCAGTGATGATGCAAACCGCCCCCAGATCTGAAAGCCCGCGCCCGGTCAGGGCGAACTCACCCGCCCAGCGCGAAGCGCTTCCCCGGATCCAGCGCGTCGCGCAGCGTCACCCGCATCTCGCGCACGGCGAGCGTTGCGACCGTCGGCTCCGGCATCGGCACACCACGGCGGTCGGTGACCTGGAAGCCGGCACCGGCGAGCGTTTCTTCCAGCGCAGGTGCCGCCGCCGGATCGGTGCGCACGTGCAGCTTCCCGGCGAGCGCGTGGAATACGAGCGCCTCGGCGTGCGGCGTGCCGGCGAGCGGGGCGAGCGCGGCGGGGGAGTGCAGCGCCGTCACGAAGCTCACCCGCGGCGCCGGGTGCTCTTCCAGATCGGCGAGCGCATCCCACATCTCGAACGCGTCGTCGCCTTCGATGATGGCTTCGGGCTCGCCGAGCACGTTCTTCGCGGCCGCTTCCTGCTGCGCGAGCAGGTTCGCCTCGTCCTCGAAGCCTGCCACGACCACGAAATCGTGCGGTGTCGGCGTCGCGATGTGCAGCGTGCGCGCGACGTCGCGGCCGATGATGCTGAGCGCGGCAGGCTCCATGCGCGGGAAAGTCGCCCAGCGGGCGGGGTCGAAGACTTTGGCCGCCGATGTGCCGAACACCAGAAGGCGCCTGGTCTCCGGCTTCGGCATCAGCTTGAGGCTGGCTTCGACGATGATCGCGAGTCCGCCGCGCGAGCCGCACAGCAGGCGGTGGATCGCGTAGCCTGCGACGTTCTTCACCACGCGCCCGCCGGTGCGTGCGAGCGTGCCGTCGCCGAGCACGAAGCGCGCGCCGAGGATCCGGTCCACCGGCGCACCGAAGCGCACGCGCCGCGCGCCCGAGGTGTTCGCCGCGAGCACGCCGCCGAGCGTCGCGATGCTCGACCGCGAGCCCTCGAGCGGCAGCTCCTGCCCGCGCGCCGCCAGCGCCTCGCGCAGCGCGCCGAGCGTGATACCGCACTCGGCGGTGATGGTGAGGTCGTCGGGGTCGTATTCGACGATGGAATTCAGGGCCGTGAGGTCGAGCGCGACATCGTAGCGCTCAGGCGCCGGCACCATGTGCAGCGAGACGCCGCCGCCCCACGGCACGATCTTGAGATCGTCGCGCGCCGCGGCGCGCACGGCTTCGATCAACTCGTCGCGGGAAGCAGGCCGGAGCGCGTGCTTCGGAACCGCGCCGGAGATCGCGTAAGAGGCAGGGTCCGCGACGCGGGCGGCGTCGAGGCCGAGGGCAGAGACGGCGTTCATGGCCGGCACTCCCGTTCGCAGGCGCGTGCCTTCATATCCACGGCCCTTCTCTGTCGGCCTGCGGCGTCATTCCACCCATCTGCGCCGGCCTCGCGGCACCGTTCGGGCCGTGCGCGTGCGCCTCGCCGCAGCCGGCGCCGCCGGGCAGGATCTTGCACGGGTTGAGCAGCCCGTCCGGGTTGAGCGCCTGACGCACGCGTTCCATGACGGCAAGGTCTTCTTCGCCGAACAGCTCGCGCATCATGGACTTCTTCTCGAGTCCGATGCCGTGCTCGCCCGAGATCGTGCCGCCGAAGCGGATGCACATGCGCAGGATCTCGTGCGAGGCCTCGAGGGCTTTCGCCTGCTGCTCCGGGTCGCTGGCGTCGAACAGCACGTGCGGGTGCAGGTTGCCGTCGCCGGCGTGGAACACGTTGCCGGCTTCGAGCCCGCGCTCCCCGCACAGCCGGTACACGGTCTCCAGCGCCTCGGCGAGCTTCGTGCGCGGCACCACGCCGTCCATGATGTAGAAGCCGTTCGCCGTACGGCCGTAGGCGCCGAACGCCGACTTGCGGCCCCTCCACAGATCCGCGCGCTCGGCGTCGTCCTTCGCGACCCGCACCGAGCGCGTCCCGTGCCGCTTCGCGATCCCGATCACGCGTTCGACCTGTGCCTCGAGCGACACCGCCGGGCCGTCCACCTCGATCAGCAGCACGCCGCCCGCATCCACCGGGAGGCCGATGTGCAGCCATTCCTCGACGAGCGTCGTCGTGTGGCGGTCCATGATCTCCATGGCGGCGGGCACGATGCCGGCGGCGATCGTCGAAGTCACCGCACGGCACGCGTCCTCGACCGTGGTGAAGTCGAACAGCATCGTCTTCACCGCCTCGGGCACGGGCAGCAGCCGCACGCAGATCTCGGTGACGATGCCGAGCGTGCCCTCGCTGCCGATCATCAGCGCCGCGAGGTCGTAGTCGGGCGCGTCGAACGCCTCGCCGCCGAGCGTGACCGCGCGGCCGTCGTGCAGCACGACGACGAGCCCCAGGATGTGATTGAGCGTCACGCCGTACTTCAGGCAGTGCGGCCCGCCCGAGTTCGCGGCGACGTTGCCGCCGATGGTGCTGACCTGCTGCGACGACGGATCCGGCGCGTAGTAGAGGCCGTGCTCGGCGACCTGCTGCGACAGCCACAGGTTCACGAGTCCCGGCTGCACCCATGCATACATGTTCTCGGGATCGACGCGCAGCACCCTGTCCATGCGGTTGACCGAGAGCACGATGCCCTTCTGCGCGGGGGTCGCCCCGCCCGCGAGCCCGGTGCCGGCGCCGCGCGGCGTGACCGGAATGCTGCGTGCCCGCGCCCAGCGCACGATCGCCGCGACGTCGTCGGCGGTGCGCGGCAGCACGACCACGTCGGGGGTCTCGCGTTCGAGCGTCAGGGCGTCGGCTTCGTAGGTGAAGCGGGCGGCTTCGGTGGCGAGCACGCCGTCGGCGCCCAGCAGAGCGCGCAGTTCGTCGAGCTGTTCACTGGAGATCATGCAGCCAGAGTAGCACCGACCGTGGGGCGGCGAGCGGGCCGGAGAAGGCTCTCGCCGGACGCCCCGCAGGCGAGCAGGAGCCATGGATGGCGGGCTCGCCGAGGGAGAAGAGCGCGCCGGCAGGAGCCGGCGCGATTCTGGTCCGGCGAGAGCCTTCTCCGGCCCGCTCGCCGCCCACCGAAGCTCTACGCCTTCACGCGCTCCAGCAGATCCTTCGAAAGCTGCGCGATCACCGCCTCCACCTGCGCGTAGCCGTGCTCGAGCAGGAAGAGCGGGCTGCGCCCGTACGACTTGTGGCCGAGCACGTAGAAGTCCGGTTCCGGATTCTTCAGCAGCTCGATGCCGGTGGCGGCCGCGTCCAGGCAGTCGGTCGCGCCGAGCAGCGTGGCCGAGAGGCTCATCAGGCCCTCGCTGGCCCAGCACTCGTGGATCTGAAGTTCGCGATGGATCGAGCGGTCCGGCGCGAAGCCGGTGTGCACCAGCACGCGGTCGACTTCTTCGAGACGGCGCTCGTCGCCCACGGTGAGCGCGACGCGGTAGCGGTGGGTCGCTGAGTTGAACTCGAAACCGTCGACCTCGGCGCCGCCGATGTGCGCGATGGCGGGATTCGTGCCCGTGGCCAGCTCCCGGGCACGCGCGTAGAGCGTGCGCCGCACTTCCAGCGGATCGCCGGCGATCTCGGGGTAGACGTCGCTCGTGCGCGTCACCCACACCACCGAGGTGCCTTCGGCCTCAGCGGCCAGCTTCGCCAGGTCGGCGACCGAGGTCGCGGCGCTCGCGCCGGCGCCGATCACCATCGTGCGCTTGCCGGCGAACTGCGCGCGCCGCGCATCGAGCACGTCCACCAGGTGATAATCCAGCTGCGGCGCGAGGTAGAGTTCCTGCCGCGCCGGCAGCCCGCCTTCCCCCGCGCGCACCGGGTTCGCGTAGACGCCCGAGGCGTCGATCGCCGCGAACGCGTGCAGGAAGTTCTCGCGCCCGCCCTGGTCGCGCACCAGCAGGCGGAACGGTTGCCCGCGCCGCGCGCCGGTGCCGATCGCGTCGCCCTTGAGCATTGCGCGTCGCCCGATGGCGACCACCTGCGCATGCGCATGCAGGCGCTCTTGCAGAACCGGCAGCGCCGCGGCCGGCTGCAGGCAGTGCGTCGCGAACTCGAGACCGGTCGGGTGCGTCCCGGCATCCGGCATGGTCCAGCCCGCCGCCTTCAAGTATTTCGCGGTCACGGGACCGACGTTCATCCGCCACGGCGTGAACATGCGCACGTGGCCCCACGCGATCGGATGCGAGCCGGGCTCGCCCTGCTCGAAGACGTGCACGTCGAACCCGGCGTCGAGCGCGGCGAGCGCCGCCTCGATGCCGATGGGGCCGGCGCCGACGATCGCGAGAGTGTTGCGGGCAGGCTGGGGCATGGAGGTTCCTGAAGGTATGGGGAGAGCCGGATCGCGGGGGCTCAATGGCGCTGTGCGCCGCCGCGACCGGCCTGACGTTCGATGCGATGTCGCGGCCGGCGCTGTGCGGCCCGCCGCCCGGCGGGGCGCGGCCCCGCGCGACGGCCTGCTACTCTACTCGAATTCGGCCACGATCGGCGCATGGTCGGATGCGCGCCCCGGGCCGTCGAGGCCGGCGACCGTGAGGCCGCGCCCGTCGCGCCAGCCGCGGCCCGTGAACCAGTCGAGCCGCAGCCGGCCGCGTCGCTCGGCCCAGCCGAGCAGCGGCCGCGTCAGCGACCCCAGCATCCGGAGCCAGCGGCGGCCTTCGTCCACGCGGTCGAGGCGCAGCTGCAGGGTCGGCCGGAAATCGACGAACGGCTCCCACTCGAAGCCCGCCCCGCGCAGCACGTCGAACAGCGGCTCGTGGAAGCGGCCGCGATCGGGCCGCAGGAGCCGGCGCCGGAGCGCCCGCCCGGGCCAGGCGAGCAGCGCGCTCGATCCGCTGAGCGGCGAGTGCCAGAGCCCGCGATCGAAGGTATGCGAGTTGAAATCGCCGGCGAGGATGATCGGGCGCCTCACGTTCCGGAGCGCGTGGGTCAGCACCCGCATCTGCTCCGCGCGGTGCGCGCGCGTGCGATGCACTTCGAGGTGCACGGAGACCGCGACGAACGGCCCGCCCGGGCGGCGGATCTCGGCGACCAGCGCGACGAAGCGCCCGAACATGCGCTCGACGTCGAACTGGATCGCCTCGGGGCCCGGCAACCGTACCAGGTGGACGTCGCCGAACGGCCAGCGCGACAGGATCGCGATGCCGAACATCGCCTCTTCGTTCGCTCGTCCCGCGGCCAGGCGTGCGTCATCATCGCGGCCGGGCGTGGATTCCAGGAACATCGGCGCCCAGACGCCGAAGCGGCCGAGCGACTTCGCCAGGTCCGCGGCGACGTCGCGGTTCTCCGCGCGCGCCATGCCGACGTCGATCTCGTTGAAGGTCAGCAGGTCGGCGTCGCGCAGATCCGGGTGATGAAGGAGCGCATCCTCGATCTGCTCGTAGCGGTTGCCGTGCTCGATGTTCCAGTGCACGGCGTGCACGAGTTTTGGATCGTGCGGCGGCCCCGGCGACAGCGGCGGCTCGTGCAGCCGCACCGCCGACAGCAGATGCTCGAGGCGTGGCTCGAGCTCCGGCCACTCGGCCGAGGCTTTGAGCGCGGCGAGCGTGGGATAGCGGATGAAGCGGCGGACGAGCTCGGCGCTCTCGGCGGCCGCGCGGGGGTCGCGGATCATGACGGGCCGGAAGCATACCAGCCCGGCCGCGCGGCGACATGCGCGCGTCCGGATGCGGCATCCGGGCGGCCGCAGCACCCACGAGCCTTGTCGGCGCCGGCGACGCGGCGATATCGTTCGCCTCCCACACCAGGCCGATCGGGAGGCTTGCACATGGATTCGCGTCAGTCGGGCGCCCGGTTTCTCGAAGCGCTGCGCCGGCGCTCGTTCGACGATCTCGAAGCGCTGCTTTCCCCGGAGGTGGAGTTCCGCATTCTGGTGCCGGCAGGGCTCAGGTACTGCACGGGCGCGGCGAAGACCGCCGACTACTTCCGCGGCTGGTTCGGCACGGGCACGGTCGAGCGGCGTCAGGACTGCAACGGCGAGCCCTACCCGGACATGCAGACGACCGCGTTCGCCGTGCTCGAGGACGGCGTGGGGGAGGCGGTCGAGCACCGCGTTCCGTTCCACTACCGTCTGGACCTGCACAACAAACGCGGCCACTGCATGTGCCAGCAGAACGGGTTCCTGACGGTGGATCCGAGCGGCAGGATCGGGCGCCTCGACATCGTTTGCAGCGGGATCGTGCCGCTCGCATCCTGAGCCGCCATGCGGCGCGGCGCCGGCGGCTCCGCGCCACGATGGGCGCTCCTACTTCACGATCATGTGCGAGGCCCCGCCGCCGCTGATCACCACGATCGCGTCGTAGGCCCAGATCTGCTCCTTCACCTGTTCGTTCAGATCCTTCCACGCGCCCGGTCTGTCCTTGAGCGGGCGCAGGTCGATGAGCGTCGCGCCCGTCGACGACAGGTAACGGGTCAGGAACCCGTAGTCCCTGGCGAAGACGTCGTCGCACGAGGTGACGTTGCCCATCAGATCCGCGCTCGCGCCGCCCGGGCCGCACACCATCAGGATGCTCACCGCGCCCGCATCGTCCGCGAGCGCCTGCTCGTACGCGAAGCTCGCCAGCGACGGCACGTGCGTGGGCGAGAGGCCGTTGGTCATGTGGTAGGCGCCGAACTTGAACAGAACCTTCGGCGGCGCGCCGTCGTGCCGTTCCGCATCGCGATAGCGTTCGAGAAACGTCTGCTTCATGAGCGTCTCACGAGCGAGGTTCGCCTTGTAGATGCTGCCGCCGCCGGCGACGAACGGACGGTAGATGCGCGCCGATTCGATCAGGGCTGCGGCGAGCTTGCCTGCCCGCACGTCGCCCGCAGCGCGCAGATCGCTCTCGAGCTGCAGCAGGCGTGACTGATCCACGGTGCCGAGGAACGAAAGGCTGTCCGCCTTCGCATCGCGGGCGAGCAGGGCGGCGTCGCTCTTCGCGTCCGCTCCGGTCGCGAGCCGCTCGATCTCCTCCAGCCAGGCATAGGCCGCGCCGATGAACGCCTGATCGAGTCCCCACAGCACGGGCCGATCCGCGGGGCCGTTGGCCAGCGCCGCGCGCAGGAAATCGGCTTCTTCGGCCCACGCATAGATCGGGATCGCGAACCGGTATCCATCCTGCTCCAGGTAATGCTTCAGCGCGTCCGGATCGCCCGAGCGCAGCAGCCGCTCGAGCTCGGCGGCGATGAACGGATCGGTCTCGATCGCGGTGTAGCGGTAGCCGACCCGGCCGATCGTCTTCGCCAGCGCCGTCGAGAAACGCGCCATGCCGGCGATGCCGTGGTCCTCGCCGAGCAGCACGAAGCGCGAATAGCGCGCACGGGTGCGGATCCAGTCGGAACCGGCGCCGGCAAGGCCGCTGTCGGCGACCTGCATCGAGTGCATGGAGCGCTCGATGAGCGTGTCGAGCGGGGTGGCTGTGTCGGCGGCGGCGCTGCCGACGCCCGAAGCGAAAAGGGCGGCGAGTCCGATCACGACGATGAGCTTCACGGCGTCTCCCTGGGTTCGGGTGAGCATGCAGGTCCGGCCGGGTCCCGGACATGGTATCGCGGTCGAGCGTCGCGTTCTAAGACGTCGTCCCGGCCCCGGTTGCGCGGCGGGCGCCGGGGTACCGGGATTGCGCCGGAACCCGGCGCGCGTCCCACGCATCGGAACGGGTCCGGCGGGCGCGCGCCAGCGCGCATGCACCGCGTTGCGACCCCGCCCGCGACCGCCTAGACTTCGAGTCGATTTCACGCCGCACATTTCGCGCCCGGCCGCGGGGCGCCGCCTTTCCCTGCAAGGAGACCGCCCAGATGTCCCGTCCTCGCACCCTCGGGGAGCTGAAGGCCGCCGGTTACCGCCCGCGATCGATCAAGGACGAGATGCGCGCCAACCTCATCGAGCGCATCCGCTCCGGCGACAAGCTGTTTCCCGGCGTCGTCGGTTACGAGCACACCGTCGAGCCGCAGATCGTGAACGCGGTGCTCTCGCGCCACGACTTCATCCTGCTCGGGCTGCGCGGCCAGGCGAAGACCCGGATCCTGCGCGCCCTGTCGCAGTTCCTCGATGAATGGACGCCGGCGATCGAGGGGTGCCCGCTCAACAGCGACCCGCTCGTTCCGCTCACGCACCATGCGAAGCACCTGCTCGATGTGCATGGCGACGAGACGCCGATCCGCTGGATGCATCGGGAATCGCGCTACCAGGAGAAGCTGGCGACGCCCGACGTGACGATCGCCGACTTGATCGGCGACATCGACCCGATCCGCGCCGCGACGATGAAACTCGACTACTCGGACGAGCGGGTGATCCACTACGGCATCATTCCGCGCTCGAACCGCGGCATCTTCGCGATCAACGAGCTGCCCGATCTGCAGCCGCGCATTCAGGTCGGCCTGCTGAACATCCTCGAAGAGAAGGATTTCCAGATCCGCGGCTTCCCGGTGCGCATGCCGCTCGACGTGGTGATGGTCTTTTCGGCGAACCCCGAGGACTACACGAACCGCGGCAACATCATCACGCCGCTCCGCGACCGCATCAATTCACAGATCCTCACGCACTACCCGCGGCACCGCGAGGAAGGCATGCGCATCACCGCGCAGGAGTCGTGGCTCGAGCGCGACGGTGGGATCGAGGTCGAGGTGCCGGTATTCATGCGCGAGCTGGTCGAGGAAGTCGCGATTCAGGCGCGGCGCAGCGAATACGTGGATCAGAACTCCGGGGTGTCGGCGCGTCTGCCGATCGCGCTCATGGAGAACCTGATCTCGAACGCCGAGCGGCGCGGATTCGTCACCGGCGAAAAGAAGGTGGTCACCCGCGTGTGCGACCTGCAGCAGGCCGTGTCGGCCGTGAGCGGCAAGGTGGAGCTGGTGCTGGAGGGCGAACAGGAGGGCGCGATGAACGTGGCGCGCGCCCTGCTCGGCCGCGGCGTGAAGTCGATCTTCGCGCAGCGCTTCCCGGATGCCTACAAGCCCAAGCGCCGCTCGAAGTCGGCCGCCGCCGAGCCTCCGTCGGACGAAGGCATGTCGTCCGCCGAGTACCGGCCCGTGCTCGAGTGGTTCTCGAGCGGCAACCACATCGAAATCGCCGACGACATGCCGCAGGACGAGTTCGCGCAGCAGCTCGCATCGGTGAAGGGGTTGCCCGAACTGGCGAAGAAGTATCTCGCTCCCGCGAACGCCGCGGAGGCCGCGGTCGCGATGGAGCTCGCGCTCGAGGGCCTGCACCAGCACTCGATGCTGTCGCGCGAGCGCGTGGACGGCAACAAGACCGCGTTCAAGGACATGCTGAAGAGCATGCTGAGCGGGTTCGGGGACGACTGAGGTGGAGCGCGGAGCGACACTGCGGGGTATGCAGTCGCATGCGATGCGGTCCAGGCTGACACTCTATCGAGCGGGCGTCGTTGCCGGCCTCGCGATTCTGGGGCCCCCGCTCCGGCCCACTCCGGCCGCGGTGGCACGGTGGAATCGTCGCGGGAGTGACCGCGCGCATCGTTCCGTACTCCGGTGACACCCGGATTCGAACCGCTGCCCAGCGGCCCCCGGGGGGCGCCGGCGCATACGTGGTATTCGGACCTTCGTTCGGGGTTCTCGACGGGTGGGCATTACTACCCGCCTCACTGGTCCAGCGACGCTCGCACGATCGACGACCTGCGCCCGATCGACCTCGGCATCACCGGCGGACTCGGGGTCGCATTCCGCCGGGAAGCGGTGCGGTCGGTTTCGAACTCCGCTACACGGAGGGTCTGAAGAGCCCCTTCATCCGGGAGTGGGACAGCGATGACCGCAACAGGTTTTTCTCACTGAGGTTATTCTTCCTTCGATCATGA
The DNA here is from genome assembly GCA_963744995.1 of Candidatus Eiseniibacteriota bacterium. Lineage (GTDB taxonomy): Bacteria > Eisenbacteria > RBG-16-71-46 > RBG-16-71-46 > RBG-16-71-46 > CAVUWA01. The sequence goes on from CAVUWA010000002.1 coordinate 201,108, forward strand.
TGGCTCGTCCGGCCGATCGAAGGAGTTAGACGATGCGCTTCAACTACTCCCACTGGAAGGGCCCGCGGCCCGAGGACGTCGAGTTCCGCAAGCAGCTCATGGAGATCTACCGCAATCTCCTGCTGCAGACGGGCGGCGACGTCGACGAGGCATTGCGCTGGATGGAGTACTTCGGTGAGCAGTACGGATTCCTGAACGAGAAGTTCGGCATCGAAGACTTCAAGAAGATGCTCGAGGACACCGGCGAGGTGGAGCAGACGCCGCGCGGCTTCAAGGTGACGCCGAAGGGCGAGAAGCGCATCCGCCAGGATTCGCTGAACGAGATCTTCAACGCGCTGCAGGCGGGCGGGCCGGGCGACCACCGCACGCCGGTGGCGGGCAAGGGCGGCGAGCGGCTCTCGGAGACGCGGCCCTACCAGTTCGGCGACAACCTGTCCGACCTCGACGCGCTCGGCTCGGTGAGCAATGCCGTGCGCCGCGCCGGCATCGACGATCTGAGCATCACCGAGGACGACCTGCAGGTGTTCGAGACCGAGCACCTGTCCGCCTGCGCGACGGTGCTGATGGTGGACATCAGCCACAGCATGATCCTGTACGGCGAAGACCGCATCACGCCGGCGAAGAAGATCGCGCTCGCGCTCGCGCAGCTGATCCAGTCGCGCTATCCGAAGGACTCGCTCGACGTCGTGCTGTTCGGCGACGACGCGGTGCAGGTGCCGCTCCGCGACCTCATGAAGATCCAGGCCGGGCCCTACCACACCAATACGAAAGCCGGGCCTGCAGATGGCGCAGCGGATCCTCAATTCGCGCAAAGGGCGTCAACAAGCAGATCTTCATGATCACCGACGGCAAGCCTTCGGCGATCCGCGAGTACGGCAAGCTCTACAAGAATCCGTTCGGCCTCGATCCGAAGATCGTCAACAAGACGCTGGAAGAGGCGGCCTACTGCCGCAAGAAGCGCGTGACCATCACCACGTTCATGCTGGCGACCGACACGCCGCTCCTCGACTTCGTGCGCAGGCTCACCGCGCTCAACCACGGCCGCATCTACGAGACCGACCCGCAGAATCTGGGCGCGTACGTGTTCAGGGACTTCGTGCGCAACCGGCGCAAGAGACTGCACTGAGTTCCGGATCCGGCGCTTCCCCCACGGCCGCGGGCGGGGAAGCCCGGAGCGTCGCGCGGGCGGCGTTCGCATTCGTGCTGCCGCTGGCCGCGATTCTGGTGATTGCGGCGCCGAAGCTGCCCTACCCCCTGCACGGCGACCAGACCGTGTTCCTGATGGGCGCCGAATCCATGGCGCACGGCGGCGTGCTCTACCGCGACTTCTGGGACACCAAGCAGCCCGGCGTCTTCCTGTTCTACGAGCTCGCGGGGAAGCTGTTCGGGTTCACGTCGCTCGGCGTCCACCTGTTGGAGCTGCTGTGGATGCTCGTGCTCGCGGCGTGGATGGTCGGCGTGCTGCGCTCCAGGTTCGAAACGCCGGGGCTCGCATCGTTCACCGCGATCGCCGCCGTCGGCGGCTACTACGCGGTTGCCGGCACGTGGGAGATGACACAGGTGGAGATGCTCGCGGCGTTGCCGTTGTTCATCTGCTGCGCTGCGGTCCTGCCGCACCCTGAGCGACCGCGCCCGGAACGCTTCTCGTGGTTCGAGTCGGGCCTCGCCGCCGGGGCGGCCGCGCTGTTCAAGCTGCTGTTCGGCGCGATCCCGGTGGCGATCTGGATCGCGGCTTCGGTCGCGGCGCGGCGTGAGGAGCGCGCCTCGTGGCGCAAGCTGCTCGTCGAGCGCTGGCTGCCGGCGGCCGGCGGGGTGCTCGTCGTCCTGGGCGCGACCGCCGTCTGGTTCGCGCTCGCCGGAGCGCTCAGGCCGATGCTGTGGACGAACTTCGTCTACCCGGGGCAGGCGCTGGCGTCCGGCGGATGGTCCGACCCGGGTCGCCTCCTCCACACCGTGTCATGGTTCGCCGTGCCGTTCGGCCTGCTCGCCGGCTTCGCCCTGGTGTGGCTCTTCACCCGCCGCGACGCGGGGCGCGAGCGCGCCTTCGACGCTGCGGCAGTGTGGCTCGCCGCAGCGGTGCTGATCGTGCTCGTGCAGACGCTCTCCTGGTGGCGCTACCACGCGCTGCTCTGGCTCGTGCCACTGGCGATTCTCGGGATGCGCGGCGTGGACACGCTGGCGCGTCTCGCGCGCGAGCGGCTGCACATGCCCGCGCCGCGCGCGACGGCGTTGGCGCTTGCGCTCGCAGCGGTCGCCTGTGCGCCGGCGTGGCGCATGTGGCTGCCCGATGCGCACGCGCTCGCGCATCTTCCGGCCACGCACGAACAACTCGTCGCCTACCAGCGCCACGTGAGCCCGGCGTGGGATGCCGTTTGGACCGACACTGCATTCCTGCGGGCCCCGGGCGCGCAGCCGGGGCCGATCTACGTCTTCGGCGATCCGCGCGCGATCCACCTGGCCGGGCGCAGGCAGGCGATCCCGGTGAACGGCTGGTCCTGGGAGAGCTACGCGGAGCGGCAATGGGAGGCGCTGCCCGGGGAGCTCGTGCGCGCGGCGCCCGCCTACGTCGGCTTCGATCCGGGCTACGAAGCGCTGGTGCGCGAGCGTTCGCCCGCGACGTGGGCGTGGCTCGAGGCGAATTACCGCGTGTCGAAGTCGAGCGACACGCGCACGTGGTACGAGCGTCGCCGGGGCTGACGCGGGAGGATCAGGCGGTCTCGGAAGCGGCGGGAATTTCGGGAAACAGTTTCTCGAATTCAGGCAGGCCATGCAGCGGCGCGAGGTCCGGATCGCGGCGCACCCAGATGCTGTCCTTGAAGCCGTTCTCCCATGCCTTGCGCAGCGCGCCCATCGCATCGTCCACGCGCTTCAGCTGCGCGAAGATGCACGCCACGTTGTAGAGCACCGACGCCTCGTTGGGGCGCAGCGCCATGGCGATGTTGGCCTCGCGCACCGCGTCCTCCTCGCGCCCGAGCGACACGTAGTCGAGCGCGATGTGCGTCCGCGCGCGGGCGTCCTCGGGGATTTCCTTGAGGTGGGCTTCGACCAGCTGCGTGCGCAGGTGCCTGAGGTGATTCAGCGCGTCGTGCTTGCCCAGCGCGCCGAGCGCGTTCTCGATCGGCACGTACACGTTGTAATCGCCGGCGGCTCCGTCCACGAGCCGGTCCATCATCTCGACGATCTCGTTGTAGCGCCCGTCGGCGAACAGCGCGCGGCCGAGCAGGTAGTAGGCGCCCTCGATGTCCGACTTGCGGCGCAGTGCGGTCTGCACCTGTTCCACGGCTTCGCGGTAGCGCGAGTCGACGTAGAGGCGCCACGCGCCGGCCACCAGCACGTCCGGCAGGTCCGGGTCCAGCTCGGAGGCCCGCTGCGCGGCCGCCTTGGAGCGCTCCGACCACTTCGGATCGCGTTCGTAGTTGAGATGGTACTGGGCGCACACGTTGGCGATCGCGGCGTGGGCCAGCGCGAACTGCGGATCCTGCGCGACCGCGTTCTCGAACATCTGCAGCGCGACCGACAAATCCTGGCGCGTCAGCCGGCGCGCGTAACTCTTGCCGCGCAGATAGAGATCGTAGGCGTGCGGGTCGGCGGTGGGCCGCGCCGCGAGCGCCTCCTGCTCCTGCGGCGTGAGCGTGACGCGCAGCGCCTCGGCGATCTTGCGCGCGATCTCGTCCTGGACCTCGAAGACGTCCTTCATCTCGCGGTCGTAGCGTTCGGACCAGAGCGGAAAGTCCGTCGACGTGTCCACCAGCTGCGCGTTGATGCGCAGCCGGTTGCCGGCGCGCCGCACGCTGCCCGTGAGCGCGAAGGCGGCCTTGAGCTGCTGGCCGATCTGTCCCGGGGTCACCGGCTTGTCGCGATAGGCGAGCACCGTCGCGCGCGAGAAGATGTTGAGCCCGCGGATCTTGGACAGCTCGGTGATGATGTCCTCGGTGACGCCGTCGCGGAAGTACTCGTCTTCCTTCACGCCGCTCAGGTTCTCGAAATAGAGCACCGCGATGGACTTCGCTCCGCTCGCCTGGCTGGAACGCGAGTCTTCGGCCGCCCGCCGCCCGCCGGACTCGGTGTCGCGTTTGAGGCGCATGAGGTCGGTCTTGAGATCGGTGGCCGACTGGTAGCGCAGGCTGCGGTCCTTCTCGAGGGCCTTTTCCACGATCCGGCCGAGACCTGCCGGCAGGGCCGGGTTCAGCGTGTCGACCGGCGACGGGTCGCGATTGAGGATCGCGTCGAACACCACGGCGGAGGTCTCGCCCTGGAACGGCAGGGCGCCGGTCGCCATCTGGTAGATCACCGTACCGAGCGAGAACAGGTCCGTGCGCGGATCGGTGAGCTGGCCGCGGGCCTGCTCCGGCGACATGTAGGACACCGTGCCCATCGCCGTGCCCGGCGTCGTGAGCTCCTGATTCCCGCCGACCTGCGTGTCGAGCTGCGACGCCGCGGCCGGGCCGGCGGCACGCCGCAGCGATTCGATCTTGGCGAGCCCGAAGTCGAGGATCTTCACGTGCCCCCGCGGGCTCACGAACAGGTTCGCGGGCTTGATGTCGCGGTGCACGATGCCTTTCGCGTGCGCGGACTCCAGGGCGTCGGCGATCTGGATCGCGATCGGCAGCAGCTGGTCGAGCGGCAGGGCACGCGCGGCGATCATCTGCGACAGGGTCTGCCCTTCGAGCAGTTCCATCACGATGAAGTGCTGGTCTTCGTGTTGCTCGATCGCGAAGACGGTGCAGATTCCCTGGTGATTGAGCGCCGAAGCGGCGCGGGCCTCGCGCTGGAAGCGCTCGAGCGACTGGGCCGAGTCACCGAGGTCGGAGGGCAGGAACTTGAGCGCCACGCGACGGCCGAGACGCGAGTCCTCGGCCTCGTAGACGACGCCCATGCCGCCGCTGCCGAGTCGTTTCGCGATGGTGTAGTGGGAGACGGTGCGGCCGGTCAGGTCGTTCATAGGGCGGGGAGCATAGCGCCTGGGCGCGATTCACGGAAGCGTGACGCGGGTGGATGAAATGCTTCATGTCGTCGCGTTCGAGCGGGTGCAGGCGGTGGCCCGCGCATCGCGGCCCCGCGTCCGCTCACAGCGTTCCCGCCGGCCCTGCGTCGTCCAGCGCCGCCATCGCCCAGCGCGTCATCGGGTGCTGCTCGCCGTGCACGGCGAGCAGGCTGCGGTACCCCTCCTGGACGAGGAGCGTGCCTTCCTCGCGTGCGCCGCGTCGAGCAAGGCAGATGCCGAGGGCCACTTCGGCCTCGCCGCGCTCGGCGCTCTTCTCCGGCAGGTCGGCGCGGGCCATGTCGACCGCCACGCGCAACCGTTTCTCGGCGCGCTCCGGATCGGTGTCCATCCACAGCCTTCCGGCCCACGTGCGCGCCGCCACCAGGCGCGGCGTCTGCGCGGGAAGATGCTTCTCGAAGACCCGGATCGCAGCGGTGAGCCGCTTCTCGGCCTCCTCCGGCCGCCCCTCCCGCCACAGCGCCCGCCCGATGTACGAGTCGGCGACCGCCACGTAGACGTGGTGCGGCCCGAACAGCCGTACGAAGATCGCCCGCCCCTCGCGGTACAGGGCTTCCGCGCCCGCGTAGTCTCCCTGCAGATATGCAGCGAGACCCAGATTGGTCATCGCGGCGGCGACCGGCAGGTCGGATCCTTCCGACGCATGCAGCAGTCCGATCGCTTCGCTCAGGTAGGTTCGGGCGGAATCCACCCGCCCGCGCCTCAGCGCGAGCCGGCCGATGTTGTTGAGCTGCGTCGCCAGTCCGCGCTGACCCGCCAGCGTGCGCCGCCCGATGGCGAGGGCTCTCCGGTAGACGGTCTCGGCGCTGTCGGGCAGACCCTCGCGCTCGAGCCAGATCGCCCAGTTGTTGAGCGTGCTCGCGTAGTTCGGGTGATTCTCGCTCAGCGTCTGCTTCCACATCTCCGCGGCTTTCGCGAATTCGGCGCCGGCGCCGGGATCGCCCATGCTGGAGAGCTGAGTTGCAAGGTGATGGTGGCTGCGCGCCAGGTCCGCGGCAGGCCCGTCGTAGATCGACTCCCGGATCGCCAGCGCGCGGCGCTCCAGCGCGAGCGCGCTGTCGCTGCTCCCGACCGCCTCGAGGTGCATGCCGTGGTCCTCGTAGAGGTTCGCGAGCATGAGCCGCGAATCGCGGTCCCGCTCGCCCTCGAGACCCGCGATGCCCTCGCGCTCGAGCGTGAGAGCCGAGTCGATGCTGCTGTGCGCCACTGCCCGCGCGGTCTGCAGCCGCGCCGTCGCCGACTCGACACTCGAGCGCCCGAACAGCGAATCGGCGAGTCGAATCGCCTTGAACCCGAAGGTCTCGGCGCGTCGCATCTCACCCACATGCCCGAACACCCGGCAGAGCATCGTGTACATCCGCACGCGCACTTCCGGCAGATCGGTGAGCTCTTCGTCCACGTTCACCGCGCTGCGATCCAGCGCCTGCCGCACGGTGAGCGCCTCGCCGCCGTCGGCGTATGGGTTGGCCTGCTCCAGCGACCCGATGAGGAAGTTGAGGATTTCCTCGGACTGTGCTGCTTCGACACGAGCATGGTCGCGCTCGCGTGCCGCGACCTGCGCCTGCCACGCGGTGGTCACCGCCGCGGCGATCAGCCCGAACGCCGCGATCGCCGCGATCGCCACCGGGACGCGATGCCGCCTGACGAAGCGCGAAGCGCGATACGCCGCGGAATCCGGCGCGGCACTCACCGGCAGACCGTCCAGGTAGTGTCGCAGGTCGCTGGCCATCGCAGCGGCGGAGTCGTAGCGCCGCGCCGGCTCCTTCTGCAGCGCCTTCGCGCAGATCGTCTCGAGATCGCCGGCCAGTTCGCGGCTGCGCTCCGGGTCGTTCGCCCGCGCGCTCAGCGGCTGCGGCGACTCTTCGCACACCAGGCGGCGCTGCTCGGTGAACGACCTGCCGGCGAGCTCGTAGGGCAGCGCCCCGGCCAGCAGCTCGTAGAGCAGCAGACCGAGCGCATACACGTCGGTCGCGGTGGTCACCGGCTGCTCGAGGAACTGTTCCGGCGCCGCGTACTGCGGGGTCAGCAGGCCTTCACCGTGGCGTGTGAGCGCAGGTGCGGCGGGATCCTCCTCGCCTTCGGTCAGCCACTTGGCGATGCCGAAGTCGAGCACCTTCACGTGACCGTCGCGCGTCATCAGGACGTTGTCCGGCTTGAGGTCGCGATGCACGACCAGCCGCTGGTGCGCGTTGTGCACCGCGCCGCACAGGCGCACGAACAGCCGCACGCGGTCCCGAACGTCGAGCCGCCGCTCCGCCGCCGCGCGGGTGAGGGGCTCGCCATCCACGTACTCCATGACGAAGTACGGCAGGCCGTCGTCCGTGACGCCGGAGTCGAAGATACGTGTGATGGATGGATGGTCGAGGCGGGCGAGCGTCTGCTGCTCGAGCCGGAAGCGTTCGACCGCACGCACGCCCCCGGTCCAGTGCATCACCTTGAGCGCGACCTGCTGGTCGAACTTGCCGTCCACCCGCTCGGCCAGGTAGACGACGCTCATGCCGCCGCGGCCGATGGTGCGGACCACGCGGTACGGGCCGACCATGCGCTCGGCGAGATCGGGAGCGACTGCCGGGGGCGCGCCGCCCGCCGCGGCCAGCAGATCGGGGGCCTCGGCGCGCAGGTCGCTCAGGCGTCGGCCATCCGAGTCGAGCAGCGAGCGCAGATCGTCGGCCAGGGCGGCGTCCTCGGCCGCGAGCCGCGCCAGGTAGGCCTCGCGTTCCGCAGGATCCAGCTCCGCCGCCGCTTCGAAGTGCGGCTCGATCATGCGCCAGCGTTCCGGCGAGATCCTCACACGCCGCCCTCGGCAAGCAGCTCGCCGAGCAGCGCCCGCGCCTTCATCCAGTCGCGCCGCACGGTGCGCTCGGAAATGCCGAGCGCCCCTGCGGTCTCGATCTCGGTGAGGCCGGCGAAGAAACGGCACTCGACGACGCGCGGCAGGCGGTCCCCGTAGGTGCCCAGCTGCTCGAGCGCCTGGTCGAGCGCGAGCAGCTCTGCGGCCTGATCGTCCACCCGGATGTCGCGCTCGTCGAGGCTCACCGCCGTGCCGCCGCCGCGCTTCAGGGCGTGCCGCCGCCGCGCGAAGTCGATGACGATGTTGCGCATCACCACCGAGCACGCCGCCATGAAATGGCCGCGATCGGCATAGGCCAACCCATCCCGGGCCGCGAGGCGCAGGTAGGCCTCGTGCACGAGCCCGGTCGGGTTCAGCGTGCGGTGAGCCGCGTTGCGCTCGAGATGGCTCGCGGCGATGCGGCGCAGATCGTCGTAGAGCAGATCGACGAGACCCTCGAACGCCCCATCCTTGCCGGCGCGCAGGTCCCGCAGACCGCGGGTGACGGGTGAGTCGGAGCCCAATGCACAAGCCTCCAGTGGACAAGGGATTAGGAAGTTTAACACGAACGCGTGGCCGGTCCGACGGCCGGAATCCGTCGTGCTCATCACGGCGTCGTCCGACGCCCCGGGTCTACCGGCGCGGAATGACCGGGTTCCCGCGCCGGGGCGCGTGCTTCCGTTCTACAGGAGGATTCCGCATCATGGCCCGCACATCGCTCCCCAGACCCTCGTTCCGAATGCCTTCGCTCTGGCGTTGCCATTCCGACCTTCTGGGATCGGCGCGTCCGGCCGCCGCCGCCACCGTCTCCTGGGCCGTCGATGCCGACGGCGACTGGAACAACCCCGCCAACTGGAGCGGGGCGGCCGTGCCGACCCTGTCGGACGACGTGGTCATCGACCGGCCGTCCGGCACTACACGATCACCGTTCCGTCGGGCACGCATGGCGGCGCACTCGATCCACTCCAACGAGCGGCTGGTGCTGGACGCAGGCTCGCTCACGGTGGCCGAGACGCTGCAGGTCAACTCCGATCTGGTGCTCGACGGCGCCACGCTGATCGGCGCGATCGTGAGCCCGGGGGCGAACGGCGAGGGAATGGACGCGCTGGACGGGACGCTGAACGGCGTGACGATGAACGCGGATCTCAACATGTCCGGCAGCGCCTACCGGACCATCGGCGTCACGAACGGCCTCACGCTGAACGGCACCGCGCTCATGGGCGACGAGGGCGGCTACTACGGGCGGTTCAACTTCAGCGGCGCGGCGCAGACGCTCGACGGTACCGGCGAGATCGTGCTCGGCGGCGCGAGCCAGCAACAACGGCTTCGTCACAGGGAACGGACTCACGGTGGAGTCGGGGCTCACGATCCACGGCGCGCGGGACATCCTCGGCAACGGCGGCGACCGCTGGTGCATGCGCGCGCCGGTGACGGCGGAGGTGTCGGGGCAGGAGATCCAGCTCGACGGCGATTCGCTGGTGGCCGAGGGCCGGCTGCATGCGACGGCGGCGGGACGATGCTGCTCTCCGGCACCTGGTCGAGCAGCGACAGCCTGATCGCGGACGGCGGCGGGACGCTGCAGCTCACCGGGCGGCTGGGTGAACGCCGGCGGCATCCGCATGACCGACGGCACGGTGGACCTCGGCGGCAGTTTACGACCGCCGCCAGTCGGCGGGTTCGTGCGCTCCGGCGGCACGGTGCGGATCACGGGACGCTGGACAACACGGGGCACGCGCTGACGCTGGATGCGGAACACGGGGACGTGGGTGCTGTCGGGCGGGACGATCGTGGGCGGGCAGCGTGGAGCCGGGGATCGCGGGCGCGGAGCTGCGCTACGGCGGGAACTCGACGCTGGACGGCGTGACGATGAACGCGGACATGAACATGTCGGAGAGACGTACGCGCAGACGGTGACGATGGTGAACGGGCTGACGCTGAACGGGATGGCGACGATGGGAACGGCGGCGAGCTACGGGCGGTTCCTGGTGGGCGGGACGCAGACGATCGACGGGACCGGGGAGATCGTACCTCGGCGGGTACCAGCACGGCAACAACGGCGATCGGCGCTGAGCGCGAGCGCGGTACGTGACGATCGAGTCGGGGCTCGCGATCCACGGTGCGGCGGGGACGTTCGGGAGCAACGTCGGCGAGCCGGCGGCTGGTGCTGCGGGCGCCGGTGACGGCGGAGGTGGCGGGGCAGAAGATCTCGGTGGAGGGCGACTCGCTGCGGGTGGAGGCGCCGGTGATGGCGGTGAACGGTGCGAACGTGACGCTGGCCGGACCGATGGTGGTGCTCAGGAAGGCGTCGGTGACGGGGGCGGGACGCTGCAGCTGAACGGCGGCTGGGTGAACGCCGACACGCTGACGGCGGGCCCGGGGATCGACGCTGGACCTGAACGGGACGTGGACGAACGCGCGGGGCGATCCGCGTCGGACAGCGCGACGGTGCGGCTGGGCGGGACTTTGCGTGGTCGGACGTGGGGGACTTCGCGCGGGTGGGCGGGGACGGTGATACGTGGACGGGACGCTGGACAACACGGGGCACGCGCTGACGCTGGACGGGAACACGGGGACGTGGGTGCTGTCGGGCGGGACGATCGTGGGCGGGAGCATGGAGCCGGGGTCGTCGGGCGCGGAGCTGCGCTACGGCGGGAACTCGACGCTGAACGGGGTGACGATGAACGCGGACATGAACATGTCGGAGAGCTACTCGCTGACGGTGAATCTGGTGAACGGGCTGACGCTGAACGGGACGGCGACGATGGGCAGCGGCGGCGAGCTACGGGCGGTTCCTGCTGGGCAAGGACGCATGACGATCGACGGGACGGGCGAGATCGTACTGCGGGAACGCGAGCAGCGGTGAACGGGATCGGCTGCTAAGCGCGAGCGCGTACTGACGATCGAGTCGGGGCTCGCGATCCACGGCGGGCGGGGCACGTCGGGAGCAACGTCGGCGAGCCGGCGGGCTGGTGCTGCGGGCGCCGGTGACGGCGGAGGTGGCCGGGCAGGAGATCACGATCGACGGGCGACTCGCTGCTGGTCGAGGCGCCGGTGACGGCGGTGAACGGCGGGAACCTGCAGCTGGACGGGCCGATGGCGGTGCGGGCGAAGGCGTCGGTCGACGGGCGGCGGGACGCTGCAGCTGGGCGGCGGGTTCGTGAACGAGGACACGCTGTCGCGGGGGTGGGGAGCACGCTGGACCTGAACAAGGACTGGACAACGCGGGGGCGATCCGCTCGGACAGCGCGACGGTGCAGCTGGGCGGGACGTTCACGTGGCCGGACGTGGGGGACTTCGTGCGGGTCGGGCGGCACGGTGATACGTGGACGGGACGCTGGACAACACGGGGAACGGGCTCGATGCTGGACGGGAACACGGGGACGTGGGTGCTGTCGGGCGGAACGATCGTGGGCGGGAGCATTGAGCCGGGGCTCGCGGGCGCGGAGCTGCGCTACGGCGGCAACTCGACGCTGAACGGGGTGACGGTGAACACCGACATGAACATGTCGGAGAACTACTCGCTGACGGTGACCCTGGTGAACGGGCTGACGCTGAACGGGACGGCGACGATGGGGGCGGCGGGGAACTACGGCCGGTTCGTGGTCAACAACGCGATGACGATCGATGGGACGGGCGAGATCGTGCTCGGCAACGCCAGCACGGTGAACGGGATCAACTTCAACAGCTCGGGGGTGCTGACGATCGAGTCGGGACTCGCGATCCACGGCGGGCGGGGCACGGTCGGCACCAACGTGGGGGGACGCGGGCTGGTGCTGCGGGCGCCGGTGACGGCGGAGGTGTCCGGGCAGGAGATCACGATCTACGGGGACTCGCTGCTGATCGAGGCGCCGGTGACGGCGGTGAACGGCGGGAACCTGCAGCTGGACGGGCCGATGGCGGTGCGGGCGAAGGCGTCGGTCGCGGGCGGCGGAACGCTGCAGCTGGGCGGCGGGTTCGTGAACGAGGACACGCTGTTCGCGGGGGTGGGGAGCACGCTGGATGTGAACAACGGCTGGCACAACGCGGGGGCGATCCGCTCGGACAGCGCGACGGTGCAGCTGGGCGGGACGTTCACGTGGCCGGACGTGGGGGACTTCGTGCGCTCGGGCGGCACAGTGATCGTGGACGGGACGCTGGACAACACGGGGAACGGGCTCGTGCTGGACGGGAACACGGGGACGTGGGTGCTGTCGGGCGGAACGATCGTGGGCGGGAGCATTGAGCCGGGGCTCGCGGGCGCGGAGCTGCGCTACGGCGGCAACTCGACGCTGAACGGGGTGACGGTGAACACCGACATGAACATGTCGGAGAACTACTCGCTGACGGTGACCCTGGTGAACGGGCTGACGCTGAACGGGACGGCGACGATGGGGGCGGCGGGGAGCTACGGCCGGTTCCTGGTCAACAACGACATGACGATCGATGGGACGGGCGAGATCGTGCTCGGCAACGCCAGCACGGTGAGCGGCATTACGCCGAACTCGAATGTGGACATGACGATCGAGTCCGGGATCACGATTCACGGCGGGCGGGGAACGATCGGGGCGAACGTGTCCGGCCGGACGGTCACCAACCGCGGCACCGTGCGCGCGGACTCGGCGGGCATCGCCCTCACGCTCTCCGGCTTCCTCGTGGACCAACGAGGGCGCGGTCGATCGCAGGGCCGGGCGTCATCGACAACGACGCGCCGATCGTCAGCACCGGCCTCGTCCGGGTCGACAGCGCCGGCACCTGGTCTGGCTCGGGCAGCCTGACCCAGGACGACGGCGCCACCATCGTGGCTGCCAACGGCACGTTCGCGCGGCCGTTCACGATGAACGGCGGCACGCTGTCCGGCGGCGGAACGATCACGGGCGACGTCACCGTCAACGGCGGCACGATCGCCCCGGGCGCCTCGCCCGGAACGCTCACCGGTTCGACGACGCTCGACCAGAGCGACGGCGCGCTGGCCGTGGAGATCGCGGGCGCCGATCCCGCCGACTACGACCGGCTCGCATTCGGCACCAGCGCGGCGCTGGCCGGCTCTCTCGGCGTCGGCTTCCTCGACGGCTTCATCCCGGCGATCGGCGACACGTTCACGCTGGTGAGCGCACCGGCGGTCGCGGGGCAGTACGCGCCCGTCGCGCTGCCGTACATGACGTCTTCCGAGCGCTGGCTCGTGGATCCGGCGGCCGACGCCTACCGGCTGATCGTCGAGTACAACCCGCCACCCACCGCGATGTGCCACGACACCACGCTGGTGTCGGGCCTCGACTGCGAGGCCGACGTCACCGCGGCCGCGATCGATGCCGGCACCACCGAACCCAACGGCGATCCGTTCACGATCGCGCTCGACCCGCCGGGGCCGTACGCGATCGGCACGCACATGGTGAACTTCATCGCCACCGACAGCCTGGGCGCGGCCGACACCTGCGTGACGACCATCACCGTGACCAACGCCGCGCCGATCATCGCGGCGCGCGACACCACGCTGATGTCGAACGGGGCCTGTGAGGCGCTCGTCACGGCGGCGGACCTCGACTCCGGAACGGTGGACCCCGAGGGCCAGACCGTGTCCCTGGCGCTCGATCCGGAAGGCCCGTACGCGATCGGCGTGCACGACGTGCTGTTCATCGCCACCGACGCCTGCGGCGCCGCGGATACCGCCCACGTCACCATCACCGTGACGAACCTGGCGCCCGTCGCGATGGCCGCCGATACCATGCTGATCTCGAACGCCGCCTGCGAGGCGAACATCACGGCGGCCGACATGGACCTAGGCACGACGGATCCCGAAGGCCAGTCGTTTTCGCTGGTGCTCGAGCCTGCGGGTCCCGTACGCGATCGGTGCGCACGCGGTGGACTTCATCGCCACCGACGCCTGCGGCGCGGCGGACACGCTGCACCTGACGATCACGGTGACCAACCTGGCGCCGGTCGCCGCGGCGGCCGACACCACGCTGCTGTCCGATGCCGCGTGCGAGGCCAATATCACCGCGGGTGATCTCGATCTCGGCACGGCAGACCCCGAGGGTCAGCCGTTCTCTCTGACGCTCGAGCCGGCCGGCCCGTACGCGCTCGGCGCGCACGCGGTGGACTTCATCGCCACCGACGCCTGTGGCGCGGCGGACACGCTGCACCTGACGATCACGGTCACGAACCCGCCGCCGGTCGCGGCCGCGCACGACACGACGCTCGTGGGCCCGCCGCCGACCTACGCGGCCGACGTCACGCCGACCGTCGCTCGATCAGGGCTCAAGCGATCCCGCAGGCCAGGCGCTGACGTTCGCGCTGGAGCCGGCCGGCCCGTATCGCGCTCGGCGTTCAACGTGGTGAACTTCATCGCGAACGACGCATGCGGTGCGTCCGACACGGTGCAGGTGACGATCACGGTCGCGAACCAGCCGCCGATGGCGATGTGCAACGACACCACGCTCGTCGCCAACGCGTCGTGCGAAGGCGACGTCACGCCGGAAGGGCATCGACGACGGATCGGCCGATCCCGAAGGCGGCGCGCTGACGTTCGAACTGGTGCCGCCGCCGCCGTACGCGATCGGCGTGCACGACGTGCTGTTCATCGCCACCGACGGACTCGGTAACGCCGACACCTGTCAGTCGGAGATCGCGGTGATCGATCATCCGCCGGTCGCGCAGGCGCGCGACACGACCGTCGCCGGCGTGCCGCCGTCGTACACGGCGAACGTCACGGCCGTCGACGTGGACAGCATGACGTACGACCCGGACGGGCAGGCTTTCACGCTGGCGCTCGAGCCGGCCGGCCCCTACGCGCTCGGCGTCCATCCGGTGCTGTTCATCGCCACCGACGACTGCGGTTTCGCCGACACCACGCAGATCACGATCGCGGTGATCAACAACCCGCCGGTCGCGATGGCGCGCGACTCCACGCTGCTGGTGGTGGTGGACTCGTGCAAGGTCGGGATGGACGCCGATTCGCTGGACGACGGCAGCTACGATCCGGAGGGCGGCATGCTCACGCTGACCCTCGATCCGCCGCCGCCGTACGACATCGGCATCCATCCGGTGAACTTCATCGCGACGGACGACGTCGGCGCCGCCGACACGACGCAGATCACGATCACGGTATTCGACACGAAGCCGGTGGCGATGGCGGTCGCACAGCTGATGCTGGATGGCGACTCGCTGACCTGCGAGGCGTCCGCGCCGGCCTCGGCGTTCGACGACGGTTCGAGCGACGCCGACGGCCATGCGCTGATCTTCACCGCCGAGCCGTCGTCGCCCTATCCATACGGGATGACCGACGTCATGCTCATCGTCAGCGACGGCTGCCTGAGCGACACGGTCATGACCCAGGTCGTGGTGGACTGCGCGCTGGCCGGGACCGATGACGTCGATCTGCCCCTGCAGTTCGCCGTCGGCAATGCCGTTCCCAATCCGTTCGGCGGCACGACCCGCATCCGGCTCTCGCTGCCCGAGGGGCGGCACGTGCGCGCGCAGGTGTTCGACGTCGCCGGGCGCCGTATCGCGGATCTCGTCGATCGGCGTATGGAGGCGGGCTACCGCGACATCGCATGGGACGGGCGCGGGGACGATGGCCGGCTCGCCGGGGTCGGGGTTTACATGATCCGCGTGCAGGCGGGGCGTGACATGATCGTGAGGCGGGCGATCCGCGTGCGCTGACCGGCACGCGGTGCGGGCCGCAGCCCGCCCGTTCATTGAAGGTGGCGTCGTCGCGGGGCCGCACGCGACGGCGCCGCCGGCATCAGCACCAGAGGGGGCACACATGACCACACGTTCGCTGGCGAGGCTGTTCGCGGCGCTGTGCTGTGCGGCGCCGTTTTGCACCGCGGGGCCGGCGGCCGCCGCGGTCACGCCCGGGCCGAGCTTCCAGTTCGGGCCGCTGCCTGCGCCGGAGCACGGCGCGGTCTGGGAGATGGCAATTCCGATCGAGGGCACCGATGCGGTGCTCGAAACAGCCGACGACCGGCTGTCCCTCGTCCCCGCGCCGGCGGGTGATCGCACCTGGCTGGTGTTCGCGGCGCGCCGCATCGGTCCGCTGAGCGCATTGCTGCGCGTGCGCGACGCGGGCGGGCACGCGCGTGCCGTCGCGGTCGCCGGCGAGGTCGTGCCGCGCGCCGCGTTCCGGGGCTTCCTGCTGCGCGGCGCCACGCCGGGCGCTGCGATCGAGCGCTACGTGCGCGCCGCCGGCCGTCCGATCGGCGCGCTGAGGATCCCGGGCGCGACGGTCGCCGCTGCCGACGGCGCGTCGGGATGGACGCATCTTCGCGTCCGGCTCCCGGCCGGGATGGGCGAATCCGACGGCACCCTCGAAGCGGACGGACGGACGCTGCCGGTGCACGCGTCGCTGCTCGAGTCCATCACCGTCGCGGGATCGATCCTGCTGGACCCGGATTTCGAGCCCGCGCGTCTCAGAGCGATCGATGAGGATCTGCAGGGCTCACGCATGAGCGGCCGCATCGGCGTACTGGGGCGGCGCGGCGACAAGTGGCAGCTGCGCATGCTGCAGGCCGTGCCGGACGGCCCGACGGTCACGTTCTCGAGCCGTGGTTTCCAGGACGTCGCGCCGGTCGGCACGGCCGGCGAGCTCGCGCATCTCACGCGTCTCCATCACCTGGGCGGCGAAGCGACGGGCGAACGTTTCCTCGCGCTCACGCCGGGACGGGCGTCGATCGTGAACCCGGTTTCCGGCGTGCTCGCGCGATACGCCGACGCCCGCATGTCGCGTATCGCCGCGGCGCGTCAGAGTCGGCTCGACGAGAACCGCATCTACGCGATCACCGGCAACGGCGACGGCGAATGGTTCCTGTCCGGCCTGCAGGCGCGCCGCACGAACGGTATCGTCGAAATCACGCGCACGCGCTACACGCCGTCGCTGCAATCGTTCCTGGGCGCGCGCGAGCTGCTGGTCGGTGACATCGGCAGCATCGTGTACCCGCGCGTCAACGGGCTGCGTGAGAACCTGCTCGTCACCGTCGGTAATCAGAGCGGGGATCTGAACCTCGTGGAGCTCGAGCCTAGCGGCGCGACGGTGAGCGCCACGCCGCGCTACGGGATGCAGGTCGTCGATCCTCGGCAGCTGCCCGCCGTGCAGATGGACGTGCTGCCCACGCGGCTCGGCGCGTACGGGTTGCCGGCGCGGGTGCGGGTCAACGTGCCCGGGCAGGAGGTGCGCGTGCTGCAGGTAGACGCCCCCGGAAGCTGGAGCGTGCTCGGTCGTGAGGTGCTCGGCGTCCCGCTCCTGGCGGCGGGCGTCGCGCTGCGCGCGCAGCACTTCATGATCACGGGCCCCGACGGCCAGGGCGGCGGACAGTTGCTGCGTTACCGCTACGATCCGATGCAGGACCTGCTGATCGGGCAGGCGAGCGGCGCCACGACGGCAGCGCCGCTCGACTACCTCGCCTCCGCACGCGGCGAGCACTCGTGGCTGCTCGGACGCGACGCGTTGACCGGACGCGGCACCGTTCAGCTGCTCACCAACGGGCTGCCCGCCGGGACCGATCACCCGCCGGTGGTGAACGCCGGCCCCGACGTCGAGACGACCGTCAGCCGCGTGTATCTGATTGCGGACGCGGAGGACGCCGACGGCGATCCGGTCGCCGTGCGCTGGTACGGAACCGGCGTCGAGTTCACGGACCGCTTCGCCCGCTTCACCACCGCGCGGGTGCCGCGCGGCACGTCGCGCATCATGGTGCGTGCGCGTTCGGCCGCCACGGCCGCGTCCGCTCCGGGCGCGGCGCAGGGCACCGGCGCGCTCACCGACGCCGACGTGGTCGTCGTGCACTACGGCGACGTCACGGCCGTCGGCCCGGAGGGCCCGGGCCGGCTGGCGACCGCCATCGGGCGCCCCGAACCCAACCCGTCGAGCGCCCGCACGCGGATTCCGTTCACGCTCGCCGGCCGCGCGCACGTGCGGGTGGAGGTGTTCGACCTGCACGGCCGCAGGCTGCGGACGCTGGTGGATGCGGACCTCGACGCCGGGGGCCACGACGCGGTCTGGAACGGCGAGGACGCGGCCGGCGTGCGCGCCGCTGCGGGCGTCTACTTCGCCCGCTTGACCGCCGGCGCCCGCACGTACGAACGGCGGATCGTGTTCGCGCGATGAGCGCGCTGTCCAGGCGGCGCTTCCTCGCGATCGGAGCCGCGGGGGCCGCCGGACTGGCGTTCCAGGGGCCGGCCCGCGCGTTCGCCGCCCTGGGCGCCCGCGGCGCGCCGATGCCCGAGTACGCCGGGAGCCTCGACGAACTGCTGGTGGTGTTCGATCAGAGTCGCTCGCTCCACCTCATGCGCGAGATCGTGGAGATCCTGCGCCACGCACCCGGCGCGAAGCTGCACGTGCTGGTGTCGCGCGCACTCGAGGCCGAGGCCCGCGAGCGCTTCGCGGCGCATGGCCTCCGCGACGCCGCGTTCCTGCCCTCCGATGCCGGCGGCGTGTCGGGCGACTGGGGGCGCGACATCCTGCAGGTTGCACGCGATCCGGACGGCACCCGCGTCGTGCACGTGCCGTGGAACAAGGCGGGTCGCACGCGCGCAGCGCTGGAGCGGGGCGTCCGCGAACTGGCCGGGCTCGCGCGCGACGACCTGCGGGTCAGACTGCTGCCCGCGGCGTGGGAGGGCGGCAATCTGATGACCGACCGTGCCGCGGACGGCCACGGCGTGCTGTTCGCCGGTTCGACGATTGCGGTCGAGACGACGGCACTCTACCGGCGCTGGTACGATGCGACGATCGACGCGGACGAGGTCGCGCGCCTGATGGGCGAGGCGCTCGGCTGCGACGAAGTGGTGTGGATCGGACCGCGCGACCGGGCGGGGCGCCTGCAACGCCAGCCGCGCCTGCTGTTCCACGTCGACATGGGGATGACCCTGATCGCACCGGGGGTCGCCGTGGTCGCGCGACTCGATCCCGGCGCGAGGTGGCGGGTGCCGCACCGCGACGTGCTGGCGCGCGAACTGGCATGGACCCGCGCGGCGGTCGAGCGCCGGCGCCTGGCGGGACGCCCGGAGGCGCCGCTGCCGGCCCTGCCCGATTCGGGCGCCGAGGCGGCATGGCTCGACGCCGCCGTCGATGCCGAGAACGAAGCGCTCGCGGCGGCGGCCGCGCATCTCGAGCACACGGCGCGGATCCTCGCCACGCGTGGTCACACGGTGCATCGCGTCACGACCGGGCCGGAACGGGCGCGGCGCTTCCAGTCGTACACCAACGTCATCCCGTCGCGCGACCGGCTGATCGTCCCGATCTATCCGTCGGTCGAGCGCGTGCACGGCTGGGTCGTGCCCGGCCCGAACGGGCGCGACCGGGTCGACGTGGACCCGGGAATCGAGGACAGCGACTTCGATCTGGCGGACGCCAATCTGGCGGCGGTCGAGCTCTACCGCTCTCTCCATCCCGGCGTGCGCGTCGTGCGCGACTATTTCTACATGGCGAGCGGCAACGCGCACTGCGTGATCGGGCGCCTGAGCTGAACCGCGGAGCGCGCCGCGCGTTTTGCGACCATCCGCAAACCCGATAATCTGATCCGGATCGACGTGCATCTCCGGCACCGGCTACACCGGATCCGTCCCGTCGCAGGACGGTGACGCCGGCCGCCGCTTTCCCACGACGCCGAGGGGCTGCTCCCATGACGCTACCGGTACCTGCCAAGACCAGCGTGGTCGAGCGGTTTCTGCGCTACGTCACCTACGACACGCAGTCGAGCATGACGTCCTCGAGCTATCCGAGCACCGAGAAGCAGCTCGTGCTGCTCGACCTCCTGGCGAAAGAACTGGGTGAGATCGGCGTGAAGGACGCGGCGCGCGACCCGCACGGCTACGTGACGGGGACCATTCCCGCCACGACGCCGAAGGCCGACGTGCCGGTGATCGGCCTGCTCGCGCACGTGGACACCTCGCCCGAGACGAGCGGCAGGGACGTGAAGCCGATCGTGCACCGGAACTGGCAGGGCGGCGACATCGTGCTGCCCGACGACCCGTCCATCGTGCTGCGGCCCGCGGACATTCCGAACCTGCGCGAGCAGATCGGCAACGACATCATCACCGCGTCCGGCACGACGCTGCTCGGCTCCGACAACAAGTCGGGCGTCGCCGAGATCATGGCCGCCGCGGAGTTCCTGCTCGCGCACCCGGAGATTCCGCACGGCACGATCCGCATCGGATTCACGCCAGACGAGGAAATCGGCCGCGGCGTCGAGTACTTCGACGTGAAGGCCTTCGGCGCCGCCTACGGCTATACGCTCGATGCCGCGGGCCGCGGCACGCTGGAGATCGAAACGTTCTCGGCGGACTCGATGCGCGTGACGTTCGAGGGCGTAAACGCGCACCCGGGCTTTGCGAAGGGCCGCATGACGAACGCGATCAAGGTGATGGCTGACTTCGTCTCGCGCCTGCCGCGCGACCTGTCGCCGGAGCGCACCGAAGGCCGCGAGGGCTTCGTGCATCCGATGGTCGCCGAAGCGTCGGTGGAGAAGGCCAGCGTGCTGTTCATCATCCGCGACTTCGTGACCGCCGAGCTGGCCCGCAAGGAGGACCTGCTGCGCGGTCTGGCGCGCGAAGCGGCGGCGGCCTGGCCGGGGGCGCAGGCGACGTTCGAGGTGCAGGAGGCCTATCGCAACATGAAGGACGTGCTCGATCACCATCCGCAGGCGGTGGAGAACGCGCGCGAGGCCATCCGCCGCGCCGGGCTCGAGCTGCGTGAGTCGGCGATCCGCGGCGGCACGGACGGCTCCAAGCTCAGCTTCATGGGCCTGCCGACGCCGAACGTCTTCGCTGGCGAGAACAACTTCCATTCGAGGTACGAATGGGTATCGGCGCAGGACATGGAGAAGGCGGTGGAGACGATCGTCCATCTGTGCCGCGTGTGGGAGGAGCGCGCATGAGCGAGGCGCTGCGGCTGCTCGCCGTTCTCGCGCACCCCGACGACGAGTCGCTGGGCTTCGGCGGCACGCTGGCGAAGTACGCGGCCGAAGGGGTCGAGACGCACCTGGTCACGGCGACGCACGGCCAGAGCGGCCGTTTTCGCGGTCATGTTCCGGGTTCGCCGGAACACCCCGGCATGGAGAAGCTCGCGGAGATCCGCGAACGCGAACTCACCGCCGCGGCCGATGCGCTGGGCATCCGCAGCACGGCGCTGCTCGGCTACGTGGACAAGCAGCTCGACGCCGCGCCGCCGCGCGAGGTCATCGGCCGCGTGGTCGCGCAGGTGCGGCGCATTCGGCCGCACGCCGTGGTGACGTTCGACCCCGAGGGCGGCTACGGCCACCCGGATCACATCGCCATCTCGCAGATCACGGCCGCCGCGCTGATCGAAGCCGCGAACCCGGCCTATCGCGGCGAAGGCGCCCACCTTGCTCCGCACGCGGCCGCGAAGCTCTACTACATCGCCTGGCCGCAACCGGCGTGGGACGCCTACGAGGCGGCGTTCCGGAAGATGGTGTCGCACGTGGACGGCGTGGAACGCCAGGGCAGCCCGTGGGCCGACTGGGCGATCACGACGGTGATCGACACGCGTGAACACTGGAACACGGTGTGGAAGGCGGTCTCCTGCCACGAGTCGCAGATTACCGCCTACGAAAAGCTCGGCTCGCTGTCGCCCGAGCACCACGAAGCGCTGTGGGGCTGGCAGTCGTACTACCGCGTGTTCAGCACGGTGAACGGCGGGCGCGCGAAGGAAACCGATCTCTTCGAGGGACTGCGCGGCTGACCGCCGCAGGAAAGGATGTGGCGTCTTGGGTCCGGAATCGACGACGCAGCGCAGGACGGCGCTCACCATGGACACCGAAGCGTTCCGCGCCGCGGGGCACGCACTGGTGGATCGCATCGCCGAACGGCTCGCCGCGATCCCCGACGGCCCCGTCACCCGCGACATCGCACCTTCGGCGCTGCGTGAAGCGCTCGGCATCGGCGGCCCGCTGCCCGAGAAGGGCGGCGACGCCGGTGCGCTGCTCGAGCGCGCGACCAGGCTGTTCGATCACTCGCTGTTCAATGCGCATCCGCGCTTCTTCGGCTACATCACCGCACCGCCCGCGCCGATCGGGATCCTCGGCGACTTCCTCGCCTCGGCGCTGAACGCGAACTGCGGCCTCTGGGTGCTGTCGCCGGCCGCAACCGAAGTCGAAGCCGAGACGGTGCGCTGGATCGCCGAGCTGATCGGCTACCCGGGGGATTGCGGCGGCGTGCTGGTGAGCGGCGGCAACATGGCGAATCTCGTGTGCTTTTTCGCGGCGCGCGCCGCGCGGGCCGGCTGGGACGTACGTAAGGAAGGGGCGGGAGCAGGCCCGCCGCTGCGCGTCTACGGCTCGGCGGAGACCCACACCTGGATCTCGAAGGCCACCGACCTCGCCGGCATGGGAACGGACGCGATCCGCTGGGTCCCGACCGACGCGGATCTGCGCATGGATCTCGCCGCGCTCGAGAAGGCGATCGAGGCCGACCGCGCGGCGGGCGCCCGCCCGTTCATGGTGGTCGGCACCGGTGGCTCGGTGAGCACCGGCGTGGTGGACGCGCTGCCTGCGTTCCGCGCGCTGTGCGACCGCCACGGGCTGTGGTTCCACGTCGACGGTGCCTACGGCGGTTTCGCCGCGGCGTCGCCCGAAGCCCCGGACGACCTGCGCGCGCTCGCGTACGCCGACTCGGTGGCGGTGGATCCGCACAAGTGGCTGTATGCGCCGCTCGAGGCGGGCTGCGCGCTGGTGCGCGACGAAGAGGTGCTGCGCGCGGCGTTCTCCTACCACCCGCCCTACTACCACTTCCAGGAAAAGGCGACGAACTTCGTCGACATGGGCATGCAGAATTCCCGTGGTTTTCGCGCGCTCAAGGTGTGGCTGCAGCTGCAGCACGCCGGTGCGGCGGGATACCGCGAGATGATCACGGAGGACATCCGCCTCTCCCGTGCGCTCGCCGAGGCGGTACGCGCACACCCCGAGATCGAGTTCATGACGCAGGAGCTGAGCATCACCACGTTCCGGTTCGTGCCGCCGGATCTGCAGGTGCGCGCGGGCGAGCCGGCGGTCGAGGCGTACCTCAACGATCTCAACCAGACCCTGCTCGACCGCACCCAGCGCGAAGGCGAGGCGTTCGTCTCGAACGCCGTGATCCACGGTCGCTACGTGCTGCGGGCGTGCATCGTGAACTTTCACACGGGCGCGGGGGACGTTGCAGCGTTGCCGGAGATCTTCTCGCGCGCGGGGCGCAAGCTCGACGCGGAGCTGCGGCCGGCCGCGCTGCGGGCCGGATGATGGCGAGTCGCGTTGCGGTGGAGACCGGCGCATGAATTTCGATCCGGGCACGCTGGCGCCGCGCGACATGTACGGTTTCATGATCGACGCGATCGTGCCGCGGCCGATCGCGTTCGCCTCCACGACCGGACCGGCGGGCGTCTTCAACGTGGCGCCGTTCTCGTTCTTCAACGCGATCACCGGCCAGCCGCCGCTGGTGAGCATCTGCATCAGCGGCCGGCGCACCGGAATCAAAGACACGCTGCGCAACATCCAGGATACGGGCGAGTTCGTGGTGAACGTCGTGCCGGAGGCACTGTTCAGGCAGATGGTGCGGACCTCGGGGGACTGGCCGCCGGAGACGAGCGAATTCGACGTCACCGGGCTCACCCCGGCCCCGTCCGAGCGCGTGCGCGCGCCGCGCGTCGCGGAGTCGCCGGTCCACCTCGAGTGCCGGCTGGAGCGCCTCGATCCGCTTCAACCGGACGACGATGGTGGTGGGGGAGATCGTGTTCGCCCACGCCGACGAGCGCGTGATGACCGACGGCCGCGTGGACGCCGAGAAGCTGCGCCCGGTCGGCCGGCTCGGCGGCGACGGCTACGCGATCGTGCGCGAGGTCCTGCACGAGGCGCGCCCGCGGGTCGGTCCGCCGGCGCGGGAGAGGAACGCATGAACGGGTCGCGCACTCGGTGGGCGCCGGCGTGCGCCGCGATACTCGCGGTGTGCGCGTTCAGCGGCGTTCGCAGCCGCGGGCGCACGGCGCCGAGCACGCTCCGGCCGGGGCCGATTCGGGCCGGCGGGCGCAGCTTCCTCGATCGCTACACGCTCACCAACGGCTTCACCAACGGCCGGCCGCGCAGCGTCACGGCGACGAAGGATGGAAGCACCGTGTACTTCCTGCGCTCGGGGCCGCGGGACCGGGTGCAGGATCTCTACGCGTACGACGTGAAGGCCGCCGAGGAGCACGTGGTGTTCACCGCGGAGTCGGTCCTGCACGGCGCCGCCGAGCATCTGTCGGCGGCCGAGCGGGAGCGCCGCGAGCGGGCGCGTCAGAGCGCGCGCGGAATCGCCTCGTACGAGCTGTCGCCGGACGACCGCCGGCTGCTGGTGCCGCTCGCCGGGCGCCTGTTCGTGATCGAGCGCGCGAGCGGGGAGCGTGCGCGAGCTCACCGGAGCGCAGGGCGCGCCGCTCGATCCGCGTTTCTCGCCGGACGGCTCGCACGTGGCCTGCGTCCGCAACGGCGATCTGTACCTGTACGACGCCGCCACCGGCGCCGAGCAGCGGCTCACGGATTCCGCGACCGGGGACGTCTCGAACGGCCTCGCCGAGTTCGCCGCGCAGGAAGAGATGCTGCGCCGGCAGGGCTACTGGTGGTCGCCCGACGGCCGCGCGATCCTCTGCGAGCAGGCCGACACGTCGCCGGTCGAGAAGTTCAGGATTCCGGATCTGTCGAATCCGCAGCAGGCGCCGCACATCTGGCCGTATCCGCGCGCGGGGCACGCGAACGCGATCGTGAAACTCGCGGTCCTCCCGCTGGATGGCGGCGCTCCGGTGTGGGTGGAGTGGGACCGCACGCGCTTCCCGTATCTCGTCACGGTGCGCTGGGAGCCGAACGCGCCGCCCACGCTCGTGGTCCACGACCGGCACCAGGAGCACGCGCGCGTACTGGTCGTGGACGCCGCGACCGGAAAGACGCGCGAGCTGCTGCGCGAACACGATCCGTCATGGCTGCAGTTCGAGCAGAGCGTGCCGCACTGGCGCGCCGACGGGAAGGCCTTCCTGTGGTCCACCGAGCGCGGCGGCGACTGGCGGCTCGAGCTGCGCGACCGCGGCGGACGGCTGATCCGCACGCTGACGCGGCCGCCGCTGCGATACCGCAAGCTCGCCGGCATCGACGAGGCGTCGAACAGCGCGATCGTGCAGGCCTCCGCGAACGACCCGACCGAGCGGCATCTGTGGCGCGTTCCGCTGGACGGGCACGGCGGGCCGCAACCGATCGCGCCGGCGCCCGGCGACCAGGACGCGACGATGCACGCGGGCCGCGCGATCTTCGCGGTCGAGCACCAGGGCCGCGACGGGTCGTACCGCATGGAGCTGGATTCGATGAGCGGAGGAGTCGTCGGCACGCTGCGCTCCGTGGCCGAGACGCTGCCGTTCGAGCCGAACGTGCAATGGCTGACGCTCGATCCGCCGCTCCGCATGCACGCCTCGATCGTGCGCCCACGCGACTTCGTCGAGGGCCGCCGCTACCCGGTGCTCGTGCACGTCTACGGCGGCCCGTACCATCAGGAGGTACGGGCGACGCGGCAGCGCTATCTGTTCGAACAGTGGTTCGCGGATCAGGGTTTCGTGGTGGTGGCGGCGGACGGCCGCGGTACCCCGGGGCGCGGCCGCGCGTGGGAGCGTGCGATCGACGGCGACCTGATCGAGATCCCGCTTGCCGATCAGGTGGCCGCGATCCGGCAGCTCGGCGTGCGTTTCCCGGAAATGGACATGGATCGCGTCGGCATCTGGGGCTGGTCGTTCGGCGGTTACTTCAGCGCGATGGCCGTGATGCGGCACCCGGAGCTGTTCAAGGCGGGCATCGCCGGCGCGCCGGTCGCCGACTGGCGCGATTACAGCACCTACTACACCGAGCGCTACATGAATCTTCCGGACGAGAACCCGAAGGGCTACGCGAACGCCAGCGTGCTGACATGGGCGCCGCAGCTCGAGCGGCCGCTGCTGATCATTCACGGCACCGCGGACGACAACGTGTACTTCATGCACAGCGCGAAGATCGCCGACGCGCTGTTCCGCGCCGGGAAGGCCTTCGACTTCCTGCCGCTCTCGCAGTTCACGCACATGGTCGTGGACGTCGAGGCGCGCACGCGGATGTACGAGCGCATGCGCGCGTTCCTGGAAGCGAACCTGAAAGCGGCGCCGTGAACTCCGGGATCCGCAAGATCCACGTGAAGACCGAGGAAGAGCTGTGGCTCGTCACCCAGCGCAATGTTCCGCTCTGGGACATCCTCGATTTCTTCCCGAGCGACGCGATCGGCCCGCGCGGACCGAAGGACGAGCCGCGGCCGTACGACGTGAAACCCGTGACGATCGAGACCGACCTCGGTTTCTCGTTCGAGAGCGACATCCAGTACGGCAGCTGGATCTTCCGCCCGCGCTCGCCGAAGCAGCCCGGGATGATGAAGTGGTGCAGGGAGCGCGGCATCGAGGTGGGCGACGCGCTGGTGTTCGAGAAGACGGGCGAGCGGCGATTTCGGTTGACGCTGGAAAAGGGCGGTCGTTGAACTTGCTGTATGCTTTTGCCACGGCTGGCGCAGGGGGAACGGCGCCACGGGCGGAGTGCCCTGAACGCCGCAGGACGACCGGGTGAACGCGTGGGGGCCTGTCCATGCTCTTGGGGAGATTGCCGAGGGCTTCCTGCCGCGGCTGGCTCGGAGCCACATCGACTGCAGTGTGCTGTCTCTGGGCATTGGCTTCATGCTCACGTGCCCCCACGTCCCCTGAATTGTCACCGCCTTCACAGCGATGGCCCACCGTGGACTTTCCGGGAGCCTGGAGTCATGACAGTCAGTACATCGCCTTCCGGCGAGAGTTCGCCAGTCGGGATGGCCCCGCCGGTATCTATCTCGTGCACCGCCTTGGTGGGCCACTTCGGTACGTGGCCCCGGCACGGATTTTCTGGCCCCGCAACCTCGTCTTCTCCCCCGATGATCGCTACCTCGCCGGAGTGAGCGATTTGCAGATCATCATCATGGACACCATCACCGGTGCTGTCGCATCGCCCCTCCCTCAGGCGGCGAATTACCCAACTTGGTCTCCAGATGGCACCCGGATCGCATACGAGAGGCTGCCCACCGCACCGGGAACGCCAGCCGAATCGACTGGGTTACATCTACTCGACTTGTCCACGGGCAATGAGACGCCGATTCTGCATGACGGCAACGTCGTATCGGGCACGAATTTCACGTGGTCGTCGGAGGGCGACTGGATTGCGCTCAATCAGTATCTTCCAGGTCCACCCGGGCGCCGGGTGGCTCTCATCAGTCCCGACGGGACAGAACTCAGAAGCGTGTGGGAGCCTGAGACCCTTACCATCTTCGATCGCCTTGCCTGGTACCACGATGATGTACTTGGCCTGCGGCGACTCATTGTACATATCGCCATAACGTCGTATCTGGTTGATATCGATTCCAGAAGCATTCACCGGTACCTTGGTCCGAAGGGACTGGGCTTGATCTCTCCGAATGGGCAAGAGATCGTGAAGAGCCTGTACGATCCCGTTGATTCTGTGGGTGTATCTGTTCGTCGTTCGTGCGGACGACTCCTCAGGGGCCAGCCTCAGGCAGGTCACACACTGGGAAACCCCTTGAGTTCGCCTCGGTCGACCCGGGAAGTGGAGTGCCGGCCATCCGTCCAATTGAAGTGAAGTTGTCTGGTGACGAGGCCCGGGCAAGGTGCAACCGGCAATTGGTGGGCTCGAGCCTGGCGGTTCTCCTGTCGTTCGCGGCCGGGACGGCCCACGCCCAATCGCCAGCAGCGGGAACAGTCCGGATAGCAGCCAGTGTGCAGCAGCGGACATTCGACGGCTTGAGTATCCTTGAAGATCGTCCGAGACGGAGGGGTGAAATCGGGGGAGAAGTTGAGATCCAATTCTTTATGATGGACAGACTGGCGATGGTGGTTGGCGGCCGCCTCGGTGGGACACGATTCCGA
Organism: Candidatus Eiseniibacteriota bacterium; assembly: GCA_963744995.1. Taxonomy (GTDB): domain Bacteria; phylum Eisenbacteria; class RBG-16-71-46; order RBG-16-71-46; family RBG-16-71-46; genus CAVUWA01. The sequence continues at coordinate 228,843 of CAVUWA010000002.1, forward strand.
TTCGCAGGGCCTGGAAGCAGAGGAATGGTTGAGGAGTTGAGTTGGAGTGTGCGTGCTGGCGTCGATCTCGAAGCTTGGACCACGGATCGATGGGAGGCTGCGATCGGGGGTGGATTCGTCTATGGGGAGGCGAGATCTTGGCTGCACACGACATCGACGGGAAGAGAGGGGCCCCGCAATTTCCTGCCCGGAGCTGAGCTAAGGATTCGAGCAACCTGTGTGTTGACCGGCAACCTGAGATTGGCCGCGACTATGCAACAAGGGCTGTACCTTGCGAGAGCCAGGGTCTCCGAACTCGAGAATCACTTCGATTGGCTGAGCAGCTCGTTCGCATCGTCGATCGGAGCGTCGTGGACCTTGTTCGGTGGTCAGGGAGACTGAACGGGCGCGTGAACGTCCGCGACGCGGCACCGCGGACGACAACGTGTACTTCATGCACAGCGCGAAGATCGCCGACGCGCTGTTCCGCGCCGGGAAGGCCTTCGACTTCCTGCCGCTGTCGCAGTTCACGCACATGGTCGTCGACGTCGAGGCCCGCACGCGGATGTACGAGCGGATGCGCGCGTTCCTGGAAGCGAACCTGAAAGCGGCGCCGTGAACTCCGGGATCCGCAAGATCCACGTGAAGACCGAGGAAGAGCTGTGGCTCGTCACCCAGCGCAATGTTCCGCTCTGGGACATCCTGGACTTCTTCCCGAGCGACGCGATCGGCCCGCGCGGGCCGAAGGACGAGCCGCGGCCCTATGACGTCCGGCCCGTGACCATCGAAACCGACCTGGGCTTCACGTTCGAGACCGACATTCAGTACGGCAGCTGGATCTTTCGCCCGCGCTCGCCGAAGCAGCCCGGGATGATGAAGTGGTGCAGGGAGCGCGGCATCGAGGTGGGCGACGCGCTGGTGTTCGAGCAGACGGGCGAGCGGCGATTTCGGTTGACGCTGGAAAAGGGCGGCGCTGCGGCGTGAGCCCGGCGCCGTCGAACTTCGCCTGAGGGGCGCATGGGTCCCCGGGATGCGGAAGCCCTGCTCGAACCGGCCGTCCGGGCGCACCCCGGCACGTGGGCCGACCTCGGCTGCGGCGACGGGACGTTCACGCGAGCGCTCGCGCGACGGCTCGGAAACGGCAGCCTGATCTTCGCCGTCGATCGCGATGAGCGCGCGATCCGATCCATGGAGCGCCGCGTCGCGATGGAGCCCGCGCGCGTGGTTCCAGTCGTCGCGGACTTCACGCAGGCGTTCGAGCTGCCCGGGCTGGAACAGCCGCGGCTCGATGGCCTGCTGATGGCCAACGCGCTGCACTACGTGGAAGGCGCTGCCGGCACGCTTGCGACGCTCGCTGCATGGCTGCGCCCGGGTGGTCGTGTCGTGCTGATCGAATACGACGGGCGTCGCCCGAGTCGCTGGGTGCCGTACCCGATCGGGGCGGCGGAATGGCCCGTGCTGGCCGCAACTGCGGGGCTCACGGCGCCGGCGATCGTGGCGCGGCGGGCGTCCGAGTACGGCGGCGAGATCTACGCGGCCATCGCCGATCGGCCGTAATCGCAGGCCGCCGCATCAACGGGGTGGCGGCATGCCCCGATCGCCCCACCGTGCTCCACCCGCCGCGCGCATGGCCTTGCGATACAGCACGTACTTGCGGAGCACGCTCATCCCCGCGTGCTCGTAGAGCTGCGTCGCCCCAGTCGCGTTTCCGGAGTCCACGGTGAGCCGCACGTGCGGCTGGCCGTGCTTCCAGAACGCTGCGAACGTCGCGTCGAGCAGCGCGCGGCCGAGCTTCCTCCCGCGCCAGTCCCTGCGCACGCCGAGCTCGTCCACCCAGCCGGCGTCCTCGTAGAGCAGATTGCACGACGCACCGACCGGGGTGTCGCCGTGCCACGCGAGAAGCCAGAGATCGGGCACGTAGAAGTCGTAGCCCGCATGGCGCCTGACCCAGTCCTCTTTCTCGAGCGGCGTGAAGCGGTAGTGATCGCGGAACGCGTCGCTCAGGACGTCGTAGAAGCGGCCTTCGTCTTCGCCACGGCGACACGAGCGGATCTCGATGCCGGCGGGCGGCGGCGTGATTTGCGCCGGTGCGGTCTCCAGATCCACGCCCATCCGGAAATACCAGCGGCACGCCTCGAAGCCGTGCTGCGCGTAGCGCTGCAGGCGCTCGGTCTCGACGGCGTCGGCATGCAAGTGCATCCATGTGTCTTCGCCGCCCGGACCCCGGGCGAAGTCATTCAGCATGCGTCGTTCGAGCTCCCGGATCACCAGCGCTTCGAGGTCGGCGTCCGCGGCGGCGGGGAGGAGGCTGTAGTCGCCGTCGTATTCGGCGAACGGCTTTCGCGACCTGAAATTCGCATAGGCCACGATGGCGTCGCCGCGGGTCACGATGAACGCGTGCCGCGCGGGATCGAAGCCCTCGAGACCCCACTCGGCTTCGAGATCGGTTTGCGAGAAGTCCGGCTCGCCCGAGACGCGGATGTTCGCGGCCTGGATCAGCGCCGTGATCTCGGCGATGTCGGCGGCGGAGGGCGCGCGCAGTCCGTTTCCGGACAGCAACGATCTGTGATTGGCGTGGGAGTCTTTCATGATGGCTTTCGCGGCATGAGGCCGGCGTTGGATACGAGTCGGATGGCAGGCGCAAGTGCCTGCGGGTCGCATTCTCGACCGAAGCCGCGGGAGGTGTCCAGACGGGGCTGGATCGTGTTCGGGGATGGGCGCGAAAGTGCCGCGCTGCTGCGTCGGGTGGTTGCGCCCGCGCCGCAGCGCGTCCTGGAATGCGCGTCGCTCCGCCCATGAGCAGCGGAGCTCGATCATTTCTTCGTTGACACGGTTTGGACTGTCCATTGCGCGAGTTCGAGGATGCGTTGCTGGCGTCGCGTCACGGCACGCGAGTCGCGCGCTGTCGCGCTTGCGCGTGCGGCTTTGAAATTCGTGTGCTCCCGGAGCGCGTTGTGCGCGCTGAGTTGATCCTCGGGCGCCGAAATCGCGTGTGATATGAAAGAGACGCGCCCCCGCGTGACCCGCCCCCGCGGATGAACGCGAGATGAACCCATTCCTGCTGCCGCACCTGGGTGACCGTGCCCTGCGCTCCGGCCTGGTCGCCGCCGTTCCGAAGTTCCGCCTCGCCTCCGCCACCGCGATCGCTCACCTGGCCGAGTTCGATGCCCGCAAGCTGTACGTGCCAGAAGGCTATCCCTCGATGTCGGCGTTCTGCACCGGCGAGCTGGGGCTCACCGAACAGGTCGCGAACAAGCTGATCCGGGTGGCGCGCACGGCGCTGCGCTTCCCCGAGATCTTCCCGGCGCTCGCCGACGGGCGGCTGAACCCGAGCGCCGTGATCCTGCTCGCACCGTGGCTCACGAACGAGAACGCCCGGGAGCTGCTGGCGGCGGCGACGCGGAAGAGCAACGAGGCGATCCGCGAGCTGCTGGCCGACCGGACGCCGAAGCTGGACGTGCCGTTCAGCCTCGAAGCCCGGCCGGGGCCCGCTCAGGTGTCTGCGCAGACACCTGAAGCGCCGGGCGAGGTGTCTGTACGGACACCTCCGGATCCGGCGAAGTCAGCCGAGGTGTCTGTACGGACACCTCCACCCGCCCGCTGGCCGAAGTTCGCAGCCCTCGGCGGCGAACGCTGGGAGGCGCGTTTCACCATGGGACAGGCGACGCACGAGGCGATGCGCTACTTCGAGCAGATGCTGGGGCGGAAGATCACGTCAGAAGAGATCGATCAGGCGCTGCTTCGTGGCCTCGAGGCGATGGCGGCAGCGATCGAGCAGCGCCGCTTCGCTGCGACCGACCGGCCGCGCAAGCAGCGCAGGACTGCAAAGGGCCGCCACATTCCGGCGGCGGTGAAGCGCGAAGTGCGCGAGCGCGACGGCGATCGCTGCACATTCGTCGCCGAATCCGGCCATCGTTGCGAAGCTCGCGGCATGCTCGAGTTCGATCACATCGAGCCGGTGGCGCGCGTTGGGAAGTCGATCGTCGAAAACCTGCGGCTGCGCTGCCGGGCGCACAATCAGTACGAAGCCGAGCGGGCGTTCGGAGCGGGGTTCATGCACGAGAAGCGCGAGCGGGCGGGAGAGTCGGCGAGGCGGCAAGGCGCCCGGACGGCTGCCCCGAAGCGAAAGGCCGACGTCGAGGCGACGCCTGCCGCCATGTCGAACGACGACGTCATCCCATGGCTCCGGAAGCTCGGGTTTCGCGCGGACGAGGCGCGGCGCGCGGCCGCCCGTTGCGACCGCCTGGCGCCGCTCGAGAGCCGGGTTCGCGCGGCACTGTCATTCCTCGCACCGCCCGCCCGGGTGGGACGTGTCGCGGAGCGCGCGGCTCCGCCTACAGGTGCTGCGTAATCTCTTCCAGCTCAGGGAAACGGTGTTCCTGTTTCTTTGAGAACACGAGTTTCCCGTCAACGACGACCTCGAACTGCCCGCCGCGCCCCGGGTGGAGGACCGCGTCGATGCCGTGCGTCGCCTTCAGCTCAGCCGCCAGACTGGTGGCCTTGGGAAGATAGTTTCACTGAACGCAGTAGGTGATCTCGAGCTTCGACATGGGGCCTCCGGAAGAGGGGGAAGGTGCCGTGCAGCGACATGCGTAGCAGACCGTGGCGCATCGTCCAAACGTGCGCCACGTTTGCGTGCCTGATTGCGATTCTTTGGGATGCAGGATTCGGCGTCGCGTCGCAGGGCGATTGGCATTGAGGCGCGACGCCCGGGTGGGGCGGCGGGCTGCGCGGGCGCGGCCCGGCCTGCCCGCGTGACGCCGGGGCCGTGGCCCGGCCCGTGACTGGCGCCCCGTGCACAAACTCGGCATGCTGCCCGGCTCATGTCGGATTTCACCCCGAATCAGGTCCCCGGCACCACGGCCCCGGCGGCGCTGCAGCGCCCGGCCCGGGACGACTTCGCCCGCCTGATCCGGCTGGCGATCCCGGTGGTGGTCGTGCAGGTCGGGATGATGCTCATGGGCGTCGTGGACGTGATCATGGTCGGGCACTACTCGGCCGTGGATCTGGCGGCGACGGCGCTCGGAAACATCTTCGTGTTCGGGGTCGCCGGTTTTTCGCTGGGCGTGCTCATGGCGCTCGATCCACTGGTGTCGCAGGCGGTGGGTGCGAACGACCAGGTCGCGATCGCACGCACGGTGCAGCGCGGCATGCTGATCGCAGGAATCCTGTCGGTGCCGACGATGCTGATGCTGCTGGTCGTCGGCCCGCTGCTCGGCTGGCTCGATCAGCCGGCCGAAATCGTGCCGCTCGCGACGGGTTACCTGATGGTGAACGCGCCCGGCATTCCGGCGTTCCTGGCGTTCGTGGTGTTGCGCCAGAGCCTGCAGGCGATGGGAAGGCTGCGGCCGGTCGTGGTGACCATCGTGATCGCCAACCTGCTGAACGTCCTGCTCAACTGGATCTTCGTGTTCGGCCGCATGGGCGTGCCGACCCACGGCAGCTTCGGCGCCGGCCTCGCGACCACGATCTCGCGCTTCGCGCTGGTGCTGACGGCGCTGTGGCTCTCATGGGGCGTGTTCCGGCCGCTGCTCGTGCCGCGCCGCCGGCAGGCGTTCATGCGCGAGCCGCTGCTGCGCACGATGCGCATCGGCCTGCCGATCGGCGGACAGCTGCTGCTCGAGATGGGCGCGTTCTCGATCATCGCGCTGCTGATGGGCCGGCTCGGCACGGTGCCGATGGCCGCCCATCAGGTGGCGATCAACATCGCTTCGGCGGCGTTCATGGTGCCGGTCGGCGTGTCGAGCTCGGTGTCGGTGCTGGTCGGTCACGCGGTGGGGGCGGGCGATCCGCAGCGCGCGCGCCGCGCCGCGAGCGCCGGCCTCGTGACCGGCGCAGGCTTCATGCTGCTCAGCGCCTCGCTGTTCATCGGCGCCCCGGGGCTGCTCGCGCAACTGTACACGTCCGACGTCGCCGTGGCCGCCGTGGCGATGACCCTGATCCCCATCGCCGGCGTGTTCCAGGTGTTCGACGGGCTGCAGGTCGTTTCGATCGGCATCCTGCGCGGCGTGGGCGACACCCGGGCGCCGATGGTGATCAACGTCCTCGGTTTCTGGCTGCTCGGTTTCCCGGCGAGCCTCGTGCTGTGCTTCCGGCTCGGTCTCGGTGCGCAGGGCCTGTGGTGGGGGCTGGTGGTCGGGCTCCTCGCCGTGGCGCTGCTGCTGCTCGCGCGTGTGCGTGCGCGGCTGGGACGCGATCTTCGGCGCCTGATCGTGGAAGAAGAGCATGTGCACGCATGAGCGTGAACTGCGGCGTCGCAAGTGCCGATGATTCCCGTGCGGGACGGCGGCGGGCGAACGGCCGCCGGCGTGCCGGACCGCCGCGTCCCGCGCCGGCGCACGGGCCGGCCGCTTTGACCCCGGACCCGAACACAGGCAATTTCCAGATCTCATGACACCCCGCGTGATCTCCCACGAAGAACGCCTGCGCAAGGCGCTCGGCAACGGACTCCTGACCCGCGAGCCGATGCGGCACCACACCACCATCCGCATCGGCGGACCGGCGGACTTCTACTTCGCCGCGCGCACCCCGGATCAGATGGTGGTCGCGCTCACCACCGCGCACGAGCTCGGCATACCGGTCATGCTGATCGGCGGCGGCAGCAACCTGCTGGTCTCGGACGACGGCTTCCGCGGCCTCGTGCTCAGGAACGCCGCCGACCGGATCGAGTTCGACGGCAGCGCCGCGCACGTGGAGTGCGGGGCGGACTTCCTGGATCTGATCTATCAGTGCAGGGACCGCGGGCTCGCAGGGCTCGAATTCGCTGCGGGCATCCCGGGCTCGGTGGGCGGTGCGCTCTACGGCAATGCCGGCTGCTACGGGCAGGACATCGGCAGCGTGACGATCGAGGCCACGGTCTGCGATACGGACGGGTCGAACGTCGTCACGCATCCGGCGGCCTGGTTCCAGTTCGAATACCGCGACTCGAGACTCAAGCGCGAGCCGAAGGTCCTGCTCTCCTGCATGCTGCAGTTCAAGCCCGGCGACACCACCGAGATCCAGAGAGTCATCGACGAGAAACTGGAGATCCGGCGCGTCAAGCATCCGCAGTGGCGCATCGAGCCCACCGCCGGCTCCTACTTCATGAACCTGCCGCCCGACTGGCAGCGCGAGGGCGGCAAGCTCTCGCCCGGCACGCGTCGCGTCGCCGCCGGCCAGCTGCTCGACGAGGTCGGCTGCCGCGGGCTGCGCGTCGGCGACGCAATGGTGTTCGAGAAGCACGCCAACATCATCGTCAACGCCGGGCACGCCACTGCGCGCGACGTGCTAGAACTGGCCGGGATGATGAAATCGCGGGTGCGCGAAAGATTCGGCGTCGAGCTCCAGGAAGAGGTGATGTTCGTCGGGGAGCGGCCGAAGCTCTGACACCGGGCAGGCTCCCCGGATCGAACGGCCGGCGCTGCGGCCGTGCCGCCGGCGAAACTACGCGCTTCCCGCTCCGCCGTTCCCGCTCCGGCGCCGCCGCGCGATCACGCTCATGAGCAGGCTGCCGATCGACAGGCCGTAGAACAGCCCGCCGAGTCCGTCGGCGACGTCCACCGACAGCCCCATGCGGGCTCCGTAGTGCAGCGTCAGCGCGCCGAGCGCCAGCGCCGCCATGCCCACCTGCATGAGCAGCTTCGGATTCCTTGCCTGCGCGCGGAACAGCATCGTGTCCTCCCGTTTCAGTCGGTGAAGTGATACCAGGCCATGAGCGCGACCTTCACCACCGCCATCGTGACGCCGACCGCGAGCAGCTCCAGCCGCCAGACGTGGTCGGCGACGACGTGGTACATGAACAGGCCCATGGCGACGAGACCGCCCGCTATCCCGGCGACGCTCGAGGAGCGCAGCCGGTGGGCGAGGAAGCGTTCGTCGATCTGCCGGAGCGGCATGCTCAGCGTTTCCTTTCCAGCTGGAAGATACGGTCGGTCGGTTGCCTGAAGACGCGTGCGAACAGCAGCGCCAGCTCGAGGCTGGGCACGTAGCGGTTGCACTCGATCGAATTGATGCTCTGACGCGAGACGCCGACGGCGTCGGCGAGCTCCTGCTGGGTCCAGCCCTTTTCGAGCCGCAGTTCGCGCACCCGACCACGGATCTTTCCCATGACAAGCGAACTTTACATCGGGTCGCGGCCCCATGTCAAGCATGCTTGTCATGGGGAGGGCGCACGGATGCCGAGCTTTACTGCCAGGCGGTTCCGGAGCCAGATCGCCCGGAGGGATCGCGCCACGGAACGGGGATGGCCGCGCCGGACCCGGAGCTACCCTCCGATCGCGCTCATCCCCCGCTCCGGCTGCACGAAGTACGGGCTGTTGATCAGGTGCCCGGGCTCCTTGCGCCAGACCGCGGCGCGCAGCAGATGGGCGATCTCTTCGTCGCCCGTGCCGGCGCGCATCGCTTTGCGGAAGTCGTACTCGCGGTGCGCGAACAGGCAGGTGCGGATCTGGCCGTCGGCAGTGAGGCGGATGCGGTCGCAGTGCCCGCAGAAGGGCTTCGTGACCGAAGCGATCACGCCGACCGTGCCGCCGCCGTCCTTATAGATGTAGCGTCGTGCGGGCGCGCTGGGATCGGTGTCGGTCGCGAGCTCGAGCGGGAACTCGGCGCCGATCTGATCGAGGATCTCGTCGGCCGGCACCAGTTTCTCGCGCGACCAGGTGTGCTGGAAGTCGAGCGGCATCCACTCGATGAAGCGCACCTCGTAGCCGTTCTCGCGCCCCCAGCGTGCGAGCGGCACGGCTTCGTCTTCGTTGAAGCCGCGCATGAGCACGGCGTTGATCTTGATCGGGCGGAAGCCCACGCGCCGCGCGGCCTCGAGCCCGGCGATGACCTCGTGGAACCGATCGCGGCGCGCGAGCTGGCGGAAGCGCTCCGGGGAAAGGGTGTCGAGGCTCACGTTCACGCGCTTGAGCCCCGCGTCGCGCAGCGGGCCGGCCATCTGCACCAGCTTGAGCGCGTTGGTGGTGAGCGAGAGATCGAGACCCGGCTTCAGGGCGTTCAGCATCGCCACCAGCTTCGGCAGGTCGGCGCGCACGGTGGGCTCGCCGCCGGTGAGGCGGATGCCCTCGACGCCGAGGCCGATGCACACCCGCGCGAAGCGCGTGATCTCTTCGTAGGTGAGCAGGTGGTCCTTCGGCAGCCACGGCATGCCCTCGGCCGGCATGCAGTAGACGCAGCGCAGGTTGCAGCGGTCGGTGACCGAGATGCGCAGGTCGCGCACCGTGCGGCCCTGCGTGTCGATGAGCGGGCCCGTGGCGGGCGCGGTGCGGGCGGCGCCCACCGCGGGGCCGGCGATGCCGCCGAGCGGAACGTCGATACGCTGCGCCGCCGCGTGCGCGGCGCGGCGCGCGGCTTTCACGGGTTCTTTCGGGTCGAAGTCGCTCATGGTGGGGCTCCGGTGTCGGCCGGGTGAACCAGCATACGACCTGATCCCGATGCGTCCAACCGGGCGCGCCGCAGGATCCGTCCCGGGGCGGATCCCGCGGCGAACTCGACGGGCCTCGAAACCGGTTGTAGCGTGCGCGCGTGCCCGGACATGACCAGCATCGCCGCGCCCGCGGGAGCGGGAGGCCGCCCCAATCGGCTTCGGGGCAGGCGGGTGGGGGTCCCCGTGGCCGCCCCGGCTCGCCCGCGGAGACGGTCCCCACCGGCCGCGCTCCGGCGTGGTTCAGGGATCCGTGGCTCTGGCTCGCGCTGCTCGCGGTGCTTCCGCTGCTGCTCCACATGCGCGGCGCGCCGTGGGGCGTCCCGGTCGCGGACGACTTCGACTATCTCCACCGCGTCATCCTGTCGGGGAACCACTCGCTGCTGGACGGCTGCGGCTCGATCTTCTACTGGCGGCCGCTCAGCCGGCAGCTGTACTTCGAGGTCTTCTGGCGCGCGATCATGGACCACGCCGCCTGGGTGGCGGGGCTGCACGCCGCACTGCTGGCGCTCGCGGCGGCGATCCTCTACCGCGCGCTGCGCGCGACGTGGTCGAGCGGGTGGGCGGCGTGGACCGCCGCGACGTTCGTCCTGTTCGCCGGCTCCACGCGCATGCTGATCGCCTGGCCGAGCAACTTCCAGGACCTCGCGGCGCTGCTGTTCGCCGTCATCGCGATCCATGCCGCGGCGCACGGCAGACTCGCCCGCGCGCTGGTCGCGCTGCTGCTCTCGCTGCTGAGCAAGGAAGTCGGCGTGCTCGCGGCGCTGCTGCTGCCGTGGATGCCGCGCCGGGGCCGGACGGCGCTGCGCGAGCGCGTGCGCTGGGCGGCATGGACCGCGGGCCTCGTCGCGGCATGGGGCGTCGCCTATCTGCTGGTGAGCCGTGCGGCGCACCTCACGGTGCCGTCGCAGCTCGAGCAGAATCCGGCGGCGCTCGCGACGCCGCTGCCGGCGCGCCTCGGCTGGGCGCTCTGGCAGAGTGCGCGCTCGGCGTTCAGCCTGCCGGCGATCCGGGTGCCGGGCGAGCGCTGGATCTGGCTCACGCTCGCCGCGCTGTTGATCGCGGCGGCGGCGCTGATCGCCGTGCGGCCCGCATCGCGCGCGCGCCTGCGGGCGCTCTCGGGGTGGCCGCTCTGGGGGTTCGCGTGGTTCGCGCTCGCCGGCGCCACGCTGCTGGCGATCTTCCCGACCTGGGCCGCCTACCGCGGTCTGTTCGCGGTCACCGGGCTCGGCATCGCGCTCGCGGCGCTGCTCGGCGCGGCGCACCCGGCGCTGCTCGCGGGGCTCGTCGTGCTCAGGCTCGCGGCGTTTGCGGCGAGCCCCGGGCCGCCACCCGCGGTCTCGAGCGCCGAGCTCGTCACCGGGGCGCAGATCGACTACCCGAATCTCGTCCGGCTGCAGCGGCTGCTGGGCGAGACGCGCGAGTTGCTGCAGGGCGAGTTCCCGGTGCTGCCCGCGGGCGCTGCCGTCGTGCAGCACCATCTGCCGCTCTCGAGTGACTGGGCATTCGTCGGCAGCAAGGCGCTCCAGTGCTGGTATCGCGACTCGACATTGCGCTGGGTGCGCTTCGCGGACTTCCACGAGGACACCGCGATGCGCGTCACGGCGATCGTCGAATACCAGCCGTCGAGCCCGCTGCAGGTCGCGCTGGTCGAGCCCGACGCCATGCGCGCGCTGTTCGCCGCCGAGAGCGCGATTCGCGGCGGGGACTGGCACGCGACCATGGCGGCGCTCGATCGAGCGGATTCGCTGCAGACGGATGCCGGCGCCGAAGTGTTCTACGGCACGGTCGCCGCGAAGAAAGCGCTCGCGTTCGTGGGACTCGGCGACGAGGCCGCGGCCCGGCGCGCGGCGCGGCGCGGCCTCGAGCGCTGGCCCGAGAATCCGGACTCACGCTACGTCCTGGCGCTTCTGATGGAGCGCGCGGGCCGGCTCGCCGCGGCCGAAGCGCAACTCGACACGCTGCTGGCTCAGCGTCCGGGTGACCGCGGCGCGCAGGCGCTGCGCGAGCGGATCCACGCGGCGCGTGCGGGGGCAGGGCCCTGAAACACGACCCGGCGCCGAATGCAGGGCGCGGCGCCGGCCGCGGAGCGCTGGATCTCAAGCGCGGCGGGGCGGGCGCCGAAAACCGCAGCATGCGCCGCCGGCACGCCGCGGCGTGCCGCGACGTCACCTCCGCTCAGGAGCCCGCATGAGAACCCGTGAGATCGATCCCATTCCGGCGCTGCTGGCCGCCCTCGTGCTGCTGGCCGCGCTTTCCGGCTGCGCGAGCAAGGTGCGCTCGACCGCGCCCGCCGCGCCGGCGGCGCGCAGCTACATGATGGGTTTCTCGCCGATCGGGCCGCGGCCGGACATCAACGACATCCTCGCCGCGATCCAGCTGTGGAGTTCGCGCGGCGACGCGGCGATCATCCATTCCGAGCCGCCGTGGGATTCGCTGCTCGCCGGCGTGCCACCGGAGACGCTGGTCACGCGCGACCGCGTCGATCTCGTCGACTACCTGCGCGCGCTCGGCCACCGCATCGTGCTGATGGTGGACGCCACCAACGGCATCAACCGGGCCGGCGAGTCGCAGCCGCTCGCAGACGCGGGCCGCAGTCTCGCCGAACCCGAGGTGCAGCTCCTCTACCGGCGCTACTGCACGGTGCTCGACAGCCTGGTGAGGCCCGACTACCTGGGGCTCGCCGCCGAGACCAATCTGATCCGCGCCGCGGCGCCGCCTTCGCTCTATGCGGCCGTCGTGCAGGCGGCGAACGCTGCCGCCCGGGACGTGCGCGCGATCGACCCCGCCGTGAAGCTCTACGTGAGCGTGCAGGTGGAGACCGCGTGGGGGAAACTGCCACCCGGCCCCTATCAGGGTGCGGACCAGGACGTGAACGACTTCCCGTTCATGCAGGCCATGGGGCTGTCGTCGTACCCGTACTTCGCGTTCACCGATCCCGACAGCATTCCGCTCGACTACTATGCACGCCTCGCCGAAGGCAACGGGCTCCCGCAGATGGTGGTCGAGGGCGGCTGGCCGTCGCGGAGCGTGGGGGCGTTCACCTCCACGCCGCAGCAGCAGGTGCGCTACATCGCGCGCCAGGCGCGGCTGCTCGATCAGGCGCAGGCGGTCGGCGTGTTCCAGCTCACGTTCACCGACCTCGATACCACCGCGTTGCCGCCCGGCACGATCCTGCCGCTGTTCTCCTACAACGGGCTCGTGGACGAGAACCTGAGTCCCAAGCCCGCGCTCGCGGACTGGGACGCCACCTTCGCGCGTCCCGGGCCGTAGCGATCAGCTGATCCCGGCGGGCGCACGCCGGGTAGACGTGCCGCATGCGCGTCGCCGCGGCTCCGGCACGCCGCGATGCGCGGCCGCGCGGCAGCGGCGTTCGCTATACTGCACGCATGAATCATCGCAGGAAGGCCGTGATCGCGGGCGCCGGTATCTTCGCCGCCGCTGCGATCGCCGCACTCTTCCTGTCGCCGTTCGGCGCGGCGCCGCGGCGGATCGCGGCGCGCGGCCTCGCGCGGCTCGGCGTCGTGCTTCCGTCCGGCGACGCGCCGGAGCGTCCGGCTCCGCCCACCCGCCTGCCCGCGCTGCCCGCGACCGGCTGGCACCACGGCGGGCCGCTCACCGCCGACTCGCTGCGCGGTTCGATCGTCGTGCTCGCGGTGTTCAGTGACACGCACCCCAGCGCCTTCGACGTGCTGCCGCAGCTCCAGACCTGGAGCGAGGCCTACGCACGCTTCGGCGTGAGGATCGTGGGGGTGCACGCGCCGGAGTTCGCATTCGCCACCGACCCCGCAGTGACCGCGCGGCTGGCCGCGCGGCTCGGGCTCACGTTCCCGATCGTCGAGGACCCGGCACTGGAAACGCTCGCTGCGCTCGGCAGCACCGGCGGCGAGGTGCTGCTGGCGCTCGCCGGGCCCGAAGGGCGGCTGCATGACGTGCGCGCGGCGCGGGATCCCGTGCGCGATCCGGCGGCCGTGGAGCGCGAGCTGCGCGGGCTGCTCGCGGCGCGTCATCCCGGGCTCTTTCCCGCCGACGGCGCGGCGGCGCCCGCGGATGCGCCCCCGCCGGCGCCGGTGCGCTCCGTGCGGCTGGGCTCGGTCGCGGTCGCCGCCGGGCCGCTGGCGGAGGTCACGCCCGGTCACACGCAGCCGTTCACGGCACAGTTCCGCTTCCAGATCGAAGGCGAGCCGTACGTGCCGTATCCGGTCGGCTGGTGGACGCCGCGACCGCAGGGACTCGAGGCGTACAAGGGCGGGGCGGCACAATTCGTCGCCATCCGCTATGATGCGGCCCGCGCCGGCGTGGTGGTTTCGCCACCCGGGGCGGCACCGTCGCGGCTCTGGATCCTGCGCGACGGCGAATGGTTGCCGAAGGGCGCCCTCGGCGCCGATGCGCGGCTCGATGCCCGCGGCGCGTCGTACGTCGAGGTGGACGCGCCGGGCTGGTACGACGTCGCGCACGGCGCGGGGGAGCACCTGCTCCAGCTGTCGCCCGGGGACGCGGGGCTCACGCTGTACGCGCTGACGTTCGGCCCGGGAGCGAAGCCCTCCGCGGCCCGTTGAAAATCGCAAGACCGCGCCCGCCGGGCGCGGGTGAAGGGACGAACGATGCCGATCTGTGTGTATCTCTGTTACACGCCCGGCTGTCAGACCAAGATGGAGCGCTGGATGCGCACGGCCGAAGAAGGCGCGCAGGCCGAGATGGAATGCCCGCGCTGCGGCGCGACCATGAACTGTGCGTGGACCGGCACGCAGCAGAAGGCGCCCAACATGAAGGACGTCACGCCGCCCGGCTGGCAGAGCTGAGTCGCCGCGGCGCCGTGCCGGCGCCGCGGCGTCAGTCCTTCTCCGCCATCCCCAACGCCGCGCGCGCGGCCTCGAGATCGAGACGCGCGCCGCAGGTTTCGAACAGCGCTGCGGCGTGCTCGTAGTCGGCACGCGCCCCCGCGTCGTCGCCGGCCGCTGCCCTGAGCGCCGCGCGTCCGACCCGCGAACGCCCTTCGTGGATCCGCATGCCGAGTCGCTCGAAGCGGGCGATCACCGGATCCCAGAGCGCGGCATCGGCGCCGGCCTCCGCGGCGTCGGCGCGGGCTTTCGACATACGGACGATCGCACCCCACATCGGCGAGAGCGCTTCGATCCCCACCGAATCGGCCCGCCCGACGGTCTCGCGCACGAGCGCCATGTCGCCGGCGTCGGCGAATGCATGCGACGCCTCCGCGAGCCACACCAGCAGTACACCCCGCGAGTCGGTGCCCTCGAGGTGTTGCGCCCCGTTCTGGACGAGCCGGACGCCCTCCGCCGTCTCGCCGTGCCGGATCCGCGCCCAGCCGAGGCCCAGGTCCGAGTCCGTCAGCGGATACGTCTGCCCGGTCTGCAGGGCGGCCGCGTGGGTCGCGACCATGACGTCCAGCGCTTCGTCGAGGTCGCCGCGCTCCATGAGGCCCCGCGCGAGGACGATGTTCGTGAGGATCTCCAGACGCTCTTCGCCGAGCCGGCGGGCCAGCTCGACGCCGGTACGCGCCGCCTGGATGGCCTCGTCGAGCTCGCCGCGCATCCGCAGGACGTGGGCGAAGCTGAACTGCGCCCACGCAACGCGCGCCATCGCGCCGACGCGCCGGCCGATGGAGCTGTTCTTCTCGGAGGCGTCCTGCGCTTCGGCGAAGCGCCCGATCAGGAAGCTGTCCTCGGCGATGAACTCCCAGCCGACCGCCACGCCGGCAGGGCGGTCGAAGCGTTCGCCGATCTCGATCGCCTGGCGCGCGAGCGCGATGCTCTTCTCGTACTGGGCGTCGTGTTGGAACGCGCCGGCGAGGTAGCTGAGGATCGTGATCATCAGATCCGGATCCTCCGCCGTGTCGAACATGCCGCGCGCGCGTTCGAGCGTCTCGATCGCGGCATGGTGGTGCCCGCTCAAGTGGTCGTAGCGCGCCAGCGCGGTCAGGGCGTTCGCGAGTTCCAGACGCTGTGCATCGGGGTCCAGCTCCGCGAGCGCCTTTTCGAGGTGGGCACGGCCCCGCGGGTCGGCGGTCGTGACGTAGATGCCGCCGAGCAGCGAGCGGATTTCGGCGCGTTCGCCCGTCGTCTGTGCCAGCGCCAGTGCGCGCTCTCCGTGCTCGGCCGCCAGCGCCGTTTCGCCGCGGGCTTCGTGCACGTCCGCGAGCCGCCGCTCGACCGACATGAGCCGCACGGTGTCTTCGAGCGCCTCCGCGCAATCGCGTGCGCGCTCGAGATGATCGAGCGCTTCGTCGAACGCGAACACGCGTCGCGCCTGTGCGGCGGCGGCGAGCGAATAGTCGTAGCCCTTCTCGAGGCTCCCGCCTTGCGCGAAGTGATAGGCGAGCTCCTGGACGTAGTCGTCGGCCTGCGCTCCATAGAGGTGCTCCAGCGATTCCCCGATCCGCTGGTGCAGCCGGCGCTGGCGGATCGGGTTCAGCTCATCGTGCAGCACCTCGCGGATCTTGTCGTGCGTGAACACGAAGCGCTCGCCGCCCTCGAGCCGCACGAGCTGCGCCGCCGAGGCCTCGTCGAGCGCGTCGAGCAGCGCGTCCTCGCCGGCGTCGCTCACCGCGGCCAGCGTGGTGAATTCGAACGCCTTGCCGAGCGCGGCCGCGGTGTGCAACACGGCGAGGCACGACTCGCTCAGCCGGTTCAGGCGCCGGCCGATCGCCGCCTTGATGCTCTGCGGAATCGTCAGCTCCTCGACGTCCTTGCGCTGCCAGCGGTTGCCCTCGCGGTAGATCTGGCCGTTCTCGATCAGCGACTTCACCACTTCCTCGACGAAGAAGGGGTTGCCCTCGGTCTCGCGGTGAATTGCCGCGGCGAAGTCGCCGGAGACGCGCTCCTGGCTGAACATCGTCGCCAACATGCGCCGGGTGTCCTCGAGTGACAGGCGTGCGAGCGGCACGCGTGTCGCCAGCCGCTCGCGGTTCCACTCCACGAGCGCGGCCGACAGCGGATGCGCCCGGTCGAGCTCGACTTCGCGGTAGCAGCCGAGCACCAGCATGCGGTCCTCGCGCATGTTGCGCAGCACGTAGTGCAGCAGCTGCAGCGTGCCGTGATCGGCCCAGTGCAGGTCGTCGAGGAACACCAGCAGCCCGCGGCGCGCGGCCAGCGACTGCAGATAGCGCGCGAACGCGTCGAACAGGCGCAGGCGCTCCTGCTGCTCGCCGACCGGGGGCGGTGCAGGCTGCGGGCCGAGCTTGGCGTGGATCTCGGGCGCGAGGCGCGCCAGCTCCGGCGCCGTGTCGCCGAGGATCGAACCGAGCGTCTCGGCGGGCTGCTCGTTCACCCACTGCCGCAGTCCCTCGACCCAGGGCAGATAGGGCGTGGTGGCCTCGAATTCGTAGCAGCCACCCTGGAGGATCGTCGCGCCCTGCAGGCCGGCGAGGACGACCACCTCGCGGGCGAGGCGCGTCTTGCCGACGCCCGGCTCGCCCGAGACGAGCGCCATGTGCGAGCGGCCCTGCACGGACTGCATCCACATCTCGCGGAGCTGCGCGATCTGCTCCTGACGCCCCGTCATGCGGCCGCGCGCGAGGCCGTCGAGGCGGACCGCATCTTCCTGCGCCGGCGTGGCGGACGTCGCCGCGCGGCCGTCGAGCGGCACCGCGGCGAGCGCCGCATCCAGCGCCTCGGCGTCCGGCCAGCGCTGCTCGCGATCCTTGGCGAGGCAACGCACGATCGCGCGCTCGAGTTCCGCCGGCACGTCCTTGCGATACGCGCCCGGCGGCACGACCGGCGCATGCAGGTGCTGCGAGATCACCGCGAGCGGATCGTCGCCCTCGAACGGCAGCCGTCCGGCGGTCAGCTGGTAGAGCAGGACGCCGAGCGCGTAGAGGTCGGCGCGCCCGTCGGCCGGAATGCCGAGCGCCTGTTCGGGCGCGAAATACGCCGCCGTGCCGATCAGCGTACCTTCGCGCGTGAGGCGTGTGGAGTGGCTGAGCCGCGCCACGCCGAGATCGGTGAGCTTGATCGTCGCCGTGCCGCCGCCCGACTTCACCAGCACGTTCTCCGGCTTGAGATCGCGATGCACGATGCCGCTCGCGTGGGCGTGACCGAGCGCCGCGCACAGCTGGCGGCCGACCGAAACGACCTCGGCGACGTCCCACTCGCGGCGTGGATCGACCGGCGCGCCGTCGATCATCTCCATGACGATGAACGGCGTGTCGTCCGAGACGCCGGCATCGAAGACCGCGACGATGTTCGGATGCTGGAGCCGCGCTGCGGCCTGTGCCTCGTGGCGCCAGCGGGTGAGGGTCTCCTCGTCGGGCGCGTGGGCGCTCAGCACCTTCACCGCGACGTCGCGCTGCAGGGTGCCGTCGTGCGCGCGATACACGACGCCCATGGCGCCGCGGCCGATCTCGGCGTCGATCCGGTAGCGCTCTGCGAGGGTCCTGCCGATCACGAAGCCTCCGGGGGGTGCCGTTCTGCAAGGGGGTCGAAAACCCCGGACAGGGTAAACACGATCGGCCATGACGGGAAAGCGGGGGGGGCGCGGCAGGGTAGCGGCTTGGATGCGCGCCACGTGGAAACGTTGCGTGAATCGTACCGGAACGGGGCGCGGGCGCGGCGCCGCGGGGCGCCGGGACGCCGCTCAGTTCATGTCGGCCAGGATCCGCCTGAGGTTCGCGCGGTGGGCCTCGATCGGCTCGCGGTCGTGCGCGTCGGGTCTCAGCTGCAGGTATTCTTTCAGGTCATCGAGGGCGAGCCCGTAGCGACGCAGGCGGTAGTGGAGCAGGCCGCGGTCGCGGATCTCGTCGGGGTCGCCCGGGTAGAGGACCAGCAGGCGTTCCACCGCAAGCAGCGCGTTGGCGTCGTCCTCGGCGCGCAGGTAGGCCGCCTTGAGGTTGCGCAGCAGGCGCGTGATCATGTCGCGCTTGCTGGCCGCGGCCAGCAGGGCGTCGTGGTACTCGACGCGGCCGCCGGTGATCTCGTCCAGCATGCGGCGGCGGTCCTCTTCGTGCACCATCATGCCGCGGCGGTAAGGATCGATGATCAGATCCTCCTCCTCGCCGGTGAGGCGCACGAGGAAGTGCCCGGGGAAGCCGACGCCTTCGAGCGGCATGCCGATGCGGCGGCCGAGTTCCAGGAACAGGATACCGAGCGTCAGCGGAATGCCGCGGCGCCGCGCCATGACCTCGTTGAGCAGCGAATTGCTGGGACTGTAGTAGCTCTTCACGTCCCCGCGGAGACCGAGATGCTCGAACGCGAAATTACGGAGGCGGGCCAGCTTCTGCAGGTTGTTGAAGCTGGGCTCCACGCGCCCCCGGAGCTCCTCGGCCCACGCGTCGATGCGGCGCAGCTCGCCCTGCACGTCCAGCCGCGGGTCGGATTCGGCGGCCACCAGCAGCGCCGCATGGACGAGGTCGAAGTCGGCGTCGGGACGGCCGACCATGCGGATGAAATCGGAGCGGATGCGTTCGTTGGCCTGCATGTCCTCAATCGCTCCCCGCGTGGCGGTTGCGTTCGATGAAGCCCGGGCCCGCCATGCTGCGCCGTCGCCTGCTCGGCTGGTACCGGCGCCGGCGCCGCGATCTGCCCTGGCGCCGCTCGCGCGACCCGTACCGGATCTGGGTGTCGGAGGTCATGCTGCAGCAGACCCAGGTCGCGACGGCGATTCCATACTATCAAACCTTCCTCGAGCGCTTTCCCGACGTGGAGGCACTCGCGCGCGCGCCGATCGACGAGGTGCTCGCCGCCTGGGCCGGCCTCGGCTACTACCGCCGCGCGCGGCACCTGCACGCCGCCGCCGGGATCGTCGTTCGCGAGCATGCCGGCCGCGTGCCGCAGGACCCGGAAGTCTTCCGCCGGTTGCCGGGAGTCGGCCGCTACTCGACCGGGGCGGTCCTCTCCATTGGTTTCGACCTGCCGCTGCCGGCGCTTGACGGCAACGTGGCGCGGGTCCTGTCGCGGCTGTTCGCCCTGGACGCGGCGATCCGCGAGCCCGCGGGGGCGAAGCGGCTGTGGGCACTGGCGGAGTCGCTCGTCCCCGCCAGAGACGCCGGCGACTGGAACCAGGCGCTGATGGAGCTCGGGGCGACGCACTGCGCACCGCGCGCGCCCGACTGCGGCGCCTGTCCGGTGGCGGCGCTGTGCGCGGCGCACGGTGCAGGCCGGGTCGCCCATTACCCGCCGGTACCGCCGCGGCGCGCGCCGAAGCCGGTGCGCCTCGCGATCGCATGGATCGAGCGCGACGGACGCGTGCTGATGCGGAAGCGCACCGGCACCCGTCTGCTGGAAGGGCTCTGGGAGCTGCCCGCGGTCGAGGTGGAGAGCATTCGTGGCGCCCACGCCGCGCTCGAGCGGCACCTCGCCCGCCTCGGACTGGACGTGCGCCTTGCCGGCCGCGCCCGCACGCTGCGCCACGCGCTCACGCATCGCGCGTTCCATGCGAGCGTTTGGTGCGGGACGCTGGTGCGCGGCCGGCGCCTGCGTGCGGGCCAGCGCTGGGTGGATCCGCTGCGGCCCGACGTGCCGCTCACCGGGCTCGCACGGCGCATCGCGGCGGAAAGGCGCACCGCGCCGCCGGCGCGGACTGCGGCGCGCGGGCGCCGTCCGCCGGGGGGCTAGGCGCTCCGCGCCGCGTGGCGCAGCGCCTCGCGCACCGCTGCCGCGATCCCGTTCGCGTCGATGCCGAACGCCGCGAGCAGCTTCTCTTTCGATCCCGAGTGCGGCATCCCGCGCACGGCCAGGATCCGCACCGGGCAGCGCCCGGCGAGCAGGGCGGCGACGGCCTCGCCCAGACCGCCCTCCGGATGGTGGTCCTCGGCGGTGAGCACGAGCCCGGTCGCGTCGGCTGTTCATCTACCCGAACGGGGCAGAGATCGACGACCCTGCCGGCGACATGGTGGCGGTGCCGGACATGATCACCCCGGCGAGGTCGATGCGCTGGGGCGCGCTCAAGGCGAGGTACCGGTCGGGCACCGGCCCGTCGGATCGCCTGCACGCGCTTCAGAACCCCACCCGCAGCTGCCCGTACACACCGCGCGTCGCCGCCGGGATGAAGTGCGGGACCAGCGCGCCCACCACGTCGTAGTCCATGTAGCCGCCCGTCGCATAGCGGGTGTCGAGCAGGTTGGTGACGCGCAGCGACAGCTCCGCACGGCCGGACCCCCACGGCACGCGCAACGCGGCCATCGCGTGCACGATCGTGTTCGGGCCGATGCTCGCGAGGATGTCCTCGTTGTTGTCCAGGTAGATGCGACCCGTGTAGTCCACGCCCAGCCCCGCGCGCGCGCCCTTCCAGCCCAGCACCAGGGCGGCGTGCGCCATGGTCTGCGGGAAGAAGCCGAGCGCGTTGCCGTCGTAGCGCAGCGTGTCGCCGGGCGCGGTCCCGTAGACCTCGCGGTACGAGTCGAAGTGGTTGTCGCCGAGCGTGGCGTTGCCCTGCAGCGTCACCTTGAGGTCGCGCGCCAGGGGCCGCTCGAGCGCGCCTTCCAGCTCGATTCCCTGATGCACCGATGACGCCGCGTTGCCGACCACGGCGTAGCCGAGGTCGGTGTTGAACTGGCCCGCGAACACCAGCTCGTCCTCGAGATCCATGCGGAACAGCGTGGCACGCAGCCGCCACGACGGTCGCGACCACGCACCGCCCAGCTCCCAGTCGTTCACCTTCTCGGGTTTGACCAGCGGATCGCGGTAGATGTTGTTCGCGGTGTCGCTCACCCGGTAGAGCGGCGCGCTGCCCGGACCCTCGGCGTCGTAGAGATCGCGGAACGCCGGCTCGCGGCTCGAGCGCGCGAACGAGGCGTAGCCGCTGAGGTCCGCGCGCGGCGTCCACATGAGGCCGAGGCGCGGGTTGAAGAAGTCGTAGGACTGATCGAAGCGGATGCGATCGAAGCGGTCGTCGCGCATGTGGTAGCCCTGATGCCGCCACGCGGCGTCCGCCGTGATGCGCCAGCGCGGCACGACCTCCCACTCGGCACGCGCGAACGCGCCCGCCGACAGCGTGCGCGGGTGATAGTCGTAGTAGCGCGGTTCGCCCTCGGTGCCGGGCGGCAGGCCGTTGCCGCTCAGCACCTCGCCCAGGTGGCGGCCGTCGGCGAAGCGCAACTCGCCGCCCGCGGTGAGCGCGCCCCATGAGAACGACCGGCGCGCGCGCGGCACCCAGCCGAAGTGGCGGTTGACCACCGTGCGGCGGCGCACGACGTCGAACTTCGTCACGGTGACCCGCCCCTGGCCGTCGACGATCAGGTTGCCGTTCGAGTCCTGCGCGTAGTAGTCGCGGGGGTAGAGCGTGGAGTCGGTGGTCTGCCACTCGGGCAGCCGGAAGCCGGCGAGCGCGCGCCCGAAGCGCTGCTCGTCGTAGTAGCCGCTGCCGTCGTACCAGAACAGCGTCTGCGTGAGCGCCAGATCCGCCGCGGGCGTCCAGGTGTGGATCAGCTCGTAATGCGGCTCGAAGAAATGGTCACGTTCTCCGGGGAACGTGATCGGGTTGTAGCGGCGGTCGCGGTCCGCGTCGCCGGTGATCATGCCGTCGAGATACGTTGCAGGCACGCCGAGATAGGCGAGGTGCGTTTCCTCCGGGCCGCCGTAGAGGTTCACGCGAATCTCCTGCGTGGCGGTACGGCGCCGCGCGGCGAGTGCGTACGACCACAGCTTCGAGAACGAATCGTCGCGGTAGCCGTCGGTCTCGATGCGCGAATAGCGCCCGTACAGGTTCCACCCGCCTGCGAGCACGCCCGACCCCCCCTCGAGCATGAAGCGCCGCGTGTTCCACGAGCCGGTGGCGGCGAGCGCGTTGAGCTGCGGGGCGGAGGCGAACGGGCCGGTCTCGACGTTCACCGCACCGCCCAGCGACGCGGCGCCGTACAGTGCCGAACCCACGCCGCGCTGCACCTGCACTTCGGCGGCCGAGGACAGCAGATCCGGGTGGTCGATCCAGTAGACCTCGTGCGACTGCGGGTCGTTGAGCGGCACGCCGTTCACGAGCACGCTGATCCGCCGCTGCGGAAAGCCGCGCAGCGACAGGTACGAATAGCCGATGCCGTTACCGGCGTCTGAGTACGCGTAGGCGCCGGGCAGCATGGCGAGCGCCATCGGCGTGTCCTGGCCGGTGTTGACGTCGCGCAGCGCGTCGCGGTCGAGCACCGAGCGCGTGACCGGCACGCGGTCGGACGCCCGCGAGGTGCTGACCTCGACACCCGGCAGCCGGACGACGTGCGGGAGCGTGTCGGGGACCGCGCTCTGCGCGGCGGCGGCGCGCGCCGCGGCATGCGCCGGCGCGGTGGCCGCGATCAGAACGAGCAGCGCGAACGCGCCGTGACACGGCGGCGCGGCGGCGCCGGTTTCGTGCGCGGCGACTCGGGAGCGGGATGACGCGATGCATGGGCACCTCCTCGGGATCGCCTACGCGCGCGCGCTCGCGCGCCGCGCGTGAGCCCAGCCGGGCGCGAACGTCAGCAGCGACGCCGCGAGGCCGGCATAGATGGGTTCGATGGACAGGGGATAGACCGCCGAGCCGTCGGGCGCGGCGGTGCGGCTGAAGATCCAGAACGCGCTCACCGCAGCGGGGACCAGCATGGCGGCGATCGTCCAGCGCGGACCCGGCACGGTGCGCCCGACGAGCGCCCACCCGACCGGCAGCAGCAGCGCGGGTGTCACCAGCGAGCCGAGGTCGTGCCAGAGACCGACCACGGTCTGCCGGGAGAGCGCGAGCGCCACCGAAAACGCCGCCGCGATCCACAGTCCGATGCGTGTGTAGGCGGGTACCGCGTCTTCGCTGGCGTCGTTGCGAAAGCGCCAGACCACGTCGCGGCCGAGCGTCGAGGCGGCGATGAAGCCGTAGGAGTCGATCGTGCTCATCACCGTGGCGAGCATGCCGACGAAGAAGAAGCCGAGCAGGCCGGGCGGCAGCACCGTCTCGGCCAGCGCGGGGAACGCACGCACCGGATCGTCGAGCGCCGGCAGCAGGGCGCGGGCGTAGAGCCCGGTGGTCGTGGTGAGGAAGTCGAAGCCCATCCAGAACAGCACCGAGACCAGCACGGCACGCCGTGCCACCTTCGGATCGCGCGCTGCGAACGCGCGCTGCCAGAAGGCCGGCTCGACCAGCGTGCCGAGGGCGATGAAGTACCAGACCAGCACCGCCTGCGGCGGGTTGCCGCCGTTCCAGGTGAAGTGCGTCGCCGGCAGCGCGCCGTGCAGGAAGCCGAGCCCGCCGTAGCGCAGGAACAGCACCGCCACGATCGCAATGAAGCCGCCGAACATCAGCACGAACTGGAACACGTCGGTGCGCACCACGGTCGGCAGACCGCCCGACTGGATGTAGAACACCGACATCACGGCACCGGCGACCACGCACGCGGCGAACGGCAGGCCGGTCATCGTGGCGAGCAGGGTGCCGAGGATCAGCACGTACGCCGCCGGCGCTGCGGTCACGAACACCGCGACCGCGCCCACCAGCGCAGGGCCGCGCCCGTAGCGCCGCGCGAGCAGATCCGGGATCGTGTAGAGCGAGGCCTCGCGCGCGCGCCGCGCGAACAGCCACGCGAACAGCAATGCGCCCACGTAATACGGAACGCCGAACACGAGCCAGTTGCTCACGCCGTAGCGCCACGTGTATTCGCCGACGCCGAGGATGCCGCCGTACCAGGTCGAGACCAGCGACATCACCAGCGCCGGCAGCGTGAGCCGGCGCCCGGCGACCAGGTAGTCGACGGTGCTCGAGCGCGCGCCGCGCTCGCGCCACCACACGGCGCCGAGCACGGCCACGTAGAGCGCAACGAGCGCCCAGTCGAGCGGATGGGTGCTGAACATCCTGCCTTGCCCCGGGGCGGCGCGGCCGCGTCCCGACGGGCGCCGCTCATGCGGCGCTGCGCCCGCGCGGAAAGCGAAAACGCCGCCCGCGAAGGGACGGCGCGAAGGAAGCAGGAGAGCCGACTGTCCTTGCCGTTTCCCTACGCTGGTATGAGCCAGTTCAGGTTCGAAGGGTGTGCTCTCAGGCCCGCGCGGCGGGCCACCCCTAACGGAAGTGCTCGTGAATGACGAGCGGGGGGAAGGATGCGCTTCGCGAGGCGTCCGGTCAAGGGGTGCAGCCCGGCCCGGCCAATCCGGCTGCAGCCGGACGCGTCACCTTTCACCGCGGCGCAGCGGCGGCTCCGCAGGTTCGCCCGCGCCGTCCGCAACGCCGTCGTCCGCAAGCCACTACATCGCCGACTCCACATATCGGAACGCACGGGCCCTGGCACGCGGCGTCTCGCGGAGGACTTCGAACATGCGCACCAGACCGAACTCCAGGACCCGGGAGATGACGAACGCGGTACGCAAGTCGTCGGGCGGCGAGCGGCGCTTCGCAAACGACGCCAGTTCGCGCAGCTCGGCGCCGGGGACAGTCAACGGCGGCCTCGAGCCCCCCTGCGTCGGAACGCCGTTTCAGCTCATGGACTCCCGCATCAGGGCATCGAATCGCGCGGCGCTCCGGTCGCGACCGGCCCCCACCAGTCGGCCGGGCCGTCCCTCCGTCCGGGCGCACCTGCCGCAGCGGTGAACAACGCCGCCTGCGGGTTGGAGGTCGTGCCGCCGTGGCGGAAGCGCACGCCCCACCAGCGCGTGCCGAGCGAATCGCGATGGACGAAGGCGCCGGGGCCGACGACCATCGAATCCGGGATGACCAGACGCCCTTCGAAGTAGGGCACCGGACGCTGCATCCACAGCAGGCGGGTGCGCAGCTGCGGCACGTAGCGGCGAAAGTAGAACAGGCTGTGGGTGTCGCCACAGAACAGGATGTCGCCGGGCCGGATCCGAGGCTCGATCGCGGCGCGCAGCCGCGCGTAGGTCGCGGCCTCCGGGAACGGTCCGGCGAGCCACATCGAGCGCGCGCCGAACAGCAGCACGATCGCAGCGGTCGCCCAGCGCGCCCAGGCCGGCCGTAGCGCCACGACGCCACCTGCCACGAGCGCGCAGAACACCGGCAGCGTGAAGTACATGTAGCGCACCGCGAACAGGTGCGCGCCGGCCAGCGTCGCGGCGTAGGACACGAGCACCGGGCCGGTGGCGGCGATCCAGAGCAGCAGCGCGGGCCGCCGCTGTGCGCCGCGCAGGAGCGGCGCGACCGCCAGCACTCCGAACACCGGGATCATGTAGCCGGCGCCGTAGCTCAGATGACGCACCAGGTTGACGACCTGTCCCACGTGCGGCGGCTTGATCCAGTGCTGGTGCTCGAGACGCGCGTTCTGCTGGAGGAACACCGGCAGCTGCGGCAGGAACAGCACCGCGATCGCCGCATGCAGGCCGGCCCATGCGAGCCAGCGGCGCGGTGTCGCGCGCAGCGCCAGCAGCCCGGCGAGACCGGTGAACGCCAGCACCAGCCCGGCGAAATAGTGCGTGTAGAGCGCGAGCGTCCACGCCAGCCAGGTAACCCGCCGCGGCCCACGGCCGCGCGTCCTTGAGCCAGCGCCACGCGAACCACCATCCCCACACGAACAGCATCCAGAGCAGGGGATACGAGCGCACCTCCTGCGAGAAGTGCACATGCTGGGGGTGGATCGCCAGCATCGCTGCGGCAAGCAGTCCCGCGCCGCGGCCGAACATGTCGCGGGCGAGCAGGAACGTGCCGGCCACGGCCAGCGCGCCGAACGCGACCGACGGCAGCCGGAGCCACAGGTCGGAGCCGCCCCCGAGGGCGTACCAGATCGCCACGAACGCGTTGTGCAGCGGCGGATGGACGTCCAGGCGCGCGACCGCGAAGGCGCGGGCGAGTCCCTGATCCGCGGTGCGCAGCGTGTAGATCTCGTCCATCCACATCGGCGCGCGCAGGGCTTCGCGGATGGCGAGCAGAATGGCAACGGCCAGGATCGGCAGCAGCCAGGGGAAGCGCTTCATGCCGGCGGGTCCTGCGCTTCACGCCCGACCCGCGTCATGACGCCCATCACGAAGCGCACCGTGACGCGCTCGCCCGGGCGGAGGTCCGCGGCGCAATCGGAGGCCGGCACGCGGCCGACGCGCGGTGGCCGCGTCCGGCGGCCTCGCCGTCGATCGCGACCCGCACGTCCACGTAGCGGTCGCCGTGGATGTCGACGGTCTGCGCATACAGCACCTCTCCGGCGCGGGTCTGCGGAAGCAGCAGGCTCATGCGCGCAGCATCCGCGCACCGCCGGGCGCGGTCAAGGCCGCAACTCGCCCTGCGACACCTGCGTAGCCTATGGTATGGCCATGCCACATGGTTCGATGATCTGCCCGCAGTGCGGCAAGCTGATCGGGGTCGACGAGGAGAAGTGTCCGTTCTGCGGCGCATGGCGTCCGGGCATGTTCGGCATCACGCCGCGAATGCAGAAGCTGTTCGGACGGCACCTGGACGTGATCGGCGCGATCACGATCGCCTGCGTCGCGCTGTACGTCGTGGCGTTGCTGCTGCAGCCGTCGGCGATCTTCCAGATGCGCGGGATCTTTTCGATCCTGTCGCCCGGCGGGCGCGCGCTCTACCAGCTCGGGATGACCAGCGGCGCGGTGTGGCATGAAGGCTGGTGGTGGACGCTGCTCACCGCGCAGTACCTGCATGGCGGCCTCCTGCACATCTTCTTCAACGTGATGTGGATCCGCTACCTCGGCCCCGAGGTGGAGGACGCCTGGGGACCGGCGCGGGCCTTCGTGGTCTTCAACGTCGCCGGCGTCGTCGGGTTCGTGCTCTCGGACGTGATCTCCGGCGCGCCGACGATCGGCGCCTCGGGCGCGATCTTCGGGATGCTCGCGGCGCTGATCGTCTACTACCGGCGGCGGGGTATCGGCCACATGAGCGTGCGACTCTGGCAGTGGGCGCTGATCATGTTCGCCTTCGGGTTCTTCATGTCGGAGGTGAACAACTGGGCGCATGCGGGTGGCTTCGCGGGCGGCTGGATCGCGGCGAGCCTGATGCGGCCCGCGGACGAGAAGCGCGAGGGTCGCGGCGTGCAGCTGCTCGCGCTGGCGCTGATCGCGGCGACGGTGCTCGGCTTCGTGCTGTCGTTCTGGAAGGTCACGAGGATGCTGCTCATCCGCTGAGGCGTTTCACCGTGGACGTGCGCAGCTTGCCGCCGCGCCTCAGCCCTGCGGCCCGCCCGCCTGCTGCGGCTGCAGATCGCCGCGGCGCAGGTGTTCGGCCAGACGCAGGCGATGGTCGCGTTGCAGCAGGACGGGATAGAAGTTCATGGGGACGTCGAGCCCCGCGAGCCACGCCGCCGACGCGGAATCGCCGCGCACGAGCGAAGCCACCGCGAACGCGAGGATGATTCCGAATGCCACCAGATGCCCGGCCTCGGCCGCGCGCGTCTCGTGCTCGATGCGCTCCGCGTCGCCCGCGTGCCAGGCCTCCGGCAGTGCGCGGTTGAACACCGCGAGCGGTCCGCGCCGGACCAGCGCGCGGAACAGCGGCACCCCGAGGGCCTGGTAGAAGCGGCCGCTCCGTTCCCAGGCGCGCAACGAGAAGTAGCCTTCGAGGCGCGGCAGACCCCGCAGCGGCAGCACGAACGAAGACCACCCGACCACGGCCAGGTTGGCGAGCGCGGCGCGCACGAACGCGCCCTGCCCGCGATCCCCCGCCAGGTAGATCAGAATCGCCGCGACGAGGAGGCTCGCCGCGGCGAAGGCCAGATGTCGCATGGCCCTCCTCCGCCCGCGGCGCGCCGGGGGCATCCGGCACGCCGGCCGGCGTGATCATGGCACAACTCCTTCGCAGGGAGGCGGGCAACAGTGACGACCGGTGCCCGCCATGGCGGCCCACCGACCGTTCATCGGGTCCGATCGACCGTTCGGCGGACGGCCCTTCCCGCCCGCGTACACGGCCCCGATGCTGACTCCGTCGCCGGCGCCAATGGGGGCGCGGCGTCCGGAGATCGAACGTGAAGGCCACCGACATGCCTCCCCTCGCGCGCAGCAGCGCCCGCGCCGAGTTCCTGCGACTGCTGTGGCGGCAGGCCCTGTGGGCGTTGCCGTTCGCCGTCTTCTTCTGGGCCATGTACACGCAGTGGACCCTCGAGGGCTTCTGGATCACCCTGAAGGTCTCGCTGGTCTTCTCGTACCTGGTCGGCCTCGCCGTGTGGCTGGCGGCCCGGCTCGTGGTGGCCCGGCTGCGGCGCCGCACGGGCATCGGCGGCGCGCGCGTGGCGATCGAGACGGCGACCTACACCTCGGCGGCGCTGGTCGGCGCCTACGCCGCCGCGGCGTTGATCCACTTCTGGATCCTGCCCGGCTTCCTCGGCAGCACGCGTGCGGTCGTCGTGAACGGGCTCTTCACGCTGCTGTTCGCGGCCCTGTTCGGCGGCATCGGCTACGCGATGCACTTCTACCGCGAGTCGTTGCGCCGCGCGCAGGCGGTCGAGACCATGCGCGCCGAACTCGCGCGCGCGGAGCTGCGCGCGCTGCGCGCCCAGCTCCATCCGCACTTCCTGTTCAACACCCTCAACTCGATCGCGTCGCTGATCGCCGTCAATCCGGCCGAGGCCGAGGACACCACGACGCGCCTCGCCGAAATCTTCCGCTACGTGCTCACCGCCTCGCGCCGCGACACCGTTCCGCTCGAGGGCGAGCTGGCGTTCCTGCGCGACGTGCTGCAGATCGAACACGTGCGTTTCGGCGACCGCCTGCGCTGGGAGGAGTCGATCGAGCCCGGACTCGAAGCCGTCCCGGTCCCCGGCCTGCTGTTGCAGCCGATCGTCGAGAACGCCGTGAAGTACGGAATCTCGAGCCGGCCCGAGGGCGGCACGGTGGCGATCGCCGCACGCCGCGAGCATGGCGACCTCGTGCTGGAGGTGAGCGACGACGGACCCGGCATGGACGCATCGGAGGTTCCGCCGGGCACCGGGTTCGGGCTTGCTTCCGTGCGCGATCGGCTGCGCGCCGCCGGTCTGCCGGACGCGCTCGAAATCGAAGCCGTTCCCGGCCGCGGCACCCGTGTCCGCATCCGCCTCCCCATGGAACCGAACGTCCACCCCTCGTGAGGAGCTTCGACATGAATACCCGCGTGCTTTCGCCTGCCGCCGTCCTCGCCGCGCTTCTGCTCGCCCCGTCCGCTCAAACGGCACACGCCGCGGATGCCGCTCCCGGCGCCGGCGTCGCGGCGGCGGCGGCCGACACGGGGAATGACTCACGCACCGCCGCGCTCGAAGCGCTCGCCGCCGGAGTCACCGCGGGCGATGCCCGCGCGATCCTCGCGGCGCGCGCGAATCTTGCCGCGATGGCGGCGGGATCAGCCGATGACGCCTCGCTGCAATACTGGCTCGCAGTCGCCGACTGGCGCGCCGTGCCTCTGATGGCGGGCGACGACAAGGGCAAGAAGGCGGCGCAGCGCCAATGCGAGGCCGGGCTGGCGGCCGCCGAGCGCGCGACGCAGCTGGCTCCGTCCGACGCCGAAGCGATCGCGCTGCACGCCGGCCTCGAGGGCCTGTCGCTGAGCTTCAAGAATCCGATGGCGGCCATGACGCTCGGTCCGAAGATGGAAGAGGAAATGCAGAAGGCCCTCACGCTCGCGCCGAACAACCCGCGGGTGATGCTGCTCGACGCGATCAACACGTTCCACAAGCCCGCGTTCGTGGGCGGCGGGGCGAAGAATGCGCGCGAGAAGCTCGAGAAGGCTCGCGCGGCGTTCGAGGCCGAGCCGACGACGCCCGAACACTGGGGCCACGACGACGTCTATGTCTGGCTCGGGCGGGCCGCGATGGAGCTCGACGACTGGACCGCCGCGGAGACATGGCTGGAGAAGGCGCTCGAAGTGAGCCCCGGTCACGCCTGGGTCGGGAAGGTGCTGCTGCCGAAGGTCCGCGAGCAGCTCGCGAAGCAGGCGGGGTGAACGCGGTGCGCCGTTCGCTGGGTCGGGCCGCCGGGCTGCTCGGGGCGTGCGTGGCATGCGTCGCGCTGTTCGTGCCCGCCATGGCGTCCGCAGCCACGGTCACCGGTGTCGTGGTGGACCGCCGCGGCGCACCGGTGGAGTATGCCACCGTCGGCGTGCCGGCATTGAAGCGTGGCGCCGTGACCGGCGTCGACGGCCGCTTCACCCTGACTCTGCCCGACGGTGACTTCGAGCTGCTGATCCAGCAGATCGGCTACGAGCAGCGCAGGGTGCGCGTGGACGCGGGCTCGGCCCTCGCGCCGCTGCGGATCGTGCTGGCCGAAGCGCCCGTGCCGGTCGCTCAGGTCAACGTCTCGGCTTCTTCGTTCGGCAAGGCGGGCGAGAGCGAAGGCGCGGTCGTGCGGCGGATGGACATCTACACGACGCCGGGCGGCGCCGCGGACATCTTCCAGGCGCTGCGCGCGCTGCCCGGGATCAACGCCCCCAACGAGGGCGCCGCACTGTACGTGCGCGGCGGCGACCCGAGCGAGACGGTGGTGCGGCTCGACGGCGGCACGATCGGCCACCCGTATCACTTCGAGGGCGCGTCGGGCGGGCTGTTCTCCGCGCTCGACACCTACATGCTGAAGAGCGCGTTCTTCTCGAGCGGCGGGTTCCCAGCGAAGTACGGCGGCGCGCTGTCCGGCGTGCTCGACGTCGAAACGCAGGATCCGCTCAACCTGCGCACGGTGTCGCTCGGCGCGAACCTGGCGGGCGGCAGCGCATCGGCGACGTGGGCGCTGATCCCGGACCGGCTGTCGACGATCGGCAGCTATCGCCGCACGCAGCCCGAAATCCTGTTCAGGCTGTTCGGCTCCGCCAGCGACTACGAGTCGACCCCGACCAGCCACGACCTCATGGAACGGCTGCAGTACCGCTACTCCGGTTCCGGGCGCACGGCGCTGACGTGGGTCGAGTCCGGCAGCGACGCGCGGCTCACGGTGAACCACCTCAATACCTCCGATCGTGCCGCGCAGTCGTCGCGCAACCGCAGCGTCGCATGGAACCTCAAGGATGTCGTGCTCGGCCGGATCGCGCTGCGCATGCAGGCCTCCTACCAGCGCTACGAGCGCGACCTCGAGCTCGGCCCCGAGCGGCTGGCGCGCCGCGAGCACAACACGCAGCTCAACGCCGACGCGGTCTGGCCGCTGGGGTCGCGTCACGAGCTGTCGTTCGGCGCGAACCTCGAGCACTTCGACACCGGATACGCGGGAGTCGCCGTCGACGACAGCACCGACTTCGGCGACGGCGCGCCGCTGCGCACGCTCGATGTACGCGCACGCGTCGCCTACCCGGGAATCTATGCCGAGGACAAGGTCCGGCTGATCGGAGCGCTCTACGCGACGATCGGCGGCCGGCTCGACCGGGCGTCCCGACCCGGCGTGTGGACCGCCGATCCGCGCGCCGCGCTCGCGCTCAGGATCGGCGAACACCAGACGCTGCGCGTCGCCACCGGCCGCTACCATCAGCTCGCCGACCCTGCGCGCATGGATCCGATCTACGGGAATCCGGCGCTTCGCCCACTCGAGGCCGACCACGTGATCGCCGGTTACGAGTGGAACTCCGAGTTCGGCACGGTGCGCGTCGAGGGGTTCCGCAAGGACTACCACGGCCTCGTCGCGCAGGACGCCGCCACGTTCTACTCCAACGATGGCTACGGCTACGCGCGCGGCGTGGACGTGTTCGTCCAGGGCACGTACGAGCGTCTCTCCGGCTGGCTGTCGTACGGTTATCTCGACTCGAAACGCAAGGAGGGCGACGATCCGCGCGAGTTGCCGTCGTCCTACGGC
Source organism: Candidatus Eiseniibacteriota bacterium (assembly GCA_963744995.1). Classification (GTDB taxonomy): domain Bacteria; phylum Eisenbacteria; class RBG-16-71-46; order RBG-16-71-46; family RBG-16-71-46; genus CAVUWA01. The sequence continues at coordinate 260,808 of CAVUWA010000002.1, forward strand.
GTGCCGCACGCCCTGACGCTGGTCGGCAAGTACCAGGCGACGTCGAAGTGGCAGGTCGGCGCGAAGCTGAACGTCACGAGCGGACGGCCGTGGACGCCGGTCGTGGGGGCGACCTACGATGCGGCCCGCGACCTGTGGCGGCCGATCTATGCCGAGAACAACTCGGCGCGGCTGCCGGCGTACCACCGGCTCGACGTGCGGCTGATGCGGCTGTTCTCGCTGCCCGCGACCGGCGGCATTCCGGAGAGCAGCGTGTGCGTGTTCTACATCGAGGCGCTCAACGTGCTCGATACGCGAAACGTGCTCGACGTCGTCTACAACGAGGACTACACCGTGGCGCGGAAGACCGAATCGTACTTCGGGAGGCGGCTGCTGGTGGCCGGCCTGGGACTGACGTGGTAGGAGGGGTGCGGTGAGCGCGAGCGATCTGCGGGTGCTGATCGTCGACGACGAACCGCTGGCCCGCGCCCGGGCACGGCGGCTGCTCGATCAGGGCGGCGGCGTGACCGTGGTCGGCGAAGCCGGGAGTGTCGCGGAGGCGCGGACGCGTCTCGCCGAGGGCGGCGTGGACCTGATCCTGCTCGACGTGCAGCTGCCGGGCGAGAACGGCTTCGCGCTGCTCGAGGGTCTCGCGCCGCGTCCGGCCGTGGTGTTCGTCACGGCATTCGACCAGTATGCGGTGCGGGCGTTCGAGGAGAACGCGACCGACTACCTGCTGAAGCCGTTCCGGGCCGAGCGGCTCGCGCAGGCCCTCGAGCGTGTTCGCAGCGACCTGCGGAAGCCGGACGAGATGTCGCGGCGGCTCGAGCGCCTGATCGCGGACCTCGGCCGCGCACAGGCCCCCGACGTGCTCGATCGTTTCACGGTGCGGGTCGGGCAGCGGCAGAAGATCGTGCGCGCGGACGAGGTGCTGTGGTTCGGAGCCGAGGACAAGCTCGTGTTCGCCGCCACCGCCGCCGACCGCCACTACGTGAACTTCACCCTCGACGAGCTCGAACGGAAGCTCGACCCGCGCAGGTTCCAGCGCGTGCATCGCAGCGCGATCGCGAACCTCGATCACGCGCGCGAGCTCAGGCCCGGCTTCGCCGGCACCTGGCGGCTGCTGCTCGACGACACCGCGCACACCGAACTGCCGGTGAGCCGGCAGCGGGCGAGGAAGCTGAAGGAGCGGCTCGGGGCGTGAGGCACGCCGCCCACCGCGGCCGCGCGAGCGGCGGACGGATGCCCGGCCCGCGCGCCGGGCGCGCTACTTCTTCTTCCGCACCGAGGGCAGCGTCTGCGGCAGCCGCTCCCGCGCGGCCGAGCATGCCACCAGGACGCCAAATCGTCGGAGCCGCGTTTCCTCCCGTTTCGCCGACAGCACCCAGTGCAGGGCGATCCGCCGGTATCCGGGCGGCTGCGCTTCGAAATACGCCCACGCGCGCCGCTGCGCCGCGAAGCGCCGGCGCCACGAGGCCGGCAGGGACTCTCTCGCCGACTCGTACGAGTACTCGACCGGATGCCGCTCGCGCCGCCGGTCGAACGCGGCGCGGCCGGGCGGCGTCATACGCCCGCCGGCGATCAGGGCGCGAGCGCGGGCCGCGTTGACCCGGCTCCACTTGCTGCCCGGACGGCGCGGCGTGAAGCGGATCACGTAGCTCGTGTCATCGAGCCGGCGGCGCACACCGTCGATCCAGCCGAAGCAGAGCGCCTCGTCGAGCGCCTCGGAATAGGTGATCCCGCCCCTGCCGCTGTCCTTGCGACGGAAGCCGAACCACGCCTCGCCGGTGCCGGCGTGATGCGCCTCGAGCCAGCGGCGGCAGGCCGCCGCCGACTCGAAGAAATGCGGTCTCACGGCGGCGAGGCTCAGCTCTTCTGCGGCTGCTCGAGCTGAATGTGCTTCGCGTTCGCCGCGGCCCACTGCTCGAACGTCTGCAGCCCCGGGTAGAGTGAGCGCGAGAAGTCGAGGTCGCGGGACGCGCAGAACTCCTTCTCGAATTCGGCGTAGTACTGGAACATGTTGCCGATGTCGTCGGCGCCCGGGAAGCCGAACGAGCGGTAGACGTCGGGCGGCACGGCGTTGTAACGAACCTCGATGCCCAGCGCCCTGCCGAGGCCCGCGGCCATCTCGGCACCGGTCAGATGCCCGCCGGCGATGCCCACCGATTTGCCGATCAGGGCGTCGCCCTTCTTGAAGATTCCAAACGCGCACGGGCCGATGTCTTCGGAGGCGATGCCGGGGAGCTTCTTGTCGCCGAGCGGCAGCGTGATCGCATAGACGCCGTCCTCCTCCTTCTTCGGTCCCATGCCGGAGCCGAGGAGGTTGTTCCAGTAGAACGTGGTGTAGAGGAACGTCACCGGCAGGCCCTCGAACGCCGGGTGCGCCTCGGCCTTGGCGTCGAAGTGCGGCACCTTGTACCTGCCCTGCAGCGTCGGCATGCGGTCGTCCGACGAGCGGCACACGCTCGCGCGTGTCGTCGAGCGTGGACCAGATCACGTGCTTCGCGCCCGCGGCCTTCGCGGCTTCGGCGATGTTGCGGCCCTGCTGCGTCTCGCGCTCGGGCGACATGTGCTCCCAGAAGTTGGTGACGCCGTACACGCCATACGCGCCGGTAAACGCCCGCTCGAGGCTCGCCACGTCGTCCGTGTCGCCGGCGACGACCTCGGCGCCGGCCGCGGCAAGCGCCTTGCCCTTTTCGCCGTCCGGATGACGCGTGATCGCGCGCACCTTGAAGTCCGAGCCCTGGTCGGCGAGCGCCGCGCGCACCAGGCCGCCGCCCTGTGCGCCCGTGGCGCCGAGTACCGCGATGATCCGATCCGCCATTTCAGCCCCCTCGTTCGGAGTGTCGGTGAATGATGGTGTTGGTCATGGTCGCCACGTGGACACGCCGCTCCCCGTGGATCGCGAAGACGTCGGCCCGGACCACGCTGAGCGTGCGTCCCGGCTTGACCACTTCGCCGCAGGCCACCAGCCGCTCGCCGACGGCGGGCTTCAGCAGGTGGATGTCGAACCCCGCGCTCAACACGTCCGAATCGGGCGGCGCCAGCGTGTACGCCGCGTATCCGCACGCGCTGTCGGCGATGGTCGCCACGATGCCCGCGTGCACGTAGCCGTTCTGCTGCACCAGATCCTCCCGGCACGGGAGCTCGATCTCGACGACCCCGGGTTCGACGCGACCGAGGGTCGCCCCGATCAGGTGCATGACCTTCTGATGCGAGAAACTCTCGCGGATTCTGGCGGAGAAGTCGGGATCGGGCGGGGCGAATTCACTCATCGCGTGAGATTGGGGGGCGCCGACGGTGGCGTCAACGTGTGGTGTGGTGAGGGCTTCGCGCCTCAACCGCTCCGTCCGAGCAGGTGGCAAACGTGGCTTCGCACCGGCCGGAACTCCACCAGGCCGACTTCCACCAGCCGCAGCGGGCCCACGGCGGCGGCCCGGCGGCAGACCTCGACGATGGGCCCGATGTGCTCGGCCGGCATCTCCATCGCCACGGTGCAGTGCGGCATCCAGCGCCCCGGAACGTAGTGGGGCCACTGTTCGAGTCCGAGTGGCTCGGCTGCGCGGTGGAACGACGCGTGGAAGCGCAGAAGCTCGGGCGTCACGGCCGGTGCGAGGTAGACCGCACGCTCATCTCCCGGGAAGACTCCGACCGACTTCACCTCCAGCGGAATTGGAGCCCATTCGCCCGTGAAGCTCTCGATGACGCGCGCCAGCGGGGCGATCGGCGCCCTCGGGTAGACCGCCAGGCTCAAGTGCGGGCGGGCGCCGACATCGAGCATGACGGAACAGAGCCCGGCGTCGGCCAGTTCCAACCACAGTGCACGGACGCGGGCTTCGGCATCCGCGTCGAAGTTCGCCTCGATCGAAAAGGGCATCGTGCGGCTCCTGATCAGCGGACCCTGGCGTAGACGTAGCAATCGCGCGGATCGGGCGATACGTTGGGGTGGATCATCCAGCGATGCAGGATGCCCTCGCGCTGCATGCCCACCTTCTCCATCACACGTGCGGACGCCGTGTTTTCGACGTCGCACGTCGCCCAGATGCGGCGCACCTCGTCGTTGTCCTCGAGCCAGGTGACGAGCGTGCGGACGGCAGCCGTCGTGATCCCTCTGTTCCAGAGCCGGTGCGCCAGCACGCAGCCGAAGTCCACGTGATGGCCGCGGGCGCGGCACGCCAGCATTCCGACTGCAGGGGTCGCGGGTTCGGAGGACTCGGTGATCGCCCAGGTCCATTCGAGCCCGGATTCCCAGCGTCGCTCGCACAACTCCAGAAACGCCCGCGTATCGCCGATATCCCGGTGCGGGCGCCAGGCCAGGTAGCGGCACACTTCGGGATCGGTGGCGTATCGTTCGTAGATTGCGGGGGCGTCCGAGGTCCCCGCCCGGCGCAGGGCGAAACCCCTGCCGATGAAGGTCGTAGGCGGGCGGTCCATGCCCGGAGTCTGCCACGGGACCGCGGCGCGGGAAACCGGCTCCGGCTGCGGACCCCGCGCTCTGGTCAGAGCGGGCCCGGGTCCGGTATCATTGCCACTCGGCCGGACGCCCGTCCGTGCCGATTTCACATGGTGGGCTGGAAGCGGGTGCGCTCGCTCTCCGGTCCGATTCCGAAGCGATCCGTCGGGGCCGAGTGGCTCTTCCGGGTTGCGGAAAGAGAGTGATCCATGTCGTCCACGTTTCGTCCTGCGGCGCATGCTCCCTATCTGCGCCAGCCTCTCGCCTTCGACCCGCCGCGGCTTCCCGACGGCCATCGCGCGCCGGTCAGCGCCTACTTCGCGCGCCACGTCCTCGACCTCATCAAGCTCAAGGAACGCCTGCCACAGGAGGCCTACGCCGCGCTGCAGAACACCCTCAGGAACGGCGCGCCGCTCGGCCGTGACACGGCCGAGACGATCGCTTCGGTCGCGCGCGAGTGGGCCACGTCGCACGGCGCGACGCACTTCACCCACTGGTTCCAGCCGATGACGGGACTCACGGCGGAGAAGCACGACAGCTTCGCCGACCTCAACATCGCGATGTGGGGCGAGCTGCGCGTGCTCGAACGCTTCTCGGGCTCGCAGCTCATCCAGAGCGAGCCGGACGCGAGCTCGTTCCCCTCGGGCGGCATGCGCAGCACGTTCGAGGCGCGCGGCTACACGGCCTGGGATCCGGGCTCGCCGATGTTCCTGGTCGAGAGTCGCAACGGCCGCACGCTGTGCATCCCGTCGGTGTTCGTCAGCTATCACGGCGAGAGTCTCGACCACAAGACGCCGGTGCTGCGCGCGCTCGAGGCCCTGAGCTCGCGCGCGGTCACGTTCCTCAAGCTGCTCGGCGACGGCGACGTGCGCTCGGTGTCCGCGACGCTCGGCTGCGAGCAGGAGTACTTCCTGGTGGATCGGGAGCACTGGGCGGCGCGGCCCGATCTGGTGCTGGCCGGGCGCACGCTGCTGGGCGCGCCATCGGCGCGCGGCCAGCAGTTCGAGGACCACTACTTCGGTTCGATTCCGGGGCGCGTTCTGGCGTTCATGGAAGAGATGGAGTTCGAGCTCCATCGCCTCGGCGTGCCGGTCAAGACGCGGCACAACGAGGTCGCGCCGATGCAGTTCGAGATGGCGCCGGTGTTCGAGGACGTCAACCTCGCCAACGATCACAACGCGCTGGCGATGGACATCATGCGCAAGGTGGCGCACCGGCATCAGTTCGTCTGCCTGCTGCACGAGAAGCCGTTCGACGGCATCAACGGCAACGGCAAACACTGCAACTGGAGCATGTCCACCGATCGCGGCGAGAACCTGCTCGACCCGGGCCGGACGCCGCACCAGAATCTGCGCTTCCTGGCGTTCGTCGCCGCGTGTCTCAAGGGCGTGCACGACCACGCGGACGTGCTGCGCTGGTCGGTGGCGAGCCCCGACAACGATCTGCGGCTCGGCGCCAACGAGGCGCCGCCGGCGATCATCAGCGTGTTCCTCGGCCAGCTGCTGACCTCGATCATCGAACGCATCGCCTCGGGTGAGAAGATGGCGGATCCCGAGAAGCTCATGATCCAGCTGGGCGTCGGCCGCATCCCCGAGCTGGCGAAGGACTACACCGACCGCAACCGCACCTCGCCGGTGGCGTTCACGGGGAACAAGTTCGAGTTCCGCGCCGTCGGCAGCAGCGCGAACACGGCACAGCCGATGTGCATGCTGATCGCCGCCGTGAGCGACGCGCTCGCGCAGATGTCGGCACGGCTGGAGAAGCGGCTCGAGAACGGCAGCGACCGCGATCAGGAGGTGCTCGGCCTGCTGCGCGAGGTGTTCCAGGAGTCGGCGCCGGTGCGGTTCGAGGGCAACGGTTACAGCGAGGAGTGGAAGGCGGAAGCCGCGAAGCGCGGCCTGCCGAACCTCGTGGACACCGTGGCCGCGCTCGAGGCGCTCCAGGCGGATCCGAAACGCACCGAATTTCTGTGCGAGCTGGGCATCTTCACCCGGCGCGAGATCGAGAGCCGCTTCAACGTGGCGCTCGAGCGTTACATCAAGACGGTCGAGCTCGAGGCCGACACGGTGCTCGAGCTGCTGAACACGTACGTGCTGCCGGCGGGCGAGCGACAGCTCGCGTCGAGCACGGCGGCGGTCGAGGCGCTGAAGAAGGCCGGCGTGCAGTCGGGACCGGCGCTGTCGCGCGCGGCCGGGATCGGCGGCGCGGTGGCGGCGGTGGCAGACGCGGCGCACGCGCTCAAGCAGAGCATCGAAAAGGCGGACGGCATCCACGACGAGATGAAGCACGCGCGGGTGCTGGCGGACGAAGTCCGGGCGTCGATGGCCACCGCGCGCGCGGCGGCCGATCGCCTCGAACACCTCGTGGACGCATCGACCTGGGCGCTGCCGCGCTACCGGGAGATGCTGTTCGTGCGGTAGCGGCAGGGGGCCCGAGGCATGCGCCCCGGGCCCTTCCGCAGCGCTCGAGCGCGTTCGCCATGTCACGCCCCCGGATCCGCTGCAGGTGGGCCCGCCTCACGAATCCCCTGTACGTGGCCTATCACGACGAAGAGTGGGGCGTGCCGTCGCACGACGATCGGCACCTGTTCGAGATGCTGATCCTCGAAGGGGCGCAGGCGGGACTCAGCTGGGAGACGATCCTCAACAAGCGTGCCGCCTACCGCAAGGCCTACGCCGGCTTCGATCCGCGCCGCGTCGCGCGTTTCGACGCGAGGAAGAAGCGCGCGCTGCTCGCCGACGCCGGCATCGTGCGCAACCGCCTGAAGATCGACGCTTCGATTTCGAACGCGACGGCGTTCCTCCAGGTGCGGCAGGAGTTCGGCAGCTTCGACCGCTACATCTGGTCGTTCGTGGGCGGCAGGCCGCAGCGCAACGCCTGGAAGTCGCTGCGCGAGATTCCGACCCGCACCGCCGAGTCCGACGCGATGAGTCGCGATCTGAAGAAGCGCGGCTTCCGCTTCGTGGGCTCGACGATCTGTTACGCGTTCATGCAGGCGGTCGGCATGGTGAACGACCACACCACCGACTGCTTTCGCTACCGGCGGGCCGGGCGCGGGGCGGCACGAAGCTAGTGTCGCGGGGCCGGCGGGTCCGCTAGCATGGGCACCCGTCGGGTCCGCCCGGGCCGGCGCCGCGTCCGGGCGAACCGTTCCCCTTCGCCCCGGAGGCTCCGTTGCGCGCCTTTCCCGTCGCTCTGACCCTGCTGCTCTGGTCCGCACCCGCGCTCGCGGCCGGTGGTTTCGGCCACGTCTCGTTCGCCAACTCCGGCGCTCCCGCCGCGCAGGCCGACTTTCAGGAAGCCATGGCGATGCTGCACGACTTCGAATACGAGTCGGCCGCGAAGACGTTCCGGCGCGTGCAGGCGGCCGATCCCGGCTTCGCCATGGCCTACTGGGGCGAGGCCATGACGTACAACCATCCGATCTGGATGGAGCAGGATCTCGAGAGCGCACGCGCCGCCTTGAACCGGCTCGCGCCGACCCCGGCCGCGCGGCGGGCGAAGGCGGGCACCGGGCGCGAGAAGGACTACCTCGATGCCATCGAGATCCTGTACGGCGACGGCACCAAGATCGATCGTGACTTCCGCTACGAAGCAGCGATGAAGAAGCTGCACGAAGAGTACCCCGGCGACGTGGACGCGACCGCGTTCTACGGCCTCTCGATCCTGGGGACCGCGCACGCCGGGCGCGACATTCCGACCTACATGCGAGCGGCCGGAGTGCTGGAGGAGGCGTGGGTGGACCATCGCGAGCACCCGGGGCTCGTGCACTACTTGATCCACTCCTACGACGATCCCGCGCACGCGCCGCTCGGGCTCCGGGCGGCGCGGATCTACGCGCGCATCGCGCCCGACGCCGGCCACGCGCAGCACATGACGTCGCACATCTTCCTCGCGCTCGGGATGTGGAAGGAGAGCCTCGAGGCGAACATCCATGCGATCGCGGCCGTGGATCGTATGCGCGAGGCGGCGGGCAGGGATCCGCTCGTCTGCGGCCACTATCCGACCTGGCTCGGCTACTCGTACCTGCAGCTGGGGCGTACCGAAGCAGCGCACGCCACGCTCGAACGCTGCGGTGATCAGGCGGTGGCGGCGGCGGGCGCGCGCGCCGGCGAATCGCTCGACCCCGACCACAGCCTGGGTGGATCGTTCGCGAACATGCGGCTGCGTTACCTGATCGACACGGGCGACTGGAAAGGCGATGTGGCCCGCGCCACGCTGCCGCCGGGCTCGGGGGCGGGCGCGCGGCTCGACTTCGCATTCGGCAACGCGCTGTGCGCGGTCGGGGTCGGTGACCCGGCGGCGGCGGGTGCGGCGCTGAAGGACCTCGAGACCGTGGGCAGCGAGGTCGCCGCCATCGAACGGAACAACGCGGACCCGGACTCCACCTACCGTATCCGCCCCGCGATCTTCGTGATGGAGACGAAGGGCCTGATCGCCGAGCTGAACGGCGACGTCGCGGGGGCCGGAGAGCAGCTCGCGGCGGCCGCGGCCGCCGAGGACCGCCTGCCGATCGCGTTCGGCCCGCCGACCATCGACAAGCCGACCCACGAGCTGCTCGGCGAATTCCTGCTCCGGCACGGGAAGGCCGCCGAGGCGCGCGCCGAGTTCGTGAAGGCACTCGCGCGCACGCCCGGCCGGCGGCTCGCGGTGCAGGGACTGGCCGCTTCGGCGGGCGCCGCGCCCCGATGATCGCGGTCACACGGGGGTGAGCCGCCGCGTAATCGCCCCATGCGCACGCTTCCGTTTCTGATCCTCGCGCTGGCCACGGGCGGTGCCGCGGTTCCGGGGGCGCCGCCGCAGCCGGAGCTCGGCGCGGTTCACTGGGGCCGCGACTTCGACGGCGCCCGCGCCGAGGCGGCGGCGAGCGGCCGGCCGATGCTCGTCCTGTTCCAGGAGGTGCCCGGTTGTCGGACGTGCCGGGACTTCGGTGGCGGCCCGCTCTCGAACCCGCTGATCGTCGAGGCGATCGAAACGGAGTTCGTTCCGGTGCTGGTCTACAACAACCGGCCCGCGGACGCGGCGACGCTGCAGGCGTGCCGCGAACCCGCGTGGAACAATCCGGTGATCCGCTTCTTCGACGGCCGGGGCCGCGACGTGATCCCGCGCGCAAGCGGCGTGTATGAGGCGGGCGGCGTGGCCGGCCGCATGGCGGCGGCGCTGCGCGCGGCCGGTAGACCCGTGCCCGGGTACCTCGAGAACCTGGTCGCCGAGACCGCGCCCGCGCGACGCGAGCGCGCGACGATCGCGATGCACTGCTTCTGGGAGGGCGAGGCGGCGCTCGGCGGTCTGGACGGCGTGCTGGCGACGCGCGCCGCGTACCTCGACGGGCGCGAGGTGGTGGACGTCACCTTCGACGCGGCGGTTCTGCCGTACGAGCGTCTCGTCGACGCTGCCGAACGGGCGGGGCTGGCGGACCGTGTCTACGCGCGTGACGCGGCGGAGCTCGGCGCCGCGCGTCGGATCGTCGGGGATCGCGCGATCACGGGCGACAGGGCGTCGCAGCCGGCGGGAGCGGACGATCAGAAGCGCCATCTGCGCTTCTCGCCGCTGCGGGCGCTCGAGCTGACCCCGCTGCAGGCGGCGCGCGTCAATGCCGCACTGGCCGCGGGAACGCCGCCGGAGCGCTGGCTGAGTCCGCGGCAGCGCGCTGCCGCGCGCGCGCTGACGACCGCCACGCGCTAGCTGCGCGGCTCAGCCGTTCGAGCCCGACTCCGGTTTCGCTGCCGCCCCGCCGCCGCCCGCGGCGGATTCCTTCGCCTGGACCTGGTCCGCTCCGTCCTTCTTCACGTCGAGCGGATTCACGAACGTCACCACGCGCTGCGGGAACGGGATTTCGATGCCCTCCTGCGCGTAGCGGGCGTGCAGGCGCTTCACGAACTCGTGCGTCGTCAGGTAGCGGTCGACGAACGTCTGCACGCGCAGGATGACGCTGAAGTTGATCGAGGAATCGCCGAACTGGTTGTAGCGCGTGAACGGCTCGAATTCGCCCACGCCACCCTGCACGTGCCGCAGCGTTTCGCGCGCGACTTCGATCGTCACCTTTTCGACGAAGGCGAGGTCGGAATCGTAGCTCACGCCGACCGGAATCACGACCGACTGTTCGTCCACCGGCATCGAGTAGTTGCGCACGATCAGGTCGGCGAGCTTCGCGTTGGGGACGATGTACAGGTTGTTCGGCAGCTCGCGGATCTGCGTGGTGCGCCAGTCGATGTCCTCGACGTAGCCCGTCTGTCCGGACTCCAGCTCGATGAAGTCGCCGATCCGCACCTTGCGCGCCAGCGTGATCTGAAAACCGGCGAACAGGTTCGAAAGGGTCGGTTGCAGCGCGAGCGCCACGGCCAGCGAGCCGACGCCCAGGGCCGTGATGATGGGGGTGATCGCGATGCCGACGTTCGACGCGATCACCAGCAGGCCCAGCGAGATCACGATGATCCGGATCGCATTCTGGACCAGGCTCGACGACTGCGAGCCGTCGCCCCAGGTCTTTGCCGATTCGGCCAGGATGCCGGTCAGGATCGCGGACAGGGCGATCGTCACCGAGAGGATGAACAACGCCGTGACGGAGCGGTAGATCCAGAACATCAACTCCCACGGCCCCATGATGTGCCGGAGGCCGACCACGAGACCGAGCAGCAGGAACCAGAGGGGGATGTGCGGCTTGAGTGCGGCGAGCAGAATGTCGTCGAGGTTCGTCTTCGTCCTGCTGAAGACCTGGGCGACGCGCGGCAGCAGGAGGCGGGTGAGCACCCAGCCGAGGAGCCATGCGCCCGCTGCGAGGCCGGTGCCGACGAGGATTCTGTTGAGCAGCGCCTGATCCATGCGTAACGCTCCCTGACGCCGGGCGCGGTGGCCATCACCGCGTCGAATTCCCTGCGATCACGCGCGGGGCCGCGTCGTTTCCTACCTAGAACATCGGTTTCCCTTTGTCCAGCCGTCGGCCGGGCCCTACTATCGTTCATCGCGCCCGGCCGCCCCCTGCCGGGCCGCGCGTTCCCGTTCGACGGCCGGTTCCCCGAGGCGACTTCCCATTCCAGCCCCAGACCACACTCCTCTGCGTCCGCGGCGCGCGGGCGCCGCCGCACTCGTGGCCCTGGTCATGATCGCGGTGCCCGTGCGCGCCCTGGCGGTGCTCGATATCGGCGACGACGGTCCGGTGATCGACGCCGGCGGATTCCGCATGCGCGTCACCAACGCCGGCATCGTCGGCAACGCCTTTCTCGATGCGGGCCGCTCGTTCGACCCGTCGTTCGAGTTCCCGCCGTATTCCGGCATCGAATTGCTCAACTACGCGTCGCTGTGGGTCGGCGCGGTGGACGACCGGAATCGGACACGGGTTTCGGGCGGCCCGCTGCTGGAGTTCCGCCCCACACTCGACCCGGCGGACGATGTCCGCACGGTGCATCGTGGCGAACCGGGGACGAAGTGGCGCTTCGACGACGACCACGACGGCCGGATCGACGAGGAGATCCTGAACGGCAAGGACGACGACGGCGACGGCCAGATCGACGAAGACCTGGGCTTCACGTTCGACGAGCTGATGGCGGCCGACTACGTGGACGATCGGCCGGAGGCCACGAACTATGCCTACGACACGGGCGAGACGCACGTGCCGCTCGGTCTGTCGGTGCACCAGGAGGTGGGTGCGTGGTCGCGCGTCGGCTTCAACCACGTCGCGGTGCTGCGCTATACGATCACCCACCACGGGTCCGGTCGGCTGCACGACGTCTACGTGGGCCTGCTCACCGACCTCGACGTGACGCTGCGCAGTGATCGCACGGGGCATCTCGACGACCGGGCCGTGCAGGGGAGCTGGAGCCGGACGTTCAACGAGGGGCTGTCAGACGCGATTACCCTCGGCTACTACGGGCCCGTCATCCCGGGAATGAAGCACGACTGCTTCGTGACGCGCAGCTATTCGGGGCCGATGCTCGTGGACGGTTTTTCGCCCGACCTGCCGATCGTGACCGTCGTACCGCTGGACCACACCGTTGATCCGGTCGCCCGGGTGGGGCCGATCGCATCCTATGCGCGCGCGCCGGGACAGGTGTCGTTTCGCTCGGCGGTGTTCTCCGCTCGTGGCGTCAGCGGGCAGGGCGGCGTCCCGCGCTTCGATGCCGACCGCTACGAGGCGCTGGCCGGGCGGCTGAGCACGTCGACGAAAGAGAAGGACGATCAGGTGGTGCTCATCTCGTGCGGGCCGTTCAGGACGCTGGATCCGGGGCAGTCGCTCACGTTCGATGTCGCGCTGGTCGCCAGCGGGAGCGCCGACAGCCTCGCCACCGCGATCGGAAACCTGTTCTACCTGCACCAGGGCTACGAACTCGATCTGATTCCCGACTACATGGGACGCGACTCCCTGCTCTACCTGGTCGGCGAAACGGGCCGCAACGGCCACGATACGCCGATCGCCGCGCCGCCCGGCGTGACGTTCATCTACGACAAGGATTGCGTGGCCAAGATCCCCGACGACATCGAGCCGCTGCCCACCCAGACGTTGTTCGAGCCCGGTGTCCCGCACTGGACCGACACCGACTGTGACGAATGCACCGGGCGTCGCGGACTGGATACCCGGGTGCACTACATCGACCCAGGCCAGGTGCCGCCGGCGCCACGCATGCGGGCCTCGCCCGGCGACCACGATGTTCTGATCGCCTGGGACAACACGCCGGAGGCGCTGCTCGCCGCGGGCCAGTACGGCGGTGGCCAGTCCCGCTTCCTCGGCTACCGTATCTACCGGCTCGCCGACTGGCGCGATCGCCGTGACCTGCTGCCGCCGCTCGACAACTGGTCGCTGCGTGCCGCGTTCGGGCCGGATTCCGTGAACGGCGAGATCCCGCTCGCCGGCGTGACCGACTCGACCGTCGTTCCCGAAGGCACGCTGCTCGGCCAGACGCTCTATCCGCCTGGCCGCTACGCGTTCCACGACCGCACCGCGGGCAACGGTTTCGACTACGTCTACGTGGTGACCGCCGTCTACGAATTGCGCATCACCGGTGGGCCCAACGGCGCCGAGATCAGCGTGCTCGAGAGTCCGATCATCGCCTCGTTCGACGATCGCGTGTCGCCGCAGGCGGCCACGCGCACGACGAAGAACGCCGTGTGGGTCGTGCCGAACCCGTTTCGCGGCGCGGCCGGATGGGACAGGCCGCCGACCCTCGGCGATCCGCTGCCGCGGCACATCGACTTCATGGGCCTGCCCCCCGGACGCGCGGTGATCAAGATCTGGACCGTGGCCGGCGACCTGGTGGCGCGCGTCGACCACGACGGCGCGGGCGGCGACGGGCAGGCGAGCTGGGACCTGGTGTCGCGCAACGGGCAGGACATCGAGTCGGGCATCTACCTGTTCACGGTGGATTCGTCGCTCGGCACGCAACGCGGCAAGTTCGTGGTGGTGCGATGAGCATGACACGGAACCGGGGCGCCGCACGGGCGCGCGCAATTGCCGCGCCGCTCCTCGCACTGCTGGCGTTCGCGGGGTGCGCGAAAGGGGTGCAGGGGACGTTCCTGCCCAATGCGCGCCCCGTCGTGACGCTCACCCACGCGCCCGCGAGCCCCACGAACCGGTTTTTCTACGCCTACCAGTTCAAGTGGTTCGGCTACGATCCCGACGGGGCGGTGGACCATTTCATCTACGCCGTGGATCCGCCCACCGCGACGAACGCCGAGACGACCTGGACCAGTACGCGGCGTTTCGACGTGACGCTCGAATTCAGCGCCGACACCCAGGATTCGATCGGCCCTGCGACCCGGTCGATCGGTTACCACGCATTCGTGATCAAGGCGGTCGACGAGCGCGGACTGGCGTCGGTGCCGGAGGTGCGCAGCTTCTTCTCGTCGACGCTCGCGCCGTCGGTGCAGATCGTGAGCCCGCTGCCGACCGCGCTCGCGGTCGTGCGGGTCGCCCCCACGGTGCGGATCTCGTGGGAGGGCTTCGACGTCGACGGGGTCGAGTCGAAGCAGCCGGTGAAATACAAGTGGCTGCTGCTGTCGGCATCGTCGGAATTCCCGATCAGCGCGGCGTTGCTCGATCCGGACTCGCTCAGGCGCTACTACGCACCCGACTTCGCGGGGTGGGATTCGACCGACGCGGAAACGCGGAGCGTTCAGCTGTTCAACCTCACCCCCGGCGCGACCTATCTGTTCGCGGTGATCGCCTACGACGAAGCCGGCGCGTACTCACCGATCTTCTCGCTCAGCTCGAACCTGCTGCGCTTTCGTGCCGATCTCGCCACGACGCTCGGTCCCACGATCACGATGTGGAACAACTTCTTCAGCTTCACCTATCCGGGCGGCGGCTACAGCCTCGATCCCTCGCGCGAGGTGGGGCTCGACCTGCTGCCCGGCAAGAGCACCTACATCCGGTGGAGCGCGCAGCCCGGGCCGGGCGCCGGCCTGCACAGCTACCGGTGGAAGCTGGACGGCGATGTCAGCGACGAGACGCCGCGCTCGAACGATCAGGACGTCTATCACTGGAGCGTTCCGTCGCTGCTCACGTCGCGCGCGGATCTCGGGCCGTTCGGGTCGGGCGAGACGCATCGCTTCTATCTCGAGGTCGAAGACGACAACGGCAACCGCAGCCTCGGCATCGTGCGCTTCAACGTGCTGAGCTTCGAGGCCCAGTTCAACCGCGACCTGCTGATCGTGGACGACACACGGCTGATCGCCGATCAGCTGGCGGCGGGCGGCTGCGTGAAGCCGCCGATCGGAACGTGGCCCACCGCGGCGGAGCTGGACACGTTCCTGTATGCGCGCGGCGGCTTCCCATGGCGCTGCTATCCGACGGGGACCGTGAGCCCGCCGGGCCTGTTCGCGGCCTACAACTTCGACACGATCGGCACGCGCCCCGAGGTGTTTCCATTCGCCACTCTCGCCAAGTACCGGCACGTGATCTGGCTGATCGACCCGAGGAGCGCGCTCAACGGTGGCAGCGTCTTCGGCGGCGATGGCGACGTCACCTCGCTGCGCCGCATGTGCGATCGCGTGAGCATCAACACGCTGGCCGCCTACGTGGAGCAGGGTGGCCAGCTGTGGCTCGTCGGCGGCGGCGCGGGATACGCGAGCTCGATCGCGTTCGGGCGCACGAGCACGAGCGGGGGGACGCTCTTCACCCTGCGGCCCGGCATGTTCATGTACGACTTCACGCACTGGCGCACGCAGCTCCGTACCGGAACGGTGCTGCCGTTCATGACACGCTCGCCCCACGTGCCGGTGAGCGACCCTCATGCGCCGAGCTACGCGCGGCTGCCCGCCGCGATCGGGATCCGCTCTCTGGCGACGGACCCATTCCCGCCCGGGCGCGCCGGACAGAGCCTGAGCGTGTTCTACAAGTCGGTCTATGACATCGAGTACATGTCGTCCGGCAGCACCGTGGTCGAACCCGACCCGAACGACCCGGGCGTCCAGGTGGCGGTGCTCGACACGCTCTACAGGGTGAGCGGCATCGGGCTGCCGACCCCCGTGCAGAATCCCGAGAACGTGATCATGACGTCGTACCGCGGTGCGGAGTCGGGCCACGTGATGTTCACGGGATTCGAGCTGTGGAACTACCGGCGCACCGACGTGCAGGCGCTGGTGGACGCGATCCTGACCGACGTCTGGGGGCTGGCGCCGCACGCCCCGCTCACGCACGCGCTGTCGCCCTCCACGGCGCCCCTGCCGCCCGCTTCAGCCGCGCCGCAGGGATCGGGCCGCGGGCGACCCGATCAGCGCATCCGCACGACCCGGCGCACCGCGTCGCCGAACGGCGAATCGAGGCGCACGAAGTAGACGCCGCCGGGCACCGGATGCCCCGCGCCGTCCAGGCCGTTCCATTCCACCGTGTGGCGCCCGGGTTCGAAGGCGCCTGCAGCGAGCGTGCGCACGGCCCGCCCGTGCACGTCGAACACCTGCACCCGCGCCTGCGCCGCGGCGGGCAGCGTGAACCCGAGTCGCGTCGTCGAAACGAACGGATTGGGCGCCAGGCTCGACAGCTGGAACGCGCCGTGAGGCAGCGGGTCCGCCGCGAGCACGGTGGTGAAGTCGATAACGCGCAGGTCGTCGATCGCAGCCTCGACCAGCGAGCCGGTGCCCTCGTCGGACGCGACGAAGCGGAGCTTCATGTCGGCGGTCGGGGTGAGCACGTCATCGATGAAGAACACCACCTGTTCCCAGCCCTGCGTCGAGACGGTCGTGCTCTCCACCACGGCCCACGTCGTGCCGCCGTCGCCGGACAGTTCGACCCGCCACACGTCGCTCGCGGGGGCGCCGCCCTGATCGTTCGAATACCACTTCCAGTATTCGATCACCGGACTCAGGTTCCCGCCGGCGCCGGCGTCGAATGCGGTGGTGGTGAGGGTGGTGCGGCCGTTGTCGACGTCGTTGGTCCCGGCGCCCGCGCCCGCCGCGGCGTTGCCCGTGAACCAGCAGGAGACGCCCGGGTCGCTGTGGTCGTCCTCCGGCTGCACGTAGCCCGCCCCGACGCTGGTGCCGACCGGATCGCCCCACGCCCAGATCCCGGTGGTGGCGTCGTCGAGTGGACCGCCGACCACGTACCCCGGCTGCGTTTCCATCGGCTCGTCGAGCAGCGTCGTCGTCGGGCCGGCGATGAAGGCGAAGCTCGCCGCGGGGGCGGTCGGCGGGTCGAGCTGCACCCCGCCTTCGGTGTCGTGTGCCTCGATCCAGTAGCGCACCAGTGCCGCGGTCTGGCCGGGGATGGAAGCGCTGAATTCGGACGGGTTGCCGGTCGGCGTCATGGGGAGCGTCTGCGGGCCGCCGCCGTTCACGGCGTAGTGCAGGATCACGGCCGCAGGGTCGAGTGCGCCGAGCGGTCCCGAGTAGTCGATCGTCGCGGTGATCGGGTAGGGCGTCGCCGCGGGCTGATCGGCGAGGGCGTCGTGGATGATGTCGATGAAGCGCCCGGTGCCGATTCCGTGCGCGTTGAACGCGGTCACGATCATTCCCGAGTGCGGCGTGCCGTTCGACAGATCGGCGTCGTCGTCGTCCGCGACCAGCATCTCCACGAAGTATTCACCCATCGCCACGCCGTCGTCGGCGTCGTCGGGTGTGCCGTACTTGGCGAAATGGGCGAGATGCTCCGCGAGCGGAAGGCCGAGCGCCTGGCGCAGGTCCCACACCGCGCCGGCGACGATCAGCCCGGTCGCATGCGGATCGCCCGACAGGTCCTGGGGGTAGCGCAGCGTGTTGTCGATGGTACGGATCGACGTGCCGGGGCCGAAGAAGCCCTGGCCGATCAGCGGATCGTCGCGGATCAGCGCGGCGTTCACGTCGGCGAGGCCCTCGTGCAATGCGCCGTTCGTCATGCCGAGCGGCTGGCCGGCCTGGATGTAGAGCCTGTCGTTCACGCCGTGGCCGTATTCGTGATAGACGACGTCCGGCAGCGTCGCCGTGTTGATGCAGCCGCCACCGGCGGCGAAGAAGTTGACGCCGGTGCCGTCCCAGTAGGCGTTGCAGACGTCCGCGATGTTCACGGCCACCGGCATCGCGTAGTCGACCCCGGTGAACGCGGGATCGACGTTCTTCGCGAAATCGTGCGCGACGTTCACGTGGTAGAACGCGTCGCGTTCGGAGTCCTGCGAGTTGCCTGCGTTCCAGTCGATGTCCACGGTCGCCGGGTCGGAGGCGCCGGTGAGGAACAACGCGTCCGTGCCGTCGGCGCGATGGACGTTCGCGAACGGGCCGGCGAGGCCGGCGGAGACGGTGACCGCCCCGGCGGCGGGAATCAGATAGGTCCCCGCCGCGTCGGTGACGCCGGTGCCGGTGCCCGCCAGCACGGTGAGCTGCGCGAACGGCACGGTCGCCGGCGGATCCGTGGGCAGCACGAGGTGAACGGCGCCCGTGACGGTGCCGTCGATCGCATGGCGCACGCGGTTCAGGCGCCACAACACGGTTCCGTTCGCCGCGTCGACGAAGACCACCCAGCGGCCGGGCGGCCGGGCGGTCCGCACATGCACCTCGTAGACGAGCCGGAAGTCGGTGCGTTCGCCGCGCGTGCGCGGCAGCAGGGCGAGGCCCGCCGCGGTCGCGGCGCGGTCGCGCGCCCGATCGAACGGCAGGCCGGCGATCGCCGCCTCGCGGGCGAGCGACCCCGGGATCAGCGGCCGGATGCGCGTGTCCGGCGGAATCGAGCGCGCGTCGGCGCCGAACGCGAACAGGCGGCCGTCGTCACCGACCCGGAACTCCCAGTCCGAGAACAGCACCGGGAGGCCGTGGAAGGTCTGCCGGTAGCGGGCGTACCAGCGTCCTCCGGCCTCGAACACGGCCGTGCGGTCGAGTCCGTCCACGCGGCCGAACGTCGCCGGGTGCCCCGCGACGAATGCCCGCAGCGAGGCATCGACGGCATCCGCGGAGGGCGCGAACCCGCTGAGCGCGATGCCGCGCCCGAAGGCGCGGTGCGGGGTGCCGGTCGCCGCGTTCCAGATCGCGGTCCAGTCGCCGTAGCGCGCGCGAAACGCCTGCCAGGCGGGGCTCTGCTCGAGCATCCGCGCGCGCGCCGGGCCGGCAAGACGCGTCGCCGGCCGGCCGGCCGGGGCGTCGGGCCCCGCAGCCAGGCGCGCGACCACGGCCTGAGCGGGGCCGGGAAGGGTCGTGGCCCAGAGGCACAGGGCCAAAGCATACAATGACTTGCGGCGCATGACGCCTCCAGGGTGTGCGGTCGGGATGGGGATCGGCGATCTCGGGCGCGGGCGCGAGCACCGGCGGGGGCTACCATTGTCCCAGATGCCCCGCCGCCGGAAAAGGGGCAGTCTGCAGTGGATTCCCGGAAGCGTTTCTTGACCGTGATCACGCGGGTTTCTAGAGTGATCCCCTTCCGCTCACGGAAGTTCCGGTCGCATGAGCTTCCCACCGTTCAGGAGCTGTGACTTTGAACCGACCTTTCGTTGAAATCGGCACCGTGTCCAGCGCCGCCACGGAACGCATGGTGGCGCGCGGCGACCAGTGCCGTTGTTCGTGTGGTTCGATGCTCGCGCGCGTGGTGCGCGAGGGCCTCGAGCTCAAGTGCCGCAAGTGCAAGAACCTGATCCTGATCCGCCACGAAGAGCTGATCGAGATGTACAAGGGTCTCGGGTTCGAATTGCGTCCGACGCTGCCGAAGATTCCGAACCTGCCGCGCGGCTGATCTCTTTCGCCCGAGCCCCGGTGCCGGTTTCGCCGGGGCCGGCGCGAAGACGACCTCCAGCCTTTCGAGTATCCTGCGCGCGTGCCGGCCTGGTTCGACCACCTCTTCTTCCTGATCCTCGTCGTCCTCTTCCCGCTGCGCGCCGCGCGATCGGGCATCGGCCGATTGCGTCGCGCGCAGCCGGCCGAGGTGCCGCGCGTGCGCGTGGCGGTCTACCGCGAGGCGATCCTGATCCAGTGGTCGCTCGCCGCCGTCCTCGCCGCGTTGTGGATCCTCACCGGGCGTGCGTGGTCCGCGGTCGGCGTCACCCTGCATGCGAACATCGGGCTCGCGGTCATGGCCGGCCTCACGGCGGCGGCGATCGTCTTCACGATCTACCAGCGGCGACGCGCCCTGGCGAGCGACGACGCGCTGCTCGAAGTGCGCGAGCGGATGGCGCACCTCGCCGTCATGCTGCCGCACCAGCCGCGCGAGCTGGGCCTGTTCTACCGGCTGTCGGCAACCGCCGGGGTCTGTGAAGAGCTGCTCTATCGCGGTTACCTGATCTGGTACCTCGCGCACTGGATGCCCCTCATCGCCGCCGCCGCCGCCGCGAGCGCGATCTTCGGCTTCGGCCATGCCTACCAGGGCCGCCGCGGCATCGTGACCACGGGCCTGTTCGGCGCGGCGCTGGCCACCGTGTACCTGATCTCGGGCTCGCTGTGGCTGCCGATGCTGCTCCACCTGCTGGTCGACGTGCACTCGGGGCACCTCGCGTTCCACGCGTTCCGGCGCGGCGCCGAGCTCGACCGACGGCGCTACGAGCGCGAGGCGGAAGAGCGTGCCGCCGCGCGCGCCGCCGCGGAGCATCCGGCCGTGGGTGCGGCAACGGACGCCGGGTCGTCGTTCGACGTCGCGATCATCGGGCTCGGCGCGATGGGCAGCGCGATCGCGTACCACCTCGCCGCGCGCGGCGTGCGCGTCATCGGTTTCGACCGCTGGCGGCCGCCGCACGAGCAGGGATCCTCGCACGGTGAGACGCGGCTGATCCGGGAGGCCTATTTCGAGGACCCGTTCTACGTGCCGATCGTGCAACGCGCCTACCAGCTGTGGACCGCGCTCGAGGCCGAGGCCGGCACGCCGCTCTTGAGGCTCACCGGCGGGCTGATGATCGGCACGCCGGGCGGCGCGCTCGTCACCGGCGCCGAGCGCAGCGCGAGCGTGCACCGGCTGCCGTACGAGCACCTGAGCGCGGCCGCGCTGCGCGAGCGCTGGCCGGGGATCGAGCCCGGCGACGACCGGGTCGCGGTCTGGGAGCCGCGTACGGGCATGCTGTTTCCGGAGGCCTGCGTGGCCACGCATCTCTCGGGCGCGGCGCTGCGCGGCGCCGCGCTGCGCTTCGACGAGCCCGTTGCCGGCTGGCGCGCCGCAGGCGCGGGCGTCGAGATCGAAACCGCCGCCGGGCGCTTCCGCGCAGCGCGGCTGGTGCTGGCGGGCGGCGCCTGGATGCCGGGACTGCTCGGCGGCGCTGCCGTGCCGCTCCGGATTTCGCGACAGACCCTGCACTGGTTCGAGCCCGCGGCGGCCCCCGAACGCTTCGACCCGGAGCGCTTCCCGGCGTGGATCTACGAACACGCACAGGGCCTCTACTCGTACGGGTTTCCGCGCCTGCACGGCACGGTCAAGACGGCGATGCACGTGCCGGGCGCGACGGTGGACCCCGACGCGCTCGCGCGCGAAGCGAGCGCGGAGGAGATCGGCGCGATGACCGATGCCCTCGCCCGGTACGCGCCCGACATTCCGGGCCGCAGGGTGAAGAGCGCGGTCTGCATGTACACCAATACCCCCGACATGCACTTCGCGATCGACCGTCATCCCGGCGACGCGCGGGTGCTGATCGTGAGCGCGTGCTCGGGGCACGGCTTCAAGTTCTCGAGCGCGATCGGCGAGGCGGTGGCGGACCTGGCGATGGATCGCACGCCGCGCTTTGATCTCGCGCCGTTCCGGATCGCGCGGTTCGGCTCCGGCGAAGCGCTCGCGCCGGTGCGCTGAACCGTGACGCCGCGCGCGCCGGCTCGCGTCCGCGTGCGGGTGCGCAGGGCCCCCGGCGTCATGGTGCGGCGAGGAACAGGCGTTCGAGACGCGTCGCGCGGCCCGCGCCGTCCACGGTGAACACGTCGATGCGCGGTGAGGTGCCGGGCGCGCCGGGGATCACCAGCCGCAGATAGTGGTAGGCGGTGACGGCGCGATCGGTCGCTGGGTCGAACGCGAGCCCCGCGGGCAGCGCGCGCCCGTTTTCCCTGCGCCGCGTTTCGGCGTTCACGGCGTGCAGCGGTCCGCCGCCGCCGCCGGTCGTCACCAGCCACGTGCCGCGGCCGTCGCCGGCGCGCACGCGGATCCGCCGATACAGGTGCTCGTGGCCCGCGAACACCGCGGTCACGCCGTGCCGCGCGCACGCCTCGAGGACGCGGTCGCGACGCCGCGCCGGGGCGGCGGGGCTCCAGTCGCGGCCATGCCGTCCGACGAGCGCCAGTGGATGGTGCAGCACGACGAACGTATAGCGCGCGCCGGAATCGAGCGCGCGCTCGAGCCAGGCGAGCTGAGCCTCGCTCAGGCGTTCCGCCTCGTCCTCCGTGTAGATGCCGTCGACGTTGGCGAGCACGTTCGAATCGAGGAAGACGAAGCGCGCGAGCCCTCCGGCCGCATCGATCGAGAACCAGAAGCGCTCCGGTTCGGGTGCTGGGCCCATGACCGCGCGCCAGTTGGCGCGGCCCTCCGGCGTGTGGATGCGTTCGTGGTTGCCGGGCGCCGCGAGGTAGCGCGCGCTGCCCCTGAGGCTTCCGGGCGGGCCGTCGCCGGCGCCGAATTCGCGTTCGAAATCGCGCCAGAGCCGCGCGCGGCGTCCGTCGAAGACGAGGTCGCCCGTGTTGATCACGAGATCCGCGGGCAGCGCCTGCACCATCGCGGTTCGCACCCGCGCTTCACCGCCGCCGTTCGGCCGGTGCGTGGCGAGCACGACGGCCAGATCCTGGAATCCATCGAGGGTCGGTGCCACCGTCTGGATCAGCGCGAACGGCAGCGCGACGAGTGCGGACAGCCAGGTGGCGGGACGGCCGGGCGCGAACGCCTGCAGCTGCGGATAGCCGAAGCGCTGCGACTGGGTACGGTAGCCGGGACGGTTGTCGCCGGTGACCAGCACCACCAGGCTGTCGCCCCCCACCTCGATCGCCGCGCCGAGGTGATGCGGATCGAGGTCCGCGCCCGCTCCGGGCGGCACGGCCGTCACCATTCCGGGGGCTTCGAGCGTCCGGATCGGCGCACATCCGGCGGCCAGCAGCAGGGCCACGGCGGCGAGCCCGCGACGCCGGCGGCGGAGCCGGCGGGAGGGGGCCCCACCATGACCGGGGCGGCGAACGGCGCGGATTTCGGCAGGCTTCATGAGCGGCCGGGAATATTGTAAGAATCGCGCGACGAGTCAATCGCCTCTCGGAAGAATGCCCGCGAGGTCCGACCCGGCGCGCCGTCCGGACACCTCCCGCTCTCCCAGGATCCCATGCTCGCCTGGCTCTCCCGCCGCTTCCGCCTCGACGCCGACGAGACCCTGCACGCGGTCGTGCTCGGCATCGTGCTGTTCGCGCTCACCTCCTCCTACACGCTGGTCAAGACCGCGCGCGACGCGCTCTACCTGGCGAATCTGCCCGCCGAGACCCTGCCACGCGTCTATCTCGGCGTCGGCATCGTGACGCTGATCGCCGCCGCCGTGTTCGCACGGCTGACGCGCCGGCTCTCGACGCTTGAAACCCTCGGCGGCACCGCGATGGTGTCGGCGATCTCCCTCACCGCCTTCGCCTGGCTGTTCCGCGTCGACGCACCGTGGGTGCCGGTCACCCTCTACGTCTGGGTCAACGTGTACGGCCTGCTGCTGATGTCGCAGTTCTGGGTGTTCGCGAACAGCATCTCGAATCCGCGCGAGGCGAAACGCACCTACGGCATCATCGGCGTCGGGGGAATCCTGGGCGGACTGTTCGGCGGCATGGCCGCGCCGGGGCTCGCCGCGGCGTGGAACCTGTCGGCGCTCATGGTCGTCTCGGCGGTCCTGCTGGTGGCGGCAGTGGGCATCGTCGCACTGAGCGCGCGGCGAGCGAACCTGCCGCCGCCCGAGCCCGCGCCCGCGGTCGAGGCGGAGACGCGCGCGCCGATGCGCCATCGCTACGTGCGCTGGCTGGCGCTCGCCGCGCTGTGCTCGGTGGTCGTGAGCGGCATGCTCGACTACCTCTTCAAAGTCGAGATCCAGCGTCGCTACGCGACCGCGGACGCGCTCGCCGGATTTCTGGGCATCTACTACATCGTGGTGAACCTCGCATCGCTGACCATGCAGCTGTTCGTCACGCGCTGGGCGCTGCACAGGCTCGGTGCCGGGTGGTCCGCGCTCGTGCTGCCGGCGGGGCTCGGCGCGGGCGCCGTGGTCACGCTGACGCTGCCCGGCTTCGCCCCGGTGATCGCGACCCGGATCTGGGACCAGCTCACGCGGCAGTCCATCAACCGTTCGGCGATCGAGATGTTCTACTTCCCGCTCGAGCCCGCGTTGCGTCGGCGCGCGAAGAGCGTCATCGACGCGGGGCTCGAGCGGGTGGGGGACGGGCTCGCGGGGGCGGTGATCCTGCTGCTCGGCATGACGCTGGGCGCGGGCATCCAGGTCGTCGCCGGCGTGACGCTGGGGGTGATCGTGCTGTGGGCCTTCGCGTGGTTCGCGGTGCGTGGCGGCTACGTGGCGGAGCTCGGACGCAATCTGCGCCGCATGAATCTCGCGCCCCACGAGATGACGATGTCGCTGCGTGAAGCCGGCGTGCTGAACGAGATGGATCACCTGCTCGACAGCGACTACGAGCGTGTCGTGCTGCACGCGATGGAGCTCATGCAGGAGATCGCCCCGCAACGGCTGGCGGCCCGGATTCCGGCACTGCTGGACCATCGCTCGCCCGCCGTGCGTGCGCGGGCCCTGCGCATCGGCCTCGCGCTCGGGGTGCCGGGCGTCAGCGAGCGCGCGGACGCGATGCTCGAGGATCCGGCCGCCGAGGTACGCGTCGCCGCGCTGCGGGCGCACGCGGCGCTCGACTGCGACGATCCGACCGGCGTGCTCCAGCAGTTTCTCGAGGCGGACGACGAACGCCTGCGACTCACGGCACTGCAGTGCATGATCGAATTCTCACCGCCGCGCGAAGAGGCGCGCGTCCTGGCACACATCGAGCCGCTGGCGCGGGGCGGCGACGCCACGATCCGCGCCGCGATCGCAGATGGGCTCGGGCGCCGCCCGGCCCCGTCCGCCCTGCACGATCTGCTCGGCCCCCTGCTGCGCGACGCGGATTCCGGCGTGCGCCGCGCCGCCCTGGTGAGCGCCGGCCATGCACAGCGGCGCGTCCACATCCAGACGCTCATCGAAGCTCTTGCCGACCGCACGGTGCAGAAGGCCGCGCGCGCCGGACTCGTCGGCTACGGCAACCTGGTGGTCGGCACGCTCGCCGACTGGCTCATCGACCCCGGCGTCGCGATGCCGGTGCGGCGCGAGGTGCCGCGCGTGCTGGCGGACGTCGGGACGCAGGACGCACTCGACGCGCTGTTCCGCTATCGCGTGCACGAGGACGTACGCCTGTCGTACCGTGTGCTCAAGGCCGAGCATCACATCCGGATCCGCAACGAGTCGGTGCAGATGCCGCGGCGACTGATCACCGCGGACCTCGAGTACGATGCCCGCAGCCATCTGTTCGCGTTCGTGCACTACCGCGGCTGCCCGATCGGCGCCTGGCGCAGCGCCGAACGGCTGCTGTGCATCGTGCTCAACGAGCGCATGGAACAGGCGTTCGACCGCATGTTCCGCCGGCTCGCACTCATGTATCCGCCGCGCGACATCGACGCGGCGTACCGCGGCCTGCTCGCCGAGGACCGCCGCCGACGCGGCAACGCGCTCGAGTACCTCGACAACGCGCTGTCCGCCGAGCATCGTCGCATCCTCGCACCGTTCATCGAGGACGTGGGGGACGATGCGATGCTGCGCCACGCGGAGCGACTCTACGGACTGCGCTTCGTGAGCTACCATGACTCGCTGGCCGCCATTCTGAGCGGCGACGACTCGTGGCTGCGCGCGTGCGCACTGTTCGTCGTCGGCGCGCGCCGCGAGGCCGGGCTCGCCGAAGGTGTCGAGCACAACCTGGCCGACCGCAATCCACAGGTGCGCGAGATCGCGCTCTGGGCGCGGGCGGCGCTGGGCACGACCTGAAACCGTCTTCTGGAGCGGACATGAAGGAAACCCTGACCCTGGTCGAGAAGACCGCGTTCCTCAAGAGCGTGGACTCTCTCTCGTCCATTCCGACCGAGGCGCTGGCGGAGCTGGCCGGTCGCGCCCGCGAGCAGCACTTCGACGCGGGCGACCGCATCTTCGCCGAGGGCGAACCGAACCGTGGCACGTTTCTCGTGGTGGACGGCGTCGTCATGCTGCGGATCGGCGGCGCCGTAGTGCGTGTGGTGCGACCGGGCATGGCGTTCGGCGAGCTGTTCCTCGCCGAGGGTGAGCCGCACCGCATGACCGCCGACGTGGTCGAGCACTCGCACGTCCTGAACGTCACCACCGAGGACATCTTCGATGCGATGGGTGACTATCCGGAGTTCGGCGCCTCGATCGTGCGCTCGATGTCGCGGCAGATGCTGGTGCTGAACCAGCGCATCGTCGAAATGGAGCACCTCCTGGCCCGGTTCCACGACGCGCTGATCAAAGCGGGCATCGAGCCTCCGGAGAAGGACCCGGAACCGCACGTGGCACCGGCGCCGCGCTTGAAGGAGGACGACCTCATCGCCGGCCCCGCGGAGGAAACATGAACCACCGTTACGTGATCGTCGGCGGCGGGCTGGCCGCAGCGTCGGCAGTCGAAGGCATTCGCGCGCACGACCGCGAGGGCTCGATTCTCGTCGTCTCGCGCGAGAACCACTCGCCGTACAACCGGCCGCCGCTCTCGAAAGGGCTCTGGTTCGGCAAGGAGACCATCGACCAGCTGCCCGTCCATCCCGAGTCGTACTACGTCGAGCACGGCGTCACCCTTGCCCTGCGCCGCGAGGTCGTCGAGATCGACCCCGGATCGAAGCGGCTCTGGGACGACCGCGGCGTCGCCTACGGCTACGAAAAGCTGCTGCTGGCCACGGGGGGCAAGCCGCGGCTGCTCGACGCGACCGTGGATCCGAGCAGCAACGTGCACTACTTCCGCACCCTCGAGGACTACCTCGTGCTGCGCGAGAACCTCGAGCGCGTGCAGCACACGCTGGTCGTGGGCGGCGGGTTCATCGGCCTCGAGATCGCCGCGGCGCTGCGCCATGCGGGGCAGGAGGTCACGCTCATCTACAAGGGCGAGTACCCGCTGCGGCGGGTGCTGCCGCGCGAGCTCGGGCTCGCGGTCGCCGACTACTACCGCCGGCACGGGATCGAGACCGTGTCGAACGATGCGATCGCCGAGCTCGTCGGGCAGGGCGGCCTGATCCAGGGGCGCACGCGCATGGGGAACACCGTGACCACGCAGCAGGTGGTCGTCGGCATCGGCATCGTGCCGCACGTCGAGCTGGCCGAGGCCGCCGGACTGGACGTCAACGCGGGGATCGAAGTCGACGAGTTCGCCCGCACGACCGATGCGAACATCTACGCCGCGGGTGACGTCGCGGAGTTCCCGTGCCTGCCGCTCGGCCAGCGCATGCGGATCGAGCACTGGGATCACGCCAAGGCGCACGGGCGCGCTGCCGGCGAGAACATGGCGGGCGCGAGCGCCGCATACGAGCACCTGCCGATGTTCTGGTCGGATTTCTTCGACCTCGGTTGGGAAGCGGTCGGCGAACTGGACCCGAGCCTGGACGTCGATGCGGTGTGGACGAAAGAGCTCGAGGAGGGCGTCCTGTTTTACACGCGCGAGGACGTCGTGCGCGGAATGCTCATGTGGAACTCGTGGGACAAGGTCGAGTGGGCGCGCGGGCTCATTCGCGAGGCGAAGCCGATGACGCACGAGGAGCGGGTGGCATCGATCCCGGCGGAGGAAGGTGACTAGGCGCTCTCACCCCCTTCCGTCGCCAGTCCGCACGCGCATCCGGCGATGCCGGCCCGCACATCGATATCGCGCCGGTCGAGGGAGGCGAGGCGCCTCCGAATCCCATCGTGCATGCCGCTCGCGATGCTCGCGTGGGTGGCTCGTTTCGACTGGCGCACCGTTCCCGTGAACGGGCAGTCGTGCGCAAGACCGAGGCACTCCCGGCAGCCGGGGCACAGACGAAACTGCCGCCCCCGGTATCGGAACGGCAGTCTCGTGCGTACGGGCTGTGCGGCAGCCTAGTGCCTGATGGCCACGACCTCGGCCATTTCGGCCGGCGCGGTCGCGGCGCCGCTCTTGAGCGCGGTCATGATCTGCTCGACGAGCGGGGCCGGAAGGGTCTTGCTGAAGTACTCGGTCATGAACTCGACCGTGGACTTCGACTGCTCCGGGGTGAGGTGCGCGCGCTGGCCGAGCTGCTGAATGAAGTGTTCCATGTGAGCCTCCTGATGACTTGCGAACTCCCGTCGACGCAGCCAGGCGGACTCGTTGTCGGCATAGAGGGCGGAGAAAGGCAGAACGCATGAATTGCAGTGCGAGGAGTTCGGGATGCCCGCAGCCAACCGGTCCGGGCGTCTTACTCACGAGCACCGCGAGAACGGATCATGCACGATCCCGGGTCGAGGAATGCCCTGTCCGCGTCAATCTTGCCCTCGTGCCCTCCGGGCCGTCGCGTGGGGCTCGAATCGCAGACGGGCTCGAACCCGATCCGCCGGCGGTGTGGGGGCGCGTGACGCAGCGGCGGTTGAGGCCTGGCGCCTGACCGGCACGCCGACCATGTGGGTGCAGTCGAGCCCTGCTCCCCGGCGGGCAGGCATGATCGGCCTGCGAACGGGCCGCAGACCTACGTCACGTCGCGCTTGTCCTGCGGGTCCAGCGCATCACGCAGGCCGTCGCCGAGGAAGTTGAAGCACATCAGCGTGACCGAGAGCGCGAGGCCCGGGAAGATCACCAGCCACGGGAACAGCGCCAGCAGCTTGGCGCCGTCGGCGACCAGCGTTCCCCACGAGGCGGCCGGCGGCTGCACGCCGAGCCCGAGGAACGAGAGGAAGGCTTCCTGCAGGATGATCGCCGGCACGGTGAGCGTGGTGTAGACGATCACCGGGCCGAGCGTATTGGGCACGATGTGCCGGAAGATGATCGCGAGGTCGCTGGCGCCGAGCGCGCGCGCCGCCTCGACGAAGTTCTGCGACTTGATCGACAGCACCTGGCCGCGGACGATGCGCGCCATCGTCAGCCACTGCACGAGCCCGAGCGCGATGAACAGCATGAGCAGGCTGCGGCTGAAGAACACCAGCAGCAGGATCACCAGGAAGATGTACGGCAACGAGTACAACACGTCGACGAACCGCATCAGGAGCTCGTCCGTCCGTCCGCCGACGTAGCCGGACAGCGCGCCGTAGCTCACCCCGATGACCAGGCTGACGAGCGTCGCGACCACCCCGACCAGCAGCGAGATCCGGCCGCCGTAGATCACGCGCGCGAGCGTGTCACGGCCGAGTTCGTCGGTACCGAACCAGTGCAGCAGCGAGGGCGGCGAGGCGCCGAGCGCCAGATTCTGGGCGGCCGGATCCGCGAGCCCCGGCAGCCACGGCGCCGTGATCGCCAGCAGCGAGATGATCGCCAGCACCACCGCCGACAGCACCGCGGCGCGGTTCTTCCGCACCCGCCGGATCGCGTCGCTCCACAGGCTCTCCGGGCGGCGGCCGGAGAGGGCGGGCTCGGCGTCGGGAGTGAGCGGCAAGGCCGGGAGCGAGCCCGCGCTCACGCCAGCTCCACGCGCGGATCGATCCACGTGTAGGCGACGTCCACCAGCAGGTTCAGGAGCAGCAGGAACAGCGCGTAGAAGATGATGATGCCCATGACCACCGTGTAGTCGCGGTTGAACGCGCCCTGCACGAGATGGGTGCCGAGCCCGGGGATGGCGAAGATGCTCTCGATGACGATCGAGCCGGTGACGACGCGCGCCGCCGCCGGACCGAGGAACGACACCACCGGCAGGATGCCGAGCTTCAGGGCGTGCTTCACCACCACGACGCGGTTCGGCAGGCCCTTGGCGTAGGCGGTGCGGATGAAGTCCTGGCGCAGCACCTCGAGCATGCCGGCGCGGGTGAGCCGCGCGATGTAGGCGAGGTAGATGCCCGACAGCGTGAGCACGGGAAGAATGCGGCTCTCGGGGCCCTGCCACAGCGCGGGCGGCAGCCAGTAGAGGGTCAGCGAGAACAACAGCACCAGCAACGGACCGAGCACGAAGTTCGGCACCGAGACGCCGATCAGCGCGGCGGCCATCGAGACGTGATCCCATGCGCCGTTCTGTTTGAGCGCCGCGACGACGCCGATCGGCACGCCGATCACGATCGCCACCAGCAGCGCCCAGGCCCCGAGCTCGAGCGACACGGGAAAGGCCTCGGCGATGATCTCGCTCACCTGCTTCTGCGAGAAGCGGTAGGAGGGACCGAAGTCGAGCCGCACCGCGTTCGACAGGAAGCGGCCGTACTGGACGAGCAGCGGCTGGTCGAGCCCGTACTTCTTCTCGAGCTGCGCGCGCGCGGTCTCCGGAATCTCGCGCTCGGCGAGGAACGGGCCGCCCGGCGCGAGCCGCATCATGAAGAACGTCAGCGTGCCGATCACCCACAGCGTCGGGATCATGAGCAGCAGCCGGCGGGTGATGATCGCCCAGAGGCTCAATGCGCGCTCCGGCCGGCGCCCGCGGCCATCGAGACCCGCGCCGTATCGCCCGCCGCGTCGCCGGCTACGGCCGGGACGCGCTCGCGCCAGGCGTGATCGATCCACACGTGCTGCAGCGGGTGCGTGTCGAGCGCGGTGCGGTAGAGCCCGCGCACGTAGGGCTTCAGCAGCTCGTTGGTCGAGTAGTGATAGATCGGCAGCACGACCGAAGAGGACAGCAGCAGCGCTTCGGCATCGCGCATCTCCGTGAAGCGCTTCTTCGGATCGAGCTCGGCGGACGCGCGCCTGAGCAGTGCGTCGTAGCGTGGATCGCTCCAGCCGGTCCGGTTGTTGCCGTCGCCGGTCATGAAGATGGCAAGGAACGTATTGGGGTCGAGGTAATCGCCGATCCACGAGCGGCGCGCCACGTCGTAGTCGAGTGACGTCTGCGCCGCCAGGTAGGAGCCCCACTCCTTGTTCTCGAGCTCGACGTTGATCCCCAGCTCGCGCTTCCACATCGCCTGGATCGCCTCGGCGATCCGGCGATGATCCTCGCTGGTGTTGAAGAGGATGCCGATCTTGCGCATGCCCTGGCCGCCGGGAAAGCCGGCCCGCGCCAGACACTCGCGCGCGTAGTCGGGGTCGAACTGAATCGGATCCGGCGGCACGTAACCGGGATAGCCGGACGGCGCGAACAGACCCCAGGGATCGCGGCTCTTCTTGAGCAGCTCGTCGGTGATCGCCCTGCGGTCGATCGCGTAGTTGAGCGCGCGCCGCACCCACACGTTGTCGAGCGGCGGCCGGGTGACGTTCACCGAGTAGAAGTAGGTGCCCTGATAGCGTCCCTGCCGATAGTCGTCGAACTGGCGCATGTAGGGAATGAACTGCGACGGAATGTAGCCGCTCGGGTTCCAGTCGATCACGCCGGCCTTGTAGAGGTTGGTGGACGTGTTCAGGACCTCGACCGAGTAGGCGATGACCTTCTGGAGCCGCACCGAGTCGGCGTTCCAGTAGCCGGGATTCTTCACGAACGTGAAGTGATCACGCTGCCGCCATTCGGTGAGCAGAAACGGCCCGTTGCCGACGACGTGCTCCGGCTGCGTCCAGCGGTCGCCCCACTTTTCGATCACGTGCCTGGGCACCGGCAGGTACGTGTAGAACTGGGTGAGAAACAGGAAGTACGAGGTCGGCGATTCGAGGGTGACCACGAAGGTGCTGTCGTCGGGCGCCGCGAGGCCCAGGGCGCTCGTATCGGCCTCGCTCCTGTTGAAGGCCTCGGCGCCCCGGATGGGATAGAGGATGCCTGCGTACTTCGCGGCCGTCGCGGGATCGAGGACGCGGCGCCACGACCAGAGGAAGTCGCGTGCGCCGAGCGGGGTGCCGTCGCTCCAGTGGAGGCCGGGGCGGAGGTGAAACGTGTAGGTGAGGCCGTCCGCGCTCACCTCCCAGCGGCAGGCGGCGCCGGGGCGCGGGTCCAGCGTCTCGGGGTCGGGCGTGGTCAGGCCCTCGAAGATCATGCGCGCCACGCGACCGTCGGGCTGGCCGCTCATGAGTCCGGGATCGGTGCTCTGCGGTTCGGGGCCGTTGTTGAACCGGAGCACCTGGCCCGCGGGCGGCTTCACGCTGCCGAAGTAGTGGGACGAGGAAGCGGGCCGGACGTCGCCACCGCCGGCGCAGCCCCACACGAACAGCGCGGCCAGCGCGGTACTCCACAGGGCGGGTTTCATGGGTGGCGCAGTATAGCAGCCGGGTTCCGGGGCGCGCGCCGGGGGCATTTGGCGCAGGCACCATGGCCGTTCGGGTGTAAGGAAGCGGCGACACTTTCTCGCGTGCGCCGGCGCGCGTGCGGGCCGCGCCGGCGCCGCGTTCGCATACAGCCGGTTGGAGCCCAACGCACTGCGCGTTCGGCCGGGGCGCTGCGCGCGACTGGCAGGCCTCTTGCGCAATGAAAGGGGGAGAGACGGTCTGAACGCGCGTGGCCACGGCATCGCGCGAAATCCCCCCAATGTCTGGAGTCCATGTGAGCGGCAGCGCGCCCTACATCCAGTGCGGCCTCTGCGGTCACCGGCATCCCGCCGGTCGCGCGCGCGCGCGTGGCTACATCGACTGCTCCTGCGGTCTCAGGCTCGCGGCGCCGTCCGGTGCCCGAATCCGCCACCGGCTGGCCGGCGTGCTCATCGGCGTCGGCATCGCTGCCGCCGTCAGCGGTGTGGCCTATCTCTGGGCGCGCGGTCTGGGCTGACTCGGAACCGGGGCCAGCCCCCGGCGCCTCCGACAGAGTCGCCCTGCCGCGCGTCCGTTGTCCGACGCGCGGCCGCTCCCGCCGGCCTCCCGCGCGGGGTCCGGGGACGGCACACGCGCGACGCGCCGCCCGGCTATGATCGCCGCTCCATGGATCCCGAACCCGTTCGCCTGCACGCGCGCCGCGTGGTGACCCCCGGCGGGGTGATCGACGCCGTCGTCGAGACCGCCGGCGGCCGCATCCTTTCGGTGACGCCCGCCGGCGCCGCCGCCCCCGGCGCGCGCGATCTCGGCAATCTGGTGCTCATGCCCGGCGTGGTGGACACGCACGTGCACGTGAACGCGCCGGGCCGCGAGGCATGGGAGGGCTGGCGCACGGCGTCGCGCGCCGCCGCGGCCGGCGGCGTGACGACGATCGTGGACATGCCGCTCAACTCGATTCCCGCGACCCTCGACGCCGCCGCGCTCGATGCGAAGCGCGCGTGTGCCGCACGGGAGTCCATCGTGGACTTCGGCTTCTGGGGTGGCGTCGTGCCGGGCAATACCGTTGCGCTCGAAGGGCTGGCCGCCGCAGGCGCCCTGGGCTTCAAGTGCTTTCTCGTGGATTCGGGTGTGCCGGAGTTTCCCGCCGTGATCCAGGCCGATCTCGACCTCGCCATGCCGGTGGTCGCGAAGCTCGACCTGCCGCTGCTGGTGCATGCCGAGTGGCCGGCGACGCTCGCCGCCCATGCCGCGCACCTGGCGACGGGCGAGCCGCGCCGCCACGCGACGTGGCTCGCGAGCCGGCCGCCCGAGGCGGAGCTGGACGCGATCCGCGCGATGCTCCGGCTCTGCGAACGGCACGGCACGCGCGTTCACGTCGTCCACCTGGCGAGCGCGGCCGCGCTCGACGACCTGCGCGCGGCGCGCGCGCGCGGCCTGCCGGTCACGGTCGAGACGTGTCCGCACTATCTGACCTTCGACGCCGCATCGATTCCCGACGGCGCGACCGAGTTCAAGTGCGCGCCGCCGATCCGCGACGCGGCCAACCGCGAGGCGCTGTGGCGCGCGCTCGTGGCAGGCGACGTCGACATGGTGGCGTCGGATCATTCTCCGTGTCCGCCGGCGCTCAAGCGCCGCGAGAGCGGAGACTTCGCCGGCGCCTGGGGTGGCATCGCGTCGCTCGAGCTGTCGCTCGCCGCGGTGTGGACCGGCGCGCGCGCGCACGGCGCGAACCTGGCGGACCTTGCGCGCTGGATGTGCGAACGCCCGGCGACGCTCGCCGGACTGGGCGCCGCGAAGGGCATGATCGCCCCCGGCTTCGACGCGGATCTGGTCGCGTGGGATCCCGACGCGGCATGGACCGTGGACCCGGTGCGGCTCGAGCAGCGTCATCCGGTGACCCCGTACGCGGGCTGCAGGCTCCACGGGCAGGTGATCGAAACCTGGGTGCGCGGCACGCCGGCCGGCGCCACCGCCGGCCTCGAGGTCGCCCGCGCCTGACGCCCGGCCCGCCAATGCGGGCTTTCCCCGCGGCAGCGCCAGGTCCTAGAATTGAGCTCCGCCCCTCTGCGCCGAGACGCGGCGCGCGGTTCACCCCTCGGGAACCCGATGAAGCCGGTCCTCCTCTTCCATCTCGCCGAAGATGAAGCTGCCGCACGCGCGTTCGCGGCGGCGGCGGGCGGCGTCGCGTCACCCCCCGTCCAGGCATGCCGGGTCGATTCGCTCGACGCGCTGCTCGAAGCCCTCGCTGATGAACGTGCCGCATGCGCGTTCGTCGCCGCCGGGCGTCTCTGCGCGGATCCCGGCGAGGCGGCGCGCCGGATCGTGACCGCCGCGCGCGGCCGGCCGGTGATCGTATGCGGCGCGCCGCGCGACGCCGACGTCGAACACGCCCTGTGCGAGGCGGGGGTGCACGAGCGCCTGACGTCTCCCTTGCCCGACGCCGTGGCGATCGCGCGGGCGGCCCGCTACGGGGCTCTGTTCATGGCCGTGTTCGAGCACCTCGGCGCGGATGCAGCGCGCTACCGGGACTTCTTCATCAACGACCTCACCGCCGACTACGTCACGACGCCGGAAGGCCGCATCATCGACTGCAATCCGGAATTCGTGCGCATGTTCGGTTTCGAGTCGCGCGAGCAGGTCCTGCGCACCCGCCCGGAGGCCATGTATCCGAATCCGGCGGCGCGCGTGGCGCTGATGGACCGGCTGCGCGCGGAAGGCCGGCTGGAGCGCATGGAGCTGGAGCTGCGCCGGGTGGACGGCACGCCGATCCACGCCATCGAGAACATGGTCGGCCAGTTCGACGCCCACGGCACGCTGATCGGCGTCTATGGCTACCTGTTCGACATCACCGAGCGCGTAGGCCTGGAACGGCGCCTCGCGCAGGCGCACAAGATGGAGGCCATCGGCCGGCTCGCCGGCGGCGTCGCGCACGACTTCAACAATCTGCTCACCGTGATCCTCGGTCAGTCGCAAAGCCTGGCCGCGGACGAGGGCCTGTCGCCCGCCCTGGCGGCCGGACTCGCCGACATCACCGCTGCCGCGGAGCGCGCCGCCGCGCTCACCCGGCAGCTGCTTGCGTTCAGTCGCGGGCAGGTGCTGGAGAGGGAGGTACTCGACCTCAATACGCTGATCCGCGGTGCCGCCGGCGTGCTCGAGCGGCTGCTGCCCGCCGGCGTGCGACTCGACATCGGCTGCGGGGAAGGGCTGTGGCCGATCGAAGCGAATCCGGGGCAGATCGAGCAGGTGCTGTGGAATCTGGTGGTGAACGCGCGCGATGCCATGCCCGACGGCGGCACGATCACGATCCGGACCTGCAACGTCGAGTCCGCGGCCGGCAACGCGGTGCGGCTGCGGGTGAGCGACACCGGCATCGGCATCAGCAGGAGCGACGCGTCGCGGGTCTTCGATCCGTTCTTCACCACCAAGGAAACGGGCAAGGGCACCGGGCTCGGCCTGTCCATGGTCTATTCGATCGTGCAGCAGGCGGGCGGCCGGATCACGCTGGCATCGGACGATGGGCCCGGCGCGGCGTTCGAGATCGATCTGCCCCGCAGTCAGGGGCGTCTCCGCCCGCGCGCGCCGGAGGCGCGGGGCGCCGAGCGCCGGCGCGGGCGCGGCCGCAAGGTCATGGTGGTGGACGACGAGCCCGCGGTGCGCCGACTGGTCGCGGAGATGCTCACGCGCGCGGGCTACGAAGTGGTCGTGGCCGCCTCGGGTCAAGAGGCGCTGGACTGTCTCGCCAGGCATGCAGACGTCGCCCTGCTGATCACCGACGTTGCGATGCAGGGGATCGACGGGCTGGATCTCGCACGCCGTGCCCGCGACACGCGCCCGGACCTCGCCGTGCTCTACATGACCGGCTACGGCGAGGGCGCCGTGGTCGCGACCGGGGAGCAGCGCACGGAGATGATCCTCAAGCCGTTCGGGATCGAGGCCCTCGACCGCAAGATCGACGCCGCGCTCGCCACCGGATGATGGGCTATCATCGGCGGTCCACCCACGACTGCATCCGGAGTACGACCTCTTGATCGAACCGGCGGTTCTGACAGACACGCTGGTCCGGCTCGGCCGTTTCTCGGCGCCCGGGCCGGGCGTCACCCGCCTCGCCTACGACGACGCATGGTGCGACGCCCAGCGCTGGCTGGCCGAACAGGCGCGCGAGCTGGGCCTTGCCGCTACGCCGGACGCGGCGGGCAACCTGTTCTTCCACCCGCCGGAGCTCGCGCCCGGCAGTCGCGTCGTGCTCGTCGCCTCGCACCTCGACACCGTGCGCGAAGGCGGACTCTACGACGGCGCGTTCGGCGCCGTGTGCGGTCTGTTCGCTGCCGCCGACCTCGCCGGCAGTGGCGCGCTGCCGGTGGTCGGCATGGTGACCGCGGAGGAGGAGGGCAGCCGCTTCGCCGGCGACATGCTCGGCACCCGCGCTTTCCTCGGCCGCGTGGATCCCGCCGAGCTCGACGCGACCCGCGATGCGCAGGGCACGACCTGGCGCGCGGCGCTCGCCCATGCCGCGGCGCGCGGCTGCGCGGCCGCGCTCGCCATGGGCGCGCGACCGTGTCCGCCGCTGTTCGAGCCCGCGGCGATGATCGAGGCGCACATCGAGCAGGGGCCCGTGCTGGAAGCCGAACGTCTCGCGCTCGGCATCGTCGAGCAGGTGATCGGCTACCGGCGCGTGCGCGCGACCCTCACCGGCGCGGCGCGACACGCGGGCACGACACCGATGCGGCTCAGGAAGGATGCGCTCGCCGCGGCCGCGGAGATGATCCTCATCGTCGAGGACGCGGCGCGCGAGATGGGCGACCCGGCGGTGGCGACCACCGGAAACGCGCAGGTCCGCCCCGGCCTCTACAACGTCGTCCCGGGCGCCTGCGAGCTGTGGATCGAGATGCGCCACGTCGATGCCCGGCACCTCGCGGCGCTCCACGGCACGATCCTCGAGCGCTGCGGCGCGGCCGCCGCGCGGCGCGGCGTCGCCGCGAAGTTCGAAGGGATCGCGGGGCTCGATCCATGCCCGCTCTCGCCGCCGATGGTGCAGGAAGCCGAAGCGCTCGCCGGCGAACTCGGGGTTCCGCACCGGCGCATGGTGAGCGGCGCCGGTCACGACGCGATGGTGTTCGCCGCCGCCGGCGTCCCCACGGTCATGTTCTTCGTGCCGAGCGCGGGCGGCATCAGCCATGCGCCGGAAGAGCACACCGACGCGGCCGCGCTGTGGGCCGGCTACGCGTTCCTGCGCGAGTACGCGCGTCGCATGCGCCGCATCCCGGGGCCGGCGTGACGCTCGCCGAGCTCAACGCGCTGCCTGCCGAGGAAGCGTGGCGCGCGCTCGAGCCCTGCTGCGGGGCGGGCGCATGGGTCGAAGCGATGGTGGCCGCGCGACCGTTCGCGGACGCCGCGGCGCTGCAGGCGGCGAGCGCCGCCGCATTCGCCGGGCTCGCGCGTCGCGACTGGCTCGAAGCGTTCGCGCACCATCCGAAGATCGGCGACGTGGCGTCGCTCCGTGAAAGATTCGCGGCGACGGCGGCATGGGCCGGCGAAGAGCAGCAGGGTGCGGCCGCGGCGGACGATGCGACGCTCGAAGCGCTCGCGCGCGGCAACGCCGACTACGAGGCGCGCTTCGGGCACATCTTCATCGTGTGCGCGACGGGCAGGACGGCTGCGGAGATGCTGGCGCTGCTGAACGCGCGCCTCGGCAACGATCCGGCCGCCGAGCTGCGCATCGCCGCGACCGAGCAGGCGAAGATCACCGCGCTGCGGCTGGCGAAGGCGGTGAGCGGATGATCGAGGTGCGGCGCGCCTGGCCCGCGGACGGACCGGAGTGGGAACGTCTGCGGCAGGCGCTGTGGCCTGCACCGGAAGGCGAGCATCGTCGCGAGATCGAGACGTTCTTCCTCGGCGAACCGCGCGAACGACGCCGAGACGCTGCTGGCGTACGACGGGGACGCCGTGATGGGCTTCGTCGAGCTCACGATCCGCAACCGGGCCGAGGGCTGCGCGACGCAGCGCATCGCCTACCTCGAGGGCTGGTACGTCGAGCCCGAGGCGCGCCGCCGCGGGATCGGCGCCGCACTGGTGCGCGCCGCCGAGGCGTGGGGGCGCGAGATGGGCTGCACCGAGTTCGCCTCCGATGCCGACCCCGGCAACGAAGCAGGCCTCGCCGCGCACCGCGCGCTCGGCTTCGCAGAGGTCGGGCGCGCGGTGTGTTTCGCGAAGGAGCTGTAGCAGGGGGGAGGGACGATCATGGCATCCGACGCGCCGGGCGACGGACCGGGTCCCGAAGAACTCGCGCCGGCGGACGGCGCAGGAGCGGCGTCTGCGACCGGCGCCGGTGATGATGGAGGTCACGCTCGACCACCGCGCAAACACGGCGCACTGCGGGCGACGGGTTTCCTGCTGGCGATGCTCGGGCTGAGCCTCATCGCCGTGCCGCTGCTGACGTGGCCGCTGGCGGATCTGATGGCGCGCGCGCTCACCGTCGTCGGCATCCATACGCCTGGACCGTCCCGATCTTCGGTGTTGCAGTGGGCGCTCTCCTACGACGCGCTGCCGCAGACCTTCGTCGCCATGATCGTTCCCGCCGAATTGCTGCTCCTCGGCCTGGCGAGCGTCGGGGCCGTGTGGCTCGGCGGCGACTCGAACGACCGGCTGGGGCTGCTGCGGCCGCGCGGCGGTTCGAGGGTGATCGTGCTGGCGCTGGTGACTCAGCTCCTCGTGCTCTCCCTCGGGGCTTTACTACAGGTGCTGATCCTGTCTACCCATGACCGGGCCTGGGTGCCCCCCGATCGTTTCACCTGGATGATGCGTCAGGCGTCGCTCCCGTGGTGGATCACCGTCGTCTGCGTCATGGCTGTTCTGCCGGGATTCTGCGAGGAGGTGTTCTATCGTGGCCTCATCCAGCGCAGACTGCTGCTCTCGTGGTCGCCATGGATGGCCATCGTGGTCATCGGGCTGATCTTCGCCGCGTCGCACCCGCCCCTCGGGCGCAGCATCGCGCTGCTGCCGGGGAGCCTCTGGATCGGCTACGTGGCGTGGCGCACGGATTCGACCCTGCCGGGCGTGATCCTGCACGCGTGCACGAACGCCGGAGTCCAGAGCCTGGCCCGGTTCGTTCATGTGGAGCCCCGGGCGCTCGAGGAGCCATCGCGCTGGACCATCGCTCTCTGGATCGCGGCCATCGCGTCGGTGTGTCTGGGACTCGCGCTCGTGCTGCACCGTTGGACCTCGCCTGCCGTCTCGCCCGCGTCGCCGGCGCGTCCTACAATGCTGCCTGACCCGAACCCGGGAGGACCATGAGCGCCATCACCACCCACGTGCTCGACCTCGAGCTCGGCCGCCCCGCCGCGGGCGTCGCCGTGCGGCTCGAAGTGTTCGTGCCCGACCGCGACGTGTGGGTCGAGCTCGCGAAACGGACGACCGACGCCGACGGCCGCGTGAAGGACCTGCTGCAGCCAGGGGCGCCGCCCGATCAGGGGTGCCACCGCATCACGTTCGACACCGGCGCATATTTCCGGGCGCGCGACGCGAAGACGTTCTACCCGTCGGTCACGGTCGAGTTCGAGATCACCGACCCTGCTCAGCACCATCACGTGCCGCTGCTGCTCAGCCCGTTCGGGTATTCGACGTACCGGGGGAGCTGATGACGCGCAGCGGGGTGCAGGCCGTGCCGGGGACGCTGAAGGATGCCGCCGATGCCATGGTCGCCGCCATGAAAGCGCCGGACGTTCTCGCCGCCGCCCTCCTCGCCCTCCTACTCCCCGCCGCCTGCGCCTCCGCGCCCGCCGGCCACTACGCGAACGTCAACGGCATCCGCATGTACTACGAGATCCACGGCTCGGGGCCGCCGCTGCTGCTGCTCCACGGCGGGCTCGGCAACGGCATGCAGTTCGAGAAGCAGGTGCCGGCGTTCGAGAAGACGCACGAGGTGATCGTGCCCGACTGCCGCGCGCAGGGCCGCACCACCGACGGCGACGTGCCGCTCACCTATCACCTGCTGGCCGAGGACGCGATCGCGCTGCTCGACACGCTGCACATTCGACGCGTGGATGTGATGGGCTGGAGCGACGGCGGCAACATGGGGCTCGACATGGCAATCCATCATCCGGACCGCGTCGGCCACCTGGTGACGTTCGGCGCGAATTTTGCGCCCGACGGCGTGAACGCCCCGGACGTCGCATGGGCCGAGACCGCGACGGCCGAGAGTCTGGGCGCCGGCATGAAAGAAGCCTGGACGAAGCTCAACCCGCAGCCGGAACACTACGAAGTCGCGATGAACAGGATCCTCACCATGTGGCGCACCGAGCCGCACTTCACGCCCGCCGAGCTGCACTCGATCCGCGCGAAGACGCTGATCTGCGCGGGCGAGCACGACGTGGTGCGGCGCGAGCACACCGAGGCGCTCGCGCGCGCGATTCCCGGAGCGACGCTGTGGATCGTGCCGGGCGCCTCGCACGGCGCGATGCTGGAGCAGCCGGAGCTGGTGAACGCCAGAGTGCTGGAGTTCCTCGCGCACTGAGCGCAGGTGCGGCCCCTACGGCAGATCCCCGACCCGCGGACACGGGAACGTCCGGTCGCCCAGCTTCCAGTCGAGACGTTCGAGCTTGCCGCCCGTGCCGCCCACCGCCTTCACGGTGCCGAAGTCGCGGAGCGAGAAGAACGTCGAATCCGACGTGGCGACCAGCGCCCAGCCGTTGACGTCGAGCCCCGTGGGCGTCGCGGTCACCGGGAGGCGCGGGTTGCCGACGATGTCGTAGAGGCCCTCGTAGGATTCGAGCACCACCGGGTCGACGTTCGCGGCGTGCGCGGGCGGCAGCAGGGGCGCCTCGGGGATACTGTCCCCGAGCAGCGCCCATACCGCGCCGCGCATCTGATCCACGGCGCCGCAATGCAGATTGCCGGCGAAGATCACCATGTCGCCGCTCGTGGTGTCGTAGTCGGCGAACGCACGGTAGCCGTTGGTGCTGCCGTTCCACTCCACCCGCGCGCCGTGCACGACGGACCGCCGCACGCTCTCGCCCAGCTCGCCGCTCACCGCGGCCCACAACAGGCGATGCAGGTCGCGCGGCGTGGAGAACACCGCGCCCGCACCGACCAGGAACGAGTAGTCCTGGTCCGGGGCCGCCTGCACGCCGCCCGCGACGGGCACGTAGCTCGCCGCCCGCGTCGCCGCGGGCGCTCCGGGGCCGGGGTGGAACGTGTGCTGCAGCCCGAGCGGCTCGACGATACGTTCGCGCAGCAGTTCGCCGTAGGGCTTCCCGCCCGCGAGTTCCAGCACCCGCGCGAGGACGGAGTAGCCCGCGGAGCTGTACGAGCTCCTCTCGCCCGGACGGAACATGAGCGGGGCCTTCTTCGCGAATTCGACCATGTCGGACGCGGTGTGCGGCACG
This sequence comes from Candidatus Eiseniibacteriota bacterium, assembly GCA_963744995.1. GTDB lineage: Bacteria > Eisenbacteria > RBG-16-71-46 > RBG-16-71-46 > RBG-16-71-46 > CAVUWA01. The sequence goes on from CAVUWA010000002.1 coordinate 302,226, forward strand.
GTCTCGTCGGCATCCGTCGTTACGCGGTGCGGAATTCCGGCACGGTGCCTGAGCAGATGCCCGATGGTGATGCTGTCGCCGTGCGGAAAGTCCGGAATCCACTTCGACAGCGTGTCCCTGAGGCCGAGCTTCTCTTCTTCCATGAGCTGAATCGCGAGGATCACCGTCATCGGCTTGTTGATGGAGGCGATGCAGGAGGGGAGGTCGGGCGCGTTGGCGAGCCCCGCCTTTTCGTCCGCCATACCCCACGACCGCTCGAGGATCACCGAGTCGCCGTGCGCCACGAGCAGGTTGCCGGACAACAGGTCGTGCTCGACGAGTGGCCTCGCCCACGCGTCGAGCCTGGACCCGATCGAGGCGGGCGCCGCAACGGCGGCGGGGACGGTGAGGATCAGTGCGGTGAGCGCGGGCAGCAGCCGCGCCACGACACGGCGCAGGGCCTCGAAACGGGGCATGGTGATCCTCCCTCGCGGTTCAGCCGGCGCGCAGGTGGGTGCACCCTGGCACGTGCTCCGGCGGATACACCCCTTGGACCCGCTCCGGCGGGGCAGGGTTGGAAACAGGCCCGCCGGGCCGCGTCGCGACAGGTCTGTTTCACCCCGGGACCCTGCTGCTCTAGAATCTATGCACACCATTTCCACGCGAACGTCGGGATACCAGCGGCCGGCACTGCCCGAGCGGCGGTCGGCGTATGTGCACCCCCGGCGCGCGGCACATCCTGAAAGGCTGACCCCGACCTTGAAACGACTTCCTGCACTGCTCACGGCCATCCTCCTCGCGATGGCCTTCGGTTTCAGCACGGCCCGCGCCGACGTGATCCTGTCGGAGCTTTGCGATCCTCAGTCCAACTATCCGACCGACCGCTTCATCGAGATCTACAACAGCGGCCCCGGCGCCGTGGACCTCACCGGCTGGTCGGTCATCGCCGTCGCCAACGGCGTCGATGCGCTGACCTGGCCGCTGTCCGGCACCATCGCGGCCGGGCAGGCGAAGGTGTGCGGCTACACCGCGCCGGTGACCGGCTTCACGGTGGACTTCCAGGACGCGGCGTGGACCACGACCGTCGCGGGCCAGGGCTCCTACAACTGGAACGGCAAGGTCGGCGACGGCGCGAAGCTCAAGAACGACGTCGGCACGGTGATCGATCTCGTGCTCGCGACCGGCGACCTGTTCAACGACCGCGACATGGTGCGCAACTCGGACGTTGGAGTGCCCAATCCTGCGTTCACGCTCTCGGAGTGGACGATCACGCCGGTGACGCTGGCGACCGACGGCAGCCCCGGCTCCCACAACGGCTCCGTGCCGGTGCCGGGGCCGAAGATCGCGGACATCATCACCGATCCGGCGATGCCCCAGGAGGCGGTGGGCACCCACGTGCAGGCGAGCGTGGTGGACACCAGCGGACCGATCGCCTCGGTCTCGTGCGCGTGGGGGACGACCAGCGGTTCGCTCGCCAACTCGATTCCGATGGAACTGCTCTCGGACTCCACCTATCGGACGATGACGCAGATCCCCGGGCAGCCGGCGGGCGCAACCATCTACTACAAGGTGCAGGCGGTGGGGGCGTTCTCGAACAGCGCTTCATCGATCCTGAGCTTCACGATTCCGGGGGACGGCGGTAACGCACCGACGATCGTCGCGGTCGGCGAGATGAGCGATTCCACGCTGCTCGTGCAGTTCAGCGAGCCGGTGGAGAAGTCCAGCGCCGAGACCCCGTCGAACTACACGGTGGGCGCGCTGCCGGCCGTCGCCGCCATGCGTGACGCGGCGGACAGCGCCAACGTCCTGATCACCGTGCGCAACATCCCCGCGGGGCCCGAGACGCTCACGGTGAACGGCGTGGCCGACACGGCGGCCAACGTCGCCTACGGCATCACTCACGTCTTCACCTACATCGACGTGAGCATCCCGCCCGGCTACTACGACGGCACCGCCGGGCTTACCGGCTCGGCGCTGCGGGTGGCGCTGCACGACATCATCAGGAACCACACCGTCACGAGCTACTCGTACGCGCTCACCGCATTCGCGACCACCGACGTCAAGCCCAACGGCAAGATCTGGGACATGTATTCGGACGTCCCGGGCGGCACGCCGCCCTACGAGTACAACGTCGGCCAGACGGGACAGGGCGGCAGCGAGGGGCTCGGCTACAACCGCGAGCACTCGTTCCCGCAGTCATGGTTCGGCGGCGCCTCGCCGATGTACTCGGACCTGTGGATCCTCTATCCGACCGATTCGTACGTGAACGGCGTTCGCGCCAACTATCCGTACGGCGAGGTCGGCGTTGCGACCTACACCTCGCTCAACGGCAGCAAGCTCGGGCCCAGCGTGAGCCCGGGCTACTCGGGTACGGTGTTCGAGCCCATCGACGGGTACAAGGGCGACCTCGCGCGCGGCATGTTCTACATTGCGACGCGTTACCTGGGCGAGGACGCCGGCTGGCCCGGGAGCCCGTCGGCCTCCGGCTCGCAGTGGCTGCCGTGGGCCGCGGAGCAGTATCTGGCCTGGAGCAACGGCGATGCCGTGAGCTGGAAGGAACGCCTGCGCAACGGGGCGATCTACACGATTCAGCACAACCGCAACCCGTTCGTGGACCATCCGGAGTTCGTCGCCGCGATCTACGACACCGCGGGCAGCGTCGGCGTCGAGCCCGGGCTGGCGGCGCGCACGGTCCGGCTGCGGCAGAACGCGCCGAACCCGTTCATGGCGAGCACGTCGATCCGCTTCGACATCGCGCGCCGGGTGCCGGTGTCGCTGCGGATCTACGACGTGACCGGCCGCCGGGTGCGGGTGCTCGTGGACGGCCGCGCGATGGAGCCCGGCAGTCACGCCGTGGAGTGGAACGGCCGCGACGACCGCGGCGCGTTGCTCAAGGCGGGGCTCTACCTCTGCCGCCTCGACGCGGGAACGGTCAGCGAGACGAAACGGATCGTCTTCACGCGGTGAGTGGACGGCGCGGCGATCCGGCGCCCGTCATGGCGCCGGTTCGCCGCTTCCTCATCTACATCAGCCCGCGGATCCAGCCGCCGTCCACCGCGATCGACTGCCCGGTGACGTAGCCCGCGCGCTCGGACGCGAGGAATACGGCGAGCGCCGCCAGTTCGGCCGGGTCGCCGATCCGCCGCATCGGGATCTGGTCGTGCGCCCGCTGCCGCACGGTTTCGACGGGGATCCCTTCGCGCGCGGCCGTGTCCTCGTGCAGTTCGACGAGGCGCTCGGTGTTCATGAAGCCCGGCAGGATCGTGTTCACCGTGATGCCCTCGGCCGCGACCTCGTTGGCGAGCGTGCGCGCGAAGCCGGTCACCGCGGCGCGGATCGAAGTCGACAGCATCAGGCCGTCCATGGGCTGCTTCACCGTGAGCGACGTCACGTGGATCACGCGACCCCAGCGCCGCGTGCGCATGCCGGGCAGCACGGCGCGGGTCATCTCCACCGCGCTCCGCAGCGTCAGCTCCACGGCTTTCTGCCAGGCGGCCCACTCGTGCGATTCGAACGGGCCCGGCGGCGGGCCGCCGGCGTTGGTGACGAGTACGTCCACACGCCCGAAGCGCTCGAGCGTCGAGCGCACGATCCGCTCGATCCCGTCCGTGCGGGAAACGTCGGCGGTGGCGGCGTGCACGCCGGCCGCGGTGCGCTTCGCGATGCTCTCGCGCCGATTCGAGTGCCGCCGCGCCGCGGGCGCAGATCGCGAGTGCGGCGCCCTCGTCGGCCAGGGCTTCGGCGATGGCGCGGCCGAGGCCCCTGCTGGCAGCCGCGACGAGGGCGACCTTTCCTTCGAGTCCGGTCCGCACCGCTCAGCGCCTGAGGTAATCGTCGCTGCGCTCGAGCCAGTCCTGCCGGATCGGGCAGAAGACGTCGGCCACGACGGTGTCCTCGAGCGCCTCCGCGGCGTGCGGCAGGTGGGACGGCAGGACGAGGAGCTCGCCCGCGCGCACGTCCACCTGTTCGGCGCCGTCCGCACCGAGGCGGAAGCGCAGCACGCCCTTCAACACATGCGTGATCTGCTCGTTCTCGTGATCGTGACGGGGAACGACGCAACCGCGCGCGAGGAAGAACTGCGCCAGCGTGATCTGGCTGCCGTTCACGAAGCGGCGTTCGAGTTTGTCGTTGAGCCGCTCGCGCGGCATGTCGTCCCAGCGGACATGGGTTGCCTGAGTGGCGGGCATGGGGATCCTCCTGAGGGCTGCGCCCGGGGTATGCCCGTCAGGATAGCCGGCGGCCTGCGGTGCTTCCAGCACGCCGACGCCGCAGAGGTGTCTCTTCAGCGAAGGACGACGACGCGACCCGTCACGATTCTCGTGCCATCGCTCAGCGTGACGAAGTAGACGCCGGGAGACACCCGCGTCCCCGCGGTGGTGCGCAGATCCCACCGCGCGCTCGCCGTCCCCGCCAGGACCTGCCGGATGTTCGGGCTCGCAACGCGACGACCGGAGAGATCGAAGACGCCGAGATCGGCTGCGGTCGCGGCCTCGAGCTGCAATTGCAGGCTTACCGACTCACGCGCCGGATTGGGCGTCACGGTCAACGCGGGCGGAGCGCCTCCGGGAGTCGTTCCGGACGGAACGGCGGCCGCTGCTGGCGTGCGGAGGTTGCGCAGAACCGTGACCTCGGCAGGGAATTCCCCCGACACCACGAGATCCGGAAAGCCGTCGCCGTCGGCATCTCCCAGTGAGAGGCGATGTGCGCCGTACGGCGGACCGTAGGCGTACGCGTCCTCGTGAAACGTTCCGTCGCCGTTGCCGAGCAGGATGGTGACGTAGGTCTCGCGGTCCGCTACCGCGAGATCGAGGCGGCCGTCGCCATCGAGATCCGCACACTCCACCTGCTGGGCCGCGACCCCATAGAGCGGGGGATCCAGCGCGGTGAACGTCCCGTCGCCTGCGCCCAGGAATACGATCGGGGGATCGAGGGACAGACGCGCTCCCGCGCCCACGACGTCCAGGTCACCGTCCCCGTTCAGATCCCCGATGGCGAGGTCGATCATGTTTGTGCATACGCCGCTGCGCAGCACCGGGTCGAAGGTCCCGTTCCCGTGCCCGAGGAACACGTTGAGCCGATGGTCGCCCACGGCCGCGACCATCAGGTCCGGAATCATGTCGCCGTTGAAGTCGGCCGACTTCACGTCGAGCGGCTGGCTGCCGGTCGCATAGGGCACGCCGGCGTCGAATGTGCCGTCACCGTGGCCGCGATGAACCCAAAGCTGGTCGTTGCCGAAACAGGTGGCGGCGAGATCGAGGCTGCCGTCGCCGTCGAAGTCGGCCAGGCATACCTCCTCGGGCAGACTTCCCGTGGCGAAGGAAGTGCGCGAGCCGAACGAGCCGTCACCCCGGCCCGGAAACACCGACAGGCTGTCGACGCCTCCGTCGGTCACGACGAGGTCCGGAACGCCGTCCCCGTCGACGTCGCCGGTCGCGAAGCGGGCGGGTGGCGCGCCGGTGGGAAGGTCGATACGCGCGTCGAAGCCGCCGGCCGACCGTCCCGGAAAGACGCTCACGACTTCCCAGGGCGTCGGCGACAGCGCGATGACGTCGCCGAGGCCGTCGCCCGTCAGGTCATTCAACCCTATCTGAAACAGCGGGCCGCCGGTGGCCAGGTTCGTCCCGCTGCCGAAGGTCCGGTCGCCGTTAGCGTGCAGGAACGCCACGTGTCCCGTGGCGTGTGCGGTGAGAAGGTCGGGGCGCCCGTCTTCGTCGAGGTCCGCCACGGCGACGCCGGACATCCAGCCGTCGGTGGGCGCGTCCAGAGCGGTGCCGAAGCCGCCACCCGCGAGCCCGGGCAGAACGGCCACACGGTTGCGCGTCGGTTGCGTCACCACGACATCCGGAAGCCCATCCGCGTCGACGTCCGCGACGACGATGCTGCTCGACGCCCCGGATCCGCCATCGGCCGGCAGCGCGGTCCAGGCGCCGGATCCGAACGTCCCGTCACCTTTGCCGCGCAGAACGCGGAGGCTCGAGGCGCCGGTGAGGACGAGGTCATTCCATCCATCGTGATCGACGTCCATGACGACCACCGAATCGGGCGTGGTTCCTGCGGCCTGGATGACCGCAGCCTGAAAGGTTCCGTCGCCGTTACCCCTGAACGTCGCGATGCCGTTCCAGGCCGGCAGCGTCACGACGAGATCCGGAATCGAGTCGGCATCGAGCGGCGCGATGGCGACTGCCCTGGGCGCCGTGGGCAGGGTCAGGTCCAATTCGGAGCCGAAAGTCGCGTCGCCCGCGCCGAGGCGCACCGAGATCACATTCGCCACGGTGCACGCCACGACGAGATCTTCCAGGCCGTCCGCGTCGAGGTCGCCGAGGTCGAACGTCCTCGCTCCAGGGGCCGTCGAGATCGACACGGGTGGATCGAACGAGCCGTCCCCGTGACCGGCGAGAAACGAGACACTGTTCGACCCGGCGTTGAGCACCATCAGGTCCACGTGGTCGTCCCCGTTGAGATCGCGCACGATCATTCCGCCGGGCGAGGGACCGGCCGCATACGTCGCAGCCGCCGCCAGCGTCCCGTCGCCGCTTCCGAGCGCGACCCGAATCCCGGACTGCGCGTCGCCAGCGGCGACGTCGAGGTGGCCATCCTCATCGAAGTCGGCCGCTGCCAGCGAGTGCAGGTTGCCGCCGAGGGGAACGGCCAGGTAGCTCGCTTCGAAGAGAGGCGCAGCGAACGCACGAACCGGCACCGCTGCGATGAGGAGCATGGCGGCGGTCATGAACGCAGGGCGGAAACGGACCATGCGCAGGGTATCGGCCCGAGGGGCGGTCGACTCGAGACCCTTGACCCCGGCGGAGCAGACCGGGCGGCGGCCGTGGGCCCGGCCCGCGCCTGCCGCCGGCGATGCCCGCGGAGCGGGATGCCGCGCGGGCTAGCCCCGTCGTCCCTTCAGAATCTTCACGAACGAGCGGCTGCGGAACTCCTCCAGCGTGAGCCCGGTTTCGAGCGCTTCGGCCTCGGTCACCGCACCGCACGCCATGCCGCGCAGGAAGTAGTTGAGCAGCCCCTGGCCGGTGGCGGCATCGTCGAAGATGTCGCCGAGCAGCGTCGCCTGTGCGGCGCGGTCCATGAACGCGCGCAGCCGGGCCGCGGCATCCTCGCGGCTCTCGAGGAAGAACGAGAACACGGCGGCGTAGCGCGTGGGCAGCTGTCCCGGGTTCAGGTCCCAGCCCTGGTAGTAGGCGTGGGAGAGCGAGCGGCGCACGTCGTCGTAGTGGATCTTCCACGCGCGGTGGACGGCGCGGGTGTTCTCGGCCTGCTGTGCCGCCGTGAGCGGGCTGCCGGGCGTCTCGCGGTGCGGGCCGACCGGCATCACCGTGGTGGCGCCGTCCGAGAGCACGACGCCGGTGCCGGCGAGCGACACCTGCATGACATGGCGCGCGAAGTCGCACGCGGGGTGCGACGGCTGCTGGTGCGCCGCGGTGATGCTCAGGCCGGCCGTGTAGTCGTAGGTGCCGAAGTGCGCGCCGCGGCAGCGGCCGCGCGCCGCGGCGACGAGGCTCGGAATCGAAACGGTGCCGTCGGGCGCGAAGATCGAGTGCGGCGTCTCGATCATCAGCTCGATGATCAGCGAGCCGGGTTTCATCTTCGCGTCGCGCTCGAACAGCTCCAGCACGTCGGTGAACGCGGCGACCTGCTCGATGCGCGTGATCTTGGGCAGGGTGATCGCGAAACCCCCGGGCAGCCGGCCGCCGGTCTCGTCGAGCAGCGTGCCGAGGAACAGGTCGAGCGTGCGCACGCTGCGCACCCGCAGCTCCTCGCTGAGCGGCTTCACGCGGATCCCGATGAACGGCGGCAGGGCGCCGTCCTTCATTCCGGCCGCGACCTCGGCCGCCGCCGAGCGCGCGTGGCCATCCTCCTCCGCATCGGGGCGATTACCGTAGCCGTCCTCGAAGTCGAGCCGGAAGTCTTCGATCGGCTCGCGCGCCAGCTTCTCCCGCACGCGCGGATGCACGAGCGCCGCGAGTTCGGGCGGCATGCCGAGCGCGGCGGCGAGCGCGGCCGGGTCGGGGGCGCAGGCGTCGAACATCCCGAGCGCGATCGCGCCCAGCTTCCGCACGGTGTCGGCCCGGAACAGGTGGGCACCGCCGTAGACGGTGTGCACCGGCTGGCGGTCGGCGCGCTCGCCGGGGTAGGCTTCCGCGAATTCCAGATTGGCTGCGCTCAGGCGGGAGAGCACTTCGCGCAGCGCGTCTTCTCTCAAGACCATCGACATGAAGGACTCCCGAACATGAGCGATTCTTCGGCGGGCGCGGGCTCGCAATCGATCCTGCTGGTCAGGAGTCGCGCCGTGGTCGCGCGAAATTACGCGATCCTCCCGCCGGAGGGAATCCCCGCGGCGCCGGTGCCCGGCTGGACCGACGTGGACGCCCGCATCCTGTGCGCGCCGGCGCTGGGCGCCGGATTCTCGATGATCCTGCTCGACGTTCCCGCCGACCGCGGCGCCTCGCAGTCGCTGCCGGCGGACGTGCAGGGCTTCCTGTTCGTCGTCGACGGGCACCTGCAGCTCATCGTGAACGAGGCGGCCGTGGAGCTCGGCAGGGGAGGCTACGCCTACCTGCCGCCGGCGACGGAGTTTTCGGCGAAGGCGGTGGGCGGCACGGCGCGCGTGCTGTGGACCCGCAAGCGCTATGAGGCGCTCAGCGACGAGCGGCCGCGCGCCGTGATCGGCGACGAAACGAAGATGCCCGGCGAGACGTGGCTCTTCGGCAGCGGCAACCCGCTGCTCCCCGACACCGCGGTGCCGGTCGAGGGCGCGATCCTCAAGATGCTGCTGCCCGACGAGATGGTCTACGACATGGCCATGAACATCTTCACGTTCCAGCCCGGCCGCGGGCTGCCGGTCACCGAAACCCATGTCATGGAACACGGCCTGCTGTTCCTCGAGGGGCAGGGGATGTACCTGCTCGGCGATACATGGTACGAAGTGCACGAGGGCGACTTCATCTGGATGGGCCCGTACGTGCCCCAGTCGTTCTACGCCACCGGATCGGGCGCCGCCCGCTACCTCTATTACAAGAACGTGCACCGCGACATCCGCCTTCGGAGTGACTGACCTTTCATGGACGAACCCGTCGATCTCAGCCGCTTCGTCAACGTGCATGACTTCGAGAACGCCGCGACCGCACGGCTTCCGGAACACGCGCGCGAATATCTGAACTCGGGCAGCGCCGACGAGATGACCCTGCGCCGCAACCGCCGCGCATTCGAGGAGCTGCGCCTGCTGCCACGCGTGCTGCGCGACGTGAGCCGCGTGGATGTGTCGCTGGAGCTCTTCGGACGGCGCCTCGCCACGCCGATGATGATCGCACCCGCCGGCTACCACCGCCTGTTCCATCCGGACGGCGAGTGCGCGACCGCGCGTGGCGCCGCGCTGGCGCGGGTGCCGTTCGCGGTTTCGACCGTGTCGACGACGCTGATCGAGGACGTGCGCGCGGCCTCCGCGGAGGCCGATCTCTGGTTCCAGCTCTACGTGCAACGCGACGGCGGGACGACGCAGCACCTGATCGAACGTGCGGCGCAGGCGGGATGCACCGCGTTGATCGTCACCGTGGACACGCCGGTGCTCGGGTCGCGCGACCGCGAGCGCCGCCTGGTGTTTCCGAACGACGACACGATGCGGGCCGTGCATCTGCAGGCGCTCGACCCGACGGGAACCCAGCGCCACCACTGGGAGCCGGGCTCGATCCACAGCCCGCTCCTGCAGCCGGCGCTCACGTGGACGAGCATCGAGTGGATCCGCTCCCTGACACGGCTGCCGCTGCTGCTCAAGGGCATCATGGCGCCCGACGACGCACGGCGCGCCGCCACCGTCGGCGTGGACGGCATCATCGTCTCGAACCACGGCGGCCGGAATCTCGACACGGTGCCCGCCGCGATCGAGGTGCTGCCGGGCGTGGTGCGTGCCGTGGACGGCGCCATGCCCGTGCTGCTCGACGGCGGCGTGCGCCGCGGCACCGACGTACTGAAGGCCCTCGCGCTCGGCGCGAAGGCGGTGATGCTCGGCCGAGCGCCGCTCTGGGGACTCGCGGTCGCGGGCGCCGAGGGCGTGCACCGCGTGTTCGAGCTGCTGACCCTCGAGCTGCAGACCGCCATGGCGCTGTCCGGCGTCGCCCACCTGCGAGACATCAACACCCACCTGATCTGGCGCGGCCGCCCCACGATGGAGGATGTATGAATCGCCCCGCAATCGCCGTGATGCTCGGACTGCTGGTCTGCGCGTCGCAGGCCCAGGCCGAACCCGACACCACCCGCACGATGCCCGGCCCGTGGGAGTACGGCGCCAGCGTCGCGCTCAACCTGTCGCAGAGCGCCTACAGCAGCAACTGGAACGGCGGCGACAAGGGCTCGATCAACTGGGTGCTGCAGGGGGACGCCAAGGCGGAGCGCCAGATGTCCCGATGGTTCCACCTCTCCAACACCCTGCAGTTGAGCTACGGGCAGACGGCGAAGCAGGTGGACGATCCCGAGAATCCGAACCGCATCGTGTTCGACCGGCCGGAGAAGACCACCGATCTGATCCTGCTCGAGTCCACCGGCCGCTTCACGCTCGATACCTGGGTAGACCCGTTCGTCGGCCTGCGCCTGGAATCGCAGTTCAGCGACCAGACGGACCCGCGCGCGAGCATTCCGTTCAACCCGCTGCGCCTGACCCAGACGGCCGGCGCGGCGCGGGTGCTGGTCAAGGACGAGAACCGCGAATGGCTCACCCGCCTGGGCTTCAGCCTGCGCGAGACCTTCTCGCGCGCGTTCGCGGACACGGTGGGGCTCGGCAAGGGCAGCTCGACCTCGATCGACGGCGGGGTCGAGTGGCTCTCCACGGTCCAGCAGCCGCTGGCCGGGAAGCGGATCCTCTACAAGGGGCGGCTGCTGGTGTTCGTTCCGCTGTTCTTCGACCACGCCGGACGGCTCGAGACCTTCGACATGCGGGCCATCGCGCTGGATCCGGGCCGCGAAGAGGTGCAGGACTTCTGGAAGGCGCCGAACGTGAACTTCCAGAATACGTTCACGGCGCCGCTCACCGATCACCTGAACGTCAACCTCTACGTGCAGTGGATCTATCAGAAGTTCGACCAGTCGGTGAACGTCGACCTGGACAAGCCCATCGCCGATCTGATTCCGATCGTGGACGGTGCGATCCGCAAGGCGGGTCAGTTCAAGCAGACCCTGGCGATCGGACTCACCTACACGCTGTTCTAGTCCGCACGGCCCGCGCGCCCGGCGCCGGCCAGGCCCGCACGGGCCGGCCCCGGTTGCGCCCGCCGGGGCGTGGCCATGCGGGGGCGGGCACGGCCGCCCGGCCCCGCGCGCGCCGCGCGCCCCGCAGCGGTTCGTTCGAGCGACCCGGCATCCCGGCACCTTCCCTCTACGTGCGTTTCGCAGAGCCGATTACGCGGATCCGCAGCATTGCCGGGATGTCGAAATCGCCGCGCTCGTCGTGTGTTCACGGAAATCGTTGACTTCAAGGAATGGTCATGTAATCGTTTTCACGCGGTTCAGGACACGCGGCCGGCAGGCGGCCCGTGCCCTGGCGCAAAACGCCGGAAGTCCGGCGCGGACCCCCGAACGCACGGATGCTTCGTCGTCGTCCCCCCCGGTTTCCTCCGGATCCGCCCATTGCTTCTCAGGTCCACCACCCTCCAACAAGGAGAACGGCTCACCATGAAGCGGATCGGTTACTCCCTTGCGTGTCTCACCAGCCTCGCGATTCTCGCGTTGACCGCGACGGTCGCCTCAGCCGTCCCCGGCGTGAACAGCGCGATCATCAACGAGCGCATCTTCAACGATTGTCCGAACTCCACGCTGACCACCAACAACGCCTATCCGGCCAGCATCTTCATCGGCGACGCTCCCGACGCGCAGTGCGTCATCGACAATGCGGGTGCGTTCGCCAACCTGCACAACTGGCGCTTCTCGGAAGACGGCGCGAATCCCGCGCTGTTCATGAACTCGGATCTGTTCCGCTTCAGCGCGGATCTCGTGATCGACGGGCCCGGCCAGTGCGAATCGGGTCTGCAGATCTCGCCGTGGTGGTCGCCGGACGTCGAAGGCCGGCTCAACGTGCGCACGACGGACGGCGAAATCGCCATGTTCGGCGGCTTCCTCCCGTTCTTCAGCTTTACGGCGAACTACGGGCTCTTCTACCAGAAGGGCCAGACCATCCACATCGAGTTCAACTACACGCCGAATTCCAATACGGAAGCGGATCCGGCGACGCTCGAGTGCAAGATCACATACGGTGGCAACCTCTATACGAGCGGTGCCCTGCCGTTCAACAACAACAACCCGAACGACCCGCCGCAGTACGGCTACTTCGGCATCGGCAACGACTCGCAGGCTGGCGGCCACATTCAGTGCCTGTGGCAGCCCGGTCAGTTCCAGGAAGTGAACGCGACCTGGTCGAACATCTCGTTCTCGCCGGATGCCAAGCCGACGGCCGCCGAGCCGACGACCTGGGGCCGTATCAAGACGATGTACCGGTAATGAGCCGGCGGCACGGCGCGCACCTGCCGTGTCGCGATGCAGCATGGCGGGCCGACGCGCGGACCACGGCGCGCGGCCCGCTTCTCTTGACGAACGGAGCCCGCGGATGAAGAAGCCACTGAGGCGAGCCGAGCGACCCGGAAAACCCGCGCAGGCGACGCCTCACCGCGGGAAGCCGGCCGGCGTGGCGGCCCGTGCCGCGCGCCGCGCGCCCTCGACGCTGCGGGCCTCGCACTCGGGGGTGGCGACGATCCGCGACGTCGCCCGTGAAGCGGGCGTGTCGGTCGCCACGGTGTCGCGCGTGCTGAACGGCAGTGCACCGGTGCGGGAAGACACGGATCGGCAGGTGCGCACGGCGGCGCAGCGGCTGAACTACTGGCCGAACGGCGCGGCGCGGAGCCTGATCACCAACCGGACCCACACGATCGGCGTGCTGCTGCCCGATCTGCACGGCGAGTTCTTTTCCGAGGTGATCCGCGGCATCGACCTGGCCTCGCGCCGTTACGGGTTGCACCTGCTGGTGTCGAGCTCGCATGCGGCGACCGACGAGCTGGTCGCGGCGCTGCGCACGATGCGCGGGCGAATCGACGGACTGATGGTGATGGCGCCGGAAGTAGCGGGTCCACGGCTCGTGCGCGAGTGTGCGCTCGGGGCGCCGACGGTGCTCCTCAATCCGGGCCGGGCGGTGAAGGGCTGTGATTCGATCTCGATCGCGAACTTCGAAGGCGCCCACGAGATCGTGCGACACCTGATCGCGCTCGGACACCGGCGCATCGCGGTCGTTCGCGGGCCCGAAGGCAACACCGATGCGGATCAGCGCGTGGCGGGCTACCGCGCCGCTCTGGCGGAGTCCGGCGTTTCGATTCCGCACGAGTACGAGCTGCCGGGCGACTTCCACGAGCCTTCGGGGTACGAGGCCGGCAGACGGATCCTCGCCCTGCGGCGGCGCCCGACGGCGATCTTCGTCACCAACGACCGGATGGCCGTTGGCGTGCTCGGCGCGCTCGGCGACGCGGGGGTGTCGGTGCCGGGTGACATCGCGCTTGCGGGCTTCGACGACATCGAAGTGTCTCAATACCTCAATCCGCCGCTGACCACCGTGCACGTGGACGCGTTTCGCCTCGGCGAGCGCGCTTTCGAACGGCTCATGCAGCGGATCGATCCGGACCAGGACCACGGCGATGCGCACGAAATCCTGCCGACTACGCTGGTCGTGCGGGCCTCGTGCGGCGCGCGCAGCCGCTCGGCGGCCGGTGCGCGCGTGCATCGCAGCGAAATCGCGGCCGGGGGCGCGCAGGCGTCGCCCGCCCGTACGGCAAAAGACACCGGCTTCCCTGGACGCAACGGGAAGGCCCAGAAGGGAGCAGATCGATGAGAGCCATCTGGTGTGCCGTGCTCGCGGGTACGGCAATGTTGGCGGCGGTCCCGTCAATGGCGCAGCCGCCGCGGGAAGACACGATCTGGGCGCGCACGACCGACGGCGCGTCGCTCACGCTCGACGGCGTGCTCGACGAGCCGGCGTGGGCGAATGCGGAGACCAAGATCATCAAGTACCGGTACAACTCCGGCCTGCCCGGCAGTGGCTGGAAGGACGAGAGCCCGCTGAGTCTGACCGACAGCCTCGAAGCGACGCTCAGGTTCCTCGTGGTGGGCAACCAGTTGTGGCTGGGCGTGGACGTGGCCGACAGCTCGGTCGGCGGCGGCGGCACCTTCAACCAGTTCGACGGCCTTCTCATGGGCATGAAGGACCACTCGCTGCCCGACCGTCCGGCGCCGCAGGCCGAGTACCTGTACGCGTGGTGGTCGCAGGTGCTGGTCGGCACGCCGCCCATCAACATGGAGCCCGTGTTCGGCGGCCGCTGGGCGACGCCGCCGTGGGGCTGCTGCGACCGCACCCCGGAGCAGATCGACGCCTGGGACGCCCGCACGATCGTCCACGGCACGGTGAACAGCGACACCACCATCGACAACGGCTACACCATGGAGATGCGCTTCGACCTCGGCGTCATGGGCTACGACGTCACGCAGTCGGGCGGCGACGTGGTCGAGTGGAACATCTCGCTTTACGACTGTGACTGGCGCTGGCCGTTCACGCTGGGCCGCTTCGGCGCCAACCGCACCTGGTGGCAGTGCCCGTGGGGGAACACCACCGCCTACAACGAAGTGCTGATCTACTCGCGCCCCGACGTGACGATCAACTCCGGCGCGCTGCCGAGCGTGCCGCAGATCGACATGACCATCCCCAACGCGGGGACGCTGGCCGCGCCGACGATCGACGGCGACCTGAGCGATCCCGTGTGGGCGGTCGCGCCGAGCTTCCAGATCAAGTACGGGGACGACGCGCTGCGTGATTCGTATCCGGGCATGGGCAAGTGGCGCTCCGGCCAGTATCAGCCTGAGGTGAACGGCGGTCTGGCCGCGGTGCTCGATCCGGCCGACGCCACGGTCAAGTACTTCTACAAGGATGACAAGCTCTATCTCGGCTTCGACGTCAACGACCAGGTGGTGCAGAGCCATCCGAATTTCGACAGCTGGGATGGTTTCATCGTCGGTCTCGACGAGACCGGGCTCGACGACATCGACCACGTGCTGCAGACGCGGCGGATCACTTTCACGGTGGGCCCGACCGGCGAAGCGCTGAAACAGGACTACCTGCCGTACCTCGCCGACACGCTGCACGGCGCCGAGGTTGCCATGAACCTGAAGCCGAACACGACGGTGGACACGCTGGGCACCGACATCGACGAGGGCTACACGGCCGAGCTGATGATCGACATGACCAAGCTCGGGTATCCGGCGGGGCTCGGTGACGGAATCGGCTACTTCAGCGTCGACATGCTGGACGGCGACTCGTACACGCCCTACACGTTCAGCTACGGCACCCGGACATGGTATTTCCGCGAGTACGACAACAGCTGCTGTCCGGCGCGGGTGTACTTCGATCCGAACACCTCGGTGGTGGGCATCGACGGGCCGTCGGTATCTGTGCCGGGCCGCGTGCTGCTGCTCGGCGCGGCGCCGAATCCGTTCCGCGCGCTGACCACCATCCAGTTCCGGTTGCCGCAGGCGAGCCGGCTCGAGATGGCGGTGTTCGACCTGAACGGCCGCCGCGTGGCGACGCGGGACCTGGGTCTGCGTGAAGCGGGACCCGGCACCGCGACGTTCAGCGGCTCGGAGCTGAAGCCAGGCATGTACCTGTATCGTCTGCAGGCCGCGGATGCGAACAGCGGCCGCGCGATCGGCTCGGCGTCCGGAAAGATGGTGCTGGTCGACTGATGCGCGGATCCGGTGGTGACACCGGCGTGCGGCGCGTGCGTGGGATCGCGCGCGCCGCACGTCTGCTGGGGCGGCTCCTGCCGGGTCTCGTCCTCATCCTTGCGCCCGCGCTCGCGTGGGCCGGGACCACGGGCAAGATCTCCGGCCGGATCGTGGACGACCAGGGCGAACCGCTGGCCGGCGTGAACGTGGCCGTGCCGGCGGCGCGTACCGGCGCCGTCACGGACCTCGACGGCCGTTACGTCGTCATCAATGTGCCGGCCGGAACCTATGACGTTCGGATCAACCTGCTCGGCTACAACACCACGACCGTCACCGGACTCGTGGTGTCGGCGGATCAGACCGCCTCGCTCGACGTGGCGCTCAAGCCCGCGCCGCTGCAGATGGAAGAGGTGGTGATCACCGCGGAGCGGCCGGTGGTCGACGTCAAGGCCACGAGCAACGTCGCGAACGTCACCCGCAGGGAGATCGAATCGCTGCCCGTGCAGGAGCTGAGCGACATCGTCAACCTGCAGGCCGGCGTGGTGGACGGGCACTTCCGCGGCGGACGAATCGGCGAAGTGCAGTATCAGGTCGACGGCGTCTCGGTGAACAACCCGTACGACAACAAGGCCGGCATCACGCTCGACCGTTCGCTGCTCGAGGAGGTCCAGGTGGTGAGCGGCACGTTCGACGCGGAATACGGCCAGGCCATGAGCGGCGTGGTGAATGCGGTGCTGAAGCGTGGCACCGAGCACTTCGAGGTCGACGCCGAGGCCTTTTCGGGCGACGCCGTCTTCGGAAACGACCGGGTCGTGAGCGACCGGTCGCGGATCGGCAGCCAGGGCAACTTCACCCTCAACCTCAGCGGGCCGACCGGCCTGCCCAAGACCACGTTTCTGCTCGGCGGGCGGCGCACCGTGGACGACGGCTGGATCATGGCGCGCCGGCTGTTCCTTCCGACCGATCACTTTCTCTACGACTCGAGCGGCGCGGTCGTCGGCCACACCAGGTCCGGTGACCGCAAGTCGGTCCCGCTCAACTATCGCAGGGAGTGGGGAGCGGTCGCGAAGATCACCAACCGCTCGCTCGAAAACACGGAGTTCAGCTATCAGGCGCTGCTGGTGGACGCGGATCAGCGCAACTACGACTGGGCCTTCCGCCTGAACCCGGACGGCCTGCCCAAACAGCACTCGCTGTCGGTGGTGCACGGGCTGGACGTGACGCAGACGCTCAGCCGGGAGAGCTTCATCAACTTCTCGGTGCGCCAGAACATCGTCGACTACAGGGATTTCGCCTACGACGACGTGAACGATCCGCGCTACGACCAGGCCGGAGCGCCGGAAGGCGACCCGAACTTCGAAAACGGCGCCTACTACCAGGGCGTGAGCCTCAACCGGTTCGAGCAGTTCACCAACTCGATGATCTACAAAGGCGCGCTGGTGCGGCAGTTCAGTCGTGACCAGCAGTTCAAGATCGGCGCCGAGACGCAGTGGTCGACGCTGCGCTTCGGCTCGCCCGGTTACCTGGTGTCGCGGCAGGTCGGCTCGAGCACGGTGCTCCTGCGCCACGACAACGAGCCCCCCGACTTTCCGGGCGTGCTCGAATACCACCCGGTCACCGCCGCTGCGTACGCACAGCAGGAGATCGAGTGGAACGACATCAGCCTGCGGGCGGGGGTCCGTTTCGACTTCTTCGACGCCCGCTCCACCCTGCCGAGCGACCTGCAGAATCCGGCGAACGCGATCGCCGGCGCGCCGCCTTCGCCCTCGCGCGCGACCACCGCAAAGACGTCGTTCTCGCCGCGGCTCGGGGTGTCCTACCCGGTGGCGAAGGACGCGGCACTGTTCTTCGCGTACGGGCACTTCTACCAGCTGCCGCCGCTCGGCGACATCTTCCGCAACTCGGACTACGACAAGCTCGCCTCGCTGGCCGCCGGCACCTCCGACTTCGGCGTGCTCGGCAACCCGGACGTCAAGCCGGAGCGCACGGTGCAGTACCAGTTCGGCTACAAGCAGGCCTTCACCGACTGGTTCGGCATGGACGTGACGGCGTTCTACAAGGACATCCGCGACCTGCTCGGCGTCGAGTTCATCCAGACCTACAACGATGCCGAGTACGCGCGCCTGACCAACTCCGACTTCGGCAGCGTGATCGGCTTCACCCTCGCGCTCAACCAGCGCCAGCGCGGCCTGTTCAGCAGCCGGATCGACTACACCTGGCAGCGCGCGCGCGGCAACTCCAGCGACCCGCGTGAAACGGCCACGCGCGCGGAGGCCGGGGAGGACCCGCGCCCGCGCGAAGTGCCGTTCAACTGGGACCAGCGCCACACGCTCAACGTGTCGGCATGGCTGTCCAAGCCGGACGACTTCACGGTGAGCGGCGTGCTGCGGCTCGCCAGCGGACAGCCGTATACGCCGAACGTCGAAGGCGGTTTCGGTTTCGGGCAGGAGGAGAACTCGGGGCGCAAACCCGTCGCGGTGACGTTCGACCTGCGCGCCGAAAAGTCGGTGCGCTGGGGCGACGCCAGGCCTCAGCTGTTCGCACGGGTGTTGAACGTGTTCGACGCCCGCTACTTCAATGGATTCGTGTTTCCGAGCACGGGCAGCCCTTACTACACGCGATACCCGTCGGCCGAGATGTCGACGCTCGAGAATCCGAATCGGTTCTTCGGCCCGCGCAAGATCGAGGTGGGCGTTCGAGTTCATCTGGGAGCCGGCCGGAGCACGGAGCAGGAGACATGATGAAGCGCTGGGGATCGTGTGCGATCGTCGCGGTGTGGCTCGTTCTCGGGTCGGGTGCGGGAGCGCCTGCCGCCCGCGCCGCGGGGCAGTCGTCGCCGCCGCCCGAGCAGCGCGGCCGCATCGACGCCGAGCGTTCCGGCTTCCACGACGCGGCCAACATTCGCACCGTGTTCTGGAACTACGGAATGGTCGGAGACTATCCCGCCGACCCGGGCAACGTGGATCTCTCGGTGTTCCATTCGGTGGAAGTGCCGAAGGGCAGCGGGATGAACTACTCGGACGGCATCACCCCGTTCGTGCTCGCGAAGATCAAGCAGGCCAACGGCGACGATGCCTACATCATGGAGACCGGCTACCGCGAGCGGCAGGGCATCAGCCCGGTCAGCAACCTCACGATGCGCTTCGAGCCGCGGCCGGGCTGGTTCCAGGCCGACCCGAGCATCAACCAGGGGCGCTCACCCGCGATCAGCAGCGATCCGCGCACCTGGCCGGACAGCTGGCCGGACAAGTTGAACGATCCCGACGATCCGGGCTGGTCCGGGAGCTGGGACGGCTACTTCGGCAAACGGCCGGGCGCCGATCAGGAGAGCTTCACCGTCATGGACGACAACTTCTACGACGCGTGGACGTTCTTCCCCGACTCGACCGACCACACCCGCCACGGGCTCGGCCTGCGCGTCGAGGTGCGCGGGTTCCAGTGGGCGAACCCGCAGGCCGGCAACGTGATCTTCTGGCACTACGACATCACCAACGAGGGCACGACCGATTACGACGACAACATCATCTTCGGTCTCTACATGGACTCGGGCGTCGGCGGCTCGGCGCTGTCCTGCGACGGCATCTACGAGTCGGACGACGACAATGCCTACTGGGACCGCAACGCCGGACTCAACCTGGTCTACACCTGGGACAAGAACGGCCATGGCCGCGATTTGTCCGGCCCATGCGGCAAGACCGGGTACCTGGGCTACGCCTATCTCGAGACGCCCGGCAACAAGTTCAACGGAATCGACGACGACAGCGACGGCATCGTGGACGAGGCGCGCGACGGCGGACCCGGCATCGAGATCGTCGGCCAGGACGCGATCCGTTCGTGGGTGTACTCGCACTATGACACGACGAAGTTCTTCGCGACCTACGGCAAGCTAGAGGACCGCCCGGCGTTCCGGGCCGGCACGTGGTGGACCGGCGACGAGGACATGGACTGGAATCCCGACGTGAACGACACCGGCGCCGACGGCGTCAAGGACACGCACGATACCGGCGAGGACGACGGCATCCCCACCGAGGGCGAGGCGAACTTCGATCGCACCGACCTCAATGAATCCGATCAGATCGGGCTCACCGGCTTCAAGATGAACCGCATCCGCGCCGGCGTCGGCAACCCGGATCAGATGACCGACAACATCGTGTTCTTCACCGACAGTCAGAGCTGGCCGCAGCGCCTGTACCAGAAGTTCACGAATCCCTACGTGCCGGCGCGCTTCGACTCGGCGCTGGCCTCGAACTACAACATCGGCTTCCTGTTCGCGTCGGGACCGTTCCAGCTCAAAGTGGGCAAGACGGAACGCTTCAGTCTCGCACTCGCCTACGGCGCCGACCTCGCCGAGCTGCGCGAGACCGTGAAGGTCGTGCAGGAGATCTACAACGCGAACTATCAGTTCGCGGTGCCGCCCGACATGCCCACGCTGCATGCGGAGTCCGGCGACGGCTACGTGCGGCTGTCGTGGGACGACGTCGCCGAACGCTCGATCGATCCGGTCTCGAACAAGTTCGACTTCGAGGGCTACCGGATCTACCGCTCGACCGATCCGGACTTCCGCGACGTCAAGGTGCTCACCACCGGCCGCGGCAATCCGTCCACGCTCAGCGGCAAGCCGATCGCCCAGTTCGACCTGGCCGACAGCGTGCGCGGTTACTCGAACGTCACGGTCGACGGCGTCGCGTACTACCTGGGCAACGAGACCGGCATCACCCACACCTGGACGGATACCACGGTCACGAACGGGCAGGACTACTACTACGCCGTGACGTCCTACGACTACGGCTCGCCGGAGACGGTCGGAGACGAGTTCAAGTTCTTCCCCTCGGAGAATGCGATTGCGGTGTCACGCACGCCGCGCGGCGGCACGATCCTGCCGAAGAACGTGGTGCTGGTGCGACCGGAACCCAGGGTGCCGGGCTACGAAGCGGCGGAGGCCGGCGCGGTGGAGAAGACGGCCGGGGACGGCACCGGCTCGGTCACGACGCGAATCATTCACGACGGCGAGGTGGCGGACGATCACCTCTACAAGCTCACGTTCCAGGTGCCGTCGCCGGACAGCATCCACGCCAGCGCGTACACGCTGAAGGACAGCACCACCGGCGACGTGTTCTTCTCGACCGGGCGGGATTTCGACGGGGGCGGCATCGGTCCAGTAGGTGGCGGCATCCTGCCGATCGTGAGCTCGCCGACCGTATCGTCGTTCGATGCGGATTCGTCCGGCTTCACGGCCGGTTCGCCGACCAACACGCGGCTGAAGGCGGTCTACTCCCCGGGGCTCGACCGCAACTGGCGGCGCCGGGGCTATCCCAACAACATTCGCATCGAGTTCTCCGACACGGTGCAGGACACCGGGCTCTTCCTGCCCCCGCTGCCGGCGAAGCCGGCGAAGTTCAAGGTGTATGCGGAGTCGCCGTCGGGAGACATCCCGCTCGACTTCCAGTTCTACGACCCGGACAACAATGGCACGTTGAGCCGGCCGGACGAGTACATCGTGATCCTCACCTACGACACGCCGCCGGCCACGCGTTTCGACATCACGTGGGAAGTGCGACTCGACACACTCGGTCAGGGCGCACGCGGGCCGATCGTGCCTCCGGGCGCCGGTGACACCTGGAACATGGTGGTCACCCGCCCGCTCGGCGACGACGACGTATTCGTGTTCAGGACGACGGGGCAGCGCGTCGACCCCGCGGCGGCCGCCGCGGCACCGCTCGAGCCCTACGTGGTTCCCAATCCGTACGTCGGTGCGGCGAGCTTCGAACCGGAGCGCTTCGCGACCAACGGGCGTGGCGAGCGCCGCGTCGAGTTCCGCAATCTGCCGCTGGGCAGCGTCATCCGCATCTACACCGTGCACGGCGATCTGGTGCAGACGCTGCGCCAGGACGGTTCGACGAATGGAACGGTGCCGTGGGACCTGCGGACGCGCGACAACCTCGATGTGGCGCCGGGGCTGTACGTGTATCAGGTGGAAGCACCGGGCGCCCGCACCCACGTCGGCAAGTTCGCGATCATCAAGTGAGGTCTCCCGTGCGCCAGTTGCCGCTGCTCGCTGCCGCCGCCCTCGCGGCGCTCGCCGCTCTGCCGGTCGCGGCGTTCGCCCAGTCCAAGGTCGGCACCACGATCGGACAGTTCCTGCTCATCGAGCCCAGCGCGCGCGTGGCGGGCATGGGCAACGCCGGCGTCACACTGCTCTCCGGCCTCGACGGCGCCTATTACAATCCGGCGTCGGCGGCCCATGTGGATCGCTACGAGCTGGCGTTCACGCACGCCGATTGGTTCGCGGGCATCCGCTACGACTACGCCGCGTTCGCGATGCCGCTCGGGCGCTGGGGCAACGGGTACGTCTCGGTGACCTCGCTCGGCTCGGGGGACATCGAGGTCCGCACGGTGGCGCAGCCACTCGGCACGGGGCTGCTCTACTCGGTGAACGACGTCGCGATCGGTGTCGGCTATGCCCGCGACATCACCGACCGCTTCTCGGTCGGCACGCAGATCACCTGGCTGCAGGAGACGATCTGGAACAGTTCGGCGAGCGCCGCGACCGTGAGCATCGGCACGCTGTTCCGGATCTCCGACAACGGCCTGCACATCGGCTCGAGCCTCAGCAACTTCGGCACGCAGACCCGTTTCGACGGACGCGACCTGCGGATCCTCTACGACAACGATCCGACCCGTTACGGCGACAACGGCGCTCTGCCCGGGCTGCGCTACACCGACACCTTCAGCCTGCCCGCGCTGTTCCGCGTCGGGCTCGGCCTGCCGCTCAGGATCAACGCGGCCCAGACCCTGAACATGGCCGTCGATGCGTACCACCCGAGCGACAACGCCGAGAGCGTGAGCATGGGTGCCGAATGGGCCTACCGCGATCTCGTCGCGCTGCGCGCGGGCTACCAGAACCTGTTCCTGACCGATTCCGAGACCGGGCTCACGCTGGGCGCCGGGGTGGGGGGCAGACTCGACGAATACCGCTATCGCCTGAACTACGCCTGGGCGGACCAGGGTCGTCTCGGTTCGTCCCAGCGGTTCTCACTGAACATCGGCTTCTGACGGCGGCGTCCGGCCGTACCGGACGTCCGCCGCGAGGAACGGACGCATGAAAACACTCCTTCTTGCACTGCTCGCGCTGCCGCTCCTGGCGCCGCCCGCCTCGGCGCTCACCGACGCACAGCTCATCGATCTCGTCCAGCACGAGGCGTTCGACTTCTTCTGGAACGAGGTCAACCCGACCAACGGCCTGATCAAGGACCGCAGCACGCCGACCTCGCCCGCGAGCATCGCCTCCAACGGCTTCGGCTTCTCGGCGATCTGCATCGGTATCGAGCGCGGCTGGATCACCCGTGCGGAGGGCCGCGCCCGCGTGCTGACCACGCTCGAAACCTACTGGAACCAGCCGCAGGGCACCGCCGAGACCGGCGTCATCGGGTACAAGGGCTTCTACTACCACTTCCTCGACATGAACACGGCGACGCGCACCTGGTCGTCCGAGCTGTCTTCGATCGATTCGGCGCTGCTGTTCGCCGGTATTCTGGACGCGCAGCAGTTCTTCGACGGAACCGAACCCGACGAAGTGCAGATCCGCGCGCTGGCCGACTCGATCTACCGCCGCGCCGACTGGGAGTGGTTCCGTAATTTCGGAACCGGCATCCGCATGGGCTGGAAGCCGACGGGCGGGTTCGGCAATTTCGGCACCTGGGTCGGCTACAACGAGGCGATGATCATGTACCTGCTCGGCCTCGGCTCGCCCACGCACGCCAACCCGTCGAGCGTCTGGAGCACGTGGACCAGCGGCTACAACTGGGCGAACTGGTACGGCTACGAATACGTCGTCTTTCCGCCGCTGTTCGGGCATCAGTACTCGCACTGCTGGGTGGATTTCCGGCTCGCCAACGACGCGTACATGAGCAACAAGGGCATCACCTATTTCGAGAACTCGCGCCGCGCGACGTTGGCGCAGCGCCAGTACTGCATCTACAACTTCATCGGCTTCACTGGCTACGGGGCGGACCTGTGGGGGCTGACCGCCAGCGACGATCCTCTGGTCGGCTACCAGGCGCATGGCGCGCCGCCCTCGCAGAACGACAACGGCACGCTCACGCCGACCGCGCCGGTCAGTTCGCTGCCGTTCGCCCCTGAGGTCGTGCTGCCGACCATGCAGAACATGTACGACAACTGGCCCTCGCTGTGGGGACCGTACGGATTCCTCGACGCGTTCAACCCCACCCACGACTGGTACGACACCGACTACATCGGGATCGACGAAGGCCCGATGGTGATCATGATCGAGAACTACCGCAGTGGCTCGACCTGGAAGCGCATGATGTCGAGCCCCTACATCCTGGCCGGCCTCGCAGGCGCCGGGTTCAATGCGGTCGCTGCGGTCGAAGACCACCCGGTGGGCTCCGGCGTCGCGCTGGCCGCGCCACAGCCGAATCCGTTCCGCGGTCGCACCGAGCTGCGTTTCGATCTGCCCGCGCCCGCACGTGTGCGGCTCGCGGTGTTCGATGCCGCGGGCCGGCGCGTGGCGCAGCTGATCGACGGCGTGCTCGCAGCCGGACCGCACATCGCCACTTTCGACGCGGCGGCTCTTGCGCCCGGCGTCTACGAATGCGTGCTGCAGGCGGGCGACCGTCGTGCCGTGCGCACCGTCGTCCATCTCCGTTGAGCGGGGACGACGCCAGAGGACCGCACATGGATCGTCGCGACGCGCTTCCCCCTGCGGCCCTGCTCGGGGCGGGAGAGATGCGCGTGCGCCTGAGCGCCGCCGGTACCGGAGGCACGTGGTACGGCGAACATGCGCTGACGCGCTGGCGTCCCGATCCGGTCGAAGATCGATTCGGCTGGCGCTTCCAGGTGTACGAGCCGGAAACCGGCGCGTGCTGGCCGATCGGCCGCGGCGGCCCGGACGACGTGCCGGCGCGGTTCGACGCCGTTGCGGCTCCCGGCCGTTTCACGATCGAGCGCGCGGAAGACGGCATCGAGACGCGGCTCGAGGTGTGCGTGGATCCCGCGGCGAGCCGCGAACTCAGGCGCGTGACGCTGGTGAACACCGGCCGCACCGTGCGCACGATCCAGCTCGCGTCGATGTTCGAGGTGTCGCTGCAGCACCCGGCGGCCGACACCGCCCATCCCGCGTTCTCGAAGCTGTTCGTGCAGACCTCGTGGGACGCGCCACGGCGCGCACTGCTCGCACGGCGGCGCCCGCGCGGCGGCGACGAGCGCCATCCGTGGATGCTGCTCGCCGCGCCGGGCACGGACGGGCTCGAATGGGAGACCGACCGCGCGCGCCACCTGGGTCGCGGCGATCTCGCCCACCGGCGCGCGCGGCTCGCGGCACCGGGCGTGTTCGCGGGGAGCACCGGGAACGTGCTCGATCCGGTATTCGCGATCCGGCGCCGCGTGGCGCTCGACCCCGGCGCGAGCGCCGTGTTCGACTTCGTGCTCGCCGCCGCGCCGGAGCGGGATGCGGTGCTCGGGCTCGCGGCCGACCTCGATCCACCGCGGGTGGCCGCCCTCTTCGCAGCGGCTGAAGCGGCCGAGCGCGAGCGGCAGGCGGCGCTGGGGCTCGGTCCCGGGCGCGCCGCGTTTCTGCAGGCGCTGGGCGCCGCGGCGCTCGAGGGCCGGCCCGCGCTGCGCGGCGAGCGAGAAGCGTTCGCGCGCGCCGCAGGCTCGATCGACGCGCTGCGGAGGATGGGGCTCGATCCGGCGCAGCCGCTGGTGTTCGCCGAGGGCGAAGCCGTGCCGCTCGCCCTCGAGGCACTCCGCTACTGGCGGGCGCTTGGCTGGCCGTTCCAGCTGCTCGTCCAGGCCGGCGCCGCGGCGCCCTCCGCCGACCCCGCCGATGGCGTGCACCTCGCTTCGGCGGCCGGCGAAGGCGCAGCAGACCTGCTGCTCGCGCGCGCCGCGGCATGCTGGGCGCCCGCGTCGGGCACGGCCCCGCGCCTGGAGCCCGCGCCCGCCGTGCCCCCGGTGGATCGCGCGCGGCCGCTCAGGTCATGCGACGGCGGCGCGCCGGCCGGCGGCGAAACGCTGCGCGCCGCCAACGGGCTCGGCGGATTCAGCGCCGACGGGCGCGAATACGTGATCCGCGTGAGCGGTGTGAACGGTCATGGCCGGCCGCCGCAGCCCTGGGTGAACGTGATCGCCAACGAGCGGATCGGCTTTCTCATCAGCGAGTCGGGTGCCGCCTCCACGTGGGGGGCGAACAGCCGCGAGTACCGCCTGACGCCGTGGTCCAATGACCCGGTGCTCGATCCGTACGGCGAGGCGCTCTACGTGCGGGATCTCGACGACGCCACGTTCTGGTCGCCCATGCCGGGGCCGGTCGCGTGTGGCGGGGAATTCGAAGTGCGGCACGCCATGGGCGAGTCGCGCTTCCGTCACACCCACGCCGGGATCGAGCACGACACGCGCCTGTTCGTCGCCCGCGAGGATCCGGTCCGCTTCTGCCGCGTGCGGCTCGTCAATCGCTCGCCGCGCACCCGGCGGCTGTCGCTCGCCGCCTATCAGCGGCTGGTGCTGGGGGCACTGCCCGAGAGCGACGGGCGCTTCGCGGTCACCTCGCGCGACGCCGCGAGCGGCGCCCTGTTCGCCACGAGCGCGGTGGGCGACGCGTTCGCGCGCCGCGTCGCCTTCGCGCAGGTCGTGGCGCCGGACGGCGCCGCACGCCCCCGCGTGACCACCGATCGGGCCGCGTTCCTCGGGGTGCCCGGCGATCCCCGCCGGCCCGCCGCGTTCGTCCGCGGCGAGATGCTCGACGGCGTGACCGGCGCCGGCCTCGATCCGTGTTTCGCGTTCGATACGGCAATCGAGCTCGCGCCCGGCGAAGAGGTCGAGCGCACCTTCCTGCTGGGCGATGCTGCGGACGCCGCCGAGGCGCGTGCGCTGCTCGCCCGCCACGCGACGCCGGCGGCGGTCGAGGCGGCCCACGGAGAGGCGCTCGCGTTCTGGCAGAACCTCGTCGACGGCCTGCAGATCGAGACGCCGGAGCCGGCGCTCGACCTGATGGTCAACGCCTGGCTGCCGTATCAGGCGCTGAGCGGCCGCATGCTCGGCCGCACCGCCTTCTACCAGTCGAGCGGCGCATACGGGTTCCGCGACCAGCTGCAGGACGCGAGCGGTTTCACGCTGCTCGATCCGGACCGCTTCCGGCGCCAGATCCTGCTGCACGCCGCGCACCAGTTCGTGGAGGGCGACGTGCTGCACTGGTGGCACCCGCCGCTCGATCGCGGAATGCGCACCCGCTTCGCCGACGATCTCCTGTGGCTGCCCTGGCTCACCGCGGGTTACGTCGGGGCGACCGGCGACGTCTCGGTGCTCGAGGAGCGCCGGCCGCTCCTTACCGCCCGCGCCCTGGCGCCAGGCGAGGCGGAAGCGTTCGTCGAGCCGCGCCCGGCAGGGCGCACGGCCGACGTCTACACCCACGCATGCATGGCGATCGACCGCTCGCTCACGACCGGCGCGCACGGCCTGCCGCTGTTCGGCACCGGCGACTGGAACGACGGCATGAACCGGGTCGGCCAGGCCGGACGCGGCGAGAGCGTCTGGATGGCGTTCTTCCTGATCGCGGTGATCGACGCGTTCGCGCCGCTCTGCGAACGCCGCGGCGACGGCGCGCGCGCGGCGCGCTACCGCGCGCACGCGGCGACCCTGCGTGAAGCCGTGGAGGCGAACGCCTGGGACGGCGAGTGGTACCTGCGGGCCTTCGATGACGACGGTGTGCCGCTCGGCACGCACGCCGACACCGAATGCCGCATCGACGGTCTCGTGCAGGCGTGGTCGGTGATCTCGGGCGCGGCGCCGCCCGCTCGCGCGGCGCAGGCCCTGGACGCCGTGGAGCGGCACCTGATTTCGGAGCGCGAGGGACTGATCCGACTGCTCACGCCGCCGTTCGAGAACACGCCACGGGATCCCGGCTACATCAAGGGGTACGTGAAGGGCGTGCGCGAAAACGGCGGGCAGTACACGCACGCTGCGCTGTGGATCGTGCGCGCACTCGCCGAGGCCGGGCGAACCGATCGCGCGGCGCCGCTGCTCGCGATGCTGAGCCCGGTTCATCACGCCGCGGATCCGGCCGGGGTGGCGACGTACCGCGTGGAGCCCTACGTGGTCGCCGCCGACGTCTACGGCGCCGAGCCGCACGTCGGACGCGGCGGCTGGACCTGGTACACGGGATCGGCGAGCTGGATGTATCGCGTCGCGGTGGAGTCGGTGCTCGGGATCGAGTGGGTGAACGGCGATCAGCTGCGCCTCACCCCGCGGATTCCGGACGCATGGCCCGCCTGCCGCGTGACCTGGCGTGTTCCGGGCGCCGGCGCGACGTATCAGATCGAGTACGAACGGGCGGCGCCCGGGCGGGCGAGCGGCGCGACGGTCGACGGCAGCGCGGTGCCGGTGCATGATGGCGTGACGATGGTGCCGATCGCGCGCGACGGCGGAACGCATCGCGTGATCGTGACGCTCGGCGCCGCGAACGGCACGCGGGCGTCCGCCTCCGGCCGTCGCGGCGCCGAGACGGTCACGAATCCGGCCACCGCGCGCGGCGCGGCGCTGGAGAGCGGCGAACCGCGAGCGCCGCGGCCGCCACGGCCACCCGCGAAACCGGGACGCTAGCGGCCGCCGTTCCCGCGCGGCGGAGCCAGGGAGGATCAGGATGAACCGCTCTGCAGTCCCGGAAAGCGGGGCACGCCCGCGCCCGCCCGCAGCCGCCCCGCGCTGTGACGGCCGGCTGTGGCGCCCGTGCGCCGCGATCCTGATGATGGCGACGGTTCTCGCCGTACTGGCCGCCGCCGGCTGCGCCGCACCGGAAGGCCACGCCACCGGGGACGCGAAGCAGGTGCAGGCGGCCGCGCGCACCGGGTTTTCGACGCTCGACCCGGCGCAGGCGGCGTTCCTCGATTCGCTCGAGCGCGGCACGTTCCGCTGGTTCTGGGATCTTTCCGACCCGAACACCGGGCTCACCCCGGACCGCTGGCCGACGAAGTCGTTCTCCAGCGTCGCGGCGATCGGCTTCGCGCTGACCGCGTATCCGATCGGTGCCGAGCACGGCTGGGTCACGCGCGAGGCGGCACGCGAGCGCGTGAGGCACACGATGGAGTTCCTCTGGCGCGCGCCGCAGGGCGACGCGCCGGCAGGCATGACCGGCTACCACGGCCTCTACTATCACTTCCTGGTGCCGGAGACCGGCGCGCGTTTCCAGAACGTCGAGCTCTCGACCATCGATACCGCGCTGCTGATGGCGGGCGTGCTGTTCTGCCAGTCGTACTTCGACCGTGCGGACGAGGCGCCGGTGCGCGCGCTCGCGGAGTCGCTGTACACCCGGGTCGAATGGGACTGGGCGCAGCCGCGGCCACCGTCGATCGTGCTCGGCTGGGATCCGGAGAAGGGCTTCATGCCCTACGACTGGGGCGGCTACAACGAGGCCATGATCCTCATGATTCTCGCGCTGGGTTCGCCCACGCACCCGGCGCACGGCGACGTGTGGGGCGCGTGGACGAAACACTATCGGTGGGCCACGTTCGAGGGCGAGCCGCAGCTCGTGTTCGCGCCGCTGTTCGGACACCAGTACTCGCACGTGTGGATCGACTTTCGCGGCATCGAGGACGACTGGTGCCGTGCGAAGGGGATCGACTACTTCGAGAACTCGCGCCGCGCCACGATCGCGCAGCGCGCCTATGCGATCGACAATCCGGGCAAGTGGCGCGGCTACGGCGAGCGGCTCTGGGGACTCACGGCCTGCGACGGTCCGCTGGATGGCAAGCGCAGGGTCGACGGCGTCGAGCGCGAGTTCCACACCTACTGGGGTCGCGGGGTCACCGACCGCGACGTATGGGACGACGGCACCGTGGCTCCGGCGGCCGCGGGTGGTTCGGTCGCCTTCGCTCCCGACCTCTGCGCGACCACGCTGATGGCGATGCGCGCCGACTATGGCGCGCCGCTCTACGGCAAGTACGGCTTCGTCGACGCGTTGAATCCGACGCTGCGCGAGGCGGGGCCGGTGGCGCAGGGACGGATCGTCCCCGGGGTGGGCTGGTTCGACACCGACTACCTCGGCATCGATCAGGGCCCGATCGTATGCATGCTCGAGAACCTGCGCAGCGGCCTGGTGTGGCGAGTCATGCGCAGCAACCCGCACGTCAGGCGCGGCCTCGCAGCCGCAGGATTCAGGGGCGGATGGCTGGACGAGCCCGCGCAGTGACGCCGCCGCGGCGTCGCGCCGCTGCGTGCCGCGCCCGGGGTCGCGGCGCCGCGATCGGTGCGCTGGCCGTCGTGCTCGCCGCCGGCTGCGGCCGGGGCGCCGGCGGCGGTGTCACGCTGCGGTTCTGGGCGATGGGCCGCGAGGGCGAGGTCGTGCAGCAGCTGGTGCGCGACTTCGAGCGCGAGAACCCCGGCGTCCGCGTCGAGGTGCAGCAGATCCCCTGGTCGGCCGCGCACGAGAAGCTGCTCACCGGCTACGTCGGCGGCTCGACCCCCGACGTCACGCAGCTCGGCAACACATGGATCGCCGAGTTCGCCGCGCTGCATGCGCTCGAGCCGCTGAACGGGCGCCTCGCGCGCTCGGACGCGCTCGCCGACAGCTCGTACTTCCCCGGCATCTGGGAGACCAACGTCGTCGACGGTGAAGTGTACGGAGTGCCGTGGTACGTCGACACGCGCGTGCTGTTCTACCGCCGCGATCTGCTGAAGCGCGCCGGGTACGCGAAGATGCCGGAGACGTGGCAGGGCTGGCTCGAGGCGATGCGCGCGATCAAGCGCATGGAGGGCGCGCACCGCTACGCGATCTTCCTGCCGACCAACGAGTTCATGCAGCCGGTGATCTTCGGGATGCAGACCGGCTCGCCGCTGCTCGAGGCGCACGGCACGCGCGGTGCATTCTCGAAGCCGGCGTTCAAGCGCGCCTTCGACTTCTACGTCGGCATGTTCCGCGATTCGCTGGCGCCGCCGATCGGCAATGCCGAAATCGCCAACATGTATCAGGAGTTCGCGCGCGGCTACTTCGCCATGATGATCACCGGCCCGTGGAACCTGGGTGAATTCGAGCAACGGCTTCCGGACTCGCTGCAGGACGCCTGGGGCACGGCGCCGCTCCCGGGGCCCGACGGGCCCGGAGCATCGATCGCGGGCGGCTCGAGCCTGGTGCTGATGCGCGGCTCGCACCACAAGGATGCGGCGTGGCGGCTGATCGAGTTCCTGTCGCGGCCCGATCAGCAGCTGCGGTTCTGGCAGCTGACCGGCGACCTGCCGGCACGGGTCGAGGTCTGGCGCGATTCGGCGCTGGTCGCAGACCCGCGCGTGGTCGCGTTCGGTGAGCAGCTCCGGCGCGCGGTGCCGGCGCCGCGGGTGCCCGAATGGGAGGAGATCGCGAACCTGCTCCAGGATCGCGCCGAGGCCGTGATCCGCGGCGGCGTGAGCGCCGACTCGGCGCTGGCGCGTTTCGATCGCGACGTGGATCGACTGCTCGAGAAGCGCCGCTGGATGCTGCAGCGGACGCACGGCGCGGGCGACGAGGGGACGACGAGCGGGGGCGCCGGCGCGCCGGGCGCCGTTCGCGAAGCCGCCGCAGGCGCGTCCCACGCGGGCGCCCGCGGGAGGGACGGATGAGCAATCCGCACGCACGGGCCCAGCAACGCGCCGGGTGGCTGATGGTGTCGCCCGCGCTGCTCCTGATCGGGGTGTTCTTCGCGCTGCCGGTGCTCGCCGGGCTGCTCCTGAGCCTCACGGACTTCGACATCTACGCGATCGCCGATCCGGCGAACATGCGCTTCGTCGGCATCGGCAACTACGTGCACATTCTCTCCGATCCGCTGTTCTGGAAGGCGCTCGGCAACACGTTCTACTTCGTGCTGGTCGGCGGGCCGCTGTCGATCGCGGTGTCGCTCGGCGCGGCGCTGATGCTGGACGCGAAGGGCGTACGCTGGCCGGGCTTCTTCCGCTCGATCTACTTCATGCCGGTGGTGACGACGCTGGTCGCGGTGTCGGTGGTCTGGCGCTATCTCTACCACCCGCGTTACGGGTTGATCGATGCGGCGCTCGGCGGTCTCGGCCTGCCGGCGATCGACTGGCTCGGCAACCCGCACTGGGCGATGCCGGCGATCATCCTGCTGAGCGTGTGGAAGAACTTCGGCTACAACATGCTCATCTTCATCGCCGGACTGCAGAGCATCCCTCAGGAAACGTACGAGGCGGCTGAGCTCGACGGCGCGACGTGGTGGGGACGCTTTCGCCACGTCACGCTGCCGGGGCTCGGACCGACGCTGCTGTTCATCGGCATCATCACGATGCTCGGCCAGTTCCAGCTGTTCGCCGAGCCGTACGTGATGACGCAGGGCGGGCCGCTCAAGGCGACCACCAGCGTCGTGCTGCTCATGTACGAGCAGGGCTTCCGCTGGTGGCGGATCGGTTTCGCCGCGTCGATCTCGTTCCTGCTGTTCCTGATCATGCTGGTCGGGACGCTGCTGCAGATGCGTCTGCAACGGAGCCGGCCGTGAGGCGCGTCCGCTCGCAGCCGCTCTTCCTGCATGCCGCGCTCGGGCTGCTCGCACTGCTGACCGTGGTGCCGCTGCTGTGGATGTTCTCGGCCTCGTTCATGGCGGCAGGGGAGGCGAACTCGCTGCCACCGCGCCTGCTGCCCGCGGCCGGCACGTTCGCCCACTACGCGGCGCTGTTCCAGCGGCTCGACATCACGCGCAACTTCACCAACAGCGCGATCGTCGCCGTCGGCGCGACGCTGTTCTCGCTGGTCGTGAATTCGCTGGCCGGGTACGCGTTCGCCAAGCTGCGGTTCAAGGGCCGCGATCGCGTGTTCGGCCTGCTGCTCGGCGCGCTGGTCATCCCGTCCCAGGTCGGCATGCTGCCGCTGTTTCTGCTGCTCAAGCAGATCGGGCTCGTGAACTCGCTGTGGAGCGCGATCATCCCGAGCATGGCGACGGTGTTCGGCATCTTCCTGGTGCGCCAGTACGCACTGAGCATCCCGGACGCGCTGCTGGATGCCGCACGCATCGACGGCGCGGGCGAATTCCAGATCTACCGCACGATCGTGATGCCGCTGCTGACGCCGATCCTGGTGACGCTGGCCGCGTTCACCTTCCTCTCGGCGTGGAACGACTTCATGTGGCCGCTGATCGTGCTCAGCGACGAGGCGCGCTACACGCTGCCGGTCGCGCTCGCGAACCTCAGCGGCGAGCACGTGCAGGACACCGAGCTGATGATGGCGGGCGCCGTGATCACCGTGCTGCCGACGATCCTGGTGTTCCTCGCGCTGCAGCGCGCGTACGTGCGCGGCGTGATGACGGGGAGCGTGAAGGAATGAGGCCGGCCGCCGCGCAGCGGACGGCGCGCGCCGCCTGGCGTGCCGTGGCCGTGCTGCTCGCCGCAGCGGCCTGCATGCGGCCCGCGCCGGCGGGCGCGGCTCCGGCGGACTCGAGCGCCTTCATCCCGCACGTGCTCACCGCGGACGAGGGCCCGTACCTGATCGACGATTTCTCCAGCGTCGCCGCGTGGTCGGCGCATCCGGCCACCGGCGTGGGGCTCCACATCGTCGAGGACGGCGGCGCGATGCGGCTCGACTTCGATTTCCACGGCGGCGGCGGCTACGCGGTCGCGCGGCGGCGGGTGGCGCTGCGGGTCGGCGGCAACTACCGCTTCCACTTCCGCGTGCGCGGCGAGACCCCGCCCAACACGCTCGAGTTCAAGCTGATCGCGCCCGGCATGGAGAACGTGTGGTGGGCCAGGCGCCAGGACTTCGACTTCCCGCACGACTGGGAGACCCTGGTCTTCCGCAAGCGCCACATCTCGTTCGCGTGGGGCCCGGCGGGCGGCGGCGAGCTCACCGACATCGCCGCGATCGAGTTCGCGATCACCGCGGGCCAGGGCGGCAGGGGTTCGGTGTGGATCGACGACCTCACGGTCGAACCGCTGCCCGAGCCCGGCGCGCCGATGACGCCGGTCGCGACCGCCTCGTCGGCGCTCGGGGCCGCGGTCGCGGCCCGTGCGGTGGACGGCGATCCGGCGACGGCATGGCGGCCCTCGACGCTCGATCACACCCCGACGTGGACCATGGATCTGGGCGGCGAGCGGGCGCTTGGCGGTCTGATGGTGACGTGGGCGCCCGGACGGCAGGCGAAGAACTACGACGTGGAGCTGTCGTCGGACGGTTCGCACTGGCGCGACGTCCGCCCGGTGCGCGGCAGCGACGGTGGCGCCGATCCGATCCTGCTCACCGATACCGACGCGCGCTACGTGCGGCTGCGGCTCGTGGACGGCGCGCCCGGTGGCGGCGTCGCGCTCGCCGAAGTCGAGGTCGAACCGCTCGAGTGGGGCGCGACGCGGGAGAAGTTCTTCGAGGCGATCGCCGCCCGCGCACCGCGCGGCTGGTACCCGCGCGGCTACGTCGGCGAACAGTCGTACTGGACGGTGGTCGGTCTCGACGCGGATCGCGACGAGGCGCTGATGGGCGAGGACGGGCGTATCGAGGCCGGCAAGGCCGAGTTCACGGTCGAGCCGTTCATCCACGCGGGCGGGCATCTGGTGACGTGGGCCGACGTCGGCATGGCGCACGGTCTCGTGGGCGGGCAGGCGGCGCTGCCGCTGCCGTGGGTGCGTTGGCGTGCCGGCGATCTCGACCTGACGGTGCATGCGTATCCGACCGGTGAGCCCGGCCACGGGCGCGTCATCGCGCACTACGTGGTCGTAAACCGCGGCCGGGCGGCACAGGGAACGCTCTACCTGGCGCTGCGGCCGTTCCAGGTGAACCCCCCGTCGCAATTCCTGAACACGAAAGGCGGGACCGCTCCGATCCGGCGGCTCGCCCGTGACGATCACGCGATTCTCGTGGACGGCGTCGCGCGGGTGGTCAGCGTGACGGCACCGGACGGCTTCGGTGCCGCGACGTTCGACCAGGGCGGGGTGCTGCCGGCCATTGCGGCCGATCGCCTGCCGCGGGCGACGGTCGTGGAGGACCCGTTCGAAGCGGCGTCCGGCGTGCTCGCGTACGCATTCGATCTGGCGCCGGATGACTCCATGACGGTGGACCTGCGCATCGCGCTCAGCGACGCCGCCGCGTTCGGGCCGGGACGCGGCACGACCCCGACGGACCCCGACATCCAGGCGTCGATCTCCGACTGGCGCTGGCGCCTGCGCGGGGCCGAGATCGCCCTGCCCGACTCCGAGGTCACGCGCACGCTGCATGCGCAGATCGGCTGGATCATGGTGAATCGCGACGGCGCGGCGATCCAACCCGGCTCGCGCTCCTACGAGCGTTCGTGGATCCGCGACGGCGCGCTGACCTCGACGGCGCTGTTGCGCACCGGCCACGCTGCCGTCGTGCGCGCGTTCATCGAGTGGTTCGCGCCGTACCTCTACGCCGACGGCAAGGTGCCGTGCTGCGTGGACCAGCGCGGTTCGGACCCGGTGCCCGAGCACGACAGCAGCGGCGAGTTCATCTATCTGGTGGCCGAGTACCTGCGCCACACCGGCGATCTGGATCTCGCCCGCGAGATGTGGCCCGGGGTCGATCGTGCGGTGGGCTATCTGGATTCGCTGCGGCGGACCGAGCGCACGCCCGAGTACCGGCGCCCGGACCAGGTGGAATTCTTCGGCCTGCTGCCGCCCTCGATCAGCCACGAGGGTTATTCGGCGAAGCCGATGCACTCCTACTGGGACGACTTCTTCGCCTTGCGCGGCTTCGAGGACGCGGCCTGGCTCGCGAGCCGTCTGGGCCGGCGCGGCGACGCCCGCCGCATCCGGGGCATCCACGACCAGTTCCAGCACGATCTGATCGCGTCGATTCGTGAGTCGATGAAGCGGCACGGCATCGACTACATCCCCGGCGCCGCGGATCTCGGCGACTTCGACGCCACCTCCACGACGATCGCGCTCGAGCCGGGCCAGGCGCTCGACGTGCTGCCGAGGGACGCGGTGGACCACACGTTCGAGCGTTACTGGCGCTTCTTCGAGCGGCGCCGCGACGGCAAGGAGGCATGGGACGCGATGACGCCCTACGAGATGCGCACGATCGGCGCCTTCGTACGGCTCGGCTGGCGCGACCGCGCCCATGCGGCGCTCGACTGGTTCATGACGCTCCGGCGCCCGCCGGGCTGGGCGCAGTGGGCCGAAGTCGTGGGCCACGATCCGCGCCACGTGCGCTTTCTCGGCGACATGCCGCACACCTGGGTCGGCTCGGACTTCGTGCGCTCGGTGCTCGACATGCTCGCCTACGAGCGGGAGAGCGACCGCTCGATCGTCATCGGCGCCGGGGTGCCGTGGGCCTGGGTGTCCGAGGGAAACGGCGTTCGGGTGAAGGACCTCTCGACCCGCGACGGACGGCTCGGCTTCACCATGCGCGCCGACGGCGCCGCGCTCGAGATCACGATCGACGCTGCGGGCGAGGTGCCGCCGGGCGGCTTCGTGCTCGATCCGCCTTCCCGCGTGGCGTTTCGCTCGGCGCGGGTGAACGGCAGACGGGTGCGGCTCGGGCGCGACGGCATGCTGGTCGTGAGGAAGCGCGGCGTGACGGTGAGGTTCGAGCCGTAGAGCGGCACGGAAGGACGCTGCCGGCGGCGACTCGGCGGCCGGCCCCCGTCTCAGTCTCCTGCCCGCTGCGCCGCGATGAACCTCCGGTACCACTCGCCGCTCGCTTTGATGGTGCGGCCCTGGGTCTCGAAGTCCACGTGAACCAGACCGAACCGTTTCGAGTAGCCGCTCGCCCATTCGAAGTTGTCGAGCAGCGACCAGACGAAGTAACCGCGCAGGTCCACGCCCTGCGCGATCGCGTCCGCGGCGGCGGCGAGGTGGTCTTCGAGGTAGCGCACGCGCAGCGGGTCGTCCACGCGGCCGTTCGGCGCATGCGGCGGGTCGGGGAACGCCGCGCCGTTCTCGGTGATGTAGACGGGCACGTCGCCATAGCGCTCCCGCACCCGCAGCAGCGTCTTCGTGAGGCCCGGGGCATGGACCTCCCACCCGGTCTGCGTGTAGGTCGCGCCCGCGATGTGCGCGGGGCTCGCGTACGTGGGCCACGCCTCCGGGTCGTGACGGACGACCCGGCGCTGGTAGTAGTTGACGCCGAGAAAGTCGATCGGCGTGCGGATCTTCTCGAAGTCCTCCGCGGGCCAGTCCTGCCACGCGTCGCCGAACATCGCCCGCATCGGCTCCGGTGCGCCCCGGCCGAACACGGGATCCAGGTACTGCAGATTCTTGTACGCATCGTCCCGCCCGGTCGCAGCGACATCCTCGGCGGAATCGCTGGCCGGTTCCTTCGGCTCGAGATCCGCGACGATGCCGATTTCGTGGCGGCCGAGCGCGCGATAACGCTCGACGGCGGCGGCGTGCGAAAGCAGCAGCCGGTGGGTGACGATGGGCGGCTCGTAGCGGCTGCGATGCCCGGGCGCGTTCACCCCGTGCGTGTAACCGGCGTCGTTGATCACCCACGGCTCGTTGAGGGTGCACCAGAGCGGCACCCGGTCGTCGAACGCGCGGAACGCGACCTCGGCGAAGTCGGCGAACCACGCGGGCATGTCGGGGCTCAGCCAGCCGCCGCGATCATCGAGCGCCGCGGGCAGATCCCAGTGGTAGAGCGTCACCATGGGCCGGATGCCGTGTTCGAGCAGCGCATCGATGAGGCGCGAATAGAAGTCCAGCCCCGCCGGGTTCACGCGGCCGCGGCCTGCGGGGAGGATGCGGGTCCAGGCGATGCCGAAGCGATAGGCCGTGAGCCCGAGCCCGGCCATGAGCGCGATGTCGTCCTGCCAGCGCCGGTAGTGGTCGCAGGCGACGTCACCGGTCTGGCCCTCGAGCGTGCGGCCGGGCGTGTGCGCGAAGCGGTGCCAGGTGCCCATGCCGGCGCCATCGGCGAGCGGCGACCCCTCGATCTGGTACGAAGAGGTCGCCGCTCCCCACAGAAAATCCCTCGGGAACGCCGTCATGGCGCGGGAGAGTAGAAGATCCGCGCGCGTCGCGCGACCACGCGGCAACGTGAGGCGGATGCGACCGGGGCGCCCGGCGCGCCGGGAGAGAGCCCGGCCACCTGGGGGATGCAGCACCCCATCCGCCTCACGGCGTCGCGTGATGGCCGCGGCGCACGAGGGACCCGATGCGCCCGGCCGAAAAAGCGGACCGCGCGGGCGTCATCCCAGCGAGCCCGCGCGGATCCGTGACGACGGAGCGCCGCTGCGACGCCTGCCCAGCCGGTCGCCGACGCCCCGCCGAGGACCGCCCCGGCCTGCGGCCGGAGCGGCGCCGCGGTCAGCCGAGCTCGCGGTGCAGCGTGTACTCCCCGCTGAACGGCCCGGCTGTCTTCCTGAAGTCGTCGAATTTCATTCGCACGACTTCATGGTGGTTGCCCGCCTGGAAATAGATGTCCGCGTGCTCGTGAAACTCGCTGTCGACGTACATTTCCATGTCGTACAGCCTTCCGAACGGGGGCATCGCGCCGACCTCACAGTCCGGGAACAGCCAGCTCAACTCGTGTTCGGTGGCGAGCCGATCGAGTGAGCGCCCCGTCATGTAGATCAGCGTTCCCAGATCGACGTGTTCGGTCGCCGGCACCACGGTCATGATGAAGGCGCCCGTGGATTCGTGAACGACCACGACTTTCGCGAGCAGACTGCCCGCGACGTGGGTGGTCTGCGCCACCTTCTGAGCGGTGAACGCCTCACGGTGGGGCATGACCTCCCAGCCCACTTTGCGCTCCTTGAGGAGCTTCTGGAGACGACCCACGATAGCCATGACCTCCTCCTTACCGCGCTCCCCGCAAAAGGCGGCGAGTTTTCGGCCTGTCCACGGGGAGCGACTGCAAATAGCGGGCCCGGGGACGGCGGATCGACGCGCCGCCGTAACGCGTGCCCGAGCACGCGGATGAAGTTGCGGACGCCGGCCGGAACCGCCACCGCGGGAGCCGGCCCTGCCTGCCGCAGCGGCCGGAGACTGTCAGGCTGGCGCACGGAGTCCGGCGCCGGGAGCCACCGCCCGGCTCCGCTCTCGCGGACCGGGCGCCCGACCCGATCGACCGAAGCCCGCAGGCCTGCGGTGCCCATCGTACACCATGAGGGCTTGACCTTTTTTTTCGATCCTGTCTGATTTTTCCTTTACATCGCCCATCGCCCCCCGAACAATGCGCGCGGCTTTCCGAAAACCAGGCTGAACCAGCAGAGAACCAGCAAGGAGCCCCCACTCATGCCTTCTCGAAGGGTTTCACGCAGGATCGGATCCCGCCGCGTCGCTCTCTTCTCGACGTTCGTCACGCTGGCGGCCCTCGTCGTTCCCTCTCTCGCGGCGGCCTTCACGCCGTCCGGCCTTCTCGAGGTCCATCAGATCAACGTCGAGCAGGGCGACTGCACGCTGATCATCGGTCCCGACGGCACCACGGTGCTGATCGACGCCGGCAAGAACGGCAAGGGGACCGGTGAGGTCGTGCCGTATCTGGAAAGCCTCGGCCTCATGCCGGCAGACGGGCTCGACTACATGATCGCGACGCACGGCGACGCCGACCACGTCGGCGGGCTGGACGAGGTGATCAACGCCGGCTACGACGTCCACCACACGGTCTGGTACAACGGCTCCGACAAGGTCACGCAGACGATCACCGACTTCTACAATGCCGCCGCCGGCACCTCGGCGGGGCCGGTGACGCCGATGCCGCTCGGCACGGTGATCCAGCTCGGCAGCGGCGCGAAGGCAACCTGCGTGGCGGTCCACGGCGACGTGCTCGGCTATGGCTCCGTCGCCGGCGCCCTCAACAACGAAAACGACATGTGCATCGCCATGCTGGTCCAGCACGGCGCGTTCGACTACATCACCGCCGGCGATCTGGGCGGTGGCGACGACGACGGCGCCTGCACCGGCCGCTCCACCTCGCAGGTGAACGTGGAGACCGTGCTCGCCACGTCGCTCCTGCCCGGCGGCGGCGCAGGCCTGCTGACCGCGGACGGCGTCGAAGTCCTCGACGTCGATCACCACGGCAGCGAATCCAGCACCAACAGCGACTACATGAACCTGCTGACTCCGACCGTCGCGGCGATCAACGTGGGCGCGGGCCAGGGCAGCAACTACCAGCATCCGCGCATCGCCGTGGTGGAAAACGTGCTCGGCGCGCAGGCGGCCTGCGTGACGGCCCCGGCGGCGCTCGTGCTGCAGACCGAAGAAGGCGACCCCGTCGGCTCGAACACCAGCTACGCCGGCTTCTGCGTCGGCGACATCGTGATCAGGACCTCCGGCGTCGGCACCTACGAGGTGAGCGGCACTGGCGCGGTCGACGAGGGGCCGGACGAGCGGGTTGCGGCCGGGATCTATCCCTCGGCAACGTTCGACCTCGACGGCGGCGGCGGCTCGGGCGGTACGCCGCTGGTCGTGATCAACGAGATCATGCAGAACCCCGACGCCGTCACCGATGCCAACGGCGAGTGGCTCGAGCTCTACAACGCCGGCGCCTCCAGCGTGGACATCGGCGGCTGGACACTGCGCGACGACGGCAGCGACTCGCACGTGATCGCGGGCTCCCTGGTGATTCCGGCCGGCGGCTACGCCGTGCTCGGTCGCAACGGCGATCCGGGCACCAACGGCGGTTACACGCCCGACTACGTGTACTCGGGCTTCACGCTCGCGAATACCGTGGACGAGATCGTGCTCGAGGACGGCAACGGTGCGATCGTGGACCGCGTGGACTACACCGGGACCTCGCCCTGGCCGAATCCGACCGGCGCGTCCATGGAACTCGCCGCCACGAATCTCGACAACAACGTCGGCTCCAACTGGGCGCTCGCGACGACGCGCGGCGGCAGCTACAGCGGCGCCGGCGATTTCGGTACGCCGGGCGCCGCCAACGGCTCGGGTGGGGGAGGCGACATCACGCCTCCGACCGTGGCGGTCTCCGCGCCCGACGGCGGCGAGTCGTGGGAAGTCGGCTCGGTGCAGGCCATCACCTGGGGCGCGAGTGACGACGTGGGCGTGACGTCGGTGGACATTCTGTACTCGTCCACCGGCGCGGGCGGCAGCTACGCATCGATCGCCACCGGTGAGACCAACGACGGCACCTACGACTGGACCGTGCCCGACGACGTCACGACCAATGCGTTCGTGAAGGTGATCGCGTACGACGCCGCTTCGAACTCGGCTGAGGATGTCTCGAACGCCGCGTTCAGCATCGCCGCGCCGGCACCCGCCGCGCTGGTGATCAACGAAGTCATGATGGACCCGGATGCCGTGAGCGACTCGCGCGGCGAGTGGTTCGAGCTCTACAACCCCGGCGGCAGCGGCGTCGACATCGACGGCTGGACGATCCGCGACGACGGCAGCGACTCGCACGTGATCTCGAACGGCGGGCCGCTGGTGGTGCCGGCCGGCGGTTACCTGGTGCTCGGTCGGAACGGCAGCAAGAATCGGAACGGTCACTACACGGCCGACTACGTGTACTCGAGCTTCACGCTCGCCAATACGTCCGACGAGGTCGTGCTGGTGGACGGCATGGGGACGGAGGTCGACCGCGTGAACTACACCGGATCGAGCCCGTGGCCGAGCCCCACCGGGGCGTCGATGGAGCTGATCAGCGCCGCACTCGACAACAACGTCGGCGGCAGCTGGGCGGTGGCGGTGGCGCGCGGCGGCAGCTACACCGGCAACGGCGATCTGGGTACGCCCGGCGCGGCCAACAGCGTCTCCGGCGGCGCCGGACCGATGGCGGCCTTCTACGCGCCGCCGAGCATCGAGCGGCCGCTCGCGTACTCGCTCGGGCGGAACACGCCGAATCCATTCAGTGCCGGCACCACGATCCGCTACGCGGTGCCCGAGCGGGCGGAGGTCAGAATCGAGATCTTCGACCTGCAGGGCCGGCGCGTCGTCGTGCTCGTGAACGGTTCGATCGATGCCGGCTACCACGACGTGTCGTGGAACGGCGTAGACGCCTCCGGCCGGCCGGCGATCAGCGGCGTGTACTTCGCGCGCATGAAGACCGATGGCTACGAGAGCGTCAGGCGGATCATGCTCGCGCGGTAACGGGGCTCGACCGCTGTCCTGATGAAACGGGTGGCGGCCGCCTGCGGGCGGCCGCCATTGCGTTGCAGGAGCGAGCTTTTCACCCTGCGCGCCGCCATGGGGGCGCTCTGACGTAAAGTGCCCCTGGCGAGGCGGTTCGGAGGCCGGCCCTTCCCTGGATTCCCCGCACTCCGGCTGGCGCCGCCTTTTGATGGACCCGGGCGGCTCGACGAGGCGTATCATTGCTGCAGGCCGCCTCCGCGGCCACGATTCCCACGGCAGAGGGTTCCACCGGCGCATCAGGCTACCGACTCGAGTTCGTCGTCCGATCATCACCTCAGACGGAGCCTCCCCGATGCCGCCTCTCAAGTGCCTTGCCTGCCTCTCGGCCGTCGTGGCCGCGATCCTCGCCCCTTCCGTCGCTCATGCCGCATGGACACCCGGTGGCGTTCCGCTGGCCCAGGCGAGCTTCTCCTTCGGCCACACCGTCGTCGAGGACACCCAGGGCGGGGTGCTCACCTTCTGGTCGCAACTCTTCGTGTCGCAATCCGATCTGTCCGCTTCGCGCGTGCTCGACGACGGGACGCCGTCGGCCGCGTTGCCGCTGGCCGGCGCCGTGGTGGGCAGCCCGACCTTCATCGCCCCGTTCACACTCGCCACGCCGGTCGGCGGGGATCTGTTCGTGGCGGCCTACAACCCGCTGCTGAACGCTCAGAACCACAGCATGCAGATGTTCCGTCTGCACCCGGACGGGACCCTGGCGGCCGGATGTCCCGACACGGGGCAACGCGTCGTTAGCGGCTTTCGGCCGATCATTCCCAGGCTCGACGCGGACGGCACCGGTGGCGCGGTGCTGGCCTGGTTCGAGCGGCAGCCGGGCCCGATCACGGTGCCGCTGACCTCGGTGAACGACCTGCGCGTGCTGCGGATCGCCGCCGATGGGAGTCCTGCTCCGGGCTGGCCGTTCAACGGTGTGCTGCTCTCCGCCCCGCTGCCGGGAACGACACCGGTTCTGTACACACTTGCCATCGCGGTCGCGCGCGACGGCGCCGGCGGCATGTTCGTCGCGTGGCAGGACTCGTCGGACGGAATCGGCGACGTCTACGTGCAGCACGTGGACGGCACGGGGCAGATCGTCCCGGGATGGCCGGTGGCCGGGCGGGCGGTGTGCAGCGTGGCCTCACTCAAGTACCAGCTGCAGCTGATCCGCGATGACGCAGGCGGTGTGTACGTCGCATGGAGCGAGCATCGCGGACCCGAGTACGCGGCATATCTCACGCATCTCACCGCAACGGGAACCGACGCGCCCGGCTGGCCGGCGGCGGGGGCGCAGGTTTCGGGAACGGGCGTGCCCGCGAATCTGGGCCGGCTCGCGCGTGATGCGAGCGGCGGGGCGATCGTCGGGTACCTCGAGTACCGGAACGGAATGCCGCCCGGTGTGTATGCGAAGCGCTATCTCGCGAACGGCAGCGTGGTAGCGGGCTGGGAGGGCGGCGCGCCGGTGGTCGAGAATCCGACGGGGGACGATCTCGCCGACATGCTGCCGGACGGTGCGGGCGGGGCGTTCTTCCTCACCGGCGGCGCGCCGGGCGCATCGACGCGGCACGACGGGCTCACCGCCTTCGCGCTCGATGCAACCGGGGCCCACGCGGCCGGCCTCCCGGCCGCCGGGCTGCCGATCACTGCGGCCACGGTCACCGAAGCGCAGCTGCTGCCGGCGGAGTCCGGTTCGGCGATCGCGACCTGGCGCGTGGACGCGGTGTATCCGATCGATCTGCGCGGCTTCAAGTTCTCGATCGATCGGCCGACGCCCGTGCAGGCGTCGCTGGTGAGCGCCACGGCAGAGCCGGGACGCGTGCGGATCGAGTGGCGGCTCACCGAGTCGGACGTGACCAGCGTCGACATCGAACGCAGAGCCCGCCCCGGCGAATGGACCAGGATCGGCTCGGTGCGCGTCGATGGCGTGGGACGCGCCGTCATCGAGGACACCGCGGCGCCGCAGGGCGAGGTCGACTACCGCATGGTCGTGCGGACGCCGGGCGGCGAACTGCGACTCGGCGAAGTCGAGGTCACGGTGCCTGCGCCGTTCACCCTGGCGCTCGGCGTGCAGCCGAATCCCGCACGCCGCGGCCGGCTCGAGCTGAGCTTCACGCTGCCCGAGGCGGCACCGGTGCGGATCGAGGTGCTCGACGTCTCGGGGCGCCTCGTCGCGCACGAAGTCGAGGCGATGCTTCCGGCCGGGGCGCATCTGCGCAGTGTCGGCGCCGCTCTCGCGCCCGGCGTCTACATGGTGCGGCTGGTGCAGGGCGGGCGGTCGATCGTGCAGCGGG
Source organism: Candidatus Eiseniibacteriota bacterium (assembly GCA_963744995.1). Taxonomy (GTDB): domain Bacteria; phylum Eisenbacteria; class RBG-16-71-46; order RBG-16-71-46; family RBG-16-71-46; genus CAVUWA01. Next base: position 346,247 of record CAVUWA010000002.1, read on the forward strand.
CGGTGGTGATGGAGTGACGGGGACGGTTCGCGGTGGCGCGGACCCCGAGCCGCGGGCGGGCGGCCGGCGGGTGCATCCGAACGGCGTGCCGGGTCCTGCGCCTGCGCTTCGCACGATGCTGCCGGCCTTCGTGACGGGCATCGGCATCGTGTACGCATCGAGGCTGATCCTGCGGGTGCCCTTCGGACGTCCCTCCGAGTTGCTGCTGCTCTTCGGCCGCGCGACGATCACGTTCCTGACGCCCGGCTACCGCCTCACGACACCCGTCGTGTCCGCCCTCGTCGGTCCGATGGACCTGCATCCCGTCATGTGGCACGTCGCGCTCCTGAGTGCGGTGGCGAACGGGATCGCCTATGTCCTCGTGTGGTGGATCGTCGGCCTCAGCGGCTCGGGACACCGGTGGCTGCTCGTCCCGGTCGGGCTGGCGATCCTCGCCTGGGCCGCGTGGAACTTCGGTCCGCCGATCTTCTGGCTGGCGCTGGAGGGGGCCGGGAGCTGAGCCCGTGCGACGCTCTGCATCAGGGGTCCGAACTGGCAACGCCGCCCTCACCCTGCTAATTTCCGGGGTTCAACCTCTTCCGGAGTGCGCATTTGGCCCGTTCCGCCACGACATCCCGCCGTTCCGTCCGCGTCCCGCGCAGCGTCGGCGCGAGCCCGCCCAAGCTCGAGGGCTTCGACAAGGTCACCGGACGCGCGCTCTACGTGGACGATCTCAGGATTCCGGGACTGCTCCACGGGCGCACGGTACGGTCCACGATCGCGCGCGGGCGGATCCTCAGGATCGAGAAGGATCCGGCGTTCGACTGGGACGGCGTGGTGATCGCCGACCACCACGACATTCCCGGCCGTAATCTCGTCACCCTGATCGAAGAGGATCAGCCGCTGCTCGCGGCCGGCGAGATCCGCCATGCGGACGAGCCTGTGCTGCTCGTCGCGCACGAAGATCCCGAGCGCGCCGAGGCGGCGCGGCAGGCGATCCACGTCGAGGTCGAGCCGCTCGACCCGGTGTTGACGGTCGAAGAGTCGCTCGCCGCGAAGACCCTGCTCTACGGCGACGACAACGTCTTCAAGGAGATCCACATCGTCCGCGGCGATCTGGACGCCGCGTTCGCGGCCTCCGACCTGATTATCGAGGGCGAGTACCGCGTCGGCCATCAGGAGCAGCTCTACATCGAGAACAACGGCATGATTGCCGAGCGCACGGCCGAAGACGGCCTCACGGTGCGCGGTTCGCTGCAGTGCCCGTATTACATCCACAAGGCGCTCATGGCGACGTTCGACCTGCCGGCGGACCGCGTGCGCGTGATCCAGACGGTCACGGGCGGCGGCTTCGGCGGCAAGGAGGAGTACCCCTCGATGATCGCCGGCCACGCGGCCCTCCTGGCGTGGAAGAGCGGGCGGCCGGTGAAGATCATGTACGACCGGCTCGAGGACATCGCCGCGACCACCAAGCGCCACCCGGCGGTGATCCGGATTCGCACCGGCGTGATGAAGGACGGCACGCTCAAGGCATTCGACGCCGACGTGGTGATGGACGGCGGCGCCTACGTGACGCTGTCGCCGGTGGTGCTGTCGCGCGGCGCGATCCATGCGGCCGGCCCGTACGCGTGGCCGGCCTCGAAGATCCGTGCGCGCACGGTCGCGACCAGTACGCCGCCCAACGGCGCGTTCCGCGGCTTCGGCGCGCCGCAGACGGAATTCGCCGCCGAGTGCCACATGGATCGCATCGCCGGAGCGCTCCGCGTGGACCCGGTCGCGTTCCGCCGCCGGCATGCCTACCGGCCGGGCGACGTGACGCCGACCGGACAGGTGCTCAGGGAGAGCGTGGGGGCCGTCGAAGTGCTCGAACGCACGATCCGGCGTTCGAAGCTGGCCGAAAAACGCGCCCGCTACCGCCGCGAGAACCGCGCCGCGCAGCGCGCCGAGCAGGCGGCGCGGCGCGCCGCGGACCGTGCGGCGCGCCGCGTGGGCCGGCCCGCGGCGGCGCGGGGCAGATCCGTGGCGGCGCCGCGCGTGCGCCGCGGCATCGGACTCTCGCTGGTCTACCACGGCGCCGGATTCACCGGCTCGGGCGAGGTCACGCTCGACTCGGTCGCGTCGTTGGATCTCACGCCCGACGGATACCCGCGCGTGCTCGCCGCGAGCACGGAGATCGGGCAGGGCACGATCACCGTGTTTTCGCAGTTCGTCGCCGAACAGCTGCGGGTGCCGGCTGCGCTCGTGCGGGTCGAGACGCCTGACACCGACCGGGTTCCGAACAGCGGGCCGACGGTGGCCTCGCGCACGGTGATGGTCGTGGGCGGACTGCTCGAGAAGTGCGCGATCGCGATGCGCGAAACCCTGGAGGATTTCGCCGGGCGGCGGATCGAGGGCGAAACCGACTTCCGCGCCGTCGCGCGCCGCTATCTGAAGAAGCACGGCGCGCTGCGCGTGGACCGGCGCTATCAGAAGCCGGCGGACGTGCAGTGGAACGAAGACACGTACCAGGGCGACGCCTACGGTGTGTTCTCGTACGCGGCGTGCGCCGTCGAGGTCGAGGTGGATCTCGACACCTTCGAGACCCGCGTGCTGCACGTGACCACCGCGCAGGACATCGGCCGCGCGATCCATCCGGTGCTGGCCGCGGGGCAGATCGAGGGCGGTACGCTGCAGGGGCTCGGCTGGGCGCTGCTCGAAGAGGTGCGTTTCAAGGATGGCCGCGTCTGGAACCACCAGCTCACGAACTACATCATTCCGACCTCCGCCGACGCGCCACCGATCGACGTCGAGATCGTCGAACTGCCGTATTCGAGCGGACCGCAGGGCGCGAAGGGCGTCGGCGAGCTGCCGATGGACGCGCCGGCGCCGGCCGTCGTGGCCGCGATCGCCGACGCCATCGGCGTACGAGTGGACGAAATCCCGGTCACGCCGGAGCGGCTGCGCGCGGCATGGGCGCTCGCGCGCGCCCGCGGGGCGGCGGGGGAGAAGGGGAACGGATGAGCGCGCCGCCCGTGGTCGCCCGCACCCGGATCTCGTTCACGGTGAACGGCCGCCGCCACACGGTCGAGACGCACGCGATGAAGCGGCTGCTCGACGTGCTGCGCGAAGAATGCGGCCTCACCGGCACCAAGGAGGGCTGCGGCGAGGGCGAGTGCGGGGCATGTACCGTGCTCATGAACGGCGTCAGCGTGAATTCCTGTCTCGTCCCCGCGATTCAGGCCGAGGGCGCCGGGCTCGTCACCGTAGAAGGCCTCGCCCGCGGGAAAGCGCTGTCGGCGCTGCAGAGCGCATTCGTGGACATGGGTGGTGCGCAGTGCGGCATCTGCACGCCCGGCATGCTGCTCTCCGCCCACGAGCTGATCGAGCGCAGCGCCGGCCGCGTCCCCGGCGATCAGGAGGTGCGCGACGCGCTCGCCGGCAACCTGTGCCGCTGCACCGGGTACCAGAAGATCGTGGATGCCGTGCGCGCCGCGGCGCGCGCCGCTTCCGCGGCGAAGCGCCGCGCGCCGAAGCGCCGGGCGCCCGGCCGCGGGGCGCCGGAGCGCAAGGACGCCCCCGGGCCGAAACGCGCTCCGCGCCGCAAGCGCGCGCCGGGCAGGAAGAAGAAAGCCGCGCCGAAGAAGGCCGCCACGCGGAAGAAAGGCTCCGCGCGCGCGCGGAAAGCGACCGGCGCGCGCGGGGCACGGCGCGTGCAGGCGAGGCGGCACCGGTGAGAACCGCGGTTTCCACGCTCGAGGTGCTGCGCCCGCGCACGCTGGACGAGGCGCTCGAGATGCTGCATGAATCGATCGCCACCGAACGCGCGATCCCGCTCGCCGGCGGCACCGACCTGTTCGTGTACCTCAACGCCGGAACGCAAGCCGGGCGGCGCTTTCTCGACCTGTCCAGGGTGCGCGAGCTCACCGGAATCCGCGAGGGCGATGACGGACTGCGTGTCGGTGCGCTCGCGACGTTCACGGAGATCCGCACGCATCCGCTGGTGCGCCGCCGCCTGCCGATGCTCGCCGCCGCGGCGGCGGTGGTCGGAGCGCTGCAGATCCAGAATCGAGCGACCCTCGCCGGCAACATCGCCAACGCCTCGCCGGCAGGGGACTCGCTGCCGGTGCTGCTCGCGCACGACGCCGTGGTGCGGGCGCGCTCGGTGCGCGGCACGCGCCTCGTGCGCTTCGAGAATCTGTTTCGCGGCTATCGCGACCTCGATTTGGAACCCGACGAGTTGATCGCGGACGTGATCGTGCTGTTCCCGCCGCCACGCACCGCGACGCTGTTCCGCAAGGTCGGCACGCGGCGGGCGCAGAGCATCTCGAAGGTGGTCTTCGCCGGGGCGCTGCACGTCGACGCCGGCGGCGCCGCCGATCACGTGCGGCTTGCGTTCGGCAGCGTGGCGCCGACGCCGGTGCGCGCCTACGAAGCCGAGCAGGTGCTGCTCGGCCGCCAGCCGTCGTCGTCGGCCGCCCAGGCGGCGCTCGAGGCGCTCGGTCACGACATCGCGCCGATCGACGACATCCGCTCGGACCGTGAATACCGCATGGCGATCGCCGCCAACGTGCTCGCGCAGTTCCTGCGCCACGCGGGCTACGCGCTGTAGCCGGCGCGTCGCCGGGATGGACGCGGGGCGCAGCGGGCGTCCGCGCCGGCGCCTCACGCCGGCCGCAGCCAGCTGCGGCGCAGGGGCGCTCTCGCCCACATCTGCTTGGAGGAGAACGGGTTGCGGGCCCGGGTCCGGCGTCCCGCAGCGGCCGTCGCGGGGAGTTCCGCGGCCCCCGCGCGGGCTTCATTCCCGCTGATCTCCTGCCGATAACCCCTGAGTCGCCCGGCGGTGGACCGACACGCACGGTCCGGCGCCCAGTCCTGGCCATCATGCGTCCATGCGCCGGCAGCCCGTTCCGGCAGGAGATTCCATTGCTACCCGAACCGACGTCGCCCCCGCCGCCGATTCGTGACCTCATGCACGCCCTCGAGCTGCTCTCGGAACGGGTCGCCCTCCCGGGGCCGGTCGGACTCGAACCGGTGGACGTGCTGAACCTGCGCCATCTGCTCGACGATCTCGAAAGGCACATTCCGGGCCTCGAGCCGCCCCCCGATCCGGCCGCCGCGCACGCGCTCGGACGCGCCGCCGAGGTGGCCATGCGCCGCGGCGACGAACGCGAGGCGCTGGCTCGTGCGCTGCGCGGGCTGTCGTTCAGCCCGCATCATCCGGGCTTGTTCTACCTCGCGGCGTCCGCGTGCTTCGAGATCGGCGCGCTCGAGGGGGCGATGCGGCTGCTCTACCACACGTTGTGGATCCACCCGGGACACCCCTCCGCCCGCGCGGATCTCGAGGCGCTCACGACGTTTCTCGGCGAGCAGGATCTGGAGGATCGCGCTGCGTGAAGGTCCTGATGCTCGTGGATGCGCTGCACGCGTCCGCGATGCAGGAGTCCGCGCGCTGGCTGCATGACGTGGCTTCGCGCCGCGCGGCCGCGGGGCACGATATCCTGATGATCGAAGTCGGCGGGGCGGGCATCGCACCCGCGCCGCCCGACGAGGATCCTCCCGGGGTACGCGTGCTGCGGCCGGCCATCGACGCGTTCGAAGCCGCCTTTGGCGAAGCGCTGGACGAGGAGCCCGACGTCGTGCACGTGGCGACGGCCGGGCCGCTCGGCGCGCGTGTGGTCGAGATCCTGCGCGAGCTGCCGGTGCTGGTCGATGTGCACGACTTCTGGCCGATCTGTCCACGCAGCGACCTGCTGCGCTCGCCGCGGCTGCGGTCGTGTGGCGAACACTTTCCCTATGCCGGCTGCACCGGCTGCGCGGGGCTCCAGCGCCTGCGGCTCATGGAAGAGCGGCTCGCCCTGGTCGCGACGGCGGTGACGATCGTCGCGCACTCGAGCTTTGCGCGCACGCGACTCAACGCGGGACTCAGGCGCCGGATCGAGGTGGTCCCTTACGGCGTGGACACCGAGCGCTTCGGCCTCGACGGGGAAGCCGCCCGCCCGCCCGCGGACGACGCCCCGCGGGAGGCGCTCGGCGCATGGGCTTCGCTCGAGGCGATGGCGACGAATCCGGGCGTGCCGCGCGTGCTGCTGCTCGGCGAGCCGGCGGTTTCGCGCGGCTCGCATCTGCTGCTCGACCTGTTCGTGGCGTTGCGTGCGCGCGTGCCCGAGGCCGAGCTGGTGATCGTGCACGGCGAGACGTCGCGCGAGACGTGGGGGGCGGCGTTCTCGGCGGAGGCCCGGGGGATGGGCCTCGGCGACAAGGTGCGCATGCTGCCGGCACTGCCCAAACGCTGGCTGCCGGCGCTCTACCGCGCATGCGACATCGCGATCGCGCCGGCGGTCGGGCACGAGCCGGGCGGTCTCGCGCTGCTCGAGGCGATGGCCGCCATGGTGCCGCTCGTGGCGTCTCCGGTCGGCGCCGTGCAGGACCTGATCGTCGACGGGGAGGAGGGCCTGGTGGTGGATGCGCGCGACGTGGCGACGTTCGCCGACGCCCTGCAGCGGCTGCTCGTGGACCCCGGCGCGCGCGCGGCCATGGGCGAGGCGTCCCGGGTGCGGGTCCTCAGGGACTACGCCCTCGACCGCTCGATCGCCCGGCTGGAATCCTGCTACGACGGCATGCGGGATCGTCCGCGCCAGGCGGCCTGAAAAGACGCCTGCAGCCGCAGCCCGGTCCGGCGCATCCAACGGAGTGAAGTCGCGTCGCCGCACCACGCCATCATGGCGGCCGCCGCGGCCGCTGCGGGCGCTGCGGGCGCCGCGCCGCACCTGCGGGTGCCATTCGCCGCCCCGCTTCGCGTATGCGACACTCGTTGCGCCTTCAAAGGAGACCCATGAGCTGGTCCTGGTCCATCGGCCGAATGTTCGGCATCCACATCAAGATCCACTTCACGTTCCTGCTGTTCGTGGGCTGGATCGCGATGTCGCAGGGGCTGCTCACGGGCGACGCCCTGCAGGCGGGTCTGTCGGTGACGCTGATGCTCCTCGTCTTCGGCTGCGTGCTGTTGCACGAGCTCGGCCACGCGCTCACGGCGCGGCGCTACGGCGTCCAGACCCGTGACATCATTCTGCTGCCGATCGGCGGCGTCGCGCGCCTCGAACGCATGCCCGAGAAGCCGTCGCAGGAGATGCTCGTCGCGATCGCCGGCCCGGCCGTGAACGTGGTCATCGCGCTCCTGCTGGCGGGCGTGATGGCGGCGCTCCACTTCTCGATGGACCGCCTCTCGTTCACCGGCAGTCTGCTGGAGGCGCTGCTCTACGTGAACGTCGTCATCGTGGCGTTCAACATGCTGCCGGCGTTCCCGATGGACGGCGGGCGCGTCCTGCGCGCGCTGCTGGCGATCCGGCTGCCGTTCGTGCGCGCCACGCGCATCGCCTCCTACGTCGGACAGGGCGTCGCCGTGCTGTTCGGCATCGCCGGGATCATGATGAACCATCCGATGCTGCTGTTCGTCGCGCTGTTCGTGTTCATGGCCGCCTATGAGGAGCGCGCGATGGTGCGCAGCCGCTCCGTGATGACCGGGCTGCCCGTGAGTGCGGCGATGCTCACCGACTTCCAGGTCGTGGACGCGGACGCGACGCTGCAGTCCGCCATGGACCTGCTGATGTCGGGCAGTCAGAGCGACTTTCCGGTGGTGCACGACGACCGCCCGGTCGGCGTGCTCACCCGCAGCGAGCTGCTCGCCGGACTCAAGCAGGCGGGACCCGACGCCCGCGTGGGCGAAGTCATGACGCCGGATCAATCCTACGTGGATCCGGGCGAGCCGCTGCAGGCCGTGGTGCAGCGGATGCAGGCGGGCCGGCGCACGGCGCTGCCGGTGATGAACCAGGGCCGGCTGGTGGGACTGGTGACGGTCGAGAACGTCAGCGAGCTGCTCATGGCGCGCGACGCGCTACGGCGTTTTCAGGGAGCCTCCTGAGCGGTGGCTGCGCGGCGTGTCCCGATCGCGGGCCTCATGGTCGTGACGCTCGCCGTCGCCGGCATGGTGATCGCGACGCAGAGCATGCGCGGGGTGCAGTGGCGCACCCTCAAGCCCGGTCTCGAATTCGCCACGATCCGCGGTGAGCCCTACTGCCGGCGCGGTTCCTCGGCGATCGCGGTGCTGCGGGTGGACCCGCGGCGGTTCCGCCTGCGCGTCCGCCACTACTCGACCGAGTCGGAACAGAAACCACTCGACGTGCTCGAGTGGCAGAAGCGGAGCGGTGCGCTCGCGGTCTTCAACGCGGGTCAGTACTACCCGGATTTGTCCTACATGGGGCTGCTGGTGAGCGACGGTCACGTGATCTCCTCACGCCGCCATCCGGCCTACCAGGCGGCGCTGGTCGCGGAGCCGGCGGACGGCAGCGCCCAGGCGCGGGTCCTCGACCTCACCGACGAACGCATCGACCCTTCGCAGCCGGGATGGCGGGAGGTGGCGCAGTCGTTCATGCTCTTCGATCGCAAGGGAACGCTGCGCGTCCGCAAGACCGACCGCATCGCGAACCGCACGATCGTCGGCGAGGATCAGCACGGGCGCGTGATCGTCGCCACCACCGAGGGCGGCTACAAGCTGTGGGAACTCGCGCATCTGCTGCGCTCGAGCCCGCTCGGCATGGACCACGCGATGTGCATGGACGGCGGCGCCGAAGCCAAGCTGTGCGTGCACGCCGGCCGCTTCAGCTATGCGAGCTTCGGCCCGTGGAACGGCGAGGACCGCGCCGCGACGGGATCCGACGTGCCGCTGCCCGCCGTGATCACGGTGAGCGCACGTTGAGCCGGCGCCCGGCGGGCCCCGCGTTCCCGTGCGCGCGTTGCGGGACGCCGATCCGCCGCACCCCGCGGCGGATCGGCGGCCACGAGCTGCTCACGCTGTCGTGCCCGCGCTGCCGCTACATGATGTACGACTACCCGCGGCCCTGTGCCGGGATGATCGTGCTGCGCGGGGGCGATACGCTCGTCCTGCGCCGCGGACACGCGCCCCGGCGCGGCATGCTGGACATCCCGGGCGGGTTCATCGACGCGGGGGAGGACATCGAAGCCGCCGCACGACGCGAACTGCTGGAGGAGACGGGGCTCCGGGCGCGGGCGGTGCGCGGGTTCGGCTTCTGGTGGGACCGATACTATCTGCGCGGCTTCGGATATTTTCCGACGATGAATTTCTATTTCATCACCCGCTCGGCCGCAGGCACGCCGATCGCGGGCGACGATGCGGCCTCGTGCGAGTGGGTGCCGCTCGCGAAGCTCGGCAGGCAGAGCCATCGCTTCGCGTGGGCGCACATGCACGAAGTCGTGAAGAAGCTCCGTCGCGAGGTGCGGGGATCATGAACGCGCACGGGACAGCGACGGTGGAAGGCATCTGGACGGCGGACACCTCGGGCGCGGAGCCGGCGCCCGTTGCGGAAGCGCGGCTGGAGGCGGGGCGGGGCATCGCGGGGGACCGCTATCACGCGGGGACCGGAACGTTCTCGCCGACGCCGATGGATCCCGATCACCAGCTCACGCTGATCGCAGCGGAGGAGATCGAGGCCTTCAACGCGGCGACGGGGCAGACGCTCGGCCACGGCGCGTTCCGCCGCAACGTGGTGACGCGCGGCCTGGACCTGAACGCCCTGGTGGGCGTGCGCTTCCGGATCGGCAGTGCGGAGGTACGGGGCGTGCGTCTGTGCGAACCGTGCGCGCACCTGGCGTCGCTGCTCGGTGGCGACGTGCTGAAGCGGATGGTGCATCGCGCGGGGCTGCGGGCCGAGATCGTCGGTTCCGGGACGGTGCGGGCGGGGGATCGGGTCGAGGCGCCGTAGGGAGTCGCCGTGTCATCCCGGACAGGCGCCGGCCGGCCCCGCCGGGAGTCGGCTGTGGGGCTCCATTTCGCGGCTTCGCCGGCCGCTTGCGAAGGTGTATTCTCACCCGGTTCGCGGGGCGTCGGACCGGGCGGATTCGTGCGCCGGTGGGCCCCGCGATTCGGGTTTTGAAGGTCGTCCGCCTTCGGGCCGGACGCACGGCAGTCACTCACGATTGCCGGGAGATGCGGGTCCTGCGAGCCCCGACTTGCCGGCTTGATTTCCGCAAGGAGGGCTTCAGATGCCAGCCCCGCGCAACGCGCAGACCTCGACCGTGGTGAACGGTTCTTCCACCGCCGGCGCCGCCGTGCGCACCGTCCAGAACTACATCGGCGGGCGCTGGGTCGACTCGGCCGCGACCGAATTCGGCGAAGTCATGAATCCCGCCACCGACCAGCTGCTGGCCCGCGTGCCGATGGGCGGCGCGGCCGACGTCGAGGCAGCGGTCAAAGCCGCCGCGAAGGCCTACGAGACGTGGCGTTCCACGCCGCCGGTCGAGCGCGTGAAGCCGCTGTTCGAACTCAAGAATCTGATGGAGAAGCACTTCGACGACGTCGCCCGCACGATCACGCGCGAGCACGGCAAGACGCTGGACGAGTCGCGCGGCAGCGTGCGGCGCGCGATCGACAACGTCGATCTCGCGCTCGGCGCGCCGACGCGCCTGATGGGCGATTCGCTCGAGGACGTCGCCTCCGGCATCGACTGCCACACGGTGCGCCAGCCGCTCGGCGTATTCGCGGCGATCACGCCGTTCAATTTCCCGGCGATGGTGCCGCTGTGGTTCCTGCCGCACGCCGTGGCATGCGGCAACACGTTCATCGCCAAGCCGAGCGAGCGCGTGCCGCTCTCGCAGGTGCGGATCTTCGAGCTGATCCACGACGCGGGCTTCCCGGAGGGCGTCGTCAACATGGTGAACGGCGCCAGGGATGTGGTGGACGCGATCCTCGACCATCCCGGCATCGCCGGCGTGTCGTTCGTCGGCTCGTCGCCGGTCGCCCACTACGTCTACAAGCGCGCCGCCGAGAAGGGCAAACGCGTCCAGGCGCTGGGCGGCGCGAAGAACTTCGTCGTCGTCATGCCCGACGCCAACATGGACCGTGCGGCGTCGATTTCGACCGAGTCCTGCTTCGGCTGCGCCGGCGAGCGCTGCCTCGCGAACAGCATCGTGCTCGCCGTCGGCGACGCCTACGGGCAGATCCGTGACCGGCTCGTGGACCAGGCGAAGCGGCTCAAGGTCGGCAACGGCGAGGAGCCGGGCGTGACGATGGGTCCGGTCATCACGAAGCAGCATCGCGAGAAGGTGCTCGGCTACATCGAGCAGGGCATCAAGGAGGGCGCCAAGCTGCTGCTCGACGGCCGCGGGTTCAAGGACCCGAAGCACCCCGACGGTTACTTCCTCGGGCCCACGGTGTTCGACGAGGTGACGCCCGACATGGTGATCGGCCGCGAAGAGATCTTCGGCCCCGTGCTGGCGATCATGCGTGCGAAAACCTTCGACGAGGCCGTCGAGATGGTGAAGAAGCACGAGCTCGGCAACGCGACGAGCATCTTCACCAGCAGCGGCAAGTATGCGCGCGAATACCGCTACCGCGTCGAGCCGAGCATGCTCGGCGTGAACATCGGCGTGGCGGCGCCCATGGCCTACTTCCCGTTCGGCGGCGCGAAGGGGTCGTTCTACGGCGATCTCAAGGCGCACGGCCGCGACTCGGTCGAGTTCTACACGGACAAGAAGGTCGTGATCAGCCGCTGGTTCTAGGCGGCGACGTCCTCCGCCGCGCGGCGCCCCGCCGCGCGGCCGGAGGGCCGCCCCGGCACGGCGCCGGCACGCAGCGGCGACGCCACGCCGGCTCTTACCCCACGACGAGCAGGCCCACCTCGCCACCGAAGTCGTCTTCGGCCTTCGGCAGACCGGGCGGTGCGCGCCATGCGCCGCCGTCGACCCGAATCGCGATGCGGTGGAGTCCCGGCGAGAGCGGCAGGACCACCTCCCAGCGGTTCCAGCCGGCCGCCACCGCGCTCACCGGCGTCCAGCCGTTCGCGTCGCACGACACGTCCAGGGACCTGGCCTCGAGCGTGAACACCACGCGCGCCGCCGCGGCGCCCACGCGTTCGACCGTGATCGCGGGGGGCGTGCGCCTCGGCGCCTGCGCGTCCGGTTCGCGGCGCCGGCCCGGCGCGATCTGGATGCCGACAGCGGCCCGGTTGCCCTGCACCGATTCCAGCGCGCCGGCGACGTGAGCGGTGGTCCTGACGCCCGCGAACAGGGCCACGCCGGGAGTGGCCCAGAACGCGGCCCTGAGCTCGGCCCAGCGCCCGAGCGGCGGGTGAGGTCCGCGGGCGACGCCCGCACGACCGTCGACGTCGAAGCGCGCACCCGTCCAGCCGAGCCCCACCTCGAGGCCGGTGAGCAGGCGGATGTCGTCGGAGGGATACGACGGGCCCGGGAAGCGCACCACGCCCGCCGAGTCGGCCGGTCCCTCCGCCTGCTGCGGCGCCGGGCCGCGCACGTGGATCGCGCGCAGCAGCTGGACCACCTGCGTCGTGAGCGTCAGCGGGCCGCGCCGCATCCAGAAGCCGCCGCCCGCGAGCGGCAGGCGCGCCGGCTCGTTGCCCGTCATGAGACCGCCGGTCGCGAGCCACGCTCCGGCATGCTCGCCCGAGTAGTGCAGCCGCAGCGACATCGCGCCCGAGGACGAGGCGCTCCACGCCCCGGCACCTGCGCCGCGGAGTCCCAACTCCAGTCGTGCGCCCGGAGGCGCAGCCCGTGGGGCGAGGCCGGCGCGCGCCGCGGCATCCGCAGGGCCCTGCCGCGCGCCGAGCCCGAACGAAGCGGTCCCCGCGACGCCGTAGCCGAGGCGCGTTCCGTCGAACCACAGCGCCGGCGCGAAGCCGGTGGCCGGAGCGCCCGCGGGCCACGCATTCATCCAGCTGCGTTCGAGCGGCGCCGGGAACGGCTGCGCAGCGGCGGAGCGTGCGCCGGGCGCCAGCAGCAGCAGCGACATGAGCAGGGGGGCGGCACGGCTTTTCATGGGCCCGGGCCTCGTTTCGTCCTTCGGGATTCGACCGGTCCGTCGAACGTTCTCACCAGCCGGCGCATGCACGCAACCGTCGCGCCATCCGGTGCGATGCCGGAGCGAATGTCGAGGTCGATGCGTTCGCGCAGCCGCATCAGCTCGTCGTCGCTCACGCCCGCGCGCAACGCGGTCAACACGGCGGCGCTCGCGGTCCCGACCGGAACGCGCCGGCTCAGGAGGTCCGCGAGCACGACCAGAGGAACGACCAGCGGGCGCGCGCCGGCCGCCGGTCGCAGCCCGGCCAGGGAGTCGGCGGAAACGCCGGCGGAGAGTGCGACCGACGCGGCGACCAGTTCCGACGGTGTGGACCCCCCGCCCAGCAGTTCCCGTGACCGTCTCATGTCGGCGGCGAGCCGGCGGACCGCCGCGACCACGCGCGGCCCCGGCGCGCCGCGGCTCGCCCCTTCGAGCGCGCGGGCGATCAGGGGTTCCACGGGCAGGTGGTCGAGCCGTGCCGCCTCGACGATTTCGTCGACTGCCGCCGCGGTCGCCGGTTCCAGGCGGACGTCCCACGAGGTGTCGGCGGGCGCCGCGTGTGCGGATCCCGCAGCCAGCAGGATGACCAGGCACCCCGCGAGCGCCAGGCGCCGGCGCACGCCGGCCATCAAGCGCCTCCCTTCACCACCACGACCGAGCGCGACGGGCCGAGATCGTCGGCCGGTGTCAGGGGCGCGAGCGGATCGTTCATCCAGCGCGTCCCATCGACCACGAATGCGTATGAATGCCAGCCCGCCGGGAGTGTCACGCTGACCGACCAGTAGCCCGCGACCGGACCCGGCGCGAGCGGCGTCGCGTTTCGATCCCAGCCGTTGAAGTCGCCGACGAGCGAGACGCGCGATGCCGCCGGATCGGCGAACACGAAGCGGACCGCGCGCGGATCGGACGCCACCACGGGCGTTGCGCCCGACGGGGTGCGGGGCGTCAGCCGCCAGGCGGCCGCGGCGCCGAACGCGACCAGAACCAGCGCCGCCGCCGCCACCGCCAGCGGGCGCACGGTCACGGTGCGCGGCCGCAGCCACGAGAACGCGTCAGCACGTGGCTGCCGGCGTCGCTCGATCGCGGCCAGGATTCGCGCCGCTGCGCCCGGCGCGGGCGGCGGCGTCTCGTGGTAGGCGCGCCGCAGGCGTTCGGCGAACCCCGCGGCCTCGCGATCGTCGCGCTCACTCACCGGAACGCTCCTCCAGCAGCGGGCGCACCGTGTCGCGCGCCCTCTTCACGCGCATCTTGAGCGCGGAGACGCTCGCACCGGTCACGCGCCTCATGTCCTCGTAGGTCATGTCCTCTCCGTATTTGAGCAGCAGCGCCTCGCGCAGCGTCGGCTCGAGCGCCTCGAGCGCGCCCTGCAGCGCGTCATCCGGCCCCGTGTCGTCCCGGGGCCCCGGGGCGGCGGCTTCCTCGACCAGCGCGCCGCCGACGAAGCGGCGCGCCTCGCGCGAGCGCCGGCGGGCATGGGAGCGGCACTGGTTCACCAGGATCCGGAACAGCCACGACTTGAACCGATCCCGCTCGCGATAACGCCGCAGCGCCGCGAACGCGTGCAGGAACGTCTCCTGGACGACATCCTCCGCATCCTCCGCGCGGCCCAGCATGCGGCGCGCGTAGCGGGCGCAGGCCGCATGGTGCCGCTCGACGAGTTCCGTGAACCCGCCGGCATCGCCCGCGACCGCGCGCATGACCAGCGCGGCATCCGAGATGTCGCTCTGCAAGGCCGCTGTTCCGTCTCCCTCCGCCGGTCGGCCGCGCCCCGGGTCAGGTTCCGGCCGCGCCTTCTGTTCGTACAACGCGCGAACGCCGCCCGGGGTCACATCGGCAGGAAAATTTCGCGCGACGTGACCTCCGGCGCCGTCGCGGCGTTCTACAGGATGACGATCGGGCTCTGGAGGAGGTCCACCATGAACCATCATGCCTCGCGTTTCATCCGGCTGGCACTCGTCGTCCCGTGCCTGTGTGCCGCTCCGCTGGCGGCCGGCGCCGCGTCGGTCGCGGGAACCGTCCGCGATGCCGTGACGCTCGATCCCGTTCCGGACGTTCAACTCACGCTCCACGTGCTCGACCCCGACTCGGTCGCGATCGCCGCGACCAGCGGCCCGGGCGGCGCCTACGCCATCACGGGGGCCCCCGACGGGAACCGGCTCTACGTGCTCACCGGCGGCGGTGGTCCGGTCTACGCCGGCTTCTACGCGCGGCTGCCGATTCCGGATCCGACGCTGACGTTCGACGTGCTGCTCGACTCCCTGCAGATCGCGCCGCCCGGAGAACCCTACGACTCATCGGCGGTATTCGGGCAGATTCTTTCGAGTCCCGACGGCATGGCGGTGCCCGGAGCGGCGGTGAGCCTCTCTTCCGGAGACGGCGCCTACGTCGTTCACACGGGCGTAGATGGCCGCTATGCGCTGACGGTGCCATTGGGCACCTATACCGCAGGCGTCACCGCCGACGGCTACGAGCCGGTCACCGATGCCGGGCTCGAGGCCGAAACGGGAGGGCTCTCCTACGACGCCTTCCTCGTGCTCTCCACCGCCGACACACCGCCACCCGGTCCGCAGGGCGTTGCGGGCATCCGTTCCATCCGCCCCAATCCGTCGCGCGGCTCGACCGAGATCCGCTACGTGCTGGCCGTGGCCGGACGCGTCGAGCTGGCGATCTACGACCTGTCGGGGCGTGAAGTGTCGCACCTGGTGTCCGGCTGGAACGACACGGGCCCGCAGGTGGCGACGTTCGACGCCGCGCGCCTGCCTGCCGGGGTCTACTTCTGCCGCCTGCAGGCGCCCGGAACGTCGGTATCGCGGCGGGTGGCGATCATGCCCTGACCCGCTTCGTGCGCACGCGGCGGCGCTCCACGAGCGCCGCCGCCCGTGCGCCACCGCGTCTGCATCGCGCGCGCATCCGGTGCTATTCTGAGCACCGGGTTTGCAGACGTGACGGGTGGAGCGGGGCATGAAGGAGCGGGCGCTCGAGGCTGGTCAGACCTTCGCAGGCTACGTGATCCGGCGTGAGCTGGGACGTGGCGGCATGGCCATCGTGTATCAGGCCGACGACCCGCGCCACCATCGTCCGGTCGCTCTCAAGGTTCTGCAACCGGAGATCGCCGTCGCGCTCGCGACCGAGCGGTTCCTGCGCGAGATCGGCATCGCCGCGACGCTCACGCATCCGGGCATCCTGCCGCTCTACGACTCCGGAGAAGAGAACGGGCGGCCCTTCTACGTCATGCCCTGCGTGGAGAACGGCTCGCTGCGCCCGCGTCTGGATCGCGAGCGGCAGCTGCCGGTCGTCGAAGCGGTGCGCATCGCCCGCGAGGTGGCCGACGCGCTGGCCTACGCGCACGATCGCGGCATCGTCCACCGCGACATCAAGCCGGAGAACATCCTGCTCGAGGGCGATCATCCGGTCGTGGCCGACTTCGGCACGGCGCGCGCGGTGTCGGTGTCGGCGGATGAGGGCCTGACCGAGGAGGGCGCGCTCGTCGGAACGCCGGCCTACATGAGTCCCGAGCAGGCCGGAGGGGCCGGCGAGATCGGCCCCGCCGCCGACCAGTACGCGCTCGCCTGTGTGTTGTACGAGATGCTCGCCGGACAGCCGCCGTTCACCGGCGTGGACAGTCGCGCCGTGCTGGCGCGGCACCTGGTGGATCAGGTCCCGCCGCTCGCCACGGTGCGCCCCGGCGTCCCGGCCCCGGTGCGCCGGGCGCTCATGCGGGGGCTGTCGAAGGCCGCGGCGGACCGCTTCGACACGGTGTCCGGCTTCGCCGAAGCACTGGTGCAGCCGGAGGATGACGTGAACGAAGTGTCCTCCATTGCGGTGCTGCCGTTCGCGCACATGAGCGGCGATCCGGAGGACGAGTACTTCAGCGACGGGATGGCCGAGGAGATCATCACCGCGCTCACCCGGATCGCGGGCCTGCGCGTTGCAGCCCGAACCTCGTCCTTCGCCTTCAAAGGGAAGAACCTGGACGTGCGCAGCATCGGCGAGTCGCTCGACGTCACGGCCGTGCTCGAAGGCAGCGTGCGGCGCTCCGGCGACACGCTGCGGATCACCGCCCAGCTGATCCACGCGGCGGACGGCTACCACCTGTGGTCCGAGCGCTACGACTGCGGGCCCGGCGACGTGTTCGAGGTGCAGGAGAAGATCGCGACGAGCATTGCGCGGGCGCTGCAGGTGGTGCTCGGAGAGGAGCAGCGCGCGGCCATCACCCGGGCGCGGCCGTCCGACGCCGATGCCTACGACTTCTACCTGCGCGCCCTGCAGTACCTGCATCAGGGACGCAGGAAGAGCCTGGTGTTCGCGCGACAGATGTTCAAACGGGCCGTGCAGCGCGACCCGGAATATGCGCGCGGCTTCGCCGGCGTCGCCGAGGCCTGCGCCCTGCTGCACCACTACTATCCGGGCGGCCTCCACGGGCCGGACATCGAGCAGGCGGACGCGGCCAGCCTGAAGGCGCTGGAACTGGACCCGGATCTCGCCGACGCACACGCCACGCGCGGCTTCGTGCTCTGGCTGCTGGATCGTTTTCCGGAAGCCGAGGTCGAGTTCCAGCGCGCGCTCGAGCTCGACCCGCTGCACTTCGAAGCACGCTATCTCTATGGGCGCGCGTCGTTCCAGCGGGGCGATTTCGAGCGGGCCTCGCAGCTCTTCGAAGAGGCCAGCGTCGTGCGTGAAGACCACGAGGCGCTGTACTTCGCGGCGCAGACGATGACCGCGCTCGGCCGCCACGACGAGGCCGAAGCGGCCTACCGCCGCGCCCTGCCGGTGATCGAGCGGCATCTCGATCTCAACCCGGACGATGCCCGTGCCATCACGATGGGCGCCGTCGCCTTCAGCCGCCTGGGCGACAGCAATCACGGCCTGGAGTGGGCGGAGCGCGCCCTTCAGGCCGACCCCGAGGACGCGCGGATCTGCTACAACGTCGCGTGTCTCTACGCGCTGGAAGGGGCCGTGGACCGGGCGATCGATCTGTTCGGCTGTGCCCTCAAGGCGGGTTTCGCCCATCGCGACTGGATCGAGCACGATCCCGATCTGGCCTCGCTGCGCGGGGATTCCCGCTTTCAGGCTCTCCTGGCAGCGCGCTGACGAAGCGGATTCAAACGGCGGTGGGAGCCAGGGGGGAGCCTCCGTGAGAATTGGGATCGTGGCGGACATCCACGACGCGGTGGAGCCCTTGCGTTGCGCGCTCGAGCACTTCGCAGGGATGGGGGTCGAGCAGGTCGTTTCACTGGGCGACGCGTTCGACTCGTACGAGCGCGGAGATCCAGGCGCGGAGGTTGCGAAACTCCTGAACGATGCCGGCGCGGTCGGGGTCTGGGGAAATCACGACTTCGGTCTCAGTTTCGACCTGACAGACGCCGTCTCCGCCACGGCTGCCCCGACGCTTCTGGAGCTTGCCGCGGGCTTCTGCGCCCATCTGGTGCTCGGCGACTGTCGATTCAGTCACATCGAACCGTGGCGGGATTCCTACTCGATCGTGGACCTGTGGACTCACCTCGACGTCCCGAACACACCTGAAAGGGCGCGACGCAGTTTCACCGCCGCGCCCGAGCGCATCTTCTTCATAGGTCATTACCACTCCTGGTTCGCGCTCCGGGAACAGGGTTCCGTCGACTGGGACGGCTCTTCGCCTCTCGAAATCAACAAAGCAAGTCGTTACCTCATCGGTGTGGCGGCCGTAGTGGGCGGGTGGAGCGCGGTCTTCGACACGGAGGATTCTGTGCTCACCCCCGTTTCGTGTGGTCTGAAGCGCGGCAACGACCGGGCCGACCGCCTGTAGCGTATGCCCGGCCTGCAGGGAGAAGACAGAGCTCTCGCCCGGAGATCGAGTGCCGGAGGTCGAGGACCGCAGGCTGGAACTACTGAGGCGCGGGGGCGACGTGGAACGTGAGGACATGGCGCCGCTGCTGTCTGTCGAGTGGCGTGCCGCCGCCGGCGTCGACGAGCGCGACCAGCGCGAACGGATCCAGCACGAGCGACTCTATCACCCCGTCGGCGTCCTGGGCGAGCGAGGTCACACAGGACGGCCCGGCGTAGACGGCACGGATGTAACCGGCGACGTTTGGACTGCGCCGGAATGAGCCCGGGTCGAAGTTCGGGAATGCGAGCGAGAACGAAGACACCAGCCTGGACCCGCCGGGCTGCAGCGTCTGAATCCCGGTGCGGAACGCGATCGGCGCGCCGACGTACCCGAGCGACTGCAGTACCGGATCATCGCCGGAGCCGGGCGTAAAGCCGGGCGGCAGGGCGGGATCCGTCGGCACGACGACCGGCTCGTAACGGGAGTCCCGGTCGTAGCCGCCGAGCACGACGACGATCCACGAGCCCTGCCGGACCGTGTCGCCTTCGGACCTTGCGTAGATGCGGTCTCCACGGAGCTCATAGAACGTGCGGCGCTCGAAGTCGCCGCCCGGCGGCAGGCGCCGTGTCGGAATGTAGTCCAGCGAATCGGGTCCGAAGTACGGGCGCCCGTCCGGCGGCCACGCGGGATTCGTCGCAAACGTGGCCCAGTCGAGCACGTCCACGGCGCGTCCGTCACCGTCGCTGGATGCGGGCCACCGATCCGGGTCGGGACCGGCGAACCAGGAGCAGGGCGGGAAGCCCGACAGGAAGAAGATCTTGATGTCGCCGCCACCGGCACGGTCCGGCGCGTGGACCGTGACCTCCTGCCGGCCGGGTCCGAACGTCGGACGGTCGCCTCGACCCTGCGGGTCGGCCAGCGTCGAGCGCAGGACGATCGCTTCGGAGCCGGCGGCGTTCGTGGTGGCCTCGGTGCCGCCGGGCAGCCACTGGATCTGCTCGAGGGATGCGTAGGCGGCGATCGTATCGAGCGCGAGGTAACCGTGGTCGAACACGTAGAACGACTCGTTCGTCCGGACCCGCGGTGAGAGATCGCGTGCGAGCGAAACGCTCACGCCCCGAAACGTGAGCCGTGGGGTGAGCGTCTGCGACTGGGCCTGGGTGACCGCCGCGGATCCGGATGGTGTTGCGGAGCCCGCGTGCCGCGGGGCCAGTGACCTGCCGCATCCTGCCGCGAACAGCAGCAGAGCGAGCCAGAGGACCTTCCGGGATGCTGACATCGTGGAGCCTCATGACCGGTTGGAATCGAACCCGGGCCCCGTCAACGGCAGATCGAGGCTAGCACCGGGCGCCGGAATCGCCCAGGTCATTCCGCCTGGCCCGACGGATTCCACGGTGGCCCGTCCTGCGTGGGAAGGGCTTCCGGTGCTATTCTGAGCCGCATGCGCGTGGCGGGAGGTGGGACCTCCCCGTCCGTCAGGGCTCTCGAGGCCACGCGGCCCAGCGTGTCGTCCCTTTCGAATCGAGGAGAGAACTCCATGCCCCGCAAACTCATCGGCGGGTTGATCCAGTGCAGCAATCCGATCAACGACGAGTCGATGCCCGTCGAGAAGATCAAGCAGGCGATGTTCGACAAGCACGTGCCGCTCATCGAAGAGGCAGGCAAGAAGGGCGTGCAGGTGCTCTGCCTGCAGGAGATCTTCAACGGCCCCTACTTCTGCCCGGGCCAGGACGCGCGCTGGTACGACGCGGCCGAGGAAGTGCCCGGTCCGACCACCGACGCGGTGGCGAAGATCGCGGCGAAGCACAAGATGGCGGTGGTGGTGCCGGTGTACGAGAAGGAAATGCCCGGCGTGCTCTACAACACCGCCGCCGTGTACGACTTCGACGGCACCTACCTCGGCAAGTACCGCAAGAACCACATCCCGCATACCTCGGGCTTCTGGGAGAAGTACTTCTTCAAGCCCGGCAACCTCGGCTATCCGGTGTTCGAGACGCGCTACGCCAAGGTCGGCGTGTACATCTGCTACGACCGCCACTTCCCGGAGGGCGCGAGGGCGCTGGGCCTCAACGGCGCCGAAATCGTGTTCAACCCGAGCGCCACGGTCGCGGGGCTGTCGCAGTACCTGTGGAAGCTCGAGCAGCCCGCGCACGCGGTCGCCAACGGCTACTTCATGGGCTGCATCAACCGCGTCGGCACCGAAGCCCCGTGGAACATCGGCAAGTTCTACGGCTCGTCCTATTTCGTGGATCCGCGCGGCAACTTCCTCGCTCAGGCCAATGAAGACGACGACGCGCTGGTCGTGGCCGAGATGGACCTCGACATGATCGACGACGTGCGCAAGGTGTGGCAGTTCTATCGCGATCGCCGCCCGGAGACGTACGACGAGCTGGTGGACATCTGATGACGGAGCGCGGCACGGGCCTGACGGAGGACCATACGCTCGTCCGCGCCGGCCGCTACCTGATCTTCACGAACGGCGTCGAGTGCGGCGAGGAACGCTGGACGCTCGAGGCGCGCGCCGACGGGCTCGTGGTGACCGGCGTGCAGGAGACGGTGCGGCCGCATCCGTTTCCGAGCCGCCTCGAATACCGCGCGACGCTGACCCCGGAGTGGCGCGTGACCGGGGTCGAGTTGCGCTGGGCGGCGGGCGAACGCGAGATCCTCGCCACGCACCGCGCCGAGGCCGAGCGCTGGCATGCGCGCATCCAGTCCGGCTCCGAGGCGCGCGAGCAGCAGGGCGACTATCCGCTCGTCTGCGAGATCGAGATCCCGACGCACCTGTCGGTGACGTTCGTGCTGGCGCGTCGCGCGTTCCAGGTCGGCGGCGAGCACGAGTTCCCGCTGCTCCGGATCGGGCCGCCGGTGATGGCCGTCTCGCCGGAGCGGATGCTGATCCGCTGCGTGGAGAGCGGCACGATCATGTCGCCGCGCGGCCCGCTCCAGGCGAAGCGCTACGTGGCGAGCCTGCCGCCCGCCGGCGAAGCCGAGGGCTACACCTTCTGGGCCGACGAGGACGGCGTGGTGCTCGAGTCGTACGAGGGCGCGGAGCCCGAGCGGCCGTGGATGCAGCTGGTCGAGCTGAGCGCGCCGTGAGGCGCGCCGCCCGACGCAGCGTGCGGAGCGCCGCGTGAGGCCGCCGGTCAGGCGCGTGCTCGAGACCGCGCTCTACGTGGACGATCTCGAGCGCGCGGTCGCCTTCTACCGCGACGTGCTCGGCATGCGTCCGATGGGCGAGCCGCCGCGGCTGGTGCCGATGGATGCGGGCGCCGGCACCGTGCTGCTGCTGTTCGAACGTGGGAAGACCCTGGAGGGCGCCCGGACCCCGGGCGGCTTCATCCCGCCGCACGACGGCGCGGGCCCGGTGCACGTGGCGTTCGCCGTGGACACCGAAGAGCTCGCCGCGTGGGAGTCGCATCTGGCCTCCCACGGCGTGGCGATCGAGAGCCGCGTGACCTGGCCGCGCGGCGGCACGAGCCTCTACTTCCGCGATCCCGACGGCCACTCGCTGGAGCTGGCGACGCCGGGGTTGTGGGAGACGTACTGAGGACGCCGCGCCGCCAGCGCGGCGTCCCGGCGCGGGGCTACCGGTAGATCGTCTTCAGCCGGCCCCAGCTGCTCGATCGCGCCGGGGTGGCCAGCGGAACCGGGGCGAGCCCGTCGAAATTGCCCGGAGGGAGCGGGACGGTCTGGACGATCTGCCCGGTGTCCGGGTCGATTCGGACCAGCTCGATCTGCGCAGGAATGCCGATGGTCGTGTAGTTCAGCGCCCACAGGTTTCCCTCGTTCGAGAAGGTCATTCCCATGTAGTAGCCAAGGGCGGAATTGACCTGATGCGTGCCCGTCACTTCGAACGTGGCCGGGCGCACGATCCGCTGGACCGTGGCCACGCCGCCAACGATGTGTGACGCCGCATAGACTTCTCCGTTGGGCCCTGCAGCGATCGCGGTCATGTCGGCGCCGACACCGGACAGATCGGCGATGTTCGAGAGCGAACCGTCGGCCGCGAGATCGGCGAGGGTGGAGGCGCGCACCGGGCCGTCGCACGGACCGGCCTCGTAGGAAATGATCAAGGTCGTGCCGTCGCTCGTCATGTCTCCGTTGCGGCTGGTCTCGAGGGTGGTGCCGCCGATGGTGAGCAGGGCGAAGGGGCTGGCGACCGTCCATGTGCTCGGGTCGATGGACTGGAGCACGTGGCTGAGCGGACAGGGAACAGGCTGATTGCGGAACTGACCCGTCCACAGCAGCCCATCCTGGAGCGCAAGCCGTGGGTTCGCGAACGGATAGAACGTCGGTGACAGTTGGGTCACGTTTCCCGTATTCGTGTCGATCAGGACCACCCAGTCCTCGTTGCCTTCGGCGGAATAGAGGAGATCGGCATCGGCGCGGCCTGCGGGTCCCGCGAGCAGCAGGGCAACAGCGAGCGAAAAAGCGAGGATGCGGTGGATCATGGTGTCCCTCCCATCAGGCGGCTCGAGGCAGTGGGCAGGCAAGGGGGAGTCGCCGCCCTGAAGATGTCGATCACAGCAGGCAGATCGCCTGTGTCGGGATGAAAAGCGCGCGCGTCGCAGCCCACCGGCGCGGTCCGCACCCAGACGTCGGCGCCTGCCCCGCAGGGCGAGCCGGGGGCGTCCGCGCGCGGAGGACCACCGGCCCCGGGCCGCCTGCTACCGCACGATCGTCACCCGCCGCGTCGCGATCGTGCCCGGCGCGTCGAGCCGCAGCACGTAGAGCCCCGCGGGCACGGCGTGCCCCGCCGCGTCGCGTCCGTCCCATGCCACACGATGGACGCCCGCCTCACGGGTCTCGTCGAACAGCTCGCGCACGCGGCGTCCGGCGAGGTCGAACACGGCGAGCGAGACGCGCCCCGGCCGGGCGAGCGTGAACGCCACGCGCAGTCCGCCCGGTGAGGGGTTGGGCGAAACGCTCGCGAACGCCGTGCGTGCGGGGGGCGCCGGAGCCGCGTCCACGGCATCGCCCGCGTCGAACACGATCTGCCGGTTCTCCGCATCACGCGCTTCTGCCCGGGTGATCGCGAGTCCCGGATCGCCCGCGGCGAGCACGCGGAAAGTCGCGTGCGCGAGAACGCCTTCTCCACCGATGCCGGCGCCCGCGCCGAGCAGCGCGACGTCGATCGCGGCCGGCCCCGCGGGAAGGGCGACCACCGGCCGCGGCTGGCGCGCGAGCAGCGCGCCGCCGTCGATCGCCACCGGTTCGACGACGCTCGCGTCCCAGCCGAGCGCGAGGCTCACGCCATGGACGTCGCCACGGCCCGAGAACAGCACCGGAACGTCGAAGGTCTGCCCCGGCGCGGGGACCTCGGGCGTCGCGAGCGACAGGGCGTCACGATCGGGGAGCGTCGCCCGCGTTGCCGCGGCCGGCGCACTCGTCACGCTGTAGTTGAGCGCGAACACGATCAGGTCCTCGAAGTCCACGCGGTTGTCGGTGGTCGGCAGCGCGTTCACCGAGTGATCCGTGGTCGGTCCGACGTCGAGGTAGGCGAGCGGATCGCCCGGGCCGAGCAGCGCGGGGTAGTGGATGCCGAGCAGGGAAATGTCCTCGGCGAGCACGTGGTTGTTGCCCTGCCCGGCGGTGATGCCGTTCGAGACGTCGCCGAGGTGGTAGTTGAGCGTGCCGCCGGTGCGGTTGGAAACCGCGGACACGTTGCCGCAGGAGTCCGTCGTGAAGGCGACGTAGTACCAGAAGTCGCGCTGCGCCGTTTCGTCGGTCTGGCCGCTGGCGGTGACGGCGGTGAGCGTCCATGGCGGTCCCGGCGGATATGACGGCGCCGCGGGAGCCGCCCCGGCGCCGGGCGCATCGTCGTACTCGGGGTAGTTGCCGAAGCCGGCGCGGTAGACCTCGGTCGAGACCGCATCGCCGGGCGTCGTGAAGGTGACCAGCACCTTCGTCGTGCCATCGGCATCGTTGCCGGTCTTGACCTGGGATGCGGCGACGTCGCCGATCGCGACCGGCCCGGTGGTGTCGATCGTGATCGTGGCCGGCGCGCCGCCGGCGGCCGGCACCGGAACGTTGTCGCAGTCGCGCAGCGTCGGCGTGCCGATCGTCACCGTGCCGGTGCCGTCGGGGCCGGGGGCCTTCGACACCTGAAGCGTGAACAGCGTTCCGACGATCGCGGTCGCGCCGCACGGCAGGCCGAGGATCACACCGTCTACGGTGTAGGCGCCGCCGCCGTCGTCCACGACGGTGAAGTACGTGTCGCCGACATCGCTCAGATAGGTGCCCTCGGTGATGCTCGACACTCCCGCACAGAGCTGCAGGTTCGGCGAGAGCTGCACGGGAATGCTGAACGCGCGCACGTTGGCGGCCGTGGTGCGCGAGATCGTGACGTCGAACGTGGCACATGGCGCGGCGGTCGAGATGCACCCGGCCCCGGTGGAGACGGCGATCTGCTCGGGCAGTCCGGACATGCCGCACTCGGGCAGGCCCGACGAATCGATCGTGATCATGGCTGGCGCGCCGGCCGCGGCGGGGACCGGCGCGTTGTCGCAGTCGCGCAGGGTCGGTGCGCCGATCGTGACCGTGCCGAGTCCGTCGGGGCCGGCGGCCTTGGACACCTGCAGGGTGAACAGGGTACCGGCCTGCGCCGTGGCGCCGCAGGGCAGGCCCAGAATCGTGCCGTCCACGGTGTACGACCCGCCGCCGTGATCGATGACCGAGAGGAACGTCGTGCCGGCGCCGCTCAGGTAGTCACCTTCGACGATCGACGTGGTCCCCGCGCACAGCTGCAGATTGGACGAGAGCTGGACCGGGATGCTGAATGCGCGCACGTCGGTCATCGTGCTGCGCGCGATCGAAACGTCGAACGTGACGCAGGGGGTAGCGGTCGAAATGCACGCGGCGCCGGTCGCGACGGTGATCTGCTCGGGCGCCGCGGCGAAGCCGCAACCGGCGGCGGCGTTCGTGCCGCTGTAGAGCCACGGCGAATAGTCGACGTTGGGGCCGAGGATCGCATCGCCCGTGCCGGGCCCGACCCCGGACGGTCCGCTCGGGTCGCCCCACCAGATCGACTCCGCGCTCAGCGGGTGTCCGCTGCCCTGATTGTCGATCGCGGCGGTCAGGTTGGAGGAGATCGAGCTGTCGTCGAGATGGGCGTTCGCGTTCATGCCCACCACCCGAAGTCCGAAGTCCCAGTCGTGGAGCAACGCGCCGGTCACGTTCACCATCAGCGCGCCGCCGGTCGAGTAGACGTAGAGTCCGCTCGTCCCCGGCGTATCGCCGCCCGACATGCACAGATGGCTGATGTCCACCGTGAAGCCGGCCATGGTGCGCTGCGCGGCGAAGCCGCCCGTGCCGGCAACCGGCTCCAGGACCGGCGCGGCCGGCGGGCCGCCGCCCGGGAGCGCGGCCAGCGGCTCGCTCGCGCCGCTGAAGTTGCTGATCGTGATGCCGCCGAAATCCTCGGATTCGATCACCGGCCCGGTCGTTTCGACGCCGTCGATCGTGCCGCTGCCGTCGTACCAGCGGATCGGCGCCTGCACGTTGGAGAACGCGTGCGGCCCGGTGAATCCCGACAGGTGGACGGGCGATCCCGGCTGGAACACCAGGATCGCGCCGGACACTGCGATCGCCGGCGAGTAGCGCAGGTTCGCCATGGCGCAGTCGCGGATCGAGCCGCCCGCGCCGTACCCGAGCTGAATGCCGTTCTGCGCGATGACGTTGATGTCGCCGGCGCCGGTGACGTCCGAATCGTGCACGTCCACGACCATGCCCGCACCGTTCAGGAGCATGCCGTTCTTCTGGAAGTCGCTGACCATCACGGCGTCGCACTCGAGCGTGTAGGGGCCGCCGCCGGTGTTCGTGCAGTAGAGGCCGAAGCCGTGCTGAACGTTGTCGAGCGGGGTGTTGCGCACCCGGACGATGTCCACGTTGGCAACCCGCCCGCCGGCATTGAAGTAGGCGATGCCGACGAAACGGACGTTGGCATTGCCGCGGCCGTCGCCGTCCACGGTGAGGCCGGTGACTTCGATTTGTGCGGCGTTCTCACACAACAGCACCGGGTGGTTGGTGAAACTGCCCTGCACGAACGAGACCGGCAGTGTGGCGGGGCTCACGATCGTCGTGGTCCCGGCGCCCGCGCCGGCGAGCGTGAGGTCCTTGCCGTCGATCACGACCTGCTCCACGTAGGTGCCGGGGGCGACGTTCACGGTGCCGCCCGGCGGGGCCGCGTCCACCGCGGCCTGAATCGTCGCAAACGCGTTGAGCCCGGCGAAGCGGCCGGCGCCGACCCGCGCACCGGCCGCGGCCTGCGCCCACGCCTGGTCCACGTAGACGAGATCGGCCGCACGCGCGCGCGCCGTTGGCACGGCTCCGCAGACGAGGAGCGCAAACGCAAGAAGCGCGCGGGCGCGGCCGCGCCCCGATCCCCCGAGGGCGCTCCGGCCCGCGCGCTCACGACGTGCCTCACGACGCGGCGGACGGCCTTCATCCGCCGCGCGCATGCCTCCGTATGTCATCCCTGCATCCATCGTATTCGTTCCCTCAGCGCGTCAGGACCACCGCGCGCTTCAACGTCAATCCCCCGGCCTGCAGCCTTACGAAGTAGATCCCCGAGCGCGCCGGGCCGTCGAGGGTCGCGCCGTTCCAGATCGCCTCGTGACGCCCCGCGCGCATGAAACCGTCGGCGAGGGTGGCCACCACCCGGCCCTGGATGTCGAACACCGCGAGTTTCGCGCGGGTGTCGCGCGGCAGGGAGAAGCCCAGGCGCACGGGACCGCGGGCGGGATTCGGCGACACGCCGAGCGCGAGCGCCTGCGGCGGCGCTTCATCGCCCACCGCGACCCAGTAGTCGCATATGTGAACGGGCGATGCGGAATTGCGCGGCGCCGGGCTCAGCGTCTCGAAGTCGAGGAGATTGTCGTCGGTGTCGACGCAGCCGGCTTCCTTGCGGTACGCGGCGCTTAGATTGTTGAGGTCGGCGGTCGGTGTGGTCTCGGCGCAGTCGGCCGGGCCGTAGCCGACGAAGTCCTCGATCGCGCCGCCGGTCGGACATGCGCCGCTGAGGACCCCGGTGTTCGAGACGAGCGCGACCTTGCCGCTGATCGCACTCATCGCAATGCCGCCGATCGCGTCGGGCGTCGGCAGGTCGACCGTGCCGCCCGCGCCGGGGGCCTGCTGAATCAGGTAGTAGTGCGCCGGCTGGATCGTTCCGATCAGCGTCGTCGTGAACCACGTCGTGCCCACCGTCGAGGCGTACTGCACCGACCAGCCGGTGACGTCCACCGGAGCGGCGCCGCGATTGAAGAGCTCGATGTAATCGTTCTTGAGCGTGGCGCCGGAGTTGCCGCCGCCGCCGTAGATCTGGCTGATGACGATCGGATGCTGCGGCGCGAGGTCGGTCGTGAAGTGGGCGACGATGTCCTTGTTCGCGTTCACGGTCACGTGAAGCGGATTGGCGGACCCGCTGGCGTCGCCGCTCCAGTTCTGGAAGAAGTAGCCGGGCGCCGGGGTCGCGGTCAACTCCACGTCGGTGCCGAAGGCATAGGTGGCCTGGTCGGGCGACTTCGCGACCGAGCCGCCCGCGGCCGGGTCGGCGCTCACGGTGAGCGTGAACGCGGACACACAGGGGTTGGGTGCCGAGGCGCTGTTGCGCGGCGCCGGTGCGGCCGCCGAGAAGTCCGCCGAGTTGTCGTCGGTGTCCTGGCACCCGTCGAGCAGACGCAGGTCAGCCGTCGTGTTGTTGAGTCCGGGCGCCGGCGAGGTCTCGGAACAGTCCGCCGAGCCGTAGCCGACGAGATCGGCGAGCGTAGCCGGGGCGGGGCAAGATCCGGAAAGCGCGGCAGCGTCCATCACCAGCGCCACCTTGCCCGACGACGAACTCATGGTGATCGACCCGGTGGCATCCGGCGTGGGCAGGTCCACCGTGCCGCCGGCGCCCTGCGCTTCCTGGACCAGGTAGTAGCCGCCGGGCGGGATCGTGCCGGCGAGCGCCGTCGTGGCCCAGGTGACCCCGCTCGCCGAGGCGTACTGCACCGTCCAGCCTGTGAGGTCCACGCTCGACCCGCCGGCGTTGAACAGCTCGATGAAGTCGTTCTTGAGCGTCGCGCCGGAATTGCCGCCGCCGCCGTACACCTGGCTGATCCTGACGAGCGGCGCGGCCGGGGCGCCGATGTGAACGACGGCGCCCGCGCATGCGGGAATCGTCTGCGCATTGTTCGAATCGCGGAAGTCCACGCTTCCGCACGACACCGCAGCGTCGCCCGCCGCCAGGGCCTTGAAGCGCGCGTAGACCAGTACGCCCGGGCCCTGCGCGGTGCCCTCGAGCATCGCCGCGTCGTACCGGAGCGTGTCGGCCGGCGGAGTCACGTCGGGAACCAGGAACGCCGCGTAGGCGCCACCCGGGGAGGTCAGCACTTCGCCCTCGTAGGCCGACACCAGCAGCAGCCGCGTCGCGTCGTACGGGAACACGAGCTCGAAGCCCTTGAGGTCGGGAAACGCGTCGGTGACGAAGCGCACGACGAATTCGTCGCCCACGTTCACCGTCGTGTCCGGCGGGTCGACGGACACCGTGACGGCGCCGCCCGCCCGCGGGGCGAAGGCCAGCCCGATCAGGGCCAGGCACAGGACGTTGCGCAGCGTTCTCAACATGGCTCTCCTCCGAACCATCCCGCGTCAGCGCAACAGCGCGGCGAGCGTGCGGACCGTCGCGTGTTCCGACTGCAGCGTGATCTGGTAGACCCCGGCCGGGAGCGGTCGCCCCGCGTCGTCGCGCCCGTCCCACTGGACGCGGCGCGTGCCCGGGGCGAATCGACCCTGTTCGAGGTCACGGACACGCCGTCCCTGGATGTCCCGAATGACGATCCGCTGTGCTCCATCGAGCGGATTGGTGATCTGAATCGTGGTGCTGCCATGAAACGGGTTGGGCGCGGCACGCATCGCCAGTGCCGCCGGTGACGTCCCGGGGTCGACGTCGGTCTGAGTGCCGATCGAGATCGTCGCGTCCTCGGGATATGCGGGGTTCACGTAGATTCCACCGTTGTAGAACTGCACGCTGCGAAAGCGCACGTGGGTGATCTGCGGCGTGTCGGACGCAGTGAAATGGAGCGTGTAGATCTGACCCGGCCCGGGCAGCGACACACCGGAGCAGAGCAGCACGTCGGTGATCGCCAGGCTGTCCGCTGCCGCGCTGAAGCGGTGAAAGGTATTTCCGCAGGCGCCGGTCATGTACGCGCCCTGCTGCAGCGAGGTGGGGGAGGTCGGCACGAACGTGAGCGCGCCGGGGTCGAACTCGACGACGGCGTCGAAGCCGTTGAACAGCGAGCCGGACTCCGTGACCTCCAGGGCGAGGGTGAAGGAGCTGCCCGGCACCACGCTCTGGCCGGTCGGCAGGATCGCGACGTGCACACCCTGTGCGGCGGCAGGAC
This sequence comes from Candidatus Eiseniibacteriota bacterium, assembly GCA_963744995.1. Lineage (GTDB taxonomy): Bacteria > Eisenbacteria > RBG-16-71-46 > RBG-16-71-46 > RBG-16-71-46 > CAVUWA01. The sequence goes on from CAVUWA010000002.1 coordinate 376,257, forward strand.
GCCCCGCGAGCAGGGCGAGCATCGCCGCGCAGAGCGCCGCAAGGCGTGCCGATGGCCACGGGAATCGCCTCATCGCATCAGCGCGATGCTGCGGGTGAAAGTGCCGGCCGCGGTTTCCAGCCGTGCGAAGTAGAGCCCCGGCCGCACGCGCTCGCCGCTGTCGGCGGTGCCGTTCCAGACGACCTGATGGGTGCCCGCGGGGTAGACACCGCGCGCGAGGGTCCGCACGCGCCGGCCGTCGACCGCGTAGATCGTCAGGTTCACCCGGCTCCGGGAAGCGAGGCTGAACGCCATCGAGGTCGTCGCCGTGAACGGGTTCGGCGACACGCGATCGAACGCCGTGACCGCCGGCAGGTCCGGCTGCGGCCGCGGTGCACCGAAGGTCACCGGGCGGTTCGCAGCATCGCGCGCATCCACCCGGCCGAGCGCGATGGCCGGATCGCCGTCCGCCGTGGCCCGGAACGTCCACACCGCCAGGTCGCCTTCGCCGGCGAGACCCTGCCGGCCTGCGCCGAGCAGCGCGGCGTCCATGCGCCCGGGACCCGGCGAGAACAGCACGCCGCCCTGGATGTCGAGCATCGCGCCCGCGCGAACGTCGGCGGGCGTCACGATGCCCGCGTTCCAGGACAGCGATGCCGACAGCGCCTGAACGTCGCCGGCGCCGCTCATGCGCAGCGTGACCTCGAACGTCTGGCCCGCCGTGACATGTGCCGGCGCATCGAGGGTCAGGGCATCGCTCGCCGCCGTCTCCCGGACCTCGTGAGCGGCCGCAACGGGCATCCCCGGCACCCCGAAGTTGAGCGCGAACATGACCAGATCTTCGAACTGCAGGGCCCCGTCGGTGAGCGGTCTGCCGTTCACCGAGCCGTCCAGCGTCGGGCCGACGTCAAGGCAGGCCCACGCCTCCGGGCCCGTGATCGTCTCGCCGTAGTGGCTGCCGAGCAGCGATACGTCGGGCGTGCCGACCGCGCCGTCACCGGCGCACGCGGTGGTGCCGTCGGTGACGTCACCGAGCAGGTAGTTGGGGATCCCCGCCGTGACGTTCGAGACCGGCGAGACCACGTCGCACGCACTCTTCGAGAACACCACGTAGAACCACGTGTCGCGGACGGGAGGATCGTCGGTCTGTCCGCTCGCACTGACCGGGGTCAGGGTCCACGGGGCGCCGGGCGGGTACGACGGCGTGGCCGGGGTCGCGCCGCCGTCATCGTCGTAGCGCGGATAACCGCCGAACGGGGCGCGGTACACCTCCACCGTCGCCGCGGTCGGGGGCGGGGTGAAGGACACCTGCAGGATGATGCGCCCGCCGGCGCCGCTGCCGCCTCGATCGGCGGTCGCATCTGCGATGGCGGCCGGCGGCGTCGGGTCGCAGGTGACGCACGCGATGCTCAACGCTTCGAGCACCGGCGTCGTCGCCGGATCCGAGGTGGAGAGGTCGGCGCGGTACTGGATGTAGCGGGACATGCCGCCGACGGTCGTGCCGGAACCCGCCACCGGCGCGAACGCCGTCCAGGAGCCGTCCGGGACGGCAGTGTCGCCGGTGCGAGCCGACAGGGAGATCGCGGTGCCCACGGGCAGCGCGGCGGTCCACGTCATGGCGTCCCAGGTGACGGACGCGCCGGCGTCGTACACACGGGACGTGAACGTGCCGGAGGTCGCATAGGGAGTCTCGTGCACCCAGTCGACCGCGAGCACGCTGCCGTCGTTGTCGTAGTCGCTGAATCCCGGTCGCATCGACAGCGCGATGGTCGTGGCGCGCCGCGCGACGCTGGCGCCGTCGACGAGGAAGATCAGGCTGTCGGGGGCGGGCTTCCATTCGATCCGGAACAGGTGCGGGGCGCCGGTGAAGGCGCCGATGGCGATGTTTTCGTTCTCGGCCCCGTTCGCCGGATTGTTGATGCGGGCATAGAGCGTCGTCCCGCCGCCGAACGTGCTGAACATCGCCCACGACTGGACGATGTCGCCGAACATGCCGGCGCCGGTAGCGGTGTTGTCGCCACTGCCGAGACCGGCATGCTGGTTGGCGGCCGTGAGGAAGGTCGCGTTGAACTCGAGCACCACGCCGCTCGCGCTGCCGGTCGTGGAAAGCGGGGTGAGCCGCGCGCCGTCGACGGCCACCGCACCCCCGGCCACGGCGGACGTGCCGCCGGTCCACGGCGTGCTGGTCCAGTCGGCGGGCAGCGACGTTCCGGAGAACTCGGCCCCCTGGGCGGGCGCCAGCGTGACCTCGCCGTTGGCGGTCACCGACACCCACGTGTCCGACAGGGCCCCTGCGGCGAAGTCGGCCTCGACGTCGTCGGTGAAGCACGCCTGCGCCGGCGTGCTGAAGCCGAGCACGCCGGGCGGCACCGGTTCGCTCGCGGCATTGAGCGAGCCGTCCGTGGACGTGACGCGGTAGTCGTAGCCGAGGCCGGGCGTGAGCCCGGAAAGAACGATCGAGTGCGAGGTCACGAGCGCGGCATCCGACTCGTTCGAACTCAGTGCGCCGCCGCTCACTCCGTAGTCCACCCGCGAGTCCGCAGGCTCGTCGGTGGTCCAGGTGACCGTCGCGCCCGTTCCGCCCGGATCCGGGGCGGCGACCACGTCGCTGATCACCGGCGGGGTGAGATCCGGTCCCGCGGTGCATGCCAGCGCCACGTCGCGCAGCACGGGTGTCAGGGCCGGGTCGCCGGTCGTGAGGTCGGCGCGGTACTGGACGTAGCGCGAGTTGCCGCCCACCGTGCCGCCGTTCGAGACCGCGTTGAACGCGCTCCAGCTGCCGTCCGGGACGGCCGTGTCGCCGGTGCGGAACAGCAGCGCGACGCCGGTGCCCGACGGCGTGTCCGCGGTCCAGGTCGCGGCGCCCCAGCTGGTCGGGCCGCCCAGGTCGAAGACGCGGGAGGTGAAGCTGCCGGCGGCCGGATAGGGGGAGACGCGGAACCAGTCCACGCTGAGCGTGGCGCCGCCAACCGGATAGTCGCTGATGATCGGCACCATGTTGACTCCGACCGACTGGACGAGCGTCGTGGCGTATGCGCCGTCCACGTAGAAATCGAATCCGGTCGAGGTCCAGACGATGCCGTAGCGATGCGGCGCCCCCAGCAGGCCCGCGCCGAGCAGAACCTCCTGGCCCAGATCGTTGCGGGCGTAGACGCCCGTGCCGTTGTTGCCCTCACCGATCACGACCCAGGGGTTGCCGCCGAACGTACTGTCCGCGGCGAAGCCGGCGTTCTGGAACGTCCCGGTCGTGAAGGTCGCGAGGAATTCGACCGACGTGAGCGGCGCCACCGGTGCGGCGACGTGCACGTGCGCGCCGTCGACCGTGACCTGCCCGCCGGAAAGCTGGTAGTAGCCGCCGGATGCATACGCGCCGGCGCTCCAGCCCGCGGGCAGTGCGGCGCCGTCGAAGTCGGCGGCGTTCGCCGGCGCGAGGATCACCTCGCCGTCGTCGTCGAGTACGAGCGCGGTGTTCGGATCCGTGCTCCCGAGCTCGAAGTCCGCGAGCGTGACGTCGGCGGGGCACGGCGCCGCGGCCGTCGTGAAGCTCAGCGGCGATGCCGGCGGCTCGGGTGCGGTGGCCGAATTGGTCGATGGATCCACCGACGTCACGCGATAGTAGTAGGTCGTCGCCGCGGCCAGGCCGCTGAGATCGGTCGAGTGCGACGCGGTCGGGGCCGGGTCGCTCGCCGACAGGGCGAGGTCGCCCGGATCCGTGCCGTAGTCGACGCGCGAGTCGGCCGCTTCATCGGTGTCCCAGGTGATGGTCGCGCCGCCGGGTCCGTTCGGGGTGGCGACGACGTTCGTGATGACCGGCGCGGTCACGTCCGCGCCCGCCGTGCAGGCGACGTGTGCGTCCTGCAGCACCGGCGTCACGCCGGGATCGGTGGTGGCGAGATCGGCGCGGTACTGGATGTAGCGGCTGTTGCCGCCGATCGTGGTGCCGCTCGAAGCCACCGGCGCGTAGGCCGTCCAGGTGCCGTCGGGAATCAGCGTGTTGCCGGTCCGCACGTTCATCTGCAGGCTCGTGCCGGCAGGCAGGTCCGCCGTCCAGGTCATCTGGTCCCAGTTGGCCGGGCCGCCGGCATCGTAGACGCGCGAGGTGAACGAGCCGCCCGCCGCATAGGGCGAGACGTGGATCCAGTCCAGGAGGACCGCCTGGCCACCGACATCGATGTCGCTGGCGGCGGGTCGCATGGGATCGGTGATCACGATCGGCTCGGTGTGCACCAGGGCGCCGTCGATGGAGTAGTCGAAGCCGGTCGCCGTCCAGTCGATACGATAGAGATGCGATGATCCCAGGTAGCTGGTGGGGAGCGTGAAGTCGACGACGCTGCCCACGGCGGTGCGGGTGACGAACACGCCGCCGTCGCCGGTGCTGAACAGTGCGAACGGTGCGTTCTGGAAGATCGCGGTGACGCCGTTTCCGTCCGTACCGCCGCCGAAGCCCACGTGCTGCAACCGGTCGGTGGTGAAAGTGGCGACGAACTCCACCGAGGTGCCCGGCCCGTAGGTCGTCCCTTCGGGCTCGGAATTGAAACGGGCGCCGTCCACGACGAGCTGCCCGCCGGAGACCGTCGCGGAACCGCCCGCCGACCACGGATAGCCGTCCCACTCGCCGGTCGGGGGCAGCACGTCGAACTCGGCCGTGGCGGCCGGCTTCAGAATCACGTCGCCGTCGCCGAGCGTCGTCACGGCGGTGTTCGCGTCCGGCGTGCCGGCGGCGAAATCGGCCACGGTCGCGTCGAGGAAACACTCGGGTGCCGGCATCGTGAACTCGAGCGGTGCGGCCGGCGGATCCGGCTCGGTGGCCGCGTTGCTGGCGGCGTCGGTCGAGCCGACGCGGAAGTAGTAGAGCGTGCTGGCCGCGAGGCCGCTGAGCGTGATGCTGTGGCTGGTGAGCAGCGCCGCATCGGTCTCCTGCGACGACAGCGTGCCGGCGTCGGTGCCGTAGTCCACGCGCGAGTCCGCGGCCTCGTTGGTGGTCCAGGCGATCGTAGCCGTCCCGTCGCCGTGCGGCGTCGCGGTCACGGCGCTGATCAGCGGCGGGGTCGTATCGACGGCATAGCTCGCCGCGTAGGTCGCCGTATTCGCCGGGAAGATCGCGTACTCGATACCCTTGATGGTCTCGGTGGTGTAGGCAATCGGAATGCCGTCTTCGGTGATCCCGGTGAGCTGTCCGACCGCGGCCAGCGTGGGCAGCATGCCGCGCAGGTTGTGCGCGCCCGCCGCGACGGCGACGTCGAAGCTCAGCACGTTGCCGTTCCAGACGAGGTTCTGGAACGATGAGCCGTTGCGGCCGTCGAGCCAGTCGAGCATCTGCTTCGCCGACACCACCGGAACGCCGCGGGACTGCGCCGAGGCCACGACGGCGTTCGAGCCGGCGTGGTTCGTGTTGTCGAAGTGCATGTTGGTGGTGAAGACGCCGTAGTAGCCCTCCGGACCGATCGCGCGGTCCAGGAGCTGATCGCAGAACTGCGGGAACGTCTCGCCCGACTCGTCGGGCATTTCCGTCGATGCCTGGAAGCAGTCGATGATCGTGCCGTCGAGCTTCGCGAAGCGCATCGGCATGCCGGAGCCGGTGAACATGCCCGGGCGGTCCTGAATCCACACGTCCGGCCAGTAGTAGTAGTTGGTGTCGAAGCGGATCCCGTTGGCGGCTTCGACCTCGGGGGTCACGCTCCAGTCGCTCCATGCGATGCAATGGTTGCGGTTGGTCGTCGGCACCGGGAGCGAGGGGTAGGTGGACGTGAACTGCGCCATCTGACTCGTGATGAAGTCGTCGTACTGCGTTTCGGTGAAGTTCTGACAGTTGGTGTTGACGTGCAGCGCCACCTCGAAGCCGAGATCGTTGTAGAACTGCGCCTGCGCCGGAGTGAACGTCGAGCCCACGTAGAGGTAACCGGTGGCCCTCACGCACTCCCAGTCGTCCACCGAACAGCCGGCCGGGCTCTCGTTGATGTAGATGTCGAAGCGCGGCTGCATCCCGGCGTCGCCGTGGTCGTCGCCGGTCATGACGATCGCCGCCTTGAAGTCCTTCGGCAGGTACCAGAAGCGCGGCAGCGGCGCGCGGTCCAGGTTGCCCTGGATGATTGCATTGGCCAGCAGGCGCTGCTGTTCATCCGCCTGTGGAATCGCGATTTTGTCGAAGTCGACCCAGTCCGGCTGCGGGTCGAACGAGGCGGCGCCGAAGAACTGGTCGTCCGAGCGGATCGGGTCGATCTGACCGTCCCGTTTCTGCCCGGCCCACGCCGGGTTGCCCTGGCGCGTATAGACCACCGAGCGCGCGAGATCGTACGTGAACGCGATCGCCTGGCCGCCGTTGCCGCCCACGTCGCGGGACGTCACGGCCGGGTTCGCCGTGGCGGTAGTCGCATCGGAATAGAGCGTGGCGACGGCGGTCGCACCGTTCAGCGTATAGAGGTCGGCGTCGCCGTGGAACTGGATCGTCTGCCCGACGATACCGACACCCGGCCCCGACGTGGTGTTCACGAGCAGGTACGCGTTCGACAGCGTGCCGGCCACCGGCGTCAGCCCGAGCAGCGGCGCGAGCTGCGCGTCGGGCCGCATCGCCACCAGCGTGCCGCCCGCACTGGTCCAGTCGCCGAGCATGGTGACCTGCGGCGCGCTGAGCGCCATCTCGCCGAGGATCACCACCTCGTAGCTGTCGATCACGGTCGGCGTCACGAGCGAGATGTCCTTCGCCGAGAACTCGTTGAAGCCCTCGGTGCGCAGGATTTCAGCCATGTAGCGGCCGAACGGATTCGTCGCCGCGCTGATCACCAGGATCGGGCCGCCCGGCCCTTCGGTGGGCGGCGGGGGCGGGGGTGCGGTGGTGGTGAACGACCACGACACGTCCGCGGCGAGCGCGTTGCCGGCCAGATCCTTGATCCGCGGGTCGGTACCGCCGCCCTTGAGCGTCGCCGTGTAGGTCGCCGAGTAGTCGAGCGCGGCCGACGGCGTCAGCGTGGCCGTGCGGGTCGCGGAGGAGTAGCTCACGGCCGCCGCGACCGGTGCGCTCAGGTCGTCCACGAGCTCGAACGTCGTCCCGTCGACCGTCGTCGCGTCGATGGCCTCGTTGAAGATCGCGGTCACGCTCGCCGTGACCGCCACGCCGCTCGCCCCCGCGGCGGGCAGCTTCGACAGCACCACAGGCGGGGTCGTGTCCGGGCCGGGGTTGTCGTCGAACACCACGTCCACCCAGTAGTTGCTGGCCTGGTAGTCGGATGTCGGGAATGTGCTCGTCGCCGCGTACGCATAGACGCCGTTTGGACCCTCCTCGCCGTCGGCGAGGATCCGGATCGGCGGCGCGTCAATCCCCGAAGCGAACGCATTCACGTCCTGCGAGTAGTGTCCGGTGTCGGTGTGATACGAGGCGATGTAGGTGGTGTTGGCGGTGACCTGCACCGGCGCCGCGAACGGCGCCTCCTGCCAGCCGCTCGCCGACTCGCCGGAGAACGTCGTCGTGGCGATGAGCGCCCCGGCCGAGCTCCACAGGTTACCGACGTGCGTCCCGGTGTTGGCGGTGCTCTTGTAGAAGCGGATGCCGTTGATCACGCCGTCCGCGCTGGTGCGGAACTTGACGCCCAGCTCGATCGCGGCGTTGTCGGGCTCGTCCACGTTCTGCGGGACCGTGGCCGGGTCGAACACCGTGCACGGGCAGACGCGTGGATCCACCGTCACGTTCACCGGCGTGCCGGGGGTCTCCATGTTGCCGCTGTCGTCGTAGCTGCGGCTCCGGATCGTCGCGGCACCGGTCGCGCCGGGCGACCAGGCGAACGTCCAGTTCGTCGAGCCGCTTGCGAGCTGCCAGGTCGTTCCGCCGTCCACCGAGACCTCGACCCCGGCCACCACGCCGTCCACGTCGGAGGCGGTGCCGGAGATCGTCGTCAGCGCGCCGGTCTGCACATGCGCGCCGTCCGCGGGCGAGGTGATCGCCGACACCGGCGCGGTGACGTCGGTGGACTGGGTGGCGGCGACGAGGCCGGTCTGCAACGTGGCGGGCTGGACGCCCATGTCGGCGAGCAGATTCACCGTCGCCTGCTGCATGTCGGGCACTTCGGGATCGCTGCCACGATCGTGGTTGGAGTCGAGGCCCCAGGCCCACTGCACGGTGCCCGCGCCGAACACCAGCGCGCCGCTCGGCGCGCGGTACAGCGACAGGTGGTGGCGCTTGCCGTCGAAGTCGGTCTGCGAGAGCAGGATCCGCCCCGCGGGATAGAAGTCGTCGTACTGCTGCCAGTCCCACTCGTAGCCGAGCGTCGCGCTGCCGAGCGTCGCCTCCTGCCCGGAACCGAGCGCGGCGATGCCCGTGTTGCGCCAGAAGCGCAGCGCGCCGTAGGCGGCAGGCACGTGGATCGCGGAGGTGTTGCCGTCCCAGCTGATCTGGCCCGACAGCGCGTTCTCGGGCGAGCAGCCGTCGTTGGGCGCGTAGGTCGGCTCGCAGCCGTCGCGCCAGAGCCCCGTCCACACCCCGGTCAGCGGATCGCACTTGCCACCGCAGATGTTCTCGCCGAGCGTGCCTTCCTTGTAGCAGACCAGCGTTCGGTCGGGCGTGGCCGAGCCGTCCGTGCTCGGCTCGAAGCGGGTCTTCCAGTAGATCTCGTTGCCGCTGAAGAACGCCAGGTGAACCCCTGCGTCGCGCGCCGCGGTGACGTTGGCGCGCTGTTCCGCCGACCAGTACTCATCGTGGCCGACCGACAGGAACACCTGATGGTTGAGGAGCAGGCCGCCGGAGCGGTGCGTGTCGACGTCAGTGAAGTACGACACGTCGTAGCCGTTGCGCTCGAGCCAGCGCACCATCGGGTACTCGGCGTTGAACACCCAGTCCTCGCTCGAGCCGCTGCCGCCGCCCCCGCCGCGGGTGGTGAAGGGACGGTTGTAGCTCACCTTGGAGGCGTGGTTCAGGGTCGGGGGCCCGCTCGCGCTGCCGACGTAGAGACTGTTGCCGCCGTAGCCGTTGTAGGCCTGCCAGGTGGCGTCCGAGGTCTGGAACAGGAGCTTCGAGGTGCTCGCGTCGTCGCGCACGATGAACACGATGTGGCTCGAGCCCTGGTTGTCGTCGCGAATGACCTTGGCGAAATAGATGCCCGACACCGCGGAGGCGGGAACGTCCCACGAGGCCGATTCCGCCCAGTTGCCGCAGTCGGTGAGCCCGGTGGTCGCGTCGAAGAGCGGCGCCGGCTGCGACTGCGGCAGCGTCGCCGATGGCAGCACCGTGGCCACCTTGCGGGCGCCGTCGCCGTCGTAATACCCCATCCGGTAGATGTCGAGGTGGTACGCCGCCGCGTCGGTGTCGATCTTGAAATGCACCGTCTCGCCGCGGTTCACACTGATGTCCGTAGCGAAGCCCTGGATGGTGAGATCGCCCGCATCGGGATTGTCGAGGTCCCACTCGCTCGGCGGATTCCCCGGCAGCTGGTTCTCGGTCACGATCGCGTTCTGCGCGCGGGCGGTTCCGGGAAGGGCGGCCGCGAACAGCGCGCAAAAGCCGGCGCAGAGTCCGAGCAGGACGGATGTCCGGCGGCGCACACTCTGGATCGTCTGCGAATTGCTCATCCCTGGTATCTCCAGCACGCGGACGGCATCTCCGCGTCGCCGTTGAGCGGAGCGGCAACCGGCAGCAGGGGCCGCACGCGCAGCCCGGTCCACCGGTCGTGTTCCGGCTTCGCCTTCGTCACGATGACCACGGCGCCCCGCGAGGTGGCGGGACGCACATACAGGCCGGCGTCGTAGAACTGCACGCGGCGCAGGTGGACGACGGTCGTCCCGCCCTCCGGTCCCGCGCGGAAGTGCAGGTGATGCAATGTTCCGGGCCCTTCGAGGGACACACCGCCGCAGAGGATCACGTGCGAGATGGTCATGCTGTCGGCGCGTGCGGCGAAGCGATGAAAGGTGTTTCCGCATGCGCCCGTCATGAGGTCGCCCTCGTCATCGCGCGGATCGGTCGCGGGCACGAACTCGACCACGGTCGTGTCGAATGCGACGACCGCGTCGTATGCGTTGAAATGCTTGCCGGGTGACTCGATGCGCAGCTCGAGCGTGAACGAGCCCCCGGGCGCGACGCGCACGGTGTCGGGGGAGAGCGCAGCGTGCACGGCGTCCGGGGCATCGGCCGCCGGCGCGGCGCCGAACGACCACGAGGCAAACGCGAGAGACGCCGCAGCGCCCACCGCGGCACCGCCGGCAGGATGGAGCCACCGGTGGCGCCGGGGGGCCGGGACGAGCCGGCTTCTATGCGAGTTCGAGAGATTCATGGTCCGATGCCGGGCGCCGCACGGTTGCGGCGCCCGGCGTTCGGTTCCCTACTTCAGGAACGTCAGCTTGCGGGTGAACTGCGCGCCCGGCGTCACCATCCGGATGAAATACGCACCCGGCGCAAGTGCACGACCGGTGTCATCGCATCCGTCCCACGCCATCCGGTATTCGCCCGCTTCACGGAACCCGCGAGCGAGCGTGCGCACACGGCGCCCGTCTACCGAGTAGAGCGAGATCTCCACCGGGCCCGCCTGGGCGAGCCCGAACACCACGGTCGCCGATCCACGCGACGGATTCGGCACCGCGCCCGACAGGGTCGTGGTGAGCGGCACCGGTCGCGGCAGCGGGCCGGTCGAGGCGGCCATCGTGACCTTGTGATTCGCGCCGTCGCGGGCGTCCACCGACGCGATCCCGAACTGCGGATCGCCCTCGGCGATCACCCGGAAACGCAGCTTCGCAATCGTGCCTTCGCCCACGAGGCCGGTGCGGTTGCGGCCGAGCAGCGCTGCGTCCACGGTGCCGGGCCGCGCCGACAGCACGACGCCGTTCTGAGCGTCGATCAGCGCTCCGCTCGAGACGCCTGCAGGGGCCACCACGGCCGGATTCCAGGTGAGCGCGACCGACATGGCCTGCACGAGGCCGTTGCCGCTGGCGTCGAGTCCGACTTCGATGTCGGCACCGGTTGCGACGCGACCCGGCGCGTGCAGGACGAGAGCGTTCGAGCCGCCCGCCGCCGCGACCGGGTGCGCCGCCGCCTGCGGCGCGGTCACCTGCCCGTAGTTGATCGCGAACATCACCAGATCTTCGAAATTGATGACATTGTCGGTCGACGGCAGGGCGTCCACCGAGAGGTCGGCGGTGGGGCCGACATCGAGGTAGCCGACCGGATCGGAGGCGCCGAGCACGAGACCGTAGTTGGAGCCGAGCAGCGAGATGTCCTCGGTGGCGACCGCGTTGTTGCCCTGTCCGGGCGTGCTGCCGTCGCTCACGTCGCCGAGGTGGTAGTTGAGCGTGCCGGTGGTCACGTTCGACGGAGGCGACCATCCGCCGCCGCCGTTCTGCGTATAGAGCACGTAGTAGTAGAAGTCGCGCGTCGCGGGCTCGTCCGTCTGGCCGGAGGCGGTGACGCCGGTGAGCGTCCACGGCCCGGACGGCGGATAGGCGCCCGGCGCCGGCGGCGCGGCGCCGCCGTTGTCGTCGTACTCGGGATACCCGCCGAAGCCGGCGCGGTAGACCTCGACCGCGGCGACGCCGGAAGGCGCCGTGAAGGTCAGCGTGATCTTCGTCGTGCCGTCGGTGTCGTTGCCGGACTTGAGCTGCGCGGCCGCCAGATCACCGAGCGCGTCGTCGTTGAGGATCGTGCCCGTGCCGGTCGCCGTCGTAAGAGTGGCGTTGACCGGGTTGCTCAGGTTCACCGTGAACGTCTCGTCCGGTTCGCTGCCGGTGTCGCCGTTCACGACCACGACGACCGGCTTCGTGGTCTCGCCCGGGTTGAATGTCAGCGTCGTCGTGCCGATCGCGGTGAAGTCGCCGGGCGCGATGGCGCCGCCGTTGGCGGTCGCGTAGTCGACCGTCACGACCTGCCCGCTCGCGGCCGACAGCGTCACGGTGAAGTCGAAGTTCGTGGTGCCGGCGTCACCTTCGGCCAGCGCCACGTCGTCGATCGAGAGCGTCGGTTCGGCGTCGTCGTCCAGGATCGTGACGGTGACCTGCTGCGTGCCGTTCTCGGTCGCACCGGCGCTCACCGCGTCGACGTCCACCACGACGTCCTCGTCGGGCTCGTCGATCGCGTCCTGCACCGCGGCGATCGTGACGCTGCCGGTGGTGCCGAGCGCCGGGATGACGATCTGGGTGCCGGAGCGGGTGTAGTCGTCGTTGAGGGTCGCGGCGCCGGAGAACGCGAGGTCGACCGTGATCGCCGCGCTGCTCTGGCCGGACAGGGTCGCGGTGACCGTGGCCGGGCTGTCGGAGCCGTCTTCGGCCAGCGTCGCCGTATCGACGCTCAGCGACACGGTCGGCTCGGCGTCGTCGTCCAGGATCGTGACGGTGACCTGCTGCGTGCCGTTCTCGGTCGCGCCGGCGCTCACCGCGTCGACGTCCACCACGACGTCCTCGTCGGGCTCGTCGATCGCGTCCTGCACCGCGGCGATCGTGACGCTGCCGGTGGTGCCGAGCGCCGGGATGACGATCTGGGTGCCGGAGCGGGTGTAGTCGTCGTTGAGGGTCGCGGCGCCGGAGAACGCGAGGTCGACCGTGATCGCCGCGCTGCTCTGGCCGGACAGGGTCGCGGTGACCGTGGCCGGGCTGTCGGAGCCGTCTTCGGCCAGCGTCGCCGTATCGACGCTCAGCGACACGGTCGGCTCGGCGTCGTCGTCCAGGATCGTGACGGTGACCTGCTGCGTGCCGTTCTCGGTCGCACCGGCGCTCACCGCGTCGACGTCCACCACGACGTCCTCGTCGGGCTCGTCGATCGCGTCCTGCACCGCGGCGATCGTGACGCTGCCGGTGGTGCCGAGCGCCGGGATGACGATCTGGGTGCCGGAGCGGGTGTAGTCGTCGTTGAGGGTCGCGGCGCCGGAGAACGCGAGGTCGACCGTGATCGCCGCGCTGCTCTGGCCGGACAGGGTCGCGGTGACCGTGGCCGGGCTGTCGGAGCCGTCTTCGGCCAGCGTCGCCGTATCGACGCTCAGCGACACGGTCGGTTCGGCGTCATTGTCCTGGATCGTCCCCGTACCGGTGGCGGTGGTGATCGAGGCGCCCGAAGGGTTCGACAGGCCGACCGTGAAATCCTCGTCGGGCTCGTCGACGGCATCGTCGTTGATCGTCACGCTGACCGGCTTGCTCGACTCGCCGACGTTGAAGGTGAGCGTCGTCGTGCCGATCGCGACATAGTCGTCCGGCGCGACGGCGGAGCCGTCGGCCGTCGCGTAGTCGACCGTCACGGTCTGACCGGCCGGTACCGGCGCGTTCAGCGATACCGTGAACGTCGCGGTGCCGTCACCTTCATCGACCGTCACGTCGTCGATCGACAGCTGGTTCTCGGCGAACGTGGCGGTAATGGTGTGGTCGGCGGTCACGTTGTTGAACGTGTAATCGGTCTGCACGCCCTGCGAGTTGCCGTCCACGACCACGTCGGTCGTGTGGTAGCCGGCATCCGGGGTGATGGTGAAGGCCTGGGTGCCGTCGTAAACGACGTTCACGGGGCCGGCGGGCGCGATCGAGCCGTTGGCGCCCTGGGTCACCGTGATCACGTAGTAGCCGATCGTGAACACCGCGTCACTCACGTCCTGAACCGAATTGCCGTTGACGTCGCGGGCGGTCACGCGCACCAGCGCGGTGGTCGAGGCGTCGTTCGGGACGGCCCAGGCGTAGCTGCCGCTGTTCGCCAGATTCGTGGCGATCGAGACCCACGACGAGCCGTTGTCGTTGGAGTAATCGAGGTCGATGCCCGCGGCGTCGATCGCCTCGTCGTCCGAGGCCGTCCAGGTGATGTTCTGCGTGGAGCCGACGACCCAGAACTCGCCGCCGTTGGGAGCGGTCACGGCCGCGCTCGGCAGTGTGTTGTCGATGCCCGCCGACGCGGCCGTGCCGATCGACGAGGACAGCGTGGCGTTGCTGCAGTCACGCAGAATCACGTTGGTGATCGTCACCGTGCCCGTGCCGGAAGGATCGGTGCTGGCGACGTCGATGCTGAAGAGCGTGCCGGTCAGCGCGGAGCTGCCGCACGGCGTGCCCAGCGTCACGCCGTCGGCGGTGTACTGACCGCCGCCATGGTCGATGACCTGAAAATTCGTAGCCGCTCCGTCGGCGGCGAGAAACCCACCGAGCGTGATGCTCGACGTTCCCGAAGGCAGTGACAGTTCGGAAGACACGGTGAAATCGACGCTGAACCCGAGCACCGGCGTGTTGTCGGTGCGCGTGATCGTCACGGGGACCGACACCGGCGTGTTCGTCGTCGAGATCTTGCCCGAAGGCGAAACGGCGTCGATCGTGGTCTGGGCCATGGCCGTGGAGACGGTCGCCGCGCTCAGAAACAGCAGCGCGGCAAGCCCGGAGGCAATGCGCGTGACAGGTCGGAGAAGGAGCTGGGTCATGGTGATCTCCGGTGGGGAGTACACGCATCGAACGGCATGCGTGTGGCTGAGGGACGGAGTTTCGCTGGAAAGTCGACGGGGAAACGTGCCGCAAGCGGCCACATGGGCGGCCGCTGGGCCGTCGCCGGCGCGGGCGTGCAGCACGGCGGGCGCGTGAAGTCACGCCTGCCGGAACGTGCCGGCGGCGAGCCGGGAGGTAATTCGAGAAGTGCGCCGGGGCGATCGGGCCAATGCATCGAACGCCGGGCGCGCTGGATGGCGGCCCACGAAGTCATGCGATCTCGAGCGTTGAAAACTTCAGCGTCACGCCGGGATGCGTGCCGGCAGCGCACAAGGTGGCGCACTGCATCTCCGAGGGGGGTGGGAGCTGCACTGCACGGTCGCTGCGGCCTGCAGCTCGGCGAAAGGGTCCCGGTGAGTGGGAACGTTTGCCAAACAATATGGTCCACCCCCTGCACGCCGCGGGCAAGCGATACTTCGCAAAGAACGCATGAAAGTTCTCCGGGATGGGGCAAACTGACGCCGCGTGTATCAAATGTCTTTATGAACGTAGACCAAAGTAGAAGGTCCAGGCGGCATTGCGCGGAGGATGCGGCGCGATGGGCAGGCCCGGGCTGCCGCCGTCGCCGGAGGGACGGCGACAGTCCGCAACCCGGGAGGCGGCCCGCGCTGCTCGAGCCCGGTGCAGGCATGCGGGAGCCGCGGGCGTCTCCCGCGCGGCGCCACGCGGATCCGCCGCCTTGAGCCGCGCTGCCGCAGGGCCTAGGATTGCCGATTCACACGGAATCCAGCGGGGGGACGCGTTCAACTGCTTGTCCGCCCTGCGGATGCACCTTCGCCTGAGAGGCCAGCATGGGACTTCTGATCCGTCACGGTGAGATCGTCACCGCCAGCGACCGTTACGTCGCCGACGTCTACTGCGATGGCGGCCGCATCGCCGCCATCGGCAGCGCGCTCGAGAAGCGCGGCAGCGACGACCAGGTCATCGACGCGTCCGGCAAACTGCTGCTGCCGGGTTTCATCGATCCCCACGTTCACATGGAGCTGCCGTTCATGGGCACGGTGTCGTGCGACGACTTCTTTTCCGGGCCCGCCTCGGGAGTCGCCGGCGGCACCACCTGCTTCATCGACTTCTGCATTCCGTCACCGGGCACCTCGCTGCTCGAAGGCCTCGCGGACTGGCGCAGGAAGAGTTCGAAGTCGCCGGTCGACTACACGGCCCACATGGCCATCACATCATGGAGCGACCGCACGGCGGCCGAGATGACGGAGGTGGTCGAGAAACACGGCATCACGTCGTTCAAGGTGTTCATGGCATACAAGGGTGCGATCATGGTCGACGACCACGCGCTCTATCAGGTGATGAAGAACGCGGCCCGGCTGGGCGCAGTCGTCACCGTGCACGCCGAGAACGGCGATGCCGTCTTCAACCTGCAGAAAGAGCTCGTTGCGGCCGGCGATCTCGGCCCCGAGTACCATCCCGTATCGCGGCCCAGCGCGGTCGAGGGCGAAGCCACCGGGCGTGCGCTGATGATGGCGCGGTTGCACGGCGCGGTGCCGTACATCGTCCACATGACCTGCAAGGAATCGGTGGCGGCGCTCGAGCGTGCGAAACTCGACGGGCAGAAGTGCTACGGCGAGACCTGCCCGCAGTACCTGCTGCTCGACGATACCGTGTTCACGAAGCCCGACTTCGAAGGCGCCACGTACGTCATGAGCCCGCCGATCAGGCCGGGCCACGTCGGGCACCAGGAATCGCTGTGGAACGGGATCTCCACCGGCATGCTCGACTCGGTCGGCACCGACCACTGCCCGTTCATGTTCGAGCAGAAGAAGATGGGCAAGGACGATTTCACGAAGATCCCGAACGGTGCGGCGGGGATCGAGGATCGGCTGATGATGCTGCACACCCACGGCGTGCTGAAGGGCCGCTTCGACCTGCAGCGCATGGTCGCCCTCGGCAGCACGAATCCGGCGCGGATCTTCGGACTGTACCCGCGCAAGGGAACGATCGCCGTCGGCAGCGACGCGGACCTCGTGGTGTTCGATCCGAACGCCAGGGGTAAGCGCGGCGCGAAAGCGCATCACTCGAAGGCGGACCGCAGCATCTTCGAGGGCTTCGAGGTCACCGGCATGCCGTCGCAGGTGATCGTCAACGGCCGCGTCCAGTTCGAGAAAGGCAAGCTGTCGGTCGAGAAGGGCGCCGGTCGGTTCATCGAGCGTGCGGTTCAGCAGACGCACATGCCGCACATGGCCGGTGTATGACCGGGGAGAGGAGACGCTGTTGAATCCGAAGACATCCGACCCGACGGGTGCCGCGACATCGGCCGAAGTCCGGTCGAAGCACGAGAAGTACCTGTTCCCCGCGGTCACCCACTACTACGCCGAGTCCACCGTGCTCGCCGAGGGCAAGGGCCTGAGGCTCCGGGACCTCGACGGCCGCGAGTACCTCGATTTCTTCGGCGGCATCCTCACGGTCTCCGTGGGCCACTGCAACGACGAGGTCAACGCCGCCGTGAAGGCGCAGATCGACCGCCTCGGGCACGTCTCGACGCTGTACCCGACACTGCCGATCGTCGAGCTGGCCGAGAAGCTGGCGTCGATCTCGCCGGGCGATCTGCAGAAGTGCTATTTCACCGCGAGCGGCACCGAGGCCGACGAGACGGCGGTGATGATGGCGCAGCTCGCCACCGGCAGGCAGGAGATCATCGCACTCCGGCACGGTTATTCGGGCCGCTCGATGCTGGCGCAATCCCTGACGGCGCAGGCCCCGTGGCGGGCCGTCACCACCCAGGTGGCGGCGGTGAAGCACGCGATGGCGCCCTACTGCTACCGCTGTCCGCTCGGGCTCACGTATCCATCGTGCGAGGTGCGCTGCGCGCGCGACATCGAGGAGCTGATTCAGACCACGACCACCGGGCAGCCGGCCGCTTTCCTCGCCGAGCCGATCCAGGGCGTGGGCGGTTTCGTGACGCCGCCGAAGGAGTACTTCCAGATCGCCGTGGAGATCGTGCGGCGCCACGGCGGCGTGTTCATCTGCGATGAGGTGCAGACCGGCTTTGGCCGCACGGGCGACAAATGGTGGGGCTGCGAGCACTACGGCGTCGAGCCCGACATCATGACGATGGCCAAGGGCATCGCCAACGGCATGCCGCTGTCCGCGACCATCTGCACGCCGGCGATCGCCGACTCGCTCACCAAGATGACGATCTCGACGTTCGGCGGGAATCCGGTGAGCTGCGCCGCCGCCAACGCGACGATCGGCTACATGGAGCGTCACGATCTGCGGACGAACGCGGCCGGGCAGGGCCGGCGCCTGCACGACGGCCTGCGCAGGATCCAGGCGAAGTACCCGCGGACGATCGGCGACGTGCGCGGCATGGGACTGATGGCCGGCGTCGAGCTGGTCGAAGACGAGACCCGGGGCGATCGCACGCCGAACGGGAAGAAGACCGCGCAGCTCTTCGAGGAGACGAAGAAGCGCGGGCTGCTGATCGGCAAGGGCGGTCTCTACGGCAACGTGCTGCGCATCTCGCCGCCGCTCACGGTGACGGCGGCCGAAGTGGACGAGGCGCTCGGCAAGCTCGACGAGTCGTTCGGGGCGATCGGCGCGTGAGCTCGGAACGGGGAGGGCCTGCGGGGGTGAGGATCCTGGTCGGCAGCGGCCTCATCGTGATCATCGCGCTCGGTGCGATGCTGTTCATCGAACCGTGGGTGATCGGCAAGGCGAAGGGGCTCGAGCGCGAGGGCAGGCTGGATCAGGAGATCGCATTTCTCGCCGAGGCCGAGACCATGGTGCCGTGGGGCCACGACATCGGCGAGCGCCTCGACGACGCGATGTTGCGCCGTGCCGAGCAGGGTCTCCAGGCCGATCGCCTGGACGAGGCCACGCGCGCGTTCCGCGAGGCGTGGCCGCGCATGAAGGCGCGCGGCAAGGCGGAGGACGACCGCGTGCTGACGCTCGCCGTCACGACCTTCGCCCGCGACTCCGAGCGGCTGCGGCGCCAGGGGCGGCTGAGCCTCGCCGCCGACTTCAACGACAGTCTGTTCGTCTATGCCGTACGGGCGCCGGATCCGGTGCACCGCCAGGCCGCGTTGCAGGCGTTCACGGAGGGGCTCAACCTGCGCGTGCTGGACGGCCATCCATGCGCGGCGCTCGCGCGGGTGAAGTGGGCGAAGCAGGGCCTCGGCGGGGTGGTACCGGGCCTCGATCCGAGCGTCGAGCAGGAACTCTCGCGCCAGTGTGCGCGCTCACGTCAGAGGAGGAGTAGCGGATGAGCCGAAGCAGCGGTGCCGCGCCGATCGCGGCCGAACGTCTCGAACGACGGATCGCCGACGCGAAGCCGACGTATCTCGACGGCGAGGCGGTCGCGGAAGCGAACCGCTGCCTGTACTGCCACGACGCGCCGTGCGTCACGGCGTGCCCGACCGGCATCGACATTCCGGGCTTCATCCGCAAGATCGCGACCGGGAACGTACGCGGCGCGGCGAAGCGCATCCTGTCGGCGAACCTGCTCGGCTATTCGTGCGCACGCGTGTGTCCGGTCGAGGTCCTGTGCGTGGGCGCCTGCGTCTACAACGACTGGCACCGCACGCCACCGATCCAGATCGGCAAGCTGCAGCGCTACGCGACCGAAGGGCTGCTCGACGCGGGCCGGGTCGCCGGCGTGTTCGAGCGAGCGCGCCCGGTCGGGAAGAAGGTCGTCTGCATCGGTGGCGGACCGGCATCGCTCGCCACCGCGGGCTACCTGGCGCTCGAGGGCGTGGACGTGACGGTGCTCGAGGCGCGCCCGCTCGCCGGCGGACTCAACGTCACCGGCGTGGCGCCCTACAAGATGCACGCGGAAGGAGCGCTCGCGGAGGTCGATTTCGTCCGCTCGCTCGGCGTGACGATCCGCGAAGGCGTCGAGGTCGGCCGCGACGTCACGGTCGAGAGCCTGCTGGACGACTTCGACGCCGTTTTCGTGGGAGTCGGACTCGGCGCCGACGCGCGGCTCGGAATCCCGGGTGAAGAGGGCGACGGCGTGAGCGGCGCGACGGGCTGGATCGAGCGCATGAAGCTGGACCCGCGCTTCGGCCCGGTGGACGCCCGCGAGGCCGTGGTGATCGGCGGGGGCAACACCGCCATCGATGCCGCCCGCGAGCTCGCGCGGCTCGGCGTTCCGAGTGTGACCCTGGCCTACCGCCGGACGCAGGCCGAGATGAGCGGTTACGCGCACGAGCTCGAGGCGGCCCGTACCGACGGCGTCCACTTCGTGAGCCGGGCGGTGCCGAAGGCGTTCGAGCGCGACGCCGAAGGGCGGCTCCGGGCGCTCGAGCTCGAGGACGGGCGCCGGCTGCCGGCCGACCTGTGCATCGTCGCCATCGGCCAGGCGAAGCTGGTGACGACCCTGAAGAAGCTGCCGGGCATCGAACTCGATGCGCGCGGTCTGATCGTGGTCGAGGAAGCCACCGGCGCGACCGGGCACCCGAAGGTGTTCGCCGGCGGCGACGCCCTGGGGGGCGAGCTGGTGGTCACCGCGGTGCAGGACGGCAAGCGCGCGGCGCGCGGGATTTGCGCGCAGATCGGCGTCAGGATCCGCCCCGATTCGCCGATGTCGGCGGGTCACGCCTGAGCCCCGCGGACCCGCAAGTGACCTGATCGCAGGCGGGGTCTCTTCAGGTTCGCCGATTTCTACGAAACCGCCTCGCGACCGGGGCCCTCGCCGGCACCGTTACTCACGCTGCATCGTCAAGGGCCGCCTGCGGTTACGCTGCCGACCCCGCTGCTTTTTCGTTGCTTTCGGCGTGGCCCGGATGCATGCTCTTCGCCATTGGGAGTGCGACGCGGGTTCAACCGTGCACATCGAAGCGGCCCCTATCGAATCGGAACCCAGACACGCGCCGCGCGCATTCCTTGTCGGACGCCTGTTCACGCCAGGCGCCCGAGCGTGATGAGCGGGCGGGGAGCAATCCCCGCCCGCTTCTGCTTTGCCGGGGGCTCGCGTGTTCGATGGGTCGCGCGTGCCGGATGAACACGGCGTGCGCAGGGGGTGCCGACGGGAGACCGGCGCGCAAGGCCGGGCGAGTTCTAGCCTTCGGCCTTCAGCGCCTCGATCACCTGATTGACCGCGCCCTTCGCGTCGCCGAACAGCATCAGCGTGCGGTCCATGTAGTAGAGCGGGTTGTCCACGCCCGCGAAGCCCGGCTTCATGCTGCGCTTGATGATGATCACGTGGTGCGCCTTGTCGGCGTCCAGGATCGGCATGCCGTAGATCGGGCTGGACTTGTCGGTGCGCGCGGACGGATTCACGACGTCGTTGGCGCCGATGATCAGCGCGACGTCGGTCTGCTCGAACTGCGAGTTGATCTGCTCGAGGTCGAAGAGCTGCGTATAGGGCACGTTGGCCTCGGCGAGCAGCACGTTCATGTGGCCGGGCATGCGGCCGGCGACCGGGTGGATCGCGTAGCGCACCTCGACGCCCTTCTTGGTGAGCATGTCGGCCATCTCGCGCACGGCGTGCTGCGCCTGAGCGACCGCCATGCCGTATCCGGGCACGATGATCAGCGAGCGGATGTTGGCGAGCAGCACGGCGGTATCCTCGGCGGTGATTTCGTTCACGCGCTGCGGCGCGCCGCCCGGCCCCGCCGCTTCGCCTGCGGCGGCGCCGCCGCCGACGCCGGCAAACAGCACGTTGGCGAGCGAGCGGTTCATGGCCTTGCACATGAGCAGGGTGAGCAGGCCACCCGAGGCGCCGACCAGCGTTCCGGCGATGATCAGCGCGTTGTTGTGCAGCACGAAGCCGGTGGACGCGGCGGCGAGACCGGTGAACGAGTTGAGCAGCGAGATCACCACCGGCATGTCCGCGCCGCCGATGGGAATGACCATGGTCATGCCGAACACGAGGGCCAGGATGGTGAGCACGAGGAACATCACCGGTGCGCCGCCGGTCACGAGCATGCCGATCAGCACCAGGATCGCCACGAACAGCGCGATGTTCACGACACGGAGAACGCCGGCGGTCACGGCCTTCTCGGAGATGATGCCCTGCAGCTTGCCGAACGCGATGACGCTGCCGCTGAACGAGATCGAGCCGATGATCGCACCGAACAGCTGTTCGGGCCGGGCCGCGTGCTCGGGCATGAAGGCCTTGTGGGAGAGGTTCCAGTACTCGGCGAACGCGACCAGCGCCGCCGCGCCGCCGCCGAGCCCGTTCAGCATCGCCACCATCTGCGGCATGTCGGTCATCGGCACGCGCCGCGCGCCGATCACGCCGCCGATCGCCCCGATCGCGAGCGCCGCGGTGAGCAGGCCCGCGTTCTGGAGGCCGGGGGTGAACAGCGTGGCGATCACGGCGACCGCCATGCCGGCCGCGGCGATCATGTTGCCCGAGCGCGCGGTGGCGGGGGAGCTCAGCCGCTTGAGGCCGAGGATGAAGCAGATCGCGGCAATGAGGTAGGCGAAGTGGACCAGGTTCGGAAGAGCGGCCTCGGGATTCATGCGGGTCTCACGATTTGGCCTTCGGGCGGCCCTTGAACATCTCGAGCATGCGGTCGGTCACCACGAAGCCGCCGGCGAGGTTGAGCGCACCGAACACGACCGCGATGAAGCCGAGGGTCAGCTCGAGCGGGGTATGGGCGTTGCCCAGCACGATGATGCCGCCGACCACGACGATGCCGTGAATCGCGTTGGCCCCCGACATGAGCGGGGTGTGCAGCACCACCGGCACCTTGGAAATGACTTCGAAACCCGTGAACACCGCGAGCACGAAGACGTAGATCTCGTTCATGAACCGCTCACCGCGGCGCTGGGCTTCTGGATGAAAGCGCCGTCCTGGCCGGAGATGCAGGTGTCGTGCACGATGTCGTCCGCGAAGTCGAGCGCCAGTTGCCCGTCCTTGACGATGTGCTGCAGCAGCGCCGACACGTTGCGCGAATACATCTGGCTGGCATGCGCCGGCAGCGACGACGCCAGGTTGAGCGGGCCGTGGATGATGACGTCATGATGCCGCGTCTCGCCGCCCGCCTGCGTCAGCTCGCAGTTGCCGCCGCTCTCGGCGGCGAGGTCCACGATCACCGAGCCCGGGCGCATCCTTTCGACCGTGTCCTTCGTGATCAGGATCGGTGCGCGGCGGCCGGGCACGTTGGCGGTGGTGATCACCACGTCCGACGCGGCGACGTGCTCGGCGATCAGCTCGCGCTCGCGCTTCTGCTCGTCTTCGGACATCTGCTTCGCATAGCCGCCCTTGTCCTGCTGCGCCTCGTTGGTGAGGTCGAGGGAGACGAAGGTGGCGCCGAGGCTCTGCACTTCCTCGCGCACGGCGGGGCGGACGTCGAACGCTTCGACCACGGCGCCCAGGCGGCGCGAGGTGGCGATCGCCTGCAGACCGGCGACCCCGGCGCCGAGCACGAAGACCCGCGCCGGGGTCAGGGTGCCCGCGGCGGTCATGAAGAGCGGGAAGAAGCGGCCCAGCGAGTTCGCGGCGATGAGCGCGGCCTTGTACCCGGCGACGGTGCTCATCGAGGAGAGCGCATCCATCTTCTGCGCGCGTGAAGTGCGCGGAATCAGTTCCATCGCGAAGGCGGTGACGCGGCGTTCGACGAGGCGCTGGACCATGTCTTTCTCGCGCCCGCCGTTCAGGAACGCGATCAGCACGCTGCCGCCCGACAGGAGACCGATCTCATCGGCGCTCGGTGGCTGCACCTTGAGCACGACGTCCGCGGCGAACGCCTCGGCCGCGCCCGGGACGATCCGCGCACCGACTTTCAGGTAGGCGTCGTCGGCGTGCGAGGCCTTGAGGCCCGCACCGCTCTGAACGACGTATTCGAATCCCAGCTTCTTCAGGCGGCCGATCGTCTCGGGGACGATCGCGACGCGATTCTCGCCGGGGACGGTTTCAAGTGGAATACCGATGCGCATGAGCAGACGCATCCTAGTGCGCGACGGCGCACGGCGCAACCCCGAACCGACTCTCGCGCAGTGGATTGTGGCGTTTCCGGGTCGACTTAAGTCGCATTCGTATGCGCGCGACATGGTTCGCGCGGGGGCGGGGATCGCTATGGAGCCGCCAGGATCTCGATGTCGTCCCAGTAGGTCTGGTTGTTGCCGCCGCCCTCGTCATCGTTGACCTCGAGCCACAGGGTGATCGTCTGCCCGGCCCACGCCGAGACGTCCACATCGGTCACGACCCAGTCGAAGCCATCGTCGCCGGTGTCCATCTCCTACCAGTCCTGGAGCGTTCGGCCGTCCAGCCCTGCATGAACCCGCCGCGGCGGCGGCGAGCGCGAGCAGGGCGGCTCCGCATGCCAGGAATCGAATCGATTTCAGCGCACGTCCCTCCTTATCCAAAAGGACCATCCCGTCCATGGAGGACCAGTGACGCCTGCCCCCGGAAGCCCTCATGCCGCATGGATCCAGCGGGTTCGAGCGGCGACGGTGCGGGGCCCGTGCGACTGCGCCACCCGCGTCGAGCGCTCGCGCGCACCCGCGCAAACTGCTATTTTTTGCGCCCTATCAAGCGACTATCGACGGCCCCGGCGCGAGGCGTTTCCGCCGCCGCGAACCGACCCGGCCGCCGCCCTTATTAGAGGAGAGGACCCACCATGGGCAGCAGCGGCGACAGCCACCGAATCCGCATGAAGAACACGCTCGTCGAAATCGACGGCGACGAGATGACCCGTGTGATCTGGGCGATGGTGAAGGAGCGCCTGCTGGAGCCGTTCGTCGAGATGAAGCTCGAACGCTACGACCTCTACCTGCCCGAGCGCGACCGCACCGACGACCAGGTGACGGTGGATGCCGCCGAGGCGATCAAGCGTCACGGCGTCGGTGTCAAGTGCGCCACGATCACGCCCGACGCGGCGCGGGTGAAGGAATACAAGCTCAAGCAGGCGTGGAAGAGCCCCAACGGCACGCTGCGCGCGATTCTCGACGGCACCGTGTTCCGCAAGCCGATCGTCGTGAAGAACGTGCCGCCGATGGTGCGCTCGTGGAAGAAACCGATCACGATCGCGCGCCACGCCTACGGCGACATCTACAAGAACGCCGAGATGTCGATTCCCGGCCCGGGGCGCGTCGAGCTGTTCTTCACGCCCGAAGGCGGCGGCCCTGCGCAGTCGGTCGTCGTGCACGACTTCAAGGGCGCCGGCGTGGTGATGGGTATGCACAACACGGAGAAGTCGATCCGCTCGTTCGCCCGTGCCACCCTGCAGTTCGCGATCGACGAGCGCATGAACGTGTGGCTCGGCGTCAAGGACACGATCAGCAAGATCTATCACGGGCTGTTCAAGGAGGTCTTCCGTCAGGAGGTGGAGGCGCGGAAGAAGGAGATCGAGGATGCCGGCATCGAGTACCGCGCGCTGCTGATCGACGACGCCGTCGCGCGCATCATCCGTCACGAGGGCGGGTTGCTGTGGGCGTGCATGAACTACGACGGCGACGTGATGAGCGACATGGTCGCGACCGGCTTCGGCAGCCTCGGCCTGATGACGTCGGTGCTGGTGTCGCCCGACGGCACGTACGAATACGAGGCGGCGCACGGCACCGTGCAGCTCCACTACTACCGGCACCTGAAGGGCGAGAAGACCTCGACCAACCCGACGGCCACGATTTTCGCCTGGACCGGCGGCCTCGCGAAGCGCGGCGAGCTCGACGGCACGCCGGAGCTGGTGGACTTCGCCCACAAGCTCGAGACCTCGGTGATCGAGACCATCGAGTCGGGGATCATGACCGGCGACCTCGCGCAGCTCAGCGAACCCAGAGCCGAGAAGTCGGTGACGCTCGAGGGCTTCGTCGACGCGATCGCGGAGCGGCTGCGCCGCAAGGTGGACTCGGGAGTCACTGCGGGCTGAGACAGCGGGCGGCGCGGCATCCGCCGCGCCGCTTTCTTCCCACGGGGGGCGGATGAGCGACGCGATCTACCAGCGCGATCCCGCCCCGCGTCCCGACGCAGACTTCGAGCCCGGTGCGCTCGTGCATCTCGTGCCCGGCAACGCCGGCCGCATGCTCGATCCGCGCCGCACGCCGGTCCGTGTCGCCGCACTGCAGCCGGAGACCGGCTGCTGGACCTGCGAGGTGACCGCGTTCGAGGATCGTGGCGCGTGCTGGACGCTGCCGTTCGAGTCGATCCGTCACTTCCAGTTCGAGCGTGACGCCGTGCGGGCAGGCGCGGCGGCGGTCGCCGCATTCGAAGAGCAGATCCGGCGCTTCGCGGTGTCGCTCGTGCTCGAACCCGACCCCGAGCGCGCGCAGGCCACGCGCGCCGTGCTCGATCGCCGCCGTACCGACGCCGCGGCATGGCTCGCCGAACGCGCGCCCACGCTGCGCCGCGTCGCGACGCTCGATCACGCCGTGCGGCGCGCGCCGATCGCGACCATCGCCGCGTTCGAGACGTTCATGCACGAGCACGGTCTGCTCGAGATGGACCGCGCGCTCGCGGGCGCGTACGTCACGAACCCGGCATCGGGCGAGATGGTGAAAGGGCATCTGATCACGATGGCCGAGATGGGCATCGCGCCGTTCCGTGGCACCATCGTGCGCGACCCGGCGACGTTCGAAGGCGAGTGGCGCAAGTCGCGCCGCGCGGACCACGTGCTCTGGCGCACGGCGTTCCTGCACGCGATGCTCGCGGCGCTGCAGCTCGAAACGCTGGAGCTTTACCGCGGCGTGCCGAGCGAGGCCGGCATCGATCCCGCGCGAAGCAACGTGCTCGAATCGTGGTCGTTCTCGCGCGAGGTCGCAGAAGGCGTGGCCGGACCCGCCGGGGCGAGCGCTCACCGCGAGGTCCACACGCGGCGCGTATCCGCACCGGCGTGCCTTCATGACCTACCTCGAGACCCGCGCGATGAACCTGCAGTTCCTGGAGGCCGAGGCGGTGCTGTTCGCGAGGGGAGCGTGGCAGAGAATTGAGCGGCACCCCGCGCCGTTCGCCCGGGGGGGGGCGCGTCGCGCGCCGCCTACTCCACCCTGACCTGGAACGTCACCGTGCCCGACTCGCCCGGGTCGAGCACGCCGGCGAGGCTCCAGGTGACCGTGCCGCTCGCGCCGGCCGCGGGCTGTGACGACACGCCGCAGGCCGAGAGTCCGCCGCCGAGATTCCCGCACGAGGCCGACTCGAACACGGTCCACGCCGGCGTCGAATCCTGGATCACGATCGCCGAGAGCGGCGCGGCGCCGCTGTTGCGGTAGGTGATGGTGTAGGTCAGCAGGTCGCCGGGGAGCGCGGTCGCCCGGTCCACCGCCTTGGTGATCTCGAGCGAGCCCGCGCCGTTGGTGGTGGTCACGTCGTCGAGCGCCACCGCACTCGAGAGCGGCGGTGCGGCGCCGGCGTAGTCCATCGTCGCTTCGACGTGCACGGTCTCGCTCGCTCCGGCGGGCGCGGTGAGCGGAATCACGTGCCGCAGGATCACGCATACGGTCTGGCCGGCGCTCACGCTGAGCGCGCCGACGATCAACGGCTCGCCCGCATCGAGTTGTCCGTCGCAGTTCAGGTCACGGTAGACGCCGGCGGTCCAGCCGGAGATCGCCGGGCTCGGTGCCTGCGTGGTCGCGAACGTCACGCCCCCCGCGCTGGCGGCGGTGAAGGTGTGCGGGTGCAGCACGATCGTGCCGGGCACGCCGGTGCGGTTGCCGGCCGGGACGAGCTGGTTCTGCGGTACGTCGCCGAACGTCGCGCCGTTCACGATCGCGCCGTTGACCGGGGTGAACGTCAGCGCGTCCGCCGCGCGGTCGTAGGCGCCGCCGGTCGCGCCCGGGGCGCCGCCGGTCGAGATCCAGCCCGCCGGATCGGTCTCGGCGATCGTCGCCGGCGCGCCGCCGGCGGCGCCGGGCGCCCACAGCGCCCAGCCGCCGCCGCCGTCGGTGAGCGCGCTGTCGCAGACGCCGCCCGCACACGCCGCGGCCACGAGCCGCACGCGCACGCCGGCGACACCGCTTTCGCCGCCGTTCGCCGCGCCGTCGTTCGCCGTGCCGCCGCCCGCGCCGTCGTCGCGGATCACGCGGCCCTCGGCGCGGCTGCCGAACCACAGGCCGAAGTTCTCGTTCGGGAGCGGATTCGAGCCGACGGTCACGCCGGTACGCACTCCGCCGGCCGCTTCGGTGCCGAGGTAGCCCGGCGGATACGCCGGCGTGACGTCGGCGAGCGTGGGATCGGTGTCGAGGATCAACGCGTAGCTCCCGAACGCGACGAGCCCGAAGGCGTAGACGCCCGAGGCCGGGTCGACGGCGGCTGCGGCCAGGGCGCTGCCGGGACTCGCGACGGGAACGAGCTTCGCCCACAGGGGAACGCCGGTTCCGGTCTCGGCGCCGTCCCACTGCAGGTTGTGGTTGGCGTCGAGGTAGGCGCGTCCCGAAAGGCTGGTGCCCACGACGCTGACGTCGGTGCGCTGCGCGCCCGCGGTGAACGTGTCGGCGTCGCTGGCCTCCGACATCGCCAGCATGAGCCGCGCGGCCACGAACGCGACGCGCGCCTGATTGGAGACCACGCTGCCCGCCGGCACCGGCGAATCGACCCGTACCCGGAAGCGCAACGTCGCCGCCTCGCCGGGGCCGAGCGTGCCGCCGCCCGCGGCGCCGGCGCCCGTGCCGACGCGAAATACGACCTCGTTCGATGCCGCGACGAATTCGGCCTGATCGTCGCCGCCGGCGTCGCTCTTCGCGCCGGCGTTGGCGCCGGCCAGGATCGCCATGGAGCCCGCGTCGTAGGTGGTGTTCGCAGGGATCGTGTCGCGCACCACCGCCGCCTCGGCGGCGTCGCTGCCGGCGTTGTGCACGCGGATCGTGTACTCGAGCACGTCGCCGGGATGGACGTCACCGCCGTTCAGGTCGGTGACGAACTTGGTGAAGTTGCTGCCGCCGAGGATCGGCACGGCCAGGTCGGTCGAGAACGTCACCACGGTCGGGAAATAGTGGTCGTCGCTCGAGACGAGCTGAATCGTCGCCGAGGTCGCACCGTTCGGAAGGATCCCCGGCGCCGCGACCCGGTCGATGTCTATGCCGAAGTTGTTGACGTAGTTCGGCGTCTTGGCGGCGACCTGCGCCCCGAGGTCGCTGATCGAGCTGTTGAAGAAGTTGTCGGGCGGGTTCACGCCGTTGCCGAGCGCCACGCCGTTCAGCAGGAACTGGTCGCCGGGCGTCCACTGTTCGCCTTCCCACGCGAGCACGCCGAGGTGCGTGTTCACGATGCCGGCCGGCGGTGTCTCCAGTCCGGTCACTGGAATCGTCACCGACGCGCCCGGCAGCACTTCGGCGAGCCCGTCGAACACGACCAGGTTGCGCCGCGGCTCGGCGAGGTTCCGGTACACGACGACCAGCGACCAGCCGGCGAAGCGCTTCGCACCGGGCTGCGCCTGTACGTTGGCCACGGTATATGAACCGCTGCCGCCCGCCTGCACCCGTGCCGTGACGTCGGCGAAGCCTTGATAGGTGCCGCCGCTGACGTCGAGCTGGGTCGCGGAGACCGTCGCGTAACCGGACGCGGGCGTCGCGAGCAGCGCGAGGCTGCGCGCGCCGTTGTTCGAGTCGCCGGACCAGTAGAGCCCTGCCCACAGGACGGTCGCCCCCGGCGGCAGCGACAGGGTGGCACGGCTCGAATTGAACGTGGCGGGATCCGCGTCGATGTCCACCTGCTGCATCACCCAGTTGTTGTTGTTGGGATTGCCCGCGCCGTTCTGCGTGGCGGCGCAGTCGGCGTCGCCGCTGCGGCAGGTGGTGAGCGTGTTGCCGATCAGCAGAATGTCACCCTGACCGCTCGCGCTGTAGCGTGGCGTGAAGGCGCGGATCACCTGCGCGGCGGCCGGCGGGGCGGCAGCGGTGAGGGACAGTCCCGCGAGCACGACGAGCGCGGTGCGGAAACGAAGCCGGAGCCGCTTCATCGTCCCGTTCCCACGCGGCCGAACAGCGACTCGTCGAACTTCGCGCGCAGGCGCAGGTAGAACCCGGCGCGCAGGTAGTCCTCGGTCGGCAGATCCGGGTCCTCGTAGCCGAACCGGTTCCAGCCGGCCGACAGCCACACGCCGCCGCCGAGCATGCGGCCGACCTCGAGCCCGAGGCCGTCCTGACGGTCCGCGAAATCGTTCACGAACAGCACGCTGCCGCTGACGCCGGCGTCCCAGTCGCGATCGAAGTCCCACGTCCAGCGGCCGTGCAGCCACTGTGCGGTCGAGCGCACGGTGAGGCCGTTCTCGCGTTCGGAGACGACCTTGCCGGCCCAGGCGAATGCGCCGTGCGCCGCGGGCTCGATCGGGCCGCCCGCGTGCAGCGACAGTACGTTCGCCGTGCGCCGTCCACGGCCTTCCAGCGGTGAAGAGGTGCCGTCGAGGCGCAGCTCGTAGCGGCCGAGCAGATCCCACGCGGTCGCGTTCGGCTGGCGGAACGCGACGCCGAACTGCAGCCAGTCGCGCGAGGTGCGGTGCGCGCCGCTCTCGTCGGCGAAGTGGACCATGTTGCGGGCGAGCGCCGTCCAGTCCTCGTCGAGCCGCGCGGCCACCGCGAGCGTGCCGAGCACGCTGCGTGAGTCGCTGGCGCGGCGCATCTCCAGACGCGCCGACGACTTCACGTCGGCGTCGTCGGTGCTTTCGATCGCGCCGGTCACGGCCATGGACGGCCGGCCCGTGCCGGAGGAGAGCGGCGCGACGCGTTCGAACGTGGTGCTGACGCGCACGCCGTCGGCCGCACGCCACAGATGGCGCAGACCCACGGCGACTTCGGCTTCGCGCTCGAGCAGCGCGTCCTCGGCACGCAGCTCGCCGAATACGTGCGCGTCGCGCGCGACGTCGGAGTCCACCCCGATCACCGACGCCAGGCGGCGTTGCGTGTCGTTGAGCGTGTAGGCGCCGCCGAAGCTGGCGCTCCACTCCTGCCGGGCGTAGAGCCGCCCGATCCGGTCGAAGCGGTATTCGCCGCCGAGCGCCACCAGCCGCCGTCCCGCGCTCATCATGTCCTGCTCGTACTCGGTGTAGGCGCTCATCGCCGGGAAGCGACGCGGCTGCCCGGTGAGCTTCATGCGCAGGGCGACCAGGCCGAGCGTGTCGGAGCCGCCGGCCCCCGCGCCGGCCGCGAAGCGCGTGCCGATCTCGGCGCGCAACGACGGCGTCACCGCCTGATCGAAGCCGAGCAGCAGGCCGCCGAGCCTCCCGCCGCCCGCGGCGGCCGAATAGCGCGCGTCGGCCGTCAGCCGCGCGCCCGAGCCGAGCCGCCAGCGCATGCGGCCCAGCGCTTCGCGGCGCCCGCTCGCAAAACCGGAATAGGGATTGTCGAAGGTCGAGTCGGTGATCGCGCCGATCAGCTCGCCGGTGAGATTCGGCGCCTCGTGGTGCAGCTCGAAGCGGCTGCCGCCGCCGAACGTGCCGCCGAGGGCGCGCGTGGAAGCGTACTCGCCCTCGACGCGCGTGAACGGGCCGAGCTTCGCGCCGAGGAACGCGCCGCGCAGTTCGGACACCGCCGCCGGATCGTGGTCGTCCACGTAGGTGCCGCCGACCTCGAGCGCGTCGGTCACGTGGACCCGCGCTTCGCCGCCCGACACCCAGAAGGCGTCACCGCCGTCTTCGCGCGCATACGCCACGCGGATCGAGACCGGGTTGAGATCGGCATCGAAGCCCGGCACCGGCGACTTGAACGTGAGCCGTCCGGTGAGCGGTTCCAGCTGGTAGTCCGTGAAGCGCGAGCGCGGCGTCACGCTGAGCACGATGCCCGGCTGGTCGCGGTCGCGTACCACGATCTCGACCTGTTCGCTGTTCTCGATCAGGGGCGCGCCGGAGAGCGTGTAGGGGCCCGAGACACCGAGCCCGCGCAGCTCCTCGACGCTGCGGCGCGAGCGCTCGCGCGAGCTGAACGCCTCGACCCGCAGGTGCGCGTTCTCGAAGTGCTGCTGGACGCCGGTGAGGCTGCGGCGGTAGCCGGCGAGCGCGCGCGGCCCGCCGCCGGTGCGCGTGACGAAGTCGCCGTACAGCGTGGAGGCGCCGCCGTGATCCACGCGCGCGTAGAGTGCGCCGGTGGTGCGCGCCTCGAAGCCACGCAGCGACGCGTCGCCGTAGACGGGGTAGTAGGCATCCGGCTGGAT
Source organism: Candidatus Eiseniibacteriota bacterium (assembly GCA_963744995.1). Taxonomy (GTDB): domain Bacteria; phylum Eisenbacteria; class RBG-16-71-46; order RBG-16-71-46; family RBG-16-71-46; genus CAVUWA01. Next base: position 407,620 of record CAVUWA010000002.1, read on the forward strand.
GTCGCGCGAACGTGCGAGTCCATCGGGCCGGTCGGAGTCGTAGCCGAGCGTGACGTGGATGTCGTCGCGGATGCGTCCCTTCATGAACAGCGCGCCGCGCGCCGCGGCGGACGCGCGGCCGTCGCGGCGTTCGCTGCGGAACGCCTCCATCGGCGCTTCGAAGCTGCTTCGCCTCCGCTCGGCCGTCGAGAAGCCCCGCGAGAGATGGTCGAGCGACACCACGCCTTCGAACGTGCCGACCGCGAGGAACGGGCGGAACGCGGACACGAACGAGATGACGCTGGCCGTGCGCACCGGGCCCGCGCTCGCCTCGAGGGTGACGCGCCCGGGCTCGGCAGGCGGTGTGAACGGCAGCCGCGCCGCGCCGCCGCGCACCGCGACCTGCACGCCCGGGGTTTGCGGGTCGAGGTCGGCCGCGAGCCATTCGCCCGCGCTCGCCGTCAGCGTCACGCGCGTGAGGTCCGGCACCGGCAGCCCGTGCCGATCGAGGGCCCGCACCCGCACGGCGACGGCCGCGGCCTGCTCGAGCGTCGGCGGCGCATCGAACTCGAGTCGCGCGAGCGGCCCCGGGGCGACGATCGTGACCTCGGCATGACCGAACGGCCGGCCCTCGGGATCCTGCTGCGCGAGCTCGATGCGGTTCTCGCCCGGGGCGAGCGCGACGCCGATGTATTCGCGCAGCTCGATGCCGAGGTCGTTGCGCGTCGCGGCGCGGCCGACCCGCGATTCGGGCACGATCTCGCCATTACGCATGAGCACGAAGCCGAATCCGGCGCGCCCCTTCACGGTCAAACGGATCTGCCCGGCGAGCACGGTGTCGCGCGGCGCGAGGCCCACGAAGCCGGGCGCGGGATCGGTGAGGTCCATCACGTCCACCGGCCGCGGCGGAGCGGTGTCGAGTGCAGGTGAGGCCGCCGAGTCCCGGACGGCGGCGCCGATGCCCTGGATCTCTTTCGGGGCGAGCTCCGGCGGCGCGCTGTTCGAGCCGGCGCCTTCCGTGCCGTACCAGCCCGCGGCCGGGCGAGCGCGCAGGTCGGTGCCGGTGACCGGCGTGGTCTCGCGCGGCAGTTCGCTGCGCACCGCGCGTGTGAGTTCGGCGCCGCGGCCGGCGATCATGCGCGGATCGCGCGGCTTTGCGGCGGGCGGTTGCGTGGTGTCGGGCTGCACGGCGAAGTCGGCGCGTGCCATCTCGCCGCGCTGCAGGTCCACGAAACGCAGGGAGGGCATGTCGCCCTGGCGATGATCGGTCGCGAGCGGCTGCGCGCCCGCGGGCAGGGTCGAGGTGTCGAGCTTGAGCGCGTGCGTGCGCGGCGCCAGCCCGTAGAAGCTGTACTGGCCGTCGCGGTCGGTGAGCGCGAAGGTTCCGTCGTCCAGGTAGAGGCGCACGCCGGCGAGGCCGTGATCGCCCGCGCCGCGGCGCCCGTCGCCATCGGCATCGGCGTACACGGCACCGAGGATGCTGCCTTCTTCGGCGAACACCCCGCCGAGCACGGTGACGCGCGCCGAGGCCCGGTTCGACGTCGCGCCGCCGCCCGCGCCCCACGCCGTGTTGAGCGCGTCGCCGCGCGGTGCGCCGCTGCCGATGCGTACGCGATAGCGCACCTCGGCGACGGCCTGCGGATCGAGCGGCCCGGCGTCGAATACCAGGTGCGGCCCGGCGCCCCCTGCGGGATCGGCGATGCGTCCCCCGCCCGCGAACGCGGTGCCGGCGACGTAGGCGAAGCCCGGCGGCAGATCGTCGGTGACCGCGAGCGTGGTGAGCGCGCTGTCCGAGCGGTTGGCGATCCGGACACTGTACTCGAGCACGTCACCCGGCTCGGCGTACCGGCGCGAGGCGGTCTTTTCGGCGAACAGCGTGACGTCCGTCGCGGGCGGCGCGGCGGCGACGTACACCGTGTCGGTGTTCATGGCGAGCGCGCCCTGGGTGAGACCGGTCGCGGTGAGCCGCACCAGCGCCGGGCCGGGCGGCGTGAGGCCGGCCGGCACCGAGACGTTGAGCAGCAGGTCGAGCGCTTCGCCCGCAGCGACCTGCAACGTGTCGCCGGGGCCGATCGTGATTTCGCCGCTGCTCTCGAGGCCGTCACGATTGCCGTCGAGCGTGAGGGTCAGCAGCCCCGCATCGAAGCCGTCGCCGGCGAGGTTGGCGACGTCGAAGCGCACGGAGGTCGCGACGTTGCCGGTGTTGACGAGCCGGTGCGCGAGGCTCGCGGCCGTGCCCGGGGCGATGGTGACCGACTGCGAACGTTCGAGACGCAGCGTCTCGACCGGCTGCACCAGCGCGCGCACGGTGTCGGAGAAGGTGCTGAACGAACCGCCGGAGGGGTGTACCGCGGTGGCTTCCGCGGAATTGTCGACGGGCGTGCCGGCCGGCGGCGCCGCGCCCGCGGGTGCCGCGAGACACACGAAGGCCCCGATCAGCCAGGCCGTGATGTTTCGGCCTGCCCGTCGAGGGCCGCAGCGCGTCCGCGGGGTCGAATGCATGGCGGATTCGCCACCCTGCCGGAGGCCGTCCGAAGACGGCCCCCGGCGCAGGCGACGTGGATGACAGCTCCGATCGTTACGGGTCGATGCGCACGCCGAACGTGATCACCACCGACGCGCCCGGCGCCAGTGTTCCCACGGCGGCCGAGATCGATCCGGTGGCGCCGTTGGCCGGCGTGGTGATCGTGCCGGCCGTCGTCGATGCCGGCACCGCGTTCGAGTACGTGGTGTTCGCCGGCGTCGCGTCGTCCACGACGACGTTCGTCACCGAAGCCGTGCCCACGTTGGTCACGGTGATCTCGTACCTGAGACACGCCCCCGGTACGGCGCCCGCGGTGATGTTCGCGGTGCCGTAAGCCCCATCCGGGATGCCGTCACAGTTGCCGTCGAGCACCTGCCGCTTCACGACCTGCAGCTGGCCGTTCAGCACCGTCGAGTTGTCCGTGGCCGAGACGGGCGCAGGGACCACGGACGCGTACCCGATGTTGGTGGTCGTCGCCGTGACCGTCGTGAGGTTCACCTGGCCGACCGGTGCGCCCGCCGGGGCGAACACGCGCGCGAAGATCCGTATGGTGGCCCCCGGCGCCAGGCCGCCGATCGAGGACAGGTCCACGATCGCCGCGTCCGCGCCGTCGAAGATGCCGTTGTTGTTGCTGTCGACGTACAGGACGGACGACCAGCCGGCCTGGTTGTCGGCGGTGGTCAGCGCGACCACGCTGCCCGTGCCGTCGCCTTCCAGCACGTTGCCGGTGTTGGCGAGCAGATGCGTGTAGGTGACCGCGCCGCCCGGCGCCACCGACGCCGAGTTGTTCGGCACCAGCGTGAGCGAACGGACCGGGTTCACCGACACCGCGTCGTGGATCCGGTCGAGCGCCCCGGACACCGGCGAGCGGCCGCGGAAGTACAGGTCGAAGGTTCCGGGCGCGAAGCCGGCGGGCACGGACACGTCGGCATAGACGAGCACGTTGCCACCGGCGGGCACGTTGCCCGTGTTGGTGATCACCACATTGCCGGCGTCACGGAACGTCACGTTCCAGCCGGCCGGCAGGACGAGCGTCGCGAACGACGCGTCGGTGCTGGCGGCGAGGTCGTAGTTGTCCGCGACCGCGCTCGTATTGTTGACGTACAGCGTGAAACGGGTGGTCGTCCCCGGTGCCGTGGCGTTGGTCACCACCGCGCCCGCCTCCGGACCGGCGCCGGCGCCCGGCGCGCCCGGCAGGGCCGCGTTGTTGGTGACGTCCACCGAACTCGCGGTGATGGCCGTGAGGATGTCGGTCGCGACCGCCGTCTGGCCCGGGTCGGTGAAGGAGGTCGCCGTCTTCGCGATCTGGTACGGCCCGCCCGTGGCTCCCGGCGGCAGCGCCACGCGCAGCACGATCGTCATGGAGGCGCCCGCGGCCAGCGGGCCGCTGTCCGGCGTGCCGTTGCCGTTGGTGTCGGTGAGCGGCGTGACGCCGTCGCTCTGGTAGAGCGTGTAGCTCGCGCCGGCGGGGAACGTGCTGCCGCCGAGCGTGACGTCGAACACGTCCGAACCGTTGCCGGTGTTGGTGAGCGTGTTCGTGAACGCCACCGTCGCGCCCTGCAGCGCCGACGCCACCGTCTGACCGGTGAACGTGAGCGAGGCGGCCTGGAGCACCGTGAACGGCGTGCCGTTGGTGATGAACGGGCCGACAGGGCCGGAGCCGTCGTCGTACTGGTACGAGGCGATGTTGGTGATCGTCTGCGGCGTGAGACCCGGATCCACGTTCACCTGGAACGTGATCGTTCCGGAGGCGCCCGCCGGAATCTGATTGATCTGAGCCGCGACGTTGTTGGGCAGCGACACACCGAAGTCGTAGATGACGGTGTTCGGCGCGGTGCCCTGCGCGTCGGCGTTGTTGGCATCGGTGAGCGCCGTCGCGCCCGTGACGCTCCAGCGCCCCGAGCTCGGCACATAGGTCATGCCGAGCGGGATCGCGTCGGTGAAGATCACGTTCGTCGCGGTGGCGTTGCCGGTGTTGTTGTAGGTGATCGTGTACGTATACGGGCCGCTCGGCGACGGGCCGGCCGGCTGATCGATGGACTTGGTGACGTTCAGCACCGCGTTGCCCGACACCGTCACCGCGTCGGTGTTGAACGCGGTCTGGGCGTTGTCGAACACGCTCGTCGCGGTGATCGTCGCCTGCGCGACGTCGCCGGCGACCTGGACCCCGGGCACGTTGCCGACGACCACGAACCGGAACTGCGCGCCCGCGGCGAGCGACCCGGTCGAGTTGATCGGCGTGAAGTTGTCGGGCACGCCGTCGCCGTTGGCGTCCGCATAGATCACGAGCCCGGCGAGGTCGAAGTCATCGCCGCCGAGGTTGGCCGGCGCGAGCGTGAAGTCGTCCGCGCCGTTGCCGGTGTTGGTGAGGGTGTGCGGGAACGTGGCCTGGCCGCCCGGGGCGGAGATCACGCTGCCGTCGGCCGTGAGCGTGAAGCTGGCGACCTGCTGGACGATCGTCGTGACCAGATTCGACGTCGCGGTGCGCGTCGTGCTGGTCGCGTCGAGGTACGTGGCCGTGGCCTGGTTGCCGATCGTGGTGCCGGCAGGAGGCGCGGCGGCCGCGTGGCCGACGAACGCCACGGCGGCGAGCATCGTGAGGCCGACCAGGGCCGCGCGACGCGCAGAGACGAACCGACGCGGGGCGTCGGCCCAGACGAGGGGAATCATGGGCATCTCCCTGTAGCTCAGAGAAGGGTTCTCATGGACGGCCGCCCGCTCGTGCGGCGCGGCCGGATGTTCGAATCGAAGGACCTGCTACTGGACGTTCGAGGCCACGCCCGCCGGCGCCACGCGCATACGGGCGCGCACGACCTGTTCGCCATTGGCGTCGAGGTCGCCGAGCGCCCAGCGCAGCGCGCGGTACTCCCGATAGGGCACGAGCTGCTCGATTTCGTCGCCGTTCGGAAGGCGCACGAGGCGCTTGAGCGGAACGGGGGCGAAGGTCTTTCCGTCGAGGCTCGCCGTCACCCGCGCGGGCGCCGCGCTCCCCGGCACGTACTCCATGCCGGCGGGAACGGGCAGCGAGGCGAGCAGCTGGTGCGCGGTGGCGTCACCCTCGTTGAGGTAACGCGCGCGGTACTCGATGGTCTCGCCCGGCCGTACCTGCTCGGCCGCGGCGAGATGTTCGGCGCCGTGTGCGTCGGTGGTGACGCGCTGGGCCGTCATCGAAACCCTGACGTCGCCGTCGGCGTGCGCAGGAGCGGCGAACGCGAAAGCGACGAGGGCGAGGACAGCGGGGGCAAAGCGATGCGGATGCATGTCCGGATCCTCCCTGACCTGGTCCATACGAACGTGACCGGATCCAGGCGCGGAAGCCGCAGCTCTCGCGCAAGGACCGCGAGGCGGGCACCGGATCGAACACCCGACGTCTCGGCGAGGGGCCTGAGCCGGGTCGGGTGCCTGCCAGGTCGAGGTATCGGAAGCAGTCGCTGGAGGATTTAGGGGATTCCGGTGCGCTCGCGGCGCGGGAGCGGTGTCGGGCCGGGTGGAGCCCGCCCGGATCGGCCGCCGGTGCTACAATCCCCGCTTCGCGGAACGCGCGGCCCGAGAGCCGCCCGATCGTCCGCGCCGGTTGAGAGGCCGGCCGCTCGCGCCGATGGCCGAGCGGCCCGGCGGTATTCCGGTCGCGGCGCACGTCATACCGGATCGATCATGGCTGACCTTTCCATCGACTTCGCGGGCATCAAGAGTCCCAACCCCTTCTGGCTGGCGAGCGCGCCGCCCACCAATTCCGGCGACCAGGTCATGCGAGCGTTCGACATGGGCTGGGGCGGCGCGGTGTGGAAGACGCTCGGCGATCCGATCATCGACACCTCGAGCCGCTTCGGCTCGCTCGACGTCGGCAACCAGCGCATGGTGGGGTTCAACAATATCGAGCTCATCACCGACCGGCCGCTCGAGGTGAACCTGCGCGAGATCCGCGAGGTGAAGAAGCGCTACCCCGACCGCGCCGTGATCGTCTCGCTGATGGTCGAGTCGAAGGCGGACTGGAAGGAGATCATCAAGCGCACGATCGACACCGGTTGCGACGGGCTCGAACTCAACTTCGGCTGCCCGCACGGCATGTGCGAGCGGGGCATGGGCTCGGCCGTGGGCCAGGAGCCGAAAGTGCTCACCACCGTCGCCGGCTGGGTGGTCGAGTACTCGACGGTTCCGGTGCTGGTCAAGCTGACGCCCAACGTCGGCGACATCCTCGAGCCCGGCCTCGCCGCGGTCGAGGCGAGGGTGCACGGCCTCTCGCTGATCAACACGATCAAGAGCCTGATCGGCGTGGACCTCGAGCGCTTCGTACCCTACCCGGTCGTCGGGCAGCGCTCGACCAACGGCGGCTACTGCGGGCCGGCGGTGAAGCCGATCGCGCTGCACATGGTGGCGGCGCTGGCGCGCGACCCGCGGATCGGCGTGCCGATCTCGGGTATCGGCGGCATCGGCACCTGGCGCGACGCGGCGGAGTTCATCGCGCTGGGTTCGACCAGCGTGCAGGTCTGCACCGCCGTGATGCACTATGGCTTCCGGATCGTGGAGGACATGATCGAGGGGCTCTCCAACTACCTCGACGATCACGGCATGAAGTCGGTCACCGACCTGCGCGGTCGCGCGTTGCCCGCGTTCACCGAATGGGGTGACCTCGACCTCCATTACAAGGTCGTCGCGGAGGTCGACGCCGACAAGTGCATCGGCTGCGATCTGTGCTACGTCGCGTGCCGTGACACCGCGGTGAACTGCATTCACACGGCTGCAGAGCCGTTGAAGGAGGGCCACCTGGCGCCCACGCGCGAAGCCGCGATGGCGGCGGCGAAGGCGAAGGACGCCCACGTGGTCTGGGTGGACGAGACGGAGTGCATCGGCTGCAACCTGTGTTCGGCGGTGTGCCCCGTGCACGACTGCATCACGATGAAGGACGTCACGAACGGGCGGCCGTTCGAATCGTGGAACGACCGGATCGCGAAGGGCACCGCCCACGTGCCGGGCGGGCTCCACGATCCGGTGAGCTGAACTCGAACGCGACGCCGGCCGCGATACGGCGCCGGCGGAGCGGAATACAACAGATGAGCGAACCCCTCGGACTGCAGGCGATTCAGGTCCGGCCCGGGCATCCGGACTTTCTCGATCTGCCCTGGACCGATGCCCTGGAGACGTGGCGCGGCGTCACCGGGCGCTTCGTCGAGCTCGAGCGCGGGCTGTCACGACACGAAGTCGCATTCGTCGGCTACGACCACGGCACCTACGCGCTCAAGGCGATGTCCGAGCGGATCGTGCTCAAGGAGTACGCGACGCTGCGCGCCCTCGAGGACGACCGGCTGCCTTCGGTGGAAGCCGTCGGCCACGCGCGCGTGCTGCCGAAGGGCGCCGAAGAGCCGGCCGGCATCCTGATCACCCGCTACCTCGACCACTCGCTGCCCTACCGCACGCTGTTCCGCACCTCGGGTCTTGCGCGCTACCGCAGCCGGCTGCTCGACGCGATGGCGAGCCTGCTCGTACGCCTGCACCTGGCCGGCGTCTACTGGGGCGACTGTTCGCTGTCGAACACGCTGTTCCGGCGCGACGCGGGGGAACTGCAGGCGTTCCTCGTGGATGCAGAGACCTCGGCCGTGCACGACGAGCTGAGCGAGGGTCAGCGGCGCCAGGACCTCATGATCATGGAGGAGAACGTCTACGGCGAGTTGTCCGATCTGTCGGCGGCCGCCGGCTCGCTGCCGCACGGGATCGTGATCCAGGACATGGGCCGGGTGATCCGCGACCGTTACGAGCGGCTGTGGGAGGAGATCACCCGCGAGGATTCGATCGCGCCGACCGAGGGCTGGCGGATCCACGAGCGCATCCGCGCGCTGAACGGGCTCGGCTTCTCGGTGGGCGAGGTGAGCCTCGTCGCGACCGACGACGGCCACCGGCTGCGCATGCGCACCATCGTCACCGACCGCGACTACCACCGGCACCATCTCCACAGCCTCACCGGGATCGTCGCCGGCGATCGTCAGGCCGCGCTGATGCTGAACGAGATCCACGAGATGCAGGCCACGTTGGGTGAGAAGCTCGGCCGCCGCCTGCCGATCGCGATGGCCGCGCATCGCTGGCTCGAGGAACGCTACCGGCCGACGGTCGAACGGCTCGCCGCCCTGCGCGACCGCGTCGGCGACCTGCCGGAGCTCTACTGCCAGGTGCTCGAGCACAAGTGGTACCTGTCCGAGCGGGCGCGCGCGGACGTCGGGCTCGAGAAGGCGATCGAGGATTATGTGATGAGGTTTCAGAGCGTTTGAAGGGGGGCTGAACGATGGACGAGACGCCGCATCCGCTGCAGCCGTCCGATCCACCGGCGCCGCAGAAGGAACTCGAATCCACCGCGATCCTGATCAAGCTCGCACAGAATGGCGATCGGGCTGCGGAGAACCGGCTGATTGCCCGGTTCTACCCGCGATTGCGAGCCATCGCGCATGGCCAGTTGCCTCCCTATCAGCGTGATCTCAGGGACACCGATGATCTCGTACAGGAGACGTTCTGCAAGGCATTGAGGAACATGGGGAGATTCGAGAACCGGCGCGTGGGCGCCTTCCTCGCCTACCTCAGACAGATCCTGCTCAACGAGATCAGGCAGGAAGTCCGCCGCAAGAACAGGCGCCCCGCCAAAGAAGCCCTTCACGACGGGCATGTCGACATGGCGAAGGGCCCCGATCTCGTAACCGCGGAGCGGGAGATGATTCAGCGGTTCGAACGGGCGCTCGACTCACTCGACGACGAAGATCAGCGCCAGGCGGTGATCCTGAGGATCGGGTTCGGCTTCAGCTACGAGGAAATCGCGCAGGATCTTGGCCGGGTGTCCGCCGGGGCGGCTCGGCAGCTCATCTCCAGGGGGATCGCGAAGATCGCACTCAGCATGAGCCGCGGCGGCGGCGGAGGAAGGAATCTCGATGCGTGATGATTCCGAGGATCCCGAGAAGGATCCACTGGTGCGAGTCGCGGCCATGGTGGCGGACGGCGAATTTGTCGACTGGGCGGCCGAGGCAGAACGAACTCCGGATCTCGAGCCCGAAATGCGGGGGCTGCGCTGGGTGGAGGCCATCACCATCGCGCGAGAGGTTGCCGTCCGCAAACAGGCGGGACCCTCGCGGTCCGTCCGGCGAACGGCGAGCGCGCGGGATGCTCCCCGCGAGGCGGCGAGTAACAGCGCGGACGCTGCGCCGCAGCTCGCTCCAGGGGCCCGGTGGGGCAGGCTGGAAGTCATCGAGCGGATCGGACATGGACAGGCCGGGGACGTCTATCGCGCCTTCGATTCTGAATTGGGGCGCACAGTGGCACTGAAGATCTGGCGCGAGCGAGCCGGCTATCGCACGACGGGGACCGAAGCGAGAAGGCTGGGAAGGGTCCGGCATCCGGTGGTTCTCACTGTGCTTGGTCACGAACGCCACGATGGTCTTGCCGGCATGTGGACGGACTTCCTCGATGGCAGCAGCCTGGAGCAGCGACTCCAGGCGCACGGCCCGGTGGGGGTCGAAGAGGCATGCCGAATAGGCATCGCGCTATGCGAGGCACTCGAAGCGATTCACGCCGCCGGGATGGTGCATCGCGACATCAAGGCGTCGAACGTGATGCAGCTGGCCGATGGTTCCGTCGTCCTCATCGACTTCAGCTCCGTGAAGGAACTTCCTCGAGGGGTGCCTGAGAACACGGCCCACCTCAGGGGAACCCCTCTCGCCACTGCTCCAGAACTCCTGCGCGGCGAGCCGGTTGGGCCGTCGGCCGACATCTATTCGATGGGAACGCTGCTCTACCGGCTGATCACCGGTGCGTACCCTTTCGATGCAAGCACATTTGCAGAGCTGGTGGAGAAGGTGGAGCGTCGCTCGAGGGTGCCTCTGTCGACTCGGTGCCCGGATTGCGATCCGGGATTCGTCGAACTCGTCGAGCGCGCGTTGGCCGACAATCCGGCCGATCGACCTGCGGGCGCTGCGGCCATGCGCGAAGCGCTCGACGCGGTGCTGGCCACGATGTAAGGAAGGGATCGCTCGTCACCGTCAGCTCTCGCCGTCCGATCATGGGGCCGGAGCGTATTCCGCCGGCAGTTTGCGATCGTAGGATTCAGAGGCCAGCAGGATCGGCCTCAGCGCGGGATCCGCTTTCATCGCCTCGAATTCGCTCGCAAGAGTGCGTCGCATGACGATCGGGAGTCCAACGGCGTGGGCAGTGAGCAATAGTCCATTCTCGGGGCCGAGCGCTTGGAACAGACGGACCACCGCCCGGTGGCTCTTCGGCCCCGCGTAGAGCGCGGCGGCGAGAATCGCCGACGGGTCGATGCCGGGCCTTCCGGCTCCGAGTGAACCGAGAATGTAGCGGGCTTCGGATTCGACCCTGTCCTCGTCGTGCAGCGCCGAGTACAGACCGAGCAGGATCGACCGGAGCCGCAGATTGTCCTCCGCCGCAAGCTTTCTGCGCTCTCCAATCTCGACGGCGTCTTCAAACACCTTGCGCGCGGTCAATTCGTCGCCGTGCGCCCTGAAGTGGTAGCCGGCGTAAAGGGAAACGTATAGCTGGGAGTCGTCGCCGAACAACTCGATGGCGCGCCTGAACAGCGCCGATGCCCGCCGCCAGTCGCCGAGATCTTCCCAGGCGGCGGCATCCCATACATAGATTTCCGGATCCTCGCCAAAGCGGCTCAGGAAGGCTTCTGCCGCTTGCGTGGTTTCAGTGGATCGGCCGGCCCAGGCATTTGCCACGACACGGATCCAGGCGATCTCGTCACTCTCGGAGTCAATGCGACCCGCCTGCTCGACGAGTGGAACGGCCAGGTCGGGCATGCCACTGAGAAGATAGGCCCAGGCAGGAACCGTGAGGGCGTCGATCGGATTGCTCAACCGCTGCGACGCCTGCCGCCCGAGCACCAGAGCCGAATCACGCTCTCCTCGCTCGTAGAAGACCAGAATGCGGCCGCGCAGGGCGCCACCTTCGTCGGGATTGATCGCCAGAGCCTGCCTGAATTGCGCATCGGCGATACTGAGGTTGATGGCGGGGGCTTTCCCGCGGAAGTACCTGTCGTAGTAGATGGCGCCGATTCCCACATAGGCCTGAGCCAATCCTGGATCGAGGCTCAAGGCCTGCTCGTACCAATTCAGGGCTGTATCGCGATCGCCGCGCTGATGCGCTTCCTGAGCTCGCATGAGCGCCTCGAGCGCGCCATTGTTCTTGGACGGCGCCGTGGCGACACGAGCGGCCTCCGTGGGGGTGAGGCGGGACTTCAAGTGGCGGGATACCACCGAGACCAGATCGACCACGGCATGGTTGTAGCTGTCGGAGTGGATCGGCGGGATGTGTTCACGTTTCCCGTCTCGCGTCACGAGGTCGACGTGCACATCGACCTGTCCGCCGTTCACATTGAAGCCGCCTTCGATCACCGCTTCGACACCCAGCTGGTTTGCGATGTCTTCGGCGTCATCCCCTGCGTAGAGCTTCTGGCGGTAGGGAAGGACGAGCAGTCCATCGAGCGCCGCCAGACCTTCTGCCAGCTTTGCTCCCAGGCCATGTCCGAAGAAGTCGAAGCCCGGAAGCAGGCTTTCGTTGTACAGCGGAATGACGGCGATGGACTTCACCTTGGGCGGGGCGGGCGCCTGTGGGCGAAAGGCGTAGACGCCGGCCGCAAGACCGCTGATGGACGCGACCGAAATCAACGTCATGGTAGCGAGCCTGCGAATGCGGCTCGGTGGCAGAGTCGCGGCCCTTCGCCAGAATCGTTCCATACCGCGCACGACGGTTCCTTCCGGCGCTGTCTCAGCCCTCTTCTCCGAGATCGGCAACTTTTCACTGGAGCGCAGAGTGTGGAGCTCCTGAGCGAACTGCTGCGAGGAAAGCCGCAACCGCGGATTCTTCTCCATCCCACGGGTGACAATGCGGTCGAGCTCGAGCGGCAGGCCAGGGCGCTGGAAGCTCGGTGGCGCGGGATCTTCGTTGAGAATCAGATAGAAGAGGCCTTCCAACGTCTCCGACTGAAACGGTCGGCCTCCCGTCAGCAGTTCGTACAGGACGACGGCGAGGCCGTACGTATCCAGTGACGGGGTGGCGCGTGCCCGCCGGATCTTTTCGGGGGCGACGTACGGCCATGTCGCCTTCTCCGAACCCATCGTCGTCCAGCGTGGCGACTCGTGCTCGATGGCCATCCCAAAATCGACCAGCTTCGCGCGGCCGTCACGGGCCACCATGACGTTGTTGCTGCTGATGTCACGGTGGATCACCCCTTCGCCGTGGGCGTATTCGAGTGCCCGAGCGGCCTGGATCACGATGTCGAGAGCGACCTCGACGTCTACGGGGCCACGGGCGACCATCTCGGCGATGGTCTCCCCGTCGACGAACTCGGAAACCAGAAATGGTGGATCGCAATCGAAATCCGCATCGAAGACGGTGGCAATTCCGGGATGCGACAGGCGCGCAGCAAGGCGGGCACCGCGCTCGAATCGATCGCGCTCCGTCGTCTGCACCAGCTCGGGAGGAAGGGTCTTGATGGCGACGACGGTTTCCAGCGCGGGATGTTCTCCGAGCCAGACCTTGCCGTTGGGCCCTTCGCCGAGAAGGCGGATGATCCGATATCCACCAATCAGTTGACCGAGCATGTGCGGCCTCACCGTGGCTGAGCCGGAATTCGATCTTCAGGAGAGACCCTATAGGCAAATCGGGCCACCCGCAGCACAAATGCACCCCCGGGCGTGCAGTTTTACATCGCCGGGCATTCCCTCTTTGTTGGATAATGCTGATCCAGCACGAAGCGCTCGCGAAGGCCGTCCGTCCGTTCTCCCACGGGGGCAACATGTTCGCACGCTCGATGTTCCTCGGCTTGCTGCTGACCATTCTCGCGTGGGCGGGGCCCGCTTCGGCATGCGGCGACAAGTTCCTCGTCCGCCTCGACCGCGATCCGCGCGGCAGCACCCTGCCGATCGCGATGGCTCGACGATCGGCGCGCATTCTCGTGTATCGGCCTGCAAACATGCCGAGGGATCCCCTGAAGAACGCGACATGGCGACTCTGGCCCGCGTCGGCCACCAGGTCCAGCTGTGCGATTCGGCGATGCGCTGCGCGGAGGCCTTGAAATCGGGAAGTTTTCAGATCGTCCTTGCGGACTACCGTGACCTGGAGGCGATGCACATCGACGAGCAGGCGACGCACACACGTCTGATTCCCGTGGTGACCGCGGTCTCCCGGACCGAATACCGGCGCATCAAGGACCAGTTCGGCGTGGTGTTCGATTCGGAGGCGCCCGTCGGCAAGCTGCTGGCCATCGTGGATCACCTCACGGCCGGCGCCGGGGACCGGCGATGAACCGCGCGACGGTCGCGAGGTGGGGAATCATACTCTGCGCGATATCCGCATTGGGATCGGGGCCGTGCACGTGCGGCAAGGAACACAATGACAAGGTGCTCGATCCGGGCACCGGCGTCGAACTCGTGACGATTTCGGGTGTCGTCATCAATATCGACATCGGTGCCGTTGCGCCGGGAGTGCGGGTGAAACTTAGGGGAACTTCATATGCGTCGATGATCGAGACGGGTGGTGACGGGGCTTACAGCATTGACGTTCCCAAGGGCGCGAACTGCTGCTCGAGACGGACGACTTCGATCCCGGCACGGATGCATGGTTTCCGCTCATCAACGTCGACATGCCGCGGATCAACGTCGATGACCTGTCCGACGCGGACAGGGCGTTCTGGCCGATTCACGCCTGTCCTCAGTCGCATGCGCCCGCGCATGGCAGCATCGCGGTCTGGGATCAGTATCTGGAAAGCGCCGACGACCAGCTGAACGGGGATCTGTTCGCTTCCCAATCCTCCGCGAGCTCGGGGGGCATCATCGCTGTCATCGTCGCGGGCTGCGAAGCGGGCGACACGACGTTTTACGACAGCGTTCGCGTGACGTCCGACAGCCCCGACTGCCCCATGGCTGCCATGGATGCCAACTGTTTCGCCAAGCTGGATCCGTCGGGCGCGCCGTCATGCATGCATCCGGGAGGTCTCACCGACCCCTCGGGCGTCGTGATTGGCGTGTGTGACTCCGCTTCCACCGACACCACGGTCCTGCTCACCTTCCAGGACTTGAAGGCTGGCCGGAGTCTGATGTGGCCGCCCTTCGAAGTGCCCGTGGCCCACGGCACGATTTCCGTGGTATGGGCGGCCGCAATCGGAGGTGTCGCCGGGGCGCATTTCAAGGAAACCGCGGCGTGCGCAGGGCTCTTCGGCCCCGAGCCCCACGGTGCGCTGCGGGCCCGTGCTGCGCGCTAATCGCAGCCCGCGGCCGTGATGAACCGCGTCGCGAGGACGATCGGGGTCGCCACCGCGATCCTCCTGTGCCAGGGCGCCGGTGCGCCGGGGGCGATCGCGTCCCCGCCGGGAACCGACGGCGAAGTCGGGATCGCTTTGACCTACGAGTGGTATCAGGGAGGAGATCATCTCTTCTCGACAGATGCCATCGACGGCTACGCCACTCACGGCTACGTGGCCGAAGGGCGCCGCTGGGATCTGGGTGTGGCGAGGGCACAGACGATCCTGGGGAACGTGGATGTGGGGCTTCCTTTCGGATCGACGGTGACCGTCGGTGCGGCCTGGGTGATCGCGTGGTACGACGGGCGCGCACCGGTCAATGCCGAAGTCGACGACGGCAGGATTCGCGGATGGCTGCAGGATGGGACCGTGCGCCTGGGCCGACCCTGGGACCTCGGAACATTTCGCTGGACACCATTCCTCGGCGCATCGTTTCCCCTGGCCGACTACCCGGTCAGCGGCCACGCGGCGCCGGGCAGCGGTTACGTCGAGGCCAGAGCCGGCATTCGTATCGATCACCTGCTCGGCGATTATGGAGGCTTCGGTCCATCGAGCTTCGAGGTCTCGTACGGAACCATCACCAACGTGAGCAAGCGGGACCTGTCGCGCTTGAGGATCGCGGCCCGCATCGGGCACTTCCTGTCGAGGCGGATGACGCTCGCGGTGTCGGGGCGATTCTCCGACGTTCGGGGCGGCCTCGAATGGGTCAGTCTCGGCGGCCCGAGCATTCACGGCACGGGAGGCGGCGCCGGCCTCGACAACAACCTCACGGCCGCCCGCGCCGCCTGGGCGGGCATGGGAATGGCCTGGCAACCGACCGAACGCTGGGGATTCGACGTCAGCCTCCACCACCTGGTCTGGGGCGAGAACGTCGAGGATGGGCTCATCGTCAGCGCGGGCGTACGGACCGCTTTCCATGGGCGGGGAGCGGGACAGGTGGCGCCCGCGGAGTAGCTTTTGGAACCCGCCGCCGTGTGAATGCCGCCTTTCCGCCATTCTCGGAGCGGGAGGATCTATGGGAGCGCTGAGCCTGGGCGGATCCACGGGCCGCTGTCCGTACTGCCAGTCTGCACCGATCGAAACTGTTCGACGCGTCTGGTACCTGCGAAGCTACGTGCTGTTTGCGCGCTACGGCAGTCACTTCCTGGTCGGCTGCCGTTCGTGCACCGTGCGAGCCATCCGGCGCAGCCTGCTGATCAACGCGGCGACGGGCTGGTGGGGCGTTCCATGGGGCCTTGGGACGCCGGTTGTCATTGCGCAGAACCTGCTACAGCTCCTGGCGAGGTCGGAAGATCAGACACCGGGAGCCCCTCGGCCTCAGGGATAGCAGTGCCGGCAGCTGAGTCCTCTCACGACACCGAGGAATCCGGGTTTCTCCCGTGCATTTCACCGGAGTCGCGCATTTCCCCTGTGCGATCGGTCTTTCCCCTCGGAACGAACGTCAGCGAGGCCTCCACGACGGGCGTTTGAGGCGAGGCCGGGCGGGCCTCGGCCCGCCACGCAATGCAGGGCCGCACGCGAACCGGGAATGGTGAGACCGGCCGGGCCCGGCCACGAGCAGCGAACGTGAGCCGGGCCCTTCGCGTTTACGCCTGCGCAGGCAAGCGCTGCCCGGGCACTCCGCTCCTGCGGAAACCGCCCGGCGAGTCCCGCAACCGGCCCCCGGATGTTCCGGCCGCCGCGCCACGGAGGAGAGTGTCATGTCCCGAGTACTGCCCGCCGCATTCGTACTGCTCGTCATCTCCGCTTTCGGTTGCTCCCGCGACGTTCCGCTCGCGCCGTCGACGGATGGTTCGCGCAACGCAATGCCCACCGCGCAGGTTCCGCAGATCGATCGCACGGAGATCGATGCGATGGAACAGCAGGCCCTGTCGCCCGCGGGCGGTCTCGCAACGATCGGCAAGGGCCGCAGGATGGTCGAAGTGCCCGACGGCTCGGTGGACGCGCTCGCCGACGCGATCGCGCAGGCCGGCGCCAACGGGGTCGTGCTGCTCAAGAGCGGCATCCACGCGGAATCGGGCACGGTGAAGATCGAGGTCCCGGTGACCGTCATCGGCGAGGAAGGCGCCGAACTGGTGACGTCCGCGGGCGGGCTCTCCAGCGCCATTCCACTCGACGTGGTCCCCGGCGTGCAAGTCGCTGCGGATCACGTCGTGATCCGAAACATCGCGTTCCGACCGGCAAGTGGAGACGGTAATACGGGGGTCCTGATCGACGGCGGAAGCCACTGCACACTGTTTGGCAATCATTTGAGCGGGTATCAATTCAGCCTGGTCGTCGCGAGCGGCAACTTCAATCGGATCTGGAACAACACGGTCGTCACGAACAGCGCCTGGCAGATCGGAGCGGTCAGCGACGCGCATGGAATCGTCCTGGTGAACGGTTCGCACGGAAGCGTGATGGACAACGACGTGTCGAATGCGGTGTTCGGCATGTGGATCTGCGGCCCCCGCGGCGAGCTCGCCTTCAACAGCGCCCATGGCAACTATGTCGGCATCATTCTCTGCAAGGTGCCGCAGGCGCTGCAGCTCCCCGGAGGCGCCATCATCGGCTCCGAGCTCAGCGGTCAGAACTGGGCCGCCGTTGAGAACAGCACGACGAGCAACCTCACCACCGGCCTGCTCGTCATCGACGGCGCGAACAACAACGTGATCGCCGACAACGCGTCCTCGGGAAACGGCACCTACGACGTCGAGCTGACGGGCGACACCTACCGGTTCGGCTTCCTGACCCCGGCGAGCTTCGAGAACACGTTCATCGCGGGTTCGTATCCGGACATCGAGATCAAGAACTGCGGCAACGACAACCAGATCATCGGCGGCGCGCTGGTGGACAACAGCGTGGAGCCGTGTGACTGAGTGGCGATAGACCATCCTGTCCATGACCCGAGTGCTCATTGATGGGCCAGGGCGGCGATGGATCAGAGGAGGCTACAATGAGTTGGAAGCTGGCGTGCCTGATATCTTGCGTGACGTGGGGTTTCGCAAGTCAAGCGCAGGCACAGTTCAACCCAAGCGCTACGGTCGTTTGTGGTGGACCACAGGGCCACTGCTATAGGCGTGTCGGAATTGCAACCTGCACCCAATACAGTTGGGAAACTGTCAGCAACTATGCCCTCGGAAGCAGCTACCAGGGATGGCCTGGCCATCTCCTCACAGTCGAGAGCTCTGCTGAGTGGCAGGCGGGATTCGGATCGAACGACTGTTACATCGGAGCCCTGGGCCCCAGCAATGGCCCCTACTCATGGGCTGTGGGTCCGTCCGCTGGAACTCCGGTGACGTACTTTGGAACGTTCGTTGCCGGGTCCGGAGGATGCGCTCCATTCTCAGCACTTGAGACCAACAACACCGTTTACTACGCGGCATCACCAACGAATGCCGGAACGCGTGCCTGCAATTCGGGTCAGTGCTTCGCGGGTGAGACTTTCATCATCGAGTACGAGCCTGATACCGTCGCCCCCCAGTCTCAGCTGGTCATGCCCAGCCGCGGCGAAGTGTTCGCGGTAGGGACTCCGATTACGGTCGCCTGGACGGCCAGCGATCCCTTCGGATTCTTGGATTCCGTGGACCTCGAGTTATCACGAACCGGACCGAGCGGCCCCTTCGTGCCCCTCGCGTTTGGGTTGCCACCCGGTAGCACGTCAGCTCCCATGCTGACCACGACGACTGGCATGGCCTCTTCACAGGTGACAGGTAGTTACACATGGGTACCGTGTGAGCCAGCGGAGAGCATCATGTTGCGCATTACGGTGTGGGACAAGGCGGGGAACCAGGGGTCTGGCCTCAGCGACGGAACGTTTGCGATCGAGGGAGTCAATGAATGTCCAACCCGTGTGACCTCTACCTCGTGGGGGCGATTGAAGAGTTACTATCGGTAGACAGAGTTGATGCCAGCTAGAGCACCGAGGTTTCTGCTCCGGGCTGGAGTGCCGCCTTTACTCCACCACTGCGCACCCCGTCACCGGCACCAGCCGTCCGTCTTCGAGCCGCACCGGCGGCAGATACTCGCCCACAAGCTCGCGTGTCCACCACGCGCCGGTGGCGCGGTGCGTCCCGGCGTCGGAGAAACGGTGCAGGTAGAGCTTGGCGCGCAGGGACTCGGGCGGATGCTTCGGGAACGGATCGGTGGCGAGCCGTCCGAGCACAGGCTTCGAGCCCGCAAGCAGCTGGCGTGAAAAGCGCACGAACTAGTATGCGGCCGCCGGGCGCACGAAATGAGCCGATCTTCATGGCGCTCGGTGAGGCGGCTGCCGGGCGAGACTCGGCTTTGCGATCGTGGATGGACGGATCATCTCTGGCGGATGCCCTGCCGGCTACGCTGCGGACGCTTGAAGGCTGGTGCGCGCTGGGGGCGCGCGACCTCGAGACGGCAGCGGCCGCGGCGACTTCCGTTGTCCGATCCGTGGGTTCGGAGGATTCCCCTGAGGCTCGCCCTCTCGCATGCTGGATCGCCGCCCGGGCATTCGAGGCGGCCGGAGAACGCGACTCGGCGATCGCCTACTGCGAGAGGGTCGCTTCCAGCTCCGGCCTGTGGAGCAACGAACTGGACCGCGAGCTCCTGCTCCGGAACGCCGGCCGGTGCGAGCTGATTCGCCTCGCCCTCGAAGCCAATCGGATCCAGATGGCGAAAGGGCAGCTGGGCGCGCTGATGCGGGATTGCCGCGACGCAGACCCGCAGGTCCGAGGTTTCGTCGAGCGGCTCGCGGCCCGGGTTCAGGCCGCCGGGTAGGTCGCGAACGGTTCGAGCAGGGCCTCTCGGAAAGGGTGGGGGAGGTGCGGCCGAACTGCCCGGCAGCCGCCATCTGCACGAAGGCAACCGCCTCCCTTGCTCCCCGTGCTAACCTCCCGCCCTGCCCGTGCTTCGCCGCGTGGCCGGAAAGGAGGTCCGCTTGGCAGCTCAGCCGTCGCTGTCCCTCGCCGACACGCCGCTCTCCAATCCCGACATCGCCCCGATTCCAGCTTCGGGCCGCACCTGGAACTGGTGGAACTACGCCGCCCTCTGGATCGGCATGGCGGTGTGCATCCCGACCTACACGCTCGCCTCCGGGCTGATCGACACCGGCATGTCGTGGGGGCAGGCGCTGTTCACGATTCTGCTCGGCAACACGATCGTCCTGCTGCCGATGCTCCTCAACGCCCACGCCGGCGCCAGGTACGGAATCCCGTTCCCGGTGTTCGCGCGCGCCTCGTTCGGCGTACTCGGCTCCAACGTGCCGGCGCTGCTGCGCGCGCTGGTCGCGTGCGGCTGGTTCGGCATCCAGGCCTGGATCGGCGGCGCGGCGATCTTCCAGCTCACGAAGCTGGTCTGGCCGGGGATCGCCACGCTGCCGGCGATCGTGCCCGCGTGGGTCGGCGCCTCGACCGGCGAGCTGCTCGCCTTTCTCCTGTTCTGGGCCATCAACGTCTGGTTCATCGTGAAGGGCATCGACTCGATCAAGTGGCTCGAGTCGATGGCGGCGCCTCTGCTGCTGCTGGTCGGGCTCGCGCTGCTCGGGTGGGCCTACCGGCGCGCCGGGGGTTTCGGGCCGATGCTGTCGCAGCCCTCGCAGTTCCCGACGCTGAAGACGTTTCTGCCGGCGTTCTTCCCCGGGCTCACGGCGATGGTCGGTTTCTGGGCGACGCTCTCGCTCAACATTCCCGACTTCACGCGCTATGCGCGCTCGCAGCGGGAACAGATCGTGGGGCAGTCGGTCGGCCTGCCGCCGACGATGCTGCTGTTCTCGTTCATCGGCGTGGCGGTGACCTCCGCGACGCTGGTGATCTTCCCGGGCGAAGGCGCGATCTGGGACCCGGTGGCGCTGCTCGGCCGCATCGGTGGCCCGCTCGCCGTGCTGATCTCGATGCTCGCCCTGTCGATCGCGACGCTCACCACGAATCTCGCCGCCAACGTGGTGTCACCGGCGAACGATTTCAGCAACCTGGCGCCACGGTTGATCTCGTTCCGCACGGGCGGGCTGATCACGGCGCTGGTCGGGATCGTCATGATGCCGTGGAAGCTGCTGGCCTCGGCGTCGGGCTACATCTTCACCTGGCTCGTCGGCTACTCCGCGCTGCTCGGGCCGATCGGCGGTATCCTGATCGCCGACTACTTCCTGCTGCGGAAGCGCCGACTGGACGTGGACGATCTCTACCGGCGCGGCGGTCGTTACGAATACGCGGGCGGGGTGAATCCGGCGGCGCTGATCGCCCTTGCGGTCGGGGTGGCGCCCAACGTGCCGGGATTCCTCGCGCACGCGTTTCCCGCGCGCTTCGGTGGACTTCCGGCCTTCTGGACGGGATTGTATTCTTACGCGTGGTTCCTGGGGTTCGGTCTCGCCGCGGTGGTGTATCTGCTGCTGATGCGGGGACACCGGGAATGAACATGGGGGTGGCGTGCACGGTCGTGCGGCGGGCCGAAGTGCGGCTTGTGACCCGCGTCCCGAGGGAGGACGGATGAGCGGAATCCAGGTCGAGCATCGCGACGGAGCAGCGATCCTCACGCCGACGGGGAGCCTCGTCGGCGGGGACGGAACGGAGCGGCTCGAGAACCTGATCGAGGAAGTGCTCAAGGATCTGCCCGCGCGCATCGTCCTCGACTTCTCGGGTGTCGACCATATGAACTCGGTCGGCATGGCCGCCGTCATCCGGGCGCACGCCGCCTGTCGCAAGCGACACATCGGCTTCTTCGTCGTCCGCGCGCCCGAGCGGATTCGCGATGTGTTCGAGATCACCCGCATCTCGACGCTGGGAATCCTCAAGGACACACTCGAGGACACGGCCGCGGGCTGACGGGTGCGGGGCCGTCTCGGCCCGGCACCGGACACCATGGCCACGAGCGGAACGGGTCGCCGGGGCTGCGCGCGCACCCGCTGCGGATGCGCGGCGATGAGCGAGGCGCCGTCGGCGGTCTGCGGGTCGCCGTCCGCGAAGACGCGGCGGTCGATCGCCCCGACGGGGGTCTGATCGGCACTCGACGGCTGGTGGTGCAGCACTAGCCGTCCGTTTCGACGACAGTGCCGCGGCCGCCGCAGGAACGGCGGCCGCGGCGCGCCGTCACTCCGCACCCAGTTCCAGCACCGGCACCAGCCTGCCGTCCTCGAGCCGGACCGGAGGCAGGTAGGTGCCGACGCGCTCTCGCGTCCACCATGCGCCGGTCGCACGGCGGGTCGCCGCGTCGGAGAACCGGTATCGCCACAGCGTCGCGCGCAGGTACTCGGGCGGGCGACCGGGGAACGGGTCCGCGCCGAGCAGGCCCAGCACCGGCTTCGAGCCCGCGAGCAGCTGACGCGCGAACCGCACGAACCAGTAGGCCGGTCGCCCGGGCTCGAGCGCGGCGAACCACATCTGCCAGTCGAGGCGCGGCATGTGGCCGATCACGAACGGTGGGCGGCGCGTCGGGTCGCCGGGCTTGAAGCGGAACGGGTACGACCGCCAGACCACGCCGTCGCGGCTGCCCTCGACGTCGATCTCCAGTCGACGGGTCGTCATCACCGCGAACAATCCGTAGCCGTTGATCGTGCGGAACGGCCGCACGATCTGATACGTCGCGGGCAGAGGGCCCAGCCACGCGGCCGGGACGTGCATCGTCGCGAGCAGCGGGTAGACGCCGAGCACGATGAGCACGATGGCGGCCGCGCTCGCGACGCGGCGCCCGGCAGGCGCAGCGTCGCCGCGCGCCGCCTCGGGCGTTCCGTCGAGCCCGGCCCGGCGCCTGAGCCACGCCGGCCACGCGGCGTCGTCGAGGAGCATCACGCACAGCGCGAGCGCCAGCCAGTTGAAGAATCCGTAGTTGCCGCTCACGAGGATCAGTCCCTGGAGGATCGCCATGACCGCGGCGCCGAACATGCGCGCGCGCCGCGGCGCGAAGACGAGAAACGGCGCGAGGCCTTCGATCGCGAACATCGCGGCCGCCGAGGACGACTGGAACCATGCGGGCAGGTGATGCGCGTACCACGCCGTCCACGGCGGCAGCGGCTGCGTCTCGTAGTGGAAGCGCAGCGCGGTGAGGTGGCGCCAGGACGGATCGCCGCTCATGATCTTGACCACCGCCGACGAGAACATGAGTCGGAACAGCAACCAGCGCGCGAGCCACACGGCCGCGCGCGTCGGCTGCCAGGTGTCGCGCAGGCGGGAACGCCACGCCCACGGCGCGAGCAGCGCCGCGGCGATGCCGGCCTCGAGCAGCAGGCCGTCCCACTGAAACCACAGGAAGTCGCCGCCGACCGAGACGAGCGAGAGGTACAGTCCCCAGGCGAGCAGCAGCATCCCACGCGGCGCGACACCGGCCACGACGAGCGCCGCGGCGATCATGCCCGCCACGCCGAGCCCGATCAGGAAGCCGTCGCCCGCGTTCAGCCAGGCCAGCGTGGGCAGCAGGTAGAAGCGCTCCGGTCCGTAATGTTGTGCGAGCTGCGCGAGGTACTCGGCCGCGGGCAGGATGCCGTCGCGCCCGGCGAGGCCGCGGATCTGCAGGGTCATCGACGCGAACGCCACGAGGTGGACCACGCCGACGAGCCGCACGAACACCCACCCGGTCAGCCGCTCGCCGGGCGGTACCACATGGTCGCCCCAGAGGAGGTGCGTGAGCGCCGTCGCGCGGTCGCGGTGCCGGGCGACGAGCCGGTAGAACGTTTCGGTGAGCGGCGCGACGCCGGGCACGCGCCGGTACGCCCACCAGCCGAAACCGCCATGCGGCGCGTGCGCCAGCGCCCGGAACACGGCGGCGGCTCCGTACCGCACCGTGCCGCCCGGCTCGATCAGGACCACCGATTCGGCGAAGCGTTCCGCCGGGACTTCCGGATGCTCCGCCGCCACCGCCTGCGACGGCGCGACGTCCACGTGCCGGTCGATCGCACCGCGCCAGCGCGCCACCCAGCTTCGGCAGAAGCCGCAGTCACCATCGAAGACGAGCAGCGGGCGGGAGGAGGGCATGTCGGGATTCTAGGGAGCGGGCGACCGCGACGCGAAGCGCTCCAGCCGGCTGGTGATCGTCCATTCCTTGACTGGATCCAGACCTGTAATTAGTCTGCCGCCGTGCCAGTTGATCCCGCCGAACTCCTTCGCCACCATGGCGTTCAAGTCACCGCCCAGCGCCTCGCCGTGCTGCGTGCGGTGTCCGCACGTCCGCACAGCACGGCGGACGACGTGACCGAGGTCGCCAGGGGAGAGATCGGCGCCATCTCCCGCCAGTCGGTCTACGACGCGCTCAGCCTTCTGGCCGACAGGGGACTGATCCGCCGCATTCAGCCCGCCGGCTCGGCCGCCCGCTACGAAGGCCGGGTCGGAGACAACCACCACCACCTCATCTGCCGCGATTGCGGTCGCACGGTGGACGTCGACTGCGCCGTCGGCGACACCCCTTGCCTGACGGCGGGCGAGGACCACGGCTTCGAGATCACCGAGGCCGAGGTCATCTACTGGGGCCGCTGTCCGGAGTGCATGGCGAAGACATGACCGTCGCCCTCACGCATCCGCGGCCACGCCCATGTCGAAGCCGAAGCGCCGCCGCGGCGCGCACGAAGGTTCACGCTCCACACACGACCCCCGGGTCGACGCCGACCCGTGACGACCACTCCTGAACCACCGACGAATACCGACGGAAAAGGGAGCAAAGCGAATGGAAGGCTCGAGCAAGTGCCCGTTTCCCCATGAGGCGCAGGGAAGGACGAACCGCGACTGGTGGCCCCATCAGCTGGACCTGAAGATCCTTCAGCAGAACTCGCCTCTCGCCGACCCGATGGGTGCCGACTTCGACTACGCGAAGGAGTTCAAGTCCCTGAACCTGGATGCCCTGAAGAAGGACATCGACAAGCTGATGACGACGTCGCAGGACTGGTGGCCGGCCGACTACGGCCACTATGGCCCCCTGTTCATCCGCATGGCGTGGCACAGCGCCGGCACCTACCGCATCCACGACGGCCGCGGCGGCGGCGGCGCCGGCATGCAGCGCTTCGCGCCGCTCAACAGCTGGCCCGACAACGCCAACCTCGACAAGGCACGCCGGCTGCTGTGGCCGATCAAGCAGAAGTACGGCCGCAAGATCTCGTGGGCCGACCTGATGATCTTCGCCGGCAACTGCGCGCTGGAGTCGATGGGCTTCAAGACATTCGGCTTCGCCGGCGGCCGTGAGGACGCCTGGGAGCCGGACGAGACCTACTGGGGCTCCGAAGAAACCTGGCTCGGCGACAAGCGCTACAGCGGCGACCGTGACCTCGAGAACCCGCTCGCCGCAGTGCAGATGGGCCTCATCTACGTCAATCCGGAAGGACCGAACGGCAATCCCGGATCCGGTGGCCGCGGCGCGCGACATCCGCGAGACGTTCCGCCGCATGGCGATGAACGACGAGGAGACGGTCGCGCTCATCGCCGGCGGGCACTCGTTCGGCAAGTCGCACGGCGCCGTGTCACCCGAGTACGTCGGCGCCGAGCCCGAGGCCGCGGGCCTCGCCGAGCAGGGCCTCGGCTGGCTGAACCGCCATGGCAAAGGTCACGGCGGCGACACGATCACCGGCGGACCCGAAGGCGCGTGGACGACCACGCCGACCGCGTGGGACAACAGCTTCTTCGATATCCTGTTCGGCTTCGAGTGGGAGAAGGAGAAGAGCCCGGCCGGCGCGTGGCAGTGGAAGCCGAAGGGGGGTGCGGCGGCAAACGCCGTGCCGGACGCACACGATCCGTCGAAGCGGCACGCCCCGATGATGCTGACGACCGACCTCTCGCTGCGGATGGATCCGGCGTACGAGAAGATCTCGCGGCGCTTCCACCAGAACCCGAAGGAATTCGCCGAAGCGTTCGCGAAGGCCTGGTACAAGCTCACCCACCGCGACATGGGGCCGTACGCGCGCGGGCTCGGCAAGCTCGTGCCGAAGGAGCCGCAGCTCTGGCAGGACCCGGTGCCTGCGGTGGATCACGAGCTGATCGGGGCGAAGGAGATCGCGGACCTCAAGGCGAAGATCCTGGCGTCGGGGCTGACGACCGCGCAACTGGTGTCGACCGCATGGGCGTCGGCGTCGACGTTCCGCAGCACCGACAAGCGCGGCGGGGCGAACGGCGCGCGCATCCGGCTCGCGCCGCAGAAGGACTGGAAGGTCAACGATCCGGCGCAGCTTCACGAAGGTGCTGGCGAGGCTCACCGAGATCCAGAAGGCCTTCAACGGCGCGCAGCCGGGCGACAAGCGCGTCTCGCTCGCCGACCTGATCGTGCTCGGCGGCTGCGCAGCGATCGAGCAGGCCGCCGGCAAGGCCGGCCACGAGGTGGTCGTTCCCTTCACGCCGGGACGCACCGACGCCACGCCGGAACAGACCGACGTCGAGTCGTTCGCCGTGCTCGAGCCGGCCGGCGACGGCTTCCGCAACTGGGTCGGGCCGGCCCTCCGGCGCTCGCCGGAGGCGGAGTTGATCGAGAAGGCCTTCATGCTCCATCTGACCGCGCCGGAGATGACCGTGCTCGTGGGCGGCATGCGGGTGCTCGGCACCAACGCGGGCGGCTCCGATCTCGGCGTGTTCACCGACAGGCCGGGGACGCTCACCAACGACTTCTTCGTGAACCTGCTCGACATGGGCACGAAGTGGGAGCCGACGTCCAGGGACGAGGTCACGTTCGAAGGCCGCGACCGCGCGACGAACAAGCCCAGGTGGAAGGGCAGCCGGGTGGATCTGGTGTTCGGCTCGAACTCGGAACTGCGGGCGCTCGCCGAGGTGTATGCGGCGGACGACGCGAAGGAGAAGTTCGTACGTGACTTCGCGGCGGCGTGGACGAAGGTGATGGAACTGGATCGGTTCGAGGTGGACTGAGCCGGGAGCGCTCGTGGCCGGGTGAGCGGTGCGATCGGGCCCGGCGCATCGGGCGAAGAAACGGCGCCATGGAGGCGCAGGACGACGATGACAGACGTCCCGGACTATTCCGGGTTTGCGGAGAGCTATTCGGTCTCGCGCCCCGGCTATCCGAGCGAGCTGTTTGCATGGCTGGCCTCGGTGGCTCGAAGGCGCGAGCTCGCATGGGACACGGCCACGGGGAACGGGCAGGCGGCACTGGGGTTGGCGGTCCACTTCGACCGGGTCATCGGCACCGACACGAGCGCGGCGCAGATTGCCCACGCGAAGCATCACCCTCGCGTGGAATACCAGGTCGGCCGCGCCGAGGACTCGGGTCTCTCATCCGACTCGGTGGACCTGGTGGGGGTGGCCTCCGCGCTGCACTGGTTCGACCTGCCGGCTTTCTACGAGGAGGCCCGGAGGATCGCACGCCGTGGTGGCGTGCTGGCGGCCTGGAGCTATCACGTGGCGCACGCCGATGCCCCCTTTGGGGACGCCTTGTGGCGCTTCTACCGTGACGTCGTGCAACCGTACTTCTCACCGGGTGCGCGGCTGGTCGATGATCGCTACGAGGGAATCGTGCTCCCGGGGGAGCCGCTCGAGAGTCCGCCGTTCGCCCTCTCGGTCCACTGGACGGAGTCGGAGATCCTCGATTTCGTGAGAACGTGGAGTGGTGTTCAGTCGTACATCGAGGCCAGCGGAGAAGACCCCGTGAAGTGGCTTGCGCCCGAGATCGCGAGGATCTGCGGTTCTCCCGACCTGCGACACACCCTCCGTTGGCCGCTCTACCTTCGCGCCTCGAGGTTGTAGATGCGACGCGGCGCGCTGCCCGGGCGCGGATCCGGCGGCCGCTCCGGTCCGGGTGAGGTCGGCGCCCGGCGGGCCGTGCCGTGGCTGCGGACGATGGATGGGGCCGCGAGCCCTGGCGATGGAGCCGGCCCGGTCGAAGTGGACTGAGCCGGGCCGCTCCCATGGGCTGGTGAGCGGATCCCTTCGATCCGATCCGCAGGACAGAGGCACGGCGCTGCCGCGAGGCCCGCGCTCACGGGGGCGTCGGGCCGTGGCCCGCCGAGCCACGGCGGGTTGCCGCAGTGGCCCCATCCCCGGCCCGCCGGCGACGCCGTGATGTCCCGCAACGGAGGGGTTGACAGCGCCGCCCACTCAACGCATATTCTCATGCGTAGAGATGTTGAGTGGGGGCCTCGGTCCGGTCGGGCTGCGATCGCCGGGAGCGCCCCGGTTCCTGACAGCAAATCTGCCCGCCACTGGGAGGAATCATGAATCGCCCAACCCTGATCCCCGTCCTGGCCGTGGCCGCCGGGGCGCTGCTCTTCGCCATCGGCTGTGGAGCGGGGGGCTCGTCGCCCGAATCCCACTCCGACAGCAGCGTGAAGGCCGACGCTGGATCTTCCGCTGCAGTGCAGGTGACCGCTGCCGACCGCACGGAAGCGGACCACCTGTTCGCCACCCGCTGCGCGACCTGTCACGGCCCCGACGCGCGTGGCGATGGCCCCGCGGCGGAGGGACTCAATCCCAAGCCCCGCAACTTCCATGACCGCGAGTGGCAGCAGGCCACCAGCGACGAAACCATCGAGAGCGCCATCGTCTACGGCGGCGCGGCCGTGGGAAAGAGCCCGGCCATGGCACCCAACCCCGATCTGCAGGCCAAACCCGGTGTGGTTGCGGCCCTGCGCGAGAAAGTCCGTGCGTTCGGCAAGTAGCGACCGGGCGCCTGCCTGCGGCGTGCCGCGTCATCCGGCCGCCGGGTACGTGAGGAGGCACAACATGTCGATGCGAGGAAGGATCGGATCCGCGGCGCGACTCGCGCCGGTGCTGCTGGTGGCGGGCCTGCTGGCGTCGTGCAGCGGCGCGGGGGGCGGGGCCAAGTCGACGACCGACATCCGGTCGCTCATGAAGGAGCGCAAGCTCACCGATCAGGACGTGGTCGCGGCGCTCAAGACCTATACGCCGACCGGACGCCCGGATCCGTTCCTGATGTTCTCGTCGGGCGGCCACAGCGGGCATGTCATCGTGATCGGCGTGCCCAGCATGCGCATCCTGAAGTACATCGGGGTGTTCACTCCCGAGCCCTGGCAGGGCTACGGATTCGACGACGGCACCCGTGCGATGCTCGCCGCCAGCTCGCCGCGCGGGCACGAGCTGACCTGGGGCGACACGCACCACCCCGCGCTTTCCGAAACCGAAGGTGACTACGACGGCGAGTACCTGTTCGTCAACGACAAGGCGAATGCCCGCATCGCGGTGGTCAACCTCAAGGACCTGGTGACCACCCAGATCGTGCACAGCGGGATCCTCAAGTCGGATCACGGCGGCGCCTTCGTCACTCCCAACACCGACTACGTGATCGAGGGCGGTCAGTATCCGGCCCCGCTCGACGGTAGCTACGCACCGCTCGATCAGTACGACGACAAGTATCGCAGCGCGGTGGTGTTCTGGAAGTTCGACCGCGCAAACGGGCGCATCGACCCGTCCCGGTCGTTCGCCATGGAACTGCCGCCTTACATGCAGGACCTGACCGACGTCGGCAAACTGGCGAGTGATGGCTGGTGCTTCATCAACAGCTTCGACACCGAGCGCTCGCACGGCGGCATTCAGCAGGGACAACCGCCGCTCGAATCGGGCGCCTCGCAGAACGACATGGACTACCTGCACATCATCCCGTGGCGGAAGGCCGCCGAAATCGCCGCCGCGGCCGGGAACACGCGCACGATCCAGGGAATGCGGGTCATTCCGCTCGACGTCTCGCTGCGCGAGGGACTGCTCTACTTCGTGCCGGAGCCCAAGAGCCCGCACGGCGTCGACGTCACCCCGGACGGCGAGCGGCTGTGCATCTCGGGCAAGCTCGACACGCACGAGACCGTGTACAGCTGGGCCAAGATCAAGTCGCTGATCGATGGCGGCACGTTCGCGGGCAAGGATCCCTACGGCATCCCGATCCTGTCGTTCCAGGATGCGATCGACGGGCAGGTCGAGCTCGGGCTGGGCCCGCTCCATACCCAGTTCGACGGCAAGGGGTACGGCTACACCAGCCTGTTCATCGAGTCGAAAATCGCGCGCTGGTCGCTCAACGACCTCAAGCTGGTGGACAAGATCCCGGTGCACTACAACATCGGACACCTCAGCATCGCGGGCGGCGACACCGAGCATCCCGACGGCCACTACATGGTGGCGATGAACAAGTGGTCGATCGACCGCTTCAAGAACGTCGGTCCGCTGCTGCCCCAGAACTTCCAGCTGATCGACATCTCGGGCGACGCGATGCAGTTGCTCTACGACATGCCGATCGGCCTCGGCGAGCCGCACTATGCCCAGATCATCAGCTCGGACAAGGTCAAGGCATGGGAGATGTACACGCCGGTCGGCACGGACGCGGTGAGCCACAAGCCCGATCCCTCGGCCACGACCAGCGAGAAGGATGCCCGCGTCGTCCGCAACGGTCGCACCGTGGACGTCTACATGACGCTGGTCCGCAGCCACCTGGTCCCGGATGCCGTGACGGTGAAGAAAGGCGACACCGTG
Organism: Candidatus Eiseniibacteriota bacterium; assembly: GCA_963744995.1. GTDB lineage: Bacteria > Eisenbacteria > RBG-16-71-46 > RBG-16-71-46 > RBG-16-71-46 > CAVUWA01. Next base: position 437,747 of record CAVUWA010000002.1, read on the forward strand.
CGCATGCACCTGACCAACATCGAGCAGGCGCAGGACGCGACGCACGGCTTCTGCATCAACGATTACGACATCAATCTGTCCATGGAACCGGGCAAGTCGGCCGACGCGACCTTCGTCGCAGACCAGGCCGGCGTGTTCCCCTACTACTGCACCGAGTTCTGCTCGGCCCTCCATCTCGAGATGGCGGGCTACCTGCTCGTGCAGCCGGACTGATGGCGCCCCGGCCGGGGGCGGGGCCAACTCGCGCCCGCCCCGGCCGGACGCCGCGTCAGGGATGGTGAGAGTTGAAGCGCTTCCTTCCACATCGGCCCGCGCACATGCGGCGATATCTGGTTGCCGTCACCGCCATGGTCGCGGTCGCCGCGGTCGTGGTGATGGCCGGTCTGCCGAGTGCGCGGACGCAACCGGGCCTGCCGGAGTGGCACCTGCCCGCACCGCCGCAGCGCCCGGCGGGCGCAATCGCGGTAGCCGCCGGTGCCGGGCTCCAGCGCCTGCTCGACGAGGCGGAACCACACGCCGTGTTCGCGCTTGCGCCGGGACGGTACGCCGGCCCGCTGACCGTGCGCCGGCCGGTCGTCCTGTGGGGACCGCGTGCAGCGGTGATCCGCTCGAACGGACGTGGCACGACGATCGAAGTCGCCGCGGACAGCGTTGCGCTGCTGGGCTTCACGGTGGACGGCAGCGGCGACCGATACGATCGGCTCGACGCGGCCGTTCACGTGCGCGGCAACGACGTGAGGATCGCCGGGCTCACCGTGCGTCGCGCGCTCTTCGGGGTCGTCGCCGAGGAATCGTGGCGCGTGGCGGTCGTCGGCAACGACATCGCCGGCGACCCTGCGCGGCCCCCGGGCCTGCGCGGGGACGCGATCCGTTTCTGGGAGACGCGCGGGTCCATGATCGCACGCAACCACGTCGCGCACAGCCGTGACATCGTGGTCTGGTACTCCCCGGGAAACCGCATCGCCGGGAATCTGGTCGAGGACGGCCGCTACGGCACGCATTTCATGTACAGCAGCGAATCGGTGGTGGAACACAACCGCTACCTGCGCGACGTCGTCGGGGTGTTCGTCATGTACTCGCGCGACATCCGGTTGCGCGACAACCTGCTCGCCGGCGCCATGGCTGCGGACGGGATGGGCGTCGGGTGCAAGGAGTCCGGCAACCTCCGGTTCGAAGGCAACCAGTTCGTGAAAGACCGGATCGGGTTGTATCTCGACACCTCGCCGCTCGACGTCGGCGATTCGAATACCTGCTCGGGCAACGGCTTTTCGCTCTGCCAGACGGCTATCGTGTTCCACGGGAGCGAATCGCGAAACCGTTTCGTCGGCAACCGGCTCGCCGACAACCAGACGCAGGTCATGGTCGAAGGCCGCGGAACCGCGATGGGCGTGACGTGGCTCGGCAACTACTTCGACGACTACCGAGGCTACGATTTCGACGGCGACGGCGCGGGCGACGTGCCCTACGAACTTCGCAGCCTTTCCGACCAGCTCACTGCGGCCCGTCCGGAGCTGCGGTTTTTCCAGGGTGCGATCGCGCTCGACCTGGTGGACGTGGCGGGTGAGGTGCTGCCGCTGCTCGAGCCGACGACGCTGCTGCGCGACCCGCGGCCACGCATGCAGCCGGGCCCCTCGGTCCGGAGCGAGGTGCATCATGCGCGTTGAAACGATCGGTCTGCGGCGCCGCTTCGGGGCAGTGACCGCGCTCGACGGGGTGTCGTTCGAGGTTGCCGCCGGCCGTCGGGTGGCGGTGATCGGCCCCAACGGTTCCGGCAAGTCCACGCTCATGCGGGCGATTCTCGGGTTGCTGGCATTCGAGGGGACGGTCCGTCTCGACGGCCGGAGTCCGTTCGAGCACCGCGCTGCGCTCGCCCGCCGGCTGGCGTACGTGCCCCAGACCGCGCCGCAGCTGGCCGCGCCGGTGGGGGAGATCGTCGCGGCCGTCACCCGGATTCGAATGCTGCCGTCTGCCGCGGTGGCCGACGCGGCGGCCCGCATCGGCCTGGACGTCGCCGCGCTCGCGGCGCGTCCGGTGCGGGGCCTGTCCGGCGGGATGCGGCAGAAGCTGATGATCGCGCTGGCGCTCGCCGGGCGGCCTTCGCTGGTGGTCATGGACGAGCCGACGGCCAGTCTCGATGCCGCGTCGCGCGCTCGTTTCTTCAGTCTCTACGACGAGGTCGCCGCCGGTGCGACGCTGCTGCTCTGCTCGCACCGACTCGAGGAAGTGAGCCACCTGGTCGAGGGGGTGATCGCCCTCGAGGGCGGACGGGTGACGTTCGACGGCCCGGTGGACAGGTTCCTCGAAACCCGCTCCCACAGCGTGCTCGAGGTTTGGGCCCGCGGTCACGTCGACCGCGACTGGTTCGCAGCGCGCGGCTTCGTGGCCGGGCAGGGAGGCTCCTGGGTGCGCGTGGTGAGCCGCGCCGAGAAGCTGCCGCTGCTGCGCGAGGTGACCGCGCACTGCAACGGCAAGCTTTCCAACGTCGTGCTGCGCGACCTCGAGACCCTCGACGTGCACCCGGCCGGGGAGGGGTGAGATGAAACGGAACCAGAGCGTCGTTCGCCGCGCTGCGTGGCTGCTCGCCGGCCTCGCCCTCGTCGCCGGCTTCACGTTCGTCGTGGTGCGATCGCAGGCCCTTCCGGACGGACCGCGGCCGGTGGTGTGGGACCAGCAGACGTGCGCCGAGTGCCGGATGACGGTGAGCGACCGGCGGTTCGCCTGCCAGCTGCAGACCACCGACGGGCGGGTACTCGACTTCGACGATCCCGGCTGTCTGTTCCACTACCTGTCGGAGGACGCGCCGCCGGTGCGCGCGCTCTACTTCCACGCCTTCGACGGAGACCGCTGGCTGGACCGCGACCGCGTCGGTTTCATCACCGGGGCGCGAGGCCCGATGGGCTACGACCTGGCCGCCGTCGCCGCGGGCCGCACAGGGGCACTCGATTTCGAGGCGGCGCGCGCCCGCGCCCTGACCGAGGAGGATTCCCATGTCCCGCGCTGACGTCACTCATGCCGGCCGCGTGCTCGCCCTGGCGCGGCTCGACTTTGCAGAGGTGCTGCGTTCGCGCTGGCTGCTGTTCTGTGCGGGCCTGTACGCGATCCTCGCAGCGGTGTTCGTGCTGGTCGGCATGCGGGAATCGGGCGTGCTGGGCTTCACCGGCATGGGCCGTGTGCTCCTGTCGCTGTGCCACGCGCTCGTGCTGCTGCTGCCGCTGCTGGCGCTCACCGGCAGCGGGCAGGTGGTGAACCGCGCTCGCGAGGACGGCACTCTGGAGCTGTTGTTCAGCCACCCGGTGGAACGCCGCGACTATTTCGCGGCGGTGACCTGGGTGCGTTTTCTCGCCCTGTTCGCGCCGCTCTTCCTGCTGCTGATCGGTCTCGCCGCCGCCGGCCGATGGGTTTTCGGTCAGCCCGTGGCGTGGTCGTTCCTCGGGCGATCGCTGCTCGTCAGCGCCAGCCTGATCTGGAGCTTTCTCGGCATCGGCATCGCCATTTCGACGCTGGTACGCGGCCAGGCGAAGGCATTGATGGTTCTGCTGCTGGTCTGGGTCCTGGGCGTGGCCCTGCTCGATTTCGCGCTCATCGGCCTGATGCTGCAATGGCGGCTCAACGCGGCCGGGGTCTTTCTGCTGTCCGCCGTCAATCCGGTCGAAAGCGCACGCATGGCGCTGCTGTCGGCCGCCGACCCGGATCTCGGCGTGCTCGGACCGGTCGGTTTCTTTCTGGCTCACCGCATCGGCGCCCCGGCGCTGCTGGCGCTGGGCGTGGCATGGCCGGCGGTGGTCGGGAGTTCGGCGTGGCTCGCCGCCCGGCGCTCGTTCCTCCGCGGCGACCTGGTCTAGAGGAGGGTTTCATGGCCACTCATCCACATCCCAAGATTGACGCGTTCTACGAGTTCCTGGACAAGCCGATCCGGCTCGGCGCCCGCATCGTGCTGGCGCTGCTCGTGATTCCGATGGCGCTCAGCATGACCCAGCCCCTCTGGCGCATGAGCATGGTCGCCCCGCAGTACCCGCACGGGCTCAGGATCGACCTCTACACCTACAAGCTGGTGGGCGGGAACAACGATCACGACCTCGCGGAGATCAACGAGCTCAACCATTACATCGGGATGATGAAGGTGAACCGCGAGTCGATGTCCGATCTCGACTGGCTGCCGTTCGCCTTCGGTCTACTGATCGTCATCGCGCTGCGCGCGGCCGCCATCGGCAGCGTGCGCAGCCTGATCGACCTGAGCGTCCTGGTCGGCTATGTGGCGTTGTTCTCGATGGCGCGGTTCGTCTACAAGCTGTATACGTTCGGCCACTTTCTCGATCCACGCGCGCCCGTCCACATCGAACCGTTCATGCCGGTCGTGCTCGGGACGAAACAGGTGGCCAACTTCACCACCCATTCCTATCCTCAGATCGGGACGTTCATGGTGCTGGTGTTCGCATTCGGTATCTTCGCGCTGACCGCATGGCATCTGGTGCGCGGTTACCGCGCGCGCTGGGGGGGGCCTGCGGCCGCTGCGGGCCACTAGGGAGGCAGGATGGTCAGCCAGACGGGCCGATACGCGCTGCGGATCCTCGCTTATCTCGTCGATCACCCGGGGCAGTGGGTGCAGGGCAGCCAGATTGCGGCCGAGACCCGGATTCCACCGAACTACCTGTCGAAGATTCTGAACCAGCTGGGCAAGGGCGGCTTCGTGCTCAGCCGGAAGGGCTGGGGGGGTGGATTTCGGCTCAAGGAGAGCGCCCGACGGATCCACATCGCGAAGGTGCTCGATCGATTCGAGGGCCCGCGCGACGACAAGCGTTGCTTTTTCGAGATGCGGCGTTGCGATGCCGAGCGGCCCTGCGCGCTGCATCATCACTGGGAACGCATTCAGTCTCAGTACCGCGAGATGCTGAGGGCCACCACGATCGGGGACCTGCGCGCCGTGTCGGTCGAATGAAGCGCCCGCGGCCCCTCGTGACGCCGAAGCAGGCGCTGCGCCGGACCCGGCGGGCATGCAGGCTTTGCGGGGTTCGGAATTCCCCAGGCGCGGTGAGGCGAGCTCGATCGCCGCATCGTGTCACCACCCGGGAAGTGAAGCGAGCAGGAGGATCAGATGCCCCTCGGATATTCGGACGCAAGCCGGGAGTTACAGGAAAGATTCGATACCCGCCGCCTCGCCGACCGCCTCGCGTCGGTCAAGGTGCACGATCGGTTCACGGAGGCGGACCGGGAATTCATCCAGGCCAGGGACATGTTCTTTCTGGCGACGGTCGATCACCAGGGCCAGCCGACCTGCTCCTACAAGGGCGGGGATCCCGGTTTCGTGACGATTGTCGACGAGACGACTCTGGCGTTCCCGAACTACGATGGCAACGGGATGTACCTGTCGATGGGAAATGTGAGCCAGACCGGCCGCGTGGGACTCCTGTTCATCGATTTCGAGCGTCCGCGTCGCATGCGTGTGGACGGCCTCGCCGAGCTCGTGTTCGATCCGGGGGTCATGGCGAGGTATCCGGAGTGCCAGTTCGTGGTGCAGGTGCGGGCGACGGCGATCTATCCGAATTGCCCGCGGTACGTGCATCAACTCGCGCTCGTCGAACACTCGTCATTCGTGCCGCGGAGCGGCGTGGCGACGCCGACGCCGGAGTGGAAGCGTTCGGACTGGGCACGTGACGTCCTGCCGGCGGGCGATCCGGCAAAAGACCGCTCCTGATGCACCGCAGACCACCGGGTGCTCCTCCCAACGGAGCAGGGGAGCGGGCGCATCGGGGCAAACCGTTGGCCGCCAAGGTGTTGTGTGAGCATTCGCGGTGGGCCGCCGGAACCGGGCCGCAGGCGTCGGTCCAGGCCTGCTGTCCATTTGACCAAATCCCCACGAATCATTACCTTCGCCACGTAATCTAACGCTTACGTAAGGGTTGGACGAAGATGATTCAGGAACCCGTTCACAAGCCGCTTCTGCGTATCGGCGACGTCGCCCGCCTCACGGGCAAGTCCGTCCGGGCGATTCACCTTTATGAAGAACTGGGCCTGCTGGAGCCGGCGCGGCGTTCGAGCGGCGGCTTCCGTCTGTTCGACCATTCCGCGACCGAGCGCATCCGCTGGATCGATCTGCTCCACAACATGGGCTTCTCGCTTCAGGACATGCGCGGGCTCGTGAAGGACTGGTGGAGCGCCAAGCTCGGCCCCGAGGCCATGCAGGAGCTGCACGAACTCTTCGCGCGCAAGCTCGAAGAGACCAGGGACGCGATCCGCCGACACCGGCAGCTCGAGAACGAGCTGCTCGAAGGGATCGCCTACCTCGAGACCTGTTGCGAGTGCGGGTCGCCCGCAGCGGTCGACGGTTGTGTGAACTGCACGCAGGATCACGGCATGCAGGAGGAGCCGGCGCTGGTGGCCGGCATCACGTCCGCCCCGGACGCGGCGAAGAAGCGCCGGCGCCCGGCTTTCGTCAAAATCGAAGAGATCGAGTGAAAAAACCATGGATCTTCCGATCATGAATCAGTCCGGCACGAAGGCCGGCAACGAAGTGAAGCTCACCCAGCTGGCCGCGGAGAAGGTGAAGGAGCTTCTCGCGGAGCGACAGATGGATGGTCACGGCCTGCGGCTCGGCGTCCGCGGCGGCGGCTGTTCGGGCAACTCCTACTTCATGGAGTTCGCCGAGAAGGCCGAAGCCGGCGATCTGTCGTTCGACAGCCACGGCGTCAGGCTGATCGTCGACCAGCGCAGCATGGCCCTGCTCGCCGGGACGGAGATCGATTTCGTCACCGGCCTCATGGGATCCGGCTTCAAGTTCAACAATCCGAATGTTCGCCACAGCTGCGCCTGCGGCGAGAGCTTCACCGCCTAGAACCTTTCCGGGAGCGCGACGGGGCGCGGGACACCGCGCCGGATGACGGCTCTCGATAACGATCCCGCCGGTCGCAGGCGGCGCGGCGGAAGGAAACGAAACGCATGAGCCAGACACCCGAACTCGTCGTGAAGGATCTCCATGTCGCCATCGAGGGCAAGGAGATCCTCAAGGGCCTGAATCTCGAAGTCCGCAAGGGCGAGATTCACGCCATCATGGGGCCCAACGGCTCCGGCAAGAGCACGTTCGCCAATACCCTGATGGGCCATCCGCGCTACGAGGTGACCGGCGGCGACATCCTGTTCAAGGGCGAGAGCGTGCTCGAGATGGAAACCGATGCGCGGGCCCGCGCGGGCCTGTTCATGGCGTTCCAGTACCCGGTCGCGATTCCCGGCGTGACGGTCGCGAACTTCCTCAGAAGCGCGCTCAACGCGCGGCTCTCCGCGGCCGGCGCCGCGAACGGCAACGGCGCCGTTCCGATGAACCGCGGGATCGCCCCGAAGGAATTCCGCGGCATGCTCAGGGAGAAGATGGAGTTGCTCAAGGTGGACGAGTCGTTCGCGACGCGTTACCTGAACGATGGCTTCTCCGGCGGCGAAAAGAAGCGCGCCGAGATCCTCCAGATGGCGATGCTCAAGCCCGAGATCGCGATCATGGACGAGACCGATTCCGGTCTCGACATCGACGCGCTGAAGATCGTGTCCGGTGGCGTGAATGCGCTCGCCGGTCCCGACATGGGCGTGCTGGTGATCACGCACTACCAGCGCATCCTCAACTACATCCAGCCGCACCGCGTGCACGTGCTCGTGGACGGACGCATCGTCCGTTCGGGCGGCCCCGAGCTCGCCCATGAGCTGGAGAGCAGGGGCTACGAATTCGTCCGCGGTGATTCCACGAAGGAGGTGGCAGCGTCATGACCACCACACCTACGGTCGGGATTCGCGATGGCTACGAACAGAAATACGGATTCCACGATCCCGACGGATTCGTGTTCAAGGCGCGCAAGGGCCTGAACAAGGAAGTGGTCGCCGAGATCTCCGCCCACAAGGGCGAGCCGAAGTGGATGCTCGACTACCGGCTCAAGGCGCTCGAGATCTTCGAGAAGAAGCCGATGCCCACCTGGGGCGGCAACGTCGGCGAGATCAAGTTCGACGACATCTACTACTACGTGAAGCCGACCTCGACGGAGTCCAAGTCGTGGGACGACGTGCCCGCGGACATGAAGCGGACGTTCGACCGGCTGGGCATTCCCGAGGCCGAGCAGAAGTTCCTGGCCGGCGTGGGTGCGCAGTACGACTCGGAGGTCGTCTACCACAAGATCAAGGAGCATCTCGAGGCGCAGGGCGTGATCTTTCTGTCGGCGGACCATGGGCTGCGTGATCACGAGGCGCTCTTCAAGGAGCACTTCGGCACGGTTATTCCGTCGAGCGACAACAAGTTCGCGGCGCTGAACTCGGCCGTGTGGTCGGGCGGGTCGTTCATCTACGTGCCCAAGGGCGTCAAGGTGGACGTGCCGCTGCAGGCCTACTTCCGCATCAACACCAAGGACATGGGGCAGTTCGAGCGCACGCTGATCATCGTCGACGAGGGCGCCTACGTGCACTACGTCGAAGGCTGCACGGCGCCGACCTATTCGAGCGATTCCCTGCACTCGGCGGTCGTCGAGATCGTCGTCAAGGCCGGCGGCCGTTGCCGCTACACGACGATCCAGAACTGGTCGAACAACGTCTACAACCTGGTCACCAAGCGGGCGATGGCGTATCGCGATGCGACCATGGAATGGGTCGATGGCAACCTGGGCTCCAAGCTCACGATGAAATACCCGTCGGTCTACATGATGGAGCCGGGTGCGCACGGAGAGATTCTGTCGATCGCGTTCGCCGGCAAGGGCCAGCACCAGGACGCGGGCGGCAAGGTGGTGCATTGCGCGCCGGACACCTCCAGCAAGATCGTGTCGAAGTCGATCAGCAAGGACGGCGGTCGCGCGGGCTACCGCGGGCTCGTGAAGGTCCAGAGGGGCGCCGAGAACTGCCGCAGCACGGTGCAGTGCGACGCGCTGATTCTCGACGAAGCCTCGCGCTCCGACACGTACCCGTACATGGAAATCGAAGAGGACAGGGTTTCGATCGGCCACGAGGCCACCGTGTCGAAGATCGGTGACGAGCAGCTCTTCTACCTCATGAGCCGCGGCATCAACGCCGACGAAGCTGCGGCGATGATCGTATCGGGATTCATCGAGCCGATCGTCAAGGAGCTGCCGATGGAGTACTCCGTCGAGATGAACCGGCTGATCCAGCTGCAGATGGAGGGGTCGGTCGGATGACGACGACGGAACTCCACACGCAGACGAAGTTCGAAACCGCCTGGGCGGCGCGCGCCGCCGAGCGCGCGAAGGAGCGCGGCGAGCCGGACTGGTCGCTCGCGCGGCGCGCGGAGGCCGTGGCGGCACTCGGCCGCATGACGTTCCCGGCGCGCACCGACGAGCTCTGGCGCCGTACCGACTTCCGCACCGTCGAGCAGGGCATGGCCGGGCTCGATGCCTTCGCGGAGGGGCCGCGGGCACGCACGATCGACGATCTTCCGGCGAGCGTGATCGAGCGGCTCGCCGGCGAGACCGGGCAGGTGGCGCTGGTGGTGCAGCGCGACGGCGACGTCGTGTTCGAGCAGACGCACCCCGAACTCGAGAAGCAGGGCGTGATCGTGTGTTCGCTGGATCGCGCGCTGCGCGACCACGGCGACCGTGTGCGCGAGGTGTTCGGCGCGTCGTTGCGCGCGGACTACGACTGGTACACGGCGCTTGGCATGGCGATCCACTCGGGCGGCGCGTTCGTGCACGTCCCGGACGGCGTCGAAGCCGCGGTGCCGGTGCGGGTCTTCCACGTGCTCGACGGCGCAGGGCGCCTGCAGGCCCCCCGCACGGTGATTTCGCTCGGTCGCGGCAGCCGCGCGACGGTGATCGAGGAGCAGTTCTCCGGCGCGGCCGACGGGCTCGCGGTGCACCTTTCGGGCACCGAGGTCTACGTCGGCGACGAAGCGAAGCTGATCTACGGCACCCTTCAGGATTGGGGCCGCAACGTCTACCACTACTCGAATGCGCGGGCCCGAGTCGGGCGCGATGCCGAGCTGCAGTGGATCCAGACGCTGCTCGGTTCGCGGATGGCGAAGGCGAACGCCTATTTCGACATGGTCGGGCCCGGTGCGCAGGCGTTCGTGCACGGCTTCATGTTCGGCGACGCGCGGCAGCACTTCCATCTGCACACGCTGCAGCGACACCTGGTGGACCACACGACGAGCGACCTGCTCATCAAGGGCTGCCTGAAGGATCGGGCACGCAGCATCTACCAGGGTCTGATCCAGGTCAGTGAGGGCGCGCAGCGCACGGACGCCTACCAGGCGAACCGCAACCTGCTGCTCTCCGATCAGGCGCGGGCCGACAGCATCCCCGGCCTCGAGATCCTCGCCAACGACGTGCGCTGCACGCACGGCGCGACGATCGGGTACGTCGACGAGGAGCAGATGTACTATCTGATGGCGCGCGGCCTGCCCGCGAACGTGGCGCAGCGGCTCATCGTGGAAGGTTTTTTCGCGCCCGTGCTGGATCGCATTCCGCTCGAAGCGGTGCGCGAGCGGCTGCGCGGCGAGATCGAGACCAAGATCGGATGACGTGCGCGGGGCGGTCCACCCGGGCCGCCCCGACGCGGTTCCCTTCCGGGGCCGGGGCGCGGCGCGTTGCGCGGTGCCGTGCGCCTTCGAGGTTCTGACATGACCCATCGCCCGGGCGGCGCCACCGCCGCGCCGATCCACACCTTCGACCCGCTGGTCGTCCGCGAGGATTTCCCGATCCTGCGCGTGAAGGACGGCAAGCGGCTCGTCTACCTCGACAGCGCCGCGACCAGCCAGAAGCCGGACGTCGTGCTGCGGGCGATGACCGCCTACTACGAAACGCACAACGCCAACATCCATCGCGGGGTCTACCGGATCGCCGAGGAGGCAACCGCGGCCTACGAGGACGCCCGCCGCCGCGTGGCACGCTTCATCAATGCGCGTTCGCCGCGCGAGCTGGTCTTCACCCGCAACAGCACCGAGTCGCTGAACCTGATCGCCTACTCGTATGGCCGCCATTTCCTGAAGCCGGGCGACGCGATCCTCACCACCGAAACCGAGCACCATTCGAACTTCGTGCCCTGGCAGATCCTCGCCAGGGAGCGCGGGCTCGAGATGCGGTTCATTCCCATCGACGGGCACCACGAACTGGACCTGTCCGCACTGCCCGCGCTGCTCGCCGACGGCCGGGTGAAACTCGCGACCGTCGTGCACATCTCCAACGTGCTCGGCGCGATCAATCCCGTGGCCGAGATCGCGAAGCAGGTGCGGGCCGCCGGCGCGGTGATGGTGATCGACGCCTCGCAGAGCGTGCCGCATTGCCCGGTGGACGTGCAGGCGCTGGGCGCGGATTTCGTCGCGTTCACCAGCCACAAGATGCTCGGCCCGACCGGCATCGGAGCACTGTGGGCTCGCCGCGAGCACCTGGAGGCGATGCCGCCGTTCCTCGCCGGCGGCGAGATGATCCGCGAGGTGAAGCTCGCCGAATCGAAGTGGAACGAGCTGCCGTGGAAATTCGAGGCCGGCACCATGAGCATCGCCGAGGCGATCGGCTTCGGCGCCGCGGTGCAGTACCTCGAGGGGCTGGGCATGGACGCGGTATTCGCGCACGATCGCGATCTCGCCGCGTATGCGATGGAGCGACTCACCGGGATTCCGGGGCTGCGAATCCTCGGCCCGCCCGCCGAGCGTCATGCCGGCGCCGTCGCATTCACGATGGGGGACGTCCACCCGCACGACATCGCCACGGTGCTCGACGCGGGGAACGTCGCGGTGCGTGCCGGGCACCACTGCACGATGCCGTTGCACGCGAGGCTCGGAGTGCCCGCATCGACGCGAGCTTCGTTCCACTGCTACTCGGTGCCCGAGGACATCGACCTCATGATCGAAGGTCTCGACCGCGCAAGGAAGATGTTCGCATGAGCTGGGACGAGCAGCTGTATCGCGAGAACATCCTCGATCACTACAAACGGCCCTCGCACAAGGGCACGATCGAGTCGCCGGACATCACGTACGAGGATTCGAATCCGCTCTGTGGCGACGTGATCCGGATGGATTTCAAGGTCGCGGACGGCAAGATCGAAGCCGTGCGCTTCAGCGGGCACGGCTGTTCGATCAGCCAGGCCTCGGCCGACATGCTGTGCGAGAAGCTCGAGGGCATGAGCCTCGAGGACGCGAAGCAGGTGTCGCGGGAGGACATCCTCGAGATGCTCGGCATCGAACTGGGCCCGGTGCGGCTCAAGTGCGGCCTGCTGGCCCTGAAGACGCTGAAGGCGGGCGTCTACGGGCTCGATCAGTGGCCCGGCGAGGATGAAGACGAGAGTTCCTGACCGTGCGCGCGCAGCGGCGCGGCGATTCCAGAGGAGACCGATGAGCCAGACCTCGAGCGGATTCGTGACCGTCGCGAAGACGGGGGAGATTCCCGAAGGCGGCGTGAAGGTCGTGCGCGTGGACGAGCAGGACATCGCGGTGTTCCTGATCGGTGGCCGCTACTATGCGATCGACGACATCTGCACGCACGACGGCGGTCCGCTGGCCGAGGGCACGCTCGAAGGTTGCATCATCGAATGTCCGCGCCACGGCGCGAAGTTCGACGTGACGAACGGAGCAGTGGTCGCGATGCCCGCGACCGCGCCGGTACCGACCTACGAAGTGAAGGTCGAAGGCGACGACATCAAAGTCGGCTGGGCCTGAGCAGCGGCGCACCCCGCGCGGCCCCGGCCGGAAGGAGACGCGATGAGTGACGAGCAGAAGGACCGCGCCGTGAACCCGCACACCGGTCGGCCGGTGCCGGACGATCCGCCGCGCGAGACGCCCGGGCCGGCGCCGATGCACCCCGGCCAGGACCTGAAGTCGGAGGCCGCTCCCGCGGCGCCGGCACCCGCGCAGGACCGGGCGCCCTCGCAGCAGGAACTGGCGATCCGTGCCGCGCTCGAGACGGTGATGGATCCCGAGATCAACCTGTCGGTGATCGATCTCGGCCTGATCCGCGAAATCCGGCTGCTGCCCGAGGTCACGCAGATCAAGATGATGCTGACGACGCCGTTCTGCCCCTACGCGCCGCAGCTCATGGCCGACGTGAAGCAGGCCACGATGGGCGTCGTGCCGAAGCTGTGCGAAGTCGAGATCCTGCCGGATGCATGGAGCCCGGATCTGATGCCGGATCCGGGGCTGCTCGGCTACTCGTTCTAGGTGGCGCGGGGCCGCGGCTATGCCGCGACCCCGAAGATCGCGCCCACGGCGGCCGTCGCCGCCATCGCCAGCGCGCCCCACAGCGTCACGCGACCTGCGCCCGCCGCGACGTTCGCGCCGCCCGTGCGCGCGGCCAGCCCGCCGAGCGCCGCAAGGCAGACCAATGAACCGGCTGCGACCGACGGGATCATCCATGTGCCCGGCGTGAGCCACGCGGTCACGAGCGGCATGGTCGCGCCGGCGGCGAAGGTCGCCGCCGATGCCACCGCGGCCTGCAGCGGGCGCGCGGTGTGGATCTCGTTGAGCCCGAGCTCGTCGCGCGCGTGTGCGCCGAGCGCGTCATGGGCCATGAGCTGCCTCGCGACCTCGTGCGCGAGCCCGGGTTCGAGGCCGCGTCGCTCGTAGATCCCGGCGAGCTCCTGGTGCTCCGAGTCGAGGTCGGTTTCGAGCTCCAGCCGCTCACGGGCGAGGTCCGCCTTTTCGGTGTCGGCCTGCGAGCTGACCGAAACGTATTCGCCCGCCGCCATGGACATGGCGCCCGCGACGAGGCCGGCGATACCGGCGACCAGTACGGCCTCACGCGCGGCGCTCGCCGCGGCCACGCCCACGACGAGACTCGCCGTAGAAACGATGCCGTCGTTCGCGCCCAGGACCGCCGCCCGCAGCCACCCGATGCGATCTGCGTAGTGCCGCTCCGCGTGTGTGCGCATGCCGCTCTCCCCGCGGCCGCGGCCGCGTCATCGACGTTGCCCCCGCTGTGGCGCCGCCGCCCGGAAAGGCCCCGGTGCCCGGCGGGGGGCGTTCCGCTCAGCTCCGTTCGTACGCGGCGAGCCTGGCATCCAGCGCGTCGCGCACGGCAGGCCACTCCTCGCGCAGCACACTGTAGTACACCCAGTCGATCCAGCGTCCGGTGTGGTGTCGGGTGCGCCGTCTGAGCATGCCCTCTTCCCTGGCGCCCAGTCGCAGTACGGCCGTCCGCGACGGCACGTTGAGCGCGTCGACCCGGAATTCCACGCGCACCACGCTCATCTGCTCGAACGCGTACGCCAGCATCAGCCGCTTCGCTTCGGTGTTGAACGCGCGCCGCTGACAGTCGCGGGCGAGCCAGGTCCAGCCGATCTCGACGCAGCGGTCCTGCCGGTCGATGTTGCCGAAGCGCGTGCTGCCGATGACGCGGCCGGTCGCGCGATCGATCGTTGCGAAGGGAATCGCGGTGCCCGCATCGCGCAGTGCGAGGGCGGTCGCGATGTAGCGCTCGAGCTCTTCTTCGGAGAGGATCTGCGTGAGCGTCCAGCGCCACAGGAGAGGATCGAATGCGACTCGCGCGAGGGCGGCCGCGTGGCCGCGCGACAGCGGCTCGAGCCGCACGTGGTGGCCTTCGAGGGTGGGCTGCTCGGACATTCGGTACGGGCCTCCGGGTCGGGGATGCCGCACCGCTCGGGCGGAAGACGCGCGAGGCGTCCGGCGCTCACGCCGGCGGGATCCGGGCGGGGAGGATACGCCATTTCGAATGGAATCCGCTGCGATCCCGCCACGGCGCCAGACGGTCCGCCGCGGAAAGGCGCGAGCGCCGCGGTCTCCCGCGGCGCCTGGCGCCTGACGTTCGAGCCCTTCAGAACGGCGGGCCCGGGAAGTCCCGTGGACCCGGCCTCGAGAGAACCGGCTCCGATGCCGTGAACCGTCATCCCCGACCGCAGGGCGCTACAGGTTGTAGGTAATGCCCCAGTTGAGCTTCAACTGCCGGTAGTCCGTCACGTGGTGGTACTTGAGCTCGAAGAAGTTGGAGATCTTCGTGGTCAGCGGGACCGACACGCCGGCGAGCGCCGCCAGACCGCCCTTGGTCAGGGAGTCGTTCGCCTCGATCAGCCCGAGGCTCGGTGCGTTCACGGTCGCAGACAGGAAGTGGACTGCGAGCCCGGCGCCCAGGTAGGGCTCCCAGCCGTCGCGGTAGAACACGTAGCGCGCGTCCACGCCGAGCGTCGCATCCTTGCGCGTCGATTCGATCCCGAACGCGGAGACGCTGTTCGAATTCCGCCAGTATTCGATCGTCGGCATGACCTCGATGTTGCGGATCAGCGCCGCGGGGTGGAAGCGCAGTCTGAGCGCAAGGCCCGAAAACGAACTCTGCCCTTCCTGCATGACGGTGGCGGTGGCGCCGTCGATGCCGGTCAGGTCACCGGCATGGGCCGGGGGGGCGAGGGCGGCCGCGAAGAACAAGACGAACAACGGTACGGAAAGGCGCATGCCAGACTCCTTGCGAGGATCCTTCCTCGGCATCGTGACGGGCACGGTGCATGGCCGTGCCGAATCCATTCGGCGGGGGAGCCGCATGCGGACTATAGCCGGGAGGGGCCCGGGAGTGCCAGTGCGATCGGAGTGCTGCGCGCTCGTGAACCCGGCCCGATTCCGGTCGGGGCGAAAACGGCGGGCGCGAAGAGACGGGCGCCCCGTCCAGGGCCGCTGCACCGCCGAGGGGTGGTCGGCGCCGCGAACCGCTGGACGGGTGCGCACCACCGGTGGACCGAATCTGCACGAGCGCTTCGGTTCGCCATCTCCGGCCGTCCTGATCCGCACCGGGCCGTGTCGGATGCGCCGCCGAGGGGTGCGACGTCCGTCACGGTGTGAGCGGTGCGGACCAGGTCCGCCGGCACACCGGTCTATCTACTGACGACTCCTGCCGCTGCGGTCGAAACCAACTCGAGCCGGACGCGGCCCATGAAGGAGTGAGGGGCGCTCCTCACGGGCCCGGCCGGGATGGCATCCCGGTCGTCGAACGTCCGGTTCGATGACCCGGCCGACCGCGCCGGGGAGGTGTCGTCGTCGAGGGCGGGGAGTTGGCCGGCGCGGTGTGAACCGCGTGCACTGCGTCCGGCCGCGCCGCCGCGATCGGCCGCGAAGGCCGACGTCGGCTCGAAGCGCCCTGGGGGGCGATCCATGGATGAAGGCTGCGCTTCACTGGCCATCTCCGACACTCGAGGGGTCGAATCGGGAATGCCCCGTGCGTGGTGCGGGGTATGCGAACTTCCTCTTTCGAAAACCATGTCACCTGAACGAGAGATCCGGACGACCCGATGGGCGCCGCCGGGCGACCGTTCATGCAGGCCCATAGCAAGGGCTTTGCCACCATGGTGGTATCCCTCGCCACGATCCTCGGGTTCGGGAATCGCCGACGATGAGCCGACGCGATGACAATGACTTGGGCGTGGGGCCCGGGAGAACCTGCCGGCGCCCGACGCGCGCCGGTCGGGCTCGGGCCGGTACGGGGAGCGGCCGGGGCGGGCCCGCGTCCGGTAGGAAACCGACCGGCTAGTCCACCTCGCGGATCCGGTAGCGCACGAGCCGCGATCTGAGCCACAGCACGCCGATGAGATCGGCGATGCCGCGCCACAGTCGATTGCCGAGTCCGTACTTCGACGTCCCCATGCGGCGGGCGCGATGGTGCACGTCGACCTCGACGAAGCGCGCGCCACGCAGCACGCACAACGCCGGCAGGAAACGGTGCGCGCCGACGAACAGCGGCATCGCTTCGAGCACCTCGCGGCGGTAGGCCTTGAGCGAGCAGCCGATGTCCGTGATCGGATCGCCGAGGACGCCGCGTCGCACGCCGTTCGCGACCCTGGACGACACCCGCCGCATCCAGGTGTCGTTGCGCTCGCGGCGCACGCCGGACACGACATCCGCGTATCGCGAGGGCCGCGAGCAGGCGCGGGATGTCGGCGGGATCGTTCTGCAGATCGGCGTCCATCGTGACGATCGTTTCGCCGCCCGCGCGCAGCAGGCCGGCCGCCAGCGCGGCGCTCTGCCCGGAACGCTCCTCGAGCAGCACCGGCCGCACGCGCGGATCCCGGCGCGATTCGGCGAGCAGCCGCTCCGCGGTACCGTCGCCGCTGCCGTCGTCCACGAGCACCAGTTCGGCGGGAGCGTCGATGCTCGCCAGCGCCCGGCGCAGCTCGTCCAGCAGCGGATCGAGGTTCTCGATCTCGCGGTAGGCGGGAATCACGATCGAAACGAGGCCCTTCTGGCGTGCCGGTCCGTGCATAGGCGGGACAGCATGGCAGACCCGGGGCGTGCGGACCAGCCGGGGCCCGCCGGGCGCGGGGCATCTCACCCGCGGCCGGCGGGCGCGGATCCGCTGCGGCCGCGTCGGATCCGGGCTCCGCGCGCGCCCGCGCCCGCCGCCTGGTCTTCCCGCGCCGTTGCCGGCCGGCTGCGGCTGTGCTAGATACTCGCCCTCGTGCGAACCTCGACCCGCGGCAGGGACGCCGCAGGAGGCCGGCGCGCGAGACTCCGCCGGAGCGCCCTCGAACAGCTCGCGTTCGACCTCGGCCCCGAGTGTCCGCGCTGGAGCCTGTCGCGGCTCGTGCAGCGCTCGCCGCATCGCGAGCGCATCCTCGAGCGGGTCGAATTCGTGCGGCGGTTCTTCCCCGAGCTCGACGGCTGCACGGTGCGCCTCGGCCTCGCGCAGAAGCCCGGCGTGCTCGGCTGGGGCTCGCTCGATCCCGACCAGCCCGGGATCTGGGTGCGACCCAAGCGCCTCGACTATTTCACGGTCGCGCACGAGTTCACGCACCTGCTGCAGGCGCGCCGGCTGGTGCCGGGCGGCGAGCGGCAGTGCGATCTCCACGCGCTCGCACGCTCGCCCATGCTGGTGGACGCGCCGCCGGGCTACCTCGCCCTGCCGCGCGGACTGCGCGCCAAACGCCGTCTCACCGCGCGTGAATCGGGCTATCTCTGCGACGCGGCGCGCCGCGCGCTCGCCGCGCGCGCCGCCGGCGAGCGGCGTTACCTCAAGCGCTTCGAGCAGGAGGTCGCCGACGCCTGGCGCGCCGGCGCGCTCGGGGCGCGTGGGCGTCCGCCGGCCGTGCGCGCGGCGGTGGACTCGCTCAAGCTCGGCCTCGACTTCGTCCGCGCCCGGATCCGTGCCGCCGCCGAATCGCTGCCGTGAACGCGGACCGCATCCGCGTGGTCGCGGCGGTCGTGTTCGACGGCGAGCGGCTGCTCATGACCCAGCGGCCGCCCGGCGACCCGCTCGCGTTGCTGTGGGAGTTCCCGGGCGGCAAGATCGAGCCCGGCGAGACGCCCGCCGAAGCGCTGGTGCGCGAAGTGCGCGAGGAGCTAGGAGTCGGCGCGGCGGCCGGCCAGACGATGGCTGTTGAGCGTTTCGACTACGATCACGGACCGCGGGTCGAGATCCACTTCGTCCGCGTCACGCTGGAGGACACGCATTTCACGCCGAACGCCGCGGTGCACGCGGTGCGCTGGGTGCGGCCCGCGGACGTCACTCTCGGCGACGTGCTGGAGGCGGATCGGCCGTTCCTCGAGCGCCTCGGGGCGTGCGGCTAGTCCAGGCTGGATTCGGAGAGACCCATGGCGTTACCGGAAGGGCTGCAATTCCTGAAACTCGGCTGGTGGCTGATCCACGCCGTCACGGTGTGGCTCGTGTACCTGTGGGGCTATCGCAACGGGCGCAGCGTCGAGCGGCGCATCCAGCGCGAGCGGCGGCCCCGGGTGGAGAAGACCCATGGCGGAGTCTGAGCGCTTCAAGGATCGCGTGGTGCTGGTCACGGGGGCGAGCAGCGGCATCGGCCGCGCGTGCGCGGAGCGCTTCGCCGCCGAGGGCGCGAAGATCGTCGCCGGCGGCCGCCGGCGCGAGCGGCTCGACGCGCTCGCGGATGCGTTCGCGCGCTCGGGCGGCGAGACGCAGGTCGTCACCGGCGACGTGCGCGACGAAGCCGTGTGCCGCTCGTGGGTGCAGGCGGCGGTCGAGCGGTTCGGCCGGCTGGACGGGCTGGTGCAGGCTGCGGGCGTGATCGGCAACACCGGGGCACTCGACACCGAGCCCGCGGAGTGGGACCGGATCATGGACTCCAACCTGCGCTCGCTGTATCTGATGACCCGCGCCGCGGCGCAGGCGCTGATCGCGTCGAAGGGCTCGATCGTCAACATCTCCTCGGTGGGAGGTCTCAGACCCTACGGCGGCATCACGCCGTACTGCGTGAGCAAGGCCGGCGTGGACATGCTGACGCGGTGCACCGCGCTCGAATTCGCACCGCACGGCGTGCGGGTGAACGCGGTGAATCCAGGCGTGGTGCGCACCGAGCTGCACACGGTGACGAACGCCGTGCCGGAGTACCAGGCGTTCCTCGAACGCTCGAAGGTGACGCACCCGATCGGTCGCTACGGGGAGGCGCCGGAAGTCGCGGCGCTGGTGGCGTTCCTCATGAGCGACGAGGCCGGCTGGATCACCGGCGGCACGTTCTCGATCGACGGCGGGCGGGCCCTGGCCAGCGCGCGCTGAGGGCGCGGGCCGGCAGCCGGCGGCCTCGAATCCGAAGCCGCGGCCCGGCAGGGCGAAAGCCGCCCGCCAGGGCGGCATCCGCGGGGCCGGGCGGTGCCGGCGGGGGCCCGCAGAACGACGTGGGGAAGGGCACGGCCGCCGCCGATAACGACGGGGCATGGCTCAGGTTCCCTTCGTCCCCAGTCCGGCCGGCGTCATCTTCGCCGCAGCGGCCGTCGTGATCGGCGCACCCCTGTTCGGGGCGGGCCTGCGCGCACTGCGACTCAGGCGCGCGCTGGCCCGGGTTCGCGATGCGCGGCTCGACGAGGCGGCGGACGGGATCGTCCGGACGCACGGTCGGGTCGCGCTCGAGAGCCCCCTGTTCACGCCGCTCTCCGATCAGCGCTGCGCGGGGTTCCGGCTCGAGGCGCACGGCGTCGACGTGCCGGTGTCACGTGCGATCGAGGACGTACGCCCGTTCCGTCTGATCGACGGCGGTGAAGTCGTTCATGTCGCCGCCGCGCGCGCGCACTGGGACATGCCGCAGACGGCCGAGCGCGTCCTCGCGCCCGATGAGCCGCTCGCCGAGCGGTTGCTGCACCTGCTGAGCGAGATGCCCGAGGCCGCGTGGCTCCGGCACAGTGGGCGCCGCATCCGGCTGGTCGAACGCGCGCTGCTCTCGGGCGCGATGTGTCACGTGACGGGCGAATTCTGCCGGCATCCCCGGGTCGAATGGGCCGCTGAGGTCGAATACGCGCGCACCGGTACGGACGATGCGCCGATTCCGGTCGCGACGCTCGTCGCGCAGGCCGGTGACGCGCCGTCCGCGCACATCGAGCCCCTCGCGCACACCGAGTTCATGGTCGTGAGTCACGAGACGCCGGCCGCAGACGCGGGCCTGCCGCCCGCGCGCAACCTCGCCGGTCTGCTGGCGGGTCCGCTGCTCGGTCTGCTGGGACTCCTCTATCTGGCGGCCGCCGCGGACTACTGGCGCGCCCTGCGGGCGTTCTGAGGCCGGCCGATGTACGAGATGCCGCTGTACGCCACGCTCGCCCTGCTGGGCGGTCTCTACCTGTTCTTCGTGGGCTTTCGCGACCTTCGCCGCCTGCGCCTGATCGAGAACACGCCGACCGCGCGCATCCGCTCCATGGCCATGGGGCTCGTCGAGGTGAACGGTGCGATCGAGAGCCGCAGCAACGTGTTCGCCCCGTTCAGCAACCGGCCGTGCGCGTACTGGCAGGTCGAGATCGCGGTGCGCAACGGCCGCCGCAACAGCTGGTCGACGATCCACCGCAATGCTTCAGGGCAGCCGTTCTATCTGCGCGACGACACGGGGGTCGCGCTGGTGTACCCGCACGGCGCCGAGTGCAGCGTTCCCCACGCCGTCGAGGAAACTGCAAACGGTCTCATGATGCCCGACTGCTATTCCGATTACATGAAGGAACACGGGCTCTGGATGCGCTACGTCGCGGGGCTCTCGAGCTTCCGGTTCCGCGAACGGACGCTCGAAGGCGGGGAGCGGGTCTACGTGCTCGGCACGGCCATGCCGCGCGCCCAGGTGCTGACCGTGTCCGAGATCCAGCTCGCCGCGACCGGCACCGAGGACCTGCGCGCCGAGCGGATCCGCGACCGCGACCACGAGGTCCAGGCGACGATCCGTCGCGGCGAGAACGAAAAGACGTTCCTGATCAGCCGCCAGTCCGAGCGGAGCCTGACGATTCAGCTGCGCTGGAAGGCCCCGCTCCATCTGGTGGGCGGTCCGATTCTGACGGTATTCGGCCTCGGCTGGTGGCTCGTGCACCTCGCCGCGGGCCACTGATGGCAGCAGATCCCGCGGCCGCGCCGGCCGCCTGACCCGGGCACGGGAGGTAAGAGATGCACATCGGAGAAATCGTAGTCACCGCGCTGATCGGCTTCGCGCTCATCGGTGCGATCGGCTACTTCCTGACGATCTACAACGGCCTGATTGCGATGAAGAACAACATCGGCAGGTCGTGGGCCAACATCGACGTGCTGCTCAAGCAGCGTCACGACGAGCTGCCGAAGCTGGTGAAGACCTGCGAGGCCTACATGCAGCACGAGCGCGCCGTCTTCGACAAGCTGAGCGAGGCGCGCGGCGCGGTCATGCAGGCCAGGACCGTCGGCGAGCGCGGCGCGGCCGAGAACATGCTGACCCGGGCGCTCGGCCAGTTCTTCGCGGTGGCCGAGGCCTACCCGGACCTCAAGGCCAACCAGTCGTTTTTATCCCTTCAGAATCGGATCACGGAGATCGAAAACAACATTGCGGACCGGCGCGAGTTCTACAACGACACCGTGACGGTCTTCAATACGCGGATTCTGCAGATCCCGGACGTGTTCGTGGCCAACTGGCTGAACTTCACGGCCGAGGAGCTGTTCAAGATCGATCCCGCGGACCGCAAGGACGTGGAGATCCAGTTCGCGCAGGCGAGCTAGACGATCTTAGGCACCGGCAGGCTCCACCGCAGGGACGCGGTGAATCCGGTGTTTCGCGAGGCTGGGGCACGGGCTGCGCCGCTCGCGTCGCTCAGGCGACGTCGGCGGTGGCGGCTGCGGCCAGCGGCTCGCATCGTGAACGCCCCCGGCAGGGCTGCCGGGGGCTTCGCGTTTTCGGGTCGGGCGGCCGCACGAGGATCCGTTCGATCCCCGCGTATCGCGCCGCTCCTCAGTCCGGTTTGTGCCGCCCGCGGGCTTCCACGCCCTGCGACTCGCGGCGCTGCCGGCGCGGGCGCGCGCCGCTGCTGCCGGGTGCCGTCGTCTTGCCGTTCGCGCGGCCCGGCTCGAGGGCGAGCTGGATCACCTGGCCGATGCGCTCGACCGGCGCGAAGATCATGTGCTTGCGGACGTCCACCGGCACCTCCTCGATGTCGCCCTGATTTTCGGCGGGGAGGATCACCGTACGGATCCCGGCGCGGTGGGCACCGAGCACCTTTTCCTTGATGCCGCCCACCTTGAGCACGCGGCCGCGCAGCGTGATCTCGCCGGTCATGGCGATTTCCGGGCGGAGCTTGCGGCCGGTGAGCAGGCTCACGAGCGCCGTGCACAGCGTCACGCCGGCCGACGGGCCGTCCTTGGGGATCGCGCCGCTCGGCAGGTGCAGGTGGACGTCCGAGCCCTCGAAGAAGTTCGGATCGATGTCGAGCTCGCGCGCGTGCGAGCGCACGTACGACAGCGCCGCCTGCGCCGATTCGCGCATGACGTCCCCGAGCTGGCCGGTGAGGATCAGCGACTTCGATCCCGGCATGATCGACGCCTCGACCGTGAGCACCTCGCCGCCCGCCGGGGTCCAGGCGAGGCCCACGGCGGCGCCCGGCGAGTCGATCTGCCCGGCGCGCTCCTGCTCGAAGCGCTCGGGCCCGAGGAGCTCCCGCACGCGCGCCGCGTCGATCTCGCGCGGGACGTCCTGGCCCTCGGCGACCGCCTTCGCGCTCTTGCGCAACAGGTTCGCGAGTTCGCGCTCGAGGTTGCGCAGCCCGGCCTCGCGCGTGTACTCGCGCGCCACCTTGAAGATCGCGTCGTCGGTGAAGGTGAGGTTCAGCTCCTCGAGGCCGTTCTCGCGCGTTGCCTTAGGGATCAGGTGCCGCCGGGCGATGGCGATCTTCTCGGCGTCCGTGTAGCCGGCCAGCTCGATGACCTCCATGCGGTCGCGCAGCGCGGGCGGCACCGGATCGAGGTAGTTGGCCGTGGTGACGAACAGCACGCGCGACAGATCGAACGGCACGTCGAGATAGTGGTCCATGAACGCCGTGTTCTGCTCGGGGTCGAGCACCTCGAGCAGCGCGCTCGACGGGTCGCCGCGGAAGTCGGCGCCGAGCTTGTCGACCTCGTCGAGCATGAACAACGGGTTGCGCGTGCCGGCGCGTTTGATGCCGCGAATGATGTTGCCGGGCAGCGCGCCGATGTAGGTGCGGCGATGCCCGCGGATCTCGGCCTCGTCGCGCACGCCGCCCAGGGACTGACGCACGAACTTGCGGCCCAGCGCCCGGGCGATCGAACGGCCGAGCGAGGTCTTGCCGGTGCCCGGCGGGCCCACGAAGCACAGGATCGGCGTGCGGGCGTCCTTCTTGAACCGGCGCACGACGAGGTACTCCAGGATCCGTTCCTTGATCTTGTCGAGCCCGAAGTGGTCCTGGTCGAGCACCGTGCGTGCGTGCACCATGTCGAGATCGTCTTCGGTCGCGATCTGCCACGGCATGTCGCACAGCCACTCGATGTAGGTGCGCGATACGGTGTACTCCGCCGCCTGCGGCGGCATGCGCTGCAGGCGCGCGAATTCGCGGTCGGCCTCCTTACGCACGTCCTCGGGCATGCCGGCCTTCTCGATGCGTTCGCGCAGCGCTTCGAGCTCCTGATTCTGGTCGTCGGACTCGCCGAGCTCCTTGCGGATCGCTTCCATCTGCTGGCGCAGCAGGAATTCCCGCTGATGCTGGTCGATCGACTCGCGCATCGTCTCCTGGATCTGCTGGCCGACCTGCAAGACCTGGAGTTCACGCGTGAGGATTTCGCCGAGCGTTTCGAGGCGGGTCTTCACGTCGAGGATCTCGAGCAGCCGCTGCTTGTCCTCGGCGGGCAGTTCGAGCAGCGACACGATGAAGTCGCCGACCCTGCCCTGCGTGGGCTGGTTGCGGGCGGCGGCGACGGCTTCGTCCGGGACCGAGGGCGAAAACGCGACGATCTTCTGGAACTGGTCCACCACGTTCTTGGACAGCGCCTCGGTCTGGACATCCTCGACTTCGATGTCGTGCAACGGCTCGACGTGCGCCTTGAGGTACGGCTCGGTGGCCTCCACGGCGCCGCGTTTGACGCGCGCCACGCCCTGCAGCAGCACCGACAGACGGTTGTCGGCGAAGCGCACCATGCGCAGGACCGTCGCCAGCGTTCCGACCTCGTGCAGCTCGTCCACGCCGGGGGCCTCCACGTTGCCGTCCTTCTGCGCGAACACGGCGAGCGTGCGGTCGCCGTTCATGATGTCGTGGAGAAGCGCGAGGCTGCTCTCGCGGCCGACGTTGATCGGGAGGATCGCGAACGGGAACAGCACCGTGTGACGCACCGGGAGGATCGGCGTCACGCGCGGGCCGATCTCCACTTCCGACGGTCCGTCGGACTCTTCCGGCGCGTTTTCGACGGTGATCTTCTCGTCGTCGCTCATCGATGGCTCCCGATCCGCGCGGGGCGGATCCGGCTAGGGTGTCTCGTGCTCTTCGACCGGGACCTCGCGCCGCGCCGGCGCGGGTTTCGGCGCCAGCTCGATCTCGAGCATGCCGCCCCTGAACTGCGCGTTCACCCGCTCGGGATCGGCGGCCCAGGGCAGCTCGATCACGCGGCGGAAGTCGCCGAAGTAGATCTCGGCCCGGTGGTAGTGTGCCTCCGCGGGCTCGACCGGCGGCTGGCGCCGCCCGCTGACTTCGAGCTTCCGCCCGCGCAGCGTGACCCGCACACTCGACTGCGGCACGCCCGCCAGTTCGATCATGATCCGCGCGCTCTCGGGCGACACCACGAGGTCCGCCGCGGGCGACCACGGCGCCTCGGCGAAGTGCGCGGAAGGATGACGGTGATAAACGAGGTCGTGGAACAGGCGCTCGACCTCGCGCTGCATGTGACCGAAGGGATCGTCGTCTTGCCTGGACATCATGGACTCCGGAGCGGCTCCGAGACGTGCCGTGAGCCTAACGGAGCCCTCCGGGCCCGGCAAACGCGGTACTCCGGAGCGTGCGGAGCCGGGGGGACTCAGTAGCTCTGCGTCCAGGTATGGATGCGACCGGTGACCTTGAGATTCTGCAGCCGCACGGTCTCGAGAAACGCGCCGGTGTTGGGCCAGCTGTGCTTGCCGCACGAGCAGACGATGCGGCCATTGGGCTTCTCGATGACGTTGCAGGCCTTACCGTCGTGTTCCTTGCAGAACGGACACATCGATGGGCTCCTTGGCAGACGGGGGCGCCGAGCGTAGCGCGGCGCGCGGGCTGCGGCAAACGGGCACCCACGGCGCAACCGCCGCCTGTCGCGCCCGCCCTCAGCGCGGCGTGGCCGTCACGGGCGCCGCCTCGATCGCATTGGCCGCCGCGATGGCTGCGAACAGGGCCGCGCTCGCGCGCGGCGCGCGCGGCCGCCCGGGGTCGCGGAAGTCCACCGCGTAGAGCCCGAAGCGGCCGCGATAGCCGTCGGCCCACTCGAAGTTGTCCATCAGCGACCAGTGCAGGTAGCCGCGCACGTCCAGGCCGGCGCGGATCGCGCCGTGGACGTGGCCGAGCGTCTCGGTGAGGTCGGCGCGCCGCATCGCGTCCTCCGCGTCCGCGGTGCCGTTCTCGGTGATCACGATCGGCTTGCCCGCGCGCGCCGCGGCGGCGAGCGCCGTGCGAATGCCGGCCGGATGGCGTTCCCAGCCGAGATCGTTGAGCGCCGCGCGCGGCGGCGTCACGTGCGGTTCGAAGCCGATCGCCCGCACCTTCCAGCGCGTGTAGTAGTTGAGGCCGACGAAATCCTGGCTGTCCTCGAGTTCGGGCACTTGTCGCCGCACCGCGGGCGCGCCGGGAATCGAGAGGTCGATCCGACCGGTGACGGGCGCGTGCAGCACGGCTTCGTTGAACACGCGATGCTCGAAGTACGCGCGCAGGCGGTCGAGCGGCGACCAGCCGTGCTCGGGCTCCAGCACCACGAAGTGCTTGGCGAAGCCGACCATCGCGGCGTGGCCGTCGCCGTCGGCGTCGGTGCGGTCCTCTTCGTGGAGGATCCGGTAGGCGCGGCCATGCGCCTCGAGCAGGTGCCCGATCACCGTGAGCGCGAGCCCGTCGTCGCGCTTGGCCGGCGGCCAGGTGCCCTCGGACCAGCCGCGGAACCCCATGACCTCGGGCTCGTTTACGGTCAGCCACCAGTCGACCTGGGCCCCGTACTCGCGGGCGCAGAAGCGCACGAACGAAAGGAATCGCTCGATCGTGTCGCGCGACTCCCAGCCGCCGCGTGCGGCGATCCAGGCGGGGTTGGTGAAGTGGTGCAGCGTCACGATCGGCACGAGGCGGTGGCGGCGCAGCGACTCGAACACCGCGTGGTAGTGGGCGACGGCGTCCCCGTCGATCCGATCCGGCTCGGGCTCGATGCGGCTCCACTCGATCGACAGCCGGTGCGCGTTGTGATGGTCGGCCGCCGCGAGCGCGAAGTCGGCGTCGAAGCGCTCGTAGTGGCGACAGGCGTCGCCGCTCGAATCGCCGCCGTAGATACGGCCGGGTTCGCGCTCGAACGGCCACCAGTCGTTGCGCGTGTTGCCGCCCTCGACCTGGTGCGCCGACGTCGCCGCGCCCCACATGAAGCCGGGCGGAAACGCGAGCGTCGCGCCCGGCGCTGCGTCACGGCCGCGGCCGGGCTCGCTCAAGCGCGGCCCTGCTTCTCGAGCTCCTTCTCGATCATGGCGCGTACGGCCATCGCGTTGGCGAAGCCGAGCGTCGTGATCGCGAGCAGACCGACGTGGCGGATCGCATCCACACTGGCGCCGGCTTCGAGCGCGCGGCGCACGTGCGCGTGAATCGCGCCCTCGCTGCGCGTGCCGGCGGCGAGACCGAGCTTGATCAGCTGCGCCTCGACGTCAGTCAGCGGACCGGCCCGCCTGACCGCTTCGCCGAGGGCCTCGTAGGACGCGATCACGTCCGGGTGCGCGGTGCGCAGGGCTTCATAGAATCCGGGTCGTTTCGACATGTGATCCTCGCGGGGGCCATGGGCGTTCGTGGGCGCGGCTGAGCGTATCATGAAGCCGATGCGGTCCATGACGGCGGACATGGGGAATGCGTGGCGCGCGGGCGCGCGGGCGGAATGGCTCGCGGCCTGGCGGGTGCGCGAGGTGCCGGCGGCGGCGGGCGTCCTGACGTGTGTGGATGCCGGCACGGGCCCGCCGCTCGTGCTGCTGCCGCCGCTGCCCGGATTCAAGGAGGCATTCGCGCCTTGCGCGCACCTGCTCGTACGCACGTTCCGGGTGATCGCTCCCGATCTGCGCGCGCGCTTTCCGGGCGGCCTCGCGCAGTCGGCGCGCTGGTCGCTGCTGGTGCGCGACCTCGAACACCTCTGTGACGCGCTCGGGCTCGAACGCGTGGCAGTGGCCGGCCACTCGCTCGGCGGCGCGCTCGCCCAGCACTGGGCGCTCGAGCGGCCGGACCGGATTCGGGCGCTGGTGCTGTCGAGCGCGTTCGCGCGGGTGACGACGCCGCGCGGTGCGCGCCTCGCGCGCTACGTCGAGCAGCCCCTGGTGATCGGCTCACAACGCCTGCTGCCGCGCGGCGCCGCGCTGGCGATCGCGCGCCGGCTGGCGCCGCGGGGCGGCTGGGTCTACGACCCGCTCTGCGACCGGCCCGTGCTGGAGCTGGTGCGCGCCGCGATCCGCGCGTGCCCGGTGCGGCTCGCGGCGGGACGCGTCACCCTGGCCCTCGCGCACGACACGCATACGCGGCTCGCCGCGCTGCGCCCGCCCGTCCGCCTGCTGGTGGGGGAGCGCGACACGGCGTTCGCACGCGCGGCCGCGCAGGCGCTCGTCCGGAGTCTGCCGGCCGCGAAGATCGAAGTCTCGCCCGGCGCCGGTCATCTGCACCCGCTCTCCCGGCCCGCCTGGTTCGCCGGGCGGATCGCGGCGTTCGCGGCCGCCCACCCGTGACCGCGCGGTCGCGGGCGTGATAGCGTCGCGCGCCCATGTCCACCGCCCTCACGGCCATTTCGTTCCGCTTCCGCGCGCTCAAACACCGCAATTTCAGACTGTTCTGGAACGGACAGCTGATCTCGCTGGCGGGCACGTGGATGCAGAGCGTCGCGCAGCTCTGGCTGATGCACCGCCTGAGTCACTCCGCGTTCATGCTCGGCCTGCTGACCTTCATGCAGTTCGTGCCGGTGCTGGCGTTCTCGCTCTGGGCGGGCGTGATCGCCGACCGCGTCGACAAGCGCCGCTTCCTGATCGTGACGCAGACGGCGGCGATGGTGCAGGCGGTGATTCTCGCCACGCTGACGTCGTTCGGGATCATCACGCCGTCGATGCTGCTCGCGCTCGCGCTGGCGTTCGGGATCATCAACGCTTTCGATCTGCCGGCGCGGCAGGCGTTCGTGTTCGACCTGGTCGGCAAGGACGACCTGCCGAACGCGATCGCGCTCAACTCCGCCGCCTTCAACACCGCACGCATCTTCGGCCCGGCGGTGGCCGGCATCATCGTCGCGCTCGGCAACGAGGCCTGGTGCTTCTGGATCAATGCGATCACGTTCATCGCGGTGATCTGGAGCCTGCATCGCATCGAACCGGGCCCGCGCCCGGCGCCCGCCGGAGATTCGGGCGTCTTCGAGCGCATGGCCGAGGGGCTCGCGTACGTCCGCCGCGTGCCGTCGATCCGCAACCTGCTCGTGCTGCTCGGCATTGCCGGCGGGCTGGGGTTCCAGTACATGGTGCTGCTGCCGATCTATGCGAGCGACATCCTGCACGCCGGCGCCGAGGCATACGGCCTGCTGGTGACGTCGTTCGGCGTTGGCTCGCTGATCGCCGCGGGGTGGATGACGCGGCAGCTGGACCGCTGGGGCCTGCGCCGCAACCTGCTGATCGGGCTGTCGAGCGCAGCGATCGGCCTCGGCCTGTTCGCCTGGTCGCGGACGCTGGCGCTCTCGCTCGGCATGGGTCTCGCGACGGGCTTCGGCCTGATCCTCTACGTCGCGAGCACGAACACCCTGTTGCAGCTCACGACCGAAGATCACTTCCGCGGCCGCGTCATGAGTTTCTACACGCTCATGGTGATCGGCACCGCGCCGATAGGCGCGATCCTCTCCGGCAGCCTCGCCCAGTGGTTCGGCGCGCCGGTGGCGACGAGCGTGTCCGCCTTCGTTCTGCTCGGCGCCGCGACGTGGATCTTCTTCCGTCTGCGCGTGCTCGCCGCGCGCGAGGCCGCGCAGCCGACCGAGCCGGTCTGGGGCGAACGCTAGCCCGTGCTCCGGCGGCCGCCGGCGTTCACGCGAAGCGTTCGGCGCCGCTCTCGCGCCCTGCCGCCGCGCGCGGGCGCAGCGCGGCGAACTCGCGTTCGAACAGCGCGCGCGTCCCGCGATCGCTGCGCACCCTGAGCAGCGCCTGGAATGCCAGGCCCCAGAGCGCGTGGCGCGGCAGGCGCGGGCGCCGCGGGCCCCACGGGAAGCCGGGCTCGGACCGGGTCGCGCGCAGCGAGCCGAGCGCCCACAGGGAGGGCCAGACGCAGAACAGCCGGTAGCGCGCGAAACGGGCGGGGAAGAGCGTGACGTAGTCCGGCACGCGCTGGAGCGCGGCCATGGCCAGAGACTCGAGGCGCGCCGCGATCGCGCGCACGCCGGGCCGCTCGGCGCCGGTCAGCTCGTGCGGGGCGAGCCCGTGCGCCGCGAGCCATTCCGCCGGCAGGTGGCAGCGGCCGCGGCGCAGGTCCACCGGCCAGTCGAGCAGGATGTTGGTGAGCTGCAGCGCTTCGCCGACCACCGGCGCCAGCGCCATGCGCTGCGCCTCCGTCGCCCGGTCCGCCGGCGCCCGCAGGCGCGCGAGCCGGGTGAGCATCTCGCCGACGCAGCCGGCGACCACGTAACAGTACTCGTGCAGCTCGGCTTCCGTATCGAGGTAGGGCGCGTCCGGAGCGCGTGCCGCCGCGCGCGCCGCGAAGCGCCGCATTCCGGTCGCCATGGTGCGCACCGCGTCCTCGAGCGGCGCGCGCACGGGCCCGGGCAGCGAGCGGTAGGCGCGCCACACGTGCGGATAGTGCGCGACGAGCCGCAGGTCCTCGCGCCCGCCCTTCACCCCGCCCGCTTCGCGGGCGATGCGCTCCGCCGCCTCCGCATCGCCGCCGATGGCGCGCAACATGACGTCGAAGCGCGTCTCGATGTCGGCCGCCCGCCCGGGCCAGGAGTCCTCCAGCGTGTCGGCCGCACGGCACATGAGGTAGCCGATCCGCACCGCATCGCCGAAATCACCGGTGAGCAGCCGGATGTTGAGCGCGAACGTGCGCGACACGTGCGGCAGGACCTCGCGGCAGTAGCGGAGGTCGGCTTCACTGGCGATCACGGTCATGGCGCGTGAGCCTAGCCCGATCCTTTCACGAGCCGCCAGCGGCGAATCGGGGCGGCCGTGCCGGATCGGGCTTTTCGCAACGCCAGGGCCGCCGGGGGCGCCCCCCCGGGGCCGCGGTTTCGGCCTGCGATTTTCCCCGCGCAATGCCGCTCAAAATCCGGCACGATGACGCCGAAAACGAAGGGGAAGGATCCCCATGAACCCACGCCTCTCGAGCGCCATCCGCATGCTGACCGCCGTCCTCGCCGCCGGCGTCGTCAGTGTCACGCTCGCCGCCCGCCCGGCGGCGGCCCAGGACTTCCCGCGCCTCGCCCTGTACGGCGACGTCTACTACGACGGGTACCCGGTGCTCGACGCGTTCGGCAATCCGGACCCCGTGAATCTCGATCGTATCGCCCGCTATCACGTGGTGGTCCTCGACCCCTATCCGATCACGCCGTATCACGCCGACGTCGCGGCGATGCTGCGCGCACGGAATGCGAGCATCGAGCTGCTCGGCTACGTGAACGGTCAGTGGACGTGGAACCCAACGTTCCCGGACTCGCTCAACAACTTCCCGATGCAGTACAAAAAGGTCGTCCGCGATCTCGACGGATACCTCTACAACCAGTACGGCGAGATCTTCGGCTCCCGGGTCGAGGTCTTCGTGAACGTGAATCTGGCAAAGCGCGACGCCGCGGGGCGGTTCGTCGTCGCGGAAGCGCTGGCCGACCTGTTCTACAACGAACTCTACGCGAGCGGGACCTGGGACGGCCTGTTCATCGACACGTTCTGCGACGACATCGACTGGGCGCAGTCGTACGGCGAGACCATCGACTACGTGCGCGCCGGCTATCCGGACTGGAACTCGTTCGCCGCGGCCTGGCGCGCGGGCGTCGACACGCTCGCGAGCCGCACCCGCCGGCTGTGCGGGGACGCCGCAATCATGGTCGGCAACTGCGGCCTCAACACGAACTACACGGTCTTCAACGGCTGGATGCGCGAGCGGTTCCCGTTCCAGGGCGGCGGCAACTGGTACGAGAACATGTTCCGCGATCCGGGCGGCTACTTCGTGGACGAGGCCCGGCACCGCGCGCCGACCCACAATCTCATCTTCGGTGCCATCGGGCCCGGCGTGAACCCGTATGCGGCGGACGGCAACCGGATCGAACGCTTCACGCTCGGCAGCACGGCGCTCGGCGACGGCTATGCGGTGGTCAGCGTGCCCGGCCGGCATACGCGCAGCGAGGACGCCTTCAAGTGGTGGTTCGACGAGTACGCGGTGGACCTCGCGACCGGGCTCGCCGCGAGCGACGTCGCGCACACCGGCTGGCTCGGCCAGGCGCTCGGGGCCGCGCATCAGATGGTGTGGGTCGGCCAGAATCCGGATGCGGTCGGCAATCCGGACTTCGAGACGGATCTGTCCGGCTGGACCCTCAACACCAATATCGGTTCGACGCTGCTGCGTGACGTCACGACGGCCGGCTCCGGCGCGGCCTCCGCGCACGTGACCGTGCCCGTCGCCGGAACCGTGTCGTACGCGACGACGATGCAAACCACCGGCTCGATTCCGCTGTCGGCGGGACAGCCCTACGCCGCCACGTTCTGGGCCAAGGCCGACCGGCCACGCAGCGCGTACGTCACCGCCGGCCGCCTGAGCGGCGGCGGTAGCTACGGATCCCGTCGATTCGATCTCAGCACCGCATGGCAGCGCTACCAGATGATCATCATTCCCACCGAGTCCGGCACGGCCACTCTGCAGCTCTTCGTCGGCGGCGAAGCCGGCGACGTGTGGGTGGACGACGTGCACTTCCAGCAGGGCGTCACCAACCTCTGGCGTCGCGACTTCCAGAACGGCATCGTGCTGGTCAATCCCGCCGCGACCGCGATGACCGTACCGCTCGAGCGCGAGTACCGGCGCATCCAGGGCGTCACGGATCCGCTCGTGAACGACGGCGCGATCGTCACCCAGATCACGGTGCCGCCGAGCGACGCACGCTTCCTGATCGGCAGCGACCAGATCGGGCCGGCCGCGGTCAACGATCTGCGACCGCTCCCGCCGGGCGCCCCCGGCATCCCCTGAGCGAGCCCGCCGCAGCGGCTTCGGCCGCCGCGTGGGCGCGCGCCGCACCCGACCGCCCCCGACCACCGGCGGATTGACACAGGATCGTAAATAGAACTACAGTTCTAGTTCTGCACCGGGGGCGTCATCTTCCCCGGGGGGACCGCCATGAGGCGGCCTCCCGTCACGACTCTGGAGGTCGCCCATGAACGCCGTCCCGCCGGCCGCTGCCGTTCGCGTCCAGCGTAAGCCCCCTCCGCGACGTGCTCGAGGTCGCGGTCGTTCTGCTGCTCATCGCCGCCACCGGTCTCTGGAGCCAGCGGATCGGCGATGCCACCCCCGCCGGCGCATTCGTCGGCTGGGCCGGCATCATGGGCGCGGCTGCGTGTGCGATCTGGCTGCAGCGGCGCCGCGGCGGCTCGCTGCGTGACTTCGGCCTCGGACGGCCGCAGCGCTGGGGACGGACCGTGCTGCTCGCGGTGGCGGCCGGTGCGTTCGTGTTGATCGTGGGTGGACTGCTGCTGCAGGTGCTGATCGCCGGGCTGGGCCTCACGCCGCCCGACGCCAGCCGCTTCCGTGACATTCTCTCCACGGGGGCCGGGCTCGCCCTCGGCCTGCTCTCGGTGTGGACGTCGGCGGCATTCGGCGAGGAAATCGTCATGCGCGGCTTCGCGCTCTCGCGTCTCGCGGCGGCGTTCGGCGGCGGGCGCGGCGCCTGGATCCTGAGCCTGGTCGTCGGCTCGGCGGCGTTCGGGGCGCTGCACGCCTACCAGGGCGCGAGCGGCATGCTCGTCACGGGCGTTGCCGGCCTGCTGCTCGGAACGGCGTTCCTCATCGTCCGCCGCAATCTCTGGGTCGTGGTGATCGCGCACGGCCTGGTGGACACGCTGTCGTTCGTGAGCATGTTCCTCGCGCTCCGGGGTGGCCATGGCGGATGAGCGGTACCGGGTGCGCGCGCCGCGCCAGGCCCGCAGTCAGAGGACCCTGGACCGCATCCTGAATGCGGCCGAAGCGATGCTCGAAGACCGGACCTTCGAAAGCGCGCCGGTCACGGCGATCGTCCGGCGCGCGCGATCCTCCATCGGCTCGTTCTACGCCCGATTCGGCTCCAAGGAGACGCTGCTGGCCGCCCTGTTCGAGCGCTTCCAGGCCGACATGGTGCGCAACGCTGCAGAACGGTTCGCCGTGGCCGAAACGCTGCCGCCGGCGCTGGCGCCGCGCGCCGCGTTCTACGTCGGCGTGGTGGTCGAGTTCTGCGCCGCGCACCGTGGTGTGCTGCGCGCGCGCATGATCCGCAACGTCACGCGGGAAGCGCCCGGGCCCGCACGGCAGGCCGAGCGCAGCCGTGAGCTCGTGCAGCTCGCGCACGGGCTCTTCGCCCCCTGCCGCGGCGAGATCGCCCACGCGGATCCGGTGGCCGCGCTGGACTTCGCGCTCCAGATGGTGGACGCGGTGGCCGGCCTGCGGCTGCTCGCCCCCGGGACCGTGACCGAGGGGTTCGCGCCCGTTTCGACACGGGCGCTCACCGTAGAGCTCACGCGGGCGATGACCGGCTACCTTGCGGGTCCCGAGCCTGCACGCGGCGACGGTCCCGTCCGCCGCACGGTCCCGGGGGGGCGCCACCCCGGGAAACGCGGCAGGCGCTGAGCCTCGAGCCCCGGCGACCTTGCCCGGCCGCGTTCCCGCCCCTACGCTCCGTTCGCGTGTGCACGGCGCACCACACGCCGTCACGCACCGGAGGGATGCCGCAGCCGCGCGCGGCGTCCGGATCGAAGGGAGCGGGAGCGGTCGATGCGAACGCGACGCGATGGTGCGAAAAGGACGCTCGGCGCTTCGTCGATGGCACCGGCCGGGGTGCGCGGCAGCGGGCCGGTGCGGGTGCGCGCACTCGATGGCGCCGACTGGCCCGCGGTGCGGGCGATCTACGCCGAAGGCATCGCGACCGGAAACGCGACGTTCGAGACCGAGCCGCCCGGGTGGGAAGCTTTCGACGCGGGGCACCTGACCGAGCCGCGACTGGTGGCGGAGCGCGGGGGCGAGGTGGTCGGATGGGCCGCGCTCGCGCCGGTGTCGCGGCGCGCGGTGTATGCGGGCGTCGCCGACCTCAGCATTTACGTGGCGGAGACGGCGCGTGGAGCGGGCGTCGGCGGCCTGCTGCTCGCCGCGCTGATCCGCGCCGCGGAGACGCGCGGGATCTGGACGCTGCAGGCCGGGATCTTCCCCGAGAACGCGGCGAGCCTCGCGCTGCACGAACGCCACGGTTTCCGCGTGGTGGGCCGGCGCGAGAGGATCGGCGCCATGCACGGGCGCTGGCGCGACGTGGTGCTCATGGAACGGCGCAGCACCGAGGTGGGGGCGTGACCCGGTGAAGCGCGCGACCGCGGAGGCGTCGTGATCCTGCTCGGGTCCGGGGCGGTCGTGGTGTTCGTGGTGCTCCTGTTCGTCGCCGTGGATGCGCACCGCCGCAGCGCGGCCGTCGCGCGCGAGCTCGAACGGCTGCGGCGCCGCGTGGACGCCCTCGACCGCCGCACGGGCGGTGTGGAGGCGGAGGGCGCGCCGCAGGGCGAGGTCGCGGCCGGCGCGATTTCCAGCGCCGCGGGGCCCGCCGCCCCGCCCGGGCCCGCGGCCGCGCCCCTCGTCCCGGCCATCCCCGGCACGGCGCCGGGAGATGGGGCCGCGCCGGACCCCGTCGCCGCCGCCCCGCCCGGCGTCACGGTCGCTGCCCCCGCCACCCCGCCGGCGGCAGGCCCGCGGCCCCGCCGCGACGTCGAACAGCTCGTCGGCGGCGTGTGGCTGCAGAATGCGGGCGCGGTGCTGCTGCTCACGGGTTTCTTCTTCCTGATCCTGTGGGGGTACGCCACCGGCCGCTTCGGCCCCGGGGCGCTGGTGCTGGCCGGCGTGTTCGCCGGACTCGGCCTCGTGTGGCGCGGCGCACGCATGCGGCGTTCGGTGAGAGGCGTCGGCCATGCGCTGATCGGCGTCGGCGCGGGCGTGGTGTGGCTGGCGGTCTACCTCGGCCATTTCCGCCTCGGAGTGCTGAACGGACCCGCCGCATTCGCGCTCGTGACGCTGGCTTCCGTGCTCACCGGCGCGCTGGGGCTGCGTTATCGCGCACAGGGGATCACCGCGCTCGGCGTGGTCGGCGCGCACCTGCCGAACGTGCTCGAAGCGCTCGCTCCGCTCGATCGCTTCTCGCTGCCGGTCGGAGCGCTGCTCGGGTATCTGGCCGCGGTGAACGCGATGGTGTTCGCGCTCGCGGCACGCGCCGGGTGGAGCGCGCTCGCGCTGGCGTCGCTGCTGCTCACCGCCGCCACCTGGATCGGCGCGGTGCCGGCGACGCGCTGGAGCTGGCCCGCCGAGATCGGCCTCGCACTCCTGTTCGCGGGCCTCGGCCTCTCGCCGCTGCCGCGCCTGGTGCGCGCCGCAGGCCGGGTGCGCGCGATCGACCTGGCGGTGATCGCGGTCGCGCCGCTCGCCCTCCTCGCCGCCAGCGCGCCGATGTTCGCGATCGCGAATGCCCGGCTGGTCGCGATCCTGCTGCTCGCGCTGGCGGTGATCTACCTGGCCGCCTCGCTGTGGGTGGATGGGCGGCGCCCCGAGCGCGACCTGTGGAAGCCGCTCACCGCCGCCGCAGTGCTGTTCGTCACCGCCGCGCTGGAGCGCGCCGCCGGCCCCGAGCGCACCGCGCTCGCCTGGACCGTCGAGGGGGTGGCGCTCGTGCTGCTCGGCCTGCGCCCGCGCGGCATGTGGCTGCGGGTCTGCGGGACTGCGGTGATCTACCTGGGCGGCATCGCGGTGTTCATGCGGCTCATGCTGGGCCTCGAGGCGCATCCGCTGCCGGTCGTGAACGCCGCCGCGATCCAGGCGCTGCTCGCGATCGCCGCGCTGCTGTTCGCGGCCCATCACGTGCGCCGGGCGAAGGCGGGGCTCGGTCCGGTCGAACGCTTCGTCTCGACGCTCTGGTATCTGGGCGCGCACGTGCTGCTCGCGTTCTGGCTCGCGCGCGAAGCGCACCACCTCGCCTGGGCGCTCGAGCGCGACGGCGGCGCATGGCGCGCCGTGCGCGACGTGCAGGCGGGTCACGTGGCGGCGCGCTACGCCTCGCTGTTCGCGGCCACCACGTCGCTGGCCTGGTTCGCGCAGGCGGCATGGCTGGTCCGGGCGGGGCTCGGCGTGCGCGGCATGGTCGCGCGGCTCGCCGCGCTCGGGCTCGCGGCGCTGGCAGCGGCCCCGATCGTCTTCATGCCATGGTACGGCACCGCATGGGGCGGCGCGGCGATCCCGCTCGTCCATCGCGACGCGCTGCTCGCGCTGGGCTCGATCGCGATCGCTGCCGTCAGCGCCGCCGCGCTCGGCCGCGCGCGCGCGCAGCTGCAGCCCTTCGAGCGGCGCATGAGCGAGATCTGGGCGGCCGGCGCCGCCCTCATGCTGCTCGTCTGGATCGGCCGCGAGGCCGATCAGCTCGCCCGGGCCATGCTCGCCATGCCGGTGGAAGCGGCGGGGCAGGGGCCGCCCGCCGCGCGCCGAGCGCTGCACGCCCTCGCCGGCATGCTGACCAGCGTCGGCTGGCTGCTCGAGGCGGTAGCGGCCTTCGTCATCGGCTGGCTCGCGCGTTCGGCGTTCATGCGCTGGATGGGCCTCGCGCTCATCGGGGTCACGGTGCTCAAGTTCCTGTTCGTGGACCTCGCGAGCGCGGATCCGTTCTGGCGCTTCCTGATCGCGATCGGCGCGGGCGCGGCGATGCTGTCGCTGTCCTACGTCTACCAGCGGCTCGGGGCGTCGCGGCGGGGACCTCCGGCTGCGTGAGGCGCGGGCGCCGGCCCGCTCCCTGCGATGCGGGGCCGGCGCAGTGCGCCGCCTTCCGTTCGGCGCCGCGGCCGCGCTCCCGCTCCCGCCGTCTTCGCTGTGAGAAGATCCCCGCGTTTGACTTCCCGTCGTACGTCCGGGGTGCCGATGAGCGAATCCTTCTCCAGATGGCGGTGGTCGGGCGCCGCGCTGCTGCTCGCGAGCGTCGCACTGTTCGTGTTCCTCGCGTACGCCCTCGCGCCGTTCACCCCCGACGATTCCTATATCTCGTTCCGCTATGCGAGCCACCTCGCCGCGGGCGCCGGGCTCACCTTCAACACCGGCGCGCCGCCGGTCGAGGGCTACAGCAACCTCCTGTGGATCCTGGTGTGCGCGGTCTTCGCGTGGGCGCACCTGGATCTCGTCACCTGGAGCCGTGGTGCGGGACTGGTATTCGGCGTGGGCACGCTGTGGATCGCCTGGCGGATGCTCGAGGGCCGCGGCCGGCCGCGCGCGCAGATGGCGGTCGTGCTGCTCGCGCTGGCCACGGCGGGGCCATTCGTCCTCTATGCGATCTCGGGGCTCGAGACCGCGCTGTTCGGCTTCCTGCTCATGCTCGCGCTGCTCGCCGCGGAACGGGTGGCGCAGGGCCGCGCGGGGTGGCTCGTGGCCCTCGCCGCGAGCGGGGTGGCCCTGGCCCTGTGCCGGCCGGAGGGCGTGCTGGTCTTCCCGGTGATCGTCGGTTTCATGCTCGCGACCGGCCTGCTGCCGCGGAGACGGACGGCGGCGGCGGCCACGCTCGCGTTCGTGCTGGCGGTCGCGGCCTACCACGCCTGGCGGGTGCACTACTTCGGCGAGTGGCTGCCGACCCCCTTTCATTCCAAGGGCGCGGCGGGCGCCCTGCTGCAGGCATGGAAGACCAACCTGCGCTACCTGCTCGTGCGCCAGAATCACTACTTCGCGCCGCTCGGCTGGTACGACCTCGGCTTCGCCGCCGCGGCGCTGCTCGGGCAGGCGGCACTCCTCAGGCGCACCGGGCGACCGTCCGCGACCGCGCTGCCGCTCGCCGTCGCCGCGATCCTCGGTGCGCTGTACATGAACTTCGTCGACTGGATGCCGGGCATGCGCTATTTCGCGCCGCTGCTGCCGCTGGTGATCGTTTCGCTCGAGCCGCTCGCTCCCGCGCCGCGCGCACCGGCCGCCACATCCGCGCGCGCCCGCGGGTGGGGCGCCGGCGTCGCGCTCGTCGTGGTGCTGGCCGCAGGGCTCGGCTCGATCGGCGTGCTCCGCAGGGACGCCCGCCTGAACGAAGCCAGCACGGCGGGCTCGCAGGTCGCCCTCGGGCGCTGGCTCGCCGCGAACGTCCCCGGCGACGCGCTGCTCGCGGTGAGCGACGTCGGCGCGATCCCCTACTGTTCGGGCCTGCCCACGATGGACATCAACCCGCGCTCGCTGACCGACGTGCAGATCGCCGAGCACGGCTGGTCGGACGCCTATTTCTTCGAACTCGACCCCGACGTGGTGGTGCTGGTGTCGTTCTCGCTGACCCGCCCCGCGTTCTACCCCGAGCATCAGGCGCTCTACGAGACCGCCGCCTTCCGGGCGCGCTACCGGCTCGTCGGCGTCACCCGCTACGACCGGATCATGGACCGCTGCTACTGGGTCTTCGCCGGGCCGCGGGTGCGGCTCTCGGCCGCCCAGATCGCGTCGCTGCCGAAAGGCGTCGGGGGCGGGTAGGGGCGCGGCAGGAACCCGGTCGCGGCGGCGCGGGGCCCGCCGAAGCGCCGCCCGCGCATGAGGTTCGCACGGGCGGGCCCGGTTGGGCTGCGCCGCCCCGTGTGCTAGTTTCCCCGGCCGTTCCCGCGCGCTGCGCCCCGCGCGCGCGCGCGTCCCGGCCGCCGATTTCGGAGAGCGATGTCACCCGCCCGTTCATTCACGATCGCCGCACGTCTCGCCCTCGTGACGACGGTCACGATGTTCTTCCTGATCGTCGTCGGCTCCGTCGTTCGCACCACGGGGTCGGGCCTCGCCTGCCCGGACTGGCCGCTGTGCCACGGCCGGCTGATCCCGCCCTTCCAGTTCAACGTGCTGATCGAGTGGTTCCATCGCCTGCTCGCGCTGGTGGTGAGCGTCATGCTGGCCTCGACCGTCGTCTGGGTGTTCGCCCGCCGCGCGGTGCGCGCGCGCCTCGCCGGACTCGCCACCCTAGCCGTGCTGCTGCTCGCCGCGCAGATCCTGCTCGGGGCGCTCACCGTGTGGAAGCTGCTGAGCCCCGCGATCGTCGGCAGCCATCTGGCGGTCGCGCTGCTGCTGTTCACCACCCTGCTGCTGCTCGCGCTGGCCGCCGACCACGAGGCCCGACGCCGCTCGCCCGACTGGGAGAGGGCCGAGGTCACCCCGCGGCCGCGGCGGCTGCTGCCGCTCTTCGGTCTGGCCGCCACGCTGACCTACGCACAGGCGGTGCTGGGCGGCGCCGTGAGCACGAACCACGCCGGGCTCGTCTGCCCCGACTGGCCCACCTGCAACGGGGTGTGGTTTCCGCCCATGGAAGGGCTCGTCGGGCTGCAGATGTCGCACCGCTTCGGCGCCTATCTGCTGGTCGTCGTGATGATCGTGTTGTTCGCGCGGACCCGGCGCGTGGCGGATGCCGGCGTGCGTGCGGCGGCGCAGATGACGCTGAGTTTCACGCTCGCACAGGTCGTGTTCGGCGTCTCCAACGTGTTCCTCGGCACCCCGGTCTGGCTGTCGGCGGTGCATCTGGCGACTGCCGCCGCGATACTGGCGCTCGCCGTGGTGGGGACGTATCGTGTGGCCTCCATTCCGGCCCTGCCCGCCGCGAGCCCCGCGGGCACCGGGCTGCGTTCCGCCACCGAGACCGGGAGAGGAGTCCATTGAGCGTCGCCGCGCCCCACGTGCTTCCCGAACGCGACGCGCGCCGGATCGCGCTGGCCTACCTCGAGCTCACCAAGCCCAGCATCGTCATGCTGGTCCTGCTCACGGGGGTGCCTGCGCTGCTCATGGCCTCGCCCGGCCTGCCCTCCGCGGCGCAGTTCTTCGGGGTCACCGCCGGGATCGCGCTGGCCGCGGCGTCGGCCGCGAGCTTCAACCACTACTTCGACCGGGACATCGACGCGCTCATGCGCCGCACGGCGCGGCGGCCGCTGCCTTCGGGGCTGCTGCCGCCCTCCAGTGCGCTCGGCCTGGGCTTCGTCCTCGCCGGCGTCGCCTGGGTGACGCTGCTCGCATTCGGCAATCTGCTCGCCGGCGTCATCGGCATGATCTCGATTCTCTACTATGCGCTGTTCTACACGGTGTGGCTCAAGCGCCGGACGCCGCAGAACATCGTCATCGGCGGGGGCGCGGGCGCCTCGGCGCCGCTCATCGCGTGGGCCGCGGTCACCGGCCATCTGGCGCTGCCGGCCGTCCTGCTGGCGGCCATCGTGTTCTTCTGGACGCCGCCGCACTTCTGGGCGCTTTCGCTCTACCGGCGCGACGACTACGCGCGGGCGAACATTCCGATGCTGCCGGTCACCCACGGCGAGGCCGAAACCCGGCGGCAGATCCTCTTCTACACGATCGGTCTCGTGCCGCTGACCCTCCTGATCGTTCCGTTCGGCGTCGCCGGTTGGATCTATGGTATTCCTGCCCTGCTGCTCGGGGCGGGGTTCATCGGGCTCGCCGCCCGGCTGTATCGCTCGCCGGGGACCCCGCAGGCGGTTGCCGTCTTCCACTACTCGATCCTGTATCTCTTTTCGCTTTACGTGTGCATGGCCGTAGATGCCCTCGTCGGGCGGCTGTTCTGACAGGGTGAAAGTGATACGCGCCCCGGGGCCGGGCCGGGGTGTTCGGGGGTGAGGGGAGTCGGATCCGGAGGGCTTCACTCCGGCCGGACGCCGTGTTAGTCTGCCGCGCGTTTTTGGCGGTTTTCGATTGTCCATGGCAAAGATCGCAAGGAGATCATGACGGCTCAACGCAACCGTACCCGCTGGCTGCGCCGGGTCGCCCTGCTGCTCGGGCTTCTGCCGATCCTGTTCCTGATCGGGTGCACCCTCCAGGAATACCCGCAGAGCTCGCTGAACCCGCAGGCCGACTACGCACAGAAGATCCAACACATCCTGGAGCTGCAGACCACCTGGGTCGTGATCATCTTCGTGGTGGTTCAGGTGCTGCTGATCGTCGCGGTGGTGCGCTTCCGCAGCCGCCCCGGATCACCCGATCCCAAGCCGGTGCACGGCAATACGGCGCTCGAGATCGCCTGGACGATCGCCCCGGCCGTGATCCTCACGATGGTCGCGATCCCCACGGTGCTCACGATCTACGAGACGCAGACCGACCCGCCCGCCGACGCGACCCACGTCACCGTCGTCGGACACCAGTGGTGGTGGGAGTTCCAGTATCCGCAGGAGAACTTCGTCACCGCGAGCGAGATGGTGGTGCCGGTCGACAAGCCGGTCGTGATGGACATCAAGACCGCCGACGTCCTCCACAGCTTCTGGTTCCCGGCGATGGGCGGCAAACGCGATGCGATCGGCGGGCACGTGAACCACATGTGGTTCACGCCCGAGTCGCTCGGCGTGTTCCCCGGACAGTGCGCCGAGCTGTGCGGCGTCTCGCACGCCAACATGCGGATGCTGATCAAGGTGGTGACTCCGGCCGAGTACGGCGAGTGGGTGGCGCACCAGCAGCAGCCGCCCGCGGTGCCGGACTCCGGCTCGCTCGAGGCGCAGGGCCTCGCGCTGTTCCGCACCAGCGCCTGCATCGCCTGCCACGCCATCCAGGGCGTCTCGGGCGGTTCGATCGGCCCCAATCTCACCCACGTCGGCAGCCGGCCGACGCTCGCGGGCGGCATGTTCGAGAACACGCCGGACGCGATGGAGGCCTGGATCATGGACGCCCCCGGCCGTAAGCCCGGGGTGAAGATGCTGTCGCTCGACCAGATGCAGATGAAGCCCGAACAGGTGAAGCCCATCGTGGCCTACCTGCAGAGCCTGAAGTAAGGAGCCCTCATGGCCACGACGACCGCCGAAGCGCTGCACGCACCCGCCGGGAGCCAGACCGGGATCTGGAGCTGGATCACGACCGTCGATCACAAGCGGATCGGCGCGCTCTACGGGATCACCGCCTTCATCTTCTTCCTGATCGGCGGTCTCGAAGCGCTGATGATCCGCATTCAGCTGATGAGGCCGGAGAACACCTTCGTCAGCCCGGACTTCTACAACCAGCTCTTCACGATGCACGGCACGACGATGATCTTCCTCGCGGTCATGCCGTTGTCGGCGAGCTTCTTCAATTTCCTGATCCCGCTGATGATCGGCGCGCGCGACGTCGCGTTCCCGCGCCTGAACGCGTTCAGCTACTGGGTCTTTCTGCTCGGCGGCATCTTCATCAACCTGAGCTTCTTCATGGGCGGCGCTCCCGACACCGGCTGGTTCGGGTACTCGAACCTGACTTCGAAGGCGTTCTCGCCGGGCGTCGGCGTCGACTTCTGGGCGGTCGGCCTGCAGATCCTCGGCGTCGCGTCGCTCGCCGCGGCGTTCAACTTCATCGTGACGATCATCAACATGCGCGCGCCCGGCATGAAGTTCATGCGCATGCCGGTGTTCGTGTGGATGACGCTGGTGACCTCGTTCCTGATCATCCTCGCGTTCCCGGTGATCACCGTCGCGCTGGTGTTCCTGCTGTTCGACCGCTACACGGGCACCAACTTCTACATCCCCGCGTCCGGTGCCGACCCCCTGCTCTGGCAGCATCTGTTCTGGCTGTTCGGCCACCCCGAGGTCTACATCCTGATCCTGCCCGCGATGGGCATCATCTCGGAGGTGCTGCCGACGTTCTCGCGCAAGCCGCTCTTCGGCTACGCGGTCGTCGTCTACTCGGGCATCTTCATCGGTTTCATGGGCTGGGGCGTATGGAGTCACCACATGTTCTCGGTGGGGCTCGGCCCGCTCGCCGACTCGTTCTTCTCGATCACCACGATGCTGATCGCGATTCCCACCGGCGTGAAGATCTTCAACTGGCTGGCGACGATCTGGGGCGGCAAGATCAGTCTCACCACGGCGATGCTGTTCGCCGTCGGCTTCATCGGCATGTTCACGATGGGCGGGTTGTCCGGCTTCATGCACGCCTCGCCGCCTGCCGACCTTCAGCAGACCGACACCTATTTCGTCGTGGCCCACATCCACTACGTGCTCTTCGGCGGCGCGATCATGGGTATCTTCGCCGGGATCTACTACTGGTTCCCGAAGATGACGGGTCGCTTCCTCGACGAGAGGCTCGGCAAGTTCCATTTCTGGATGATGATCATCGGCATGAACGTCACGTTCTTCCCGATGCACTTCGTCGGCCTGCTGGGCATGCCGCGACGCATCTACACCTACCCGCCGAACATGGGCTTCGACTGGCTCAACATGCTGTCGACGGTCGGGGTGTTCATCATCGTCGTGGCGCTGCTGGCGTTCATCGTCAACTTCCTGCAGAGCGTGCGCAACGGCAAGCCCGCCGGCGCCGACCCGTGGGGCGCGCCGACGCTCGAGTGGGCGATCCCGTCGCCGCCGCCGCCGCACAACTTCGGTTCGTTGCCCGAGGTTCACAGCCTGGACCCGCTCTGGCACAAGGATCACGAGCAGCTGCGCCAGAAGGTCAACACCCTCGCGGCCCACATCCACATGCCGCCGAACTCGCACTGGCCGGCCTTTTCCGCGCTCGGGATGACCATGCTGATGTCCGGCATGGTGTTCGGCTGGTGGGTCGGCATTCCCGGCCTGCTGATCCTGCTGGTCGGCGTCTACTCGTGGGCCTTCGAGCCATGCTGATGACCACCGGCTCTTCCGATC
This sequence comes from Candidatus Eiseniibacteriota bacterium, assembly GCA_963744995.1. Classification (GTDB taxonomy): domain Bacteria; phylum Eisenbacteria; class RBG-16-71-46; order RBG-16-71-46; family RBG-16-71-46; genus CAVUWA01. The sequence goes on from CAVUWA010000002.1 coordinate 481,853, forward strand.
GGGGAGGACACTGATTTGGCCGTCGCCACCGCGCACGTCGAAGAAGCGCATCACACCAGCACCGGTCTCAACAACCGCAAGATGGTGTTCTGGGCCTTCCTCGGCTCGGAATGCATGTTCTTCGGCTCGCTGATCGCCACCTATCTGGTCTACCGGGGCCGCGATGCCGTGGGGCCGCACCCGCACGAGATCTTCAGCATTCCGTTCACGACCGTGAGCGCGTTCGTACTGCTCATGAGCAGTCTCACGATGGTGCTCGCACTGGCGTCGGTGCAGCAGGGCAAGCAGAACGGCGCCAGGCTGTGGATCGCCGTGACGGCGCTGCTCGGCATGACGTTCATCGCCGGTCAGGTCTACGAGTTCAGCGAGTTCTTCCACAAGGGACTGGCGCTGCAGACCAACCTGTTCGGCTGCTCGTTCTACGTCCTCACCGGATTCCACGGCACGCACGTCACGGTCGGCGTCATCTGGCTCTGGAGCCTGTGGGCGATGGCGATGCGCGGCAAGTTGCCGCCGTCGCGCGCGCTCGACGTCGAAATCGCCGGGCTCTACTGGCATTTCGTCGACGTGGTCTGGATCGCGATCTTCACCCTGGTCTATCTGATTCAGTAGGGAGGCAACGATGTCGGATCACGCCCACGCGGTCGAGCACGCACATCCCGGGGCCAAGCAGTACGTCGGCATCGCGGTCGTACTCACGGTGATCACCGCCATCGAGGTCGCCGTGTTCTACATCCCGGAGCTGCACTTCGCGCTGGTGCCGATCCTGCTCACCCTGTCGGCGCTCAAGTTCGGGCTGGTGGCGATGTTCTACATGCACCTCAAGTTCGACCATCGGCTGTTCAGCTGGCTGTTCGTGGTGCCGATGATGATCGCGATCGTGGTGATTCTCGCGCTGATGGCGCTGTTCGGGCACTTCGCACACGGCGCCTGAGGTCCGCGTCGCCTGCGCGCCGGCCCCGCCCTGCTGCGGGGCCGTCTTCATTTCGCGGGGATCCGCCGGCGTGGGGGCACGGGCCGGGGCGGGAGGGTGGCGTACGTGACGCGCGCGGCAAGCGCGGGTCCACCCAAGGGTCGAGCCCCGGGAGCAAGGCTCCCGGGGCTCCAATTGGTAGCGGGGGCTGGATTTGAACCAGCGACCTTCGGGTTATGAGCCCGACGAGCTACCAGACTGCTCCACCCCGCAGCAACAAAGCCAAGATAGGGCCGGGGGCGCGAAACTGTCAAGGCGAGGGGGCCCCGGGGTGGCGCCGGGATCACGCCCCAACCCCAACGGAAGGCGACGGTTGCGCGGTCGGCGGCGGGCCGCTAGTATCCCCGACTCCTGACCGGGCTACGGACTCCGAACAGAATCCTATCGCTGGAGGTTTGCGTTGAACCGCATCCGGCTCGCCGCGCTGGCGGCGTGCGCATTCGCCGTGCTGTTCGCGCCCGCGCGCGACGCGCACGCGGCCGCCGAAGTGCACAACTTCAACCTCGTGCTGTCCGCGGTCCCTTCCTCGGTGACGACCGGCGGCTTCAACGATCTCATCGACCAGTACAACCGTTTCATCCTCAATCCCCGCGACTACAACAGCCTCGACGAGATCAGCTTCGCCTGGCTGTTCGAGGGCGAGTTGCGCTACTTCGTGCGCCAGAACGTCGCCCTGACCGCGGGCGTCGGGCAGCTGAAAACGCAGTCCAAGCGCGAGTACCTGCCGCTCATCAATCAGACCATCGACGTCCGCGCCGAAATCATCTCGGTGCCGGTCCACGTCGGCGCCGACTACTACTTCGCACCCTACAACCAGGGCGATTTCCAGGCGCGCGCGTATCTCGGCGGCGGCATCCTCAGCAACGTCTTCTCGCGGGCGACGTTTCAGCAGATGGAGATCAACACGACGCCGGCGACCTCGATCGGCGGCTCGTTCATCGTGCGCGGCACGCGCGACAGCCCGGGTTTCTACGTCGAAACCGGCGTGCACATGTTCTTCGCTTCGAGCTGGTCGGTGATGGTCGGTGGCGTGTTCCGCAGCGCGAAGATCGAGACGATCGTCGATCAGGAGACGGGCGAACCGCTGACCGATCTGCTGGGCGGCAGGATCGACCTCGACATGAGCGGTGCCGGCGTGCGGCTGGGAGTGGCCAAGGGGTTCTGAGCGGCGCCGGCACGCGGCGCCGGGGACGGGCCGGAGCGGCTCGGGCTGCGGCCCGTCTTCATTCCGGCAGCGCGTCGTCCTGCGGCTCGGGTTCGCCGAGCCGCTGCCGCTTCAGTGGCCCAGGCTGTCGGCCGGCACGTCGCGGATCTGGTAGATGATCTCGCCGGGCGCCGCCATGCCGTTCTTCTCCCGCAGCGCCTGCTCCGCCCGCATGCGCTGGGCGGCCGGATCGCGGCTCTCTTCCTCCATCTGCAGGCGCTCGCGCCGCGCGACCACCAGCTCCGCAGTGTCGCGCCGCTGCAACTGTTCGAGCTTCCAGATCCGGTACATGCTGTGGTCGCTGATGAAACCCGCATAGATCACCCATGCGGCGCCGACCAGCCAGATCCACTTGAAGTGGCGGCGTACGGGGTCGTCGGGCGGGGCGTAGCGGGAGAGCCGGTAGCGTTTCAGACGGCGGCTGATGTCGCGCATGACGAACGTCCCTGTTCGGCGCCGGCGCAGCGCGCCGGGAAGGGGCCGTGGGGCCCGATGTCACGACGGGTCCGCATCCTGCAGACCCCGGACCGGATCCGGTTCTATCGGATCGCGCGAATGGCTGCGCTGCCCTTCACGCTTTCAACAGGACTTCATCCGGCCGCTTGCGAAACACCGCTGCGCCGGGATAGACGGCGCTCGCGCCGAGCGCCTCCTCGATGCGCAGCAGCTGATTGTACTTGGCGACGCGATCGGTGCGGCACAGCGAGCCGGTCTTGATCTGCCCGGCGTTGGTCGCCACCGCGAGATCCGCGATGGTCACGTCCTCGGTCTCGCCCGAGCGATGCGACACCACCGACGTATACCCCGCACGGTGCGCCATGTCGATGGCGGAGAGCGTCTCGGTGAGCGTGCCGATCTGGTTCAGCTTGATGAGGATCGAGTTCGCGCTCTTCGATTCGATGCCGCGCGCCAGCCTCTCGACGTTGGTCACGAAGATGTCGTCGCCGACGATCTGCAGGTGCTGGCCGAGCTTCGCGGTCATCAGTGCCCAGCCGTCCCAGTCGTCCTCGGCGAGGCCGTCCTCGATGCTCACGATCGGATAGCGCCGGGTGAGGTCCGCGTAGTAGTCGACCATCCCCGCCGAGTCGAGCCTGCGGCCCTTCTCGCCGGCCAGCGTGTAGACGCCGTCCGCGAAGAACTCGCTGGCGGCCGGGTCCAGCGCCAGGGAGATCTGCTTTCCGGGCTCGTAGCCCGCCTTGCCGATCGCGTCCACCAGCACCTTCAGGGCGTCCTCGTTCGAGGCCAGGTTCGGCGCGAACCCGCCTTCGTCGCCGACCGACGTGGACAGCTTCTGCTTCTTCAGCACGCCGGCGAGCGCGTGAAACACTTCCGAGGCCCAGCGCAGCGCCTCGGCGAACGAGGCCGCGCCGTGCGGCACGATCATGAATTCCTGAAGGTCCACGTTGTTGTCGGCGTGCTTGCCGCCGTTGAGCACGTTCATGAGCGGCACCGGCAGCACGTGCGCCTGCGTGCCGCCGACGTAGCGGTAGAGCGGCATTTCGAGCTCCGCGGCGGCCGCCTTCGCGACCGCAAGCGAGACGCCCAGGGTCGCGTTCGCGCCGAGCCGGCTCTTGTTCGGCGTGCCGTCGAGCTCGACGAGCATCGCGTCGATCGCGACCTGTTCGGTGGCGTCCACGCCGAGCAGCTTCGGCGCGATCTGCGTGGCCACGTTGTCGACGGCCTTGCGTACGCCCTTGCCGCCGTAGCGCTGCTTGTCGCCGTCGCGCAGCTCCACGGCTTCGTGCTCGCCCGTGGAGGCGCCGGAAGGGACGGCCGCGCGCCCGAAGGCGCCGCCGGCCAGCTCGCAATCGACTTCGAGTGTCGGGTTGCCGCGCGAGTCGAGAATCTCGCGGGCGCGGAGATCGGAAATGGTCATCATGGCGCGGGGAAAGTTACGCGCGCTCCCGGCCGCGGTCAACCGGGCGGAGCGGCCGCGCGGTCCCGCCGCGATCCCGCGCAGCCGGTTGCGGACGGGCGGAGCGAAGCGGCCCTGGCGGCCGCCTTCGCCGCCGGACCCTCGCCCTGCGACAGCCACGCTTCGCCCGCGGACCGTTTCGAGTGGACGCGTGCGCCGGAGGCTCCCGAGCCGCCGGCCGAGCCGGAGGACGCGAGCCCGGGCTGGAGCCTGTTCGACGATCGTGAGGCGCTGGAGCACCGGATGACCGAAACGGTAAGCCGGTTCCTGGCCGTCCGCTGCGGGATCGATCTCACCGGCGGCGGGCGGGTCGACCCTGAACCGCAGGCGTCGCCGGCCGGTTCGGACTAGAATCCGCCCGGGCCGGTCTCGACCCGGGCCGCGTCCGAAACCACGACGGGCGGGCCGGTGCGAGCGGTTCCCAGGATCCCCGAATTTCGGTCTAAACCCATGCGCCGCAACGGGCTTGACCGTCCGCTCGACGCCCGCCTATGGTCCGCAGCCATGAAACCTTCGGCCGGCCCCACCCGTAATAACGACCGAGGGTTGCGGTGATCCACGACGACGCTGAAACCCTGCGCAGGTGCCGGGAGGGCGACGAGCAGGCGTACCGCGAAATCGTCGAACGGTACCAGCGTCAGGTCTACTCGCTGGCGATGCGCATGGTACGGAGCTCGGAGGACGCCGAGGACCTCACGCAGGACACGTTCGTGAGGATGTTCAAGGCGATCGACCGCTACGATCCGGAACGGCCGTTCGCGGCGTGGTTGATGACGATCGCGTCGCGCCTGTGCATCGATCACATCCGGCGGCGCAAGGTGCGGCCGTTGCCGCTGGTTCGCCAGGAGATGGGGACGCACGAGGAGCAGACGATCGACGTGGAGGATCCGGGGTTGCAACCGGACGAGATCACGTCGCATCGAGAGGAAGAGCAGCAGGCGCAGTCGCTGATCGATTCGCTGCCGCCGCACTATCGGATCGTCGTGGTGTTGCGCCATCAGCAGGATCTGTCGTACGAGGAAATCGCGCAGAGTCTGGATCTGCCGATCGGCACCGTGAAAGCGCGCATCCATCGCGCGCGGGCGCTCCTCCGGGAGCGCATCGAGGGACGGACATCGTGAACCGCTGCAACGAAGCATTCGACTTCCAGGCGTACCTCGACGGCGAGCTGCCCGCGCCGGAGATTCTCCGGCTCGAGCGGCACACCGATCAATGCGCCTCCTGTGCGGCCGAGCTGGCGATCGTGCGCCGGGTGTTCGCGACCCTCGACGCGCTGCCGCTGCTCGATCCCGGCCCGCGGCTCACCGAGCGCGTGCTCGAGAAGGTCGTCCCTTCACGGGTGCGCCGCCGCTGGATGCAGGTCGTCGGCTGGTCGTATGCGGCGGCGTTCGTGGCGTTCCTCGCCGGCGCGATGCTGTGGATCGCGCAGCCGGGGACGCAGGAGCTGCTCGGCGCGGCGTCGAGTGCGGCGTCAGTGCGGCTCACCGGGCTTCTGGTGTTCGTGCTCGAGAGCCTCGCCTTCGCCGCGCACGTCGTCGCCAGCGCCTGGGGCCTCGGGTCCGCGGCGCTCGAGTGGCTCGCGCCGCTCGGACGCGCGTTCATCCCGCTGATGTCGCATCCGTCGGTCCGCATCGCCGTTCCGGCCGCGGGGCTCGCGGCGGCCGCGGTGCTGTGGTGGATGCACGCGCGCGAGTCGCGCGAGAAGGGTGGCTCGAATCATGTGGCCATTCTCGGCGGCTGAGACGGGGTGCGCGCGCGTCCCGGACCGGGTCGTGCGCGTCGGCGGGCTGGTGCTCGCGACCGCCGTGCTGCTCGCACCATTCGGGTCCGGTGCGGCCCGCGCCGCGGCGCCGCCCGACACCGGGCGGGTGGTCGGCGGCGTGCGCGTGACCGACGACGGCATCGAGATCTTCGAGCCCGGCCGCGCGCCCGCAGCCGGGCCCGCCAGGCGCACCCATGCCCACGATGACACCGATGCCGACGACGTCCGCATTTCGCTCGGCTCGAGGGACCTCGTGCGCGTGAACGGCCCGATCGTCGTCGACTCGGACGAGAACGGTCTCGTGCGCGTGTTCGCGGACGCTGAAGTGCCGGCCGGGCGCTCGATCGACGGGGACGTCGTGGCGGTGTTCGGCAACGCGCGCGTGGACGGCGAGGTCTCCGGAAGCGTCGTGTCGGTGCTCGGCTCGGTGAGCCTGGGCCGCGGCGCCACGGTGTCGGGGGACGCGGTCGCGGTCGGCGGGCGGCTCGATCTCGAGCCGGGCGCGACCGTCCACGGCGAGAGCGTCACGGTGGGCTTCATGCCGGTCGCGTGGGGCATGCCCACGCTGCAGTTCCTGCTGCTCACGATCGCCTCCGCAATCGCGATGACGCTGCTCGTCGGCGCTCTGCTGTTCCTGATTCTCGACCGGCGCATGCGCCGCACCGCGATCACGGTCACGCACCGCACCGGCAGTTCCCTGCTCATCGGGCTGGTCTCGCCGCCGCTGGTCATCATCTCGATCGGCCTGTTGTGCATCACGGTGATCGGAATCCCCGGCGCCGCCCTGCTGCCGCTCCTCTACGGGATCCTGCTCTTCGCGGGGCACGTCGTGGCCTCCTACGTGCTCGGCTGCAAGCTGACCGGCCGCGAGACGGGCCAGGGCGGCGCGATGCTGCCGCTGCTCGTGGGCTCGGTGTTCGTGGCGATGTTCTTCGTGGTCGGCACGTTCATGGCGATCCAGCCGGGCTGGACCCGCTCGGCCGCGCTGTTCTTCAGCTGTGCGGGCGTGCTCCTCGTCATGGTGCTGGCGATCGTCGGCAGCGGAGCGATCCTGGTCTCGCGATTCGGCACCCGGCCCGAGGATCCGCCGCCGGGCGACGCGGCCCCGGCGCCGACGGCGCCGTCCGGGCCGGCCGCCGCGCCGCTGTCCTCCAGCGTCTCCTGACCTCGCCTTCCCCTCCGGGGCGTGCGGGGAACCTCACCCAGCGCGATCGGGAGCGATGGGTGTGAAGCCCCGAATGACCCCCTGCGGAGCCCCGTGGCGGGCCCCTGTGCGGATCGCAATGCGCGTCCAAGGCGCTGACACGTAACGCCTTGTGGTCTCGGCCGCGGCCGCGCCGCGCGGCGCCCGCGTGGCACGATCGTGGCGATGAGGAAAGGGCATGAAGCCACTTTCCTTCATCCGCCGCACGCTCATCGGGCTCCTCGGGACCGCCCTCGGCATGGTGCTGCTGGTGGTCGCCGGTCACGCCGACGAGGTCACCGGCGCGGCGCTGCGCCCGGCACAGCCGGCGATCGTGATCCACCCCGCCTCCCTGACCGAGCGTGACTACTGCCGGGTCGACGCCGAGGGACGCACCTGGCTCGAACTGCCGAACGGCGAGCGTTTCGAGCTGATCACCTCGGTGGACGATCCGGCGATCATCAACAAGGGCGACGGGTCGTTCCACCCGTTCGATGACCGCGTCGTCCGGGCGGCCATCGACGGCCTGCAGTATCCGCTCGGCGGGGTGAGCGTCGAGATCTTCATCCTTCCGTATCCGCGTCGCGGCGGTCTCGAGTCCGCGGCGGCTCCGGGGCTGATCTTCCTCTCGCCCGGCGTGCGCGACCTGTCGATCGACCAGCAGCATGCCGAGACCGTCCACGAGATCGGGCACGTCGTTCAGTACGCGCTCATGCCGGACATCGATCGCGCGAGCTGGGACACCTACCGTTCGCTGCGCGGCATCGACGATACCCAGATCTACTGGAGCGGGGCGGCGCACTCGAACCGCCCGCACGAAATCTTCGCGGAAGACTTCCGCGCACTGTTCGGTGATGCGCCGGCGAACTACTCGGGCACGATCGAGAACGCGTCGCTCGCGTATCCGACGCAGGTCTCGGGCCTGGCGAGCTTCATGCTCAGGCTCGCCGGCGGCACGCCGCGCTCGATCGCGCTGACGGCGTGGCCGAATCCCAGTCGCGGCGCGGTCACCTTCAGCCGCTCGGGGACGGCGCCCTCGATGCTCGACCTGTTCGACGCCCAGGGGCGTCGCGTCGCGACGGTCGCGCCGGCCGCCGGCCCTGCCGGCATCCGGTGGGCGTGGGACGGCCGTGACACCGCCGGCCGCCGCGTCGAGCCCGGCGTGCTGTTCGCGCGCGCGCGCGACCCGGAGAGCCGCACGCTGCGCGTCACGCTGCTGCCCTGAGCTTCGCCGCTCACGGCGATGGGTGCAGCTCCTCGAGCATGAAATCCGGCGACACCGCCCGCGCCTGCTCGTCACCGAACCCCGAGAAGTTGCGGACCGCGTCGAACACGGCGCGCGGCAGCGCGGTAATGAAGCCGAAGCTCGACCTGCGACCGCTTTCGACCTCGCCGGAGAGCCAGCCCTCGACCTCCTCCACGTCCTCGACGCTCAGCGGTCGCAGCGTGGCGGTCACTACCACGTAGTAACGCGGCCCCGGTTTCAGCTCGTTCTCGCGCGCAACCGGCAGCGAGATCGAGCGCGCCAGCGCGATGCGCACCGAATCGAGCGAGGCGTAGACGCGCGGCGGCGCGTTGGCACGCTCGACGCGATAGTCCTTGCCGGCGACCTGGTAGCGGATCCGGATCGAGCCTTCGAACGTCCGCTCGACGCGGTCGAACCATGCGGTGCGCCGGCGCCACAACTCGGCGCGCAGCTGCAGCGTCGCCGGCATGCCGCGCTCGAGGCTCTCGGCTGCGCGGCCGTCGAACAGATCGTCCACGCGTACGTCGGCCCACACGTAGCCGTCGTCGGCGTGCGGGGCGCCGAGGCCGATTTCGAACGCGTGCGCCTGCGCCGCGAGCCCCGGCGCCCAGGCGCAGAGCAGAACGGCCGACGCGGCGGCGAGGGAGCGGAGACGGAGGCGGGCGCGCACGGGAGGTCCGCTCAGAACGGCCGCTGCAGTCGCAGACTGACGAGGAAGTTGCCGTCGCGCTGCACCAGATCGCGCGCGAAATAGACGCGCATCCGGTCCTCGGAGACCGAAAGGCCGAAGCCGGCGTCCGTCTGGATGTGCTGGCGGCCGATGTCCCAGCGCTCGGGGCTCGTCCAGGCGCGCCCGGTGTCGATGAACACGATCGCCTGCAGCGCTCCCTGCCAGCCGCCGCGCGCGATGCGGCCGACCTCGACCTGATATTCGGCCTGAGCGAGGAGCATCTGATCGCCGCGGAAGCGTGCGAACGGCTGCGCGCGCAGGCCGTCGACGCCGCCCACCGTGAACTCCTTCTGCCGCGGCAGCGTGCCGCGCGGGGTGTGGCCGCCGACCATGCGCAGCGCGAGCGTGGACACCGGCGTGAGCCGCAGCACGCTGCGCACGTCGGCGAGCAGCCGCGTGTAGGTGAAGTCGCCGCCGAGGCCCTGGCCCGCCCACTCGCACTCGATCCAGTGGTAGACCCCTGCGCGGGTGCGGTGGGTGCGATGGGCGAGGCGCTCGAGTCGCACCGCCACGGTCGTGGCACGGCCGTCGTCGATCGCCGGATTGTCACGCAGTTCGCGCGAGCGGTTCAGCCAGCTCACGGTGTTGAGATACGCGCGCAACGAGCGGTAGTCGTCGGTGCGCCAGTGCAGACTCACGGTCGAGAAGTCCGGCACGCGCCACGACAGATAGGTGCCGAAGCCCTCGCGCTCGAAATAGTCGCGGTAGTCCTGGCGGCCGAACAGCAGGGCGAGGCTGTTTTCCACGTCGTCCACCTGCTGCAGCTCGCTGTGATCGGTGCGCCGTACCATCGAGACGCCGAGCGCGAGCCGCCCGGGCGGGGCGAGCGGCTGCTCGATCTGGACGCCGTAGAGCACCCGCCTGCGATCGGTGGCGTACTCGAGCCGCGTGCCGAGCCGCGGCGCCATCGTGGTCGGGTTCTGCACTTCGGCGCCCAGTCCGATCGAAATCCGGTCGACGCGGTTGTAGGCGAGACGCAGGCGCGCCGCGCCGTGCTCGCCGAGGCTCCAGTGCGAGGCCCGCGAACTGGCCCAGACGTCCGGGTCGGTCAGCAGGCCCTCGCCGAACGGGGTACGCAGCCACACGTCTTCGCGTGAGATCTGCATCTCGGCTTCCGGCCGCGGCTCGGAGTCCTCGATCACCGGCGCGAGCCGGATGCGCTCCTCGAGGCTCGGCGGCGGCGGCTCGGAGTCGGCCTCGCCGGCGTGCGCCCGCGCGGGGCAGGCGAGCGCGAGCGCCGCGAGGAGCGTGCCCGCCGCGGCGTGACCGACACGGCGGCGGGGGGGCCCGGCGCCGCGACGCGGGCCCGCCCTCATCCGCGCCGCTCGATGCCGTACTTGCGCATCTTCCGGTGCAGATTGGTGCGGTCGATACCGAGGCCCGCCGCCGCCTGCGTGACGTTGCCGCGCGCCTGCTCGAGCGCGCGGCGGATCGCGTCCGCCTCCTGGCGCTCGATCCGGCCCTTCAGGCCCGCGGCGGACTCGCCCTCGGGGGCCTGCTCGAGCCACGGCGTGAGATCGCCCGCTCCCACCACCTCGTGCGGCACGAGAATCGCGGCGCGTTCCATCAGGTTGCGCAGCTCGCGCACGTTGCCCGGCCAGTGGTAGGCGAGCAGCACCTGCACCGCCTCGTCGCTGAGCCGCTTGGGCGCCTGGCCCTCGGTGCGGCAGAACTGCTCGAGGAAGTGTTCGGCGAGCAGCCGCACGTCGTTGCCGCGTTCGCGCAGCGGCGGCACGTGGATCGGCACCACGTTCAGACGGTAGAAGAGATCCTCGCGGAATTCGCCGGCCTCGATGGAGGCTTTGAGGTCGCGGTTGGTCGCCGATACGACGCGCACGTCCACCGCCAGCGTCTTCGTGGCGCCGACACGCTCGATCTCGCCGGTCTCGAGCGCGCGCAGCAGCTTGGCCTGCGATTCCTGCGACAGGTCGCCGATCTCGTCGAGGAACAGCGTGCCGCCGTGGGCGAGTTCCATGCGCCCCTGCTTGGCCTGGGTCGCGCCGGTGAAGGAGCCCTTTTCGTGGCCGAACAGCTCGCTCTCGACCAGGTCCTTCGGGATCGCGGCGCAGTTGATCTTGATGAACGGACCGGCGGCGCGCTTCGAGTGTTCGTGGATCGCCTGCGCGACGAGTTCCTTGCCGGCACCGTTCTCGCCGGTGATCAGCACGCGCCCCTGCGACGGCGCGACGCTGCGGATGGCGGTGATCAGCGTCTGTACCGCGGGGCTTTTCCCGACGATGCCGAACGTCCCGTCGCCCGTTGCCGCCGCGGCGCCGGCGGGACGGGCAGCGGCCGGCTGCGCCCCGGCCTCGCGGCGCCGCGCGCGCGTCACCCGCACCGCCTCCTCGAGCGCGCCGATCAGCTGCTCGCCGTCGGCGGGCTTCTCGATGAAGTCGAACGCGCCGCGGCGCATCGCCAGACGTGCATTCCGGAACGAGGCCTCGCCGGACACCATGATCACCGCCGTGTCCGGCGCGACCTCCTGCATGGTGACGAGCGCGTCGAGCCCGCCCGTGCCCGGCATCCGGATGTCGAGCAGCACTGCGTCGAAGCGCTGCTCGCGCATGCGTTCGAGCGCGTCGTCGGCGTTCGCCACTTCGACGACCCGGTGACCATGATCGTCGGTGAGAACGTGAATGAACTCACGCCGGGTCTTGACCTCGTCATCGACGATCAGCACGTCGAAAGCTTCGTTCGTCATGGATTCCGTTCCTTCGTGCCGGGTCCGGTCGCCGCACCCGGTGCGAGCGGCACCGCGAGCCACGCCCGGGCGCCGCCTTCCGCCTGGTTCTCGATGCCTGCGGCGCCGTCGTGCTGAGCGGCGACGTCGCGCACCAGCGACAGACCGAGCCCGCTGCCGCGGTTCTTCGTGCTCACGTAGGGATCGAAGATCGTTTCGATCAGGTCCGCCGGCACGCCGGCCCCGAGATCGAACACCTCGAACACCGCGCGACCCCCGTCGGCCCGCGTGCAGGCGCGCACCGTCGATCCCTCGGGACTCGCCTCGCAGGCGTTCAGGAGCAGATTGTGAATCGCCCGGGAAAGTAGCAGAGAATCGCCGCGGATCGGCAGCGCCGGCCCCGGCTCGAAGGTCACCGAGACGCGTTCGTGCTCGTGCATGCGCCCGGCGGCGCGAGCGACTTCGGTGAGGTCGAGCGGCTCCATGTTCGGCTCCGGCATTTTCGCGTAGCGCGAGAACTGGTCGGCGAGCCGGGTGATCTGGTAGATGCCGTCGTCGATCGACTCGAGGCTTTCCTCGTAGACCGCGCGGTGCTCGGGCGCCATCGCCTCGGCGCGGCGCCGCAGGCGGTAGAGCGAGAGCGACATCGGGTTCAGGATGTTCTTGAACTCGTGCGCCAGCCGCCGTGCGACCTCGCGCCAGGTGGCCTCACGCTCGGCCAGCTGCAGTTTGTCGCGCGCCGTCGACAGGTTGCCGGCCATCGTGTTGAATCCCTCGCCGAGCGTGCGCAGCTCGCGCGCCCCGGCCGGTTCGACGCGCACGCCCAGGTCGCCGCCCGCGGCGCGCTCCATGGCCACGGCCAGGTCGGCGAGCGGCTGCGACATCTGCCGCGCGAGCCGGTGGGCGATCACCAGCGCCAGCCCGGCGAGCAGCATGCCGAGCAGCGCGACCAGCAGCCAGACGTAGCGCCGCTGCACGTCCACCACGACTCCGAGCTGGCGGTAGTAACCGAGCGCCTCGCCGACGCTGTCCATGTCGGCGAAGAACGTGGGCGGGACCCAGATCGCCGCGGCGAGCGCGTCGTCGGCGCCGAGCGACGCCACGGCGGCGAGCGCGCCCTTTCCCGAGCGGATCACGCGGGTCGAGAGCAGGGCCGGCTCGATCGTCGCGCTGAAGTCGAACACCTCGGGCAGCAGGATCCCCTCGGGCGTCACCTGGTCGACCATGCGCCAGCCCGCGGGCTCACGGCGATAGAACTGGATCACGTCGATGCCGCTGCCCTTGAGCAGCGCCGCCGCCACCTCGCGCCGCCTGGCATCCGAGGCGTGGCCGCCCGGCCCGCCGAGGCGCGTCGCGCATTCGTCGGCCGCGGCGAGCACGCTGGTCTCGAGGCGGGTCAGCGCGGACTTCGTCGCCTCGACGCCGGAATCGAGTGCGCGGTCCACCCCGGGGCGGAACCAGCGGTCCGTGGCGCGGCCCAGCTGGTCGAGCGTGAAGGCGGTGAAGACGACCGTGGGCAGCAGCGCCAGCGCCATGAGCGCGAGGACGAGGCGAGCGCGCAGCGACACCGGGGCGCTCGCCGTCAGGAGGCCGGCGACAATCCGCCGAGCTGTCCGCAGGCGGCCCAGATCTCACCGCCGAGGGTGTTGCGGACCGTGACGGCGGGGGCGCGCGGATAGAGACTGTCGGCGAAAGCCTGCACCGCTTCGGGGCTCGGTCGTTCGTAGGGGAGACCCGGCACCGGATTGTAGGGGATCAGGTTGATCTTGCTCGGCAGATCGCGCGCGATGCGGCTCAGGCGGTCGGCGTCGTCCGGCCCGTCGTTGACGCCCGCGAGCAGCGTGTATTCGAGCGTCACCCGGCGCCCGCTCCGCTCGCTGTAGGTGCGTGCGGCGCGCAACAGCGTATCGAGCGGCCAGCGCCGGTTGACCGGAACGAGTTCGTCGCGAAGTGCATCGGTCGTCGCGTGCAGCGAGATCGCCAGGCCGACCGGGATGCCGATCTCCGCCAGATGTTCGATGCCGGGCACCAGGCCGCTCGTCGAAACGGTGATCCGGCGCGCGCCGAGGTTGAGTCCCTGCGGCTCGCGCAGGATGCGGATCGATTCGAACACGGCCTGCTCGTTGGCGAGCGGCTCGCCCATGCCCATGAAGACCAGATTGAAGCGCTCGTCCTCCCAGCCGTGGAAGTCGCCCATGATCACGACCTGCGCGACGATCTCCTCGGGGCGCAGATTGCGCGCGAGGCCCATGAGGCCCGTGGCGCAGAACGAGCACTTGAGCGCACAGCCGACCTGGCTCGACAGGCAGAACGTGCGCCGCCGGTCGGTGCGCATCGACACGCATTCGACGCGCGCGCCGTCGGCAAGTTCCAGTACGAACTTCTGCGTCAGGCCGTCTCGCGTGCCGTGGACGGAGACGGCCGCGGGAAGCGTGAAGTCGCAGATCGAGCCCAGTTCCTCGCGCAGCGAGCGCGACAGGCTGGTCATGCCGTCGGGGGCGCGCAGCCCTTTCTGGTAGATCCAGCCGTAGACCTGGGTCGCGCGGTATGCGGCGTGCCCGGCGCCGGCAAAACGCTCGGCGAGCGCGGCGTGGCGGAGCCCGTAGAAGTTAGGCGCCCGATGGGTCGAGATCATGGTGACCGGCAATGGGTGGTGGGGAGGCGGGACGAGCGCGAAGCTAGCAGAGACAATCTTTTGCGGTCAACGCCGCGCAATGGTATGCATATCCGTGCAATGAACGAACAGAACGATTTTCCGCGCCGCCTGATGGCTTGCCTGAGCGATGCCTCGCGCTACCGCATCGCGCTCACGCTCAAGGAGCGGGAGATGTGCGTGACGGAACTGGCCGGGGAGGTCGGGCTTTCGCAGTCCTGTACGACGCGCCACCTCCAGGCGCTGGGTCGCGACGGCCTGGTGCACCGGCGCCGGGACGGCAAGCGGGTACTGTTCCGGCTCGACGATGACTCCGCCCGCGTGAGCGCACTGCTCGAGTGGATCGAGCGCGGCGCCGCCCCGAAACCGCCCGGGGGAGCCGCTACCGCCCGGGACGCAGCCGGGTCGGGTGCGACGCCCGGCGACGAGCCGCAGACCGCGCCGGACGCGGCCCCTGGCTCCGCCCCGGCGGCCCGCGGGGAAAGCGCCCGTGCCCGCCGGGCCCGCCGCACTGTCCCCGGACCCCCTCGCTCTGGTAGAAGGTCGGGCGCCGTCCCGGCCGACGAACCCGTCCCCCAGGAAACGAAACCGCAAGCACCCGTTCTCAGGCCCGGGGATCTGGAGGACTACCTGCTTTGAGCAAACATATGCGTGTAGCTGCAATTGATATCGGCAGCAATTCCATCCGGCTGCTGGTGGCGGAACTTCACGGCGGGGAGCGACCGCGCCTGGTGACGATTGCCCGGGCGGGCGAGCCCTGCCGCCTTGGGCGCGGTCTCGGCAGCACCGGACTGATCGAGACCGAAACGGCCGAGCGCGCGGCCGCGCTTGCGGGATCGTTCGTCGACCGGGCACGCGGACTGGGTGCGGGCCGGATCGTCGTGGCGGCGACTGCCGCGATGCGCAACGCCACGAACGGCGCCGAAGTCGCGGCCCGGATCGAAGCCCGCTGCCGCGTGCCGGTCCGCGTGCTGACCGGAGACGACGAGGCGCGGCTCATGTATCGGGCGGTGATCGGCGGCCTCGGCCGCCCGGTGCGCGACAACTCCTGCGTCGTGTTCGATCTGGGCGGCGGCAGCACGGAGGTCGTGAGCGGGGTGGGCGAGCGGCCGGGCCGCTGGACCAGCCTCCCGTTCGGTGCCGTGAGCCTGACCGAGAGGCATCTGCACTCGAATCCGCCGGCGCCCGCTGAGATCGCGGCACTGCGCGCGAATGTCCGTGATATTCTTATGCATGACTGCGCATACATGCCCGAACGGGCGCCGGTCCTTGCGGGGGTCGGCGGCACGGTGACCGTGCTGGCCATGCTGGATCGCAAGCTCACGGCCTATGACCCGGCGCGCCTCGAGGGCTGGGGCGTCACCGCCGACCGGCTCGCCACGCTCACCGCGAAGCTCATCGACACCACCCAGGAGGAGCGCCGTCGCTGGCCGGCCATGGGCGAGGGCAGGGCCGACATCGTGGTGGCCGGCGTGCTCGTGGTCGAGGCGCTCATGGAGCGCTTTCCCTCGCCGATGCTGGTGTGCTCGACCCAGGGGCTGCGTTACGGGCTGGCGCGCGAGGCGGCCATGGTTCCGGCGCCGCTTCCCGAGCCCTCCTGAGCACCAGGCGGGGCGTCCTTTCTCGGTCCGGCCGGGGTCGGTCCCCGGCCTCCCGGGCGGCGTGGGGTCGCCCGTCCCCCGCGCCGGCCCGACCCATCAAAGGCCTTTATGGGTTGACGACCTCTGGAACCGGGTCGATACTTCCCCTGGCGCTGAAAACGCAGGTCCCCTCAGCAGATGACGCAGCGGTGCCGATCTCCTCCAGATTGGTGGCCGGTATTGTGTTTCTTTCTCTTTGACGCAGGATCCGTGGAGGGAGCAGGCAGCGCATGAGTCAACTACGCAACAGACTCCTGATCACACTGGTCGTGCTGGCGGCAATCGTCGTGATTCCGCACCGGTCGGCGCATGCCGGCCCGTCGATCTGGACGATTTCCGAGCACGATGAGCCCTCGATCCAACCGGTCGGCGGGTTCACCGGCGAGCCCGATGTCGGGCAGACGTCACCTTCGAACGCGGGACGGGTACAGTCTCCGTCGTCCGTGATGAACACGAAGATCGACGCCCGTTTCGACGAAGTGCTTCGTCTGTCCGTGTGGCTCTGGAAAGCGCGCCTTGGCTTGACGGGGTTCTAGACGGGCGCATCGTCTTGAACCCCGTCATTGCAGGGGCCAAATCGAACGGCGTCCCGGATCGAACCGCCGGAGCGCCCCACCGGGTTTAGAAAGACAGAGGGTTCGATAGTGCAGCGAGCGATCCCCCCCGATCAGTCTCACGCACAGCGCGGCGCGCAGGATGGTGCACGCCAGCACGAGGCGATCGGTGACCTTCATCTTGCCGCCGACAATTTCTCGGGAGCCATCGAGGCCTACCGGGACGCACTTCGGGACGTCGGGCAGGAGCTGCCGATCGAACGCGCCCACCTGCTGCAGCGGATCGCGGACGCCTCCCAGCGCCGCGGCGACTACGGCGCCGCCTTCGAAAACCTGCGTGAAGCCCGCCGGGTGGCGCGGCTCCTGGGCGATGATCGCCTGACGGCGCGCATTGCCGCACGGTTGTCGCACGCGTGCATCGAGCAGGGCCTGGTCCGCCGCAGCCGCCGTTACGCGCGCTTCGCATACGCGGTCCTGCGCGACACCGACGAGCATCGCACCGTGGGCCAGGTGATGGTGACGCTCGGCCTGTGTGCGGCACGACTCGGCCGTGCGCACGAGGCGATCGAGTGGCTGCAGAGCGCGGTGGCGACCTTCCGCCGCATCGAGGACGCCGACGGGCTGGTGTCGGCGCTCAACAACCTCGGCCTCGTCTACAAGAATCTGCGCGAGTGGCGCGACGCCACACGGTTCCTCGAGGAGGCCCTCCGGCTCGACGAGCGCGCCGGCCTCTATTCGCGCATGCGCGGCCACAATCAGAATCTGGGCCTCATCCGCTTCCGGCTCGGGCAGTGGGACCTTGCCGAGGAGAACTTCGCCCATTCGCTCAAGATCTCGCGTGAGACCGGCCACCTGCAGGGCGAGGCGGTCGCGTTGCTCGCCACGGGCATGCTGGCGCGCCGGCGCCGCCAGCTCGAGCGTGCGGAAGATCTCTATCGTCGCGCGCTCAAGCTCGCCGCGAAGTGCGGCGCCCGCCGCGAGCAACTGCTCGCACGCGAATTCATCGGCGAGCTGGAGATCGATGCCGGCCAGCCCGAGGGCGCGATCGAGATCCTCGAGCCGGCGCTGGAAGAGGCGCTCGGCCTGGCCCCGCAGGGCGATCTGGTCGCGGAGCTGGAGGTCCGGCTCGGCATCGCGCACCTGCGCGCCGGGCACGTCGAGCCGGCCGAGGCGCACCTGCTGCGCGGCGCGGCGCTGGCCGAGCGGCTGGGCGACCGGATCGAGCAGGCGATTGCCGAGCGCACGCTGGCGCGTCTCGACGCCGCGCGCGGCAACGTGCCCGGCATGGAGGCGCGGCTGCGCGCCGCGGCGCAGACGTTCGAGCACCTCTCGGAGACCTACGAGCTGGCGGTGACCCTCGGCATGTGGGGCGAGTGCCTGCTCGCGCTGCCTTCGAGCGTGCGCATGCGCATGTCCCTCGAGACCGTGACCGACGCCACCCGCCGTGCGAGCGTGCTGTATCGCCGCCTGGATCTGGCGCCGGTGGCCGCCGAGCTGCAGCTCACGCTCGCCAAGCTGGTGGCCGAACGCGAACACTTCGACCAGGCCCTCGGCCTGCTGGAGCAGGCCGAGGAATGGCTCAGCGACGCGTCCCAGGACGACCAGCCCGCCAGCGGGCGTGCGGTCGACCTGCGCCGCGAGATCGAACGGCAGTACGTCGCCGTGTCGCTCTCGACCTGCAACGAGTTCCGTGCGCTGGAAGAGGCCAACCGGCTGTTCCGCGAGACGAGCGACATGAACGACCTGCTGGCGCAGACGGTGAAGCTGGCCGTCGAGCACTCCGGCGGCGATCGTGGATTCGTGGCGTTCAGCGCAAGCGGCGGCCGTTTGGAGGTGGTGGCGCAGCACGGGCTCGGCCGCGATCGCGCCCGCCGTCTGCTCAGATCCATCGTGCAGGCCTCGGGGCAGCGGCTGGCCGAGAGCGGACCGCTGTTCTCGAGCCGCGTCGCGGCGGACCCGCGTTTCGAGGCGGATCTCACCGATGCGCTGGAGGGGGTCGGCTCGCTGGTGTGCGTGCCGCTCAACTTCCCGTCGCAGGCGATCGGCCTCGTCTACGTGGACCGGCTGAACGACAACCTGCTCGGCGCTTTCAAACAGCGCGAGCTCAACCTGCTGGCCGTCCTCGCCAACAGCGGCGCGGTGGCGATCGTCGAAGCACAGCGTTCGCTGCTGCTCGCCGAGAACAAGGAACTGCGCGACAAGCTCAAGCCGAGCCCGGGCTTCGGCCGCGTCGTCACCCAGTCACGCGAGATGGAGCACACGCTCGGCTTGCTCGGCAAGGTCGGCGACAGCGACGCGACGGTGCTGTTCATGGGCGAGACCGGAACCGGCAAGGGTCTGCTGGCGCAGGTCGTTCACGAGATCTCGAACCGGCGCGACCGCCCGTTCGTGCAGGTCAACTGCGCCGCGATTCCGGAGTCGCTGCTCGAGAGCGAGTTGTTCGGCCACGTGCAGGGCGCCTTCACCGGTGCGTCTCGCGACAAGGTCGGGCTGTTCGAGGAAGCCGACGGCGGCACGATCTTCCTCGACGAGATCGAGAAGGTGCCCGAGACGGTTCAGGCCAAACTGCTGCACGTCCTGGACCGCAGCGAAATCCGTCCGGTGGGCGCGACCCGCAGCCGCCACGTCAGTGCGCGGGTGATCTGTGCCACCGGTTGCGACCTGCGCGAACGCATCCAGCAGGGGCGCTTCCTCGAAGATCTCTACTATCGCCTCAACGACATCACGGTGAAGGTGCCGCCGTTGCGCGAACGGCGCGAAGACGTGCCGGTGCTGGCGCAGCACTTCCTCGAGCGCTACTCGCGGCAGATGGAGAAGCGCGTGAACGGGTTCTCTCCCGACGTCATGCGCGTGTTCCTCGAGCACGAGTGGCGCGGCAACGTGCGCGAGCTCGAGAAGACGGTGAAGCGGATGGTGGTGCTCGCCGACGACGGCGACCGGCTCGGCCCGGATCTGCTGCCGCCGGAGATCGTGGAGCGCAGAGCGCAGGGCGAGAACGGCGCGGCGGGGCCGAAGAGCCGCACGTTGCGCACCCACGTGAGCCAGCTCGAGCGGCGCATGATCTCCGAATCGCTCGAACGCCACGACTGGAACAAGGCGCGCGCGGCGCGCGAACTGGGCCTGAGCTACCCGACGATGCTGTCGAAGATTCGACTCCTCAAGCTCGAGAAGTCGAAGATGCGCTGACGTTCGTCATCCTTCTGTCAGCCGCTCTCAAATTTCTTTACATCGAAGCCCGCGCTTATCAGGCACTTAGCCGGATGCCCGCGGGCTTCTCAATGAGCTTCACAATTCCGGCTCCCAACCGGGACGAAGCGGGCCCGCCCCGGCCGCCCGATCACCACCGTAACGCTTTGCAAGACATAGCGTTGATAGTTAGATCCCCGCTCGGGTCGGCGACTGGCATGCGAGGTGCTGGCTCTCGTCCGGCGGAGGGGGGGGACCTCCAACGTTCGGGCGCTTCGGCAACCGAACCACTGTCTGGGCTAGCCGGTTTCGCGAGGGCCGGTCAGGGTACGAGCCCCAGTCGCATGACAACGTACCGACTCTTGCCGCCGGCTAGCTTGGAGTGATTTCAATTTCCCTGGAAGGTCGGAATCGCACGCGGTCCGAAGCCTTGCCCGGTCTGATCGACGGCCGCGGATTCGGACCTCCAGGGTTCAAGGACACCGGTCACAGTCGTGACATAGGCCAACATTGGGGGATGTCCAGGCTGTTGTCGCGTGATGGTCGGCCGGTGTCCTCGTTCTTGCAGCCGGTGTCGCACGAGACCCACAGGTGAGACACCCGTGCACGGCGGCGGGGCTCTTCAGCGGGACGGGATCCCGCAGAGGCCACGCCGCCAAAATATTGTGCCGCAACCGCTTGAACGCCGAGCGCAGATCGCGGGCCACCCCGGCACGCAGGTTGCCCCCTGGAATGGGCGTTAGGCTCTTCTGGAGGGTTCGATCATGTGGCGGCAACTGTCTCTCGCATCAGGCTTCGCGGCCGGCCTGCTCCTCGTCGCCGGCTGCCACGATTCACCAACCGGGCCGCGGCGCGACTACACGCCGCCCTCGGCTCCAGCCAACGTCTACAGTGTCACCGGTGACACCAAGGTCTGGCTGCACTGGGATCCCAATCCCGAAGCCGACGTCGTGGGCTACCGGATCTACGAGAGCGGCTGCGACGCCGGGCCGTCGTGTCCCTACGATCGCATCGGCTCGACCAGCGGGCTGTCGTTCGAAGTCGACGGTCTCGTGAACGGGGTGACGCGTTACTTCGCCGTCGCCGCCGTGGATCGGGCCGGGAACGAAAGCGATCTTTCCTACGAGAGCGTCTTCGACACGCCGCGCCCTGAAGGCTTCGGCCTCGCGATCGCCAGCGTCGAGAACGACCCCGACTTCAGCGGCTACGACTTCTCGCGCTATCGCGTCGTTGCCTTCGACGATTCCGACGTGGACATTCTCTACACGACCGGCGGCGCCGCGAACGAGATCCAGGCGCCGTACACCGACACCGACATTCAGGACATGGGCCCCGTGACCACGCTCGACGAGATCGACTGGGCGCCGGGAAGCGGCTGGTCGCCGAGCGGCACCGTCGAAGCGATTCCCGGCCACGCGTACGTGGTGTGGACCTGGGACGATCACTACGCCAAGTTCCGGGTCGTGAGCGCCAGCGCCTCGCGGGTGATCGTGGATTGGGCGTATCAGGTGGATCCGGGCAACCGCGAACTCAAGGCGCGCCGCGCCTACGACGAGGACGGCCAGGCACAGCCGCGCGTGCGCCGGGCGGGCGTGGTGGCCCTGCGATGAAGACCCCTGGCGGAACATGGCGGCGCGCAATCGGGCGCCCCGCCACGTCCAGAAACTGCAAAGGACCTGGACGCCACGATCTCGTGCGCTCGGGAGCCGCATCAAATGCTGGTATCATGGAGCCGGCACTGCTCCCCGCCCCGCGTCCGGGACACTTCCCGACGGAAGGAACATCATCATGAAACGACCTGGATGGGTGGCCTGCGCGCTGATCGCAGCGCTCGCGGTTCCGGCCATGGCCCAGGCCAGATCTCTGTCAGTCGAGGTCTGGACCGATCGTGGTGACGAAGCCGTCTACGACAAGGGCGATCTCCTGAAGCTCGGCGTGCGCGCGACCGACGACAGTCACCTGCTCGTCTACGAGATCGACGCCGAAGGCTACGTCAATCTTCTGTTCCCCTACGAGACCAGCGACTTCATCGAAGCGCGGCAGACCTATCGGATTCCCGATCGGAACTCCGACATGGAGCTGGTCGTCGACGGGCCGACGGGCGAGGGCTACATCGTCGCCATCGCCTCGCGCGAGCCGTTCGGCGCCCTGCCCTGGTACCTGCGCCCCTACAACCCGCAGGCTGCGGCACTCGGCTACGAGGGCGATCCCGAAGAGGAGCAGGGCGTCACCGCGGAGGGCCGCATCGTCGGCGATCCGTTCGTCGCGATGGAGCGCATCCGCCGCCGCGTGCTGACGTCGCCCGACGACGAAGAGTCGTTCGCCACGGCCTACACCTCCTACTACCTGCACGAGGTGGTCAAGTATCCGCGCTACCTCTGCTACGACTGCCACCGCCCCGGCTACTGGTCGTGGTGGGACGGCTTCGATCCGTACTACACGACCTGCAGCGCGTTCTCGTTCCGGGTCAATTATTCCTGGTACTGGGGACCGTCGTACTGGTTCGGCAGCGTGCCGTACTTCGTCTACAACTGCCGCCCCGGCTACGGCTGGCGCGGCCGCACCTGGTACTCGAGCTGGGACGGCTGGGGCTACTGGTCGTCGATCTGGGGCGGTCCGTTGCGCCGCTACAAGGGTCCCGCGCCGGCCGGCTACATTCCGCCGGAACGTTTCAAGCACGGCACTCCTCCCGGGCTCGTCGCCGCTCACGACCGCCGCAAGGGCGGCGCCATGATCCTGCCGCGCGGCCACAACGAGCGCGCCGGCGGTGACGACGGCAGGAACGGAACCGGCACCCGGGTCGAGCGCGGTGAGCGCGGCGCGGTCCGCCAGCCGGCGGGCCAGGTGCGCGGCGACGAAGGCTCGAAGCGTCCCGCGGACGAACGCGGCGGCATCCAGCGCCGCCCCGCGACCCAGCGCGGCGGCGACGACGGCAGCAGGGGGCCCGCGGCACGTCCGGCGCCGCGTCCCGAGCCCGCCCGCAAGCCGGCCGACCGCCCGAGCGCGGCGCCCGAGCGCAAGCCGCGTGGCCAGGATACCCCGCGCCCGGCGCCCACGCCCGAGCCGGCCCGCGAGCCGAAGAAGGACGATCCGGCACCGCCGCCGGCGCCCGCGCACAAGCCCCGCGACGGGGCGCGTCCCGTGCCCGCGAAGGGACGGGACGGCGGACGTGACGGCAACCGCATCGGGTTCGTCGAGCGGGGCGGGGCCCGCATCGTGCAGTCGGGTGAGGCCGGCCACGGCATCCAGTGGCGTCGCATCGCGCCTGCGCCGCGCGGCACCGTGCGCCAGGCGCCGCGCAGCGTGCAGCGTTCCACGCCGATCTGGCGCGGAACGCGCGAGGTGCAGCGGCCCGCCGCGCGCGCCAGCCGGAGCCGGGTGATCCAGCGCAGCGCCCCGGCACCGCGCCCGGCGAAGGCGGTCCAGCGCAAGGCTTCGCGCCCTGCGCGCGAGGCGCCGGCCCGTGCGGCGAAGTCCGACCGCAACGCTTCGAAAGGCGGGAGAAGGGGGCGCTGAGCGATCCCGCAGGAACCCGGCCCCCCGGCCGGTGTATGATCCCGCAGGCGGGGCCGGTCACCGGCCCCGCCCGCCATTTCGACCCATGACCCTGCACGCACGAATCGGCGCGGCGCTCCTCGCGGCCGCCCTGCTCGCGGGCCCGGCCCACGCCGGACCCGCGGGTTTCGCTTTCCTCGAGGTGCCGGCCGGGGCGCGGGCCTCCGCCCTCGGCGGCGCGTACGCGTCGGTGGGACAGGGCGTCGAGGCGGCATTCTGGAACCCGGCGGGCCTCGCGGCGACGCATGGCCTGCAGATCACGGGCGCCCATTTCGAGCTCGTCGACGGCCTGCGTCACTCGCAGTTCGCGGTGGCGGGCGGGATGCTGGGCGGCGGTCTCAGCGCTTCGATCCGCGCTTTCTACACCGAACCGATCGAAGAGCGTGACGCGCTCGGCAACGTGATCGGCACGTTCGGCTCGCACGATCTCGAGTTCGGCCTCGGCTACGGTGCGCCGCTCGCGGAAGGCCTCGACATCGGTCTCAGCACGCAGATCGTGCGCGAGCGCATCGCCAACAGCTCGGCGACCACGTACGCCTTCGGCGCCGGCGTCGGGTGGCGCCCGGCGCGCCTGCCGAACATGCGGCTCGGCCTGCAGGCCGACCACCTCGGCCCGTCGACCCACTACATGATCGACGGCGTGCAGGGGTCCGACGTGGCGCTGCCGGCGGCGGTGCAGGGCGGCGGCTCCTACGCGTGGCCGCTCGGCGGCATGCAGCTCGTCGGCGCGCTGGAGGGGCGCTTCACCCACGGCCGTAGCGGCATCGCGATGCTCGGTGCGGAACTGGCGAGTCCCGTCGGCGCGGCGCTGCGGGCCGGCTTCCGCGCCAACGACGACGCGCAGAACGTGAGCCTCGGCGTCGGGTACGCGCACGAGAGTCTGCGCCTGGACTACGCCTGGGTGCCGTTCCGCTACGAGCTGGGCGACACCCACCGCGTCGCCTTCACCGCGCAGTTCTGACCCCCGCGCGGCGCTGCGGCCCGCTGGCTCAGGCGCCCCGCGACGGCCAGGTTTCGAATCGGAACGCCCCTTCTTCGAGCACGACGTAGCTGAACCGGTCGATCCAGTCGCCGAGGACGAAGAAGCAGCGATCGGCCTCGCGGCGTTCGAGGGTCTGGTGGAAGTGACCGATCATCACCGCGTCGAAACCCTCGGCGAACCGCGGCATCGCGATGTCGCGCCACATCTGGTCGCCGTCGATCGGGCGCGGCTCGCGCGAGCGCCGCGACAGATTGGAGACCCGGTGCGCGAGCGGAAGGCCGAGATCGGGGTGCAGCCAGCGATAGAGCGCGATGCTGGCGGGATGATGCAGGATCCGCTTCAGGACCTTGTAGCCGAGATCGCCGCCGAGCAGCCCGTCGCCGTGGTGCAGCCAGATGCGCCGGCCCTGCAGCGTCAGCGCGAGCGGACCGTCGTGGGTGACGAGCCCGAGGTCCTCGCGCAGGAACGGGCCGAGGTAGAAATCATGGTTGCCGTTCATCAGCGTGATTTCGACGCCGGCGCGACGCGCGCGGTCGAGCGCGGCCAGGGTGCGGAAGTGGCTGCGCGGGATCGCAGTCCCGTATTCGAACCAGAAGTCGAACAGGTCACCGACGATGTAGAGGGAGCGGGCGCGCCCGGGCAGGGCGTCGAGGAAGCCGTGCAGGAGCCGCTCGCGCTCGGCAGGCGAGCCGGAGTCGTCGGCGCCGAGATGCGCGTCGGAGATGAAGAAAGCGGCCTCGGCGGACATGGCGCGCGAGTCTAGCAAAGTCTCCGCTGCCGACAAGGCGGGGCGCCGCCGGAACCCCTGCCGGCGCATGGTTGTAAGGAACCTGCGAACCCTGTGCCCGGTGCGCCGGCGGGGTTCAACCCGGAGCGGGGCAGAGGCATCTAAGGGCGCGAATGGAGGCGTCACGGCCCGCGGCGCCGGCCCGCCGCCGGGGATTTGACCGGCAGGTGACAGGGCAGCGCGCCATGCCGGGATAACCTGTTGATGACCCTCTTCATACCTGCCGATCACCAGAGAGGCGCCATGGGGCGCCCGCGGTGATCGGCCCTCAGGAGGAACAGTCCACATGTCGAGCGTCCCGCCCACTCCCCACCAGCCCCGGAAGTTCTACGCGGCGGCGTCCATCCTGGTCTTCGTCGGCCTGGTGATCGGCCTCGGCGTCAGCGCCGTCTTCGATCTGCAGAAGCCCTCGCTGGCGCAGCGTGCCGAGCTGCACGCGACCACGTCTTCGGCGCCGCTGCCGGAAAGCCCCTTCGTCTCGGTCGTCGATCGCGCCCTGCCCGCCGTCGTGTTCATCGACGTGCGCAAGGAAGTGAGCGCGTCCAACGAGCAGGGCGACGATCTACTGCGGCGCTTCTTCGGCGACGGCACCCGGTCCCCGCATCCGCGCACGCGTCCGAGCTCAGGTTCCGGCTTCATCATCGACAAGGATGGCCTCATCCTCACCAACAACCACGTCGTCCGTGACGCGAACGACATCACGGTGACGCTGAACGACAACCGCCAGTTCAAGGCGAAGGTGGTCGGTGCGGATCCCGAAACCGACGTGGCCGTGATCAAGATCGACGCCGACGACCTGCCGGTACTCCCGCTCGGCGACTCGGATCAGCTCCGCGTCGGCGACTGGGCGATTGCGATCGGCAACCCGCTCGGCGAGCTCAAAGGCTCGGTCACGGTGGGCATCGTGAGCGCCCGCGGCCGCTCGAACCTCAACATCTGGGGCGGCACGCCGCAGTTCCAGGACTTCATCCAGACCGACGCCTCGATCAACTTCGGCAACTCCGGCGGTCCGCTGTGCAACATTCGCGGCGAGGCGATCGGCGTGAACACCGCGATCAACCCGAGCGGCCAGGGCATCGGCTTCGCGATCCCGATCAATCTCGCGCGGCACGTCGCCGAGCAGCTCGTCGCGCACGGCTCGGTGCAGCGTGCCATGCTGGGCGTCTACCTCGCCGAGCTGACCCCGGAGCTGGCGGACGGCTTCGGCCTCGACAAGAACCAGCAGGGCGTCCTGATCCAGAACGTCATCGACGATTCGCCGGCGCAGCGCGCAGGGCTCAGGCGTAACGACGTGATCGTTTCGTTCGACGGCATGCAGGTGAAGGATCTGCAGAAGTTCCGCCTGCGCGTCGCCGACCAGAAGGTCGGCAAGTCGGTGCCGGTGACGGTGCTGCGCAACGGCAAGCCCGTGCAGCTGACGGTCAAGCTCGCCGAGCGTGACACCCAGTTCCTCGCCTCCAACACGCCGCAGCAGCAGGGCTCCAGCGGCGACGAGGGATCGCAGAAGACCACGACGATGGCGGGCCTCACGGTGCGGCCGATGAGCCGCGCCGAGATGAGCCAGGCCGGCGTCGAGAGCGGCGTGATCATCACCGACGTCGAGTCGGGCAGCAGCGCGGACGACGCCGGGCTCGAGCCGGGCGACGTGATCGAGGAGGTCGGCGGCCAGCCGGTTTCGACCGCGGAGGCCTTCGCGAAGCAGATCACGTCCGCCAAGACGAAGGGACGCCATGCCGTCCTGCTCGTGAACCGCGGCGGCAATACTCAGTTTGTCCCGTTGCGTGTCGGCGGCTGAGCAGGCAATCTACGGTAGACAGGGGGGCGGGGGACGGCCACCGAGCGCCGTCCCCCTTCCTGCCAGGGAGGGCAGACCCGTCTTGATCCGATTCCGCTTCGCGGTCGCCACGATGGCGATCGCCTTCGCAGCCGTCACATCCGGCGCCGCGCGCGCCGCCGCCGACCCGGTCACGCTGCAGAGCGTGCGTTCCTGGGCCTCGCCGACCCACACCCGGGTCGTCTTCGATCTCTCCGACGAAGTCACCCCGATCGCGCCCGACTCCGGCCGCACCGCCGAGCTGGTGATCGCGGTGCCCGGCGAGGTCGTCAAACTCGCCGACGGCGTCCAGCGCCAGCTCGCCGTGAGCGACGGCGTCGTGGACACGGTCGAGATCCTCACCGTGGGCGGAGCGACCCGCTTCCGCCTGCGCTTCCACAGCGAAACCGATTTCAAGGCCTTCGACCTCGGTGTCGAGTCGCATAAGCCGTACCGCTTCGTGGTCGACGTGATGAAGCCCGGCGGCGAGCTCGAGGAGCAGCAGCGGCTCGCCGGCATCGCCGCGAAGAAGCGCGCGGATCGGATCCGGATCGTAGCCGTGGACGCCGGCCACGGCGGTGAGGACAACGGCGCCCACGGCACGCGCGGGCTGCGCGAGAAGGACGTCACGCTGGCGATCGCGAAGGAGGTCGTCAAGGCGCTCGACGACGTCCCCGGCATCAAGGGCGTGCTCACCCGCAACGGCGACTACTTCATTCCGCTGCGCGAGCGTTACCGGCTCGCCGAGCAGATGAAAGCCGACGTGTTCATCAGCATCCACGCCAATTCTTCGGCACGCCGCGGCCGCGGCAACGGCACCGAGGTGTACTTTCTCTCGCCGAAAGGGGCGACCGACCAGGCCGTGGCGGACCTGGCCGATGTCGAGAACGCGGCGGACCTGGTGGGCGGCGTGCCGCCCCAGGCCGAGAACGACCTCGTCAACATCCTCTACGAGGTCAAGCGCGCCGGAGCGCAGAAGCGCAGCGAGCTGCTGGCGGACGCGCTCCTCGAAGAAGTGGCGGACGACAGCCGTCTCGAGATGCGCGGCGTGAAGCAGGCGGGCTTCGTGGTCCTCAAGTCGGTGGAATTCCCTTCGGCGCTGGTCGAGGTGGCGTTCATCAATCACCCGACCGAGGGCCAGATGCTGCGTGATCCCAGGTTCCAGCGTCAGACCGGCATCAAGATCGCGAAGGGCCTGGAGGACTATTTCCACCGCGCCGGGATCCCGCTCACCGGCGACGGCGGCGGCACCGGCAGCTCCGCCTCGAGGTCCGCGCCCTAGCGTTCCCGGGCGCCCGGGGGCGGTGCGGAAGCGGCGGGCGCAGAGTCTTCACGGCGGGGGCCGAGCGGACCCGCGCCGCCGCGGACGCTCCCTGCGAATCCTACCGGGAGCCCGCCGGGACCGGCGCCTGCACCTCGCGGATCCGCCCGTCGCGGCGCACGTCGAGCGCGCCGTGCTTCGCCGACTGCTGCTTCACCCACGTCTCGATGGCGTCGCGGATCAGCTGGTTCGTGTCGGTGAGATCGGCGCCGCTGGCGAGGGTGGCATAGTCGTCGCCGCCGGTCGCCATGAAGTTGTTGCAGGCGACCCGGTACGACTTGGCCGGGTCGAGCGGGACGCCGTTCGCGTCCATCACCTCGATGACGCGCTCGAGCGGCGGCCGGTCGGGATCGAACGTGAAGCGCATGCCGCTCACCTGCGTGACCCGCCCGCGCACCAGCGCCTCGTCGATGGCGCGCTTCACCTCGGCGCCGGTGAGCGACTCGATCACGATCGTGTTGTCGAAGGGCATGACCGCGTACACCTCCCCGCGGGTGACGAGCCCCGAGTCGAGGTTGGCGCGCATGCCGCCGGGGTTCTGCATCGCGATGTCCACGCCGCTCGCGGCGCGCATGGCGTCGGTGATGAGGTTGCCGATGGTGGTCTCGGCGCCGGAACGGTCGAGCGGCTCGCGGCAACGGCCGAGCGGCGTGTTCGCGATCGGCGCCACGCCTTCGTTCCAGCGCGCGACGCGCGCGACCCACGTCGAATCCGCGGGGAGCTCGTCCACATAGGCCAGCTCGAGCCGCGAGCGGCGCTCGATGACGCGGTCGGCCAGCGGATCCACGACCATGTCGCAGACCGCCACGGCACGGCCGAAGGCGCCCGGGATCAGCACCGGCACCCCGTCCACGATGTCGTCGATGAAATTGTGGCTGTGGCCGCCGAACCAGGCGTCCACGCCGTGCACGCCGCGCGCGAGCCGTACCAGGTCGCCCTCGCGCGCCTGCCGGTTGCGGCCGGACTCGGCGGGCACGTGGCCGACCGCCACCACCACGTCGGCGCCCTCGCGGCCGCGCAGTCGCGGCACGGCCTCGGCGGCGGCGGCGGAATCGCCGTCGAAGCGGTAGGGCGCCACGTGCGCCGCGAGCGTCACGGTGGGGGTGTGGCGATAGCAGAGCCCCAGCACCCCGATGCGCACGCCGCGGCGCGCGACCAGCGTATCGGCGCGAACCCAGCGCGGCACCCGGCCGGTCTTCTTTTCGACCATGTTCGCGCCGAGCGCCGCGAAATGCATGCCACGAATCCGTGCACGCAGGGTGTCCACGCCCCAGTCGAACTCGTGGTTGCCGATCGCCGTGGCGGCATAGTGCAGGGCGTTCATCTGCTCGACCACGGGGCGCCCGAACTGCAGGTTCGAGATCATCGTGCCCTGGAAGCAGTCGCCGCCGTCCAGCAGCACCGTGCCCTCCGGATTCTCGGCGCGCAGCTTCTCGACCAGCGCCGCGAGCGCCACCGTGCCGCCCCATTCGCGCCCGGCGCGGCGGTCGGTGCCGGGGAAGACCGCGCCGTGGAAATCCGTGGTCTCCAGCATGCGCAGCTCCGGGAAGCGGGTGTTGCAGATGATGCCGAGCAGCTGCGCACGGTCGAAGGCGGCCTCCTCCGGGGCACGACGACCCGCCGGCGGCCCGACGCCGGCGCCGGTGCCGGTGGTGAGGCTCTTCACGTAGGCGGCATCGCTCCCTTTCGGCCCGATCGCGTAGCCGGCGGCGCGCGCCGCGTTTTCGCACCAGTCGAGCGTGAGCGGACGCCCCGCATCGCCGAACGGCTCGAAGCGCTGATGCTCGGCCGTCTCGCCCAGTACCTTCCGCTCCAGCAGCCCGTCGAGCCACGGCTCGAGCGCCGGCGCGACGTCCGAGAACGCTCCGGAGCGATGCTCGCTGCGCCAGCCGAATGCGCGCGCGAGCCAGTAGGCCAGATCGCCGCGGCGTGCGGGTTCCCGCGCGCCCAGGTGCTTCACTTCGCCGGCCGGCGCCTTGCCGTAGCGCACCAGGCGGTCGATCAGCGGGCGCGCCGGTTCGGTCACGTAGTCGGGCAGCAGCCGCCAGTTGACCGCCTGTCCGCCGCCGAGCTCGTGCGCCGCGCGCACGTGGTCGATCAGCAGCGTGCGGGCCGTACGGGTGCTGCGCCACAGCACCTTCGCCCCCTCGAACATCGAGTAGCCGCCGCCGCCGCCCGCGCGATAGTCGTTCATCACGACCTTCAGCCGGCGCGCCTCGTCGAGCGGTCTGCCCGCGATCGTGAGGCGCGTCACGCGCTCGCCCGGTGGCTTCGTGAGGTCGAGTTCGTAGCTCACGCCGTCGGCGGCGTCGAAGTTGTAGCCCGCGAATCCGGAATCGGCGAGCGCCTGATCGGCGGCGAACGTGTAGGTACGGAAATAGCGCGCCGCGTGCTCGAGCGCCGCGCGCACCTGGGCGCCGGTGAGCTCCAGCATCACCAGCCGGTTCTCGTAGGGATAGGCCCGCAGCAGATCGCGCAGCGTCACCGGACCTGCGGCGATCGTGAGGTCGGGGCGGAACAGCGCCGTGAAGGATACGTCCGCGCCGCTCGCCTCGAGCTGCATGCGCTGCAGCAGCTCCCACATCGGGCCGTCGGCGAGCCGTCCGTCCGGCGACCCGATCGGCCGGTCGGTGCGCGCGATCGCGCGGCCGAGCACGCGGCCAGCCTCGTCCTCGTAAGGTTCGGCCAGCGCCGCGATCGCGGGATCGGCGGCGACCGAGTCGCCGACGGTGACCGCGCCGAGGGTCAATCCGGCGACGCTCCAGCGGCCGCGGCTCGGGCCCGGCGCCATGGTGAAGTCGGCACGTCCCAGCACCTCGCCCGAACGACCGGCCTGGGCGACGGGCACGCCGGCGATCGAGAGCGAATCGATGCGCTCGTGGGTGTGGCCGAGGATCAGCAGATCCACGCCGGGGACGTCATTGGCGAGCCGCTCGCCCCAGTTCTCGTCCGGGCGCTGCCCGGGCCGGGGCGCCGCGGCTCCGGGCGGCGTCGCGAGGCCGGTGTGGGCGAGCAGGACGACCAGATCGCAGCCCTCGCGCTGGCGCAGCCGCGCCACTTCCCGGCGCGCGGCGGCCACCGGGTCTTCGAAGCGGAGGCCCTGCCGCTGCGACGCGTCCGTCCAGGCGGCCACCGCCGGCGTGGTGAGTCCGACGACGCCCACCCTGACGCCGTTCACGACCTTGACCAGCGATGGTGCGAACGCCGGCGCGTCCTTCCCGCTCGCCTGCACGTTGGCGCTGAGCCAGGGGAACGACGCCGCCTTGCGGGCGCGGGCGATCGCCGCGAGGCCGAAGTCGAACTCGTGGTTGCCGACCGCCATGGCGTCGTAGCCGATCGCGCTCATCGCCGCCATCATCGGCTCCGGACGCGTGGACGTGCTGTCCATCCGCCACGCGTCGCCGAGCGCGTCGCCCTGCATGGCATCGCCGCCGTCGAGCAGCAGCACTTCGCCCCCGGCGCGGATCCGCCTGACCAGCGTCGCCACGCGCGCGAGCCCGCCCGGCGCGGGGCGCTCCTCGAGCAGATCGCGGCCCACCAGCCGGCCGTGCAGATCGGTGGTGAAGAGCAGGGTGACGCGCGCCTGCTCGGCGCCGTGCGCGGCGACGGGCGGCAGCGCGAGGAGCAGCGCGACGAGGAACAGCCGGATCCGGATCATGGAAGACGATGACGCTAGCTCGATCCGTTCACGCATCGCAAGAGCGGAATGCCGCACGCGGCCGCTCCGGGCCCCGGCAGGGTCCGGGTGCGGAGGCTTCACGACCTGCTGACATCGTGCGCCGGCGCCCCGCCTGCCGCCCGTGGCCCGCAGGTTGCCGCGCGCGCGGAGCTCTCCCTATAGTGCCGCCATGTCCGACGACGCTCAGACCTCACGCACCTGCCCCGATTGCGGGCACGAGAATCCCGCCGACGCCACGAGCTGCGAGAGCTGCAACTTCCCGCTCGAAGGCGCGCCCGCCGCCGCGCCGGCCGCGCCCGCCGCGCCCGCCGCGAAGGCCGCGCCCGCCGCGAAGGCGCAGAAGACGAAGGGGAAGCGACCGCCCGCAAAGAAGATCGAGCCGCCCCCCCGGCTCAGGCGCGCGCGCGAGCGCCGCGCGGTCGGCGATCCCTCGCTCACGCTGTGGCTGGTGGTGGGCGTGCTCGGCGCGATCGTTCTGCTCTACATGGCGGTGCAGGGATTCCACAAGAACAACTTCCCGCAGGTGGAGGGGGCCCAGCCCGAGCAGCAGGCCCAGGCCGATCAGCTGCGGGCGATGATCGAGAACGATTCGACCAACGTCGCAGCGCGCATCGGCCTCGCCAACCTCCTTTACGACACCGGCAACTGGCCGGAGGCGATCGTCCAGTACCGGGCCGCCCTGCGCATGGATTCGACCCGCGTCGAGGCGCTGGTCGATCTCGGCGTCTGCTACTACAACCTCGGCTTCACGGACGAAGCCGCGCACCACTTCCAGCTCGCCCTGTCCAAGGATCCGCAGCAGACGGTCGCGCTGTTCAACATGGGCATCATCAGCGAGCATCGCGAAGATCCCGCCGCGGCGCTGCAGTTCTACCATCGTGCGCTGCAGACCAACCCGCCCGAGAACATGAAGCAGCCGATCGTGGAAGCGATCGCGCGCGCGCAGAAGGCGGCGGGCGCCGCGGCGCCCCCGCTGCCCGAAGGCGGCTGATCGGGGGCCGCGCCGCACGCGGCCGGCTCATGGCGAGGGAAACAGCCCCATGCGCGCGAGCGCTGCGCGTGTCGCGGGGGCTCCGACGGCGCCGGATGCGGCGCGGCGGCCGATCCAGCGGGCGAGGTCGGCGGGCGTGTCGATGTCGTCGAGCGTGCCGAGCCGGACGATGCCGACGCCGGCCTCTTCGGCCCGCGCGAGGGTCTGATCGAGTACGACGGGCGTACTCCAGTCGATGCCGTGGAACAGTGCCGGCGCCGGCCGCCGCAGGCCGATGAGGTAGTAGCCGCCGTCGCTCGAGGGCCCGAGCACCGCGTCCGCATGGCCCAGCGCGGCAAACGCTTCGCTGATTCTGGCCGCGTGGAGGTCCGGACAGTCGGCGCCCACGATCACCGCGGTCGCGTCCGGGCGATCGAGCAGACGCTCGAACGCCTCCGTGAGGCGCGCGCCGAGGTCGCCCTGCGCCTGCGCCCGCTCGGCGACGCCGCCCGGGAGCTCGAACGGCACGGTGCCCTGCTCCTCGGCCCAGAACACGATGCGCTCCTCGGCCGAGGCCCCCACCACCGCGGTGAGCGTGTCTTCCAGCATGCCGGCGTAGAGGGCGAGCGCCTCCGGCGGCGGCAGCGCGGGCGACAGCCGGGTCTTGACCCGCCCCTCCACGGGTGGCCGCGCGAATACGGCAAGTCGTCGCATGTCCTGAACCTACACCCGGGGGTGGGCCGCGTGCAGGATACGGGCGCGGCGGGGGCGGCTTCGGCACGGGTGACCTTCCCTGCGAGTGCGGCCTGCACCGGACCCGGCCGCCGGGCGTCCCTGATGCGCGTCGTGAGGTGTCCCATGGGCGGACCCTTTCGCGTTGCAGTCATGGGAGGACACGATCGTGCTGCGGCCGGAGCGCGCGGCCGCGGCCGCGGGCTTGCGGTGCGGGAACGCCTGCGGCTAGATTGGTGCGTTCTGACATCTCTCTGACGATCGCGCGCCATGCCGGTCCGGAGTCTCTTCCGCACCTCTGCCGGGGCCCAATCTCCAATGTCCGATTCCCAGCATTTCCAGCTCATCGTCGTCGGCACCGGCCCCGGCGGCTACGTCTGTGCCATCCGCGCCGCTCAGCTCGGCCTCCGCACCGCCGTGGTCGAGAAGGACGAGCTGGGCGGCACCTGCCTCAACTGGGGCTGTATTCCGACCAAGGCCTGGATCGTCACCGCGCACCTCTACCAGCAGATCCGGCGCGCGAAGGAGTTCGGCATCGACGTGGCCGAGCCGAAGATCAACTGGGGCCAGCTCGTCGCGCGCAAGAACAAAGTCGTGAAGCAGCTGACCGGCGGCGTCGGTTCGCTGCTCAAAGGCCGCAAGGTCGAGATCTTCCGCGGGGCGGCGAAGCTCACCGCCGCGAACCGCATGGTGGTCGAGGGGGAAGGCGGCGCGAAGCAGGAGATCACCGCCGACCACGTGATCCTCGCGACCGGCGCGCAGGCGTCGATCCCGCCCGGCTTTACGCTCGACGGCGAGCGCGTGATCACGAGCAAGGAGGCGCTGGACCTCAAGAAGCAGCCGAAGCGTGTCGCGGTGCTCGGCGGCGGCGTGGTCGGCTCCGAGTTCGCGGGCTTCTTCGCCGCGATCGGCTCCGAGGTCACGCTGATCGAGATGCTGCCGCGGCTGGTGCCCGCGGAGGACGACGAAATCGCCGACGCGCTGGTCCGCGAGCTGAAGAAGCAGAAGATCTCGCTGCACCTGGACACCAGGGTCGAGGCCATGAAGGACGGCCCGGGCGAGGCGATCACGCTCACGCTCTCGGGCGGCAAGACCGTCGAGGCGGACTGCGTTCTGATCGCCACCGGCCGGCGGCCCTATTCCGCGGATCTCGGCCTCGATACGCTCGGGGTGGCCGTGGCCGACCGTGGCAAGATCGTCGTCAACGACCGGCTCGAGACCAGCGTGAAGAACGTCTACGCGATCGGAGACGTCACCGACATCAAGCAGCTCGCCCACTTCGCCTCGGCGCAGGGCAAGGCGGCGGCCGAGATCGTCGCCGGGCACCAGGCGCAGACCAACTGGCGCGCGGTGCCGGCCGCGACCTTCACGAACCCCGAGATCGCCAGCGTCGGCCTCACCGAGCGCGAGGCGAAGGCCGAGGGCCGCGAGGTCAAGGTGGGACGCTTCCCGTTTCGGGCGCACGGCCGCAACATCGCCGAGAGCGAAATCGCCGGATTCGTGAAGCTGGTCGGCGACGCCGGCACCGATCAGGTGCTGGGCGCGCACATCATCGGCGTGCGGGCCAGCGAGCTGATCCACGAGTGCTCGCTGGCGATCGCAGCGGACCTCGACATGCACGACCTCGCGCAGGCCATCCACGCCCACCCGACGCTCACCGAGGCGCTGGGCGAGGCAGCCGAAGATGCCGAGGGACTCGCCATCCATCTGATGCGGCAGGAAGTCAGGGCCGTGGCCCGCTGATCGAAGGCCGGCCATTCCGACGGGAGATCTCATGCGCCTCGTCGTCAAAGCGGCGACTGATCGTGGCCGGCGGCGCGAGCACAACGAAGACTGCCATGCCACCTGGGTTCCGGATCCGGCCTCGCCCGGCGCGCGTTTCGGCGCCCTGATGATGGTGGCGGACGGCATGGGCGGGTCGCAGGCGGGCGAGGTGGCGAGCCGCATCACCACCGACACCGTGGTGCGCGAGTACCGCAACGAGTCGTGCACGGACCCGACCGAGGCGCTGCACGACGCGATCGAGGCGGCCAACGAGGCCGTGCATCGCGAGAGCCTGGAAAAGCCCGACCGCGGCGGCATGGGCACGACCTGCACGGCCGCGGTGGTCCGCGACCGCGAGCTCTATCTGGGTCACGTCGGCGACAGCCGGGCCTACCTGCTGCACGAAGGCTCGATCCGCCAACTGACCCAGGACCATTCGCTGGTCGCGCAGCTGGTCCGCGAACAGCAGCTCACCGAGGAACAGGCGCGCATCGACCCGCGCCGCAACGTGGTGACGCGCAGCGTCGGCGTGGGCCGGGAAGTGCAGGTGGACGCGTGGCGCCATGACGCGCCGCTCGAACCCGGCGACACGATCGTTCTCTGCACCGACGGCCTGCACGGCGTCGTCGTGAACAGCGAGATCGCGGAGTTCGCGTCCGGACCGGATCTGGACGCGGCCTGCAAGGGCCTCATCGCGCTCGCCAACGAGCGCGGCGGCCCCGACAACATCACGGTGATCATCGCGCGGCTGGAAGACGGCTGAGCGGCCCGCGGGGGTGCCGGGCACGCCGCGTGGCGCCGGGCGCCCCGGCACGATCGCCGCGACGCCGTACCGTTTCGCTTCCCGAGGGAGGGCCCGACGTCATGCCGTTCGCCCGCCTGCGACCGTCCGCCGGCGCCGTGGCACTCCCTGGCCGCGGCGTTCCCGCGGGCCCCACCACGGTCGCTCGGCCCTGCAGGCCGCACATCCGGTCGCCGCAGTGATGCGCCGCGTCGCGGCCGGCGTGCGCCGCACATGAACGCAGGCGAGGCCACGGGTGGCGGGCGCCGCCGGCGACCGCCGTTTGCGGGGGTGGTGCTGATCGCGCTCGGCGCGCTGTTCCTCGCCGGGACCCTCGGCGCGCTCGACGTGGGCGCGCTGATCCGCCGCTGGTGGCCGGCGGTGCTGGTGCTCGTGGGCCTGGAGCGCCTGCTGCTCGAGCCCTCCCATCGCAGCGGCGGGATCACGCTGATCGCGATCGGCGCGGGGCTGCTGGCGTTCTCGCTCGGCGGCCTGCCGTGGGAGTGGATCGGCCGCCTGTGGCCGCTCGCGCTGATCGGGGTCGGACTCTGGATCGTGTTTCGCCCCCGGCGTTGAGGGCGCCCGGCGCGAGGGTGCGTTTCGCCGGCGGCGCGCATGCCGCAGCGTGCCGCACGGCCGCCCGCATTCCCGGCTGGCGGCGCACGAGCGGATCGGGCTAGATTGCCCGCATGTCCGCCGCCGTCGTCGCCCTGTTCCTCGGCAAAGCCAGCCGCGCGCCGCTCGCGCGCGTCGAGCGCGCCCGTGCGCTCGCCGGCGAAGGACTCGAAGGCGATCGCCACGCACGGGCCGGCAACCGCCGCTCGGTGCTGCTCATGCGCCTGGAGGATCTCGACGCCTTCGGCCTCGCGCCGGGCGACGTGCGCGAGCAGATCGTGGTGAAGGACCTCGATCTCTACGGCATCGCCGAGGGCACGCGCCTGAGACTCGGCGACGCGCTGTTCGAAGTGGGCGGTCCGTGCGCGCCGTGTGCGCGCATGGACGAGCTCCAGCCCGGGCTCAGACAGCGGATCGACGGACGTCGCGGCCGCTTCGCGCGCGTGATCGAGCCGGGCGAGGTCGCCGTCGGGCAGCCGGCCACGGTCGAAC
Organism: Candidatus Eiseniibacteriota bacterium; assembly: GCA_963744995.1. Classification (GTDB taxonomy): domain Bacteria; phylum Eisenbacteria; class RBG-16-71-46; order RBG-16-71-46; family RBG-16-71-46; genus CAVUWA01. Next base: position 519,070 of record CAVUWA010000002.1, read on the forward strand.
CCTGACCTGACCCTGCCGGCGCGGGGGAATGAACCTGCAGCGCACCATTCTCGGCACGATCGTGTTCGCGGCCCTGGCGGTGATCACCGCGGCGGCCCTGTCGCTGTTCAGCTACGTCACCGTGCGCTCGGCGCTCTCGAACGAGTTCGACCGCCGGCTCGAGAACGTGGCGTCGGCGATCGCTTCACAGGTGAGCCCGGATGACGTCGCCGACGCGGCGCTGCTCGGCGAGGACGGCACCGGCTACGCGAACCTGCTGGTGCTGGTCGAGGAGCTGCGCGCGACGACCCGCGTCGCGCACGCATCCGTGCTCGACCGCAACCGGCTGACGCTCTACGACGATCGCGGCCCCGAGTTCCTGCGCGAGCCGGGCCGTCTCGACTCGCTGGCGCGCGGCGCGATCGACGACGCCCTGGCGGGCGAAGCCGGCATCGCCGGCCCGTTCCGCGCCGACGGCGAGGTGCACCATGCGGCCTTCGCGCCGGTCCGCGGCGGCGGCGGCGTGATCGCGGTGGTGGCGGTCGAGGCGGCGGTGGACTACCTTTCGAGGCTCGCGGGGCTCCGGCGCACGCTGCTGCTGACGACGATCGTGATCGCGCTCGCGATCAGCGCGTTCGCGTTCCTGTTCGTGCGCGGGACGCTCGCATCGGCGCATCTCGAGCGCCGGCTGTCGCGGGCCGAGAACCTGGCGGCGATGGGCCGGCTCACCGCGACGCTCGCACACGAGATCAAGAACCCGCTGGCGATCATCCGTGGATCGGCGCAGCGGCTCGGCAAACTGGAACCGGAGGCGGCGCGCATGGCGGCGTTCGTGGTCGAGGAATCGGACCGGCTGTCGAAGACCGTGGCCCGCTACCTGCGCTTCGCGCAGGAGGCGGAGTCCGCCGCGGCCGCCGGGCCGCGGGCCGGCGGCGCGAGCGGCGACATGCGCGGCATGCTGGAGCGCACGCTCGACCTGCTCGAAGGCGAGCTCGCCTCGCGCAGGGTGACGCTCGAGCGCGAGCTGCCCGGCGCGGCGCGCGCGCCGGTGCCGCTCGACGACGAATCCCTGAAGCAGGTGTTCCTGAACCTCATGCTCAACGCCCTCGAGGCGATGCCGGAGGGCGGCACCCTCGGCGTGACGCTCGCCGAGTCGGGCGGTCGCTGGCGCGCCGCGATCTCCGACACCGGGCCGGGCATCGATCCCGAGGCCGTGCGCCGGCTCGGCAGCCCGTTCTTCACCACCAAGGCGCAGGGCTCGGGACTCGGTCTGTTCCTGACCCGCCGGCTGCTGGCATCGGCGGGCGGCGAGCTCGCGATCGAGAGCCGCCCGGGTGCGGGCACGACCTGCATCGTCTCGCTGCCCGCACGGAAGGGCGGCTGACGTGCGCGTCCTGGTCGTGGACGACGAGGTCCGCAACGCGGAGCTGACGGCACTCGAGCTCGCCGACGGCGGGCACGACACCGCGTTCGTGAACGGCGGCGCCGCGGCCCTCGCGCGCATGGAAGAGAAGCCGTTCGAAGCCGTGGTGACCGACCTGCGCATGGCGCCGCCCGACGGTCTCCAGCTGCTGGCCGAGGTCCGCAGGCGCTGGCCGGAGACCACCGTCGTGCTGATGACCGCCTACGCGAGCATGGACACGGCGCGCCGTGCGCTGCGCGAGGGCGCGTACGACTACGTGGACAAGGAGGGCGAGTTCCGCGAAGAGTTGAAGACGATCCTCGACAAGGCGGCGCGCGAGCGGCAGCTGGTGGGGGAGAACGCGCGGCTCTCGGGGACGGTCGAACGCCTGAAGCAGGGCGTGGCCGAGGTGATCGGCGAGTCGGCGGCGGTGCGTGCCGCGCTCGATCTGGCCCGCAAGGTGGCGGTGACCGACTCGACGGTGCTGCTGCGCGGCGAGAGCGGCACCGGCAAGGACCTGTTCGCGCGCGCGATCCACTTCGCCAGCCGCCGCGCGAACGGGCCCTGGGTCAAGGTCAACTGCGGCGCGATCGCCGAGGCGCTGCTCGAAAGCGAGCTGTTCGGCCACGAAAAGGGCGCGTTCACCGGCGCCGTGCGGCAGAAGCCCGGACGCTTCGAGGACGCGAGCGGCGGCACGATCTTCCTCGACGAGATCGGCGAGCTGCCGATGCCGCTGCAGGTCAAGCTGCTGCAGGTGATCGAGGAGAAGACCTTCCACCGCGTGGGCGGCAACCAGCCGATCACGGTGGACGTGCGCATCCTGGCCGCTACGAACCGTGATCTCGAAGAGATGGTGCGCGAGAGGGCGTTCCGCGAGGATCTGCTGTTCCGGCTCAACGTGTTTCCGATCGCGCTGCCGCCGCTGCGCGAGCGCACCGGCGACGTCGCGCGGCTCGCGGGCTGGTTCCTGCGCCGCCACGGCTCGGCCGAAGATCAGATCACGCCCGCCGCGATGGCGGCGCTCACCGCGTACGCGTGGCCGGGCAACGTCCGCGAGCTCGAGCACACGCTCGAGCGCGCGCTGATCCTCGCCGGCAGCGACCCGATCGACGTGCCGCACCTGTCGTTTTCGCGGCCCGGCCAGAAGGCCGACCGCTCGTGGGTGCCGCAGATTCCGCCGGAGGGACTGTCGCTGGAGGCGCTCGAGCGCGAGCTGATCGTGCAGGCCCTCGAGCGTGCCGGCGGCAACAAGAGTCAGGCGGCGCGGCTCCTGGGGCTCACCCGGCGCACGCTGTACTCGCGCATGGAGCGCCACGGGCTGCGGCGGCCGGGGGAGGCCGAGGACGGCGGGGACGAGACGGCGGCGGAAGCCGGGGAGGCCGCATCGTGAACCTGATCCGCGGCTGGCTGTTCGACAACCTGGGCATCAAGTTCGTGGCGCTGCTGCTCGCGGTGCTGATCTACCTGAACGTGTACACGGACCGCCCGGCGACGATGGTCGTGTCGTTTCCCCTGCAGATCGTGGACCTCGCCGACAGCCTGTCGCTCTCGGGCCCGGTGCCGGCCGCGATCCAGGCGGAGCTGCGCGGGACCGGCAAGGAGCTCATCCGGCTGCGCCTGCGCGAGCCGATGGTGAAGATCTCGCTGGCCGACGTGGGCGCCGGCAACTACGAGCGCACCCTGGCCACGGAGGATCTGCCGCTGGGCGGCGACAGCGGGCCCAGCGTGGAACGGCTGATCGGCCCGATGATGCTCGACCTCGAAATCGAACGCCGCGTGACGCGCTCGCTGCCCGCCGCGGCGCGCGTCGAGGGCGCCCCGGCGGACGGCTTCACCTGGGACGGCACGGTGCACCTGGATCCGCCGCGGGTCACGGTGACCGGGCCGAGGAGCGCCGTCGCGAAGCTCGACAGCGTCGTCCTCACGACGGCGTCGATCGCCGGCGCCCGCGACACGGTGAAGGTGCTGCTGATGCCCGGTGCGCTCCCCGAATGGTGCGACCCCGACCCGGCCATGGTGCGCGTCGCCATCCCGGTGACGCCCGGCGCCCCCTGACGCGCTCCAGCTCGGCGCCCGGCCTCGGGCCAGCGGATGAGGCGCTTCGAGCTCTCAGGCTCAAAGCGCCTCGTTGGAGAGAGAGAGAATGACCGGGTGAGCGATCGCGGTGGATGGCAGGCTCGGTGGTAGGACGCGACCGCTTCACCCCGGCCGATCGCGAATGAGCGCAAGCCACGTGCCACCGGGAAGGGCGAATCGGCCCAGTCGGGACCCTGTATTTTCGGCCATTTGGAGCGCCCCGCAGCCGGCGGGGGAACGTCGGCGGGCGTGCTCCCTGCGAAGCGCATGGCGGGCGTGCCGGAGTTTGCAAGCCCGCTGCAGCACGGGTCTTGACACCTCCCGGGGCCGCGCCTAATCTGAGTTCGTCGCGTCCAACCGTTCTCCACGCGACCGGACCGGCCCGGTGTTCCGCCCAGTGATCGCGTCCGGGCAATGCTCCTCCCCAGCGCTTCCGACTTCATCCGCTGCTTTCGCCGCACCCAGCCGTTTTCGAGGACCCCGGCGGTCTTTCGACGACCGCACACCATCGAGCACCCAGACCTCCAGGCCAGCGGGCTCCATCCCGCGTCCACGGCCCCACCTCTTCGAGGCGCGCTATCGGCGTGATCGCGAGAGGGTCGCCACCACCTCAAGGGCATACCGTCATGGAAACCCCAGCCACCCAGACCACTCCGATCGCCCAGACCATGGAGCTCACCGAGCTCAAGCGCATGAACATGTCGGCGCTCATGAAGCTGGCCGACTCGCTCGAGGTCGAGGGCACGAGCGGGCTCCGCAAGCAGGAGCTGATCTTCAAGATCCTCGAGGCCCAGACCGAGAAGAACGGGCTGATCTTCGCCGAGGGCGTGCTCGAGATTCTTCCCGAAGGCTACGGCTTCCTGCGTGCGCCGACCTACAACTACCTGCCGGGTCCGGACGACATCTACGTTTCGCCCTCGCAGATCAAGCGCTTCGATCTGCATACCGGCGACACGGTGTCGGGTCAGGTGCGCCCGCCCAAGGAAGGCGAGCGCTACTTCGCGCTGCTGCGGGTGGAGGCGGTCAACTTCGAGAGCCCCGAGACGGCGAAGGACAAGATTCTGTTCGACAACCTGACGCCGCTCTATCCGGTCGAAAAGCTGGACCTCGAAGCCAAGGACCGCGGCATCGAGACGCGCATCATCGATCTGCTGTGCCCGATCGGGAAGGGCCAGCGCGCGCTGATCACCTCGCCGCCCAAGGCCGGCAAGACGATTCTGCTGCAGAAGATCGCCAACGCGATCGCGGAGAACCACCCCGAGGTGAACCTGATCGTGCTGCTGATCGACGAGCGCCCCGAAGAGGTCACCGACATGGAGCGCACGGTGAAGGGCGAGGTGATCTCGTCCACGTTCGACGAGCCCGCCGAGCGCCACGTGCAGGTGGCCGAGATGGTGATCGAGAAAGCCAAGCGGCTGGTCGAGCACAAGCGCGACGTGGTGATCCTGCTCGACTCGATCACGCGCCTCGCGCGCGCACACAACACCGTGGTGCCGCACTCGGGCAAGATCCTGTCGGGCGGCGTGGACGCCAACGCGCTGCAGCGGCCGAAGCGCTTCTTCGGCTCGGCGCGCAACATCGAGAGCGGCGGCTCGCTGACGATCATCGCGACCGCGTTGATCGAGACCGGCTCGCGCATGGACGAGGTGATCTTCGAGGAGTTCAAGGGCACCGGCAACAGCGAGCTGGTGCTCGACCGCAAGCTGTCCGACAAGCGCATCTTCCCGGCCATCGACATCAACCGCTCCGGCACGCGCCGCGAAGAGCTGCTCATGTCGCCGGAAATGCTGCAGCGCGTGTGGATTCTGCGCAAGTTCCTCAACGAGTTGAACCCGGTCGAGGCGATGGAGTTCCTGATCTCGAAGCTCGGCGACACCAAGACGAACAAGAAGTTCCTGGAGAGCATGAACCAGTAGCAGTCCGCCGCGCCGCACCGGCGGCATCACGCCACCGGGGAGGGAAGATCCATGAAGCGCCTGATTTCCGTCGCGTTCGCCTGCGGCGTGGCCGCCACACCCGCCTTCGCCGCGGAGGATGACTACGGCCTGCGGCTCGCGAAGGTCGGACCCACCGTGTCGTACGTGTCGCTCGACAACGGCCAGGAAACGGTCGCGTTCGGCGCGCTCCTCGATCTGGGCTCCTTCACGCGCAACTGGAGTCTCGATGTCACCGCCGACTTCTGGTCGAAGAAGCAGACCGGGTCGGGCGGTTACGAACGGACGCTGCGCGACGTCTCTGCGGGCGCGCGCGTCCTGTATCACCTGCCGATCGAGAACCGGCGCGTGGATCCGGCGGCGGGCGTGGGGCTGGCCGCGCACTTCCTGCACACGAAGCTGGCGGGCGTCCCCGGCTTCGACGGCGCCGACGACAGGACACGTCTCGGCTTCGACGTTGCCGGTGAAGTCGGCTTCGAGCTCGGGCCGCACGTCGACCTGATCGTGCAGACCGTGTTCCGGATCGTCGCCGAGGACTCCGGCTTCGGCAGCGTCGACAGCTTCAACCAGTTCTACGCCGGCGCCGGCCTGCTGTTCGGCGGCGCTCGCGACTGACAGTTTGCGTATCGCCTTTCCGGCGCCATCCGGCGGCGGGTGCTCCCCTTTCCACTCACGGAGGTTCCCATGAAGTTCCTGCTCGTCACGGCGCTCGCCGCGCTGCTCGCCGCACCGGCGCACGCCTACGACATGACCCAGCTGCGCCAGGACATCAAGACCCACGTCGAGAAGGTCAGTCACGACCTCGGTGACGTGACGATCCACCAGGAGGCGACGTTCAACGCGGCCGAAGCCGGAGCGATGAACATGTCGTCGACGACGTACATGAAGGGCACGCGCTGGCGCAGTGACGGCGTGATGAAGAACGAGAAGTCGTCGCAGGAGATGAAGATGACGTCGCTCTTCGACGGCACCGACATCTGGTCGGTCATGATGGGCATGAAGCAGAAGCTGCCCAGGGGCGCCATCGGCGGCAGCGGTTCGAGCGGGATGTGGAGCGAGCTTCCCGAGGACGCGAAGCTCGCCGGCGAGGCGACCGTGGGCGACCGCGACTGCTGGAAGGTCACCTATGACGCGCCGAAGGCGAACCGCGGCGGCGGCGGGCCGGTGACCCTGTGGGTCGACAAGAAGATGTTCATGCCGATCCAGATGGAGTTCCATGGATCGAGCGGCACGATCCGCACGGTGCAGTCGGACTTCCGCAAGGAGAAGGGCTACGAGTTCCCCTGGCTCACCGAGATCTACAGCGGCGACAAGGAGATGGGCACCGTCAAGGTGGTGAAGCTCGAGACCGGGACCGGCCTCTCGGACGATCTCTTCGACGCCGCGAAGCTCGAGGGCGGCGAAATGGACATGAACGCCATGATGAAGAAGGCGATGGAGATGCAGAAACAGCAGGACGCGGCGGGGAAGCAGAAGGGCGGCGAGTAGCGCATGTTCAGAACGGTCGCTGAGGAGCTGTGGGTCTTCGACATCGAGTGGGTGCCGGATCCCGCGACGGGGCGGCGTGCCTACGGGCTGCCGGAGAGCGCGCCCGACGCCGAGGTCGTCGCGCGCATGTTCGAAGCGGCCGGCGCGACCCCCGAAAATCCGCGACCGTTCATCAAGACCGCGCTGTGCCGGGTGGTGTCGATCTCCGCGATCAAGCGTCGCGCGACCGGCAGCCACCCGGTGCGGCTCGAGCTGCGCTCGATGCCCGAAGCAGGCGACGCGCCGCTCGACGAGGGCACGCTGATCGCGAACTTTCTGGAGTCCGCGGGCAAGGTGAAGCCGCAACTGGTCGGCTTCAACATCACCGGCGCCGACATTCCGATTCTGGTCCAGCGCGCGATGGCGCACGGGGTCAGCGCACCCGCGTTCTGCCAGCGCCCCGAGAAGCCGTGGCAGGGCGTGGACTACTTCGGCGGGCGCGGCAGCGACGCGGTCGTGGAGCTCATGGACGTGTTCGGCACGTGGGGCCGCGGCTCGCCGTCGCTGCACGAGCTGGCGAGCGCGGCCGGCATCCCGGGCAAGCTCGACACGGCCGGCGAGCAGGTGGTGGACCTCTGGCAGGCGGGCGACATGCGGCGGATCGTCGAGTACAACGAGTTCGACGTCATCACCACCTACCTGATCTGGCTGCGCGGCGCGCACCTGGCGGGCTTTCTCGGCACGGCGGCCTGGCAGGCCGAGGAGCGCCAGCTGGAGGCGCTGCTCGAAGACCGTGCGGCGGGCGCGGGGCCGCATCTCGCCCGTTATCTCGAGCACTGGCGCGCGCATCGTCCCGCGGCCGCCGGGCGCGGCTGAGGCGCCGCGGCTCATCCCGTGACCCCTTGAGTCCCAGTTGCTTACGGGCCCGGTCGCGACCGCTCCCGGAGCCCGCCGCCGCGCCCGCCCCGCACCGATTTGGCGCCCGGCGGCATCTCAGGCATACTCCCCGGCCGCTTACCATACAGACCCGGCGGGCGACCGGACGGTCCCGGCCGCATTCGCCAGAGGAACCAGGAGAGAGCCATGAAAGCCGGAATCCATCCCCACTACGAGACGACGAAGGTCGTCTGTGTCTGCGGCAACGTGTTCGATACGCGCACGACCGTGGGCCAGGACGAGCTGCACGTCGAAATCTGCTCTGCGTGCCACCCGTTCTACACGGGCAAGCAGAAGCTGGTCGACAAGGCCGGCCGCGTCGAGCGTTTCCGCCGCCGCTACGAAAAGGTGGGCGGCAAGAAGGCCTCCGGTTCCGAGAGCGCGGCCTCTTAGCGACGTCGTGACCGCTCCCGTCCGGCCATGCGGCCCGGGCGGGAGCTTTTTTTGAGTCGTCCCGCGCCGGCGCACCCCGCCGCGCGGCCAGCATGCGGCGGCGCGATGCGCCCGCCCGCGGAGTTCACATGCCGTTTCTGCCCATCGGCGGCCAGGCCGTCATCGAAGGTGTCATGATGCGCTCGCCGTCGCGCATGGCGGTCGCCGTCAGGCGGCCCGACGGCAGCGTGGCTCTGATGGAGCGCCCGTTCGTCTCGGTGACCCAGAAGGTGCGCGCGCTGCGCCTGCCGGTCGTGCGCGGGGCGGTGTCGCTGTTCGAGACGCTGTTCCTCGGCATCAGCGCACTCAACTACAGCGCCGAAGAAGCCTCCCGCGAGCCGCAGGACACCGCGGCCCAGAAGACTTCCCGGTGGCAGAGCGTGGTGCAGGGGCTCACGGTGCTGTTCTCGCTCGGGCTCGGCGTGCTGCTGTTCGTGGTGCTGCCCGCGAAGCTCACCTCGTGGCTCGGCTTCCACGATCGCATCGGCTTCGGGCTGGTGGACGGCCTGTTCCGGCTGCTGGCGTTCCTGCTCTACCTGCTGCTGATCAGCCAGTGGAAGGAGATGGCGCGCGTGCTCAGGTACCACGGCGCCGAGCACAAGGCCATTCACGCGATCGAGAACCGCGTACCGCTGACACCGCTGAACGTGCTCAAGTTCTCGCGCTTCCATCCGCGTTGCGGGACGTCGTTCCTGTTCCTCGTCGTGGTGGTGAGCATCGTCGTGTTCACCTTCATCGGCCGGCCGGTGAACGTGTGGGAGCATCTGCTGCGCATCGCCTGCATGCCGGTGATCGCGGGCATCGCATTCGAGTTCATCCGCTGGTCGGGGAAGTACTACGACCACGGTTTCGTGAAGGCGATGGTGTGGCCGGGGCTGCAGTTCCAGCGGCTCACCACGCGCGAGCCGGATCTGTCGATGTGCGAGATCGCGATTGCCTCGCTCGAAGCGGTGCGTACCGACGAGCAGGTCGTGAAGCTCGAGCAGCAGCCGGCGGCGAAACCCGAGATGGCGTTCATTCAGTAATACGCACGGAGGCGGCGGAGCGGCCATGTGGGATGCCCTGAAGAAGGTCGAGGTGCGGTTCGACGAACTCACGACCCAGCTCAGCGACCCGGCCGTCGCCGCGGACCCGCGCCGCCTGCGCGACCTGTCGAAGGAACGCGCGGCGCTCGAGCCGACGATCCAGGCCATCCACGAGTTCCGGCGGATCGAGACGACGATCGCCGACGACGAGGCCGCGGCGGCCTCCGGCGACGCCGAGCTGGCCGAACTGGCGAAGGCCGAGCTGCCCGAGCTGACCGCTGCGCGCGATGCGCTCCAGGAGAGGCTCAAGCGCATGCTGATCCCGCGCGATCCCGCCGACGACAAGAACGTGATCATGGAGATCCGCGCCGGCACCGGCGGCGGCGAGGCGTCGCTGTTCGCGGCCGACCTCTACCGGATGTACGTGAAGTACGCCGAGCGCCGCGGCTGGAAGCAGGAGACGATCAGCGCCAGCGAGTCCGACGTCGGCGGCTACAAGGAGATCATCCTGCAGCTCTCGGGCGAAGACGTGTACCGGCAGATGAAGTACGAGAGCGGCGTGCATCGCGTGCAGCGGGTGCCGGCCACCGAGGCATCGGGCCGCATCCACACCTCGGCGGCGACGGTGGCGGTGCTGCCCGAGGTCGAGGATGTGGACGTGGACATCAAGGAGGCTGACCTCCGGATCGACGTCTACCGCGCCGGCGGTCCCGGCGGGCAGGGCGTCAACACCACCGACTCGGCGGTGCGCATCACGCACCTGCCGACCGGGCTCGTGGTGACCTGCCAGGACGAGCGGTCGCAGATCAAGAACCGCGCGAAGGCGATGAAGGTGCTGCGCGCACGCCTCTACGACGCCAAGCTCCAGGCGCAGCAGGCCGCCTACGCCGCGCAACGCAAGTCACAGGTCTCGACCGGCGACCGCAGCGCGAAGATCCGCACCTACAATTTCCCGCAGAGTCGCGTGACCGATCACCGCATCAACTTCACCGCCCACAACCTGGCCGAGGTGATGGAAGGCGACCTCGAAGCGATCACCGAGGCGCTGGCCGAGGCCGACGCGGCCGAGCGGCTCGCGGCGATGGCGGCGGAGGGAGCGGCGTAGGCGCCGTCTCCGCCCGGGCAATGGAGCGGACGGTGCGCCAGCGCGCGCGCCCGGCCGCGCGCAACCGTCGAAACCTGCGGAGGTGCATGACCCCGATGCCCACGATCGCCGAGGCCCTGCTCCACGCCCGGAAGACGCTCGCCAGCGAGGATTCGCCGGCCACGGACGCGCTCGAGCTCGTGAGCCGCCTGCTCGGCGTGACGCGGATCGAGGTCGCCGAACGCGGCGCCGAGCCGCTCGACGACGCGCTCGCCCGGCGGCTCGACGACTGGCTGGAGCGCCGCGTCGCGGGGGAGCCGGTGCAGTACATCACGGGCCGCGCCGCGTTTCGCGAGCTGGACCTCGCGGTGACGCCGGCGGTGCTGATCCCGCGCCCCGAGACCGAAGCGCTGGTCGAGGCGGTGTTGCGCGCGATGCATGCCCGGCGCGACGCGTGGGAGCGGCCGCGGGTGCTCGATCTCGGCACCGGCTCCGGGGCGATCGCGCTCGCGATCGCGCAGGAGCGCCCCGATGCGATCGTCACGGCCAGCGACGCGAGCGCCGACGCACTCGGGGTGGCGCGCGCGAACGCGGCGGCGCTCGGTCTCGAAGCCCGCGTGACCTTCGCCGAAGGCCACTGGTTCGAAGCCGTGGATCCCGACGAGCGCTTCGAAGTCGTGGTATCGAATCCGCCCTATATCGCCACCGGCGAGTGGGACGAGCTGCCGCGCGACGTGAAGCTGCACGAGCCCCGGCAGGCCCTGTTCTCGGGTTCGAGCGGGCTCGACGACCTGAGCGAGATCATCGACCTCGCTCCCGAATGGCTGGTGGCGGGCGGCCTGCTCGCGCTCGAGCTGGCCGAGAACCGCGCCGAGCAGGTCGCGGCCTGGTTCGAGGGGGCCCGCGACTGGGAGCACGCCGAGCTGCTCGACGACCTGAGCGGGCGGCCGCGAATCCTCCTGGCGCGGCGTCAGGCGGGGCCGGCGATCGCGCCCCGGCAGTGGCGCGAGGAGAGCTGAGCGGGGATCAGGCGCCGGCGCCCGCCGCGGCCGCGCCCGGCGGCCCCCCCATGGCGCTGATTTTCGCGGCAGACGCGCCCGCTTCGATCGGGTAGGCTCATCGGCACCGGAACCTGCCCGGCGCGCTCGCTCCCCGAAGGCCGCTCCCGCCGGCCGGGCCGTTCCAGAGCAGAGGAGGTCCGCACCATCCTCAAGGCCCAGGAAGTCATCGACGCCGTCAAGCTCGGCGACACGAATCGCGTCCGCGAGCTGCTGGATCACGATCCCATGCTCGCCAACGCGCGCACGGCCACCGGCGAGTCCGCGGCGCTGATGGCGGCGTACCACCGCCGCAGCGAGATCGCGGCGCTGCTGATCGAACGCGGCGCCCAGCTCAGCTTCTTCGAAGCCGCCGCGCTCGGGCAGGCCGAGCTGGTGCGCTCGTGGCTCGAGCGCGAAACCGAGCTCCTCAACGCCTGCTCGCCCGACGGGTTCACCGCGCTCGCGCTCGCCTCGTTCTTCGGCCACCGCGAGGTCGTGCTCGACCTGCTCACCCGCGACGTCGAGGTGAACGCGGTCGCCAGCAACGCGATGCGGGTGATGCCGCTGCATGCGGCGGTCGCCGGCGGCCATCACGCGATTGCGAAGGCCCTGCTCGCCCACGGCGCCCGCGTGAACGCCCCGCAGCAGCACGGCTGGCGCCCGCTGCACGCCGCCGCGCAGAGCGGCGACACGAAGATGATCGAGCTGCTGCTCGACCACGGCGCCGATCCCGCCGCGACCAACGACCACGGCCTCACCGCGCTCGAGATCGCCGAAGAGCGCGGACACATCGAGGCGGTCAGGACGCTGAAAGGGGCGTAGTCGGCAGCTGAAAATCCGTCCCGGGACGGATTTCGTTCGATGCCCTCGAACCCGCGCGCGTGGCGCCGCGCCCGCTGCTGCCCGCTCAGTGTTCCATGTAGTGGCTGTTCATTTCGCCCGCGCGGATCGCCACGTTCAGACGATTGGCTTTCGGCGGGATCGGACAGTTGTAGTAGGGCGAGTAGGCGCAGGCCGGGGAGTAGGCGTAGTTGAAGTCCAGCAGAAAGCGCCCGTCCGCGACCTTCTCGGGGTTCACGTAGCGGCCGAGGTCGTACGACTCCCCGTCGTCGCAGGTCCGGTCGCGGAAGAACACGCCGTAGTCCTCGTCGCCGACCCCGGGCTCCAGGAGCCGCGTGACCTCGAGGCGCTGCGGCTTGCCGTCCACGATGAAGTCGAACCAGCCGACCCGCAGCGCGGGACGCTGGTTGCCGCGCGTGCTCAGGATCACCAGCGTGTCGGGGCGCGGGTTCGGGGTGAGCGGCAGCACGAAGCGATACTTGAAGTCGGGCGGGAAGTACTCGATGCCGTGGAACTTCTCGTACTGCTTGCTCTCGGGATCCGAGATGATGATCGCCGGATAGCCCTGGTTCGAAAGCCGCAGCGAGAGCCGTCCGATGAACACCCGGCCGTACGGCATCTTCGCGTGGCGCAGTTCCTGATCGTCGAACTTGAACGTGGCCCCGGGGTCGACGGCTTCCACCAGGAACGAGTCGCCCACGACGCTGACGCGCAGATGGTGCGGCTTCAGCAGTTCGTCATCGAGCCGCAGGTCGTTGCCGGGGGCGCGGCCGACGGTCATCACGGTCTCGTCGCCGAAGTCGCGGCGCGCGACGGCCGAGAAATAGGAAGAGGGCGAGGATTTGAGCCAGTCGATGGTCTCCTGGCGATCATTCTCGTAGTGGTCGAGCACGGCCTTCGCGCTGTCCGGCGAGAGCACTTCGGGCCGCGCCGGCGTCATGGAAGGCGTGGCGGCGGCCGTCATGACGGCGAGCATCAGAACTGGAAACATTCGGGGATCCCCCTCGGGCCGACTGGGTGAGCGGGGCGCATTCTACGCCGCCCGGACCGTGCGCCCAAATCGCGACGGCTGTTGATTTTGCGTGACGTGCTGCCGATAATCCCGGAGACGCATTCCCAGGACGACATCCCCTGCCGGCGGTCCGCTCCGGAACCGCCCGGCGCCCGGAGACATCACACATGGACGTGAACGCTGCGGCCAGGGCGGCTGCACCCACCTCACCCGCAAAGCCGGAAATCATGGACGCACTCGTCATTCAGGGCGGCCGCAAGCTCTCCGGCCGCGTGCCCGTATCGGGCGCGAAGAACGCCGCGCTGCCGGTCATGACCGCGACGCTGCTCGCCCCCGGCGTGCACACGCTGCGCAACGTCCCCGACCTCCGGGATACGCGCACGATCGCGAAAGTGCTCGAGCACCTCGGGGCGCGCGTCGAGTTCCGCGGCAGCGCGTGCACGATCGACACGACGAACATCACGAACTTCGAAGCGCCGTACGATCTCGTGCGTACGATGCGCGCCAGCATCTACGTGCTCGGACCGCTGCTCGCGCGCTTCGGCGCGGCGCGCGTGTCGCTGCCCGGCGGCTGTGCGTGGGGTCCGCGCCCGGTGAACCTGCATTTCGACGGGCTGAACGCGATGAACGCAAACCTCGAAATCGAGCACGGCTACATGGTCGGCAGGGACGTGAAGCTCAAGGGCGTGCACTGGAATTTCGACGTCGTGTCCGTGGGCGCCACGGCGCAGCTGCTCATGGCGGCGGTCCTCGCGGACGGTGAGTCCGTTCTCGAGAACGTCGCCATCGAACCCGACATCACCGCACTCGCGCAGGTGCTGGTGGAGTGCGGCGCCGACATCACCGGCGTCGGCTCGCGGCGTCTGGTCATCCGCGGCGTGAAGGCGCTGAAGCCGATCGACACCACGATCATTCCGGATCGCATCGAGGCGGCGACGTTCCTCGCTGCGGGCGCGATCACCGGCGGCGACATCACGCTCGAGCAGTGCGAAGCCGACCACATGATGGCGGTCGTGCAGAAGCTCGAAGAGGCCGGCTGCGAGATCCACGCCGAACCGCGCACGGTGGCGCTGCGCGGGCCCGCGCGACCGGCGGCCCTCGACGTGACCACCGCGCCGTTCCCGGGGTTCCCCACCGACATGCAGGCGCAGATCATGGCGCTTACCGCGATCGCCGACGGCACCAGCGTCGTGACCGATACGATCTACCTCGACCGTTTCACCCATGTCCCCGAACTCGCGCGGCTCGGCGCGCAGATCGAGCTCAAGGGCAATGCCGCCGTGATCCGCGGCGTGGACCGCCTGCAGGGTGCGCCGGTGATGGCCACCGACATCCGCGCCAGCGCGGCCCTGGTGATCGCCGCTCTGGTCGCCGAAGGCGAGACGAAGATCTCGCGCATCTACCATCTGGACCGCGGCTACGAGAACATCGTCGGCAAGCTGACGCAGCTGGGCGCCAGGGTGAAGCGCGTGCAGGAGAAGGTGGCGTAGCCGCCTCCGGAGAGCCGAAGCCAGGCGCGGGGCCCGGGGCTTCCGGGCCCCGCGTTCTCGTTTCCGGCCCGCCGCCGGCCGACCGGCATTGCCCCGCGCCCCGCGGCGCGGCATGATGCGGTCATGGCTTCGCACACGGTCACCATCAACCGCGCGCCCGTGATGACCCTCTGGGCCGCGGTCGTCGCCGAGCGGCTCGGCTATCGCGTCGACGAAGCCGCCACCTTCGGCAAGACCGTGGCCGGCCTCAACGCCGCATCCAAGGCGAAGCGCCTGGGACTTGCGGAGGCCCATCCGGAGCAGCACAAGGGCCGGAAGCGCACGCCCGGTCGCAAGGTCGAGATCGAGCTCCTCGGCCGCGTGTTCCCGGCCGTCGAGACCGAAGACGGCCTGCGCGCGCTCGCGAAGGACAAGCCGGTGGATCCCGCGAGCGTGCAGCGCTATCTGGAGAGCAAGTTCGGCGACGATCTCGACGCCGTGCGCGATGCGATGCGATCGCTCGCGAAATCGCGCCCGCCGAAGCAGCTCGCCGAGCAGGCCTACGCGCTGTACGAATCGTTCCGCCCCGAGATCCCGCGCGGCACGCGCGGCTGGGGCGCGAAGGGCGTGCTGGATCTGGATCGCATGCTCGAGATGGCGCAGGAGCAGGCTTGAGCCGCGCCGCGCGGAAGTCCACCGCGAAGGCGCGCGCAGGCTCAGCCAAGACCTACGACAGATCCTACTTCGACCGCTGGTACCGCGATCCCAGACATGCGGTGATCCATCGCGACGTGCTGGCGCGGCGCGTGCAGCTGGCGCTGTCGGCGGCGGAGTACATCCTCGAACATCCGGTCGCGAGCGTGCTCGACGTCGGCTGCGGCGAAGGTCCGTGGCGCGCGCTGATCCGCATGGCGCGGCCGGGGGCGAGCTACGTGGGCGTGGATTCGAGCGAGTACGCCATCCGGCGTTTCGGCCGCCGCCGCAACCTGCGGCTCGGCCGCTTCGGCGACCTCGGGCGCATGAAGCTCGGCGGCCCGTTCGACCTGATCGTGTGCTCGGACGTCCTGCACTACGTGCCGAGCCCCGAGGCGAAGCGCGGACTGCGCGCGATCGCGCGCATGCTCGGCGGCCTCGCGTTCATCGAGTTCTTCTCGAAGGAAGACGACACCGTCGGCGACGACGACGGCTACATTCCGCGCTCGGAGGCCGCCTGCCGGAACCTGTTCCGGGAGGCCGGCCTCGTGCATCTGGGGCTGCACTGCTATGCGAGGCGCCGCGACGCGGTGAACCTGATGACGTTCGAGAAAGGGAAGGGCTAGCCGGGGCCGCCGCGGCGGCCGCCCGCGCGGCGATCAGGACGCGGGCGGCGCCGGCTCGGCGAGGAGCTTCGCCACGAACGCCTTCACGCGATCCCATTCCGCGAGGCTCTCGGCGTAGAGGTTGCCGAGCGAATCGAGGTCGCCCACGGAGGCTCGGCGTTCGATCTCGCTCAGGTGTCGCGAGCAGTTGATCGCGCCGATCGACGCGCAGGTGCTGTTGAGCGCGCTCGCCAGCATCGTGGCGCCACCGTGATTGCCGTCCTCGATGAGCAGGCCGAGATGTTCGATGCCGGTCGACATTTCGCGCTCGAACGTTTCCAGCATCTCGCGCCGCAGTTCGGGGACGCCGACGCTCGCCATTTCGAGGTGGTCGAGGTCGATCGGAGTCATCTCGTCGTAGTGTCCCTGGCGTTCGAGATCCGCAACCTCCTGCTCGGGGACCGGAATGGCCACCGGCGCCGCGTTCGCGGAGGTCAGGGTCGCCGTCGCTTCGTTCCCGGTCGCGGCCCGCGCCTCGGTGGCCGCGCCGGCCGGTTCTCCGGCCTGCGGCTCGGCGCTGTCTTCCAGCGCGTAGCGCAGCAGCTGGGTGAGCAGCGGCAGGGTGACGGGCTTGACGAAGTAGTTGCGCATCCCGGCGGCGCGGCAGCGCTGCGAATCGCCGGCGAGCGAGTTGGCGCTCATGGCGAAGATCGGCGTCGGGCGCTCGCCGCGCGCCGCCTGCATCGCGAGCACCTGTGCGGCAACCTCGTCGCCGTCCAGGTCCGGCATCCTCACGTCGGACAGGATGAGGTCGAAACGCCGCTCGGCTGTCTTCTCCAGCGCTTCGGTGCCGCATGATGCCAGTTCCACCGCGTGACCGAGGCGTTCGATCACCGTCTTGAGCGCGAGCAGGCTGACGCGGTCGTCATCGACCACCAGGCAGTCGAGCCGCCGCCGGCGCGTCTCGCGCAGGCTGTGCCGGGTGATCAGCCGCACGGCTTCGGGGTCCACCGCCACGCTGCGCTGCAGGAGCTCCTTGAAGACCGCGTCGAGGTCGTCGCGCTGCACGGGCTTCGTCAGGTACGCGGCGTAGCCCATGTGTTCGGCCCATTCGGCGTCGCCGCTGGAACCCATTTCGACGAGCAGGAGCATCTGCAGGTCCCGGAGTTCCGCTTCGGCGCGGACCCGCGCGACCAGCTGCTCGGCGGCCTCGTCGGAACCCGAGAAGTCGGCGATGCAGATGTGGAACGGCCGCATGCGCCGGTTGGAATCGAGGAGCAGGTCGCAGGCCTCGTCGACCGTCTCGCGGAACGCGCTCTCGCAGCCGAGCGCGCGGAGCTCGATCTGCAGCGCCACGTTCGAGGGCCCGGAAGAGCCGGCCAGCAGCACGCGCATGCCCTTGAGCGTGATCTCCGCAATCGCCGCGTCGGTCTCGGCGGGCGCCGGGGCCGAAGCGGGTGTCGTGCGCGCCGGGGGGGGTGCAGGCGTCGCCTGGGGCGCGGGTGCGGCCGGTGTCGCGCGGGCCTTCGGCGCCGCAGGCGCGACCGTTTTCGCCGGCGCCGCCGGTTTCGCGGCCGGCGCCGCCGGCGCGGACGGGGCCGGCCCGGCCGCGGCCGGTTCGTCGGCGTCGACCACCAGGTCGGGCTCCGACACCGCGTTCGAAACGTCCACGATCTTCTCCGCCGCGCTCGATTTGCGCAGCACCAGGCGCAGGTGAAGCGCGTCGCCGCCGTCCATGTACTCGAGGCTTCCGCCGAGTCCCCGCGCCAGCCGCTGCGACACCAGGAAACCGAAATCCGCCTCGACCGACTGGCGCAGCGTTTCTTCGTCGAGCGGCGGTGCGCTGTGATCCACGTTGTGCAGACCGAACAGCAGGTCGACGTGGGTCGGGGACTCCGAGAGCCGTGCGAGCCCCAGGCGCAGGCCGGTCGTCGCGCGGCTGGCCATCATGTGCTGCACGCCCGTGGTGAGGATCTGACGCATGCGGTTCGGGTGCCCGATGAGCATCGAAGGCACCTCGGGCCGGACTTCCGCGATCAACGGCGAGTCCTGCACTCCGGGCGGGCAGGTCGAGCGGGAGACTTCCTCGACCAGGTCCCGCACGTCGAACTCGACCGCGCCCACCTCGGCGTCCTCGGCCTGCATCACGGCGAGATCGAGCAAGTCGTTGGTCAGGCGGCCCAGCGACATCGCCCAGTGAAGGGCGGTGCGCACCTGACCGGCGGCTTCGTGATCGGTGACCTGTGCGCTCAAGTCGCGCAGAATGCCCACGAGCGCGTTGAGCGGCTTGCGCAGTTCGCGCCGGGTGGCGCGGATGAACGCGCCGTTTTCCCGGCTGGCCGAACGCAGTCGGTCCAGCTCGAGCGCCAGCTCGGCCGGCTCCGGTGCGGCGGAACCAGCCTCAGCCTGCGTCGGTGCCTGATGGGGGTGCGGCGACGGGCTCACGCGGAAATGCTCCTTAGTGAAGGCGTATGCGGAGTTATCGGCCGGTTGGAGCCGTCTTGTGAGCGAAAGCTGAGGCCCGGTCCCGGCCCGCAAGAGCCGTCCAGGAGCGAAGATGCGCGACCCCCACCGCGCGCCCGGAACGCTTTCGGAGCGGCGCCCGAGCCGCTAACATCGGCGGTCGTGAGCGACTCCACCACCACGTCCACGTCCACCCGCATGGCGATCGTCGGCACCGCTGGGCACATCGATCACGGCAAGACCGCCATGGTCCGGCGCTTGAGCGGGATCGACACCGACCGCCTGCCCGAAGAGAAGCAACGCGGCATCTCGATCGACCTCGGCTTCGCCCCGCTCACGACCCCGGGCGGCGTGCACGTCGGGATCGTCGACGTGCCGGGGCACGAGCGGTTCGTCAAGAACATGCTCGCCGGCTCGGGCGGCGTGGACCTGGTGCTGCTCGTGATCGCCGCCGACGAGGGCGTGATGCCGCAGACCCGCGAGCACCTGGCGATCGTGCGGCTGCTCGGCGTGACGCGG
This sequence comes from Candidatus Eiseniibacteriota bacterium, assembly GCA_963744995.1. Classification (GTDB taxonomy): domain Bacteria; phylum Eisenbacteria; class RBG-16-71-46; order RBG-16-71-46; family RBG-16-71-46; genus CAVUWA01. Next base: position 538,046 of record CAVUWA010000002.1, read on the forward strand.
ATGATCGTCGTGCTCACCAAGACCGACATGGTCGAGCCCGAGTGGCTCGAGCTGGTCAAGAAGGACGTCGCCGCGTTCATGCAGGGCCACGGCCTCGGCGCCGCGCCGATCCTGCCGTTCAGCGCCGTGACCGGCGCCGGCGCCGAGGCGCTGATGGCCGAGATCGACCGCCAGCTCGAGTCGCTGCCGCTGCGCGCCTACGACCAGCCCGCACGTCTGCCCGTGGACCGCGTCTTCGTGATGGAAGGCTTCGGCACCGTGGTGACCGGCACGCTATGGCGCGGCGTGATCCGCGTCGGCGACATGCTGGCGCTGCAGCCCGCGGGGCGCGAGGTGCGCGTGCGCCGGATTCAGGTGCATGGGAAGACCGTGGACGAAGCGCATGCCGGGCAGCGCACGGCGCTGGCGCTGCACGGCGTGAGCCGCGAGCAGGTCGAGCGCGGCGACTGGATCGTGGCCACCGGCTCGATGCGGCCGTCGCGGTACCTCGACGTGCGTTTCGAGCTGCTGGGGGAGGCGCCGAAGGAATTCAAGAGCGGCGCGCGCGTGCGATTTCACCTGGGCGCGAGCGAGATCATCGGGCGCCTCGTGCTGCTCGAAGGCAAGGTGCTCGCGCCCGGGGGAAGCGCGCTCGCGCAGGCGCGGTTGGAGAAGGACGCCGTCGCGGCAAGGGGCGACCGGTTCGTGGTGCGCGCGTATTCGCCGGCGCGAACGATCGGCGGCGGCGCCGTGATCGACCCCGCGGCCGAGAAGCGGCGGCGTTCCGGTGGCGGCGTGGCGTCTTTGGCCGTGCACGAGAGCGGATCGGTCGAAGCCCGGCTGCTGGAACGGCTGGCTTCGGAAGCGAAGCCCGTCGCGACCGCCGTGCTCGCGCAGACCGTGGGCGAGAAGGAGGCCGAGGCCGGGCGGGTGCTGCGCGCGCTGGCCGAGGCCGGCGAGCTGGCCGCGCCGGTCGAGGGACGCTGGATCGGGCTCGCGCAGTGGAACGAGGCGCGGTCGAAGATCGAGGCGGAGGTCCGCGCCTACGCCGCGAAGCACCCGGCGCGGTTCGGCGTGATGAAGGGGGAGTTCAAGCGGGATCTGAAGGGGGCTCTCCAGCCCGCGCTCTTCGACGCCGCCTTCGATGCGCTGGTGCGCGAAGGCGTGATCGAGCAGCGCGGTGAACGCGTGCGGGCGGCGGGGGACGAGTGGACGCCGCCGGCCGAGACGCTGGCCGGGCTGTCGCGGCTGGAGGAATTGCTCGAGGCCGACGGGTTCTCGGTGCCCGAGAACGCGGCGTGGTCGAAGACGCTGGGGAAAGAGGCCGGCGAGATCGCGGCGCTGGGGTTCTTCCTGGAGAGGCTGGTGCGCGTGACCGGCGACCTGACGTATTCGGCGGGGCAGATGGCGCGGCTGCGAGCCTTGCTGGATGAGGCGTTTGCGAAGAAGCAGGCGCTCAGCATGGCGGATTTCAAGGAGCTGCTGGGCGTGTCGCGGAAGTACTCGGTGCCGCTGGCCGAGCACTGCGATCGGGTGGGGTGGACGCGTGAGGGTGGGGGAGCTCAAGCGGGATCTGAAGGGGGCTCTCCAGCCCGCGCTCTTTGACGCGGCCTTCGATGCGCTGGTGCGCGAAGGCGTGATCGAGCAGCGCGGTGAACGCGTGCGGGCGGCGGGGGACGAGTGGACGCCACCGGCCGAGACGCTGGCCGGGCTGTCGCGGCTGGAGGAATTGCTCGAGGCCGACGGGTTCTCGGTGCCCGAGAACGCGGCGTGGTCGAAGACCCTGGGGAAAGAGGCCGGCGAGATCGCGGCGCTGGGGTTCTTCCTGGAGCGGCTGGTGCGCGTGACCGGCGACCTGACGTACTCGGTGGGGCAGATGGCGCGGCTGCGAGCCTTGCTGGATGAGGCGTTTGCGAAGAAGCAGGCGCTCAGCATGGCGGACTTCAAGGAGCTGCTGGGCGTGTCGCGGAAGTACTCGGTGCCGCTGGCCGAGCACTGCGATCGGGTGGGGTGGACCGTGAGGGTGGGGGATGAGAGGAGGAGGGGGTAGGGGCGTGGATGCAGCGGGTGCGGTACTCAGTGCCTCGCGGGTGCAGGCCATTCGCCGCCGAATGTTGCGCTGGGGCCGCAAGCACTTTGCTGAGTTCCCCTGGCGCCACGAACAAGAACCGTGGATCTCACTAGCAACAGAGGTCCTGCTGCAACGCACCAAGGCGAAGCAGGTGGTTCCCGTCTACGAGCGCTTCCAGGACAGATACCCGTCAGCTGAAGATCTGGCCCGATCCTCGCGGGAAGAGTTGCTCTCGGTGGTCGGCACGCTGGGGCTCCATTGGCGGGCGCCGCTAATGCTCAAGATGGCGGGAGTGGTACCGATTGCGGTCGGCCGCCGGAGAACCTGGAAGACCTCGAGGCGCTGCCAGGGGTTGGCCCGTACGCCGCTGGTGCATACCTCTCGCTCCATCGAGGGAAACGCGCGGTCATCATTGACGCCAACGTAGTCAGGTGGCTGGGACGTGTGCTCGGACGAAAGACTGACGCAGAAACTCGGCGGAAGGCTTGGGTACGGGAAGCGATGGAGGCTCTCACCCCCATGAGAGCATTCCGAGCGTTCAACTACGCCGTATTGGACCTCTCTATGCAGCTCTGCAGACCCTCAGGCCCGTGCTGCGCAGAGTGCCCTCTGGCCCCCAAACTCTGCGCCCACGGCCGCAGGGTCCTTCGAAAGCGGGCCCGCTAGCCTACTGCACATTTGTGCTTGACCTGCTGGGAAAGTCTGCTAGCGTCGCTAGCACTTTGACCCCCCGGCAGGAGGCTGACGTGCCATCGCGCATTCTCATCAGAGATGTTCCCGAGGATCTCCACGGCTGGCTCCGAGACAGGAGCCACGAACTTCGCGTCAGCCAGAATGAGCTGGCGCTCTCACTGCTGCGTGATGCGCACCGTGGCAACGGCACGCTGGCGCTCTTCGAGCAACCTGCGGTGCAAGTACCGGAACCTCAGACAGCGCCATTCACGTTCATTGATCTATTTGCTGGAATCGGCGGCCTTCGGTTCGCGTTGCAGAAGGTCGGAGGTCGCTGCGTCTTCTCGTCCGAGTGGGACAAGTACTGCCAGAAGACCTACCTCAAGTGGTTTGGGGAGCTTCCGGCCGGCGACATCACGAAAATCGGTCCCAATGACATTCCCGATCACGATCTCTTGTCGGCGGGGTTCCCCTGTCAGCCCTTCTCCATCGCCGGCGTTTCTAAGAAGAAGAGCCTTGGGCGATCGCATGGGTTCAAGGACAAGACCCAGGGAACTCTGTTCTTTCACGTTGCGAAGATCATCGACGCCAAGCGGCCAGCGATGCTCCTCCTGGAAAACGTAAAGAACCTCAAGTCACATGATGGCGGGAAGACCTGGCAGGTGATTGAAGGGACCCTCAGGGAGCTAGGCTACAACGTCTTCGCTAAGGTGATCGACGCGGCGCACTGGGTGCCTCAGCATCGTGAGCGAATCTTCATCGCGGGGTTCGACCGCAAGGTTTTTGGCGACGCGCCGGAATTCCGCTTTCCGGACCCGCCCTCGGGAGAGAGGCCACGCTTTGCGACCGTGATGGAGTCCAAGCCCGATCCGAAGTACACGCTCAGCGATCACCTCTGGGGCTACCTTCAGGACTACGCGAAGAAGCACAAGGCGGCGGGCAACGGATTCGGTTTTGGTCTTGTGAATCTGGATGGTGTCAGCCGGACGCTGTCGGCCCGCTACTTTAAGGACGGGTCTGAGATTCTCGTGCCGCAGAGCAGGAAGAACCCTCGGCGGCTCACGCCGCAAGAAGCGGGCAAACTGATGGGTTTTGACCCCGATCTCCCGATCGTCGTCTCAGACACACAGGCTTACAGGCAGTTCGGCAATGCTGTGGTGCCTCCTGTGGCGACTGCGGTTGCCAGGCAGATGGTGAAAACGATGTGCTGGCAAGTCGCACGAACGAGGTCGCGGTCTATTTGCTGGGGCGATCTCCTAGACGTTTCAATCAGCAAGTCACACTGAGGGGCAACGATGTCTTCACCCCCGGGTGAACGCGCCATTGCCGACGCCATACGCATTGGCAAGGCCGTAATCAAATTCGTCACAAAGAACGACGCCGGCATCACGGGGGCGCATCAGTATGGCTTTCACCTGCCGATTGGCTGTTGGCAATTGTTCTCTCCACATCCGCCGGTCAAGGGAAGAAACGACGAGCATGCTGTCGCGGTGACATGGCAGGACGATCGTGTTACGAAATCCCAAGTCAAGTGGTATGGAGACAAGACGCGGTTCGAATACCGCCTGACCCGATTCGGGAAGAGCTTCCCTTTCCGGTCACCCGATAACGTGGGCGATGTCCTAGTCCTCGTACCAACGAGCCCTTCCACGTTCAATGGCTACGTCCTGAATCCCGAGGAGGATCTGGAAGAGCTAGAGGCTCAGCTCGGGATTGACCTCACCAGTCGACGCATGGCTTGCTACGAGCGCGGCCTCGCACCGCCCACGCTCGGACCGGAGGCTGCAAAGTCCTGCATCGAGCGGCAGTTCGATCTCTACGCTGCGTCATTACAAGAGTTCCCTCACGGCTCAGACCTAACCGAGGAAACATGGAGGGTTCTCGCCGAATGTGACCCGGCTTTCGCCTCCCAAACTGACGACAGAAAGCTCGTTCTCGCCAAGGAGACCGAGTACGAGCTCTTCAAGAAGATTGAGAGGCGCCTCGTTTGGGATGACATCCAGAGCAGTCCAAAGTCTGTGGATGACTACGTCGAAAAGGCCAACAGCATCGTCAATCGAAGAAAGTCGCGCGCAGGAAGATCACTTGAGAATCACTTCGGCGTGATCCTAAGAGAGCACAGCATTCGCTACGATGCACGTCCCAGCAGCGTCGAGGGAATGCCGGACGTCCTCATTCCAGGTGAAAAGGAATACGCGGACTCTACTTTTCCGGTAGGGGAGCTCTTCGTGGTTGCAGTGAAGACAACGTTGAAGGACAGGTGGGGACAGGTCCTGAAAGAAGGACCGAGAGTCAAGAGGCGATATCTTGTCACCGTCCAGCCTGGGATTTCGAAAGCCCTCCTAAATCGAATGCACGCAGCGGGCATCGTGTTGGTGGTTCCTAAGGAGATTCAGAAGGAGTATCCAAGGTCGGACATGACCATCCTGACCGTGGAGCAGTTCATCGCCTTGGTGATGCAATAGGGAGGAGTTGAGAACGTATCTCACCCGCTCCCTCCCCCGGCTCCCTCGGCTTCACCATCACAGTCTTCTCCCGCTCGCACACCGCCAGCCCCGGCGGGGCCTTCTTGGGCTTCCTGACGTACTTCTTCTGCGTGTAGATCACAGGCACGGTGCCGGCGCTCTTGGCCTGGGAAAAGTACGCCGCCCACGACGCCACCTCGGCGATCGTCGCCTTCGACGGCTCGTCCTTGCTCTTGCCGCGGCGCAGCACGACATGTGACCCGGCCGCCCCGTGCACGTGGAACCAGTAGTCCTCCGGCCTCGCCATCATGTGGGTCAGGTAATCATTTCCCTCGTTGTTCTTGCCGATCATCACGTCCCAGCCCTCGGCGGTCTTGAATCGCCGCGGCGCCAGGCGCTCGCTCGGGGCGCGGGACTCGCCGCGTGCGACGGCGGCCGCCACGGCGCGCGGTCCGGGCTTTCCGCCCGCGCCTTTCGAACGCGCACCACGTGACAGGTCGAACGCCAGGCGTGCAACCGTGTCCCGCACAGCACCGGGATCCGGCCCGTCACGCCTCGCGGGTACGCGCAGCTTGAACGGCAGCTTCGTGTTGGCCTGCTCCAGCGCTTCATCCAAATCCGGATCGCGCTCGCGTTCGACGACGGAATCGACCTCCTCCACGGGCACGCGCTCGTCCACGCGCGGCGCGCGCTCCTCATAGGCCGCAGCCCGTTCCAGCAGCGCATCCAGCTCGCGCAGCTCGGCTTCGGCCCCGGCGATACGCGGCGGCACTTCTTCGAGCGCGCGCTCGGCCTTGGTCGCGCGTTTGAAGTACTTCTGCGCGTTCGCCTGCGGCTTGAGCTTCGGGTCCAGCGCAATCTCCAGATTCCGCTCGGGCAGCTCGGGGTCGGGGAGCGTCACCGACGCGGCGCGCTTCGGCACCTGCGCGAAGTAGGCGAGCAGCGTCTCGCCGAACTTGCGGAACTCGGGCGCGCGCTCGGCTTCGGCCAGATCGCCGCGCAGCGCCTCGAGGCGCCTGGCGAGGCGCTTCCGGTAGGTGCGCAGCGCCTTGAGAATCGCGGCGCGACGGCGGGCGACGGGATCAACGGGGTCGGGGCTCACGCAGCGGAAAATAACTTACCGTCCCCGGGGACGGTAAATTTGTTGTCGCTCGTGACGCCGGCGTTCACACCCGCACCGTCCCCGGCGGTGCGGCATTCGGGCGTTCGACGTTTGGCGTCGTGCGGCGCTAGCTGCCTGAGGCACGTCCCTCGGCCGTATCGTCGTGCAGGAGCGCATGCCAGATTCTCCGTTGCGCCGCGGTCTGGTGTTCGAGAGGTTCGATATGGAACTGCGCCTCGCCGGCAGGTGAATGGGTGACGGCGAGGCTCAGCCCGGCGCGTTCCAGCAACGGTCCGTAGTCCACGTGATCGCGCCCGGTCACGTAGCGGTCGAAGAACGCCCCGGTGTCGTGGCCGGCCACGGAATCGACGACCGCCCGCAGGTCGGCGTCGTCGTAACCCCGATAGCCGGGGCGGCGGCTCTGCGCGTAGAGGCGCCTGAGCACGTCCACGAGTCCCCGCTCGCCCCCGGTGTCGAGGCGCAACGTCATGTCGAGAAGGAAACCGACGGCTTCGCCGCCGCCGTAGTAGTCCATCGCATCGGGCGGGAAGGTCCACGTCGACACGCTGGACTCTGCGAGGCTCTGCCAGCCACGCCCGGGATCGTTTTCGTAGGCCGAGATCACGCGCGACATGGCAGCGAAGAACGTCGATTCGGGCAGAATCCCGGAGCGGATCATGGTCAGATCGGCGAAGTAGCTGGTCACGCCCTCGATGAACCACAGATGCGGCGAATAGTCGGGGCCGGCGAAGTCCCACCGGTCGAGCTCCTGCGGGTGGAATGCCTCACCGTTCCATGCGTGGAACATCTCGTGCGCGATCGTCCCCGCGGCGTTGACGGGCAGATCGAGCATCCACTGGCTGCCGATGTTGAGCACCATGGCCCGCCCGTGTTCGAGGCCGCCGCCATAGTCGAGGTCGGGGCGCCAGTGGGCGAAGATCGTGTAATCGGAGAACGGCGTGGAGTCGTAGTACGAGGCGACGGTGCGGGCGATGGCGGCGACGTTGCGGTCGAACGCCGCGTGGTCGTACGGCGGGAGCGGTCGGTCGAACACGATGCGCACGGGCGCGTCGCCCGGCAGCGTGCGCTCGTCCATCTCGCCGCCGAACTGAACGGAGGCGTCGACGAGCGACTGGTACCCGTCCGCAACGAACGCGCCCGCGGCCGTGCCTGGCAGCGTGGTCACCAGCGTCCAGCCCGCCGGGAGCGTGTAGTGCACCTCGACCGAATCCGACATGTGGCGGTCCGCATAGAGGAACGCAGAGGCACCCTCCAGGAACCCGCCGTGTGCATCGAGGCTGTTGGTTCCGAGCCGAAGGACGTCGCGTTCGTTCGCGTGGATCCGGTATTGGACGACGGTCTCGGAATCGAACGGGGTCCGGACCTCCCAGCTCTGGGCGCCGGTGCGCATGTAGTCGAGCGGAGCGCCGTCTTCGCGCGACGCGTGGAAGTGGTCGAGGTACCTGGCGTGCTGTTTGAAACCGACGTCCCCCGGCGTCGTGGCCGGGAGACGGAGCACGAGCCGATCGCGATCCGAGTGAATCCGCATCGTGATCTCGAAGAGGCGATCCTCGGGGCGATCGATGCGCACGTCGTAGCGGATGCGATCATGGGCCACGCGGGCGGGCGAAGGCGTGCAGCCGGCGAGCACGACGAGGGGAAAGAGCGCCAGCGTCGACCGCGGTGCGGCGGTCGGACTCCTGTGCGAAGGCATCACGGAACCTCATGCGGGACTGGGCCGGTGGGGTTTGGCGAGCCGAGGCTCGCGCCATCCGGCGACCCGTCGCAAGGGCGACCTTTGTAGCGCTCCGGCAGGCCTGCCGGGATCGCCGGCGCGGCCGCGACGTCGTGAGACAGCGCGCGTGTCAGACGCGCGGCCGCCGGGCACCGCCCCGGAGCAGGTCGCGACCACGCCGTTGTCGTTTCGTTGCCGGCGTTGTCGGTCCAAATCCGTCCCGGGACGGATCTCGCGTCGCGGCGCTCCGGCGAAGCGACACGATCACGCCTGGTCGCGGGCGCCCATCCGACCCGCTGGCGCGGCTTCTACGCCCACACCCCCAGCGCCCGCCTCGCCGCCACGATCTCGCCGACGTGATACGCGTTGTGATCTGCGATCTGCAGCGCTTCCTTGGCGAGCGTCTGGCCGTCGCCCCACTCGAACGGCTCGAACAGGTCGCGCTTCGGATCCCTCACCAGCGCGCAGAACTCGTCGAGGTCCTTGTGAAACGCCTTGATGCTCGCCTTCCACGCGGCGTCGTCGGGCGGCACGGGGTTCGACGGCCAGTAGTCGTCGGGCCACTTTTTCGCTTTGTAATTGGAGCTCTTCGAAAAATCGAGCATGTCCTCCTGCGCGATGCGCAGGTGCTCGATGATCTGCCACACGGAATGCGCCATGCCGCTCGCGCGCTGGCCGCGTGCGGCGGGCGGCAGACTCTCGATGGCACGGTCGAAGCCGACGTGCGCGGATTCCCACTGGAGCACGGCGACGAGCTGCTCCCGGAATAGCTGGCTCTGGTCCAAGACAGGTCTTCCCCCCGGCCGGGCAGAATCCGGCCGCGTCTGAGTTTGGCCCGGGCGCGGGGCGGCCCGGGACGGCGAATCGGCAGATGCCGCTTACGATGCGCCCATCGGGCCGGCGGCGCACGCGGGAGTCGCGACGCGGCGGGCGAGGGGCCGGCGCGGCGCCGCGACACCTGCTTCATGGCCCCGAAGGTACCCCGAATTTCGGCGATTCGTCCGCGCGGCTTCGGTGTACCATCCCGGCATGACCCAGATCGATCCGAACACCTCGCCCTATCTGGCTGCTGCCTACGCCAACGACCGCAAGCACGTCTTCCACTCCTGGTCCGCCCAGGGGGCCCTCGATCCGGTGGTGATCGCCGGGGCGAAGGGCTCGCGCATGTGGGACGACAAGGGGAACACGTGGCTCGACTTCTCGAGCCAGCTCGTCAACGTCAACATCGGGCATCAGCACCCGAAGCTGGTCGCCGCGATCCAGGAGCAGGCGGCGCGCCTGTGCACGATCGGCCCGGGCTTCGCGAACGACATGCGCAGCGAAGCGGCGCGGTTGATCGCCGAGCTCGCGCCCGGCGACCTCGACAAGGTGTTCTTCACCAACGGCGGCACCGACGCGGTCGAGAACGCGGTGCGCCTCGCGCGCGGCCACACGGGGCGGCACAAGGTGCTGTCCATGTACCGCAGCTACCACGGCGCGACCGGCACCTCGATCCAGCTGACCGGCGACCCGCGGCGCTGGGCCAACGAGCCGGGGCCCGCAAACATCGTGAAGTTCTGGGGGCCGTACCTCTATCGCTCGGCGTTTCACGCGACGAACGAGAAGGAAGAGTGCGAGCGTGCCCTCGAGCACCTCTCGAACGTGCTCATGGTCGAAGGGCCCCATACGGTTGCGGCCATTCTCATGGAAACCGTGGTCGGCACCAACGGCATCCTGGTGCCGCCGGACGGGTACCTGAAGGGCGTGCGCGAGCTGTGCGACCGGCACGGCATCGTGATGATCTGCGACGAGGTGATGGCCGGCTTCGGCCGCTGCGGCGAATGGTTCGCGGTCAACCACTGGAACGTGACGCCGGACCTCATCACGTTCGCCAAGGGCTCGAACTCGGGCTACGTGCCGGTGGGCGGCGTGGTGATCAAGCGCGCGATCGCCGACACGTTCACAGACCGCGTGTTCCCGGGCGGGCTCACCTACTCCGGGCATCCGCTCGGCACCGCGTCGATCGTCGCCAGCATCGGGATCTTCAAGGAAGAGAAGATCATCGAGAACGCGCGGCGCCTCGGCACGGACGTCATCGGCCCCGAACTTCGCAAGATCGCCGCGAAACACCCGAGCGTCGGCGAAGTGCGCGGGCTCGGCGTGTTCTGGGCGATCGAGCTGGTGAAGGACCGCAAGTCCAAAGAGCCGCTGGTGCCGTTCAACGCATCGGGCGCGGCGGCGAAGCCGATGCTCGAAGTGATGGCCGCGTGCAAGCAGAACGGCGTCTGGCCGTTCGCGCACTTCAACCGGCTTCAGGTCACGCCGCCCTGCACCACGAGCGACGCAGACATCCGCGAAGGCCTCGCGGGGATCGACAAGGCGCTCGAGGCGGCGGACAGGCACGCCGCGGGCTGACGCGCGTCATGGCGCTGCACTGCCAGATCTGCGGGACGGCCGTCCCTCTCGACGAGCCGATCCCGCGCGACTCGACCTGCGAGAGCTGCGGCACGGACCTGCGCTCGTGCGTGCAGTGCCGCCACTACGACACCACCCGCAACAATCAGTGCACCGAGACCGAGGCCGATCCGGTCGTCGACAAGACGCGGCGGAATTTCTGCGAGTTCTTCTATTTCTCGCGGGCCGCAGGCGGCGCACGCAGGGCCGACAGCGGCCGTGCCGACGAAGCGCGCGCGAAGCTGGACGCGCTGTTCGGCGGCTCCGGCAAGCCGGGCGCCTCGGGCGGCGCCCCGCACCAGGGCGCCGACCGCGCAGCCGACGCACGCCGCAAGCTCGACGATCTGTTCAGGAAGAAGCCCTGAGACGTATGGAGTCCAGCGGGCGGGCCTGACGGCGCCGCCGCGCTCGCGCCTCCGGGCCCGCCGGGGGCGCCGATCCCACGCCCCTCAGATCCGGAGCCGCCACATGATCATGGTCAGGGTGAAGCTCGAGAAGATGGACGCCCACTGGACGAAGGCCTGCCAGCACGCGGTCACCGATCTCAACCTGCAGTTCAACCGGAAGGGCGTGCACGTGAAGCTCGCGCTGAAGGGGGCGGGCCCGGTGATCAGCGTGCGCACCGATCCGAGCATCTCGGGCCTCATGGTGCACGGCAAGACGCACGCCGAGTTCGCGACGTCGGGCAGGCTGCAGAAGGCCGAGACGCGCCTGCCGGACAAGGTGCAGATCAACACGCCGGGCGGCCTGCGCACCGCGGGCCCGGGCGTTCTCGAGGTGATCGCGGCCCACGAATACGTGCACGCGCTCGGCCAGGAGCACCACAGCTCGCTCCTCATGACGCGCACGTTCAACAAGGTCCCGGGCAACTCCGCCGCCGGCGACAAGCTGCAGGCCGGCTCCGCGATGCTGCCGCCGCTGGCGCTCGCCGATGACACGGTGGAACTTCTGAAGGGCATCTGGGGCTAGGACAGGGCTCCTGCCACGTGACCCGGGACGCCAGGCCTCGCGCGAGGCGGCCTCGAGGTGTCTGCGCAGACACCTGTGTCGGCCGCGCACGCCCCGGCCCGGCAAGTTGCTCCGGCGATCTTCACGGGCGCCCGTGGGGAACCGGTGAAGACTCCGTGATACGCCGCGCCGATCGGCCGGCCCCGCAGCGCCCGCCCCGTGCGCAGCGGGAACGCAGCAAAGGCCTCCGGCTCTTTGACGCCGTCCCCGCCTCTGACCTAATTTCGCCCCCCCTGAACGACCTGCCGGGCCCGTTCGGGCCCCACCACGCAGTCGGAGGTCCCGCCAGATGATCCGAAGCATGACCGGGTACGGCTCGGGCGAGCTGGAGCGCGACGGCCAGCGCCTGACCGCCGAGATCCGCTCGGTGAACCATCGCTACTGCGAAGTCTCCGTCCGCGCGCCGCGGCTGGTGAGCATGTTCGAAGACCAGATCCGCCAGCTGGTGCAGAACCGCTTCTCGCGCGGCAAGATCTCGCTCTCGATCACGTGGGCGGGCGCGGGTGAAGGGGGCGAGGTTCTCAAGCTCAACGAGGCGGCGGCCGACCGCTACATGGCGCTGCTCGACCAGCTCCGCAAGCGTTACGACCTCGAGGCCCACGTGGACGTGAAGACGCTCGCCGCGCTCCCGGACATCTTCACCTGGGAGCACACGGCGATGTCCGACGACGAGACCTGGGCGATCGTGAAGCACGTCGTCGGGGCCGCCTGCGACAGCATGGAAGCCATGAAGTCCCGCGAGGGGAAGGCGCTCGAGCAGGACCTGCTGCATCGCCTGGACCTGATCGGCAAGCAGCTGGCGCTGGTCGCCGACCGGGCGCCGGACCGCCCCAAGGCAGGCAAGGAGAAGCTCGAGGCGCGGCTGCAGCAGCTGCTCGGCGACGTCGAGCTCGATCCCGTGCGGCTCGCGCAGGAAGTGGCGATGATGGCCGACCGGCTGGACTGCACCGAGGAATGCGTGCGGCTGCGCGCGCACCTCGACCAGTTCCGCCAGCTCAGCGCGGGGCCCGAGCTCGCGGGGCGCAAGCTCAACTTCCTGCTCCAGGAAATGAATCGCGAGGCGAACACGATCGGCTCCAAGTCCAACGACGTGGACATCACCCGCGCGGTGATCGTCATGAAGGAAGAGATCGAGCGCCTGCGCGAGCAGGTGCAGAACGTGGAGTAGCAGCCGGGTCGCGTCGCGGCCGTGGGGGACATCGATGTGGCGAAGATTGCCGATGAGGTGCGGGGACCGTCCGGGCGCGCAGCGCCGGCGGCGCACGATACCGGGGGAGCGGCCGTGAGTGACGTGCCGGACATCCCGTTCAAGTTCATCACGGGCGGCTTCCTGCTCGTGATCTCGGGCCCCTCGGGGGCGGGCAAGGGCACGCTGGTGGATCAGCTGGTGGCGCAGCGCCCCGAGTGCGTCTTTTCGATCTCCTCGACGACGCGGCCCAGGCGGGCCGGTGAAAAGGACGGGGTCCAGTACGAGTTCGTGACGCAGGAAGAGTTCGCGCGGCGCCGCGCGGCCGGGCATTTTCTCGAGTGGGCCGAAGTGCACGGCCACCTCTACGGCACGCCGGCGAAGTTCGTGGACGAACAGGTCAAGGCCGGTCGGATCGTGGTGCTCGACGTGGACGTGCAGGGCGGCGCGAGCGTGCGCAAGACGCGTCCCGCGGCGGTGTCGGTGTTCATCTACCCGCCGTCCATGGAGGCGCTGCGCCAGCGCCTCGAGAAGCGCGACACCGATGCGGATGAGGTCGTCGCGCGCCGCCTGCGCAACGCGCCCGGCGAGCTCAGGCAGTACCGGGACTATCAGTATCTGGTCGTGAACGACCGGCTCGAGGCGGCGGTCGCGCGGCTGCTGGCGATCGTGGATGCCGAGCGTGCCCGCGTGGCGCGGCTCTCGGCTTCCTGACCGGGTTGCGGAGCGGGCCGCATTCGGGTGATTCTGGACGGGTTCCGCGGCGGCCTCCCGTGAGAGGAGCGGGCCGGGGCACCCCTACGAGGTCCGGGCGCATCAGCGTCCGGAAGGACATCTGGAGGAAGACGTGACGAAACTTGCTTCTCTCGTGCCCCCGCAGGGGACCAATAAGTACGAGCTGGCGATCATCGCCGCCCGCGAGGCGCGGCGCCTCAACGACTGGTCACGCCGCACGGGCGAGACGGTGAACGGCAAGGTCACCGCGCTTGCGCTCGAGCGCACGATCCAGGCCGACGTGCCGTTCTTCTACGAGGATCTGCAGCCGGACGCGTAGCGCCGTCCCGCGCGCGCGCCGCGCGCGATGCGAATCCCGGGGAACCGCGGCTGCGTATGAACGGTACCCATGCTCGCGGGCCGTGCCGGGCGCGGTCCGGCCTCCCGTGTCTTTGGAAACCAGCCTCGGAGGGCTCCACCATGCTGCGCGGTCGCACGATCGTCGTGGGTGTCTCCGGCGGGATCGCGGCCTACAAGGCGTGCGAGCTCGTACGGATGCTCCAGACGCGCGGCGCCACCGTGGTCGTGGTGATGACGCGCGCGGCCGCGGAGTTCGTCACCCCGCTCACCTTCCAGGCCCTGACCGGCAATCCGGTGATCACGTCGCTGTGGGGCGATCAGGCCCCCGACCTCGATCTGCCCGAGGCCGCGGCACGCCGCACCAGCGGGCGCGTCGAGCACGTGGACGTGGCCGAGGCCGCCGACGCGCTGGTGCTGGCCCCCGCGACCGCGGACCTCATGGCGCGCATCGTCCACGGCGAAGCCCCCGATGCGCTGACCTCGGTGGTGCTGGCCTGTCCCGCGCCGCTGCTGGTGTGTCCGGCGATGGACCTCGAGATGTGGCTCAAACCCGCGACCGCGGCCAACGTCCGGGCGCTGCGTGCGCGCGGCGCGACGCTGGTCGGCCCGGTGGAAGGCCCGCTCGCTTCCGGACTCAGCGGTCCGGGGCGGCTCGCCGACATCGCCGACATCGTCGCCGCGGTCGAGGCCGCGGTCGTGCGCCGCGCGAGCATGCGCGGCCTCAAGGTGCTGGTGTGCGCGGGACGCACCGAGGAGCCGATCGACCCGGTGCGCGTGATCACCAACCGCTCGAGCGGCCGCATGGGCGTGGCGCTCGCCGCGGCCGCACGCGCCCGCGGCGCCGAGGTGGCGCTGGTCGCCGGCGGCATGGGCGTGGACCCGCCGTACGGCATTCCGGTCACGCATGCGGCCACGGCCGAGGCCATGCAGCGCGCGATGGCGAAGCAGGCGGCGACGGCCGACGTGGTGCTGATGGCCGCGGCAGTGTCGGACTACCGCGTGCGCCGCGTGGCGCGCGAGAAGATCAAGCGCGCCGATGCGGACCTCACGCTCGAGCTCGCACCGAATCCGGACATCCTCAAGAGCCTGGGCGCCGCGCGGCGCAAGGGCCAGACGCTGGTCGGCTTCGCGCTCGAGACCTCGCAGGGTGTGGCCCGGGCGCGCGCGAAGCTGCACGGCAAGGGCGTGGATCTCGTCGTGCTCAACGGGCCGGCCGAAGGCATCGGCGGCGACACCAACCAGGTGACGCTGGTCGAGGCGCGCACGCAGAAGAAGCTGCCGCGCGCGAGCAAGCGCGAGGTCGCCGAGGCGATCCTCGACCGGGTGCTCGAGCTGCGCGGCGCCGCGCAGCGCGGCACGGGTCGCGGCGTGGCGGGCGCCGCGGCCGCGCGCGGCACGGGCGGCGCAGGTCGCGCAAAGACGCCGCGCCGCAGCGCGCCGAAGCAGAACGCATCGGCTACGCCCCGCACGGCGCGGCCGCGCGCGGCCCGGCCCGGGCGCCGGGGAGGGAAGCGCACATGAGCGAACGCGATCCGCGCGCGGAAGCCGCCGACATCGCCCGGGGGCTGCGGCGTCACCTCGAGCGCGTGCAGGCGATGGGCGCGGGCGATCTGGTCGCACGCGACGCGCTCGCCGCCGCGACCGCGCTCACCGAACGCCTGAGCGCCGCGGCGCCGGCGTCGGCCGCTCCCGCGGCGCAGGCGAAGGAGGGTCCGCCCGCACCCGCCGCCGAGCCGCCGGTCACGGCCATGTCGTGGCGGACCAGGGCCGCGGCCCGGCCCGCGCCGGCCGCGCGCCGGGCGGCCGAGCCGGTGTTCGATCTGCCGTCCCACCACGCACCGCTCAACCCGGGCGGTTTCGAGGCGCGCGCCGCGCTCTACGAAGCGTCGCTGCCGATCCTCGAGGCGATCGCGGGCGAGGTGCGACCGTGCGTCAAGTGCGGGCTCGCGGAAACGCGCACGAAGGCGGTGCCGGGCGCGGGCTCGGCGCGTTCGGGGATCGTGTTCGTGGGCGAAGCGCCGGGCGCGGACGAGGACCGCAAGGGCATCCCGTTCGTCGGCCGCGCCGGCGAGCTGCTCACGAAGATCATCAAGGCGATGGACGACGCGAAGCTCATTCCCGGCGTCACGCTCGATCGCGAGACCGTGTACATCGCCAACGTGCTCAAGTGCCGTCCGCCCGAGAACCGCAATCCGCTGCCGCACGAGATCGAGACCTGCTCGCCGTACCTCAAGCACCAGCTCGAGATCCTCAGGCCGCGCATCATCTGCTGCCTCGGCAAGTTCGCCGCGGAACTGCTGGTCGGGGTCAAGGGCACGATCGCCGGCATGCGCGGGAAGATCTACCGGTATCAGGGCGCCAAGCTGATCGTGACGTACCACCCGGCCGCGTGCCTCCGGAACCCGGGCTACAAGCGCCCCGTCTGGGAGGACATGCAGCTGCTCGCGAAAGAGTATCTTGCCGATTGAGCCCTGGTCGCCCGGCCCCCGCTGACGCCGCATGCGCGGCCCCGTCGCCCGGCCGCCACATGGAAGGACCCACATCATGACCGACATCGTTACGCGCCCCGCGTCGCTCGCCCCGCCCGGGACCATGCCGCCGCAGGCGCTCGAGGCGGAGCGCGCCGTGCTCGCGGCCATGCTGCTGGATCAGGAGGCCGTCGGGAAGGCGATCGAGATGATCGACGGCAGCGCCTTCTACCGCAGCGCGCATCAGAAGATCTTCGCAGCGATCATCGCGCTCTACAACCGCAACGAGCGCGCCGACCTGATCACCGTCTCCGAGGAGCTGCGCAAGAACGGCGAGCTCGAAATGGTCGGCGGCCGCGAGGCCCTGGCGCAGGTGATCGAGTATGCGACCGCGTCGCAGAACGTGGACGAGCACATCCGGATCATCCACTCGAAGTCCATACTGCGCATGCTCATCAAGGCGACCGGCGAGATCCAGCAGGAGTGCTACGCGGCGAGCGACGAAACCGCGAAGATCCTCGACCACGCCGAGCAGCGCGTTTTCGAGATCACCGACGCGCGGGTGCGGCAGGGGTTCGTGCCGCTGCGCGACCTGCTGAAGCCGGCGTTCGAGCACATTCAGAAGCTGTTCGAACGGAAGGTGTTCGTGACCGGCGTCCCGTCCGGCAACGACGATCTCGACAAGAAGACCGCGGGCTTCCAGTCGGGCGATCTGGTGATCGTCGCCGGACGGCCCTCGATGGGCAAGACCAGCTACGCGCTCAACGTGGCCGAGGCCGCGGCGATCCGGCATCAGGTGCCGGTGGCGGTGTTCTCGCTCGAAATGAGCAAGGAGCAGCTCACCCAGCGCCTGCTGTGCTCGCAGAGCGAAGTCGCCCTGCACAAGCTGCGCAGCGGCTACCTGGCGCAGGAGGACTGGCCGCGGCTCACCACGGCGGCGGGGCTGCTCACCCAGGCGCCGATCTTCATCGACGACTCGCCGACGCTCACCGTGCTCGAGATCCGCGCCAAATGCCGGCGGTTGAAGGCCGAGAGCCGGCTCGGCATGGTCGTGATCGACTACCTGCAGCTGATCTCGCCGGGCGGCCGTGCCGAGAACCGCGTGCAGGAGATCTCGCAGATCACCCGTTCGCTGAAGGCCCTCGCCAAGGAGCTGAACGTGCCGGTGATCGCGCTGTCGCAGCTCTCGCGCGCGGTGGAGACGCGCGACAAGACGGGACGGCCGCAGCTCTCGGACCTGCGCGAATCGGGCTCGATCGAGCAGGACGCGGACCTCGTGATGTTCGTGTACCGTGAGGTGGTCTACAACCGCGAGACGCCGGAGCCGAACAAGGCGCAGATCATCATCGCCAAGCAGCGCAACGGCCCGACCGGCGACGTGGACATGACGTTCCTGAGGGAATGCACGAAGTTCGTGCCCTACAGCCCGATGATGCCGGGCGAGACGGAGCCATCGTTCTAGTGACGGATCACGGCCGTGGCTGAAGAAACGCCTTCGCTGGGGCACGATCTCTCGCGGATCGCGGACATCGCGAACGACCGGCTCGGCGACTGGTTCGCCGAGGTCGGTCGCGTCATGATGATGCTCGGCGCCGCAACGCGCTTCCTCTGGAAGGGTCTGCGTTCGTTCGGGCTCGTCGTCGAGCAGATGCAGCTGATCGGCGTCGGCTCGCTGTGGCTGGTCGCCGTCGTCAGCCTGTTCACCGGCGCGGTGGCCGCGGTGCAGGCGGCCTACCAGTTTTCGACCGTCGTGCCGCTCAAGTACCTGGGCTCGGTCATCCTGCGTTCGGTGATCATCGAGCTCGGGCCGGTGCTCACCGCGCTGGTCGTGGGCGGCCGCGTCGGCGCCGCGATCGCGGCCGAGCTCGGCACCATGAAGGTCACCGAGCAGATCGACGCGCTGCAGGCGATGGGCATCAACCCGATCCGCTACCTGGTCGTGCCGCGGCTGATCGCCGCGACGTTCATGCTGCCGATCGTGGTGATCTTCGCCGACGCGATCGCGATCCTCGGCGGCTACGTGGTGGCGGTGACGACGATCGGCGTGAGCACCCACACCTACGTGCAGAGCCTCCAGCAGTTCTTCTACATGAAGGACCTGTTCTCCGGCCTCCTCAAGGCGGTCTTCTTCGGCGGCATCATCGGTGCGATGGGCTGTCACTACGGCCTGGAGACGCGCGGCGGCGCCGAGGGCGTAGGGCTGGCCACGACGCGGGCCGTGGTGTCGTCGTGCGTGCTCGTGCTGATCAGCGACTACGTGCTCGCCAACGTGCTCTTCCGGTTGATCTTCAAATGATCCGGATCCGCGGGCTCAGGAAGCGCCTCGGCGACAAGCAGGTGCTCGACGGTGTGGATCTCGACATCGGCAGCGGCCAGACGATCGTGGTGATCGGGCGCAGCGGCACCGGCAAGAGCGTTCTGCTCAAGCACATCATCGGCCTGATGGAGCCCGACGCGGGGTCGATCGAGATCGAGGGCGAGGAGATCGTCGGCATGCCCGAGGCGCGCATGAACGAAGTGCGGATGCGCTTCGGCATGCTGTTTCAGAGCGCCGCACTGTTCGATTCGATGACGGTGGGCGAAAACGTGGGGCTCGCGCTGCGCGAGCATCATCTGGCGCCGCCGGGCGAGGTCGAGCGCATCGTGTCCGAGCGGCTCGGATGGGTGGGGCTGCAGGGCGTCGAAGAGACGCGGCCTTCCTCGCTCTCGGGCGGCATGCGCAAGCGCGTCGGGCTGGCGCGGGCGATCGCAGTCGATCCGGCCTACATCCTGTACGATGAGCCGACGACCGGGCTCGACCCGATCACGGCGGACGCGATCAACGAGCTGATCAAGAGCATGCAGCAGCGGCTGGGCGTCACCTCGATCGTGGTGACGCACGACATGACCAGCGCGTATCGTGTGGGCGACCGGGTCGCCATGCTCCACGACGGCAAGGTGGTCTTCGAAGGCACGATCGACGAAACGAAGCACACGACGGACCCGTTGGTCCGGCAGTTCATCGAAGGTTCTCGCGAAGGCCCGATCCGGGCGATCTGAACGGGGAGCAGCGGATGCAGCGACAGCGTGAAATCCAGGTCGGCGTCACCGTGCTGGCCGCACTGGCCGTGCTGATCTGGGGCGTGAGCTGGCTCAAGGAGTTTTCGCTCCAGCGCTCGGTGAACGTCTGGACGGTGATGTTTCCGCAGACCGGCGGACTCGGCGCCAGCGACGAGGTGCAGGTGAACGGCATCCGCAAAGGCGTCGTGCGCTCGATGGACCTGGTAGGCGACAAGGTGTACGTGAAGCTGGCGCTGGCCTCCGACGTGAAACTCACCACGGACAGCCGCGTCGCGATCCGCAACGTCGGCCTGATGGGCGAAAAGGTGATCGCCGTGGATCTGAGCTCGAGCGGCCAGGCCTACACGGCACAGGACACGATTCCGGGCGTGTACGAGCTCGGCATGGCCGAGGTGATGGCCTCGGTGGGCGAGGCGGTCTCGTCGGTGTCGGAGCTGAGCCGCCAGCTCGGTGCGATCGCCGACGCGCTCTCCGGGCAGGGCGACGTGGCCGGGACCATGAAGAACATCCAGGAGACCAGCGACCAGCTGCGGCTCATGGTCGAAGAGAACCGCAAGTCGGTGCGTGCGACACTGGCCAACGTCGAGGCGACGTCCAGCACCATCAAGGGCCTCACCGTCGATCGCGAAGCGAAGCTCGGCAAGGCGGTGGACGACTTCGCCACCACGATGGCGCGCATGGACCGGCTGACGGCACGCCTCGATTCACTGACGCAGTCGCTGAACTCGGTCGCCGCCAAGGTGGACCGCGGCGACGGCACGCTCGGCAAGCTGGTGAATCAGGACAAACTCTATGAAGATCTCAACGCGTCGGTCGCGTCGCTCAGGGCGCTGATCGCGGACATCCAGAAGAACCCGAAGGACTATTTCCGCTTCTCGATCTTCTGAGGCCCTGGCCCGCGCCGGCACCAGCGCCGGGAAACCCGTTCACGGGACCAGAATCGCGCCGGCTCCTGCCGGCGCGTTCTTCTCCCTCGGCGCGCCCGCCATCCATGGCTCCTGCGCGCCTGCGGGGCGTGCCGCGAACGGGTTTCCCGGCGCAGGTGCCGGCGCTGTACCGCCGGCTGGGCGCGAAGCGTCCGGACACGTAAGATGCGCGGCCCGGGGCGGATGGGCCGCCCGGGACGACCCGCTCCCGCGGAGCCATCGACGCATGGCCAGATCCAAAGCAGCGAAGACGCACTTCTTCTGCTCGCAGTGCGGGCACGAGGCCTCGAAGTGGTTCGGGCGCTGCCCGTCCTGCCAGGCCTGGAACACGGCGGCCGAGGCGCCGGTGGTGAAGGCGGAGACGGCGGCGCGGCGGGACGCGCGCGGGCGCGGGCGCTGGCGGACGGGCGACGCGGGGCCGGCGCGGCCGCGGCCGCTCGCCGAGGTGGAGGTCGCGCACGTCGAGCGCGCGGCGACCGGCTTCGCCGAACTCGACCGCGTGCTGGGCGGCGGCATCGTGCCGGGCTCGCTGGTGCTGGTCGGCGGCGATCCCGGCATCGGCAAGAGCACGCTGCTCCTGCAATTGGCCTGCGCGCTCGCGGCGGAAGGCCAGCGCGTGCTCTACGTGACCGGCGAAGAGAGCGAGGCGCAGATCCGGCTGCGCGCCTCGCGCATCGGCACGGTGCCGCCTGCGCTGCTCGTGCTCTGCGAGACCGACGTGGATGCGCTGCTCGAGGCGGCCGAGGCGGCGCGGCCGGCGGTGCTGGTCGCCGACTCGATCCAGACGCTGTCGCGCGCCGAGGTCGAGGGTGCGCCCGGCGCGGTGTCCCAGATCCGCGAGTGCGGGCTCGTGCTCATGCACTTCGCCAAGGCGACGCGCACGACGACGTTCCTCGTCGGCCACGTGACCAAGGAGGGTGCGGTCGCCGGCCCGCGCGTGCTCGAGCACATGGTGGACGCGGTCCTCTACCTGGAAGGCGAGCGCTACCAGCACTACCGCGTGCTGCGCGCGGCGAAGAACCGCTTCGGCTCGACCGACGAGCTCGGCGTGTTCGAGATGACCGGCGGCGGGCTCGCGGAGGTCGCCAACCCGAGCGCGGCCTTCCTGTCCGAATCGCAGCGCACCGAACCCGGCTCGGCGGTGGTCGCCAGCCTCGAAGGCACGCGGCCGCTGCTGGTCGAGGTGCAGGCGCTGGTCTCGACCTCGTTCTACGGGACGCCGCAACGGGTCACGAGCGGCTTCGACCCGCGCCGCCTGGCGGTGCTGCTCGCGGTGCTCGAGCGGCGCGTCGGCCTGAGGCTCGGGCGGCACGACGTGTTCGTCACGGTTACGGGGGGCATGAGGCTCGACGAGCCGGGCACCGATCTCGGCGTCGCCCTCGCGGTGGCGTCGTCGTTCCTGTCGCGGCCGGTGCTCGAGCGCACGCTCGCGGTGGGCGAGGTCAGCCTGTCCGGCGAGCTCCGGCGGGTCTCGCGCGTCGCGGCGCGCGTGCGCGAGGCGGCGCAGCTCGGTTTCGAGCGCGTCGGCGTGCCCGCGCCGCAGCTCGCCGATGCGCAGGGGCTCGGCGTCGAAGCGATTCCGCTCACGCATCTGCGCGAGGCGATCGAGCTGCTGCTCGGCGAGAAGGTGCCGCGCGCCGGGCGGGCGCCCGTGGCAGGCGCGGACGCGGACGAGGCGGCGCGACGCACGCGCGCGGCGGCGGCGCGGCTCGGCGAGCCGGGCGCCGCCGCCGGTGAGCGCCGGAGCGGCGGGGGGCGCCGCCGGTGAGCACCACGGCGATCCTGCTCTGTGCCGGAAAGGGCGAGCGCCTCGGCGCCGATCTGCCCAAGGCGCAGGTGCCGCTCGCCGGGCGGCCGCTGTTCACCTGGAGCCTCGAGGCGCTCGAGCGCGCGCACGCGATCGACGCGATCGTGATCGTCGGCCCGGTGCGCACGCTGCGCGAGCTGCTGGCCGCGAGCGGACTCGCCGTGAACAAGGTGACGGCATGGTCCGAGGGCGGCCGCGAGCGCCAGGACTCGGTGGCGCGCGGGCTGCGCGTCCTGCCCGCCGACGCGACCCTGGTGGTGATTCACGACTGCGCGCGTGCGCTGGCGACGCCCGCGCTGATCGACCGCGTGAGCGGCGACGCGCTCGCCCACGGCGCGGCGATCGCCGCCGTGCCGCTCGAGGACACGCTCAAGCGCACGACGCTCGAGGTGATCGACACGACCGTGCCGCGCGCCTCGCTGTGGCGCGCGCAGACGCCGCAGGCATTCCGGCGCGACTGGATCGAGGCGGCGCACGAGCATGCGGCCGGCAGGGCCACCGACGACGCGGCGCTGGTCGAGGCGCTCGGGCATCCGGTGCGCGTCACGATGGGCGATCCCATGAACGTGAAGATCACCACGGCCGGCGATCTCGCGCTGGCCGAAGCGTGGCTCGAGCGCCGCGCGCAGGCGGCGGGCGCCGCCGACGCGGGGCAGGGGAGGGAGTGAGATGGCCGTGCGCACCGGCATCGGCTACGACGTCCACGTGAAGGCGCCGGGACGGCCGCTCCACCTGGGCGGCGTTCGCTTCGACAGCGAATGGGGCCTCGAAGGGCACAGCGACGCGGACGTCGTGCTGCACGCGATCGGCGATGCGCTGCTCGGCGCGGTCGCGCTCGGCGACCTGGGCGAGCACTTTCCGCCGGGCGATCCGCGCTGGAAGGACGCGCCGAGCCTCGATCTGCTCAAGCGGATCCGAGCAATGCTCGAGCAGCGCGGGGCGCGCATCGTGAACGTGGATGCCACGCTGGTTGCCGAGGCGCCGCGGATCATCGGCATGCGCGACGCCATGCGCACCCACATCGCACAGGCGCTGAAGATCGGCATCGGCGAGGTGTCGGTGAAGGCGACGACCAACGAGGGACTCGGCGCCCTCGGCCGCGGCGAAGGGCTCGCGGCATGGGCGATCGCGACCGTGGAGACGCCTTGAGCGACGCGCCGGTGCGGGTGCGGTTCGCGCCGAGCCCGACGGGCTGGCTGCACGTCGGCGGCGCGCGCACCGCGTACTTCAACTGGCTGTTCGCGCGGCAGCACGGCGGACGGTTCGTGCTGCGGATCGAAGACACCGATCTCGAGCGCTCGAGCGCCGCGAGCGAGCGCGGCGTGCTCGAAGATCTGCGCTGGCTGGATCTCGGGTGGGACGAGGGCCCGGACGTCGGCGGGCCCTGCGGGCCCTACCGCCAGAGCGAGCGGCTCGAGCACTATCGGTCGCGCGCCGCGGCCCTGGTCGAGACCGGCCGCGCCTTCCCGTGCTTCTGCACCGACGAAGAACTCGCCGAGCGGCGCCATGCGGCGACCGCGGCCGGCCGGCCGCCGCACTACGACGGCCGCTGCCGGGACCTCACGCCCGCGGCGCGCGCCGCGGCGCGGGCGGCGGGCCGCCCGGAGAGCGTGCGCTTCCGCGTCGCGCACCGCGACTGGTCGTTCGCCGACCTGGTGCGCGGCGACGTGACGTTCCCGGCCGGAATGGTCGGCGATTTCGTCATCCTGCGCTCCAACGGGCTGCCGACCTACAACTTCGCCTGCGTCGTCGACGACCATGCGATGCGCATCTCGCACGTGATCCGCGCCGAGGAGCATCTGTCCAACACGCTTCGCCAGCTGATGCTGTTCGCCGCGCTGGACGCCGCACCCCCCACCTTCGCCCACGTGCCGCTGATCCTCAACGCCGACCGCACCAAGATGAGCAAACGCGCGGGCGAGGCGGCCGTGGCGGTGGGCGACTGGCGCCGCGCCGGCTACGCCGCGCCGGCACTGCTCGCGTACCTGGCGCTGCTCGGCTTCCACCCCGGCGACGGGCGCGAGATCCTGTCGCGCGCCGAGCTGCTGGAGGCGTTCACGCTCGAGCGGGTGGGCCGCAGCGGATCGGTGTTCGACCCCGCCAGGCTGCGCTGGACCAACGCGACGATCCTCCACCACGCCACGTCGAGCGAGCTGCGCGACTGGGGCGCGGACTTCCTGCCGGACGCCGCCCGCACGCTGCCGGAGACGGAAGTCGATGCGCTGCTCGAGCTGGTACGCGGGAATCTGACCACGCTCACCGATCTGGAGTTGGAGCTGGCGCCGTTCGTCGGCGAATCCTGGCCGGTCGAGCCCGCCGCGCGCGAGGTGCTGGCGGAACCGGCCGCGGCGCAGCGCTGCGGCGCGCTCGCGCAGGAACTCGATGCACTTGCGGAATGGAGCGCCGAAGGTTTTAAATCCACGCTCCTTGCGTTCGGCAGGCGCACGGGCATCAAGGGCCGGGATCTGTTCCAGCCGGTGCGTTCCGCGCTCACCGGGCGGACCCACGGTCCGGAGCTGCCGGCCATCGCGGCACGACTCGGCCGGGATCGATGCGTCGCACGCCTCACCCGCGCCGCCCACCCGGGGCCGTGAGCCGCGCCCGCCGCGGGCTCTGAGACGTTCCACACGGAGGCGTTCATGAAGGTGGCCGTGCTCATGGGAGGTCGATCCTCCGAGCGCGAGATCTCGCTGCGCACCGGTCGTGGCGTGGCGCAGTCGCTGCGCCAGCTCGGCCACGAGGTGACGGCCGTGGACGCCGGCACCGGCCAGCTGCTCGAAGCGGGCCACGAGGAGGAGGCCGCGGCGCAGACCGCGCTCGAACACGCCCCGGCCTCCTCGCTCGTCACCGCGACGGCGATGCGCGCGGCGGACGTCGTGTTCGTCGCGCTGCACGGCGGGGAAGGCGAGAACGGGACGCTGCAGGCGCTGCTCGAACTCGCCGGCAAGCCCTACACCGGCTCCGGCATCCTGGCGAGCGCGATGGCCATGAACAAGGCGGTCTCCAAGCGGCTGTTCGAGCACGAGGGCATTCCGACGCCGGAGTGGCAGCTGGCCCATGCCGGAACGCCCGCCGAAGCGGTCGAGGCCGGCCGGCTCGGCGGCTTTCCGCTGGTGGTCAAGCCGAACGCCGAGGGCTCGACCGTGGGCCTCACGATCGTGAAGGACGCCACGGGGCTGCCCGCGGCGATCGCGCAGGCCGCGCGCCACGGGCCGGACGTGCTGATCGAGCGCTACATTCCGGGCCGCGAGCTGACGGTCGCGGTGCTCGGCGACGAGGCGCTGCCGATCGTCGAGATCCGCCCGAAGAGCGGCTTCTACGACTACGAATCGAAGTACACCGCGGGGAAGAGCGAATATGAAGTGCCGGCACGGCTGCCCGACGAGGTCGCGGCGCGCGTGCAGGGGCTCGCTCTCATGGCGTCGCGGGTCCTCGGCTGCGCCGGGGTGAGCCGCGTGGATTTTCGCCTCGATCCGCAGAACGAGCCGTACTGCCTCGAAGTGAACACGATTCCCGGCATGACTCCGACCAGTCTGGTGCCGATGGCGGCCCGGGCCCGGGGGATGTCCTACGAGCAGCTCGTCGATCGTCTGCTGCAGCTGGCCACCGCCGAACATCGGCGGCGCGCCGGGGGCGTGACGACGGGCGCCTGAACGCGAGGGAGCAGTCATGGACCGAACGCATGAGTTCCTGAAGGAACTGGTGGAAGCCCACGGTGTGCCCGGGTTCGAAGGCGAGGTCGCGAAGATCATGGAACGGCGCCTGAAGGGCGTCGGTGCGTTCTCGAAGGACCGCCTCGGCAGCTTCATCTGCGAGAAGAAGGGCGCTGCGGCCGGCCCGCGCGTGATGCTGGCGGGTCACCTCGATGAGATCGGCTTCATGGTCAAGTCGGTGACCAAGGACGGCTTCATCAAGTTCATGCAGCTCGGCGGCTGGTGGGGCCACGTGGTGCTCGCCCAGCGGTTGATCATCAAGACCCGCAAGGGCGACATCATCGGCGTCGTCGGCTCGAAGCCGCCCCACGAGCTCAAGGACGACGAGCGCAAGAAGGTGCTCGAGATCAAGGACATGTACATCGACGTCGGCGCGACCTCGGACTTCGACGTGAAGAAGCGGCTCGACATCCGCCCCGGCGATCCGATCGTGCCCGACTCGCCGTTCACCGTGATGGCGAACCCCGACCTGCTGCTCGCCAAGGCATGGGACAATCGCGTCGGCTGCGCGCTCGCCGCCGAGACCGCGCTCGCGCTCAAGGGCGTGAAGCATCCCAACACGTTGCTGGCGGTCGCGACCGTGCAGGAGGAGGTCGGGCTGCGCGGCGCGCAGACCTCGGCGTTCAAGACGAAGCCGGACGTGGCGATCGCCCTGGACGTGGGCATCGCGCACGACACGCCGGGTACCGACGACGACGTGCACCTCGGCAAGGGGCCGCTGCTGGTGATTCTCGACTCGTCCGCGATCCCGAACCGGCGGCTGCTCGACCTCACGCTCGACACGGCGAAGAAGCTGCGCATTCCGGTCCAGTTCGAGGCGGTCGAGCGTGGTGGCACCGATGCCGGCAAGATCCACATGGTGCACGAAGGCGTGCCGACGCTCTCGATGGGCGTCGCGTCGCGCTACATCCACAGCCACGTGAGCATCATCCACCGTCGCGACTTCGATCAGGCGGTGCGGCTGCTGGCCGCGATGGTGAAGCGTCTCGACCGCAAGACGGTGGACAGCCTGATCTGATGACGCTGCGGATCTACGACACGCTGACCGGCGAGAAGCGTGACTTCGCGCCGGTCACGCCGGGCCACGCCGGAATCTACGTCTGCGGCATGACGGTGCAGGATCGCCCGCACGTCGGGCACATCCGTTCGTCGCTGTCGGGCGACCTGATGCGCCGCTACCTCGTGCATCTCGGCTACGAGGTCACGTACGTCTACAATTTCACCGACGTCGACGACAAGATCATCGACAGGGCCTCGAAGGAAGGCATCGAGTACCTCGCGGTGAGCGAGCGCAACATCGAGGCCTACCTCACGCAGGCCGACCGCCACAACATCCAGCGCGCGACGCACTACCCGCGTGCGACGCGCCACATCGCCGAGATCCTCGAGCTGATCGGGCGGCTGGTGGACAAGGGCTATCGCGTACGCCGCGGGCGGCGACGTGTACTTCGACGTCCGCAGGAAGGCCGACTACGGCAAGCTCTCCGGCCGCAACGTCGATGACATGCGCTCGGGGGCGCGGATCGAGATCGGCGAGGCGAAGCGTGATCCGCTGGACTTCGCGCTCTGGAAGGGAGCGAAGCCCGGCGAGCCGGCGTGGCCGAGCCCGTGGGGGCCCGGGCGCCCCGGCTGGCACATCGAGTGCTCGGCGATGAGCATGAAGTACCTGGGCGAGCACTTCGACATCCACGGCGGCGGACAGGACCTGATCTTCCCGCATCACGAGAACGAGCTCGCGCAGTCCGAGGCCGCGACCGGCAAACCGTTCGCGAGCTTCTGGACCGAGAACGGAATGCTGAACCTCGCGGGCGAGAAGATGTCGAAGAGCACCGGCGTGCTCTTCTACATCGACGACGTCGCGGCCGAGACGGATCCCGAGGTGCTGCGTTTCTTCCTGCTCTCGACCCACTACCGCAGTCCGCTGGACTTCAGCCGCGAGCGACTGGCGGAGGCGGCGGTGAGCTACGCGCGGCTGCGCGGCCCGCTCGAACGCGCCGAGGCGTGGGATGCCCCTCAGGGCGTCCCGATCGGCGGCGAGCTGGGGGCGGCGGTCGACGAGGCCCGGGCGAAGTTCAGCGAGGCCATGGATGACGATTTCAACAGCGCCAAGGCCATCGGCCACCTGTTCGATCTCGGCCGGGCGGTCAACCGCGCGCTCGACGAGGGCGTCGGGGCCGAAGCGCGTGCCGCCGCGCGGGCGATGCTCGACCTCGGGGGCATCCTCGGGATGTTCTGGAGCCGCCCCGGCGGCGAGAGCTGGGCGCCGGACGTGCTCGAGCTGGTCGAGGCGCGCGAGGCGGCCCGCCGGTCGAAGAACTGGAAAGAGGCCGATGCGCTCCGCGATCGCCTGCTCGACAGGGGCGTGGTCGTCGAGGACAGCGCTTCGGGGCCGCGACTCAAGCGCCGCTGAGCCGGAGGGCCCGGCAGAGGGCTCGCCGATGCCTCGCCGGTCTTTCTCCGCCGCCCGGTCCCTGGATGACCGAAGGCCGCCCGCCGGTCAAATGTCACGTAGATGTCACGCGGCGCGGGCGGGCTTGATTGATCCTTGACCCGTCCAGCGGCCGGGTCTAGCCTTGCCTTACGTCCGGGCAAGGGCGGTGCCGCGAGGGTGCAATCACCCCGTATCCAGTTGTGCTCCGCGCGCATATGCCCTGTTGTCGGGCGCTTTTCGTTAGGTGGCCTTCCCCCAAGGCCCCTCGATGCATCACGGATTGGGAAGGGAACGCAATGTCGCGATTCTTCAGGAATCGGTTGTGGACCTTCATCCTGGCACTGGCTCTCTGCTTCGGTTCCGTCGCGGTGTGTTCGAACTACGCTCACGCCGACGGCACTGCCGCCATCACGGACGATCCGATAGGTGGCGGCGGGGTCGGAAACGGATTCGGAGATCCCGATGCACCCAGCGGTTCCGTCAAGCGCACGATTCTGCGCGGCGGGGTGCAGGTGCCTTCAGGCAGCGCGACGATCGTGGGTGACGGCGTCGATCTGCAGAGTGCCTGGATGTGGCGTCTTCGTTTCGCACTGCAGGCGCTGCGGGGGACGTGGATCCACCCGTAGGTTTGCGGCGATTTGCCTTCGATGACCGGAGCTTCGGCGTGCTGAGTGACGACCGGAAACGCATCGTGCATCTGGAGGAGCGGCTCAAAGTGCGCGATTCCGCGGACGCGGACGCCACCTTGGCCGAACTCGAGATGCTTGCCGATCTCTATATGCAGGCGGACAGTTACGTGCCCGCCCTTGAAACCATCGAGCAGCTGCTCGAGGTCGACGGGGCGCGCACACTGTCGGTCACGCGGCGCGCGGCGCTCGAGAGCAAGGCGATTCTCTGCCGGCTCGCACAGGGCGATTGCCGGACCGCCATCGCCCACTGCCGGGAAGTGCTGCAGAACGAATCCCGGATCGAGCGCCCCGCCGTGCGCGCCCTGCTCCACCTCCAGTGTGCGGAAGCCCAGTTCCTGCTGGGCCGCCCCGAAGACACCCGCAGGGAGGCGCAGATCGGCCTCGCCATCGCGGACGAGGCCGGTGAACTGGCCCTGGGCGCGCAGGCCCTGAACCTGCTCGGCCGCGCCGCGTACCGGGGCGGTGATCTCGACCGCGCCCGCGACTACTACGAACAGGCCCTGGCGCTCTATCGCCGCATCGGGGACGAGGCCAACTCGGCCCACCTGCGCAACAACCTGGGCCTCATTCACAAGAACCTGTGCGAGTGGACGCCGGCGATCACGCATCTGCAGGCGGCCCTCGAGATCCACCGGCGCCACGGTCGCTATGCCGAGACCGGGAATCCGCTGCTCAACCTGGGCATCGTTCACCAGAAGAGCGGCAGCTGGGAGCGCGCCCTCGAATGCTATCGCGAGGCGGAAGAGGTCTACAGCCGCGTCGGCGATCAGCTCCACCTGACGATGGTGTTCATCGCGCAGGGGAACGTGGCGCGCCTGCAGCGCCGCTTCGAAGACGCCGAGGCGTCGCTCACGCTGGCCTGGGAGCGCGCCAGGGACCTGGAGGCCGCGCGCGAGGAGGTGCTCTCGCTGGAGTTCCTCGGCGAGCTCGATTTCGATCGCGGCCGCCCCGCGGCCGCACTGGAGCGCTACGGCGCCGCGCTGCGCCGGGCCGAGCGCCTCGCCCCGGACGGTGATCTCGTCGTCGAGCTCGAGCGCCGCCGGGCCGAGGCGCTCTGCGTCCTCGGTCGTCTCGATGCGGCCGAGCGCGCCGCCGAGCGCGCCCGCAAGCTGGCGAGCCGTACGCAGGACCGTCTGGAATTCGCGCTCAGTCACCGCGCCGCGGGGGACATCGCGCTGGCACGCGGGCGGCGCCACGAGGCCCTGAGCTGCTGGAAGCACGCCGCGACGCTGCTGCAGACGAGCCGCGAGCGTTTCGAGCTGGGCCGCACGTTTCTGCGCATCGGCCGCGCGGTGGAAGACGCCCCCGAGGCCCGCCGCGCGTTCTACCGGGCGGGCGCCCTGTTCGCCGAACTCTCCACACCGTGGTGGCTCGAGCAGTCCGAGCGCGACCTGCACGAGCGTCTCGGCACGCAGCCCGAGCCCGCGCCCGCGCCGAACACCTCGTTGCTCGGACGCCGCCATCGCGCCCCGAGCCTCGTCGCCTGCTCGATTCCGATGCGCCAGGTCGAGACGCTCGCGCGCCGCGCGGCTGCGACCGAGCTGTCCGTGCTCATCACCGGCGCGACGGGAACGGGCAAGGAGCTGGTCGCGCGCACCATTCACGGTCTGTCGGGGCGGGCACAGAAGCCGTTCCTGGCCGTCAACTGCGGCGCGCTGCGCGCGGATCTGGCCCTGTCGCAGCTGTTCGGACACCGCAAGGGGGCGTTCACCGGGGCACACGCCGAAGGCGTGGGCCTGGTCGAGGCCGCGCACGGCGGCACGTTGTTCCTGGACGAAGTCGGGGAGCTGCCCGCCGACGTGCAGGTGACGTTGCTGCGCTTCCTGGAGAGCGGCGAATACCTGCGACTCGGCGAGACGCAGGTGCGTCGCGCGGACGTTCGTGTGATCGCGGCGACCAACCGCGAGCTGCGCGGTCGCGAAGCGGAGCAGCTGTTCCGCCGCGACCTGCTGTTCCGGCTGAACGAGATCGAGATCCGGGTGCCTTCGCTCGCCGAGCGCACCGCGGACATCCTGCCGCTCGCGCGCCACTTCCTCGCGTTCTACGGTGGGATCGATGGCCCGCGCATGACCCCGGACGCCGAGGCCCTCCTCAACGCCCACTCCTGGCCCGGCAACGTGCGCGAGCTCGAAAACGTGATGAAGCGCGTGGCGGCGCTGCACGCCGGCGAAGGCGAAGTCACCACCCAGGTGCTGCTGCCGTTCCTCACGCACCGGGATCGCGAGACGGCTGCCGGGGCGCCGCTCGACGAGCGCTCGGCCATGCTCGACGCGATCGAGCGCGCAGGCGGCAACCGCAGCCGCGCCGCCGAGCTGCTCGGCATCAGCCGCAAGACGTTCTACGCGCGGCTCAAGCGTCACGCCATCACGCTCTAGCCGCGGAACCTGCGCGGCACCCGCACCGCCGCCCGCAGGCGCAGTCCCGTTCCCGCCCGACCGCGCCACTTCACGCCGCCGCCCGATGGCGTGACCGGGCCCGGGAGCGGCGCATCCGCTCGCAGCGAACCCTTGCACAGGCGTGACACTGTCACCCCCCGGTAACACTTGACTCAACCTGAACCACGACAGTCGCTTGTCGACTCGAGCGACCGTGTCGACCCCGGCGGGTTCCGTCACGGGGAAACACTTCGGCGGTTCCGGGACCCGGCACGCCGGACTCACACCCGAGACGCTAACTCGTTGTCAGGCAGAGTGTTGGTGACGCGCACCGCAGACTGCGGGGGCGTGGCACGCGCGATGCAAAAGGCAATGGTCGGATACGGGGACAACAGGAGAAGGAATTCCTGTTCAAGAGTTTCCGGGGGCGGTCTCCAGGGGGAAAGAGACCAGAACTCGGGCGGCCGCAGCGAGCGAGGGCACCTCCATCATCGCGGCGCGCCGCCCGAGATCCACCCCCGAGTTCGACTGACTCCAGCGAGAGAGTGGACGACACATCGTCCAGGGGCTCGTACCCCGCTGAAGACAGGGCTCTTCGGAGCTCGATATCGAGAGAGGGGTGAAAACAACTCGATTCGCAGCAGTACGCAGCACCGAAACAATGTCTCTTGGCAGTAACGCAGCAAAAAAAACCAAATACGCCCGGTCAACGAAGCCGGGAGGGCATGGGGATTTTTCCCGGTCATCCCTTGCACTCTCGGGAAAAGGCAGCCGGAGGCAGAGCACCGAAAGGTCTCTTCTCTCCTGGCTGTCTTTTCAATTCCCGGCGCAGCCCGTGCTGGGTTTCGGGGGCGCCGTCACTTGTTGAGCGAAAACAGCAGTGCTAGAGTGCGGCCCCATGAAACCTACCTCTTCCAGCAGTTCCGCACGCGTGAGTAAACCGCTTGTTTCTGTCGCAGTTCTGCTTTCGGCGTTCGTTCTCGTCAACGCGCTCGTCGTCGGTTGTGGCGGCGCCTCGAAGTCCGGTTCGGAAGGTACGAGCGAGTCGAGCGACAGCCAGATGGCCGACCAGTCCGCCGGCGGCCAGATGGCCGACCAGTCGGGCGGCGAAGCGGCCAGCGGCGTGGACGCCGAGATCGCCGCGGGCAAGCAGATCTACAGCGAGAAGTGCGTCCTGTGCCATGGCGCGACCGGCCATGGCGACGGCCCGGGTGCCGCGGCGCTGGATCCGAAGCCGCGCAACCACACCGACGGCGAGTACATGAATGCCCGCACCAACGCGGAGCTTCATGAAGTGATCAAGAACGGCAAGGGCCAGATGCCGGCCTGGGGTTCCCAGCTGTCGGACGAGCAGATCGATCAGGTGCTCTCCTACGTCCGCACGCTGGCGGTTCCCAAGTACACCGGCCCGATGCCGTAGGGGTTCCGCCGACCCAGCTGATACGGAACGGCCGCCGCGGCATCGAAACCGCGGCGGCCTTCTTCTTGACAGTCGTCGGGGCCGCTCTCTATCTTGCCGTTCCGTTTCCGGAACGCGGTTCCGGCTGCGCTGGCGTAGCTCAACTGGTAGAGCATCTCATTTGTAATGAGGCGGTTGGGGGTTCGAGTCCCTTCGCCAGCTCCATCCAAGAGTGGGGGCCGCGCCGGCGCGCGGCGACGGTCTTTTTCTGGAGGGGTTCCCGAGCGGTCAAAGGGAACAGACTGTAAATCTGTCGGCGAAGCCTTCGGAGGTTCGAATCCTCCCCCCTCCACCATCTTGTTTAATCCCAGCGGCTTAAGCGGGAATAGCTCAGTTGGTAGAGCGTCAGCCTTCCAAGCTGAATGTCGCGGGTTCGAGTCCCGTTTCCCGCTCCATTGAGCCGGTCCGAGGGGACTCCCCGCCGAATGGGGGGGTCCCCCGGGCGACCGGCTCCGGCCGCAAGTCTTCGAAAATAATCGTTTTCGGCGTTGACACCAGGCCTCGCGCCTCCGTAGATTTCCCTGCTCGCACATTTCCCCGACGACTTTCATGAGTTGGAAGTCGCCTCGGGGGAGTGCGTCTTTCTACCCCCGGGCGCTGAGCCACGTCGTACGCTCCGGAACCGTTCGCTTCTGCGAGACCGTCACGTCGCACCGCGTTCACGGAGACCCCGTAACACGAAGCCCACGTAGCTCAGTCGGTAGAGCATTTGCATGGTAAGCAAAAGGTCAGCGGTTCGATTCCGCTCGTGGGCTCCATGTCCACCGACGCGCGATGGCGCAGGTTTCGGCGTGTTGCCGATCCGGTCGGTGGAGGTCGGAGCCGGGATGCCCGGGGACGATTGAGCGGCAGTGAATGAAAGCGTCGGCGCAGCGCGGAGCGATCCGCGGCGCACCGTGAAGCCTGCAGCACCGCAAGTCGAACGATCGCAGACAGGGAGCTCTCAGATGGCGAGGAAGAAGTTTGAGCGCACGAAGCCGCACGTGAACGTGGGGACGATCGGGCACGTGGACCATGGGAAGACGACGCTGACGGCGGCGATCACGATGGTGTTGTCGCAGTCGGGCGGGGCGGAAGTGCGGGACTACAACCAGATCGACAACGCACCGGAAGAGCGGGAGCGCGGGATCACGATTGCGACGGCGCACGTGGAGTACGAGACGGCGAGCCGGCACTACGCGCACGTGGACTGTCCGGGGCATGCGGACTACGTGAAGAACATGATCACGGGCGCGGCGCAGATGGACGGAGCGATCCTGGTGGTGAGCGCGGCGGACGGACCGATGCCGCAGACGCGGGAGCACATTCTGCTGGCGCGGCAGGTGGGGGTTCCGTACATCGTGGTGTACATGAACAAGGTGGACATGGTGGACGATCCCGAGCTGCTGGATCTGGTGGAGCTCGAGGTGCGGGACCTGCTGAAGAAGTACGAATTTCCGGGGGACGACATTCCGGTGATTCGGGGATCGGCGAAGCAGGCGATGGACGGCGCCGGGAAGGACGCGAAGGCGAACGAATCGATCCTGAAGCTGATGGAGGCGGTGGACACGTACATTCCGACGCCGGAGCGGGCGGTGGACAAGCCGCTGCTGATGGCGGTGGAGGACGTATTTTCGATTTCGGGACGCGGGACGGTGGGGACGGGGCGCGTGGAGCGCGGCAAGGTGAAGGTGGGGGACAAGGTGGAGGTGGTGGGGCTGCGGGAGACGCGGGACACGGTGGTGACCGGGGTGGAGATGTTCCGCAAGTCGATGGACGAGGCGATGGCGGGAGACAACGTGGGGCTGTTGCTGCGCGGGGTGGAGAAGGACGATCTGGAGCGCGGGATGGTGGTGTGCGCGCCGAAGTCGATCACGCCGCACACGAAGTTCAAGGGCTCGATCTACGTGCTGACGAAGGAAGAAGGGGGGCGGCACACGCCGTTCTTCAACGGGTACCGGCCGCAGTTCTACTTCCGGACGACGGACGTGACGGGGGTGGTGAACCTGCCGGAAGGGCGGGAGATGGTGATGCCGGGGGACAACGTGGACATCACCGGATCGTTGATCACGCCGATCGCGATGGAGCAGGGGCTGCGTTTCGCGATTCGCGAGGGCGGCCGCACGGTCGGCGCCGGCGTCGTGTCCGAAATCATCGAGTAGGAGGCGCGTCATGCGCGATCAGGTCACGCTGGCCTGCGGCGAGTGCAAGCGCCGCAACTACATCACGACGAAGAACAAGCGCCTGCATCCGGATCGGCTCGAGCACAAGAAGTTCTGCCCGGCCTGCCGGAAGCACACCGCCCACAAGGAGACGCGATAGCCCGGAACGACGCGACGCACGCCGGTTGCGGCGGCGCGGCGCGACTCCGGGGCCGGGGTTGATCCCGGCGGCAAGAGTGGCCGGCGGACCTTCGGGGCATGACCGGCATGCAGGCCTGTAGCTCAGCTGGCTAGAGCACCGGTCTCCAAAACCGGGGGTCGGGGGTTCGAATCCCTCCAGGCCTGCCATTCCACGGCCGACGCGCGTGGATGGAGCCCCGCGGGCTCGAACGAGAGGAAGCAGTCATGTCGCTGGTGACCAGGACGCAGGAATTCACGAAGGACGTGCGTGTCGAGTTCACGAAGGTGAGCTGGCCCTCGCGTCAGGAAGTGCGGGACTCGACGATCGTGACGATCGTCACCGTTCTGCTGCTCTCGCTGTTCATCGGCCTCGCGGACCGGGTGATCACTTTCCTCATGGGGTTGCTGCTCCGCTAGAAGGACGCGATCGGCGCAGCCGGGCGGTCCGGCGGCCCGCCGCGTAAGGAAAGCATGTCCGATACGAAGAAGTGGTACGTGGTTCATACGTATTCAGGTCACGAAAACAAGGTGAAGACGAACCTCGAGAAGGCCATCCATTCGGCCGGACTCGATGAGAAGTTCGGCCAGATCCTGGTGGCCACCGAAGACTTCGTCGAGATGAAGGACGGCAAGCGCAAGACGTCGAAGCGCAAGACGTTCCCCTCGTACGTCATGGTGGAGATGGATTTCGACAACGACACCCGCCACGTCGTGCAGAACGTCCCCGGCGTCACGAAGTTCATCGGGTCGGGTCAGAAGCCGGTCGCGCTGAAGGAAAACGAAGTGCGGCGGATCCTGGGCCAGATGGAAGCGACGAAGTCGAAACCGACACCGACCGTGTCGTTCCGGATCGGCGACCACGTCCGGGTCATCGATGGACCGTTCAGCGCCTTCACGGGCGTCGTGGACGAGGTGAACGGCGAACGCGGCAAGGTGAAGGTCATGGTCAGCATCTTCGGCCGCGCCACGCCGGTCGAATTGGATTTTCTGCAGGTCCAGCCCGTCTGAGGAGTCGAACGATGGCGAAGCCGATTCAAGCCCTAGTGAAACTGCAGTGCAACGCGGGTAACGCGACCCCGGCGCCGCCGGTGGGGCCGGCCCTCGGTCAGCACGGCCTGAACATCATGGAGTTCTGCAAGCAGTTCAATGCACGGACTCAGCATCAGACCGGGCTCGTCATCCCCGTCGTCATCACCGTGTACAACGACCGGTCGTTCACGTTCATCACGAAGACGCCCCCGGCGGCGATTCTGCTCAAGCGCTCGGCCGGACTGGCGAAGGGATCGGGCGTGCCGAACCGGACCAAGGTCGGATCGGTGACGCGGGCGCAGGTGCGGGAGATCGCGGAGCTCAAGGCTCCCGATCTGAACTCCGCGACCGTCGAGGCCGCGGAGCGGATGGTGATGGGCACGGCCCGCAGCATGGGCATCGAGATCGCCGACTAGGCCGTGTTCGGGAAGGCCGCCCGCGTGAGCGGGGGGTGAGCAGGACGCCGGGAGCGGCGATGGCGGATACGCCCGATGAGAAGGGAAGGAACCGAATGGTTCGTCTGGACAAGGAAGATGCGGAGGCCCTGCTGAAGGGGAAGACGCCGCGGGAGATCTACGAGATCGTCCGCGAAACGGTCTCCAGGGTGCCGGACGCGAAAATCAGCGACCTCACGGAGACGCTGGACTGGGTCATCCGCGAGGGTTACGCCACCGAGGCCGAACTGGACGCGGTGGAAGAAGAGTTCAACTAGGACCTGGCGCGGCCGGCGGCTCGCCGGCCGGCGGTGGTTCGAGATCCTTTTCGCGTGGGAGTGGCGGCCGGAGCCGTCACGCCGGAACCACGGGAGGTTCGATGAAGTACGGCAAGCGGTACCGGGCGGCGGCGGAAGCCGTGCAGTCGGCCGGGAAAGTGAGGACGCTCGCGGAGGCGGTGAAGCTGGTGAAGGACACCGCCCGCGCGAAGTTCGACGAGACGATCGTCGTGTCGTCCCACCTCGGCGTGGACCCCCGCCACTCCGATCAGCTCGTGCGCGGCACCGTGGTGCTGCCGCACGGTACGGGCAAGCAGTTGCGCGTCCTCGTTCTCTGCAAGGGAGAGAAGGAAAAGGAAGCGCAGGACGCCGGCGCCGACTTCGTCGGCTCGGCCGAGTACGTGAAGAAGATCCAGGACGGCTGGCTCGACATCGACGCGATCGTGGCCACGCCGGACATGATGGGCGAGGTCGGCAAGCTGGGCCGCGTACTCGGACCGCGCGGACTCATGCCGAACCCGAAGAGCGGCACGGTCACCTTCGACGTCGCGAAGGCCGTGCAGGATCTGAAGGCAGGCAAGATCGAATTCCGCGTCGACAAGGGCGCGAACGTTCACGCGCCGGTCGGCAAGGCTTCCTTCTCGGAAGACAAGTTGCTCGACAACGCCAGGACATTCATTCGCGAGCTGCTCCGCGCCAAGCCGTCGGCGGCCAAAGGACAGTACGTCCGGAGTCTGACGATGAGCGCGACGATGGGGCCGGGCATCGCTCTGGACGCCACGGCCATCGCGGCCGAGGTGGGCCACTAGGAGGGCGACATGCCGACCGCACAGAAAGAACAGATCATCCAGGACGCGACGGAGCGCCTCGAGAACGCGAAGGGCATCTACCTCGCGGACTTCAGCGGTATGACCGTCGAAAAGGCTTCGGAGCTCAGGCGCAGGTGCCGCGCGGAGAACGTGCAGTTCCGCGTGATCAAGAACACGCTGCTCAAGCGTGCCTTGAACGCACGCGGGATCACCGACCTCGATCCGTTCCTCAACGGCCCCACCGGGGTCGCGCTGAGCACGGACGACGAGGTGTCGCCGGCGCGGATCCTCGCGGAGTTCGCGAAGGAGAACGAGCGGCCGCGTATCAAGGCCGGGCTGGTCGAGGGGCGGCTGTTCGACGAACAGCAGGTCGCGACGCTCGCCGCGCTGCCGAGCCGCGAGGTGCTGCTGCAGCAGGTGCTCGGCACCCTGATCGCTCCGATGACGACGTTCCTCGGCGCGCTGGAAGCGACGCTGCGACTTCCCGCGACGATGGCGGACGTGCTCGCGCAGGAACGGCAGAAGGGCGGATGACGCCGCGTCGGCGGAACGCCGGCTGGACGTCGGGAAACGCCCGGCGCCGAAACGATTTCGAAGAACCCGTAGCCATCCACACATAGAGAAGGAGAAGACCCCATGTCCACGGCGGTCGACCAGGTCCTTGACCTGATTGAGAAGATGACGGTGCTCGAGCTGTCCGAGCTCAAGACGAAGTACGAAGACAAGTTCGGCGTGACCGCCGCGGCCCCGATGATGGCGATGCCGATGGGCGGCATGGGTGGCGCCGCCGTCGCCGAAGAGAAGACCGAGTTCGACGTCATTCTCACGGGGGCCGGTGACAAGAAGATCCAGGTCATCAAGGTCGTGCGCGAGCTCACGGGTCTGGGCCTCAAGGAGGCGAAGGACCTCGTCGACGGTGCGCCCAAGCCCGTCAAGGAGAAGGTGAGCAAGGCCGAGGCCGACGAGCTCAAAGCGAAGCTCGAGGAGCAGGGCGCCGCTGTCGAGATCAAGTAGGCCACGATTGAACCGAATTGCCGTACGCGGCACCGGCGCCGGACCCGTCGTCCACGACGGGCTCCGGCCGTCCGTGCTGCCTCTGCGCCTTCGCATTCCCCTTTCCAGAGAGGCGGGAAGGCCTTGAAGACTGCACGCCGTAAGGACCGGAAAAGCTTTTCCAAAATCGACCGTGAATGGAACCTGCAGATTCCGAATCTGCTGGAAGTCCAGCTGAAGAGCTTCCGGGATTTTCTCCAGATGGATACCGACATTCTGCAGCGTCGCAACGACGGGCTGCAGGAAGTCTTCACGGGAGTGTTCCCGATCAGCGACCCGCGCGAGCTGTATGCGCTGGAGTACGTCGGCTACGAGATCGGCGAACCCAAGTACTCGATGGAAGAGTGCGTCGAGCGCGACCTGACGTACTCGGCGCCGCTCAAGGCGCGCCTGCGTCTCATCACGCGTGAAGAGGTGGATGGCGTCAAGCGTGACAAGGACGTGATCGAGCAGGAGGTGTATCTGGGCGAGCTGCCGCTGATCACCGACAGCGGCACCTTCATCATCAACGGCGCCGAGCGCGTCATCGTTTCGCAGCTCCACCGTTCGCCGGGCGTCTTCTTCGACGAGATGACGCATCCCAACGGCAAGCAGCTCTATTCGGCGCGCATCATTCCGTATCGCGGCTCGTGGGTCGAGTTCAGCCTCGACGTCAACGACGTGATGCACGTGCACATCGATCGCCGCCGCAAGCTCCCGGTGACGGTGCTGCTGCGCGCACTGGGGTTCGTGGCCGACAAGGACATCCTCGAGCTGTTCTTCGACAAGGAAACGATCGACGTCAAGGGCAAGAAGGCGGAAGCCGCGCTCGGCCGGATCTGCGGCCAGGACATCGTGGACGAGTCCACCGGCGAGATCCTGCTCGAAGCCAACGACGAGATCACCGCCGAGAAGGTGGAGATCCTCAAGAAGGCCGGTCTCGCGACGCTCGACGTGTTCATCATTCCGATGCAGGACGAGGCGGACATCGTCCGCAACACCCTGCGCAAGGACCCGACGCATTCGCAGGAAGAGGCGCTGCACCGCATCTACAGCCTGCTGCGTCCGGGCGAGCCGCCGCGCGCGGATTCGGCCCGCGAGATCCTCAACAAACTGTTCTTCAATCCCAAGCGTTACGACCTGGCGCGTGTCGGCCGCTACAAGCTGAACCAGAAGCTGCCGCACGACTACCTGCTGCCGGGCGCGGACGTGCGCAAGCGGCTCGAGCTCGGGATTCCCGATCTCAACCACGCGACCCTGTGCCGCGAGGACTTCATCGTCATCATCAAGTACCTCCTGCTCATGCGGGTGGGCGGCGAAATGGTGACGGAGCGCGGCGCGATCCCGGCCGAGGCGGACGACATCGATCATCTCGGCAACCGGCGCGTGCGGTCGGTGGGCGAGCTGCTGGCCAATCAGTTCAACATCGGTCTGGCCCGCATGGCGCGCATCATCCGCGAGCGCATGTCGCTTCAGGACCAGGACCAGATCACGCCGACCGACCTCGTGAACTCGCGTACGATTTCCGCGGTGATCCAGAGCTTCTTCGGCTCGTCGCAGCTGTCGCAGTTCATGGATCAGACCAACCCGCTGGCGGAGCTGACCAACAAGCGCCGCCTGTCGGCGCTCGGACCCGGCGGTCTCACCCGCGACCGCGCGGGCTTCGAGGTGCGTGACGTGCACTACACGCACTACGGCCGCATGTGCCCGATCGAGACGCCGGAAGGCCCCAACATCGGCCTCATCTCGTCGCTCTCGACCTACGCCAAGGTGAACGAGTTCGGTTTCCTCGAGACGCCGTACTTCCGCGTGCACGGCGGCGTGGTCGATCGCAAGCGTC
Organism: Candidatus Eiseniibacteriota bacterium; assembly: GCA_963744995.1. Taxonomy (GTDB): domain Bacteria; phylum Eisenbacteria; class RBG-16-71-46; order RBG-16-71-46; family RBG-16-71-46; genus CAVUWA01. The sequence continues at coordinate 578,442 of CAVUWA010000002.1, forward strand.
CCGAATTCCTCGCGGCGGACGTCGAGGACCGGTCGCACATCGCGCCGGCCAACACGCCGTTCAACCGCGAGACGGGCGAACTGGACGCCGACACGCTCAGCGTGCGGATCCGCGGCGAGTACCCGTCGATCGAGAAGACCCGGGTCGACTACATGGACGTATCGCCGATCCAGCTGGTGTCACCGGCGGCGGCGCTCATTCCGTTCCTCGAGCACGACGACGCCAACCGCGCGCTGATGGGTTCGAACATGCAGCGCCAGGCCGTGCCGCTGCTCGTGACCGAGGCGCCGCTGGTCGGCACCGGTCTCGAGGTCAAGGTGGCCGAGGATTCCGGCGCGCTGCTGCTCTCGCGCCGCTCGGGCGTCGTGGAGTTCGTCTCGGGGGAGATGATCGCGATCCGTTACGAGCGCGATCCGGACGAGCCGCCGGTCGACTACGGCCAGCAGCCGAACCTCGACATCTACCGCCTGACCAAGTTCCGCCGGTCCAACCAGGACACCTGCCTCAACCAGCGGCCGGTCGTCATCGAGGGCCAGAAGGTGAAGCGCGGCCAGGTGATCGCCGACGGCCCGGCGACCCGCGAAGGCGAGCTGGCGCTCGGCCGGAACGTGCTCTGCGGATTCATGCCCTGGGGCGGCTACAATTTCGAGGACGCGATCCTGGTGAGCGAGAAGCTCATCAAGGATGACGTGTTCACCTCGATCCACATCGAGGAGTTCGAGCTGCAGGTGCGCGACACCAAGCGCGGCGTCGAAGAGATCACGCGCGAGATTCCGAACGTGTCCGAGGACGCGGTCAAGAATCTCGACGAAGAAGGCGTGATCCGTATCGGTGCGCGCGTCCGTCAGGGCGACATCCTGGTGGGCAAGGTGACGCCGAAGGGCGAGCAGGAGCTGTCGCCCGAGGAGCGCCTGCTGAAGGCGATCTTCGGCGACAAGGCCGGCGACGTCCGTGACGCCTCGCTGAAGGCGCCGCCCGGAATGGACGGCATCGTCATCGACATCAAGGTGTTCTCGCGCCGCGAGAAGGACGAGGGCACCAAGCAGCAGGAGAAGAAGAAGACCGAGAAGCTGCGCCGCGAGAGCAAGAAGGAGCGCGAGCGCATCTCCGACGTGCGACTCAGCAGCGTGACGGAGATTCTCGGCGAGAGCGTGGTCAACGTGCTGCGCAGCGCGTCCGCGAGCGAGCCTCTGGCGCGCAAGGGACGCAAGTTCACGCGCGAACTGCTCGAGAGCATCGACCTCGACGACCTGGCCTGGGGCACCCCGGTCACGGACGACGAGAAGATCAACGAGCGGTTCTGGGCCGTGATGGACGGCGCGCAGATGGCGTTCACGCGCTGCGAACGCGAGCTCGAAAAGGAGATCGAAAAGGTCACGCGCGGCGACGAGTTGCCGCCGGGCGTGGTCAAGCTGGTGAAGGTCTACATCGCCAAGAAGCGCAAGCTTTCGGTCGGCGACAAGATGGCCGGCCGCCACGGCAACAAGGGCGTGGTGGCGAAGGTGCTTCCCGAGGAGGACCTGCCGTACATGCCGGACGGCAACCCGATCGAGATCGTGCTGAATCCGCTCGGCGTGCCCTCGCGCATGAACATCGGCCAGGTGCTGGAGACGCACCTCGGCTGGGCGGCGGCGAAGCTCGGCTACACGGCGGCGACGCCCGTGTTCGCCGGGGCGACGGTGGAGGAGATCAAGACGGAGCTGCGCGCGGCCGAACTGCCGGACGACGGCAAGGAGGTCCTGCGCGACGGACGCACCGGACAGCCGTTCGATGCGCGGGTATGCGTGGGCTACATCTACATGCTGAAGCTCAGCCACCTCGTCGACGACAAGATCCATGCGCGTTCGACCGGTCCGTACTCGCTCGTCACCCAGCAGCCGCTGGGCGGCAAGGCGCAGTTCGGCGGTCAGCGGTTCGGAGAAATGGAAGTGTGGGCGCTGGAGGCCTATGGCGCCGCGTACACGCTCCAGGAGCTCCTCACCGTGAAGAGCGACGACGTGTCGGGGCGCTCGCGGATCTACGAAGCGATCGTCAAGGGCGAGAACCCGCCCGAGCCCGGCGTGCCCGAATCGTTCAACGTGCTCGTCAAGGAGCTCCAGAGCCTCTGTCTCGAAGTGCAGTTCGAGGAAGTCTAGCGAACTCAGCGCGCATTCCCGCGCCGCCGCTGGGCGCGGGTTACCCGAAGGAGAGTCGAATGTTTCAGGACACCGACCTGCAGTCGCCGCTGAATGTCGCTGCCGGAAAGCTGGGGTTGGGCCGTACGGAGGACCGCGAAGCGCGGCGCCGTGCGGCATTCAACTCGATCCGGATCCGGCTGGCATCGCCGGACGTGATCCGCAGCTGGTCGCACGGCGAAGTGACCAAGCCAGAGACCATCAACTACCGGTCGTTCAAGCCGGAAAAAGACGGTCTGTTCTGCGAGAAGATCTTCGGCCCGGTCAAGGACTGGGAGTGCAATTGCGGCAAGTACAAGCGCATCCGCTACCGCGGCGTGATCTGCGACCGCTGCGGGGTGGAAGTCACGCAGGCCAAGGTGCGTCGCGAGCGGCTCGGCCACATCGAGCTCGCCGTGCCCGTGTCGCACATCTGGTTCTTCAAGGGCGTGCCCTCGCGCATCGGTCATCTGCTCGACATGAGCATCCGTGATCTGGAGCGGATCCTCTACTACGAGTCCTACGTCGTCATCGACGCGGGCAAGACCGGCTTCAAGAAGCGCGAGATCATCACCGAGGACCAGTACAACGAGGTGATGGACGACCAGCCCGACTCGGAGCTCAAGGCGAAAATGGGCGCCGAGGCGATCCGCGACCTGCTGGCGGAGCTGGACCTCGAAGAGCTGTCGACCGACCTGCGCGCGCAGTCGAAGATGGAGACGTCGGTGCAGCGCAAGAAGGAGCAGCTCAAGCGGCTGCGCATCGTCGAAGCCTTCCGCAACTCGGGCAACCGCCCGGAGTGGATGATTCTCGAGTGCGTGCCCGTGCTCCCGCCGGATCTGCGTCCGCTGGTGCCGCTCGAGGGCGGCCGCTTCGCGACGTCGGACCTCAACGACCTGTACCGGCGCGTGATCAACCGCAACAACCGCCTGAAGAAGCTCATCGACATCAAGGCGCCGGAAGTCATCCTGCGCAACGAGAAGCGCATGCTGCAGGAGGCCGTGGACGCGCTGTTCGACAACGGGCGCCGCAGCCGCGCGGTGCGCGGTCAGGGCAACCGTCCGCTGAAGTCGCTCTCGGACATGTTGAAGGGCAAGCAGGGCCGCTTCCGCCAGAATCTGCTCGGCAAGCGCGTGGACTACTCGGGCCGTTCGGTGATCGTCGTCGGTCCCGAGCTCAAGCTGAACCAGTGCGGGCTGCCGAAGAACATGGCGCTCGAGCTGTTCAAGCCGTTCATCATCCGCAAGCTCGAGGATCGCGGCTACGTGCAGACGGTGAAGAGCGCGAAGCGGCTGGTCGAGCGCGAGAAGCCCGAAGTGTGGGACATCCTCGGCGAGATCATCCAGAACCACCCCGTGCTCCTCAACCGTGCGCCGACGCTGCACCGCCTGGGCATTCAGGGCTTCGAGCCCGTGCTGGTCGAGGGCAAGGCGATCCGCATCCACCCGCTGGTCTGCCAGGCGTTCAACGCCGACTTCGACGGCGACCAGATGGCGGTGCACGTCCCGCTGTCGTTCGAAGCGCAGATCGAGACCAGCCTGCTGATGCTGTCGACGCACAACATCCTGTCGCCGGCGCACGGGCGCCCGCTCGCCACGCCGAACCAGGACATCGTGCTGGGCTGCCACTACCTCACCAAGCCGCGCGGCGAGATCCGCAACCCGCGCGCGGCCGAGGCGAACCTGGCGGCGACCGACTCGCGGCGGCTGCGGGTGTTCATGAATCCCATCGAGGTGCTGGCGGCGTACGACGCCGGCGAGATCCCGCTGCACGGGCGCCTGGCGCTGCGTGCCGACACGGTGAACCTGCTCAAGCCGGCGCCGACGCCGTACATCGAGACGACCGCGGGCCGCGTGATCTTCAGCGGGGTCGTGCCGAAGGAGCTCGGCTACATCAACGAGACGATGGACAAGAAGCGTCTCGAGAAACTGGTGGGCGACTGCTACAACCGCCTCGGCGCCGAGGTGACGTCGGACCTGCTCGACGAATTGAAGACGCTCGGGTTCACCTACGCGACCCAGGCGGGCTTCACGGTGGGCATCGACGACGTGCGCATTCCGCCGGAAAAGGACAAGATCATCCAGGAGGCGCAGGCCGAGGTCGATCTGATCAACACCAACTACCGGAACGGTCTGATCACCGAAGGCGAGCGCTACAACAAGGTCATCGACACGTGGACCCGCGCGAGCACCGACGTGGAGCACGTGACCTTCGAGGGCCTGTCGGCGGATCAGGAGGGTTTCAACCCGATCTTCATGATGGCCGACTCGGGTTCGCGCGGTAATCGCGAGCAGATCCGTCAGCTCGCCGGCATGCGCGGCCTGATGGCCAAGCCGCAGAAGAAGATCACCGGCGGCCTCGGCGAGATCATCGAGTCACCGGTCATCCACAACTTCAAGGAAGGCCTGAACGTGCTCGAGTACTTCATCTCGACGCACGGCGCGCGCAAGGGCCTGGCCGACACGGCGCTCAAGACCGCGGATGCGGGTTACCTGACGCGGCGTCTGGTGGACGTCGCGCAGGACATGATCATCAACGAGCCGGATTGCGGCACGATCCGCGGCCTGTCCGTGGGCGCGCTCAAGGACGGCGAAGAGATCATCGAGCCGCTCGCCGACCGCGTGCTGGGCCGGGTGGTGGCCGACGACGTGCTGCACCCGCTGTCGAACGAGGTGGTGCTCCAGGCGGGCACGCTGATTCAGGAAGAGGAGGCGGCCCTCATCGACGATGCGGCGCGCGCCGGCTTCGAACGGATCCGCATCCGCTCGGTGCTCACCTGCGATTCCAAGCGCGGCGTCTGCGCGGCCTGCTACGGCCGCAACCTGGCCACCGGCCGCCCGGTGGACCTGGGCGAGGCCGTGGGCGTGATCGCCGCACAGTCGATCGGCGAGCCGGGCACGCAGCTCACGCTGCGCACCTTCCACATCGGCGGCGTCGCGGCGCGCATCGTGGAGCAGTCGCGCGCCACGGCGAAGTCGGCCGGCCGCGTGCGGTTCGTCAACGTGCGTACGGTGCCGTTCGGGCACGACGCGCAGGTGGGCATGGATGTCCGCGTGTGCATCAGCCACACCGGCGAAATCGAGCTGGTCGACGACAGCGACCGCGTGCGGCAGCGCTACACGGTGCCCTACGGCGCGCATGTGTTCGTCCCCGACGGCCAGGCCGTCGAGGCGGACTCGCCGCTGTTCGACTGGGACGTCTACAACAAGCCGGTCATCACCGAGAAGGAAGGCGTCGTCCGCTTCGTGGACATCAAGGAGAAGATCACCGTCCGCGACGAGGTCGACGAAGCCACCGGCATGAAGCTCCTGGTCATCATGGAAGACCGCAACAAGGAGCTGCAGCCGGCGATCGACATCCTCGACTCCAAGGGCAACCAGCTCGCCCACTATCCGCTGCCGACCGGTTCGCGCCTCGAGGTGCGGGACGGCCAGCACGTGATTGCGGGCTTCCCGGTGGTGAAGATCCGCCGTGAAGAGTCGAAGACCCGCGACATCACGGGCGGCCTGCCGCGCGTCGCCGAGCTGTTCGAGGCGCGCCGGCCGAAGGACGCCGCGATCGTCACCGAGATCGACGGCCGCGTGGAATTCGGCGGCGTGTCCCGCGGGATGCGCAAGCTCAACGTGATCGGCGAAGACGGTGCGCTGGGCGAGTACCAGATTCCCCAGGGCAAGCACATCTACGTGCACGAGGGCAGCGTCGTGCGGGCGGGCGACCGGCTGACGGAGGGCCCGATCAACCCCCACGACATCCTCAAGATCAAGGGCATCGAGGAAGTGCAGGAGTATCTGGTCAACGAGATCCAGGAGGTCTACCGCCTGCAGGGCGTGCGGATCGACGACAAGCACATCGAAGTGATCGTGCGCCAGATGCTGCAGAAGGTGCGCATCGAGGATCCGGGCAACACGTCGTTCCTGGAAGGGGAGCACGTGGACCGCATCGTCCTGCGCGACGAGAACGACCGGATGCAGGCGGAAGGCCAGCAGCCCGCGACGTTCCAGCCGCTGCTGCTCGGCATCACCAAGGCCTCGCTGTCCACGGACAGCTTCATCTCGGCGGCCTCCTTCCAGGAGACCACCCGGGTGCTGACCGAGGCGGCGGTGCAGGGCAAGGTGGATTACCTGCGCGGACTCAAGGAGAACGTGATCATCGGCCACCTGATTCCGGCCGGAACCGGCATGCCGTCCTACACCCGCCTGCGGCTCGAAGCCGAACGGCAGTCGGCGGACGGGCTGCCGGAGGTACCCGAGGCGGTCGAGGTGACCGAAGACGAAGGGGCGAAAACGGCTTGACAACGAAAGATCAAGAGACTAGATTGCCCGGTCTGCGCGGCAACGGCGCATGCTTTTCCCACAAGGATGCCGTAGCCTGCCTGACCGCGCAATCCCTTTGGTTACATGTCGTTGGAGGTTTTCCGTGCCGACTCTGAGCCAGCTCATCCGCCATGGGCGGCGGCGTGAAAAGGTGAAGACGGGCGCCCCGGCGCTCAAGGCGTGCCCGCAGAAGCGGGGCGTGTGCACTCGCGTGTACACCACCACGCCGAAGAAGCCGAACTCGGCGCTCCGCAAGGTCGCGCGCGTGAGACTGACCAACCACATCGAGGTAACCGCGTACATTCCGGGCGAGGGACACAACCTCCAGGAGCACTCGATCGTGCTCATTCGCGGGGGTCGTGTGAAGGACCTCCCCGGCGTCCGCTACCACATCGTTCGCGGGACGCTCGACGCGAGCGGGGTGGACGGGCGAAAGCAGAGCCGTTCCAAGTACGGAACGAAGTCAAAGTAAGGTCGTCATGAGCGCATGCGGCTGCCCGCAGGGGCCGTCGTGTGCGCGTCTGGCCGTCTCCGGCTGAACCGGAGCGCCGCTCGAGAGGACACACGAGTATGCCTCGCAAAGGCCTGGTTTCCCGGCGCGAAACGCTGCCGGATGCCATGTACGACAGCGTGCTGGTGACGCGTTTCCTGAACTCCATCATGGTGTCCGGGAATCGGTCGGTCGCCGAACGCTCTTTCTACGGGGCGATGAAGCTGGTCGAGGAGAGAACCGGGCAGGATGCCATGACGGTTCTCAAGCAGGCGATGAACAACGTGAAGCCTGCTCTCGAAGTGAAATCCCGCCGGGTCGGTGGTGCGAACTATCAGGTTCCGGTCGAAGTCCGGCCGGAGCGCCGGAACGCGCTCGCGACGCGCTGGATCATCGGGTTCGCCCGGCAGCGCGCCGACAAGTCGTTCATGGAGAAGTTCGCGAACGAGATCATCGCGGCGTCCCGCAACGAGGGCGGCGCGGTGAAGAAGCGGGAAGACACGCATCGCATGGCGGACGCGAACAAGGCGTTCGCTCACTATCGCTGGTAGCCCACCGGCGGACATAAGGCCGGACTTCGAGCCGGCCTGGACGGACTGCGGGCCCACGCGGACCCGGGAACGTCTTCGCGTCGCCAGGTGGATCGAGATTCATCACCGCGCTTTCTACGACGGAAAGGCAGGTGGTGCTCCGAAACAGTCAGACTCATTCATACGAGAGGTTGGCGAACGCTGATGCCACGGCAGACTGCGCTCGATAAGTATCGAAATATCGGCATTATGGCCCATATCGACGCCGGCAAGACCACCTTGACCGAGCGTATCCTGTTCTATACGGGTCGCATCCATCGCACGGGCGAGGTGCACGAAGGCGCCGCCACGATGGACTGGATGGAGCAGGAGCGGGAACGCGGCATCACGATCACCTCCGCCGCGACGACCGCGATCTGGCGCGACCACCGCGTCAACATCATCGATACTCCCGGACACGTGGACTTCACCGTCGAAGTCGAGCGCTCGCTGCGCATCCTCGACGGCGCGGTCGCCGTGTTCTGCGCCGTGGGCGGCGTCGAGCCCCAGTCCGAAACGGTCTGGCGCCAGGCCGACAAGTACAAGGTCCCGCGTATCGCGTTCGTCAACAAGATGGATCGCGTGGGCGCCGATTACGACAACGTGCTCCGCATGATGCGCGAGCGACTCGGCGCCAAGCCGGTGGCGATCTACCTGCCGATGTTCGTCGGCGATGCCTACACCGGCATCATCGACCTGGTCGACATGGTCGCGGTCACCTATCACGAAGAGAGCCAGGGCACGACCTTCGCGCGCGGCGAGATCCCGCGCGACATGACCGACAGGGCCAACGAGGAGCGTCACCGGCTGCTCGAGTCGGTCGCCGAGTACGACGAGCAGCTCCTCGACGACTACCTGCACGAGCGGCCGTACACCTCCGCCGATCTGCGCCGCGCGCTGCGCGCCGGGACGCTGGGCGGTCACATCACGCCGGTGCTGTGCGGCTCGGCGTTCAAGAACAAGGGCGTTCAGGGTCTGCTCGACGCCGTGGTGGACTTCCTGCCTTCGCCGGTGGAAGTGCCGCCGATCGAGGGCCACGACCTGCAGAGCTTCGAGCACGTCACCCGCAAGTCGGCCGATGACGAGCCGTTCGCCGCGCTCGCGTTCAAGATCATGACCGACCCGTACGTCGGCAAGCTGACCTTCTTCCGCGTGTACTCGGGCACGGTCAAGACCGGCGATCAGGTGCTGAACGCGGCGACCGGCAACAAGGAGCGCATCGGTCGACTGGTACAGATGCACGCGAACAAGCGCGAAGAAGTGAAGGAAGTCTACGCGGGCGACATCGCGGCCGGCATCGGCTTCAAGCGGGTGACGACCGGGAACACGCTCTGCGATCCGGAATACCCGCTCGCGCTCGAGGCGATGCATTTCCCCGAGCCGGTCGTGGACGTGGCCATCGAGCCGAAGTCGAAGGTCGACGAAGAACGCATGTCGACCGCGCTGCAGCGGCTGTCGGAGGAAGACCCGACGTTCCGCGTGCGCACCGACGACGAGACCAACCAGACGATCATCTCCGGGATGGGCGAGTTGCACCTCGAGATCCTGGTCGACCGCATGCTGCGCGAATTCAACGTGCAGGCGAACGTCGGCAAGCCGCAGGTGGCCTATCGCGAGACCATCACGAACCCCGCCGAGCAGCGTCACCGCTTCGTGCGGCAGACGGGCGGCAAGGGCATGTTCGCGGACGTTCAGATCAAGATCGAGCCGCAGGAACCGGGCAAGGGCTTCGAGTTCATCAACGACATCAAGGGCGGCACGATTCCCAAGGAGTACATCCCCTCGGTCGAGAAGGGGATCGAAGAGGCGCTGCGGTCCGGCGTCCTCGCCGGCTATCCGGTCGTCGACGTCAAGGTCACGTTGTTCGACGGCTCGTACCACGAGGTCGATTCGTCCGAGATGGCGTTCAAGATCGCGGGCTCGATGGCATTCAAGGAAGCCGTCCGCAAGGCCGGCCCGAAACTGCTCGAGCCGATCATGGACGTCGAAGTCGTCGTGCCCGAGGAATACATGGGTGACATCATCGGGGACCTGTCGTCACGGCGTGGCCGCATCGGCGGCATGTTCCAGCGCTCCGACGCGCGTGTGATCGCGGCGTCGGTGCCTCTGGCTGAAATGTTCGGGTACGCCACCCGCATGCGCTCGATTTCCCAGGGCCGTGCGGCGTATTCCATGCAGTTCTCCCGCTACGAAGCCCTGCCGACGTCGGTGGCGGAGGAGATCGTGGCCAAGGCCAAGGGTTGATGCGCCGCATCGAGGCGCCGCGGTCCATCGCAATTCCGACGTAGGGACGGAGGAGAAGGTCGTATGGCGAGGAAGAAGTTTGAGCGCACGAAGCCGCACGTGAACGTGGGGACGATCGGGCACGTGGACCATGGGAAGACGACGCTGACGGCGGCGATCACGATGGTGTTGTCGCAGTCGGGCGGGGCGGAAGTGCGGGACTACAACCAGATCGACAACGCACCGGAAGAGCGGGAGCGCGGGATCACGATTGCGACGGCGCACGTGGAGTACGAGACGGCGAGCCGGCACTACGCGCACGTGGACTGTCCGGGGCATGCGGACTACGTGAAGAACATGATCACGGGCGCGGCGCAGATGGACGGAGCGATCCTGGTGGTGAGCGCGGCGGACGGACCGATGCCGCAGACGCGGGAGCACATTCTGCTGGCGCGGCAGGTGGGGGTTCCGTACATCGTGGTGTACATGAACAAGGTGGACATGGTGGACGATCCCGAGCTGCTGGATCTGGTGGAGCTCGAGGTGCGGGACCTGCTGAAGAAGTACGAATTTCCGGGGGACGACATTCCGGTGATTCGGGGATCGGCGAAGCAGGCGATGGACGGCGCCGGGAAGGACGCGAAGGCGAACGAATCGATCCTGAAGCTGATGGAGGCGGTGGACACGTACATTCCGACGCCGGAGCGGGCGGTGGACAAGCCGCTGCTGATGGCGGTGGAGGACGTATTTTCGATTTCGGGACGCGGGACGGTGGGGACGGGGCGCGTGGAGCGCGGCAAGGTGAAGGTGGGGGACAAGGTGGAGGTGGTGGGGCTGCGGGAGACGCGGGACACGGTGGTGACCGGGGTGGAGATGTTCCGCAAGTCGATGGACGAGGCGATGGCGGGAGACAACGTGGGGCTGTTGCTGCGCGGGGTGGAGAAGGACGATCTGGAGCGCGGGATGGTGGTGTGCGCGCCGAAGTCGATCACGCCGCACACGAAGTTCAAGGGCTCGATCTACGTGCTGACGAAGGAAGAAGGGGGGCGGCACACGCCGTTCTTCAACGGGTACCGGCCGCAGTTCTACTTCCGGACGACGGACGTGACGGGGGTGGTGAACCTGCCGGAAGGGCGGGAGATGGTGATGCCGGGGGACAACGTGGACATCACCGGATCGTTGATCACGCCGATCGCGATGGAGCAGGGGCTGCGTTTCGCGATTCGCGAGGGCGGCCGCACGGTCGGCGCCGGCGTCGTGTCCGAAATCATCGAATAGAGGCGCGTCATGCTGCAGAAGATCCGTATCAAACTGAAGTCGTACGACCACGCGACGCTCGACCAGTCGGCGTCCGAGATCGTCCGCAGCGCGCGTCGCACCGGCGCCATGACGTCCGGGCCCGTGCCGCTGCCGACGAAGAAGACGGTCTACACCGTGCTTCGCAGTCCGCACGTCGACAAGAAGTCTCGTGAGCAGTTCGAGATCCGAATCCACAAGCGCCTGATCGAGATCACGCGCTCGAGTGCTCAGACGATGGAAGCGCTCGAGAAGCTCGACATCCCGGCCGGCGTCGACATCGAAATCAGGACTTGATCGGGACGTCCGCGAACGCCGGGCCCGGCCTCGCCGGGCCGGACGGTCTCGCGCTCCCCGGAGGTTCGCAGCGCATGAAGGGCTTGATCGGCAGAAAGGTCGGCATGACCCAGATCTTCAGCGATCAGGGTGAAGCCGTGCCCGTGACGGTGCTCGAAGTGGGGCCGTGCACGGTGACCGAGCTGCGTACGGAGGCGAAGGACGGCTACAACGCCGTTCAGCTCGGCTTCGGCACGCAGAAGGAGTCGCGCATGGCGCGGCCGTTCCTCGGCCAGTTCAAGAAGCGCAACCTGGCGCCTTCGCGGGTGCTGCGCGAGTTCCGGATGGACGACCTCGAGGGTCTGGAGGTCGGACAGAGCCTGAAGGTGGACATCTTCGAGAAGGGCGGCCTGGTGGACGTGATCGGCGTGACGAAGGGCCGCGGCTTCACCGGCGTGGTCAAGCGTTACGGGTTTTCCGCCGGCCACGCGTCGCACGGTCCGACGCACGGCAAGCAGCCGGGCTCGATCGGCGCGTCGGCCTATCCTTCACGCGTCATCAAGGGCAAGCGCCTGCCGGGTCGCATGGGTACGGCGCGCTACACCGCGAAGAACCTCGAGGTGATCGGGGTCGACGCCGAGCAGAACGTTCTCATGGTGAGGGGTGCGGTGCCGGGTCCGACCCGTGGCCTCGTGCTCGTTCACAAGAAAGACTGATATGGACGCCAAGCTCTACGCATCCGACGGCAGCGAGAAGGGCACCGCCCCGCTCCCCGAGGACCTGTTCGCCCAGCCGGTGAACGAACACCTGCTGTGGCTGTCGGTGAAGCGCCACCTGGGCAATCAGCGCCAGGGCACGGCGAAGGTGAAGACGCGCGGCGAGGTGTCCGGCGGCGGCCGCAAGCCGTGGCGTCAGAAGGGCACCGGGCGCGCGCGTGCGGGTTCGAACACGTCGCCGGTGTGGCCGGGCGGCGGTCGCGCGTTCGGGCCGAAGCCGCGCGACTACCGCACGGATCTGCCCGCGAAGCAGCGCCGCGCGGCGCTGACCTCCGCGCTGTCGCTCAAGGCCAGCGAGAACGCGGTCGTGGTCGTGGAGTCGCTGAAGTTCGACGCGCCGAAGACGAAGACCATGGCGGACGTGCTGAAGCGCGCGGGCGTCGACGGACGCCGCACGCTGCTCGTGCTCGCCCAGGCCGACCAGAACCTGATCAAGTCGTGCCGCAACATCAAGAACCTGCGCACCACGATGGCGCACCAGCTGAACCCCTACGAGCTGCTCGAGTGCGAAAGCGTGCTGATCACCTCGGACGGACTCGCGCGGGTGCAGGAGGTGTTCGCCAAATGAGAGACGCACGTTCGCTGGTCAAGAAGGTCCTCATCACCGAGAAGGGCACGGTGCTGCGCGAGAAGCAGAACCAGTACGCCTTCGAAGTGGCGCGGGACGCGAACAAGATCGAAATCAAGCAGGCCATCGAGAAGATCTTCTCGGTCAAGGTCGCCGAAGTGCGCACCATGCAGATGCACGGCAAGGAAAAGCGCCAGGGCCGGTCCGCCGGACGGCGCAGCGACTGGAAGAAGGCCATCGTCAAGCTGAAGCCCGATCAGAAGATCGAGCTCTTCGAGCAGATCTAGGGGGCGACGCACCATGCCGCTCAAGAAATTTCGTCCGATCACGCCGACGCTGCGGCATTCGCAGACCGCGGATCATTCGGACATCACGCGCAGCAAGCCGCTCAAGTCGCTGACCGAGCGCCGCTACAAGACCGGTGGCCGGAACAACAAGGGTCACATCTCGCAGCGCTGGATCGGCGGCGGCCACAAGCAGCGCATCCGTCTCGTCGACTTCCTTCGCAACAAGGACGGCGTCCCGGCGCGCGTGGCGAGCATCGAGTACGACCCGAACCGCTCGGCACGCATCGCCCTGCTCAACTACGCCGACGGCGAACGACGCTACATCCTCGCGCCCGACGGCCTCACGGTGGGCGAGGTGCTGATGTCGGGGCCGGACGCCGAGATCAAGGCGGGCAATTGCATGGCGCTGAAGCACATTCCGCTCGGCACCAGCCTGCACAACGTCGAGATGTACCCCGGCCGCTCATCGCGCGTCGCGCGTGCGGCCGGTGCCTTCTGCCAGCTGATGGCGCGCGAGGGCGACTACGCCCAGCTGCGGCTGCCGTCGGGCGAAGTGCGCAGGTTTCACGTCAACTGCCGGGCCGTCATCGGTCAGGTGGGCAATCTGGATCACGAGAACATCTCGTACGGGAAGGCGGGCCGGCGGCGCTGGCTCGGCCATCTGCCGCGTGTCCGTGGCGTCGCCATGAACCCCGTCGACCACCCGATGGGTGGCGGCGAGGGCAAGACGTCGGGCGGCCGGCACCCGTGTTCGCCGTGGGGCAAGCCCGCAAAGGGCGCGAAGACGCGCAAGCGCAAGCTCAGTGATGCGCTCATCGTGCGCCGGCGCAAGAAGAGAGCATAAGGAGCTGAACGATGGCGCGTTCGATCAAAAAGGGGCCGTACGTCGTCGACTCCCTGGTGCGCAAGGTCGAGGCCTTGAACCGGAGCGGCGACAAGCGCGTCCTCAAGACGTGGGCCCGACGCTGCACCATTCTGCCGGAGTTCGTCGGCCACACGGTCGCGGTCCACAACGGCAACAAGTTCATTCCGATCTACGTGACCGAGAACATGGTCGGCCACAAGCTCGGCGAATTCGTCCCGACCCGGATCTTCCGCGGCCACACGCAGTCGTCCGCGGACAAGACCGCGGCGCCTGGAAAGAAGTAAGGCCATGGAAGCGAGAGCCATTCAGCGTTTCGTGCGCATCACGCCGCGCAAGTGCGGCCAGGTGCTCGAGATGATCCGCGGCCGGAGCGTCGAAGAGGCGCAGACCGCGTTGCAGTTCACGCCGCGGCAGGCGGCTCGAATCATTCAGAAGGTGCTGAAGTCGGCAGTGGCGAACGCCCTCCACGAGGGCAAGGTCCGCATGGAGGATCTCGTCGTGAAGGAAGCCGTCGTCGGCGCAGGCCCGACCATGAAGCGCTGGCTTCCGCGCGCGCAGGGTCGCGCCACTCCGATTCTCAAGCGCACGAGTCACGTGACCGTGACCGTGGCTACGAAGGAGTCGCTCTAATGGGTCAGAAAACCCATCCCATCGGTTTCCGGCTCGGCATCGTGAAGACCTGGGACTCGCGCTGGTTCGCCAAGCGCGGGTACGCCGAGATGCTCCAGGAGGATCTGCTGATCAAGCGGTACCTCAAGAAGCGCCTCTATCAGGCCGGCATCTCCAAGATCACGATCGAGCGCAAGGGCGAGAAGATCACGATCGGCATCAAGACGGCGCGTCCGGGCCTGGTCATCGGCCGCAAGGGCGAGCAGGTCGACAAGCTGTCGGAGGAAATGCGCCAGCTGACGCAGAAGCAGGTGCAGCTCAACATCGAAGAGATCAAGCGGGCCGACCTCGACGCGCAGCTGGTGGCGGAGCACATCGCCAAGCAGCTCGAGCAGCGCGTGTCGTTCCGCCGCGCGATGAAGAAGGCGATCGCATCCTCGATGCGCGCCGGCGCCCTGGGGATCCGTATCGCCGCTGCGGGCCGCCTCGGTGGCGCCGAGATGTCGCGCTACGAGACGTACCGCGAGGGGCGCGTTCCGCTGCACACGCTGCGGGCCGACATCGATTTCGCCCGCGCGACGGCCTACACGCCTTACGGCACCTGCGGCGTGAAGGTCTGGATGTTCCATGGCGAGGTTCTGGATCGGCAGGCGATCGCGAACGCCGAGCCGGCGCCGTCACGTTCGCCCGGCCGGTCCCGGTAGGAGTCACGAATCATGTTGATGCCCAAGCGAGTCAAGTACCGCAAGCAGCAGCGCGGCCGGATGAACGGGAAGGCGCATCGCGGCTCGGCCGTGACCTTCGGCGAATTCGGCCTGCAGGCGCTCGAGCCGGCGTGGATCACCAACCGGCAGATCGAGGCCGCGCGTGTCGCCATCACGCGCAGTATCAAGCGCGGCGGCAAGATGTGGATCCGGATCTTCCCGGACAAGCCGGTCACGAAGAAGCCCGCCGAAACGCGCATGGGCAAGGGCAAGGGCGCGCCGGAGTTCTGGGTCGCGGTCATCAAGCCCGGCCGCATCATGTTCGAGCTGGAAGGCATTGCGAAGCCGGTGGCACAGGAGGCCATGCGCCTCGGTGCGTCGAAGCTGCCGATTCGTACGCGGTTCGTGGAGCGCCACGAACTGGGAGGGGATTGATCGTGGCTCACATCAAGGCGAGCGCCATGCGTGACATGACCGTCGACGAGCTCGAGGTCCGGCTCACGGATCTGCGCGAGGAAATGTTCAACCTGCGCTTCCGCAACACCATGAAGCAGCTCGACAATCCGCTGAAGATCAGGGAGAGCCGTCGCGAGATGGCACGCCTGCTGACGGTGCTGCGTGAGAAGGAACGCGCCGCGCAGTCGAGCGGTCAGGAGAAGTCATGACGGAAACGGTGACGACGGAAGCGGGACAGAAGCCCCGCAATCGCAGGAAGGTCCGCACGGGCCGCGTGGTCAGCGACCGGATGGACAAGACCGCTGTGGTCTCGATCGAGCGGCTGGTCAAGCATCCGGTGTACGGGCGCTACGTGCGCCGCCGCGAGAAGTTCAAGGTGCACGACGAGCAGAACCAGTGCCACGTCGGCGATCTGATTCGGTTCATGGAAACGCGACGCATGTCGAAGGACAAGCGCTGGCGCCTCGTCGAGGTGCTGGAGCGCGCGAAATAACACTGTAGGAGTCGGACATGATTCAGCTGCGTACCATGGTGACCGTCGCCGACAATTCCGGCGCCAAGCGGGCCCAGTGCATCAAGGTCCTCGGCGGACACCACAAGCGTTACGGCCGGCTCGGCGACATCGTCGTCGTGTCCGTGAAGGACGCGATTCCGGGCGCCCAGGTGAAGAAGGGCGACGTCGCGAAGGCGGTCGTCGTACGCGCCGTGAAGGAAGGCCGCCGCAAGGACGGCTCCTACATCCGCTTCGACGAAAACGCCGTCGTGCTGATCAACGACGACAAGGAACCGCGGGGCACCCGTATTTTCGGCCCGGTGGCCCGCGAGCTGCGCGAGAAGGCGTTCATGAAGATCATTTCGCTCGCCCCGGAGGTCCTCTGATGGCGCGCAAGATCCGCAAGGGCGACACCGTCCAGGTGATCGCCGGCGACGACAAGGGCAAAGTAGGACGCGTGCTCGCCGTCGACCCGGTCAAGAATCGGATCATCGTCGAGAACGTGAATTTCGTGAAGCGTCACACCAAGGCGCGTCAGCAGGGCATGTCGAGCGGCATCATCGAGAAGGAAGCGCCGCTGCACCTGTCGAACGTGCTGCTGTACGACACGAAGCTCCAGCGCGGCGCGCGCACCGGTGTCCGGATGCTTCCGGACGGCGGTCGCGAGCGCGTCTCGCGCGCGAGTGGCGAGGTACTGACGAAGTCTGACTAGGCGCACGCCCCGAGCGCCGCGATGGACGCGGACGGGAGGTGCGGAGCAGCGATCCTGAGGCACCAGGGTCGATCGGATCGCTGAACGGACCCTGGAGAAGAAGGCGACATGGCGACGGAACAGAAGACGAAAGCGCCCAAGGGCGACAAGAAGGGTGGCGGCAAGAAGGCCGGCAGCGGCAAGAAGGACGCCGCGGGCAAGGGCAAGGGCAAGGGCAAGACCGAGGTCGACGCGGGGCGTCCGCGCGGCCCGGCCGTGAAGCCGCGCCTCGAGACGTTCTATCACGAGACCGTGCGCCCGGCGCTGGTCGAGAAGTTCGGCTACTCGAGCGTCATGCAGGCGCCGCGCTTCGAAAAGATCGTGCTCAACATGGGCGTCGGCGACGCCATCCAGGACCAGAAGCTGCTGGATGCGGCGGCCGGCGAAATGGCCCAGATCGCCGGGCAGAAGCCGGCGATCCGCCGCGCCAAGAAGGCGATTTCGAACTTCAAGCTGCGCGCCGGCCTCCCGATCGGGTGCGCCGTGACGCTGCGCGGCGCGCGGATGTACGAGTTCTTCGATCGGCTCATCAACGTCGCGGTGCCCCGCATTCGCGACTTTCGCGGTCTGAATCCGCGCTCGTTCGACGGGCGCGGCAATTACACGATGGGCCTGACCGAGCAGATCATCTTTCCGGAGATCAACTACGACCAGGTTCCGAAGGTGCGCGGGATGGACGTCACGATCGTGACGAGCGCGAAGACGGATGAAGAAGGGCGCGAGCTGCTGCGCCTGATGCGGATGCCCTTCCGGACGCGCTGAAGCGTCCGGCGGCCCGCGCCCGCGTGCGCGGTGCCCAAGCGTTGGAGGAAGCGTGGCGAAGAAGTCACTCATCGAAAAATGGAAGCGGAAGCCGAAGTTCAAGGTGCGCGCCTACACCCGCTGCAATCGCTGCGGGCGTCCGCGTGGCTACCTGCGCGACTTCGGACTCTGCCGCCTGTGTTTCCGGGAGCTGGCCCTGAGCGGGCAGATTCCGGGCGTCGTCAAATCCAGCTGGTGAACCCGTCCCCGCGAGGGGCGACGAATCAGGCTGCAGCCGGTCACACCGCATGGCGGCGTGGCGCGCTGAACGCTGGTTCGAGGAGGATGGATGTCGGTCAGTGATCCGGTCGCAGATTTCCTGACGAGCGTGCGCAACGCGATCCGCGCGAAGCATCGCCGCGTGGACGTGCCCGCTTCGAAGCTCAAGACGGAGATCGCCAAGGTGCTCCTCAGGGAGCGTTTCATCAACAATTTCAAGCTGATCGAGGACTCGAAGCAGGGCATCCTGCGGATCTACCTCAAGTACGCGGCCGACGAGGCCAGCGTCGTGACCGATCTGCAGCGCGTCAGCCGGCCCAGCCGGCGCGTGTACGTGGGCAAGGATGCGCTGCCCCGCGTGATGGGCGGTCTCGGCATCTCGATCCTCACCACTTCCCGCGGCGTGATGACCGAACGCGAGGCGCGCGAGTCGGGCCTCGGCGGCGAAGTCATCTGCCGGGTCTGGTAGGAGGGCGGCATGTCCAGAATCGGAAAGCTGCCCGTCACGATCCCGTCGGGCGTGACCGTCGAAGTCCGCAAGCGCGAGGTGTTCGTCAAGGGCCCCAGGGGCGAGATGACGCACCCGGTCCTGGTCGGCACCGACGTCGAAGTCGAAGGCAACACGGTACGCGTGCTCACCGAACGGGTGACGCGCAATCCCGCCTACGGCACGATGCGCTCGAAGATCAACAACATGGTGATCGGCGTCACGCAGGGTTTTTCGAAGACGCTCGAGATCAACGGCACCGGATATCGCGCCACGATGGAGGGCAAGAAGCTGGTGCTGCAACTCGGCTTCTCGCACCCGGTGGAATTCGATCCGCCCGCGGGCATCGCGATCAAGTGCGAGAATCCGACCCGCGTCGTGATCAGCGGTCACGACAAGGCGCTGGTCGGGCAGGTGGCGGCGGACATCCGCGGCTATCGCCCGCCGGAGCCGTACAAGGGCAAGGGTATCAAGTACGAGGGCGAGCACGTTCGCCGCAAGGCCGGTAAAGCGGCCGGGAGCGCCTGATGAGCGGCAAGCACAACAAATACGAGCGACGGAACATCCGGCGCCTGCGCATCCGCAACCGGGTGCAGGGCACGGCGGAGCGCCCACGGCTCTCGGTGTTCCGCAGCGGCAGGCACATCTACGCGCAGATCATCGACGACACGCGCGGCGTCACGCTGGTCGCGGCTTCGAGCCGCGAGGCGGACATCGGCGCCGGACCGGGCCGGGTGTCCGTGAGCACCGCCGTCGGCAGGCGGGTCGGCGAGCGCGCGAAGGAAAAGGGCGTCGCGAAGGTCTGCTTCGATCGCGGCGGCTACATCTATCACGGGCGCGTGAAGGCCCTGGCCGACGGCGCGCGCGCCGCCGGTCTCGAGTTCTAGGAGGACACCGTGGCGCGCTTTCAGGATGCACAGAAGTCCGAGTTCGCCGAACGAGTGATTGCGGTGAATCGTTGCGCCAAGGTCGTCAAGGGCGGCCGGCGCTTCTCGTTCAACGCCATCGTCGCGATCGGTGATCAGAAGGGGCGCGTGGGCGTGGGTCTCGGCAAGGCCAACGAAGTCGCCGACGCGATCCGCAAGGCCGGCGAGGCCGCGCGGAAGGGCATGTTCAAGGTGCCCGTGACCAAGCACGGCTCGATTCCGCACCAGACGCTCGGTCGCTTCGGGGCCGGACGGGTGCTGCTCAAGCCGGCTTCGGCGGGGACCGGCGTGATCGCGGGGTCCGGCGTGCGCGCCGTGCTCGAGGTCGCCGGCGTCCACAACGTGCTCACCAAGTGTCTCGGTTCGCGCAACCCGCACAACCTCGTGAAGGCCACCGTCGAGGGGCTCAAGAGCCTCAAGCGGCCGTCCGAGATCGCCGCGCGTCGTGGCATCACGGTGGCCGAGGTGTTCGGCAACCGGGAGGTGGCGAGTGGCACGTAAGATCCGCATTCGACAGATCAGGAGTGCAAACGGCCATCCGGCGGACCAGGCGCGCACGGTGCGCGCCCTCGGCATTCGCCACCTGCAGCAGATCGTCGAGCACAACGACACGCCCCAGATCCGGGGAATGGTTTTCAAGGTCCGCCACCTCGTGAAGGTGGAGGAGATCGGTTAGGACATGGCTATGCGCATTGGAGACATTCGTCCCGCTGCCGGCGCCACCCGCACGAAGAAGCGGCGCGGCAAGGGCTCGGCGAGCGGACTCGGTGGCACGTCCGGCAAGGGTCACAAGGGGAAGAAGGCGCGCGCCGGCGGCAAGATTCCCGCATGGTTCGAGGGCGGCCAGATGCCGATTCAGCGCCGCCTGCCGAAGCGCGGCTTCAAGCCCATCGATTCCACCGTGTACCAGATCGTGAAGCTCGGGGCGCTGAGCGCGGCGGCGGCGGGTTCGACCGTCGATCGCGCGTGGCTCGAGGCGCGGCGCATCGTGCGGCGCCCGGGGCCGGTCAAGCTGCTGTCGGGCGGCGAACTCAAGCATGCGGTGACGGTCAAGGTCGACGCCGCGAGCGAGAGCGCGCGGAAAGCGGTCGAAGCCGCGGGCGGCAAGATCGAAATACCGGCCGCCGCCGCCGACCACCGGACGAAGAAGGGCAAGTTCAAGCCGCGCGCGTCGCGGTCCACCACGAAGGCGTAACTCTTCATGCTCGAGAAGATCCGCAACATCTTCCAGGTCCCCGAACTCAAGCGCCGGATTCTGTTCACGCTGGCGATGTTCGTGGTGTACCGGCTGGGCGAGCACGTGCCGACGCCGGGCGTCGATGCGCGCGCGCTGCAGGGTGCGTTCGAGAGCCAGAAGGGGACCCTGTTCGGGCTCTACGACCTGTTCGTCGGCGGCGCGTTCTCGCGCGCGACGATCTTCGCGCTCGGCATCATGCCGTACATCTCGTCCTCGATCATCATTCAGGTGCTCGGGGCGGTGGTGCCGTACTTCGAGAAGCTCAAGAAGGAAGGCGAAGAAGGCCAGAAGAAGATCACGCAGCTCACCCGCTACGGGACCGTGCTGATCTCGATCGTGCAGTCGTTCGCCTACAGCTGGTACCTGGTGAACATGAACGCGCAGGGCAACTCGGTGGTCCCCGACGTCGGCCCCGTGTTCTTCCTGTCGACGATCGTGACGCAGACGACCGGCACCATGTTCGTCATGTGGCTGGGCGAGCGGATCACCGAGCACGGCATCGGCAACGGCATCTCGCTGATCATCTTCGTGAACATCCTCGGCGGCGTGCCGAACGCGCTGCTCGCGGGTTACGACAGTTTCCGCGCCGGCAATCTGACGCTGCTGACGGTCATCAGCGTGCTGGCGATCATGGTGGCAGTCATCGCCGCGGTGATCGTCATGACGCAGGCGACGCGCAAGATCCCGGTGCAGTACGCGAAGCGCATCGTGGGACGCCGCATGTACGGCGGCGCGAGCACGCACATTCCGCTGCGACTGAACTCGGCGGGCGTGATCCCGATCATCTTCGCTTCGAGCTTCATGATTCTGCCGGCGACGGTGGCCGGATTCGTGCCGCCCACGAGTGCGCTGGCGGGCATCGGCGCGTGGCTGAATCCGCGTTCGCCGGTGTACATGATCGTCTACGGAGTCATCATCATCTTCTTCACCTACTTCTACACCGCGGTCGTGCTGAATCCGAACGACCTGGCGGAGAACATGCGCAAGTACGGCGGCTTCGTCCCCGGGATCCGTCCGGGGCGCAAGACCGCCGAGTACATCGACCGGGTGCTGTCGCGGATCACGCTGCCGGGAGCGATTTTCCTGGCGCTGATCGCGGTGTTGCCGGACGCGATCATGGGCGCGATGGGGCTGCCGTTCCTCGGCTTCGGCGGAACGAGCGTCCTCATCGTCGTGGGTGTGGCGCTGGATACGCTGCAACAGGTGGAGTCGCATCTGCTGATGCGCCATTACGAAGGATTCGTGAAGCGTGGCCGCATTCGCGGCCGGCAGGGAAGGATGTAGACGTGCGGCTGGTGCTCCTCGGGCCGCCGGGAGCGGGCAAGGGAACGCAGGGGCGGAAGCTCTCCGCGGCGCTGGGCTGGCCGCTGATCTCCACCGGCGACATCCTGCGCCGGGCGGTGGCCGAGAAGACGGCACTGGGCGTTCAGGCCCAGCATCAGATGAATCAGGGCCTGCTGGTGGGCGACGACGTGATGATCGGGCTGGTGCGGGAGCGCACGCTCGAGCCGGATACGGAAAAGGGGTACATCCTCGACGGTTTTCCGCGGACGGTGCCGCAGGCAGCGGCGCTGGACGCGATGCTCGCCGAACGCGGGCAGCAGCTGGACGCAGTAGTCAGCCTCACGGTGTCCGAAGAAGAGATCGTCGAGCGCCTCGCGGCGCGCAGGAACCAGGAGTCGCGTGTGGACGACGACGCGGCGACGGTGCACAAGCGCATCGAGGTGTACAGGGAACAGACCGAGCCGCTGATCGAGTACTACCGCGATCGCGGGCGGCTCGTCGAAGTGCAGGGCGTCGGCAGCATCGAGGCGATTTACGGATCGCTGCGCGAGGCGCTCGGCATCGGTGGCGGTTGAGGATTCGAACGTGGTCTATCTGAGGGATCAAAACGAGATTCGGGCGATTCGCGAGGCGGCGCAGCTGGTGGCGCAGACGCTCGAGATGCTCGGGCGTGAAGTGCGGCCCGGCGTGTCGACGGCCGAGCTCGACCGGCTGGCGGAGGCGTTCATCCGCGAGCACGGCGCGCGGCCGGCGTTCAAGGGCTATCGCGGGTTTCCGGCTTCGATCTGTCCTTCGATCAACGACCAGGTGGTCCACGCGATTCCGGGCGAGCGCCGCCTGGAGCGGGGCGACGTGATCTCGATCGACGTGGGCGTCGAGAAGGGCGGTTATTTCGGCGATGCGGCGCGCACGTTCACCGTCGGTGAGCCGGATGCGAAGATCGGCAGGCTGCTCGAGGTGACGGAACAGGCGCTGCAGAAGGGCATCGAACAGGCGCGGGCCGGAAAGCGCGTCGGCGACATCTCGCACGCGATCCAGTCGCACGTCGAACGGAATGGTTTCTCGGTGGTCCGGGAGCTCGTCGGACACGGAATCGGTCGTGCCATGCACGAAGAGCCGAACGTGCCGAACTACGGGCCGCCGGATCGCGGACCCCGCCTGATGGCGGGGCAGGTGATCGCGATCGAGCCGATGGTGAACATCGGTGGTCCGGAGGTGCTGACGCAGCCCGATGGATGGACGGTCGTGACGAAAGACGGTTCGCTGAGCGCGCACTTCGAGCACACGGTCGTGGTGGGCGAACAGGGGCCGGAAATCCTCTCCCGGCTGGATGGGGACTGAGGACCGAAGGGGAACGATTGGCGAAAGAAGAGGGCATCCAGGTCGAAGGCACCGTGATCGAGCCCTTGCCGAACGCGATGTTTCGCGTGGAGCTGGAAAACGGTCACAAGGTGCTGGCCCACATCTCGGGCAAGATGCGGATGCATTTCATTCGGATTCTGCCGGGCGACAAGGTCACCGTCGAGCTGTCGCCCTACGACCTGAGCCGAGGGCGCATCGTCTACCGGTACAAGTAGGCGGTCCGGCGGCTCGCGGAATGTCGTGATCGAACGTGGCGGGATGGAAGGACGGCGGACATGAAGGTTCGTTCATCCGTGAAAAAGATCTGCGAGCACTGCAAGGTGGTGCGTCGCAAGGGTGTGATCCGCGTGATCTGCAAGCGCAATCCGCGGCACAAGCAGCGTCAGAAGGGTTAGGAGGAGTTCCGTGGCACGTATCGCCGGCGTCGATTTGCCAGCCGACAAGCCTGTCGAGATCGCGTTGACCTACCTGTACGGGATCGGTCGCACGACCTCCAGGCGCATTCTCTCCATGGCCGGTCTGCGTCCGGAGATCCGGGTGCGCGACCTCAGTGACGAAGACACCGGCAAGCTGCGCAACATCATCGAACGCGACATCAAGGTCGAGGGTGCGTTGCGCAGCGAAATGGCGATGAACATCAAGCGCCTCATGGACATTGGCGCGTATCGAGGTCTGCGGCATCGCCGCGGCCTGCCGGTGCGCGGCCAGCGCACCAAGACCAACGCGCGCACCCGCAAGGGTCCGAAGAAGACACCGGGGGCGAGGAAGTCCAGCTCGCCGGCCAAGGGCAAGCGGTAACCGTCAACGAGCGTGCGGGCCGTCCGAGGGCCCGCAGGGAGGTTTCGAGTGGCTGAGAAGAAGGCCAAGAAGAAGGACCGGCGGGTGGGCGCAAACGGCGTTGCGCACGTCCAGGCCACCTTCAACAACACGATCGTCACGATCAGCGACACGGATGGCAACGTGGTGAGCTGGGCCAGCGCCGGCAAGGCCGGGTTCAAAGGCTCGCGCAAGAGCACGCCGTTCGCCGCCCAGGTGGCGGCCGAGGCCAGTGCGCGCGAGGCGCTGAATGCCGGCATGAAGCGCGTCGAGGTCTGGGTGAAGGGCCCGGGCGCGGGCCGCGAAGCCGCCATCCGCTCGCTGCAGGCGGCCGGCCTCGAGATCTCCGCCATCAAGGACGTGACGCCCATTCCGCACAACGGATGCCGCCCGCCGAAGCGGCGCCGGGTCTAGGAGATCACGATCCATGGCTGTTTATCATGACGCACGTTGCCGGCTGTGCCGGCGTGAAGGCGCCAAGCTGTTCCTGAAGGGCGCACGCTGTTTCTCGGACAAGTGCGCTTTCGAACGGCGCGGTTACGTTCCCGGCGAGCACGGCAAGGCCCGCCGGAGCAAGGAAACCAACTACGGCCTCCAGCTGCGAGAGAAGCAGAAGGCGAAGCGCATCTACGGGGTGCTCGAGCGCCAGTTCCGTCACGTGTTCAGCAAGGCGGCGGTGCAGAAGGGCGTCACCGGTGAGGTGCTGCTGCAGATGCTCGAGTGCCGTCTCGACAACATCGTGTTCCGGCTCGGCTTCGCCGCCTCGCGCAGCGCGGCGCGGCAGCTCGTGCGTCACCGCCACGTGCAGGTGAACGGCCGCGTCGTGGACATTCCGTCGTACGTCGTTCGCGCGGGGGACGAGATCGCCGTGCGCGAAAAGAGCCGCACCATGACCGTTGTTGCGAACTCCCTGGAAGCGCGCAAGGGACAGGGCGTGCCCGAATGGCTGGACCTGAACACCGATCAGATGACGGGCCGCGTGCTGCACATCCCGTCCCGTGAAGCGATCCCGGTTCCGATCAACGAACAGCTGATCGTCGAGCTCTATTCGAAGTAAGACAATCGCCTACCCCCAGGGAGGCTTGCCGATGAAGTGGAAGAATCTGACCATGCCGAAGCAGATCGTCGCCGATCCGGGCAACAACGACGGCTACGGTAAGTTCGTCATCGAACCGCTCGAGCGCGGGTTCGGAATCACGCTCGGGAACGCGCTGCGCCGCGTGCTGTTGTCGTCGCTTCAGGGCGCGGCCGTGACGGCGGTGCGTATCGACGGCGTGCTGCACGAGTTCTCGACGCTGCCGGGCGTGATCGAAGACGTGACCGAAATCATCCTCAACCTCAAGCAGATGCGCCTCAAGCTGCACGGCGACGGTCCGAAGAAGGGCACGTTCGAGAAGCAGGGCAAAGGCGAGGTGCGCGCCGGGGATCTCGTCGTGGATCCCGAGATCACCGTGCTCAATCCGGATCTGCACATCGCGACGCTGAATCGCGACGGCGATCTCCGCATGGAAGTCGAGATCAACGGCGGCCGCGGCTACGTGTCCGCGGATCAGCACTCGCAGACCGATCTGCCGATCGGCGTGATCGCGATCGATTCGCTGTTCTCGCCGGTGACGCGCGTGAACTACAACGTCGAGGCGACGCGCCTCGGCCAGCGCATCGACTACGACAAGCTGACCGTCGAAGTGTGGACGGACCGCAGCATCCTGCCGCAGGATGCGGTGGCGCTCGCGGCGAAGGTGCTGCGGGACCACTTCAACCTGTTCATCCACTTCGAGGAGCCGATCGAAGAGGAGGTCGAGGAAGAAGTGGACGAGGACTACATGCGGACGCGGCGCATCCTCGAGAAGAGCGTCGACGAGCTGGAGCTGTCCGTGCGCTCGAGCAACTGCCTGCGGGCCGCCGAGATCAAGTCGATCGGCGACCTGGTGCAGAAGAGCGAGGCGGAAATGCTCAAGTACCGCAATTTCGGGCGCAAGTCGCTCAAGGAAATCCAGGACATTCTGGGTGAGATGGGGCTGAGCTTCGGCATGGACGTGTCGAAGTTCACGGAGCACCGTTCGCCCGTCAAGACCGAAGCCTGAGCCGCAGCTTCGGCTCCCGCGACGGACAAGGAAAGAATCCGCCATGCGACATCGGAAAGACCATCGAAAGCTGAGCCGGACTGCTTCGCACCGCCGTGCGGTGCTCCGCAACCTGGTGACGGCGCTCTTCCAGTACGAGCGCATCGAGACCACTGTCGCGAAGGCCAAGGAAACGCGGCGGCTGGCCGAACGCCTGATCACGTTCGCGAAGCGCGGCGATCTGGCGGCGCGCCGGCACGTCGACCGTTTCGTGATGCGGCCCGACGTGACCCGGAAGCTGTTCGATACGATCGCGCCGTGGTACGCCGAGCGTCCGGGCGGCTACACGCGCATCGTGCGCATCGGCCGCCGTCTGGGCGACGCGGGCGAGATCGGCTATCTGGAGCTCGTGAAGAGTGCGGAGCAGCGCGAGAAGGAGCGCCAGGATCGGATCGCGGCGGAGGAAGCGAAGGACACGAAAGCTGCCCAGAAGGGCGAAGGCGGCAGGCGCAAGGAGAAGGGTGCCCCCGTCGAAGCCGCCGCGGAGAAGCCGAAGCGCGGCGCCAGGGAGCGTGAAGGCAACGCGCCGGCGCCGGCCAAGAAGCGCACCCGGCGCGTCAAGACCGGCTGAGCGCGAGCGCACGCGAACGGGCGGGACCTCCGGGTCCCGCCCGTTTTTTTCGTCCGCCGGCTTCGGGCGGCCGCGCCCGGTCCTCAAGTCAACTGCGGGAGGCACCGATAACAAGGGGGTCACTGACCGCCCTCCATGACCACCTTCGACTCGCCCAGGCTCACGGGTCCCGCGATTCCGGCGGACCGCACGGCAGGACCGGGTTCCACCCGGACTGCCGCCAGCTTCCTGCTGGCGCATGGGGACGATCCGCGTCGCGAATCACGGCGGATCGCGTTCGGGCTGCTGGCCCTGGCCGTGGTGAGCATCGCCTTCCTCAACGTCGGCATCTATCAGAGCACCGAGGCGCGGCTGAGCGAAGACGGCTGGAAGACGCTGGTCGCTCATACCGAAGGGAAGCGCCAGGAGATCCGCGAGGTGATCGAGCGGTTCAAGGGCCAGGGGCGCTATCTGGCCGGGCAGCCGCTGATCCAGCGCTGGGCGCAGCGCGCCGCGAGCGGCACCCTGACCGACGCGGAGCGCAGCGCGCTGGTGCTGGAGCTGGAGCGCTCGGCGAAGAGCTTCGGCGACCTGAGCCTGGATCTCTTCGGGGTCGAGGGCCATTCGCTCGCCGAGCGTCCCGACTACCGGCCGGTCGAGAACGAGCGCATCGTCGAGATGGTGCGTGAAACCGCGGCCCACGGCCGGATCAGGGTCGCGGAAGTGCACGACGAACGTTCCGGCCAGCGGCTCGTGGCGCTCACCGCACCGGTCGAAGACGCGTCGGTGCATGCGCGCGCCGTGCTCGTCTGCTACTCCCGCGTCGGCGAGATGCTGGAGCCGGTGCTCTCCCAGTGGACCGGTATCGAAGGCCGCGCGGGCGCCTATCTCGTCTCGCGCGAGGGGCAGCGGTTCGCGTACCTGTCGATGCCTCCGGGCGAGACGCCGGCGACGCACGAGGCCCACGGCATGCTCAGCGATCCGCGGGTCCGCCCCGCAGCGATGGCGGTGATCGGGGTCGAAGCCTCCGTCGAGACGGTCGGTCCGGAAGGGCGGCGGATCTGGTCCGTGACGCGCATGATTCCCGAACTCGGCTGGGGGCTCGTCGGTCAGGTCGACCGCGACGAGATGATGGCGGGCATGTCCCGCACGCTGTACGGGCTGCTGCTGCTCGATCTCGGCATGCTGGTGCTCGCGATCGCGGCGTTCTGGTTCTGGCGCCGGCAATACGCCACGGGGCTCGCGCAGCGCGAGATCGAGATCACCCGCCGGCACGCCGAGCGCGTGCAGGCCCTGTTCGACAACGCCTTCGACGCGATCGTCACGTTCGGCGCCGACGGCCGCGTGCGCAGCGCGAATCGTGCCGCCGAGCGGTTGTTCGGGCGCACGGCGGCCGAGATGCAGAACCACCCGATCCGGCAGTTCCTGCGCGAAGCCAGGGATGGCGAGGACATCGCCTCGGAGGCCTCCGGGGGGAGCGGCGTCGTGCGGCGCTCCGAAGTGCTGAGCGTCACCGGCGACATCACTCCCGTCGAGTACTCGCTCGGCCAGTCCGGTGAGGGCGAGGACTTCGTGCACACGGCGATCCTGCGCGACATCAGCGAGCGGGTCGAGGCGGAACGCCGGATCCACCAGTTCGCCGAGGGACTGGAAGACAGCAACCGCCGGCTCGAAGAGGTGAACGCGCAGCTCGAACAGGCATCCCGGCTCAAGACCGAGTTCCTCGCCAACACCTCGCACGAGCTGCGCACCCCGCTCAACGGCATGATCGGGTTCCTGCAGCTGGTGCTCGACGGTCTGTGCGACGGGCCGGCCGAGGAGCGCGATTACCTGAAACAGGCGCTGCAGTGCTCCCGGCACCTGCTGGGGCTGATCAACGACGTTCTCGACATCGCCAAGATCGAGGCCGGCAAGCTGACGCTGGAGATCGGCCGCGTGCAGGTGCGCGAGCTGTTCGACGAAGTCTACACCGTGACGCACGTGCAGGCCGCGCAGAAGGGCATCAAGCTGGTGTTCGACGGTCCGCCCGACGCCCATGCGACCGTGCGCGCCGACTTCGGCAAGATCAAGCAGGTGCTGATCAATCTCGTCGGCAACAGCCTCAAGTTCACGCCGAGGGGAACGATCGAAGTGCGGGCCCGCGCGCAGGAGCACGTCGGTCACTACATGTTCGAGGTCGTGGACACGGGAATCGGAATTCCGGCGGACCGCCAGAAGGTGATCTTCGAGAAGTTCACCCAGGGTGACGGCAGCACGACGCGGCGGTTCGGCGGCACCGGGCTCGGCCTCGCGATCTCGCGGAGCCTGGTGGAGCTGATGGGCGGGATCATCGGCGTGCACAGCGAGGGCGAAGGCAAAGGGACGCGCATGTATTTCTCCCTGCCGGTCTGGCGTGACGAGGAGGAGCTGGAGGACGCGCAGGAGTCCGACATCGAGCAGATCGCGGGGCCGACGGGTGGCGCGCTGGCGCTGATCGTCGAAGACGATCCGACCTTCCGCAAGTACGTGGCTGCGGTGCTGAACGCGCGCGGCTACCGGACCATCGAAGCGCGCAGCGCAGAGGTCGGCTGGCTGCTGGCGCGCCGCCTGCGTCCGGCCGTGGTGATCCTCGACTACGCTCTCACCAGCGCGGAAGGGGCCACGCTGCGCACCGGATGGGATCTCGCCGAGCGCCTCGCCGGCGACGAGGAGACGCGCCGCATCCCGCTGGTGTTCGTGACCGGATTCGAGGGCGAGGTGCGGGAACGGATGCGTTCGACCGCATTCAGCCGCCGCCCCGAGCACATGGTGAAGCCCATCGACGACCGCCAGCTGATCCGCAAGATCGACGCCATGGTGGGCGACGTCGGCGAGGCGCAGATCCGGGTCCTGATGGCGGACGACGATCCGTCGGTCGCGGCCTACATCCACAAGGTGCTGCCGCGCGACCGCTACGTGGTGGAGATCGCCTCCAACGGTGAGGATTGTCTGCACATCCTGCGCCGTCAGCCGCGCGGTTTCGACATCCTGCTGCTGGACCTGATGATGCCGGATTCGAGCGGCTACGACGTGCTGCGCGAGATGACGCTCACGCGCATGTGCGTGGACCTTCCGGTTCTGGTGCTCACGAACTATCCCGAGCCGCGCAGCGAAGAGGAACGCCGGCTGCTCCAGGAAGGCCTCGTGCTGGACGTCGTGCCCAAGTCGCGTGTCCACGACAACCCCAAGCTGCTGCCGCACGTCATCGACTGGCACGTGCAGGCGCGCTCCGAGGACACCGCCCGGTTGCGCCGCGCGTCGGGCATGGACGACATGCCCGGGGAGCGTGCCGCATGAAGCACGTGCTCGTCGTCGAAGACGATCCGCAGAACGCCATGCTGTTCCGCAAGATCCTGGAGAAGCGCGGCGGCTACCGCGTGTCGCTGTCCGAGGACCCCGCCGAGATCCTCGCGATGGTCGACGTGGGCGTGGACCTCGTCGTCATGGACGTATCGCTGGCCCACTCGCACTACGAAGGCAGGCAGGTCAACGGCGTCGACATCTGCCGCCTCATCAAGCGCCACCCGCGGCGCGCCCATGTGCCGGTGATGCTGGCGACCGCGCATGCGATGCGCGGCGATGCCGAGAAGCTGATGGCCGAGAGCGGTGCGGACGGCTACGCATCGAAGCCGATCGTGGATCAGGTGGCGTTCGTGGAGCAGGTGGGCGCGCTGATGCGGGAGGCGGCGTGAAACCCAACACGGAGATCAAGGTGCTGGTGGTCGAGGACGACCCCTTCTTCCAGCGTGTCCTGCAGAAGCGGCTCACGGTGGACGGCTACCAGGTGCATACCGCGGGGGACGGGCGCGAGGGGATGAAGTCGATCGTGACGTTCGAACCCGACCTGGTGATCTCCGACTGGATGATGCCGGAGGTCGACGGCCTGGAACTGTGCCAGTCCGTGAAGACCGGCCTCGGTGAAAACGCGCCGTATTTCATCCTGCTCACCGCAAAGGGTGAGATCAACGACCGGCTGCTCGGGCTGGAGACGGGGGCCGACGACTACCTCGTGAAGCCGTGTGATCAGGGCGAGCTCATGGCGCGCGTGCGGGCGGGGTTGCGCATCGTTCTGCTCTCGAAGCAGCTGCGGCAGACGATCGCCGAGCTGCGCGTCGCCAACACGGAGCTCGCGGCCATGAAGGACGCGCCTGCGCGGTTGATCGAGAAGCTGCCGATGTGCTCGGTGTGCCGGAACGTCCGCGACGACGACGGGACCTGGCAGGCGCTCGACGTGTACCTGCTCGAGCGCGAACTGGCCGACTTCACCCACGGCATCTGCCCCGAATGCCGCACCGCCCATTACCCGAAGCTCGCGCCGGGGGCGCCGGGCGAGGAGTAGGGCGGGGCCCTCCCCCCGGCCCGTCCGGCGGCCGGACGCCCCTGCGCGGGCGGCGGATGCCGGATGCCGGATCCCGGATCCCCTGCGGACCCTCGCCGGGACCCGGCCTGCCCGCGCCCGCGGCACCGCCCGGGCGTGTTTGGCCCCCCCGGCCCACCGCGCTAAGCTCTTCAGGTTCGCAGGCCGTCTCGAGGAGGAATGCCGTGGCTCGTCCGTTCTTGCTGGCCCTGAGCTTGCTCATCTGTGCCGTTCCCGCCGGGGCCGTCCGCGGCGCATGGGCGGCCGGCCCCGCGACGGCCGATACGGCGCTCGTCAAGGTCGGCGCCACCCACGCCTTCGTCGCCTGGCCGGGCGGCCACCGCGCCGCGCCGGTGGTGATCGTCGTCCATGAGTGGTGGGGGCTCAACGCGCAGATCCGCCGCACCGCGCGCCAGCTCGCCCGGCAGGGCTACGTGGCCGTCGTTCCCGATCTCTACCACGGGCAGGTGGCCGGCGATGCCGAGGGCGCCCACGAGCTGTCGCGCGGCCTCGAGGACAAGGATGCCCTCGCCGATCTCGATGCCACGATGGCGTGGCTCGCCACCGAGCCGCGCACGCGGGAGTCGCGAATCGGCGTCATGGGCTTCTGCATGGGCGGGCGCATCGCCGAGCTGATGGGCCTGCACTCGGACCACATCGCCGCGGTGGTGATGTTCTACGGGCGGCCGATCACCGACGCCGCGGAACTGGCGAAGCTGCACGCGCCGCTGATGGGCCACTTCGGCGGCGAGGACCGCGGCATTCCCGCCGAGCGCGTGGCGAAGCTCGAGGAGGGGCTCAAGGAGGCGGGCAAAGACGCGCAGATCTTCACCTACCCGGGTGCGGGGCATGCGTTCATGAACGACTCGCGCGATTCGTTCCACCCGGACGCCGCGAAGCAGGCCTGGGCGCGCACGCTGTCGTTCCTCGGCCAGCAGCTCAAACGCTGACGATGCGCGTCCTGCTGGTCGGTGGTGCGGGCTTCATCGGCGGACACGTGAGCCGCGCCTTCCTCGAGGCCGGGCACGAGGTCAGCGTGATCAGCCGCGGCCGGCGTCCGGTGCCCGCGGGCGTCGAGCATCTGCGCGCCGATCGCGGCGACATCGAAGCGCTCAGCGCCGCGATCGAAGGCCGGCGCTTCGACTTCACCGTCGACTTCACCGCCTACGACGCCGCCGACGTCGAACGCCTGCTCCTGATTCCCTACGCCGCCCTCGGCCGCTACGTACTGATCTCATCGGGACAGGTCTATCTGGTGACCGAGAACCCGCGGATGCCGTCGCCGGAGGAGGAAAGCGACCGCCCCATCACTCCCGAGCCCGAGCCGGATACCCGCGAACACGCGAACTGGGTCTACGGCGCCGGGAAGCGCCGCGCCGAGGGCGCCGTGCTCGCGCTGCGCGAGACGCACGGCGTGCGCAGCGTGATTCTGCGGCTGCCCATCGTCCAGGGGGAAGCCGACCACAGCCTCAGGCTCTGGGCCTACCTCGAGCGCCTGCTCGACGGCGGTCCGATCGTGCTGCCGGAGGGCGGTGTGCACCGCCTGCGGCACGTCTACGCCGGGGACGTCGCGAACGCGATCCTGCGGCTGGCCGAGTCGCCGCCGCCCAGGTACGCGGTCTACAACCTGGCGCAGCCGGAGATCGTCACGCTGCGCGAGCTGCTGACGCGCGTCGCGCTCGCCGCGCGCGTCGAACCGCACTTCGTCGACGCCACCTGGGAGGAGATCGTCGCCGCCGGCATCGATCCATGGTTCTCGCCCTACGCCGGCAAGTGGTCCTCGATGCCCGATCCGGCACGTGCGGCGGAGTGGGGATTCATGGGGACGCGGCTCACCGACTACCTGCCGCGCGTGGTCGCCTGGCACCTGGAGAACCGCCCGGCGGAGAGTCACTTCGGCTATGCGGAGCGGCAGGCCGAACTGGCGCTGGCTGCCCGCCTGTCCCCTTCGGCATCGTGACGCGTGGTCGTGCCTCCCGTTTCCGGCCCGTGCGGGCCGTACGGGCGCCGCGCCCCGGCGGCCCGCGCGCCGCGGCGGAGCCGGCTGCGGCGTGACGCTCAAGCCGGCCCGGCGGAGCGCCGAAAACGCACACACGGGGCGGCTTGACCGATTCGCTTCGGGCTGGCTACTCTCCCTCGCTCACGTTTGCCGGGGCCGATCCCACGGCCCGCACGGCATGCTCCTCGGTAGCTCAACGGTAGAGCATCCGGCTGTTAACCGGAGGGTTGTAGGTTCGAATCCTACCCGAGGAGCCATTTGCTTTCCCGGTCGCCGACCCGGCCCCGGGACCCGCCGTCCGCCAGGGACCCCGCGTCCGCAGGCGCGGCCGCCGCCGCCGCCCGCGACGTCCACCGCAACGGCGCCACTGCCCTCCGCGACAGCGGACGACCTGCGGGAATCGCATCGCATCGTGCGCTGCAGGACGATGCTTGCGCTGTTCAGCGTACGAGCGCGAAGCGCGCCCGCGCCGAGTACCCGGGCGCTTCGAAGCGTGCGAAGTAGAGTCCCGGCGGAACCCGCCGGCCGTACCGATCACGGCCGTCCCACGGCGTGACGCCCTCGTAGCCCGGCCCGACACCGTAGCGCGCGAGCAGGCGCCCGCTCACGTCGAAGATCCGTATGGTCCGCGGACCGGCGGCGACGTCCGCCGCCGCGAACCAACCGAGTTCCACGGCCCCCCGGGCGGGGTTGCGCACCGGGATGAGTCGTACGCCCCGCGCGAGGAGCGGCGTGGACTGGAGCACCGTCGCCAGGTTCGAGAGGGGGGAGACGTTTCCCGAAGCGTCCGTCGAGCGCACGGCGAAGTAGTAGTCCGTTCCCGCCGGCAGGCCGTCGAGCTTGATCTCCATGCTGGCGCCCGCGGCGTCGACCACGCCCCTGACCGGCCGGGTCTCGAATTCGGCTGCCGTGAACGGACGGGAGGACGCGGCCGCCTCGTAGCGCACCGGAGCACCCTGCGGTCCCTCGTCGGGCACGCCCGTCCAGTGCAGGTCCACGCGCGTCGGGGCGGCGCGCGCGGCCTCGAGGTCCGTCACGGGGGGAGGCGCGACATCGTCGTAGGGCGTGAGCGCCGGGACGCCGATCCGGCTGTGGGTCCGCGCCGGATTCCCCCCCGCGGTCGGCCATTCCGGCGCGCGCCAGGTGTTCTCGCCGGCGTCGTAGATCCAGAGCGAACCGTCGCTGCCGCTCCCCGCGACGATCTCCGTGGCGCCGTCGCCGTCCACGTCGCCGAGCACGGGGAATTCGCCGGCATCGCCCGGCAGTGGAAACCGCGCCGCGCGCGATCCGGTGGATGAGAAGGCCCGCAGCCCGTACCCGCCGACGCCGTTGTCGCATCCGAGCGTGATGCCCGTAGGGGAGAGCCAGGTCACGCCGCCCACGACGGGGGGCCCGGCGACGA
Source organism: Candidatus Eiseniibacteriota bacterium (assembly GCA_963744995.1). GTDB lineage: Bacteria > Eisenbacteria > RBG-16-71-46 > RBG-16-71-46 > RBG-16-71-46 > CAVUWA01. Next base: position 612,852 of record CAVUWA010000002.1, read on the forward strand.
GCCCGTCGGTCGTGCGCGGGAATCCCGGCAGGTAGGTGCCGCTGCCGTCGATCGCCGTGATCCGGTCGACCATGGGAACCACGATCTCGCTGCGGCCGTCGCCATCGAGGTCGGCTTCGGCCAGGCCGTCGACCGCGTAGACGGGAAGCGTGTGAGAGAAGACCAGCGCTCCGCCGGCGTCCCAGGCCGTGATCAGCGACCCGCCGGCCGCGACGACTTCCGGGCCCACCCCCTGCGCACCCGTCACGACGATCACGTCGGCGGCAGGGAACAGGTGCTGCCGGGGCCAGCCCGGGAGCGTCGCGCCGGATCCGTCGATGGCGATGATCGTCCCGCTGGCGGCCGCGGCGACGATGTCCGCCCCCGGCGTGCCGCCCAGATCGGCCACCGCAAGCTTCAGGTTGGGCCCGGGAGACGCCACGCCGCGCGGGAAGCCATCCACGCTCGTGCCGTCCGCATGCCAGGCGTACACGCGGCCGTCGTCGCCGCCCCAGGTCAGCTCCGGCACGCCGTCGCCGTCGAGGTCGCCGAGCTCCGGCCCGATCCGGACCGGGTCGCTGATCGACGTGGCGGCGACGGGCCAGCCGGGGACCGGATTGCCGAGCAGATCGTAGGCATGGATCTTCCGGTCGGCGCAGGGGACGTAGATCACCGTGCCGAGGCCGGTGCCGGGATCGGCGGCCGCCATCATGCCGACCGGGGGTGCCGGCAGTGTGATGCGGCCGAGGGTCTCGCCGCTGCGACCGCCGATGAACACGATCTCGCCGGTGTCGAGCGCGAAGGCCAGCCGCGCCTCGCCGCGCAATGCGGGGATGACCAGCGCCGGGCCTACCGAACGGCCTGCCGCGTGGAGATGGAACGAACGCGGGCCCTCGGTGAGCGCGCGACCGGCGTTGAGCCGGCCCGTGCCGTAGCCGGATACGCCCGGGTTCAGGTTCTCGATCGGATCGGTCGTTTCCATCAGCCGCAGCTTCACGTCGATCGGGGCGAGCGGCGGCAGGCCCTGTGCGCGGCGCCGAGACTGGAGGAGGGCGGCCGTCGCGGCCACGATCGGTGCGGAGAACGACGTTCCGCTCGCGCCGGTCGTGTACGAGGGTTGCCGGTCGGTGAGACTGTCGCCGCCCGCGTGCGTGAGCGTGGTCGCCGGGATGTTCAGCCCGGGCGCGCTCAGGGCGACCATAGGAAGCAGATTCGAGAACGGCGCGATGACGTCCGTGGGCCCGGTGGCGGCCACCGAGACGACCTCGGGCAGCTGTGCGGCGGCCGCCGGGGAGCCGTTGTTGCCGGACGAGAACACCACCGTGACACCCGCCCGCACGGCATCCTCGATCGCGGCGAGAAAGTAGTGGTCGGCGGTGCTGCCGAACGAGCAGTTGACCACGCTCGCGCCGTTCGCGACGGCGTAGGCGATCGCCTTCGCGGCGAAGCTCAGATCGACGAGTCCGATCGGGAAGTCCTGCGCCGACCAGCCGACGCGCAGCGGCATGATGCGGATGTCCGGCGCCATGCCCGCGATGCCGATCCGGTTGTTCGTGTGCGCGGCGGCGACGCCGGACACGGCGGTGCCGTGTCCGGCGAAGTCGTTCGGATCGGGGTCCTCGTCGCGCCAGTCTTCGAGCGGGCGCACGTCGTCGGCGGTGGGCAGCGCGACGAAATCCCAGCCCTGGACGTCGTCGACGTAGCCGTTACCGTCATCGTCCACGCCGGGCAGACCGTCCCGCTCCGCCGCGTTCCACCACAGCTGACCGGCGAGGTCCGGGTGATCGTGCAACACCCCGGTGTCGAGCACCGCGAGCACGATCGACGTGTCGCCGCGCGTGAGGTCCCAGGCTTCCGGCGCATGCACGTCGTGGCGCGAGAGCTGGTAGAGATGAGCGGAGACGTCCCACAGGGAGTCGTCCGGGAATCCGCTCACCGGCACGATCGCGACGGGCTCGGCGGAGGCGACATCGGGCAGCGCGGCGAACGCCGCGGCGGCCGCGCGCGGATCGACGCCCGGGGGCAGGTCTGCCGCCCAGAACGAGCGGAGGTCCGCCAGCGGTCCGGCGAGACGGCCGGTGAACGCCGGAGCGAAGCCGCGCACACCGAGCCGCGCAGCGACGCGGTCGATGGCGGGCACGGCGAGCCGCGGCGTGGCGCCCCGCACGACGCGGGTATCCACCTGCACGGCGGCATCCGGTGCGAGGCGCAGGATGATGCGGTCGTGGCGGTATCGAACGCCGGGGACGGCGGTCGGCGCCGCCTGGAGGGCCGCGCGGGCCGGGGCCGCGAGCAGCAGCGCCGCGAGTATCGCGGTTCGGATCATCAGGGCCCCCCCGCCCGGCTGGAGGAACTGTAGCGGACGATGCGGCTTCGATCTAGAGGTATGACGCCTTGATGGCGCCCCAGGTCAGCGTCTGAGTGGGATTCGGGTTATCGACCCCGGTGGGATGAACGCGTGCGGCGGGCGCCGCGCTGGATGCGGTCTCGTCCTCCCAGCGATCGATCCACCAGCGGGTCGAGTCCGGCCGCTCGCCCTGGGCGGCGAGGTCGGCGGGGATCGCGGCCGAGTCGCCACGCACGAAGAAGAACAGACCGGCACCCCTCACCTCGAGCAGGCTCTGCCCGCGGGTGATGCGCAGATTGACCTCCGCCCTGATTTCGCGGTGCCACTTCGGATCGTCGCCGGGCCGGCTGCTTGGAAAGTCCGTCAGCACGTTGGTGAAGTCGAGGCTGATCCGGTCGGCGGGCGGCTCGGGGCCACCGCCCGCGAACAGATGGGTGGCGGACAGCAGTTCGTCCTCGAGCATCCAGGGCCGATTCCGGAACCCGCTGCCCGCGGAGTCGGTTTCCGCGAACGCGAACACGAAGTCTTCGGAGAAGAGCCGGCTGAACAGCGCCAGGTCCCGATTTTCGTACGCGTACTTGAACGCCTGGAGGACGTGCACGGGCGTGTCGAGCGGCGGGGTCGACACGACCGCGGGGGCGTTGGGCGAGTGATGCGAACAGGCGGCCAGCCCGGTGGCGAGGAAAACCGCAGCGAGGCCGGCCAGCAGCGGTTGCCGCGCACGATGGAGAACGGAGGCCCGTATCATACGTCGTATTGTACCCGCGGGCGGTCCCGCGGATCCCGAGAATCGCTTCCTCGCTCAACGAGCGGAGGCGGCGCCGTCGAAACCTCGCGGCCAGACCTTGCATCCCAAAGGGCATCCGCCCTCCGAACCCGTTCCTCCGCAAGGAGATGCACACATGGTCAAGACCCCCTCGCAGATGCTGGATCTCGGCACGCCGCTGCCCCCGTTCTCGCTTCCCGACGCCGTGTCGGGGAGAACGATCGAGGATACCGCGCTCCAGGGCCATGCGACGGTGATCATGTTCCTCTGCAACCACTGCCCGTTCGTCCAGCACGTGCTGGACGAACTGGGCAGGCTGGACGCCGAGTACACGCCCAGGGAGGTGACGTTCGTCGCGATCAACTCGAACGACCTCGCGGCCCATCCGGACGACGCGCCTGCTCACATGAAGGCGCTCGCGGTCGAGCGCGGCTGGACGTTTCCGTTCCTGTTCGATGAGACGCAGGAGACGGCGAAGGCGTTCCACGCCGCCTGCACGCCCGACTTCTACGTGTTCGACGCCGCGCGGCGGCTGGTCTATCGCGGTCAGCTCGATGACAGCCGCCCGGGGAACGGCATCCCCGTGACGGGGCACGACCTGCGCGCGGCGCTCGAGGCGGTTCTCGCGGGCCGGCCGGCGCCGGCCGGGCAGCGGCCGAGCGTCGGCTGCAACATCAAGTGGAAGGCCGGCAACGCGCCGGCCTGGTTCGGCTGAGCGGGACGGCCGGCCCTACTCCCCGGACTCCATCCCCGCGGGCGTGCCGTGGTCCATGGCGGGGGCAGCGCCCGTCGTCGCGTCGCCCTGGACCGGGAGCGCCATGCCGAGCGCCTCGAACTCGGGGGTCGGCGCGCGCAGGAACAGGCCCGGGATCATCGTGTTGACGATCGTATAGACCACCAGCCCGCCGATCAGCCACGGCGGCGCGGCGAAGCGCTCGCGCAGAATGCTCACGAGCACGAGCGTGAAGACCAGCGTGGGCAACAACGGCACGCTGATCCTGAGACTGTCCTTCCACGACTGCTCGTGCATCATGCGGCGCTGGAGGCTGACGAGGAACACCCGGGCCGGAATGCCCAGCACGAGGAACACGGCGCCGGCGACCAGACCCTGCCAGCCGAAGTCCTCCGCCCGCAGGGTCAGCCCGGCGTGGAAGAAGTAGAACGGGACGAACAGCGAGGCGAAAGCCTCCACCGCGTGCAGCATCTTCTCGGACGCCATCGCCGGCAGGTGGGCCCGGAAGTTCTGTGCCGCCATGCCCACGACGAACGCGCCAACCAGATAATAGACGCCCAGCTCGCGCGTGATGATGGCGCACCCCACGGCGACCATGATGAGGAACGCGAACTCGGACTTGGGCGCGAACGGGCGGATCCGTTGCGCGAACCAGTGGAACACCAGCGGCAGGAGCGCGATCACCAGTCCGAGTACGATCGCCGACAACGTGAGACGCAGCGCGGTCTCGGACTGCAGCACGACGAACAGAACTCCCAGCGCGACGATCTCGGACGAGATCGCCTTGGAACGCACCCAGAATTCCTCCCGCTCGTTGAGGCCGAAGGCGTGCAGCGAGTCGAGGATGAACCCCGTGGACGGCGTGAGCAGCGCGAGCGCCACCAGCGCCGCGGCGCGCGGGCCGAGGCCCGTGAAGCGCCACACCAGCCAGGCGACCGCGGCGAGCGACAGCAGGCGGAAAGCCAGATGCACGATCAGGGGGACGGCGGCCTTGCGCAGCTGCGGCAGCTCGACCTCGAGGCCGGCGAACAGGAACAGCGAGACGATGCCGAACGTGGAGAGCAGCTCGACCGTCGGGTCGTGCGCGAACATCCCCACGGTGAGCGCGAGCCCCACGCCGAGGGCGAAGCTGGTGATCGCGGTGGGGATGTGCCAGCGCTGCAGCATCCGCGGCAGGATGAACAGCGCGAACAGCAGCGCGATGTAGCTGAATTCGGCTGTGAACGTCGGCAGTGTCATGGGCGCGGATCCTAACCGCGACCCCGCGGCATGTCACTGCGGCGTGCAGCCGGGTGAGGCGCCGGGCCCCCGCGGTCGCGCGCACCCCCGCCAGCCGTTATGCTGCCGCCATGCGATGGGGCACGATCGGAGCGATCTCTGCGGCGCTGGCGGTGATCGCGGGCGCGTTCGGAACGCACGGCCTGCGCGGGCGTCTCGAACCCGACATGCTGGCGGTGTTCGAAACCGGCGCCCGGTATCAGATGTATCACGCGCTTGCGATGATCGCGGCCGGGTTCGCCGCGGCGCGCGGCGGGCGCGTGGCGGGCGTCGCGGGCGGGCTGTTCCTCGCCGGCACGGTGCTGTTCTCGGGCAGCCTCTACGCGCTCGCGCTCACCGGCGTGCGGGCGTTCGGCGCGATCACGCCGATCGGCGGACTGTGTTTCATCATGGGCTGGGTCGCGCTGGCGATCGCGCTGGCCGCCTCCGGACGACGGAGTTGAGCGCCGTGCGCCGCGTGCTTCGCCCGGAATCCCCTGCCGCGTGACGCCCGCCGCGAATCACGCCGACCGCGCCCGCGCGCGCGCGCTGCTCTCGCTCGCACTGCGGCGCCCGGCGAGCCCGTTCGCCGATCCGCCGCCGCGCGTGCTGATCGTCGATTTCGACCGCCAGCAGCTCTACCTCACCGAGCACGGGGAGGCAGTGACCTGCTATCCGGTATCCACCGCCGCGGCGCTCGGCGGCCGCGAGCACTCGAATCTCACGCCGCCGGGCTGGCATCGGGTGCAGCGCGCGATCGGGGCCGGCGCGCCGGAGGGCACGGTGTTCGAGAGTCGCGAGCCGACCGGCCGCGAGTGGCACGGCGAGCCGGAGGACGCGGACCTGATCCTCACGCGCATCCTCACCCTGGAAGGGCTCGAGGAAGGGGTCAACCGCGGGCCCGGGGTGGATTCGCTGGAGCGCTACATCTACATCCACGGCACCAATCACCTCGCGCGCCTCGGTGAGCCGGCCTCGCACGGCTGCGTGCGGATGGCGGGCGCCGACGTGATCGACCTCTTCGGCCGCGTCGCCGCGGGCGATCCGGTGGTGATCCTCGGCGGGGTCGGCCCCGTTGCCTGAGCCGCCGCCGCGCCCGGGCACGGAGGCGGAAGCGGCCGCCGCCGGTGAGGCCGCGATCCCCGATCCGCGCGGGCCGGGTCGGTTCTTCTACGCCGGCCTCGGGGGCAGCGGCATGAGCGCGCTCGCCCAGTTCCAGGTGATGATCGGCGGCCGCGCGAGCGGTAGCGACCGCGCCTTCGATCACGGCGAGCGCGGCGCGGCGCGCGGCATGCTCGAGCGGCTCGGTATCACCGTCCACCCTCAGGACGGCAGCGGCCTTACGCAGGAGGTTGCCGCGCTGGTCGTGTCGACCGCGGTCGAGGACACGGTGCCCGACGTCGCCGCGGCCAGGCGGCTCGGCATTCCGATCGTGCATCGCTCTCACCTGCTCGCGCATTTCGTCGCGCGCTTCCGCACGATCGCCGTCGCCGGCACCAGCGGCAAGTCCACGGTCGTCGCGATGATCTTCGAGATCCTGCGCGGTACCGGGCGGCGACCGTCGGTGATCACCGGTGGCGACCTCGTCGCGCTTCGCGAGGCGGGGCTCTGGGGCAACGCGTTCCACGGCGGCTCGGACCTGCTGGTGGTCGAGGCCGACGAAAGCGACGGCTCGCTGGTGCGCTATCGGCCGGCCGTGGCGGTGATCCTCAACCTGCAGAAGGACCACGCGGAAATGGAGAAGGTCCACGCCATGTTCGCGACGTTTCGCGAACGTGCGCGCGAGCGGGTGGTGACCGGCGAAGGGGCGAGTCTCGCGCGACTCTCCCGCGGCGCCGTCGTGTTCGGCTTCGGCGCCGACGCACACGTGCGCGCCGACGGGATGGCGCTCGAGGCGGACAGCAGTCGCTTCTTCGTGGACGGCGTCGAGTTCCGGCTGCCGGTCCCGGGCCGCTACAACGTGGAGAACGCGCTCGCCGCGATCGCCGCGTGCCGCGCGGTGGGCGTCGCGCTCGAAGACATGGCCGCGCCGCTCGCCGCATTCCAGGGCGTCGGCCGCCGTTTCCAGTCGCTCGGCGTCGTGCGCGGCGTCGAGGTGATCGACGATTTCGCGCACAACCCGGCCAAGATCTGCGCGGCGATCGAGACCGCCCGGCGCCGCGCCGCGCGCGTGATCGCCGTGTTCCAGCCGCACGGCTACGGGCCGACGCGCTTTCTGTGGTACGACTTCGTCGAGGCGTTCGCCACCGCGCTCGGCCCCGCCGACCGTCTGTGGATGCTGGAGGTGTTCTACGCCGGCGGCTCGGCCCGGCGGGATTTCTCCGCCGCCGACATCGTCGCCGACATCGCGGCGCGCGGGGTTCGTGCGGCGTTCGCGCCGTCGCGCGCAGGGCTCGCCGCACGCATCGCCGCGGAGGCCGAAGCGGGCGACCTGGTGATCGTCATGGGCGCACGCGACCCGAGCCTGACCGACTTCGCACGCGAAATCCTGGCCGCACTCGCGTCCGCCTGAGACGCGCATCCGACGGCGCATGCCGCCGCCACCCAGAAGGAGCATGGCCATGGCCGAACTGCACGTCGTCTTCGGCGCCGGACAGGTGGGCGAGCCGCTCGCCCGGCGCCTGCTGGAGGCGGGACGCCGCGTCCGCATCGCGAAGCGCTCACCGACGTCCGCCGTGCCCGGCGCGGAAGTCGTGCCCGGCGACGCTACCGACCCCGTGTTCTGCACGCAGGCGGCGGAAGGCGCGGCCGCCGTCTACCACTGCATGAATCCACCGGCCTACGACTCGAAGCTCTGGGCCGAGTTCCTGCCGCGCACCATGGAGAACCTGATCGCCGCGGCGGGTGCGGCCGGGGCGCGACTGGTGGTGCTCGACAACCTCTACATGCTCGGGAAGCCGGACGGCAAGCCGCTCGACGAAGAGCGGCCGATGAACCCGTGCAGCCGCAAGGGTGCGATCCGTGCGCGCGTCGCGGAGCGGTTGTTCGCGGCGCACGCGAAAGGGGAGGTGCAGGCGGTGTCGGGACGCGCGTCCGACTACTACGGGCCCAACGCGCGGCTCGCGTTCATGGGCGACTACTTCTGGCCGGACGTGCTCGCCGGGAAGACGGTACGCGTGCCGGTGGGCCCGGACGCGGTGCACACGTACCACTACGTCCCGGACGTCGTGGAAGGATTGATGGCGCTCGGCACCGCCGGGAGCGACGTCTGCGGGCGCCCGTGGATGCTGCCGTGCGCGCCGGCGGTCTCATTGCGCGAGCACGTGAAGCGCTTCGAGAAGCATCTCGGCCGGCCCATCGAGCTCGGCCGGGTGCCGGACTGGATCATGAACGCGATGGCGCTCTTCATGCCGCTGCTGCGCGAGATGGCGGAAATGCGCTACCAGTGGGAAGAGCCGTTCGTCGTGGACGACCGCCGCTTCCGCGAGCGCTTCGGCGCACGGCCCGCCGACGTCGACGAGGCGGCGCGGACGACGGTCGCATGGGCGCAGCGGCACTACGCCCGGGCCTGATTCCTCGCGGCTATTGCGGCGTCAGCGCCGCCCGCCAGTTCTGGACGATCGTAAAGGGGTTCTGCTGCTGCCCCGCGGCGGGCCCGAGGGCGGCGTAGATCCGGTCCAGGTTCGCGTTGACGTCCCCCTGTTCGATGCGGCGCTGTTCCTCCGTCTGCGGTCCCGTCGCCAGGGGCGTGACGCGCTCGACCCGCACGCCGTCGTCGAACGACAGATGCGCGACCGCGGGCGGACCCTCCGGGGAGAAGAAGACGATCCGGCGGCCGGTCGCATCCCACAGGTTGTTCATGTTGCTCGTGTTGGACACCAGATAGCGTGGCCCGGGCGTCGGAAACGCCTGGACGTAGAGCTGCGGACGGCCGGCTTCGAGGGTCACGTACGACATCCAGCGACCGTCCGGCGAGACCTGGCCGCCGAACTCGTCGTAGGCACTGCCGGCGTAGACTCTCGCCTCGCCCTCGCCGTCTGCGGCGAGGATCCACAGATCCCAGCCGGTCTTCTCGCTCAGGATCTGGGCGACCACGTAGCGGCCATCGGGGGACCAGGAATTGGCGGCCTTCACGGTCGCCACGGGACTCTCCAGCACGCGTGCCGGGCCGCCGTTCGGCGACTGCGTCACGATCTCCCACCGATCGTTGACGATCGCGGGGTAGGCGAGCATGGCGCCGTCGGCCGACCATGCCGCCCGGTCCAGACCCGCGTTCGGTTCGGTGAGCCGCTGCGCTCCGCCGCGATCGAGATCGATGACCCAGAGCTCCCACTCGCTCGGCGCCGTCTCCCGCACGGCGGCGAGCCGCGTTTCGTCCGGGGACACCGTGAGCGCCGTGTAGTGGCCCGATGGCGCGGAGATCGTCCGCAGCCGGTGTCCTGCACGATCCAGCACCACGAGCTCGGTGTTCTGCAGCCCGCCGCTCTGGTAGGCCAGCGGCCCCGCGCGCGACACCAAGACCCGCGATGCGCCCAGGTAGTTCGTGGTCGCGGGCTGATCCACGAGCTTCATGACCTGCTCGCCGAGCCTGCGCCTCGCGGCGTCGAAATGTTGCGCGAGCACGCGCCCGTGACGCGTGTAGACGAGCCAGCCGGGCTCGGCGTAGCGCGGCACACCGTCCGCGGACATCAGGAACTCGCGGGTCTTCCCGCCGGTCGAGCCCACGTAGATATCGAAACCCGCTGCGCGCTTCGGCAGGGCGGCGTAAAGGAAATGTACGCCGTCCGGCAGAAACTCGGGGAAGCGGTGCGCGGTTTCCGCCGAGTCCAGCGTCGTGACCGCTCTGGCGGGTCCGCCGTTCGCGTCCACCTCGTAGAGCGGTCCTTCGCCCGACGGCGCGAAGACGATGACGCCGCGGCTGCCCCAGCTGATGCCGCGGCCGCCGCTGCGGGCGTCGGCCAGCGTCTGGGGCGCGCCGCCCTGCAGGTCCAGGCGCATGAGCTTCTCGTTGTTCGCGTAGGCGATCGACCTGCCATCCGGCGACCACGCCGGGATCTGCGCCTGCCCGGTACCCGGCAGGCGGCGGGCCACGGTCTGATCGAGCCCCTGCACCCACAGCGCGGCGGGGCCGCTCGAGTCGAAGCACGAGAAGGCGATCATGCGGCCATCGGGGGAGAGGCTTGCGAAGGCGGGCTCGCGCAGCTGCGTCAGACCGGCGGGCGGCAGGAGGCTCAGGCGCGTGACCGGCGCGTCGGCCGGCGGGGTGGCCATCAGGCGCCAGGCGAGCGCGACGCTGGTCACGGCGAACAGCGCAGCCAGCGCCCAGGCCAGCACGGGCCGCCGTCTCGCGGCCGCCGCGGCAGCGATCCCGCCGATGCCCGAGATCGGCTCGTGCGGCGCCTCGAGGGCAAGCCGCGCCTCGCCGATGTCGCGCAGGCGGCGCTTCGCGTCCTTCTCGAGGCAGCGCTCGAGCAGCGCGCGCACCCTCGGCGGCGTGTCCGCGGGCAGGGCCTTCCAGTCGGGCGCGCCCTGCAGTATGAGCGCGATCAAGTCCGACACCGTCTCGCCCTCGAACGCGCGCCGGCCCGTCAGGCACTCGTACAGCACGCAGCCGAACGACCAGATGTCCGTGCGCCGGTCCACCGCCCTGCCGCGCGCCTGCTCGGGACTCATGTAGGCCGCCGTGCCGAGGATCACGCCCGCGCCGGTCGCGGTCACGGCCATGGTGGGGGACTGGCTGAGGTCGCTCACCGAGGACGCGCTCGCCGCCGCACCCTTGGCGAGACCGAAGTCCAGGACCTTCACTTCGCCGGTCGGTGTGATCTTCACGTTGCCGGGCTTCAGGTCGCGGTGCACGACGCCCGACTCATGCGCGACCTCGAGCGCCGCGGCGGTCTGGCGGCAGATCTCCGCCGTGTCGTCGACGGGGATCGCGCCGCGCGCGATGCGGTCCGCCAGCGTCTCGCCCGGGACGTACTCGAGCACCAGGTAGCGCTGGCCGTCCTGCTCTTCGAGGCCGTGGATGCCGGCGATGTTGGGGTGCGAGAGCGACGCCAGCAGGCGGGCTTCGCGCTCGAAGCGCTGCACGCGCTCGGGGTCGCGCGCGAACAGCTCGGGCAGCGCCTTGATCGCGACTTCGCGGCCGAGGCGTGGATCGCGACCGAGGTAGACCACGCCCATGCCGCCGCGGCCGATCTCGCGCTCGACCGTGTAGGGGCCGATACGGGAAGGCGCGCTCACGAGGGGAAGACCGGGGCGGCCGGGTGCGGGGAACGAAGCATGCGCGGCATCCTACCGCAGATCCGCGGCACGAGGCGACGCCGCGAGCCGCGCACCCCGCCTATTGCGGTTCCAGCGCGGACCGCCAGTGGAGGACCACCGTGTAGGGGTGCAGATCGTCCGTCGAGCCGGTTTCGATCGACGCGTATACGCGGTCGAAGTCGGGACCGGCGGCAGCCGACACGATGTGCTGCACGTCCTCCGTCACCGGGTTCTGGAACAGTCCCACCGGGTGCTCCGTGCGTACGCCGTCGTCGAACCGCACGTCCATGATGACGGCCCCGCGCGTCACGCGAAGCAGCAGGCGTCGCCCGTCGCGGCTCCACCATGCTTCCTTCCCCCCGTTCGGCGAGACCAGATAGCGCGTCCCGGGATCGGGAAACGACTGGACGTAGACCTCGTCGCGCCCCGACTGGTTCGAGGTGTACGCCACCCACTTCCCATCGGGCGAGAAGCTCGGCCCGTGCTCGTCGAACGGGGTCGCGATGTAACGTCTTGCCTCGCGGCCATCGACCGGGAAGTCCCACAGATCCCAGCCGGTCGTGTCGTTCAACAGGTAACCGATCAGATCCCGGCCGTCCGGGGACCATGACGACACGTACTTGAAACTCGCCTCCGGCGTGGGCAGGACGCGCGATGTCCCGCCGGCGACGGATTGCACGACGATCTCCCGGCGCCCGCGGTCCGAGGTGCTGTAGGCGATCTGCGAGCCGTCCGGAGACCACACGGGGTAGAAAGGGACCTGGGCTCCCGACGTGAGCCGCTGCACGCCGGGGCGGTCGAGCCAGAAGCTCCACAGATCCGCTTCCGTCGAAGTTCTCTGCACGGCCGCCAGCTTCGTCCCGTCCCGCGAAATGGAGAGCATGTCATAACGCCCTTCGGGGACCGGGATGGTCCTGATCCGGTGTCCCGCGCGATCGAGCTCGACCACCGCGGTGTTGACCAGGTCGTTCACCTGGTAGGCCAGCGCGCCGGTCCTGGAGACCAGCAGCGATGGTGCGCCCATATAGACGGTCCCTCCGGGCGCGTCGACGAGCGACATGACGGGCCCTTCCAGCCTCCGCTTTCCGGGGTCGAAACGCCGGGCCAGGACGCCACCGCCGTTCGTGTACAGCAGCCATCCGGGCTCGGCGTAGCGCGGCGTACCGTCGCAACGCATCAACCGCTCGCGCGTGTCGTCCTCCGTGGAGCCGATGGAACTGTCGAGACCCTGTCCCCGTCCCGGCACCGACACGTAGATGAAGTGAATCCCGTCCGGCAGGAACTCTGGAAAGCGATGCGCCGTCTCGGTCGAGTCGAGGGTCGTCACCTTCCTGGCCGTTCCGCCCTCTGCGCTCACCGCGAGCAGCGGCCCGGCGCCGCCGGGTGCGAAGACGATGACGCCGCGGCTGCCCCAGCTCAGGCCGCGCCCGCTGTTGCTGACGGCGGCCAGCATGCGTGGCGCCCCGCCGCGCAGATCGAGGCGCATGAGTTTGTCCTGGGTCGTGTAGGCGATGGAGCGACCATCGGGCGCCCAGGCGGACATCGCCGCGCCCTCCGTGCCCTCCAGCCGATGCGGCGCGGGGTCGCCGAGGGAGCGAATCCACAGACCGGGCGGCTGGTTCGGCGCGGCGCACGCGAACGCGATGGTACGGCCGTCGGGGGACAGGCTGGCATTCACGGGTTCTTTGCTGAAGGCGATGCCCGGTGGTGGCATCACCGAGAGGCGGATCGCCGCAGGTCTTGCGGTGGGCCTCGCCAGCAGGAGTCCGGCGAGCACGGCGCAGGTCACCGCCAGCGCGCCGGTCAGCGACCACCAGACGAATCTGCGACCCCTCGTGTGCTGCGGTGTCGTCGGGGCCGTCCAGTGGAGCCCCGAGATCGGCTCATGGGGGGCATCGAGTGCCAGGCGGGCTTCGCCGATGTCGCGGAGCCGCTTCTTCGGATCCTTCTCGAAACAGCGCTCGAGCAGCGCCTGCACCCTGGGCGGCGTGTCCGCCGGCAGCGCCTTCCAGTCCGGCGAGCCCTGCAGTATCTGCGCGATCAGGTCCGACGCCGTTTCGCCCTCGAATGCGCGCCGGGCCGTCAGGCACTCGTACAGCACGCAGCCGAACGACCAGATGTCGGTGCGCCGGTCGAGCGGTTTCCCGCGCGCCTGCTCCGGGCTCATGTAGGCCGCGGTGCCGAGGATGATTCCGGATCCGGTGGCGGTCACCGCCACCGTCGGCGACTGGCTCATGTCGCTCGCCGATCCCGAGTTCGCAGCGGCGGCCCCTTTCGCGAGCCCGAAGTCGAGCACCTTCACCTCGCCTGCAGGCGTGATCTTCACGTTCCCGGGCTTGAGGTCACGGTGGATGATTCCCGATTCGTGCGCCGCCTCCAGCGCCGCGGCGATCTGCCGGCACACGTCGGCCACGTCGTCCACGGGCAGCGGGCCGCGCGCGATGCGCTCGGCAAGCGTCTCGCCCGGTACGTATTCGAGCACCAGGTAGCGCTGGCCGTCCTGCTCCTCGAGCCCGTGGATGCCGGCGATGTTGGGGTGCGAGAGCGAGGCGAGCAGGCGTGCCTCGCGTTCGAAGCGCTGCACCCGCTCCGGGTCGCGCGCGAACAGCTCCGGCAGCATCTTGATCGCGACTTCCCGGCCGAGACGCGGGTCGCGGCCGAGGTAGACGACCCCCATGCCCCCGCGCCCGACCTCGCGCTCGACCGTGTAGGGACCGATGCGGGAAGGGGCGCTCATGAAGGGGATGCCGGGGCGAACGGGCGCCGGGAGCGAAGCATGCGCGGCATCCTACCGCAGATGCCCGGGCGTGGTAACGTCCGCGCCCGCGCCGGAATCCCCGGCCGCCGCGGGCGGATCCGCTGCGCTGCAGGAGTCGTTCGTTTGGGAGAGGAAGCTGCGATGAGCACTGAGCAGAAACCCGTCATGGGCCGCATCGGATGGATCGATCTCACGGTGGACGACGCCGCCCGGGTGCGCGACTTCTACGCGCGCGTGACGGGCTGGACGCCCGAGGCCGCGGACATGGGCGACTACAGCGATTTCAGCATGCTCGATGCCGCGGGCGACCCGGCGGCCGGCGTGTGCCATGCGCGCGGCGCGAACGCCGACCAGCCGCCGCAGTGGATGATCTACGTCTACGTGGCGGACCTCGATGCGAGCCTCGCCGCGTGCCGGGCCGCCGGCGGCGAGGTCGTCGCCGGGCCGAAGTCGCACGGCGCCGCGCGGTTCGCGGTGATCCGCGATCCCGCGGGCGCCGTGGCCGGGCTCTACCAGGCGGGGTGAAAGGGCGTCAGCCCTTCAGGTAGTCGCGCCCGAGCCCGTTCAGGTGGTGGCGCTCGTGACCGGCGATGATCCAGATCAGCGCGCGCGCGGTGCAGCGATAACCGCTGGCGGTGCCCTCGCGCCGCAGCGCGTCGTCGTCGAAGCTCGCGAACATTTCGACGTTGGCCGCGCGCAGGTGACGGTACTCGGTGAGCAGGCTCGCGAGCGTGCGCCGGTCGGCGTTCGCCACCTTGACGTAGTCGTCCTGTTCGAAGCCGGGCAGCGGCGTGCGGTCGGCGCGCGCGATGCGCAGCGCGCGGTAGGCGAATACCCGCTCGCCCTCGATCATGTGGCTCACCACTTCCTTGATGCTCCACTTGCCCGGGGCGTAGCGGTGCAGCGCCTGCGCGTCGTCGAGCTTGCCGAGCAGGGCTTCCAGCTCGCCGGGGCCCGCCCGCAGCAGGTCGAGCACGTCGCCCTCCGGAAGCTGGGAAATGTACCGGCCGTAATACTCCGCGTATTCCGAAGGCGCGGGTCGATCGAGTGCCGTCGTGCTCATGTCGTTCTCCCTCCGCGCCGGACCGGGTCCGGCGCGTCCGACCGCGCGTCAGCCCTGCGCGGCATCCGTCGCGAAGCGCGCCTCGACGTACTCGTCGAGGATGCGCGTGAAGTCCTCGGCGATGCGCTCGCCCTTGAGCGTGACCTTGAGCCGGCCGTCCACGTACACGGGCGCGCTCGGACTCTCACCGGTGCCGGGCAGCGAGATGCCGATGTGCGCGTGCTTGCTCTCGCCCGGACCGTTGACGACGCAGCCCATGACCGCGACGCGCAGTTCTTCGACGCCCGGATAGAGCGGGCGCCAGTGCGCGATCCGCCGCTGGATGTGGGCCGTGACGTCGGCGGCGAGCTCCTGAAAGAACACACTGGTCGTGCGCCCGCAGCCCGGGCACGAGGTCACCTGCGGCGTGAAGTGGCGGATGCCGAGGGACTGTAGGATCTGCTGGCAGACGCGCACCTCTTCGGCACGGTCGCCGCCGGGAGCGGGGGTGAGGCTCGTGCGGATCGTGTCACCGATGCCCTCGTAGAGCAGGATCGAAAGCCCGGCGGTGGTCGCGACGATACCCTTGGTGCCGATCCCGGCCTCGGTGAGCCCCAGATGCAGCGGATAGTCGCAGCGCGCCGCGAGATCGCGGTAGACGTCCACCAGATCGCGCACGTCGCTCACCTTGGCCGAGAGCACGATGCCGTCGTGCGGCTGGCCCGCCGCCTCCGCGAGCGCCGCCGAGCGCAGCGCGCTCTCGCGCATCGCCTCGAGCACCACGAGCCGGTCTTCGCGCGGTCCCTCGCGGCGTGCGTTCTCGTCCATCAGCTGCGTCAGCAGGGCGCGATCGAGCGATCCCCAATTGACACCGATGCGCACCGGCTTGCCGTGGTCGACCGCGACCTCGATCATCCGGCGGAAGTTGTCGTCGTGCTTCTCGCCGACGCCGACGTTGCCCGGATTGATGCGGTACTTGTCGAGCGCCGCCGCGCAGTCGGGAAACTCGGTGAGCAGCAGGTGGCCGTTGTAGTGGAAGTCGCCCACCAGCGGCGCGGCGACGCCCAGGTCGTCGATGCGGCGGCGGATCTCCGGCACGGCGGCCGCGGCCGCGCGGGTGTTCACGGTGATTCGCACCAGTTCCGAGCCGGCCTCGGCGAGCAGGCGGATCTGGTCGGCGGTGGACGCCGGGTCTTCCGTGTCGGTGTTGGTCATGGACTGCACCGCGACCGGCTGTGCACCACCGATCGTGAGCGAGCCGATGCGGCACTCCACGCTCCTGCGGGCGCGCGCGAAGGAGTCCTGACCGATCCGGACGAGAGGCATGCGGCGAGGATACGCGGGCGCTCGGAATGCGGTCAAAAGCACCGCCGGCCGTATGGTCGCGGGCCCGGGCCGAAGCGGATGCGCACGCCGCCGCGCCGGCATCCGGGCGCCCCGCAGACGGTTCGAGCGCGGACGCCACGCCGCGAACGCGCCCCTCCGCGCCATCCGGCCCGCCCCGGCGCGGTTGCAGCCGCTGCGCGAGCGGGATTAGCGTCCGCGCATGAATCCCTCCGCCCGCTACATCCACGGCACGACGGCCGCCGAGCAGGACCGGCTCTCGAAGCTCAACGATCTGCTCAATGCCGAATGCCTGCGCGAGATCGCGCTCACGGGCGGCGAGCGCATCGTCGACTTCGGCTGCGGGATCGGCCAGCTCACGCGCGCGCTCGCGCGCACCGCCGGGTGCACCGCGGTGGGCATCGAGTTCAATGCCGAGCAGCTCGAAAAGGGCCGTCGCCAGGCGGAACACGCGGGGGAGAGCCGGTGGGTGGACTTTCGCAGGGGCGACGTCACGCACCCGCCGCTCGCCGACGACGAATGGGGCACGTTCGACCTCGCGCACGCACGTTTCATCCTCGAGCACGTGCCCGAGCCGCTCACCGTCGTGCGCCAGATGGTGCGTGCCGTGCGCCCGGGCGGACGCATCGTGCTGGCCGACGACGACCACGACGTCCTGCGGCTCTGGCCCGAGCCACCCGGCCTCGTCGCGGTGTGGAATGCCTACGTCCGCACCTACGACCGGCTCGGCAACGATCCCTACGTCGGGCGGCGGCTGGTGTCGCTGCTGCACCTGGCCGGAGCCATGCCGGTGCGTACCGCGCAGATCTACTTCGGCAGCTGCAGCGGCAACGCGTCGTTCCCGGACTACGTCGGGAACCTGGCGCGCGTGCTCGAAGGCGCTCGCGACGCCATTCTCGAAACGCACGCCGTGGAGATCGGCGCGTTCGATGACGCCATGGCGGCGTTGCGCGAGTGGGGCGGGCGGCCCGATGCGGCGATCTGGTTCTCGATGCCGCTCGCCGAGGGGGTGAAGGCCGGGGGCTGAGCGCGCGCGTCGCCCCGCCGGGTCGCGCCGCCGCGCCGCGTCCGCCATCCCGAACGGATCCCGCTCACGCCGGGCGCCGCCGGGTACCCTGCCGGAAATCCAACTCCAACAGCAGGATCCGCACGCGCTCCTCTCAAGGCCCCGGCCCCGGTGGCCGATGAAGCAGGAATGCCGAACCCCGAAGAACAGGCGCCGGCCGCGGCGCTGCGCACCGAGCTGCTGGCGATCCGCGACGCCCTCGCGCGCGCGCTCGATCCCGCGACCGGCGACGTCGCGCCGCGCAAGGTCGCGCTGCTGCGCCAGGCGCTCACCTCGTGCCACCGGATCGCCGTGGCGCTCGAGCTCGAGGTCGAAGACGGCGCGCCGGCGCCGGAGACGGCGAAGGACGCCCGCGACTTCATTCTCGCCGGGCGCCAGGCCGCGCGCGTCGGCCACCATCCGGTGTCCATGCTCATGCTGCGTCCGCTCGCGGGCGCGTCGCCGGCGCCGGCGCTCGAGGTGCTGCTGGACGTCGCGCGGCGGCAGCTACGCGCGGTCGGCGACCTCGCGCGGCTGCTCGAGGGCGAGCACGTCATCGCGATCACGCTCGACAGCGACCGGCCAGGCGGGCTCGCGGCGCTGCGCCGCATCGCGCGCGCCGCCGCCGAGCGCGATGTGAACCTGTCCGCGTTCGAGTACTCGCTCACCGAACTCGATCACGCCGCACCGGGCGAGGGCATCGTGCGCCGCGTGGGCGAGGGTTTTCGTCCGCTGTCGGCCGATCCCGAACGCACGTCGCCCAGGCGGGTGCTGGCGCTCGACGACAATCCTTCTGTGCTCGCCGTGATCGTCGAGCAGCTCGAGGGCTGCGGCCTCGAGCTGGAGGTCGAATCCACGACCTCGGGCTACGAGGCCTGCATCCGCTTCGGTGAGTTCGAGCCGGATCTGGTCGTGCTCGACATCCGCATGCCCGAGATCGACGGCCGCGACGCGCTGTCCACGATGAAGCGCTCGGCCGGAGGGCGTGACGTGAAGTTCGTCGTCGCCTCGGCGATGCCCGAATTGTTCGAAGACATGCGCCGGCGCGGCTGCGATGCATGTCTGCAGAAGCCGTTCGACCTGGACGAGCTCACCGAGACCGTGCGGACGCTGCTCGACGGCGGCGCAGCCGCAGCGCCGCGCGCCGCCTGACGGCGATTGCGTCCGCCCGCCACCCGGCGAGCTGCCGCGCGGTATCCTCCCCCGAATCGGGCATCCGCGAACGGAATGGCACCCCGCTTCCGTCTGCCGCCCTGCACCACCGCGCGTCTCAGCGCTGCGCGGACACCACCCAGGCGAATCCGGGCAGGCGCACCACGTCGCCGTCGCGATGGGTTTCGGCCGCCCGTACGAGCTTCCCGCGGAACCTGTGCTTCGCCTCTTCCGAGATCCGCGCCAGCAGCTCGCGCGTGCTGCCCGAGACCTCCATTACCACCTCGGCGTACTGCTCGCCGCTCTGGAACGTGAACGGCGACTGCACACCCTCCGCGCGCACGTCGCGGAATCCCGCGCGGCGCAGGAGCCGCGTCAGGCGCCGCACGTCGGCGAAGCGCAGCGCGTGCGGCTGCGACTCCGGAGCCGGCGGCGGCTCCGGGAGGTGCGGGCGCACCGCGTCGGCGACGATCTCGAAGTAGCGGTTGCGCTCGCGCGGGCCCCATACGGTGAACGCCACGCGCCCGCCGGCCACCAGCCGTCGCCGCAGCTGTACGAGGAGCCCTTCGATGTCTTCGGGAAACATGATGCCGTAGCGCGAGACGGCACGATGAAACCGCTCGTCGGGATCGAGCCGGGTGACGTCGCCGACCCGGAAGCGCACGTTGGGAACGCCGCGGGCCTTCGCCCTGCGGCGCGCCGCTTCGATCATCGGCCGGCTGAGGTCGATGCCGAGCACCGTGCCGCGCGGGGCGACGAGCGGGGCCAGCGTCAGCGCCGGATCGCCGAGGCCGCAGCCGAAATCGAGCACGCGCTGCCCCGGCGCAAGTTCGAGCGCGCGGATCAGGAACGGATCCACCGCGGCCATGGACGACGCGAGCACCGGCTCCCAGCGTTCCCAGTGGCGGCCCGCTTCGGTCCACGTGTGACGGACGCGGTCCCGCCAGGCGCTGCGGGCGGTCGGCGGTTGCGATCCGGGAGCGGGGGTGCGGCGCGAGGTGGCGGGGGTGGAGCGGGAAGGACGGGTCTTCACGTCAGGGTCTCCATGGGCCAGCGGAATCGTTCCAGCACGGCGGCACGCAGGGCGGCGAGCGTGGCACGCTGCGTATCGTCGGGATGCGGACCGAATTGTTTCAGACGGGAGAGGAGCACGTAGAGGATGCGCAGCTGGATCAGCGTGTCGAGGTGCGGCAGCAGCCGGGCGTCGATTGGCCGCACGCTGCGGTAGCCCTCGAAGAGCCACACCCCGCAACGCCCGCGGTCCGACCGGCGCCTGAGCACGGAGAGGGAGACGCCCCACTCCCGCACGAAGTCCGCGTTCCAGTGGGGAGAGTCCGGCGTCACGGCGATCCCCGGCGCCCGGGTGAGGACGCAGGCCGCGCAGCCGTCTTCGGTCTCGACGCTCCGGTTCGCGCGCGAGCGGACCGGGGCGCTGGCGCGCACCGCGTTGCCCGAGGTGCCGAGGTGCTCCAGCGAGCCGGCCTCGGCGCGCCAGCGCGAAACCGCGCGCTCCGCGATGTCGAACGGAACGTCGTACACGTGCGCGATCAGCGCTCCGGCCCCAGCCAGCCGGCGTACAGCGCGGCGCGACGGTCCCGCCTGAACAACCGGCGCGCCGTGGCGCCTTCGGCAGCGGCGAGATCGACGTCGCAGCAGAGGATCTCTTCCGTGCCGCGGCCCGCACGCGCGAGCACGCGCCCCTCGGGATCGCAGACGAAAGACTCGCCGGCGAACGTCAGCGCGTCCTCACGGCCGACGCGGTTGCAGAGCGCGGCAAAGTAGCCGTTCTGGAACGCCGCCGTTCGCACCTCGCCTTCGTAGAGTCCGTCCGGCCACTCGTCCTCGATCCCCGCCTGCGGAATCAACACCAGATCCGCGCCGCCGAGCGCGAGCGCCCGCATGTACTCGGGAAAGTGGCGGTCGTAGCAGATGGCCACGCCGATCCGTCCGGCGGCGGTCTCGTAGACGGGCGCGCCGCGGTCGCCCGGCGCATACCAGCCGCGTTCGTGGAAGTGCGGGTAGTCGGTGATGTGCACCATCCGCGTGACCCCGAGCAGGCGGCCGTCGGCATCGATCACCGGTGAGCTGTCGAAGGCGCGATCGCCGTCGCGTTCGTAGAGATTCGCGACGATCACGAGGCGCAGCCGGCGCGCCGCCCCGGCGAGCGCCGCCGTGGTCGGCCCCGGGACCGGTTCGGCGAGGGCCAGCGTGCCGCCCGATGCCTTCCGCTGCGGATGAAAGGGCTCGAACCCGAGTTCGGCGAAGCAGGCGAGCCGCGCGCCCTCAGCGGCGGCCCGCTCGAGCGCGGCGAGGCCACGTTGGAGGTTCGCCGCACGATCGGGGCCGGCCGGCTGCTGAACGAGAGCGAGCTTCACACGCCCACGTTAGCGCAGCGCCGTCCGCCGCTCCAATCGCGACCGCCGCGGCGCGCTCAGCGCCCGGTCGAGTCCTCCGGCGCCGCCGCGTCCCGTGCCTGCCCGGCGCGCCACTTCTCGACCATCTCGCGTTGCTCGGCGGCTTTCTCGACCAGTCGTCTGAGCTCGGCGATCGGCTGCGGATCGTCGTCGACCTGCAGTCGCAGCACCACGTCGTGGTTCAGCCAGATGCCGCCGTTCTTCCTGACGATCAGCATCGCGGCGGACTGCATGCCGCGTTTGTCACCGCCGGCCGCCTGTCCGGCTTCGAGCGCGGCGAGCAGGCGGAACGACAGATGGCCGCCCGTCGTCTCGAATGCGTGCGCCATCGCGTCCACGACCTCGGGGCCGGCGAGAATGTTGCCCTGCGCCGAGCACCAGCGTCCGATGTGATGCCCGGACCAGGCGGGCGCTTCGGGCCCGGTGTACGTCGACACTTCGCCCTTCGCGTTCATCACCGAGAACTGCCGCCCCGCCTTCGGCCAGTCCTTCGGGTCGGGATCGGGATCCTCGGCCAGGATGCGCTGCACGACCTCGGCGGGGGAGAGACCCTGTTCGAGCAGGGCGAGCGCTTTCGGACCGTAGCTGACGTCCACGACCGCCTGGGTCGCGACGACGCCGACGTCGGCCTTGCCCCAGATCACGCCGTTGCCGACCGAGAACACGCGCGACTGCACGGCGACCCCGACCGCGCCGGTGGCGGAGTCGTAGCCGACGATCGAGAACGTGGCGATGACCGGCGGTCCGCCGTGTGGCATGTCGCCCTCCGCGGGAAGGGTGAGGGTTCCGGCGAGCAGTATGGGAGCCGAGATCAACGCGGCCTGCGCGAACAGGTGCAGGCGCCGGTCAGACATGGAGCAGGCTCGCGAACTGCCGCTGGTAGCGCTCGGTCACCGGATGCTCGAGGCCGAGCAGCACGAACAGCGACTTGCCCGCTTCGCGGGCGGCGCCGTCTGCGTAGCGCCGGTCGGCGTTCATGACCTCGAGCAGGTCGCGCATCGCCTCTTCCCAGTCGCCGGCCAGCACCGCTTTCCCGGCACCGAGCAGCGGCGCGCGCGCAGGCGATTCCGGCAGGTCGGCGGCGGTGAGCGAGGCGAGCCGCGCGAGCACGCGGATCGCCTCCGCCCGGCGCGGGTCCTCGAGGCGGTCCTCGATGACCCCCGCCATGCGCGCCGCCGCGGCCGGGTCGCGGTGGAGCAGCGCTTCGGCCACCAGGGTCTGCGCGTCGATGTCGTCCGGCGCCTCCGCGAGCACGCCCGACGCCAGCGCCTCGGCGGCGGCGTAGTCGCCGGCCGCGAGCTTCGCGCGGCCCGCCGCGACCGCCTTCGCGTGCGGCGAGGGCAGCGCCCGATCAAGCCAGCGCCGCACCTGCGCCTCGGGCAGCGCCCCCATGAACTCGTCCGCGACCTCGCCGTTCACGAACAGCTTGACCGACGGGATGCTCATGATGCCGTAGGCGGCGGCGACGTCCTGATGCGCCTCGGTGTCGAGCTTGGCGAGCGTCCAGCGGCCGCCGGCCTCGCCGGCCAGCTTCTCGAGCACGGGTCCGAGCATGCGACACGGGCCGCACCACTCCGCCCAGAAGTCGACGAGCACCGGCACGGCGCGGCTCTTCTCGATGACTTCGCGCTGGAAGTCGTTCACATCGAAGCTCATGGAGCGGAGTGTATCAGGGTCCGTGGTCGCGCGTGACGGATCGGATGCGCCGGAAGTCGACCCGTTCGAGGTTCGCTTTCGCGTGAGACCGCGGGGCCCGCGTACTAGGATCCCGAAGGAGGTCGCACGCATGATCCGCCGCCATCCTCTGGCCGCGTACTTCACCGGCGCCTGCCTGCTGTCGTGGACGCTGTGGGCGCCGCTGTGGCTGCCGCAGCTCGGCGTGGCGGCGCCCGCGCCGCTGCCGTTCCAGCACCCGCTCGGCGCCGCCGGGCCGATCGTCGCGGCGTTCGTGATTGCCGGCCTCACCGAGGGAGGCGCCGGAGTGTCCCGCCTGCTGCGCGGCATGGCCGCGTGGCGCGGACGGACGGTATGGCTGCTGGTCGCTGCGCTCGGGCCGCTCGCGGTGCTGGTGCTGGCGGTCGCAATCGCGCGCCTCGCCGGCCGGGGCGAAGCGTCCTTCGCGGGCTTCGGCGTCTCGAGGGAGTTCCCAGGGGTCTCCGCGATCGGTTTCTTCCTCTACAACGTGTTCACGTTCGGTTTCGGCGAGGAGACCGGCTGGCGCGGCTACGCGCTGCCGCAGCTGCAGCGGCGCCACGGCGCGTTCGCGGCGACCCTGCTGCTCACGCTCGGCTGGGCGATCTGGCACGCGCCGCTGTTCCTGTACCGGCCGGGCTACGCGGGCATGGGCCCGGCGGGGATCGCGGGCTGGCTGCTGAGCCTCTTCACGGGCGCGCTGCTGCTCACCTGGATCTTCAACGGCAGCCGCGGCAGCATCCTCGCCGTCGCGCTGTTCCACGCCTCGGTAGACGTCGTGTTCATGTCCGACATCGCATCGCCGTTCGTCGTGAACACGGCAGGCACGATCGTGAGCGTGCTCGGCATCGCCGTGCTGGTGCTCACCGGGCCGCGGACGCTGTCGTGGGGCCGCAAGGTGGTGGCGGGCGGCGCCGGGTAGCGCCGCCCTTCGCGCCGTCTGCTACGTCCTGCTCGCCCGCGACCTGTGCTCCTTGATGAGCTTGTCCACCACGTCGGGGTCCGCAAGCGTGGTCACGTCGCCGAGCCCCTCGTACTCGCCGGCGGCGATCTTGCGCAGGATGCGACGCATGATCTTGCCGCTGCGGGTCTTCGGCAGGCCCGGCACGGGGTGGATGATGTCGGGCGCGGCGAACTTGCCGATCGCGTGACGCACCTGCTCCTTGAGGGCGCCTTCGATCTCCTGGCGCTCCTGTCCGGCGTACTCCGGCGTGAGCGCGACGTAGGCGTAGATGCCGGTGCCCTTCACCGCGTGCGGATAGCCCACCACCGCGGCTTCGGCGACCGCCTCGTGCGCAACGAGCGCGCTTTCCACCTCGGCGGTGCCGAGACGGTGACCCGAGACGTTGAGCACGTCGTCGATGCGGCCGGTGATCCAGTAGTAGCCGTCCTCGTCCCGGCGGCAGCCGTCGCCCGTGAAGTAGAAGCCCTTGTACTGCGAGAAGTAGGTCTCCTTGAAGCGATGGTGGTCGCCCCACACCGTGCGCGCCTGCCCGGGCCACGGCCGCGCCAGGCAGAGTGCGCCGCTGACGCCGTTGCCCTCGATGATCTGCCCGGTCTCGGGATTCACGACGATCGGTTTCACGCCGAAGAACGGCAGCGTCGCTGAGCCCGGCTTGGTCGGCGTCGCGCCCGGCAGCGGCGTGATCAGGATGCCGCCGGTCTCCGTCTGCCACCACGTGTCCACGACCGCGCAGCGTTTCCCGCCGACGACGTCGTGATACCAGCGCCACACCTCCGGGTTGATCGGCTCGCCGACCGACCCCAGCACACGCAGGCTGTCGCGCTTGTAGTGCTTCACGAACTCGTCGCCGGCCTGAGCGATCGCGCGCAGCGCCGTCGGCGCGGTGTAGAAGATGTTGATGCGCAGATCGTCCACCATGCGCCAGTAGCGCCCGGGATCGGGGTAGACCGGCACCGACTCGAACATCACCGTGGTGGCGCCGTTCGCCAGCGGCCCGTAGACGATGTAGGTGTGGCCCGTGACCCAGCCGACGTCGGCGGCGCAGCAGTAGACGTCGCCCGGGTGGTAGTCGAACACCAGCTGGTGGGTCAGCGCGGCGTACACCATGTAGCCGCCGGTCGTGTGCATGACGCCCTTCGGTTGCCCGGTGCTGCCCGAGGTGTAGAGGATGTAGAGCGGATCTTCGGCGGCCATCCACTCCACCGGGCAGGTCGCTCGCTGCTTCGCGCACTCCTCGTCGAGCCACAGGTCGCGACCCGGCTGCATCGGCACTTCGGTGTCGGTGCGGCGCGCGACCAGCACCGTCTCGACCACCGACAGCCCCTGCACGGCCTGATCAGTGATCGTCTTGAGCGGAATACGTTTGCCGCCGCGCATGCCTTCGTTGGCGGTCATCACCACCTTGCAGCCGGCGTCGAGGATCCGGTCGCGCAGCGAGTCGGCGCTGAACCCCGCGAATACCACCGAATGGATCGCGCCGATACGCGCACAGGCCAGCATCGCGAACGCGGTCTCCGGGATCATCGGCATGTAGATGCAGACGCGATCGCCCTTGCGGACGCCGTGGGCCTTGAGGACGTTGGCGATGCGGCAGACCTCGTGCTTCACCTCGCGGTAGGTGATGTGGCGGTACACGCCCGGCTCGTCGGCCGCCCAGATGATGGCGGTGCGGTCGCCGCGCTCTTCGAGGTGGCGGTCCACGCAGTTGAAGCACGCATTGAGCCGGCTGCCCAGGTACCAGCTGAAGTCCACGTCGTCGTAGTCGCCGTCGAACACGGTGTGCCACGGGTGGAACCAGGTCAGGTTCTTCGCCTGTTCCGCCCAGAATCCTTCCGGGTCCTCGATCGACTCGCGATAGAGCCGCTCGTACTCCTCCATGGAACCGATGTGGGCACGTTCGCGGATGTGCGGATGGACGTCGTAGACATCGTCGGGCATCGGGATCTCCCGTCGGCTGCGGTGGACTGGCGTGGGCGTCGCCCGGGGACTATAAACGATGACCTGCCGGTCGTAACCGAAAACGCCGGCGCGGAGACGCCATGTCCCCTGACCGACCGCTGCTGATCTACAAGGGCGCGTGCATGCTCTGCCGGCGCTGGGTCGAGCGCTCGCGGCGCTGGACGGGCAAGCGTATTGCGTACGCGCCCTCGGAAGAGGTGGCGGAGCAGTTTCCACAGATTCCGGCGGAGCGCTTCAAGCGGTTCGTGGTGCTGGTGGAGCCGGATGGGCGGATCTCGTACGGCGCCGAGGCGGTCGCGCGCTCTCTTGCAGTGCGTATGCCGGGGCGTCCGCTGCTGTGGATGTACCTGCACGTGCCGTTCCTGCGCGCGATCGCGGACGAGGCCTACATGGCAGTGGCGGAAGGGCGCGTCGGCGAGTCGGCGCTGTGAGCACCGGCATCGGGCGCCTGTCGCCCGGTCGCGCAACGAGTCGCTGCCCGGCCACCCGGCGCCACCCGTTTGCGCTACATTGACCCCATGCCTCTGGCCGCCGGCACACGTCTGGGTCCCTACGAGATTCTCTCCGTCCTCGGCGCGGGTGGAATGGGCGAGGTCTACCGCGCCCGCGACACCCGCCTCGGACGTGACGTCGCGATCAAGGTGCTCACCGAGCAGCTCGTCGCCACGCCCGAGATCCGCGCGCGCTTCGAGCGCGAGGCGAAGACCATCTCGCAGCTCAGCCACCCGAACATCTGCGCGCTGTACGACGTGGGCCGGGCGCCCGGGGTCGCCGGGGCGCCCGGGATCGACTATCTGGTCATGGAGCTGGTCGAGGGCGAAACCCTGGCGAGTCGCCTCGCGCGCGGCGCGCTGCCGGCCGCCGAGGTGCTCGCCCTCGGCGGCCAGATCGCCGGCGCGCTCGAGCAGGCGCACCGCGCCGGCGTCATTCACCGCGACCTGAAGCCCGGCAACGTCATGCTCACGCGATCGGGCGCGAAGCTCATGGACTTCGGCCTCGCGCGCGCCGCCGGGATGGCGGGGCCGGCCGGCGACTCGGGCGTCACCGCCGCGGCCATGTCGCAGTCGCCCACGGTGGCGCAGCCGCTGACGGCCGAGGGCACGATCGTCGGCACCTTCCAGTACATGTCGCCAGAGCAGCTCGAAGGTCGCGACGCCGACGCGCGCAGCGACATCTGGGCGCTCGGCTGCCTGCTCTACGAGATGTCGACCGGGCGCCGCGCGTTCGAGGGCCGGAGCCAGGCGAGCCTCATCAGCGCGATCATGAGCGGCGAGCCCGATCCCGTGTCGCAGCTCGTGCCGCTCGCGCCGCCCACGCTCGATCGCGTGATCCGGGCCTGTCTGGCCAAGGATCCCGAGGATCGCATCCAGACCGCCCACGACGTACGGCTGCAGCTCCAGTGGGAGCGGGAGTCGGCATCGGATGCATCGGCCGCAGGACGCGCAGCGCCCGGCGCCCGACGGCGCGGCTGGATTCCGTGGGCCGTGACCGCGGCCGCACTCATTGCAGCCCTTGCGACCTGGATCGTGAGGGTTCCTGCGCCGGGGCGCACGGGGCCCGTCCGGGCGGTCGCTGACATCGCCCCCGGCATCACGCCGACCGCCTATGGCTGCGATGTGACGATCTCCCCCGACGGGCATGCGGTCGCCTTCGTGGCCGTGAAGCAGAGGGCCAGCATTCGGTCGCTGTGGATCCGTCCGCTCGACGGAGCCGAAGCACGTCAGATCGACCTTCCGGGCGAGGCCTCGTGGCCGTTCTGGTCGCCCGACGGCCGCTTCATGGGCTACTTCGATCAGTCGACCGGCAAGCTGATGAAGGTCCCGGTGGACGGCGGCAGGGCGGCTGAGGTCTGCGACGCCCCGAATGGTCGCGGCGGCACGTGGAACGCCGGCGACGTCATCGTATTCGCTCCGGCTCCGGCCGGCCCGCTGATGCGGGTGCGCGCGTCCGGCGGAACGCCGCAACCCGTGACCCGTATCGACTCGACTCGCAGCGAGACGGCCCATCGGTTCCCGTGCTTCCTGCCGGACGGGAGGCACTTCACCTACGCGGCACTGCCGAGGGGCCGTGACGGTGCGTTCGAGATCTACATCGGCTCGCTCGATGGGGGTAACCCCGTTCATCTGATGCGAGCCGAGTCGGCCCCGGTGTTCGCCGCGCCGGGGTATCTGCTGTTCCGGCGCGGCGCCCAGGTCATGGCCCAGCGCTTCGATAGCGGCCGTCGCGCGCTCGAGGGCGAGCCCGTTGCGATCGGTGACGCTCCGGAACTGTCGGACCTGGACGCCGACCCGGTCGTCTCCGCCTCGCGGAACGGGCGTCTCGCCCTGCTTGCGACCGGCGCACCGGACAACCGGCTGGAGGAGCTGGACCGCAGCGGCGTCACGATGAAGACCTTCGACCTGCCCCGGGCCGCGTGGTCGGTGCTCTCCGTGACGCGGGATGAACGTCGGGCACTTCTCGGGAATGGCGATGGACTGTGGTTCTTCGACCTCGAGCGCTCCGTGCCCACGCAATTCAGGTCGACCGGTTCGACGCCCTCCGGGGTCATCTCGCCGGACGGCCGGCAGGTGGCCTTCGTCAACAGGAAGAACGGGCGAGAGGGCATCGCCGTCGCCGATCTGGCCGGCACGATCCAGTACGAGATCTATCCGAACGACCTCTTCAAGTCGGTCTATGACTGGTCGCCAGACGGCGCCTATGTGGTGTACGGGCAGCTCGATCCGCAGACGGGCTATGACATCCTGTTGCTGCCGACGGCCGGTGACCATACGCCGGTCCGGCTGATCAACGGCCCGAACTGGGAAATGAGCGCGAAGGTGTCGCCCGACGGTCACTGGATCGCATATTCCATGAAGGAACCTTCGAGCCTCCAGATCTACGTCACTTCATTTCCCCGTCCCGGGCTCAAGGTGCGGGTCACGCGGGACGGCGGCGCCCTCCCGAGGTGGGGGCGCGGCGGGCGCGAGCTGTACTACCTGGCCTCGAGGGCATTGCATGCGGTTCCCATGCGCCCCGGCGAGGAGCCGCGGCCGGGGAACCCGACCCGTCTGTTCGCGCTGGACGCCCTCCCCTCCGGCGGTGCCGTCATGCAGGACGGCGACCGTTTCCTGGTGGCCGTCGATCGGCGGCCCGGGCGCCGGGTCCGGCTGGTGCTGAACTGGACGGCGCTGGTGGAGCGGTAGAGACGCGCGCGCCCGGGGCCGAAGCGGCGAGTCGGCCCGCGGGCCGGCCCGCTTCTTCTCGACCGCTCGCCGCGCGCACGCGGTCGCACCCGGCAGAGGCCCGACCCGAGACCCGCGTCCGGGCGGCGCGACAGCGCGACGGCGACGCCTCCTACGCGCCGCGGGGGGCGGCGATCTCCCGCGCCCGCTGGACCGCCGCCTCGAAATCTCCGGCCAGATTCTCGCTTCCAATCCGCTCGATGAGCCCCGCACGCTCGAGCACGCTCATCGGCTGCGCGTGCACGCCGGACAGCACGACGGTGGTGCCGTCGCGCCGCGTCTTGTCGAGCAGGTCCTCGAGCGCGCGCAGCCCCGTTGCGTCCATCGCCAGCACCTCGCGCAGACGCAGGATCAGCACGGCGGGCGGCTTCTCGACTCGATGCATGGCGTCCTTGAACTTGCTGGCCGCGCCGAAGAACAGCGTGCCGTAGACTTCGAACACCTCGACCCCATGGGGGAGCAGTGGCTCGCCCTCGTGGGAGATCTCCACTTCGCTCTCGCCGATCATCTTCTTCAGGTAACCCGCCTGGCTGAGATCCGACATGCGTTTCATGAACAGGAACGCGGCGAGCACCATGCCGGCCTCGAGCGCGACGGTGAGATCGATCAGCACGGTGAGCAGGAACGTGGTGAGCAGCACCAGCACGTCGCTCCTGGGGCTCCTGAACAGGCGCACGAACACGCGCCACTCGCTCATGTGGTAGGCGACCATCAGCAGGATCGCGGCGAGCGCCGCGAGCGGGATCATGCCGGCGGCAGGCCCGAGCAGGAGCAGGATCGCCAGCACCGTGAGCGCGTGCACGATGCCGGCGACCGGAGTGCGGCCGCCGCTTTTCACGTTGAGCGCCGTGCGCGCGATCGCGCCGGTCGCCGGGATGCCCCCGAACAGCGGCGCGGCAACGTTCGCCACGCCCTGCGCGACCAGCTCCATGTTCGAGCGGTGGCGACCACCCGTCATGCCGTCCGAAACCACCGCGGCCAGCAGCGACTCGATGCCCGCGAGCAGGGCGATCGCGAACGCCGATGGGAACAGTTCGCGGATCGTGCGCCACGGCAGGTGGGGCAGGGCCGGCGCCGGCAGCGCGTGCGCCACGTCGCCGAAGCGGTCCTGGATCGTTTCGACCGGCAGGTGGAAGAGGCGCGCCAGGACGGTGATCGCCACCAGCGCGAGCAGCGGCGCCGGGACGCGCGGTGTCACGCGCGGCCAGGCGATCAGGATTGCCAGCGTCGCGAGTCCCACGGCGAAAGCCCACGGGTTCCACGACGCGGCGCTCGCCGCGTACGCGCCGAACTTCTCGATGAAGTCGGCCGGCACGTGCGGCAGGTCGAGACCGAACAGGTCGCGGAGTTGCGCGGCGGCGATGATCAGCGCGATGCCGCTCGTGAAGCCGACCGTGACGGGGTAGGGCACGAACTTGATGACGCTGCCGAGCCGCGCGAGGCCCATCACGATCAGCATGGCCCCGGCCATCATCGTGGCGACCGCGAGCCCCGGGTAGCCGAACTTCTGCACGATGCCGTAGACGATCACGATGAATGCGCCGGTCGGCCCGCCGACCAGCACGCGGCTGCCACCGAGCAGCGAGATCAGGAAGCCCGCGACGATCGCGGTGTAGAGGCCCTGCTCGGGGCGCACGCCGGAGGCGATCGCCAGCGCGATCGACAGCGGCAGCGCGACGATGCCGACCTGGAGCCCCGCGAGCACGTCGCGCCAGAGCTGGGGCGCGGAGTAGCCCTCGCGCAGCATCGTGACGAGTTTGGGCTCGAAACGCGCGTGCGGGTCCGGCGCGGCGGGTGCGGGGATGCGTGGAGGCGTCATGGGACGCGGTGCGGCGGTCAGCCGATCGCGCGCCTCTCGAAGGTCTTCATGCCGATCGCCAGGAACAGCCCCGACACGATCACCAGCGCGAGCAGCACGAACGGCACCGACATGTGCGGGAGCCCCGGCGTGAGCGAAGCACGCAGGCCCTCGGCCACGTACACCAGCGGGTTCACCAGCACCGCGTACTTCATGACCGGCACGACGTCGAGCCCCTTCCACGGGTAGTACGTGCAGCCGAAGAAGATCATCGGTGCGACGATGAAGCCGAACATGAGCCCGATGTGCTCCGCGTCGATCGCGGTGCCGAGCAGCAGGCCGAACGTCGAGAACGACAGCGAGCCGAGCAGGGCGATCAGCATGACGATGCCGAAGTGGGCGATCGACAGCGACTGGATCGGCCCCATGATCAGCCGCGCCACGGGCAGCACGAACAGCGCGGCGATCACGCCCTGGATCGTGCCGGCGACCACCTTCTCGATCGCCACCATGTGGATGTCGACCGGGGCGAGCAGGCGGTCCTCGATCTCGCGCGTCCAACCGAAGTCGGTGACCATCGGCAGCGCGACCGCCTGCAACGCGGCGAACGCCATGCTGATCCCGAGCACACCGGGCAGCAGCGCCGCAGTGTAGCCGTGCTGCACGAAGCCCATCTTCGGCAGCAGGTAACCGAACACGATCGTGAGCATGATCGGCTGCAGCGAGGTGCGCAGAAGGAACACGTGCATCTCACGGCGCACCACCGTGACGTCACGCATGAACAGCGCCATGAACACACGCCAGGCGGAGACCGGCGCGGGATAGAGGGAAGTGGTGGCGGCGGTGCGCGTCATTCGAGCGTCCTTCCGGTCATCGAGATGAACAGGGTTTCGAGACTGGGCGGCGCGAGATGGATGTTCTGCACGACGCGGCCCCCGGTCTCGGCGGCGCGGGTGAGCATGGCGATCATCTCGCCCGGACGCTCGACCCACACGCGCAGGCGCGACGCCTCGACCTCGAGCCGCACCACCCCGGGCGCCTCGCGCACGGCGTCCGCGACCGGCGCCGGATCGCCGTCGAGCGTGAGCTCGACCAGGGTGCCGCCCGGCGCGCGCGCCTTGAGTCCGACCGGCGTGTCGACCGCCAGCAGGCGGCCGTTGTCGACGATCGCGAGCCGCTCGCAGAGCTGGTCGGCCTCTTCCATGTAGTGGGTGGTCAGCACGATCGTGCGGCCGTTCGCGTGCATCTCCCGCAGGATGTCCCAGAGCGCGAGCCGCGCCTGCGGATCGAGCCCCACCGTGGGCTCGTCGAGGAACAGGATGCGCGGCTCGTGGATCAGTGCGCGCGCGATCATGAGCCGCTGCTGCTGGCCGCCCGACATGTGGCCCACCTTGGCCTCGCTGTGGTCGGCGAGGCCGAAGCGCTCGAGCAGCCGCCGGGCGCGCGCATCGGCTTCGCCGCGCGCGATGCCGAAATAGGTGGCGTGGAAGACCAGATTCTCGCGCGCGTTGAGGCTGCGATCGGGGTTCGGGTTCTGCGGCACGACGCCGATGCGCTGCTTGAGCGTCGTGGCCTCGCGCAGCACGTGCGCGCCGGCGACCCACGCGTCACCGGCCGTCGGCCGGACGCGCGTGGTCAGGATCCCGATCGTCGTCGTCTTGCCGGCGCCGTTCGGGCCGAGGAGGCCGAAGATCTCGCCTTCGCCGATCTCGAGATCGAGGCTCTCGAGCGCGACGATCTCCTTGAGCGGCGCCGCCGGGTCGCCGTTAGGCACGGGGCCCGCGCCGGGCGCCCCGGGCGCGGGAGCCCGGCCGCGGCCGCCCGACGGCCGGCGTTTGGGCGCCGGGTACACCTTGCGCAGCTTCGCCGTGCGGATGATCGCGGCGTCCGTCGCGGACGCGGGTCCAGGCGCGGTGTGAGGCTCGGCGGCGGTGGCGGGGCCGGGCATCGCCTACGTGCCCACCAGACGCCGGTACTTGATGCGGTGCGGCTGATCGGCGTCCCGGCCGAGGCGCTCGTGGCGCTGGGCTTCGTAGTCCTGATAGTTGCCCTCGAACCACACCACCTGGCTGTCGCCTTCGAACGCGAGCATGTGCGTGGCGATGCGGTCGAGGAACCAGCGGTCGTGCGAGACGACCACGGCGCAGCCGGCGAAATTCAGGAGCGCTTCTTCCATCGCGCGCAGCGTGTCCACGTCGAGATCGTTGGTCGGTTCGTCGAGCAGCAGCACGTTGGCGCCGCTCTTGAGCATGCGCGCCAGGTGCACGCGGTTACGCTCGCCGCCCGAGAGATCCTTCACGCGCTTCTGCTGGTCGGAGCCCTTGAAGTTGAACGACGCCGCATACGTGCGCGGGTTCACGCTGCGCCTGCCGAGCTCGATCGGATCCTGGCCGTCGGAGATCGCCTCCCAGACCTGCCTGTCGCCGGGCAGCGCGTCGCGGCTCTGATCCACATAGGCGAGCTTCACCGTGTCGCCGATCCTGAGCGAGCCGGCGTCCGCTGTTTCCTGCCCGGTGATCAGGCGGAACAGCGTCGTCTTGCCGGCGCCGTTCGCGCCGATCACGCCCACGATGCCGTTGGGCGGCAGCTTGAACGACAGATCCTCGAACAGCAGCTTCTCGCCATAGGCCTTCTTCAGCCCCTCGGCCTCGATCACGACGTTGCCGAGCCGGGGGCCCGGCGGAACGTAGATCTCGATCGAGTCCAGTTTTTCGGGGCCGTGCTCGGCGAGCATCTGTTCGTAGGCCTTGAGGCGCGCCTTGCTCTTCGCCTGCCGCGCGCGCGGCGCCATGCGCACCCATTCCAGCTCGCGTTCGAGCGATCGCTGGCGGGAGGCCTGAGCCTTCTCCTCCTGCGCGAGCCGCGCCTGCTTCTGTTCGAGCCACGACGAGTAGTTGCCTTCCCAGGGAATGCCCTGGCCGCGGTCGAGCTCGAGGATCCAGCCCGCCACGTTGTCGAGGAAGTAGCGGTCGTGGGTCACCGCGACCACCGTGCCCGAGTATTCCTTGAGGAAGCGCTCGAGCCACGCCACCGATTCGGCGTCCAGGTGGTTGGTGGGCTCGTCGAGCAGCAGCATGTCGGGGTGGGAGAGCAGCAGCCGGCAGAGCGCGACGCGTCGTCGCTCGCCGCCCGAGATCTTCGTCACGTCGGCGTCGCCCGGCGGGCAGCGCAGCGCGTCCATCGCGATCTCGACCTCGCGGTCCAGCTCCCACAGGTTCTGCGCGTCGATCAATTCCTGAGTCCGGGCCTGCTCGGCGAGCAGCTTCTCCATCGCGTCGTCGTCCATCGGCTCGGCGAACTTCGCGGAGATCTCGTTGAAGCGATTCAGCAGCTCGCGCTTCTCCGCCACGCCCTCTTCGACGTTGCCGAGGACGTCCTTCGCGGGGTCGAGCTTCGGTTCCTGCGGCAGGAAGCCGACCCGGATGCCCTTGGCCGGGCGCGCCTCGCCGGTGAACGCGGCGTCCTCGCCCGCCATGATGCGCAGCAGCGAGCTCTTGCCGGCGCCGTTCAGGCCGAGCACGCCGATCTTGGCGCCGAAGTAGAACGACAGGTAGATGCCCTTGAGGATCTGCCGGTTGGGCGGCACGACCTTGCCCAGATCCTGCATCGTGAAGATGAATTCGTTGGCCATGGACTCCCGGGACTCCGTGGGGGGCGTGGCGGGGCAGGGGCGCCGCCGCGCTCTTCTGAGTTGTGATGGGTTCGGGGACAAGATGACGAGTCCGGGCGCGCCGTGCAAATGACCGGGGCGCCGCGCGGCCGCGGCGCCCCGGAGGCCACGTC
The DNA here is from genome assembly GCA_963744995.1 of Candidatus Eiseniibacteriota bacterium. Taxonomy (GTDB): domain Bacteria; phylum Eisenbacteria; class RBG-16-71-46; order RBG-16-71-46; family RBG-16-71-46; genus CAVUWA01. Next base: position 647,307 of record CAVUWA010000002.1, read on the forward strand.
TTTCGGCCCGCGACTACCGCCGCGGCGCCGCGTTCACCAGCTGCTCCGCGGCCGCGTTCTTCGGGAGCCCCCACACGTTCTGCAGCACGAAGTCCACCAGCGCCTGGTCGTCGGCGCGGGTGAAGCTCCAGATGTCGAAGCCGGTGAACATGAAGGGCGGGTTGTCGTGGCCGTGGTAGTAGGTCATCGCAATCCGCCGGAGCGTCGTGGGTGGCAGTTCGAAGGTGACCATGTTGTAGAGCGAGTCGAGGGTCGACTCGCCGCCTTCGAAGACGTAGTTCGGCCGACTCAGGAACTCCGCGCTCACCCTGCTGTTGTAGAACACGCTTCCGGACTGCCCGGAGCGCCCCGGCGGGAACGGATCGCGCGCGCTCGACTTGAGTCGCATCTGAATCGGCAGCCGGCCGTAGTCCGGCACCCCGGGCCAGCTGGGATCGCGGCCGACGAAGCGCTGGATGAACATCTGCGCGGTCACGACTTTGATCTCCGACCGCCAGTGCGCGAAGTCGTACATGAAGCGCCCGGGGGCCAGCTCGCCTTCGGGGTTGCTCCACGTGATCCCGCCGCCGTCATTGGCCGTGCGGTTCCAGGGGATGGTCGTCGCGAACGCGCCACCGCCGCCGAGCAGCCACGCCTGGCCCCCGCCGCGGATGTAGGCCGCGAGCGAGTTGTAGCGGCCCGGGCCGCTCATGTAACGCAGCGCGGTCATCGGCTGAACCGGAGCGTTCGCAGAATTGTTGTATGTCGCGCTGCGCGCGTCCACGATCCAGATCACGTGGCGGTAGTGGCCGAGCGTCGCGAGCGGGACCGTCGGATCCGGCGCGCCCGTGCGGGTCCCGAGCGTGTCGAAACGGTAGCCCGCGAACAACCCGGGCGAGCTCATGGTTCCGGCCGGATAGCAGCGCCAGGGAACGCCGCCCCGGGCGAACAGGAACGTGTCGAGTTCCGCCGCCGTCGGCCATGACCCGATCGGCGGCCTGACGCACGAGGATCCGGTGGCGAGCTCGTCCGGAACGAGGCGCGTGTCGTCGACGATCAGGAGATCCGCATCGTAGTGGCGTTCGACGGAGTGGATCCGCGCCGTCAGTCGCGAGCGGAAGCCCAGCTCGTCCCGCGCCTCCACTACGAACGTGTGCGTCTCGCCGCCGGCGAACGGGCCGATGGTGGCCTCCTCGAGATCCGGGCTCCACGGCCGCCAGTGCTGGAGATCGTTGCCGGCGCGCGGACGCTTGAGTTCCTTGTCGAGGTCCTGCGGGTCGAGCGCCCAGCGGTACTCGATCGAGGTCGTGCCCGGCAGCGGGTCCGCATACCAGCGCAGCCGGATCGGTGTTCCGGCCGGATACTCGATGTCGATGACCGGACCGGGCAGTCCGCCACCGGCGGCCGCGTAGGAGATGACGTCGGAGTTCAGGTGGAGCCGCGGGCCGGACACTTCCGCGACGATGGGCCGCATGCGCAGCATGTTGCTGTTGAGACTGAACACGGGCGAGTACGCGCCCTCCGCATCGAACGCTACGACCACGAACAGGTAATCGTCCCCCGGGACCAGATCGGTCAGCGTGACCTGGCCGCCCACCCCCGGGGTGTTCGCGACGGACGTCCAGCTCTCGAAGTCGGGGGCGTAGTAGCGGCGCAGCGAGTCGGGATTCGCGACCGCGACGAGAATCGGGAAATCCGAGGTGTCGCCCAGCAGGATGTATTTGTAGGAGACCGGTTCTCCGGTCGGGCCGTCCGGGTCGGTTCCCTTGAAGTGGATCGTCACCGTGGTCGGCACGGAGACCGCGAGCAGCGCCGACGGGACCGGGCTCGTGATCACCACCGACGGCGCGACGTCGTCCTCGAAGAACGCGCGGAGCGCGGGCGATGAAGCCGCACCGCGATCGTCCACGGCTTCGACGGCGATCAGGTCGAAGTCGCGGCCGTCGCCGCCGGCAGCGAGATCCGCGGTGCGGCTGCGGCCGGCGGCGCCGATCGACGCGCGGCGCTTCGCGAGAACGGTTCGGCTGCGGTGGGTCGGTCGAGATCCAGGCCGGATCGTCACTCGCGAGCGTCTTCGGGTTGACCGCGACGCGGTAGTGGTCCACGTGACCGTCGGGGTCGCTGCCCGTCCAGCCGACGAGATGAAGCGCGCCCGCGGGGCCCTTCGCGGGCGCGGTCACGGGATCGAGCTTGATCTCCGGCCCCATGTTGTCGAGCGCGTTCAGGCGCGGACGGTCGGAGCATCCGGCGGCGGCGAGCATCGCCAGCGACAGGGCGAAGGCGCTGCGCAGGGAAACGAATCGGCGGCGGGGCGCCGGGATACTCACGGCGGCCCATGGGAACGGGAATGGGGGCTGGATCGGCATGCGGTTCTCCTGATCTCTACTGAGTAGAGCCCGGTCAGGAGGCCGGCGCGTGGCCGGCGGCGGTTCCCGGTCCGATCGGGACGGCGCGCCCGAACGCCGTCGCATGACGAGTCTGGGTCGTTTCGCGCGTGGGGACAAGCGGAAATTACGCCCGCAAAGCGAAGGGCGGCGCCCCATGAGCCGGATGGCGCCGCCCCTGAAATCGATTGCGGAAAGTCAGACGACCGAGGCCGAGGAGCGGTCCCTGCGGCGGAACAGCGCCCACACCAGCAGCGCGACCAGCAGCAGCGGCAGCGCGGGCACGGCGAACGCGAGCAGGCCGAATCCGAACAGCACCACGCCGGCCAGGCCGAACAGCAGCAGGAACGGCAGCGCGAGCAGCGCGCCGAGCGCCTTGAAGCTGAACGCCAGCAGCTTGAACGGCAGCAGCACGACCCACCACAGCAGCGAGAACACCGCCGCCAGCAGGCCGAAGACCGACAGAAGAACGAGCCCGACGAGCCCGACCGCGAACAGCTCGATCATTGCCACTTCCTCCCGCAGGGCCGCACGCGGCAGCGTTGCCGGCAAGTCCCGCCGTACCCCGGCGGGTCCACGCGCCCGGCGCGCGGCGTCCTGCCCACATGGAGGCTTACGCGGTGGACGGCGAAGGTGTTGCGGCAGCGGCAGCAGCAATTCTACGGTCGAAACGACACGGCGTGTAGAAATTACATGGTCCGACAGGGCCTGCCGCGCGTCCGCCGCGCCGGCACTGCAGCGCGAACCGTATGTCCGTCAGTCGGTTAGAGCGAACTCCGGCACCTTCTCCGGCGCGGCATGTCTCTTGATCAGTATGAAGTCCCGGAGCGCGGTTCGGGGCCGCACGACTCGCGGCGCCGGGCCCATGCGATGGATGGAGTTTTCCAACGAGGGAGGCATTCGCATGACGATCAAAAGCAGCGCCTCACGCGCGCTGGCGGGGGGCATGGCGCTCGTCGCGACGCTCGCGTTCGCCTCCGGATGCGCCACGAAAGGATTCGTGCAGTCCGAGGTGGCCCAGTCGAAGGCGTACACCGACTCGCAGCTCGACCAGCAGATGAGCCAGGTGAAGGGCGACATCGGCAAGGCGCAGTCGCGGGCCGACGCGGCTTTCGACAAGGCGACACTGGCCGAGCGGCTGGCGAACGGGTCGATCGAATACACCGAGGTGTCCACCCATACGGTCCAGTTCGCGTTCGACGACTACCAGCTGTCCGGCGAGGCCCAGAGCGTGCTCGACGACCTCGGCTCGAAGCTCGGCTCGCATCCGAGCTACGTGCTCGAGATCCGCGGTTACGCGGATGCGACCGGATCCAACCGCTACAACCTCCGCCTCGGCCACGAGCGCGCCGAGTCGGTCGAACGCTACATGCTCTCGCACTACAGCGTGCCCATGGCGCGCGTGGCGATCGTGTCCTTCGGCGAGGAGGACCCGGTCGCGAACAACGATTCCATGAGTGGACGCGAACAGAACCGACGCGTACAGGTGCGACTGCTCGACCTGCAACGCGAGCAGGCCGAACCCGTCGCCAACCGGAATCCGTGACCGTGTCCTGATCGGACATGCGCGGTGCGGCCCCGCACATCCCCCCGGTCGTTCGCGGTTCACGCGGCCCCCGTCTCTTCGGAGGCGGGGGCCAATTTTCTTGCCGCCGGTGCGGGCCGGCGGGCGGCGGCGCGCCGCGGCGCAGCCGGCGACGGCGTGTCTGCCCGCCACGCTCGAACCCGGGACATGCGGCGCGGGGGTCGGGCTGTTACATTCCGGTTTCCCACTCACCGTCGAAGGCCCCCGGAGGTTCATCCATGCCGACCCGGATCACCGTCAACAACAACGGCTCGCTGCGCATCGAAGGGGACGACTTCGAGATCGTCGACTCGGAAGGCAGAGCGTTCGGCCTCGGCGGGCGCACGCGCGTGACGCTGTGTCGCTGCGGCCATTCCGAGAACAAGCCGTTCTGCGACTCGGCGCACAGGCGCTGCGGTTTCGAATCCGTGGTCGTGGCCCGCGACCTGCCGCCACCGGCGCCGAAGCCCGCCCCCTGACCCCGTGAAAGCCAGGACCGTCGCCGTCATCGCCGCGATCGTCGTGATGGCGGCCGTGTGCGTGCGGCTCGGCTTCTGGCAGATCTCGCGCTACCATCAGAAGACCGCCGAAAATGCGCGCCGCGCCGCGGCGATGGCGGCCGCGCCCGTCGAGGTCGACAGCGGACTGCTCGCGGCGGACGCGCCGCCGGCGCTGCAGCTCGAAGCGCACGGCCATTACGACGAGACGCGGCAGATCCTGCTCAGCGCGCGCACCCACGACGGCTCGCCGGGGGTCGACGTCGTCACACCGCTCCGGTTCGACGACGGTGCGGGCGCGGTGCTCGTCAACCGCGGCTGGCTCTACGCGGGGGACGCATCCACCGCACACCCGCTCGAGTGCGCCGAGCCCGGCGAACAAACCGTGATCGGCATCGCCGCGCCGATCGAGAAAGGGGTCGGCGGCCCGCCGTGGCGGGCGATGAAGCAGGATTCGGCGACCGTGTGGTCGGCGCGCTGGCTCGATGCCGACTCGGTCGCGGCGCGGTTTCCGTACCGGATCGCGAGGGTCGTGATCAACCAGCTGCCGGGCGACGGCGTGCCCGCCCGGCCCGCCCGCATCCAGCCGCGGCCGCTGGACGTCACGATGCACGTGAGCTATGCGGTGCAGTGGTTCCTGTTCGCCACGATTCTGGTGGCGGGGTCGGTGCTCGTCGCGGCGCGCGGGCGGCGCGGCGCGAAGCCGGCCCCGGTGCCGGGGGACATGTGACCGGGGAGGATTCGAATGAGGCAGTCGATCGTCACGACGGGGCTGGCGATGGCCGCGCTCGTGCTGGCCGCCACCGTTCCGGCGATGGCGGCCGCTGACGCGACGGCGGACCTCCACCGCCTGATCGACGACTACTGGGAGCATTCCCTGGCGGCGCACCCGCGAGCCGCGACCTCGATCGGCGTGCGGACCTACGACGCGAAGCTCGAGGACAACTCGCCGGCCGGGCGCCGCAGGGACGAAGCCCGCCTCCGCTCCGTGCTGGATCGTGCGCGCGGGATCGAGGCCGACGCGCTCGGCCCCGGGGACCGGCTGAACCTCACCGTGCTCGTCGAAACCGTCCAGAGCGAAGTGCTGGAGCTGCAATGCGACATCGACGAATGGGTGGTCGACCCGCTGGACGGTCCCCAGATCTGGCTCTTCAACCTGCCCGACATCACGCGCATCGACACCCCCGCGGCCGCGGCGGACTACGTGGCGCGCTGCTCCGCGTTCGACCGCTGGATGGACCGCCACATCGCCAACCTCGAGCGCGGTCTCGCCGCCGGACGTGTGGCCGGCGTGAACGCCGTCATGAAGACGATCGGCACGCTCGATCAGGAACTCGCACGGCCGCCCTCGGAATGGCCGGCGATGTCGCCCGCGAAGGCGCCGCATCCCGAGTGGTCCGAGCACGACCGCCTGACGTTCACGCACGATCTCGCCGCGGCGATGGAGAAGCACGTGCGCCCGGCGTTCGAGAAGTACCGGAAGTTCCTCGATCAGCGGATCCGCCCCGCGGCGCGGCCCGAGGACAAGGCCGGCCTCGCCGCGCTGCCGGGTGGCGCGGAGTGCTACCGGAAGATGATCCGCGCCGAGACTTCGCTCGATCTCTCGCCCGAGGAGCTGCACCGGATCGGCCTCGAGCAGGTGGCCGCGTTCCGCAAGGCGCTGTCGGAACTCGGCGCCCGCGTGCTCGGCACCAGGGACGTCGCCGAGATCCAGAGACGCCTGCGCGAGGACCCCGCCATGCACTTCGCCACGTCGGCGGAAGTCGAGGCCAGGGCGCGTGAGGCGCTGGCGCGCGCGCGCGCCGCGATCCCCGACTGGTTCGGAACCCTGCCCGCGGCGCCCTGCGAGGTGAAGGTGATGAGCGAATACGAGGCGCCGAACTCGACGATCGCCTACTACCGGCAGCCGTCCATCGACGGCTCGCGGCCGGGGTACTACATGATCAACACCTGGATGCCGGAAACGCGGCCGCGCTACGAGGCCGAGGCACTCGCATTCCACGAGTCGATCCCCGGGCACCACCTGCAGATCGCGATCGCGCAGGAGCTGCAGGGAATCCCCGCCTTCCGCAAGGCGGACGGCGTGACCGCGTTCATCGAAGGGTGGGGGCTCTACGCCGAGCGGCTCGCGGACGACATGGGGCTCTACTCGTCGGACCTCGATCGCATCGGCATGCTCTCCTACGATGCATGGCGCGCCTGCCGGCTGGTCGTGGACACCGGAATGCATGCGATGGGCTGGAGCCGCCAGCGGGCGATCGATTACATGTTCGACAACTCGGTGCTCGCCAGGAACAACATCGAGAACGAGGTGGACCGCTACCTCGTGTGGCCCGGGCAGGCGCTGGCCTACAAAGTCGGTCAGATCGAGATCCTGAAGCTTCGTGAGGAAGCGCGCCGCCGGCTCGGCGACCGCTTCGACATCAGGGCGTTCCATGATGCCGTGCTCCGCAATGGTGCGGTGCCGCTCCCGGTGCTGCACGAGCAGGTGGAGGCCTGGATCGCGAGCGCGGAGGCCGCGCGACCGTAGGGGGCGGCGACGTTTCCCGCCGGCTGCTCTCCCGACCCTCGACGAGGAGAATCCATGAGCGACAAAGTCATCGTCATCACCGGCGCCAGCGCCGGCATCGGCGCCGCTGCGGCCCGCACCCTGGCGTCGCGCGGCGCACGGGTCGTACTGGTCGCACGCCGCAAGGCGGAACTCGAAGCCGTCGCCGCCGACTGTGGTCCCGACGCGCTGGTGGTGGTCGCCGACGCCGCGAATCGCGAAGCGGTGCGCCGCGTGATCGCAGCCGCGCTCGAGCGCTTCGGCCGCATCGACGTCTGGATCAACAACGTCGGACGTGGGCTCACCGTGCAGCCCTCGCAGCTCACCGACGAGGATCTCGACGAGATCATGCGCCTCAACGTGAAATCGGCCCTGTACGGCATGCAGGAGGTGCTGCCGCACTTCAAGGAGCGCGGCGACGGCCAGGTGATCAACGTTTCGTCGCTGCTCGGCCGCGTGCCGTTCGCGACGTTCCGCTCCGCCTACAGCGGCGCCAAGCACTTCCTCAACGCTCTGACCGCCATGTTCCGCGCCGAAGTCCAGGAGACGCATCCCGGGATCCAGTTCACGCTGGTCTCGCCGGGCGTGGTGCGCACCGATTTCGGGCTGAACGCCATGCACGGCGGACCCGACTCGCGCACGTTCCCGGAATCGCAGAGTGCCGAGGAGATCGCCGGGGTGATTGCCGACGTGGTGGAATCGAGGCGGCCCGACGTCTACACGCGCAAGGGCATGCAGGCGAGGATCGCCGGCTACTACGCGAGCGTGGGGGCCGATCCCGCGTAGTTCATGGCAGGGGCGACCGTTCGTCCCGCGGAATCGACCACCCGGCGCCGCCGTATTGCGCGGGGCGCCGGACGCGGCGAAGATCCCGCGCCACGGAGGCCCCATGCCCAGGTCGCGCACGCCGCTCCAGAATCTGATGCGCATGTTGTGGACGATGCCGCTCATGGCGATTCCATTCGCCGTGCTGTTCGGCACGCTCAGCGGTTCCACGCTGATCCACTACGCGTACGCCTACGTCATGGCGATCATCTTCGGCTACTGCATCGGCCTCGCGAACTGGGCGGCCGGGGCGTTCGTGGTTCCGAGGCTGGACACGGCGAGCGCCGTGAAGCAGCGGCATGCGCTCCTCGGCAACGGTGTGTGGTACGTCGGCGCGAGCTTCCTGGGGGCGGCGGCCGCGTCGCTCATCATCCACCTGACGATCCTGCCGAACTTCCTCGGGAGCGGACGATCCGTGGCGCTGATCGTCATGTTCACGTTCCTGTTCACGGCGCTGTTCATGGGCTTCTCCTACGCCCGCACCTTCTACCGCCAGGCCCTGCAGCAGGCGCGTGCCGAGCAGGAGCTGAACATGGCGCGCCGTATCCAGCGCTCGTTCCTGCTCTCGCAGTTTCCGCAGAGCCCTAAGATCCAGGTCCATGCCGTCAACGTCAGCTCGCGCGAGGTGAGCGGCGACTTCTACGACGTCGTCGCCTCGGGCGAGGCCCGGATGCTGCTGGCGATCGCCGACGTCTCGGGCAAGGGCGTCCCCGCCGCGCTGCTGTCCTCCATGCTGCAGGCGTCGCTGCGTTCGCAGGCCCACGCCGGCATGCGCGTCGCCGAGCAGCTCGCGAACATCAACGGGCTGGTGTGCGACCGCACCGCGCCCGAACAGTTCGCGACGTTCTTCCTGGCGCGCATCGACGAAGAGGCGATGACGCTCGAGTACGCGAACGGCGGCCACAACCCGCCGCTGCTGCTGCGCGCCGACGGCTCCGTGGAGCTGCTGGAGAAGGGCGGCACCGTGCTCGGGTTCCTGCCGGACGCGGCGTTCGAACAGGGGACGGCCCCGCTGCGCCCCGGCGACCTGATCGTCATGTACACCGATGGCGTCACCGAGGCGGTCGGCCCGGACGGCGGGATGTTCGGCGAGGATCGCCTCGAAGCGCTCTTGCGCGGGCTCGACCGTTCGCGCAGCGCACGCGAGATCGTCGAGGACGTGCTCGAAGGGCTCAGGCGCCATCTCGGCGGGCGCGAAGCGGGAGACGACGTGACCGTGCTGGTGGTACGGGTGCTGTAAAGGGTGCCGCGCTCCGATCACCATCTGTTCGACCGGCCGGCGCGTGGCGTCCACGCGAACCTTGATTGTCGGCCCGAACCCATTACCCTCACCCGATGGTCCATGTCCGCCCTGCACGAGAATCCGATGAGGAAGCGCTCGGTCGTTTCGGTGGCGCGCTCATGCGCCAGCATCACGCCGCGGATCCGCGGCGGCTCATTCTCGTCGATCGACCGGAGGCGGAACCGGGATCCGACGCGTGACCGGGCCCGCCTCCGTCCCTGCCGACTGGCTCTGGGGCTGGGATCCCACGCCGGGCATCGTCTCGGTGTGGGCGGAGCTCTCGGGCGCCGCCATCGTATGGCGGCGGCTGCCGGAGTCCGGAGATTTGGTCCGCGAGGACACGCGCTTCCGGCCGTGGCTGGTGCTCGACCGGCTCGATGACCTCGCGCATCTTCGGGAACGTCTCGCGCCCGAGGGCGACCCCGACGCGCGGGTCACCTGGCGTGAGCTCGGAGGCCCCGGTTCCCTGCGGTATCTGGTGAGCGCTGCCGACGGGCGCGACCTGACCCGGGCGCTGTTGAAGGGCGCGTCGCAGCGACTCGGCCGCCCGCTCGGCCATCTGCGCGACCTCGACAGGGCGAGCGTGATCTCGCTGCCGCCCGAGGAGCAGTACCTGGTCGCGACCGGCCGCACCTACTTCCGCGGCCTCGCGTTCGACGGGCTGCGCCGCATGCAGTTCGACCTCGAGACCACGGATCTCACCGCCGGGCGCGGCCGGATCTTCATGATCGCGGTGCGCTCCCCCTCGGGCGCCGAAGAAGTGCTCGAAGCACGGGGTCCGGGTGACAGGGCGGAGGCGGAGCTGATCCGGCGGCTCGTCGATACGGTGACCGCGGCGGACCCCGACGTGATCGAGAACCACAACCTGTTCGGCTTCGATCTGCCGTTCCTCGAACAGCGTGCACGGCGCCTCGGCGTGCGGCTCGGACTCGGGCGACTCCCGGCTCTGGGCCTGCGTTCGCGACCGGCGCGCCGCGACCGGAGCCGCATCGTGATCCCGGGCCGCGAGTGCATCGACACGCTCGACGCGGTGCGCCGCTACGACTTCGCGATCCGCGAGTTGCCGGGCCACGGCCTGAAGGCGGTAGCGCGGCACTTCGGGATCTCGCCGCCGGATCGCGAGCTGATCCGCGGCGACCGGGTCCACGAGACCTGGCGGAGTGACCCCGAGCGCGTGCGCCGCTACGCGACCGCCGACGTCACCGAAGTCGCCGCGCTCGCCCGGCTGCTGGGCGGCGCCGCGTTCGGGCTGGCGCAGCTCGCGCCGCGCCGCTACGAGCGGCTCGCCGACGCCGGCGCGGCGACGGGCATCATCGATCCGCTGCTCGTGCGCGCCTACCTGCGCGCCGGGCACGCGCTGCCCGCGCACGAGCCGGGCGACGGCACGACGCACAGCGGCGCCGCGCTGCATCTGTTCGCGACCGGCGTCGCCGCACGCGTGGTGAAGGCCGACGTCGCGAGCCTCTACCCGTCGCTGATGCGCGCACATCGCATCGGCCCGCGCCGCGACCGGCTCGGGGTACTGCTCGCCCTGGTGGACGGGCTGGTCGAGCGGCGGCTCGCGGCAAAGGCCGCCGCGCAGGCGGCGCCGCCGGGCTCGGCCGAGCGTTTCGCGCACGAGGCGACCTCCGCCGCGATGAAGCTGGTGGTGAACACCGCCTACGGCTACCTCGCAGCCGGCGGTGAGCTCACCCGGTTCGCCGACGTCCACGCGGCCAACGAGGTCACGCGGCGCGGCCGCGAGACGCTCGACCTGATGTGCCGCGAGCTCGAGGCGCGCGGCGTGACGCGGCTCGAAGCGGACACCGACGGCGTCTACTTCGCCGTGCCGCAAGGCTGGACCGAGGCCGACGAGCGGCGCGTCGTCGCCGAGGTCGGCGCGCTGCTGCCGCCGCTCGTGCGGCTCGAGTTCGAGGGCCGCTACGCCGCGATGCTGTCACACGAACCGAAGAACTACGTGCTGCTCGGGTACGACGGACGTCTCACGCTGCGCGGCGTGGCGTTTCGCTCCAGCCGCGCGGAGCCGTTCGGCGAGGCGTTCCTGAAGCGCGCGGCCGAACGCCTGCTGACGGGAGACGTGCCCGGCCTCAGGCAGGTGTACGTCGACACCGTGGCCGCGCTCAGGCGGCGCGAGTACTCGAACTACGACGTGTCGTCACGGGTCCGGCTCACGAAGACGCCCGCAGAGTACCGGGCGTCACGGGAAGGCCGCCGCGAGTCGTCGTACGAAGCCATGCTGTCGGCGGGGCGCAGCCACTGGCGCCGCGGCGAGCGGGTGCGGGTCTACCGCGCCCGGAACGGCGCGGCCGGGCTGGTGGCCGATCGCCAGGGCGCCGCGCCCGACACGCCCGACTATGACGCCGAGCACTACGTGCGGGTGCTCAGGGAGAACTTCGCCTCGCGGCTGGCGCGTGCGTTCGCGCCGGCGGACTTCGCGGTACTGGTCACCGACCCCGACCAGGGGGCCCTGTTTCCCGTGGCGTTCGCCGACGTGAGGACGGTGCTGAAGACGATCTAGTCGGCCGCGCGGCGGCACCCGAGGGGCCGTCGATCGCCTGCGGCATCGTCCCGCCAGGATGCGCATCCGGTCGACGCCGGGCGCACGACGCATGCTTGACGCTCTCCTGACAGCCGGCGTGTGAAATCATTGTCGAGTCGATATCCATCATTGACAGTCGATCGAACGCTGGCTAATACAGGTGTGCTGCACGAAGGCACATTTCCACCCGGCCGCCATCGTCTCGGATGATCGAGCTCGACCAACTCGAAAAAACCTACGGCGAAACACGAGCCCTCAAGGGGATCTCGTTTTCGATCTCGAGAGGACAGGTCGTCGGCCTGCTGGGCCCGAACGGCGCCGGCAAGACGACGGCCATCAAGATCGTGGTCGGCTACCTGCTGCCGACCGCCGGAACCGCGACCGTCTCGGGCTTCGACGTCGTGAACGATCCGCTCGAGGTGCAGAAGCGCATCGGCTACCTGCCCGAGAACGCCCCGCTCTACCTCGACATGCTGGTCCAGGAGTACCTGGACTTCATGGCCGACATGCGGGAGCTCGACGTGACGACCCGCCGGCGCCGCCTGGTCGAGGTCGTCGAGGACTGCGCCATCCGCGACGTGCTGACGCGCCCGCTCGGGCAGTTGTCCAAGGGCTACCGGCAGCGGGTCGGGCTCGCGGCGGCGCTGCTGCACGATCCCGAGATCCTGATCCTCGACGAGCCCACCACGGGACTCGATCCCAATCAGATCATCGAGGTGCGGCAGCTGATCCGGCGCATGAGCGAGAGCAAGACCGTGATCTTCTCGACTCACATCCTGCCGGAGGTCGAGGCCACCTGCGACCGCGCGGTGATCCTGATCGACGGCCTGGTGCGTGCCGACGGAACGCTCGCGGAGCTCACCCGCTCGCGCACCGAGGTCGTGACGCTGGCGTCCACCGATCCCGCCGCGGCGCGCACGGCCTTCGCGGGGCTGCCCGGTGTGGCCGCGGTCGAAGAAGAGCGCATCAGCGACGGCTTCCATACGTTCCGGCTCGCGCTCGCCGGCGATCTCGAGATCGGGGAAGCGGTGGGGGACCTCGCGTACCGGAACGGCTGGCGGCTGCGCGAGCTGAGGCGGGACGATCGTTCGCTCGAGCAGGTATTCCGTGAGCTGACCTCGTCCAGCGCGGGAGCCGCCTCGTGAAGCGGGTGCGTTCGGTGGCCGCCCGCGAGCTGCGCGCCTACTTCAACTCCCCGATCGCGTACGTGTTCCTGGCGGTGTTCGCGGGCACGGCGCTGTTCACGTTCTTCAACGCCCAGTCGTTCTTCGCCCGCGGGATCGCCGATCTGCGCGGCCTGTTCGGCCCGCTGCCGTTCCTCATGATCCTGCTCGTGCCCGCCCTGACGATGCGGCTGTGGGCCGAAGAGCGGAAGCAGGGGACGCTCGAAGTGCTGCTGACGCTGCCGGTGCGCGACGACGAACTGGTGGCGGGCAAGTTCCTGGCCAGCTGGGCGCTGCTGGGCTGCGCGCTGGCGCTCACGTTCGCGCTGCCGGTGTCGGTGGCGTTCCTCGGCAAGCTCGACTGGGGGCCGGTCGCGGGCGGCTACGTCGGGGCGTTGCTGCTGGGCGGCGCCTACCTGGCGGTCGGGCAGCTGCTCTCCGCTTCGACGGAGAACCAGATTCTCGCGTTCATCCTGGCGCTCGTCGTGTGTCTGGCCCTCTACGGCGTCGGCACGGAAGCCTTCGCCGGCCTGTTCGCCGATCGCACCGCGTCGGTGCTGCGGGCGATCGGAACGGGCAGCCGGTTCGAGAGCATCGCCCGTGGCGTGATCGACGTGCGCGACCTCGCCTACTACGTCTCGCTCACGTTCTTCTTCCTGGCGGGCTGCGTGATGGCCGTGCGCGCCCGGCGGTGGACCTGAGGCGTGGCCGCGCCGCTGGAGAGCCGCAGAGAACGGGCCATCCGCGCCGTGGTCACGCTCGGGCTGCTCGCGGCGAACCTGCTCGTGTTCAACGTGCTCCTCGCTTCGTGGGCGGGGGCGCGCGTCGACCTCACCCGCGACCGGATCTACTCGGTCTCTCCCGCGACGCAGCGGTTGCTCGCCTCGCTCGACGACGACCTCTACATCTACTGCTACTTCTCGAAACGCACGCATCCGAAGCTCGCGCCGCTCGAACCGCAGATCGAAGACCTGCTCGACGAGTACCGCGCGCTCGCCCATCACCATCTGCACGTCGAGGTGCTGGATCCCGGCGAGAACGATCAGGTCGAGAAGGAGGCCAACGACCGCTTCGGCGTGAGGAGCACCCCGTTCCGGCTCGCTTCCAAGTACGAGAGCGGAATCGTCAACGCCTACTTCGCCGTCGTCGTCAAATACGGTGACCAGTACGTGCGCTACGGGTTCGAGGATCTGATCGACGTGGAGCCGCTGCCGGACGGCGACGTCGACGTCCACCTGCGCAACCTCGAATACGACCTGACGCGGGCGATCCGCAAGGTCGTCTATGGATTCCGTGGTGGCGGCCGCCTCTTCGAGCGCGTCGGCAAGCCCGTCACGCTCACCGCGGTCATCACCCCCGACGAGCTGCCGGCGGTCTTCAAGGACGTCCCTGACGCGATCCGCAAGGCGGCACAGCAGCTGAAGGAGTCCGGCAAGGAACACTTCACCTTCCAGGAGATCCACCCGACGACGGCCGAGCAGCAGGACGACGTCGCGCAGCGCTTCGGCGCGCGGCCGGTGTCGATGGGGCTGTTCAGCAGCCGGGGCTTCTATCTCGGCGCCTACCTGACGGTGGGCGACGAAGTCGAGCCGCTGCCGCTCTCCGGTGAGAACGTGACGCCGGCGACGATCCGTGAAGCGGTCGAGAGTGCCCTCAAGCGGCGTGCGCCGGGATTCCTCAAGACCGTCGGCGTGGTGACGCCCGCGCCGGGGCTTCCGCCCGAGGTCCTTCGCCAGATGCAGATGCGCGGGCAGATGGCGAACCAGCCGCCGCCCGAATTCGACCAGGTCAAGCAGGCGCTGCGTCAGAACTACAACGTGCGCGACGTGTCGCTCGACGCCCCCGATGGCGTGCCGGCCGACGTCGACGTCATGCTGGTCCTCAAACCGAAGAACCTCGGCGAGCGCGCCGTGTACAACCTCGATCAGTACCTGATGCGCGGCGGGAAGGTGATCGTATGCGCCGGGAGCTTCGATCCGGAGTTCAGCCAGAGCGGGCTCATGGTTCGCCCGCTCGATTCGGGACTCGACGCCTGGCTCAAGCACGACGGGGTCGAGATCTCGAAGACGCTCCTGCTCGACGACGTGAATCAGCCGCTGCCGATTCCGCAGGTCCGGCAAACCGTGTTCGGGCCGATCCGGACCTGGGTCATGCGGCCCTACCCGTACCTCGTGCAGGTGCAGGGCAAGGGGCTCGAAAATCGCGCCATCGCCGGCAAGATCGACGCGGTGGGGATCTACTGGGGCAGCCCCGTCGAGGTCGATTCGGCGACCGTCGGCAAGCTTCAGGTGACGCCGATTCTCTCCTCGTCGGACCGCTCGTGGACCGACGACGACCTGTCGCGCGTGGCCCACGTCGACTATACGGTCCCGCCGGGGACGAAACCGCACGACGTGGCGATCGCCCTGCAGGGGCGGTTCGACAGCTTCTATTCCGGCAAGGACGCGCCGCCGGTGCCCGGCGACTCCACCGGCAGGGCGGTGCCGCTCGCGCACTCGCCCGAGACCCGCCTGGTGGTGATCGGCGATGCCGAGTTCGTGAGCGATCTGGTCGCGCGCGCGCTCGGGCGCCAGCAGGGCGACCTCTACATGCAGAATCTCGGCTTCATCCAGAACCTGATCGACTGGATGAACCTCGACAACGACCTGGTCTCGATCCGCGCGCGCTCGGCGACGGCCCGGCCCATCGCGCGGCTGAGCCGCAAGGCCGACATCGCCATCGAGCTGGCGAACTACCTCGTGCCGCTGCTGGTGCTGATGCTGGTCGGCCTGGGGCGCTACTGGCGCCGCCGCCGCGTCGCGCCGCACGTCGGGCCCGCCGCGCCGCTCGCCGGCGCGCCGGGCGGGGGAGGGCTCCGCTGAACCGATCCCAGAAGTGGCTCGTCGCCGCGCTCGTCGTGCAGCTCGTGGTGCTGCTCGTCCTGCACCCGCCGTTCGGGCGACATGCCGGCGGCAGCCACCCGCTGCTGCCGCGGCTCGCATCGATCACGCCCGAGGAGATCCAGATCACGGGGCAGGACAGCACTTCGGTGACGCTCGTGCGCCAGGACGGGCGCTGGTGCCTCGAACACCCGTCGGGCTATCCGACGCTCGCCGGCAAGGTCGGCAAGCTGATTCAGGATCTCGGACACCTCACCGCATCCCGGCAGGTGGTGGGCAACCGCCGCTACCACGCCGCGCTCAAGGTCGCCGACGACGACTTCGAGCGCCGCGTGCGGATCTGGGACAAGGTGGGCGGCGCTCCGGCGCTCGAGTTGTTCGTCGGGACCTCGCCGGCTTCGGACGTCTCGCACATGCGTGCCGGGGGCGACGATCGCGTGTACGAGGTCAGCGGCATGGGCGCCTACGACCTGCCCGCCGACGCCGGCTCGTGGATCGAGCGCCGCCTGATTCCGGTGGAGTCGGCGAACGTGAGCCAGGTCGAGGTGCGCAACCGGCACGGGCGCTTCACGCTCGCGAAACAGAACGGCGAGTGGGCCGTGCGCGCACCGGCCTCCCGCACGGCGGCGCGGCTCGACCAGGGCAAGGTGAACGGCTTCGTGAGCGGGCTCTGCAGCATGCAGATCGATCAGCCCGTGGGCGCCGTCGACGAACGCGCGCAGGGCTTCGCCAATCCCGAGGCGACGGTCGTGGTCGAGAGCACGACGAGCGCGCCCGACAGCACGGACGTGGTCTCGCTGCCGGCGGCAGCCTCGAACGGGAAGAAGGCGGCGGCCCCGGCCTCGACCTCCACGCTCACGCTGCGGATCGGCGCAGAGGTGCCGGACCGGCCCGGCGACCGCTACGCGACCACCTCGGATCTGGGCTACGCGGTCAGTGCGGCCCCGTACGCCATCGCACGTCCGGACACGGTGGCCCTCGGGCAGCTGCTGATCCGGTAGCGGCGTCCTCCCGCGCGGCCGGGCCGGGCAGGCGGCGGGCGTTCCGGCCGCAACCCTGGCCGCGCCGCGGCCGATGACGTTACCGGGAGATCGCCATGGCGGCCCCCGCCGCGAGGGCGTATGATCCCGGCAGTTCTCATATCCCTCGGGACCCTGTGAGTCCCGCGTCATCCACGAGGAGCCCTGTGTGCCCTCGTCAAAGGAGAGGCGTCATATGAACACCCGCACCCACGATCCGCTGGGCGCGCGTCGCGCGCTCGAGACCCCCGCCGGCGAAGTCCAGATCTACGCGCTGGACACCCTCGAAAAGAAGTACGGCGTCCACCTCGCCCGGCTCCCGTTCTCGATCCGCGTCCTGCTCGAATCCGCGCTGCGCAACTGCGACGGCTATCAGGTCACCGAAGCCGACGTCGAGCGGCTCGCGCGCTGGACTCCGAAGCTCGATGCGCCCGGTGAAGTGCCGTTCAAGCCGGCGCGCGTGATCCTGCAGGACTTCACCGGCGTTCCCTGCGTCGTCGACCTCGCCGCCATGCGCGACGCGGTCAAGCGCCTGGGCGGCGATCCGAGCAAGATCAACCCGCTGGTGCCCGTCGACCTGGTGATCGATCATTCGGTGCAGGTGGACGTGTTCGGCAACCTGACCGCGCTCGAGCGCAACGCCGAGATCGAGTTCGAGCGCAACCGCGAGCGTTACGAGTTCCTGCGCTGGGGGCAGAAGGCGTTCCGGAACTTCCGCGTGGTGCCGCCGGCCACGGGCATCGTGCACCAGGTGAACCTCGAGTATCTGGCGCAGGGCGTGATGACGGGTCCCGACGCCGCGGGCGGCACCGCGGCGTTCCCCGACTCGCTGGTCGGCACCGACTCGCACACGACCATGATCAACGGGCTCGGCGTGGTGGGCTGGGGTGTGGGCGGGATCGAGGCCGAAGCGGTGATGCTCGGCCAGCCGCTCTACATGGTGCTGCCCGAGGTGGTGGGCTTCAGGCTCACCGGGCACCTCGAGGACGGCGTGACCGCGACCGATCTGGTGCTCACCGTCACGCAGATGCTGCGGAAGAAGGGCGTGGTCGAAAAGTTCGTCGAGTTCTTCGGTCCGGGCCTCGCGGCGATGTCCGTCGCCGACCGCGCGACGATCAGCAACATGTCGCCCGAGTACGGCGCGACGATCGGCCTGTTCCCGGTGGACGACGAGACGCTGCGCTACATGGAACGCACCAACCGCGACGCGGCGGCACGACTGGTCGAGGCGTACGCGAAGGCGCAGGGCCTGTTCCACGGTCCGGACACGCCGGAGCCGGAATACAGCGACCTGCTCGAGCTCGACCTCGGCGACGTGGTACCGAGCGTGGCGGGCCCCAAGCGGCCGCAGGATCGCGTGCCGCTCGCGGAGATGCGGCGGAGCTTCCGCCAGACGCTGTCGGCGCCGGTCAAGGAACGCGGTTTCGGGCTCAAGGACGACGAGCTGCCGGCGAGGGTGACGGTCGAGCTCAACGGCGACCGGCCCCAGATCGGCCACGGCGCGGTGGTGATCGCGGCGATCACCTCGTGCACCAACACCTCGAACCCGTCGGTGATGGTCGGCGCCGGGTTGCTCGCCCGCAAGGCGGTCGAACGCGGGCTCACGGTCGAGCCGTACGTGAAGACCAGCATGGCGCCGGGCTCCAAGGTGGTGACGGAATACCTCGACGCGGCGGATCTCACGAAGGACCTGCAGGCGCTCGGCTTCCACACCGTCGGCTACGGCTGCACGACCTGCATCGGCAACTCGGGGCCGCTGCCCGAGCCGGTGTCGAAGGCGATCCACGACGGCCGGCTGGTCGCCGCCGCGGTGCTGAGCGGCAACCGCAACTTCGAAGGCCGCGTGAATCCGCACACGCGCGCCAACTACCTGGCCTCGCCGCCGCTGGTGGTCGCGTACGCGCTGGCCGGCACGGTGGACATCGATCTCGCCACGCAGCCGCTCGGCACGGGCAAGGACGGCAAGCCGGTCTTTCTGCGCGACGTCTGGCCGAGCCAGCAGGAGATCGCGGACACGATGGCGCGCGCCCTGCAGCCCGAACAGTTCGCGAAGGAGTACGGAAACGTGTTCGACGGCAACCCGCGCTGGAACGAGATCCCGGTCGCGGGCGGCGAGCTCTACGCCTGGAGCGACGCGTCCACGTACATTCACGAGCCGCCGTTCTTCCAGGGCCTGACCCCGGAGCCCGTGCCGCTCGACGACATCCACGGCGCGCGCGTGCTGGTGATGGTCGCCGACTCGGTGACGACCGATCACATCTCGCCGGCCGGCGACATCGCGAAGGACAGCCCGGCCGGGCACTGGCTGCGCTCGCGCGGCCTCGAGAAGAAGGACTTCAACTCCTACGGCTCGAGGCGCGGCAACGATCTGGTGATGGTGCGCGGCACGTTCGCGAACATCCGGCTCAAGAACCTGCTGGTGCCGGGGAGCGAGGGCAACGTGACGGTGCACTTCCCCGACGGCGGCCAGATGCCGATCTTCGACGCGGCCGAGAGGTATCGCGCGGACGGCGTGCCGCTCGTCGTGCTGGCGGGGAAGGAGTACGGCACCGGCTCGTCGCGCGACTGGGCGGCGAAGGGGACGCTGCTGCTCGGCGTGCGCGCGGTGCTGGCCGAGACGTTCGAGCGCATCCACCGCTCGAACCTGGTCGGCATGGGCGTGCTGCCGCTGCAGTACGAACCGGGCCAGTCGGCCGAGTCCCTCGGCCTCACCGGGCGCGAGGTGTTCGACATCACCGGACTCGAAGCGGGGCTCTCGCCGCGTTGCCGGGTCGAGGTGAAGGCCCGGCGTGAGGACGGCGCGGCGCTGACGTTCCAGGCCGTCGTGCGTCTCGACACCCCGGTCGAGGTGGACTACTTCGGGAACGGCGGCATCCTGCAGACCGTGATCCGCAAGCTGATGAAGGGATGACCCGCGTGGCGCGCCATGGGCCGTTGCGCCGCGCCCCCGTCCCGATGGCGGGGGGCGCCGCATGGCTCGTGGCGTTCGCGCTTGCCGGTTGCGCTCGACCGGGGGTCGAGGCGCGCGCCGCAACCGCGGAGCGCGTTCCGATCGTGGGCGGACCGTGCGAAGGCTGCGAGGCGGTCTTCGAGGGGCTTCCCGAACGGCCGCCTTCGGTCGCCCGCATTGCGCCGAAGGATGAGCCGGGGACGCCGATGCGCATCGAGGGTGTCGTTCGCGACGGGCACGGCGATCCTCGGCCCGGCGTGATCGTGTACGCCTATCACACGAATGCGCGGGGCATCTATCCGCGCGGACCGGAGTCGTGGCCGGCGATGGCGAGGCGGCATGGCCGACTGCGCGGCTGGGCGACCTCCGACTCGCTCGGCCGCTACGCGTTCGAAACGATCCGGCCCGCGCCCTACCCGGGCCGCGATTCGCCGGCGCACGTGCACATGCACGTGATCGAGCCCGGACGCTGCACCTACTACATCGACGACATCGTGTTCGAGGGCGATCCGCTGCTCACCGCGGAGAAGCGCCGGCACATGTTCCGGGGGCGGGGTGGACCGGGGCTCACCACTCCCCGGGCCGACGGCCACGGCGGCATCGTGGTCAGCCGCGACATCGTCCTCGGCGCGAACGTGCCGGGCTACCCGAAGGAGGATGAGTGAGCGCGGCGCCTTCCCCGTTGCCCGCCCGCGCGAGGTACCGCCCATGAGCCGGATCGAAGCCAGGCTGCGCGCCATGGGCCTGTCGATCCACGCACCGCTGCAGCTGCCGCCCGGAGCGGTGCTGCCGTTCCCATGGGTGCGCGTCCATGGACGGCGCGTCTTCATCTCGGGGCACGGGCCCACGAACCCGGACGGCAGCCTCGCGCAGCCGCTCGGCAAGGTCGGCGCGGAGGTCACGCTGGAGGAGGCGCAGCACGCGGCGCGGCTCACCGCCCTGTCGATCCTCGGCAGCCTGCATCGCGAACTGGGCGATCTCGATCGCGTGAGCGCCTGGCTCAAGGTGCTGGGCATGGTGAACTCGGCGCCCGGGTTCCATCGGCAGCCGGCGGTGATCAACGGCTTCACCGAGCTGATCGTCGGGCTCTACGGCGAGGCGCGCGGCGCGCACGCGCGTTCCGCGGTCGGCATGGCCGGGTTGCCGTTCGAGATCCCGGTCGAGATCGAGGGCGAAGTCGAAATCGACGGTTGAGGCTCCGGCAGGCCCCTTCTCCCTGGCGCGCGCGGCTTTCACGTCGTAGCGTAGCCGGATTCCAATCGCCGCTTTCGTCCCCGAACCGGAGACTTCGCCCGTGTCCAGCTCGAGCGCCAGGTACCGCGTGCTTGCGATCGCCGTTCTGGCGGCGATGGCGCTGTTCCTCGCCGGCTGCGTCGCAGCCGCCATGCTGCAGGGCGCGGGGTACGACTGGACCCGCCACGACATCAGCGATCTCGCCGCGATGAGCGCGCGCGCACCGTGGGTGATGCTCAGCGGGCAGGCGCTCGCCGGCGGCGCGACGATCGCCTTCGCGCTCGGGGCGCTGGGCCCCGCGCTCGCGCTCCCCGGCCGCGGGACGACGCTCGGCGCCTGGCTGGTGGCGGGCTCGCTGATGGGACTCGACAACGTGAGCGACGTGTTCTTCCGCCTCGACTGCATGGCGGGCGATCCCGGCTGCACGCAGAGCGTGGCGACCGCCTCACCGGCGGGCACGATTCACCTCGTCGCCGGCGGACTGACCGCGCTGCTGACGGTGGCGGCCCCGTTCGTGCTGCTGCCGCGGCTGCGCCGCCTGCGGGCATGGAGCGATCTCACCGGGCCCTCGTTCGCCGCCGGCGTCGCCCTGTTCGTTCTGCTCGCCGCCTACCTGGGCCTCGAGGGGCGCTTCGGGCAGGGTATCGTGCAGCGTCTGATGGCCGTGGTGCTCGCCCTGTGGATCGGGTCGCTGGCCTGGCGCGTGCACGAGCTGGCGGGGGTGGCATGAACCGCACGCCGGGCCGTGTCACGAGTGCACGGAGCCCGCGCCCGTGCGCTGCAGGGCGGCGCTGCGCCGGCGCCGTGCCCGCTGCCGGCTGCGGGCTGCTGCTGCTGCTCGCCGCGCTGGCCGGCTGCGCGCCGCGCGGTGCGGCGGTGTGGTGGCGTCACGGTGTGCTCGCACCCGGCGCGCATGCGGTCGGCGTCGCGGTCGAGTCCCTGACCGACAGCACGCGCATGCTCGGCGGCCGGCCGCGCCCGGTGCAGATGGTGACCTGGTATCCGGCCCGGGCGGCCGAAGATTCGGCGATGACGTATGCGGACTACGTTCGCTTCGCCGACGCGGAGACGACACGCACCGCGCCTCCGGATTCGCTGAGCGCGGTCACGTTGCGCCGCCGCTTCCTGGTGTCGCACGGCCTCGACGCGGCAGTGGTCGCCGAGTGGTTTTCGGCGCCGATGCTCGCGCGACGGGACGCGCCGCCCGCCCCGGGACGTTTTCCGGTCGTGCTGATCGCGCAGGGCAACGGCGAAACGGCGGCCGACCAGTGCGTGCTCGCCGAGTTCCTCGCGAGCCACGGCTTCGTGGTCGCCACGTGCCCCTCGCAGTCGCGCCTGACCGGCGAGCCGTCGGCCATCGGGCAGGTCGCCGCCGCGGCGCTCGATCAGGCCGACGATCTGGCGCTGCTGCGCGGCGCGCTGGCCGCGCGCGACGATGCGAACGCCGCCGACGTCGCGATCGTGTCGCACAGCTTCGGCGCGCGCAGCGCCCTGTACGAGGCCATGCGCGATTCACTCGTGCGCCGCCTCGTGAGTCTCGACGGCGGCATCGGCACCGCGACGGCCCGCGACCTGTACGAAGGCGACCCGGCGTTCCGCCCGGCGGCCGTGCGGATTCCCGTGCTGCACGTCTACGAGACGCTCGACGAACAGATGAAGCCGGACTGGGCGACGCTCAGGCGGCTCTCGGGGGCCGACGTGTGGATCGCGAAGACCGACGAGTTGCACCACCACCACTTCTCCGACCTCGGCGCGGCGTGCGCGCGCTGGCCCGACGTGGCACGGGTGACCGGCGCCACCCAGCGGACCGGCGATGCCTATGCGGCCGTGCTCATGTGGACGCTGGCGTTCCTCGAGACGCCGGCGCCCATCGATGCGGTGGACTTCGCAGAGCGGGCGAAAGGCGCGGCGCTGCTTCAGCCGCAACAGCTCGTGCCGTAACGTGTTGTGACCACCGGCTGCAGCCGCGACGCGACGCGGCAGCGCGGCCGTCGCCGTCCGAGCGGCCCGAAAAATCGGCGTCGCATCGCGGCCCGCGGTGATACGCTTCCTCCGTCATCCCCCGGAGGCGTCGCGCATGCGACTCGCACTGATGGCGCTCCTTCTGCTCATGACGGGGGAGTGCCGGCTCACCCCGCACGGACTCTGGATCCGAATCGACACGCTGGCCGACGGCGCTCTGGCGCTCCGTCAGACGTCCGGACTGGCCGTGGCGCGCAGCCCGTCGGCACTGAACGATCTCTGGGCGGAAGCGGGCCTCAACGGGCCGCCGCCGCAGGTGGACTTCGACAGCGACATGGTGATCGCGTACTTCATGGGCGGGCGTCCGACCGGCGGCTACTCGACTGCCGTCACGGGGGCGAGGCGTGAAGGCGACGGCCTGCGTATCGACGTGCGCGAGATCGCGCCGGGGGACGGATGCGGCGTCACCCAGGCGCCCACGAGCCCCGTGACGATCGTGCGGACGCCGATGCGATCCGGGGCGGTGGAGATCGGGCGGGTGATGCCGCAGCGACGGCCATGTGACTAGCAGGGTGGCGGACGCCGTCCGGACGGGGGAATGGCAAGTCCCCGTCGCCGGCCGTCCGTGCCGCACCGGGAGAAGGAAGGGTTCGATGCAGCGTAGATGGATTCCGATCGTTCTGGTGGCGGGGCTGCTCACGTCCTGCGCTTCGGCGCCGACGGCGCCGAAGCAGGTGCTGCCGGGTGGAGTCGACTTCGAGATCGCCGCGGGGTTCACCATCGCCGACTGGGCGCTGCACGTCGAAACCGACGGTCAGGCGCTGCTGCGCCGGGTTCGCCACTACGACGGCGCGACCGCGATCCTGCGCGGACGCCTCAGCGATGCCGAGATCGCTGCGCTCGCCGCTGTGTTGCCTTCGTTCGGGAGCTTCGAGCCTTCCTACTGTGACGGCCTCGGCCCGACCGACGCGCCGTACTACGCGTTCACGCTGAACGCGGCGGCGGGCCCGCAGCGCGTCGTGGTCTGCTCGAACGACTCATGGGGCGACGTGCCGCAGGGGCTTCGCGATCTGAGGGATACGCTGACGCAGATCACCTGGCGGCTCGAGAACTCGGCGCCGCGCGACCCGTTCGGGGCGCCGAACCGCCTGGGCCTCTGATCCCCGAATCCCGCCTCAGGAAGCGACGACTTCGCCTTCAGCGGGCTCCTGGCTCTGCCGGCGCACGGCGTTCCAGTAGATCACGAAGCACAGGGCGGCGAGGAATCCCGCCGCGATGAACGCGGCGCCCGGCAGGTGCGGTGACGCCTCCGGTCCCGAGAAGCGCGCGAACAGGTTCGCCATGATCGGCGGGCCGATGATCGAGCTCAGCGAGTAGAGGCTCGCGACCGCCCCCTGCAGTTCGCCCTGCGCGTCGGGCTCGATCTGGTGCGACATGAGGGCGTTGGTCGTCGGCATGACCATCGCGCCGAACAGCCACGTCGAGAGCCACGCGAACATCATCCAGCCTTTCGTCGCGAGGCCGAACCCCAGGTAGCCGACCGTGGCGAACACGATGCCCGTGAGCGCCGCGGCGCGCTCGCCCCAGCGCGGCACGAGCACGCGCACGAGGGTGGTCTGGCTGAGCGCCATCACCAGGCCGGCGAGTGCGAGCGAGGCGCCGATCGTCGCTTCGGACCAGCCGAAACGGTACTTGGTGTAGAACGCCCAGGTCGAAGGCATCACCTGATTGGCGACCGCCCACAGAAACAGCGCGCCCAGCAGGCCGAGCACGGCGGGATGCCGCCGCATGCGCAGCAGCGTGCCGAGCGGATTGGCGCGCGTGCGGTCGAAGGTCCGGCGCCGTTCGGCGGGCAGCGACTCGGGCAGCACGAACACACCGTAGACGAAGTTCGTGAGGCTCACGGCTGCGGCGACGAAGAACGGCGCGCGCGGTCCGAGACCACCGAGCAGCCCGCCGAGCGCCGGGCCGATGATGAAGCCGATACCGAACGACGCCGAGATCATGCCGAAGTTCTGCGCGCGCTTCGCGGGCGGACTCACGTCGGCGACGAACGCGTAGGCCGGCGTGATCGAAGCGCCGGCCATGCCGGACAGGAAGCGGCCGAGGAACAGCCACCCCAGCGTCGGGGCGAAGCCCATGATCAGGTAATCCACACCGAGCGACGCGACCGAGAACAGCAGCACCGGACGCCGCCCGAAGCGATCCGACAGCCCGCCGAGGAGCGGCGCGCACAGGAACTGCATGATGGCGTAGATGAACGCCAGCCAGCCGCCGTAGATCGCAACCCGGTTGACCGGATCGCCGGTCAGTTCGACCAGCAGCGCCGGCAGCACCGGCGCGATCAGGCCGAACGTGATCACGTCCAGCAGGACGGTGATCATGACGAAGACGATGGCGTTCCTGCCTGCGGGTCGAGGGGGCATGGTGAGGTCGGCGCATGGTGCACGGCGTCGTGGCCGTGCGCAAGCTTGCGGCCGGCATCCGCGGGGTTCGGCGCGACCTCCGGCGATGCTACATTGCCCCGGTTCCGCTGCCGGCGCGCCGCACGACGGCGCGCGTCCCTCCGGAGGATCTCCTCATGCACAAAGGCCGGCTCGAGGCGTTCAGCGACGGCGTCCTGGCGATCATCATCACGATCATGGTGCTCGAGATGAAAGTGCCGCACGGTGTGCACCTCGACACCCTGCGGCCGCTGATCCCGGTGTTCCTCAGTTACCTGCTGAGCTTCGTATTTCTCGGCATCTACTGGAACAACCACCATCACCTGATGCAGGTCGTGCAGCGGGTCAGCGGGGGGACGCTATGGGCCAACCTGCACCTGTTGTTCTGGCTGTCGCTGATCCCGTTCGTGACCGCGTGGATGGGCGAGAACCACTTCGCGAAAACGCCGGTCTCGCTGTACGGCGTGGTGCTGCTGGGGGCCGCGCTCGCCTACTTCCTCCTGACCCGTGCCCTGCTCGCGGCCCACGACGCGGATGCGCCGCTGGCGCAGGCGCTGGGCTCGGATTTCAAAGGCAAGATCTCCATCGTGATCTACGTCGCCGCGATCCTGCTCGCGCAGGTGGCGCCATGGCTGGGCGCGGTCCTCTACGTCGCGGTGGCACTCCTGTGGCTGGTTCCGGATCGGCGCATGGAACGCCACGTTCGCGCCGCGCATTCGGGGCGCGCACCGTGAGGGCCGGCCTTCGAACGCCGCCCGGATGCCGTCGTCCGGCCGTGCGCGGCGCTGCGCTGCGCCGACGTGCATTCCCGCTCGGCGGCGCGAGCAGCGCGGCCCGGCTCAACGATGCCGCGCCGCCTGGCGGGCGCGCCGCATCGGCTGTGTGCTCCGCACGGACCGTGCGCCCTGCGCGGGCCTCCCGACGAGTTTCCAGAAGCGCTTCTCGTCGAGCAGCGTGATGCGGTGCCCGCGTTCACGCAGGCGCTTGATCTCCATCAGCTTGATGCCGGCATCGCGTCCCGCGGCCTGCTGCGCGTTGGGGCGGCCACGGACGACGACGCTCGTGCGCGCCGACGGTCCACCGTGGACGATCGCGCCCGCGCGTCTCGCGGCGAGCGCGGCCTCGCGCCGCGGGCGGGCGAGGATCCCGGTGAACGCGAGGTGCACGCCTGCAAGCGAGCGAATCGCGCCGGGTCTGAGCACCGCCGGCGGATGTCGCAGCGCGTCGATCAGCTCGTCGGCGCTCTGATAGCGCTTGCGGCGCTCGCCGATGCAGCGGTAGATGATTTCCTTCAGATGGTCGCCGCAGTCGAGGCCGCGCACCTCCGACGTCCTGAGCCGCGCGCCGGCGTCGCCCCTGACCAGCATGCCGATCAGCTGGCCGACCTGGTAGACGTCGTCACGCGCCTGCCACTTGGGCGCGGCGGCATCGAGCACCTCGCTCGGCGCCATGGAGGCGTTGAGCGTGCGGGCGGTCACGCCGCGGCGGTCGCTCTGCTGGCGGACGATGCCGAAGTCGCCGAGCTTGAGCGCCGGGCCATCGCAGACGAACACGTTCATCGGCGTGAGATCACGGTGCAGCAGCTGGCCGCGATGCAGGCGGCCGAGCACACCGAGGATTCCCGCGATTTCGCGGCGCACCTTCGTTTCGGTCCAGCCGCGTGCGGTGCGCGCGAGGAACTTGCGCAGGTCGCCGTGCGGTGCGTACTCGAGGGCGAGGCAGTAGAACACCCGGCCGCGGCGCTCGAGCAGCGGGAAGGTGTCGTAGACGCGGATCGCACGCGGGTGTCCGTCGAGCAGCCGGCCGAAGTAGGCCTCGCGCAGCCAGCCGTCGATGTGCGGGCTCACCTTGATGCACACGGTTCCCGCAACGCGGCTCGAGCGTCCGCGACGCCGCGCGAGGAACGCCTGTCCGAAGCCGCCGGCGCCGATCAGCCGTTCGATCCCGTAGGTGAGACCGGTCTCGGGACTTTCGATCGCGTCGCCCGGAGCGAGCCAGCGTTCGGCGGGACCGACACGGGCCCGCACCGAATCCATGCTCACGGTGGTGGCGGTGGTCGTGTGTTTTCTGGATCTCGGGCGCATCGCTTCCTCGTGCGAGGCGGATCGTGCGGGGAAGTCGCATTGTAGCCGCAGCGTGCGCGGCCGGGAAGGCGCGCCGGCACGCGAAAGCCCCGCCGGGTTCCGGCAGGGCTTCGCGGCTGCACTCGCGTGCACGGAACGGCTACAGCGGCCACTCCCGCAGCATGCGCTCGGTCTCTTCGTAATGCCTGCTTTCGTCGGCGACGATGTTCTCGATCTGCACCTGAAGTCCCTTGTCACCGAACTGCTCCGCCTGCGCCGCCCGCTCGGTGTAGTCGGCACGCGCGCGCTTCTCGGCGTCGAGCACCTTCTCCAGCATCTCGCGGTTGGTGTGCGCGTCCGGCGTCGGGCGCGCCTTCGTCGTCGGCTCGCCGCCGAGGGCGACGATCTTGTTCGCGAGGTACTGGGCGTGGCCCTGCTCCTCGGGGACCTCGGCGAGGAAGAACTGCGCAAGCTGCGGGCGATACGGTCCCGTGACCTTCGCCGCATAGACGATGTACTGCGTGATCGCGCCGAGTTCGCCGGCGAGATCCTCGTTGAGTTTTTCGATCAGGGTCTTCTTGTCGACAGGTGCATCCAGGGTCCTGGTCATGATCGCCTCTCTCCTTTCAAGTGATTGCCCTGTCATTAGATGCAGCGTCGGCCGGATCGATTCGAGACGGGTCCGGCGCCGCTGGATCAGGTCGCCGAACGCGGCGACGAGCCGCCGGCGGCGGGCAGACCGAGCTTCCTCAGCAGCCGGAACATCGGACACGTTCCACTGAACGCCGACTGGATCAGGTTCAGACCCACGAACGCCGTGAACGCGAACCACCAGTGGTTCAACCAGATTCCAAGCGCGAGCGAAATCACGATGAACAGACCCGCCACGCCGCGCACACCATCATCGACTGTCATACGACGCATCCTTCATTCCTCCGTCTATGCCTGCCGTTCGACCGGCAGGACGAACAGCCGGGTCACGCGGTCTTCCGCCGCGTCACGCCGGCGCACCATTTCTTCGAACATGTGATCCGTTGCGGCGTCCTCGGCGACGACGAACACGGACACCAGACCGCCGGGATGAACGCGGTCGCCCGTGTGCAGCCCGGTGCGGCCCGCGCCCTCGAGCACCGGCAGCGCGCTGTACCCGGTGGCGCCGAGCTCGACGAGATCGGCCTTCACCGCGTCGAAGCGCGCGGCGTCCGCGAGCACCAGCAGCATCTTCATGTGGCCTCCGTCAGCGGCCCGGTCCCGGCGCCCGGCGCGTGCGGGACCGCTTCCGCGGCCGCATGCGCCGCCGCCTCGCCGCGACGCTGCACCAGGTAGTAGAGCACCGGCACCGCGATGCGTGACAGCAGGGTCGCCGCGATCTCGCCGCCGATCAGCGCCACCGCAAGCCCCTGGAAAATCGGATCGAACAGGATCACCGAGCCGCCCACCGCGACCGCCGCCGCGGTCAGCACCATCGGGCGGAACCGCACCGCACCGGCGTCGATGACCGCATCGCGCAGCGCCTGCCCCTGCGCGCGCCGCAGCTCGATGAAATCCACGAGGATGATCGAGTTGCGCACGGTGATGCCGGCTCCGGCGATGAAGCCGATCATGGACGTGGCGGTGAAGTACGCGCCGAGCGCCGCGTGCAGCGGCAGGATGCCGACCAGCGAGAGCGGGATCGGGATCATGATCACCAGCGGCGTGACGAACGACTTGAACCAGCCGACGGTGAGCACGTAGATGAGCACCAGCACCACCGCGAACGCGGCGCCCATGTCACGGAACACCTCGTAGGTGATCTGCCACTCGCCGTCCCACTTGAGCGAATACGTCTCGGCGCTCGAGGGCAGCTGCGTGCTCACCTGGTGAATGCCGCCGCCGTCCGGGGCGACGAGCGCGGCGATCCGCGGGCGCAGGTCGGCGATCGCGTACACCGGGCTCTCCTCGCGCCCGGCGACGTCGCCGAGCACGTACACCACGCGGCGCATGTTCTTGTGATAGATCTCCGGCGGCGCGACGTCGCGCAGCGGACGCGCGAGCTCGGCAAGCGGCGTGCCCGCGCCGGGCCCGACGCGCATCGCCGCGAGCGCCGAACGATCCGCGCGATCGGCTGCGGCCAGTCGCACGGTCACCGGCACCGGCCGGGCTTCGGCCGGATCGCGCAGCGTGCCGACCGTCCTTCCGCCGTACAGCGTGGCGATGGCGTCCGTCACCTGGCCGGGGGAGACGCCGGCGAGCGCGGCGCGGTCGCGATCCACTTCGAAGCGGTCGCGCGGCGCGTCTTCCTCGAGCATCAGATCGGTGTCCACGACGCCGGGGGCGTCCTGGAACTGCTGCCACACCTGGTGCGCAAGGACGCGCTGCCCTTCGAGATCCGGACCGTAGATCTCGGCGACCAGGGTGGACAGCACGGGCGGTCCGGGCGGCACTTCGACGACCTTGAGCCGCGCGCCCCAGCGCGCAGCGATCGGCTCGAGCATCGGCCGCACCCGCTTCGCGATCGGATGACTCTGCGGCCGGCGACCGTGCGTGAGGTTCACCTGAATGCTGGCATAACGCGGCTCGGTGCGCATGTCGTAGTGCCGCACCAGGCCGTTGAACGTGATCGGCGAGCCGAGCCCGGCATAGATCTGGAAATTCTCGAGCTCGGGCAGATCGGCGATGCGTTCCGACATCTCGCCCGCGGCGGCCAGCGTGTTCTCGAGCGGCGTGCCCGGCGGCATGTCGATCACGACCTCGAACTCGCTCTTGTTGTCGAACGGCAGCATCTTCACCGCGACCACGCGGAATGCCAGCAGGCTGACGGCAATGGCCAGCAGGAACACCACACCGCCGAAGAACGCGAGCCGGGCGCGCGGGCGGTCGAGCAGGCGCCCCATCACATTGCGGTACAGGCGGTCCATGCGGGATTCGCCCGCCTCGTGGGCCTGCGCCGGCTTCGTCTGCAGCACGCGCCGCGCGGCCCAGGGGGAGACCATGAACGCGACGATCAGCGAGAACAGCATGGCGAGAGACGCGCCGATCGGAATCGGCTTCATGTAGGGGCCCATGAGGCCGCCGACGAACGCGAGCGGGAGGATGGCCGCGATCACCGTGACCGTCGCCAGCACGGTGGGATTGCCGACCTCGTCCACCGCCTCGACGACCTTGCGGTCGACCGAACGGTTGTCACGCATATGGAAGTGCCGCGCGATGTTTTCGACGACGACGATCGCGTCGTCGACCAGGATGCCGATCGAGAAGATCAGCGCGAACAGCGTGACGCGGTTCAGCGTGTAGCCGAGGAAGTGGTAGAGGAACAACGTCAGTGCCAGCGTGACCGGAATCGCCACGGCGACGACCACGGCCTCGCGGCGGCCGAGCGCGAACGCGATCAGTGCGATCACCGACAGGGTCGCCAGCATCAGGTGGAACATCAGGTCGTCGGACTTGTGCTTGGCGGTCTCCCCGTAGTCGCGCGTCGTCGAGACCTCGATCTCGGAGCCCAGCAGACGCGGCTTGAGCTCCTCGACGCGATGGTGCAGGGCGTGCACGAGGCTGGTGGCGTTGACGCCGGGGCGCTTGGCGACCTCGATCGTGACGGCGGGATGACGATGTCCGTCGCGGCCGCCGTAGAAGACGTACGCGGTGGCTTCGCCGGGTCCGTCCACCACGTCGGCGACCTCGGAGAGCCGCACCGGGCGACCGCCGCTCGCGCCGACCGCGAGCGCACGCAGATCGTCCGCGGTCTCGAACGGCGACTCGGCACGCAGGCGGGTCTCGTGCCCGGCGCGAACCGACGCGCCGGCGGGCAGCGACACGCCCGCGCCTTCGAGCGTCGCGGCGAGCCGGGTCACGGTGATCCCGGTTGCACTCATCCTCACCGGATCGGGCATCACCCGGATCATGCGCGGTTCGGCCCCCTTCACCACGATGCGCGAGACGCCCGGCGTCTTGCGCAGCTCGATCGCCAGCTCGTCGGCGATCTGGCGCAGGTCGCCATGATCCATGTCGTCGCGACGCGCGCTCCACAGCGTGAGCGCGAGCACCGGCACGTCGTCGATCGAACGCGGCGAGACCGACACGATCGCCGCGCCCGGCGGCAGCAGGGCGCGTGCCTCGTCGAGCCGCGTACGCACGCGGATCAGCGCCTCGTCGGGCGAAGAACCGACCACGAAGCGCGCGATCAGCAGCGCGCCGTCCTCGCGTGAGGTGGAGTACAGGTACTCGAGCCCGGGGATCTCCCAGAGCCGCTTCTCGACCGGGGTCGTGAGCTGGCGTTCGACCTGCTCGGCCGGGTTGCCCAGCCAGGCGAGCTGCACGTCGACCATCGGCACCTTGATCTGCGGCTCTTCCTCGCGCGGCAGCGTGGCGAGCGCGAGCCCGCCGAGCAGGATCGACACGATCACCGTAAGCGGCGTCAGGCGCGAGTGCAGGAACGTCGCCGCCATCCGTCCGGCGATGCCGGTGGTGCGCCCGGGCGAAGTCACTCGGCGACCTTCACGGGGCGGCCGTCGGCGAGACCGTCCGGATCCGTCGCGATGCGTTCGCCCGGCGCGAGGCCGGCCAGCACTTCGGCGCGGCCGTCCGCTTCGCGGCCGACGCGCAGCCAGCGCAGCCATGCGTGGTCGTCGCGCAGCACGTAGACGCCGGTGAGCGAGCCGCGCCGGATCAGCGCGGCGGCCGGCACGATGATCGGCTCGGCCATCGCGCTGTCGGGAACCCCGCCGCCGGTGAGCCGTATGCGCGCGTAGCCGCCGGCTTCGAGCCGCGCGTGCGCGTCGGGCCGGAAGTAGGCGAGACGCGTACGCGTCGCCGGATCCGTCATGCCGTCCACGCGCACGATCGTCGCCGGATGCCATGGGCCGTCGCCGACCTGGTACGCGGCGGTGGCGCCGTCGAGGCCGGGCAGCGCTGACTCGGGCACGGCCGCTTCGATCTCGCCGACTTCGCGTGAACGCAGATCGAGAATCGGCTGGCCCGGGGTCAGCGTCTGGCCCGGGTCCACGTGGCGCCGCGACACGACGCCGTCGAAGGGCGCGGTGAGCGCGGCGTTTTCTTCCCACGATTGCAAGGCGGCACGCGCGCTCGAGAACGCGGCTTCGGCGGCCTGGCGTCCGACCGAAGCCATCTCGAGGTCGCGCTTCGCCGCCACGTTCTGCTCGAACAGCGTCCGCATGCGGGCTTCGTCCGTGCGCGCCTGCTCGACGCGCACGCGCGCCGCCTCGAGCGCTTCACGCGCCGACTGCACGGCATCGCGGGTCTCGGGCGCATCGAGGCGGGCGAGCACCTGGCCCTTGCGGAACGGCGCGCCTTCACGCAGCGGCAGCGCGGTCAGGCGCCCGGTGATGCGCGAGGTGAGGGTGACTTCTTCGCGGGCCTTGATCCGGCCGGGCAGCACCAGCCCGCCGAGCGTGCCGGAATCGCCGGTCGTGAACGCGTGCACCGTGACCGCCGGGGCGGTGTCGCCGGCGGCGCCGTGCGAGGCCGTTTCACCGCCACAGCCGGCAGCCAGCAGCGCTGCACCGAGCAGGATGATCGAAAGCCCGGCCGCGGCGCGCGCCGTGACCGGACGTGTCCAGAATCTCGAGTCCATGGGGTTTGCTCTCTCCCGATCCGGCGGACGCACCGCCCGTCCCTCACCGCCCGGCCTTTGCTAGGATGGCCGCGGCCCGTCGTGACTTCGGCAACAAGCTCGTATCGATGGGTGAGTGCACGAATCCGGACAAAGGATTCGGCTGACGTTGAAAGCGATTGCAATCAAATGGGCTACGGACGAAATCGAGGCCGGGTCGAAAGCCGGCGTGCGGGTGCCCGGGCCACCGCTGGGAGCGGGATGCAGATGGCGAAGTTCGAGACGCAGGGGAGCGGGGCCGGCGCGACCGAAGGCACCGCCGTGGCCACCGGCGGGGAGACGTGCGGGGGCGGCCGCACGTCCATGACCCCGATGAGGTGTCCGGCCGCAGGGGCAGGCGCGTGACGCGCGCGACGGGTTCGGCGGCCACGGCGGGCGCCGCGGCGGATGCGGCGTTCGTGCGCATGCGCCGCGATCTCGAAGCGGCAGGTGCGCCGCGCGGCGCCACGCGTGACGAGGAGCGCCGCCTGCTCGACGCGGCGAAGGCCGGCGATCCACGGGCGACGCGCCGGCTGCTCGACGGGGTTTCGGGCACGGTCTACCGCTTCGGCGTGAGCTTCTGCCGCGACCCGCACGACGCGGAGGACGTGATGCAGGACGTGTTCGCGGCCCTGGCTTCGAGTCTCGGCAGCTTCCGCGGTGACGCCTCGCTCTCGAGCTGGGCGTACGTCGTGGCGCGGCGGGCCTGTGCGCGCCGCCGCCGGCATCGCGCGGCCGAGCGCGATCGCGTGGCTTCGCTCGATTCGCCCCGCGAGGGGGGTGGCGCACGCGAAGTGGCCGACGAGCGCGGCGATCCGGCGCGGCTCACCGAGGCGCGCGAGCTGCGCGAGGTGCTGGAGCGCGCGATCCGCGACCTGCCCGGGGCGCAGCGCGACGTGCTCATGTTGCGTGACGTCGAAGGGCTGCCGACTCGCGAGGTCGCGCGGATGCTCGGCATGAATCAGCGTGCGGTGAAGTCACGGCTGCACCGCGCGCGGCTCGCCGTGCGTGCCCGCGTCGCCGCGTACCGGCGCGGCTCGGTTCAGCGTCCGCCCGGCTGCCCGGACACACCGCGCCTGCTCAGCCGGTTCCTCGAAGGCGAGATGACGGCTCGCGACTGTGCCGCGATCGAACGACACGTCGCCGGCTGCCGCTGGTGCCGGGCCGCGTGCACGGGGCTGCAGGACACGCTGCGGGCCTGCCGGCGCTGGGGCGACGCCCCGGTGCCGCGGACGATGCGCGCGCGTCTGCGCCGCGCCGTGCGCGCCGCGGTCGGCGGCGACGGCGCCGCACGACGCGGCACGCGCCGCCCCGCCCGCCGCCGTCCGACTGTTGCCGCGCGCGGAACGAGGTCGTAGGCTGCGGGGTCGCCGACACGCAGCACCATCCCCGATCAGGAGGCGCCGATGTCGAACTCCCCGGACACCGCCGTTCCCGGCCGCCGGCAATTCTTGAAGGTCGTCGGTCTGGCCGGGCTCTCGTCCACGCTCGCCGCTCCGCTCGCGTTCGCCGCCGCCGGGGAGCCGGCCCGGGACAAGGCGCCCGCGAACGCGCAGGCGAAGCCCGCCCCGCCCGCGCCGGCGTCCGACCAGCCGCCCGAGATCTCCGACGAGGGCCGTGCGCTCGCCGAAGTCGTCCGCGTGCGCTACGGCGATCACCTCAACGCGGACCAGATGAGCGAGATCCAGAAGGAGCTCACGTGGCGCATGCGCGCGGGCGCCGCGCTGCGCCGATTCAAGCTCGCGAACGGCGACGAACCCGACTTCATCTTCAAGGCGTGAGGCGACGATGATCGACGAGAAGCTGTTCTTCACGCCCATCCGCGACATCGCCTACATGATCCGCAGGAACGAGGTGTCGCCCGTCGACCTGACCGCGGCGTGCCTCGACCGGCTCGAAACGCACGGGCGCCGTCTCAACGCGGTGGCGACGCTGATGCGCGACGCCGCCATGGCCGAGGCGCGCGAGGCCGAGCGCGAGATCCGCCGCGGCCGCTACCGCAGCCTTCTGCACGGCATTCCCTACGGCGTCAAGGACCTGCTCGCGACACGCGGGGTGCCGACGACGTGGGGCGCGGTGCCCTACCGTGATCAGGTGTTCGACTACGA
The DNA here is from genome assembly GCA_963744995.1 of Candidatus Eiseniibacteriota bacterium. Taxonomy (GTDB): domain Bacteria; phylum Eisenbacteria; class RBG-16-71-46; order RBG-16-71-46; family RBG-16-71-46; genus CAVUWA01. The sequence continues at coordinate 682,333 of CAVUWA010000002.1, forward strand.
CGCGACGATCGTCGCGAAGCTGCGCGAATCGGGCGCGGTGCTGTGCGCGAAACTCGCCATGGTCGAACTCGCGGGGGGCATGGGCTACAACGAGGCCAACGCCTCGTGGACGGGCCCCGGCCTCACGCCGTGGAACACGAAGTACTGGAGCGGCGGCTCCTCGAGCGGCCCCGGCGCGGCGGTGGCGTCCGGCTGCCTTCCGTTCGCGATCGGCTCCGAGACCTCGGGCTCGATCCTCACGCCGAGTGCGTTCTGCGGCGTGACCGGTCTGCGTCCGACCTACGGTCTCGTGTCCCGGCACGGCGCGATGGCATTGAGCTGGACGCTCGACAAGCTCGGCCCGATGGCGCGCTCGGCGGACGACTGCGCGCTCGTGCTGGCGGCGATCTCGGGACGGGATTCACACGACGAAACCAGCGTGGACCGGCGCTTCGTCTACACGCGCCGCGCGCTCGTGCCACATTCGCGCATGCGCATCGCGGTGCCGAAGGATGCCACGGAAGGCGTCCAGGCTGAGGTGCGCGAGAACTTCGAGGCGTCGATGAAGGTGATCGGCGACTGGTGCGACATCACCCGCGACGTCGAATGGCCCGATCTGCCCTGGGGCCCCGCGGTGTCGGCGATCGTCGCGGGCGAAGGCTCGGCCGCGTTCATCGACCTGATCGAGGCCGGTCGCGTGAAGGAACTCACCTGCCCGAAGGACCGCCACGGCGGCTACGCGGGCGCCGTGATTCCGGCCGTCGACTACATCCAGGCGATGCGCGTGCGCAAGCCGATGCAGCAGGCGGTGGCGAAGCTGTTCGAGCACTTCGACGCGATCGCGGCGCCCACGCGCTCCACGGTCGCCTATCCGGCGGACGTCACCTTCGACAAAGCGTACCCGGGCGTGCGCAGCGGACCGCCGCTGATTCCCGCGGGGAATCTGATCGGCGCACCCGCGATCGCCATGCCCAACGGATTCGGGGAGAACGGGCTGCCGACTTCCGTGTCGTTCATGGGCCCGGCTTTTTCGGAAGAGAAACTCGTGCAGATCGGCGTCGGCTACCAGGATCGCACCGACTGGCACCTGCGCCAGCCGCCGGCATGAGAAGGCATCGCCCACCCCGTCGCACGCCGGTCACGGCGCGCGGCGTTCACGAAGGAGAACAGGTCATGAAGATCCACCGTGGAATCCCCATGCTGCTCGCGGCACTCGCGCTTGCGATGGCCGTCGCGGGCTGCGCCAGTCCCGTGGACCAGGTCGTGAAGAACGACGAGATGCGCGGTCAGATGATGGACAAGATCAGCGGCAACGCCGCGATGACCGTGGACCTCATGAAGCGCCTGCTCGGCTCGGAGGAGTCGCAGGGCATCGTGCTCGATCAGGTGCTGAGCAACACCGACGCGACCCAGTCGCTCATGCTGCGCATGGCGAAGGACCAGACGATGGTGGACGGCATCCTCAACACGGCCATGCAGGATCCTGCAATGCGCGAACACCTGGTGACGCTGTTCAAGGGCGTGCAGATGGCGGGAGGGAAGTAGCCATGCCGACCGCGGCGGGCGCCCGGCCCTCGTGCCGGGCGCCACGTCCGGGCCGGCCGGGTCCGCGCGCGCCGTTCCGCCGGCGGGGTCGGGCCTCGTGAGCGCGCTCACCGCGCTTCCCGCCTGGCAGGCGCTCGAAGCGCACCACGCGGAGATCCGTGACCGGCACTTGCGCGAATTCTTCGCCGCCGATCCCGGCCGCGGCGAGCGCATGACCGCCGAGGGCGCGGGGCTGTTCCTCGACTACTCCAAGCATCGGCTCGACGAGGAGGCGCTGCGCCTGCTGATCGCGCTCGCCGAAGCCCGCGGCCTGCGCGCGCGAATCGACGCGATGTTCCGCGGCGAGAAGATCAACGTCACCGAGGATCGCGCCGTCCTGCACGTCGCGTTGCGCGCGCCCTCCGGCCGTCGGATCGAAGTCGATGGCCACGACGTGGTGCCGGATGTCGAGGCGGTCCTCGAGCGGATGACCGCGTTCGCCGAGCGCGTGCGCGACGGCTCGTGGAAGGGCCACACCGGCAAGCCGATCCGCAACGTGATCAACATCGGTATCGGCGGTTCGGACCTCGGTCCGGTGATGGCGTATCAGGCGCTCCGGCACTACAGCGACCGCGGGCGCGTGTTCCGGTTCGTGTCGAACGTCGACGGCACGGACTTCGCCGAAGCCGTGCGTGACCTCGACGCCGCCGAGACGCTGTTCATCGTGTCGTCCAAGACCTTCACGACGCTCGAAACCATGACCAACGCAGCGAGTGCACGCCGCTGGCTGGTGGATGCGCTCGGCGACGATCATGCGGTGGCGAGGCACTTCGTCGCGGTCTCGACGAACGGGAGCGAGGTCGGGAAGTTCGGCATCGACCGCGCGAACATGTTCGGTTTCTGGGACTGGGTCGGCGGCCGCTACTCGATGGATTCGGCGATCGGGCTCTCCACCATGCTGGCCGTGGGTCCGGAGTCGTTCCGCGAGATGCTGTCCGGCTTCCATGCGATGGACGAACACTTCCGGACCACCGAGTTCGCGAAGAATCTCCCCGTACTCATGGGGCTGTTCACCGTGTGGTACGGCAATTTCTTCGGCGCGTGGACCACCGGAGTGTTTCCGTACGATCAGTACCTGAGCCGCTTCCCGGCGTACCTGCAGCAGCTCAGCATGGAATCCAACGGCAAGCACGTGACGCTGGAAGGCGAGGCAGTCGGCTGGGACACCGGCACGATCGTCTGGGGCGAGCCCGGCACCAACGGCCAGCACTCGTTCTACCAGCTGCTCCACCAGGGCACGCGGCTCGTGCCGTGCGATTTCATCGGGTTTCTGAAGAGCCTGAACCCGGTGGGACGGCACCACGATCTGCTGATGGCGAATCTGTTCGCGCAGTCCGAGGCGCTGGCGTTCGGAAAGACGGCGGAGCAGGTGCGGGCCGAGGGCGTGAAGGAGGCGCTGGTGCCGCACCGGACCTTCGAAGGCAACCGGCCCTCGTCGGTCATCCTCGCCGAGCGCCTGACGCCGGCGACGCTGGGCGCGCTGGTGGCTCTCTACGAGCACAGCGTGTTCACGCAGGGCGTGATCTGGGGCATCGACTCGTTCGATCAGTGGGGCGTCGAGCTCGGCAAGGCGCTCGCGCAGAGAATCGTGCCCGAGCTGGAATCGACGGACGAGCCGAAGCTCGCGCACGACGCTTCGACGAACGCCCTGATCCGGCGGTACCGTGCCCGGCGGGGTTGAGCGAGCTGAAGTCGTGGCTGGGACGGAGGGCGATGGAACGCCCTGGCGCGGCGGGCGACTCGCGACGCGGTGTGCCTGCTGGCGCCGAAGCTCACGCCAAAGATCGCGGACGAGCTGCTGGCGGCGGCCACCGGCCGTTCGAAGCGGGCGCTGAAACTGTACCTGGCGAATCGGTTTCCAACGCCGGACCTGGTGATGGCGGTGGCCCGCCTCGAGCCGGCCGGGGCAGCGTTACGTTCCCCGGGGAACGTCACTGAGCCGCCGATGGCACGTGCCCCGGAGGAGGTCGCCCCGACGTCGCGCCCGCAGGTGGCGCCGCTCGCGCCGGAGCGCTACGGAGTGCGTTTCACGATGGGACAGGCGACGCATGAAGCGAAGCAGGCGTTCGAGCAGCTGGCGGGCAGGAAGGTGACGCCGGAGCAGATGAACGAGGCGCTGCGGCGCGGCTTCGAAGCCATGGCTGCGGCGATCGAGAAGCGACGCTTCGCCGCGACCGACCGGCCGCGCCGCACCGAATGCTAGCTGCCGCCGTTGCGCTCCCGCAGGTGTCCGAACCCCGAATCCTCGCCGAGCATCTGGTCGTCGACCCACGCGTCGATGACGCTTCTGCGGAAGCGCCATTCCTTGCCGAGCTTGGCGGCAGGGATGCGCTTCTCCTGCGCCCACTTGTAGATCGTCTGCGGCTTGAGGCGCAGGTAATGGGCGACCTCTTCGATCGTCATGATCTCGTGATCGGATGCCGAAGCGTGGTCGGTCATCAGCGTCCCTGTGCGGTGTCCGGCGCCTGGAGCACGCGGGCGTCGGGAATGCGCATCGTCGCGCCGCTTCCGGAGGACGCGTCCTCCGCCTTGCCCTGGCCGTGGGCGAGCTTTTCGAGCGAGTACACGATCGCCGTATAGAAGTTGCCCTCGCCGTGACGGAACAGCTGGAACGCCTCGCCGCGATCACCGACGAACGGCTGCAGGTTCCACGCCATCTGGATTCCGACGAACGCGAACAGCACGGCCCATGCCTTCATGATGGCCATGGCCTTCTTCGGGTACACGCCGCGCTGCTCGCACGCATAGGCGAGGCCCTCGTGCAGCGCCGCCATGCCGATCAGTCCCGCGCCGAGCACGATGACCACGTGCAGCAGCGTGAGGAAATAGTAGTTCGCGCCGGTCAACAGAAAGAACATCGTCACCGGAACGACGGCAGCGAGGAGGATCGCGCTCAGCGCCAGCGCGCCCATCACCAGCGCGAGCACCTGAGCGAGCCGCAGGCGCGAGCCCACCAGCACCTGCACGACGAAAAAGCCGGGGAAACAGATCAGCAGCGTCCCTAGGAACAGCACCGGAAGCTTCACCGCGGCCGAGACCGACTGCCATGGTCCGGCGTAGGCGCCGGCAGCGGCGCCGTAGAGGGCGAGCAGCACGATGAGCGTGCCCGCCGCATGGCGCAGCTTCACGCCGAGCGCCTCGCCCGCCGCGACCTCGGCATAGAACTGCTCGCGATCACTCAGGATCTGGGAAACGAACGCTCCGAAGCCGGAATGGACGGGGGCCGTTCCAACCGCGTGCGTGGGGTTCGAAGTCATGCGGCACCTCCTGGGTGGAGACGCAACGATCCGCCCGGAATATGCCATTTGTCAATGTATATTATTGTTTGCTGCTGTTTGGTGCTGCTTTAATCTCTGGAGGAGCGAGGCGGCGTCGGCGGGGCGCTCGGGTACTGGATCGGCCCGCGGCGCCGGATCGGCCACCGGTCACCGGACGGCTCCGGCTAATCGGCCAGCTGTCCCGACTCGCCGGGGACGATCTCCACGAGCATCTTCTCGCCACCGCGCAGGACGGCGAGGCGGCTCTTCACGCCGATGTGCTCGTGCGTGAGCAGCCGGTGGAGGTCGTCGACGCCGGTGATCGGCTGGTCGTTGAAGCCGATGACCACGTCGCCTTCCCTGAGACCCGCGACCGCTGCCGGGCTGCCGCTCTCGACGTGCACGACCATCAGCGCCGAATCGCCGTCGAGCCCGTGCGCGCGCACGATCGGCTTGCGGAGCCGCACCATGTGGCCGCCGATGCCGAGTTGAGCGCGCTTCACGCGGCCGTCACGGATCAGGTGCGCGGCCACGAAGCGGGCCGTGTTCACCGGAATCGCGAAGCACAGGCCCTGCGCCGGCAGAATGACCGCGGTGTTCACGCCGATCACGCGCCCGCACGAATCCACCAGCGGCCCGCCCGAGTTGCCGGGATTCAGCGCCGCGTCGGTCTGGATGACGTTGTCGATCAGGCGGCCCGATTGCGCGCGCAGCGTACGGCCGAGCGCGCTCACGACGCCGGCCGTGACCGTGGCCTGGAAACCGAACGGATTGCCGATCGCGATCACCACCTGGCCGGGACGGAGCGTGGCCGAATCGCCGAGCTCGACCGCGGGCAGGTCATCGGCGCTCACGCGAATCACCGCGAGATCCGTTTCGGGATCGTCACCGACCGGCGTCGCGGGCAGCGTAGCGGCCGTCGGGCAGCGCCACCTCGAGCCTCTGCGCCTCGTGCACGACGTGGCTGTTGGTGAGGATCAGCCCGTCCGGGGTGAACACGAACCCCGAGCCGCTGCCGCCGCGCCGCGGCTTGCCGCCCTCGCGCCCGCGGCGCACGTCGATCTTCACGACCGACGGGCCGACCGCATTGACCGCACGCATGACCGCGCGCGAATAGGCATCGAGCATGTCGCCGTCGGACGCGGGCGTGCCGGGGGTTCCAACGCCGGGATCGCCATCGTTCGACACCATCTGAATCCAGGGTTCCATCATGCCCTCCGGGCTGGGACGGGAAGGTCGACCGTGCCTTCTTCGATGCAGGGCGGTCCGAAAGGTCGCCGTGGGGGGGGCGCCGCAGCCGCGAAGGCCGCCCGCACGGGCGCTCCGGCCGGGTCGGACCGTCGCGACCGCATGTCCGCCCGGGTCGCGCGGCCGCGGGGGTTCCCGGGGCGGGCAGCGGGACCCGGCGATCATGGCGCGGGCGGTTGCGCGTCTCCTGGCCTGTCAGACGGTCATCCGGGAAGCCCGGGTGTCAGCCGCGCCCGCGCCGGCGGGCCGGGCGGCACGCCGCCTGCGCACCCGTGGCATGCGTGGCCGCAAGCGCTTCGCGCATCCGGCGCGACACCCGGCCCCGGGGCACACGCTATGCATGAATCCGCCGTACTCCGCGGGCGTGACCGCACGGCCGTCGCTTCGATCGTGACGACCTGCGTCTGCTGATCCCCAGTCAGGCTCGAGGAGGCCAGGCATGAAACTCACCCACGCGCTGTCGGCGCTCGCGGTGGCGGGCGTGCTCGCCGCGGCCACCGTGTCCGCCATGGACGCGATCCCCAGGACGCCGCCCGTTCCAGGCGACAATCCGATGACCCCGGCGAAGGTCGAGCTCGGGCGCAAGCTGTTCTTCGATCCGCGCCTCTCGGCGTCGGGCACCGTCTCGTGCAACTCGTGTCACAACGTGATGGAAGCCGGCGAGGACGATCGTGCGACCTCGCTCGGCGTGATGGGCCGCGAAGGCGTGCGCTCGGCGCCCACGGTCTGGAACGCAGCATTCCTCACGGTGCAGTTCTGGGACGGCCGCGCTGCGACGCTCGAAGAGCAGGCCAAGGGGCCGATGGTGAATCCGGTCGAGATGGGCATGCTCGATCACGCCTCGGTCATGAAACGCATCGCCTCGATTCCCGGCTACCGCGAGGAGTTCAAAAAGGCGTTCGGCGGCGCCGATCCGCTGACCATCGACAACGCGGCACGGGCGATCGCGAGCTACGAGCGCACCCTGGTGACGTCGAACAGTCCGTACGACCGTTATATGGCCGGCGACAAGAACGCGCTCTCCGCCGAGGCGGTGCGCGGTATGCACAAGGTCGAGTCGATCGGCTGCACGACGTGCCACAACGGCCCGGTGTTCGCCGGCCCGGCCGGAACGATCGGCAAGGGCTTCTTCATGAAGTTCCCACTCATCCCGGGCACCGTGTACGAGAAGCAGTACCGGCTCGCGCGCGACGGCGGCCGCTACAACGTCACCCACAAGGAAATCGACCGCGACTCGTGGCGCGTGTCGCAGTGGCGCAACATCGCGATCACCGCGCCGTACTTCCACAACGGTTCGGTGGCGACGCTCGACGAGGCCGTGAGGGTCATGGCGAAGACCCAGCTCGACAAGGATCTCGCGGATCAGGACGTGAAGGACATCGTCGCCTTCATGAACGGCCTCACCGGCGAGTTTCCCGCACAGCAGATGCCGCGGCTGCCGGCGATGCCGATGAAGAGCGTGCTGGACGACTGAGCGGCGGCTTCCTGCGATGCGCGACCCGGGCGGGCCCCGATGACGGCCCGTGCGGGCGCCGTCGCGCCCGTGGGGGCGGTGCATGGCCGCCCCTTTCGGGCCCGGGCCGGACTCCGGCCCCGAGGTGATGAGAGCGGCGGTTCCGGACGATAATCCCCGCATGTCCTATGTCCTTCCCGTGACCGCCGTCCTGCTCGGGCCGCTCGCGCTCGCGCTGTGGTCGCACCGCGTGGCGATCCGGCCGCGCGCGGATGGGGCGGCGCCGTCTCTGTTCGCCTTCACCCAGCGCACCCAGTGGGCGGCGCTGCTGGCGCTGATCTTCTGGATTCCCCTGTGTTTCGGATTCGGGGGCCGGGACGCGCCGGGCTTCCTCCATGAAGCTCTCTCGCGCGGCATCGCCCGCCCGTGGGCCGGAGCGCTCTGCGCCGGACCGCCGTTGCTGGTCCTCGCCGTCATCGGGCTGCTCAGCCATGACATCGCGCGACGGGCCGGACTCACCGACTGGCCCTGGCGCGCCGCCCTGATCGACGCGCTGCGCCTGGTCGGCGGCGGGGTGGTCGCCATCACGCTGGTGCTGGCCGGTGTCGGCGCCTACGTGCACGGCGACGCGCGGATCGGACTCGCGGCCATGCTCGGCGGGATCGTGACGGCGGGGATCGTCGGTGGTGCGCGCCGCCGCGCCGCCGGGCTCACCCCCTATGCGATCACCAGCGGCGAGCTGCGCGATCACGTCTTCGCGCTGGCCGCGCATGCCGGGGTGGGCCTGCGCCAGCTCTACGTGGTGCCGTTTCGCCGCTTCCGCCTGGCGAATGCGTTCGCGGTGCAGGGACGCGCCGTCATGCTGACGGATCAGCTGATCGAACGGCTGGACCGCGACGAGGTCGACGCCGTCCTGATGCACGAGCTGGCCCACCTCTCGCGCAACGATCCGGCCCGGATCATGCGCGCGCTGCTCGTCGCGGGCGTGGCGATCGGCGTTCCGCTCTCGCTCCTCGGTGCCTGGACGCTGTCGATCGTGCTGCCGATTGCGCTGATCGGTTACTACGCCTATCGCCGACGCATCGAGTACGCGGCCGACGCGCGCGCGCTCGGCCTCGGCGCGCACCCCGAGGCCATGGTGACGGGGCTCGCGCGGCTCGGGGCCATGGCCCAGGTGCCGGTGCGCTGGAGCGCGGCGCGCGAATGGCTGCTGACGCATCCCTCGCTCGAGCGCCGTGCCCGGAGGCTCGCCGCGGCCGCCGGTGCGGACCCGGAGGCTCTCATCGTGCTTGCCGACGCGCCGCCTTCCGGTGGCGAGCGCTGGACCATGCCGTCGGCGCTCACGTCTCCGGCTGCCTTCAACAGCGAGTTCCGGCGCGCCGTCGTGGGCAGGCTGAGCTGGTGGGTCCTGCTGGCGACCGTCGTCGCACCGGCCGGAGTCGTCGCGGCCGTCATCCGGCTCGAGGCGTCGGACCTTCTGTGGACGCCGCGGGTCGTGGCGTTCGCCGCGGCGGTGGCCGCCGCCCTTGCGGCGCGGACGCTCACGCAGGCCTTCGTGGGACACCGGCCCATGCTCGTTCTGCGCCGAAAGGTCGAGCCGCGCCTGCGCGCATCGATCCCGGCCGAAGCGGATCCGACGCAGACCTTCTTCGTGGGCCTTGCTCCGGGCGACCTGCCTCGAATCTACGAAGGATTCGCCGAGTGGGACGTGGGGAGCCTCGCCGTCACGACCGGGCGCTGCATCTACTCGGGCGAGGCGGTGCGCTTCGCGCTCGCGCCCGATGAGGTGCGCCGGCTGTGGATCGACCGGCGTCTGCCCCCATGGGGCCGCATGCCGATCGTCCGCATCCACTGGGAGCGTGCGAACGGGGCGGGCGGGACCTTCGGGCTGGTGCCGATCGGCATGACCAACCCGTTCGCGGCCGGAGCCGAAGCACGCCGGCTGCTGACCGCGCTCGAGGCCTGGCGTGCCGCCCGGCTCGAGCCGGCGGCGCAGCTCCCGGACTTCCCGGCGCCCCCGACCATGGAAGTGACGGGCACGCCGCCCCGCGCACTGGTCCAGGCGAACGCGATCGTGATGACGTGGCTCATCCAGATCGTGCTCGCCTTCGCGCTCGGCCTCGCGTTCGGGGTGCCCGGCCATCCCTTCACGCTCGGGGCGTTCGACATCGCACTGGCCGCCGTGCTGGTTCAGGCGCTCGGTGTGGGGCCGTTCCTCCTCTACCGCGAGCCCGCGCGGGGCGACGCGCCGCAGCCGGACTCGCGAGCGGCCTGAGCGTCGCGGGTTGCCCGCGACCGGAGCGGGCGATAGCATGCGTGTCGCGCTGCGAACGCATGCGCGCGACCGTCCGCCGGTCACCGACACCGCATTTCCGGAGCCCCATTCCATGCACACCATCCAGCCCGCCCGACTGAAGCCGGGCGCGACGATCGACGCGCTGCCCGGCGCCGCGGCTGCGGCCGGCGTCGCCGGCGCGACCGGCGGCGAGATCCGCGGCAGGGCGCTCATCTTCTGGGACCCGAAGAAGCCCGGGCAGAAGCTCGACGCGATCGACACCGACCAGATCACGCCGACCACCGACTGCGTCTCGGAGAGCCTCGACACGCTGGACGAGCGCTGGAAGGCCGGCGCATTCCGGCACCTGATGCCGGACTTCAGGAAGCGCGTGCACGCGGGGGAGACGTTCATCATCGCCGGCGACCGCTTCGCGATCGGCTCGTCGCGCGAGATGAGCCCGGCCGGGCTCAAGGGCATTGCCGAGGAAGTCGGCCTGCAGATGGTGATCGTCTGCGGCAACAACATGGGCGACATCTTCCGGCGCAACGCGTTCAATCTGGGGCTCCACGTCGTGCAGAGCCCGGACGCGGTCGAGGACGCGCAGGACGGCGACAGGTTCCGTTTCGATCCCGACAGCCGCAGGCTCACCAACGAGACGCGCGACCGCACCTACGAACCGGTGCCGCTCACGCCCAAGGAGGACGAGATCCGGCGCTCGGGCGGGATCTTCAACACCGGGCGGCGCGAACTCCGGACAGCGGTCGAGACGAAACCGGCGATCGTGTGGCCCGACGCGACGCTGGCGCAGCGGATGACCACCACCGAGCAGATCGTGTGGGCGCACCGGGTGGACAGGAACGCCGAGGTGCGGCCGGGCGCGACGCTGCGCGTCTACGCCGATCTGCTGCCGGCCTCCGACGGCACCGCGCCGTTCGCGATCCACACGTTCAACCAGATCACCGGCGGGAACACGATCTTCCCGCGGCAGATCGCGATCGCCAACGACCACTTCGTGTTCACCGGCAAAGAGGCGGACGACCGGCAGACCGCCATCGGCCGTGACTTCGCGAAGATGAACGGCATCGAGAAGCCGTACTACGCGACGCCCGGCGACGGGATCTTCCACTTCTATTTCCCCGAACAGGGGCTGGTGATGCCGGGACAGTTCATTCCCGGCGCCGATTCGCACAGTCGCGCCTACGGCGCGTACGGCGCGGTCGGCATGGGGGTGGGTTCGACCACGCTCGGCTTCGGCTGGTCGACCGGCTACATCTACTTCACGCTCCCGCGGCAGCGCCGCGTCGTGTTCGCGGGCGAGCTGCAGCCGTGGGTGAGCGGCAAGGACATCGTGCTCGAGCTGCTGCGCCGCTGGGGCGCGCGCCAGTCGCAGGGCATGTCGGTCGAGTTCGTGGACGCCGCGAAACAGCTGCCGATCGGCTACCGCAACACGATCTGCAACATGATGGCCGAGGGCGAGGCGATGAACGGCATCTTCGCCGCCGACGAGATCACCTACGCGTGGTACCGCGACAAGGGCATGGGCGAGCTCCCGTATCCGAAGATCCGGCCCGGCGCCGACGCGCACTACGAGATCGACCAGACGCTCGAGCTCTCCGAGGTCGTGCCGATGATCGCCAAGCCGTTCAGCCCCGGCAATGCGTTCCCTGCGGAAGACGTGGCGAAGGAGCGGATCACGTTCGACAAGGCGATGATCGGCTCGTGCACCAATGGCAGCTACGACGACCTGCTGTCGGCGGCGCTGGTGATCCAGGTGGCGCGCGCGCAGGGGGTGACGAAGGCGAAAACCGAGTTCGTGATCTTCCCCGGCTCGGGCGGCGTCGCGAAGCGCATCCGCGAGGCCGACCCGCGGCTTGACGGCCAGTCGATCGCCCAGGTGTTCGAGTCCGTCGGCGGCCAGATCCGCCAGTCGTGGTGCGGCCCGTGCTTCGGCCAGGGGCCCGATTCGCTGACGCCAGGCCAGCGCGCGATCACCAGCTTCAACCGCAACTGGACGAACCGCATGGGCGTTGGCGGCGAGGGCTTCCTCGCATCCCCCACGGTGGTCGCCGCGAGCGCGCTGCTCGGCTACATGGGCCCGCCGAGCGAGCTGGGGCTGGCGTGGGAGGCGGAGGCGTTCGGAGTCTAGCGGTGACGCCCCGATGCGCTGGGGAAGGACGAGTCGCGGTGACGCGAAGCGGGCGAGGAACCCGGCCAGCCCGCCAGGCTTCGTGGGCGGGCATCCTGTGGCATGACCCGCATGCCTGCAAGGCATGAGATCCGGGAACAGCCCGCCGTTACGAACGAAGCCCGGTGCCGCCCGCACGCGCAAAGACCGGCCGCTGCTCGCGCCCGGAGACCATCGTTGCATCCGGCGCAATTCGGCATGGAGCTTGCCATCGTGCTCCACGACGGAAAGCCGGGGCAATCACCGGAGGCGGTTGTAAGATCCGCCGCGGTGCTTTCGCTGGTCCCATGAACCGCTGTTCATCAACACGGAGCAGGAACTTGAAAAAGATCATACCGATGTCGTTGTTGCTGCTTGCGCTGGCCGCGTCCACGGCGGCGGCGGCGGGCACAGGGAACATGATCGTGGGGGGGATGGCCGGCGCGGGAATTCCGACGGGCCAATTCGGTGACGTCGCCGACGCCGGGTTCTCGGGCGGCGGGTTCGTCGAGTTCATGGCGACGCCGAATCTCGCTCTCGGCGTCGATGCCCTGTTCCACGGGCCTGGAGGCAAAGAGGCCTACATCAACACTTTCCCCAACTCCGTCGACGACGTGACCTTCGAGGTGCTCCAGTTCACGGCGCACGGACGCTGGATGTTCACGTCGGATCTTCCCGTCGTCCCGTACGCCATCGTCGGCGGGGGCGTCTACCATTTCACCGAGAAGTATCACGGCTCCCAGGTGTCCGACGACAGCAGCACCAAGGGCGGAATCTTCGGCGGAATCGGGGCGGAGTACGGACTGACCTCCATGCTTCGCGTCGGTGTCGAAGGCGACTGGCACGACGTGTTCACGCCGGGGGACAGCAGCCCGTGGTTCACCGTGCTGGGCCGGCTGTCGGTTTCCTTCCCGGTGCACGTTCAGTAGTCCGCAATTCCCACGGGGCCCGGTCGCGATCCGACCGGGCCCTTCGTGCGTCTGCCTCCACGCTCCGGCGGCGCGCACCGGCCGCTCCGGCCGCTCGTCGCCCCGCCTGCCGCGCCGGTCCCGCGGCGGCGCGCGACAGCGGGATCCGCGTTAGGCTGCGCGAAAGTCGGTCGCGCCACGCTCCGGCCCTCCGCCCGAGAAAGGAACTCCCATGTCGCACCCCCGCGCGCTCGCCCGCGCGCTTCCGATCCTGCTGGCCACGGCCATCGCCGTGCCCGCCGCCGCGGCCGCCACACTTCCGCCCGGCATCGAGCAGCTCGACTCGCGCGGCGGCATCACCGAATACCGGCTGCGCTCGAACGACATGCACATCCTGCTCTCGCCCGATCACGCGGCGCCGGTGATCACCTTCGAGGTCGTCTACCACGTCGGCTCCCGCAACGAGGCGCCGGGCAACACGGGTTCGGCGCACCTGCTCGAGCACCTGCTCTTCAACAAGAGCACGAAGAACTTCGGCAAGGCCAACGGCAAGCCGACGTTCCAGGAGGTGCTCGCCGCAGCGGGCGCCGACTTCACCTCGACCAACATGACGACCTGGCTCGATCGCATGACGGGCTACTCGACCCTGCCGAGCAACAGGCTGGATCTGGCCATGAAGATCGAGGCCGACCGCCTCGGCCGCGCGCTGCTGCTCGACTCCGAGCGCCAGCCGGAGATGAGCGTCGTGCGCAACGAGTACGAGATCGGCGAGAACAACCCGGAGCGGGCGCTCGACAAGGCAGTCATCGCCGCGGCGATCGCCGCCCATCCCTACCACTGGTCCACGATCGGCTATCGCTCCGACATCGAGGGCGTTTCCACCGCGACGCTGCGCGAGCACTACGAAGCCTTCTTCCATCCCGACAACGCGACGGCGATCCTGGTCGGCGACTTCGACACGCCGAAGGCGCTCGCCATGTTCGCGAGCGAGTTCGGCGCATTTTCCCACTCGAAGAAGCCGATCCCGAAGGTCATCACCGTCGAGCCGCCGCAGGAAGGCGAACGCCGGGTCACGGTCAGGCGGCAGGGGCAGGTGGGACTGGTGGAGCTCGCCTACATGCGGCCCGGCTCCAAGGACCCCGACTTCATCCCGATCGATGTGCTGCAGGCAGTCCTCGGTTTCGGCGTCAACTCGCGGCTCCATCAGGCGCTGGTCGAACAGCGGCTCGCGACCGACGTCACGGCGTCCAACTACACCCTGATGGATCCGTATCCGCTCGTCGTCCGTGCGACGGTCGCGCCGGGCGTGGAGCACCGGAAGGTCGAGGACGCGATCAAGGACGTGCTTTACGGCGTTGCGAAGAACGGCGTCACGGCGGACGAGGTGGCGCGCGCGAAGAGCCAAATCGAGGTGTCGGTGATCCGCTCGCGTGACGGCACCTACCACTACTGCTCGAGCCTGGGCGAAGCGGTGGCGTCCGCCGACTGGAAGTGGTTCGTGGACTACCTCGATCGGCTGCACCGGGTGACGCCGGAGGACGTGCAGCGGGTGGCCGCGAAGTACCTGGTGCCCGACCACGCCACGGTGGGCTGGTTCGTGCCCGAGAAGGGCGCCAGTGCGGCGGCCGCCTCCGCGGCGGCGCAGCGCGGTGGCGCGGACGCGGACCAGGCGTCTTCCGGGGCCGCACGCCATGAAAGCGCGGAACAGTCGCCTTCCAGCGTCGCCCGAAGCGCGACGCCCGTGGCCGCGAAAGCCGCTCCGGCCGCACCCGACGCCCGCACCTTCGTCGAGCGCACCGTGCGCCGCGAGCTGCCGAACGGCATCGTGCTCGACGTGATCGCGAATCACGCGGTGCCGACGGTGGCGATCGAGGGGATCGTGCTCGCCGGGCAGATGCAGGCGCCGTCCGGCAAGCCGGCCGTACCCGGGCTCACGGCGATGATGCTCAATCGCGGCACGCAGTCGGCGAGCAAGGAGGCGATCGCGGCGAAGCTCGACGGCGTGGGCGCGCAGCTCGACATCGAGAGCGGGCCGTACCACGCCACCGTCACCGGCGCCGGACTCTCACGTGACCTGCCGCTGCTGCTCGAAACGCTCGCGGACGAGCTCCAGCATCCGGCGTTCGCCGGGGGCGAGCTCGAAAAGGCCAGGCTCGAGATGAAGGCGAACGTCCTGCGCGCCGCCGACGACACGCGCCAGCGCGCGATGGATCTCGCTACGCAGCGGGTGTTCCCGGAGGGCCATCCGTACCGTGCGCCGGGGAAGGACGCGATGCTCTCGAGCATCGACGCGACGACGCTCGACGATCTGCGTGCGTTCCACGCGAGCCGCTACGTCGGCGACGGCACGTGCGTCGCGATCGTCGGCGACGTGGACCCGGAGCGCGTGGTGGCGCTGTTCGAGAAGCAGTTCGGCGGCCTGCGGAAGGGGGCGAAGCCGGTCTACGGCGCCCCGCCGGTCGAGCTGGGCGAGGCGACCCGCGAAGTGATCACGATGCCCGGCAAGGCCAACCTCGACCTGATTTACGCCCACGCCAGCGGCCTCAAGCGCAGCGATTCGGATTACGACGCGGCGCTGATCGCCAATGCGGTGCTCGGCCAGAGCTCCCTCACCGCGCGGCTCGGCAAACGCATCCGTGACGCCGAAGGCCTGTCCTACACGCTGTGGTCGCGCTTCCTGATGAGCGACATGCTCGACGGCCTCTGGCTCACCGACATCCGCATTGCACCGCAGAATCTGGGGAAGGCGATGCATTCGGCCGACGAGGTGATGGCGACCTACGCCAGGGAAGGGCCGACCGACGCCGAAATCGAAGCACAGAAGAGCTTCTTCGCCGGCAACTACCAGGTGCATCTCGCCGACAATGCGGGCGTGGCGAATGCGCTGGTCGACGCCGAGAAGTTCGGCCTCGGGCCGGGCTACCTCGACGAATATCCGGCGCGCGTTCGTGCCGTCACGAAGGCGGAGGTCGTCGCGGCGATGCGCAAGCACATGCATCCGGAGGCCGCGCACGTGATCGCCTCGGGTGACGTGCAGGCGCTGCCGCAGTAGGAATCGCGCGGGCGGCGCGGCCGGCGCGGCGACCGGCGCCGCGGGTGCGGCGGCCGGCGCCCGGGCGGGGGGCGTCGCCCCCGCCGGCGCGCCGGACTCCCCGCTACCGCCGATACCTCGACTTGACCTCACCCCACGTGGTGGAGCGGGCGTCGGTGGTCGTATCAGTGGCAGACGCCGAGGTCGTGTACACCCAGTCGCCGCTCGAACCACTGCCGTTGCCCGCGACGCCCGCCGCATAGAAGGCGACCGGGATGTTTCCCGATGCAGGCGGCGTCCAGTCGAACGCCCACTCGACCGGCGAGGACTGGGTCTGCTTGTTGTCGGTCTGGCGCACATAGCTGCGCGAGGCGAGCGTATTGCTGCCGGTCCCGATCGAGGTGCCTTCACCGGCCACGTTGGCAAACGTCCCGGCTCCGGTTCCGTCGCTCGAATTGATCGCCGTGACCTCGAAGCCCCATCTGCGGTTGCTGCTGCCCGACGTGTTGGAGGTCGAGATCCGCGCCCGGATCCGGTAGGTGTTCCCGACGCGATAGTACGCGGGGACGTCGAGCAGCTGAATGCTGCCGCTCTGATTGAGCGAGTACGAACCGTGGCAATCGTGACAGGTGCCTTCGCTCGGGGCGCCGGTCCTCGACACGGGGGGGTTGCTGTTGTAGGCGACCGCAGCGGCGGCACAGAAAGCGAGACTCGCGACGACGACGAACGGGATCGAAGCCCTGCGCATGAATTCCTCCGGGAGACCGGAGCAGCCTGGGGGTGTCAGGGCTCCTGCATGTAACGAGCCAGTCGAAGCCGCCGCGAACCGATACCGTATCGTTCAATGAGGCTTGGAGTTGCGGGGCCGCGCGGGTCCGGGACCGGGCACCGGCGCCTCGTTCCCGGATGCCAGTCCGGCAGGCGCCAGGACCGGATGTCAGACAGGGCGGCGCCGGGCGTCCGGTCCCGTCCGGCACTCCCGCGGGCGCGTCCTCACGCCACCCAGCGCAGCAGCACCGCGCACAGCAGCCCGGCGTAGAGACCGAGGATGTTGCCGAGCACGCCGAGCAGCAGGCCGACCGGCGCGAGTGACGGCTGGTACACGGAAGCCACGATCGGCGCCGATACGACCCCGCCGACGTTGGCCTGGGAGGCGGTCGCGATCAGGAACATCGGCGCCTTGAGCAGTCTTCCGCCCATGAACAGGATCGCGGCGTGGAACAGGATCCACACCATCCCGACCAGGAAGAAGATCGGCGCGTCGAGGACCGCACGCAGGTCGGCCTGCGCGCCGAGCGTGGTGAGAAGCACGTAAAGGAACAGGTTGCCGACATGCGAAGCGCCGGCGCCTTCGAGGCGCGCGGCGGGAGTGAACGAGAGTGCGATACCCACGGTGGCGCCGAGAATCACCGTCCAGCCGAACGCCGAGATGATCCCGCCGAGCGGCGGCAGCCAGGCGCCGAGCGCCGTACAGGCCCAGCCGACGCCCATGCCGATCGCGACGATCACGGCGAGGTCCACGAACTCGGTCGGCCGCCGCTGCGACGCCTGAAAGTCGGCGATCCGCCGGTTCAGGTCGTCCACGATGGAACGGTCCACGCCGAAGTGGCGGTCCACGCGGTCCTGAAACGCGGACAGCGCCATGACCACGCCCATCCAGCCGTAGCCGATCAGCACGTCCACCACGATCATCACACCGAAGATGCCCTCCGGCGTGCCGAGCGATTCCTTGATCGCAACCATGTTGGACGAGCCGCCGATCCACGAGCCGGACAGCGCGCCCATGCCCATCCACGTGTCGGCGGGGAGCCACGCCTTGAACAGCAGCAGCGCGAGCGGTGCGCCGAGCACGATCCCGGCGGTGCCGAACAACATCGTACCGACGGCTTTGGGGCCGAGCCTGGCGAGCGACTTCGCGTCGGAGGAGAGCAGCAGCAGCACGAGACCGGGCGGCAGCAGCAGCCGGATCACCTCTCCGTAGAGCGGCGATGACTTCGGGAACAGGCCCGCCGAGGTGCCGAGCATCGGGATGAAGTAGACCCAGAGGATGGGCGGGAAGATGCTGAAGAAGCCGCGCAGCGCCGGCCGCGCGCGCAGCCAGTAGATGGCGCCGACGATCACCACAAACGCGGCAAGCAGGGAGGGCCCATCGGTGATCAGGGCGGCCGTGCGGTCCATGGCGCGGCACTATGGACGCCCGCGCGGTGGATGCCAACCGGAATCGGACGCCGACCGCGGTGCGGCGCAGATGCGCCCGGCGCCGGCGCGCGCTCCGCCGTCAGGCGGCCTGACGCGCCCGCGGTTCGATCGGCAGCCGGATCGTAAAGGAGGCGCCGCCTTCAGGGCGGTTGCCCGCCTCGATCGTGCCGCCGTGCGCCTCGACGATCCCGCGCGTGATGCCGAGACCCAGGCCGAGGCCGGATGCCCTGGTGCTCTCCGCCTCGCCGGAGGAGTGGTGCAACGTGCTGCCCGCCGAATAGCCGTGATCGAAGACGCTGGCGAGGCGCTTCTCGGGGATGCCACTACCCGTGTCGCTGATCTCGATCTCCGCGACCCCCGGGCCGCGCCGGAGGGTGATGTCCACGCGGCCGCCGTCGGGGGTGAAGTGGATTGCGTTCGAGATCAGGTGGGTGAGGGCCTGCTCGATGAGCTGTGGATCGAGATCGAGCGCGCCGATCGAGGGATCGAGATGCTTGTCGATCACCACCCGACGCTCGGCGGCGCCGGCGAGGGCCGCGCCGATCGCCCGGCTGATGAGCGGCTCCAGCGGCTGCGGGCTGAAGTTCGGCGTCAGCCGTTCGTTGCGAATGTCCGCCATCGAAGTGGCCTGATCGGCGACCTGCTTCAGCTTGCCCAGGGCGCTGGCGATGGCCTGCAGCGCCTGACGCTGCCGCGGATCCAGCGGCCCCAGCTCCTCGTTCGAGAGCAGGGCGCGATAGCCGTCGATGACGCTGATCGGCGTGCGCAGCTCGTGCGAGGCGATGTTGATGAAGTCGGTCTTGATCCGCATCGTTTCTTCCAGGCTGCCGACGTACAACTCTTCGCGATGGCGCATCTCGTCGAAACGCCTGGCGAGGAAGCCGATCTCGTCCCGGCTGCCAACCTTCAGCGGATGAGCGTAGTTGCCCTTCTGGATCTCCTGCGCGGCACGCACCAGCTGCTGAATCGGCCGCCGGATCTGTCCCGACAGGAACAGTCCGGTGCCGAGCGCCGCGAGCAGGGCGAGCACCGCCAGCAGCGCAAGATCCTGCTGCGTCTTCTTGAGGAAGACCAGCTCCGGATCGAATGCCCGCTGCATGGCGAAGTACTGTCCCTTCGTCGAATCGGAGCCGGGGATCCGCCGCACGACCGTGATGTAGGTCAGCTCCTGACCTTTGACCTTGAAGATCCCGCGCGTCTCGATGTCGCCCGCCGCTTCGGTCTCCCGCACGGCTTCCATCAGGCTCGTCCGGTCCCGGTTCCTCGGCAGTGTGCTGGCCGTGATCGCACCGTTGGCGATGAACGTCACCTCGCTGCGCATCTGTCCGCGCAGTTCGCGGGCAACCGATGGGCCGATCTCGGAGCCCATCAGCAGCACGCCGACGACGCGGCCGTCGGCGCGAATCGGCGTCGACACGAGCTGGTACTGACTGCCGTCGATCAGGGTGACGGCGTTTGCGCCCTCGCCGGCGCGCGCCCGCTGGATGAGGTCGTCGACGATCCCGGAGCGGGGCGTGATCGAGCCGGCCGACGCGAGCCTCCGGCCCCGGCGATCGAACACCTCGAAGACGTCGGTCTCCGTGATCCGGTTGAAGTCGGCGGCCATGCTGCGGACGGTCGCGTCGAAGCTGCGATCGCGCTGGTATTCGCCGAGCGTGACCAGCGAGAAGAAACGCGGATCGCGGGCGATGACCTCGGCGCCGCCGGTGAGCGCGTGGGAACGTCCGGCCAGCATGTACTCGAGCACCCGCACGGAGTGATCGAGACTTTCGTGAATGCTCGAGCCGTCCACGTGCTCGTGCACGCTGCGTCGAACCGTCACCATCGTCGCGATGCCGAGAATCAGCGGCGTTACCGCCGTGATGAAGATGATCTTGCCGCGCAGGCCGATACGCATGTCAGAACGACAGCGCGAGCGTCATGTCACCGTGTTTCGGCAGCACGACGCCGATCACGTGATCGCCATGATGGGGATGCCAGTAATGCAGGTGGTAGGAACCCTCGGGCAGATTCGGCAGCGTGAACCGTCCCAGCGAATCCGGTGCGGCGTAGGCATGATTGGGCGTCACCACGACGAACCCGATCTCGTCGGGATGGATGTCGCAGTGCAGGTTCACGATCCCCGGATGGTCGAAGGCGATCGTATCGGTGATTCCCGGCGCATAGCGGCCCAGGTCGAAGCGCTTCGCCGCGCTGACGCTGAAGGTGTTGTGGTAGACGCGATCGAGGTTCATCAGTTCGATGGACTCGCCGGCGGTCGTGACGAATACACGGGGCACGAATCCCTGCTGTGACTGCACCAGCCGCTTCAGGCGCGGCGTCGGTTCGTGCACCCAGGGCAGCCATGAGAACCAGCGCGAGCGCGTCTTCGCGCGGGCGAGCCGTTGCTCGGTCTTCGGATCGATGCGCTTCACGTAGAGCACCGCATCGCTGATGCCGCGTTGCGCGTCGAGCAGACGGCGGACGTCCGGGCCGGGCCGCGCCCCGGGATCCAGCGCGGCGGCCACCAGCGCCGGGCTCCTTTCGCTGGAGCGTTCGAGCCACAGTTGTCCGTGGATCACGCCCGCCCGGGCCGGCAGGACGAGCATCAGCGTGGCGGCGGCGGCCACGACGATCACACGCATGAAGGGACTCCTTCCCTGGAGGGGTCCGGTACGCCGGACTCCGAGTGATCTTCACGGAGGTATCGGCCCCCGGAAGCCGCGTCCTCACCGTTTTCGCGGGGGCCGGCCCGGGGCCTCCCGCGGGCGCTGCTGCGGGGGCCCGGGGCGGCGGGGCCGCAGGCGTGCCTCCGATTTGCGGGGAGACTTGAGGATCGCGCGTGATCCCTTACGATGGGACGAGATCGCCGTTCGCGCGGAACGCCCGCCGCGATCACGATGTGCTGCCCCCTGACCCCCGCGAGTCCGCCATGTCATTCGCCAGCATCGATCCCGCCACCGGTCGCACGCTCCGTGAGTACGACCTGATGGACGACGTCGCGGTGCGGGCCGCCATCGCCACCGCCCGTGATGGTTTCGTCACCTGGCGCGAGCGCGGTGTCCGGCGGCGCACCGGCGTACTCACCAGGGCGGCAGCGGTGCTGCGCTCGCGCGCCGGAGATTTTGCCGAGTTGATGGCGGAAGAGATGGGCAAGCCGCTCGCGCAGGGACGTGGCGAGATCGAGAAGTGCGCGTGGGTGTGCGAATGGTACGCCGAACACGCCGCCGCGTTCCTCGAGCCGGAGACGGTGGCGACCGACGCCGCGCGCAGCTTCGTCGCGTGGGAGCCGATCGGGCCGATCTTCGCGATCATGCCGTGGAACTTCCCGTTCTGGCAGGTGTTCCGCTTCGCCGCCCCGAATCTGGCCGCCGGCAACGTCGCTCTGCTCAAACACGCGGAACGGGTACCGGCGTGCGCACTCGCGATCGAGACGGTGTTCGGCGAGGCCGGTCTGCCGCGTGGCGGGTTCACCAATCTGTTCATCACCCATGCCCAGGCCGAGGCGGTGATCGCCGATCCGGCGATCCGCGGCGTCACGCTCACCGGCAGCCCGCGCGCCGGGCGCGCGGTGGCGGGGCTCGCCGGCGCGCACCTCAAGAAGACGGTGCTCGAACTCGGCGGATCGGATCCGTACCTGATTCTCGAGGACGCGGATCTCGACCTCGCCGCGGCGGCGTGCACGACCAGCCGGATGATCAACTCCGGGCAGAGTTGCATCGGTGCCAAGCGCTTCGTGGTGGCCGAATCGGTGCGCGCGGCGTTCACCGAGCGCTTCGTCGCAAGGATGGCCGCGGCGAAGATGGGTGATCCGCGGGATCCGGCCACCACGCTCGGCCCGCTCGCGCGCCTCGACCTGCGCGACACCCTGCACCGGCAGGTGGAGGACAGCGTCGCGCGCGGCGCGAAGGTGCTCATCGGCGGTCGCGTGCCCGATCCGCCCGGCGCCTTCTACCCGGCGACCGTGCTGGACGGCGTCACGCCGGGCATGCCGGCGTTCGAAGAAGAGCTGTTCGGACCCGTGGCGGCGATCGTGCCGGCGGCCGACCAGGCGGAGGCGATTCGTCTCGCCAACGCCTCATCGCTCGGGCTCGGCGCGGCGGTGTTCTCGCGCGACGTCGAGCGCGCGACATGGATCGCCACGCACGCACTCGAGGCGGGCGCATGCGCCGTGAACGACTTCGTGCGCTCCGACCCGCGGTTGCCGTTCGGCGGCGTCAAAGACAGCGGCTACGGGCGCGAACTCGCGCGGCTCGGCATGCAGGAGTTCCTGAACGCGAAGGCGGTCGTCGTCGGCTGATCGTCCGCCGCCACGTGCCGAAACCGCAGCAGTGCGGCGCCTTGCGTAGAATTCACAATGCGTTTGCATGATCGTCTCCGGTGTGTTCACATCCGGGCACACGACCACACCTCGCTCGAACGGCCTGCTGGCATGAGCGCCTTTCGACCCAAGGATGTCGGCGCGTCGCGTGATTGCGTCGGGAACCGCTCGAGCCTCATCAGGCCCGGTGCGCCCGCGCCCCGGTCCGGAACCTCTCCGGAGACCCGTGAAAGACACTCACACGCCGACCCAGGATTCGACCGCCCCCGACCTCGCTGAGACTGCCCCCGATACGCGTATCGACGCGATCTGGAAGCGCGCCTACAGCGCGCGCACGCCCGCCGATCTCAAGAAGCTCTACGCCGACTGGGCGGAGTCCTACGACGCCGACCACGAAAAGGTGGGCTTCTTCGGCCACAAGCTGACCGCGGAGGTGCTCGCCCGCTACCTGACGCGCCACGACGTGGCGCGCATCCTCGATGCCGGAGCCGGGACCGGCGCCGCGGGGGAAGCGCTCCACGCGCTCGGCTTCCGCGACATGACGGCCCTCGACCTGAGCGCGGAAATGCTCGAGGTCGCGCGGAAGAAGCAGATCTACCGGCGCACGCTCGTCGCCGATCTGTCGATGCCGATCGATGCCTTCGCGCAGGACCGCTTCGATGCCGCGGTGATGGTCGGCGTGTTCTCGTACGGCCAGGCGCCGAAGGAGGCGCTCAATGAGGTGCTGCGGCTGGTCCGTCCGGGCGGCGTGATCGCGCTCACGATGCGCACCGACTTCCATCGCGACAACGCCATGGGCGTGCGCGGCCGCATGGAGGAACTGGAAGAGGCCGGGGCCTGGCGGATGCTCGAACGCACCGACCCGGCGCAGTACCTACCCCAGAAGGATCCGGACGCGATGTTCCAGGTGTTCTGCTACCGGGTCACGGGCCGCGCGCAGCGCGAGGTCGAGCCCGGGTTCGAGGAGGCCGTCGAACAGGCGCTGGCGAGCGACGACTGGGTGAAGAAGATCGACCACGCGTGGATCTGGGACTCGATGGCGTCGTCCCTCTACGAACGCTATACGCGCACGTCCGGGTATTACCTGACCGACTGCGAGGAGGAGATCCTGCATGAGAACGCGACCGCGATCCTCGGCGACGCACGGATGATCGTCGAGCTGGGCTGCGGCTCGGCGCGCAAGATCAGTCACGTGCTGGCCGCCGCCATCGAGCGGGATCGCGAACCCGTGCACTATCTGCCGATCGACGTGTCCGCGGGCGCGCTGAGCGCCACCGAAGGCGAAGTGCGCCAGCGCTTCTCGAACCACGTCAGGGTGGAGCCGCGACAGGGCATGTTCGACCAGATCCTGCCGGAGCTGCCGATCGACCGGCCGAAGCTGGTGTTCTTCTTCGGATCCTCGCTCGGCAACCTCGACACCGTGCACGACACGGTGAAGTTCCTGCGCATGCTCGGCGAGCGGCTCGGACCGGACGACCGGTTCGTGGCCGGTATCGATCTGCACAAGGACGAAGCCGTGCTCGAGCGCGCCTACAACGAAGAGACCGCCTGCCGCGACTTCTTCGTGCACATGCTGCGGCGCATCAACGTGCATCTCGGTGCCGACTTCGATCCCCGCGTGTTCGAGCTGTCGTCCACCTACGACGAGGAGCCGGGCGAGCCCGGGCTGCGCACCCGGCGCATGAACCTGCGCATCGCGCCGCGCACCTCCCAGCGCAGCTGGGTCCGCAAGCTCGGGATCGAGGTGCATCTCGAAGCCGGGCAGCCGGTGCAGGTCGGCATCTCGCGCAAGTACGAGCCTGAGGGCATTCGCGAGCTGGCGCGCATGGCGGGGCTCGAGCTCCGCCGGCAGTGGTTCGATCGCCGTCGCTGGTTCTCACTGAACGAGTTCGTGCGGGCGCGCGGCTCGAGCAGCCGGGCGTGATCCGACTCGAAAAAGTCTCCTGCATCTTCACCGGTGACCGCGGCGCGGAGGTCCGCGCCGTGGTCGACCTGGATCTGGAGGTGCAGCGCGGCGAAACGCTGGTGCTGCTCGGCCCGAGCGGCTGCGGCAAGACCACTACGCTCAGGCTGATCAACCGGCTGCTCACGCCGTCGTCCGGGCGGGTGCTGGTCGACGGCACCGACATCATGCAGACGGACCCGGTGCGGCTCCGGCGCGGCCTCGGCTACGTCGTGCAGAGCGGCGGCCTGTTTCCGCACCTCAACGTCGCGCGCAACATCGGCGTCCTGTGTGAGCTCGAGGGCTGGCCGCGCGAGCGGATCCGCAAGCGCGTGGACGAGCTGCTCGAACTGGTGCGTCTGCCGGCGTCGGTGCGCGGCCGGTATCCGGTCGAGCTGTCCGGCGGGCAGCGGCAGCGCGTGGGCGTCGCGCGGGCGCTCGCGCTCGATCCGCCGGCCATGCTGATGGACGAGCCGTTCGGGGCGCTGGACCCGATCACCCGCGGCGAGCTGCAGCGGGACTTCAAGCAGCTCGAACATCTGGTGAGCAAGACCATCGTCTTCGTCAGCCACGATCTCGACGAGGCCTTCCTGCTCGGCGACCGCGTGGCGCTGATGGGCAGCGGCCGGCTCGTGCAGGTCGGCACGCCCGAGGACCTCGAGCAGCGGCCGGCCTCGCCGCTGGTGACCCAGTTCCTCTCCGGGAGAACCCGTGCGCTTCACTAGACGCTTCGCTCCGGTCGTGCTCGCGCTGTGCGCGCTTCTCGCACCCGCGCTCGCCCGAGCGCAGGCGAAGATCGTGATCGGCAGCAAGAACTTCACCGAGTCGCGGCTGCTCGGCGAGATGATGGCGATGATGATCGAGTCGCGCACCGACCTCGAAGTCGAGCATCGGGCGGGCCTCGGCGGCACGCTGGTGTGCTGGACGGCGCTGAAGCGCGGCGAGATCGACATGTATCCGGACTACACCGGCACGGGCTGGTCGATCGTCCTCAAGGAGCCGGGCAAGGTCTCGAATCCACTGCGTGCGTTTCTCTTCGTGAAGGAACGCTACAAGGCGCTCTACGACGTCGACTGGCTGGATCCGTTCGGGCTCAACAATACGTACGCCCTGGCGATGCGCGAGGACCTGGCCGCAAAGCTCGGCATCCGCTCGATCTCGGATCTCAAGCGGCACGAATCCGAGCTGCATGCCGGCTTCAGCATCGAGTTCATGAACCGCGAGGATGGCTGGCCGGGTTTGAGCAAGTACTACGGGCTCGAGTTCGCGCAGGTGCGCGCGCTCGAGCACGGGCTCGCCTACGAGGCGGTCGCCGCGGGGCAGATCGACCTGCTCGACGCGTATTCGACCGATGGCAAGCTGATGCGTTATCCGCTGCGCGTGCTCAAGGACGATCGCGGCTTCTTTCCGCCCTACAACGCGGCGCCGATCGTGCGCGGTGCGACGCTGCGCGCGCACCCCGAGATCCGCGAGGCGCTCGCACCGCTGGCGTTCGCGATTCCCGACAGCACGATGATCCGGCTCAATTACGCGGTGGAGGAGGAGGGCCGCAGCTTCCACGACGTCGCGCACGACTTCCTCGTGAGCCGCGATCTGCTCGAAGCGGGGCCGGCGCACAGGGAGCGCCGCCGCACGAACGTCTGGCAGTTCGTGCGCTCGCGGATCCGGCCGACGCTGGACCTGGGCCTCGAACACCTGCAGCTGAGTCTCAGCGCGGTGCTGCTCGCAATCCTGCTCGCGGTGCCGCTCGGCATCGGAGTCATGCGCACGCGGCTCGGCGAGCGCCTCGCGCTCGGCAGCGCCTCGGTCATTCAGACCATCCCGAGCCTCGCGCTGCTCGCGTTCATGATCGCGATCCCGGGCCTGGGCCTGTCGGTGCGCTCGGCGGTGACGGCGCTGTTCCTGTACGCGCTGCTGCCGATCCTGCGCAACACCGTCACCGGACTGCGCTCGGCCGATTCCGAGCTGATCGATGCCGCGACCGGAATCGGTCTCACCGAGCGGCAGATCCTGCTGCGGGTGCGCCTGCCGCTCGCGACGAGCACGATCATGGCGGGAATCCGCACCTCGACCGTGATCAGCATCGGCGTCGCCACGCTCGCCGCGTTCATCGGCGCCGGCGGCCTCGGTGAGCCGATCGTGACGGGCCTCTACCTCAACGATACGCGCCTGATCCTGGCCGGCGCGATTCCGGCCGCCCTGCTCGCGCTGATGGCCGACTGGCTGCTCGGCCTGCTCGAACACCGGCTCGTGCCGCGCGGCCTGCGCGGCCGCGAGGGGTAGCTCCCCCGGCGCGCGGCGGGGGCGCGCGTGCCGCGCCCTCGCGCTTCCCACCATCGGTGAGCCGGGTCGGAATCGGCACGCAGCGCGACGCGGTTGTGGCGCGTGAAGGCGGCTGCTAGCGTGCGGATCCGGTCGATCGGCGCCCGGCGTCATGCGCGCGGGCCCCCACTTCATGTCCGAGGAGACGACTCTGCCCAGCGACCCGCACGCACCCCTCCGCGCCAACGTGCGAATGCTGGGGGAGATGCTCGGCGAGGTCATGGCCCGCAGCGAGGGGCCGGACCTGCTCGAGACGGTCGAGCGGGTGCGGGCGCTCTCCAAACGCCGCCGCTCCGGGGAACTCGACCTCCAGGCGCTGCGCGAGACGCTGTCTTCGCTTCACGGGGATCGCGCCCCGGCGGTGGCGCGTGCGTTCTCGCAGTTCCTCGCGCTCGCCAACGTCGCGGAACAGCACCACCGCATCCGCAGGCGCAGGGCTTACGAAGCGCGGCCGGACGCCTCGCCCCAGCGCGGGTCGTTCGACGACGTCTTCGCCGAACTCGTAGAGGGCGGCGTCGGCGGCGACGCCCTCGCGGCGGCGGCCCACGAGCTCCGCATCGAACTGGTCCTGACCGCGCACCCGACCGAGATCTCGCGCCGCACCGTGCGCCTGCGTTTCGAGCGGATCGCCGCCGCGCTGGCCACGCTCGACCGGACCGACCTGACGCCGGGCGAACGCACGGCCACGCTCGATGCGTTGCGGGCCGAGATCGCAGGCGCATGGCTCACCGACGAGATCCGGCCGGAGCGCCCGACCCCGCTCGACGAAGTACGCGCGGGCATGCTCGCCTTCGAGCGCACGCTGTTCGACGTGCTGCCGGCGACATTGCGGCGGCTCGACGCCGCGCTCGAGCGGCACGCCGGCCACCGGCTGGCCCTCGATGCGGTGCCGATCCGTTTCGGCTCGTGGATCGGTGGCGACCGCGACGGCAACCCGAACGTGACGGCGGCCGTCACGCGCGACGCCTGGCGGCTCGGTGTGTGGCAGGCGGCCGATCTCTACCTGCGCGAACTGAAAGCCCTGCGCGACGAGCTCACCATGCACGATGCCAGCCCCGCGCTGCGTGCCCGAACCGGAGCGGCGCACGAGCCCTACCGCGCGCTGCTCGGTGCATTGCGCGATCGGGTGCGCGACACGCGCGAGGACGCGGCACGGCGGATGGCCGGCCGGCCGGTGGAGGGACTCACGCCGCTGACCCGTACGGCGGAGCTGCGCGAACCGCTCATGCTGTGCTTCGAATCGCTCGTCGCCTGCGGAGCGGGCGACATCGCACACGGCAGGCTGGCCGATCTCATCCGCCGCGTAGCCTGCTTCGGCCTCTCGCTCGTCCGTCTCGATCTGCGCCAGGATGCGGCGCTGCACGAGAAGGCGATGGCCGCCGTCACCCGTGCGCTCGGGAGCGGGGATTACGCCGCGTGGAACGAGGAACGTCGCGCGGCGTTCCTCGCGAAGGCGCTCGAGCCCGTCCGCCCGCGTCTTCCGGACGCCATCGACGGCGACGCCGAGGTGCACGAGGTGCTCGACACGTTCCGCGTCGCCGCCGAGCTGGGCGAGGAGGCGCGCGGCGCCTACGTGATCTCGATGGCCCGCGCACCGTCGGACGTGCTGGCCGTGCTCTGGCTGCAGCGGACGGCCGGGGTGGAGCCGCCGATGCGCGTGGTGCCGCTGTTCGAGACGATCGATGATCTGCACGCCGCGCCCGCCACGGTCGAACGGTTGTTCGAGACCCCGGTGTACCGCGCGTCGATCGACGACCGGCAGGAAGTCATGCTGGGCTACTCCGACTCGGCCAAGGACCGCGGCCGACTGACGTCGGCATGGGCCCTGTACCAGGCGCAGGAGGCGCTGGCCGGCGTGTCGCGCCGGCACGGCGTGCGGCTCACGCTGTTTCACGGCCGCGGCGGAACCGTGGGACGCGGGGGCGGGCCGACGCGGCTCGCGATCCTGTCGCAGCCACCGGGGACGGTCGGCGGTGCGCTGCGGGTCACCGAGCAGGGCGAGATGATCCAGGCGAAGTTCGGCTTCGCCGGCATCGCACAGCGCACGCTCGAGCGCTACGTGACCGGGACACTGGAGGCGACGTTGCGCCCGCCCGCGGGTCCGAAGCCGGAGTGGCGCGCCACGATGGACGCGCTCTCGGCGCGGGCCGCCGCGGCGTTCGGGCACGTGGTCAAGGAAGAGCCCCGCTTCGTGTCCTACTTCGAGACGGCCACCCCGGTGCGCGAGCTCGGCGAGCTGCAGATCGGCAGCCGCCCGGCGCGGCGTGGGCGGGGCGGCGGCGTGGGTTCGCTGCGCGCGATTCCCTGGGTGTTCGCCTGGACGCAGACGCGGCTGCTGCTGCCGTCGTGGCTCGGCGTGGGCGAGGCGCTGGGCGAGGCGCTCGAGGCGGGGGAGCGCGACACGCTCGTCGACATGGTGCATCACTGGCCGTTCTTCGCGACCACCCTCGACTTGATCGAAATGGTGCTCGCGAAGTCCGATGCCGACATCGCCGCCGCCTATGACGCGGCGCTCGTCGGCGACAGCGACCGTGATCTCGGCGCCGCGCTGCGCGCACGGCACGCACGCACCGTCGCCTGCATCCGTGCGCTGACGGGGCACGAGCGCCTGATCGAGCACCAGCCGGTGCTGCGGCGTTCGATCGACCTCAGGAACCCCTACGTCGATCCCATCAACCTGATCCAGATCGAGATGCTGCGGCGGCTGCGCGGCGGCGCGGCGGACCCGCAGCTGCGCCACGCCCTGCACGTCACGATGAACGGCATCGCCGCGGGAATGCGGAACACCGGGTGAAGTGGATCCCGGGCGGCATGGCAGCGGGCTGCCGGACGCGGCGCGCCTCCGCCGGCTGCCCGGACCGGGTCGCGTCCCGTCGGGGGCGGCGGGCCCTGCGCGGGCGGCCCGGCCCGGGCGGCGGCCCGTGCGCGTGAGGGTTCCGGACCCGGTTCGTCGCTTACCCATCTGAACGGCGGTTTCTGCCGGGCGGCCCTGCGGTGAGCCCCGCGCGCAGCCCGGCTTTGAGAAGCCTGAACACGGCGGAAGTCCACGAATCGGGCCGCACCCGAGGAGAAGGCGGCGGCGCACGCCAGGCATGGGTGCGGGCGTCGCCCTTTCTCTTCGTTTCGTCGTCCTGCTGGTGACGGTGGACCGTGACGCGGGCGCCCGGGGGACCTCGTTCGGAGCCGGCGCCGGTCCGTCAAGACCCTGCCATTTCCCCTTCCGATCCCTTGCCGCGGCGCGGCCGCCCTGCTAGCTTCCCGCCGCTGCTCCACCCCGACGCCTGCGCTCCGTTCCCCACGGCAGGCCAGCTTCGGAGTTCGATCGCATTTGAAGAATCTACTGCTCTCGCGCGCCATGGCGTTCGGCCTCGCGGCCGTCACCACGTGCGCAGCCATGCTGGTCCCGGGACTCGGTTCCCACGGCCAGGACCTGCTGGCCGCCTACCATCTGGATCCCGCGCTCATTCCGCGCCCGGCGCAGTTCGCGTTCGAGAACTTCCGCCTCGGCCACGGGATCGGCAGCGGCTTCGTGTTGCCCGGCCAGACCGTGAACGTCGGCATCGTCGAGGGCGGCGTGCCGGTCGCGTACACGCTGCTGCCCGACAGCGGCGCCGTGCGCCCGATCGACGGCCGCCACTGGGAGTGGACCGCGCCCGCGACGCCCGGCATCGTGCGGCTCACGGCGGTGGACTCGCTCGGCATCGACTCGATGCGCATCAACGTGTTCGTGATGACGCCGTACGCCGAGCTCAGGAAGGGCATTCTCAACGGCTACCGCATCGGCGCCTACCCGGTCGAGCGCGAGATCGGCGGCGTCATCTATCGCCGGCCGCGTGGCTTCGTCGAAATCACCGAAGCCAATCGAGGCACGCAGCTGTCGCCGCACTTCAAACTCGGCCAGTTCGAGTGTCCGCAGAGCAGCGGCTATCCGCGCTACGCGGTGCTCACCGAGCCGCTCGTGGCGAAGCTCGAGGCGATCGTGGACGGCCTCGGGCAGTTCGGCCATCACGTCGAGACCCTCGGCATCATGAGCGGCTACCGCTCGCCCTGGTTCAACCGCTCGAACGGCAACGCCTGGTACAGCCGCCATCAGTACGGCGATGCCGCGGACTTCTTCGTGGACGCCGACGGCGACGGCCGCATGGACGACCTCAATGAGGACGGCAAGGTGAACGGCGCCGACGCGCGCACCCTGCAGTGCATCATCGAGACGCTCGCCGTCGACGCGCGGGACGACATCGTGCCCGGCGGACTCGGCACCTACCGTTCGAGCCACGTGCACGGTCCGTTCGTGCACACCGACGCGCGCGGCTTCCGGGCGCGCTGGGGCCTCAGGGCGGGCTGCGGCGGGTCGTAGCCGGCGGCCCGCGCCACGCCGGCGGCGGGGAGGGGCGCCCGCAGGCGTCTGACCTGACCCCGCGCGCCATCCGCATCCGTCGTGCGATCTGCTGCGGCCGTGGCGGGACCTCGGCCCCCGGCGCTCCGGCCTGCTCGAATGCACTGGACCATTGAAACCATCCGGTCATTCGTTCTGTCCAACCCGGCGCAAACGGCTTCACGTCCCGACTCCGAACCCCAAACGGGAGATACCATGCAGCGTCTCTTGCTCGCGATCACCCTCCTCGCGCTGGCCGCCGCGCCCGCCGCCGCCCAGATGGGCGGCCCGCAGCCCGACATCACCATCGATGCCCGTACGCGCAGCGCCGTCGTCGAATCGCTGGCGGTCGCAGTCACCGACCACTACGTGTTCCCCGACCTCGGGAAGACGGTCGCGAAGGATCTCCGGCGCCGCCTGAAGCGCAAGGAATACGACCGCATCACCAGTGCGAAGGAATTCGCCGATTCGCTGACGGCCCACATGCAGGCGATCACTCACGACCTGCACCTGCGCGCGCACTACCGCCACGATCCGTTCCCCGAGCAGACGGCGCCCGATGGCCCGCCGCCGCCCGAAGAGCTCCGCCGCATGCAGGAGTTCTGGCGCGTGCGCAACTACGGCTTCGAAAAGCTCGAGCGGCTCGCGGGCAACGTCGGGTATCTCGAGATGTACATGTTCTCGGGCGACCCGGACGCGCAGGCGACCGCGGTCGCGGCGATGAACTTCCTCGGCAACGCCGACGCGTTGATCATCGACCTGCGCCGCAACGGCGGCGGCAGCCCGGCGATGATCCAGACGCTGCTCACGTATCTCGTCGCGCCCGACGACCGGCTGCTGTTCAATACCTTCTACACGCGCGGCGAAGACCGCATCGAGCAGTGGCACACGTCGTCGTACGTCCCGGGCGCGCGCTTCGCCGGCAAGCCGATCTACGTGCTCACCAGCGGCCGCACGGGGTCGGCCGCCGAGGAGTTCGCCTACGACGTGCAGACTCACAAGCTGGGTACGCTGGTCGGCGCAACCACGGCCGGCGCCGCGAACCCCGGAGATCTGTTCCGGCTGGACGACCATTTCGCGGCGTTCATTGCCACCGGGCGCGCGATCAACCCGGTGACGAACACCAACTGGGAAGGCGTGGGCGTCAAGCCCGACGTGGACGTGGCGCCGGAATCCGCGCTGCGCGAGGCGCACGTGCTGGCGCTGCAGAAGCTGATCGAGAAGGCCGATAGTGACGTACGGCGCGAAGCGCTGAACGCCGCCCTGGGGCAGGCGAAGGAACGCAAGGACGAAGCGCCCGAGGACTTCGTGCGGCACTCGCGGCGCAAGAGCTGATCCCGCCCGAGACGCACCGGTGTTAGACTTCCCGACGCGGCGGGCCGTCCCGGTCCGCCGCGAACCGGAGAGGTCGCATGGCTGCATCCCCCGAAGCGCGCCGGCCGGTCGTCGTCCTCGGCTTCGATGCGATGGATCCCGGCATCGCGCGGCATCTGGCCGCCGAAGGCCGCATGCCCGCGCTCCACAGCCTGCTCGAGCGTGGCGCGTGGAGCACGGTGACCAACCCGCCCGGGCTCGTGGTCGGCAGCACCTGGCCCTCGTTCTGGACCGGTCTCTGGCCGTCGCGGCACGGCTTCTACTGCTACCAGCAGATCGAGCCGCACAGCTACAAGGTGCGACGCTACAATCCGCATGACATCGTCGGGCGCCCGTTCTGGCTGGCGCTCGACGAAGCCGGCCGCCGCACCCGCATCATCGACGTGCCGCTGGTGGCGCTCAGCTCGCCCGCGCACGGGATGCACGCGATCGACTGGGGTACGCACGACCGCATGCTCGAATTCGCCGCGCATCCCCCGGCATTCGAGCGCGAGATGCGCGACACCGACGGGGCCTACCCGATCGCCGGCCGCTGCGATCACTACGCCGAGCGCGGCGACTGGGACGGGCTGTTCGCCACGCTGGTCGAGGGCATCGAGAAGAAGACCGCACTCCACCTGCGCCTGCTCGCGCGCGGCGACTTCGACGTGTTCGCCGGCGTCTACGCCGAGAGCCACTGCGCCGGGCACCAGTTCTGGTGGGCGCACGACCCGCGGCACCCGCATTACGACGCGGCCGCCGCCGACCCGCTGCTGCGCGTGTACGAGACCCTCGACCGCGCGCTCGCGCGGAACCTGGAAGCCCTGCCGAAGGATGCGACGCTGATCGTGCTGCTCAGCCACGGCATCGGCTCGCATCACGACGCCGACCACCTGTTGAAGGACATTCTCGTGGCGCTCGACGACACGCTCGGCGCCGCATCGCCGGCCGTGGTGTGGCGCGAGCGCATCGCGCGGCGCGTGTTGCACTGGCGCGAACGACACCGCAATCCCGAGCTGGCGCGCGCCGGGCGCGCCGCGCGCTGGGTAGATGCGAGCCGTCGCTTCGTGCGCATTCCCAACAACGAGCTCTACGGCGGCGTGCGGCTCAACGTCGCCGGCCGCGAACCGCGGGGCCGCATCCGCCCGGAGCAGGTGGACGGCGTGGTGGCCTGGCTGGAGAAGGAGCTCCTCGCGCTGCGCGAGCCCGACACCGATCGCCCGATCGTGCGCCGCGTGCTGCGCGCGTCGGAACTCTATGCCGGCGAGCGCCTCGACGGTCTGCCCGACCTGCTCATCGACTGGGATCGCCGCGCGCCGATCACCGCGGTGGCCTCGGACACGATCGGGGTGATCCGCGGCGAGGCGCACGGCGTGCGCACCGGCGACCACCGCCCGACCGGGCTCGTGGTCGCGGCGGGAGAGGGCATCGCCGCCGGGCCGATCCGCACCGAGGTGCGGATGGTGGATCTCGCACCGACGATCGCGGCGCTCATGGGCGTGTCACTCGGCGATGTGGACGGTGTGCCGGTGACGGGGCTGATGCCCGGGGCGGGCACGCCCGCCTGAGGCCGCTATGCCGCGCGGCGCAGCCCCGATTCGCGCTTGCGGGCCCAGCCGTCCAGCCACTGCACGAAGCGCGGCGGGCGCGGCACGGCGAAGTCCTTCGCCGTCGCGACGCGGCCCTCGAGCAGCAGTTCCTTCGGCTGATGGTAGGTGCCCATCACCCAGTCGGGGATCGGCAGGCCGAAGAATCCCGAGATCGCCTCGTTGCACGACACGTTGGCGTGGTGCATGTGGTGGAAACCGTAGATCTTGCTCCACAGGCCGCCGAAGCGCGGGTGCTCGGTGGCGCGCTTCCACCATTCGTAGGGCAGGTGCTCGACCGCGTGCAGAATCTCGTAGAGCGACATCGAGAACGTGACCGCGAGGATCCCGCCCAGGATGAACGGCACCGCGGGGAAGATGAGCTGCAGTCCGATCAGCAGCGGCGAGAAGAAAGCGAGGAATCCAAGATAGGCCCACCAGGGGAATGCCGAGTCCTCGAACTGCTCCTGTTCGGTGATCGGGTATTCGTTGAGGATGTAACGGTCGGAGCCCGCGGCGACGGGCTGCAGGCGAATCGAGGTCAGCCCGTGGTGGTTGCGGTGCGCTTTCGCGAACAGGGCGAGCGGCGAGCTGACGATCGAATGCAGGACGTAGCGGTGGAATGCCCACTCGAAGAAGGCGAGGATCAGGTGCACGCCTGCGAATGCCAGGACGATGCCGGTCCAGCCGAGCGTGAACTGCGACGCCCACACACGCGGGAGGCCGAAACGCAGCGCGAGCAGAATCACGGCGAGCTGGCCGGCGGTCTGGAGGCTGAACCAGAAGATCGAGAACTTGTGGTGGACGGTTTTGGCCATTTCGGGCTTCCCTGCGTGTGGAGGTCGAAGCGGGCGGGCGACCCGCAAGGCGGACCCCCTCGATCGGTCATGGCGCGCCAGGGCCGCTGCTACCGGCGCAGGCGAGGCCGCGAAACACGCTCCGGCCGCTGCCCATCTGCAGCGAGGCCGGCGCCGACGATGCCCATCGCGAATTCCGGGTCATCGAAGCAGCGGAGGATAACCCATGGCCACCCCCTGCGTGCAATCCGACTGACCCAAGCATACGTGACGCTGCAAGGCCCGGCTTCAGTTTTCGGCATCCCGCGCCGGCTGCTTGATCGTGGATGCGCGCGGCCCCCCGGACACGGTACTTGACCCGGGCCCCCGCGACACGCAGTCTGCCTTTCCGTCATGCCCTCTCCGACCCCGATTCACGACGAGCCCGCGACGCGACTGTTGCTGCGACACGCGCTGGCGACGCTCGCGTATCGCGCCGGCAAGACCGTGCGCGGCACGCCCGCCGCCTTCGGCGCCTTTCGCGCGGCCCCCGATTCGCGTTCCTGCGTCGAGATCCTCGCGCACATGGGCGACCTCATGGACTGGGCGCTGAGCATGGTGCGCGGCGAGGTGAAATGGGCCAACTCCGCGCCGCTGCCGTGGGACGACGAGATCGCGCGCTTCTTCGCATCGCTCGAGGCGCTCGACACCTACCTCGCCTCCGATGCGCCGGTGAAGTGGGACGTCGGCCGCCTGTTCCAGGGCGGCATCGCCGATGCGCTCACCCATACCGGCCAGCTGGCGATGCTGCGGCGGCTCTCCGGCCACACGATGAAGGGCGAGAACTATTCGCGCGCGGCGATCGCCGTCGGCCGTGTGGGACTCGAACAGACGCCGCCCGAAGCGCGGGCGGAATTCGATTGAGCGGGCGCGCGCGTCGCATCGCGGTGGCCTGGCTGGCGGTGATCGCCGTCGCCGCCCCGGCGTGCGCCGCGGGCCCGGATCGCGCCGCGGCCGTGCGCGGAGAAGCCGCCCATGCGGCCGCCGCGCCCGGTGCGGCGCGCGTGTTCGACGCCCTGCTCGACAGCGCGCGCACCGCCGGCTGGGACACGCTCGCGATCGGCGAGCGCATCGGTCACTTCGCGCTCGCGCTCGAGGGCACACCCTACGCGGACGGCACGCTCGAAGGGCCGGGCCCCGAGGTCTGCCGGATCAGCGCGTCGGGTTTCGACTGCGTCACGTTCATGGAGACGTGCCTCGACCTGGCGCGGGTGAGCGGCGGGCGGGACGCGGCGCCACGGTTCGCCGATCTCGCCGACGCGGTCACCTTCACGCGCTACCGGAACGGCCGCGTGGACGGCTATACGTCACGACTCCACTACACCACCGACTGGATCCGCGAGAACGCCGCGCGCGGCGTGCTGGAGGACGTGACGGCCGCGCTCGGCGGCGAGCCGTCGTCGCCGGGCGTCGGCTACATGTCGGCGCATCCCGACCGCTACGCGGCGTTGCGCGAGAATCCCGGGCGCATCCGCAGGATGCGTGCGATCGAGCAGCGGCTCAACGACAGGGTGCGCTACGTGATTCCGAAGGCGCGCGTCGCGGCGATCGAGTCGAGGCTCCGCACCGGCGACCTGATCGCGATCGCGACCTCGATCGACGGACTCGACTACTCGCACACCGGCCTGATCGTAAGAGACGCGAGCGGCGCGGCGCGATTCGTGCACGCGTCGTCGGCGCACCATCGCGTGACGTTCGACGGCCCGCTCCACGTGTATCTGGAGAACGGCCCCCGCTCGCAGAGCGGTATCACCGTGCTGCGCCCGCGCGAGACCGCCCGCTGAAGCCGGCCGCGGCGCGGCCTCGCGCGCGGTGCCGTCGCGGGCGGGCGCGCGGCGCCGTCGGATGAGCGCGGCGCGCGGCTATTCTTGCGAGTCCGGCGGCGTCGCGTCGGGGGCCACGCCGTCCGCCGGCTCCCTGACGAACATCACGTGCTGCGACAGCGCCAGCATCAGCGCCTTCGGCTGGAGCAGTTCCTCCGCCACGGCGGTTTTGAACCGGATCCGCAGTCGCGAACCGACGTTCGCCCGGTCGAGTCTCGAACGCTCCACCAGCTGCCTGGCCTGAGCCTGGCCCAGCGTATCGGGCATCTCGTGGATGATCCGCGCGGCATCCGAACCCAGTTCGCGCGAGTCCACGGCCTGCGCCCGGGTGATGATCGAGTGCGGATCGCTGTCCGTCCTGCGGTCGGCTCCGATGCCGTAGCGGAAGTTCGGATTGTTCTCGCGCAGCAGCTCGGTGGTCGTCAGACCGCCCTTGCCGAGCAGGATCTGGATCTCACGCTTGCTCACGCGCACGTCCGTGATCACGGCGATCTCGCCGCCACGCAACGAAGCACCCCACGTATCGATCCGGTCCAGGCGGCTGTCGTCGTCGCGCGCCATCTCGTGGTCGCCGTCGAAGTCCACGCCGAGATAGTTGACGGGCATGTCGAACGGCACCATCACGTGCCGGCCGACCAGCGCCTGCTTGAGTGCGGTCGCGGGGTCGGCATGCGCCGATCCGGTGGCCGCGAGGGCGAAAAGTATAAAGAGCCACGATTTCATGTGGCACCTCCCTGGTTACTGCGATGAAGCGGCGTCTTCGGAAGGCGCGGCGGGCGTGTCCGGGCCATCGTCCACGAACATGACGTGCTCGGACAGCGCGGCGATCAGTGGGTCCGGCTCGAGCAGGTTCGCGGGCACTTCCCGCCTGAACAGCACGCGCAGCCGCGAACCCGGCCCCGGCCGGTAGATCCACGCCCGTCGCTGCGTCCGCCTCGCCTGCGCCAGGCCCGCGGTGTCGGACTCGGCGCGGTTCATGCGGGTGTTGATCGCGCGGTTCGCGCTGCGGCTGCCGAACTCGTCCTGGATCATGATGCGCTCGAGCTCCGCCTGGCGCGCCTGCACGTTGGTCGAATGCGGGCCGGCATCCTGAGGCAGCACGGCCGTGCCGCCGACCCGGAAGCTCGGATCCTTGAGGCGAATGAGGTCGGTGGTGCTCAGGCCGCCGTGACCGAGCAGGATCTCGATCCGCCGCCTGCTGACCCGCACCTCGGTGATCGTGGCGACGTCACCGCCGCGCAGCGCCATGCCCCAGGTGTCGAGCCGGTCGAAGCGGGCCTCGTCGTCACGGGCGAACTGGTGGTCGCCGTCGAAATCCACGCCGTACGAGCTCACCGGAACATCGAACGGCACCATCACCTGCCGGCCCACCAGGGCCTGCCGCAGCGCGGCGGCGGGGTCGGCGGCGTGCACGGGGCCGGCGGCGAGCACGAGCCACAGCGTGCTGTACAGGAACTTCATGTGCCACTCCTCCTTCGCGCGGGCCCGGTGCCCCCAGTCTACTTTACTTGGGCTCCGAGGCCCCGCATCATCTGGCCAGGGCAGGACTCGAGCCCGGGAGGAGATCGGAGTGGCGACCCACGCCGCAGTAGGGAAGTGTCTGCTGGAAAATGGTTTCGAGGCGGGGCGCGATGCGGCGCTCGCCGCGCGTGCCGCGTTCGGGGGCGACACGGCGGACCTCGCGATCGTGTTCGCGACGGCTCCTTACGAACCGGGCGCCCTGCTCGGCGGCGTGCGGGAGGCGCTGCCGGGCGTCCGCATCGTCGGCTGTTCGGGCGAGGGCGTGATCACCCTCGGCGCGTCCGACGAGATCGAGCATGCCTGTGGCGTGATGCTGCTGGCTTCCGATCGCATGCGCTTCGAGCCGTACCTGGTCGAGGGCTACAGCGACGACTCGGCCGCCGCCGGCAGAACGCTGGCCAGCCACGTGCGCGCGGGCGGGGTGGACGACCTGATCGCGCTGCTGGTCATGCCCGACGGCCTCGGCGGCGACTGCACGGCGTTTCTCGATGCGCTCGCGGAGACCCTTCCCGCGCCGGTGACCGTCGCCGGGGGCGCGGCTTCGGACGCCTCGGTCATGGAGCGCACCTGGCAGTACCTCGACGACCGCGCGGTGTCGGGCGGTGTCGCCGCGCTCGCGCTGCGCGGCCGGGGCCGGCTCGACGTGTCCGTCAGCCACGGCTGCCAGCCGCTCGGGCTCTGGCGCCGCGTCACCCGCGCTGACGGCGGCTGGATCCAGGAGATCGACGGCCGGCCGGCGTGGACCGTGTTCAAGGAGTACCTGGACGGCGACCCCGAGGATCTGAACGTCGAGGGGATCAGCCATTTGAGCGTGGGCCTGCCGCTCGGCGAGGGGGATGCGTCCACCTACGCGCCGTACATCATCCGCGTGCCGCTGCGGCTCGATCGCGACTCGGGCGCGCTGTTCTTCCCGGGCGGCGGACTCCGCGAGGGGGACTCGATCCGGCTCACGCGCCGCGATCACGAGACGATTCGCGCCAGTGCGGCGTCCTGCGCGCGCGCTCTCGTCGCGCGAAACCCCGACCGCCGCCCTGCCGCGGTGCTGCAGTTCGACTGCACCGGGCGCGGCCGCATGCTGTTCGGCTCGAACGTGGCGCGCGAGATCGTCGAACCGCTGCAGCGGGAAGTGGGCGGGGACGTGCCGTGGCTGGGATTCCACACCTATGGAGAGGTCGCGCCGATCAACGGGACGCCGCGCTACCACAACTACACCGTCGTGCTGTGCGCGCTCTATGACCGGGTCTGACGAGCCCGCCCGCCCGCAGGGCGCCGCGGCTGCGTCCGACCAGGAGGCGCTGACCGAGCAGATCAAACTGCTGGTCAAGACCGAGCAGCGCCTCTATCGCTCGCAGAACGAGCTCGACCGCCAGCTCAGACGCATCGAGGCCCTCAGCGAGTTCGCCATCGCCGGGACGGCGATGGATGCTCCGCAGCAGGTGATCCGGCGCGCGCTCGACCTGCTGGCCTCGCAGTTCCGGCTGAACTGCCTTGGCGCGGTGCTGGTGGACCCGGTGCGCAACGTGCTGGAGGGACTCACCTGCGAACCCGGCCTCGGGCCGGCGAGCCCGTGGCGCGAGGTGGATGAGCGCGTGCGCCAATGGTTCGATGCGCACGACGGGCCGGCGCTTATTCGGCCCGCGGACTTCGAGCACGTGCCGGCGCCGGTCCGCGCTGCGCTGTGCGCGCCCGCGCCCGGTGTCGACCCGAACGCGGTCGGCGTCTGTATCCCGCTGCGCCAGGACCACGACACGTTCCTCGGCGGGATCGTCGCCGGCGGTCCGCCGCCGCTGCGCCCCGGCGCGTATCAGCGCGTGGTCCCGGGGCCGGAGCACCTGCCGTATCTGCGCCTGATCGCGGCGCACCTCGAGCGCGCGCTGCTCAACGCGCGGCTCACCGGCGATCTCACGCGGCACGGTGAGCAGCTCGTGCGCGCGAACGAACGGCTGAACGAAAGTCTCACCCGTCTGCAGACCGCGCAGCAGCAGCTGATCCAGGCGCAGAAGCTCGAGGCGATCGGTCGGCTCGCCGGCGGTGTGGCCCACGACTTCAACAACATGCTCACGGTGATCATGAGCCACGCCGACGTGATCCGTGCGCGGCATCCAGCCGGGTCGACGGATCACGACGACGCGGCGCAGATCCTCGAGGCCAGCACCCGCGCGGCGCGCATCACCAGTCAGCTGCTGGCGTTCGGACGCAAGCAGCCGCAGCAGCGGGTGAGCGTGGACCCGAACCGGCTGATCTCGGAAATGGTGCGCATGCTCGGCAGGCTGATCGGTGAGCACGTGGCGCTCGAGCTGGAGCTCGCCCCCGACATCGGCGCCGTGTGGGGCGATCCGGCGATGCTGCAGCAGGTGGTCCTGAACCTCGTCCTCAACGCGCGCGACGCGATGCCGGAGGGCGGGCGGATCATGATCGGCACGCGCGCTCCGGGGGTGGACGACGAGCGCCTGACCGGCCGTTCCCTGCCGGCCGCGGACTTCATGGTGATCTTCGTGCGCGACACCGGGCACGGCATGGACGAGCGCACCCGCGCGCACGTCTTCGAGCCGTTCTTCACCACCAAGCCGACCGGGCGCGGCACCGGACTCGGGCTGTCCACGGTCTACGGCATCGTCACCCAGAGCGGCGGCCACGTGTACACGACCAGCGCGCCCGGCGCGGGAGCCTGCTTCACCGTCGTGCTGCCGCGCTCGGGCACCGGCGGCGACGGCGGTGACGAGGAAGCGCCCATCGAGCGCCGCCGCGGCCGCAGCGCGACCGTGCTCGTCGCCGAGGACGAGGCGAGCATTCGCGATCTGGTCCGTGCGGCGCTCGAGCGCGACGGTTTCCGGGTGCTGCTGGCGCAGGACGGCGCCGAGGCGCTGCGCGTGCTGGAGCGCGCGCCGGCCGAGGTGGACGCGCTGCTCACCGACGTCGTCATGCCGCACATGGGCGGCATCGAGCTCGCACGGGAGCTGCGCCGCCGCAATCCGGAGCTGCCGGTGCTGTTCATGAGTGGCTACGCCCGGGAGGCATTCGACGAGGGCGAGGCCGCAGCGGCGACCGGGTTCGTGCAGAAGCCGTTCACGCCCGGCGCGCTGATCGATCGCCTGCGCGAGCTGCTCGCCGCTGGGGAAGGGGAGGACGCCGCGGCGGGCTGAAGCCGGACCGCCGGCGGGTGCGGCGCCGGGCCGTCGGGCGCGGTCACCAACACGAGAGGCCCCCCGCATGACCGGGGGGCCTCAGGCGTTTCCGGCGCGCCGCGACGCGATCAGTACTTCAGGGCTTCCGCCTCGGTTTTGTGGGCCGCCTCGACGTTGAGCGTGATCAGCACGTCGTCACCGAGCACCACGCCGCCCTGATCGAGCTTCTGGTTCCAGACGATGCCGAAGTCTTTGCGATTGATCGTGGTCGTCGCCTCGAAGCCCGCGCGCCGGCCCATCATCGGGCCCGCGTCGACGATGCCGAGCTTCTTCACGTCGAGCG
The DNA here is from genome assembly GCA_963744995.1 of Candidatus Eiseniibacteriota bacterium. Classification (GTDB taxonomy): domain Bacteria; phylum Eisenbacteria; class RBG-16-71-46; order RBG-16-71-46; family RBG-16-71-46; genus CAVUWA01. Next base: position 723,960 of record CAVUWA010000002.1, read on the forward strand.
TGACCGGGCGCGTGACGCCGCGGATCGTGAGGTCGCCGAGCAGCTGGAAGGAGTCGCGGTCATCGCCCGGCACGACCTTCGTGCTCTTGAAGGTGATGTGCGGGTACTTCTCGACCCAGAAGAAGTCCTGGCTGCGCAGATGGTTGTCGCGCCGCTCGTTGCTGGTGCTGACCGAGGCCGCAGGGATCGTCACCTCGACCGAGGACTTCGTGAGGTCCTGCTCGTCGAGGTGCAGCGTGCCGGACAGCTCGGTGAAGCGTCCGGGCACCTGCGTGAAGATGTGACGCACGCTGAACGCGGCGCTCGTGTGCGCGCCGTCGAACGTGTAGTCGGTGGTGGCGGCGAAGGCCGCGGAGGACAGCAGCGCCGCAGCCGCGAGCGTGAAGGCAGCCAGTCGTTGGAGTCTCTGCATGGGACTCATCTCCGGTGTCGTGTGACATGGGTGCGGTGCGGCGCCGCGCGTGCCCGCGGTGCGACCGGCGGGTCATGAATGCCGCCTGAGATGAGGCATGGGGAAGATCGGTCCGGCACGCGAACGAAGATTTGCCCCGACTTTACCTGTGTTCTACACGACCAACCTGCCGGAACCGCGCTTGTGGCGCGCCGGGCCCGCGGATTAGCATGCCCGCCAGCCCGTCATGGGGAGGAGCCGCATGGCACGGAAGCGAATCGGCGTTCTCTACGAGTACTGGTGGGACGAGGACGAGGAGCGGGTAGAGGGCGGCCGGCCGCGCCGGCAGCCTCCGGAGCCGGACGTCCGGGAGGTCTACGAGGCCCTCAAGAAGCTCGGCCACAAGCCCGTCTATCTGCGGGTGGACGGGACCCGCCAGAGCCTGTCGGACCTCGCCCGCACGAAAACCGACCTGATCTTCAACCTGGTCGAAGCGTTCGGCGGCGACGACACCCAGGAGCGTCACCTCGCCGGCTTCCTCGAGATGCTGAGGCGCCGGTTTACCGGCGCCGGGTCCGACGGCCTGCACATCGCCCAGGACAAGGCCCTCGCCAAGAAGATCTTCGCCTTCCACGGCATCCACACGCCGTACTTCGCCACCGTCTACCGCGGCCGATCGCAGGGCGCGATGGACGTGCAATTCCCGGTGATCGTGAAACCCGCACGTGAGGACGGCTCGATCGGCATCCACTTCGGCGCCGTGTGCCACTCCATCAAGGACCTGATGGAGCGCATCGACTTCATCCACGCGCAATTCGATTCGCCCGCGCTGATCGAGGAGTACATCGAGGGCCGCGAGCTGTACGTCGGCGTGCTGGGCAACGACGACCCCGAGGCGCTGCCGGTGGTCGAGATCGACCTGTCGAAGGTGCCCGAGGGCATGCCGAAGATCGCCGGCACCGAGGTCAAGTGGGACACGGACTCGGAGATCTACCACGCCACGCCGTCGTTCCTGCCGGACGATCTCGATGATGCACTGGTGACGCGGCTTCAGGACACCGCCGTGAAGGCCTACCGGGTCTGCCAGGCGCGCGACTACGGGCGCGTGGACTTGAGACTGACGCCGGAAGGCACGGTCCACGTGCTCGAGGTGAACCCGAATCCCTACCTGCTCTCGACCGCCGAGTTCGCGATGGCGGCGAAGAAGAGCGGGCGGAGCTACGTGGAACTGATCGGGGAGATCGTGGAAGAGGCGCTGAAGCGGAGGGGGTGAGGTCCCATGGTGGCGTCTTGCCGCCCGCCGCCGCCTGCACTCGAAGGACCGCCGGTGCCACCCCGTCATGCGCGGGCCGATTCCGACATGAGGCCTTGGTCCCATTGTCTCGATCCGTCGCGCTGCTAGCGTGAGGGCGTGCGCGGATCCCGCGCGTCCGATGCGGCGCGCCGAGAATCGCTCCCGCCCCGCGCGCGCGGACAGGAGAACCATGCGCCCGTTCACCCCCGCCCTGGTCCTCGGTCTGGCGGTCGCTCTTCTCGCGGCCAGCCCGCTCGCCGCCTGCACGTCCTTCTGCCTCGACACGCGCGACGGTCCGTTCTTCGCGACCAATCTCGATCTGAAGCTCGACGAGGGGCTGATCTTCGTGAACCGGCGCGGGCTCGCGAAAGAGGGCTACCAGCGAGGCACGACCGGCGAGGTGGCCAGGTGGGTTTCCAGATACGGCAGCGTGACCTTCAACCTGGCCGGCCGGGAGCTGGCGTGGTGCGGCATGAACGAAGCCGGCCTGGTCGTGAGCCAGATGGCCCTCGATGTGTCGGTGCTGCCTGCGCCGGACGAGCGCCCGCCGTTCGACAACTCGTCGTGGGTCCAGTACGTGCTCGACACCTGCGGCAGCGTCGAGGATCTCGTCCGGATGGAGCCGCCGCTGCGCTTGAACGACCGGACGCCCTGTCACTTCCTGGTCGCGGATGCCGACGGGCGTTGTGCCGCGGTCGAGTACCTGAACGGCCGCATGGTCTGCTACACGGGCGAGCGGGTGCCGGTCAAAGTGATGACCAATGTTCCCTACGCCGCCGGGGTGGCATTCCTGGAAAGCGGTGTCGTGCCGGACTTCAATCCCGGCCGTTCGGTGCAGCGCGTCGCGGCCGCCGCGGCCGAGATCGACGCGTTCGGTGCGGGCCCCGGGGACCTCGCAGTGGATCACGCGCTGCGGGTTCTCACCGAAGTGGTCGTCGCGCGTCGTTCGTTCTGGAGCGACCTGTTTCACGAGCCGTACACGCGGTGGAGCATCGTGTTCGACATTCCGCGGCGCGAAGTTCACTTCCGGACCGTGGACCATCCCGGGGTGAGGCGCTTCGCGCTGGACCGCTTCGACCTGTCCTGTGAGGCGCCGGTGCGGATGCTCGACGTGAACGCCGATCTCGAGGGCGCGGTCGAGACGAAGTTCGAACCGTACGATCACGACGCCAATTTGAAGCTCTTCCGCACGTTCTGCGATCGATGGGGCGTGCGGCTCTCGCGGGAAGCTTCCGCGTCGTTCGTGCGGCTCATGGAGGGGTTCGAATGCGCGCGGTGACGGTTGTGTCGGCCCTCGGGCTCGGCCGGCCGGGCGTCCGGGCTATCGGATGCGGACCAGCTTGTGCAGCGAGACCACGCCACCGGCACTGAACCCGATCAGGTACACGCCGGGTCGCACGGCCTGGCCCCGCTCGTCGTCTCCGTTCCACTCGAGCGTGTGTGATCCCGCCGGCCAGAGCCCGCTCGCCAGCGTGCGCACGCGCGCCCCGCGCAGATCGAATACCTCGAGGCGCGTGTCGAGTGGTTCGGCCAGCGTGAATGAAACCGTTGCGCCGCCACGCGTCGGATTTGGAAACGCCGAGGTGAATGCCGTGCGGCCCGTCTCTACTGCGGGCACGTCCACGTTCGTGTTGCCACTCAATTCTGCGATTTCGGCGGCATCGAGCACCCGGTCGTAAAAGCGCAGCTCGTCGATCTCGCCGGGGAAGTACAGGCGGTTGAACGTCACATCGCACGGATTGTTCCCGACCCCGATCCACGGCATGCCGGTCAGAGTCGTAGGAACCAGCTGGTAGGCCGTTTCGAGCCCGCCGTCGATGTACATCTTCACCGTGTCGTCGACCGTCGAGCGCGTCACGATGATGGCGTGGTAGGTGCCGTCATTGATCGACGTGGTGGTCTTCGCGTCATAGGTGATCACTTTCCCGCCGTCGATCATCGCGATGCCGAAGTCGCCGCCGACCGGGCTTCCGCACACTTCGCCGTCGACCAGACCCAATCCCTGGTACCAGACCTGTCCCGAGGGCGCGATCGCGGTCGTTCGTACCCAGAATGACGTCGAGAACGCCGTCGTCCAGAGATTCCCAGGCAGCTCGACGAAGTCGTTGACACCGTCGAGAACGATCGCCTGATCGGCATGGCCGGCCGTGTAGCCGGGCGTACCGAAGGGTGTGCCGTGGTTGGCATTGCCGCTGGAATCCGCGGCATTGCCCTCGAAACGGTAGAAGGCGACCAGGCCATCGTTGATTCCGGCGGCGGCCGGAGAGATGAACGCGAGCGCAGCGGACAGGACGGCGGGGGTCAGGGCGGCGACGTTGAAGCACTTTGACCAGGACATGATGAACGGGCTCCCAGGCAAGGTGGGCCTCGCTGCTCACGCGCGGCGGCAGCGGAGAGGACAAGAGCCGGCCCGGGCCGGACCTCTTCGATTCTAGGCGCGTGACCGCGTCGCGACAATGAATTCGTGGATGATCGAGCTCCATCGGAACCCCAGCATGTCGAGAACGAAAGCACAGATCGACACCTGGGCGCTCGTGAAAGCAGGAGGTACCGGGCGGCGCAACACGAACGCCGGATTGCGCCGGCCGAGGACGGCTGCAAGGGGCAGGCCTGCGTGCCGATAACGACCGCATGACTTCCCCGCGGAGTTTCGCGCCCTGGTGCGCTGTCCTCTCGATCACGGCTTCGCCGTGATCTCCTGGCGCGTCCGCTGCGGGCGCCGGCCCGCGACACGCGAGGATCACGGAGGAGAGGGTGATGCGGGAGGCGCACAGGGTGAGGAGATTGGGCGATGGCTAGTGGTTCGGTTCGGTCGGGAGCAATAGGACTGGCCGCGTTGCTGGGGTTGGTGCCGACTGTGATGCAGTCGACGGAAAACCTCGTCTGGCCATCTGGTAATGCTCCTCACGCTTTGACTAGAGCAAGGGTGGCTGTGGAGGTGCCCGCTGACCCGGGGTCCATTCTTGTTGGCCAGACATTCATCGGCGCGCTGTCCGGCTACGGACTTGTGCAGGGCGGTTGGACGGACTCACCCGACAACGAGGGCCACGCGATAAGCTGGCGGCTGGCTGGAACGATTGAGCGTGTCGTGGGCGCCCTCGCAAACATGGGGATCTACGGAACGGTGTGGTTCTTGTTGCGCTACAGCCCCGTGGAGTCTCGCCGACGGAAGATTGCCCGGGCAGGGACGAGTCTGTGGTTGTTGGTCGCGGTGCCTGCCGGCCTGTTCAGCGCATGGTGGATCACCTTGTGATTGGCACCAGGACCGTAGCCAGATGCGGTACGCCCTTGCGTGTCAGTGGCTGGACCGCAGCGCAAGTCTGGCCGCGCTGCGGCAGATCCTCGGGCACGCGTCTATTGTGACGACGCAGCGCTACGCGAGGATCGCAGATGAGAGGTGATGCGGGAGGCGGAGAGGATCGCGGGAAAGGGGAGGCCAATGAAGTCGCGAAGGGCCGTCGCCGCGTGCGGTCGTCACGAGGGCCAGCAGCGCCAGCACGCCAGCAGCGGTCAAGAGTCTGATGGCATTCATGTTATCGGCCACGCGCCCAGCCAACTGGTGGGATGGAGAGCCCGCGAGGTCCTTCCCGTCCAGTGCCACCAAAGGGCGATAGTGGGGGCCCAGGGGATGTGAGACGGTCACCCAGTCAAGGGTGAAGCTGATCGTCTGCCGGCAACAGGCAGGAGCGGATGTCCAGAGGATCCGTGGCAGCTTCAGCGTCGCTGGATTCGGAGGCATTGCAAGTGACGTCGCGTGCAGTGAGGCGCATGGCCGGGCTGACGGGCTGGACATGTCTGGCATTGATGCTGGCGGGATGCAGCGAGCCCACGCACCCACTCGCGTCTCGCACCATCACGGATTTCGGCGACGTGTGGGGAACATCGGGAACCGATGTGTATGCCGTTGGCCTGAGCCTCGATCAGGCAGGCTGGCACGGCCTGATCGTGCACTACGACGGCCGGGAGTGGAGCCTCGTCGCCAACGGCGCGGCGGACTATTTCACCAGCATGTGGGGCGCCTCGGGAACGGACCAGTTCATCGTCGGGTTCCATCTGTACGACCATGGCACGATCCTGCATCGCAGCTACGACGGAAGCGACTGGACTGCCGACAGCAGCCCGTGCGCGGCCGAGCTGTTCGGCGTCTGGGGGAGTTCGGCGAGCGACGTTTTCGCGGTTGGAGACAGCAGGTTGGGCGGGGGCGGCGCGATCCTGCACTACGATGGCAGCAGCTGGACCACCCAAATCGACACAGTGGCGGCCAGGGCCGTCTGGGGGAGTTCGGCAAACGATGTATTCGCGGTCGGACCAGGCATCCTGCACTACGACGGCAACACATGGAGCACCCAGCTCGGCAGAACTGCGTATCTCTTCGGGGTGTGGGGGAGTTCCGCGAACGACGTGTTTGCCGTCGGTGGCGGCGGCACGGTTCTGCACAACGACGGCATCAGGTGGAGCAGCCAGGTCACCGGGACGACGGAGATTCTCGCGGACGTCTGGGGGGCCTCGGGGTCAGACGTATTCGCGGTGGGCTACGGCGGGACGATCCTGCACTACGACGGCGCGACATGGAGCAGCCAGGTCAGCGGGACGCAGGAAGATCTTCAGGGCGTCTGGGGAAGCTCACCCGGCGACGTGTACGCCGTCGGGTACGAAGGGACATTCCTTCACTTCGATGGCAGCAGGTGGAGCGCGGTCAGGTGGCGATCATCCCCGGGTTGGCCTGGCCTTCGCTGAGTCGCGTCGGTTCACACGCGGGCTTCTGCCGACCCGCGCTGATGCTTTCACCATGATCATCGCGATCAGCCCCGGCACCGCCGCCCCCGTCCAGTAGAGGAGGGACGATCATGAAGCCGGGAACCGGGGGCGCGGGACGCGGGCGACGATTTGTCGTGAGCGGCGTCGGCCTGCTCTACTTCGTCGCCGCATTCGAGATCCTGATCATGATCAGCCCGTTCGCGGCATTCTTCTACGCGGTGTTCAATCCGCTGCTGCTCGGGCTCAACGGCTGGGAGGGGACACGCTGGCTGACCGCGTTCTTCCTGCCCCACATGGTCGTCCCGCCGACACCCGCGCTCATTGCCATCCGGGTCTTGGGATCAGTGCTCTTCCTGGGCGGGAGCGCGCTGTTCCTGATCTGCGCCGTGCAGGTTTACCTGGGCAAGCTCCTGCGCTGGCGCGTCGCCACGCACGGTTTCTATGCCTTCGTCCGGCATCCTCAGTACGCCGGGCTGATCCTGGCGGGTCTCGGGCTGACCATCCTCTGGCCCCGCTTCCTCACCCTCGAGTTCCTGGCGCTCATGGTGTTCCTCTATTACCTGCTCGCTCGCGATGAGGAACAGCGCATGCTGAGGATCCACCCGGAGGCCTACCTCGCCTACCAGCAGCGCACCGGGATGTTCTGGCCGCGGCTCCGAAGTGCGCGGGGTCCGGTGAAGCCACTGACGTCATGGGCCGCAGTGCTCCTGCTGGTTGCCCTGCTTGGCGGGGCCGCGGCGTTTGGCTTCGGCCTGCGCGCCTACACCGTGGCGCATCTGCCGATGATCAGCGCGGCGGGCGTTGACGTGCTCCCCATCGTCCCGGGCGACCGGTCCATTGCCGCGGGGCTCGTGGAGGCGGTCGTGAACGATCCCGCCGCGGCCGGCTATCTGAAGCCGATGACCGCCACGGGGCACGGGCGCATCCTGGCCTACGTGATGCCGGTCGACTACGTGATGCAGGGGATGATCGCGAACACCGGTGAGGAGTGGAAGCTGTTCCAGCACCATCAGACGTTCCGCATGATCGCGGACTACGTGCTGCACCCCATTCGCCATCTCGAGGGTGGTCACATGCACCACGCCGGGATGCCGCCCATGCAGCACGGCCCGGCGATGTATGCCAACCCGACGATGCGCCGACGGATCATCTTCCTGGAGATCCACGGCACGCGAGCCCTGACGGCCCGCGCCGATGACTTCGGCATCAACAACCAGCGCCTTCCGCGCTTCTACGCCGACGTGCACCTGCACACGAACGAGGTCCTGCAGGTCCAGGGGACGCCGGCTGGAACCGGATGGGGCACCGTGCCCACGCCGATGTTCTAAGAGAGCGATGAGGTGTCCATGGGCGCGGCGATCGAGCGCTGACACGTCGCAGGGGGGATCGTCGGTCCCACCGTCGCTCCACCCGACACTTCTCCCGTCGCCACGAAGCGCACTCCCCTGCACCAACCGGCGCCACGCCGCGCAACTTCATGCGGCTGCGCTTCCTGAACGCCACTCTCAGAATCCGACCTCGACGGTACGCCTATTGCGTGTGCGTCTCCGTTTGGCATTCGCAGCGCTGACCTGCACTCCCGAGGGGCAACTCATGAGACGAGCCGCACATGCCCTGGCGATCGCTCTCGCGATCGCGACCTCCGCTCCGGCGGCCTTCGCGCAGCCGGATCCGCTCGGCCGCCCCGTGCGAATGTCCGACATCACCACGCCCGCCCCCGGCGACATCCGCCTCGGCGACCAGCGGATTCCTGTGAACGGCCCGGGCGCCGATATCGCTGCCGGCGACCTCAATGGCGACGGCACACCCGACATCGCGACGGTCAGCCCTGACAGCGGCTCGATCACGATCCTCACGAATCGGGACGGAGACCTCAGCGCGCGGAGCGACTTCCCCCTTGCAGGGAGGCCGCAGGCGATCGCTGCCGCGGACCTCGATGGTGACGGACGCGCCGAACTGCTGGTTGCGCTTGCCGACGCGCAGCGCCTCGTGATCCTCCGGCTGGACGGTGGTGCGCTCGAGCAGACGGCCTCGCTCCAGACCGGGGCACTTCCCGCGGCCGTCACGACGATTCACCTTGCGCCTCACTCTTCGCCCCGGAGCGGGCGGGGGGAACTCGGGCTGGTGGTCGCCAACGCGGGCGACCACTCGATCGGTGTGTACGAATATCTGGGGAACGGCGCTTTCACCGAGCCCGTCTTGTACGCCTCGGGGGGGCAGCCCATCGACGTCATCGCGGCGGACGTCACGGGGGACGGCCGGGAGGACATCGTCGTCGCGAACCATGTCGATGCCACGATCGGAGTCCTGCCGGGACTTCCGGATAGCCGCTTCGACGACATGGTGGCCTCCGACGCGGGATACCCACCCTATTCGATCGCCGCCGGCGACCTCGACGGCGATGGTGATTTGGACCTTGCGGTTGGGACGGAGAGCCAGTTCGTGCTGCTGACGAATGCCGGAAGGGGGCAGTTCATCGAGGCGAGACGCATCCCCTCTCGCGAAGGTCGGGCGTGGGGTGTGGCGCTGGCCGATCTCGCGGGGGACGGCCGGGTAGCATTACTGGGCACGACCTCCGGGCCATGGGGATACCAGTACGAGAGGGAGCTGGTGACCGTGTTCATGGACCCCCTGGATCCACGTGACGAGGGACAGGATTACGCGGTCGGCGTCACGCCCGCGCGCCTGCTCGTGTGCGACCTGAATGGCGATGGGGTGCTCGACTTCGCCACCATGAACACAGGACCCCGGTACGATCCGACGATCTCGATCGCCCAGGGCATCGGGGATGGTCGCTTCTGTGCCATCGCGTACTACCAGACGGAACAGGTGCCTGGTTACAGAGAGCAGGCCGCGTTGGCTTTCGGGTCCCAGCCAATCGACCTCGATGGCGACGGCTACGAAGATCAGATCACCGGCACGACTACTTATCCCTGGCAAGGCGAGGAGTCCACTTACGAGATCCGCTACGGCGATGGCACGGGTGGCTTCAGTGAGTCGCGCGAGATGGTAATGCGGCGCTTCTGGATCGCCGCCGATGTGGATGGTGACGGGCTGCCTGATCTCATCCACAACTCCGAGCGCATCCTGTCGAGGGACTTTCTGAACGCGGTGCTCATGTATCGACGCAATCTCGGCGGACGTGAGTTCGCCGCACCGGAATCGCTGGGGATCGATCTCTTCTGGTTCGACTTCGTCATGAAGGGCGTGGATCTCGATGGTAGGCCCGGTGGCGAGCTGCTGATTGTCAGGTCGCACCCGATTGGACCCGACTCGCTTCGCGTGTTCAAGAATGAGGCTCCGGGGAAGTACGTGCTGGATGATGCAGCGCAGATGGAATGGGACAACAGCACCGGCCTCGCATGGGAGCACGCCGCGCAGCTCTTCCTGTGTGACGTCAACGGCGACGGCGTGCGCGATGTCGTCGTGTTTTCGACCACCTACGGGGCCACCGGCTACTTCTGCGTTCTCATCGGCGGGACCGACGGAAGGTTCCATCTGACGGACGTGCAGCGTCATGGCGCCGAGCCCTGGTCCATCGCAGTCGGAGACCTGAACGGGGATGGGCGGAGTGACGTCGTCCTGGTCGATTTCGACACCAATTGGCCGGGTGCCCTCTACGTCTTTCAGGGGCAACCCGATGGTTCCACGTCCCTGGTCGGCGTGTTCTACCCGGGCAACTACCCGGGGTCGGCCGCGATCGCCGACTTCGACGGGGACGGCCTGCGGGATCTGGCCGTCTCCATCGGAAATGGCAATTTGGTCGCGCTGTTCCACAACTGCGGCGAGCCTCGAGCGCCCCTTCGCGTGTTCGCATCCGTGGAAAGAGCCGAAGCGATCGACGGCGTGATCCACGTGGACTGGCAGCTCTCCTCGCCGGCGCCGATCGTGATCGAGCGCACGGAACGCGGCAATCACTGGGAGCGACTGGATGCGACCCCGCAGGTCGCGGGCACCTCCGTGTCGCTGCGCGACAGTTCCACCGCGTCGCCGGGACGCCTGGGTTACCGGTTGCGATCGCCTGTGCCGGCCGTGGTCATCGAGGGTGGCGAAGCGTGGGTGAATCCCATGCGCCGCGGCGGCCTGCAGATCCACCACGCCGAGTCGTTGCAGCAGGGCTCGGTTCTCGCCCTGGATGTCTCGCTGGAGTCCGCCGCGCCGCTGCGAATCGAGCTGTTCGACGTGCTCGGCCGCCGCGTGATGGAGCGGCGCGTGACCGGGGCGGTCGCGGGGAGGCAACGACTGGAGCTTGGCGCGTCACTGCCCAGAGTGAACGGTACGTACTGGATACGGGTCACTGCGGGTCGCGAGGCAGCTGTGTCGAGAGTGCTGGTGGTCCGGTAGGCCCATCGGCGCGCCCGGGCCCGGGCGCGACTGCGAGGTCGGGAAGGAACCACGTCAGGATCGAGCAGGCTTTCAAATCGCCCCGGGGCAGCCTCGTGTAGCGAGGCCCCGGGTCACGCTGTTGTTGGGATTGGTGGTCTCGTGAGGCCACCTTGGCTCGGCTCGCGCTCTGTCTTCACCGTGATCGCGCTTTTCTCTTGCCTGGGTTCCGAGGCGCGGGCGACGCATTGGCACGTTGATTCGTCCGGCACCGGGGATTTCGCGACCATTCAGGCAGCGCTTGAGGCGGGAGGGCGGGATTCCGTGCTGGTCCAGCCCGGGCTGCGTCGACCGAAGTCCACTACCCGACTGACGACATCTGGCCAGATAGTTGCGACGGATGTCCGGGGCATAGACTTGTTCCGGCCAGAGAGGCACCCAAGCTGAAGCAGATCCTTAGATCGGAGGCTGTTCATGGCACCCACGCGCGGCCCGCTCGGTGTTTGTTGTATCGCGCTCCTCGTCGCGTCATGCGCCTGGGGTGCCCCGGCGACGGAGGCGTATCACGTTGTGTGCGCACGCAAGGCACTTGCCGCTGGGGAGCAGGTTGACGTTCGACTTGAGCCGGCGCCGCCACCAGGCACCTACATCTACTGGCGGACCGCGGAGCAGATCGGAATGACACCCGGCGCCCCTGAAGCAAGCCGCGCGGTGTACACCGCCCCGTTCGTCATTCCTGCCGGATCTCCGCCGGCCGAGATCCGTGTCGACCTTTCTGGTCCGCAGACAGGGCGCATTGGGTTTGTCGGCCACGTTGATTTGGTCCCGAGTGCTCTCCCGGGAGTGCCCGACTGCCTCGCCTCAGGACAACGCTACTCAACGGAGCGGGGCACGATCGAACCTGATGGATCGACAGTCACTCGGGTGGAGGGAATCGTCGTCCACATGGCTGATCCCGAATATCCGAAGATCGCCATAAGCCGCGGCCTAACCGACGTCGTGCCCCTGAGAGTGCTGCTTTGCACGAGTGGCCGAGTCCTGGCCGCGTATCCGCAGACTTCGTACGACAACAACCGAGAGCCGATCGAGCATGAGCGCGTTCTGACCGAGGCCGCTACGACCATTATACGGTCGAGAACATTTGCACCGCTGATGAGGGACAGTTCCCCGGTGGCGGGGTGGATGCACGTGCACGTTGCCTTCCGTCAATAGAGCGTTCGGGCGCGGACACCCCATTTGCAGCGCACCTGCGGGCTCATGGGGCCTCTCTCGGAAGGAGTTCATCCTCGTTCGGAGGTTCGAAACGCCTCCACCACTCTCGAACCTGGCCCTCGGTGACGTGGAATGTGTTTGGCGGTAGGTCGGCGTTGCGCTTGAGCAAACGACGGAGCAGCTCTTCGAGGCTGACGTGCTGAAAGCGTAGTTCACTTCGGGCGCCAAGGGCTGACGCTCGCGCTCGAAAGTCCTCTCGTTCCGCTCGCGTCCAAAGACCGAAGTCGAGAACGACGTCGATGCCAAGAGCCAGGGCGCGGGCCGCAACACTCCATTGCAGCGCTTCGACTGGATGGCGAACCTTGTCAAGAGCCCCCTGCGTTGGGTGAGATCCAAGCAGTGTCGCAATCCACTCGTCCGGGGTCAGTCGGATCGCCGGTCGTTCACGCTCTAGTTCCTTTGCAATTGTCGTCTTACCCGCGCCGGGTAGTCCGATCGCGAGAAACAGGGTAGCCATCTGCTCAGCATAGCAGGCCCATCCGGCAAAAGGACGCCAAGTTCAAAGCCAATCGAGCCGATTGTGTGGTTCACGCCTGAGCCTGACGGTCGCTGGAGGAAGATAGCCGCTCCCGAAGGACTTCGTAAGGGGTCTTTCCACGGTGAGCGCCATGGGGTCTGACGAGGTTGTAGAAGCGCTCCCACTCGGCGAGCTTGGCCTCGAGATCGACGTCGTCCTTGTAGCTGAGGAGCTGGTAGAACTCGACCGCATCGGTTCGATGCGACCGCTCCACCTTGCCGTTGAGTCTCGGTGAGCGCGGTTTGATGTAGACGTGCTGGATGCCGAGCTCCTCGACGTACCAGTGGAACTGCGCCTGGAACTCGTGGCCACGATCGGTGCGGATCTGACGGATCCGGAACGGGAAGCGTTCCAGCACGTAGTCCACGAAGGTGATCGCGGTGCGCTGATTGTGGGTCGGGTAGACCTTCAAAGCCCGAATCCGGGTCGCATCGTCGATGGCGGTGTACTGGTAGCGGCGGACGTGCCGCCCACGCTCATCGATCAGACTCAGAAACTTCACGTCGACCTGGACGTGATGCCCTGGCACTTCCTTCTCGTACCGATGCCAGGACGGGATGGCGCGCACCGAGGCGGTCTTTGGGAGGACATTCATCCCTCTCCGCCGAAGCGCGTAGTAGACTGCGCCCGTGGAGACGCGAATGTCGTGGTAGCGCTGGAGGTACCAGACGATCCGCTGCGGACCGAAGTTGAAGTCGCGGCGAATCTGGAGGATCTGGGCTTGCAGCGTCTCGGGCAGGCGGTTCGGCGGTGGCCGCTTCGGACCCCGCTTACGCGGGAGCAGACCCGCCTCGCCGCCGCGCTGATAGGCCCTGCGCCACTCATAGAACGTGTCCCTGGAGATCCCGAAGTAGCGGCAGGTCCGGGACACGTTCCTGCCAGCTACGGCGTGTTCCAGCGCGGCGAGCTTCCGTTTCACTTGCGAGTTGGGGCGCGGCATGGACGAAGCCTCCTTTCAGGCCAGGGAGAATACCCAACCTGTCAGGCAGACTCGTGAATGTCATAGCTTGGGCTTCGGCGCGGAAGGAGGGCTAGATGCCGAAGCTTCCGAGAGGCATGTTCTGGCGCGGGTCGAGCTACTACACCCGGCGTCGGATTGCAGGACGGGACCGGTGGTTTTCGCTGGGCCCGGAGTACGGGGCGGCCTGCCGCAAGCTGGCGGCACTCAGGAACGGGCAGGCCTCGCTGGGAGTTCGGACAACGGTTGCCCAGGTGGCACGGAGGTGGCTTGCGGTGTACGTCCCAACGGCTCGGAGCGAGAAGAACGCGCGCATGTCCGGGACTCGCGTGGACATGTACCTGGGCCGTTTCATGGGCTATCGGCCGCTCGGGAAGGTAAGCCCGGAGGACATGAGGGAGTACCGGCTGTGGCTGGAGCGACGGGAGATCAAACCGGCCACGGTGATGCATCTGCTTTCGGATGCGCGGTGCTTCTTCAACTGGTGCGTGGAGGCTGGGTATCTGGACAAGTCGCCATTCCCACGGCGGCTGATGCCACGGATTCAGGAACGGCCCCCGGATCGCCTCACGGATGCCGAGGTGGTCGCGGTTCTGGGAGTTCCTGAGCCTTGGGGCTTCGTGATTCGTCTGGGGCTCGGTACGGGCCTCCGCTGGGGCGAGCTCACGCGGGCGCAGGCCAGCGACGTGGAGCAGGGGATGCTGGTGGTCAGTCAGACCAAGTCGGGCAGGGTGCGGCGTGTGCCGCTCCCTGCCGAAGTGCAGGGTGAGGTCCGGCTGTGGGTCGGGAGGCTGGTCGGCTATTCGGTGAAGTCACCCGGGTCGTTTGCCACACGGGTCCGGAGGCTATCGGGGGTGGCTGGGTTTCATGTTCACCAGCTGCGCCACACGTTCGCGTGTCGGTGGCTCGAGAGGGGCGGAAGTCTCGTCGCGCTGCAGCAAGTCCTCGGCCATGCGAGCGTAGTGACCACGCAGCGGTATGCGCGGCTCACGGATGAGATGGTGCGGCGGGAAGCAGAGCGGATCGGAGGAGCACAATGCGGGTAGTCAGCACGGCGTTGCTCGCCTTGGCCATGAGCGCGTCCTGCGCAAGTGCCTGCACGTGCCCGCCGTTCACGCGGGCCGAGATCTGGAAGAGCAATACGGCCGTGTTCGTGGGACAGATACTGGCGATCCGGGACAGTGTCGTGCGGGGGCGCATGGGCCGCACTCGCGTGGCTACGGAGATCGGCTGGGTGACTACGTTCCGGATTGAGACCGCGTGGAAGGGTGTTGCGAAGGGGCAGGTGGTGAACCTGTTCGTTCCGCGACTGTGTGGCTACCAGTGGTCGGCTGGTCAGTTGTGGGTGATCTTCGCTGCTCCAGAGCGGCACCAACCGTCATTGCTGCAAACGACCGTCTGCAGCAGGAGCGAAATCCTGAGCCCAAGCGGGGAGGCGTTTCTTTGGTTGCAGGCAAACACGCGAGGCGAGCGGGAGGAAGATGGTGCGGCTGGTGCGATTCTGACGGACACCAGCCTTGCGTTCCATTCGACGCCAGGGATCTGGTTCATGCTCATGCGGGTAGACTGCGACCAGCCGCAGGGCATGGAAGCGGAGATCACAGACCCGACCGGCAAGGTCATCTGCCCACTGCGAGGAGGCAACTCGGGCGCCACGGCAGTTGCGAATCGATGCGACTGTCTGGGTGCGAGCATTGGTCCTCGCGAGGGGAGTATTCCGGGCTCTTCCTTCCTGAGTGCAGCCTGCTGGCAGCCCGGGACGGGGCCCTATCGGATCAGGGTGAAGGGTCTAGCACGTTGCCGAATTACGGTGAGCGCTGGTGCACATTACTCGCCGACGCCTCATTGGGGCCCAACTGACAGCCTGACCATCGAACCGGGGGAGGAGTTCACTTGGTCAGTGTGGTGGGGAAACGTTGCTGCCGGTGATTCGACTCGTGCGACGCTTAGGCGATCCACGGGTGACGCAATCAGGCCGGGGAAGAGCAGGTGATGTGTAGCAGCGCATGTAGCAGCGGCTACGCACGGCCGTTTCGGGGGCAGTGGGTCGGGTTGCGCAAGTGATTGCCTCGGGCGATAGTCGGCCGCCCGTGGCCCCGTAGCTCAGATGGATAGAGCAGCGGTTTCCTAATCGAAAATATAGTTGTTTGCGCTTGATCGCGACCCGATCGTGCAACCCACTGCGGGGCGGTCCGGAAAGCAACCGGAATCGAGCGGTTCCACGTTCACCAGATGAGGCACACCTTTGCGTGTCAGTGACTGGAACGCGGCGGCAGCCTGGCCGCGCTGCAGCAGATCCTCGGGCATGCGTCGATCGTGACGACGCAGCGCTACGCGAGGATCGCGGATGAGATGGTGATGCGAGAGGCCATCAGGCTCTCACGAGAGGAGGAAGGCCGTGCGTTGTGATGCGAGTAGTGTGGGCAGGGTGGCCGCCATGATCGCGGTTGCCACAGTTGTCGTTGCGACACCTGGGGTCGGCCGGGCGCAGACCCCACTGCTGACGGCTGGGCGTTCCGCTGTGATGATCCAGGTGGGCCTCAACGGAACGAGCATCGAGGACACGTCAGGTGGGCAGACCTTGCTCAAGTTGGACGGCACAACCAACGGCCAGCCGTGGGGATCGATTACTGGGATGTTTGCGACCGGTTCTCGAGCTTCGCTGCTGTTGGGAATTAGTGCCGCCTCGATGGGTGGTGACGTCGAGAACACAGGCCATTTCACCACGGAGGGAGGCGGCTACTACCCCGGGTGGAAGCGGAGTGGTTACACGGTGCGAATTCAGGCTGGGGCGATTATCTGGCTGAATTAGGTGGCGGGGTTGATCGGTCCGACTGAGGCGTGTGGCAGGGTGTCGAGACCGCCGCAGACCGTAGCCGATGAGATGAAGCAGCTGGCCTCCGCTGGGACGTGGTAGCCGTAGAGCGGCGCCACAGACCAGTGACGCGGTCAAAGCCGCAACGAAGGAGGCCAGCCGTGGACCATATTGGCATCGATCTGCACAAGCGCGAAAGCCAGATCTGCATCGAGACCGAGTTCGGAGAGATCATCGAGAAGCGGATCCGCACAGAGCGAGAGCGATTCGAGGCGCTGCTCGGGAACCGGCCCCGGGCGAAGATCCTGCTGGAAGCGATGACGGAGTCGGAGTGGGTGGCACGATGCCTCGAGGATCTGGGCCACGAAGTGGTGGTGGCCGATCCGAACTACGCGGCGATGTACGCCACGCGCAGCCGACGCGTGAAGACCGACCGACGCGACGCCGCCACGCTGGCCGACGCCTGTCGGCTGGGCGCCTATCGGCCGGCCCACCGGGCGAGCGATCACCAACGTCACGTGCGGGCCGAGCTCGCGGTGCGAGACACCCTGGTGCGAACGCGAGTGAAGTGCGTGGCGCTGGTCGGGGCCTTGCTGCGGCGCCACGGGGTGCACCTGCCGAGCGGGAACGTGGACGGGTTCCTGGGACGGGTCGAGCGACAGGCGATGCCGGCGGAGCAGCGCCAGGAGATCGCGCCGCTGCTCCTGCTGATCCAGACCACCCATGCCGAGATCAAAGCCGCGGACCAGCGGATCGCAACCATCGCGGCGAACGACCCGGTGATCCGACGCCTGCGAACGGTTCCTGGCGTGGGACCGGTGACAGCGACGGCGTTCGTGGCCACGCTCGACACCTGGGAGCGTTTCGAAGGACCGCACCAGGTCGAGGCTTACCTGGGACTGGCGCCGAGCGAGCGCAGCTCGGGTGAGCGACAGCACCGCGGAGCGATCACCAAGGCCGGCAACAGCCGGGTGCGCTGGCTGCTGGTGGAAGCCGCGTGGGCGATCCTGCGTTCGCGTCGCGACGACACCGAGCCGTTGCGGCGCTGGGCCCAACGGATCGCGCTGCGCCGCGGAATGAAGGTGGGCATTGTCGCCCTGGCGAGGAAGCTCGCAGGCATCTTGTACGCGATGTGGCGGGACGGGTCGACGTACGAGAAGCGTGAGGGACGGACGGTCGAAGCGGCGTAGAGCGAAGAGAACATCTCAGCCGGGTTCAAACACAGGGGAGCGGTGAGCGCGAACGGACTTGTGGCTGCTGTCGAAGCCGAGTAGCCGATTGGCGCCCTGCCCCCGTCGGAGAACTCACCATGCGCCGGCGGCAGAGTCGCCCACGCTGAGCGCGAAAAGACGGATGAAGAACCTCGCTGAGAGAGGCACAGCAAACGAGTAAGATGGGCGCGGCTTCCGCGCCTCAGCGGAGCGCTGCTTCAAAGCCGACGTCGTGCGCGAGACGCTCGACTGGCTGAACCGCTATCTGGAGCCGGTCCACACGGGCCCGTCCGGAGCCTCCAGCCCACACGGATAGGGCTGCGCGCCTACTCCCGCCCTTCCGAGATCGCCTCGCCCAGGACTGCGCTCTCGTGCGCGATTGTCGCGGCCCCGCCCCGCCCCGGCGCCGACTCCTTCACCATCATCATCGCGATCACGCCGATCACCGCGGCGCCCGTCCAGTAGAACGCCGGCGCCAGCGGGTTCTTCGTCCAGTCGATCAACAGTTTGATCATGAACTGGGTCGAGCCGCCGAAGATCGAAATCGCGAAGGCGTAGATCGTCGCCACGGCGCCGGAGCGGATGTGCGGCGGCAGGGTCTCGGTGATCGTGACGATCACCGGCACCGATGAAAGCGCGGCGAACATCACCATCACGCCCTCGGCACCGTAGAGCACCCACATGCTCTTCGCGTGGCCGATGACCCAGAAGCAGGGGAGGATCGCGAGCACGAGCAGCAGGCCCGGAATGATCATCACGGGCTTCCTGCCGAAGCGATCCGACAGCCAGCCGCTCAGCACCTCGAACACGATCGACACGCTGCCGTTGAGGACGATGAGAGTGAACGAAATCGTCGCGGGCAGCTTCAGCGTGTCGAGTGCGTATGTGGCCATGTAGCCGGTCGTGTAGCTCCCGATCGTTCCGGCCGTCAGCATGATGAGCCCGAGCACGGTGATCGCGAGGAACGGGCGAATCCGTTCGCGCAGAGGCCGGCGCACCGCCGCGGCCGCGCCGGGCGGCGGCGCTGCGGCGCGCGGCTTCTCCAGCGTCTCCGGCAGCGTCCGCCGCACCAGCAGCCCGAACGGCACGATCAGCGCGCCGATCAGCAGCGCCACGCGCCAGCCCCAATCCTGAAGCTGCTGGTCGCTGAGGTGGGAGGCGAGCGTCGTGCCCACGAGCCCCGCGAACAGCACGGCGCCGTCCTGCGTCGCGTACTGCATGGACAGGTAGAGCCCGCGCCGGCGCGGCGGTGCAGCCTCCGCCATGTACGCGGTAGTCGGGCCGACCTCGCCGCCGAGCGCGAAACCCTGCACCAGGCGGAACAGCAGCACGAGCGCGGGCGCCCACGCACCGATCGCCGCGTAGGACGGCGTGAGCGCCAGGCCCACGATCGCCACGCCCATCAGCGAGAACGAGAACACCATCGCCGGCTTGCGGCCGATGCGGTCGCCCATGCCGCCGATCACGATGGCGCCGATGGGGCGGGTCAGGAACCCGGCGCCGAACGTAGCGAGCGTGGCGAGCAGCGCCGCCGACGGGCTCTCGCCGGGATAGAACGTGCGCGAGATGTAAACGGCGAAGTAGGAAAACGTGAGGAAGTCGTAGAACTCGAGACCGTTGCCGACGAACACGGCCATGACGTGCTTGAGCGGGACGCGGCGCACTGCGGGCGCTGCGGTCTTTTCGACGGTGTTCATTCAGTCTCCCGCGGAAAGACAATTCGACGCAGATTGCTCGACACAGGACGAAGCGCCCTCGACGTCGGGATCCGGGGCGTGCGGGTGGCTCCTCCCGCCGTTCGGCGTGGTCCGGCTCCGCATGACGCAGCGGTCGAGTTCAATTCCCCGCGACGCGGACCTCGACTCCTTTCGGCACCGTTCTCGAGAATTGCACGAGCTCTTCGCGCAACTCGTCGCGACTCGAAGGGTCGACTGCGTAAATCCCGACGATGGCCCTCGCCGGAGCGATGCGTGGTTTGCCGAGCCTGAGTTCGCCGATTCGAGTCCAATCGTCGGGGATGGAGGGAAACCAATCGTCGTAGATCATTGCGGCCTTGACCCCGTACCGTTGCGTCAACGATTGCATCCAGTCGGGCGCGCCGCTTCGTCGTCGAAGCAGCGCCTCACGGGAGGCGAGTCCTGCCAGATCCAGTACGTAATGGGGGTTCCGGTAGGATACCCAGCCGAGATCGTTGACGGCCACGACGTCGTCGACGTACTCGGTGGCGAAGCGGTGCATCTGATACTGCTGCTCGTAGATGTTGTTCGACGCCAGCGGCGTCAACAGCGCGATACCGATGTACGGCACGCACGTGACAGCCAGCACGAGTATGGTCACGACCGCCGCGCGCCCCGCGCCGTACGAGCCGATTCGGGTTGCGACACGGCCACCGTACAAGTACGTGATCAGAAGGAGGGCAGTGCTCCAGATGTACGACTCGTATCGACCGAATGACCCGGTTCGGCTCGTCGACAGATGGATCACGATGGCGGCGGTGATCGCCGCAGCCAGGAGACGCTCGCCGGACGGACGGTCCCGCGAGAGCGCCGCGATGGCGAGGATCGGAATCGTGCAGGCGAGCAAGACGCCCTGCGTTGAGTCGAGATTGCGGAGGAAGGTCCTCACCACGAGCTGGGGCAGCCCGCCGAACGAACTGAACCCGCTCTTCGCCATGACGGATGTCGGCATGATGCCGGCATGGTGCATCGCCAGGAATGCCATGAAGGACCCCATCGCAGCGGTGATCAGGACCGCGCACACGGCTGCGCGCATACGATGTCCCCGGACGAACAGGTAGACGATCGCCGGTGCAGCCAGGAACGCATCCTCAAAACGGATCAACGGAGCAACGACCACCGCGGCGAGAAGCCACCACGGGGCGGCGTGTCGCTCCGTCTCGCAAATCAGTCCGAGTACGAGCATGGACGTGATGAGGATCTGGAGCGAGTGCTCCATGCCCGTGAACACCAGTCCGACGAGATTGCAGGCGATGATCAGGCTGATCATCGCCAGCAGGAGCACCCTCGGCGGAGCGTCAGCGGCGACGCGGGCGACGGAGAGGATTCGCCAGATGACGTAGACGGTGAGCAGCGCGCAAGCGGCGTTGAGCAACAGCACGAAATAGCCGGCGAACGCGGACCCGGATGCGGGGGCGATGAGGAGCGGCCACAGGATGCTAGACGCGGGCGCCGAGAATTCCCCGGGATTCACCCCGTAGTGGCCATGGGCGATGTTCTCCGCAATCGCGAGGTGGATGTATGCGTCGTCCAGCGTGAAGACCAGATGACCGGAGTTGAGGATCAGGATCGCTGCGGTCTGGAGCACGACGACGGCCAACACGCCGACGATTCCGATCTTCAGAACAACTGAGCGGTCCATGATTCGAAACTCCGGGTGGAGGTCGGCACGGTCCGGGGCCCCACATCATCGCTCGAAGATGCCCCGAGACTATTGAGTCTAGATGTCCGCGTTCCCGCACTTCAAGGGCGGCGCCCGCTCGATGCTCGCTCGTCGCGGAATCCATCGGCGCCGAGCGAGGGTCGCCCGAGGCCACGGCTCAAAAGTGATCTTCCGGCGCCTCGGCCTGCCCATCCCGCGCCGTGACCTGCCAGTTGTCGCGTCGGTCCGCCTCCGGTCGCCACGGCGGTAGCGGTTGCAGCAGGTAACGCGAGAGCGACCCCACGTAGGGCTCGTACAGATGGCGAAGCTCCGCGAGGCGCTGTCCTGCCTCCGCTTCCTCCGGCAGCTGCAGGCCGCTGTCGACCAGCGCCGATCGCACGCGCTCCAGCTCCTCAGGCGACAACCGATCCGTGATCTGGTCCGGCGCGGTCGCCGGAAAGATCTGCGCGAGGTCCACGACGGCGTGTCTGGCCATGGCGAACGTGAGTCGCGCTTGGCGCACGCAGGTGCCGCGGCCGCCGGTCATCACCAGCGCGCAGCTGTCGAGAATCGCGGTGAGCGCGGCCAGCCACGACTGATTCGTGTGCTGCGAGCGGTAGAAGGCGAGGATCGGGTACGACAGATGCGTTTCCATCAGCTCGGCGGACCACTGTTCCCAGTCGTAGAAGAGCTTTTCGAGAGCGCCCTCGCCGGCCTGACGACGGATCAACTCGACGGCGGTCGGCGGCGAGCCCGCCCGTGCATCCAGGAGCGAGATCGCGTACTCCCTGCGTGAAAACGCCTGGTACAGCACCGGGAAGTAGCCGATCACCAGCGCCAGCAGTCCGAGCCCCATGCCCGATTCGACCACCGCCAGCAAGCGTGCCATCGCGCCGATCGGCACCGCGTCGCCCAGCCCGAGCGTGAAGAAGCACGTGCCGCTCATATAGAGGTCGAGCGCCAGGGACCGGGGTTCGTGTGCCAGGCGGATCGCGGACCCGTTCGCATGTTGCAGAAGCGCGAACGCCATGACCAGCGCGGCGGCCCAGGTCGCGAGCAGCAGCACCAGCGACAGCGGGCCGAAGAAGCCCAGGTACGTTTCGCGCCGCCCGGGCCTCCGCACCCTCCGGGCGATCGCCCGGAACGGGCCCCAGATCGCGCGGTAGAAGTAGCGCGTGAGGCGCACGCGGCTGCTCGCGCGCCGCGGCATGACGATCGTCTCGAACGCGTCCCAGAGCACCGCGGCCAGCAGGAGCGTGCCCGCGACTCCGGAGATCCACCTCATCTCAGCGCGGCAACCGATCCCGGCGCGCCAGGAGCACTTCAATGGCGTCGGCGAGATGCTCCTCGGTGATGTGATGGTCGCCGCGCTCGACGCGCAGGCGCTGCGCGGTCATCAGCACCTCCACGTCGCGAAAGCCTTCCGGCGTCTCGAACTTGTAGCAGGCGAGCTCGACCTTCATGCCGTTGGGATCCTGGAGGTAGATCGAATCCATGAAGCCGCGGTCGCGCTCGAGGAACTCGATGCCGCGCTCGCGCAGCCGGGCCGGAATCTGGGTGAACGTCGCCCGCGACACGTTGAAGGCGAGGTGCTCGACGCAGCCGATCTCGCGCGGCGCGGGGCGCCGCGCGTCCTCGCGCTGCTCGTTGGTGAACACCGTGAGCAGCCGTCCGTCGCCCGGATCGAAATAGAGATGATTCTCGTCGGGCTTGCCGAGGTTCGGTTGCTCGAGCACGAACGGCATGCCGAGCACGCCTTCCCAGAAGTCGATCGCGCTCTGCCGGGTCGAGCCGACGATGGTGGTGTGATGGACACCCTGGACCTGGATCTTCTTCACGGAACTCCTCCGCGAGACGCTGCGGCTGCGAGGCTGGCAGTATGGGGCCACGATCGAGGTGCGGCAACGGGAGAACCGGGGGGCGGCCCGCTTCGTGCGCCGCTCCCTCTTCGCTCTTCGACCCCTGCGCGCCGCGCCCGGGCGCGGCCGGGCGCGGGCGCGCAGGCTCAGTACCCGACGAACACGTACGCGTCGACCTCGTCGACGCTCGGGTCCCGCACGTTGTTCTGCATGCGTGCGTACTCGAGCCCGATGCGGCAGTTGGGATTCAGCATGTACGACAGATTGCCGACGGTCTGGACGTCGTCTTCCTCCGGGAACACCTGCGCGCCGTCCATCGAGAAGCTCGGCATGTGCTGGATCTCGTAGCGCCCGGTCAGCACCCAGCGTCCGCCCTGGTCGAGCAGGTACACCGCTTCGAGCAGACCCGTATCCACCCGGTCACGCTGGCTCGAATCCGCATCGGCAAAGGTCTCCATGGTGTACCCCGGAATGACGTACAGGCGGCCGCGGTTGAGATACGCGTTGAGTTCCGCCTGGATGTGCTGCGAGCTCGCCTTGTCGGCTGCGCGCGGGTCCTGATGGTCCACGTAGACCCGGGCAGTCACCATCTGGTCGCCGATGTCCCGAAGCAGCCAGCCGTAGTAGTTCTCGAGCTGGTTGAGCGTCTTCGCGTCGGGCTTGCCCGTCGTCCGTTCGCTGTTGATGAGGCCCGCGGCATACGTCCAGCCGTCGCGGGTGCCGTTGAGCTCGATGCCGCGCCCGTCCAGTGTCACCGGCGACAGGTAGCCATGAAGCGTAGTCTTGCGCGAGTCGGCCAGATACGGGATCTCCGCGTCGTAGATACCCGTCTTGAGGTTCACCGCGCCGTCCTTCGCCAGGTCGTCGAACTGCACGAACGCCATTCCCGTCTCCAGCAGTCCGGTGTCGGTCGCGAAGCCGTTGTCGAAGTGGAACGTCACCTTCGGCGCGAGCGTGCCGGCGGTGTGGAACTCGACGGCGTTCTGCTGGAATGACACGTCGTTGGTGCGCGTCGGGTTGCCGGTGCCCGGGTCGGGGGTGTGGGTGCTGGTCCCCATCACGCCGACGTTGCCGACCAGCGAGAGCGGGAACTCCTTGTTGTCCCAGGGTGATTCGCCTTTGGTGCCGGGCATCCGGTAGCCGTTCTGGCGAAACTGCATCCCGAATGCGTTGAGACGTGGAAACGCGACGTGGCACGACGTGCAGGGCATGTTGTACTTGCGCGCAAAGAGCGGCAGCGACTCCGCGCCCCGCGGCATCAGCGCCTGAGCAACGAGCGCGAGCAGAGGCGCAATGAACAGCACGAGTCGGAACGAACGCATGGATTCCTCCCGCGGAAGACGGTGTTTCGCACCCGGATGAGTCGTCGATGGGAAAAGGGGTCGGTTCGACGCGTTCGACTCAGCGTCGCATCACCGCGTGCGGTGCGGGTCGCGGGAAGCCGTGCTGAGCCGGGCTCGGGGCAGAAGCGGCGACGCTTGCGGCGCCGTGCGGCAGGGCGCCGACGGCGGCCATGTGGATGGGGTCGTCGACGTCGTCCGTCATGGGCGGCCGCGACGCGGGCGCGGCACGGACCGGCGACGACGCCAGCGCGTCACGCAGGCTCGCCGGCCGGGCCCAGGATGGGGCGGCGTCGGCCGGTGCGGGCCGCGCATGCGGGGTCGACAGGTGCAGAGGCGCCGTCGTGAGGCCCACCGAAGGATCCACGCACCGCCGGGCCTGGGAGTGACCGGGCGCCGCCGCGACGGACACGACGGCAGCGGATGCGGAGCCCTGCCCGGGTGTGATGCACGAAACGGGCAGCAATCCGATCGCGAACAGAATGGAGAGCGTTCTCAGAGACGGCACTGGGCATCGAGAACCCGGACGCAGGGGTGACACGGGCCGCGCCGATCGCCCGCGTCCGCTGGCGTCAGCCTTCGCAATATACGCCCGGTGCCACGCCGCGCCGCGGGATTCTCCGCTCCGGCACATCTCTTTGCGGGCCTGTGACATGGGGCGCCGCGCGCCTTCATGGCGGCGTTTCTGAGTTCGCTCTGAAGAGCGGGGACGTAGGGACAACAGACGCGCTTCATCTCCGAAACCTGCGCCCGCCCCGGGCGCTCGAGCCCCTCCGGAGGTCCCATGAATACCGGCTCATTCCCGCGAGCCCATCGCCCCGGCGTGGCGGCCACGATCCTGGTCGTCCTGCTGGCCCTCGGCCCGCCCGACGCCCATGCCGCCAACCGCTCCTGGCTCAACGCCGTGAGTGGCTCGGCCAGCACCGCGAGCAACTGGAGTCCGGCGATCGCTCCGACCTATCTGGACACCGCGCTCCTGTATGCCAACGGGACCTACACGATCTCGTGGGCGTCCCCGCAGGACACGCTGTTCGCGATGTACAGCTATGGCACGCCGACGCTGTCCATCAGCGGGAATCTGGGTGTCAACGGCACCTTCGATGTAGTTACCGGCGAGCTGGCTACCGGCAGCGGCGTGATTCGCGCCGGCCAGGTCATCGTCGGCGCCGACGGCGGCACGGGGACGCTGCGCGTACAGGGCGGTCTGGCCTCGAATGGATCGGTCGTCCATGCTTCGACGAGCTCGCCGCTGATCCTCGCCAACGCCGGCTCGGTGGCGAACGGCTTCGACAGGGCCAACGTCTACCTCACGGGCGGCGGTACGCTGCTCAGCAACAGCACGATCGAAACCTCGCGATCGACGTTCACGAGCACCCACGTCTACGTGAGCGGCTCGAGGAACCTGTTCGGATCCGTCTACCGCTCGACGCTCGGCACGCTCACCGCCGCGGGCGGCGGCGGTCGCGGCGACATGGTGTTCGGGGCCGGCGGCGGTACCAGCTCGAACACCACCATCGAAGTCTTCGACGGCGGTGTCCTGGACGTGAAGGGCTCGCTCTACACGGGGCGCGGAGGAAGCGGAATCCTCCACCTCTACGAGACCGTCGCCAACACGAACCCGCGAGCCTACATCTACCAGAACGCCTTCGTCGGCAATGACCCCTCGTCCGCGAACGCCTACCCGGGGAATCTCCTCATCGACGGCGGTACGGTTCTGATCGGTGGCTTGCTTTCGATCGGTGACTCGGACCATACGTCCGGTTCGAACGGCACGGGACACGTCCGGATCACCGGAGGCAAGACCGTTCTGGGTAGCCGCATCGTGATGTACAACACCCTCGGCGGCACGCTGGAGATGAGCGGCGGCACCCTGAGGCTCCTCTCGGGCATCTCCGAGATCCATCAGGATCCGGCGTTCAACCTCTCGAGCAGCGTCGGCTCGCCGGAGATGATCGTGAACGGCACGGCGACGGTCCGCTCGTACCCGACGTCGCCGGACCCGATCGCGCTCGGTGTCGGCCGCGGCGGCGCCGGCCTGCTGCGCGTCTGCGGCCCGAGCGCGCGAGTCGAGCTGCAGGGCGACATGGCGATCGCGGACTCGGTCGGCGGCTCGGGCATCGTGCAGGTGGATACCTCGGGCGTCGTCTCCGGCGATTTCCCGATCACGTTGGGAGCGGGCGGAACGCTGAGCGTCTCGAATGACGCGATCGTGTCGAGCGTCTCGTCGCCCATCTACTGCAGCGGCGCGATCTCGCTCGACTCGGGCTTTCTGCTGAGCGGCGACGGTTCGGTGCTCGACCCGGACGGTACGATCGCGGGCACCGGTTTCGTTCATGGCACGTGGGAGACCCACGGCAGCATCGAGCCGTCCGGCGTCATGAGTTTCGACCACGAGATCCACAACGTGGGCGGAGCCTTCTCGGGCGGCGGCACCGTCCAGATCACCGGGGCGTTCTACGCCGGCGGCACGGCGGGGATCAGTCTCGATGCGAGCGGCGCCCATCTGTATCCGCACGACTATCCGGCAGCGCTGCCGCCGGCCCCGTTCGGCGCCGCCCGGCCGGCCCTGGCCCTGCGTTCGGCGCGGCCATCGCGCGCGGCGGGGGTCCCCGATGCGCCGCTCGGCCACCTGCACCTGACCGGCGATCTCACGCTCTCGAGCCTCAGCACGACCGTCATTCGGATCGGCTCGGCGGCCTCCGGCGAGCGTGACAGCCTCGAGGCGGATGGCGCTGCGAACATCGACGGCGTGCTCGAGCTGGTCTCGATCGCCGGGAACGAGCCGGCACAGGGCGACACGATCACCGTGCTGGAAGCCGGCTCGGTGAGCGGCACGTTCGCGAGCGTCACGCTCGACGGCATGGACGCGAGCGGCGAAGTCGGGGTGCTGTACTCGGCGACGGACGTGAAGGTCGTCATTCTGCAATCGACCGCGGTCGGCGATCCCACGCCGTCCGCCAGCCCGACCGCGTTGCGCTTCGCCGCGACGATGCACGGCGGCGCCAGCTGGCTCGTGCTGGACCTGCCTTCGGCGGCGCGCGTGCGTGTCACGGTCTACGACGTCAGCGGGCGCGAGATCGCGCGGCTCGCCGACGACACCTACCCGAGCGGGGGGCGTTTCGAGTTTCCGATGCCGAGCGTCGCGAGCGGCATGTACTTCGCCCGCGCGCGCATCGATGCGGGAACCGGGCGGATCGAGAAGACGGCGCGGGTGTCGCTGCTGCGCTGACAAGCGCAGGCACGTGTGGCCGAGCAGGAGCGGCCCGCCGGGGCAATCCGGCGGACCGCCCTGCGTGCAGGCTCGCCGGCGCCCGAGGCGCGCAGGCGGGTCGTGCCGCACCGCCAAACGCAGCAGGCCGCGGCCGCCCTGACACCATCGTCCCATTGTCCTCCGATTTCCTGCTGCTAGCGTCGGGGACAGGCGCACGTCCGCCCGGCCGGCGAAGCCGGGTGTTCGAGCCCGTGCGGCGGTGGCTCCCCGCCGGCGCAGGGAGGGAGACGCCATGCCATCCGACGACGCGCCGGCCGCGTCCCGCCGGGGCCGCGCACTCGCGCTGCTCGTGGTTCCACCGCTTCTCGTGTGGCTGGCAAGCCGCACGGGCGTCGTGGCCTATCGCGTCATGCGGGCCGTGGGAGAGGAAGCGCGCCAGGGGCCGGCGCAGTGGTGGATGGCGGGCGGTCCCGAGCCGGCCGCGCGCGTCGTGCAGCAGCTGGTCTCCGCGGCGGTGCTGGTCGCACTCGTTCTGGTGGTTGCACGCCTGATCCGTCACCCGGCCGGAATGGGACTCGGGCTCTGCCGCGGGCGCGTTTCACCCGGGGTTTGGGGCATGCTGGCGATCGGCTCGTTCGCCGCGTTCCTTGCGGCAGCGCTTCTGGTCGGTCTGCTGACGCGGCTGCTCGGCATCCCCGAAGAGTCCGGGGTCATCAGTCACTACTTCAATCTGGTGGCCGGCGCACCAGCGGCCGTGGCGGTCGTGATGATCGCGGCAGTGGCGCTCGGCGCGGGGATCTCCGAAGAGCTGCTGGTGCGCGGCTGGCTGCAAAGCCGGCTCCTCAGGCAATGGCGGCCCGGCGTCGCCATCGCCCTGGCCGCGCTCGACTTCGGGATCATGCACGGCCACCCGGCGAGCATGCTGTATGCGTTTCCCCTCGGCCTCTGGCTGGGATACATCGCATGGCGTGCCGGGAGCATCGTGCCGGCGATGCTGTGCCACGCGGCGATCGATGCCGCGCCGCTCACGGCCGTGCGCATGGGCGTGGACCTCGACTTCGAGACGACCCCCGCGCACGAGTGGTGGATCACCGGACTGATCCTCGCCGTGTGCGCGGCGATGGCGGTGGTGGGCGTGCGGAAGCTCGAGCGCGCGGCCCGCGGGGCCGCCGGCACCGCGATCGCGACATCGTGATCGACTCGGCGTCCCACATGCGGCGCCGGGGCGCGGAATCGCTGCGCTACGCCGGCACCTCGAGCTCCAGATCCCGCACGTCCATCGGCTCGCCCCTGGACACCACCACCGCTGCGGCCAGGTCGCCCGTCACGTTGAGCGTCGTGCGGCACATGTCGAGGAAGCGGTCGACGCCGAGGATCATGCCGATGCCCTCGGCCGGGACGCCGACCAGACCGAGGATCATGATCACCACGGGGATCGATCCCGCCGGGACGCCCGCGGTGCCGATACCGCCGAGAATACAGATGAACACGACCGTGAACTGCTGCGTGAGGGCGAGGTCCACGCCGTAGAACTGGGCGAGGAACAGCACCGTGACACCCTCGAACAGCGCGGTGCCGTTCTGGTTCGCGGTGGCGCCGAGCGTGAGCACGAAACGGCTCACATGGCGCGGCAGCTTGAGGTTCTCCTCGGCCACGAGCAGCGCGGTCGGCAGCGTGGCGTTGCTCGACGCGGTCGAGAACGCGGTGAGCATCGCCGGGCGCACGCCGCTGAAGAAGCGCGCCGGGCTCATGCCGCCGAGCCACGACACGCTCAGCGAGTAGACGACGAACTGCTGGATCAGCAGCGCCAGCAGCACGACGCCCACGTAGGCCCCGAGCTGGAACAGGATGTCGTAGCCGAGCCGCGCGGTGAGCGTGAAGATCAGGCAGAACACGCCGATCGGCGCAACATGAATCACCATGTCGAGCAGCTTCATGACGACTTCGTAGAGCCCTTCGAGCGCCGCCTCGAAGCGCCGCGCCGGCTCGGTGCGGGTGAGGGCGAGGCCGATACCGAGGAACAGCGCGAACACCATCACCGCGAGCATGTCGCCGTTCGCCATGGCCTCGACCGGGTTGCGCGGCACCAGGTTCACGAGGAAGTCCACCGGCGAGCCGGTGTTCGCCGCCGGCGCCGGCGGCGGCGCCGCGCTGCTCTGCAGCTCGAGTCGCGCACGCAGATCGGGGCTGATGCCGCGTCCCGGCTGCAGCAGGTTCACGAGCCCGACGCCGAGCATCACCGCGATCGTCGAGACGACGACCGTGTACGCGAACGTCTTGAGGCCGATCCGCCCCAGCCGCCGCACGTCGCCGAGCCCCGCCACGCCGAGCGCGAGCGCCGACACGATGAGCGGGATCACCAGCATGAACAGCAGCCGCAGAAAGATCTTTCCGGCGGGCTCGGTGACGTTCTGCACGACGCCGTCGAGGAACGACGAGCCGCCGATCGTGAGATTCGCGAGGACGCCCAGCACGAGCCCCGCGACGAGGCCGATGAGCATGCGGATCGAGAGCTTGTGCGACATGGCGGCGGAGTATGCAAAGCGAGCGGGGAGATGGCAACGGGGAAGCGCCTGGCAGCGGCGAGCGCTGCTCTGCGGAGCTTCGTCGAGCGCCGCCGCCGCTTGACCCACGGCGCCCCCGCGCGGCATGTTCGCGGCTGCGCGCGTCCGGCTCCGGGGCGGCGCATCGTCGAGCGAGGATCCATGCCCCCAGACGCACCGATCGACGCGCCGCCGATCGCACGAAACGCAGACACCGCACGCGGCATGCATCGCGCTGCAGCCGTGCTCACGCTCGCGGCGCTGCTCGTCTGCGCTCCCGCTGCACGGGGCCAGATCCTGCTTCCGGACGGCTTCAACGACCAGCTCGTGCTGGCCGGCCTGAGCGCCCCGGTCGGCATGGCCTGGCTTCCGGACGGCCGCATGTTCGTGATCGAGCAGAAGACGGCGAAGATCCGCCTGCTCGTGAACGGCGCGCTCGCGCCGACGGACCCGGTGGCCACGGTCGACAACGTGCGCACGAGCGGCAGCGAGCAGGGGCTGCTCGGCATCGCGGTCGACCCGGGCTGGCCGGCCCGGCCCTACATCTATGTCCACTGCGACAACCAGGGCACCTCGACGATCCGCGTTTCGCGCTACACGGTGACGGGGGACCTCAGTGGCGTGGGCAACGGCGCGCTGGCGATCGACGTGGCGTCGCGTTACGACCTGATCGACGACATTCCGGATCAGGCACCCAACCACAACGGCGGCACGCTGCGCTTCGGCAACGACGGGTTCCTGTACGGCAGCTTCGGCGACGACGCTTCGGGCTGCCCGGCGCAGACGCCGGGGCTGCGCGGCGTGATCCTGCGGATGGACGTCTCGCGCCTGCCGGCGGGGCCGGGTGGCCCGGCGCCGCGCGCGCTGATCATCCCGCCCGGAAACCCGTTCCCGGCTGCGCCGGATTCCAACGCGCGACTGGTGTGGGCGTATGGCCTGCGCAATCCGTTCCGCTTCGCGGTGGACGCCGCCAGCGGGAATCTGTGGATCGGCGACGTCGGCGAGAACCGGCGCGAGGAGGTCGACTATCAGACCGCCGGTGGAATGAACTTCGGCTGGCCGCGCTACGAAGGCACGCTCGACTGGGATCTCAACTGCGCGGCGCAGAACCCCGTCTTTCCGATCGACGAATACACGCACGACGAGGGCGCGGCAGTGATCGGCGGGTTCGTCTACCGGCGCCCCGCGGGTGCGGGCGATCAGGCGTTCCCGCCGTCCTACGAGGGCGACGGCTTCTACAACGACTATTACACGGGCTACGTGTGGCGGTTGAAGGGCTCCGGCGCCGCGTGGCAGCGGCCCGCCGCGGTGCCCGGACAGCCGACAGCGAATCACTGGGCCGAGGGCTTCACCGGGGTGAGTGACTGGCTGATCGGCCCCGCGGGCCGGGTCTGGTATTGCCGGCAGGGAACGGGACAGATCCGCCGGATCGTCGCCGTGGCGGGCAACGACACGACGCCCCCCGATACGATCGCGGCCGCCGCGGTTTCGTTCGAGCGGCCATTCCCGGTGCCGGCGATCGGCGAGGTCAACCTGCGCTACACGTTGTCGCGCGCCGCGGCGGTGTCGCTCGTGATCTACGACTTCCGCGGCGCGCGGGTGCGCACGCTCGTCGACGGGCGAGTGCAGGACGCCTCCACCTACGACGTGCTGTGGCGCGGCATCGACGAGTCCGATCGCGAGGTGCCGCCCGGCATCTATTTCGCGCGCCTGGTCGCCGGCGGTCGTGACGTGGCGCGGCGCATTCCGCTCATCCGCTGACATGAACGGCCGCCGCGGCATCGCCGTCGCGCTCGTCGCCTTTGGAGCGCTCGCCGGAGCGACCGGCTTCACGCCGGCGTTCGACCGACGGCTGCCGCGCATCGTGTTCGTCGCGCGCTTTCCGCTCGCGGACGGTCGCATCGCCGGCATCGGGCCCGCGGCCCGCGTGGCCGCGCCGGGCGGCGAGCTGCGGGTGCGCGAGCACAGCGGCCGCGTCCACGCGCTGCTGCCTGAGGGCGTCCTCTACGACGTGGCGGATCCGAGCGTGTCGTGGGACGGCACGCGCATCGCATTCGCCGCCACCGTGCACCCGGACAGCGCGTGGCGAATCTGGACCGTCGGCGCCGACGGGCAGGGTCTGCGGCGGGTGACCGCGGATCCGGCGCCGGAGGAACGCGCGGGCGCCGAGCCGCACGGCGCCGCGAAGGACGGCGCCGCCGCGCCGCGTGCCGACGACTTCGATCCGTGCTGGCTGCCGGACGGGCGCATCTGTTTCGCGAGCACGCGGCTCATGATGACGTCCCAGCAGGCCGGCTATCCGGTGAGCAACCTGTTCGTGATCGGCGCCGACGGCGAAGGTCTCTTCCGTCTCACCTCCGAGCGCAACGGCGCCGAGGCACCGTCGGTGGATCCGCGCGACGGCCGCATCGTCTACGCGCGGTGGTGGTTCAATCGCTATCTGCCGATGAACGGCGCCGGTGCGGACGACCTGCCGCCCGGCATCACCCTCGATCGCGCGCAGGCGGTGCGGGCGGACACGGTTGATCTCTGGCACGCGGTCTCGATTCGCACCGACGGCGACGGCATCCGCCTCGCGGGCGGCGATCCGCGCGAGCGCAGCGGGCAGATGGCGTACGCGCCGCTGGTGCGGAAGGACGGCACGCTGATCGGCGTGCAGGCGGACGACCGCTCGCTCACGGGGTCCCCGGGGGCGCTGCGCATCGTCGAGTTTCGGGGCGGCTTCGCCGAGCGGCGCGTACTGGGGAACGTTTCCGCGTTCGCGCCCGCACTGCTGCCGGACGGGCGGCTGCTGTGCGCGCTCGAATCGGGCGGCGCGGGGCATTTCGCGCTCGGCGTGATGGATCCGGCCCATCCCGCGCACGCCCACGTGATCGCCGACGTCGCGGGACGCGTCGTTTCGGGGTGCGCTCCTCTGGCGCCGCGCCCGCGTCCGCCCGCGATGCGGCCCGGCATGGTGGACCCGCCGGGGCCGCGGCCGCTCACCCGCGTCGACCAGCTCTTCGACCACGTGCACACGTTCCGCTTCGACTGTCTCAACGTATTCGCCACGGGGCCGGTGGACTCGCGCTTCCCGGACGCGCCGCCGCTCACGAAGGACGTACGCATCCGCTTCTTCGCGACGTTGTCGCGCCCCGCGGCCGCGGGCGGCGACACGCTGGTGCTGGTGCGCGAGGCGCCGGTGTCGCCGACCGGCGGCGTGCATCAGGACGACATGCCGGCCGACGTGCCGATGTTCGAGCAGCTCGTGGACCGGGACGGCAACGTGTTGCGTTCTGCAATGGGGCCCGCCCACGTCCCCGGCCTCAATTTTGCGAGATTGGGAAGCGGCACCAGGTGCATCGGCTGCCATGCCGGACACTCGGCGCTCGAGGTGCCGCTCAACTACTCCAGCGCGACCTGGGTCAACGCCTCCCCATCGGCGCGGGTCACCGCGTCGAGCCGGGCTGCAGGCACGGCCGGGCCGCGCGCCGCCGTCGACCGTTTGACGCGGGGTGTGGCGGGGCGGACCGCGTGGATCGCGGCCTCGAATCGCGATGAATGGCTGCGGCTCGAATGGGAGACACCGATTGAAGTCCGCTCCGTCGTGCTCTACGCTTTACGTCTCAATCGCGCGCAGGGCACGGATGTGCGCATCGATCGCACCGAAATCCGCCTGCTCAGGGATGGGCGACCGGTGGCGTCCGTCGTTCACGATGGCCGTCTCGCGGCCAGCGGAACACGCGTGGAATTCGAGCCGCGCGTGATCGACGCGCTCGAAGTGCGACCGCTGCGCGTGAGCGGCGAAGTGCTCGGCCACCGTGCCGCCGCGCTTGCCGAAATCGAGACGGACGCCCGTCTGGCCTATGACACGACACCCTGAGGAACGCATGCGGCGCTGGACGGTTCACCTCTTCACGACCTGCGCAATGCTCGCGTGCGCGGCGACCGCCGCGTGCGCCGGCGCCAACGGCGTCTTCTCGCCGGACGGCACCGACGTGTGGGCCGTGGGCGATGGCGGCCAGGTGTTCCGCTCGCTCGACGGCGGCCAGTCGTTCTTCAACGCGAGCCTCGGCGACAAGGCCCTGAACGGCGTCGCCGCGCGCGGTTTCACGGCGCTGGTGGTAGGCGACAGCGGCAAGGTCTGGCGCAGCACGAACTCGGGCGGCAGCTGGACGCTCGAGGTGCCGTCCGGAACGGGCGCTCTGCGCGCGGTGGCAATGGCTTCGGACACGGTGGCGTACGCCGCCGGCGACGGCGGCCGCATCCTCAAGTCCGTGAACGGCGGCGCGAGCTGGTCGATGCAGACCTCCGGAACGTCCGAACGCCTGCGTGCGCTCGCGTTCTCGAGCGAGGAGGACGGCTGGGCCGCGGGCGACGCCGGCACGGTGCTGCATACCGTCGACGGCGGCACGAGCTGGGATCCGGTGGACGCCGGCACCACCGAGGACCTGTTCGACGTCGACGTGTCCGGGGCGAGCGTCTGGGTCGTCGGCCGGCTCGGCACGGCGCGCGCGAGCACCGACGGCGGCGCGAGCTTCAGCCCGGTGAACCTGCGCCTCGACGCGAAGAGCGACGTGCGCGCCGTGTGCCTGGTGTCGCCCGACTCGGTGGTGCTCGGCGGCGGCGGCGGTTTCGTGCGGGTGAGCGACGACGGCGGAGCGACGTGGACGTTTCCCGTGCACCGGCTGTACGGCTCGGTGGGCGGGATCGCGTTCGCGGGCGGCCACGGTTTCGTCGCCGACGGTGACACGATGACGGTGATCCACTCCAGCGACGGCGGCGCGACGTGGGCATTGCCCGCCGGGACGGCGGTCGGGCAGGAGTGGGTATTCAAGTTCGACGTCGGCGGTACGAACAGCAAGCGCGGAAACACGTTCGCCCTCAACTGGCAGGACCCGCGCACGCTGTACTGCATGCTGCAGGACCGCGTCTACGTGAGCCGCGACCTCGGCGAGACGTGGACCCAGACCGGCAACCCGGTGAGCAGCTCGCTGCTGGTGAACGCGTTCATCGTCTCGCCGAAGGACAGCAACCTCTGGGTGGCGGCCGTCACCAATCCGGACCGCATCGTGCGCACCACCAACGGCGGGCAGAGCTGGAGCACCCGGCTCAGCAAGGCGTTCGGCGAGTACGGCATTCCGGTCGAGATGGACCCCGACCATCCGGACACCCTGTTCTTCGGGCCCGACAACGACGTGCTCTACCGCTCGACCGACTTCGGCCAGAACTGGGCGCCGTACTCGAACACCTCGTTCCGCAGCCCGTGCGACGTGGTGGTGGTGCCGGAGAGCGACAGCGCGGCGATCTACGTCGGCGACGGCGTCACCGGCAGCGGCAACGGCGAGCTGTGGCGCGCCACCGACGGCTCGCTCGACTTCAACCTCCAGAACGTCGCCAGCGGCAGCGCCTCCGAAATCCCGACGATCTCGGTCAGCCGGCTCGAGCCGCGCCGCGCGTTCATGACCTCGTGGTCGGCGCCCACGGCGAACGTGACGACGGACGAAGGACTCACCTGGAGCCCCATTCCGGGGTTGTCGTCGGTCACCAGCACCTGGGGCACCGACATCGCCCGTGACGATCCCAACGTGGTCATGATCAACCGCTACTCGGGCTCGGTCATCTACCTGTCGCACGACGGTGGCGCGAACTGGGACGGCATCGTCAAGAGCGGCGCCAACTACGCCGTGTTCATGCGCGACCGCGGGCAGATCTTCGAGCTGCAGAGCACCGGCATCTTCAAGCTGAAGACGAAGTACACCTACACGCCGGACGGCACGCAGTCGCTGGCACTCGCGACCCCCAACGGCGGCGAGGTCTGGGACGCCGGCAGCACGCAGGCGATCGAGTGGAGCGCCGCGAACGTGGCCCAGGCGGTGATCGAATACCGGCGTTCGAGCGCTGACCCCTGGCTGCCGGTGGCGACGGTCCCCGGCTACCTCGGCAGTTATGCCTGGACCGTGCCCTACGATCCGACCACGACCGCCGAGGTGCGCGTACGCGACGGCTGGGACGGCACGCCCGCCGACGTGTCGGCGGCGCCGTTCACGATCGCGGCGCCGCTGATCGCGGCGAGCCCCGACCCGCTCGATTTCGGCGCCGTGCCCAAGGGCGCCGAGGGCGTCCAGGTGCTGACGATCGACAATGCGGGCACGGCGACGCTGGACGTCACGTCGGCGAGCGTGGCGACGCCGTCCTTCACCCCGGCGCGGACTTCGTTCTCGGTGCCGGCCGGGGGCTCGGACACGCTGGCGGTGCTGTTCGATCCGTTGTCCGCCGCGGCGTACGACGACACGCTCGAACTCGCGAGCAACGCCGCCGGCTCGCCGCTGCGGGTCGCGCTCACCGGCGCGGGCGTGGACACGCTCATGCTGGCGCTCACCGCTCCCGACGGCGGCGAGGTCTGGAATTACGGCACCGTGCACCGCATTCAGTGGCAGAGCGCGCTCGTGGATTCGGTGAAGCTCGAGTACCGGACCGGCG
This sequence comes from Candidatus Eiseniibacteriota bacterium, assembly GCA_963744995.1. Classification (GTDB taxonomy): domain Bacteria; phylum Eisenbacteria; class RBG-16-71-46; order RBG-16-71-46; family RBG-16-71-46; genus CAVUWA01. The sequence continues at coordinate 760,292 of CAVUWA010000002.1, forward strand.
GCGGCATGACGTGGCAGCCGATCGCGGCGAGCGTCCCCGCGGATTCCGCCGGGTACTGGTGGGTGATCCCCGACGCTCCGACGTCGCTGGCGTCGGTGCGCGTGAGCCAGATCGGCGGCTCGCGCGCCGACTCCAGCGCGGCGCCGTTCGAGATCGCCGTGCCGCGGCTCCAGGCGATGCCGCTGGTCGCGGACCTGGGCCCGGTCACCGTCGGCCAGAGCCTGCCGTTCAAGATCGCGCTCGACAACGTCGGCACCGCGACGCTCGAGTTGACCTCGATCATCAGCGATGACGCCGACTTCGTGCCGGGCGCATCGAGCCTGTCGATCGCCGCCCAGGCGTCGGACTCGCTGTTGGTGACCTTCACCCCGCAGACGGTCGGCCCCGATACCGCGCACGTGACCATTCTCACCAACGGCCCGAACAGCCCCGTCGAACTGCTGCTCACCGGCGCAGGCACCCAGAACGTCGCCGTGGACGGCGGAGGGCCGACGGCGTTCGCGCTGAACCAGAACCAGCCGAATCCGTTCGCGGGACGCACCACGATCCGCTACGCGGTGCCGGTGCGCACCCCGGTGGTGCTCGACGTCTACGACCTCCAGGGCCATCGCGTCGCCACGCTCGTCGACCGCGTGCAGGAGCCGGGCACCTACACGGTGCCGTTCGGGCCGGGAATGAGCGCGGCCGGCGGCCGGATCGGCGACGTCCGCGCCGGCGTCTACTTCTACCGTCTGCGTGCCGGCGCGTTCTCGGCGACCCGCAAGATGCTCTTCCTGCGCTGATCCCGTCACGGCGGGCATCGGCGCGCGGCACGGCGGCCGCGCTGACCGCGCTCTGTGTCGTGCTCGCGCCGCAGGTCGCGCGCGCCTATCACGCGGTCGACTCGCCGGACGGCAGCTACGTGCTCGCGGTCGGCGACAGCGGGCGCATGGCGCGCTCGTGGAACGGCGGCACGTTCTGGTCGCCCGACACGCTCGGCACGGCGGATCTCGAGGCGCTGGTCATGCGTGGCGATCTGGCGCTGGTCGCCGCTGCCGACGGCAGCATCAGGCGCAGCGTGGATGCCGGCGGCACCTGGAGCACCACGCTGCCCGCGGGCGGCGGGGCGCTGTTCGGGCTCGATGCGAATCCGGCCGGTGCGCTCGCGATCGCCGCAGGCGCGAGCGGCCGGCTGCTGCGCTCGGCCGACTCCGGGCTCACGTGGCAGGCGGTCGCGAGCGGCACCGCACTCACGCTGCGCGCCGTGCGCGTGGCGGGGACGATCGCCTGGGCCGTGGGCGACTCGGGGACCGTGCTGCGTTCGGTGGACGGCGGCGCCACCTGGAATCCCGTCGCCGTGGGCTCCGGCGCCGATCTGCTCGACGTGGATGCGACCGGCGACACCGTCTGGGTGGTCGGTGCGGGCGGCACCGCGCTGCGCAGTGAGAACGGCGGCGCAGGCTGGACACGCGTGCCGCTCGGACTGCCGCCGCAGGTGGACGTGAACATCGTGCATCTCGCCCGCCCGGACAGCGTGTGGCTTGCCGGGGGCGGCGGCTTCGTGCGCATGAGCGCCGACGGCGGCGCGACCTGGACCTTTGCGGTGCAACCTGCCCTCGGTGCGATCGGCGCACTGCATTTCACGCCCGGCCACGGCACGGGCTGGGCGGCGCTCAGAGACGGCGCGCTGGTGTTGACCGGCGGCGCCGCGGGTCTCACCTGGACGGTGCCCGTCGGCACGGTGGACGGCGGCGCCTGGGTCGACGTCAGGCCCTATACCGGCACCGTGCGCGGCAGCACGATCGCCGCGAACGCCCTGCAGCCGAACGGGCTCTACGCGGCGATCGCCGACAGCCTGTATCGCAGCGGGGACCGCGGCATGACCTGGGAGGCCTTCACCGAGGTGCCGGTCGCCACCAAGATCAACGCATTCTACGTCTTGCCCTACGACACGCTGACGATGGTGGCCGCGGTGGGCGAGCCCGACCGCGTCATCCGCTCGATTGACGGCGGTGCGAGCTGGGCGACGACGATCACCCGCGACTTCTCCGAGTTCGGCACGCCCGTCGAGATGGACGCGGCCCGGCCCGAGACCCTGCTGTTCGCGCCGGAGGACGGCGTGCTCTACCGCTCGACCGACTTCGGCGCGACGTGGGACTCGCTCTCGACGCCGGCCTTCCGCAGCCCGTGCGACATCCAGATCGTGCCCGACGATCCGCTCAACATCTGGGTCGGCGACGGCATCACCGGCACCGGCTTCGGCCAGATCTTCCAGTCGCTCGATGGCGGGCTCACGTTCCAGCGGCGCTTCGTGTCCATGCTGGGCTCCGAGATCCCGGCGCTCGCGGTCGCGCCGCTCGATACGCGACTCGGCATCGGCACGCAGTGGTCGCACGGCGGTGTGGTGCGCACCACCGACGGCGGCACGACCTGGTCGACCATTTCGACCGCACAGACCGCGTGGGGCGCGACCTTCGCGCCCGACGACCCCGGCGCCGTCGCGTTCGGGCTGTTCTCGACCGGCATCGGCTACTTCTCGACCAACGCCGGGGCGAATTTCACGGCCTATCCGCTGCCTTCCTCCAACTATTCGATCTATTCGATGGACCGCGGCACCTGGCTGGCCACCCAGAGCATCGGCATCCATCGTTTCGTGCCGCGCTATGCGATGCCGTTCGTGACGGCGAAGGTGCTCACGCTGCTCGCGCCGAATGGCGGTGAGACGTGGCAGGCCGGCGAGACGCGGGAGATCCGCTGGCAGTCGTTCGGTCTGTACCGGGTGGTGCTCGACTATTCACCCGATTTCGACACCGACTGGATCCCGATCGACACGGTGGCCGCGTACCCCGGCGCGTATGCGTGGAAGATCCCCGCCGTCGTCGGCAGCAGCGCACGGGTGCGGGTACGCAATCTCTGGGAACCGACCCCCGTGGACGAGAGCAACGCGCCGTTCACGCTGGCGTCGTCGTTCCTCACGTTCTCGCCCGGAATCCTCGACCTGGGCAGCGCCGCGCCGGGCCAGGTGGTGACCCGGGCGGTGACGATCGGCAATCCGGGCAACCTGCCGCTCGACGTGCTCGACGTCGCGCCCGCCGTGACGGCCACCACGGCCGAGTTCTGGGCGGGACGTACGAGCTTCACGATCCCCGCCGGATCGAGCGACACGCTGGGCATTTCCTACCGGCCCGCAGGGGTCGGCCGCGACACGGTGGCGTTCACGTTCGTGACCGGCGATCCCGGCTCGCCGCACGAACTGCTGGTGGTGGGCGAGGGGTTGCCCGCTGCGTTCAGCGTGCAGCCGATCGCGCCGAATCCGGTGCGCGACGTCTCGCTGATCCGTTACGCACTGCCGGTTGCGGCCCACGTGAGGCTCGAGGTCTACAACCTGCAGGGCCAGCGCGTGGCGACGCTGGTGAACGCGCGCCAGGCGCCGGGTGAGTATGCCGCGCCGTTCGGGCCCGGCGTGGCGATCGGCGGCGGCGCCGGCCGTGCCGCCCTGCCCGCGGGCGTCTACTTCTACCGCTTCCGCGCCGGGCCGCTCGACGTGAAGCGCAAGATCGTTTTGCTGCGCTGAACGCGGCGGCCGCCCCTCTTTGGCACGCGGCGTCCGGACGCGCCCGTCCCACCGGCCGCGCCCGGCTTGTGGGCCTGCGGGGGCGCGGCTAGACTCGCGGCATTCACCCGATTTTCCGCATTCCCGCGGCGTGTGTGCTTCCGCCACGCCGCTCACGGAGGTTCCGATGAATCCCACCACGGCCCGGGGAATCGCGCCCGTGGACGCGAAGTCGCTCCCCGAATACGCCCCCACGACCTACACCGACTTCTCGGTCGCCGAGAACCGCAAGGCGTTCGAGGCCGCGCATCGCCGACGTGCGCGCGGGTCTCGGCCGCGAGTATCCGCTGGTGATCGGCGGCGAGCGCCTGAAGGGCGAGAAGCTGTTCGACTCGATCAATCCCGCGAAGCCGTCCGAGGTGCTGGGCCGCTTCAACGCGGCCTCGAAGGCACAGGCCGCGCAGGCGGTCGAGACCGCCCACCGCACCTTCGCCACCTGGAGCCGCGTGCCGGCGGCCGAGCGCGCCGCGTATCTGATCGAGGCGGCGAAGAAGATGCGCGAGCGGCGCCACACCTTCTCGGCGTGGATGGTGCTCGAGGTCGGCAAGAGCTGGATCGAAGCCGACGCCGATACCGCCGAGGCGATCGATTTCATGGAGTACTACGCGCGCGAGATGCTGCGCTACGACGGCCCGCAACCCGTCGTGCAGGTGAAGGGCGAGATGAACCAGCTCGTCTACCTGCCGCTCGGCGTGGGCGCGGTCATTCCGCCGTGGAACTTCCCGCTCGCGATCCTCGTCGGCATGAGCACCGCGGCGATCGTCACCGGCAACACCGTATGCCTGAAGCCCTCCAGCGATTCGCCCGGGATCGCCTGGCAGTTCTACGCGCTCATGGAAGAGATCGGACTGCCGGCCGGCGTCCTCAACTTCGTCACCGGTGGCGGCGGCACGGTCGGCGACACCCTGGTGCGGCACCCGCGCACCCGCTTCGTGTCGTTCACCGGGTCGCGCGAAGTCGGCGTGGGGATCAACAGGCTCGCCGCGGAAGTCCAGCCCGGACAGATCTGGCTCAAGCGCGTGGTCGCCGAGATGGGCGGCAAGGACGCCATCATCGTGGACGAGGAGGCCGATCTCGACGCCGCGGTGCAGGGCGTGACCGCCGCCGCGTTCGGCTTCCAGGGACAGAAGTGCTCGGCATGCTCGCGCGCGATCGTGAGCGAGAAGGTCTATGCGCCGTTCCTCGAGAAGCTCAAGGCCTCGGTCGAGAAGCTCACCGTGGGCGACACGGAGACCTACGGCACGTTCATGGGCCCGGTCGTCAACCAGGCGGCGCGCGACAAGATTCTCGAGTACATCGAGCACGGGAAGAAGGAGGGACGCCTGATCACCGGCGGCGCTCCGGTCGAGGGCCGCGACGGCTGGTTCATCCAGCCGACGGTGATCGCCGACATCCGGCCCGGCGCAAAGATCGCGCAGGAAGAGATCTTCGGTCCGGTGCTCGCGGTGATCCCGGTCAAGAGCTACGACGAGGCGCTCGAAGTCGCCAACGGCACCGACTACGGGCTCACCGGTGCGATCTACTCGAAGAATTCCGAGAAGCTCGAGCGCGCGCGCCGCGAGTTCTTCGTCGGCAACCTGTACCTGAACCGCAAGTGCACCGGCGCGCTGGTCGGCGTGCAGCCATTCGGCGGCTTCAACATGAGCGGCACCGACTCCAAGGCCGGCGGCCGCGACTACCTGCTGCTGTTCCTGCAGTCGAAGAGCATCGCCGAGAGGATCTGATCCGGCCTGCGAGCCGGGCAGTGAACCGGGCCGGTCCCGCCGGGACCGGCCCGTCGTGCATCCGGAACCGCGCGTGCGGCGGCCCGCGGCAGGGGGCCGCGGTGCTACTTGCCGCGCTTCGGCTTCGAGACCGGGCGCTTCTGTGTCTTCTTCGCAGCGGCGCCGCGTGAGGCCGTGGCGGCCTTCTTCTTCGCAGCGGCGCCGCGCGAGGCCGCGGGGGCCTTCTTCTTCGCAGCGGGGCTGCGTGCCCCGGCGTCGGCTGCGGAAGCGGGCGCATCCGCCTCGGCGGATGGTCCGCGCGGGCGCAGCGCCTTTCGAAACACGGCCAGCGACTTCGTGTTCAGCACGTCGTCCTTCTCGAGCCCGGCGCGCCGCGCCACGAACACGCCGTAGCGCATGTGATCGAGCTGCCGCACGCTGTGGGCGTCGGTGCTGATGACGACCTTCACGCCCTTTTCCTTCGCGGCGCGCGCGTGCACGTCGGAGAGGTCCATGCGGTTGGGCTGGGCGTTGATCTCCATCGCCACGCCCTCGCGTGCGGCGCTATCCAGCACCCGGTCCATGTCGAACGCCGCCGGCTGCCGCGAACCGATCTGCCGCGCGGTGGGATGCCCCATGACGTGCACGGCCGGGTGGGCGAGGGCTTTCAACACGCGGTTCGTCATCCCGGGCCCGGGCATGTCCACCTTCGAGTGCAGCGAGACGATCACCCAGTCGAGCAGCTCGAGCGCATCGTCATCGAGGTCGAGTGCGCCGTCGGCGAGAATGTCCACTTCGAGGCCGTGCAGCACCTCGATGTCGGGGACCTTGCGACGCACGGCTTCGATCTCCTTCACCGACTGCCGCACGCGCGCGCCGTCGAAGCCGCCGATCATCGCCAGCGCGGCGGAGTGGTCGGTGATGGCGCAGTAGGCGTAGCCGCGATCGCGGCAGGCCCGAACCATGGTCTCGAGCGTGTCGCGGCCGTCGGTGCGGTCGGTGTGCATGTGCAGATCGGCCACGATGTCGCTCTCTTCGATGAGCTGCGGCAGGCGGCCCTCGCGGGCGAGCGCGATTTCACCGCGTGCCTCGCGCAGCTCGGGCGGAATCCACTCGAGATCGAGCGCGCGGTAGACGTCTTCTTCGGTGCGCCCGGCGACGATGCGCCCGCCTTCGGTGAGTCCGTACTCGTTGAGCGACCAACCCTTGTCGATGGCGATGCGGCGCAGCTCGATGTTGTGCTCCTTGCTGCCGGTGAAGTAGAGCAGCGCGGCGCCGAACGACTCGGCCGGAACGTGGCGCAGGTCGACCTGCAGATCGTTGCGCAGCCGCACGGAGGACTTGGTCGGCCCCTCGCCGAGCGTGTCCGCGACCTCCTGATGACCGAGGAAGGCCTTCATCACGGCTCCGGGATCGCCGCCGGTGACCAGCAGATCCAGGTCGCCGATGGTCTCCTTGCGGCGCCGGAACGAGCCGGCGATTTCCACGGTCGTGCCGCGCACCCGGCGCACGTGGGCGGCGAGGGCATGAGCGACGTCCCAGGCGCCCGCCAGCAGCGTACGGCCGCGGTCGCGCGACGCGACCTCGAGCGCCTTGAGCACGTTCTGCTCGACGGTCCTGCCGAAGCCGGGCAGTTCGCGCAGCTTCTCCTCGCGCGCGGCGCGGGCGAGGTCGTCGCGGGTGCGCACCCCGAGCACCTCGAACAGGGTCTTCACGCGCTTGGGCCCGAGACCCTGCAGCTCGGTGAGCTCGACGACGCTCACCGGGATCTTCGCCTTCATGTCCTCGTACAGCGGAGTGGTCCCGGTCTGCACGATCTCGCGGATCTTCTGCGCGAGGTCCTTGCCGATCCCGGGCAGGTCCTCGAGCCGGCCCTCTTCCGAGGCGAGCGAGACGACGGATTCCGACTGCTCCTCGACGATCCGGGCGCCCTCGCGATAGGCACGGATCCGGAACGGGTTCGCGCCCGAGATCTCGAGCATCGTCGCGAGGCGCGAGAACACACGGGCGACGTCGGTGTTGTTCATGCGCCCTCCAGCCTGGCGAGGAAGGTGGGTTCGTCGATCACCGCGAGGCCGAGCTTCTTCGCCTGATCGAGCTTGGACCCGGCACCCGGACCGGCGACCACCAGCGTCACCTTGCGGGTGATGCCGCTGGCGATGCGTGCACCGGCGTCCTCGGCCTTGCGCTGCGCCTCGGGGCGCGACATCGCCTCGAGCGAGCCGGTAAAGACCATCACCTCGCCCGCGAACGGGCGCTGGCCCTGCGGATGCGTCTCGACGAACGGCCTGACGCCGGCCTTCTTCAGGCGCTCGAGCACCCGGCGGTTCCTCGCGCTGCCGAAGAACGCACTGACCGCGGCCGCGACCTCGGCGCCGATGCCGTGAATGCCGAGCAGGGTCTCTTCGTCGGCGGACGTGAGTTTCTCGAGGCCGCCGAAGTGGTCGGCGAGCAGCTTCGCCAGCGTGCTGCCGACGTGCGGAATACCGAGTGCGTACACGAAGCGGTCGAGCCGCGGCTTCTTGCTCGCTTCGATCGCCTGCATGAGATTCTCGATCGACTTCTCGGCGAAGCCCTCGAGTCCGGCAAGATCGATCGGCGTGAGCTGGTAGATGTCGGCGAGGTTCTTCACCAGGCTCTTTTCGATCAGCTGCGCCACGGTCTTGCCGCCGAGTCCGACGATGTCCATCGCGCCGCGTGAGACGAAGTGCTCGATGTGACCCTGCAGCTGCGCCGGGCAGGCGAGCCCGTTGGTGCACACGTGCGCCGCGCCGTCGCGCACGACCTCGCCGCCGCACACCGGGCATTTGGCCGGCAGCTCGAAGCGCTTCGCACTCTTCGGGCGCTTCTCCACGATCACCTCGACGACTTCCGGGATCACGTCGCCGGCGCGGCGCACGCGCACGGTGTCCCCGATTCGCACGTCCTTGCGGTCGAGCTCGTCCTGGTTGTGCAGCGTCGCGCGGCTCACGGTGACGCCGGACACGTCCACGGGCCGGAGCGCCGCGACCGGCGTGAGCTTTCCGGTGCGACCGACCTGCACGACGATGTCCTCGATGACCGTGATCTCCTCGCGCGGCGGGAACTTGAACGCGACCGCCCAGCGCGGGCTGCGCGAGCGTACGCCCAGCACGTCCTGCCAGTCGCGGCGGTCCACCTTGATCACCACGCCGTCGATCTCGTACGGCAGTCCGTCGCGCTTCTCGAGCAGCTCATCACGATAGGCGAGCGCCTCGTCGATGCCCTTGCAGTGCCGCACGCCGCGCTCGACGTGGAAGCCCCACCCGCGCATGTCGTCCTGCACGGCCGACAGCGTCGGCGGCAGCTTCTGCCCGGCGGCGAGGATCTCGTACGCGAAGAAGTCGAGCCTGCGCGACGCGGTGATGGAGGGGTCCAGCTGTCGCACGGTGCCGGCCGCTGCGTTGCGCGCGTTGGCGAACGGTTCCTCGTCGGCCGCGATCAGGCGCGCATTCATGGCCTGGAACTCCTCGACCGGCATGAGCGCTTCGCCACGCACCGCAAGGCGTCCGCCGGGCGGCCGCTTTCCTTCCGGCGCGCGCAACCGGAGCGGGATCGCGCGGATCGTGCGCAGGTTCTCGGTGACGTCCTCGCCGACCTCGCCGTCGCCGCGCGTCGAGCCGCGCACGAGCACGCCGTCCTCGTAGACGAGCTCGATCGACAGGCCGTCGAACTTGGGCTCGGCGAGGTAGTCGACCGGCTCCTGGAACAGGCCGGCGTCGAGGCCCAGGCCCTTCCTGACCCGCGTGTCGAACTCGCGCACCGCGTCGGCGTCCATGAGCGAATCCAGCGACAGCATCGAGCGCAGGTGCTCGACCTTCCTGAACGCGGTGCGCATCGCGCCGCCGACGCGCAGCGTGGGGGAGTCCGCGGGCCGCAGATCGGGGTGGGCCGCCTCGAGCTCGGTCAGCTCCTTGAACAGGCGGTCGTATTGCGCGTCCGAGATCGTCGGCCGGTCGAGCGCGTAATAGCGGTAGTCGTGCTCGCGGATCTCCTGCGCGAGCGCCTCGATCCGCTGCTTCGCCTCGGTGCGGTTCACGCGGACCCCGGCCCCGCGCTCAGGCGCCGGCGAGCTTGAGGACGCGGGCGAGCTGGGCGGCGGTGAGCGGCACCACCGACAGGCGCGAGATGCGCACGAGGTCGCTCGTCTTCAGCACCGCGTCCTCGCGGAACACGGCGAGCGGCACGGGCTCGGGCAGGCGTTTCCAGGCCTGGATGTCCACCACCGCGCACTTCGGGTCGTCCGCTTGGGGATCCGCGTAGGCGGCGCCGACGGCCTTCGCCAGCCCGACCGCGCGCTTCTCCCTGCCGGTATGGTAGAGGATGAGCGTGTCGCCCTTCTTCACGCCGCGCAGGTGCTTGAGCGCCAGCGCATTGGTGATGCCGTCCCATACCGTGCGCTTGTCCCGGACGAGGTCGTCGTAGGAGTATGTGTCGGGTTCGGTCTTGAGCAGGTAGCAGGCCATGGCCGGAGATTAGCCGCGGCACGGAACGGCCGCAACGCAACGGGGAGCGCCCGATTCACATCCTTCAGCTCATCTGGGTCGGCCTCGTCATGGTCGGCGCGGCGTTCTACGCCGACACCCCCGCGCGCACGTTCGGCGAAGCGTTCCGGCAGAACCGCTGGCAGGCGCGGCTCGCACTCGGTTCGGTCGAGATCCTCATGGTCGCGGTCTGGGCGACGGCGCACTTCGGCACGGGCTGGGACCCGGCGCTCCTGCCGGCGGGCGCCGCCCCCGCGGGCGCCTCCGTCGGCCTGCTGCTCAGCGCCGCCGGGGTCGGTCTGGCGGTCTGGGCCAAGGTGCGGCTCGGGCGCTGGTTCTCGGCCACCTTCGCGGTCAAGGAAGGTCACGAACTCGTCACGGACGGACCGTACGCGATCACGCGGCATCCCATTTATACGGGGCTGCTGGCGGCGGTCACCGGCGGCGCACTGGTGTGGAACAGCGTGTTCACGCTCGTGCTCGCGGCGGCGCTCGCGATTCCGTTCTTCTTGCATACGGTCTTCGAAGAGGCCATGTTCGAGAAGCATTTCGGCCAGCCGTACTTCGACTACCAGCGCCGGGTCCCCCGCCTGGTGCCTTTCACCCGGAGGAACATCCGACGTGAATCGTGATCCCAGCACGCGATCGCCGTTCGCGCGCGTGGCGCGCGCGGCCCTCGAGCAGGGCGTGCAGGAGGCGCGCACGCAGGCGGCGGTGTGGGGGAGCAAGCCGAACTTCATCTGGGTGCGCTGGGCGCTGCCGGACGGCTGGTACGCATCGATCGGCCTGCGCCGCCACCTCGACTGGGTGACGGGCGAGCTCGGCATGAGCCGCACGACGGCGGATCTCGACACGCTGCCTCTCCTCACCCGGCCGCGCTTCGATACCGCCGAGGTGCTGGAGCAGGGCGGGCGCGTGCGGCTGGGTCTGCTGCTGCACGACGAAGACACCTGGTGGCCGGGCGGGGGCAGCGAGAGCGAGCTGGCGGAAACGCTGGGGCGGCTCGCGCTCCAGCTCCGGGTCAAGGCCGAGCGGCTGCTGCACGCCCACGTCGGACCGGGCGCTTGAGGCGCGCGCTCGCGCGCGTGGCACTCGCCGTCTGCGCCGCGCTCCTGCTGGGCGCCTCCAACGCCTGCTCGGATCTGCGCATCACCCCGGTCGGCCGGTTCGACTTCGAAGGTGGTGCGAGCGCGAACCCTGCGCGCGTCGGTGAGGAGCTGAGCGGGCTGGTGCGCCTCGCCGGCGACACCTACGTCGCGGTGAGCGATGAACACGCCTGCGCGCACGTGCTGCGCATCGAGGTCGATCCCGACTCGGGATCGATCCGCGCCGCGACCTTCCTGCGCGCGATCCCGCTCACCGACGCCGCCGGCGTGAGTCTCGAAGACGGTCACGGACCTTCGGATCGCGAAGGCGTCGCGATCGACACCACGGCGGGACTCCTGTGGATCGCGCACGAGTCGGCCGGGCCCGGCACGGCCGGTCCGGCGATCGCCGCATACGGACTGGACGACGGGCGCCTGCGCCGCGAAATCGACCCGGCATCCGCGCCCGCTCTGGCGGTCTACGCGAACATCCGCGCCAACCGCGGTTTCGAGTCGCTCACCCGCCGCGCCGACGGCGGCGGGGCGTGGACCGCGAACGAAGAGGCGCTCACGGTCGACGGCCCGGCCCCGTCGGCGACCGCGGGCACGCTCGTGCGGCTCGAGCGCATGGACGGCGCGTTCCGGCCGCTCGCCCAGTACGCGTATGAAGTGGATCCGCTGGACGGGCCGATCACGTTCCCGCCGCAGCTCGCCGGCCGCGAGGTCAGCGGCGTCAGCGACCTGCTCGCACTGCCCGACGGCTCGCTGCTGGTGCTCGAGCGCGAATTCGCCGCGGGCGCGAGCGGCATTCCGTCGAACCGCATCCGCATCTATCTCGCCGACTGGAAGAACGCGACCGACGTGTCGAAGGGGAAATTCGCAGGCGGTCTCGCCGGGCGTGCGTTCAGGCCGGTGCGGAAGAAGCGCCTCGCCGAGCTGACCTTTCCGCTCAGCAACTCGAACTTCGAAGGAATCGCGCTCGGCCCGCGCCTTGCGAACGGCGACCACAGTCTGCTGCTGGTCGCCGACAACCAGGCGGGCACCATGCAGGCGCTGTACGCACTGCGGCTCGCCGGGCTGAAGTAGCGGACGGAGGCGGGACGCCCCGCCGGTCCGCCCGGAGATCGCCGGCGCGCGGGACGCGGCTTCGACTCAACCGCCGCTGATCGCCGGGATGATCGAGATCTCGTCGCGGTCGGCGAGCGGCGTCCCGAGTCCGCCCGTGTAGCGGATGCTCTCGTCGCCGACGAACACGTTGACGTGCGGGCGCACCTCGCCGGTCTCGGTGACGACGCGATCGCGGACGCCGGGATGCACGGCCCACACCTGCTCGAGGGCGGCGCGAACCGTGGCCGGGACCGCGTCGAGCTGCACGCGGTCCCGGCCGCCGGTGAACTGGCGCAGGTAGCCCGGAATGTGGACGACGACGCCCACTACTTCTTCTTCGGGCGCCGCGCCGGCTTACGCTTCGCCGCCGCCTTCTTTTTCGCCGGCCGCCGGGCCGCGCGCGCGGGTTTGCGCGGCGCCGCCTTCTTCACGGACTTCTGCTTCGCGGCCTTCCTCGCCGGCTTCTTCTTCGCAGCGGACTTCTGCTTCGCCCCGCCCGCCTTCGGTACCCGGATCTTCGCCGGATCGCCCACCGCGTATGCCTTGACGCACACCACCGGGGGCAGGCCGCCGAGCACCTCGCCCCAGTGCGCGCCGCCGTCCGCCGAGCCGTAGACCGACCCGCTGCGGGTGCCGAAGTAGATTCCGGCCGGGTTCAGCGGGTCGGTGCTCATCGCATCGCGCAGGATCGTCTCGAGCGCGTTCGCCTGCGGGAGACCCGCGGTGAGGGCTTCCCACTTGCCGCCGCCGTCGCGCGTCCGGTACACGCGCAGCCTGCCCTCGGGCGTGCAGCGGAACTGATCGGACTCGAGCGGCACGATGTACGCCGTCTCGGGGTCGTGCGGGTGCACGACGATCGGAAAGCCGAAGTCGCTCGGCACGCCGTTCGCCACGTCCTGCCACGAACGGCCGAAGTCGTCGGAGCGGTAGAGGCCCCAGTGGTTCTGCAGGTACAGGCGGTCGGGTTTCGCCGGGTTCATGGCGATCTTGTGCACGCACTGTCCGAACTCCGGGTACTTGTCCGGCATGAACTCGGCGCGGATGCCTTTGTTGCTCACTTCCCAGGTGCGGCCGCCGTCCTCGGTGCGGTAGACGCCGGCCGCCGAGACCGCGATCAGCATGCGCTCGGGGCGCGCCGGATCCTGCACGATCGTGTGCAGGCACAGACCGCCCGCGCCCGGCTGCCAGCGCGGGCGATGCTCGTGGTTCCAGAGCCCTTCGTTGAGCGCCCAGGTCGCGCCGCCGTCATGCGACGCGAACAGCGCCGCCGGCTGCACGCCGGCATACAGCGTGTCCGGCTCCTCCGCGCGGCCCGGCAGGATCTGCCAGATGCGCGCGATCGAGGCGCCGGTCTCCTCCGGGAACTTGACCGCGTAGCGGTCGGGCTCGGTCCAGGAGCGGCCGAAGTCGTCGGTGTGGGCGAGGGCGGTGCCCCAGAATTCGCTGCCGGGCGAGGCCCACACGCGGCGGCGGCTCGCGCGCTGGTCGTACGCCATCGCGTAGACGGCCATGCCGGGGAAGTACGGCCCGCCGACATCCCACTTCCTGCGTGCCGCGTTCGAACGCAGCACGAACGCGCCTTTCATGGTGCCGACGAGCAACAGGACGTCGCCGTCCTTGACCGAAGCGTGCCGAACGGTGGCCATGCATCCTCCCGATGGATCAGTTCAGCCGGCGCGGAGCCGGTGTGGCGATCAGGGCGTCTGAGCGGGGACGGGGCCAGACGCTAATGGCTTCCGCTCGCGGGTCGCAAGGCGAGAATGGCGAACGGGGGTCGGGGCCCGACGGACGGACCTGCGCCGGGACCGGGGCGGGCACCGGTCCCGGCGCGTCTGCCGGTGCGGTGGGCGAGGCTCAGCGCCATTCCATCGCGGCCACGCTGACGAAGCTCGTGTCGGGCTCCGCCGAGCGCTCGTAGTGGAGCAGCCGGCCGCCGGGCGGCGCGGGCCCCAGCATCTCGAGCATCACGTACATGGGTGCGAAACCGCAGATCCGGGTCGAGTCCTGATGGGCCGCGATCGTCGTGAACCACTTCCCGGGGTCGCCACTGCGGGCCGCCGCGAGCGCGTCACGATCGATCTTCTCGACGTCGAGAGTGGTGCGCTCGTCGACCGACGGGTCGCCGAAGCGCGGGCCGACGTGGGAGAAGTCCACCGAGGCGAGCAGCACCGTGTCCCCGCCCTGCTCCGCGGCCGTCGCCTTGAGCGCGGCGAGCAGCGCCTGGAAGCCCGCGTCGTCGCCCGGCGTCCTGCCGTCCTCGACGAGGTGGTGGAATCCGCCGACGAGGATCGGAACGATCCTGATGCGATCGCCGAGCCGGTGCCGGAGGTAGAGCGCCGCGAACTCGATCGAGTGTTCCTCGCGGTGGCCGAGTTCGCCGTGCCAGGCATCCGCGCCGATGCGCGCCGCGAGCGCGTCCACGAACGCGGTGTCGGTCTCGACGCGGCCGAGAGGGGTGTCGTAGTGCTTGCGCGTGAGCGCGAAGAGATCGTCGAACAGGGAGTGCCCGGTGCCGAGCACGACGACCCGCAGCGGGCCGCCGCTCGCATCGCCGAGCGGCAGGATGCCCTGGGCGATCGTCGCTCCGGTGCGGCGCGGGTCGAGGTGGGGCACCATGACGGCGCGTGGCCGTGCGTTCCCGGTACCGGCCGGCTCCTCGGCCGGCACGCGCTCGGCTGCCGCGGCGAACTGCGCGTCGAGATACTGCTTCAGCTGCTCCGGCTCCGCGGGGTAGGAGCGGCCCGCGAAGACCGCGTGGCGGATCTCGAGCGGGTGGTACTCGTCGCGCAGCGCCTGGTAGGCCTGCTCGAAGCGCGGCGATTCGAGCATCAGCATCTCGTCGAGCTGCGCCACGAACTCACGCACCATGTTGCCGACACGGATGTCCTTGTTCTCGCGCATGAGGGCCGCGGTGATGTCGGTGATCGAGGTGCGGCCGTCGAAGAGCTGCATGAGCCCCAGCGCCTCGATCGCCAGCACCGGCTGGCCGGGAATCACGCCGAGCGGGTCGTTTATCACCAGCAGCTCGCGTTCTCCATCCCGTACGGGCATCAGCATGAGGGGCCTCAGCCGCGGGAACTCGGGGATGTCTTCGGCCTCCTCGCGGGCGACGCCCGGGGGCAGAATGATGCGCGGGCCCTGCTCCGGCCCGGCCGGGTCCCCGGCCGCGCCGCCGGGCCCGCCCGTGGGGCCTGGCTCCTGTTCCTGTCCCGGAATGATGATCCTGCCGGGGCGCTTCGGGTCGTTTTCGGACATCGTTTCTCCAGATCTGGAAGGGTCAGCGCGGGAGTGTAGCGGCTCTCGTCGCGCCGGGAAAACACTGGGCGTGGCCCCCGCGCGTGCCGAAAACAGGAAAATGCGTGCGGCAGCGGTGAATTTCGTTCATATTCTGCACTCGGGCCAAGAAGGCTCGTGTCGTGGTTCCACACTTCGACTGAAACCGCCTGGACGCGGTTCGGGGCCGGGCCGATTCGCGCCCCGCGCCGGGAGGAAGCACCGCCGGTGAATCCATCCGACGGAGCCGTACCCGCCACCGCCATCGAACTTCGCATCAACAAAGCGCTCACGCTGCCGGGCCGTGCCTGGTGCGCCGAAGCGCCGCGCGCGCTGGTCGCGATCGTGCACGGGCTGGGCGAGCACTGCGGCCGCTACGCCGCGCTCGGCTCCGATCTGGTCAAGAAGCGCTACACCGTGGTCGCGCTGGACCTGCCCGGCCACGGCGAAGCACCGGGACCGCGCGGCGACTTTCCCTCCTGGGACCAGGTGCGCGATCACATCGTGCCCGCCATGTTCACGGCGTCCCGCGGCCTGCCCGGCCAGCCGTTCGATCTGCCGGTGATCCTGATCGGCCACAGCATGGGAGGCGTGATCGCGCTCGACTATGCGCTCGCGCATCCGCGCACGCTGCTCGCCGTCGTCGCTTCCGGGCCGGCGCTGCGCTCGACCATGCCGCCGTGGTGGAAACTCGCGCTGGCCAACGTCGCCAAGGCGACCGCCCCGTCCATCGGATTCGCGCACGGGCTGGACGAGAGCGGCATCTCGCGCGATCCCGAGGTCATGAAGGCGCGCGCCGAGGATCCGCTGATGCACGACCGCATCAGCCCGCGTCTGTACTTCGCGCTGCGCGAGGCGCAGCAGCGCGTGCTGCGCGAAGCGCGCCAGCTGCAGGTTCCGACCCTGCTCCAGCAGGGCGCCGCCGACCGCGTGGTGGACCCGCGCGGCGCGCTGGAGTTCAACGGCGCGGCGCCGCACGGCATGGCGCGGCTGATCACCTACCAGGACGGCTATCACGAGGTCTACAACGACCTCAGCCGCGGAAAGGCGATCCAGGATCTGGTGGGATGGATGGAGGCGGTGGTGGTGGTGTAGCGTCGCTGGTAGATTCCGGCCCCATGCGTTCGAGCCCTCGAACTCCTCCATCCCTTTCGGCAGCGGCCTCGCTTGCGGTGCTGCTGCTGATCCCTGCGGTGCCCCGCGCGGCAGTCGCGGAGCCCGCGCGGGCCGAGCCCCGGCTGCGAATCGCCACCACGGGTGTCGTGCACGCCGGCGACGTGATCGAGATCGCTTTCGAGGGCGACGTCGAAGAGGTGCGTGAGTTCGAGATCCTGATGTCGCTCGACGGCGGGCATCACTACAAGATGCAGATCACGCCCGAGCTGAACGCGTACACGCCGCGCTTTTTCTGGCGCGTGCCCGACGTCGAATGCCCGGAGCTGCGCCTCAAGCTCCGCTACCACCGCGATGGGCGCGAGCGTGAGGCTTCGACCGATGCGGCGCTGCACGTGATCGCGCGCGGGGACGATCCGGCCACCTGGCGCACCGTGCCCCTGGCCGCCGATGCCGGCGAGACGCCGCGGCCCCTGCGTCGCGGCGAATCGAATCCCGGTGGTCCACAGGGCGCGGGCGCCGATCGCGAGAGGGCCGTCGCCGAGCCCACCCCGCGGTCGGACGGTGTCCCGGTCGCGCGCCCCGCGACGCCGGCGCTGCGGGCCGACGCCTTCCGCCGTCCCGCACGCGTCCGCGCGACGCCGCTCTACACGCCGCCGCGGAATTGATCCCCGCTTCCAGCGGAGTCGCCCCTTCCATCTGACTCGTCGTGCCCGCCGCGGCGGGGCGCGTGCATGCGCCCGGCCGCCGCGAGCGCATGCATTCGACCGAAAGGAACGGAATCTTGAACGTCATGATCCCGTCTCACCCGCTCGGGCGGGCGCTCGCATGCCTTGCCCTGACCTTCGCCCTCGCGGGCCCGCCGTCGCCGGCCCGGGCCGCCGATGCGCCGCCCGACACCATGGTCGTCCAGCATCCCGAGGTCGTCGTCTCGGCGACACGCACGCCGCGCAAGCAGGTGGACCTGCCGAACGCGACGGCAGTGGTCACCGGGGCGGAGCTCCGGCGGCGCGGCGTGCGCACGCTCGCCGAGGCGCTGCAGGGCGTCGCCGGCCTCGACACCGGCGAGGGCTCGGACAACGGCGGCCGTCTGCCCAACGTCGGCATGTGGGGCCTCAAGGAATTCGACGCGCTGCTGTTCACCCTCAACGGCGTGCCGGTCGGCGGTCCTTTCAACCCGTCGCTCGCGCAGATCCCGATCGAGGACATCGAGCGCATCGAGGTGCTCAAGGGACCGCAGGGCACGATGTACGGGGTTTCGGCTTTCGCCGGAATGATCTCGGTTTACACACGGCAGCCGGCATCGGGCGGCGAGATCGCCGCGGGCGGCGGCTCGTTCGAACAGGGCGGCGGCCACTTCAACTGGGGCAGGTCGCTGCCCGACGGGCAGCGCGTGAGCGCGAACGGATCCTTCTACCGGACCGGCGGCTGGCAGGATCGCACCGAAGGCGAGTCGTTCCGCGGCGGCCTCACCTATGGGTTCGATCTCGGCGAGGGCCGCATGACGCTGGACCTCATGGGCGTGAATGACGAGCAGGACTGGGGCTCGCCGCTGCCGTACGAGGACGGTGTTCTGCTGAAGGGCTTCAGGATCGACCGCAACTACGCGGTCGGCGGCGCCGAGGTCAAGCATCGTGTGTTCGGCGCGACGTCGCGGCTCACCTGGCCGGTGGGCGCTGCGCATCGCTTCGAGAACACGCTCGGCTGGACGAGCGACAGGCAGGATTACCTGCGCAGCTTCCCGGGCGAGGTCATGGGCGGCGACACCCTGGAGTCCACGGCGCTCGAGTTGGAGCCCACCGAGAGCTCGCTCTACGAAGACGCGCGCTTCCTCGCAAACTTCGAGGCCGGCGGGCGCCACGAGCTGGTGACGGGGGCCTCGCTCACCTGGGGCGAGACGAAGGGCGACGGTCGCGAGTTCGAGTTCGACCAGCTGCTGTCGGCATATCCGATGATCCCGTCGGCTGCTCGAATCGCGGGCGGCGACGATCGCGAATTCGAGGACCGGCGCACGTTCTTCGGCCTCTATGCCCATGATGCATGGACGCCGCACGAGCGGCTGACGCTCGAGGGAGGCCTGCGCTTCGACGCGGTGCGCGAAGAGCTCGAGACCGAAGCGGATCTGGCGGGCGGGCCCGTGCCGGTCCGCGACGAGCGCGAGGACTCGGACGTCTCGGGTGACGTGTCGGCGCTCGTGCGCCTGCTGCCGAAGGCAGGTGTGAAGGACGTGCAGACGGTGAACCTGTACGGCTCGGTGCGACGCGCGTTCAAGCCGGCGGCGCCGAATCTCGCCGAGGCCGAGGCCGCGGAGATTCTCGAGCCCGAGCATACGACTTCGTGGGAAGTCGGCATGAAGACACGTGCGTTCCGACAGGTGGCGCTCGATCTGTCGTATTTCGACATGACGTTCGAGAACGTAGTCGTGTCGATCCTCGGCGCCGGCGGCGGGCCCGAGCTCACCAACGCGGGCAAGGAGCGTTTCAAGGGCTTCGAAGCTTCGCTGCACTGGGCGCCGGCGATGCTGTCCGGCAGCTCGATCGACGTCGGCTACGCCCACCACGACGCGCGCTTCGTGGACTTCACGTTCGTGACCCCCGACAGCGTGCTGCGCGACGTGGGCGGCAACCGGCTCGAGCTGGTGCCGCGCGAGATGGTGAACGTGCGGATCAACGGACGCTCGCCGCTGGGCCTCGGCGCGTGGGCGGCGTTGCGCTACCAGGGGGAGCGGCCGTTCAACCGGCGCAACACGTTCTTCGCCGACGCGTTCACCGAGTGGGACGCGGGCGCATCGTACGAGCGCGGCGCGTGGCGGGTGGCGGTCACCGGTCGCAACCTCGGCGACGACCGTCACGTCGTCACCGAGAGCGAGATCGGCGATTCGCAGTTCTACGTCGCGCCGCCCAGGCGGGTGACGGGGGAGGTCGCGTGGCGATTCTAGGGTGAAGCGTCGCGGCGCGGAGTGAAGTCCGACCCCGCGCCGCCGGCAGCGTTCTGCGGGCGAGCACGGCCGCGTTTCGGCCGGCGCCAGCGCCACCGGCGGTCTGCGGGTCGCGTTTGCGCTGACCCGCAAATCCGCTACCTTCGCGCGATGCCGCTCGATCCGGGAACACGGCTGGGCCCCTACGAGATCCTCGCGCCGCTCGGGCAGGGCGGTATGGGCGAGGTCTATCGCGCCCGTGATTCGCGCCTCGGCCGCGAAGTCGCCATCAAGGTGCTGCCGCACCACCTGTCGGCGAATCCCGAGATCCGCTCGCGCTTCGAGCGCGAGGCGAAGACCATCTCGAGCCTGAATCACCCGAACATCTGCGTGCTGTTCGACGTCGGCCGCGAGGGCGAGACCGACTATCTGGTGATGGAGCTGGTCGAGGGCGAGACGCTGGCGCAGCGCCTCGCGCACGGCCCGCTGTCGAGCCAGGACGTGCTGCGCATCGGCACGCAGATCGCCGACGCGCTCGACCGCGCGCACCGCGCGGGTGTGATCCACCGCGACTTGAAGCCCGGCAACGTGATGCTCACCAAGAGTGGCGCGAAGCTCATGGACTTCGGCCTCGCGCGCGTGACCGGCCTCGCGCCGGGCGGCGGCTCGGGCGCGTCGGGCGCCGCGCTGTCGCAGTCGCCCACGATCGCGCAGGCGCTCACCGCCGAGGGCTCGCTGCTCGGCACGTTCCAGTACATGTCGCCCGAGCAGCTCGAGGGCCGCGAGGCCGACGCGCGCAGCGACATCTGGGCGCTGGGCTGCGTGCTGTACGAGATGGTCACCGGCCGCCGCGCATTCGAGGGCAGGAGTCAGGCGAGTCTGATCGCCGCGATCCTCGAGCGCGAGCCCGCGCCGGTGGGCGAGGCGCCGTCGGGCTCGGTGAGCACGGCCGGCGCGCCGCCGCACGGCATCGAGCGCCTGATCCGCAACTGCCTCGCCAAGGACCCCGAGGAACGCGTGCAGACCGCGCACGACGTGAAGCTGCAGCTGCAGGGGATCGCCGAGGGCGCGGGCATGGCGCCGACGAGCACGGCTTCAGTGCCGGGGCCGGGCGCCGCTGGTATGCCGATGCACCGCCGCGGCGGCTCGAAGCTCGCGTGGAGCATCGCGGCGGTGGGGCTCCTCGCAGCGGCTGGCATGTTCGCGTGGCTGTATCCGAAAACCACGGGCAGCTCGCAGTCGGTCCGTTTCCGCGTGCAACCGCCACCCGGCACGTCCGACGCCTACTGGCCGCGCATCTCCCCCGATGGGAAGTTCTTCATGGTGATCGGCGTGGACAGCGCAGGGGCTCCGCGCGCCTACGTGCGTCCGATGAACCAGCTCGATTTCCACGCGATTCCCGGCACCGAGGGCGTGCGACGGGCCTACTGGTCGCCGGACGGGCGGGAGATCGCGTTCGTCACGGGAGACAAGATCCAGCGCGTATCGATCGCCGGCGGATCGCCCGTCGTGGTCTGCGCTGCGCCGGGCGGGGCCGATCTGAGCTGGGGATCGAAGGGGCAGATTTTGATGGACGGCCAGGTCACGGACTCGCTGCGCGTCGTTCCCGCAGGCGGCGGCGAACTGCAGCCGGCTGCGCGCATCGATCGAGCGGCGGGCGATGTGGGCAATGCCTGGCCATGTTTCCTGCCCGACGGCGAGCACTTCCTGTTCACCGGTAACCGGCAGGGCTCGCTGTCAGGGTCCATTCGCCTCGGCAAGCTGGGATCGCTCGATTCGAAGCTCCTGGGCGAATCTGACGGCCGTGTCGAATACGCGCCGGGTGGCTGGGTGTTGTTCGTGCGGGGTACGACGCTGCTGGCGCAGAAGCTGGACCTGAAGGCCGGCAGACTCACCGGGCAGCCGATCACGATCAGTGACGAGCTGCGGGTGGGCTCGTCCCAGGGTCACTTCTCGGTTTCGCAGACGGGTGTGCTGGCGTTCTCCCCCTCGGGCACCGGGCAGAACCACTCCATCCACGAGGCCGATCGATCCGGAACGCTCGGTCCGCCCCTGGTGTCGGGATTCGTGGTCAGCCCGCAACTCTCGCCGGACGGCCGGCGGCTGCTGTACGCGCGTGTCCCCAATTCCGGCTCGGATGGCGGCGAGATCTACGTGTTCGATCTGGAGCGACACACCGACACGCGTCTGACGTTCACGGGGGACAGTGCCGTGTCCGCGGTGTGGTCGCCCGATGGCCGGCGTTTCGCCTACATCGTTCATGGCGGGGGAGGGCAGACGGTTCGCATCGCCTCGGCGGACGGGCTGGGCGGACAGGATTCCATTTCGATCGCCGCACAGGCAAGCGCGTACCCGGCGCAGTGGGTGAAACAAGGATCGCGGCTCGTGTTCTTCGACCTCGCCGGGCACGTCTTTGCGGTGACCACCGAGCCCGGTTCGCGTGCGCTGCAGGCCGTCGGCGATACGACGCGGCCGATGTTCCTGCCGCGGATCTCGCCCGACGGGCGCTGGCTGGCCGGCGCCATCGGACGACCCCAGACCGTGCAGATCTACGTGCAGAGCCTCGAGGGGCCGCGCGGGCAGTGGCAGATCTCGACGTCGCCCGCGTTCTGGTCGCGCTGGACGCGGGGCGGCCACGAGTTGCTGTTCGAGTCCACGGACGATCATCTGATGGCGGCGGACATCGATACACAGAACGGATTCCACGCCGGCACACCTCGCGAGCTGTTCAAGCTGCCCATGAGCACGTTCGGACCGGGTCAGTGGAGCTGGTCCTGCGACGACAGCGGCGAACGGTTCTTCCTCGTGGCACGGCCGCCCACCGAGCCCGACGCAGGTGCGATCGAAGTGGTGACCGCCTTCGAGAACCTGGTGAGCCGGAAGTAGCGCGTGATGCGGCCGGTGCGGACGCTGATCGCCGTCTTCATCCTGGCCGCCATGGCTGGGCCGGCCGCCGCACGCGACGATCGCCCCAACATCGTCTTCATCTTCTCCGACGACCACGGCGCGCAGGCGATCTCGACGTACGGCTCGAAGCTCGTCCAGACGCCTGCCATCGACCGGCTCGCCGCCGAGGGCATGCGTTTCGACGACTGCTTCTGCGGCAACTCGATCTGTGCGCCGAGCCGGGCGACGATCCTGACGGGCCTCCACTCGCATCGCAGCGGCCACACCAGCAACGACCGTATCTTCGACAACCGCGCCGCCACGTTCCCGGAGCTACTGCACGACGCCGGCTACCAGACCGCCTTGATCGGCAAGTGGCACCTGGAAGCCGAGCCCGAAGGCTTCGACTTCTGGGACGTGCTGATCAAACAGGGCGTCTACTACAACCCGGACATGATCCGGAACGGCCAGTTCCACCGCACGCACGGCTACGCGACCGACCTCATTACCGACGAGTCGATCGAGTGGCTCGAGCACCGCGATCCGGACCGCCCGTTCCTGCTCCTGTCGCAGCACAAGGCGCCGCACCGCTCGTGGGAGCCGCCGCTCCGGAACCTCGACCTGTTCGCGGATTCGACCATTCCCGAGCCGCCCACGCTGTTCGACGACTGGTCGCACCGTTCATCCGCACATACGTATGCGCACATGTCGATCGCGCGCGACCTGTGGCCGGGCGATCTGCACCTGGAAGAGATTCCGGACATGTTCACCCCGGGACAGCGCGCCGCGTGGGACTCGGCGTACACGCCGCGCAACCGGGCGTTCCGCGCGGCCCACCTCGAGGGCGATGCGCTCACGCGCTGGAAGTACCAGCGCTACGCGAAGGACTACCTGCGCTGCGTCGCGGCGCTCGACGAGGACATCGGCCGGCTGCTCGCCTACCTCGATGCCACCGGGCTCGCGCGCAACACGATCGTGATCTACAGCTCGGATCAGGGCTGGTTCCTCGGCGAGCACGGCATGTTCGACAAGCGCTGGATGTACGAGGAGTCGTTCCGGATGCCGTTGATCGTGCGCTGGCCGGGAGTCGTCCGCCCCGGTGCGGTGAACACCGACCTCGTACAGAACATCGACTTCGCCCCGACGCTGCTCGAGGCGGCGGGCGTCCCCGTGCCGCCGGCGATGCAGGGGGTGAGCCTCGTGCCGCTGCTCGAAGGCCGGCACCCCGCCGAGTGGCGCACGTCGCTCTACTACCAGTTCTACGAGGACGGCGGCGCGCACCGCGTGCCGCGTCATTGCGGGGTGCGCACCCCGCGCTGGTCCTACCTGGACTTCTACCGGATCCACGAGACCGAGCTGTTCGACGTGGACGCGGACCCGCACGAGCTGGTGAGCCTCGCGAACGACCCGGCGCACGCGGCGCTGCGCGATTCGCTGGCGGGGGTGATGCGCCGCCTGCAGCTGATCTACGGCGTCACCACCGCCGCCGACACGGAGTACGACGACTTCGATCGCTACCAGCACCGGCGCTGGGCCCTGATCGACTCGATCGGCCGCATGCCGCCCTTCGGCGAGTTCACCGCGGAGACACTGGCGACGCGCACGCACGCCGATCACGACGAACTCTCGCTTCGCTACCGGATCGGCGGGCAGACCGTGCCGGCCGTGCTGTTCGTGCCGAAGGGCGGAGCGGGCCTCACGCCGGGCGTCGTGCTGATCCACTCGGGCCGCGCGGCGGGGCCGTTCAGGCAGGGTCTCGAGAGGGTCGCCGGCGGCGCCCGCGCCGCCGCGCTCGCGCTCTGCCGGCGCGGCTTCGCGGTGATCGCGCCCGACCGTTTCGGCTACGGCGGCCGGCGCTTCGCGAGCGACGCCGAGGCCGCCCGCGGATTCGCCGCAGCCGAGCGCACGTATCGCGCCGAGGGCTCGTCGCTGCTCGCGCACGAGCTCGCCGAGCTGTGGTTCGCGCAGGCCTACCTCGCTCGCCTGAGCGGCGTGGAGTTCCTGCGCGTCGGCGCGATCGGCTTCGGCGAGGGCGGCGACCTGGCGCTGCTGCTCGCGGCCCTGGATCCCGAGGTGGCGGCGGCGGCCAGCGTCGGCGGGGCGGACTCGTTTGCCGCCGCGGCGTTCCGGCCCGCATCCGCTCTGGCGCGTCTCGATGAACCGCCCGTGCGCGCGTGGGGCGCGATGGCGGGCGTGATTCCCCTGGTCCAGCCGCGGCCGCTGCTGTGCGTGGGGGAGGGCCCGCGTCGCCCGGCGATGTTCGAAGAAGGTGAAGGCTGGTACCGGCTGCACGACATGTCCGCACGCCTCGCGTACGAACGTGCCGGCGGACCCGGTGCGCCGGAGGCTTCTGCTGGTGCGGCGCGCGCGGCGGCGTGGCTCGACAGGTGGCTGATCGGACCCTGACCCGCGTCGGTGCCGGCGTGTCACACGGCCGGGCGCAGGGCGTATCATGCCGCGTGTCGGGATCGACCCGTGTTCGGAGAACCTCATGCGCGTGATCCGCAAGCACCATGCGCTGGTGCGCTGGACGCACTGGGCGAACGTGCCGCTGCTCGCGGGGCTGATCGTGAGCGGCCTCGCGATCTACTGGGCGGCGCCGGTGTTCATGTGGCGCAGCGCTGCCGATCCGCGCCTGCACGACGTCTTCCAGGATGCGGGTCGCGCCATTTCCGGCGTGCTGCATGCGAGCGGCGATCCGCGCTTCTGGATCTACGACCATCTGAGCCTCGGCCGCTACCAGCTCGCCAACGCACTCCGACTGCACTGGTTGCTCGCCTACCTGTTCATGCTGAACGGGGCGCTGTACGTGCTGGGGCTCGCGGCCGGTGGCGGCTGGCGCGCGCTGTGGCCCCGGCGTGCGGACGTGAAGGGCGCGCTCGCGATGATGCGCTTCTACCTCGGCGTGATCCCGATGGCGATCCTGCGCAGGCCGTGGCCGCATCCGCCCGTCACGTCCAAGTACAACGCGCTTCAGCGCGGCGCCTACTTCGCCGTCCCGCTGGCCGGCGCGCTCGCCGTGCTGTCGGGGTGGGCCATGCACAAGCCGGTCCAGCTCGGCTGGCTCGAGCGCCTGTTCGTGAACTACGACGGCGCGCGCATCGTGCACTTCCTGTGCATGATCGTGCTCGGCGGCTTCGTGATCCCGCACGTGATCCTGGTGATCGCCGACGGCTGGGACACGTTCCGCTCGATGGTGACCGGCTGGTCGTTGCGCCTGAAAGAGGAACGCCATGAGTGAGGACGAACGCCGCGATCGGCCCGAAGACGAAAGCGCGGACGCGGCGCCCCGCGAAGCGGAGGCCCCGGCCGGAACGCCGCATCCGGCCGAAGGCGGGAGCGCGGAAGGCGACGCTCGATCCGCGGACCCGGAAGACGATGCTCGATCCACCGGCCCGGCCGAGACTCCTCAGGCGCCGCCGTCCCCGCCGGGTGATTCTGAACCGCCATCAGGCGACGCCGGTTCCGCCACGGGGGGCCACGAAGCCGCCGCGGATGGCGACGAAGCGCCCGCAGACACCACGGCGCCGCCGCCCGCCCCGCCCGCGCGTCACGCCGCGTGGCACGAAGAGCCCGCGGAAGTGCCGCGGGAGGTCCCCGGGAGCCGCCTGCGCGCGCAGTCGCGCCGCGACTTCCTGATCTTCGCCGCCGGGGTCGCCGCGAGCGCGGCGGGCGCGTGGTGGCTGCTGCCCTCGCGCACGAAGCGGAACCTGCTCCCCGGCGCGCACGACCGGCTCGACACGCTGGCGGCGCGCCTCGGGCTCACCAACGACCGCGCCGAGGGCGTGCTGGATCGCGCGCTCGACTTCGACGATGACGTCGCCGAAGCGCTCTATTCGAAGGATCGCCGGGTCCGGACCTACTCCAGATCCGACGCCCGGCCGCTGCGCAACAACTACAACGGCATGACGCCCGGACCCGAATATCTGAACGGCTGGAAGCTGGAGGTGGCGGGCCTCGCCTCGGGGCGGATCGAGCGACTGGACGTCGACGCGCTGCTCTCCGCGCTCCAGTTCCGCGATCAGGTGACGCGGCTCGTGTGCGTCGAAGGCTGGAGCGGGGTGGCATGGTGGGGTGGGGTGCGCTTCGCCGACTTCCTCGACGCGTTCCCGCCCGCACCGGGCGCGCGCTGGGCTTCGCTCCGCTCGGCCGTCAACCTCGACGGCCGCGGCCGGCCCGATCCGTACTACGTCTCGATCGACCTGGCGACCGCGCGCCATCCGCAGACACTGCTCGCCACCCACCATGCCGGCCGGCCGCTCACCCTCGCGCACGGCGCGCCGCTGCGGCTGCTGGCGCCGATGAAGCTCGGACTGAAGAACATCAAGGCGATCACCTCGATCACCTACTCGGCGTCCGAACCGCGCGACTACTGGAACGAGCGCGGCTACTCGAAATACGACGGCCTGTAGCCGGGCGACCTTCGCGCCCTTCGTGCCGCCGCGGGCGCGGCGGGCTCGGATGCACGAAGGCCCCGGCCGGGAGCCGCCGCTACCAGTCGGTCACCAGCGTCCGCACCGCATCCTGCCAGCGCGCGTACTCGGCGTCGCGCCATTTGCGCGTGCGCTTCGGCTTGAACACGCGCTCGATCGCCCGCGCCCGGTCGAGCTCGCGATGCGACGACCAGAACCCGGTGGCAAGGCCGGCGAGCAGTCCCGCGCCGAGCGCGGTGGTCTCGATCACCCGCGGCCGCTCGACGCGCATGCCGAGTACGTCGGCCTGGTACTGCATGAGGAAGTCATTCGCGGCCGCGCCGCCGTCCACGCGCAGCCGCTTCATGCGCGAGCGGATCCGCCGCGTGCCGACGTCGCGCTTCATCGCGGTCACCAGGTCGCGCGACTGGAACGCGAGGGATTCGAGCGTCGCGCGGACGATCTGCGCGCGCGTCGTCCCGCGCGTGAGCCCGAGCAGCGCGCCGCGCACGTCGGGGCGCCAGTAGGGCGCGCCGAGCCCGACGAACGCCGGCACCATCACGACGCCGCCGCTGTCGGGCACGGACTTCGCCAACGCCTCGCTCTCGGCGGCGCTGTTCAGCAGGCCCAGTCCATCGCGCAGCCACTGGATCGCGGCGCCCGCCATGAACACGCTGCCTTCGATCGCGTACGTCGCTTCGCCGCGCGGCCCGCAGGCGACGGTGGTCACGAGTCCCGAGCGCGAGTCCACGCGCTCGGCGCCGGTCTGCAGCAGGAAAAAGCAACCGGTGCCGTAGGTGTTCTTCGAATCGCCCGGCGTCACGCAGCCCTGGCCGAACATCGCAGCCTGCTGGTCGCCCGCGATGCCGGCGATCGGAATCCCGTCCGGCAGGCCGGGCACGCGCCGCGTCCTGCCGAAGTCGCCGCTCGAGGGCCTCACCTCGGGCAGCATGTCGAACGTGACGCCGAAGCGGTCGAGCAGCACCGGGTCCCACTGCAGGCGGCCGATGTGATAGAGCATCGTGCGCGACGCGTTGGTCGGATCGGTGACGTGCAGCGCGCCGCCGGTGAGCTTCCACACCAGCCAGCTGTCCACGGTGCCGAACGCGAGCCGCTTCCGGCGCCGCAGGCTCTTCGCGCCGGGCACGTGCCGCAGCATCCATTCGACCTTGGTCGCCGAGAAGTACGGGTCGATCACCAGTCCGGTGCGGGCGCGGATGCCCGAGGCCTGGCCGGCGCGGCGCAGCGCGCGGCAGCGCTCGGCGGTGCGCCGGTCCTGCCAGACGATCGCCGGCGCCACCGGCCGGCCCGTCGTTCGATCCCAGAGCACAGTGGTCTCGCGCTGGTTGGTGATGCCGATCGCGGCGACCCGCGCCGCCGGCGCGCGCGCGCTCCGCAGCCCCCGCCGCACCGCGGCGACCACACTCGCCCAGATCGCGGCCGCGTCGTGCTCGACCCATCCGGGCCTGGGGTAGCGCTGCGGCAGCTCGGCGTAGCCGCGCCCGCGCACGCGACCGCCGCGATCGATCAGCAATGCGGTCGACCCGGTCGTGCCCTGATCGATGGCCAGGACGAGAGTGGGCTTCATGACACCTCCCGCGAACGGTTGAGAACGCGCTCCTCTTCGTAGAGCAGCGCTTCGTACGCCTGCACCTCGCGCTTCACGCGCTCCGCGCTCCAGCCTAGCTGGCGCGCCATCACCTCGGCGGTCACCGATGCCGCGGCGCGGCCGCGGTCCGGATCCAGCCACCACGCCGTGCGGCGCCGCACCACGTCCTCGATGCGGCGGGCAAACGATACATCCATCGCGTGGCGGACGATCGCCTCGCGATCACTGCCGGCGGCAGGCTCGGGCGGCAGCGGATCTTCGGTGTCGTTCGGTTTCGTGCCCGGACGGCCCAGCCGCAGGAACACCTGCGCGAGCGTGTCATGCGCCATCACGCGGAACGTCGTGTACTTGCCTCCCGCGATGGTGATCACGCCGTCCTCGTCGCGCACCACGTGCTCGCGCGAAGCGCGGCCGACCTGCTCGGACGAGGCGATCAGGGGCCGCACGCCGGAGAGCACCGCATGCGGCGCCGTGCCCGCGAGTCCCGGCAGGGCACGGGCGAGCGATTCGCGCAGGTAGCGGATTTCTTCGGCCGTCGGCAGCGCGGCGTCAGGGGAGATCGGCGAAGGGACTTCGATCTCGGTGGTACCGACCAGCGAGTGACCCTCGAACGGCACGACGAAGAACACGCGGCCGTCGGCGGGCGAGGTGAGCAGCAGGCCGCGGCCGCGCGTGAGCTCCGGATAGACGAGGTGGACGCCCCGCGAAGGCCTGAGCATCGGTGCGGGGTCCGGCGCGCCGGGCTTCAGGGCGTTGGTGAGGCGCGTGCGCGTGGCGTCGGTCCACGGCCCGGTGGCGTTCACGACGACGGTCGCGGAGAAAGTCCGCTCGCCGCCGTCGAGCGCGTCGCGCGCGATGACCTCGAAGCCCCCGGCCGCGCCCGGGCGCGCGCCGATCACTTCGGTCCACGGGTGGATCGACGCGCCGTGCATCGCCGCGTCGCGGGCGACCGCGATGCCGATGCGGGCGTCGTCCATGACCGCGTCCGAGTAGAGACCGGCGCCGCGCAGTCCGTCCCGCGCCAGCTCGGGTTCGAGCGAAAGCGCGTCCCTGCGGGCCACGAAGGCGTGCGGTGCAAACCCGCTGCCGCCGGCGAGCCAGTCGTAGAGCTGCAGTCCGGCCCGCAGCCGCCAGCGGCCGAAGCGGCCGCCGCGGTAGATCGGCACCATGAAACGCCTGGGCTTCGCCAGGTGCGGCGCCATGTGCGAGACCGCGGCGCGCTCTTCGAGCGCTTCGCGTACCAGAGCGAACCGCCCGTGCTCGAGATAGCGCAGCCCCCCGTGCAGCATGTGGCTCGACACGCTGCTCGCGCCGCTCATCAGGTCGGCGCGCTCGAGCAATGCGACCGTGAGGCCGTTGCGGGCGGCGAGACGCGCGATGCCGGCGCCGGTAATGCCGCCACCGATGACGATCAGGTCGAGCATGCGGCGGAAGATAGCATTGGAGCCGGTCTTGACCCGCCCGAAGGCCGCGACTAGCCTCCTTTCATCCTATCCGGGAGGCAGGCCCTCGGCTGGCGCCCGTCAGGAGGCCGTTCCCCCGGGATCCCAGGGGGCGCTCGCATGACCGCAGACGAGCGCAACGAGGCGGATGCTGCAGTCCGAGCGTCGCCGGCCGGGTCACCACCGGCCGGGACGGTGACGCCCGAGGAGCAGGAACGCATCTACCAGGCGGGCTTCGATGCTGCGATGGTCTGGCAACTCGGCCTGTGGCTGCCCGCGGCGGTGGTGGTGACGTTCCTTCCACTCGTCGGGATCGTCGGTCTCGTGGGGTACTTCCTGCTGCTGGTCGCGGTGCCCGGGATGGCCCTGCGCTGGCGTCTCAAGTACGGCCGACTGAGCCCCCGGGATCCGGACATCCTGGATGCCAGGGACAAGGTGCTCCGCGCCACCGTGCTCTGGGCGATCTTCGGCGTCCTGACGGTGTTCTTCGTCATTGTCTACGTGGGTCTCCTGCTCCATTCGTACCCTCCGGGCGGCCCGGCTTCCGGACACGGGATGGACTAGGCGTGAAGCTCGGGCCGGCGACGGGCCGGGCCGCGCGGCGATCCGATTCGATCATGCGCGGCCACGGGCACGACGCCCGTGAAGGAGGGCTCGTGGTGACCGAAGATGGCGTGATTCCGAACGGAATCATGCGGCGGATCCTCTCCGGGTACCGTCTTCCCGTGATGGGCATCCATGGCGTGCCGCACTGGGGACGGGTGCTGGAGAACGGGGCGCGGCTCGCGGCACGCACGGGCGCCGACGCGGCCGTGGTGAGCCTGTTTTCGGTCTTTCACGATGCCCGGCGCCGGAGCGAGGGGCACGATCCCGAACACGGACGTCGCGGCGCCGCACTGGCGAGCCAGCTCGCGCCCCTGCTGGGCCTGACGGATCCGCAGCTCGAGCAGCTCGTGCACGCCTGTGCCCACCACGCCGACGGCACCACGCAGGGCGACGCGACGGTGCAGACCTGCTGGGATGCAGATCGGCTGGACCTGTGGCGGGTCGGCATCACGCCCGGGGCCCGGTGGCTGTGCACCGACGCCGCGCGCGACGCGGCGATGCTCGAGTGGGCCCGGGTCCGGAGCATCGGCGATCACTTCCCCGGATGCGCGGCGGCGTGGCTGCAGGAGATCCACCCGGCCGAGTGATCACGCTGCACGATCGGGGTCGGGGCGGTTCGTGGCGCCGGGCGCCTGGCGATCAGTGCGTCGAGGGGGGCGGCGCGCCGGACGTCGCCGCGGCGCGCGTCGCGTCGTCGAGCACTGCGGGGAGGTCGATGCGCTGTGCGCCGTCGAGCCGGGCGAGGGCGTCGTCGAAGAACCCCTGCTTCATCAGATGTTCGTCTAGGAACGCCCGGATGGTGTCGCAGATGAGCCGGTGCGCATGCGCCTCCTCGGCGGACGCGCCGCCCGGATTCAGGAAGCAGGCGTCGGTGATGCTCCCGGGGCGCGTGCCGGCGAGCCGCACGATGCGCGGATCACGGAACGCGTCGAGGTGGCGGCGTGCGAACGCGGTGTGATCGCCGCGCGGGCTGCCCTCGGAGAGCAGCACGAGCAGCGGCTTGTCGCATGGCGCCGCCGGGCTGCCGACGGCAGACAGACCGGAACGCGTCCAGCCGTAACCGTCGAGCGAGATCGCGGCGCTGAAGAAACGGTAGGTGTACGCGCTGCGCACGGCGGCCATGCCGCCCATCGTGTGGCCGGCGACCGCGATGCGGGTGAGATCCATCTCGCGGGCGAGACGCCGCACGTTGACGCGGCGGTCTCCGGCCATACGGGGCAGCATCCGCGCGACGAACGCCTGGTCGTCGGCCATCGTGGCGATGCCCTCCTGCACGCGTTCGTCCATCCGGTCGGCGTCGAGCCCCATCATGCCCGGCATGCTCTCCGAGAAATCGACCGTGCCGCCGTCGTCGAACGCGACGCCCGGACCCCAGTGCGGGTGGTCGATCATGCCGACCACGTAGCCGTGGCTCGCCAGCTCTTCGGCGAGCGCGGTATAGAGGATGCGCGAGCTGTTCATGCCGTGCGAGAACAGCACGACCGGATGCGAGGAGTCGGCGGCCGCGGCGGCGACTTCGAGCGCCGCGTGGGTCGGCATCGTCGGGAACGGCCGCGACCAGTAGCGGTCGAGGCTCGAGCGCAACTGCGGATAACGCAGCACGTAGGGCGCCGGCACGCGCAGCGGCATCGCTTCGGCCGGGTACCAGAACTGCACGACCAGACGGCGGCGGTCGTTCGGATCCTCCGTCCACGTTTCCTCGCGCTCGGAGTCGGTCCAGTCCATCACCAGCGTGCCGATCGTCCACGGGCCGTCGGGTGCGGGAAGGCTCGGCACCGAGGTGAGCCGGGTGGCGGCCGGAGCCGGAGTTGCATCCCGGGAAGTCGTCGCATGCGCCGGGTCCGCGGGAGCGAGGGTGGGGTGTGCACAGAGCAGCGCCAGCGCCAGCATCGCGGCCCGAAGGCACGGACACACGGCGCGCGGATCGAGGGGGCGGCCGTCCATCCGGAACTTTGGAGCGTTGCGCATCGACGAAAAGGGTACCGGCAACCGGCGCGGTGGAGCAACGGCGCTCTCGTGGCGGTGGCGGTCCGGGCCCCGGACGGCGCGGCGCCGGTCAGAACAGGTCGTCGAACGGGTCCTTTGCCCCACGCGGCTTCCAGCCGTAGCGGTCGAGCGCGATCCGGCCGCCCTGATCGAAGCGCACGCCCTCGGCTTCGAGCAGGCGCCGCTGGCGAATCTCGTCGTCGGGATCGGCGCGGCGGCTGATCGCCCCCTTCGCGTTCACGATCCGCTGCCAGGGAATGCGGAGGCCCTTCGGGGTCGAGTTGAGCGCGTAGCCGACCCTTCTGGCGGCGCCCGGAATCCCCGCGAGCGTCGCGATCTGCCCGTAGGTGGCGACGCGCCCCCGTGGCACGCGTTTCACAACCGCGTAGATCCTGGCGTACGTTTCCGAAACCTGCATGGCGTCACTCTGCCGCCGCGAATCCGGAATCGCAACCGGAGCGGCGCCGGAGTTGCGCCCGTTGGACGTTCCTTCAACGATCCGGAGTCCATCCATCATGGAATATCGTCCGCTCGGCCGTTCCGGCCTGAAAGTCTCCGCAGTGTCCCTGGGCTCGTGGACCACCTTCGGTGGCTACGTCGACGAAGGCGACTCGGTCGCGATCGTGCGACGCGCATTCGAGCTCGGCGTCAACCTGTTCGATACCGCCGACGTCTACGTGCGCGGCGGCGCGGAAGCGGTGCTCGGTCGTGCGCTGGAGGGCCTGCCGCGCGAGCAGATCGTGATCGCGACCAAGGTGATGGGCCGCGTGTGGGACGGGCCGCTGGGAGCGGGCCTGTCGCGCAAGCACATCTTCGACGCGATGGACCAGAGCCTCAGGCGCCTCAAGGTGGACTACGTGGACCTCTACCAGGCCCACGCGCCCGACAAGGACACCCCGATCGAGGAGACGCTCGAGGCGTTCGAGGATCTGGTGCGGATGGGCAAGGCGCGCTACGTCGGGTTCTCGAACTTCGATCACCAGCCGCCGCTCGCACGCCGTGCGGTCGCCTACCAGAAGCGCCGCGGCTGGTCGACGTTCATTTCGAGCCAGCCGCGGCTCAACATGCTCGACCGCCACGTCGAGAAGGAGCACGTCGCGTTCTGTCGCACGAACGGCATCGGCATGATCGTCTACTCGCCGCTCGCGCAGGGCGTGCTCACGAACAAGTACGCCGGTGGCGAAATCCCCGAAGGCAGCCGCGCGACCACGCAGTTCAAGCACTTCGTGCTCGACAACGACAACGCGATCACGCCCGGCAACATCGCCGCCGCCGAACGTCTCGACGTCTGGGCGAAGCAGAAAGGTCTCGCCGGCGCCGCCGAGGCCGCGCTTGCCTGGGTGCTGAGCCGCCCGCAGCTGTCGAGCGCGATCGTCGGCGCGACCCGCATGGAACAGCTCGAGGCGAACGTGAAGGCCGCCGAGGTGAAGCTGTCCGCGGCGGAATGGAAGGAGGCCGAACAGGCGGTGCGCGGTCCGGTCGCGGCGAAGCAGAAGTCGGCCTCGAAGAAGGCGGCCAAGAAGAAGGGAGGACGCGGGCGCTGAGGCGATCGCGCCGGCTCCCTCGCGCAAGAGGCCGGGGCCGCGCCCGCCCGCCGGGCCCGCCGGGACATGCATTCGACTCGAATCGTCCGCCGTATCCGCGCGCCACGCGAAGCCGTTTACCGCGCGATCCTGGACCGGGACGCGGTGGCGAGGTGGAAGGTGCCCGACGGCATGACCTGTGACGTGCTTGCGTTCGATGCGAGGGCAGGCGGGGCGTTCCGGGTGTCGCTGCGCTACGATGCGCCGACCGCGGCCGGAAAGACCTCCGCCGGCACCGACACTTATCACGGCCGCTTCGTCGAGCTCGTTCCGAACGAGCGGGTCGTCGAGGTGGACGAGTTCGAGACGGACGATCCCGCCATGCAGGGCGCCATGACGATCACGATCACGCTGGCCGACGCGGAAGACGGCACCGAACTCGTGGCGATCCACGACGGACTGCCGCGCGGCGTGCCGCCGCGCGACAACGAGGCCGGCTGGCGGATGGCGCTCGACCGACTCGCAGCGCTGGTCGAGACGCGGCCCGCCGGTCGCGGGGGAAACCAGCGATGAGCCTGGTCAACGCCGCCTGGCACGCGAAACATCCCATGCCGCGGCCCGCGACGCTCGACCAGCGGGTGCGGTGGCACGTCGCGCACACGCGCGCCTGTGGATGCAGGGAGATGCCTGCATCGATCGTGCGGGAGCTGCGGGCGAGAGGGATGACGGTGCCCGCGCGGCGGCGGCCCCGCGACCCGAGGCGCCGGCGGGGTCCCGGAGCACCTGGATGAGGGACATCTCCCCTTCGGCCCGCTCGCTCGGCTTCTGGTCCGCGGTGCTCGCCACGGTCCTCAGCCTCACCTACGTGGTGGGACAGCTCGCGGAATGGATGGGCTGGCTGGGGTCCGCGGGCGGGCCCGAGAGCGCCAGCACGCCGCTCGGCATCGTGGTGCTGCTCACGCCTTCGCTGCTGCTCGGTTCGGCGTTCCTGGTGCTCATGGTCTGCGTTCACGAGCTCGCATCGCCCGCCCGCCGGGTCTGGAGCCGGGCCGCCGTGGGGTTCGCGATCGCCTATGCCGTGCTGGTCAGCATGAACTACTACGTGCAGCTCACGTTCGTCGCGCCGCACATGATCGCCGGCCGGACGCAGGGGATCGAGCCGTTTCTGTTCACGCCGTTCGACTCGTTCATGTACTCCGCGGACATCCTCGGATACAGCTTCATGAGCGTGGCTACGCTCTTCGCCGCGCGCGTGTTCCCGGGTGACGGTCTGCAGCGCGTGGTGCGCCTGTTCCTGACGGCCAACGGCCTGCTGCTGCCGTTCCTCCTGTTGCAGATCAACTTCCACGGGTTGATCTGGATCGCATCGCTGTGGGCGATCACGTTCCCGGGCGCGACATGGGCGCTGGCGATCCTGTTCCGGCGCGCGGGAACGGTCGTGGCCGGAACGAAGGCGTCCGATGGCGCCGCCTGACCGTTTCGACCTCGACCGCTTCGTGAAGGCGCAGGAAGGGGTCTACGCCGAGGCGCTTCACGAGATCCGGCAGGGCCGCAAACGGTCGCACTGGATGTGGTTCGTGTTTCCGCAGATCGAAGGGCTCGGGATGAGCGCCACCTCCAGGCGCTACGCGATCCATGATCTGGAGGAGGCCACCGAGTACCTCGCGCATCCGTTGCTCGGGCCGCGTCTCGGGGCGTGCGCCGAGGCGGCGCTGGCCGTGGAGGGGCGTTCGGCCCGCGAGATCTTCGGCATGCCGGACGACATGAAGCTGCGCTCGTGTGCGACCCTGTTCGCGCAGGTCACCGAGCCGGACTCCGTGTTCCATCGCCTGCTCGATCGGTTCTTCGCGGGTGAACCCGATCCCCGGACACTGGAGCTGCTCGGCATCGGGAGGAAACCATGACGGACACGAATGCGGTGCAGGGGAGCGGGCGACTCCGGGCCCCGGGTCTCGGGCTGCGCCGATGAAGACGCTCTCGCTCGTCGGGGCCATTCTGATGGTCGTGGGCCTCGTGACGCTGTGGATACGCCGCGAGCTGATCTCGGGGGCGCCCACCGTGATCGCGCTGCAGATCGCGGCGGCGGCGCTGATGCTCTGGGCGCGCGTCACGTTCGGGATGCGCAGTTTCCACGCGGCGGCGGATCCGACG
Organism: Candidatus Eiseniibacteriota bacterium; assembly: GCA_963744995.1. GTDB lineage: Bacteria > Eisenbacteria > RBG-16-71-46 > RBG-16-71-46 > RBG-16-71-46 > CAVUWA01. The sequence continues at coordinate 796,199 of CAVUWA010000002.1, forward strand.
GAAGGGGGGCTCGTCCGCTCCGGGCCGTACCGCTACGTCCGTCACCCGATCTATACGTCGGTGTGCCTGTTCACGTGGGCCGGCGTCGCAGCCCATGCATCACCGGTTTCGATCGCGCTCGGCATGGTGACGACGGCCGGCGCGGTGATGCGCATGCTCGTCGAGGAGCGGCTGCTGATCGGGCGCTACCCGGAATACGTGGCGTACGCGCGGGACACGAAGCGCATGATCCCGTTCGTCTACTAGGCGGCACCGGGCGCATCCGTCCGTGGAACCGGTCGTCGCGTCGCGTGTGCGGCCGCGGCGCCGCGGGTCACAGGATCCGAAGGCGAGCGTAGAAGCGACGATGATGCCATTCTCACCGGGGCATGACCCGCCGGCGTCGCCCCGCCCCGACCGCCCGGAACCACGGACATGAGCCTGACCGCGCTGCTGTGGCCGATCCTCCTTTTGTACGGCGCCCTCATGCTGCGTATCGCTCCGCTCGCGCACACGGCGGAGACGTTCTTCCGCGGGCGTTCGCGCGAGGGGCGCGAGGTCGGCACCGGCATGCTGATCGCCACGGTGGTGATCTCGTGGATCTTCGCGAAGTCGATCACCAACGCCGCCGACCTCGGTGCCGCGCACGGTCTGGTCGGGGCCGTCGCCTACGCCGGCTGGTATCTGTCGATTCCCGTGGCCGGTGTCGTGATCTACCTGATCCGCACCCGTCTGGGCGCGGCGAGCCTTTCCGGATTCCTGATCTCGCGCTACGGCCGTGCGGCGGCCGGCGCGTTCCTGTTCGCGATCATGATCCGCCTGATGAACGAGGTCTGGTCGAACACGGCGGTGGTCGGCTCCTACTTCGGCGCGACCGGTTCGGCTTCCTACTTCGCCGGGGCGCTGGCGTTCACGGCGATCACGCTCGCCTACGGCCTGCGCGGCGGGCTGCGTGGTTCGATCGTTACCGACCTGCTGCAGTTCGGGCTCGGCGTCTTCCTGCTGGTGTTCGTGCTCGCGCTGCTGGTACCGCGCGCCGGGGCCGCGCCGCTCCTCACCTCGGGCTCGTGGACACTCGCGGGTGGCGTGGATCTGCTGATCGTCGCGCTGTTGCAGTCGTTCAGCTATCCGTTCCACGATCCGGTGCTGACCGACCGCGCGTTCATCACCAGGCCCGGCCCGATGCTGCGCGGCTATCTCGCGGCCGGGGTCGTGGCCGCCGGGTTCATCGCGTTGTTCGGGCTCACCGGCGTCTACGCCCGGATCACCGGCATCGAGGCGGGGCAGGACGTCCCGCTGCGCGTGTCGCACGCGTTCGGCATCGCGATGACCACCGTGATGACCGTGCTGATGATGGTCTCCGCCGGCTCGACGCTCGACTCCACCTTCAGCTCGGTCGCGCGCGCGTGGGTGTACGACGTCGGGCGCGGACGCGGCACGGCGGCGCCGGCGGACGCGGGCGCGCCGATCCGCGCCGGCCGCCGGGCGATGGTCGCGGCCGCCCTGATCGGTTCCGTGCCGCTGTTCATGGGGGCCAGGATCATCCAGGCCACCACCGTGAGCGGCACGATGGTGCTCGGTCTCGCGCCGCCGTTCCTGCTGTTCGGCTGGCGCCGCGCGCGCTCACTCGCGTTTCACCTGGGCTTCTGGCCGGGGGTGGCCGTGGGGCTCCTGCACGTGCTCGGCCGCCTGCCGGCATCGTGGGCGATCGGCGACGGGCGCTACGCCATGCTGCTCGGCGCCAACGTCGCGGGCACCGCGCTCTGTTTCAGCGGCTTCGCGCTCGGCGCGTTCCTGCAGCGGAGCGCGCGCACCGGTGACGGAGGATCCGGAAGGGGCGGATTTCGGTAGACTGTGCCCGGACCATGGAGGACATCGCGATGCCCGTCGTGCGAATCGAGCATGCCGTCCCGCAGGCCTGCACGTGCACGCTGTCCGCGGAGCGCGGCGCGGTCACCGCCGTACGGGTGATGGAGGCCGCACCCGGCGCCGGGCGCCGCCGGGCGATCGAGGCGTGGCGCGCCGCGATCCGGGCCGCGTTCCATCGGCATCGCCCGGCCGTCGCGGTCCTGCCGGCCGGGGCGGGAATCGAGTGACGCCTGCGTTCCATCCCGCCGGCGCCCCGGTTCCGGTCGGGATGCGAACGGAGCGCCTCCGGCTGCGGCCGCTGCGGGCCGCGGACGCCGAACGGGACTACGCGGCCGTCATGGCCAGTGCAGAGCAGCTGCGCCGCTGGAGTCAGAGTGAATGGCCCGCCGCCGGTTTCTCGCTCGAGGAGAATCGCAGCGATCTCGAGCGACACGAGCGGGAGCACGCCGCGCGGACGGCGTTCACGTTCACGGTTCTCGATCCGGCCGGCACGACATGTCTCGGTTGCGTGTACATCGAAGCGGCGGGGCCGGAACTCGCTCCGCTGTTCGAGGACGCCGCCCACGCGGCGGTGGTGGGATTCTGGGTCCGCACCTCCGAGATCCGGGGGGATCTCGATCGAGATCTGCTTGCGGCCCTGCGTCCATGGCTGTCCAGGGAGTGGAGGTTCGACCGCGTGGCCTGGGTGATCGTCCGTGCCGAGACGCGCCAGGCCGCCCTGCTCAAGGAGGCGGGGATGACCGAGCGCGCCGCGTTCAGGCGCGCGGAGGGCCGCGAGTGCCGGGTGTTCATGGAAGGCGGTGCGAAGCCGCGGCGTGACGTTTCCGGGAGGGGTTCCCCATCATGAGCGAGATGGCGGCGATCGTCATCCACAGGGAGCGGCAGCTGGTCGCGCAGTTCCGGCGGGCGAACGCCACTTCCATGAGCCGCGCAACGACGCTCGACGCGCTCGGGATCGCCGACCGCCTGGCGTTCCGGCGACTGCGCCGCCACGCGGTCATCCGCGAAGCCTCGCCCGGCACCTTCTACCTGGATGAGCCGAGCTGGGACGCGCTCGTCCAGGGGCGCCGCCGTCTGCTGCTGATCCTGCTGGTGGCGGGTCTGGCGCTCGGCGGCGCACTGGTGGCCGGCCGCATGGCGTGGCCCTCGTAGCGGGGCGGCGGGTTCGCGCCCGCGCCTGCGGCGCTACCGGTCCGCACGGCGGGCTCGGATTCAGCCCTGCGGCGCCCTGCGTTCGGCGCTTCCCACCGGCGCGGCGCGCCGCTCCGCCTGGCGCGCACGCACCGCGCCGCGCTCGAGGTCCACGCGCCCGAGCAGCCACGCACCGCCGATGAAGAACGGCAGCAGCGTGAGCACCGCAAAGCGGCCGGCGCCCGAGAGCTGGGCGACCAGCCCGAACAGTAACGGACCGAGGACGCCGGCGAGTTTCTCGCTCACCGAATAGAACCCGAACAGTTCGCCCAGCTGGCCGCGCGGGACGAGCGCGGCGAACATCGAGCGCGACAGCGACTGCGTACCGCCCTGCACCAGCGCGACGAGCGTCGCAATGGCCCAGAACTGCCAGGCACTGCGCATGAAGAAGCCGAGGATCGTCACCACCACGTAGCCCGCGAGGCCGAGCGCGACGGCGCGCTGCGGCCCGAGCGGGCCGGCCAGGCGGCCGAACGCGAGGCTCGCGGGCGCCGCGACGATCTGCACGAGCAGCAGCGCCCCGATCAGGTGGCTGCGGCCGATGCCGATCTCGCTGCCGTAGACCGTCGCCATCTTGATGACGGTGCCGATGCCGTCGCTGTAGAGCCAGAACGCGATCAGGAACGTGATCAGCTCGGGCTGGGTGCGGATCCGGCGCAGCGTCCGCAGGATGCGCGCGAATGCGGCGCCGGCCGCTTCGCCGACGCCGAGCCCGGCTCTCTGCGGGCGCGGCTCGGGCACGGTGCGGAACAACGGAATCGAGAACCCGGCCCACCAGGCGGCGACGCTGGCGAACGACAGGCGGATCGCGTCGCCGGCCGAGTGCAGGCCGAAGCGCTGCGGCATGAGGATCCACGCCAGGTTGAGCGCGAGCAGAAGGCCGCCCCCCGCGTAGCCCCAGGCGAAGCCCTTCGCCGACACGGCGTGCAGCTCCTCCTTCTTCGCCACGCCCGGCAGCAGCGAGTCGTAGAGCGCGTTGCCGGTCGCGAACGCCACGAACGCGAGGCCGAACACGAGCAGCAGCGGCAGCCAGCCCGCGCCCGGCATGAGGGCGAGCAGCAGCGTGCCGCCCGCGCCGATCGCGACGCAGATCCCGAGCATGCCCTTTCTGCGGCCGAGCTGATCGCCGATCGCGCCGGCGACCGGCCCGGCCAGCGCGGCGAGCAGCAGGGCGAGGGCGCTGCCGTACGCCCATGCCGCGGTCGCCATGTTCGGCGGCATGCTGCGCGTGGCGATCTCGGCGAAGAACGGCGGCAGGATCGCGGCGACGACGCTGGTGGCGAAGGCGGAATTTGCAACGTCGTAAAGGCACCAGGCGCGAATCGCGCGCCGGCGCCGGGCCGGATCCTCGTAGGGAAGGGACGCTTGGCCGCTCATGGGCGGGAAGTTGTACCAGACCGCCGGTGCTATATTCGAACCGGCATGGAATCCGACCCTCAGGTCATCGTCATCGGCGCCGGGATCGCCGGTCTCACCTGCGCGCGTGAGCTCACCCGCCGCCATATCCGCACGGTGGTGCTCGAGCGCTCGCGCGGGGTCGGCGGACGCTGCGCCACCCGGCGGATCGTCGATGAACAGCCGGTGGACCATGGCGCGCCGTTCCTGCATGGAATGAGCGCCGTCTTCTTCGCCGCCCTCGCCGCCCTGGAGGCACCGGACCGCATCGAGAACTGGCCGGTACGGGTGCGCGGCCCGCGCCTCGCGTGTCAGCCGGACGCATTCCAGCAGGGCCGTTATCGCGTTGCGCACCGGGAGGGCGTCAACGCGTTCCCGAAGATCCTCGCGCGCGGTCTCGACGTCCGTCGCGAGCACGACGTCGAACGGATCGCCGACGAGGGAGACCATCTGCGCGTTGTCGTGAAGGGCCACGATGCGCTGCGCGCGCCGGTGGTGGTGGTAGCGACCCACGCGCCGGCCGCGTGGTCGCTGGTCTCTTCCTGCGCCGACCGCTGGCCCGGCGCGCCGGCGGCCCTCGATGCCATGGCGAAGGTGGACGTGATCCCGGCGCTGTGCGTGATCGCCGCCTACCCCCGCACCCTCGAGGCTCCGGCGTTCGACATCTGGTATCCGGCCGAGTCGCCGCTGCTGCACACGATCTCGCACGACTCGGCCAAGCGTCCGGACGCGAAGCACCACGTGCTGGTGCTGCATGCGCGCCCGGGCTTCTCGGCGGAGTGGCTCGACGCACCGACCGAACCGTGGACGGAGGAGCTGCTGCGGGAGACCGCGGACCTGCTCGGCACGTGGGCGGCGCAGCCGGTCTGGCACGCGGCGCATCGCTGGCGCGCGGCGCGGGTGCGCCGTTCCGACACGCAGGGCCGGGCGCCATGGTTCGAGTCGCCGCGCGGCGCGAAGATCGGCGTGATCGGTGATGCATGGTCGCATCGCGGCGGGCTCGAGGGAGCCTTCGAGTCCGGCGATGCGATGGCCGAGCACCTCGCCGGATTGCCGGACCTCGTGCGTGGGCGCTGAGCGCGTGCGCATGCCGGTCCCGGCGCCGCGCGGCGGGCGACCGCTTGTGGCGCCCCCGGCCCTCCGCCGGAGCGCCATGGCGCGCCGGGCGCTGCTCGCCCTGTGCCTCGCCGCCATGCTCCCGGCGCGCGCGGCCTCGGCCGAACGGCTCACCGTCTTCGCCGCATCGTCCATGCAGGAGACCATGCGCGACATCGGCCGCGCCTTTCGGGCGCGGCATCCGGGCGTCGAGTTCGACTACAGCTTCGCCGGCACCTCGACGTTGCGCACGCAGATCGAGCACGGCGCCCCGGCCGACGTGTTCGTTTCCGCCGACACGCTGCACGCGGCGGCGCTCCATCGCGCCGGCCTGAGCGGAGCGCCGCAGCGCTTCGCGACCAACCGGCTCGTGCTGATCACGCGCAGGGGCTGGATCGTTCCGCCGGCGTCGCTCGATCAGGCCGCGAGCCTCAGGAGCGGATTCGGTGGGGCGCCCGGAGGCGGTGGCGATGCTCCCGCCGGCGCCGCCGGTACCGTGGCGGATCCCTCGGCGCTCGGCCGGGTCCGCCATGTGCTGAAGAGTCTCACCCGTCCGGGCGCGCGCATCGTCGTCGCCGATTCCACCGTTCCGGCAGGGCGCTACACGGCGCGCGCGCTCGGGCGCATGGCACAGGATCCGCTGCTCGGCGAGGCGTTCCGCCACGCCGTGAACGCGCACGTCGCGAGCCGCGAGACCAGCGTGCGCGCCGTGCTGGCGAAGGTGATGCTCGGCGAGGCCGACGGCGGCTTCGTCTACGCGACGGACGCGCTCGCCGCGTCGTCGCCGATCGGGGTGACGCCGCTGCCGCCCGCGTACGCCGTGGAAGCCGAATACGCGGCCGCCGTGGTCAGGGGATCGAAGCAGGCGGAGCGGGCGGCCGCGTTCGTCGCGTTTCTCCAGGGCGACTTCGCGCGCAGCATCCTCAGGCGTCACGGATTCGGCTGGTGAGCGCGCGGCCCGCCACCGCAGCGGCGATCTTCCGCCGCCGCCGCCGTGCCGCGGGCGGCCGCCGCGCCGTGCCTGCGCGCCGCATGGCCTGCGCCGTCCCCGCCCGGCGCCCCGGCGCATGAGCACCGCGGTCCGCCGCGGCCCGGGGCCGCCGCCGCGCACGGACGGCGCGCTGGTCTTCGCGATCGGCGCACTGCTGCTGGTGCTGTTCCTCGGCGTGCCGATGCTGGCGCTGCTGTTCGACGTGCGTCCGGCCGCCTGGCTGCACGCGCTGGGCTCGACGCAGGCGCGGCACGCGCTGGGCCTGACGCTCCTCACCACCGCAATCGCCACGACCGTGGTGGTCGCGCTCGGCTTGCCGCTCGCCTACCTGCTGGCCCGGTTCGAGTTCCGCGGCAAGGCGGCGGTGGACGCGCTGGTGGACCTGCCGGTGACGATTCCGCCCGTCGTCGTGGGCCTCGCGCTGCTGCTCGCCTTCGGCCGCCAGGGCCTCATCGGCCGTTCGCTGGGCGCGTTCGGCATCCAGATCGCCTTCAGCACGACGGCGGTCGTGATGGCGCAGGTGGCGATGGCGGCGCCGTTCTTCGTGCGCGCCGCGCGCGCCGGTTTCGAGGCGGTGGACGAGCGGCTCGAGCACGCCGCCTGGAGCCTCGGGGCCTCGCGGCTGCACGCGTTCTGGACGGTGATGGTCCCGCTCGCGCGGCCTGCGCTGCTCGCGGGCGCGGTGATGGCGTGGGCGCGGGCGCTGTCGGAGTTCGGCGCGACGATGATGTTCGCCGGCAACATGCCGGGCCGCACCCAGACCCTCTCGCTCGCGGTGATGAGCGCGATGGAGACCGACCTCGACACCGCGGTGGCGGTGGCGGCGCTGTCGCTCGCGCTCGGCGTCGTCGCTCTGGTCGCGATGCGCATGCTCGCGCGACGCGTGGCGGCCGCATGAGCGGGCGCACGGCGGCGAACCCTGCGATGCGCGCTGGCGCAGACGCTGCGGCCGCGCGTGCGGGCCGCGCCGCCGCGGTCCCTGGCAGAGCGCACGAGGGTCTTTCCTTCGAGGCCGCGCTCGATCTCGGCACGTTCCGCCTGGATGCGGCATTCGACGTCGCCCACGGCGAGCGCCTCGCCCTCGTCGGCCCGAGCGGCGCCGGCAAGAGCACGTGCCTCGGCGTGATCGCGGGCTTCGTGCGTGCCGACCGCGCGCGGGTGACGCTCGACCGCGAGGTGCTGGCCGACACGGCGGCCGGCGTGGATCGCAATCCGGCCGACCGCCGGGTGGGCGTGCTGTTCCAGGACGATGCGCTGTTCCCGCACCTCGCGGTGCGCGACAACATCGCCTACGGTCCGGCGGCGCGCGGCGCGGGGCGGGCGGAAGCGAGGGCCGAGGCCGGAGCATGGCTCGAACGGCTCGGGCTCGCGGACCTGGCCGCACGGCGGCCGGCCGGGCTCTCGGGCGGGCAGCGCCAGCGCGTCGCGCTGGCCCGGGCACTCGCAGCCGGCGCGCGCGCGCTGCTGCTCGACGAGCCGTTCGCCGCACTGGACCTGATGACCCGTGCGGGAGTGCGCGCGGAGCTGCGGCGTTTCCTCGAAGCGGTCACGCTGCCGACCGTGTTCGTCACGCACGACCCGCTCGACGCGCGCGTGTTCGGCGACCGCATTGCGGTCATGGACGCCGGGCGCGTCGTGCAGACCGGCACCTGGGAGGACATCGCCCACGCGCCGCGCAGCGCGCTGGCGGCCGAACTGGCGGGCCTCAACCTCTATCGCGCCGCGCTCGAACCGGGCACGGGGCTGCGTACCGCGCGCGCCGGCGGGCGCGAGTTCCACGTGCTCGATGAGGGCGCGGCAGGCGAGGCCTGGCTGGCGTTCGCGCCGGGGGAGGTGACGTTGTCGGCGGCGCGGCCTTCGGGGTCCGCGCAGAACGTGTTCCAGGGCCGCGTGGCCGAGATCGTGCCGGCCGGTGACCGCCTGCGCGTGCGGATCGACGCCGGGGTGCCGATCATGGCGGAGATCACCGAAGCCGCGCGCGCGGCGCTCGCGATCGCGCCCGGGCGCGAGGTCTGGGCGGCGGTGAAGGCGACGGGGGTGCGGGTCTACCGCTGAGCCCCGCGGCGTGGCTCAGCCGCAGCCGTCCATGCCGTCGATCGGCACGCCGAAATACCAGCCGTGGATCAGCCGGTTGCGCAGCCGCAACCAGCCGCGCGCGCCGTCGCCACGCGTGACGCGCACCCACCAGACCACCCGCGGATACGCGATCATCTCGCCCGCGACCGCGCTCGTGTCCGTGGCGGCGGACGGCGCCGCCCATGATTCCTCGGGCTCGACCACCGGCCAGAAGGGCTCGACGTCGTGCGGTCCACCGCTCCACCACAGGCGGTAGTCGCCCTCGCCGCTGCCGTGCAGGGCGAGGACGGTGTCCCCCGGCGAGAGACCATGAATCGCGCGCCGGATCACGACGCGCCCGACGGGATCGACGGCCAGCAGCCCGGAATCGGCGGCAACGGTGTCCCCCGCGGCGATCCGGAAGGCGATGCGCGAGGTGTCGAGCGGCGCGGCGAACGCGCGCAGCGGCGCGTGGACGATCCAGCGGCCGAGCTGACAGCACTCGAAGGGGCAGGCGTTCGGCTCCACGCGGGGAACGGGGAGCGCCGCCGCCGCCGCCGGCGCGGATGCGGCCGGGCGGGCGCAGGCGAGCAGCCCGATCAGCAGCGGCAGGGTTCGAACCATGGCATCATCCTCCTTCGGCTCGGCGCACCGTCTCCGCCGCGGAAGCGGCCTCCGTGCCGGCGTCGGGCGGTGCGCCCTGTACGTAGCACACCGGGACGACGTCGGCGTGCCGTTCCCCGGGCATCGGCGGGCGCAGCGGGCATTCGGCCGTGGGCCAGCGGCTGCGATCCTCGTAGACGTAGGGCTGGAAGCGCTCGGGCAGCGCCTCCGAGGTGTGCCGCTCGACCCGCGCGAACCAGCGCTCGTAGCGGTCGAAGTAGTCGGGGCCCGGCGCGCGCACGTGGAATGTCTCGTTCGGGTTCGGCTCCGGGTACTCGATCGTGGCCGGCGCCACGATCGGAACCGGCAGGACCGCGATGCCGCCGGGTCTCAGGATGCGCCGAACCTCGCCGATCGCGGCCAGATCCTCGCGGATGTGCTCGAGCACGTGCGAGGCGTAGACGAAGTCGAAGGTCGCGTCCGCGAACGGCAATCGCCGCAGGTCGACGCGATGATCGACGCCGGGCATCTCGAGATCGGCGGTTTCGTAGACGCCGAAGCGCTGCCGGAAGAACGCTTCCAGGAACGGTTCGGGTGCGACGTGCAGCATCGTCATCTGCGAGGGGTCACGGCGTTTCAGCAACGCCTGCGTGACGACGTACTGGAGCCGGTGCCGCTCGAGCGCGCCGCAGGATGGGCACCGGGCGTGCCGGCGCATGCCGGTCCTGGGTCGGAGATCCTCGAACGGGCCGCGGTAGCCGCAGACCGGGCATTCGAAGACGGCTTTGTGTGCGTTCAGCAGGCGGAACAGGCCGAGACGCGGGCCCGACCGGATGCGCCCGACGGCGTCCGCGGGGCCGGCGCCCGGGCGGCCGCGGCGGCGCCGCTCATTTGCCCGGAGATTCACGGCTGCCACCGGTCGTGCATGGACGGGTCGGCGAACTGGATGAGAATTCTCACGCGACGCCTCGAGAGGGCCTGGGGGCCGGCGCCGGCCGCCCGCCTTCGAGGCGGCCGCGCCCGGCCGATCTTCTCACCGCCTTCCCGGCGCCGGCAATCGCACACGGCGCGCGGCGGTCGCACGCAGCAAAGCGAGCGGCGCCGGACCTGCGTCCGGCGCCGCGTTCCTCTGCGGTGACCCATCACGAGCAGAGGTGCCCGTTCTCACTTCGTTCCGCTACCACCTGGGCGGCTGCGCGAAGCCCAGCTCGCCGTTGTCGCGCTGCCAGATCCGGCTGCGTCTGGGCGGGAAGATCCCCAGCGCGCGGAGACCGGACGCGTACTCGTAGCGGAACACCAGCCGGTCGGTCGCGTTGCGCGACGGCGTGAAGTCGGTGCGCCGCACGGGGTCGTAGTCCTTCTGACCCCAGCCGGTTCCCGGGAAACTCCGGCCGCCGCTGAACGACTGCGCCTTGCGGTCTGCACCTTCAGGCGTCGCCGACTGCGGCACCGGCGCCCGTTCCGCCTCGGGCGCTGCGCGGTTTTCCCTCGTGCGGTCCGAATCGCGGGCGTCACCGCTGCGCGGCTTCTGCTGTCCGTCGTAGCGCAGCTCCGGCGTGATCTCGTTCCACGGGCGCTGTTCCTCGAAAGACAGCACGCGAATCCAGCCCATGTCGCCGTTCGCCTGTCCGGTGCGCGTGGCGTAGGAAATCGCCTCGTCCACGAACACGAACTTGCGGATCTGCCGGAGCGACGTGCGCCAGCCGGCGATCTCGGCGCTGCCCCATGGATTCAGCACGTACATCGGCTCGTCGGAGCGCAGGCGCGACTTCTCGCCATTCACGACGTTCAGGCCGTCCACGGTGAGCAGCACGCCGATCCGGCGCCCGGTGTTGTTGCGCAGGACGATCGAATAGTTCTGCCCCTCGAACGCCTGGAAGTACCAGCGATTGAAATCGCCTGCCTTCACGAACAGCGGCGCGCTGTGACCTTCGACGCGGATCCCGACGTCGACCGCGCGGCCGTCGGCGCCGAAATCGCCCCGCGGACCGTACGCGGCATGGGCCGGCGCGGCGGCCGTCAGCGCGGTGAGCGCGGCGAGCGCCGCCAGGAAGTGACGCGCGCCCCCGATGCCACCGCGCGGCTTGCGCACCGGCAACGGCACCTTGACCGGCACCGGCACCGGTGCCGGCAGGCGGCACGGGCCGAACGGCGAGAGGCGCATCAGCGCGAATCCGTCGGCGGGGTTGTCGACCGCGCCGCGCACCTGGACTTCCGCGGGGCGGATCTCCTGAAGCCGGGTCTGGGTGTTCATGGTCGTTCTCCTTCTCGATTCGCGGTCAGGTCGATCCGCGTGAACGCATGAACTACGCCACCGCCGGAACGCTATTCCCGGAGCCCGGACTCCGTTGCGGGACAAGCGGTTGCGCGTCCGGACCTGGACCCCGGGCCGCGGCGCCGATCGTGGCGGCCGCGCCGCACGGTGTCGCGGCAGCGGCGCGCGCGACGGCGCACCTCACCCGCTGACGAAGGACCGCTTGCCGTTCCCGGGGCCATCCGGCCGCGCGTGTTCCCGGGCGGGGTCCTCGACGCCACGCTCCCGGAGCGCCATGAGATCACGCTGTTCGTGGGCGAGCGCCGTGGCGGGCGTGCCTGCGCCGCGGGAACGTGCTATGACGTACAGCCGTTCAGGGGCGCGGAAGTGAGGCGCACGCGCCGGTTCCAGCGCGGGGCCGGCGGCGCGAGGGCAGCCCGCAACGAACGCGGAGGAGTCGCTCGCCGCGGTCGCGCCCGAGGACGCCGCGCGGCGGCGGAGCGACGGGGGCGACCTCATGCGGACATCGAAGCCGGAGCCGGGCCATGGCCCATGCCTCTGGCCACCGCTCGTGCTGCTCGCGGTCGGCGGTGGCGCGGGCGCGGCGGCCTCGCGGCCCGTCACCTGGGCCGAGATCGCCGCGCAGCCCGCGCCGCCGCCCGGGGAGCGCATCGCGTACGGGGCCGATCCGCTCGAATTCGGTGAGCTGCGCCTGCCCGCGGGCGGCGATGTGCGCCTCAGGCCGGTGCCCGCGGCGGGGCACTTCGATCTGATCGCGCCGTTGGCCCCGGCGTGGCAGGCCGTGCGGGCGCAAGTCCATGCTCTGGCGGGACCGACCCGGCCGGGGGCCGGCGAGCGGCTGAAAGGAGGCGGGTGATGTCCGCTGCACGCCCTGCGGGCGAGCTTGCACAGGATGCCCTGCGCGAGGCCCTCGCGCGTCAATTCCATGCGGGGCTCGTCATGCTGCGGCGGGCGATGGTGGCGTGCCCGGACGATCTATGGGTGGACGATGCGGTGGCGAATCCGTTCTGGCGGGTCGCCTACCACGCCCTGTTCTACACCCACTTCTACCTGCACGTGCGCGCCGACGACTTCCAGCCGTGGGCGCGCCATCGCCCGAACGTCCACCGCTTCGGCGAGTCCGAGACGGAGGACGCCGGGCCGGCCCCGGCGCCGTATTCGAAGCGCGACCTCCTCGACTACTGGACCGTGTGCGTCGCGTTCATCGAGCCCGCGCTGGGGAAACTCGATCTGGCATCGCCTGACAGCGGGTTCGACTGGTATCCGATCCCCAAGCTCGAATTCGTGCTGGTGGACCTGCGGCACCTCGGCCACCACACGGGCCAGCTGTGCGACCGGATCCGTGCGGCGACGGGAGCGGGGGTGGACTGGAGCGGAAGTCCGGGGCGGGGTGACGACGGCTGACCGGCGCCATGGCGGGTGCGTCGCCACGCCGGTGCGCGACCCGCTCGCGCAGTCGCAGGCGAGCGCGCCTCATGCCCGCCGCCACCACATGCCCGTCCACTCCGGCACGCGCGCCCAGCCGTTGGCGCGAATCAGCCGTGCGTACGGCTCGCCGAAGAAGAAGCCGCAGGCCCGGGCCGCGGCCTCGACGCTCTCGAACTCGAAGTCGGTGGAGACGACCCGGTGCTCGAAGCCCATCTCCGCCTCGAGCCACGCATAGTACGCGGCGAGCCCCGCCGCGGGCGCGGCGGGCCGGGTGACGGCGGTGCCCATCGTCTCGAAGATCACCACCGCGCCGCCGGGGCGCGCGACGCGGCCCATCTCGCCGATCGCGCGCGTCGCGTTCTCCATCCAGCGGTCGCGCGTCCAGAACGTGAAATGGCCGAACACCCAGCCCGCCGTGACGACGTCGAACGCATGATTCGCAAGCGGCAGCGCGCGCGCGTCCGCCACCACGTACGCCGCGCGCGTCGCGCCCAGGGTCTCGAGGCGTCGCTTCGCGACCGCGAGCATGTGGGGTTCGCGCTCGGCGGCGACGAGCCGGGCGCAGCCGGGCGCGGCGAGGCGCGCGAGCCGTCCGGTGCCGGAGCCCACGTCGAGCACCGCGCGGCCCGCCAGGGGCGCCACCGCCTCGAGCGCGGGCAGCAGCCGGCCTTCGCAGTCTTCCGCCGAGACCAGGCGATCGTACGCCTCGGCGGCGCCACGGTAGACCTCGCGGCAGCGATCGAGGGATTCCGATTCGGGAATCAGCACGGCCGGACTGCCACGGGGCGGGGGCCCAGGCGCCGGGGCGCGCGCGCCGGCGGGACGCCTCCGTCAGGCGCCGACGATGTTGTAGCCGCCGTCCACATACATGATCTCGCCGGTGATGCCGCTGCTCATCGGCGAGAGCAGGAACAACCCGGCCGAACCCACCTCTTCCTGGGTCACGTTGCGCTTGAGCGGAGCCTTCTCGGCATGGCTGTTGAGCATGCCGACGAACCCGTGGATGCCGCGCGCGGCCAGGGTGCTCACCGGGCCCGCGGAGATGGCGTTCACGCGGATCTTCCTGGGGCCGAGTTCCAGCGCCAGCTGCCGCACGCTCTGCTCGAGCGCCGCCTTCGCGGTGCCCATGATGTTGTAGGACGGCACCGCACGCTCGGCCGCGAGGTAGGTCAGCGTGACGACCGCGGCCTCGCCCTTTTCGAGCAGCGGCAGCGCGCGGTTCGTCACGTTGAGCAGCGAGTACGCGCTCACGTCGAGCGTCAGCTGGTAGCCGGCGCGCGAGGTGGACACGAACGCCCCCTCGAGATCCTCCTTGGACGCGAATGCGACGCCGTGCACCATCATCTCGATCGAGCCCCACTCCGCGCCGAGCCGCTCCACCATCGCGTCGATGGTCTCGTCGCGGGTCACGTCGCATTCGAGCAGCAGCGCGTCCGGCAGATCGGCGGCGGTCTTCTCGAGCAGCCCTTTCATCCGGTCGTTGGGGTAGGTGAGGCACAGTCGAGCCCCCGCCTGATGCAGCTGCAGCGCGATCGCCCACGACAGGCTGCGATGGTTGGCCACGCCCATCACCAGCGCGTGCTTTCCAGCGAGATCGATGCCGTACATGGGAATCCTTTCGCTCAGCCGAGACCGCGCTGCTGCCAGACGCGGATGGGAAAGATGATCACCTGGATGCCGGCGAACTGGAGCCGGCGCTGGATCGAGAAGGACGTCTCGTGATGGAGCGTGCGGGTGAACAGCGTCTCGCGCTCGAAGACCAGCTGCCCGGCGCAGACGACGCAGCGCCTGAATTCACGGGTGAGCCCCAGGCACATGTCTTCGAGCTCCTCGATCAGATCGGTGCCGACACGGTAGCGGAAGTCGGCGTAATAGCCCATCCGGTTCGCGAGGTCGACGAACCGCTCGAGATCGCCCCGCACCTTGCCCTCGAGCGCTTCGATGTGCTCGACGCCCTTGAACTGGCCCGAATCCACGAGCCCCACGGTGGCGAACACGATGTTCCTGAAATGCCCCGGCAGCATGCGCTGGATCGACAGCAGCGTGTGGATGCCGAGCCCGTCGTATTTCTCGACCAGCACGATCGCCGTCGGGCCGTTCGGCGCCATCACCGGCGTCGCCTTGAGCTCCGGCAGCGGCAGATCCATGACGATCTCGTCGAGCGAGCGCAGCATCCGCCGCGCGCTGCGATAGTGCGCGCGGACGCCGAAGCTCACCACGATGAACAGCCCGGTCACCAGCAGCGACACCCACACGCCCTGGGTGAACTTGAGGATCGCGGTGAGCAGCAGGATGAAGCCGGTGACGGTGGTGCCGATCGCGGCGATGGCGAGCCGGTGCTTCCAGTTGCGCACGGTGTCGCGTACCTGGATCCAGTGCCGCACCATGCCGGCCTGGGTGAGCGTGAACGCGATGAAGACGTTGATGGAGTACATCACCACCAGGATGC
This sequence comes from Candidatus Eiseniibacteriota bacterium, assembly GCA_963744995.1. Lineage (GTDB taxonomy): Bacteria > Eisenbacteria > RBG-16-71-46 > RBG-16-71-46 > RBG-16-71-46 > CAVUWA01. The sequence goes on from CAVUWA010000002.1 coordinate 811,529, forward strand.
TCACCGCGCCCTGCGTGTAGGTGACCAGCGCCACCGCGGCGAGGCCCATCGTGATGACGCCGTTCTGGGTGACGAGCCGCTCGGACAGGTGTGCGAAGCGCTTCGGCACCCAGCCGTCGAGCGCCATCGCGGCGAGCGTGCTCGGGCCGGCGACGAACCCGGTCTGCGCGGCGACGAACAGCAGCGCGCCCTCCGAGATCAGCGTGAACCAGACCACGCCTTCGCCGATGTCGATGTCGCCGAGATGCCAGCCGTGGGTGAGCAGCGAGAACAGCGACGCGTTGAGCGTGCGGCCGGCCTGCTGCTGCACGTCCCACAGCAGGTAGCACAGCAGGATGCCGCCGGCGGTGAAGGCGAGCGAGATCGCCATGTACAGCATCGTGCGCTTGCCGGTCGCGATCTTCGGCTCGCGCAGGATGTTGGTGCTGTTGCTCACCGCCTCGATGCCGGTGTAGGTGCCGCCGCCGAGCGAGTACGCCTTGAAGAAGATCATGAACACGGCCAGTGCGCCGAGTGCGCCGACCGATTCCCGCGTCTTGTGCACGGTCTCCACCGCGATCGGGCCGAGCTGGGTGGCGTGGGTGAGAATTCCGTACGAGATCAGGACGACGTGGCTGATCATGAAGCTCAGGAAGATCGGGATCAGCACGGTGATCGACTCACGCACGCCGCGCATGTTGAGGCCGGTGAGGAACAGGATCGCGATCACGGCGGTCGGAACCTTCCACACGTCCCAATCGGTCGGCAGGAACGAGTAGATCGCGTCGCAGCCGGAGGCCACCGAAATCGAGATCGTCAGCACGTAGTCGACGACCAGCGAGCCGCCGGCGATCACGCCGGGGACCGGGCCGAGCAGCTGCGTCGCCACCAGGTAGCCGCCGCCGCCGGTCGGGAACAGCTCGACGATCTGCCGGTAGGAGGCCGAGATCAGGAACACGGTGGCCACCATCGCGCCGGCGAGATAGAGCGCGAGGTAGCGGTGGTTGCCGAGCTGCAGGAAGGTCTCTTCCGGACCATAGGCGGACGACGAGAGGCCGTCCGAACCGAGCCCCACCCAGGCGAAGAACGCGATCAGGGCCAGGCTGTGGAAGATCCTCGGATCGAACAGATTCTTCGGCCCACCGAGCAGAATGCTGCGAATGCGTTTGAACACGCGTGGGAATCTAGGGGCCGGGGCAGCACATATCAAGGTCATGACATGTAGAATGGGGCCCCGTCACGGAGGTGAGGTGCGCGCGAGGTGCACCGCAGGCTCCCGGCGATGCACCCATGCCCGGATGGGCCGGAAGGAATGCCCCGTATCCGTCTCACGATGATGCTTGCCGCGGCCGCGGTTCTGCTCACGACCACCGGCGATCGGCTCGCGCCGGGGCACGGGCCCGACGGCGTGCACGCCGTGCGCTCGGGCGCTCCGGCGGGGCTGCCCGTGTTCGCGCTGTTCGGCTGGGTGAGCCCGCCGGCCGACTTCGCCGACAGCGCGCGCTACGCGGAGATGGCCGCCGCGGGGCTCAACCTCGCACTGCCCGCGTTCGACGACTCCGGTGGACTCGCCCCGCCCGGCGCGCAGCTGGACCTCGCGGAAGCGAACGGACTGCGCGTCATACTCTGGGACCCGCGCTTCGAGAAGCTGGCCGACCCGGGCTACGATCCGGACTCGCTGCTCGATCGCATCGTCGCCGACTACCGGGATCATCCGGGGCTCGCGGGCTACTACCTGGGTGACGAGCCGCAGCCGTCCCTGCTGCCGTTGCTGGCCCGGGTGCACGCGGGCCTGCGCGCGCGCGACCCCGCGCACCCCGGCTGGAACAACCTGTTCGGCCGGCAGGCCTACGGCAGCGCGGATGCGCTCGAAGCGGCGCTGCGCGCCTACGCCGACAGCGTCGCGCCCGCGGTGCTGAGCGACGACCACTACGACTTCACGGAGAGCGGCGATCGGGGCCATTTCATCGAGAACGTGACGCGGCTCGCCGCGGTCGCACGCGCGCACGGCATTCCGTTCTGGTGCGTGGTGCAGCTCACCCAGCACGCGATATTCCGCGCGCTCACGCCGGGCGAGCTGCGCTGGCAGGTGTCGCATCTGCTCGCGTACGGCGCGCGCGGTGTCGGCTACTTCACCTACTGGACCCCGGCCGCGGACCCGTACTGGAACTGGCAGCCGGCGGTGATCGACACCGACGGCACGCGCACGTCGTGGTTCGACGTCCTCGCGGCCTTCAATCCGTACGTGCGTGCGGCCGGCGAGCGGCTCGCGGCCCTCGCCTGGATCACCACGCAGCATGCGGGCAGCGTGCCGGCAGGCGGGCAGGCGTTCGCGCCGGACGACTGGGTGTCGGCGGTCGAGGGGCGTGCGGCGATCGGCGAATTCGCCGATGCGCAGGGCGGTCGCCGCGTCGTCGTCGCGAACAGCGACTCGGCGTCGGCGCAGCAGATCGCCCTGACGTTCCCGGGCGCCGACTCGGTGGCGTGGCTCCTGCCGCCGGGGACGTCGTGGAGCGCCGCACCGGCCGGCGTCGTCCCGGGCGGCCTGCGCGTCACCATGACGATCGAGGCCGGTTCGTTCCGGTTGCTGCGGATCTTCGGTGCGGACGGGGGCAGCGGCGCGAGCGGCACGCGTCCGGGCCTCGATCTCTCGCCCAACCCCGCGCGCGGCGCGTGCCGCATGGCCGTAGCCGCCGCGGTGGGTGGCGCGACGCTCGAGATCATCGACGCCGGCGGCCGGCGCATATGGGCGCGCGCGCTCGCACCCGGACGCTCGGTGGTCGAATGGCACGGCGAGACCGACGGCGGCGGCCGCGCCCCCGGCGGGCTCTACTTCGCCCGCATCCGCGACGAGCGCGGCACCGCCGTGCGGCGGCTGGCCTGGCTCGGGGCGAACTGATGGCGAAGGCGCCCTCGACCGCGGCCATCGCAAAACGCATCGTCGCCTGCGAGAAGTGCGAGCGGCTGCGCGAGTGGTGCACACGCGTGGCGCGCGAGAAACGCCCCATGTACGCGCACGAAACCTACTGGGGGCGGCCGGTGCCGGGCTTCGGCGATCCGCGCGCACGGCTGCTGATCGTGGGGCTCGCCCCGGCGGCGCACGGCGCGAACCGCACCGGGCGCATGTTCACCGGCGATTCGAGCGGCGACTGGCTGTACGAAGCGCTGCACCGCTACGGCTTCGCCAGCCGGCCGGACTCCGTGTCGCGCCACGACGGCATGCGACTCACCGACTGCTACGTCACCGCGGCGGTGCGCTGCGCACCGCCCGGCAACAAGCCCGTGCGCGAGGAGTTCGACGCCTGCCGCCCGTACCTCGAGGCCGAGATCCGCGCGCTCACCCGCGTGCGCGTGGTGCTGGCGCTCGGGCGGATCGCGCACGAATCGTGGCTCCGCGCTTCGGGCTGGTGGCTCAGGACCACGCCGCGCGAGCGGCCGGCGTTCGCGCACGGGCGCGTGGCCCGGCTCTCCGACGGCGTGACGCTGGTGAGTTCCTACCACCCGAGCCGCCAGAACACCAACACCGGCACACTGACGCACAAGATGTGGTACGCCGCGTTCGAGAAGGCGCGCGGCGCGATGCGCTAATCCCGCCAGCCCGGCGGCGCGATCGGCGCGTGCCGCGCGCTCACGGGGCCGCGGATTTCGGCAGCCCCCAGATCTGCTGAAGCACGAAGTCCACCACCTTCGTGCACTGTGCCTTCTGCAGGTTCCAGAGGTCGAAGCCGCTGGTGACCACCCGCGTCCCGTCGGCGCCGTGGTAATAGGTCATCGTGACGTTCTCGGGATTGGTGGAGGGCAGGCCCGGGCCCACCGCCCGATAGAGCGTATCGAGCGTGCTCGCGGTGTCGGGCATGCCCGGCACCATGCTGACGTCCTCGAGCACCTCGTTCGGTTGGCTCAGGAATTCGAAGTCGAGCGAGTGGTAGTAGAGAAAGAAGGCCTGCCCGGTGCGCGTGGGTGGCAGCGGATCGGTGGCGAGGGTCTTGAGCGACAGCGTCGGCGGCAGCAGCGCGTAGTCGGGGGCCATCGGCCAGCCGCCCACGGCGCGCGCCGAACGGATCATCGTCGCCTGCGCGCGGGTCGCGTCGTAATCCGAGCGCCAGCCGGTGGCCTCGTAATAGAAGCCGCCCGGGTGGAGCCCCTGCGGCGTCGCCGCCTGCGCCGTGCCGCCCCCCAGCAGCCACAGCCGGCCCCCCTGGCCGACGTACGCCGCCAGCGCGTTGATCACGCCGCCCGAGTTCATCACCCGCAGCGACGTCCGGTCGTGGCGCCCGTTGTTGAGCGCGCTCAGTGCATCGACGATCCAGATCACGTGACGGTAGGTGCTGAGCGTCGTGAAGCTGAACACGTCGTCGGTCGTGCCGAGCGTGTCGTACGCGTAGCCGGCGAACAGGCCGGGTGGCGTGAGCGTACCGGCGGGCAGGCAACGCCAGGGCACGTTGCCGCGCGCATAGAGGAATGTGTCCAGCTCCGCCGCAGTCGGCCAGTAGCCGGAGGCCGGCAGCGGGCAGCCGCCCGGGCCAGCCTGGTCCGGGAGCAACCGGGTATCGTCGACGATCAGCAGATCGCGCGACATGGCCGCGCCGAGCACGCGGGTCCTCACGATCCCGAGGCTGCGCAGGCCGAGGTCGTCGCTCGCCTCCACGTAGAAGCGGTGCTCCTCGCCGGCCGGGAACGGACCGACTTCGGCGGTGAGCGTGAGCGCGCTCGGCGTGCTCCAGTGGCCCACGTCGGTTTCCTCGTCGCTGCGGGGCGTCTCGTCGCTGACGTCGCCGTCCAGGCGCCAGCGATAGGCGACCACGGCGCTGCCGGCATTGGGCACCGCGAACCAGCTGATCCGAACCGTGTGGTCGGGCAGCACGTCGAGAGGGATTTCGGCGCGCGGGTCGAGCGTGTAGCCGCCGCTCGGGTAGGTGTAGCGGAAGTAGTCGTTGTAGAGCGTGAACGTCGGGCCGATCGTCGCCGCGAGGCTCACTTTGAAGCGCAGCACGTTGGTGTTGAGCGAAAAGACCGGCGAATACGCGCCCGCCTCGTCGATCGCCACGACGACGAACACGTAGGTGGCGCCCGGGGTCAGGTTCGTGAAGTGCACGAGCGGACGGTCGCCCGGCGTCGAATCCCATCCGGCGAACGCCGGCGCGAAGTAGCGCCTGAGCGAATCGGGATCGCTGATCGCGACCGACTGCGGGAACGACGAGGACGACGTGAGCAGCAGGTACTTGTAGGCGACCGGCGCCTTCGAGTTCACGCCGTCCGGATCGGTGCCGGTCCAGTGCAGCTCGATCGACGAGGACAGGTTGGCCGGGAGCAGGGCGTTCGGGATCGGGGTCGTGATGATCACCGACGGCGCGACCGTGCGTGTGAAGAACGCCCGCGTCTCGGGCACCGAGGCCAGCCCCTGGCGGTCGAAGGCCTTGATCAGGAACACGTGGAAGGCGACCGCCTGGCCCGCGGCGCCGCTCGGGTCCGGCTCGTCGGAGCGGAAGACGAGGCGCGTCTCGTGATCTTCCGTGCGGACCCAGGCGGTATCGTCCGGCGCCGGATCCACCGCGTATTCGAAGTGGTCGATCGCGCCGTCCGGGTCGTACGCGAACCACTCCAGCGTGTACGCGTACGTGTAGGGTACGGTGGAGCTGGCAGGCGCGTGCTCGAGCTCGATCACCGGGCGCTGGTTGGGAACCAGCATTCCGGCGGGGCGCTTCACGCAGGCACCCGCCGCCCAGGCGAGCGCCCCTGCGGCGAGCACGGCGGGCAGGGCGTGCCGCAGGCGCAACGGCGCGGGCCGGGCACGCTCTCGCGCGCTCATGGACGGCGCCCCGCGATCAGGTCGAACGCGTTGCGGCGATAGATGTAGACGACCAGCCTGGGCTGTCGCGATGGGTCGGAGGTCGTGGGGGAGGCCCAGCCGAAGTTGGAGTCGGCATCGAGGCGGTAGCCGAAGCGCGCCCTCCCGCGCATGCGCGACTCGAGGTGCGAGGCGAGGCGCGGCGAATGGAACCGCACCCGATTGCCCGCCATCACTTCACCGATCGCGAGCGGCGAGGCAGTGGGGTCGTCGTAGGGCGGCCCCGGGTAACCGATGCCGCATGCCATCCATGCACCCTCGGTGCCGCTGATCGTGAGCCTGCGCCCGTTCGGGTTGGAGCCCGCCGACGAAGGCGTGAGGACGAGGACCGCGTCCGCGAGCCGCAGGTCGTCGCCGTACCCGCTCAGCTCCCAGTCCATCGCACCGTTGTAGGAGGGCCCGCAACCCACGGTCGCGCTGAAGCAGCTCCGGACATCGCCGAAGTTCGACACGTGTCGCACCGAGGCCCACTGCGAGCACACCAGTGTCAGCGAGTCGACCGGCAGTCCCGTCGAGAGCGTCCCGAAGCGCCAGACCGGACCCTCGGCCACTTCGCCCGTGGACAGATTCGTCGCTCTCACCGACCAGTAGTGCGTCTCACCCAGCGTCCAGGCCGGGTCGGGAGCATAGGTGGCGAAGCCCGTCGCGGCGACCGCGGGCGCCGTGCGGGCCGCGACCGACGCCGAGTCGGAGCTTTCGAAGATCTCGTAGCGGATCGTACCGGCGGTGGGCTCGGTGGAGTCCCACGCGAGCGGCACGAACGCCGACTCGTCCACCGTGCCGGCTGCGGGCGAGGGATGCGCCGGACGCCGCACGCCGTTGGTCCTGAACTGCCAGAAGAACGGCTCGAGCGCGGCGCCGTCCGCGGCGCGCACCCCGTCGCCGAAGCTCACCGTGTGAGTGCGCAGCAGCTCGAGCAGGGCCTGCGGCTCGATGTGCACGCGCCGCCGCGCAGGCTCCCAGGTGATCGCGATCGGGATCCGCCGCGTATCGCGCTTGAGGAAGATGCGATCGGGGCCGAGCGTCGCAGGGTCCAGGTCGCGATCGAAGTCGGCCCAGATGTCGGTCTCGGCGAGCACGCCGGTCGAGCGGCTCGCCGGCATGAGGCCCGTCACCAGCGCCGGCGGCGCTTCTTCCGGGCCGGCGAGATCCGCGGCGTGGTGCCGGGCGCAGCCGCCGAGCGCGACGGCGAGCGCGAATGCAAGCGCCGAAGTCCGGATCGAAGGCGCGCTCATCGGATCACCACGAACTTGCCGCGCTGGGTGCCGAACGGGGAGTCCACCGTGAACAGGTAGATCCCCGATTCCACCTCCTGGCCGTTGCGCGAGACCAGGTCCCACGCGGCTTCGCCGGCGCCCGCGCGGCCGTCGTGGTGGATCACCTGCACCAGATCGCCGGCGACGGTCCAGATCTTGAGCGTGGCCTCGGCCTTCGGCATGCCCATGAAGTCGATGTGGCGGGTGCGGATGTCGCCGCTCACCGGCGGGCGCTCCCAGGCGGCCGAGGCGCGGAACGGGTTCGGCACCACCCACACCCCGCGACCCGACGCGATCGCCTCCACGCGCGGGGTCACGCGCTCGTCGAACGAGGCGAGCAGCGCGCTCTCGAGCGGCGTGTGCAGGAAGCTGCCGTTCGGCTGGCGGCTCACGTAGTCGTACATCGAGGTGACGACGTAGACGTAGTCGAAGCCGTTGAGCGGCGTGTCGTCGACGAACCGGTAGTGGCCCGGGGGATAGAGCTTCTTCTCGAACAGGATGCGCTCGTAGTCGACCGTGGAGTCGATCGTGGCAGTGAGTGCGGCGGCGCCGTCGAGCGGATCGTCGCTGAACACGCGGCGGATGGACCACTGGCGGCGCTCCGGGAGCAGGGCGCCGCGACCGCTCCAGTCGTCGATCCGGTAGAGCCGGTATCCGAGGAAGCGCGACTCACGCGAGCCGTACTGACCGCCGGCAAGGAGCACCTCGGGCCGGTTGTCCCACTCGATCGTCACCCTGTGGTCGCCGGGGGTGACCCGCCAGCCGGGCGGCGGTGGGACTGCGCCGGGATCGGTCCAGTGCAGGTGCGTCTCGCGTCCGCCGAAACCGGTGCACGGATCGCAGTCGGCGTCGGTCCAGATGCAGCTGTCTGCGGTGTAGGTGACCGCAGGGCCCGTGAACTCGCAACCGGGGAACTTGGTGGTGTTGTAGCAGTGTGGATCCCATTCGAACGTCACGCCCGGCGGCGCCGAGATACAGGACTCGTGACCATTCAGACCCGACTCGCCCGAGTACCAGACCGTCGAGTCGGCCGTCTCGATGTCCGGGAGTAGATCAGCGAGCACCCCATCGTGATGCCGCAGCGCATCGGTCCCCACGGCGTCCACGCTGTCGGCGGCCGGGGCGACGATCAGCGCCGCCGAGAACGTGATCGACTGACCCGGTTCGAGCCTTGCGAACGGGCCGCACGAGACCAGCGCCACGTAGTCCGCGCCGTCGTCTTCGTCCGGCGCCTGCGTGAGCTGCCCGGCGAGCGCCGCATAGCGAGCCAGATCGGTCGTCGGCACACCACCCTGCCCGGGTGGACGGTCCCTCGCGAAAATCAGGTTGCGGAACGACACACGGCTCGGCGCGCGCGCGTAACGGGCGGCGGGCGGGATCAGGCCGAGCGGATCGGTGGTGTGATCGAGTCCGATGACCGCGATTCGCGCCGGCGCGGATGATGAGGCGTCGCCGACCACCAGCGCGCGGCCGGTCACGGTCCGGATGCACGGTTCGGGCGGCGGGACGCCAGGACCGGGGACGCACTTGATCACGTCCCGCCGCGGGCCTTCCCACGTGATGGTGTTGATCCCGAGTCCGTCGTTCACCGAGAATCCCCACGTCGCGCGCCCGATCCGGTCGTTGATGTGGCCGGACGGATCCTCGCGGCGCCGCGAGTCGAGGTCGGCATAGAGACCCACGTAGACGTCGGTCAGCGTCTCGCTGGAGTGGTTGGTGATGGTGTACTTCAACGCCGCCCAGCGATCGTACCCGGGGCGTCCCCAGCCGAGGACCTCCTGGTGCACCGACAACCCGAGCGGGACGTGATTCTCGACGCCGGTGCTGAAACGCACCGCCTCCGGCTGGTCGTCGGTGTAATCGGCGGCGAGCAGCTGATCGGCGGCCAGACCGATGTCCTCGTCCACCTCGCCGTCGTGGTCGTCGTCTCGACCGTTCAGGGTCTCTTCGTCGATCGCGCCGTCGCCGTCGTCGTCCACCAGCCACAGGCTGCCGAGCCGCCCGCGCCTCGCCTCGACCACCCGGTCGCTCGGGTCCAGCGTCGGCCGCCATTCGAGGAGCGGGTCGCCGGAGACGCGGATCACCCCGTCGGCGTTGCGCGCGCCCACCCACAGCGAAGCGTAGTTCAGCATCTCGTAGCCGGAGTAGGCGGGGTATTCGAGCGACGGGTCGAACGAACGACCTTCGGAGAAGAACGCGTTGCCGACGATGCCGGCGTTGGTCACGCGCATGCGGAAGGCGCCGACGTCCAGCACGGGACCCTTGTCCCCGATGTCTAGCACTGCGAATGCGCGGGCGGGAAACAGGGTGAAAAGGATGCACAGCGCGAAGGTGAATCGGCGCGTCGGCAGCTTCAAAGAGGACTCACTCCTGGGGGAGTCTGTGGGAGGGAAAACGTGCGAACGAGAATACCACCAACCGCGCCGCCGCCGTGGCACATCTGCGCGGCCCGCGGCTCACGGCGTGCCGCCGTAACGAGTTCGGACTTTGCGCTTGACGCCGGGCGCGACTGCGCACAAGGTAGGCGCAGACATCTTCCGCGGTGCCCGCAAACAGCGGGGTAATAGGGAAGGGGGTGCGATTCCCCCACGGTCCCGCCACTGTGATGGGTTCCCGGAGTCTCATGCGCCACTGATCCCCTGGATCGGGAAGGCGAGGCTCCGACGGCCCTCAGTCAGGAAACCTGCCCGGAAGCCATCGCTCGCAGCGCTTCGTGAGAAGGCGTTGAGGCGTTCGGCGCTCCCAGGGCTCCGTCGCTTCGCCCCCGCGAAGACGGAGCTTTTCGATTGGGCGCGGGCAACGCCGTGATCGTCGCACTCGTTCTCCTCATGTCTCTGGCGCTCGCGCACGACGCGGACGCGGCGCGCACGGCGCCGTTCGCCGAGGTCCGCCGCGATGCGCGGGGAGCCGCGGTGGCCGACTCCGCCGCCCCGCCGGCGCCGAACTCCGCCGCGCTCGAGACAAGGCTCGACTCGGTAGTGGTGCTGCCCGAGGTGGTGGTCGAGCGCGAACGGGCGCTCGACGCCGCGCGGCGCCGGCGCCCGACGGGTTTCGTCACCGAGCTGTCCCCGGACGCCGTGCCGCGCACGTACGAGACGGCGGCCGACCTCTTGCGTCAGGCGGCCGGCGTGCACGTCGTCCAGTACGGCGGGCTCGGCGCGTTCAGCACCGTGTCGCTGCGCGGCGCGCCGGCGGGGCAGGTCGCCGTGTACGTGGATGGCGTGCCCATGCAGTCGGCGGCGCGGACCGTGGTGAATCTCGCCGAGCTGCCGATGGGTTCGATCGAGACGATCGAGGTCTATCGCGGTGGCGCCCCGCTGTCGCTCGGGCCCGGGCGTCCGGGCGGCGCGATCCAGCTCACCACGGCGATCGGCGCCGGCGCGAGCGCGCGGGTGACGCGCGGCTCGTTCGACACGTGGGACGTGGCCGCGCGTGCCGGGGCGACGCGCGGCGCGTTCGCCGCCGCCGTACACGGGGGCTATCAGGGTTCGGACGGCGACTACCGCTATCTGAACGACAACGGCACGCCGTTCAACCCCGGTGACGACGTCGAGGCCGTGCGCGTGAACAACCGCTTCGACATGGCGCACGGTGGCGCGCGGCTCGAATGGCGGCCGGACGACCGCTGGCGCGTGCGGGCGGCGGGGAAAATCGAGCGGCAGGGGCAGGGGTTCCCCGGGCTCGGCTCGATCCCGGCGCTCGACGCGCGCGCGCGGCTGCTCTCGGGCGACGTGCAGTCGTCGATCGAGCGATGGTTTTCCGGCGGCGGGCGCGTCGAGTGGTCGGGACTCTGGCAGGCGGACCGGCGTCGCTTCGGGGATCCGATGGGCCGGCTCGGGCTCGGGCGGCACCTGACCGACGATCGCTTTCGCGCGATCCAGACCGCGCTGCACCTGGAGACGCCGGAGCGTTTCGACGTGCGCCTCGAAGGCGGCGTGTCGCTCCGGGGCGAGCGCGCCACGCTGCGCGATGCGCTGGACGGGCGGCCGGATCCGCCGCCGAGCACGCGGCGCACGCAGAGCGCCCGGGCGGGGGTGCGCTGGAGGCCGGGCGCGGGGCCGGTGCTGCTGGTCGCGGACCAGCGCTGGGACCGGTCGAGCGATCGCCTGCATGCGGCGACGCCCGGACCCGCAGGGGGGCTCGAGACCGTGCGCGAGACGCGCTCGCCGGAACTCGGTGCGCGGCTCATGCTCGGGGGCGGCGTCGAGCTGCGCGCGAACTGGGCGCAGGCCGAACGCGTACCCGACTTCCTCGAACTGTTCGGCGATCAGGGCGGCGTGAGCGGGAACCCGTCGCTGCGGCCCGAGCGCGTCGTGAGCCGTGACGCCGGCCTCGCCTGGTCGGGCCGCATGCCGCTCGTCCCGCGTGCTTCGCTCGCGTGGGCGCACTTCGAATCGAACGGCGAGGACTTCATCGTCTTCGTCAGACAGTCGCAGACCGCGGTCAAGGCGCAGAACGTCGCGCGCGCACGGATCCGCGGCGAAGAACTCTCGCTGGCGGGAGAGTTGCCGCTGGGCTTCGAGCTGGCCGCCGCGCTGACGTGGCAATCCGCGATCGACCAGGGCGACGTGCCGTTCTGGCGCGGCCACCGCCTGCCGCAGCGCCCCGGCCGGGAGTCGTACGCACGACTCGGCTGGAAGGGCGGCGTGCTGCGCGCCTCGCTCGAAGGCCGCTTCGTCGGCGACAGCTACCGCGACCGCGCCAACCAGCAGCGCGTGCCGAGCCGCACGCTGGTCGACGCGTCATTTTCGTGGACGCCCGGCGACGGTCCGTTCCGCTTCACGCTCGAAGGCCGCAACCTCGGCGACCGCCGCGTGGCCGACGTCGCCGGCTACCCGCTGCCCGGGCGCAGCCTGCTCGCTTCCATCGACTGGCACGCGGGCCGCTGACGGCACGCGCTTCCGGAGGTTCCATGCATCCCGCAGGACTGCTCAGGCCGGTTCTCTTCGCCCTGCTGATCGCCGCCACCCCCGTCGCCGCCGCGGAGACCACGGCGTACGTGGTCACCACCGACTTCGCGACCGGCAACATGGCGTCGATCTCGCTCGACACGCACGCGGTCGCCGCGAACGTGGCCAGCGTCCATTCCGACGCGCGCGCGCGCTGGCACGACGGGCTGCTGTACGTGGTCAACCGCTACGGCCAGGACAACGTCCAGGTGGTGGACCCCGCACAGGGCTTCGCCACGATCCGTCAGTTCTCGACCGGGCCGGGCTCGAACCCGCACGACATCGCCTTCATCAGTCCGACGAAGGCCTATGTGACGCGCTTCGAACTCGGCGACCTGCTGATCGTGAACCCGCAGAACGGGGCCACGCTCGGGGTGATCCCGCTCGGTGCGTTCGCCGACGCCGACGGCATCCCCGAAATGGACCAGATGGTCCGCGTCGGCACGCGCGTGTTCGTGAGCCTCGAGCGGCTCGACCGCAACAACGGTTTCGTGCCCGCCGACTCGAGCCTGGTGGCGGTGATCGACACGCAGGCCGACACCGTGATCGACGCGAACCCGCTGCAGGCCGGAATCCAGGCGATCCGCCTGCAGGGCACGCAGCCGTTCACCGAGTTCGCGTTCGACAAACCCACGTCGCGGCTGCTGATCGGCTGTGTCGGGAATTTCGGCGTGATGGACGGCGGCATCGAGCGCATCGATCCGGTGAATCTCGTGAGCGGCGGGTTCGCAATCAGCGAGGCGCAGCTCGGCGGCGACGTCAACGACCTCGTGTGGGACGGCCCCGCGCGCTCGTTCGCGATCGTCAGCGACGCCTCCTACAACACGCTGCTGGTCGCCTTCGACGCGAACGCCGGCGCGGTCACCGACACCGTGTTCGCGCCGGGCGGCTACAGCCTGGCCGACGCCGCGCTCGACGACCGCGGCGAGCTGTACGTCGCGAAGAACGATTTCAGCGCCCCCGGCGTGTTCGTGTTCGATGCCGCGACGGGTGCCGCGCTCGCCGGTCCCCTGAATACCGGGCTGCCGCCGTTCCAGATCGTGTTCGACGAGGAGAACGGGCAGGTGGCTTCGGTGCCGCGCGCCGGCGGCATCGCGCTCGCGCCGCCGTGGCCGAACCCGGCATCGCGGGAGGTGCAGTTCTCGGTCGCGCTGGAGCAGGCCGGCGAGCTCGACGTCGGTGTCTACGACGCCGCCGGTCGGCGCGTCCGCACCCTGTTCGCAGGTTCCGCCGCGGCGGGGATCCGCGCACTGCGCTGGGATCTCACGAGCGCCGGCGGCCGCCGTGCCCCCGCGGGGCTCTACTGGCTGAGCGTCGCGGGCGCGGGCGCGCGGCGGACGCGGCGGGTCGTCGTGCTGCCGTAGCCCCGCCGGGCCGCGTCGCCGGCCCCACCGCGGCCGCGTGGACGCGCGGGCCCCGCCGCGGCGGGGCCCCGCATCCTCCGCTCACGGCTACCGCAACTCGGCGCTCGCCCCCGCCACCTTCTTCCACGGCTCCTTGCGACCGCCCAGGTATTTCGCCAGGAACTCCTCGGTGCGTCCGTTGAAGTCCTCGCCGTTGGCCGGCCGGCCGAAGCCGTGGCCTTCGTCGGGATAGACCACGTACGTCACGTCGCGCCCGTGACGGCGCATGGCCTCGACGATCTGGTTCGATGACGCGATCGTCACCCGCGGGTCGTTGGCGCCGTGCCCGATCAGCAGCGGCGCGCGGATCGTGTCCACGTGGTACAGCGGCGAGATCGCCCGGTTCAGCGAATCGTCGTGCATGACGTCGCCGACGCGCGAAATCCAGCGCTTGAGACGCGGCTTCCAGTAGGGTGGGAAGGAGGCGATCAGAACGCGCAGGTCCGAAGGGCCGACGACGTCCACGCCGCAGGCGTAGAGCTCCGGCGTGAACGCGAGCCCGGCGAGCGTCGCGTAGCCGCCGTAGGAGCCGCCCATGATCCCGATCCGCTTCGGGTCGGCGATGCCCTGTGCGATTGCCCAGCGCACGCCGTCGCTGACGTCCTGCTGCATGTGACCGGTGCCCATCTGGCCCGTGCTGGCCGCCACGAACGCGTTGCCGAACCCGGTCGAGCCGCGGAATTCAGGCTGCAGAACCGCGTAGCCCCGGTTGGCGAGCCACTGCACCTCCAGATTGAAGCCCCACTCGTCGCGCGCCCACGGGCCGCCATGCGGCATCACCACCATCGGCAGATGCTTTGCCGGCACGCCGACCGGCAGCGTCAGAAACGCCGAGATCTCGAGGCCGTCGCCGGCCTCGTAGGTCACCGGCTTCATCGGCGCGAACGTGTACTTGTCCAGCCCCGGCCGGTGCTCGAACAGCAGCTCGAGGTCGCCGCTCCGCCGATCGTAGACGTAGTACGCACCGGGATGAACGTCCGAATAGAACGCCACGATCCAGCGCCGGTCGTCGCGATCGCGGCTCACGACGTCGAACGCCCCTTTGCCTGCCTCGCGCAGGCGCGCGAAGTCCTTTTCGAGCGCAGGATCGACGACCCGCCACTCGGGAATCATCCGGTGCACCCTGTAGGCCTGAATCGCATCGTTCACGGGCGAGGTCATCACGGCCACCGGGAAGAATTCCTGTGACACGCTGAGCGCGTTGTAGAGGTCGTTCTTCGGGTCGGCCGGGATCAGGTCGTGCTGCGCGCCGCTCGCGAGGTCGACCTCGACGATGCGCGTGGTATTGGAGCCGACACAGGACTGCACGCGCAGCGCACGGCCGTCGGGCGAAAAGCCGAGCACGCGCTGGAAGCGATCGAACCCCGCCTCCTCGAACGACCACTTCAGCAGGTCGCGCCACGGTCCGCCCGCTTCGTCGCGCACCCGGATGATCGCGCTGCCCTGGTCGTCGATGGCCGCGCACGCGCGGATGTGGAAGTCGGCGTCGGCCACCCATTCGACCACGCCGCCCGGGTTTTCGGCCTCGAGCGTGACGTCGCCCGTCTCGAGGTTCACCCGGTACATGTCGATGACGGCCGGATCGCGCCGGTTGAGGCCCACCAGAACCACGTCGCGGTGGCGCGGGTCGGTGAGCAGGTTCGCGGCGCGCACGCCGGGGAACGGCGTCAGGTCGCGCGCGGCGCCCCCCGCGAGGTCGGTGGACCACAGGTGCCAGTTCTCGTCGCCGTCGCGGTCCTGGATGTAGAGCAGCCGGTCGCCGGCGGGGGCCCACGCGTAGGCGTAGACCCCGCGCTTCGTCGCGCGGGTGAGCTGGCGATCTTCGCGGGTGCCGACCTTCCGCACGAACAGATTGCGGATCCCCCCCTCTCCGGCGCCGGCGAAGGCGAGGTGGACGCCGTCCGGCGAGATCTGCGGATCGCCGTGGTCGGCCGGGGCGAACAGTTCGGCGCGCGGCACGAGCGGCGGCAGGGCCGCCGTCGCGGGCATCGTGGCGCCCAGCAGCAGCAGCACGGCGAGCATCGAAGCGAAATGGAAAGCCATGGCGTCTCCTGACAGGGTGTCTCGGGTCGACCGACTGGTGTGGTGAGAACGCTTTGCATCCGGACGGCCGTGAGCCATCATCGCACGCTACGCGCCCGGCGGCGCGAATGTTTCGGGCGCGGCCCGGCGCCGCCGGACGGATCGGAATCGCGGACCTGCGCCGCAGGGCACATCGAACGGGAGGGAGAGGATGGTCGAGAAGCCGAAGTTCGCCGGAACGCTGCGCCGCGCGACCGCGGTCCCCCACGCGCCGGGACATCGCGGCATGCATCGCGTTCACCTCGCCGGACTGGCCCTGCTCGCCCTGTGCGCCTGCGCACCGCTCGCGGCCCACGCCGCACCGGGGATGCCGGCGCCCGCACGCGTCCAGGGCGACGCCGCCGGGATGGGCGCAACGGACGCTGCGGCCGACTCCGCCGCAGGGGACAGCAGCCTCGCGGCGGCGCCGAGCGCGGAAGACTACCTCGCCGAGGTACGCGCGGCGTTCACCCCCGAGAACCGGCGCTACGCGCAGACCGGGGTCGTGCTGCAACTGGTCGGGCCGCTCTACGCGGTTCTGGTCGGCCTGCTGATCCTGTTCGCCGGCTGGTCGGCGAGGATGCGGAACGCCGCGGTGAAGGTCACGCGCTTCCGCTACGTCCACACGCTGGTGTTCGTGATCCTCTACACCCTGCTGGCCACGCTGCTCACGCTGCCGCTCAGCTGGTATTCCGGCTTCTCGGTCGAGCACCAGTACGGGCTCTCGAATCAGTCCCTCTCGCAGTGGTCGATCGAGCAGCTGAAGGGCATGGGCATCGGGATCGCCGCGCTGGGCGTCGTGCCGCTCATCTATCTCGCCTACGGGGCGATCCGCAAGTCGAAGCGCTGGTGGATGTGGCTGGGCTTCGGCACGCTGCCGGTGATCGTGATTCTGGTGCTGATTCAGCCGCTGGTGATCGATCCGGTGTTCAACAAGTTCAAGCCGCTCGAGGACAAGCAGCTCGAGACGCGGGTGCTCGCGCTCGCCGAGAAGACCGGCATTCCGGGCCGCCATGTCTACCAGGTGGACAAGAGCGAGCAGACCAAGAAGCTCAACGCCTACGTCAACGGCTTCGGCGCCTCGCAGCGCGTGGTGTTCTGGGACACGATCATCAAGGCGATGGACACCGACGAGCTGGTGTTCGTCGCGGGTCACGAGATGGGCCACTACGTGCTCGGCCACGTGTGGAAATCGATCCTGTTCCTGTTCGCGCTGAGCTTCATCCTCTTCTACCTGAGCGCGAAGGCGATGGGAGCCCTGACGCGCCGCTTCGGCGGGCGCTGGGGCTTCACCGAACTCCACGACCTCGCTTCGCTGCCGCTGCTCGCGATGACGCTCACCGTCGTGTCGTTCCTCGCCCAGCCGGCGATGTTCGCGTTCACCCGCTTCCAGGAGCACCAGGCCGACATGTTCGCGCTCGAGGCCACGCATCTGAACGACGCCGGGGCACGCGCATTCATCAAGCTCGGCAGCCAGAACAAGAGCGACCCCGAGCCCTCCGCGCTGGAAACCTGGCTGCTGTGGACCCACCCGCCGCTCATCCAGCGGGTGAAGTTCATGGAGTCCTACAGGCCGTGGGAGGAAGGCAGGCCGAACCGGCTGTTCCACGGGAAGCACCAGAGTTAGCGCGGCCCGCCGGCGGGGGATGGAGACATGATCCCGCCGGCGGACCCCGGACCCTGGCCGTCCTCCTTCCGGTCAGCCTGCGGCGCGCCCGGCCTCGAAGGCGGCGGCCGGGGCCCGGCCGCGCGGCGCGGCGCCGCGTCAGCCGCCGCGCACCTCGATCACGGTGCGCGCTTCGTGGCGGTCGAGGGAGGTCACCAGGCGCTTGGTCGACTCGAGGCGGCCGAAGTCCGAGGCGTGCTCGGCGTTCTCGAGCGACCACTCGCCGCCGTCGCTCTCGATGCGGGCCACGATGGGCACGGCGAGCGCGCGGCCGTCGTGGGCGGGCACCTCGATCGTCACCCGGCGGCCGTCGATCTCCACCGACGCGCCCGGCGGCAGCGGGAAGGCCAGGAACGGCGCCGGCCCCTCGACGCGATCGTGCAGCTCGATCCGGCCGGGCCGCACGTCCACGTTCCGGAAATGGCGCTCGCCGGTCCACCAGGTGCAGACGGCACCGCGCTCGCCCGTGTCCACGCGGGCGCGGCGTCCCCACAGGAACGCCCCCAGCATCTCGCTCTGGCTGCGGTGGCCGAAGTGCGCCGTCGCGTGCGACGGCGTCGCGCGGCAGCGGTCGCGCGCGGCGGGATCGGCGTGATAGGAGAACGTGCCGGGATCGGCGATCAGCGGCACTGCGCCGGCGTGCACGGTGATCGCGAGCGCATCGGCGTGGCCGTGCGCCGCGAGCGAGCCGTAACCGAGCGGGCCGTGGTCGAACGTGACCAGCAGGTCGCCGTGGCGCCACGCGGTGTAACCGCCGTCCGCGAAGCGCAGTTCGCCCTGGCGCGGCGGCGTGGCGGGACGCGCGGCGCGGCCGGTGAGCAGCAGCGCGAGCTCGCGGGCCGAATCGTCGAGCCCCGCCGCGCCTTCGCCGAGCCACGCGGCCAGCGCGCCGCCCACCAGGTCGAGGCGTGGCGCGTCGAGCTCGGCGAGCAGCACCCGGGCGCCGTCTTCGTCGCCGATCGAGGGCAGCCGCCCGTTCGGCAGCCTGAGGTCGCGGGCGAAGGCGAGGGTCGCCGCGAGCCGCTCGCGCACCTCGGGACGCGTCGGCCGCCCGGCCGCCTCGGCGGCGACGAGCGGCAGCAGCAGCAGCTCCCAGATGAACGGCAGGTAGCCGAACGCCTGCTCGGCGGGGACGCCGTCCGGATGGAGCTGGGCGAGCGCTTCGTGTTCGAGCCCGCTCGCGCCGCGCTCGAGGAGCACTGCGGCGTCCTCGAGTGACGGGTGCATGGCGCCCATCACGGTCATCGCCGCATATTCGGCGATCAGGTGATTGTTGGCGCTCGAGCCGAGACTCAGGTGATCGCGGCAGTGGAGCGCCTGCTGCGCCATCAGCCCGAGCGCCGCGCGGCGCGTGCCGGGAGCGAGCCGTTCGCCGAGCAGCGCCAGCGTCCACTGCATCGTCATCACCCGTACCGCCATCTCGATGCCGCTCGTGTAGTGGACGCCGTGGCCGAGCGGATTCTGCTCGTTCCAGTCGGCGAGCCAGCGTTCGCAGCGCGCGGCGAGCGCCTCGTCGTCACCGAGCCGCGCCGCGAGCGCCAGCGTCGGCAGCATCGTCAACCGGCCGAGCTCCCAGGTCCACTTGACGCCGCCTGCCTCGTCGGCACGCCGATAGTCGATCCGCCTGGACGAGACGTCGGGCCAGCGGTCGCCCGTCGCATAGTTGCGGTTCCAGTCGGGCGGATCGTCGAGCCGCACGTCCCGGCCGAACAGCGACCAGTGCCCCGCGCCGAGACGGCGTCCGGCTTCGAGGACACGAGCCCCCGCGCCCGCCAGGGCGTCGGGATGAGCGAGCCGCGCGGCGCGCCCGGCGTCGTCGGCCGTCCCCGGCGCGAACAGGCGCTCGGCGGCTTCCAGCGACGTCCACAGCTCCCACGCGGGCGGTGCGAGGCGGGAGCGCAGCAGCGTGCGCAGGCGGTGGATGATCTCGCTCGCGCTCATGGCGCTCAGCCGCCTCAGGGCCCACGGGACTCCGCTCAAGAGCACGCTCCAGGTGGAAGATCGGACGAAGGGATCGCCCGATCCTAGCCCGATCCGTTCGTGCACCGCGAACCGGGGAGCGGGCAGGCCTGCAGCTCGCGCACGCCAGCGGCGGCCCGCGCCGCGCCGCGCGACGGCGAAGCGGCGCCCGCATGCCGCCCCGATCTGGCGGCCCGGGCGGTTCACTGGCATGATGGCGGCGTGTCCGCCCATTCGCCCGCCCACGGTTCCGGCGCCATCGCCTGGCTCTTCGACGTGGACGGCACGCTGCTCACCACCGAGGGTGCGGCCACGCAGTCGTTCTCCCTGGCGCTCCGCGACGTGTTCGGCATCGTCGACGACCTCGCGGACGTCCCGTTCGCCGGCCGCATCGAGCCGCTGATCTTCGGCGACGTCGTCGCGAAACACGGGCTGCGCGTGGACGCGGCCGCCGAGGCGCGCTTCTGGAACGCGGTCTTCGACCACGCCCGGCGTCTCATGGTGCCGCCGCGCGGGCGGCTGATGCCGGGCGTGCCGGACATCGTCGATCGCGTGGCCGCGCGCGACGGCTGGGTGCCGGGGCTGCTCACCGGAAACATGTCGCAGATGGCGGCGATCAAGCTGCGCCGTTTCGGGCTCGAGAGCCGTTTCGCGTTCGGCGCATTCGGCGAAATGGCGCAGGACCGGAACGCACTCGCAAGGCTCGCGGTGGCGCGGGTCCACGAGACGCGCGGCATTCCGCCCGCCCGCTGCGTCGTGATCGGCGACACCGAGCACGACATCGCCTGTGCGCGCGCGGCGGGAGCGCATTCGATCGCGGTCGCAACGGGCTTCACGTCGCGGGCCACGCTCGCCGCGCACGCGCCGGACCTGCTGCTCGATGATCTGGCGGACCCGGTGCCGCTGTTCGATTGGGCGGAGCGGCTGGCGGCGCGGGTCTGAAGCAGCAGCCGCCGGCGTCGGCTCAGCCGCCGTTCTCGTCGAGGTCCCGCCGCGCCGTTTCGAAGAGGTGGAGCGCGGCGTCGAGATCGGTGGCGACCGGCGCCTCGGGGAACTCGGCGCGCAGCTTCTCCACCGGGCGGTAGAGCACCGGGTAGTCGCACTCCCGCAGGAGCGACATGTCGTTCATGCTGTCGCCCATCGCCGCGACCGCGAACCCGGCGCTGCGGAATCCGGAGACGATCCGCTCCTTCTGACCGCGGATCCGCAACTTGAACCCGTTGATGCGACCCGAGGTGTCGAGCTCGAAACGGTTCGCGAACAGGTTGACGCCGCCGAGCTTGCCGGTGAGCGGGTCCGACAGCTCGTGGAACGTGTCGCTGATGATCACCACGTTGCCCATGCGACGCAGGCGGGCGATCAGGTCACGGGCGCCGAGGTAGGGCTCGACGGCGTGCGCCACCGACTGCAGCTCGCGCAGCGTGAGGCCGCGCTGTTCGAGCGCGGCGACCCGGACGTGCATCAGCTCGCTGAAGTCGGCCATGTCGCGGGTGGTGAGCGACAGGTCCGGCAACTCGAAGTGGGCGCCGAGGATCGGCCAGATTTCGGGCGCGAGCACGCCCTCCAGATCGATGGCGAAGATCATGAGGCGCAGGAAGATAGCCGTCCGGGCCCGGGTCCGCAAACGGGGCCGGAGAGAGCGCTGGCGGCGGTCCTGGAGCGGTTGCCGCGGACTGGCATTTTGCCTGCTCCGGCCGATGAATCTTCAGTTGCAAGTCAATATCGCCGAATATATCATTGCCACATGGCCACAAAGGTGAACATCAGCCAGTCTCTGGACGAGAGGGACCGTCAGATCCTCGGACTCGTGCAGCGTGACGCCCGGCTCGCGCAGGCGGAGATCGCGCGCCGCGTCGGGCTCTCGCCGGCCGCCGTCAACGAGCGTCTCAAGAAGCTCGAGAACGCCGGCGTGATCCGGCGCTCGGTAGCCATCGTGGATCCGCAGGCGGTGGGCGTCACGGTGACCGCGTTCGTCGAAGTGTTCATGGAGCATCCGCGCTTCGAGAGTCCGTTCCTCGATCACGTGCTCCAGCTCGAAGAAGTCCAGGAGTGCCATCACATCACCGGCGAGTTTTCGCTGCTGCTCAAGGTGCGCGTCGCCGACATGGAGTCGCTGCGCGACCTGCTGCTGCACCATTTCAACGGCATGGACGGTGTCCGTCAGACCCGGACCATCATGGTCCTCTCCACCGTCAAGGAGGAGACGTACGTGGCGACGGGTGCAAAAGGAGAGATGCCATGAACGCGAAGAAGAAGACCGGGGCGATCGCCCCGGGCGACGTCCACGAGGTCCTGCACCGCCACATGCTGGCCGACGGCTACGACCTCGTCCTCGACCTCGAGAAGAGCCACGGGCGCCAGCTCTACGACTCGCGCCACGACCGCTGGCTGCTGGACATGTTCTCTGCGTTCGCCACGCTGCCGGTGGGCTTCAATCATCCGAAGCTCGAAGATCCGGATTTTCAGCGCAAGCTGCTGCGCGCGGCGCTCACCAACCCGGCCAACTCGGACCTCTATACGATCGAGCTGGCGGAATTCGTGCAGGCGTTCGAGACGTACGCGATGCCCGGCTACCTGCCGCACCTGTTCCTGGTGGCCGGCGGCTCGATGGGCGTCGAGAACGCGCTCAAGGCCGCCTTCGACTGGAAGGTGCGCCGCAACCTCCGCAAAGGGCTGAAGACCGAGAAGGGTCATCAGGTGATCCACTTCAAGGGCGCCTTCCACGGGCGCTCGGGCTACACGCTGTCGCTCACCAATACGTTCGACCCGCGCAAGTACCAGTACTTCCCGCGCTTCGACTGGCCGCGGATCACGAACCCGATGCTGCGCTTCCCGGTGGACGAGGCCGAGGTCGAGCGCGTGAAGCAGGCCGAGGCGCAGGCGGCGGGCGAAATCAAGCGCGCGCTGCACGAAAATCCCGACGACGTCGCCTGCATCCTGATCGAGCCCGTTCAGGCGGAGGGCGGCGACCATCACTTCCGGCCCGAGTTCATGCGCACCCTGCGGCAGCTCGCCGACGAAAACGACGTCATGCTGATCTTCGACGAAGTGCAGACCGGCATGGGCCTCACCGGCCGCATGTGGGCGCATCAGCACACCGACGTGCGGCCCGACGCGATCGCGTTCGGCAAGAAGGCGCAGGTCTGCGGCATGATGGCCGGACCGCGCTTCGACGACGAGCCCGAGAACGTGTTCAAGGTATCGAGCCGCATCAACTCGACCTGGGGCGGGAACCTGGTGGACATGGTGCGCAGCCAGCGCTATCTCGAAATCATGGCCGAGGAGAAGCTGATCGAGAACGCCGCCACGGTGGGGGCCCACCTGCTCGCCGGGCTTCAGCGCATGCAGGCCGACGATCCGGAGACGTTCAGCAATGCACGGGGCGTGGGTCTCATGTGCGCCATCGACCTGCCCGACACGGCGACGCGCGGCGTCACGCGGGAAAAGGCCTACGAGATGGGCATGCTGATCCTGCCGTGCGGCGAGCGCTCGTTGCGCTTCCGCCCGCCGCTCGACGTGACCAGGGAAGAGGCCGACCAGGCGCTGGAGATCCTCGCCGAAGCCGCACGCAAGGCGCGCGTGCGCTCGGCCTAGGTTCCGTCTGAGAGCGTTTCCGTTCGGGCCGCCGGTCTTCGGGCCGGCGGCCTTTCTTTCGGCCGCGCGCCCGGTCCCGTAGGATGCGCGCATGAACGCTTCCCGACCCCTGCGCGATTCCGCGGCCGTGGTGCTGGTCCGCGGGGCCGGAGAGGCGCTCGAGACGTTCTGGACCCTGCGCGGCGACGCGGTGAGCTTCATGCCGGGGTTCCGCTCGTTCATCGGGGGCAAGGTCGACGCCGAGGACGCCGATCTCGAAGTCGCCGGCGCCCGCGACGACGCCGAGCGCATGCTCATGGCCTGCGCGATCCGCGAAGCGTTCGAAGAGGCCGGCGTGCTGGTCGCGCTCGACGGCACGCCGTCGCTCGAGGCGGCCGCCGAGGCGCGCGCGCAGCTGCTCGCGGGCGCCGCGCGGTTCCCGGACCTCGCCCGCGCGCGCGGCTGGCGTTTCCGCGCCGACGGGCTGGCGTTCGCCGGGCGCTGGCAGACGCCGCCGTTCTCCGCCCTGCGCTTCGATACCGTGTACTACGTCGCGCGCGTACCGGACGGCCAGTCGCCTTCGATCGTGCCCGGCGAGCTCGCGAGCGGAGAATGGGTGCGGCCGATCATCGCGCTCGATCGCTGGCGGCACGGCGAGGGCACCTTCGCGGCGCCGATCCTGTGGACGCTGATCGCACTCGCCGAGGGCGACGCGGATCTCGGCGGGCGCCTCGCGCTCGGGCCCGAGCGCGCGCACACCCCGGTCCGGCGGATCGAACTGCGCTGGGGGATCGTCCTCCACCCGATGAAAACACGGCCCCTGCCGCCTGCCACCCACACCAACACCTACCTCGTCGGCGAGCGCGAGATGATGCTCGTGGACCCGGGCGGCGACGAGCCCGCCGATCTCGAGGCGCTGTTCGCGTTGCTCGATGCGCTCGCCAGCGAAGGCCGCACGCTCAAGCTGATCGTCGCGACGCATCACCACGCGGACCACGTGGCCGGAATCGAGGCCGTGCGCAGGCGTCATCCGGTGCCGGTCGCGGCGCATGCCGAGACCGCGAAACGCGTCCGCGCCGACTTCACGGTCGCGGACGGCGAGTGGCTGCCGCTCGCGCCAGGGCTGGGCGACTGGAACCTCCAGGCCATTCACACGCCCGGCCACGCGCGCGGCCACCTGTGCCTGTGGCACCCGCGCACGCGCTCGCTGTTCACGGGCGACCACATTCCGGGCGGGCGCGGCACGGTGATCGTGGACCCGCCCGACGGGAACATGGGCGACTACATGCGCTCGCTCGAGCGCCTCGCCGGACTGGGTGCCAGCGCGCTGTTCCCCGGGCACGGCTCGCCGCAGGGCGCCGTCGAGCGCCGGATCCGCGGGCTGCTCGCGCACCGCCTGGAGCGCGAGGCGAAGGTGCTGGCCGCGCTGGGCGCGACGCCGGCGACGCCGCGGGGGCTGGTCGAGCGCGCCTACGCGGACACGAAGCGTGATCTGTGGGGCTACGCCGAGCGCTCGCTCATCGCGCACCTCGAGAAGCTCGAGGCCGAGGGCCGTGCGATGCGGACGCCGGACGGACGCTGGGCGGCGGTTCGATCCGGCGCCTGAAGCGCGTTCGCCGACTCAGGCGACGAGCCGGCGTTCCCCGCCGGAGGCCTGGAGCGGAACCCGGATGATGAAACGCACGCCGGAAGGATCCGCTTCCGCCCGGAGATCGCCGCCGTTCTGCACCGCGGACTCCATGGCGATCGCGAGCCCGAGGCCGTGTCCTTCGGAGTGGTGATCGAGATCTTTCACCCAGAACGGCGTGAACGCCTCGCGCAGCATCTCCGCATCCGGCATGGGCCCCTCGTTCTCGACCATGATCTCGGCGACTCCGCCGTTGCGGCTCACGACCACGCGGATCCGGCCGCCGGCCGGCGTCGCGGCCAGCGCGTTCTCGAAGATTTCGCCGAAGGTGTTCTGGACGAACCTGCCGTCGACTTCGACGATGGTCTGCGCGTCGAGCTCCGCTTCGAGGCTCAGCCCGCGGGTGCGGATCGCTTCCTGCACTGCATTCAGCCGGTCGCGGATGACCGTCTCGAGCAGGGTCGGCGCCGGCGCGCCCTCGCTCCTGCCCGTGCGCAGGTTGTTGAGCATCACGGTGCGATCGATGAGGCGCCGCAGCCGTCCCGATGCCTGATGCGCCATCTCGACCAGCTCGCTCTGCCGCGCCGTCATCGAGTCGCCGCTCGACAGGAGCTCGAGCGCGCCGGCGATGATCGAGATCGGCGTCTGGGTCTCGTGCCTGAGGAGCGTGATCAGTGCGCCCCGCATCTGTTCCACCTCTTCCACGGATTTGAGCCGCGAGTAGACCCGCACCTTCGCCAGCAGCTCGTCGGCGCTGAACGGTTTCGTCAGGTAGTCGTCGGCGCCGGCCTGATAGCCCTCCAGCCGCTCACGGGTCATGGCTCTCGCGGAGACCATGATCACCTTCGGGAACCCGGCGATCCGCCCCGCGCGCAGCCTGCGGCACGTCTCGTAGCCGTCGATGCCCGGCATCATGATGTCGAGCAGGATGAGATCCGGCCGGAACGACGCGGCGATCTCGAGCGCCTCCTCACCGCTGGTGGTGCTGCTATGGAGATAGGCGTCGCCCAGGATCTTCTCCATGATGAAGAGGTTCCGGGGATTGTCGTCAACGAGCAGGACGCGCTGCAGTCTCATGGGGCGCACTCCCCGACGGCGTTCGCGGAGCCGGCGCGAGCCGGCGGCACTTCCTGCGGATCGATCGGGAATTCGAGATGGAACGCGGTTCCCGTCTCGGTGTTTTGGGCCCAGATGCGGCCGTCGTGATCGACGACGATCTGACGCGAGATCGCCAGACCCAGCCCCGTACCGCCGGCGCCGCTCTTGGTCTTGCTCGACTGCACGAATTTGTCGAACACGGACTCCAGCTCTTCCTCCGGAATCCCGGGGCCGTCGTCCGTGATCGTGATGCAGGCCCGGGGAGGATCCTTCGTGAGACCCGCGGAGAGGGTGATCCGGGTGCGGGCGAACCGCATCGCGTTGCTGATGACGTTGCGGACGACCTGTGCGAGGCGGGTCGGGTCGCCGACGAAAGGGATGCTCTCGATCGTGGCGGGCGTCTCGAGGGTCAGCTGGCGTTCGAGGAGTCGTCCCTCGAATTCTTCGGCCACCTGGTGAACGGTGTCGATCAGGTCCATCCGCGCCAGCTCGTAGACCGTGCGCCCGGACTCCAGTCGCGACAGGTCCAGGAGGTCGTTCAGCAGCGTCAGCAGCATGCTGCCGCTGTCGTGGATGTGCTCGAAATACCGCACGTACGACGCATCGGGGTGCCGCTCCGCGGCTTCGCGGCGGCCGAAGTCGGCGAAGCTCAGAACGCCGTGCAGGGGCGTACGCAGCTCGTGCGACATGTTGGCGAGGAACTCGCTCTTGGCGCGATTCGCGCTCTCGGCCTGTTCCTTGGCCTGGCGCAGGGCGAGGTTGGCTTCGGTGAGCGCGGCCGTGCGCCGCCGCACCTCCAGTTCGAGCTTCTGCTCGTCGACCTTCCGGTCGCTCACGTTGCGGATGATGATCAGGATCACGTCGCCGACCTGCGGGAGCAGGCGGGCCTCGTAGTAGTGCTCGCGGGTGCCGTGATTCAGGGAGTACTCGATCGACACCGGACCCTGCGACTCACGGACGACATCGAGCGCGTTGACGAACGCCACGCTGGCGGAGGCATTTGGCACGGACTGCACGAAGCGGCCGCGCAGATCGATGTCCTTGCGCAGGAGGTCGTCGGTCTTTCCCACGAGATAGCTCAGGATGCGGCCGTCGGCCGAGATCCAGAGCAGGAGGTCGGGAATGGCCTGCAGGATGCCCTGGATCTCCGAGTTCACCTGCATCAGCTCGTTGGAGCTGATCTCGATCGAGCGCTCGAGCAGGTGTCGGTCGCGGTCGGCGCCGTCGTAGGTAGCGCTCACGGCCTCCAGCAGTCGCTCCAGCGGCGGCGGCATCCCGTCGGTCGGGCCCAGGTACCTGGCGACCTGGCGGGCCAGTGTGGGGTGGACGTCGTTCATGCCGCCCGTTCTCGAAGGGTCGTGACGCACATGGTCTGGTTGTTGAGCTCGCAGCGCGAGCCGCCGTGGACGGGGGAGATCTCCCCGTACGAATAGAAGCCGGTCAGCGGCGTGTCGTTCCCGAGCACTTCGCGAACCGCGTCGATCTCCTCCTCGATCCGCTGGCCGAGGACCATCTTGCGGCCGACGCAGCTGATGAGCAGAGCCAGCTGTGCGGACCCGTCGGCGTGCACCGGCGTCGTCGCCTGCGCGGCATCGTGCGCCCCGGAAATCAGCCGGTCGAAGTTGGAGCACATCAGGCGCGCGCTGGAGCCCTGAGTCACGTCGCCCGCGAACGTCAGCGCGCCGGCCTCCTCGTCGATGCCGAGCAGCGTCCGCACCACTGCCGGCTCGCCGTCGTCCATCACGACGCTCAGCGGGAACAGCAGGCCCGTCGCCGGCAGGCCGTCTGCATAATCGCCGAGGTATGTGCGGTACAGATCCAGCGCCGGTTTGCCGTCGAACTCGAAGACGACGTTGCCTTCCGCTCGGGTCACCCGGCGCAGGGGACCGAAGGGGTCCCACCCGCCCATGGCGGAGAATCCCACGTCGAGGGCTCTGCCGTAGAAGCCGACCGCCACGACCGAACGGTCGTGCAGGGTGTCGTTCCAGAGCACGCGTGTCGTGCCGAAGCGCTCGCCGTCGCCCGAGAGCCCCCCGGTGACACGGACGGATGCGGGCAGAGCGGCGGTGAGGCCGCGCACCAGCTGACTGCCGTTGACGTTGAGACCGTCCGACAGCACCACCACGTGTCGGAGGTCGTCGCCGAGGAGCCGCGCTCCGATGCGCAGACCGATGCCTTCGCTGTCATCGGGGTCGCGGAGGGTCTCGATGGTGCCGCGGGCTTCCGACGCGGAAAATCGTATCGCCGTGCTGACCACGGTGTCGTCGAGCACCCGAGGTCCGGCGATCTCTCCGGCGGTCGTACAGCCGACGATCAGCGCGTCCGGGTGTGACGCCCGCAGATCGGACAGCACCCTGTTCTTCGCGAGCGCATCACGGCCTCCGAAGACGAGAACCAGATCGGCCCCGGCGTCCCCGGCGCTCCGCGCCCCCTGCCAGCCGGAGGACTCCGCCCGGATCGATTGTGAAATCTTCATCGACACACCCTCCAGGGCGCCCGTCCGGCGGACGCGGCCGCAGCGCTGCGCTCCGCGCCGGTCGGACCACCGGCCGGAAGGAGGCCGGCACGAGCACGGCCATCCCGGCGACCGAACGGCTCAGGTCGCCGGGGATCCGTCCGTCCAATGCGTCCCATCCCCGGGGTCATCGTGTCCTCTCGGGTTCGGCGGCCAGGCCGCATGATTCCCGGAGGTTATCGGTGATCACGGCGGGGGACTTGAGATGGGATCAGCCGTGCGGGAACAGCGACAGGTAGGCGTGGACCCACTGGCCGCCCCACAGGAACGCGATGATGGCGGCAGGGCAGAGCAGGGTGCCGAACGGGATCGCCGTGAACCCGTCGCCCCGGCGGCGCGCGATCAAAATGCCGCCCCACAGGCTCCCCGCGAGGGCGGCGAGGAACAGCGTGAGCAGCGAGAGCTGCCAGCCCAGCACGACGCCGAACATGGCCGCGAGCTTGATGTCGCCCCCGCCCATGCCTTCGACGCCGCGGAACTTGAGATAGCCCCAGCCGAGCAGCCACAGCAGCCCGCTGCCGAGCAGCACGCCCAGCAGCGCGTGGCGGGCGCCGTGCGGCCACTGCAGTACCGCCGCCAGTGCCAGCAGGGTGCCGGGAAAGGTGAGCACGTCGGGCAGCAGCTGGAAGTCGAGATCGATCCACATGAGCGCGATCAACAGCACTCCCCAGAGGGCCAGAAACGGGAGGTCGAATCCGGGGCCGATCTGCCGATAAAGAAGGACGAGCCAGGCCGCGCACAGCAGCTCGGTGAGCGGGTAACGCCAGCTGACGCGCGTGCCGCAGTGGCGGCAACGGCCGCGCGCGGCGAGCCAAGAGGCCACCGGGATCAGATCGAGGAAGCCGAGCGTCGTGCCGCACGAGGTGCAGGCCGAGCGGCCATGGATCCATGAGATGCCGCGAGGCACGCGCCAGGCGATCGCGCTGACCGCGCTGCCCAGCACCAGGCCGAAGAGACCCAGAGCGATGAGAATGAACGTGTCGAGCGTCATGCGGGGCGGAACGCCTTGCGCCCGTTGAACGAGCCACGACCATCTGCGATCATACGCAGCGTGACGCGGACCGCGCGAGTCATGTCAGAGGTGCTCAGCATGAGGATCGTCCTGTTCCTCGCCGTCGTCGCCAACAGCTTCGATCTGGTGGCGACCGCACTCGGGATCCACTGGTTCGGCAACCGCGAGGGCAACCCGCTGCTCGCCTCGATGGCGCATCACCAGTGGCTGCTGTTCGTCGCGTTCAAAGGGCTGATCGTGCCGCTGCTGATCGTGAGCCTGTACCGATCGCGGCATCATACCCCGCTGTTGTCGGCCGCGGGACTCGGAATCGTGACCGTGGCGCTGACCGTCGCGGTGGGCCAGTGGGTGGGCTGGATGGCCGGTGTCGTGCACGTGGGCGGTCTGCTGCTGCATTCATGAGCGGCCCGGTCAGGCGTTCGTCGAATCTCGGCGCCGCGTCCACCAGACGATCATGAAGATCGGCAGCCGCCAGGGCCACGACCCACAGCGCGAGGGCGGCGGGAGTCGGTCCGCGCTCGCGAAGCCGGAGCGTGGTTCCGGGCTCTCCCGTCAGGACGAAGCCCGCCCAGTAGTACGGATCACCGTGTGACGATGAGGCCGTGTGCACCTGAGCGGCAAGCAGCGCGGCGGACGCCGTCGAGCCGTGCGCCAGCTCACGGTAGAACACTTTCATGAAGTCCATCGTTGCACGATCGTCGACCTTCCACTGGGTCGCGACGACGGTGGGTACTCCGGCGCTGAGAAAGGCAGTCGACATGCCGACCAGCCCTTCGCCGGAGAGAATCGCGCCCCATGCGGTCTCACAGGCCGACAGCACGGCGATCTTCGCCGGCAGGTGCATCCCAACGATCTCGCCGGCCCGCACGTAGCCATCGTCGCGCGCCGCGTCAGCAGGTCCGAGCAGAATCCCCGATTGCCACGGCAACAGATCGTTGGACTCCGCGTGCGCCGCGAAGTGGAGTCCCGCGTAATCGGCGAATTCGACCGAGTCGTCCTGCACGGTCGCTTCCACCCTCGCCGTCACCGGTGCGAACGAGCGGGCCAGCCAGCGGACCTCGTCACGCGCTCCCGGCAGGGGGCCCGACCCATCGGGCGCGGGCCCGCTTTCGGCAAGCAGGCCGTGCCGCTCCGGCGCCTGCGTTCGACCGCGCGCGCGCAGCAGCAGGGTCGCTGACGGCGTGGACACGACCTCGGGCACGACGTTCGAATGACCTGCGAACACCGACTTGCGAAGCACGAAGGCCATCGGCAACTGGTAGAGGGGCCCGTCCGGAGACACGATCACGCGGCGGGCACTCCGTAGGCGTTCCGCAAATGGACCGAACATGCGCTGTCCCATGGACCGCGCCGCCGCCGACAGCGTCTGCGCGCGGCCGTCGTCCTGGCCATCCGGGCGCTGCGCGATGAAACGGCGGAGTTCCCGCGCCTGCTGCTTCAGCGAGTCGGCATCGACGCCGAGTGGAAAGATCCCCACGTCGTCCTTCGTGAACACGAAGACGACCGACGTGTCCTCGGTGACCGTCCACTGCAGGAAGACTTCGCCCGGCTCGAGACGTGCCTGCAGGTCCGCGGCCGTGGCGAAAGCGGCCGAGTCCGAGTCGACCTCTTCGCGCCCCGCGATGCGTTCGAGCAGCGTGCGCGAT
Organism: Candidatus Eiseniibacteriota bacterium; assembly: GCA_963744995.1. GTDB lineage: Bacteria > Eisenbacteria > RBG-16-71-46 > RBG-16-71-46 > RBG-16-71-46 > CAVUWA01. The sequence goes on from CAVUWA010000002.1 coordinate 842,121, forward strand.
CGCAGCGGCTCGGTGCGGTCGAAGGCCGCCATGATCGCCTCGCGGTCGGCGGAGTCGCGGAGCTGCACGCGCAATTCGGCCGAAGCGATGGCGGCGCCTTCGTTCGCGATGCGCTCACGCCACTCGTCGTCGTCCAGCTCGCGCCGGTTCCGGAAGTAGGATGCCTTCGCCCGGGCGATGCACGAGTTCGCGCTGTCGATCATGGCGGTGCGGGCGTAGAGGCCGGCCAGATCCGCCATGATCGAGGTCTCGTAGATCGTGGGTTCCCCCGATTTGAACCGGTATCGGATGCCTTCGAGCGCGGCGATCGCCCGGTCCAGCCGGCCCGCGCGGCGTTCCGCCTGGCTGATGACGTTCGCACTGCGAATCTCCCAGAGGACGCCCATGTGCCCGGCCGGCACCACGGTCTCCCGGGCCAGCGCGAGCGACGTCCTCAGACTGTCGAGCTTCAGAAGCTCATTGCACAGATTCAACTTGGCGTCGAGATAGGTGCCCAGGCCGATCGAATCGCCCATGGCGACGATGGCGCGCGTGCATCGAGAAGCCGCCAGCCAGTCTCCCATGTTCGCGTAGGCCAGTGCGAGCACCGAGAGCGCACGCGAACGGAGTCCCAGCGATTGCGTCTCGGTCCCCAGCACGAGGAGAGATTCCGATTCGGCGATGGCCTCCGCGTTCCGTCCCATGAGCGTCATGATGTAGCTCGTACCCTGCAGCGCGAATCCGCGGCTCCTGACATCGCCGGCGCGGTGGGCGGCCGCCTTCATCTCGACGGCCGCCTCGAGCGCGCGGTCGTATCGGCCGGCGCCCCGTTCCAGCGTGCTCAGGTTGCCGAGCAGGGCGACGAGCAGGTCGTCGCGATGGATGCGGCGCGCCAGCTCGATGCCGCGACGGTAGTGGGCGCGGGCCGCCGGGATATCGCTCGCGAGCATGCCCGTGATACCGAGCAGCGTTTCCGAGGTCACGACGCGATCCCGCTTGCCGAGATGCTCGAATACGGCGCGGGCGCGTTCGGCTACGGGACCCGCCTGTGCCCCGCGACCGGAATGGATCCACCGCGTCGCGATGAAATTGTCGGCGAGCGCCGCTTCGAGGGTGCCCTGATGCGCATCGCTCAGCTCGAGCAGCCGAACCAGCACCTTCTCCAGGTCGGCCCGCCGGCCCTCGCTCCGGTACAGCCCGCCGAGCTGGACGAGAAACTGCATCTCGGCGAGCGAATCGCCCCGCGAGCGGGACAGATCGAGGCCGCGCTGGATGGTCGCGAGCTCCGTTTCGCCCCTGCCGGCCAGCAGATAGGCGCGCGCGTGGAGAAGCGGCACACGTGCCGCGTCATCCGCCGCCGCATCGGCCTCCTGCATCAGGGACTCCGAGACCGACCACAGGGAGTCGCGCAGAGCGTGATCGCGGTGGAGGGTGTCGACGGCCGCGTCGAAGGCGCGAACGCGATCGAGAAGCGGCGTGGCAGGGGAGTCCGTGGCGCGCCCCGCAGGTTGCGCCGCGGCAGGCAGGGCCAGTGACAGCAGGGCAGGCACGCCGAGGATGGCGCACAACAGATGAAGCCGAAGACGCATGAGCATGCGCACGGAACGACCCTCCAAAGGGGGGGCGAGGCAAGCCCGAAGGGAGTCCTGCGTGTATTACAGAGCACCGTGGATCGGTACGCAACCCACGGTGCGGAATTCGTGCAGCGTGAAACGTTCGGTTCCGGATTCGGCGATCGTGCCGGCCGGTACGATCCCTACTGCTGTTCCGGCATGATGCGCGGTGTCACTTCGATCACCAGATCCGTCTTGCGCGTGGTGATGCTCTGGTGCTGGAACAGGTAACCGATCAGCGGGATCTGGCCCAGGATCGGCAGCTTGGTGACGTTGGTGGTCTTGTCCTCGGAGAGCAGCCCGCCGATGATCACCGAATTGCCGTCCTTGAGCCGCACCGTGGTGCTCGCCTGGCGCGTCGCCACGATCGGCAGGTCGCCGTTCTGCCCCGTGAAGCCGGTCACCGTGCTGACCTCGGGCTTGATCGTCGTCGTGATGTAGCCGTCGGCGTTGATCAGCGGCGTGATGTCGAGCTTGATGCCGACCTCTTCCTTCTCGATCCGTTGCGTCGGCGCCGCGCCGCCGCCGGCGAACACCGTGCTCGAGATCGTGTAGGGAATGCGCTGGCCGATCAGCATGTTGGCCGGGCGCCCGTTGAGCGTGGCGATCTTCGGCTGCGCCAGCACGCGCGCGCTGCCCTCCTGGATCAGCATGTCGAGCGCGACCTCGAACGCCTTCGCCTGGTGGCTGGTCTGATTGATGCTGTTGTGCGCCGCCTTGCCATTGACGTAGGGCAGCTGGTCGGGGAATTCGCCCGGCGCCGAAGGCGGCGGCGCACCCTCCGCGATGATGAACGTCTGGCGGTTGAGCTTGTCCCAGTCGATGCCGAGCTCCTTGAGGTCATTGGTCGAGACTTCGACGATCCGCGCCTCGAGCATGACCTGCCTCGCCGGCACGTCCATCGCCGTGATGATCTCCTGGATCTCGGCGATCACGCGCGGGCTGGTGACCACGATCAGGCGATTGCCGCCCGTGTCCACGGAGATCTTCGCGCCAAGGTCGCCGAGCGCGTCCTTGACGTCGGCCGCGTCCGCGTACTGGAGGTCCACGACGTAGGAGGAGAGCCCGGTCTCGTCCCTCAGCGACGCCTTGTCGGCGACGAGGATCGAGTTGCCGATCCGCTCGTAGGCGAGTCCGGCCGCGCGTACGACCAGGTTCACCGCCTGCTCGATCGGCACGTCCTTCATGTGGATCGAGATCCGGCCGCCGGTGACGCCGGGCCCGGTGATGATGTTGAGGTTGCCCTTCTCCGCGAGGATCTTGAGCACGCTCGGCAGGTAGGCATCCTCGGCGTCGAGTGTGACCTTGGGCTCGCTGTCGATGTCGAGCGCATGCGCCGTGACCGGGAGCACCGCCGGGCAGGCGAGCACGACCAGCATGGCGCAAAGGTGAACGAAGCGTCGGTACTGGAATTTCACGCTATGACCCTCCTGTGGGCCGTCTGAGGACGAGCGATTCCCCGCCCTTGTCCAGTACGACCTCTTCACGTGTGATGCGAACCACCCGGTAGTCTGCGAAAAGAGAATTGTCGCGTACGGTGTAGTCGCGGCCGTCGAAGCGGACGAGCGCACGCGGATCGTTGTCGAAGATGATGGCGGTGAGCACCGGCCTGGGCGCGGGCGCCGGCGTGCGGGGTTGGGGTCGCCTGGCGGTCGTGGCCTGCGTCGTGCGCGTCTTCTGGAAGTCGAAGGGGTCGCGCTCGGGGGCGGTGGTCTCGAGTTGCGCGCGGCGGGAGAGTTCCGTGTCGAGGCGTGCAAAAGGGGAGACCGTCTTCCGTGCCGACGATTCGTGCTTGCGCCAGGCCCCAGACCGGCGCAGGGCATCGCTCGTCTGCTGCAGCGTGAAAGCCAGCAGCAGGAACGCGGCGAGGGGCCCGATGAGGCGGCGCGGGTCGATCTTCACGGCTTTGCCGGCGCCTGTTTGAGGACGTAGCGGCTGACGTAGAGGTCGGCGATCAGGTCGCCGCCACCGGAGGGCTGCAGAGAAAAGCGATCCACTGCGAGCAGGTGCTCGGTGGCGGCCAGATCGCCGAGAAAGCCCACGAACTCGGCGTAGGAGGCTCGCAGCCGGACGTGTGCGCGGACGATCACCGACTGCGTCTGCTGCGTCGTCGGGGCAGGCTCGGCGACGATGACCGCCATGCGGCGCTTCGTGGCGAGCCGCGATATCGTTTCGATCAGCGACGCGCTGAGCGCGCCCGAGTCACCCGCATCCTTCGCCTTGGCCGCAGGCAGCGCGTTCTCCGCCAGCATCGCGTAGACGCGCGGCGGAATCACTTCCGGCGTTGCCATCTGGTCGAGCGAGAGTCCGGCTTCCTTCGCGTTCTGCTGGGCGCGCTGATAGCGTCGGGCCGTCGGCTGGAAGAACACGACGTGCGCGAGAAGGAAGACGAGGAACAGGGCGACGGCCCCGGCCAGCGGCCATTGCCGCCGGAGTTCGGCCAGCCAGAGTGGATTGATCACTGGCATTCGATCACGAACTCCGTCGTGGCGCCGCCGTCGACGATCTTGGTCGAAGCGACGCGCACGTTAGGATACTGGATCGAGAACAAGGAGTCCTCGCGCAGCGTGCCGGCAAACGCCATCACGCCGGACATCCGGTCCTGCTCCCTGGGGACGCGCAGCTGGCCGCTGATCACGAGGCGGTCCTGGCTGCGCGGGCCGGTCTGGTTGTTGGGGTTGGTCGCGATGGAGGTCAGCCGCACGTCCGCGGGGAGCAGGGCCGCCAGCCGCATGAGCCGGTCGTGCCAGCGGCGCGGGTTGCCGACGTAGTTCTCGAGCCGGTCCATCTCGCTGGCCGGGATCTTCCACTGCTCGCGGGTCGATTGACTCGACTTCAGCTGCGCCGTTTGCCGCTCGAGGAAGGTCACTCGCTTCGACAGCGACATGCAATTGAGGCCGTAGAGTCCCATCGCCATGGTGACCACGCCGAAATACGCCACCCAGACGCCGAGTGTCACGACGCGCCGGCGCGCGTGGGCGAGCTCCTTCTGGTGCGCTTCGCGCCGGAAGTTGATGCTGAAGAGTGCGCTCAAGAGTTCGGCTCCACCGGGGCGGTCATACGGTTCTCAGCGACAGGCCGAATGCCTGGGCGAAGTGCGGCGCGATCGTGGTGGCGGGCCCGCCACGTGGCGCGCCGGGAAAGTGTTCGAGCGGATTGAACAACATCACCGGGTTGCCCATGAGCTCGCTGAGCCGCGCCGCGAGTCCGGGCAGTCGCGCCGAGCCACCGGATACCCAGATCTTCAGCGGGTCCGGAAGCTCGCCCATCGTGCGATAGAACGCAAACGATGCACGCAATTCCGCCGCCAGCTGGGTCTGCAGCGCCCGATGCACGGCCTGCATCTCGGGCGCGTCCCAGTCCACGCGAAAACCCGGCTCGTCCGCGCCCGCGGCGAGCTTCCATTCCTCGGCTTCCTCGTACGGAACCTCCGTGCCCTCGGCGATCGCCTTCGTCAGGCTGCGGCCACCGAAGTCGAGCCGGCGCATGAAGTACGGTTCACCTTTCCGGTAGAGCGTCAGGTGCGAGGTGGCGAAGCCGATGTCGAGGAGCAGGAAGCCGTCACGGGTGTTTTCGACGCCGTGCAGCAGTCCGTTGGTCAGGGCGAGCGGCGTCGCGTCGAGGATGTCTGCTTCGAGACCGAGCAGGCGGAAAGGGGCGCAGTGCCGCTCCACATGCTCCGTGGACACCGCCGCGAGCAGCACCTCCAGCTTCTTCTGCGTCGCGAAGCGACCGAGGATCTGGAAGTCGATGATCATGCCCTGCGGGTCGAACGGCAGGTGCTTGCGCGCCTCGAAGCGCAGCGCGGGTCCGACCTCGGAATCGTCGAGCAGCGGCATCGTGATCTGCTTGACGATGACGTCCGGTCCCGAGATGCCGGTGGTGACGCCGCGAATCGCACGCGGCGACAGTCCGGCCTGTTCCAGACAGCGCGCGACGGCGTGCGCCACCAGCTCGGGCGGATGCGGCTTGCCGTTCCCGGCCGGGGGCAGCGGCTGCTCGGCGATCCAGTAGCGCGCGCCGCCCACGCCGGGCTGCGTGGCCAGGAGCTTCACGCTGAACGTGCCGACGTCGATGCCGGCCCAGGGTCGGGTGCGGAGGCCTGCTCTCATGAGAGGGTCAGCTCGGGTTGTCCGGGTCGAGTTCGCGCCACGTGCCGGGGATGGGAGTGAATGCCGACTCGCTCCCGCCGGTCAGGTTTGGCAGCGCGCCCTTTTCGGCGAGCTCGTCGATGACTGCATCCATGTCCACGGGGTGGCGGAGGACCTGCACGTTGGGCGCTTCAACCGGGCCGCCGCTCGGCCCTTCCAGGTACACGCTGCGGGCGAAGAGCGAGAGGGCTTCGGCGGTTCCCGGCCACGTCGTAATCTGGCCCCGCGAAATGACCACCTGAGCATCCGAGACCAGAACGACCGGTACATAGTCCGAGCGGATTCCGCTGAACAGCCAGATTCCCTCGACGTATGTCGTTTCCTTCTTGTCGAAGGGTGGTGGTGGGGACCCGTTTCCGATCGGCCCGGCCACGATCACGAGTCGATCGCTGGCCGTTCCGAACACCTGGACCGGTCGATCGATCCGAATCCCCTTGGGGAGCATCCACACGCAGGTGCCGGTGACGTTGATGTCCACCGGCGTGTCGTACGGGGGGCCCGAGTGGTCGTAGAGGCTCACCTGCTCCGTTTCCGGCGTAGGCGTCAGGAAGAACGTCACGTCCCCCGAGCCGACGAGGTCGTAGACCCCGGAGCCCGTGTAGCCGATTTCGTTCGACGTGGGATGGGCGTTGATGAACGATGTCACGTCCGGCAACGGAACACCGCCCAGGATGGGAGCAGGCGGAAGCGGAGGCCAGGCCTCCGTCTGCCAGGACGGATAGGTGTTCGTGTTCAAGCGGATTTCGCCATCGAGTTGAGTCCTCAGCGTGTCTCCCGCCTTGGTGGATTTCAAATAAACGAACGAATAGCTGTCGATCAGGTGTCTGTACAGCGCGTCGGGAACGACGGGCCAGTACTCCTTCTCCACCATGCGCCGCTCGCCGCGCTGGTCGTCCGCGAGCGCACGAATCCGGACGGGCTCTCCGTTCGTGAAGTCGATGCTGCCGGTGGAATCCGTGCCCTGCCAGGCCTGCACGAGCGTGACCTCGGGAGGGCGGGTGCTCCAGGCCAGCTGGCCGGAGCGGATGGCCTGCAGCTTTCGCTCGGAGGAGAGGATCGTCTTGGCCCATTCGATGCCGCTGGTGGCAGCGTAGAGCGTCTGGGTATCCCGGTGGGATCTCCAGAGGAACTGCGCTTCGTAGCTCGACAGGCTGAAGAGGGACAGCCCCAGAATCGTCAGTGCAAGCACGAAAATGACGACGCCGATCAGGACGAAGCCTCGGGAATCGGATGCCGGAGGATCGCCGAGATCTCGGTACGCCCGGGCGCCGGACACTAGTGCTTCCCTCTGTTCAGCAGGGCAAAGCTCGAGGAGAAGTCCACGGTCTGACCGGTCGCGGACACGAGCTCCAGGTGGTTCAGCGTCACCAGCGCGCTGTCGGTCTGCGGCGCGAACTCGAAGCGCCGCACTTTCGACTGGAGGATGACCTGGGGATTGTTCTCCTGCCCCCCGTACATCAGGGAGTCGTCATTCGCCCGCCACTCGAACACGTAGAACGTGGCGCCACCCGGCTTGATGAGAGAGAGCTTGTGCTCGATGGGATCCACGACATACCAGTACGAGGCGTGGACCTTGTCCCTCATCGTCTGAAGCAGCAACGTTCCTTCCCGCTGAGTCAGCGTCTTGGTCGATCCGTCGATCCAGGTGAACTGGGACGCCAGATAGAAGCCCGAGAAGCCCAGGAGAATCACGACGGCAATCACGGATACGGCAGCCACTTCGACGAGCGTGAGCCCGTGTTCATTTCGTTTCCAGCCACTCATCGGTCGAAGTATCTCGTGAGGTGGATCGCATCGCCCGGCCCCGAGTCCCATTGCACGTCCACGTCCACTTGAGTGAGATGATCGAGGTGCGACGACCACGACAATGGATAGTGCGACACCTCCCAGTGCACGACCCCCCTCGACTCGCCCTCGAACACGAATGTCGTGTCGTGGGCGCCGAGGGACATGTCAGGACTGGAAGCTGGCTGAACGGACAACGTCTCCATGCGGTCTTCCGCGGCCGCGAGCGCCGCCCGGGCCACCGTGAACCGATCGATCTGGCCCCGGCCAAGGCCGAACGAGTGCGCCAGCCCGAGGATGGCGACGGCAGCGATCATCGTGGCCGCGATGGCCTCCACGAGCGATACTCCCGCCTCCGAGGAGCGCGAATGAGTCACGGGCCTGGACGAGCAGCGAATCAATTTCTTGCCCCTATGGATTCCAGCCGGTTCCAGTCCCGTCACGCTTGTACTCGTAGGTGACCGTGAGATCTTTCGTGGGACGGTTGGTGACCCCCGTGGCGGACACGTCGAAGCCGACATCGGTGGCGCCAGCCGCCCCCGTCGGAGTCACCGTGAAGGTCCAGTTCGCCTTCGCCTCCTGAACGTCCACCAGCCCCGCAGCTTCGAGCGTGGCGAGATCGGCGTATTCCTGCCCGCTGTTCTTCTGAAAGTACGCCTGCTCGGCCGTGATGATCGCCCCGATGGCCCCCTTCGCCTCGGTGCGCTGCGCGTCCTTGACGTAGTTGATGTAGAGCGGTACGGCGACCGCAGCGAGAATCGCCACGATCACGATCACCACCATCAACTCCATCAGCGTGAAGCCCTTTTCCTTGTGCCACATGTCTTGCATCTCCCGTCGTTTCGGCTCTCCAACCGAATCGAATGAACTCCGCTTCCAGTGCGTCCTCACGGGCGCGGCCGCCCGCAGCTACATCCCCGTCAGGCCCGAACGCATGGCCTGGCCGAGGTTGAAGATCGGCAGATAGAGCGCGATGAGCATGAGCCCGACCAGCAGGCCGAGCGTCACGATCGCGAGCGGTTCGACCAGCGAACTCAGCCCGTCCACCGCGGTCGTCACGCGCTGCTCGTAGAAGTCCGCCGTGCGCGACAACATGTTGTCGAGTTGCCCGGTCTCTTCGCCGGTCGCCGTCATCTGCACGAGCATCTCCGGGAACACGCGTGCTTCCGCCATCGCCTTGGACAGGGAGCTGCCCTCCTCGACGCGCGTGCGCAGGAAGTCGGTGCCCTGTTCGAGCACCTTGTTCCCCGGCACCGGCCGCAGCACCTTGAGAGCGTACAGGATCTGGGTGCCGCTCGCCGTCAGGATCCCCAGAGTCCGCGCGAACTTGGTCACCGCATACATGCGGATCAGCGGCCCGAACAGCGGCAGGCTGAACTTGGCGCGGTCGACGGTCATGCGGCCAGCCGGAGTGTTGGCCCAGTAGGTTGCGGCCAGCACCGCGACGACCGCCAGAACGGTCATGAGCAGGAGGTTGTGGGAGATGAACGAGCTCAGGTTCAGCAGTGCCTGGGTCGGCGCCGGGAGTGGCACCTTGAACCGATCGTAGATCCCCGAAAACATCGGGATGATCTTGACGATCATGGCGATGACCACCAGCGCGGCGAAGGTCATCACGAACGTCGGGTAGCGCAGCGCCGCCTCGACCTTGAGTCGCAGCGTCTCGGCGCGCTCCATGTAGCCGGCGGTCTGATCCATGATGTGGTCGAGCGTGCCCGACACCTCGCCGGTGTTGACCAGACTCACGAACACCTCGTCGAACACCGCCGGGTGCTTGGCGAGCGCCCCCGACAGCGTGTCGCCCTTCTGCACGTCCTCGGCGACCCGCTCGAGGATCGCGGCGAGCTTCTTGTCCTCGTGGTCGCGGGCGATCGAGCGCAGCGAGCGCACCAGCGGGAGCCCCGCGCCGATCATCGTCGCGAGCTGGCGCGCGAACAGCGAGACGGACGAAGGTTTGACGCCCTTGCCGATGTGCCCGAACGCTTCGATCAGGGGTTTGAGGATCGCGCTGGTGGCGGCGCGGCGGCCGCCGGGCACGCGCGACTCGATGAACACGGGGACGAGCTGCGCGCCCTCGAGGATCCGCAGCACCTCTTCCTCCGAGGCGGCGACCTCGATGCCTTCGTGAGCGCGTCCGCTCAGGTCCCGGGCCCGGTAGTAATAGCTCGGCATCAGATGTGGTCCGCCAGGGTCGCCGCTCTCACTTCCTCGATCGTCGTGACGCCCGAGAGGATCTTGCGGATGCCGCTCTTGCGCAACGTCATCAGCCCCTCGTCCATGGCGAGGGACTTGATCTGGTCCTCATTGGCGCCGTCCAGCACCAGGCGCCGCACGGGCTTGTGGAGCTCCAGCACCTCGAACACGGCGGTGCGGCCCAGGTAGCCCGTCTGCTTGCAGGCGAGGCAGCCGCGGCCGCGGGCGATGAGTTTACCCTCCAGCATGGCGCCGTCCTCGCCGAGCGAGGCCAGCTCGCCGAGGTCCGGCGTGTATTCCTCGCGGCAGCGCTCGCACACGCGGCGCACGAGGCGCTGCGCCATGACCAGCGTCACCGCGGAGCCGACGAGGTAGCGGGGGACACCCATGTCGATCAGTCGCGTCACCGTGCCGGGCGAGTCGTTGGCGTGCACGGTCGACAGCACCAGGTGTCCGGTCAGCGCCGACTTCACGGCGATGTCGGCGGTCTCGGCGTCGCGGATCTCGCCGATCATGATGACGTCGGGGTCCTGGCGCAGGATCGAGCGCAGCACGCGCGCGAACGTCATGCCGACCTTGTGATTCGCGTGCACCTGGTTCACCGACTCGATGTGGTACTCGATCGGGTCCTCGACGGTCACCAGGTTCTTGTGGACGCTCTTGATCTCGTTCAAGGCGGCGTAGAGCGTGGTCGTCTTGCCGCTGCCGGTGGGCCCCGAGATCAGAATCATGCCGTACGGCATGCGAATCGCGCGACCGTAGGCATCGCTCATGCCCGGGTCCATGCCCAGGTTGCCGACATTGCGGTTGAAAGCCTGTTTGTCGAAGAGCCGCAGTACGACCTTCTCGCCGAACGCGGTCGGCAGGGTCGAGACGCGGATGTCCACCTCGCGGTCGGGGAGGTGCACCGTGAGCCGCCCGTCCTGCGGCAGCAGCCGCACGGCGATGTCGAGGTCGGCGAGCACCTTGATGCGCGAGGTGATCGCCATCTGCAGATTCTTCGGCGGTTTCATCATCTCATGCAGCACGCCGTCGATGCGGAAGCGCACCATGATCCGGTCGCGCAGCGGCTCCACGTGGATGTCGCTCGCGCGCGCGTCGATCGCCTCGGCGAGCATCAGGTTCACCAGCCGGACGACCGGGGCGTCTTCGACCTGCTGGCGCAGCGTCGCGAGGTCCACGTCCTGCTGACCGTCCCCGCCGATCGTGAGGTCGATGTTCTCGAGAATCTCTCCGACCTGCTCGGTGGCGCGGATCTGCTGGTAGAACTCGTCGATCGCCTCGATCAGCTCGCTGCCGCGCGCGATCTCGACGCGCAGCACGCAGCCGGTCAGCGCCCGCAGGTGGTCGAGCGATACGACGTCGAGCGGGTCGGCCACGGCCACGGCGAGCACGTTCTCCTCGCGCCTGAGCGCGAGCATGACCGCCTGGCGGGCGAGGTGCTCGGGCACCAGCTGCACGGCGTCGGGGTCGGCCTGCGAGATGCGGCTGGCGGTGGCGATCGGCAGCGAGAACTGCTCGGCGAGCAGGTCGACGACGTCCTGTTCCTCGAGCACGCCGGTGCGCACCAGCGTCTGGCCGAGGCGCTCGCGCGCATCGAGGCGTTCCTTGAGCGCCGTCTCGATCTGCTCGGGGCTGACCTTGCCACGGTCGATCAGCAGTTCGCCGAAACGGCGCGTGGAGAGCCGGAACGAAGTGGTCATCGGCGGCCCCCGCTGCCGGGCGTGGCGGCCGGCATCCGTGGCGCGTCGGGGCGCTGGATACTCGCCACCCGGTAATAGCGCTTCTGCAGCTGGGTGCGCTTCTCGACGTCCTCGAAGTACGGGTAGGCGGTGTCGAACGAAATGATGCCGCGGTCCACGAGCTCGGTGAGCGAATCGTCGAGCGTGATCATGTCTTCACGCAGGCTGGTCGAGATCACGTTCGGAATCTGATGGATCTTGTCCTCGCGGATCAGGTTCTGGATCGCCTGATTGATGAACATCACCTCGCGCGCCGCGATGCGGCCCTTGCCGTCCGCGCGCGGCAGCAGGACCTGCGACAGGACGGCGCGCAGCGTGAGTGAGAGCTGCGAGCGCACCTGCGACTGCTGGTGCGGCGGGAACGAATCGATGATGCGGGTCACGGTCTGCGCCGCGGACTGGGTCGCCATGGTCGAGATCACCAGGTTCCCGGTCTCGGCCGCGGTGAGCGAGATCGCCATGCTCGACAGGTCGCGCATCTCACCGACGAAGATGATGTGCGGCAGCTGGCGCAGGGCGCCGCGCAGGCCGCGTGCGTAGCTCTTGGTGTCGCTGCCGACCTCGCGCTGCTCGATGACCGCGTTCTTCGACTCGAAGATGAACTCGATCGGGTCCTCGACGGTCACGATGTGGCGCCGCGTGCCACCCTGATTCACCTGTTCGAGCAGGCTGGCGATGGTCGTGGATTTGCCGGCCCCGGTCGGCCCGGTGACCAGAACCAGACCGCGGGTGAGGCCGAGCACGCGGTTCACCACGTGCGGGGCGAGGCCGAGTTCGGTGGGCAGCGGGATCCGGACCGGAATGATGCGAATCGCCGCGCCCCAGTGGCCGCGCTGGATGAACAGGTTCACGCGAAAGTGCGCAACGCCCGGCAGATAGAAGCGCGTGTCGAGCTCGAGGTCGCGCAGAAAGCGCTCGTGCAGGGCCGGCGTGAGGAAGCTTTCCGAAAGCCGCCTCGAATCGGTAGACGAAAGGACCGGGGAATCGGGCATCGGCTGCAGCACGCCGGCGACCGTCATCATCACCGGGTGGCCCACGGTGAGGATGAGATCCGACGCCCCGGCTTCCGCCGCGCGCCTGAGGATGGCGTCTCGTTCGAGGGGTATATGGCTCATTGAGGGGATGCCCTGTTCCACACGGCCCGGATGTCGGGAAGACTACCACTGGCAGCGCCGTTCCCGGTCACGGGCAGGCCGAAGCCCGCGACCGTTCGCACGACGCTCTGTGGGTTGCCAGGGCGCGACTTCCGCTCCGGACGGAAGTCGCAGGGGAGGCAGGGATCCGGTCCGGAACCTGCGCCTCCGCCGGCCCCGCACCGTTCGATAAGTCGCAAAAAAGGATAGAGTTCGGCGGCGCTGGAGTCAACGTCGACGATCGGTCCTCGATCCCGGGAACCCGGCCCCTGCCTCGGGGTATGCCAGTGGGCCGGGAGCCAGTCCCGACGGGAACCACCGAAAAAGCCCGAGATTTCTCTGGACCCGGTGGATCGGTTCTGGCATGTTCCGCGCGCCTGTACGGCATTCGACCGGGATGCCGACGGGCCAGACCCACGGACGGGAGTCTCCAGATGCCCGCGCCAGTGGGGGTCTGCGGCGCCAGGGAAGGTCGCCCTCGCGTTGCAGGTGCAACGTCGTCTCATTGCAGTATCCAATGTGTGCTCCCACCGGTCTCCCCACGCTGATCACATCCGAATAGCGGCCAGGTCCGAGAGCAGGACCGCTTTCCGCGGCTTTGGAGCCCCAGGGCACGGTTCGCCGTGCGTCCTCCGGCGGAAGGCATGCTTCCTGCTCACGCGCGCCCGCGGCTCGAGCGCCGTCTCCGGTGTTTCGTGAGGCCTCGATCCACGCGGTGAGCACAGGACGGCCGGGCAACCGGCACCGCACGCTGCATCTCTTGGAAAGACTGATCGCGGTCTGGCCGATCACGTACAGGGACGGTACGCGGGTCGGTGGCTCGGAGGACAAATGGGGCTTCGCCGCAGCGCGTCCCTGCTTCTGCTCGCAGGAACCATTGGATGGACTTCTCACGCAGATGCCCAGGTGACTCACGACAGCGTGACACTTTCATGGACGACACCGGGTGACGACGGAATGCTCGGAACCGCTTCGCAGTTCGATCTTCGCTATTCCACGTCACCCATCACCGCCGGCAACTTTGCCTCCGCGACTCGCTGGACGTCGATGCCGGCGCCCGCGGCGCCGGGAACCCGGCAGACGGTGACCGTGACCGGACTGCAGTCCAACACGACCTACTACTTCGCGATCAAAACGGCCGACGACGTGCCGAACTGGTCGGCGATCTCGAACATCCTCTCGCGGACGACGCTGCAGGCACCCGACATCGTCCGCCCCGGCCCCGTCGCTTCGCTGGGCGTCACCGGACTCACCGACACGACGGCGACGCTCACCTGGGTCGCGGTGGGTGACGACAGCCTCACCGGAACGGCCACGAAGTACGACATCCGCTACTCGACTTCGCCGATCAACGCGACCAACTGGAGCAGCGCGACGCAGGCGAGCGGCGAACCCGCCCCGGCGGCGCCCGGAACTTCGCAGAGCTTCACCGTCACCGGGCTCAGCCGTCAGGTGACCTACTACTTCGCGCTCAAGGTCGAAGATGACGCGGGGAATCAGTCCGCGCTGTCGAACGTCGTGAACGCGACCACTCCCGATTCCGTCGCGCCGTCCGCCATCGTCGATCTGGGCGTCAGCCTGGTCATCAGCAACGGACCCGCGGCCGCCGTGCCCGCCGCCGGAGACGCGCGCCCGTGAACCACGCGTTCGCTCGTCCACGCCGGCGCGAAGCCCCCGTCTGGAAGCGCTGGTTCCCGATCATTCTGGGGCTGCTGATCCTGCTGCTCGCTCCCGTGATCTGCCACGCGCAGAGCAGCGTCACGCTGGTGTGGACCTCGCCCGGCGACGACGGGACGATCGGCACCGCGTCCACCTACGAAATGCGTTACGCGCTGGCGCCGCTCACGCCCGCCAACTGGGGACAGGCGACGCCGGTGCCGGGCCTTCCGGCGCCGCAGATCTCGGGGACGCGCCAGTCGGTGACGGTGAACGGCCTCACGCAGGGCACCACCTACTACTTCGCCATCCGCACTCAGGACGACGCCGGCAACTGGTCACCGCTCTCCAACGTGCTGACCTGGGACTGGGTGTACGACACCGCCCCGCCGTCTGCGCCGTCGGGGCTGGTCGCGTCGCGGGAGGGCGACAACGTGCGGGTGCGCTGGTCGCCCAACAGCGAGCCCGACGTCGCCGGCTACCTCGTCTATCGCGCGACGACGTCGGGCAGCGGCCCGAGCCGGATCACCGGCACGCTGGTGAGCGGCACCGAATACCTCGATACCGGCGTCCCGTCCGCCGACCGCGCCTGGTACGAGGTCTCCGCCGTCGACGAGAGCGGCAACGAGAGCGCGCACTCGAGCACGTTCGCCGTGACGCTCACCGCAGCGCCCACCGCGTGGCAGCTCGAGGTCGGTTTCCCCAATCCGAGCCCGGTCTCCAGCTCGGTCACGATTCCCATCACGGTACCGCAGTCCGGTTCCGGCGGCGCCGTGCTCGACATCATCGATTCGGGTGGCCATCGCGTGCGCCGGATCGACCTCGCCGGCCTCGGCATGGGCGCACAGAGCATCACGTGGGACGGCCGGAACGACGCCGCGCGCGTCGTCGCGCCGGGGGTCTACCGCGCGTGGCTGATCGCCGGCGATACGCGGCAGACGGTCCGCCTGGTGCGCGTCCCATGACCCGCGCCGCTCACTGGAGATCACTGACGATGTGGAAGAAGGTGGTGCGCGTCACGATCGCGATGGCGCTGACCGCGGGCGGCACGGCCCACGCGGGGATCGACAAGGCCGGAACGACGGCCGCGAACTTTCTGACGGTCGGATCCGGCGCAGGGGTGCTCGGCATGAGCGGCGCGGTGCTCGGTCTCGGCCGCGACCTCAACGCGGCGGCATGGAACCCGAGCGCGCTCGGCTGGGTGAACGAAACCCAGTTCGTGCTGTCGCACTCGGGGCTCGCCGACGAGCAGGCGCAGGAGTGGATGGGCGCCGGCGGACGCCTGGGGGCCACGGGGACGCGCTGGGCGCTGACGGGCCTCTACCACGGGCAGGGCAGCTTCGAGGGCCGCGACGCGAGCGGCGCCTCGACCGGCTCGTTCAACGTGTCGAGCACCGCGCTCGGCGTGAACCTGGCGCAGAACTTCGGCGGCCGCGGCACGGTCGGACTCGGCATGAAGTACGTGAGCGAAGATCTCGGCACCACGCGCGGCAGCGGTGTGACCTTCGATCTCGGGGCCATGCTGCAGGCCGGCCGCTTCGGCTTCGGCGTTGCAGCGCAGAACCTCTCGGGCAGCATGAAGTACGACGGCGCGTCGTATCCGTTCCCCACGAGCTACGGCATGGGCGCCTCGGTGTCGCTTCCCGAGCAGGGCCTGCGCGTCGCGGTCGATGCGAACTTCCCCGAGGCCTACTACAGCGACGTCCGCGGCGGCATCGAGTGGATGTGGCGCGACCAGTTCGCGCTGCGCGCCGGGTATCGCTCCGAGATGGGCGCGGCGTCCGGCGAACCGCTCTCCGGGCCGTCGTTCGGCATGGGGGCGGGGCTCGGCGGACTGTGGTTCGACTACGGCTACGTGATCTCGGGTCCGGGTGCGGGCGGCGAACATCGCGTCGGCATGACGCTCAGGCCGGGCGGATTCACCGGAGCCTTCGGTCATGCCGGCCCGGATCAGGCCGACGTGGAATCCTCGCGCAAGGCCAGCGATAGCGGCGCAGCGGCCGCGGCGCGCGCCGAAGCGGACCGCAAGCGTGCCGCCGCGATCGAGGCCGAGAAGGCCGAGGCGACGCGCCGGCAGGCGGCGAAGTTCGAAGCGGCGAAGGCCGAGGCGGCCAGGCAGGAGGCCGCGCAGGCGGAGACCGCGAAGCAGCAGGAGGCCGCGCAGGCCGAAGCGGCGAAACAGGAGGCCGCGAAGGCGGAAGCGGCGAAGGCCGCGGCGATCAAGGCCGCCGCCGACAAGGCTGCTGCGAAGAAGGCGGCCGATGCGGCGCCGAAGAAGATTCCGACCTCGCACAAGGTCGCCGCCGGGGAGACGCTCTACCGGATCGCGAAGATGTACGGCACCACGGTTCCGAAGATCATGGAGCTGAACAACATGGTGAACGAAACGATCCGTGTCGGCGAGGTGCTGAAGCTGCCGCAGCCCGAGCGCCGCTGAACGCGGCGGAACGTGACCGGGAACGCCGGCCCTCGCGGGCCGGCGTTTTCGTTATCGGCGTGGGCCGCAGCGCGGGCGCAGGGCGCACCGGCGACGTTCCGCCCGCGCAACGCCGCTCAGCCGGCCCGGCGTGCCGTGATCACCAGCAGCAGCGGTCGGCCGACGTACTTGCGTGCGGAAGGCGTCTCGCGCGTCAGGGCCTCGTCGCCGGCGTGGGCCTCGCGCGCGGCGATCTCGAACCCGGCGGCCTCGATGGCCCGCACGTAGTCCCGGGCGGTGTGGCGCTCGGCGCCGAGACGGTATTCGACCCCCGCGGCCGTGAAGTTCGCCTCGATCCCCGCCGCGGCCATCTCCGGCGCGTAGACGGTGAAGGCCAGGCGGCCGCCCGGCCCGAGCGCGCGATGGAGCCCGGCGAAGCAGGCGTCGAGATCGGTGAGGTGCTCGCCCACGAGCGCGCAGAGCGCGGCATCGAACACGCCGGGCCGGAACGGCAGTCCGCGCTGCAGGTCCGCGCGGACCAGCGCAACCCGCTGCGCCCGCCCGCGCGCGACGTCGAGCATACCCGTGGAGAAGTCGACGCCTGTCACGCGGCACCCCGCGGCGACGAGCCCGCGCAGGTGGCGGCCGGTGCCGCAGCCGGCGTCCAGCACGCGCTCGCCGGCGCGTGGAGCGAGCGCGGTCAGCGCGTGACGCTGGTCCATCGCCACCACCGGATTGTCGGTGGTGTCGTAGGTCCGCGCCCAGCGGTCGTAGCCTTCGCGCGGGCCGATGCGCCGGATGCGTGGTTCGCTCATGTGTGCTCGCCCCGCTCGCCGTGCGGGGCTGCGCCGGAGAAGGGCAGGAACGCATGCGCGTCCGCGGGCAGCGGACGGCCGAGCAGGTGCGAGGCGAGCAGATCCCCGGCGGCGTGACAGCCCATGACCCCGAATCCCGACAGCGCGCCGACGATCCATGCCCCCTCTACGGGGAGCGGGCCGACCAGCGGCCGGTTCGCGGCCGTGCGGCAGTAGTAGCCACCGTCGACGACGCCTTCGGCGGCGCGGCCGACGTAGACGCGCAGGGCCGGGACCATGCGGACCGCGGCGCGCAGCACGGCTTCGCCGTAATGGGGATCGAACGCGGGCGGCCACGCCGGCTCGCACACGGCGTCGTCACGCCGCCAGATGAACAGCAGTTCACGCCGGGGTCCCCGCGACCGCAGGTGCACACCGCCCGGCAGCGGCTCGAGCAGACGTGCGCCGTCGGGTTCGTCCGCGAGCATCCGCCGTTCTGCGGCCGACCACTCGAGCGTGACCGGATCGTTCCAGATCAGCATCGGTGCATCGCGCGGCACCACGCCTTCCGTGTCGGGCAGGGCGAGCTTCGCGTGCCGCTCGAAGACGAGCGGAAGCTCCAGGTCCAGCATGCGGGCGAGCTCGCGCATCATCGGACCGGCCGCGAGCACGACGTCTCCGGCGGCGATCGACTCGCCGGACGCGAAGCGCACGCCGCGCACGCAGCCGCCCGGCGCCTCGATCGCGGCGACCCGATCGCGGCGGATCGACACGCCGGCGTGTTCGAGCTGCATCAGCATCCACTGGCCCGCGGTCCAGGCGTCGTAGAAGCCGGCCCGGCGCACGTGCAGCAGCCCGGCGATGGCGGGATCCACGTATGGAAACAGGCGTCGTGCCGACGCCGCATCGTCGATCAGATCGGCGCCGTCGGGCTGGTCCTTCCAGCGGTCGGGAACGGCCGGTGCATAGGGCTCGGGGCCGGGGTGGCGGCGCAGCGGGCCGGCGCCGTGCGCGGACACCGCCGCCGCATCGCGCGCCATGGCCTCGAGGCGCGCGGGGTCGCGCGTGAACTGGACGTAGCCGCGACGGCTCATGCGCACGGTCCCGCCGCCCGCGTCGACCAGCGCCTCCAGCAGGTCGATGCTGCGGTTCATGAAGCGCACCATCGCCGGATCGGGGCCGGTGAACCAGTTACGGTAGCCGCCGAGATCCTTGTTGCTGGTGAGCGTGAGCGGCTCGCGCTCGTCCACCAGCACCACGCCGCGCGCACGATTCGCCGCCGCCAGGTGGAAGGCGGTGGCGACGCCCGCCATGCCGGCGCCCACGACGACGATCCGGGCGGACGCCATCGCCGGGCTACGACTGCTTCGGATCCGCCGCGTACTTGAGGATCTCGACACCCTCGAGCGTGACGAGACCCTCCTGGATCATCTCGTCACAGCGGGGGAGGAAGTCACGGATGCGATCCTCGACGTCCACCATCTCGATGACCATCGGCAGGTCCTCGGACAGTCGCAGGATCTTCGCGGTGTGGAGCCGGCTGTGCGCGCCGAAACCCATCATGCCGCGCGTGACGGTGACTCCTGCGAGCCCGCGTTCGCGAGCCTCCATCAGCAGCGCCTCGTACAGCGGGCGTCCGTGCCATCGGTCGCTCTCGCCGATGAACACCCTGAGCAGCAAACCACGGCCGGTGATCCGCATGACCGCCTCCTCAGAGACGCATCCCGAGCGCGAAGCCGGCGATGGTCGCCGCCAGACCCGATGCCAGCGAGCCGCCCCCGTAGAGGAAGCCCGTGAGCCACTGGCCGTCGCGCAACAGGGAGAACGTCTCGAACGACAGGGCCGAAAACGTCGTGAAACCGCCGAGCAGGCCCACGATGAGCAGCTGCCGCGCCTCCGGCGACAGCATTGCGCGCTCGATGGCGAGCGCCGAAATGAATCCGATCGCCAGGGAACCGAGCACATTGACGGAGAACGTACCCCACGGGAACAGCGACCCGGTCCAGCGCTGCACCGCGCCCGCCAGCATCCAGCGCAGCAGGCTGCCGGCAGCCCCGCCGGCGGCGACGAGGAGCAGCGTCTGCCACTTCACCGGGACGCGCTCACAGCGGGAACGCGCCTTCGAACTTCTGGCCTTCGCCCATGGCGATCGCGTAGCGCATCTGTTCCTCGATGTGGCGCGGCATCCGTGCGTAGACGTCGGCGAAGATCGTTTCGATCGCCGGCGGCGGCAGCGCCTCGGCCTCCTTGATCGCCGCGCCGATCTCTTCGTTGAGTTCGGCGGTCCATGCGTCGTCGGTGGCTTCGTCGATCAGGCCCGCGCCGAGCAGCCAGGCGCGGAAGCGGCGCAGCGGGTCCTTGCGCTCCCATTCGCTGACGAGGCCGCTCTCGCGATAGCGCGTCGGGTCGTCGCTCGAGCTGTGGCCTCCCATGCGGAACGTGACGGCCTCGACCAGCGTCGGCCCGCCGCCCGCACGGGCGCGGTCAACCGCTTCGCGCGTCGCCGCAATCACCGCGAGCACGTCGTTGCCGTCCACGCGCACGCCCGGGAATCCGTAGGCCATGGCCTTGACGGCGATGCTCTCGGAGGCGGTCTGCCGGGAGAGCGGCACCGAGATCGCCCACTGGTTGTTCTGGCAGAAGAACACCACCGGCAGCTTCATCACGCCGGCGAAGTTCGCGGCGGCATGGAAGTCGCCGACCGAACTCGCACCGTCACCCATGTAGCCCATGCAGACCACGTCGTCCTTCCTGAGCTTCGCCGCCCATGCCGCACCCATGGCATGCGGCAGCTGCGTGCCGATCACCGACGACCAGGCGACCGTCTTCACCTTGCGGTCGCTGAAGTGGCAGGGCATCTGGCGGCCGATCAGCACGTCGCCGCTGTTGCCGATCAGCTGGCAGACCAGCTCGGTGACGGTGGTTCCGCGCCACAGCGACACGCCCATCTGCCGCAGCGCCGGGAACACCCAGTCGTCGTCGCGCATCGCGTAGGCGGATCCGGTGACCGCGGCCTCTTCGCCGGTGGCGGTGCCGTAGAAGCCGATGCGGCCCTGGCGCTGCAGCGACAGCATGCGCTGGTCGAGCACGCGCATCTTGAGCATGTGCCGGTAGAGCCGGGCGAGGTCGCCCGCGGGAAGTCCCGGATCGGCGCCGACGAGGGCGCCGCTCTCGTCGAGGACCTGCCGGAGTTCGACGCTCATGCGATGTCTCCTTCCTCGAGCCAGGTGCCCGGCTTTTCGAGCCGCTCGATGACCTTGTACAGGAAGTCCGCGCCGACCGCACCGTCGACGACGCGGTGGTCGAGCGACAGCGACAGATTGGTCATGTCGCGGGCGACGATGTCGCCGCCCACCACGACGGGCTTCGGCTTGATCTCGTGCACGCCGAGGATCGCGACCTGCGGATGATGCAGGATCGGGGTGGCCAGCAGGCCGCCTTTCGCGCCCGTGCTGGTGATCGTGAACGTACCGCCGTGCAGCTCCGCGGACGTCAGCTTGTGGCGGCGCGCCGCGTCGGCGAGCCGCTCGACTTCGCGCGCGACCCGGAACAGGCTCATCCGGTCGGCGTCGTGCAGGATCGGCACCGTGAGCCCGTCCGTCGTGTCGGTGGCGACGCCGATGTGGTAGTAGCGCTTGAGCACGATCTCGCCCTGCTCGTCATCGAGGGTCGCGTTGAGCAGCGGGAAGTCCTTGAGCGGCTGGATCAGCGCTTTCACGACGTAGGCCATGTAGGTGAGCTTCACCTGCTCCCGGTCGGCGCGCGTCTTGAGCGCGGCGCGGTGCGCCACGACTTCGGTCATGTCGCACTCGGCCACGAACGTGAACGGCGCCGCGGTCGAGAGCGAGCGGCGCATGTGCTCGGCGATTCGTTTGCGCAGCCCGCGCAGCGGCACGCGCTCTTCGGGTCCCGCGGGCGCCGCCGGGGCGCCGCCCGGCCCGGCGCCGGTGCCCGCGGCCTGCTCCACGTCCCCGGGGGTGATCCGCCCGCCCGGCCCGGTGCCGGTCACGTCCTCGAGCACCACGTTCAGCTGCTTCGCCAGCTGGCGCACGGCGGGAGTCGCCTGCACCTGCGTGCCCGCGGCAGACGTGCCGGTCGCAGCCGGGGCGGCCGGGGCCGAAGACGCGGCGTGCGCGGCGTGCGCCGGGGCGGCCGGCGCCTCCCCGGCGCCCTCGGCCTCGCCCTCGACGGCGATCGAGACGATCACGGTGCCGACCGGAACGGTGTCGCCCTCTTCGGCCATGAGCGCGGCGATCGTGCCGGTGCGCGGCGAGGGGATCTCGACGCTGGCCTTGTCGGTCATGACCTCGACGAGTGGCTGATCCTCCTTCACCGTCTCGCCCTGCCTGACGAGCCAGCGGACGATCTCGCCTTCCGCCACGCCTTCGCCGATATCGGGAAGCTTCACCTCGTAGGGCATTCGGGAACCTTTCCGCGCGGCGGCCGCGCCGCCAGGTGCGGCGCCACGGCGCCGGACATCACTCGATGAAGTCGAACCGACCGAGCTCGGTCTCCTTGTCGATCATGCGGATACCGCGCGCGCACAGATCGTCGTATGGCTCGGCGGCGATCTTCTTGAATTCGTCGTACATCTTCTGGCTCGTCCAGCGGTCCGCGACGACGTAGCGCCGCGGATTGCGCTTGTCCTTCATCAGCGTCGTGCTGACGAAGCCCGGGTACTTCCGGAACAGCTCCGGCCAGGGGCCGTCGGGACGGTAGAAGGACTCGAAGTCCTCGATCCGGTCGGGCTTGACCGCGTATTCCCAGACCACGATGAACATCAGAACGTCATCACGTGCTCGACCGCGCGCATGACGCGCTTCGCGTCCGGCAGATACGTGTGCTCGAGCGTAAACGGAAACGGCGTGTCGTAGCCGGTCACTCGCAGCACCGGCGCCAGCAGCGAGGTGAGCGCCTGCTCGGCGATGAGCGCGGCGAGCTCGGCGCCGTAGCCGCAGGTGCGCGGCGCCTCGTGCACGATCACCGCGCGCCCCGTCTTCTGCACGCTGGCGATCACCGCCGGCGCATCGAGCGGCGAGAGCGAGCGCAGATCGAGCACTTCCACCGACCAGCCCTGCTTCGCGGCCTCCTCCGCGGCCTCGACCGACACCGGCACCATCGCGCCATACGCGATCACGGTGCAGTCCGTGCCTTCGCGCGCGGTGCGCGCGGTGGCGAGCGGCACCGTGTAGCGGCCCTCGGGGACGTCTTCCTTGAGGGTGCGGTAGAGCCGCTTGGGTTCGAGGAAGATCACCGGATCTTCCGACTCGAGCGACGCGAGCAGCAGCCCCTTGGCGTCGGCCGGCGTGGCCGGAATCACCACGCGCAGGCCGGCCGTGTGGCAGAAGTACGCCTCCGGGCTCTGCGAGTGGTAGAGCCCGCCGCGGATGCCGCCGCCGTAGGGCGCACGCAGGATCATCGGACACGCGTACTGGCCGGCCGAGCGCCACCTCAGCTTGGCCATCTCCGACACGATCTGGTCGAAGGCGGGATAGACGAAGTCGATGAACTGGATCTCGGCGATCGGACGCATGCCGTAGAGCGCCATGCCGATCGCGCCGCCCACGATGCCGTTCTCGGCGAGCGGCGTGTCGGTGACGCGCGCCTCGCCGAACTCCGCCTGCAGGCCCTCGGTGACGCGGAACACGCCGCCGTTGAGCCCCACGTCTTCGCCGAGCACGACCACGCGGTCGTCTTCTCTCAGGGCCGTCCGGAGCGCGTCCTGGATGGCCTGCACCATGGTCATCTGCGGCATGGGGATTCTCCCGTGAGGATCGAGCGACCACGCAGGTTAGCGGAGGGGGCGGAGTGCGGCAACCGGCGGAAGTGGCGCGGGTTGGAGGCCCGTGGCGAGACGGGGGCCGCCGGTGTGCCCTTCAGGCCGCCCCGCGCATTCAAAGGGTGGAGACGGGGGCAGGGCGCAAGTTAGCCTTGCCAAAATTCGGACTTAGACTAGACTAATTCGATCGTCAGGGGAGGGCGATATGCGCATGTCCCACATGGTCTGTTGCGGCGGGGTCGTCTGCTCGTGTTCGGCTGCAACATGTCCGATGCATTCGTCGAATTTGCCGGCGAACGCATCGTCACTTCGCCGGCCTTCTGGGTCACGGTGATCGACATGGGCACGGCGAGGCGGCCGTTTCGAAACCTGCAGTTCGACGGAGCGGTCGGATTCGGCGTTTCGGATGCGGCTACCGACCGGACCTTCACCCTGGGTGTCACCGCGAGGCTTTGAGCTTGCACCTCAGCCGTTCCAGACAGGACTACGTGAAAGCGCTCTATGCGCTCGACGTCGGGAAAGGGCCGGTGTCGACGTCCGAGCTGGCCGCGCACCTCGGCGTCTCGGCGCCTTCGGTGACGGTCATGCTGCGCCGCCTCGCGGCCGAGCGGCTGGTGCGGCACGTGCCGCGGGCGGGGGCGCGTCTGACCGCGCAGGGACGCCGCGAGGCGCTCGATCTGGTGCGGCGGCACCGCATCCTCGAAACGTTCCTGGTCCAGATACTGAAGCTCGACTGGTCCGAGGTTCACGACGACGCCGAGATCCTCGAGCACCACATCAGCGACCGCGTGCTCGATGCCATCGACCGGCTCGTCGGCCATCCGGCGGAAGATCCGCACGGGCATCCGATTCCCGACCGCGAGGGCCGCATCGCACGCCGTACGCTGGTGCCGCTTGCAGCGCTCGAGTCCGGTGAACGCGCCACCGTGCGCGAGATCCGTGACGAGAACGTGCGGCGCATGGCGCACTGGAAGGAAGTCGGACTCGTTCCCGGCGCGTCGGTATGGATGCGCGACGTGCGCGAGGTCGACGACGTCTTTCAGATCGAGGTCGGCGGCCGCGCGCTGTCGACGGGGAGCGAGGGACTCGAAGGCGTGATGGTGGAGCCGGAAGAAAGGCGAACGCATGCCGAAGCACCATGAGGCGCGCTCCCTCTCCGAGGTGCATCGCACCGTTCACCTGCCGAAGGCCGGCAGCTGGATCCGGCGCCTGTTCGCGTTCGCGGGGCCCGCCTATCTGGTGAGCGTCGGGTACATGGATCCGGGCAACTGGGCCACCGATCTCGCCGGCGGCTCGCGCTTCGGCTACCAGCTGATCTGGGTCCTGCTGATGAGCAACCTGATGGCGGTGCTGCTGCAGACGCTGGCGGCGCGCCTCGGCGTCGTGACCGGCAAGGACCTCGCCCAGGCGTGCCGCGACTACTATCCGTCCGCGCTCGCCATTCCGCTGTGGCTGGTGTGCGAGGTCGCCATCGTCGCGTGCGATCTCGCCGAGGTGCTGGGCGCCGCGATCGGCCTGCATCTGCTGTTCGGCATTCCGCTCCTCGTCGGGGTGCTGATCACCGCGCTGGACGTACTGATTCTGCTCGCCCTTTCGCGGCTCGGCATGCGGCGCATGGAAGCGTTCATCGTCTCATTGATCGCCACGATGGGGATCTGCTTCGCGATCGAGATGGTGCTGTCGCGCCCGGATCTCGCAGCGATCTTCGCGCACCTCATCCCGCGCGGCGCCGACGGCGCGATCAGCCTGTTCGCGCGCGGCGACGGCGGCGTGTCGGTGCTCGGACTCCGCGGCGAGTCCCTCTACATCGCGATCGGAATCCTCGGCGCGACGGTGATGCCCCACAATCTCTATCTGCACAGCTCGCTCGTACAGAGCCGTGCCGTCGAGCACTCGGTGGAGGGCAAGCGCGAGGCGTGCCGCATGAACCTCGTCGACTCGGCCGTCGCGCTCAACGCCGCGTTCTTCGTGAACGCCGCGATCCTGGTGCTCGCCGCTGCGGTGTTCCATACCAGCGGCCATCAGGACGTCGCCCGCATCGAGGACGCGCACGAGCTGCTCGCGCCGCTGCTCGGCACCTCGGTGGCATCGGTGTTGTTCGCCGTGGCGCTGCTCGCCTCCGGGCAGTCGAGCACGATCACCGGCACGCTCGCCGGGCAGATCGTCATGGAAGGTTTCCTGCGCGTGCGCATCCGCCCGTGGCTGCGGAGGCTGATCAGCCGCGGCCTCGCGATCGTGCCGGCGGTCGCGTTCATCGCCTGGAAGGGCACCCACGCGGTGGACGAGCTGCTGGTGCTGTCGCAGGTCGTGCTGAGCCTGCAACTCTCGTTCGCCGTGATTCCGCTCGTCACGTTCACGTCCGATCGCCGGAAGATGGGCGAGTTCGCAAGCCCGATGTGGGTGCTCGCGCTGGCCGTGGTCGTCACCACGATCATCGTCGGCCTCAACGTTCATCTCGTGATCCAGGAAATGAGCGGCTGGTTCGCGAACGCGGGGCCGAACGCCGTGTGGCTGTGGGTGCTGGTGGTCCCGCCGGTGGTCTACCTGTTCGGCGTGCTCCTCTACCTGCTCGGCGCACCGCTGCTGGGCATCCTCAGGCGCGTCGGGCAACCGGAGCCGGTCGCGCCGGAGCCGGCCGCCGTGGCCGCCGCCATGGCGGGCACGGTGGTGCGTCCGGCCGAGGGCGACGCGACCCGGACCATCGCCGTCGCGCTCGAGCTCGGACCGGCGGATGAACCCGTGCTCGCGCGCGTGCGGAGCACCGAGCTCACGACGCGCACGCGCCTCGTGCTCATGCACGTCGTCGAGAGCGCCGCGGGCCGCTACCTCGGCGCCGAGAGTTCGGACCTCGAAGCGCGCGAGGACCGCGAACGGATGGAGGCGATCGCGGCGCCGTTCCGCGCGGCGGGCATTCCGACCGGCGTGCAGCTCGGCTACGGCGATCCGGCCGCCGAGCTGGCCCGGCTCGTGAATCAGGAGAACGCCGACATGGTGATCGCCGGCTCGCACGGCCACGGTCCGATCGGCGACATGCTGTACGGCGCGACGACTTCGGCGCTGCGCCACCGCGTGCGGGTGCCCGTGCTCACCGTGCCGCAGGAGGAACCGCAGGGCTGAGGTCAGCGCCGGGGCGCGGGCGACCGGCGGGCTCCGGTTCGGCCCCGTTCGGCTGCGACCCGGCGACGGGCCCGGGCGGGCCGCGCCCCGAAGCCGTTGCCGTGCTGCCTGTTGGGCCCGTGGGCAAGCGCAGGGAAGGCGCATCGGTGGCGCACGGCGGTCCGTTTGGCGAAGCGGGCGGGCCCGACTATGATGCGCCGGTCCATGAATCCCGCCGCATGCCATCGACTCCCGGAATCCACCGCGACGTGACCGATCGTCTCCTGCACGGCTGCCTCGACGCGTCCGTGGCCGATGTCGTCGACGCGGGCATCGAGCTTCTCCCGGATTTCGAGCTCGCCGCCATTCCGGTCCTCGACAACGCCGAGCGGCCGGGCGAATGGCCGCTCGTGCGCCGCCGCCTGCGCGCCGAGGGCATCCGCGCCTCGATCCACCGCGGCGTGCTGCTGCTCGAGCCCGGCGAGCTCGACCAGTTCGCCTCCGTAGGCCTGTTCGGCGGCTCGGACGAGCTCTACTTCTGCTCCGACTGGAACGACGAGTTCGAGAGCTTCCCCGGACGCATCACCAGCGACGTCCAGAACTTCGAGGAAGGCACACCGCTCGGTCTCGAAGAGTGGATGATCGACACCGGCTGCCTGCTGGCGCTCGGCGACGGCGCCGGACTCAACTACGCCACGCTCGACACCATCATCGCGGAGCGGCTGCGCGCCAGGTTCCGCCCGATCCGGCGCTGACCCCCGCATGAGCGAAGCATCCGCTTCGCGCCTCACCCGCGTGGATCTCGCGGGCCCCGCGGGCACGCTCGAGGCCATCCTTTCCGAACACCGTGGCGATCCGCCGGCGTTCGTTGCGGTCGTCTGCCACCCGCATCCGCTCTACGGCGGCACGATGCACAACAAGGTCGTGCATCGGGTCGCGTCGGTCCTGCATCAGCTCGGCGCTTCGGTGCTGCGGTTCAACTTCCGCGGCGCCGGGCACAGCGAGGGCGTGCACGATCAGGGCATCGGCGAACTCGAGGATGCGCGCGCCGCGCTCGCCTGGATGCGTGACCGCTATCCGGGCACGCGCCGCTGGCTCGCCGGCTTTTCGTTCGGCTCGTGGGTGGCGGCGCGGCTCGCCGCGGGCGAGGCCGACGTCGAGCAGCTGATCCTGATCGCGCCGCCGGTGACGCGCTCCGGATTCCAGGTGCTGAAGTCCTCGACGGTGCCGAAGCTCGTCGTACAGGGCACCGCCGACGACGTGTGCCCGCTCGAGGCGCTGGAGACGCAGTTCCCCTCGTGGTCCGAACCCAAACGGCTGATCACGATCGAGGCCGCGGGCCACTTCTTCGACCGGCAACTGACGCCGCTCGGCGAGGCGCTGCTGGGCGCGCTCGGCGACGTGGCCCGCGGCGGCCCCCGCGGCTGACGCGCCTCGCGCGAGCAGGATCGGCGCTTCACGGCGGGTGCGCCCCGCCGGGTCCGCACGGCGCCGCGCCGCGTTCGCGAGGTTCCGCAGCGATGCGCCCCGGATCAGCCGGGCGCGCGCAGCCCGGCACCCTCGGTCTGCGTGCCGCGTTCCTCCTCGTGGCCCGGCTCCACGTGGACGACGACGTCGCTCACGTCGGGCCAGCGGCGGCGCAGGCGCTGCTCGACCCGATGTCCGATCGCATGCGCTTCTGCGATTTCCATGTGAGGGTCCACCAGCACGTGCAGGTCGATGTGGATGTCGTCCTCCGCACCACGCGAGCGGACGTTGTGGGCTTCGAAGACGCCCGGCTCGGCCACGGCCTCGGCTTCGATCTCGCCGGGCGGGATGCGCCGCTCGTCGGCGAGCGTCGCGAAGGTGCTGCGCAGGATGCCGGCCGCGGCACGCAGGATGAACACGATCACCACCGCGGCGGCGATGCCGTCCGCCCAGCCGATGTTCCAGCGCGCGGCGAGGAAGCTCACCAGCACCACCAGGCTGACCAGCACGTCGCTGGCGGTGTGCGCGGCGTCGGAGCGCAGGATCTCGCTTCTCAGCCGCTTGCCCTCGCGGCGCTCCAGCCAGACCACGAACAGATTGATGCTGATCGTGACGCCGAGGATCCAGAAACCGGCCGGGGTGATGTCGGGAAGGTGTGGATGGAACAGCCGCAGCGCGGCGCTGCGGCCGATCTCCCAGCATGCGATCATCAGCAGCATGACGATGCCGAGTGCGGCGAACGTTTCGTACTTGCGGTGGCCGTAGGGATGATCCGCATCCGGCGGCCGGTGGGCGAGCGCGATGCCGACGAGCGCGATGACGTTCGACGAGCCGTCCAGCGCGGAGTGAACGCCGTCCGCACTCATGGCGAGCGCTCCGGAGATCTGCCCGTAGGCGACCTTTGCGGCAGCCACCAACAGGTTGAGCGCGAGCACGCCCCACAGGACGCGTACGATT
The DNA here is from genome assembly GCA_963744995.1 of Candidatus Eiseniibacteriota bacterium. Classification (GTDB taxonomy): domain Bacteria; phylum Eisenbacteria; class RBG-16-71-46; order RBG-16-71-46; family RBG-16-71-46; genus CAVUWA01. The sequence goes on from CAVUWA010000002.1 coordinate 870,882, forward strand.
TCGCGCCGGCGAACGACGGCCCGTTCGTTCACGATGTCCCTCCCCGCATCGCCCTCATGGATGGAACCGTACGTCCTCATGAGCGGCTTTGCACGGCGGCGCGGTGGGGACGGGTCCCCCTGCGGCGCAGTCGGGCAGACGTTCGTACTCGTCGCGCCTGAGCCAGACCACGGGCCGGCCCGTGGTCCAGGCGGTGAAGTCCGGCCTGTCCGAGAACATCGGACCTGCCGCCGTCCCGGCGTGCATGCGCACGAGCGCAGCACGCTCCTCGGCGAGCGCGGCCCGCGCGGGGCCCGCTTCCCTGGCGGCCGTCCGCCATGCCGCGGCCGCCGAAGGGAGCGCCAGCAGCGCCAGCAGCGCGATCCAGACCCGTGGCTCGGGCACCGGACGTGGCAGGCGCGCCGCGAGCCAGGCGGCCCCGGCGGCGGCCGCCACCGACCAGAGCGGCAGGAACGATGCGAGATAGCGCGCGTCGGCCACGGTGAGGATCATCACCGCGATCGGAATCAGCGCCGCGACCCCCGTCCACAGCGCCACGCGCGCGAGCCGCCGGTCGCGCAGCGCCACCAGTCCACCGAGCAGCGCCAGCACGCCGGTGGCCGCGGTCGGTGCGGACAGGACCCGCTTCATGGCGCGCGGGAACGTCGCCGCCCACTTGGACGGCAGCTCCGGCAGCGCGTTCCACAGCGTCGCCGGCCATGCGTCGGGCGGGATGCGGAAGTCGCGCAGCACCGTGAGATCCGGGTACGCGCCGTGGTAGCCGATGACCAGGTAGGAAGACAGGTTGAAGAATGGCGACCCGACCGCCAGGGCGTGGTGGATCCACCAGGGCAGCGCCACCAGCGCGAACGCGGCGAGCGCGCGCCACGCGGCGCGTCCCGTCGCCGCGGCGAGCAGGGGCGCGAGCAGCAGGAATTCCGGACGTGCCAGGTAGCCGAGCCCCAGCAGCACGCCGGCGAGCGGTGCCGTCACCGCGCGCGGTGCGCCCGGCCGTGGTGCGATCAGAAGCGCCATCGCCGCGAACAGCACGGCGCCCGCCGAGAGCGCGATGTCGTGGTGCACCGCCTCGAGCGTGACGGGGGAGACCGTGTAGAGCAGCGCCGCCGCCACGCCGGCCGCGGGGTTCAGCAGCCGGCTCCCGAGCCGGAACGTGAGGGTCGCGGCCAGGACGGCGAAGGCCGCGCTCAGCCATGCCGCGTGATCCGGGAATGCCGTGCCGAACAGGGCGATCGCACCCGCGAAGATCCCGGGAAGCAACGGACCGTGGATGAGCAGGGGGACCCGGAACGCCTGATCGGCGAGACTCCAGAGCGGCGGATGCAGGACCGTGGTGACGAAGCCGTCGCCGGCCAGCAGGTGGCGCGCCGCGACCGCGTACTCCCATGTATCGTCGAGCAGATTCGGGACACCGAGGCGAAACAGGCCGAGGTCCGCACACCAGAACGCGGCGGCGGCCGCGGCCACGGCGATCCACCAGCGGCGCTGGAGCGGGGCGGAGGCTTGCATCGGAGGGGGACTTTTTCACGCGCTCCTGCAGCGGTCAAACGGCCGCGGTTCCCAGTCCGTGAAAGCGGCTGTTATAGTCTCGCGTCCTCTTTCGAAGTGGGAGCCGCGGGTGAATCTGGACTGGCGACGCCTGAAAGCGGTCGTGATCGAGAGCGACGACTGGGGTCTCTGTGCGTGGTCCGCCGACGCGCATGCGCACCGCGTTCTCGCCGACACGCCGGCGTACCGTCACCCCGCGGGGCGCCGGTACGGTGGTTCGACGCTCGAGTCGGCGGCCGACCTCGACGCCATGCGCGCGCTGCTCGAGGGCGTCCCGGGAGCGGGAGAGATCGCGCCGGTGCTGCAGGCCAACACCGTGATGGCGGCGCCCGACTACGCGCGGCTCCAACCGCCGCTGTTCGAAACCGAGTCGCTGCCGCTGACCCCGTTCCCGCACACGCCATCGCGCTGGCGCAGGCCCGGACTGGATGCGGCGCTCAAGCGCGCGATCGAGGCGGGAGTGTGGTGGCCCGAGCTGCACGGCCTTCATCATCTTCCCGAAGCCGCGTGGCTCACCGCGTTGCGTCGCAGCGAGCCGGACGCGCGGCGTGCGTTCGACCAGCAGTCGATGGTCTGCGCCGCGATCGAACACGGCGGCGAGTACGGCGCGTCCGAGCCGCTCGAGCTGCGCCGCGCGCGTCTGGCTCTCGCCGTGGAGAGGTTCCGCGAGCTGTTCGGTCGTGCGCCCGGCTCGTTCTGTCCGCCCGACTATCACTGGGATCCGTCGCTCGATCACGATGCGGAGACGCTCGGGCTCCACGTGTTCCAGGGCGCGGCCGAGTCGGCGGGCGCGCGCGCGCCGCGCTTCAGGAGGCTGTTCCATCGCTTCCGCTGGCCGCAGTTCGACGGCCGCCGCTTCCTGATGCCGCCGCGCATCGCGTTCGAACCGCTGTCGTCCGACGGGCCTTCCGAGGCCCTCGGGGTCGAGCGCACCTGGCGCGCAGTGCAGGACGCATGGGGGCGCGGCCAGCCGGCGGTGGTGAGCACGCATCGGATGAACTACGTCCACCTGCAGCCGGGCTGGGCCGACGCCGGGCGCGCGGCACTGGCGGCCCTGCTCGAGCGGCTCGTGGCGGCGGGAGGGATGTTCCTCGTCGACGTGGAGGTGCGCGCCCTGCTCGAGCGCGGCTGGTCGCTGCGGCCGGTGGGCGGAAACAGCGCGGTGTTCCGCTACTTCGGCGTGCCCGGAGAGCCGGTGACGCTGCCGGCGCCGCCGGGCGTGCACGGCGTCGAGGCGTCGCCCGGGACCACCGGGGCCCGGTTCGAGCCCGTGGAAGGCGGAATCAGCGCGCGCGTCAACGTCGGCAGCTATCGCCTGCGCTGGAACCCCGCATGAGCGCTGCGTGGCGGGAGCTGCAGCGGCAGCCGACGCGGAAGTGGGCATTCTGGCGCTTCAACTGGCTCGCCCGCCACAAGTTGATCCGGGCGCTCGAGCGCGTTCGCGGCCATGCGAGCGGCCGCCTGCTCGACGTCGGCTGCGGCTGGCGTCCGTTCGCGGCGGTGTTCGAGGGGCAGGTCGGGCACTACTGGGGAACGGATCTCAGGACTTCGAAGGACCTCGCCGGCGTGGCCCCGGATTTCTTCTCGCGCGGCGAGGCCCTGCCGGTGCGCGACGGCTCGCTCGACACCGTGCTCGGCCTGTCCATGCTGAGCTACGTCACGCGGCCGCGCCACGTCATCGAGGAGACGTTCCGCGTCCTGCGGCCCGGCGGCACGCTGATCATGGAGTTCACGCAGATGGCGTCCGTGCTCGAGGGCGGCTACGACTACTTCCGCTACACCCGCTTCGGCGCCGAGGAGATGCTGCGGGACGCCGGCTTCGAGATCCTCGAGGTGATCCCGATCGGCGGCCTGTGGTCGCGCGTCGGACTGCATCTCATCGGCCGGCTGAACCGGCTGAACCGGGGACCGCTGCGAGTCGTCACCGAGGTGCCGGTGCGGCTGGCATACGTGATCGTGCAACTCGGTTGCGAAGCGCTCGACCATCTGGTGCCGACGCCGCACGAACGGCTCGCCCACCTGGTCGTGGCACGCCGTCCGGGTCCGCTGCCCGCCCGTTGACCCCCTTGCGAACCGGGTGCTAACGTTCGCGCGTGCTGCCCCGACCGCGTTTCCGTACCCGCCGCCGCCGTTCCGCCACTCCGGCCCGCGACCGCGAAGAACCACCGCCCGGGGCCGCCTTGCGCCCCCCGGGGACCTTCGTTTCATGAGCCTCGATCCCATCCCGCAGGTCGGGATCAGCCGCGTCATCGGCCTGCTCGAGGTGCTCGACGACGCGGGCGGCCGCTACGACATCTTCCGCCTCGCGCGCGACATCAACTACGAGTTCGGCGAGATCGTTCAGGTCATCAAGGCGGCCGAGATGCTGAACCTGGTGGTGACCCCCGGCGCCGACGTCGTGCTCACGGCCACCGGGAATTCGCTCCTGCGCGCCGAGGTCAACGAGCGCAAGAAGCTGCTGAAGAAGCAGCTCCGCCAGCTGCCGCTGTTCAAGACGATGGTCGAGACGCTCCTGCGCGCCGAAGACCATCGGGCGGATGAGGAGACCTTCCTCGAGATCCTCGCCCTGCACCTGCCTGCCGAGAACGCCGACTCGCTGCTCAAGACCGTCGTCGATTGGGGCCGTTACGCCGAGCTGCTCGGCTACAACCCGGACGACGAGCAGATCTACCTGGACCAGCCCGAGTAGCGCGCGGCCCCCGCCGCAGGGACCGGGCCCGCAGGCGCCCGGCGCACGGCACGGGAGCGAAGGAGACCGTCAGCCGTTTTCGCCGCGCCGCGGACCGGGGACCGCGGCGAGCCGCAGCGACGCACCTACAGCGGCCGCGCCTGGTAGATGACCTCGTTCACCCCGTCCACCGTGAAGATGTGCTTCTGCACCATGGGGCCGCGCGGCACCCGGCCGCCGCGCCAGTGGAATTCGCCGGGCGCGTTCGTCCACTGCCAGATGAGCAGGAAGTCGGAATCGTTTGCGACCTTGAACTTCATCTCCGCCTCTTCGCCGTCGGGCAGGGACTCTCGGACGAAGGTCTGGCCGTCGACGACCAGGCGTACGCGCTGCATGTCGCGTCCGGTCTGGTTGACGATGACGGCGGTGTGTCCGGGCTGGCGGTTGAGCAGTTGCGGGTAGTGATGCCACCCGTACCAGGCGGCGGCCGCCACGACGGCGAGCAGGATGAGTTTCTTCATGGATCCCTCCGGTAGGACGTGCGGCGTCCTGCCGCACAGGAGTCGAAACTAGATCCATTCGGCGCGTGGGGCAAGGACCGGAATGCTTCGAAGCCGCGCGCCGTTCGCGGTCACTCCGTGATCCGGCCGTCGGCGTGCGGCGCCTCCGCCTCGACCGGGGTCACCGGCGCGTGCAGCGGCTCCTTCACGGCGCGAAACGCGAGGAACAGGGACACCGACGCGATCCCGTAGAGCACCGCGGTCACGTAGAACGGCACCGCGTAGCCGAAGCGCTGGATCACCAGCCCGGCCAGCGCGGAGCTCGCCGCCCAGCCGGTGTTCCACAGGGTGTTGTTGATGCTGGTGGAGCGTGCGCGCAGCCGGCGCGGCAGCACCTCCATCACGAACGCGTGGTGGAGCGGCGTCGATGCCTGCATCAGAACCGCGCGCATCCAGAACGCGCCCACCGCCACGGACAGCCGCCGCTCGGCGCCCAGCGTCAGCAGGAACGGAAGCGAGGCCAGTTCGAAGCCGGTTGCCGTACGCAGCTTGCCGAAGCGCCGCGAGAGCGGCGGACCGAGCAGCGCCGCGATCGCGGTGAACATCTGCGCGACCGAGAAGAACGCGCCGATCTGGGCGCTCGAACACGTGAACCGGTGCGCGAAGTAGAGATTCATGAACGGAATCACCAGCCCCGCGCCCGAGCCGATCAGGAACGCGTTGAGCGCGATCGGGACGAGGCGCCGCCGCACCTCCGGCGGTACCGGTTCGGGGTCGCGCGCGGCCGGAGTCTCGCCCAGATCGCCCATGCGCCAGAGCGGCACGAACGCCAGGGCCGCGGCCGCCGCAGCGACGAGCAGGGTCGCACGGTATGCGGCGACGGTTCCCGGGGCGAGGCCGCCGGGCAGGGCCAGCAGCGCCCAGGGCAGCACCCCGCCGAGCAGGCTGCCGATCACACCGGCGGTGAGCGAGACCGCGAAGAACGAGGTGAACAGGTGGGTGCGCTCGCGCGTGGAGGAGTGCTCGGTGATGAACGGCGCGGCGGTGATGAGGACGAACGCCTGGCCCACGCCGCCCAGGAAGCTGCCGGCGAAGATCGGCATGGGAAGGAACACGACCGAACGCACGACGAGGCCGGCTGCTTCGAGCGCGACGCCGAGCATCAGGGTGCGGCGGCGCCCCCAGCGGTCGGCCAGCACGCCCGCCGGCAGTGCGGTCAGCGCAAGACCGATCGCGCTGGCCGCGATCGCCTGGCCGACGAAAGCCTCCTGATAGCCGCCTTCCACCAGGTAGAGGTTGTAGAGCACCTGATGCATGCCCTGCGCGGCCCACGCCAGCAGATCGCTGGCGAGGAACAGACGCGCGGGGCGTGAAAAGACCCGCGCGGCATCGCGGTATTCGTTCCACAGGGATCGGATCGGGCTCATGGCTCCGCAAGAAAAAGCGACGGCCGCTCGAGCGACCGCCGATGCCGCAGGGGGGGCGGAGGTGGATCAGAGGATCGGGTTGGCCTCGTCTGCGTGGGGAGCGGCAACCGAACGAGCGTCCGCACGGATGATCGGCTCGAACGCCGCAGGGGTCATCGCGATCACGATACGCGCGGTCACGTCGCCGCAGTTCTCGACCGCGTGCGGCGTGCGGCCGTCGTAATGGCATGAGTCGCCCGTCTCGAGCACGATCGAGTCATCGCCGCACGTGAGGCGCACCGTGCCTTCGAAGCAGAACACGCACTCCTCGCCGTGGTGATAGTGACGCTTGTCGCGGCCCGAGAGCCCCGGCGGCAGCTCGGCGAGAATCAGCTCGAGGTTGCGCTTGGGCTGCGCCGAGAGCACTTCGACCCGGCCGGCGTTGCCGCCCACCGGCACGCGCGGCCGCTTTCCGGCGCGCACGATATGGGGCATCGGTTCCTCTTCGACGACCAGGTAGGCCACGGACGTTTCGAGTGCGCGCGCGAGGTCGCGGAGCGTCGAGAGGGATGGAGAGGTCCGGTCGTTCTCGACCTGGCTGATGAAGCCCTTCGAGAGGTTGCTGGCTTCGGCCAGCTGCTGCACCGTCATCCCTCGACGAAGCCGCAAGTCCCTGATCTTCCTGCCCAGTTGCATCGGCCACCTCCGGAGCGTTTGGAGGTCGAGGTGAGGTCGAAAAGGCTAAGGCAGGGTCTGGTCCGAGTCAACCAAATCCTTGCGGGAAGCCGTACTTCGCTGGAATGCGACGCCGGAGCGCGGTCCCGAGCGTGACGATCTGACGCAGCGCCGTGCGCGATCCGTGTGTCAGAACTCGAACGTGACGCCGACCGTCGGCAGGATCGTTCCCGATTCGTCGGCGATGGTCTTCATCAGGTACCGCGATGAGTCGGCGGGATCGACGATGGGGGCGCCGTCACCGTCACGAACGACGGTGAGGATCGGTTTGAGCTTCACCACGTGGCCATAGACGTTCTGGACGTCGAGGTACACGTCCAGCGAGCTCGTGCGGAAATACCACCTGCGATCGATGCGCAGGTCGAGAGCGTGCAGCGCGGAGGTGCGTTCCGAGTTCAGCCGCCGATAGTCGGGAACGGCGGTGTGCTGCGCGTCCCAGACGTCGCGGCGCGACGACAGCGCCACGTCGTCGGGCGTATAAGGCGCGCCGCCGAGGTAGCGCCAGCGCATGCCGAGTTCCCAGCCGCCCGTCCACCGCTTGCCGCCCGTGAGCGAGACCAGGTGCCGGTTGTCCCATGCCGACGGCACATACGCGCCGTCCGCCGTAGTGAACTCGCTGCGCACGAATGTATATGCGGCGATCCCGTACCAGCCGCGGTAGAGCCGCTGCTGCAGCAACACCTCCGTGCCGTAGCTGCGGCCGCGCGACGTCGAGGTCGCCGGCGCGTCGCCGATCACGCCGAAATCGGCGCCGAGGTTGGCGAGGCTGACGCCGCGGTCGACGAGAAACGGATAGCCGGTGTAACGCTTGTAGAATGCTTCGAGCGTCGCCTTCGCATTGGGCGTGCCGGCGAATTCGACGCCGCTCACCAGATGATCCGCACGGATCCAGCCCACGCCCGCGTCGCGGTTGACGAGCCGCCCCGCGCCGTCGCGATAGCCGAGCGTGGTGTAGGGCGGAAGCTGCTGGTAGCGCGCCGCACCGAGGTTCCAGCGCCACCCCGGTGCGAGCGCCACCGAGAGGGCGGCACGCGGCGACAGGGCGCGCAGTGGATCGCGGGTCTCCGGCGAGTAGTCTGCGGCGTCGGTGCGCAGGCCGAGCGAAAGGGTGGCGCGGCCGCGCCAGAACGGCCGGCTGGCCTGGGCGAACGCCGCGTACTTGCCGAATGCCAGCCGCGAGCCGTAGTCGACCACCACCGGACCGGCGGGCAGCCCGCGATTCTCGAACGTCGAAGTCCGGTATTCGGCGGTCTCGTAGCCGATTCCATAGTCGAGCCGCAGATCGCCTTCGCGGCTCGTGCGCTCGATGCGCAGTTTGTTCTCGATCTCCTGCGAGTCGTAGTCGAGCAGCAGCCCGGCGGGGCCCGATGCCTCACTGCCCGCCTCCTTCGTGGCCCGGTTGCGCAGGTGATTGCGGCTGAGCACCGTGGTGAGCACGCCGCCCGGGGAGAAGTGGCGCCAGACCGCGCCCGCGGCGTAGTTCCACTGGTCGTTCTCGGGCAGCTCATCGAGCAGATAGCGGTTGAGATCGGTGTCGCCCGAGCCGCTGTTGAGGCGCACGTCGTCGATCGCGCCGAGAGCGAGCAGCTCGATCTCGTTCGACGCGTCGATGCGCGTGCGCGACTTGAACTGGAAGTCGTCGTAGGTGGGCAGGAACGGCAGATCCAGTGCTTCGAACAGGAACTGCAGGTACGAACGACGCGCCGAGAGGATGAACGTGCTGCGGGGCCCGAGCGGGCCGTCGAGCGTCACCCCCAGATCGCTCGCGCCGAGCGTGGCCGTCGCGACGAGTCGCCGGTCGTTGCCGTCCAGCATGTGGATCTCCATGATCGAGCTGAGCGCATTGCCCCGATCGGCGGGAAACGCGCTCGTGTGCAGTTCGACCTCGCGGATGAAGTCCACGTTCAGCATGCCGACCGGTCCGCCGGAGGAGCCCTGTGTCGCGAAGTGATTGATGCTGGGCACCTCGACTCCGTCGAGATAGAAGCGGTTCTCGCCGGGGGCGCCGCCGCGAATGATGATGTCGTTGCGGAACGTCGGGGTGGAGGCGACGCCGGGCAGACTCTGAATGACCTGCGAGATGTCCCTGGCGCCGCCGGGCGAGCGCTTGATCTCGGCGGTCCCGAGCGACTGCAATGAGAGCGGACTCTCGTGCCGGCGCGGGAACGGCGAAGCCGTGACCGTCACGGAGTCCGTGGCGAGCGGCCGCTCCTCGAGCAGCACCTCCACGAACGCCGGCTTGACGCCGGTGACCTCCACCTCGGCGACGGTCGCACTGCGGAAGCCGAGCTGGGCCACCTCGAGCGTGTAGAGGCCGGCCGCGAGCCCGGCGATCTCGAACGCGCCGGCATCGTCCGCCGTGGCGCCGATGCGCGCGCCCTGGAGCACCACGTTCGCGAACGGCACCGGCTCGCGGTTGCGCGCATCGAGCACGCGGCCACGAATCACCCCCTGCCCGGCGAGCACCGGCGACGCGAGCATGAGGGCGGCGAAGACGAGCGCCGACAGGAGACGGATCACGACGATCGGCGGGCCGCGCCGGTTCGGCGGGCACCCCGCGCCCGCGTGCGGCACGGGCGTGGCGCGCTCCTGCCGCCGCGACGGACGCAGGGCGAGGCCGGCGAGGCGTCGGACGTCACGTCAGCCCTCCGCGGAGCGGGCACGGACCACGGCCGGCCTGCCGTCGGCGCGCGGCGCGTGGTGCGAAGTCTCGCCGAGAAACTGCAGTCGGTACAGGCGCGCGTAGATGCCGTTCCTGGCGAGCAGCTCCGCGTGCGTGCCGATCTCCCGCACCTGGCCGTGGTGCAGGACGACGATCCGGTCGACGTGCTGAATCGTGGAGAGCCGGTGGGCGATGATCAGCGAGGTGCGCCCTTCCATCAGGCGCCGCAGTGCGTCCTGGATCAGCTGCTCGGTGTGCGTGTCGACGTTCGAGGTCGCCTCGTCGAGGATCAGCAGCCGCGGCCCGTGGGCGAGCGCGCGTGCGAACGCCAGCAGCTGGCGCTGCCCCGCCGAAAGGGTGGCGCCGCGCTCGCGAACCGGGGCGTCGTAGCCACCGTCGAGGCGGCGCACGAACGCGTCGGCGTGCACCTCGCGGGCGGCGGCTTCCACCGCCTCGCGCGTGATCCCCGGGTCGCCCATGCGCAGGTTGCCTTCGATCGAACCGGTGAACAGGAAGGAATCCTGGAGCACGAAGCCGGTCTGGCGCCGCAGCGCGACCACGTTCCACGCCGAGAGCGGCACGCCGTCCACGCTCACCTCGCCCTTCTGCGGGACGTAGAAGCGCATGAGCAGGCTCGTCAGCGTCGTCTTGCCCGAGCCGGTGGCGCCGACCAGCGCGACCTTCTCGCCGGGCCGGATCTCGAACGACACGTCACGCAGCACCCACTCGTCCTGGTAGGCGAACCACACGTGGTCGAACGCGATGTGCCCCTCGAGCGCGGCGCGATGGCCGGCGGCCGGCGCGGGCTCGAACGGCAGTTCCGAGATCGCGGTCTCGCGGCCTTCGTCGGTGAGCCCCGTGCTGGCGCCCGCGCGTGCGGGTCCGAGCGCCGCAGCCACGTCGGCCGGCGTGTCGAGCACTTTGAAGATCCGCTCCGACGACGCCATCGCCTGCTGCAGGATACCGTACTTCTCGCCGAGGTCCGAGATCGGACGGAAGAACCGCTGCGTGTACTGGATGAAGGCCACCAGCGTACCGAGCGTGATGCCGGACCACATGACCTGTCGGCCGCCGTACCAGACGATCAGCGACACGGCGAGCGCACCGACCAGCTCGAGCAGCGGAAAGAAGATCGCGTGGTAATAGACCGCCTGCAGGTTGGCGTCGCGGTGCGCGGCGTTGATGCGGCTGAACTCGTTGAAGTTGCGCGATTCGCGGTTCAACATCTGCACGGTGCTCATGCCGGTGAGGTTCTCGTTCAGAAACGCGTTGACCCGCGCCAGGCGGCTGCGGATCTCGCGGAACGAGCGGCGCACCTTGGCGCGGAACGTCAGCGACACGATGAAGATCAGCGGCAACACCGAGAACGACACCGCGAGCAGCTCGGCGCTCATCCGGTACATGGCGAAGATGATCCCGAGCAGGATGAACAGGTCGCCGAAGATCGCGACGACGCCGGCGGTGACCATTTCGTTCAGGATGTCGACGTCGTTGGTGACCCGCGTCATCAGGCGGCCGATCGGATGGCGATCGAAGTACGCGACCGGCAGGCGCTGCAGGTGGTGGAACAGCGCCATGCGCAGATCCATCATCACGTGTTGCCCGACGCGCTGCATGATCTGCGTGTGCAGGTAGCTGAGGCCGAAGCCCACGAGCAGCACGCTCAGGTACAGCACCGCCACGCGGTCCAGGTGCCCGAGATCGTGGTGGCGGATGCCGTGGTCGATCGCCTCCTTGGTGAGGTAGGGGCCGGCCAGCCCGACGAGGCCGTCGAGCACCACCAGCACGCCGGCCACCACGAGTCGCCCGCGGTAGGGGCGCACGTAGGTGAGCAGGCGCCGCATCAGCCGGTGGTCGTAGCCCTTGCTGTGGAGATCGTCGTCGATCATCACGAGGCCTCGAGCTCGTCCTCGAGCTGCTGCTTGCGGTACAGGTCGGCGTAGGCGCCATCGGCGGCCAGCAGCTCGTCGTGCACGCCGCTCTCGACGATCTCGCCGTCCTCGAGGACGACGATGCGGTCGGCATCGCGCACCGTGCTCACCCGGTGCGAGACGATCAGCGTGGTGCGGCCGCGCATCTCGGCACGCAGCCCATGCAGGATCGCGTCTTCGGTCTGCGTGTCCACGCTCGACAGGCAGTCGTCGAGCAGCAGGATCGGCGATCCGCGCAGCAGCGCCCGAGCGATCGCCGCGCGCTGGCGCTGTCCGCCGCTGAGGGTGATGCCGCGCTCGCCGACCAGCGTGTCGTAGCCGGCCGGGAAATCGCGAATGTCGCCGTCGAGTCCGGCCGTGCGGGCTGCCGCCTCGACTTCTTCGCGGGTCGCCTCCTCGACGCCGTAGGCGATGTTCTCCTCGACCGTCGCCGTGAACAGGAACGTGTCCTGCGGCACGACCGCCATGCGTGCGCGCAGCGCGTGCAGGTCGGCCGCGCGGACGTCGGTCCCGTCGACGAACACCGTCTCCGGGGGCGGGTCGAATACCCGCGCGAGCAGCGCGAGCAGGGTGCTCTTGCCCGAGCCCGTGCGGCCGACCAGGGCGACCGTGTGCCCCGCCGGCACGTGCAGCGACACGTCGCGCAGCGCCGGCGTGCCCGTGCCCGGGTAGGTGAAGGTCAGGTGCCGCACCTCGATCTCGCCATGGCAGGGATCCAGGCCGGCGGCGCCCGGAACGCTGTCGATCCCGGCGAGGGCGTCGAAGATCTCGCCCAGTCGCCCGAGCGACGCGGTGCCGCGCTGGAACAGACTGATCACCCAGCCGAGCGCGACCATCGGCCAGTTGAGCATCGCCAGATACACGGTGAACGCCACGAACTCGCCGAGCGTGATGTGGCCGGCGATCACCTCGCGGCCGCCCAGATAGAGGCCGAGCAGCGCGGCGAGCCCCGACAGGAAGCCGAGCGTGGGGTGAAAGAGGCCCGAGGTGCGGATCAGCAGCGTGTTGCGCCGCAGGTGCTCGCGGTTGAGCTCACGGAAGTCGTCGAGCTCGCCGGCCTCCCGCGCGAACGCGCGGACGACGCGCACCCCGGCGAGGTTCTCCTGCACGCGCGCCGAGATCACGGCGAACTGCGCCTGGATGTCCTCGAAGCGACGATGGATGCGGTCGCCGAAGAACCACACCGTGAACGTCACGAACGGCAGGGGCAGCAGCGAGTACAGCGTGAGTCGCGGGCTGATCGCGATCATGAAGCCGATCGACACCAGTGCGACGACCGTCGTGTTCACCATGTACATGACGCCGGGGCCGAGCATCATGCGCACCGCGGACAGGTCGTTGGTGGCGCGCGACATGATTTCGCCCGTGCGGGTGCGCTGGAAGTACTGGAGCGGCAGCGTCTGCAGGTGGGCGAACAGGTCGTTGCGCAGGTCGAACTCGATGTGCCGCGAGATGCCGATCACGGTCTGCCGCATCCAGTAGCGGAAGAACCCGGCCGTGACCGCGATCGCCAGCAGCACCAGCGCGTAGTTGAACAACTTCTGTGCGGTGACGCCGCGGTACAGGTCGTCCACCGCGAGCCGCAGCACCTGGGGCTGGGTGAGCGCGATCAGGTCCGTGAGGATCACGCACAGGATTCCCCACGCGAGACCCTTGCGGTATCGCGCGAGGTAGGGGAAGAGGCGCGCCCTCAGGTCGTGGATGACGGAACCCTCCCAGGCCGTCGTCGAACGCGGGGCGGGCGGCTTCGCAGACTACGGTCGCTGCGCGTTGCCCAGGAAGCCCTGCAGCCGGTTCAGCCCGGACTGCTTCACGGTGAGCCCGACGTACACGCGGTCCGCGTGCACCGCGTTCTCGGCTGCGGCCGTGTGCAGCGAGCCCGCGAAAAGATCGATGTGATCGTCCACGCGGTACAGAATCACGGGGCCGGCCAGGTGCTCCGTGATCTTGTCGGCGGGCGTGTCGCCGTCGCCGACCGCCGCGGCGCCCTCGTAACGTCCGCCGATCAGCAGGTTGCCGAACCAGAATCCCGCCGAGGCGGCCGCGACGAACTGATCGGCAGGTCCTTCGAAACGGTGGTTGTAGCCGGCCTCGGCCTCGATGAATCCGCGGCCGGCGATCCGGGCACCGAACGCGATGGTGCCGGCGACGTCCTGCTGACCCCGGCCCGGCGCGGAATCGACGGTATACACCGTGGTGTCCCGCTCGACCCCGGGCTGAGGGACGACGACCGGAGTCTCGGTGATCACGGTGTCCGGCGTCTCCCAGGCCTGGCTGACCGCGCGGTTGTAGCCCATCGGAGCCTTCCAGGTCAGGTTGAGCGAAAGTGCCGTCGCGCCGCGCAACAGCGCATAGCGCGCCCCGAGCCGCATGTCGCCGAGGACGGTCGCGGTCGGCAGCCGCTCATCGCTCGCAAAACGCCTCGACGTACTGACGAAGGGAATGGACACGAAAACGCCGAGATTCTTCTTCCAGCCGAATTCGTTCCAGGCCGACAGCGAACGCTGCTCGAGCACGCCCCCGTTCTCGAGCGGCACCCGGTCCCCGTCCCCGTTGCGGTAGGTGTCGGCGTTGAAGAACGTGCCCCGGATCTCGGTCGACCAGTCGCCGGGCGGCAGGACCCACGCGTCGGCGAGGGCGGCGGAAGGCAGCAGTGCGGACAGCACGAGCGCGATTCGGATCGCACGGACACTCGAGGTCATGGCGGGACAGATTCCTTCTGGGGAAATGGGTTCAGAATGAGTCGGGCGAGACTATCCGCCGCGTGGGCCGGAAGCAAGCGCGCTCTGGATGCGGTGAGCGTCGCCGGAGCCGCCGCGCGAGTCGCCCGCACGCCCGGGCTGTGGCACCATCGCGCGATGTCGCGATTCACCGTTCTCGAATACGTGCGCGATCCCGGCGGGGTCTGGGTGCTGCCCGAGGCACCGCTCGAAGCTCTGCGTCGCGAGTTTCCCGACGTCACGATTCTCTCGCCCGCCGGACGCAAGGAAGCGGACGCGCGCCTTCCCGACGCCGACGTCGTGCTCGGCTACGCGGTGACCCCCGACAACTTCGCGAGCGCCCGGCGCCTGCGCTGGATCCAGATCACCGCGGCCGGCCTCGGCCACATGCTGTTTCCGGCGCTGGTCGAGAGCGACGTGGTGCTCACCAACGGCAGCGGCCTGTTCTCGGACGCCATGGCCGAGCACGCCATGGGCATGATGCTCGCCTTCGCGCGCAAGCTGCATCTGGCGCGCGACGTCCAGCACGAACGCCGCTGGGCGCACGTGGCGTTGCGCGACACGCCGCCCGCGTTCGGCGTGCTGCAGGGCACGACGCTCGGGATCGTCGGCTTCGGCTCGATCGGCGCGGCCGTGGCGCGCCGCGCGCAGGCGTTCGGAATGCGGGTCATCGGCCTGCGCCGCACGCCGGCGACGCCGCCCGACCCTGCCGACGAACAGTGGGCCTCGGATCGCCTGCACGAGCTGCTGCAGACGTCGGACTGGGTCGTGCTCGCAGCACCGCTCACGGCCGAGACCCGCGCGATGCTCGGCGCGGAAGAGCTCGCCGCGATGCGGCCCCACGCGGTGCTCGTGAACCTCGGCCGCGGCGCGCTGCTCGACGAGCCGGCTTTGATCGAAACGCTCGCCGCGGGCCGGATCGGCGGCGCGGCACTGGACGTCGCGAACACGGAGCCGCTGCCCGACACGAGTCCGCTGTGGACGCTGCCGAACGTGATCCTCACGCCGCACGTCTCGGGGCTCGGCCCCGGACTCTGGGAGCGCGCGATCGAACTCTTCGCCCGCAATCTGCGCGCGTTCCTCGACGGCCGTCCGCTCGAGAACGTCGTGGACAAGCGGGCGGGCTACTGAGCGGGCGGGTGCGGCTCGGCATCGTGCTCGCGGGCGGCACCGGGACGCGTCTCGGCGCAGGGCGCGCGAAGGCGCTCGTGGAGCTCGGCGGGCACACGCTGCTCGAGCGCGCCTGCGCGACGCTCTCCGCCTGCTGCGACGACCTCGTGGTCGCGGCGCCGGCCGCGCTCGAACTGCCCGGTTGCCCGGCGCCACGGGCCGCCGATGCGCCGGGGACCGCCGGCCCGCTCGCCGGAATCGTCGCGGGGGCGGCCGCCCGGCCCGCGCGCGACGCGATCGTGCTCGGCGTGGACTTCCCGCTCGTCACCCCGGCGTGGCTCGGCGCGCTCGCCGCGCGCCGCGGCGGACGCGAGGCGGTGATCCCCGCGCCGGGCGGCCGGATCCAGCCGCTCGTGGCGGTCTACGCGGCGCCGGCGCTCGAAACGCTGGCGGCGCGATTCGCGGCGGGCGAGCGCGCGGTGACGCGCGCGGCGCGCGCGCTCGACGCCGACCTGCCGGACGACGCGGCGCTCGACCTGCTGCCGGGCGGACGCGCGGCGCTCCTCAACGTCAACACGCCCGCGGACCTCGAGGCGGCGCGGGCGGCGCTCGGCGCCCTGCCCGGCTGAGAAGTCGGCCGTTGCGTACCGGCCCGCGCGCGGCGACACTCGCGCGGTCACTGGATCTCGAGGAGGAACGCATGAAGTCACCGGCCGGCAGCGACCCCGGCGCGGGGCGTGCCGCGCGCACGCTGGCCCTGGGCGGCGTGCCGCTCGATCGTGTGTTCGCGGGGCTCGCGCGGCTCGAACCCGCCGCGGACGCGTGCTACGCGTACGATCTCGACGCGATCGCCGCCCGGGCGCGCGCGTTCGGGCGCGCGTTCGAGGCGGTGAGCGCATTCGCGGCCTACGCGATGAAGGCGAACGGGCTGCCGGCGCTGCTCGAACGTCTCGCGCGCGAAGGGTTCGGGGCCGACGCGGGCTCGCTCGGCGAGCTCGAGCTCGCCGCTGCGGCGGGGTTCCCGCCCGGGCACACGGTGCTCAACGGCAACGGCCGGACGGCGGCCGAAGCGGACCGCGCGGCGGCGCGCGGCCTGCGCCTCGTCAACGCCGACCTCGTCGAGGAACTCGATCTGCTGGAGGCCGCCTGCGCGCGGCACGACCGCCGCTTGCGCGTCGCACTGCGCGTGAATCCCGGCATCGACACGCCCGGCCACCGGCACGTGGCGACCGGCGACGACGCGGCGAAATTCGGCATGGCGCCGGCCGACGCGCTCGCCGCATGGTCCGGGCGGGCCCGCTGGCCGCACCTCGACCTGGACGGGCTGCACGTCCACGTGGGCTCGCAGATTCTCGACCCCGGTCCGGCCGAGCGCGCGCTCGAGGCCGCGCTCGCTCTGGTGGACGAGGCCGCGCGCCGCGGCCGACGCGTGGGCGTCGTCAACATGGGGGGCGGGATGGGGGTGGACTACGACGTCGCGGAGGGCGACGGGCGCGACTTCCCGCTCGACGCGTGGGCGTCGCGGATCGCCGCCGCCGCCGCCGGCCGCGCGCTGGAATGGACGTTCGAGCCGGGACGCTGGCTGGTCGCCCGCGCCGGCGTGCTGATCGCGCGCGTCCGGTGGATCAAGCGCCGCGGCACGCACCGCTTCGTCGTGCTCGGGGCCGGGATGAACGACTTCATCCGTCCGGCCCTGTACGGCGCGCGCCACCGCATCGTCGCGGTGTCGCCGCGCGAAGGCCCGGTGACGGACGCGACGGTCGTGGGGCCCGTGTGCGAGAGCGGCGACGTATTCGCCCGCGAGGTGCCGCTGCCGCCGCTCGCCGCCGGCGACCTCGTCGCGATTCTCGACACGGGCGCCTACGGGGCTTCGATGGCATCCAATTACAACGGCCGCGGACGACTGGCCGAAGTCGTGGTCGAGGGCGGCCGCGCGCGCCGCGCCCGTGCCGGCGAGACGCCGCACGATCTGCTCGCGCGCCGCACCGAGGATCCGCTCGACCTCCGGGAAACGTGAAACGAAAACGGCGCGGCGTCCGCGAGGACGCCGCGCCGCGCAGATACGTGTCGAGCGCCTAGAGCGCGATCCTGGGGAGCATCGCGACCAGCAGGGTGGCCGGGCTCGAGCCGAGGTTGGAGTAGGCGTGGGTCTGATGCGCGCGGAAGTGCATCGAGTCGCCCTCGCGCAGCACCAGCGTGAGCTGATCCACGCGGATCTCGGCGACGCCGCTCAGCACCGTGACCCACTCCTCGCCCTCGTGCCGGTGGACGAGGGCCGGCTCGCGACCGATCGGCAGCGAGACGATCTGCGCGCCGAGCGTCGTGCACGACGTGGCTTCGGTGACGGGCTCGAGCGTGGCGAGTCCCCACTGCACCGCCTGCGCGCGGCGGTCCTCGGCGCGCATGATGCACACGTCGGGAGATCCCAGCGGTTCGACGAGCGTGGCCGGACGCAGCCCGAGGGCGACCGCGATGCGGCCGAGCGCGCCCACCGTGGGCGATGCCTTGCCCCGTTCGATCTCCGAGACGTGGGTGGCGGAAATGCCGCCACGCGACTCGAGATCCTTGAGGGTCAGTCCGCGCGAGACGCGCAGCATCTTGATGCGATGGCCGAGTTCGACGGGTGACGGATCGCGCATCGCGCGCGGCGACTCGCCGAGGGCGGCCGGCGTCGGGCGCGAAGTCTGGACGGTCTCTTCGGTGCCGTGTGCGTTCACGGGGTCTCCGTCATGGAGTGGGTGGTGAGAAGGACGATCTCGGCCGTTCCATCGGCGGCATGGAGGTCGTGCGCGATCGACAGCGTGGCCTGGGCCGCGTCGCCCGCCGACAGCGTCGAGCGGGAATCGCCGAAGCGGGCCTCGACCTTGCCGCTCTTCACGAAGTAGATGGCCTGATCGTCGCTGCCGGTGGCGGCGAGGGTGATCCGTGCGTTCTTCGCCGGATCGAGACGGACGCGATAGGCGAACACACGACTGCCGGGGATGCCCGGCGTGAGGATCTCGGCGGGGGCGCCACCCGGCAATGCATGGACGCCGACCGCACCCTTCACGTGAGCCACGTCCTCCCGCTCCTCGCTCTCGATGAAGTAGGAGGCGTCCTTGTTGAGCGCCCGCGCGATGCGAACCAGCGCGCCGATGGTGGGGGACGTGCGGCCGCGCTCGATCTCGGACAGATGGGTGGCGGACAGACCGGAGGCCAGCTCCACCTGCTTGAGCGTCAGTCGAGACTCCATGCGCAACTTGCGGATTCGTCTGCCGAGTTCCTCGATTTCGACGATCGCCGACATATGGGGCATGTCCTCGGAGGGGGGGGAAGCGGCCCGCCGCGAGCGGGACGTGCATGCCGCCCGTGGCGAAGGATTTTTCTGAAAGAGGCGCCCGACGGCCCGGATCCGGTGCGAGTCGAGGGAGTGATCGCAATGACTTCCTGGGACGCCTTCCGCCCATTACCAAATCGCGGCAGATGGTGTCACATCGCGCGCGCGCCGGTCAAGAAAACCGGTTACGCCGTGGACATTTGCGCGGCCGGGCAGTACGCCGGTGGTAGCCTTGACACCTCCTTGTCGAGGCGCGAAACTGCGCGACCGCAAATCCCCTCCGCCATCATCCGCGGAAGTCGGGTGTCCGACATTGTGAAAACAAGCGCAAAGTGCGGTTTTCGGCATTCGACATGACAAGGAGTGCGTCGTGCTTCAGGTCGTTTGCATCAAGCAGGTTCCGGACACGGAGACGCGGGTGAAGGTCGCGGCCGACGGCAAGCAGGCCGATCCGGCCGGCGTCACCTGGGTCATGAACCCCTACGACGAATTTGCGCTAGAGGAGGCCCTGCGCCAGCGCGAGAAGGCCGGCGAGGGCGAGGTCGTGGCGCTGACTCTGGGGGGCGCCGGTGCGACCACGACGATCCGCAACGCGCTCGCGATGGGCGCCGATCGTGCGATCCATCTGACCCACGAAGGAGCGCCGCTCGATCCGCTTCAGGTGTCGCGCGCTCTGGCCGCGGAGATCGGTCCGCTCTCGCCCTCCGTCGTCTGGTTCGGCCGCCAGGCGGTGGACGACGATGCCGCTCAGGTCGGCCCGATGGTCGCCGAACGCCTCGGGCTGCCCTGCGTCACCGCGGTCGCGAAGTTCGAACTCGAGGGCGAGGTCGCCACGGTCGAGCGTGAGATCGAGGGTGGCCGCGAGGTGTTCGAGGTCCGGCTGCCCGCCGTGTTCGCCGCCGACAAGGGGCTCAACGAGCCGCGCTACGCGTCGCTCAAGGGCATCATGGCCGCGAAGAAGAAGCCGATCGAGGCGAAGCCCGCCGCGCCGGGCGACCCGGGGCTCGAAGTGCTCGCCCTGGAGCTGCCGCCGGCGCGCAGCGCCGGCCGCATCGTGGGAGAGGGGCCGGGCGCGGTGGCCGAGCTGGTGCGCGTCCTGCGCGAAGAAGCCAAGGTCATCTGAGGAGGCGCGCGACATGAGTGTTCTGGTGTTCATCGAGCAGCGCGACGGCGCGCTGCGCTCCGGCGCCCGCGAGGTCCTGGGCGTGGCCGCACGACTCGCGGCGGACCTCGGCGGGCCGGTCGTCGGCGTCTGCGCGGCGGCGGCCGATCCCGGGCTGGCCGGGCTCGGCGACGCGGGCGCCGAGCAGGTGCTGCTGGCCACCCACGAGTCGTTCGCCCGTTACGATCCCGCCGGCTACACCGCCGCGGTGGTGGCGGCGGCGAAGCAGACGTCCCCGAAGGCGATCCTGTTCTCGGCATCGGCCATGGGAAAGGATCTCGCGCCGCGCGTCGCCGCGCAGCTCGATGCGGGCCTGGCCTCCGACTGCACCGCGATCGAGGTCGAGGGCGGCCGGCTGGTCGCCACACGCCCGGTCTACGCGGGCAAGGCCAATCAGAAGCTGGCGTTTCCGGGCCCCTGCGCGATCGCCGCGCTGCGGCCGAAGGTGTTCCCGGCCGCCGCCGGAGCCGGCAGGAGCGCGGAGGTTCAGGCGCTGGCCACGGAGTGGGCGCCGGACGACGCGCGGGCACGGGTCACCGGCGTCGAAGCGGCCGCCGGAGGCAAGGTGGATCTCACCGAGTCCGAGATCATCGTTTCAGGAGGGCGCGGTCTCAAGGGTCCCGAACATTTCCAGCTGATCGAAGCGCTCGCCGAGGCGCTCGGGGCCACCGTGGGCGCATCGCGCGCCGTGGTCGATGCCGGCTGGCGGCCGCATTCGGACCAGGTGGGGCAGACCGGCAAGACCGTTTCGCCCAAGCTCTACGTGGCGGTGGGCATTTCGGGGGCGATTCAGCATCTGGCGGGCATGTCGTCGTCGCGCTGCATCGTCGCGATCAACAAGGATCCCGAGGCCCCCATATTCAAAGTCGCGGATTACGGTATTGTGGGCGATCTGTTCGAGATCGTGCCGGCGCTCACCGAGGAAGTGAAGAAGCTGAACGCCGCGGTATAGGGCCGGTGCGGGGGAAGGACCATGCAGGCATACATTCCGATCCTGATGTTCGTGATCGTCGCGGGGTTGTTCTCGGCCGGGACGCTCGTCATGTCGCACCTGATCGTTCCCCGCCGCCGCAGCCCCCGCAAGATGTCGGCCTACGAGTGCGGTG
This sequence comes from Candidatus Eiseniibacteriota bacterium, assembly GCA_963744995.1. GTDB lineage: Bacteria > Eisenbacteria > RBG-16-71-46 > RBG-16-71-46 > RBG-16-71-46 > CAVUWA01. Next base: position 891,743 of record CAVUWA010000002.1, read on the forward strand.
TCGAGCCCGTCGGCAACGCGCGCGGCCGGTTCAGCGTGAAGTTCTATCTCGTGGCCGTGCTGTTCATCCTGTTCGACGTGGAAGTCGTGTTCCTTTACCCGTGGGCCGTCACCTTCCGTGGGCTCGGTCTCACCGGCCTGATCGCGATGACGTTGTTCCTCGTGATCCTGACCGTGGGACTGGTCTACGAGTTCAAGAAGAAGGCGCTGGACTGGGATTGACGTCGTTCGCTCGGAGCCGCAGGAGGTGATCCTCGATGGCTGATCCCAAAGAGCTGAATCCGTTTCGGCCGCTGGTGGCCGCGCCACGCGACGCTTCGCCGCAGGCGGACCTGGTGATGCCGAAGACGGAAGAAGAGGCGATGCGCGAGGAGCTCGAGCAGGGCATTCTCTTCACCAGCGTCGAGAAGATGGTCAACTGGGGCCGCGCGAATTCGATCTGGCCGCTGGGCTTCGGCCTCGCCTGCTGCGCCATCGAGATGATGTCCACGCTGTCGCCGCGGTTCGACCTCTCGCGCTTCGGCGCCGAGGTCATGCGCGCCTCGCCCCGCCAGGCGGATCTCATGATCGTCGCCGGCCGGGTCAGCCTCAAGATGGCGCCGGTGCTGCGCCAGCTGTACGACCAGATGCCGGACCCCAGGTGGGTGATCGCGATGGGCGCCTGCTCGTCGTGCGGCGGCGTGTTCAACAACTACGCGATCCTCCAGGGCGTCGACAAGATCGTGCCCGTGGACGTCTACGTGCCGGGCTGCCCGCCGCGGCCGGAAGGGCTGATCCACGGCATCATGAAACTTCAGGAGAAGATCATGTCGTCGCGTGTCGCGCTCGGCCCCGCGCCCCGACGGCGGAAGGGCGCTGCATGAACGCGACGATCCACGAGGGGATCCAGAAGCGCCTCGAAGAGGAATTCCCGGACGTCGCGTTCGAACGCCAGACCGGCGAAGCCGTGCGCGACTTCACGCTGTACCTTCCTGCCGACCGTCTGGTCGAGGTCTGCACGTTCCTGCGCGACGATCCCGAACTCGACTTCGGCATGCTGTCCTGGATCGGCGGGGTCGACATGTTGCCGCGCGAGCCGCGCTTCGAGGTGGTGTACTCGCTGCTGTCGCTGAGCCGGCGCGTGCGGCTGCACCTCAAGGTGCGCGTGAGCGACGAGCAGGCGCGCGTTCCGAGCGTCGTCGAGGTCTGGCCGACGGCCAACTGGCACGAGCGCGAGACCTTCGATTTCTACGGCATCGAATTCACCGGGCACCCCGAACTCACCCGCATCCTGCTGCCCGAGGACTGGGTCGGCTGGCCGCTGCGCAAGGACTCGCCGCTCGGCTACGAAGAGGTCGCGTTCACCCACAACACGCCCGACCGCATCAAGCCCTCGCCGGAGCTCAAGAAGCTCGCGCCGAAGAAGGTGACCTACCGTGCGCAGTGAGACGATGACCCTCAACATGGGGCCGCAGCACCCCTCGACCCACGGCGTGCTGCGCGTCGTGCTCGAGCTGGACGGCGAGACGGTGCTCCAGGCGAAGCCGATCATCGGCTATCTGCACACCGGCATGGAGAAGCAGGCCGAATACAAGACCTACACCCAGTCGATCCCGCAGACCGACCGGATGGACTACCTGGCGCCGCTTTCCAACAACCTCGCCTTCTGTCTGGCCGCCGAGAAACTGCTCGGGATCGAGGCGCCGCCGCGCGCGCAGGCCGTGCGCGTACTCATGACCGAGCTCACCCGCATCAGCGCGCACTGCGTCTGGCTGGGCACGCACGCGCTCGACATCGGTGCGATGACGGTCTTCTTCTACTGCTTTCGCGAGCGCGAGAAGATCATCTCGATCTACGATCAGATCTGCGGCGCGCGCCTCACCGCTTCGTACTTCCGCGTCGGCGGCCTCGCCATGGACATTCCCGAGGACGGATTCATCGAACGCTGCCGAAAGTTCATCGACGAGATGCCCGCCCACATCGACGAGTACGAGGGGCTGCTCTCGAAGAACCCGATCTGGCTCGCCCGCACGAAGGGCGTGGCGCCGCTGTCGGCGCGCGACGCCGTCGCGCTCGGCGCCACCGGGCCGACCCTGCGCGGTTCCGGCGTGCAGTGGGACCTGCGCAAGGACATGCCGTACGGGACCTATGACACCTACGATTTCGACGTTCCCGTCGGCGCGCACGGCGACGCCTACGATCGATACACCGTGCGGGTCGAAGAAATGCGCCAGGCCACGCGCATCGCCGGGCAGGCGCTGGACCGGATCGGCGAGATCGGTCCCGGCGACTACCGCGTGCGCGACTACAAGTACGTGCTGCCGCCCAAGGAAGAGGTGAAGACCTCCATGGAGGCGCTGATCCACCACTTCAAGATCGTGGCGCACGGATTCTTCCCGCCGGTGGGCGAGGCGTACCAGGCGATCGAGGCGCCGAAGGGCGAGCTCGGCTTCTACTTCATCTCGGACGGCACGCCGCGCCCCTGGCGCATGAAGGTGCGCTCGCCGTCGTTCGTGAACCTGCAGTCGCTCGGCACGATGGTGGAGGGCCGGCTGGTGGCCGATGTGATCACGGCGATCGGCAGCCTGGACATCGTGCTCGGGGAGATCGATCGATGAGCGGCGTCGTGCAGATCGAGACTGCGGAGACGCTCGAGTGGCCCGCGGCGCGGCGCGCCGAGGTCGAAGCCGCACTCTCGCACTATCCGAACCGGCGCTCGGCGATCCTGCCGGTGATGTGGATCGCCCAGCGGGAGTGGGGCTGGTTGCCCCCGGCCGCGCTGAAGCTGGTCGCGAAGACGGTCGGTCTGCCGGAGCCGGAAGTGTTCGGGGTCGCCACCTTCTACACGATGTTCAACCTGCAGCCCGTCGGCCGCCATCATCTGCAAGTGTGCATGACCCTGTCGTGTTCGCTGATGGGGGCGGACCGGCTGTTCCGCCACCTCGAGCGGAAGCTCGGCATCGGGCACGGCGAGACGACGCCCGACGGCCGCTTCACGCTGCGCCGCGTCGAGTGCCTCGCGGCCTGCGGCGGCGGACCCTGCATGCAGGTCGGGCTCGACTACCACGAGAACCTCGACGAGGCGAAGGCCGACGCCATCCTGAAGGAACTGAAATGAGCGACGGCCCGCTGCTTTTCAAGGGCATCGACACGCCCGGCCTCACCGGCCTCGACGTCTATCGCCGTCAGGGCGGTTACGCGACCCTGACCGAAGTGCTCGGCAAGAAGCCGCCGGCCGACTGCATCGACGTCGTGAAGGCCTCCGGCCTGCGCGGCCGCGGGGGCGCGGGCTTCCCGACCGGGCTCAAGTGGAGCTTCGTCCCCAAGGACAGCCCGAAGGCGCGCTACGTGGTCTGCAACGCGGACGAGTCCGAGCCCGGAACCTTCAAGGACCGCGAGCTGATGACGAAGAACCCGCATCTGCTGATCGAGGGCATGGTCCTCGCGGGCTACTCGATCGGCTCCGCGACGGGCTACATCTATCTGCGCGGCGAGTTCGACTACATCCAGAAGATCCTCGACCGCGCGATCGCCGAGGCACGCGCGGCGGGACTCGTCGGCCGCAACATCGCCGGCAGCGGCGTGGACTTCGAGATCTACACGCACCTCGGTGCGGGCGCCTACATCTGCGGCGAGGAGACGGCGTTGTTGTCGTCGCTCGAGGGCTACCGCGGGCAGCCGCGCCTCAAGCCGCCCTTCCCGGCCGTGGAAGGGCTCTACGCCTCGCCGACCATCGTCAACAACGTCGAGACGCTGATGAACGTGCCGCACATCCTCGGACACGGCGCCGACTGGTACCGCCAGTGGGGCACCGAGAAGAGCCCCGGCACCAAGATCCTCAGCGTGTCCGGCCCGGTGAAGCGGCCCGGCAACTACGAGGTCGCGATGGGCACGTCCCTGAAGACGCTGCTCGAAGAGCACTGCGGCGGGATGCGGGACGGCTGCGGGCTCAAGGCCGTGATCCCGGGCGGCTCCTCGGTGCCGCTGCTGCCGGCGTCGATGGTCGACACCGGCCTCGACTTCGAGTCGATGGTCGCGGCCGGGACGCTGCTGGGTTCGGGTGGGGTGATCGTGATCGACGACCGCACCTGCATCGTCGACGCGCTCTACAACGTCACGCGCTTCTACGAGCACGAGTCCTGCGGCAAGTGCACGCCCTGCCGCGAGGGCACCTACTGGATGACCGAGGTGTTCGAGCGCCTGGAGAACGGCAAGGGCCGCGAGACGGACATCGATCTGCTCGCGGACGTCTCGGACAACATCCTGGGCAAGTCGTTCTGCGCGCTCGGCGACGCGGCGGCGATGCCGGTGCTCGGCGCGATCAAGCACTTCCGCGACGAGTTCGAGTACCACGTGAAGCACGGCAAGTGCATGGTCAATCGGCGCAGGGAAGAAATCGCGGGGGTACCGGCTTGAGCCACGTCTCGATCACCATCAACGGCCGCGCCATCGAAGTGCCGAAAGGCACCCTGCTCACCGACGCCGCGCGCATGGCGGAAGTCCACGTACCGATCTTCTGCTCGCATCAGAAGCTGCCGCCGCTCGGCGCCTGCCGCATCTGCGTGGTCGAGGTCGGCATGCCGAAGCGCGACCGCGAGGGCAAGCCGGTGCTCGGCGCCGATGGCCATCCCGAAATCGCGTGGATGCCCAAACCGCAGACGGCCTGCACCACGACCGTCGCCGAGGGCATGCACGTCCGCACCGAGTCCGCAGGCGCCGTGAAGGCGCGCAAGGGCGTGATGGAGTTCCTGCTGGTCAATCATCCGCTCGACTGCCCGGTGTGCGACGAGGGCGGTGAGTGTCAGCTGCAGGACATGGCGTTCGCCTTCGGCCACGACTTCTCCCGCATGGACGAGGCCAAGCGCACGTTCGTGTCCGAGGACCTCGGCCCGGTCGTGAAGAAGGAAGCGAACCGCTGCATCGTCTGCATGCGCTGTGTGCGCTACTGCGACGAGATCATGGGCGACGACGCGCTCACCGCCCATCAGCGCGGCGTGAAGACCGAGATCTCCTCGTTCAACCGCCAGCCGCTCGAGTGCGAGCAGTGCGGCAACTGCATCGAGGTCTGCCCGGTCGGCGCACTCACCGCGCTGCCCTACCGCTTCAAGGCGCGGCCGTGGGACCTGCGCCAGCACATTACGATCTGCCCCTATTGTTCGAACGGCTGCTCGGTGCGGCTCGGCGTGCGCGGCATGGAGATCCTGCGCGCCCGCGGCACCGAGCATCGCGGCGTGAACCAGGAATACCTCTGCGTCCGCGGCCGCTTCGGCTACGAGTTCGTGAACAGCCCCGAGCGCCTGGTGCAGCCGCTGGTGCGCGCCGGAGCATCGCTCGCACCCGCCGGTTTCGAAGAGGCGGTGGCATTCACCGCCGCGCGTCTGCGCGAGATCGTCGTGGAGCACGGCGCCGGCGCGGTGGCGTTCCTCGGCGGCGAGAAGCTGAACCTGGAGGAGCAGTACCTGTTCCAGAAGCTGGCGCGCTCGGTGCTGGGCACCGCGCACGTGGACGCGCGCACGCGCTTCCCGGTGCGGGTCGGCGGCGCGGCGATCCTCGGAGCCACGGGCGGCGGCCGTCCGGCGCTGTCCTTCGCGGATCTTCATCGCGCCGAAGAGGTGCTGATCCTCGGCGAAGACCTCCAGGGCGAGGCGCCGTTCGCGCAGGCCGAGCTGATCCGCGGCCAGCACCAGAAGGGGCTGCACCTCACGGTCGCCCACCCCAGGCGGGTGAAGCTCGCACGCGAGAAGTTCCGCGGCGACTGGCTCGCCGTGAAGCCCGGCAGCGAGGTCGCGTTCGTGAACGCGCTCACCCGGGCCGCGCTCGAGCTGGGCGACCCGGCCGATCTGCCCGCGGACGTCGCCGCCGGACTCGGTGCGCTCAAGGGCGGGCTCGAGGCGTTCACGCCGGAGCGGACCGCGGCGGCGACCGGCGTGCCGGCCGAGGCGGTGCGCGCGGCTGCGAAGCGCCTGCGCGAGCGCACCCGCAAGGCGATCCTGTTCGGGCGCGCGTTCACCGAGCACCCCGAGGCGCCCGCGCTGCTGCAGGCGATCGAGAACCTCGGCTGGGCCAGCGGCGCGCTCACGGCGGAGCGATCGTCGATCATGTACACGGGCCCGCATCACAACAGCCAGGGCGCGCTCGACATGGGACTCACCCCGGACCTGCTGCCCGGCTACGTGCCGGTGGGCGACGCCGCGGGGCGCGCGCTTTTCGCACAGCAGTGGGGCGGCCGAATGCCGGAAGCGCCCGGGCTCTCGGCGCCCGAGATCCTGCGCGCTGCGGCCGAAGGGAAGATCCGCGCGCTGTGGATCGTGGGCGACCACTGGCTGCGAAGCGCGCCCGACCGCGCGCTGGCCGAGAAGGCGCTCGACACCTGCGACCTGGTGATCGTCAACGAGCTGTTCCTCACCGACACGGCGAAACAGGCGACCGTGGTGTTCCCGGCCGCGGCCTTCGCGGAGAAGGAAGGCGTCACGGTCAACTGCGAGCGCCGGCTGCAACGCACCGCGCGGGCGATCTCGCCGCGCCGCGGCGCGAAGCCCGACTGGGAGATCTTCCAGGCGGTCGCACGTTCGCTCGGCGCGGGCTGGTCGTACCGCCAGGCCGAGGCGATCTTCCGCGAGATCGCGCGCCTCGTGCCCGGCTACTCGGGCCAGAGCTTCGCGACCCTGCTGCCGCTCGGCCCGCAGTGGGCGTTCGCCGCGGGCGCCGTGAAGCCGGCATCGGTCGCACCGGCGCCCGACGGCAGGCCGGCTGCGGGAACGGGCCTGTGGCTGCTGTCCGGGGGCACGCTGTTCCTCCAGGGCAGCCTGTCCTATCGTGGCGCGCTGCTGCCCCGGCTCGCGAAGCACGCGCGCGCGTTCCTGAACGGCGCGGAAGCGAAGCGGCTCGGAGTCGCGGCGGGCGCCGAGGTCGAGCTCGAAGGACCCGGCGGCGCGCTGCGCCTGCCGGCGGCGATCGACGACGCCGTACCCGAGGGCAGTGTGTTCGTGCCGTACGCCTACGCGGAAGTGGAACTCAACCGTCTCGGTATGCCGGGCGGCGCCGGCCTCAAGGTCGGCGTGCGCGCGGCCGGCGTTCCCCAGACCACGGGAGCCTGATTCAGGGATGATGCAGATCTGGAGCAACCCCGACTTCCAGTTCGTGTTCTGGGCCCTGGTGAAGATCGTCGTCATCCTCGGCCTGCTGCTGGGCGTGGTGTCGTACCTGATCTACGTCGAACGCAAGGTGGCGGGGCACATCCAGGCGCGCACCGGGCCCAACCGGGTCGGGCCGCTCGGCCTGCTGCAGCCGATCGCGGACGTCCTCAAACTGTTCTTCAAGGAAGAGTTCATCCCGGACGAGGCGAACAAGGTCATCTACCACCTCGCCCCCGCGCTCGCCGTCCTGCCGGCGATGGTGACGTTCTCCGTGGTCCCGTTCGGACCGCAGAGCGCGTTCCTCGTCACCGACATCAATGTCGGGCTGCTGCTGTTCCTCGCCATGTCGAGTCTCGGCGTGTACTCGATCACGCTCGGGGGCTGGGCCTCGAACAACAAGTACGCGCTGCTCGGCGGGTTGCGATCCTCGGCGCAGATGATCAGCTACGAGCTGGCGATGGGGCTCGCCACGGTGGGCGTGCTGATGCTCGCCGGCACGCTGTCGCTGTCGCAGATCGTCCATGCGCAATCGGGGTCGCTGACGCTGTTCGGGACGCAGATTCCGTTCCTGCAGAACTGGTTCGTGTTCTTCCAGCCGGTCGCCTTCATCGTCTTCATGATCACCGCGCTGGCCGAGACCAATCGCGCGCCGTTCGACCTGCCGGAAGCCGAAGCCGAACTCGTCGCCGGCTTCCACACCGAGTACTCGAGCATGAAGTTCGGCCTGTTCTTCCTCGGCGAGTTCATGAACGTGATCGCGATCTGCTCGATCGCGGTCACGCTGTTCCTCGGCGGCTGGAACGGCCCCGGCCCGGCGTCGCTGGGCTTCATGTGGTTCTTCCTGAAGCTCGCCGTGCTGCTGTTCTTCTTCATCTGGGTGCGCTGGACGTTCCCGCGGCTGCGCTACGACCAGCTGATGCACTTCGGCTGGAAAGTGCTCCTGCCGGTGACGCTCGTGAACGTCCTGTTCACGGCGTTCGTCATGTTCTGGGGGGCGAACCGATGATGGTCCAGTCCCTGTTCGCGGCCTTCGCGGCCATCGCGGTGGTCTCGGCCCTCATGGTGATCCTGCACAGGAGCGCCGTCATCAGCGCCCTGTTCCTCGTGCTTGCGTTCTGCTCGCTCGCCGGGATCTACCTGCTGATGGGCGCCGAGTTCGTGGGCATGGTGCAGATCATCGTCTACGCGGGCGCGATCATGGTGCTGTTCCTGTTCGTGATCATGTACCTGAACCTCAAGCAGGACGTGGAATCCGGCGTCCAGGTCGCGTTGCGGCGCGGTCTCGGCTGGATCCTGGGCGCGGTGATCATCACCGAGGCCGCGCTGTTGCTGAAGCGCGGCTGGTTCGGGGGCCCGGTGGCGCCGCAGGCGCTGCCGCCGGCCGCGGGCAACACCGAAATGGTCGGTACCGCGCTGTTCACGCGCTATCTGTTCCCGTTCGAAGTCATCGCCATGGTGCTGCTGGTCGCGATGGTCGGCGTGATCGTGATCGGCAAGGGGCTGCGCTCCAGCGCGCCGGAGGGAGACCGATGATTCCGCTCGGCTGGTCACTCGCCCTGAGCGCGACGCTCTTCGCGATCGGCGTGGTCGGCGTGCTGGTGCGCCGCAACGCGCTCGTGATCTTCATGTCCATCGAGCTGATGCTGAACGCCGCGAACCTGTTGTTCGTGGCCTTCGGCCGTCAGATGAACGACGTCGACGGACAGGTGATCACGTTCTTCGTCATGGCGGTGGCCGCGGCCGAGGTCGCCGTGGGCCTGGCCATCATCGTGAACCTGTTCCGGCTCCGCGAAACGGTCTTCGTGGACGAAGTGGACCTTCTGAAAGGTTAGGCCGCGCACTTGAACCCGACGACCCTGTGGATCATCCCGGCGCTGCCGATGGCAGCGGTCCTCCTGAATCTGCTGATCGGGGACCGGCTGGGCAGGCGCGGCACCGCATGGCTCGCCTGCGGCGCCGTCGGCGTGGCGTTCGTGCTCGCCCTGCGCTCGGTGTTCACCCTCGCCGGCATGCCCGCGGCGGAGCGGCAGATCGTGGACACGGTCTACACCTGGATGCGGGTCGGCGACTTCTCGATCGACGTGTCGTACGTGCTGGATCCGCTCTCGGCGGTGATGGTGCTCGTGGTCACCGGCGTCGGTTTCCTGATCCACGTGTATTCCATCGGCTACATGGCGCACGATGCTTCGTTCCGGCGCTTCTTCATGTACATGAACCTGTTCATGTTCGCGATGCTCACACTGGTGCTCGCGGACAACTTCCTGCTCATGTTCGTCGGCTGGGAGGGCGTCGGGCTCTGCTCGTATCTGCTGATCGGTTTCTGGTACGAGCGGCCCTCGGCGACCGAGGCGGGCAAGAAGGCGTTCATCGTCAACCGCATCGGCGACTTCGGCTTCCTGCTCGGCATGTTCTTCCTGTTCAGCTACGGCGGCAGCCTGAACTACGAGCGCCTGTTCGCGGCGGCGCCCCACGTGTTCGTGGCGGGCGGCGTGGTGATCACCACCGCCACGCTGCTGCTGTTCCTGGGCGCCACCGGCAAGAGTGCCCAGATCCCGCTGTTCACCTGGCTTCCCGACGCGATGGAAGGTCCGACTCCGGTGTCGGCGCTGATCCACGCGGCGACGATGGTCACGGCGGGCGTCTACATGGTGGCGCGCTGCCACGTGCTGTTCCAGCTCGCGCCGGCCAGCATGGAGACCGTGGCCGTCATCGGTGCGGCGACTGCGCTGTTCGCGGCCACGATCGGCATCGCGCAGAACGACATCAAGCGGGTGCTCGCGTATTCCACGGTCAGCCAGCTCGGCTACATGTTCCTGGCGCTCGGTGTCGGCGCGTTCGGCGCCGGGATCTTCCACCTGATGACGCACGCGTTCTTCAAGGCGCTGCTGTTCCTCGGCGCCGGGTCGGTGATCCACGCGATGTCCGACGAGCAGGACCTGCGCAAGATGGGCGGCCTCGCGAAGGTGCTGCCATGGACCCACGCCACGATGCTGGCCGCGACCCTCGCGATCTCCGGGATCCCGCCGTTCGCGGGCTTCTTCTCGAAGGACGAGATCCTGCACGGCGCGTTCGCCTCGGGGCACTACGGGGTGTGGGCGGTCGGTCTGCTCGGCGCGGTGCTGACCGCCTTCTACATGTTCCGCCTCTACATCCTCGCGTTCCGCGGGCCGTCGCGGGTCTCCGGAGAGGCCGCGCACCACCTGCACGAATCGCCGCCTTCGATGGTCATCCCGCTCGCCGTGCTCGGCGTCCTGTCGATCGTCGGCGGCTGGGTCGGCCCGCCGATGCAGGAGGGCGGACATGCGTTCGAGCGCTGGCTGGCGCCGGTGTTCGAGAGCGGTGCCGAAGGGGCGCACGGCGCGGCGGCCGCCGCGCACGCGGTGCCGGCTTCGACCGAGTGGCTGCTGATGGCCCTGTCGGTGGGCGTCGCCGCGGTGGGCATCTTCCTCGCGTTCCGCTTCTACCTGCAGCAGCCGTCGATCGCGACGGCGTTGCGCGAGCGGCTGTCGGCGGTGCATCGCACGCTGCTCAACAAGTACTGGATCGACGAACTGTACGACGCGATCGCGGTGCGGCCGGTGCACGCGCTCGCGCGGGGCTTCTGGCGGATCTTCGACGTGAAGGTGGTGGACGGCACGGTGAACGGCGTGGGCTACACGTTCGAGGGCCTCTCGGCGATCCTGCGGCTGTTCCAGACCGGCTTCGTCGGCACCTATGCCTTCTTCCTGGCGCTGGGCGTCGCGGCGCTCTTCCTGCACTTCCTGAGGCACTGATCGCGTGAACGGCATGCCCTGGCTGTCGATCCTGGTGTTCTTCCCGCTGGTGGGCGCGGCGGTCGTCTGGATGCTGCGCCCGGACGCGACGCGGCTGATCCGCGGGGTCGCGACGTTCTTCGCGCTGGTCGAAGTGGCGATCTCGCTGCCGCTCTGGTGGCGGCTCGCCGACGCGCAGCCGGGCTTCCGCTTCGTCGAGAAGGCGGACTGGATTCCGGCGTTCGGCGCCCAGTACCACCTCGGGCTCGACGGGATCAGCGGCCTGCTGGTGCTGCTCACCACCGTGCTGTCGGCGATCGCGATCGTCGGCGCCTATGGTTCGGTGTCGAAGCGCCCGCGCGAGTTCTTCGCGCTGCTGCTCGCGCTCGAGACCGGCATGATCGGCACGTTCCTGTGTCTGGACCTCCTGCTGTTCTACGTGTTCTGGGAAGCGATGCTGATCCCGATGTACCTGCTGATCGGCGTCTGGGGCGGACCGCGGCGCGTGTATGCGGCGGTGAAGTTCTTCCTCTACACGATGTTCGGCAGCGTGCTCATGCTGGCCGCGATCCTGTGGCTCTACTGGCTGAACAGGACCTACACCGGTGTCGCGACCTTCGATCTCGAGGCGTTCTACCGCCTGCCGATCGATCCTGCGACGCAGACGTGGCTGTTCCTCGCGTTCGCGCTGGCGTTCGCGATCAAGGTGCCGATCTTCCCGTTCCACACCTGGCTGCCCGACGCGCACGTCGAGGCGCCGACGGCGGGCTCGGTGATCCTGGCGGCCGTCCTTCTCAAGATGGGCACCTACGGCTTCCTGCGCTTCGCGATCCCGCTGTTCCCGCAGGCCTCGGCGCAGTTCACGCCGTGGATCGCCGCGCTGGCGATCATCGGCGTCATCTACGGCGCGCTGGTCGCGATGGTGCAACCCGACCTCAAGAAGCTCGTGGCCTATTCGTCGGTCAGCCACCTCGGCTTCAGCATGCTCGGTCTCTACGCCATGAACCCGCAGGGATTCGCCGGCTCGATGATGCAGATGCTCAATCACGGCATCTCGACCGGGGCGCTGTTCCTGCTGGTGGGCGTGATCTACGAGCGGCGCCATACGCGGCTGATCGCCGACTTCGGCGGGTTGTGGAAACCGCTGCCCGTGTTCGCCGTGGTGTTCATGATCGTGATGCTGAGCTCGATCGGCCTGCCCGGAACCAACGGCTTCGTCGGCGAGTTCCTCGTGCTGCTCGGCGCGTTCCGCACCAACCACTGGTGGGCGGTGTTCGCGGCGACCGGGGTGATCCTGTCGGCCGTCTACATGCTGTGGATGTTCCAGCGCGTGGTGTTCGGGCCGGTGACGCACCCGGAAAACGAGAAGCTGTCCGATCTCAGCATCCGTGAGCGGCTGGTGTTCGCGCCGCTGCTGGTGCTGATCTTCTGGATGGGCGTCATGCCGCAGCCGTTCCTCGACCGCATGCAGCCGTCACTCGACCGCATGCTCGAGCTGTCGCAGCATCGCGCGGCGGTCAGCGCCGCCGCATTCCCGCAGGCCACGCCGGCGGACGCGCCGACGGGCGCGACGGGCGCTTCCCAGGGAGGCCGCCCGTGACGCCGCTCTCGATGCCGACGCTGCTGCAGGTCGACTGGTGGGCGCTGGGCGCCGTGATTGCGCTGTCCGCGGGCATCATGGTCCTGCTGCTGCTCGAGTTCTTCCCCGTGGGGCCGCGCAGCGGACGGGCCGCGGTCGTTTCGCTCGTCTCGCTGGTCGCGGCCGGTTGGGCGGTGCTGCGGGTCGCCGGGGACCGCCGCGAGATCTTCGGCGGCATGTTCCTCCACGACGGCTTCACGATCTTCTTCACGCTGCTGTTCTGTTCGATCGGCGTCCTGGCGGTGCTGTTGTCCTGGGACTACGTGCGGCGCACGCACATCAACCAGACCGAGTACTACGCGCTGCTGCTGTCGGCGACGCTCGGCATGGTGATCATGGCCGCGTCGAACAGCCTGATCACGATCTTTCTCGCGCTCGAGCTGATGTCGCTGGCGCTGTACGTGATGGTCGGCTTCCGCCGCACCCAGCTCGAGTCGAACGAGGCCGCGCTCAAGTACTTCCTGCTGGGCGCGTTCGCGAGCGGCTTCCTGCTGTACGGCATCGCCCTCATCTACGGCGCCACCGGCACCACCGAACTGCAGAAGATCGCGGCGACGATCGTCGCTTCGCCGATGCTCGACAATCCGCTGCTGCTGATCGGCGCTCTGCTGGTGTTCACCGGCTTCGCGTTCAAGGTCGCCCTGGTGCCCTTCCACATGTGGACGCCGGACGCCTACGAGGGCGCGCCGACTTCGGTGACCGCGTTCATGTCGGTGGGGGCGAAGGCGGCCGGTTTCGCGGCGCTGCTGCGGGTGCTGCTGCGCGCGTTCGGCGACGTCCAGGCGGACTGGAGCGTGCTGCTGTCGGTGATCGCGGTTCTGACGATGACCGTCGGCAACGTGTCGGCCCTGCTGCAGTCGAACGTGAAGCGCATGCTGGCCTATTCGAGCATCGCTCACGCCGGCTACGTGCTGGTGGCGGTCATCGCCGGCGGCACCGAAGGCGCCTCGGCCGCGCTGTTCTACCTCGCGGTGTACGCGGCCATGAACCTCGGGGCGTTCGGGGTGCTCACGCTGCTCGGGCGCGGGCGCGAGGAGCGCGTGCTCGTCTCGGACTTCGCCGGGCTCGGGTTCCGCCACCCGCTGCTCGGATTCGCGATGGCGTTCTTCATGCTGTCGCTCGGCGGCATTCCGCCCACGGCCGGCTTCATGGGCAAGGTGTACGTCTTCGGCACCGCGCTGCACGCGGGCCTCGTTCCGCTCGTCGTGATCGGCGTGCTCAACAGCGTGGTGTCCGTCTTCTACTACCTGCGCGTCACGGTGGCGATGTACATGGAGGACCCGCAGGGCGAACCCGTGCACGTGAGCTGGGCCGTCCCGGGGGTCATCGCCATCGGGGTGACGCTGCTGCTCACGCTGTGGTGGGGGGTGCAGGCCGGCGGCCTGCTGGTCCAGGCGCAGCGCTCGGTGATGGGCCTGCTCTGATCGCGGGGCCGGCAGCGGCCGCAAACGATCACGAACCGTCAAGTCGGTGGCCCGCCCGTTCACACCTCCCGGCCGGACGCGTATTCGCCGGGAGCGGGCACGGACCGGCGCGAAGGCCGCGCGGACGGGCGCCCCGCGGCCCCCGCCCGGCGCAGGGCGGTCCGGCATGCATGCGAAGGAGGAAACGCCTGATGAACCGCACGCTCCGATCACCCCTGCTCGTCACCCTGGTCTTCGCGCTCGCGCTGGTCGGCTGCGGGGCTTCGGGCGGGGAGTCCAATGCCGCGCCGGCCGCGGCCGCGAAAGAGACGTCCGGCGCGCCGGACGTGCGCCCGCCCGCGCCGGGAGAGGGCGTGGCGATCTTCGCCGGGGGCTGCTTCTGGTGCATGGAGGCTTCCTTCGAGAAGATCGACGGCGTGAACGAGGCCATCTCCGGCTTCTGCGGCGGCTCCGAGCCGAACCCGAGCTACGAGGACGTCGGCTACGGGCGCACGCACCACGCGGAATCCATCGAAGTGCTCTACGACCCGAAGAAGATCACTTACCCGCGCCTGCTCGAGGTGTACTGGCACAACATCGATCCCACCAGCGCCGACGGCCAGTTCTGCGATCACGGCCGCCAGTACCGCCCGGCCATCTTCTACCGGGATTCCACGCAGAAGGCGCTCGCCGAGGCGTCGCTGCGTCACATCGAGGCCACGAAGACGTTCGACGGTCCCATCGTCGTCGAGATCACGAAGGCGACGACGTTCTGGCCCGCCGAGGAGTATCACCAGGATTTCTACAAGAAGAACCCGGTCCGCTATCACAGCTATCGCCTCGGCTGCCGGCGCGACGCGCGGCTGAAGGAGCTGTGGGGGGACGAGGCGGGGCACTGAGGGCGGCGGGCGGGCCGCGAAGGCGGGGGGCGTCCGGCGGCGGCGCGGCCCGCGGCGCCGGGTCCGGGCACGCGCGGCGTCAGGTGCGCCGCGTGTCCTCCGGCCAGCGCAACAGCAGGGCCTCGAGCGCAGCGCCCGCCTGCGCCTGATCGAGCGCTTCCGGAATCACGGCGAGTGCGTGCGCGCGCGACTGCGGCGTCAGGTGTCCCGAGGTCTGTGCGCCCGCCGGCGTGGCGAGCCACGTCCCGGCTTCACGCGCGAGCGTGACGCGGATGAAGTCGGTGCGGCCGGCCTTGGATGCGATCGGCGCCGCGGCGCGCACCTCGATCCGCGGCCGGTCGATCGACTTGAAACCCTGCAGCGCGCGCAGCGCGGGTCGGGCGAGTGTTTCGAACACGCAGGCGACCGAGGCCGGATTGCCCGGCAGCCCGAAGAACAGGCGCCCGCCCGACGTGCCGAACGCCTGCGGTTTCCCGGGGCGCATCGCCACGCGCCAGAGGTGGATTCCGCCGATCGCGGACAGGCTCTGCTTCACGGGGTCGAAGTCGCCGGCCGACACGCCGCCGATCGTGAACACGACCTGTGCCCGCTCGAGCGCGCCCCGGATCGCGGCGGTCACGCGGGCCGGATCGTCGCCGGCGTGCGCATCGAGCACGACTTCGCAGCCGGCCTCGCGGGCGAGCGCGCACAGCATCGGCCGGTTGCTGTCGTGGATCCTGCCGGGGGCGGGCGGGGCGCCGGCCGGGAGCAGCTCGTCTCCGGTCGAGATCACCGCGGCACGCGGCCGCGGGCGGGCCCGTGCGCGATCGAATCCGAGCGCGGCGAGCAGCGCGACGTCGTGCGCCGACAGCTCGCGTCCGGCCGCGAGCGCCTCCTCGCCGGCGGCGATGTCGGCGCCGGCGGGACGGATGTGCGCTCCCGCCCGGGCAGGCGCGATCAGACGCACGCGCTCGCCTTCGCCCGCGTCGATGCGTTCGGCCTCTTCGAACGGCACCACGGCGTTCGCGCCGTCGGGGATTTCGGCGCCGGTCATGATGCGCGCGGCCGTGCCGGGCGGCAGCGGTCCCGCGGCGCCGTGGCCGGCGGCCAGAACCATGACCACCGGCAGTTCGATCGGCGCCGCGGCTACGTCACCGGCGCGCAGCGCGTAGCCGTCCATCGCGCTGTTCGCGAAGGGCGGCAGGGCGTAGGGTGCAGCCACACGCTCCGCGAGGGCGCGCCCCGGCAGCGCATCGAGCGGCATATCGATCGGCGCCAGCGGGCGGACGGCGGCGAGCACGCGCGCCCGCGCCTCGGCCCAGGAGAGGAACTCGGGCGCCGTCACGACCGCGAGCCCTTCAACCGCGGTCGCGGCTCGCGCACTCGCCCGGGCGCCGGCATCAGCGGCGGCGGTACGTGCCGCTCCGGCCGCCGCGCTTTTCCCACAGCGCGATCGAGCCGATCTCCATGCCGCGGTCGATCGCCTTCAGCATGTCGTAGATCGTGAGCGCGGCGACGCTCACCGCGGTGAGCGCCTCCATCTCGACGCCGGTGCGCGCGCGGCAGGCGACTCGCGCCTCGATCACGATCGAGCTGGTACGGGCGTCCGGGGTGAACTCGATGGCGATCTTCTCGAGGGGCAGCGGGTGGGCGAGCGGAATCAGTTCGGCCGTGCGTTTGGCGGCCATCACCCCCGCGAGATGCGCGGTGGCGAGGACGTCGCCCTTGGGGGCGCGGCCGCCGGTCAGCGCCGTGAACGTCGCCGCAGCCATGCGGATCCTGCCGCGCGCCACCGCCTCGCGACGCGTCACCCGCTTGGCGCCGACGTCCACCATCCGCACCCGCCCGCGCGCGTCCACATGTGAGAGCCGCCTGACCATGGTGGACGCACATTAGGAACGGCTCACAGGGGTGTCAATCACCGCGCGCCGGTCTGTGTGCGGGATGGCATCGAGCGGCGCCGCGTGCGCGCGGGGCCGGGCGAAGGCTACGCCGCCGGACCGCC
This sequence comes from Candidatus Eiseniibacteriota bacterium, assembly GCA_963744995.1. Lineage (GTDB taxonomy): Bacteria > Eisenbacteria > RBG-16-71-46 > RBG-16-71-46 > RBG-16-71-46 > CAVUWA01. The sequence continues at coordinate 908,534 of CAVUWA010000002.1, forward strand.
CGCGACGTGCGCGCCGGCCGCGGGGCCGCGGCCGATGGTCAGCTTCACGCCGGCCTCGGAGAGCAGGCGCAGGTTGCGTGCGAGCAGGTCATTCGCTCCGGCGTGCAGGAGGGTGCCGCTGCCCCCTCCGAGCGACTCGAGGATCTCGTTCACCGTCGTGACGACGGTGATGCCGCGCACCGCAGCGAGTCGCGCATCCGCCGGATCGATGGGGTAGCGCGAGAGGGCGCGGCCGGAGTCAGCGCCGTCGCCCGGCAGCGGATCGATCTCGTCCACGTCGGCCTCGACGGCGACGTGGAAGTCGCAGGCGGTCTCGATGCGCGCCGAGACGCGCAGGCCGGCGTCGTGTGCGCGTCTCACCATCGGGGCGACGAGCGATGCGTCGAGCCCGCGCCGGCCCCGAAACGTTCCGCCCGCGGCACGCCAGGCCGGATCCTCCGCGTCGAGCAGGTAGATCTGGACCACGTCGGGTCGCTCGTCCCGGTACACCGGACCGATCCGTTCGAGGGCGGCCAGGGGACCTGCGAGACGGAGGGCGTCATCGTCCGCGGCCGGCGCCGCGGAGGCGGACGCCGTGGCGATACCGGGCCCCGTACAGCAGGCGACGGCGAGGCACGCGCAGAGGGCGAAGGCGTGCGGCAGCCCCCTGCGGATCGAATGCGGCATCGACGATTCCTCCGGTGGTCCTGAGCCGGTGTGGCTGCGACCGGGCGGGCGCTGCGCCCCTCGGCTCCGGCCCCCATCTTGACCGACTTCCGGGTGCGTGGCAATTTGAAACGGTCCTCGCCGCACCGGTTTCGTCCCCGTCCCGTGGAAAGATGCCCATGCCGACCTCTACGCCCCCGTCCTGGAAACGCCCGGCGGGCGGGCGGTCACCCCACGGCTTGGATGGGCCCTACCGGGACATGGTTGGAGCCAGCCCGCGCATGCAGCGGATTTTCCGGCTGATTTCCAAGGTGGCCCCGACCGACAGCACCGTGCTGCTGATCGGCGAGAGCGGGACGGGCAAGGAGCTGGTGGCGCGCTCGATCCACCTCCAGTCGCGGCGGGCGGAGCGGCCGTTCGTGGCGGTCAACACGGGCGCGATTCCCGAGACCCTCATGGAGAGCGAGCTGTTCGGTCATGCCCGCGGCGCTTTCACCGGAGCGACCGCCGAGCGGATCGGGCTGATCGAGGAGGCCGACAGCGGCACGCTGTTCCTCGACGAGATCGGCGACATGCCCCTGCCGACCCAGGTGAAGCTGCTGCGCACGCTCGAGAACAACGAGATCCGCCGTGTCGGCGAGAACCTGACGCGCCTCGTCGACGTGCGGGTGGTTGCGGCGACGCATCGCGATCTGCACACGGAGGTCCAGGCCGGGCGGTTCCGCGAGGATCTCTTCTATCGCCTCAACGTCGTGCAGATCGAACTGCCGCCGTTGCGCGAGCGCCGTGAGGACATCGGTCTGCTGGCGTCCTACTTCCTCGACCGGCTCGCGAACAGGAGCGGCGGGAGGGCGCACCGCTTCGCACCGGACGCCATGGCTCTGCTGGAGCGCTACGACTATCCGGGCAACGTTCGCGAGCTCGAGAACGCGATCGAGCACGCGGTGGCGGTGGCCGAACGGCCCGTGATCACCGCCGGCGAGCTGCCGGCCTCCATGCGTTCACCCCGCATGCTGCCGCGGCACGCGGAGAGCGTGCGGGCGGCGGAGCGGGCGGCGGCGGATGCGGCGGACGAGCGCGCGAGCTGGTCGCTGGCCGAGGTCGAGCGCGACCACATCCGGCGCGTGCTCCAGCGCCACGACGGCAACGCCACCGCCGCGGCGCGGCAGCTCGGCATCTCGCGCACCACGCTGTGGCGAAAGCTTCGCCAGTACGGGCTGAGGCGTACGGGATGAGCGGCCCGCTGCGCAGCCGGCGGCTGTACTACGACGATGCCTACACGTCGGCGTTCGAGGCGGAGGTGGTCGGTGCGGGCGCGGTCGACGGGAGAGCGGCGATCGCGCTCGATCGCACCTTCTTCTACCCCGAGAGCGGCGGGCAGCCCGGCGACCGCGGCACGCTCGGCGGCGTGGCGGTCGAGGACGTGCAGATCGGCGGGGACGGCACGGTGCTCCACGTGATCGGCGACGCACGGGCGCCCGAAGGTCGGGTCGCCGGAGCGATCGACCGCGAGCGGCGCTTCGACTTCATGCAGCAGCATACGGGGCAGCACGTGCTGAGCGCGGCATTCGAGCGTGTGCTCGACGCCGACACGCTCTCCTCACGCCTGGGCGAGCAGACGAGCACCATCGAGGTCGCCCTGGACGCCGCCGACTGGCGCGCGGTCGAGCGGGTCGAAGCCGCGGCCAACCGGGTGCTCTGGGAGGATCGCCCAATCGAGCGCCACTGGGTGGATGCGGAGGGCGTGAAGCGGTTCGCGTTGCGCAAGGCGCCGAAGCTGAGCGACGAGATCCGCATCGTCGAGATTCCCGACTGGGACGTGTCGGCGTGCGGCGGCACGCACGTCACGCGGACCGGCGAGGTCGGCGTCGTCAAGGTGCTCGGCTGGGAGAAGGTGCGTGGCCACGTGCGCTTCGAGTTCCTGTGCGGTGCACGCGCGCTCAGCGACTACGCCTGGCGCACCGAGGCGATGGTCGAAGCGGCGCGACGCCGGACGCTCAAGGACCGCGATCTGCTGGATCATCTGGAACGTGCACTCGCCGAACGCGACCGCCTGCGCCGCGAGCTCGCCGAGGCGCGCGCGGCGCTGATCGTGCGGGAGGCGCGCGAGCGGACCGGGGTACCGCCGCGCCCGGTCACCGACCTGGCCGAGTCGCGCGAGCGAGCCGAGCTCAGAACCTTCGCGATCAAGTGCCTGGAGGCCGGGGCGCCGTGGGTGGTGGCGGGGGCGGCCGCGCCCGAGCCGGCGCTGGTCGCCGGGAGGGCGAAGGCGCTCGACTTCGATCTCCGTGCCCGCGTGCCGGGGCTCCTCGAGCGCTCGCGGGGCAAGGGCGGCGGCAGTCCGGACCTGGTGCAGGCGACGGCCGCGGACCGGGCGACGCTGGAAGAGGCGGTCCGCTGGATCGCGGCCGCGCTGGAGGCCGGGCTCCCCGGCGTCTGAGCCGGCTCAAGCCGCCCGCCCGGGCTGCCGATACCCCCTGCAAGCCGCCCCTCACTCTCAAGCAGGTCCATACGATGGAGCATCCCTCCGCGGCCGCTCGGCAGGGTGCCGATGCGCCTCAATCGTCGGAAGATCCGGCCGCCGTCAAAGACGTCGCGGCCTGGGTCACGTTGCTGTTGCGGACGGTCAAGACCTGCCGGCTCTACGACGCCGGCAACGCCGCCGTCGCCCGCTTCCGCACCGATCTGGCGGAGACCACCGACGCGCTGCTCGATCGCCTGGGTTCGATCCGGCTCGAGATCCAGTCCGCCTCGATGCTCTGGCAGGAGCATCCGGTGTTCCAGGCCCACTCGCGCGAAGACAACCTGTCCGGCGTGTTCCACCGTGATGGGGTGCGCGCGCTGACGTTTCTACCCGGCATCGCGGCCACGGAAGTGCAGAGTTTCGTCGACGTCCTTCTGCACGTGACCGGGCCGTCTCCCGGAGACGACGATCTCGTCACCCTGCTCTGGGAGGCGAACCTGCCGCACGTCGAAGTGTCGGCGGTCCCGCTCGAGGGCGACGTCGACGGGGGCGAGGAGGCGGGCGATGAGGACGACGCGCCGGCACTGCCATGGCCCTCGGATGCGGCGGGCACGGCGACCACGCCGGCCGCCCGCACCGAAGCCGACGAGGCGGAGACGTTCACGCGCTCGGACGACTGGGGTTCGGTCGACGGCAGCGCCGATCCGGAGACGGTGTACGAGGACCTGGAGACGGCAGCGGCGGCGGAGCTCGAGGGCTTCCGCCGCGAACTGGCGGACACGCACGCGGTACCGCTCGTTACCGCGGTGGCGCAGATCATCGGGGACGCGGTCGCGGCGGGCTCGACGCCCACCGACCGCGCAGAGCTGGCGCGCTTCATCCCGCGCGTCCTGCGCGAGGCCATCGCCCAGGGCGAGTGGGGTACCGCCGCCGAGTCGCTGCGGTTGCTGCGCGAATGCGCGCCCGGTGAGCCGATGGAGAAGTTCCTCGAAGGGATCACGGTGCAGGGATCGCCGGTCACGCGGCACGCAGTCGCCGCGCTCGACCGCCAGGGTGACGAGGGCGTGGAGGCGTTCATCGAGCTGGCCCGCGGGTTCGGGGCGCCGGCCGCGCAATGGCTCATGCACGTGCTGGCGGAGAGCCAGCAGCGCCGCACGCGTCAGCCGCTGGTCACGGTGCTCGCGGAGCTGGTTCGCGAGCAGCCGGACGTCCTGCTGCCCTGGCTCTCCGACGAGCGCTGGTACGTCGTGCGCAACGTGGTGCACATCTTCAGTCAGATCGGCGGCGGGGCCGTCGGCGGATTCGTCGAGGCGGTGGCGAAGCACCCCGAGCCGCGGGTCCGACGCGAGGTGATCGAGGTGCTGGCCCACGTCGAGCCGGAGACCGCGCGACCGCTGCTGCGCGCCATGCTGGAGGTCGCCGAGCCGCGGCTCTACGCGACGATCCTGCAGCGCCTCGCCCAGGACCCGGCCGAGGAGGTCACGGCCGTGCTGTTGCAGGCGTTCGACCACGAGGCATTCTCGCGCCGCACCGAGGCCGAGCAGCGTGCGATCCTCATGGCCCTGGCGGTGCGCGGCGACAGCGTCCTGCCCGCCCTCGAAGCGGAGCTTCAGCGCGGCGGGCTGTTCGCGCGCGGCGACGACGCCACACGGCGCGCCGTGGCCTTCTGCACCGCGCGGATCGGAACCCCGGCGGCGCGGGCGCTGCTCGAGCGCGTGGCGAAGTCCGGCAAAGGCGGCGCCCGGGCCGCGTGCACGGCCGCGCTGCAATCGATGGGAGGCGCCGGTGAGTGAGGCGGAAGGACCCATGATGCGGCCGGACAGCGGGTCGCGGCACGACGACGGCGCCTCGTTCGACCGTGCGCTCGGCGCGCTGATCCTCACCCGCTTTCACGGCCTGCTGCGCTCGGCACGGCTCTACGACCTTTCGAACCAGGCTCTGCGCGACCAGATCGACGACATGTTGCAACTGCTGGCCCGCAGCGCCGAGGACGAAATCGTCATCGTCGCGATGGGGCAGTGCTTCTATCTGAACGGCACGCGGCTGCGCGCCGAGCCGTCGCAGACCGCATTGTTCGAGGCGCTGACGCAGGCGTTCGAGGCGCGGCGCCTGGGTGGGGTGCGCTTCCTGGACGGGCTCGTCGCGGACGAACTCGGGGCGTTCGTGCAGCTGATGAACGCGAACGCCGATCCGCGCGCAGGGACGCCGTTCGCCGAGATCATGACGAGCGCGGGTCTCACGCACGTCGTCCCGGTCACGCTCGAGGAGCTGGGGGTGCTGAGCCAGGCGCTCGAGGAAGCGCTCGATGAAGAGGAGCAGACCGAGCGTGCGCGGGCGCGGCAGACCTACCAGCGCGCCGTCAGCGGCACGAAGGCCGCGATCCGGCGCACGGCGCGCACCGGCAAGCCGCCGATCCGCCGGGTCAAGCGCCTGGTGCAGCCGATCGTGGACTCGATCATGAAGAACGAGTACTCGATCGTCGGCCTCACCGCGCTGCGCGAGCACGACGAATACACCTACGCGCACTGCGTGAACGTGAGTGTGCTGGCGATTGCGATGGGGCAGCGTCTGGGCCTGTCGCGCACCGAACTCGCGGATCTCGGCGTGGCCGCACTGCTCCATGACGTCGGCAAGATCACGATTCCGTCCGCCGTGCTCGGCAAGCCCGGCCGGCTGACGGCGGACGAGTGGCGGCTGATGCAACGCCACCCGATCGAGGGGCTCAAGATCGTGGCGCGCATGCCGGGGCTCTCGGCTCTCACGCTCACCACGCTGCAGGTCTGCCTCCAGCACCACCTCACCCGCGGCGAAGGCGCCTACCCCGCGATCGCACGGCCGCACCAGGTGGCCGCGCTGCCGCGCATCGTGTCGGTCGCCGACTGCTTCGACGCCATGACCGCGCACCGCACCTACCGCGCGCGGCCGTTCACCGGCTACGAGGCGTTGCAGCAGCTCCTGGGCGCAGAGCGCGACAAGTTCGAACCCATCGCGCTGTGGGCGCTGGTCCGGACGATCGGGCTCTATCCGACCGGAACGATCATGCTGACGCCGTCCGGATACACGGTGCTGAGCACGCACCCGAACCCCGCGGATCCGAGCCGGCCGCACTGCCGCGTGCTGTCCAGGCCGGACGGATCCATGCCGATGGACAGCGACGTCGCGATCTGGGAGCCGATGCCCGCCGACGAATCGGTCGCGCGCGTGGTCCTCCCCGAGGAATTCGACTTCGAGGTCGACCGCCTGCTCGCGGCCTGAGCGCCCGGGGGCGCCGGTGCAGACGGCGCCCGCTCCGTGCGTTGCGGCTACTTCTTCTTGAGAGGTTTGGTCGGCCGCGACCTCGTGCGCCGCTGGGCCGTGCCCTGCGGTGCGGGCTTGGCCCCTGCGGGGCGGTGCCGCGATGCCGAAGGACGGGACGGCTTCGCGGCCGCCGGGCGGACGGCGGCCTTGGGCGCGGGGCGGGGAGTGCCGTTCGGCGTCGGCGCCGACCGGGCGTCGGCCGCCGGCTTGCGCACGGTCGCGATGCGCTGCGCCGCGGCGGACAGCCCCGCAGCCCCGCGTCGCGGCTCCTCACCGAAGTCCTCGCCGTAGGACACGAAGGTCTTCACCTCGCGCGGTTTGCCGTCGTAGTCGAAGTCGGGCAGCAGCACGCGCGCGACGGTGCGGCCCAGGAAGCGCTCGATCGCGGCGACCTCGCGCTGCTCCTCCGGACTCATCAGCGTGAACACGTCGCCCACCGGCTCGCCGCGCCCCGTGCGGCCGAGGCGATGGACGTAGTCCTCGGGCACCTGCGGCACGTCGAAGTTCACCACGTGAGCCAGGTTCGCCACGTCGAGGCTGCGCGCGGACGTCGCGCTCGCCACCAGGATCTGCACCCGGCCGCGCCGGAGGTCCATCAACGCCTGTTCGCGCTCGGTGTGGCTCGGATGCTCGTCGAGGACCGCCACCGTGAAGCGGCGGGTGAGCATGCGCGCGAGGCGGATCGCGGCGTGCCGCGTCCTGGTCACGACGACCGTGCTGCGCACCTCGGTGCGCGACAGCAGCTCGTCGAGCAGGTCGGCCTTGAGGTCCTTGCGCACCGGATAGATCGCCTGGGTGATGCCGGCGACCGGTTTGCTGGTGGGGCCGAGGTCCACCCGCACCGGCTCGATCAGCGCGTCCTTGGCGAGTCGGTTGAGCTCGGGCGGCATGGTCATCGAGAACATGAGCGTCTGCCGCGTCTCGGGCAGCACCTTGAGCAGCTTGCGCAGGTCCGGCGCCAGTCCGAGCGATACCATGCGGTCGGCTTCATCGAACACGAGCAGCTCGACGTCCTCGAAATTGAGGCAGCCCTTCGCATGCAGCTCCAGCAGCCGACCCGGCGTCGCCACCAGAAGATCGACCGGCTGTTCGCGCAGACTCTTCTCCTGCGCCGCCAGGGGCGCTCCGGTGAAGACCACGCCGATCTTGAGGCTGGTGAACCGGGCGTAGTCACGCGCCCGGGTTTCGACGTACGCGGCCAGTTCGCGCGTGGGAACCAGAACGATCGCCCGCAGCCGGGTCGAGCTGTCCAGCAGCCGGGCCAGCAGCGGCAACAGGTACGCTGCGGTCTTGCCCGAGCCGCTCTGGACGGCGGCGATGAGGTCGTTGCCCTCGATGGTGACGGGGATGGACTTGCTCTGGATCGCGGTGGGTTCGATATGGCCGGTCGCCCGGATGCCCTTCAGAATGGGGGTGGGCAGCCCAAGAGACGCGAAAGTCACTTATCCTCCATGATTTTTAAGTATTTAGGACTCCGGGGCCCCTCTTCGGGGGAGGGCCGACCGTGAGCGGCCCACAGGTTACGGGCGGCCCCGGCCCAGAGCAACGACTGTTTGATGGGCGCGGACACATTTCGGTGAAATTCTCCTGACAGGGCGTGGTCGGCTGTTCCAGGCTTTGATGCAGCAGACGGTTAGGCGGCTCGTTTCCAGTGCCGTTCGAGCCTCCGGCGGGCAAGGTTCGAACCGGCTCAGCGGCGCGGCGCCCGCCACATGGACCAGATGAGCGCGATGCCGAACACCAGCGAGAACAGGAGCCCCAGCCGGAACATCCAGGACACGTATCCGGTGCCTCCCGGGAATGCCCGCACCCCGAGCGCCAGCGCCATGGCCACCACCGAGGCGGCGAGAATGATCGCGAGCGCCAGCCGGTTGGTCATGCGCTGCATCTGGTGCGAAAAGCGCTCGAGACCCTCGTGCTGCACATTGAGCTCGAGCTCGCCGCGTTCGAGCCGCCCGAGCAGCCGCCCGGCGCGGCGCGGCAGCTCGATGCCGAGTTCGGCCGCGTCGACCGCCGCACGGCCGAACCGCTGCGCGGTCTCGGCCAGGCCGTGGTGCTCGATCCAGCGCTTCTGGAAGAACGGGCTCGCGTAGTCGAGGTAGCGGAAGTCCGGGTCCACCGTGAGTCCGAGGCCTTCGCTCATGATGACCACGCGGAACAGCAGCGCCAGCTCGCCGGGCAGCTGCAACCGGTGCCGGTACGCGACGGCCGTGAAGTCCTGAATCACGGTCGCCGCAGAGAGGTCGCGCAGCGAGCGGCCGCCGTAGCGCGCCAGCAGGTGATCGAGATCGCGCTGGAACGCGCCGCGATCGGCGCGGCGGCCGGCGACGCCGAGCGCGTACATTTCCTCGGCGAGGTTCTCGGAGTCCTCGCGGATCGCCGCGAGCCCGGCGCGCAGCAGCCGCATCTGCGTGACCTCGTTCACGCGTCCGACCATGCCGAAGTCCACGACCGCCACGGTGCCGTCCTGCTGCACGAAGAAGTTGCCGGGATGCGGATCGGCATGGAAGAAGCCGAGCTCCAGCACCTGGCGCAGGAACGTGCGCACCGCGGTCTCGGCGATCCCGCGCCGCCGGACGCCGAGCCGTTCGAGCCCCTCGAGGTCGGTGACCTTGACGCCGCCGACCCGTTCCATCGTGAGCACCCTGCGCGTGGTGAGGTCCCAGTGCACGCGCGGTATCCACAACCGCGGTTCGTCCGTCATCGCGCGGCGGAAGCGATCGGCGTTCTCGCCCTCGCGCACGTAGTCCATTTCGCCGTGCAGCGAATGGGCGAACTCCTCGACGAGCGGGCGCAGCGCGTAGTCGCGGCCGAATTCGGTATGCAGCTCCATCCAGTCGACGATGTCGCGCATGATGTCGAGGTCGACGTCCACCTGCTGGGCGACGCCGGGACGGCGCACCTTGACCACGACGTCGCGCCCGTCGTGAAGCCGCGCCGCGTGCACCTGCCCGATCGATGCCGACGCCAGCGGCTCGTCTTCGAAGGAAGCGAAGCGCTCGAGCGCATCGGCGCCCAGATCCTCGAGGATCACGCGGCGGATCTGGGCCGCCGGCACGCGCGGCGTCGAGTCCTGGAGCAGGGACAGCTCGCGGATGTACTCGGGCGGCAGCAGGTCGGAGCGGGTGCTGAGCATCTGCCCGAGCTTGGTGAACGTCACGCCGAGCTCGCCGAGCGCGAGGCGCAGGTGCGCCGCCTGGTGGAGCGGCTCGCGGTCCGGCAGACGCCCTCGGAACGGCGCGAATCGGCGCAGCCCGGCCTGGTCGACGATCGAGCCGAGACCGTGACCGGTGAGCACGCGCGCCACTTCACGCGAGCGCCGCATCGCGGCCCCGCCCGCGAACCATCTTCCGGGAAGCAGACCGACCATGAGCTTCTCCGCGGCAGGACTTCCGATACGGAATTCAGGCACGACTCATGCCGTCATGTAGGGTGGAGCCGGGGCCCACGGGAAAGGCCCGGGAAGGACGGCAAGCCGATGAGAGAGGCCGGTGAGCAGCACATCACTCCCCCGGCGAGCGGAAAGCCGCATACGGAGCGCGGGTCCGAAACGCGCCAATCCGGCAGGGGCGATGTCAGGACGGCAGAGGGGGATCCCGCCCGGCCGCCGGAGCCGGGCGGCGTCGCGCGCCGGGCCACGGCGCCGATCTTCGCCTGCATCCGGGTCCTGCTGACCATCGCCGTGCGGGTGTGCTTCCGCCGCGTGCGGATCCGGGGGCGCGAGCACCTTCCCGCGCGCGGTGCGGCGGTGCTGGTCGCGAACCACCCGGCGGCGTGGACCGACGTCGTGGTGCTCGATGTCGCGTTCGGAAGGAGGCTCCACTTCCTCGCGCACGAGCCGCTGTTCCATCCGTGGCCACGCGGCCTCCTGCTCCGCGTATTCGGTTCCCTGCCGGTGTTCTTCCGTCACGAAACGGTGGACGGCCTCGAGCGCAACCGGGAGACATTCGCCCATTGCCACGCGCTGCTCGCGGCCGGTGAAGTGGTCGCCGTCTTTCCCGAAGGCGTGAGCGACGACGATCGCACGCTGCGCCCCCTGAAGACCGGCGCGGCGCACATGCTGCTCGAAGCGCCCGTGAGCGCACCCCCGGCGATCCCGGTGGCGATCCGCTACGAGAACCGGGTCGCGTTCCGCGCCGATCTGACGGTCGTCGCCGGAGAGCCGATCGCCGCGCGGCCATTCCGGCGTCGCGCGATCGAGGGCGCGGGGGTGGACGAGGCCGCGCACGCGCTCACCGGGAAGATGGCCGGAGCGCTCGAAGCCGCCCTGGCGGACGCGGCCTCACTCGTCGCGGCGGATCCGCCCGCACCGGCGCCTGCAGGTCGGGCGCCGGCGCTCGCGGCGGCCGGGGCCGCGGGACGCCTGCTGCATGCGCCGGCGCTGTTCGCGATCGAGGCTGCGGCGCGGCGCTGGCTCGGCGCTCCACAGCAGCTCATGCTCGGACGCATCGCCGCCGGGCTCGTGCTGGTGCCGGCCTGGTACCTCGTGCTGGCCGTGGCGGCGGTGGCATGGCACGCGGGACCCTGGCTGCCGTCGCTCGCACTCGTTCCCGCGCTCGGCTGGATCGCGTGTCTCGACTACGACCGCCGCACGCAGCGCGCGGCCGCCCGTGGCCTCCGAAAGGAGACACGATGACGCTGCTGCACCACGCCCGCTTCGCAGGCTGGGCGCGCGGGCACCTGCTCTGCCGCGTGGACGACGTCCCGGGACGCTTCGCGCTCACCTTCGACGACGGCCCGAGCACGATCGCGACGCCGCAGGTGCTCGACATCCTCGCGCGCCACGGCGCCCGCGCGACGTTCTTCACGCTCGCCTCCAACGTGCGGCGCGCGCCCGGGATCGTGCGCCGCATGGTCGACGAAGGCCACGAGGTCGCGGCGCACGGCGATCTGCACTGGCCGCTGCCGCTGCTCCCACCGTGGGGCATCGCCCGCGAGGTCAGGCGCTCGGTCGCCGCCGTCGTCGCCGCGGCCGGCGTCAGCCCGCGCTTCTACCGCCCGCCGTTCGGGTTCATGATGCCGGGCCAGTCCGCGTTCGTGAGACGGATGGGCGTCGAATCCGTGCTCGGCGACGTGTACCCGGAGGATCCCCACCGGCCGGGCGTCGAGACCATCGTGGCACGCGTGACCGGGCGCCTGAGCGCCGGCTCGATCGTGATCCTCCACGACGGCAGCCCGCTGGGCGAACAGGACCGCACCCAGACCATCGCGGCACTCGAGCCGATCCTCGAACACGCCGCGCGCTCGGGGCTCGCCTCGGTGACGGTGGCGGAGCTGCTCGAAGCGGAGCCGGAAGGGCCACCCGCCTAGGGTCTTGCCGCGGCCGCCGGGAAGCCGCCATCGAACGGCCGCCTGCGCCGTGGGACCGCCCCGTCACCCACACTGCGGGCCGGCGTCGTGATCGACTAGACTCTGCCGGCCAAGGAGGATTCCCGTGAACCCATTCGGCAGGCACCGACTTCCGGAGTGGCCGCTCGATCCAGGCATCGTCTATCTCAATCACGGCACGGTGGGCGTGCCGCCCCGCCGCGTGCTCGCGGCGCAGCAGGCGCTGCGCGACGAGATCGAAAGATCCCCGTCGCGCTTCATGCTGCGCGAGCTCACCGGCGGAACGCCCGCTGCAGCGCCCGGACCGTCGCGGCTGCGACAGGCGGCCGCCGTCGTGGCGCCGTTCCTCGGCGCGCGCCCGGACGACCTGGTATTCGTCGAGAACGCGACCACGGGCGTGAACGCCGTGCTGCGCTCGTTCGACTTCGCGCCGGGCGACTCGGTCGTCGTCACCGATCGCGTCTACGGTGCGGTCGAGAACGCGGCGCGCTACGTCACCGGACGGCGCGGCGCGACGGTGCGGCGTGTGGACCTGCCCGTCTCGATCACCGATCCCGCGCAGGTGACCGAAGCGGTCGACGCTGCGATGGACGGCTCCACCAGACTCGTGATCGCCGACCACGTGACCTCCGAGAGCGCGCTCGTGTTCCCGATCACCGACATCGCCGCGCGCTGTCGCGCGAAGGGCGTACCGCTGCTGGTGGACGGCGCGCACGGACCCGGCGCGATCGACTTCGACATCCCGTCGATCGGCGCGGACTGGTACACCGGCAATCTGCACAAGTGGTGCTGGTCGCCGCGCGCCTGCGCGATCCTCTGGACCGCGCCCGAGCGGCAGGCCATGACCAGGCCTGCCACGATCTCGTGGGGCTACGAAAAGGGCTACGTGCTCGAGTTCGACTGGAACGCGACGCGCGATCCGACGGCGATCCTGGCCGCGCCGGAGGGCATCGCGTGCATGGAGGAGCTGGGCGTGGACGCCGTGCGCCGTTACAACCATGCGCTGGCGTGGGAGGGCGCGCGCCTGCTGGCGCAGCACTGGGGCACCGAGTTCGTGACGCCCGAATCCATGATCGGCACGATGGCCACGGTGCCGCTGCCGGAGGACGCCGGGACGACGCCGGAGGAATCCGTGCGTTTGCGCCGGGCGCTGCTCTATGAAGACTCGATCGAGGTCCAGGCGCACGCGTTCGCGGGGCGACTGCACGTCCGCATTTCGGGACAGGTCTACAACGACATGAGCGACGTGGAGCGACTCGCCCAGGCCGTGCAGGCACGGCGGCCGGCGGCGAAGAAGGGGTGAGGCCCGCGTCGGTCAGTGCGGCGTCACGACGCGCGCCGCGTTTCTCCCCGTGCGCCTTTTCGGCTGACACGCGGGGCACCAGTACGTCGAGCGCTGACCCTGCACCATGTGGTGGATCTCGCCTCCGCAACGGCGGCACGGCTCCCCGGCGCGGTCGTAGACGAACAGGCGCTCCGCGTAGCTGCCCGGTTCGTTCCAGAGCGTGCGGTAGAGGCTGAAGGTGGTCCCGAAGTTCGTCACGGCCTCCGCCAGCACGTCGCGCATCTCGTCGCGGATCGCCTGCCACTCGGCGGCGCTCACGCGCCCCGCGGCGCGCGCGGGATGCACGCCAGCGCGGAACAGGATCTCGCTCGCGTAGATGTTGCCGATTCCGGCCACGTGACGCTGGTCCATCAGGAACACTTTGACGCTGGCCGTGCGAGCGCGGGCGAGTTCGGCGAGCGCCTCGGCCGCCGGCGGCTCGGGAAACGGATCCGGCCCGAGCATGGCCAGCAGCGGCGCATCGTGCAGGCGCTCGGTCGCGTGCAGCTCGAGCATGCCGAAGCGCCGCGCATCCTGGAACCAGAGCTCGGCGCCGTCTTCGAAGAACAGCCGCACGTGCACGTGCGGCAGCCGCTTCACGGGCGGCTCCTCGTGAAAGAGCCAGCGCCCGCTCATACCGAGGTGGGAGAGGAGCGTGAGCCCTCCGTCGAGATCGATCATCAGGTACTTGCCGTGGCGCCGGAGCGCGGTGATCGTGCGCCCCTGGACGCGCTGCTTCCAGCCGCGGGTCATCGGGAAGCGCAGCGGTTTCGCCGAGGTCCGTGCACGGGCGATGCGGCGGCCACGCACGTGCATCTCGAGCATGCGGCGCACGGTTTCGACTTCGGGGAGCTCGGGCATGCGGCGACGCTACGGGGGCGGGAAGAGGCGGTCAACCGTGTCGAAGGCCGCGGCCCGCCGCCGGGTCACGCCGCTCCAGGCGTCAGAGATTGCCCTCGACGACCTCGCCGAGCTCGTGCAGACCGAAGATCATGGTTCTGGGCGGGTGCAGCTGCCAGTACCAGACCTGGGTCACCCGTTGCGGGGGCGGACGCCACAGCATGACGCGCCCATGGGCAGCGGCCAGGTGTCCGTCTCGATCCCAGAGGTCGATGTGGTTGACGCCGACGCTGCACTTCCAGAATGCGATGCCCTGACCTTCCATGAGCGGGTAATCGCTCCAGGTGAAATTCGGTCCGGAGTGAGGCTCGAAATAGCGAATCGACCACCCGGACTTGCGACGGATGTGCTTGGCGAGCCCCTGCGCGCCGCGCGCCAGCTTCACCCCGCGCGCGGTCGTCCAGGTGTTGCCGTCGAAGCCGTCCATGGCTCTGGGTGACATTGCCTGAAGCGCGTAGCTGAGTCGCAGGGCACAGGTATTGGGGCTCGTCGCCGTCGTGTCACTGAAGGCGAACCAGGTGACGATTTCATCGCGTGAACCCTGCGGGTAATGGATGACGAGATCATCGAAACAATTGGCGCGCCACACGGGGCCCTCCTACGGCACGATGGAAACATGTCGTGGACAGGAACGCTCAGAACCGTACCGAAGAGCCTACGTCCGGAGCGTGGTGAGGGCCAGAATTGAAGTCGGGCCGGGGCGCGCGGCACGGGGCCGGGGGATCGGTACATCCGCGCCGGGTCAAGCGGCTCCTACGCGGAGGTCCCGGCCGCCGGAAGAATGACGCGGAACTCCGTCCGCCCCGGCTTCGAGCTCAGCTCCACGATGCCCCTGTGGGTGCCCACCACGGTCCGCACGATGTCGAGTCCGAGCCCGCGGCCCTGACTGACGTCCTTGGTCGTGAAGAAGGGATCGAACACCCGCTCCTGATCTTCCACGGGGATCCCCGGGCCGTCGTCGATGACGCGCACGACGACGGTGCCTTCACCCCGCGCCGCATCGACGGTGATGCGCCCCGCCGCTTCCGCCGCATCGATCGCGTTGTCGATCAGGTGGATCCACACCTGGTTGAGGTCCGCGACCGAGCCCATGACCATCGGCAGATCGTCCTCGACGGTGAGATCCAGCGAGACGTTCTTGAGCGATGCTTTGGATCTCACGAGCGTCACCGCATCCGCGAGATGCTCCGCCAGCCCCATCGGCTCCACGACCGGCGCTCGATCCATGTGCGTGTGCTTCTTCACGGCCGCCACGAGGGAGTGGATCCGCGTGGCCGCCGACAGGATGTCCGCCGCGAGGCCACGGGCCGTGGCATGGGCAGCGACGTAGTTCAGCACGACGGGTAATTGCTCGTGCCCCAGCGCGGCGGCGGCGTCGTCCAGATCGGCCACGGTGACGCCATGCTCGATCAGAGCGTATGCAAGCCCGGGGGCGGCTCCATGAACCTCCAGCCAGCCCGTGCACTGATCCTCGAGATTCGCCCGCTCGATCGGCGCCAGCGGCTCGACGGGCCCGCGTGCCGTCGCGGCCTCCAGCGATCGGAGCGCGGCCAGGGCCGCCTCGTCGAGGCCGGCCGCGCCGAGCGCAATCGACGCCGCCGCCAGATCCAGGCGGCTCACGTCCAGCTCTCCGGCGCCGCGCACGACGGCCGAAGCCGGGTTGTTGAGCTCATGCGCCAGTCCCGCGGACAGGCGACCGAGCGCAGCCATCTTCTCCTGGTGCTTGTCGTCGGATTTGAACACGCGCACGCGCGCGAGCATCTCCTGGACGCATGCGGCGGTGAAGTCGTAGCACTCCCGCGTCATCTCGCGAAAGTCCTCCTGCCGGATCACCAGGAACTCGACCGGGCCGTCGGCCACGAGGTAGCCGCGGGGGTTGGTCATCCGGGAATACGGCAGGAATCCGCTGATGCGTCCCGGCGTGATCTCTCTGATCTCGCGCTCGCTCCCGCGCTGATCGACGCGCACCGAGAAGCGGCCGGAAACGAGAACGATGAGCCCCGGGAAGTCATCCAGCCCGCGGAGGACGAATCCGTCGCCTCGCGGTGGAGCTCCCCGTGATTCACGAGCCATTCGAGTTGCTCGCGAGGGACATCCGCAAGATCCGGAAGCGCGGCGAGGTGCTCTGCGGTCGTCGATGTGCGGTTCGGTGGCGCCAGGGTTCGGCCTTCGCGGATCGGGGTCGAAGTCGGGTCGGGCGGGACGCAGATCCCCGGCATGATATCCCGGTCGGCGATCGTGCGCACGGCGCCGGGAGGCGCACAGGGGAGCAAGGATCGAACGCGGACGGGCACCGGGCCAACGGGCGGGCCGTCGGAGGCGGACGTGCCGCCCACGGGGAAGGTGACCACGGCAGCCCGGGCGCGGGCCGTGCCGGGGCGGCGGCGATCTCCGGCAAGCCGAGCGGCTCGCCGGGTTCCGGGCCGTCAGTGCGTGAGGAGGGAGCGGAGCCGCCGCTCGAGCGAAGTGTTCTCGATCAGCACCAGCGCCAGCACGGCCAGCGCGAACACATGAACCCAGCCACCCATCGTCAGGCTGAAAGCGACTCCCAGCATCCACAGGGACGTCAGCGCCAGTTCGATCTTCCACATGACGAGGCTCCTTCCTGCGGGGGAGCGGGGGGCCGGCGACATGCCGGGGGCGCGCCCACCGCCATCGCCACAGAGCAGCGGCCGTGCCATCGGGGGAATCCTGAGGCCAACTGACGATTTCAGTGGGACTCCCGGGCCGCGCCCGCGACGAGCCGCCGGCCGTCAGGCACCGGCCGGAATCTTGCCGATCGGCGAAAGGCTGGCCGACGGACCTGACACCGAACGGCGGCGTGCCACGGCGCGCGAGGCTGAAGCCGGGCAGGCGTGAAGCGGGAGCCGGCGTGAGCGGTCGGAGCTGCTCCGGTCACCTCCGCGAGCCGGCACGCGCTCAGCGCACGACCACGATCCGCGCGGCGCGCGCGTCGGCGCCGTGCCTCAGGCGCACGAAGTAAACGCCGGGAGTCACGCGCCGGTCGTCGGCGAGATGCAGGGTTTGACGTCCCGGCCCGAGGGACCCCACTTCGCGGTACTCCGAGGGGGGAGTCTCGGGACGCTGCTACTTGGCGTTCAGATAGTGCGCGATCCAGCGCGGCAGCTCCGGTTCGGCGAATGCCGCGTCCCAGCTGTTGTGATTGGCGTCGGGGTAGAACGTGGCGCGAACATTGGTCGTGTCGAGCCCGCCGCTGCGCTTGAGCTCGCGCAGCCAGCGGACGATCTCCTGCGTCTCGTGGGGCGAAACGACGTCGTCCTTCAGGCCCTGGAAGCACCACACCGGCACGTTGCGAATCCGCGTCGCGACGGTCTGCGCGCGGCCGTAGCCGCATACCGGCACGAGGCAGCGCCAGCGGTCCGGATACCGCGCGCCGATCATCCAGACGCCATGGCCGCCCTGCGACATGCCGACGAGCGCGACGCGAGCGGTGTCGATGCCGTAGGCGCGTGCGGCGTCGTCGAGCGCGGCGAAGGCGAGGTCCTCGTGCTCCCACCATTCCTCGTCCGCGGTGGGCTTCTGCGGGAACACCACGATGAAGGGCCAGCGCTCCGGGTGCGCCTCGAGCGCCGGGCCCAGACCGACGCGCGTGGGCTTCTCGCCGTCCGTTCCGGATTCGCCCGAGCCGTGCAGGAACAGGATCGCCGGCCGCTTCGTGCCGTCGTTCCTGTACCCCGGCGGAAGCCACACGGCGAAACGGTGCGCGGCCCCGTGCACGGCCACCTCGCGCTGGTCGAAGTGGCCCTTCGCGGGCGGGGGAGACGTGGCTTCCGACGAGAGCGCGAGGGTCACGATGAACAGCGGCAGCAGGGCGAACGGCGTGAGGGTCATCATGGGGCACACCTTTGCGCGTCGCGACGCCGAGCGCAAGCCCGGGCGCCCGCGCGCGTCCGGCCGGCCGGCGCACGGCTCGATCCGCTTGCCGCGGGTGGGAGGGCGTGCTACACGGTGGCGGTCAGAGCCGCTTGCCGTCCCGCACATGGAGGTGGGGACCGATGTCCGAAGCCCGCCGGCGCAACCCCTGGCTGTGGATCCCCTCGCTGTACCTCGCGGAAGGACTTCCCTACGTCCTGGTGATGACCGTCTCGGTCATCATGTACAAGAGGTTCGGCGTCTCGAACACCGATATCGCCCTCTACACCAGCTGGCTGTACCTCCCCTGGGTGATCAAACCGTTCTGGTCCCCGGTGGTGGATCTGCTGGGGACGCGCCGGCGCTGGATCTGGGTCATGCAGCTCCTGATCGGTGGCGGACTCGCAGGCATCGCGTTCTCGGCGCCGGTATCGAACGCCGTCCAGTGGACGCTGGCCTTCTTCTGGATGATGGCCTTCCAGTCCGCGACCCACGACATCGCCGCGGACGGTTTCTACATGCTGGCCGCCACCGAGCGCGAGCAGGCGCTGTTCGTGGGCGTACGCACCATGTTCTACCGCATCGCGATGATCGCCGGGCAGGGGCTGATCGTGGTGCTGGCCGGCACGCTCGAGACGCGCTTCGGCGACGTGCACCACGCGTGGTCGGTCACCATGGCGGCGCTGGCGGGAGCGTTCGTGCTGTTCGGTGCGTGGCATCTGTGGGTGTTGCCGAAGCCCGATGCCGATCAGCCCGGCAACATGCGCCGCGTCGCCGAATTCATGCGCGAGTTCGTCGCGACCTTCGGCTCGTTCTTCCGCAAGCCGAAGATCGCCGCGCTGCTCGGCTTCCTGCTGCTCTACCGCCTCGGCGAAGCTCAGCTCGTAAAGCTCGCCACGCCGTTCATGCTGGATCCGCCCGCTCAGGGCGGGCTCGGACTCACGACCACGCAGGTCGGCTGGCTGTACGGCACCGTCGGTATCGTCGCGCTCACGATCGGCGGCGTGCTCGGCGGCTGGGTCGCCTCGCGCCACGGGCTCAAGGCGTGGCTCTGGCCGATGATGATCGCGATCCAGCTGCCCGACGCCGTGTACATCTTCCTGGCGCACATGCAGCCGACGAGCCTGTGGATCATCCAGACCTGCGTGGTGATCGAGCAGTTCGGGTATGGCTTCGGCTTCACCGCCTACGTGCTCTACATGATCTACATCGCACGTGGCCGGCACCAGACGGCGCACTATGCGATCTGCACCGGCTTCATGGCGCTCGGGATGATGATCCCCGGC
Source organism: Candidatus Eiseniibacteriota bacterium (assembly GCA_963744995.1). Lineage (GTDB taxonomy): Bacteria > Eisenbacteria > RBG-16-71-46 > RBG-16-71-46 > RBG-16-71-46 > CAVUWA01. Next base: position 927,651 of record CAVUWA010000002.1, read on the forward strand.
ATGTGGAGCGGCTGGCTCGAGGACCACGTCGGCTACGCGACGTTCTTCACCTGGGTCCTGATCGCGACGATCCCCAGCTTCCTGATCGCGGCGCGCATCCCTCTCGAGCGGGACTTCGGGAGGAAGGCGGAGGGCTGAGCGGGCGGCGGCCACCGGACGGAGCGCGCGTGTTCCACCGCTCATCCGCCGCCTTCGCGTGGCGGTGGAGTCCGAGCAAAGGATTTCTGTCCCGACCTCGCATGGTTCGGTAGGATCTCAGCGACGAGCTGATTCCTCCAGCCCAGGGAGCCCTCATGCCGCGCTGGCCGATTCTTTCGATCGCCGCCCTCGTCTTTGCGGCCCCTGCAGCACGGGCGCAGCTCTCCGGAAACGCGCTGTCCCTCAGCGGCGATGACCAGTACGCCTGCACCGACGTCGCGATCGGACAGCCGGCGCAACTGACCTTCGAGGCGTGGGTGCGGGTTCCTGTCGACGCGACGCACGGGGTGATCGTCGGCAACCACTACCACGGCGTGCTGTGGGAGTCCGTGGAGTTCTGGAGCAACCAGTTCATCATCACCAGTTCGAACTCATCCGCCGCCCGTCAGGAGATCCAGTACAACTACCCGAACGACGGACAGTGGCATCATGTGGCCGCCGTCTGGGACGGGGCGAACCAGTGGGCCTGCATCGACGGGCAGTTGGCGAGCGGTCCGCAGGCGGCCCCGCTGGGGCCGTGGGCCTCCACCCAGCCGCTGTGCATCGGTGGTCGCGTCAGCGTCGACCAACCCCTCGCGGTGTCGGAGCTGCAGGGCCTCATCGACGAGCTGCGGATCTGGACCGTCGCGAGAACTCCGGGCCAGATTCAAAGCACGATGCATCAAACCCTCGGCCCCGAGTACTACGCGTCCGCCGACAGCAGCCTCTGGGCCTACTGGAGGTTCGACCAGCTCGAGGATCTCGGCGTGGGGACCGCCGGCACGAACGACGTGCGTGACTTGGCGGTGACGGGCGCTCATGCGGACGTCGTGGGCGCAGCCCTCACGCACACGGTTTCGGTGCCTGCTGCGCGGCTGGAATCGCGAATCGAACTCGCGGCTTATCCGAATCCGACGCCGGCGAACTCCACCGTCCGCTTCGTGCTGCCGACGGAACTCGACGTGGATCTCGCCGTCTACGACCTCGGTGGCCGGAGAGTGCGGACGCTGATGACGGGCCCTCAGCGGGAGGGGCCGCATGCCGCGGATTTCGACGGGCGCGACGCCATCGGCAGGGCGTTGCCGAACGGCCGGTACTTCGTGCGGCTGAACGCGGGGAGCCGGACGCGCACGGTCGGCCTCACCCTTCGGCACTAGCCGGGCGGCGCCGGTTGCCCGCAGCGCCGGCGCCGTTCACCGGTCCGCATGCGTCCTGCAGCGCGCACCTGCACGGGAAGCCGAACGCCGAACTCGACCTCGCCGGTTGCCGCCAGTAGCGGGCATGGGCGAAACGATCCGTTGAGCCGGTTCTGCCCCGAGAGTAGGCTCACCCCGCCATGACGACGATGCTCGACGCCGATTCGGCGCGCTGGCTCGCCGAGCTGCGCAGCGAGGGGCCAGTCCGGACTCGGGCGGTTGCACGCCTTCACGCCATGCTGAATGGCGTGGCTCGAGCCGAAGCCGCGCGCCGCCGGGCACTGCTCCCGGCGGATGTCGTGGCGGACCTCGACGACCTGTGTCTGCAGGCGGCCAATGACGCCGTGGTCGCGATACTCGGCAAGCTGGATCGTTTCCGCGGGGCGAGCCGGTTCACGACCTGGGCCTACAAGTTCGCGCTTCTCGAGACGTCCGTGCGCTTGAGGCGCAGGGCATGGAGTGCCCGACGCGTGGCCCTGGACGAGGCATCGTGGGGGCGCCTCGCGGACCCATCTGGGGCATCCGAACTCTCCATCGAAGAGAAGGAGCTGCTGACCGCCGTAAGAGAACTCGTGGAGACGAAGCTAACCGAGCACCAGCGTCACGTGTTTCTGGCGGTGGTGGGGGACGAGATCCCGATCGACGTCATCGCCGAACGCCTCGGCAACACTCGTGGCGCGGTGTACAAGACACTGCACGACGCCCGCCGAAAACTGAGGAATGCAGCGGCTACCATGGGACTCCTGGGGGCGGAATGAAAGAGGATCTGCGCAATCGACTTCTCGGGAGCGGCCCGAGGGACGCAGGCTGCGATGCCGGCTTCGAGGTGCTCGATGAGTATGCCGAAGCCGTGGCGCAGGGCCGCGATGTCGCGCGGCTGTTCCCCGGGGTGGTCGCGCACCTGGCCAGTTGCGCGGCCTGCCGCGAGGACACGGAGGGACTCATCGCGGCCTTGAGGCTGCCGATGCCCCCCGACGAACCCAGGTAAGAACCGGAAGTTTGACGTCGCCAATGGGTCGAACATCACCCGGATGCCCCGGGTGCATGAACCCAGGAGACGTCCCATGACTCGATTCAAGACGGCCATGGTGGAAGGACTCTCGGTCTTCTACCGGGAAGCCGGCGATCCGGCGAATCCGAAGCTCGTCCTGCTCGGCGGCTTTCCGGCGTCCTCGCACCAGTTCCGCGACCTGATCCCTGCGCTGGCGGACAGGTTCCACGTCGTCGCGCCGGACTATCCCGGCTTCGGCAACACCGACATGCCCGACCCCGCGAGCTTTTCCTACACGTTCGATCATCTGGCCGACGTGATCGACGGGTGGCTGAAGGTCATCGGATTCAAGCGTTTCGGCCTGTTCATGCAGGACTACGGCGGCCCGGTGGGATTGCGGATCCTGACGCGGAATCCCGACTGGCATGGAGTGGCTCATCCTGCAGAACTCGAACGCGTACGAAGTCGGATTCACGAGCGCCTGGGACGGCCTGCGTCACGCGCTGTGGACGAAGCGCACGCCCGAGACCGAAGAGGCGCTGATGCCGTTTCTGAGCCTCGATGGAATCAAGATGGCCTACCAGCACGGTTATCGCGACCCGTCACGCATCAGCCCGGACAACTGGAACATGGACTTCCGTTTCATGGAGCGTCCCAACGCACGGCGGGTGCAGCTCGATCTGTTCTACGACTATCGCACCAACGTCGCGCTGTACCCCGAATGGCAGGCCTTCCTCCGCGAGCGGCGCCCCGAGACGCTCATCTTCTGGGGGCAAAACGACATCTTCTTCACCCCCGAGGGCGGCGAGGCCTATCTGGCCGATCTGCCCGACGCCGAGCTCCATCGTCTCGATTCGGGGCACTTCGCCATCGAAGACTCGCTCGAGGTGATCGCCGCGAACATGCGGCGCTTCTACGACGAGCGGGTGGCGGCGACGTTGGCGATGTAGGCATGCGGCGGCGCCCCGGTGGGGGGCGCTGCCCGACCGGAAACTCGCGCCCGCGGCACACCGCCCGACGGTGGATGTGGCGGTGATGAGCGGGGCCGGCCAAACCTCGATGGCACGCAGGCATTCAGTCCAACTCGCGACACCCGGGTCTGAGCGCGCGGGTCGCGGGAGCGGCGCCGGCATCTCGAGCGCCGGAAACACGGCGTCGGGAAGGAAACGACAGCAGGAGTGCACCCGCGGCGAGGCCGCAGACCTCGAGGATCGCGAGGCAGCCCGCACTCAAACGGAAGGCATCGCCCCGGAACCCTCGTGGCGCGTACGCGACGTGATCCGGCGTGTTGAGGATATAATGGAATGCGAGGCCGTATGAGAGGGCTGCCGCCATCGAAGCCGAGAGGACGAGTGCTCCTGCGACGCGTCGCCCCCCAAGCAGTGCGGCAAGCGCGATGAGCGGCCCGACGTACACCGCCGCGGCGATCACGAGCAGGCCGGCGTGGTGACCTGCCGGCACGGCGAGCACTCCATGAGCGACGCCGTGGAGGGTCGCAACGGCGAGGTGCATGACGATGACGGTCAGCGCCAATCGTTCTCTCGCCGACCTCACGGTTCTTCTCCCGGGCAGGGAATCCAGCATCGAAGAGTAGGACGAGCAGCCCCCCGCCGATGTGACACGAGGGATCCCTGTCACGCCCGGGGCCCTCGATCTCGTCTTGTGAGCAGGCGGGCGGGGCGGCCGGTCGGACCCGCCGAACTCAGTCGCTCGGCGGCACAGCCTCCGTCTGCACACGGATCACGAGCGAACCGAAGGTTCCCGCGCGAGAGGGGGTGACCGCGGCATGCATGGATTCGAGGAGACCGCTGTTCCGGAACTCGCGAGGGTGACTGCGTTCGCGCTGTCCCTGACCCGGAACGAAGCCGATGCGGACGACCTGGTGCAGGAGACGTTCCTGCGGGCGCTCAAAGGGTGGCACACGTTTACGCCCGGAACGGATTGCCGTCGGTGGCTGTTCACCATCTGCCGCAACACGTTCATCCGGTTGAACTCGCGGAAGCGCCTGGTCGTCCATCTGGACGATGGGGACCTGGACGCCGCGCCGGCGGCCGCCGTGCACATGCAGGCCGTGCGCGACGGGGTGGCGGATGCATTCGACCACATCGACGTGCGCCCGGCGATCGAGGCGGCCGTACGGGCGCTGCCCGAACCCCATCACTCGATTCTCGTGCTGGTCGACCTGGAAGGTCAGAGCTACGAGGAGGCCGCCGCGGTGCTCGGCATACCGCTGGGAACGGTACGCTCACGCCTGTACCGCGCGCGCCGCCACGTGCAGGAGGCGCTCCTCGCGCACGCCGCGATGCGGGCATCGGCCACCGGCCGGAAGCGCGGCCACGCGGGTCCGTCACCCGTCGAGCGGGAGCTTGTCCGGATTCACGATGAAGAAGATTCTGCGGATCCGATTTCCGGCCACGGAGATTGCTATCACGTTGTGGAGCCTGCCGTCCCAGCGGGTCAGTACCGCAGGCTCCCCATTCACCCGATCCAGCTGATACTCGATGCTCACGTCCGCCAGCCTGCGGCGAGCAGTCGCGATGAGTCCGGCGAGATAACGGGCCACCGTGGCCGCACCGGAGACGGGGCGGCGCGCGGTGAAGACCTTGCCGCCGCCGTCCGCGTAGGAGACGACGTCTTCGGCGAGAATCGCAACGAAGGCGTCGACGTTGCCGTGACGTGTCGCTTCGAGGAACCGGTACAGGAGCCGCTCGTGCTCTTTTCGATCGAACGGCTCCGTCACCCGCCCCGCCGCCTTCAGACGCTTCAAGGCCCGTCGATGGATCTGGCGGCAGTTCTGCTCGCTCTTCTGCACGACGGAGGCGATCTGCCTGTAGCTGTATAAGAACGACTACTTCAAGACGAGCACTGACGCTGGGCGGGGCTAAGGCGCTAGAGCATGACGAGGAAGGCCACGGAGAGATCATAGGCCAACTCATGAAGGACGGCAGGATAGCTGATCAGCGCGTACGCGGCGCTGCCGACCAGCGGCTAGGGAAGCCATGGACGGAGGTATGCGATGCGGCGGGCGTGCGCAGATCTGAACGCATCGATGCAGAGGCGGGTCACCAGCAGGATGAGGTAGGCGCAGGGCCTGGTGATGCTCTCGCGATCGCTCGCGCTCACGCGTGCACAGCGGAGATAGGCGTACTGGAGGAAGTACTAGGACTAGGTGAAGGATAAGAGCATTAGATATGAGAAGCAGAACAGGAGAGAACGCTAGCGCTAGAACGTTGTGAAGGCGGCAAAGCGGCGAGCTGCGCGCATCTCACGGTACTCACACAGGCAGCAGACCGCGGGCTAGCGCAAGAGATAAAGGGAAGGCTGGAAGGTGAGAGAAGGAACAGGAAACATACCTTCTAGCTCAGTTTAGATAGAGCTAGAATAGAACAGCGTTAGTTAGATAGGGAGAGAGAGTGCGCAGGACGGGCGATGCTGTGATAGCAAGACGAGAGTCGCTGGTGCCACGATGTGACACCGGCGACCGATTCGGTAGTGACGCAGCCGGCCTCCCGAATCGCATCTCCCACTTCAGCGAGCCACGATCCCGCTCGCGAACGTAGGAATAGGTAAGAACTCACGGATGGGAGTCAGCGCGCTATCGCTCTCGGCGCGGAATCCGCTCACGGAAACACGAGCATTACGCACGTAGAGAAACAGTAAGCGAGGGGTGAAGTAGGCGTACTGCGGAAGGCTGAAGGGGCGAGTCACGACTGCCACGGGATACTAGAGAGACAGCGCTGCGCGGACGCAGATGGCGAGCTCAGATACAGTGCAGCTGCAGGTGTTGGTAGTGTACGAGTGCAGCGAGTACTGCGAGATGGCGATATAGCAGGAGGCGGACTGGGTGGTTTAGAAAGGCGAGGAGAAGAGTGAGAGGTGGAAGTAGCAGCCTACGAGATACGAGGACGCGGTGGAAAGGCAGTTAGCGCTAGCGCGGGCCTCGGACACCACGAGGTAGCTACGCTGGTTGAAACTGAACCCGAACGGGGTCAGACCGGCGGACGCCACCGTTTGCGGTGCACCCGCGCGCCCATCGGCACCGACGACGTATGTGGTGATGTCGTTCGTGTTCTTCTCCGTGACCACGAGCACGTCGCCGTTCGGCGTGAACTGGATCTGTGCGGGGCCCGTGCTCTGTCCGCTCAAGGGTCGGGTCGATCCCGGGATCGGAGCGAGGGTCCCGCCCGTGGCGATCCGGAAGGGGGAGACATTCCCACCGTTGCCCGCGTTGAGCACGTAGAGGAGGTCGCTCTCGACGGTCAGACTGATCGGTTGCTGGCCGCCGGATGGCACCGGCGCGCCGTTGGGCTCCAGACCCGCCCCGGCCACTCTGAACCCGGTGATGTCGTCGCTTCCCGCGTTGACCGCGTGGAGGAGGCGGTGGTCCTCCGTGAACGCCATGGCGAGCTGGTTCCCGAGCCCTGGCTCGTGCTCAGCGCGCCGGTGGGTACTTTCCCGGCGGCCGTGAGCCGGCCGTCGGCGGCACGCGCGAAGACGAGAATCTCGTTCCCGCTCGCGTCGTTGCTGGTCGGATAGACGGCTCCGGATCCGCTGGCGGCGGCGCTTGCGGCCCGGGTGCTCACGTGGGGCTCGGGGCGCAGCACCTGCGAGCTCGGCTCGCATGCGGTTACCAGCACGGCGGCCGCAACGGCAAAGACGTGTTTGACACTGGCCATCTCGGGCTCCTTGGTCGATCGCTGCGTATGGGTCGATGCCACGCTGCGCCGCTCCACGGCCGCCGCGGGCGCTCCACGAACGATCGATGAAGTCCGCGAAGGCCAGATCGGTTCCCTGACGCGCAACCCCGGATCCCCGCCGAGCACGATCTCCCGACCTTTCATCCGCGAGCCGCACCGGCTCGAGTGGGGTTCGGTGAAATCCGACATGGATCTCTCCGTGATCCTCGTGTTCGTCGTGATCCGGCGCCGTACCGACCGACTCAGGGCGGCTCAAGTCTGGTCTGGCTCGCTCATCCCGGCAGCCGGAGCACTGCGAGCACCTCCGCTGGCGGCCGAGAGGGGTCCGAGTGCTGCCTGCGGAGCTCCGTAATGGTTTGCACGAGACGCCTCTCGAACTAGAAGTGCGCGCGGCACCCTTCACACAAGGCGAGGTGCTCGTCGATCGCGCCGACGTGATCGGCACTGGCGCGACGTCCAGGTACTCCCACAGCGAGCGCACGACTTCAGCACAGTCAAGCGGTCTCTCAGGCATCATGGAATCCATTTCCGCTCACGGTCTGAGAGCATCGGATGGAACGGTGCTGGTGTGGCTGACGATCCCCATGTCGCGGGCGTGCGCGAGGAGCGCCTCCTGCACGTGGCGGCGCGCGCGGTACAGGCGTGAGCGTACCGTTCCCAGCGGTATGCCGAGCACCGCGGCGGCCTCCTCGTAACTCTGACCTTCCAGGTCGACCAGCACGAGAATCGAGTGATGGGGTTCGGGCAGCGCCGTACGGCCGCCTCGATCGCCGGGCGCACGTCGATGTGGTCGAATGCATCCGCCACCCGTCGCGCACGGCCTGCATGTGCACGGCGGCCGCCGGTGCGGCGTCCAGGTCCCCGTCGTCCAGATGGACGACCAGGCGCTTCCGCGAGTTCAACGGATGAACGTGTTGCGGCAGATGGTGAACAGCCACCGACGGCAATCCGTTCCGGGCGTGAACGTGTGCCACCTTTGAGCGCCGCAGGAACGTCTCCTGCACCAGGTCGTCCGCATCGGTTCGTCGGGTCAGGGACAGCGCGAACCGCCCCACGCTTTCGATGTGGGGGAGTGAGGTGGCTTCGAATCCATCCAAGCGCCAGTTCTCCCCGTCGTGGAATCCACTCGTGGTGGCCGCGGACCGCGGGGCCTGTTCCTGTATGAAGTCCCGGACCGCCGTTCGAGTTCCTCCCGGCCAATCTTTGACCGGCGGCGGTTGCGAGCGCCGGCATGACACCGGTGCTTCGGAGATGGAACTCGCCGGGGGTCCCTGACTTGTTCCGGGCGAACCCCGCCGGCGGGGTCGAATTCCTTCCGGAGCCGGCGCAGCACGCCGGTACCCGTCCCGCACACACTGCCCAGGGCGGGTGCACAGCGAGGCTGCGCATGAATGCGACCATTTCGCTCGCCATGATCGCGCTTGGCCTGCCGTGGCGGCGCGGTCTGCCGAACGGAGGCGATGAACGATGATCGGTGAACCGTACGGGTCCACCCGCCGCAGCGCCGGCGAGGGTGCCTCTCCCGCATCCGAACCGGGATTCGAATCCTCGGTGTGAGCGGCAGTCTGCGTGCTCGGTCGTTGAACACGGAGATGCTTCGCGCGGCGTCGACCTGGCGCCGCAGGCGTGCAGATCACGGTTGCTTGCGGGGTTGGACAGCCTTCCGCACTTCAATCCCGATCTCGACGCGGAGGGAGCGCTGCCTCCACCGTCTGTCGGGCGCCTCAGGCAACGGATCGGCCGGGCGACGCGGCCTCCATCTGCAGCCGGAATACGCCATGGAGTGCCGGCGTCTGAAGAACGCGCTCGATTGGCTCGTGAGCTTCCGGGCGTGCTCGACAAACCGGTGGGTCTGCTCAACGCAGCCCGCGGGCGACGCACGCTCAGGCGTCACTCGCCGAAACGCTGCGCACGATGTCCATGACGTGATTCCCACGGCTTCGATCGCCGTCCCGGGATGGGCCATGCACGGACCGCCACGGACATCGCGGAAGATCCGGTCCTGTCGGCGGCCTGCGTCGCGTAATCGAGGCAATGGTGAGGGCCGCGAGCGAGTTCGCGGGAGTCAGATCCCGCAGGCAGACGGGATTCCGTGAACTCACGCTGCACGAAGCGGTCGGTCTCGTTCGTCCCTCGCACGAAGTCCCGACCATCGACACGAACGGGTCGTCGCCACATCGGCGCGAACGCGCCGGGGGAGGCCATCATGCAGATCGACGCAACACATGCACACCTGTCACGCTAGCGCGCATCGCGGCATGCATCCCGCTTTCGCAAATGTCTTCCGCACGAGCGACGCCTTGAGCCTGCCATGGTTCGTGTCGTCCTCGCGGCGTGCTGTTCCCACACGGCGCGCAGCACCTGCTGGGCTGGTTCGGCGGGTACGGCTTCGCGGGCACCTACCATTGGATGGCCGGCATCGGGTTCCGGGACCCTGCCGGCGATCGCGATCGTCACCGAATTCGTTGCACCCTCCTGCTCGTGGTCGGGTTTGCAAGCCGCCTGGCGGCGCTCGGCGTCGTCGGCCTCATGCTGGGAGGTGAGCGTGTCAGCGGCTCATGTGGTCGGAGCGCTGGCGGGGATGGAGGGGTTGTCTCTCTCGGCATGGCGCGGGTTGATCCGGGCGCGGGGCTGGTGCTGGGTGCGATGAGGTACGGCGGAAGGACGCCGTGATGAAGGTTGCGCGCGTGCTGCAGCGCTCGCAGGGATGGCGCTCTGCGCGCTCCGCGTATCGGACGGGTGTCCCGGGGCCCGACGCCGCGGCGGCGCCGGCGGGGAGGGTCGCGGACCGTCACAGCAGCGGCAGCCGTGAAGGCAGGAGCGTCACCGGAATCCCCGCCCCTGCCGCGCTGGTGGTGGGAACCGCACCGTCCTCCGCGTCCGCACAGTGGACGCAGGTCGACGAAGTGCAGACCACCGACATCTTCTCCGTGTGGACCTGATGGGACACCATCGCGGCCGGGTCTGACGACACCGTGTTCGTGAGCGTCGATGCCGGCGCCACCTGGATCACCAGTGCGAGCTGCGACGGGCGCGACGAGTGTCGAGGCCGTGAGGGTGCACAAGGGCTTCCTCTATGCCGGCACCCTCGGCCAGGGCGTGTTCGTCAGCAGCGACCTGGGAGCGAGCTGGCAAAGCTTCAACCAGGGACTCGTCGGGGGCTTCGCCGACTCGCAACTCTTCATCATGGACCTTCTGCTGCGCGGCGACACCTCTATGCGGCGACCGAAGGGGCGGACCTGGATTCGGAATCTCGCGACGGCTGGAGCATGGTCGCACTATGGCAACGTGATCGAGCTGGATCAGGCCGGGAACATGGAATCGATCGCGGGATCTCCCACGAGATTGCTGGCCTGCGCCGGCTTCGACGGGGATGTCTTCTTTCGAGATCCCGAAGATGCAGACTGGACGGAGTCGTTACTCTTCAACGATCGGCTGGCTCCCAGTCTCGCGCCGCTCTCCGCCGTGTGGACCGGGCACTCCTGGCTCGTGGGTTCGAACATCGGCGTCTTCCACAGCGAAATGGGGCAGTCGCCGTGGACCTATTTCGACTTCGGGCTGCACCCGACCCTGTTCGCCCCCTTCGCGCTTCATGAGGGCATCGTCTTCACGCATTTCGCCAACGGTGCCGGCACCGGTATCGAGTACAGCGCCGACGACGGCGACACCTGGCAGGTGCTCGACTCCAGCCCTCGATCTTCACGTACAACATCGCGGTGATCGGCGGCACACTGTATGCCGGGCGAGTCGATGGGCTGTGGCGCCGATCGATCGAGACCGTTTCCGTCCCCTGCGACTGCACCGCCGCGCCTGCACTTCGCGATGGTCGTGAATCCCGTTCACGACGAGGCACGCTTCCGATTCGAGTTGCCGGAGGCGGCACGCGTTCACATCGAGCTCTTCGACGCCGCCGGCCGCCGTGTGGCGGGTGACATCGATGAAGCGCTGCCTGCGGGTGTGCAGGAGGTGCCGTTGGAGGCGCGCAGCCTGGCGCCGGGGGTCTACCTGGCTCGTCTCCGCGCCGCTGGCCGATCGGAGTCGGTCCGGCTCGTCAGGATCCGATGAGGCCGCACCGGTGCCGTGACCGAATGGCCGTGGCCCTCGAGGCACCGGCCATTCGGGCTCGAGTGTCTGCGGGCCGGTGAGCGCACCCAGGGCGCGCCTAGCCGCGGCCGGGCGTCGCCCCGGAGGACGGCGTCGGCGACGGGCGCATCAGCATGCGGGCGAATGCCGTGAGCTCATCGGCGTTCAGATCCGACACGATCCAGTACGCCATGCCGGCGTGCGCCCCCATGATGACGTGATAACCCTGCTCGGTGGTCACTGGCTTCGGTGCGCGGTCCCCGGCCCCGCTGACCGGCCACTGGAACACGTTGATGACGTGTTTGCGCCGCATGTAGACGAGCGCAGCCACCGGACGGCCGTGCAGATAGTCCAGACGCCCGCCGGTGAGCGGGTAGCCGGCGGTGGCCAGGTCGAGAACCGCCGGTGAGAAATCGAGCCGGCCGTTGAACCAGGGCTTCACCGTGTGCTGGTCGGTCGAGGCCACGTCCATCAGGTGGTCGGCCATGAGCGAGCGCACGTGGGCGTCCACGGCCTGAGCCGCCAGCCGGGTCTGCGCGTCGCGCATGCGCCACGTATGGACGGCCCCGAACGCGGCGACCACCACGGCGACGCTGGCGGCCACCGACGCCCACCGCAGGACCGGGATGCGGCGCCGCGGGGGGCGAGCGATCGGTGCCGCGCTGCCCTCGATCGCATGGCGGACGCGTTCCCGCAGCAGGTCCGGCGCGCGGTGGTATTCCACTTCGGCGCGAATGCTCGCGCCGAGCGCGCGCAACTGCTCCACCTCCCGGGCGCAGTTGGCGCACGTTTCGAGGTGGCGCTCCACCTCGGCACTCGCCGCGGCGTCGAGTTCGCCGTCCACGTAGAGCGGCAGACGATCACGCGCTTCCGCACAGGTCATGGTCCTGCACCTCCCGCCCGGCCCTTCATGACGCCGGCGCCTCCCGGTCGCCCAGCGCACGTGCCAACCGCTCCCGCCCGCGTGCCAGCCGCGACATCACGGTGCCGATCGGCGCCGCGGTCACTTCGGCGATCTCCTTGTAGGAGAGCCCCTCCAGCTCCCGCAACACCAGAGTCTCGCGATACTCGACGGGAAGCTGCGCCAACGCATCGCGAACCGAACTCGCGGCCTCGACGCGTGCGACGTCGTCCTCGGGCGCGCGGCGGGGAGCATCCGCTGCCGTACCGTGAACCTGTTCGTCGAACTCGACGTATTCGCCGCGCGTGCGCCGGCGCCGCAGCAGGCTCATACACCCGTTGCGCACGATGGCGAGCAGCCATGCACGCCCGTCTCCGCCGCGAAACCCGCCGAAGTGTCGGAACGCGCGAAGCATGGATTCCTGCACGGCGTCCTGTGCCTCGTGTGCATCGCGCAGCAGATGCCGCGCGAGATTGTACGCGGCATCCATGTGGGGGAGGACCGCTTCCTCGAATCGCGCGCGATCCGCGGCGGAGACCTCCGCCCCCGGGCCGGTCTGATTCCGGGGCTTGCCGTCCGTCACGACGACCGCTCTTCCATGGAGGACGCACGAGGCCGCGGCGTTATTCCCGGATGGGACCGAAATTCCCGGCGGGGAATAACTGGATCCACGCGAGAGTCGAACGGGATGGTCGCAGCATTCACTCTCAACACGGAGGCAGCCATGACTCGTGTCACACCCAGACGTTCAGTCAAACGCAGCAGTCGCATCGTGACTCTGCTTTCGATCGCTCTGGCGATCGACGTGGCGGGCGCGCATGCCCGTTCGATGGATGGACCGCCCGCGCCCGCAGCCGCCACGGTCGAGGTGCGGCTCTCCGAATGGAAGGTGGAACTGGAGCCGGCCGACGTGCCCGCCGGACGCGTCGTCTTCCACGTGACCAACGCGGGCAAGGTGCCGCACGCGTTCGAAGTGGAAGGCCGCGGGCTCGAGAAGCAGACCGCCGAGATCCAGCCCGGTAAGGCGGCCTCGCTCGCCGTCGACTTTCCCAGGGCCGCGTCCGGGAAGGCCGTATCCTACGAGGTGTATTGCCCGGTGGGCAAGGGTTCGCACGAGATGCTCGGTATGAAGAACCGCATCACGGTGGGTGGGGAAAGCGGCACGGAGACGTCCGAGGAGGAGGATGAGGAATACCGCACCGACGCGAACGAGAGCCGGATGGTGCAAGTCACCGGCGGCGGTTCGGTCGTGCAGATCCTGCCCGGTCCGTACCCCTTCGCCGACAGCGCCAGGGCGGTGATCGACACGCGCCCGGACAAGCAACGTGCGGATCTGCTCAAGAAAGCGAAGCTCGGCCCGTACTCGAACCAGATCGCCACGATTCGAGGTGACATCTCGGTGCTGGCGATCGACCGCGGCGCCTCCGGCGATTCGGTCTCGGGCACGGCCCGGTTCACGACCCGCGACGGCGCCCGCTGGCGCGTGGTCATGGATCGCGTGCAGACGAGGGACATTCCGTTCAATCCGCGCTTCGGCGGGGTGATCATGGGCCTCTACTACCACGGGGCCACCAACGTCCATACGCCGCTCGTGCCCACGATCCAGAGCTCGCTGGCGTTGTGGGCGTTCGCGCACCTGTACCGGAACGACCGTCTGGTGAGCGACGATGCGATGGTGCACATCATGCTGCTGTCGCGCACCCGGCGGCCCGGAGACTGGGCGCTCGACTGTTGGGACTGTTCCGACCGTCCGGTCGAAGAACTCCAGCTCCAGGTCACGCCTGGACCGGGGGGAGCGGCGTTCGATGCGCCCGGCGGCGTTCTGTTCGTGAACTGGGAAAAGTCCGGCGAGGTGCAGGGCGATGGCCCGCACGGAGCCATGGGCGCGCGCCGGGAGCCCGGGGCGCAGGAACAGACCACCGGGCGGAGCACCTGGTGATCCGCAGCGGCTGTGTTTCCGGCGACGGTGACCTGCGAGTCTTCATGGGGCACCGGACGGCTCACGAAAATCGCCGGCCGGGCGACGGGCACCGCCCGTCGCCCGGGCCGGCACTTCTTGAGACCACACGCGCCCGGTTCGCGGCACTCGCGCCGCACGCGACCGCGCGCTGGAGACTTCACATGAATAGCGTCATTCTATCGGGCGCCGTCGCACTTGGCCTGCTCGTGGCGGCGCGGCCGGCCTCGGCGCAGTGGAGTCCGGTTCCCGGGGTGCCGGCCACCGTCGTCTACTCGGTGAAGGCAAACGGGGACACCATTGCCGCCGGATCGGACGTACTGCGTGTTCGTCAGCACCGACGGCGGCGCTACCTGGAAACAGTCGGCGCCGGTGGCCCCGGCCGTGACCCAGATTAGATCCGTGCTGGTACACGACGGACGCCTCTACGCCGGCACGTACGGACAGGGTGTCTTCGTCAGCGACGACCTGGGCGACACGTGGACCGCGTTCAACCAGGGGCTGGTCGGCGGAATCCTCGACTCGCAGTTGTTCATCTCGGACTTCCTGGTGGACGGCGACCGCCTGTATGCGGCGACCTTCGGCGCAGGCGTCTGGATCCGCAGCCTGGCACCGTCGGGAACGTGGGCGCACTTCGGCGAGGTGTTCGAGCCCAACGCGGCCTCCACGGTGGCGGCGGTCGCCGTCGGCGGGACGCGTCTGCTGGCGCCGGCCGGCGCCAACGGCATGATGTTCCATCGTGACCCCGGGGACGCCGACTGGACGCTCTCCTTCCTGAACAACACGGGATGGGACGCGGGCGTCATGCCGCTGAAGGCCGTATGGACGGGCCACGAGTGGGTGGTGAGCGCGAATACGGGCGTCTACCGCAGTGCGACGGGGGCGTCGCCCTGGAGCTTCACCGACACCGGTCTGGCCCCGCTGCTGGCCGCCCCGCTCGCGCAACAGGGACCGATCGTGTTCGCCACCTTCGTGGGGATCGGCGGATCGACGCTCGAGTTCAGCGGCGACGAGGGGGCCACATGGAACGTGCTGGATGTGCAGCCCGGTGTGATCACGCTCGACATGGCGCTGGGGGGCGGCACGCTCTACGCCGCGCGCGGCGACGGACTCTGGCGCAGGTCGATCGAGACCCTGTCCGTGCCGGGAGGCTCCGGGGCCGAACGCCTGCGCTTCGAGATCGCAGGACCGCAGCCGGTCCGGAACGACGTCGTCTTCCGCTTCGAGTTGCCGCAGGGCGGCCCGGCGGTGATCGAAGTCTTCGACGCCGCCGGGCGGCGCGTGTCCGCCCGGCTCGAGGGCGGGGGAGCGGCCGGACCGCACGAGGTGGCATGGAGCGCGCGGGGGCTGTCGCCGGGAGTGTATCTGGCACGCCTGAGCGCGGGCCCGCGCCACGCCGTGGCGCGGCTGGTGCACGTGCGCTGAACGGGCTTGCCCTGGCCCGGCCGACTCAGGAGCTTCCGGGCGAAGTCCGTTGGAGCGAGGCGTCACGCGCGATGGGGTCGGGGTCGGGACTCCGAATCTGGAGCGCGGCCGGCCGCCTGAACGCCGGGCGCACGCGACGATCGGCGGTCATTTCATCATCAGGACCTTGCGCGTCGGAGCCCCGGCGGTTGTCGCGAGCCGCAGGAAATAGACTCCCGGCGGGGCCGGTTCCCCGGTGTCCGATCGCCCGTCCCACGCGACGGATCGCGTGACGCCGGCCCTGGCGACCCCGTCGAAGAGCGTGGCGGTCCGCCTGCCCGCCGCGTCGAATACGGCCAGAACCACCGGTCCGTCCGTATCCGCCGAGAAGGTGACGGTCACGGCGGGTTCGAACGGATTGGGATGGGCATCGATGTGCGCGCCCCCGGCGCGGGGGATGTCGTCCACGCCGCTCGTCGGCTCGGGGATCAGCAGGTACGCCGACGTGTGCGTCGTGTCGGAATCGGCGACGGCAAGCGCGGACACCGCTTCGTTGGGTATCGCGTTGAGCGCGACGTGACCGCGGATGTCCATCGCCGACGCCTCATACGGAGCGGCCGCCGCCTGCGAGATGCCGGCCGCCTCCACCGTCCAGTTCCCTCCCGACTCCCTCCAGATGACCGGTTGCCTGGCCGATTCGTCGTACGGGGGACCGTTCGCCGACCATCCCACCAGGACCATCGACTCGCTGCCCTGGCCGCTCAGAATGTCGTCCTGGTCGTAACCGATGAGCCCGTCGAGCACCGCACCGCCGTTGTCTCCGGGAAGCACGCCCAGGTCCTCGACCGACCATGCAACGCCGTTGTACGTCCACAGCACCGGACGCGGATCGCCCAGGGCATTCGTGCAAACCCCCGCACCGAGCAGGTTGCCGGTGGTGCTGTCCACTCCGGCGACGCGCCCTTCTCCCGAGCTCCCGCCCGCGAGCAGCGGCAGGACATCCGTCGTCCAACCGTTGCCGTCGTTCTTCCATACGGCGGGGAGCGTCTGTCCGCCCGCACTCCTGCCCGCGCCGATTCCGAGGTAAGTGAAGTCGGCGATGCCGGCGCGCCCGCCGATCGCCCAGGACGGCCGGTCGGGAGGCAGGAAGTCGTCTTCGTCCATGGTGCCGGTGGTGAAACCGTTTCCCATATCCACCCACGCGGTGGCCTTGCGCACGCCGATTGCATTCTCCGACCACCCGACCACGAGCGTCCGCAGGCCGAGGCCAACGGTGTTCACGTCGGCGTCGTTCGCTTCCCCCTGCATGCCGGGAAGGTGGCCGAGGACGACGGGCTGCCACGGCGGCGTCGTGCCCGGCGGCCAGGATGCGGGCGAGCGCCACAGCATCGGTTCGGCGTTCTTCGACGAATCCACCGCGGCGCCGACCGCAATCGTCACCCCGGACGGCTGGCGCTCGACGTCATTGGCCCAGCTGTCCTGCGCGGGCGCGAGGCCGGGAAGGATGCTCTCCAGCCACATCGCCGGTTCCTCGCGCTGCCAGTACGCCGCTTTCGCGACGGTATCCCCGGAGACCCGCCTCCACCCGACGGCCTGCACCGGGGCCGACCCGACGTCGGCGAGCCCGCGTACGCGGCGCGCGGCGGCCGCACCGAGCGGCGGGCTGATCAACTCGGAGGTGTAGGGCCCGGACGACGCCATCGCGACGGGCGACACGGAAAGCGCCACGACGATGAACGCGAAGCCGGTGCGGAGCAACGGGGGTTTCACGCAGCGTGACATGGTCGATCTCCTTCTCTGCGCGGCGGCCTGCGGGGCGGGGTGCCCGGAGGAGGATCGTGAACGAAAATCCTACGCCCGGAGGGCGGGCCACGCCAGTTTGAACTCTCGCCGCGCCGCCACGGCGGTGGGGAGGAAATGCGCGCCAGGCCGGGAGAAGCCCGCGAGCGACTGGGCCCTCAGCGGCAGATCGAGGTGCACATGACGCTGCGGCTCACTCGCGCTCCGGAATCAGGTCGAAATCCCCGGCCAGGACGCGATCGATGCGCCCGGTGCGCCAGCCGCGAGCCGAATCGCGCACCAGTGGCGCCGCGCCTTCGCGGTAGCGGCGCGCGACCTGCGTCGTCGGGGGCGCTCCGGCGGCGAGCGCCTCGGCCGCCTGCCGCAGCAGGCCCGCCGTGCCGTCACGGGCGGGGGTGGGCGGCTGCAGCGCCACGCGCACGCGCGCGGTGACGCGTGCCGTCCGCCCGCCCGGCTCGGTCCACTCGAGCACGTGCAGCCCTTCCTCCGCCTGCAGCAGCGTGTAGGCCGCGAACCCGGCCATGGCGAGCAGATGACGCCCTCCGGCGTCGCGGTCGACCTTCGGCGTCTCGAGCGCCGCCAGCCGCATGCCCCGCTCCCGCGCCCAGCCCGTGTACATCTGGACGAGCCGCTGCGCGAACTTCCGCGCGGCGCCCGCCGTCAGATGATCGTCGAGCTGCGGTTCGACCGCCAGGAACGCGTCGCGCGGTCCGGTCTCGAGCGCCTCATCCGCAGCTGCGCCCAGCAGGTAAAGCCGCTGTGCGATCCGGCGCACGACGTCGCGCGGGTAGCTCTGACGCGGCGCAGCCGGGTTTCCACTGATGCGATCCAGCAGGGACTTCGCGTTGCCCAGTCCGCGCTCGATGCGGTCCAGGTACTCCGTGCGCCCGAGCTTCTCGAAGCGATCCTCGCGAGCCCAGAATCCGGGCTCGGCGGACTCGAGCAGCAGCCGTTCCTTCGCCGAGCGCCAGGTCCCGCTCGCGACTCGCGCCTCGAGCATCTCGAGGGCGCCGCGGAGTCTTTCCACCTCCTCCGGTGTTCCGCGTGCCTCGAACGCGATCGAGCCGACTTCGCCCGCGCCGAGTGTTCCCGAGGCGCCGTCCACCGGCGCGACCGCCGGCGCATCGGGATCCACGAACTCGACCGCAAGCCCGTCGCCATCCGCGCGCACGAACAGGAACTGGTCGCCCTCCGGGGCGCGGCGATCCACGATCGCGGCCGCGAGCGGGGTGAGGAGCAGCTGTTCCACGGCGCGCTTGAGCGGCCGCGCACCGAGCGAGGTCGAAAACCCGCGGTCGATCAGCAGCTCGATCGCGCTCTCCTCGAGCTCCACCGCCCATTCGCGGCGCCGCAGGCCGCGACGTGCGAATGCGTCCGACAGCTCCTTGCGCAGGATCGAGCGCATCACGTCGCGCGTGAGAGCGCGGAATACGATGACCTGGTCGAGCCGATTGCGCAGTTCCGGCCGGAACGCACGCTCGACCGCACGCATGATCGTGCCGGGGCCGAGCCCGTCGCTTTCGCCCACCAGCCCGACACGGACCTCGCCCGCCGACACGGTGCCGACGTTCGACGTCAGGATGATGATCGCCTGCCGGAAGTCGGTGGTCTCGCCGCGCGAATCGGTGAGCCGGCCGTCGTCGAACACCTGCAGGAACAGATCCCACACGCGCGGGTGCGCCTTTTCGAACTCGTCGAGCAGCACCACGCAGAAGGGCTGGCGCCGCACGCGTTCGGCGAGCGAATGGCCGCCGACGTCGAGCGCCGCACCGGTGCCCATCACCCGTTCGAGCGCGCCGGTGTCCTGCAGCTCGCTCATGTCGAGTCGCACAAGGCGTTCCGGGGAGCCGAACAGGTAGTCGGCGAGCGTCTTCGCGAGCTCGGTCTTGCCGGTGCCGCTCGGGCCCGCGAACAGGAACACGCCCGTGGGCCGCGTCGGATCGGTGACCCCTGCCTTGAGCAGCGCGAGCCGCTCGACCAGCCGGCTCACGGCTTCGGGCTGCCCGATGACGCGCGAGCCGAAGCGCGCGCGCACGCTCTCGAGGTCGAGCGTGCGACGCTCGTCGAGCAGGTCAAAGGGAAGGCCCGTCAGACGGGCCAGCGCCGAGACCAGGTCGTCCATCGTGAGCGATGGCGTGCCGCCGCCGGCAACGCGCAGCACGGCGTCCTCGAGAGCGCCTTCGAGCAGGCGGAGCACGCCACCGGGCGGCGCATGGGCGGACAGGTACTGCCGCGCGAGGGCCGCCGCCTCGCCGGACAACGCCGCCGGTACTTCGATCTTGCGTGCCTCCGCGGCGCGCACGGCCCATGCGTCGAGCAGACCGGTGATCTCGGCATCGGGCACCGGCGCCAGGCGCACGACGTCGAACATTCGCCCGACCTCCTGCCGTTCCGACAGCACCCGCTCCAGCGCCTGCGGCCGCATCTCGCCCACGACCAGGAGCTGTCCGGCCTCGATCGCGGGCAGGATCATCTCGAGCAGCCCGATCGGGCTCTGCGAGTGGCGGCCGCTCCAGAGCAGATGGTGGAAGTCCGGCACGATCCACAGGGTGCGTGGACGGGCAAGGCCACGCCGCAGCACGCGGACACGCTCTTCGAGCGCCCCGGTGAAGCTCATGCCCGCGTTGATCTGTGTGGCGCTGGCTTCGAAGATCGTCCAATCCTCCGCCGATAACCGGGCCGCCAGCCGCCGCACGAGCGCGGACTTGCCGACGCCGGGCTCACCGACGATCAGCACCGGGCGCGGCGGCTCCGCGACCAGCGAAGCGTGCGCCCGCTCGAGCGCGACATCCGCCGAGGGCGTCGGCAGCGCGTGCGACTCGCGCAGAGTCCCTGGCGCGCTCAGGCGTCCGATCTCGGCGAGCGGTGTGCGGGCGGCCAGCATCGGCGGCAGACTGGCATCGGACGCCAGCGCCTCTGCGCCGCCTGTTTCGCCGGTCCCCGCCGCGTCGTCGCCATGGCCGAGGAGCGTGAGCCATGGCCTGGCCACCGCCGGGTCCATGAGTCGACGCAGCACGCTCAGCAGATCGGTGTCGTCGAAACCGGCCGGAATCTGGACACCGTCGAAGGTCGGCGCGGCGGTCGCGGCGCGGCGTCGGAGGAACGCCTCCAGCGTGCCCGACATCTCGTCGCGAGCCCAACTGTCGTCGATCCGAACCAGCACGCGGCCGGCCAGGGTCGGATCGTCCGGTCGCCATGCCTCCAGCGTGCGCAACAGGAAATGACGCGACCAGACGTGGAAGGCGTTGACTCGCGCCAACAGCCGGTCTTCGGCGGCGGCGTCTCCCGGACGGCGCGACAGCGCGACCAGCGCCGCCCAGCACAGAATCGCGTCCTCGGAGCCGGCGAACTCGAACAGCATTTCGGTTTCGACTTCCGCCTTCGCGAACATCTCGACCAGTTCGCGAAACGGCGCGATGGAAGTCAGATCGTCGGGCCGCCAGACGCGCGGGCCGTTGCCGACCCGGTCGCGCAGCTCGAGGACACGGGAGAGGAACGCTTCGGTGATGAACGGCGGACCATAGGGGCCGGGCGCCGCGTTCGGAGGAGGCGGTTCTTCGGTGCCCGCCCCCTGTTCCGGCGCGGACCCGCCGTCGGAAGCGCCATGCGCGCGCGCCATGAGACTCTGCCACAGCAGCACGAGCCCGATACCGATGAACAGACCTAGAATGAAGACGTCCATGGGAGCCTCGCAACGCCGGACCCGCGCCCCTCACCCGGGTCGCCAGCATACCGGATCGGCGGAGTTCGGTCGCCGGCCCCCTGGCCTTCACGCTGCCGCATCCGCCCACGGTCCGGTTTCGCGCACGCCACGCACGGGCATGGGGCTTTCCCCGACGCTCTCGGTGGAAGCGTGCTCGCGCGGATGACACCCCCGCACCGGCGCCGGGCCATGACACCCCTCATACGACACCCGCCGTATCCACTGCGGCGCGCGTTCTTGCACCCCTTCCGGGCCGCATGGCATCCTCGCGCCATTCACGGACGACATCCCGCTCCCACGGACTGGAACCGGCATGCCTGAACCGTCGCGATTCGAGGAGTTCGCGCGGCTCGCCACCGAGCAGCGCAACCCTCGCACGTTCGACCTCGACACCCTCGACGTCACCGGGATCCTCGAGCGGATCTCGGCGGAAGACCGCACCGTGGCCGGCGCCGTCGCGCGCGAGCTGCCGCACATCGCGAAGGCGGTGGACATGGTGGTGGAGAGCTTCCGCGCGGGCGGGCGGCTGATCTACGTCGGCGCCGGCACCAGCGGGCGCCTCGGCGTGCTCGATGCGGCCGAGTGCCCGCCGACCTTCGGCTCCGATCCCGCCATGGTGATCGGCGTCATCGCAGGCGGCGAGGGCGCACTGGTACGCGCAGTCGAGGGCGCCGAGGATCGCGAGGCGGACGGCGAGGCCGCCATGGTCGAGCGCCGCGTCGGGCCGCTCGACACGGTGATCGGACTCGCCGCGAGCCGCCGCACGCCGTACGTGGTGGGTGCGGTGAAGGCGGCGCGCCGACTCGGCGCGCGCACCGGCTACGTGACCTGCACGCCGCGCAGCGAGTTCACGCTCGACGTGGACGTGGCGATCTGCCCGGAGGTCGGCCCCGAGGCGGTGATGGGCTCGACGCGCATGAAGGCCGGCACGGCGCAGAAGCTCACGCTCAACATGATCACCACGGCGGCGTTCGTGCGCATGGGCAAGGTGTACGAGAACATGATGGTCGATCTGATGGCGAACAGCGAGAAGCTCAAGGAGCGCAGCCGCCGCACGGTGATGACCGTCGCCGACGTGGATTACGACACCGCGGCGCGCGCAATCGAAGATGCGGGGAAGAGCGTCAAGACGGCGATCGTCATGCTGCGCGCGGGCTGCACGCGCGAGGCGGCCGAGGCGCGCCTTGCGCGCGCGGACGGTTTCGTGCGTGCGGCCCTCGAGGGCCGGGAGGGTCCGACCCGATGACGCGCCCGCCGCAGCCGCCCACGCGCTCCGCCCGACGTCTCTCGCGTGCGCTTTTCGCGGTTCTCGCGGTGTGCGCGCTGGCGCCGACGATCTCGTGCCAGAGGAGTTCCGAGAAACGTCCGGTCGTGTTCTGGCAGTTCTGGGGGCCCGAGATCATGGATCCGCTGATCGCCCGGTTCGAGGCGGAGAATCCGGACATCGACGTGCAGCTGCAGCAGCTCGCCTGGGACAGCGGCCGCGAAACGATCGTCGCCGCGATGGCGTCGGACAGCGTGCCCGACCTGTGCGAGCTGGGCTCGACCTGGATGCCGAAGATCCTCGCGGAACAGACGCTGGTGGACTGGAGCGCGGGGCTCGCGGATCTCAAGCCGACGTTGCGCGGCTGGACGCTGTGCTCGATCGGCGACGCGATGTACGGCGTGCCGTGGGTGCTGGGGACCCGCGCGCTGTTCTACAACAAGACGCTGTTCGCGAAGGCGGGCCTCGACTCGTCGCATGCGCCCGAGACCTGGGACGAGCTCTACGCCGCCGCCGCCGCGATCGACCGGCTCGGCAGGGACATCCACGGCTACGGCGTGCAGGCGGGCGAGAGCCAGGTCCTGTTCAAGAAATTCATGCCGTTCGCGTGGGGCAACGGCGGTCGCGTGCTGAGCGACGACCTCACGCAGTCGGAGTTCGACTCCGATGCGAACCGCGAGGCGCTCGAGTTCTACATGAGGCTCAAGGACGTCGGGGTCGTCGAACGACAGCGCGAGCTCGACCGCATGTTCAGGGAGGGCCGGATCGGCCTGCAGATCTCGGGCGCGTGGCTGTTCCGCTCGATCTCGAAGAATGCGCCGAACCTGCGCTACGGCGTGGCGCTGGTGCCGCGTCCTTCGCGCGAGCACGGAACGAACGCGTCGTTTGCGGGCGGCGAGCTGCTGGTGAGCTTCCAGGCGTCGAAGCACAAGGAGGACGCGCTGAAGCTGGCGCGCTTCCTGGTGCAGCCGGAGAACGAACTGGCGCTGGCGGCGGCGGCGCAGAGCGTGCAGCCGGCGGTGATCGGTGCCGATACGATGGCGTACTATCGCGAGCGTCCGAACGAACAGATGATGCTGCGCCAGTTCGAGACCGCGTACACGACGCCCAACCACCCCGCCTGGGACGAGATGGAGGCCGCGATCGAGGACGAGGTCCAGCAGGCGCTGAACGGGAAGAAGACGGCGGCCGAGGCGGTGGCCGATGCCGGTGCGCGGATCCAGGAACTGGTGGGGCAGCGGTAGCCGATGAACGAATCCGACGCGGGCGCGCGCGACGCGCTGGAAGCCGTGCGGCGCTATCGCGAGCGCGGTGCGCACACGTTGATCGGGCTCATGACCGGCACCTCGGCCGACGCGGTGGACGCGGCGCTGGTACGGATCGACGCGGGCGCGGCGGGAGAAACCTGCCGCGTCGAGAAGTACCTCGAGACGGCCCTCGACCAGGGTCTGCGCCGCGAGATCCTGCGCGTCGCGCAGGCGTCCGAGGTCCAGCCGGAGTCGCTGATGCGGCTCGACGCCGAGCTGGGCGAACGCTACGCGGAAGCAGTGGACGCCCTGCTCGGTGCCGCCGGTCTCACGCGGGATGCCGTCGACGCGATCGGCTGCCACGGGCAGACGATCCGCCACGTGCCGCGCCACACCGGCGGCGGCCGCGCACTGAGCCTGCAGATCGGCTCGGCCGACGTGCTCGCGGAGCGCACCGGGCTGACCGTGGTCTCCGGGTTCCGCGGACGTGACACCGCGGCCGGCGGCGAGGGCGCGCCGCTGGTGCCGCTCCTCGACTGGGCGCTGTTTCGCGACGCCGTGAAATCGCGCGTACTCCTGAACCTCGGCGGCATGGCGAACCTCACGCATCTGCCGAAGGGCTGCGCGACGGATGACGTGATCGCCTTCGACACCGGGCCCGGCAACGCGGTAATCGATGCACTGGTGCGCGCGGCGAGCGGCGGCGAGGCGCTGTTCGACGAGGGCGGCGCCCGCGCGCGGCGCGGGCGCGCGAGCAAGGCGCTGCTCGAGGAGCTCCTGACCGATCCGTTCTTCGTGATGCCGCCGCCGCGCTCGACCGGGCGCGAGACGTTCGGCGACGCTTATGCGGCAAAGGTGCGCGAGATCGGCCACGGCCTCGGGCTCTCGGACGACGATCTGATCGCGACCGCGGTGCAGCTCACGGCCGCGTCGGTCGGCCTCGCGATCGAGCAGTTCGTCCAGCCGCGCGGCGGCGTGGAGGCCGTTTACGTGAGCGGCGGCGGGCTCGAGAACCCGTCGCTGATCGCCGCGCTCAAGCGCCGGCTCGACCCGGTGCCGGTCAGGCCGCTCGAGGATCTCGGGGTGCCCGCCGCCGCCAAGGAAGCCGTGGCGTTCGCTTTTCTCGCGCACCGCACGCTGATGGGGGAGAGCGGCAACGTCCCGGGCGCGACGGGCGCCGCGCGCGCCGTGACGCTCGGTCACATCACGCCCGGCGGGGCACGGCGGTGAGGCGGGCGTGGCTCGTCGCCCGCACGTTCGCGCTCGTCGCGCTCACCGGCGCCTGCGCGCCGGTGACGCCGCCGCCCGCGACGACGCCCGTCCCCCGCCAGACGCCACCCGCGCCGGTCGAGGCCCCGAAGCCGGCGGCCGCGCCCGCACCCGCGGAGCAGGCGGCTCGCCCGTACGGTTTCGAGACCGAGCCGAACGTCGAGGTAGGTCTGCGCTGGGACGTCGAGGCGATCGCGATCGAGGCGCTCGAGACGGTCGCGGTCACGCGGGTGAGCGGCGGGGTGCCGAATCGCCTCGGTGAGACCGGCGGCCCGATCCAGCTGCGGCTCGGGCGCCCGGGCTGGGGCGCCGAGTGGCCCGGGCACGCGGCCTCACACCTCACCTCCGGCGACACGCTGCTGATCGGCGCGACCTCGGGGATCGACGACGGCGCCGCGCGCCTGCGCTGGAGCGGGCGCACGTGGCGCGGCACGTTCAAGGTGTTCGTCAATCCGCGCGGCAAATTGTCGCTCGCGACCCGGCTGCCGCTCGAGGCGTATCTCCTGGGCGTGGTGCCGGGCGAGATCGGCGCGCTCGACTCGACGCTCATCGAAGCCGGCAGGGCGCAGGCGATCGCGGCGCGCAGCTACACGCTGTTCTACGACGGCCGCCGCCGCGAGAAGGAAGGCTTCGACCTCTACGCGACCGTCGAGGACCAGGTCTACGGCCCGGTCGAGAGCGAGGCGCCGCTCGCCACCCGCTGCGTGACCGGCACGCGCGCCGAGGTCGCGCTCTACGACGAGGCGCCGATCCGAGCCAACTACAGCTCGACCTGCGGTGGGATCTCCGCCGAGGTGTGGGAGTCGTTTCCCGCGGCGCCGTTGCCCTACCTGAGGAGCATTCGCGACCGCGACGACGGTGGCCCCGACTGGTGCGCGGCGTCGCGGCACTACCGGTGGGTGGAGCGGTTCCCGATTGCGGAATTCGAGCGCAACCTCCGGCGCTTCTGTCCCGAGCGCGGCGTGCCGCTCCCGAAGGGCGGAGTCGGCGCCGTGCTCGACGTGCGCGTCACCGGCCGCTCGCGCTCGGGTCGCGTGTGGCGGCTCGAGGTGATCACCAGCACCGGGAAGATCGAAATCCCCGGTCAGGCCCTGCGCTGGGTGGTGCGGCGTGCCGGCATGCCGGGCTCGATCCTGCGCTCGACCCTCGCGAAGTTCGGCGTACGGCGTGATCCACGCACGCGCGCGCCGATCGAGATCGTGGTGAGCGGCGGCGGCAACGGCCACGGCGTCGGCCTGTGCCAGACCGGCGCGCTCGGTATGGCGCGCGCGGGGAAGACGGCCGCCGAAATCATCGAGCACTATTTCAGCGGGGTCGAGGTGCGGGCGGTGTATTGACGGCCGCGTGTCGTGGTGCTGCGGTGCGGCCCGGAACCCGCATCGCACGAGCCGGCGCCACGCGCACGGCCTGGTCATGCGGCGCACGCCAGTCGCGGGCGATCCCGTGAGCCATCTCAATTGACACACCCGAGGGCCGCCGATATGCTGCCCCGGCTTTTTTGGGGGCGGAGCCTCTTCCCACCCGTTCCGCCCGCCCGCGGGGTTGTAGTTCAGCTGGTTAGAACGCCTGCCTGTCACGCAGGAGGTCGCGGGTTCGAGTCCCGTCAACCCCGCCATTCATTGAAGACGTCGAGCCAGGCAACTGTGAGCGCCCGCGCGGGTTACACCCGCACGGGCGTTCATTGCCTGAAGGGAGTGTGGGGGAGGCCGAGCGCCGAAGGACGCCCCGGAGCGCGCGACCTGGGGCAGAAACGGGGACCACACCCGGTCAGGGCAGGCGCACGAGACGGCCCGACAGCACCTCGTCCACCGTCGTGAAGCGCACGTTGTAGACGCCCGCCGGCACGCGCCGCCCGAACGACCTGCCATCCCATGTCGCCTGCTCGTCCGCGCGCAGCGCCCGCGACCAGAGTCGCCGCCCCTGCAGATCGAACACTTCGAGCAGGCCGGCACGGGACGGCGCCGTGAACACGAGCGACCCCCGGAATGGATTGGGCGCGAAGGTGAGCGTCGCATCGCCGCCCGCGGGTTCGACCGAAGCGGTCGGACACCCGACCGGAAGCGCGCCGATCAGACCGTAGAGGCCGGCGGGAGCGCAGGGCGAGCCTTCCTGAAGCGCGTAGTCCCGCAGGGGCGCGTCGCAGAACAACGGATCCGCGATCAGATTGCTGTCGGTCGGCGCGAACACCCCCGCGTAGTCGCCCATCGCGTTGTTCCACGCGTCGTTGAACGCGACGCTCGCCGCCTCGGGCGCGTCCAGGCCGATGGCGCCGTTCGAGGCCACGAGGTTCCGCTGCACGATCTGCGCCTGCCCGGCGCCGCCAGGTCCGTGCGTCAGCCGGATGCCGTCGCCGTCGTTGTCGACGCACGTGTTCGAGAGGATCGAGTCCGGCCGACCATTGTTGATAGGGCCCGACGCGAGCCTGATGCCATGGTCGCCGTTCCCCCAGGCAAGGTTGTCCGCAAGCGTGACGCCGGCAGTGCTCACGTCGAACCCGTCGCCGCCGTTCTGCGAACTCGTGCAATGACGGATGGTCGAATGAAACGCCTGCTCGGATCCCGGAATCGGATGCATGAGAACGCCGTCGCCGGCGAATCTCGAAATGTGAGAGTCCTCCAGGAGCAGCGAAGTCATGAGCGGCTGGTTGGGCGAGATATCGACCACTACGCCGTGGCTCTTACCGCCCTCGATAACCAGATTCCGCAGCCCCGACCACGCAGGATCGAAGTACGGCGTGATCGTGATCGCCTCGCCAAGCGTCGAGCATATCGTGTCTGCCTGCATGCCCACTTCCGATGGCGTGCAGGTTCGCCAGACGAGCGCCTGCCCGCAGCGATCGAACCGCGAGCTGCCTACCGCCACGTAGTGCCTCCCCGGCTGGTGGGCGGTTGGCCATGGCGTGTCGTCGAAGTAGATCGCCGCGGAGGACAGGTCCTGAAAGGAGCAGTGGCCGAAGCTCGTTGGCGACACCGTGCCGTAGCCGGGGGCCAGCACGACGACCCCGTAGCCCGCGTTCTTGAATTCGCAGTCTCCGAACCAGATGCCGTCCTCACCCGGACCTCCGGTCACCAGCGTGTCCACCGGGCCTTCGAACGTGCATTCAGAAAACCCGTTTGGTCCGGTTGCATTCGGCTGGACGAACAGCGGCGCCGCGTGAAACCTCAGGTCACGAAATACGGACAGGCTGCTTTGATCGTTGATCGCCGTTCGATCGTGGAAGTCACAGTCGACAAAGCTCACGGTCGCCGACACCTGTACCTGTCCGTCGAAGACGCAGCCTCGAAAGCCGTAACTGCCCGCTCCGGGCAGGCTCAGATCCGCGCTCAGAGTGAGTCCGCAGATCGTCCAGTGGGATGCGCTGCTGGTCGCCCGAATGGTTTCCATACGCGTGGCCGCCGCACCCTCGAGGCCCAGAAGGACGGGGGAGTAGGCGCCGACCTGGAGCGACTCCGGGTAGACGCCGGGCGCGATCAGCACCGAGTCGACGCAACACGCATCCAGCGCCGCCTGGATCGTGGTGAAGTCCGCGTCCGGGCCGACCCGCCAGTGCGATGCATGGCTTGCGTCACACCAGCAGCACACGAGCGCGATGGCGATGGCAATACGGATCGAAGGATGCATGGTCCTCATGGGGCGGAGGCTCGGCTGTCGGGAGTGCCCTGCGTTCGAACGCAGCCCACCTCGCGCTCGACGCGTCCCTGCATCTCCGCCTCACCGAAGCATGGGGTGTGCCCGTTGCGATCCGGATGAGGTTCCGCCTGGCCCGCAGCAGGTTGAGGCGACCGGCCTCCCGGCGTTCGCGCCATGCGAGTGAACACTTCCTCCCGAACCGTCAGCCCGGCCGACACCTCGGGCGTGAACCGCCCCGGCTCATCTCACGCGCCTGCTGTCCGAGTGCCGGCCCTTCGACCTGCGTCCCCGACAGCGCCGGCACGCCTGCTCGAGCTCAGTCGGCGAAGAGAGGCCGAAAGGGGCAGCTCAGGGCCCGCCGCTATCGTGGAGCAGCGTGGGGCGGCCGCCGGAGTTCGAGCCGTGGTCCATCGGGCCGTTTCGGCCGGTCCACGCTGCCCCGTCCGGAAGGCCAGTGTGTTGGCCACACCCCCGCCTCCCGCCCCTCCGGCTCATCTCCCGCTCCGCCAACCGCTTCCGCGTTTCCCGTTTTCCAGTTGACGCCCCAAACCCGGCCCGTATACTGCCCCTGCTTTTTCGGGGAAATCCCCGCAACTCGACGACGAATCCGGCATCGAAGCGCCGGTGCAGCAATGGCCGTTGCAGCAAGACCGGGCAACCGGAACCTGACGCTCTTCTCTTGAGGTGGACATGATGCGCAAGCGTGGGATCGGCGACGACGACTTCGGAGTGATCCCGGACGACGAAGCCGAGGATTTCGAAGACGAGGAAGAAGAAGAGTTCGACGAAGACGACGATGACCTCGACGATTTCGACGAGGACGATGACGACATCGACGACGACTTCGACGGGGACGAAGACGACGACCTCGACGGAGACGACGCCGACTTCGAGGACTTCGACGACGACGACGAACGCTGACGCGTTCGTGACGTATGCGTGCGGCCCGCTCGCGGGCGTGACATCGTTACTGGTGAAGGCCCTGCACGGCTCAGCCGGCAGGGCCTTCGTTCTTGCAGGGGAGGTGGTCGTTGGTGAAGACGCCCGAGTGGCCGATGGGCCTGCCGCCCAACTTCGGCGGTCTGGAAGAGCCGTTCTCGATGCTGGAGACGGCCGCGGCCGTGATCCTGCCGGTGCCGTACGACTTCACCGTCTCCTACCAGCCCGGCACGCGCCGGGGTCCGCGCGCGATCCTCGAGGCCTCGCTCAACATGGAGGTGTGGGACGACGAAGTCGGCGCGACCTATCGCAAGGGCATCCACACCCTGCCCGAGGTCGAGCCCACCGCGCTCGGCCCCGAGGTGATGTGCGATCGGGTCGAACAGGCGGTCGGCTGGATCCTCGATCAGGGCAAGCTGCCGGTGATGCTCGGGGGTGAGCACAGTCTCTCGGGCGGCGCCGTGAAGGCCGCGGCCGCGCGCTTCGACGGCCTTTCGGTGCTGCAGATCGATGCCCACGCCGACATGCGCGACACCTATCTCGACTCGCCGTTCAGCCACGCGGCCGTCATGCGCCGCATTCGTGAACGGGTGCCGGCCGCCTCGGTTGGCATCCGTTCGCTGAGCGAAGAAGAGGCGGCCCACCTGCGCGCGCACCCGGTGCCGATGTGGAGCACACGTCAATTCCGTGCGCTGAAGGGGAACTGGGCACCGATCCTCGACGCGCTCACCGACACCGTGTACGTGACGTTCGACGTGGACGGCCTCGATCCGTCGATCATGCCGGCGACCGGTACGCCCGAGCCGGGAGGGCTCGACTGGTTCGAGGCGGTGGATCTGCTGAAGGCGGTCTCGGAAAAGTCGAGGATCGTCGGCTGCGACGTCGTCGAGCTCGCCCCGATGGCGGGGCAGGTCGCGTCGGACTTCCTCGCCGCACGGCTCACCTACCGGCTGATCGGCCTCGCGCTCGCGGGCGCGAAGGCGATCGCGGGCCCGGCATGACCCGGCGTTCGGGCGGGGCGCGCGGCGGCCGTGCGGTGGCGCGGGAGGCTGGTGGAACGACGGGGCGGCGAAGGGACGGTGCGGCGGATGCGCGCGGGCGCGGGACGGGACGGCCTGGCGCGACAGCTGACAACCGTGCGACCCGGCGCGCCGCGGCGCGCGTGAAGGACGGCACGCGCCGCAGGGCGGAAGTGCCGGCGCCGCGTCCGGCGGCGGGCCCGGCGGTGATCCCTTCCGATGGGCTCGAGACGCCGGCGGGTCGGATCCTGCTCGAGCGGCACCAGGATCGCCGCCTGCGCGGCGGTCATCCGTGGATCTTCAGCAACGAGGTCGGCACGGTCGAAGGGGAGCCCCAGGACGGCGCCCTCGTCGAGGTTGCGGATCATCGCGGCGCGTTCCTCGGCGTCGCCTACTACAACCGCCACAGCCTGATCCGCGCGCGCATCCTCACGCGCGGCCGCGACGTGATCGACACCGGGTTCTTCGCGCACCGCATCGAGCGCGCGCTGCGGCTGCGCGAAGCCGTGTATCCGGGCGAGGCGGCGCTGCGCCTCGTCTACGGCGAGGCCGACCAGCTGCCCGGGCTCGTCATCGACCGTTACGGCGACCAGGTGACGGTGCAGATCAGCACGCTCGGCATGGAGGTGCGCGCCGCGGCGATCCGCGCGGCGATCGAGACGACGCTCGCGCCGGCCGGCGTGGTGCGCGCCGCCGACTCGCCGCTGCGCACGCTCGAAGGTCTGGACCGGGTGCGTGAAGTGTGGTGGGGCGACGTGCCGGAGCGGATCGAGGTGGGCATGGAAGGCTTCCGGATCGAGGCGAACCTGCTCCACGGCCAGAAGACCGGTCTGTTCCTCGATCAGCGCGAAAACCGGCGCCGCGCCGAGGCGCGCGCGGCCGGGCGGCGCGCTCTCGACCTCTACTGCTACCAGGGGGAGTGGGCGCTGCACATGATGCGCGGGGGCGCGACCGAGGTGCTGGCGGTGGATTCGTCGTCGCCGGCGCTCGACGCGGCGCGTCGCAACGCGGCACGCAACGGGCAGGAGTCGGCGATCGCCTTCCGCGAGGGCGACGCGTTCGACGTCGCGCGTGAGCTGGAGCGCGGCGGCGAGCGCTTCGGGCTCATCGTGCTCGACCCGCCGGCGCTGGTGAAGTCGCGCAAGCATCTCGCCACCGGGGCGCGTGCCTACCGGGACCTCAATCGCGTGGCCATGTCGATGCTGGCCGAGGACGGCGTGCTGGTCACCTGTTCCTGCAGCCATCACCTGGACGACGCGATGTTCCGGCAGGTGCTGCTCGAGTCCGCGCGCGCCGCGCGGCGGCCGATGCGCGTGCTCGACTGGTCGGCCGAAGCGGCCGATCATCCGCAGCTCCTCGCGGTGCCGGAGACGCACTACCTGAAGTGCGCCGTGCTGCAGGCCGTGTAGCGGCCCGCGGGTGCGAGCGGCCGACGTGGCGTTGCACCAGCGGCGCCCGCGCGCTCTGCCCTCATCCGTTTGCGCCGTCGAGGGTTGTGTTACGGTTCGGGCGCGATCGTGACCGTTCGAAAGGGAGAGACCATGCTCGAGTCCATCAAGGCGTTCTTCAACACGAAAATGAAGCCCGAAGCACAGGCCGAAGGCCCCTCGATGGACGAGCGGATTCGGGTCGCCGCCTGCGCGATGCTGCTCGAGCTGGCGCACGCCGACGACGAGTTCACCAAGGACGAACGGCGGCACATCGAAGAGGCGATGATCCGCCACTTCGACCTGAGCGTGGAGCAGGCGAAGGAGCTGATCGCCATCGCCGAGAAGGCGCGTGAGGACTCGGTCGACCTGTTCCAGTTCGCGAACCTGGTCTCCGACCACTACGACGAAGGCCAGAAGATGGTGCTCGCCGAGGTCATGTGGGGCGTCGTGCAGTCCGACGGCCGCCTGTCCGGGCACGAGGACTACCTGATGACCAAGTTCTCGCGCCTGCTCGACCTGCGGCCGGGGTATCTCGCCGAAGCCCGGAAGCGCGCGGAAGAAAAGTAGGGCGCCGGCGCAGGGGCCCGCGCCGCCGCGCGCATCTCACGGCAGCGGCGGCTCCGGCAGCGTGCCGTCGAGCGTGAGCGGACCCATGGTCGCGGTGAGTTCGGGCACGGTGACGCTGCTGAACGTCACTGTACCGTTCGGGTTCCGTGTGATTCCCGGAATCGCGCCCTCCACGCTCGAGTTCCAGATGTTGTTCGGCGACTCCGACTGCAACGCGTGGCGGGAGGATCTCGCCATTCAGCTCGAGGCGCAGGGCCCGATCGCCTACGAGACGAAGCAGGCACGTGCCGCGGTCGACCGGTGACGATGCAGCTCTGACGCACGCCGGGATGGCCTACCAGACGGCCCGTGCCGGTTGACTCTCGTACAGCGAGGACCAGATCGCTCCCGCCGCGCGGCGATCGACGTCCAGTTCCTGCATCAGGATCACCAGCGGCCCGGCGCCGCGAAGCCTGCCGTAGGTGACGAGAGCGGCCCGCCTGACCTCCGGGCATTCACGGGCCCATCGCGCCATGAGCACGGCGTCACGATCATTGCCGACCACCCCCAGCGCCCGCGCGATCTTCTCGCGCACGAAGCCGTTGATCCCTGTGCACGAGCGTCCGACCCAGCGCCGTGCGATCTTGCGGCCACGCGGGTCGCCGAGCTCCGTGACGGCGGACAGCAGGGCTTCGCGCAGATCGTCGTCCCGTGTCTTCGAAGCGCGCTCGAGCATGCGGATGGCGCCCGGGGTGCGATGCCCGGCCAGCGTCAAAGCGATCGCCCGCGCGTCGAGCCTCAATGTCGGATGGTTCTTCGGGTCCTGTTGGAGGCGCCGTTCCATGAGGGCGAGGCCGATCGGGTCGCCGCGGCGGGCGATCTCATCGTAGGCCCTGATTCGCACCGCCGGCTCGGGTGCGTCCAGCATGGATCGAATCACTTCCAGCGGTCTCGATGGATCCAGCGCGACGTCGAGTCTGTCGTCGTGCGTCGTGTATCGGCCGAAGTCGCTCCAGTCGAAGTGGACCGAGTCCTCCGCCAGTCGCTTCCATGCGGTGATCCGCGTCATTCGCTGTGTCTCGCGATCCCGGTCCCATCGATCGCGCCGGGTTGCGATCTCGAAGAGGGCATGCTTCTCATCGGCAACATCCGGGCGCAGCGCCTCGGCCGCATGGAGGCGAACCGACCAGGCGGAGTCTTGCGCGGCCGCGACCAGCCAGCGCCGCGCAGCGGGGTGCGGATCGTAGCGGGCGAGCATCGCCGCCTGAGCCCGCCGGGCGTCGTCGCCCTGTGAGAGCCGCATCACGACGTCGTGCAGACTCGGGGGCGGCCGTTCGCCGACGATTCCGGACAGCGCTTCCCGGTCGCGCGGGGCATCGTACTCGAGGGCGCGCAGAACCTCTGCGCGAGCGTCCTCGTCGCACAGCCCGGGGTGCTCGCCGATTGCGCGCAGCGCATAGAAATTCTCGACGTCCGTGCCGCGCATCCAGCGGTCGATGATTCTGCGGCGCTCCTCGAGCGAGGCATCGCGCATCCTCCACGTATCGCGCGCGAGCCTCACGACCGCCACCGAGTCGACGGGCGTGATCGCCACGGTCACGCTGCTCATGGGGATGAGGTCGAATCGCGCCGGAGCGAGGCCCATGTACGCACGCAGCGCGGAATCCGCTGCGGGCGGCGGCGCGAGAAACAGGAGGTAGCGGCGGCCGGCGTGCTGGAAGTAGCCGGTGTGGGTGATCGAGAGTGCGCTGAAGGTGTCGGGCGCGACGCCCTCGATGCGCAGCACGGTCCTGAAACGTCCGGCGCGCCGGTAGTCCGTGGAATCGAGGCAGTCGGCCACGACGATCCCGGTGAGCGGTTCCGCCACGGTCACCGGGTCGGGGTAGAACGTCGGCGGCCCGTAGACGATCGTGAGCGCGACCGCCAGAACGATCGGCAGCATGAGGCCCCCCGGAAGTGCGAACTACTCGGTACCCGCCTCCACCTGGCCGCCCGCCTTCTTCACCGCGTCCACGTAGTTCATGCGCATCTCGGTGATCACCTGGCGCAGGACGCGCTCCTCGTCGGGCTCGAGATTGCCCTGCGTGCGCGACTCGAGCGCGGACAGCGTGTCGATCGTGTCGCGGGCGACGTCGAGGTTGGTTTCGATCTTCCGCGAGATCGGATTCATGAGCTTGCCGAGCGCCATCATGCCGCTCTGCTGGAGGCCCAGCACGAGCTGCATGAACAGCGCAGCCTGGCGGGAGGGTTGCTGGTTCATGGTTTCTCCTGTGCGGACGCGCTCCCGGGTTGCTCCGGTGCCGATGCCCAGCGCCTTCGCTTCGTTCCAGAGGGCGTCCATTTCTTCGAGCGAGGCGCCGGACGGGGTGCGGCCCTGCGCCTCGAGACGATGTTCGATGTGGTGGAAGCGGCTGCGGAAGCGATGCGTCGCCGCGCGCAGCTCGCGCTCGGGATCGACGCCGAGCTTGCGCGCCACGTTGACGACGGCGAACAGCAGGTCGCCGATCTCGCGCGCGACGGGCGGCGTGGTGTCGCCGGCCATCGCCTCCTCGACCTCGGCGAGCTCTTCCTTGATCTTGGTCATCGCGTCGTCCGGCATGCGGCCAGTCGAATCCGACCGCGCCGGCCTTCTCCTGCACGCGATAGGCGGTGACCAGCGCGGCCAGTCCCTTCGGCTCCTTGCCGAGCAGCGACTTCGGCGCGTCGGGTCGCTCGGCGCGCTTGATCTCCTGCCACTGGCGGTAGGCGGCGTCGCCGTCGGCGACCTGCGCTTCGCCGTAGACGTGCGGATGGCGGCGGATGAGCTTCGCGGCCACCCGCTCGAGCGACTCATCGAGCCCCGGGCCGCCGCGCTCTTTGAGGAGCTCCATGCAGAAGATCGCCAGGAACGCGACGTCGCCCAGCTCTTCGGCGGTGCCGTCGAGGTCGCCGTTGCCGATCGCCTCGGCGGTCTCGACGGCTTCCTCGGTGAGGTAGGGCGTCATGGATTCCAGCGTCTGCTCGCGGTCCCAGGGGCAGCCGTCCGGGCCGCGCAGGCGGCGGCAGACATCGACGAGGGCGGAGTAGGCGGCGAGCTCGCGTTCGGTGGCGGACATGCAGGCAGGATAGCGGAGCGCGGGAGCGTGCGGCAAAAGCGCCGCGGTGAAGCCTCCCGAACGCCAACCGCCCCGGTGTCCTGCACGGACCCGGGGCGGCGTCGCCTGCGGCCGTTATTGCGGCGTGAGGGTGATGGTGCCGAGATCGGTGTCGCTGCCGGCGGTCACGTTCACGCCGGTGAGCGTCGTGTCGGCGTAGGTCGCGGACGGATGGATCGCGACGTCGTAGGCCCCCGGCGCGAGCATCGGCAGCACGAATGCGCCGTCACCGGGCGTGGTGGCCGCGGTGGCCACGGTGTCGCCGCTCGAGATCGCATAGGCTGAGACCGCGACGTCGGCCGGGTCCACGACGCCCTTGATCGAGCCGGTGGTGGCGGCCGGCGCCACGACGACACGCGCGGTCGGCTTGAGGATGTACATGTCCGAGCCGGTGTGCACGATCGAGCGGCTGCCGTCGAAGTCGATCGCGACGTCGACCGTGCCGCCCGCGGGAACGTCGAACCCGCCGATCAGCTTGTAGCCGCTCTGCATTCCGCTCGGCACTTTGAGGTCGTGGGACACGCCGTCCACCACCACGGTCGAGCCGTCGCCCAGCTTGAGTCGCACCTGATTGTAGTGGCCCGCGGGGACCTGCCCGACGGCCATGGTGGCGAACACGCCGTTGCGCAGCGTCAGCAGGTCGTAGGTCGCCGCCTGATCGCTCAGCACTTCCCACTCGGTCGAATCCGAATCGGCCGACCCCGAAGCATCCTGGCCTCGATTGACCGAGACCTCGACCACCTGCAGGTTGATCGCGTCGTAGCTCGCCGGATCGTCGGTGAGCCGCATGCGGATGGTGCCGGTGCCTGCCGGCGAGGTGGGCTGCTTGCCGCAACCGGCCAGTGCTGCAACGGCGACGAACATCACGAGCCCGGGGAGGACCCGCAAGGCATGAAGCCTCCTCATGAAAAAACCCCTTTCAAGGATGTCGAGCAGGGGAGCGTGGGTTCCGGCATGTGGAGTTGGGGTGGAGCGCGTCCGGAAGCTTAACGCCGATCGCCGGCACGGCCAAACGGCCGAACGGGCCGCCGAAGACTGCGTGGGCGTCCACGAGGGAGTTCATCCGCTCCGGGCAGCGCCTCCGTGCCAGGGCGCCGGCCCCGGCCAGCGCTCAGCAGTGTCGTTCACGCCACGGGGCGCGACCCTCGCATCATCGTGCGATGACCACCTTTTGCGAAATCGTCGCGCCGGCGAAACGGACGCGGCCGAAGTAGAGGCCGGCCGGAACGGACCGTCCCGCGGCGTCGCGTCCGTCCCAGAGAACGGAATGCTGCGCCGCGGGGAGCTCGGTATCGACGAGACGTCGCACGAGCCGTCCCGACACGTCGAGGACGTCGAATCGTACGTGTCCGGCACGCGGGAGCGTGAACTCCATGTGCACCGCGCGCCCTGCCGGGTTCGGCCGGGGCAGCGCGAGCCGGAGGCCATGCCCCGGGTCCTCCCGGCCGACGGCGCTGGTCGTGACGGAGCGCTCGGCGATGTGCGACGAGCGCTTGCCGCCGGCGACCAGGAAGGTGCCGCCCGCCCAGAGCACCGTGCCATCGCCCTCGGCCGCGTACACGGCGTTGTCCATGCCGGAGCCGAGCGCGTTGGCGGAAGTGCCCGTCCATGCGGCGATGTTGTCGGCCGGAATCCCATCGAGCGAACTGAACAGCCCGCCGACGATGAGATCGGTCATCGACTCGCCGAACCCCAGGACTCCGCCGCCCCCCATACCGAGACCGTTGCCAAGGCCGGACCATGCCACGCCGTCCCAGAAGCCCACCTGATTCACCGGCGTGGCGCCGAGGTTCGTGAAGAGCCCGCCCACCACGAGGCCGGACTGATAGGGACGCATGGCGAACACGGCCGCGTCGGCCCCGCCCCCGAATTCGGTCCAGGCGACACCGTCCCACGCCCCGAGGTTGAGCGCATTCACACCGTCGATGGCGGTGAATTCGCCGCCCACGACCAGGGTGCCGCCGTAGTTTTCCAGAGCGGCCACGATCGTGCCCTCGACGCCGGTTCCAGCCGCGGTCCAGCTCCCGTTCCATGCGGCGAGTCGCTTCGCCGGAAGGCCGCCCGCCGTGGAGAACACGCCTCCCACGATGAGCGCGCCGTTCCATACCGTGAGCGCATAGACCTCGTCGTCGGTTCCGGTTCCGAGCGCGTGCCACGCGGCGCCGTCCCAGCGCGCGATGTTGCTGGCGGGGACGGTTCCGGCCCGTGTGAACCTGCCGCCGACGATGAGATCGCCGTTGTAGATCGTGAACACGTTGACGCGCGCGTCGCCCTGCGGTGTCGTGAGTCCACCGCCCAGGTCCGACCAGTCGGTCCCGTTCCAGCGCGCGACGGACTCGCAGGCGCAGGAGCCCGCGACCTGGAAATCACCGCCGGCAATCACCGACCCGCCGAACGTGGTGAGCGCGAACACGGCTCGATCCATGCCCAGGCCGTCGAACGGCGACCAGAGCGAGCCGTCCCAGCGGGCGATGCGCATGGCGCCGACCGAGCCGGCCGACAGGAAGTCGCCGCCGGCAAAGAGTGCCCCGCCGAAGGACTGAAGCGCATGCACGGCATCGTCGGTTCCCACGTCGAGCGGGCTCCATACGGCCCCGTCGAAGGAGACGATGCGGTTCGCCGGAACCCCGTCGATCGAGGTGAAATACCCGCCGACTTGCAGGATGTCCTGATACACCTCGAGTGCCCGGACCGAATTGTCGAAGCCGGCCCCGCCGGCCGGCGTGTTCCAGGTTCCACCGTCCCAGAAGGCCAGGCGCGGCGTCGGCGTGGTCCCCGCCGACGAGAAATCGCCCCCCACCCAGAGCAGGCCCGCCCATTCCTGAAGCGCGTGGACGGTGTTGTTGAACCCGGGCCCGACCGCCGTCCAGGTGAAACCGTCCCATTGCGCGATGAACTCGGCCGGCATGCCGCCGGCGATCGAGAAATCGCCGCCGGCGAACAGGGAACCGTTGTACGTCTCGAGACAGCGCACCGTGTTGTCGAACCCCGTTCCGAACGCATCCCACGACGAACCGTTCCAAAGCGCGATACGACTGCGGCTGAGAGCGCCGGCCATGGTGAAGTCGCCGGCGACGGCGAGCGTGCCGCCGAGGGCCTTCATGGCTCTGACCGTCGAATTCGTGCCGCCGCCGACGTCGCTCCAGGTGCCGCCGTCCCATCGCGCGATGTTGCTCACCGAGGTTCCGCCGGCGATCGTGAAGCTGCCGCCCGCGTACAGGTCGGTGCCGACGACCTCGAGCGAGAGCACCTGTCCATTCATGCCGCTGCCGAGCGGTTGCCAGTTGGTGCCGTCGAATATGGCCACGCGGGAGGCCACGGCCGATCCAGCGACGGTGAACGCGCCGGCGGCGACGAGGTACCCGTTGTACTCGCACAGGGCCGTCACGCGGGCATTCATGCCGTTGGAGTAGAACCCCTCGACCCAGGTTTCGTCGCCGACCTGCGGCGCGGCCATCGCGGGATGGATCGGCACCAGGGTCGCCAGCGCGAGAGTCGAGAGTGCGACGCTGCGGCATGCAAGCCGGACGAAACTTCCAGTTCTCGTGAGGTGGAGCATCGGAATCACCTCATGGTTCGTGGACTCGGCGATCGTGCAGGCGCGGCAGGCAGTCGAACGGGCAGGCGGGAACCACGGGGCCCGTTTCGGGGGACCACTGCTGACCGCCTGATTGTACCGCCGTAATCCCGTCAGGCAAGCGAAGAATCCGCTGCGATCGCGGAGGCGGCCGCAGGTCCGGGGCCAGGCCGGGAGGTCGCTCCGATACAGGGCGTTCCATGCTTGCCACGTCGCAGGCCGGCTGGGACATTCATCGCCGTATGCAGATCCGCTGCCGCAGCAGGCTGGCCGTCGCGGCCATGGTGCTCCTGGTTGCCGCCCTCTCGTCGGTTCCGGCCGGGGCCGCGTTTCAAACGTTCACGACCGCGGACGGGCTGGCGCAGGATGGCGTGCGCTCGATTCTCGAGGATGATTCCGGCGCGCTCTGGTTCGGAACCTACCTGGGTGGCGTCAGCCGTTTCGATGGCGTGACCTGGACCACGTACGACTCGGCGGGCGCAGCGCTCCCCGGGAACGACGTCTTCGATCTCCACCAGGACGCGGCCGGCGACGTCTGGGCGGCGACCAATCTCGGTGTGGCGCGTTTCGACGGCCGTTCCTGGCGCTCGTTCGACACGTCCGACGGCCTGCCGAGTCCGATCATCGAGCAGATCGCCGAGGACGGGGCCGGTCATCTCTGGTTCAGAGGGCAGGGGGGCGGCGTCACCCGCTACGACGGCGCGACGTTCACCCGGTTCACGAGCGCGGACGGCCTCGCGAACGACGACGTGAGCGACATCACCATCGACCGTGCGGGAATGCCGTGGTTCGCGACCCGTGGCGGCGCCAGCCGCTTCGACGGCTCCAGCTGGACGACGCTGACCCGCGCGGACGGACTGGCGAGCGACGCGGTGACCCACATCCTCGCGGCGTCGGGGGGAGCATTCTGGTTCGCCGTCGACGGGCCCTATCTGTCGCGCTACGACGGACAGATCTGGACCACGTACTCCCTGGCGGACGGTCTTCCGGGAAACGTGCTGGCTCTATTCGAGGATGCGAATGCGAACATCTGGGCGGGCACCGCGGCCGGCGTCGGCCGCTTCGACGGTGCCGCATGGACGAGCTTCGACGTGAGCGACGGCCTCGCGGACGACGACGTGAATCAGATCGTTCAGGATCGAAAAGGGTTCCTCTGGTTCGGCGCCGACGTCTCCACCCTGGGCGTCACGCGATTCGACGGACGCTCGTTCGAAGCGTTCACGACCCGCGAGGGTCTCGCCGCCAACAGCGCGACACGTCTTCTGGTGGACGGCCCAGGCAACCTGTGGCTGACCTCGGCCGGCGGCGGCGTGACGCGCTTCGACGGCGTCTACGTCCGCCGGTTCGGGGCGCTGGACGGCATGGCGAGCGACTTCGTGCAGGCGCTGGCCGTCGACACGGCCGGCGTCCTGTGGGTCGGCACGCCGAACGGGTTGAATCGGTTCGACGGAACCCGCTGGAGCCTCTTCACGACGGCGGACGGCCTGCCGGGCAACAACGTGACGGCGCTGATGGAGCAGGCGGACGGCCGACTCTGGGCCGGCACCTCGGCAGGGGCGGCCACGTGGGATGGCGCCGCCTGGAGTCCCGTGCCGGCCGTCACGGACGCAGTGACCAGCTTCTTCGAGGATGCCGCCCGCGACGTCTGGGTCGGGACCAGCAATACGGGCGCATTTCGCTACGACGGCTCCGGCTGGACCGCGTTCGGCACACCCGACCTGATCTCGAACCGGGTGTTGTCGATCGCCCAGGACGCCGCGGGCGACCTCTGGTTCGGCACGCCCTCGGGCGCGAGCCGCTACGACGGAACCCTCTGGTTCGAGATCACCACCGTGCAGGGTCTGCCCTCGAACCAGGTGAACGCGCTGCGGCTCGCGGCGGACGGCGCCCTGTGGTTCGGCACCGAAGCCGGGGCGGGCCGTTACGACGGTCAGCAGTTCGTGACGTATGGAGAAACCGACGGGCTGGCCAGCAAGGCGGTGAAGACGATCTACGAGGACGCCGACGGGGTCCTGTGGTTCGGGACTCTCTCGGGCGCCACCCGCTTCGATGGCCAGCGGTTCTGGACCTTCGGCGAAGGGGACGGGCTGAGCGGGCCGCGCGTCACGAGCATCGTCCAGGATCCAACCGACCGTTTCTGGTTCGGAACCCTGCTGGGACAGTCGGGGCTGACGCGCTACGAGCCGGATCGCGTGCCGCCGAGGGCCGTCATCGTTCCCGCGCCGCCGCCGCTCTCGAGCAGTCGCGACCTCACCTTCAACTACGCGGCCGCCTTCGGCGAGAACCGCGTCGAGTTCGAAACGTACTTCGACGGTGTGCGCCGTGCATGGAGCGGGCTGAACTTCTTCCAGCAGTCGGGCGTGTCCGACGGCGTGCACACGTTCGAGGTACGCGCCCGGGATCCGTTCGGCAACATGGAGGCGGCGCCCCGCAGCGCGTCGTTCGAGATCGACGCCACCCAGCCCGAGCCGCAGATCACCTCGCCCGGCGCCGGCGACGTCGTGCGTGGGCGCTTCGAGATCACCGGGACGACCGAGGACGCGCGTTTTCATGACGCGCGCCTCCTCGTGCGTCCGCTCGGCGAGGCGTCCTGGGAGCCGCCCGCGGCCACGCTGCTGCGGGCGGACTCGCTCCCCGTCGCGGGCGGTGTGCTGGCGACGTGGGACACGGACGCCTGGGATGAAGGCGACTATGAAATCGCGGCGTTCGTGGTCGACACGCTCGGGCTGATCGGCACGACGGGCCCGATTCGCGTGACGGTCGACAATCTGTTCCCGTACTTCGAGCAGACCGCGCCGGCCCGTGTGAGCGCGGCCACCGGCGGCAACGTCTATACGACCCACTCCGAGGTGAAGCTGTTCTTCCCGCCGAATGCCTTCGACCGTGACGCCGAGGTGACGATCGACGCCGCCGCGGGTGTCCCGGACTCGCTCGGCCCGGGCATCGTGCGCGTCGCGCCCGCCTTCGACGTCGGCTGGGCCGGCGCGCGACTCGAGAAACCCGCCACGCTCGAGATGAGCTACGCCGGGGCATCCGTGGCGGCCGGCACCGCGCTCGCGGTGTATGCGGCGGCCGGCTCGACCTGGACGCGCATCGGCGGGACGGCCGCGCCCGCGCGATCGATCGTCGGCGCCACGATCCATGGTCCGGCACGATATGCGCTCTTCTCGGAGGTCGAGCCCCCCGTGAGCGGGCGCTTTCTCCGCGACCTCACGCTCGCGCCGCGCGTGTTCTCGCCCGGCGGCGGGTTTTCGAACACGCGAGTCGCGATCGGATTCACGATCGGCCGCCCGGCGCCCGTCACGGTGAAGATCTACAACCGCGCGGGGCGACGCATCCGTACGGTCGCAGCCGGGCAGACGTTCAACAGCGGCTCGAACCTGGTCTACTGGGACGGCCTGGATCGCAACGGCCGGCCCGCGCTCGAGGGCGTTTACCTCGTCACGGTCGAAGCGCTGGACGAGAGACAGACGAAGACGCTCGCCGTCGTGAGATGACCTGATCGCGGGAGCGGAGGGCACGGCCCCCCGCACCTGCCGCTCCGGCACGGGCCGCGGCGGCGCCAGCCGCATGGGAGTCGTCCGGCATCGCGGGCGCGGACGCTGCGCTCATGCCCGGGCGCTGGATCCGAGGCCCGGCCGCCCGGTGGCAATCAAAGATCCTCGCCGGCGCGTTCGCGTCGGACCCGGCGGCGCCAGACGGCATCCGCAGCGGCGTTCCGATGCCCGTCGTCGCGACGACAGGCATGACGCCCGAGCCCTACTCGAGGACGACGATCCTCCCGGTGCGGGTCGGGCCGCCGTCGACCCGGAGCGCCACGAAGTAGAGCCCGGCCGGCACACGGCCGCCGCTCTCGTCCCGTCCGTTCCAGACCACCGTGCCCGGCCGGCCGGACGTGTGGCCGCGGAACAGCGTGCGCACGCGCCGGCCGCCGACCTCGTATACGGTGAGGTCGCCCGAGGCGCCGTTCGGAATCCGGAACTGGAAGCGGGCCGCCTCACGGAGCGGATTGGGTCCCAGCGACACGAGGCGTGCCTCACTCGTGAGCTCGCCCGGTGCGACGTCCACCAGTGCCGTCCGCGTGAACGTGAAAGTCCCGACCAGGTTGCTCGTGGCAAACGGTCCGACCGTGTTCTCGAAGATGGGAACCGGCGGCATGGTCGGCTGGTTGGGCGACGCGTACGAGGGCCCGCTGTCCGTGCCCGCGTCGTAGACGTGCAGATCCACGGCGACCTGCGGAATCCACGCGCCGTTCTCGCGCAGGCTGAGACCCGAAACGCCCACGAACCAGTCGGGACTCGGGGCCAGCATCGAGACGAGCGTGACGAGCGGATAGGCATCGTCCACGTCGAAGGTGAGCGATACCGATCCGGGGGAGACCCCGATGCCGCCGCCCGACAGCACGCCGTCCGCGGTTCCCGCCGTGATCGCCGACTGCACTTCCTGCATCAGCGCCGTCTTGTCGCCGAGCTCGGCCATGTTCTTGATGCCGAGGCTGGCCGGTCCACCGGCGTTCCAGAACGAGACCT
The DNA here is from genome assembly GCA_963744995.1 of Candidatus Eiseniibacteriota bacterium. Classification (GTDB taxonomy): domain Bacteria; phylum Eisenbacteria; class RBG-16-71-46; order RBG-16-71-46; family RBG-16-71-46; genus CAVUWA01. Next base: position 971,144 of record CAVUWA010000002.1, read on the forward strand.
GATCGGAGTGCGTTCCGCCGATGAGGCCCGAGAAGTGCGGGTTCGAGGGAAAATCCAGAGGATGGGTCGCCTGGCTCCAGGTGCTCTCGAACCTGACCTCATACTCGGTCGTCTCCGCCATGGCGTCGCCTGCCGCTGCGCTCCACAGGACGCCGAGGGCGGTGGCTGCGCCGCGGGCGGTTCTCGACAGTCTCATCCGGTTCCTCCTGACGGTTCCAGGGCCGATCTTGCGGCCGCCGCCGATGATACCCTCCATTCCGATCGGCGTTCGAGGCCGATCGAGGCCGATTCGCTGCGGATACGAGATTCACCCGGCGAGTGTGAACACGTTTCGACGGGTCCCTGCGGCCGCGCCGGCGTCATTCACCCTGGAGCCCCCGGGCTGGATCCGCGGCTCGGTCGCGCGTCAGGACGGATGCGCCGAGCCGGAGCTCGGCTCGGCGCTCCACATGGGCGGGCTCCGTGGCCGCATGCTCGGCCGGGGCGATCGTGAACCGCGTCCGCGTCGCGCTCACGCCCGACGAACGATCGCGGCTCGCGAGCATGCGACCGGTCGACCCGTTCGCGCCGATGTGGCCCGATCCGCGCTTTCAGGAAATCGCACGACGCGTCCACGCACTGCAGGGCGGGCCGCCAAACCGGAATCGGGCGGGACGCCGGGTGGCTTCCGGGCGATTCGGCGACGCCGCTGAAGGGTGAAGCGCCTGTCCCGCCGGCGCGCGGCGCGCAGAGGGCCCGCGGTGCCGTACCGGCCGCGGGCGCGCGTCATCCCCGCACTGCCGCTCTGCGGCGCCGCCGTCTCATCAGCCACACGATCGCGACGAGCAGCAGCACCGCGAGCACCGGCACCAGCACCGCCATGACCACGAGCGACAGCGAGAGCGCGTCCTCCACGGTGGAGACGATCGGGTTCGCGGTGCCCGCGGTGGCAGCCGTCGAGCCGACGCGCACGGTGCCCTTCAGCGCGTGGACGGCGAGCGAGCCACCGGCGAGCAGGGTCGCAACCGCCGCCGCCCAGGGCGATGGCCAGTGGATCAGCATCGCGTACGCGCCGATCCACGCCGCGACGGGGCGGATGAACGTGGCGATCGCGTCGAGTGCGTGATCCACGATCGGGATCTTGTCCGCGGCGATCTCGAGCAGCGTCGCGACGCCGAGCGCGATCAGGACGTTCGTGGAGGTCAGCCAGCCGACGTTCTCGTGGAGACCGATCAGGCCGAAGCGCGCCGCGAGCCCGATGAGAAACAACGGCAGGAACGCACGCAGGCCGGTGGCCGCCGCGATGGCGATGCCGGCGAGCAGCGCGAGGCCGACACCGGCTTCCGGTCCGATCGTCATGCTGTCCTCCCTGCGCGGCCGACCTGGTTCCTGCGAGCGCCCGGCGTCGCGGCGGGCGCCCCGCCGTTGCGCGCCTCCGAAGCGCTCTCTATGCTACCAGTCCGCCGCGCATCCGGCGTGGAACCGCCACGAGGGCCGCGCGACGTCCATGGAAGGAGCGCGCGCGTGTCGATGCCGGTGTCCACGTGGGTCGAGGTCGATCTCGACCGGCTCGGCGCGAATCTGCGGGCGATCCGCGGGACGATCGGCGCCGGACGCGAGATCCTGCTGGTCGTGAAGGCCGACGCCTACGGTCACGGTGCGGTCGAGATCGCCGAGGCCGCCGCCGCCGAGGGCGTGAGCCATCTCGGCGTCGCCACGCTGCACGAGGGCATTCAGCTCAGGCGCGCCGGATGCATGCTGCCGATCATCGCGCTCTCGCCGCTGCTGCCGAGCGAGATCGAAGAGGCGGTCGGCCACGATCTCGGCCCGAGCGTCGCCGACGCCGAATTCGCGCGCGCGCTGTCCGCTGCTGCGGTGGCCGCCGGGCGCGCCGTTCGCTGCCACGTCGAGGTGGATACCGGCATGGGGCGGACCGGCGTTCATCTGGACGAGGCCGAGGTGTTCGTCGCCATGCTGTCGGCCCTGCCCGGGCTCAGGCTCGCGAGCGTGTACACGCACTTCCCGGATGCGGACGCGGAAGACCTCGCTTTCACGCGCGGCCAGGTCCAGCGTTTCGACGCCCTGCTCGAACGGCTGCGCGCGGCGGGTCTCGCGCCGCCGCGCGCGCACGCCGCCAACAGCGCCGGCACGGTGAATGTGCCCGAGGCGTACCTCGACTGGGTGCGCGTCGGTCTGATCGCCTACGGCCAGCCGCCGCCGCACGCCGCGCAGCATCTGACCCTGGCGCCGGTGATGTCGTTCAAGAGCCGGCTGGTGCAGATCCGCGACATGCCCGCCGGTGCGTCGGTGAGCTACGGCCGCACGTTCGTCGCCGAGCGCCCGATGCGCATGGGCGTGGTCGCGGTCGGCTACGGCCACGGTTATTCGTGGCTGCTCTCGAACCGCGGCCGGATGCTCGTCGGCGGGACGTCGGTGCCGATCGTCGGGCGGGTCACCATGGACCTGACCATGGTGGATCTCGGTGGGGCGCCGGAGGCGAAGGTCGGCGACGAGGTCGTGCTGTTCGGTGAGCAGGGCGGCGCGTCGCTGCCGCTCGAAGAGGTCGCGCGGCTCAGCGAGACGCTGCCCTACGAGATCATGTGCACGATCGGCAAGCGGGTCGCGCGCATCTTCGTGCGCGGCGGGCGACCGGTGAAGCTGACGACGCTGGTCGGCGAAAGCGCCGAGTGGGCCGAGCGCGCCGCGGATCACTTCCGCATGCGGGCGCGCGCAGTCACCGCGGCGGAAGGCAGTCGCTGATCCAGGCGTCCGGGAGGGGCCGGCCGGCGGCCGGGCCGCGGTGCGTGCCGCTATTTCATCCTGACGATCCGTTGTGATTTCTCGACGCGACCGGCGCTGAGCCGCGTCAGGTAGAGCCCCGGCGGAAGCAGGCGGCCCGCGTCATCCCGGCCGTCCCAGCGCACGGCGTGCGTTCCGGCCTCGAACCGGCCGCTCGCCAGAAGGCGCACGCGCCGCCCGCCGATGTCGTAGACGCGCAACGTCAGGGCGGACTCCACCGGGAGATCGAACCTCAACGTCGTGGCCGTACGGAACGGGTTCGGCGCGCCGGGGAAGAGCTGCAGCAGTGCGGGACGTGCGGCGTCCGCGACGTCCACGGTCGGCCCGTCGGGTGAGGCGTAGGCGCTCTCGTTGCCCGAGACGTCCACCGCGCTGATCCGGTAATACACCCCGCTCGCATCGTACGTCGGGTCGGTCCAGGCGTGGGCGGTCGTGGCATCGACGAGGTTGCCGGGCCCGGGTGTGAAATCGGGATCGGCGTCGCGATAGATACGGAAGTACTGGAAGTCCTCGTCGACGGGCGGATCCCACGAGAGCTGATTGCCGTCGCCCGTGGCGTAGCTGGCGACCGCGTTCGCGGGCACCATGGGAGCGAGGTTGTCGACCGAGTAACCCTGGTCCGGGTAGGAGTCGAACTGGACGCCGATCGCGGCCGTCACCGCGCGGATCATGAACGTCGAGTAGACGATTCCCGTGGCGGCCGTGGAATCGGCCAGCGTCGGGACCAGCACCGAGTAGGATTCGTCCGCCCGCGCGGGCACCGTGGCCACGTAGTCCCAGCCGGCGAGCTGGGGCGCGAGGACGCCGTCGCGCCCCGCCGCGGCGGCGGGAGCGAGCCCGGGCACCTGCTGGCGGTACACGTCGTACGCAACGATCGGCGTCGGCGAGCCGGCGCGGTCGTGCCCGCTGCGCACCCAGGTGATGCGCACCTGCCTGCCCTGATCGTTGCCGACGTCGGTGATCGACTCGATCTGGCCGAAATCGTAGAGCATGTCGACGGTGAGTTCGGTCATGACGGGATAGGCTCCCGGCACATGGGCGAGCGGTGTGGCGATCCAGCGCAGATCGGGGCCCGGGACCGTGAAGTACTCCCACTCGGCCGAATCCGCCGCCACCGTCGTCGTCGCGCCGTCCGCGGACAGCTCGAACGTCATCAGCGGCGTGTGGACCGGCGTGATCCGGGCGGCGACGACGGCATCGGGCAGGGGATTGATGTTGGCGGACGTGGCGTCGCCCAACGGCGCCAGATAACGGCGATTCGTCGTGCGCCACATCTCGAGCCGTCCGTCGTCGCGTGCCAGGAACATCTCGTCGCCGTGAACGGTGACGCCTCTGGCGGCGCCCGGGCTCGACACGCCGACGTCCATCGCGGCCGGATCCGAGACGTCCACGCGGAGGAAGCTGTTGGCGTCCGTGGCGAGCCATGCATAGTTGCCCTCGATGAAGCAGTCGCGCGCCGTCCCCGTGTGATACGCGGTGTCGATCAGGGCGGGTGTCGTGGGATCCGACACGTCGTAGGAGCGGAACAGGTTCCCGCCGGCCACGTACAGAACGTCGCCCTCGAACCGGGTTGCGACCACCGTGCCCAGGCCGGGCACGAGGCTGATCGGGGCGGGCGAAAGCGGGTTGCTGACGTCATACAGGAGGAGAAGACCGCTGTCTTCGAATGCCGCCAGGCCGCCGTCGACCGAAAAACCGGCGAGGGACGAACCGATGAGGCTCCCCATCGGAGCCGTCGCCGCCGGGTCGCTGACATCCCAGATCAGGATGGAGGCGCCGGTGAGGCCGCTGACGCGCGTGTAGGCGAGGTGGCCGGCCAGTTCGATCTGGGTGCACGAGGACAACAGGCCGACCGGATAGGAAAAAACCGTGACGGGGTTTGCGGGATCGGAGACGTCGGCAATGTAGAAACCGTCGGCGCCATTTGCGACGTAGGCGTAGTGGCCGTCCACTGCGACGTCGCGGGCGTCCGCATACGCCAGATGACCGACGGGGATCCCGAAGTCTTCCTTCGCGGTGGAGAGGATCGAGACGCCGTTCGCCTTCTCGGCGAGGTACGCGCGCGACCCCTGCACGGCGACCTTCTGCGGGTCGCCGTCGGCGAAATACCAGCGGATGCCCGAGAGCGATGCGCCGCCGTTCTGCAGCACCTGCAGGCCGTCGCCGTCCGCCACGTAGGTCTGACGCGACGACACCGCAATGCCCTCCGCAGAGCCGGGGGTGTGGTACGCCGACACCACCGTCGGATCGGCCGGGTCGCTCACGTCGAGGTGGATCACGCCGTTGCTGCGCCAGGCGACGTAGAGCGCGTTCCCGGACAGCGCGATACCGGAGACGTAGTTCCCAGGGGACCAGGTGGTCAGCGTGATCGGATTCGTGGGATCGCTGACGTCGTAGGATCGCACGCCGGTGTCGACGATCGACGCGTACAGATGGTTGCCGTCGACCTGGACGTCGACGAAGCTGGAGTTGCTGGCGTCCACGGCCACGACGGCCGGGCTCGTGGGGTTCGACACGTCGACGATCGACAGGTTGCTGCCGCGCGCGCAGTAGACGTAGCCGCCCTGAACCGCCAACCGGTAGCCGCTGCCGCCGAGCGCGACGCTGCCCAGCCATTTGGGCGCCGCGGGATTCGAGACGTCGAGGATCCGCAGCGAGTCGTTGAGCGCGACGTAAGCACGGTTTCCCACGAGCTCGACATCGCCCACCTGTTCGCCGATGTGGCTGTACCGCAGCACGGGAAAGGCGAGGTCGGTGATGTCGAGGAGCCACGTGCCGTTGGTGGTGGCGAGCGCCGCCAGATCGCCCTCGACATCGAGTCCATTCACCGTCCCGTAGCTCCAGATCGTGTAGAGGGAGGGGGACGCCGGACTCTGGATGTTCATGACCAGGACGCCCGCGCTCTGGGCCGCCATGAACAGCCGGTCGCCGCGGATCACCATGTCCACCGACCAGCCGGGCATGCCCGTCAGCGAGCCCACCTGGCTCATCTGGAAGGGCTTCAGGGTGAGCGCTCCGGCAGTCGTGTCCCAGAGGATGGCCGGATCGAGCGGGCCGGCATAGGTCTGGGTGTCGAACGTTTCGGTGAATGACGCCCCGGCACGCGCGGCATGCGCCGCGAGCACGGTCGTCATGATGATCAGCAGGGCAGAAATGCGTCGCATCGGAGCAGCTCCTCAGGGCCGAATCGCCCTCGGACAGGATCGTGACGGGTGCGTCGTTCGGTGTGTGGAACGCTAGGGGGCGGCGCTCACCGATCGCTCACAGCGCGCGGCGCCCGTCCCGGGCAGTTGCCGCAATCCGCTCTCTTGCCTAGAGTTCGGGCGTGGCGAATGCACGAAACCAGAAGCGGACACCGGGGACGTCCGCCGGCGAGCGGGCGCGCCCCGGGCCGGGTGAGCCCCCCGTTGCGCGTCACCGTGCGGTGGCCGTGACGGCGCCGCCGGTCACGGGACGCCGCTGATGCGCGTGTTCCTGATCGTTCTGGACGGCGTGGGAATGGGGGAGCTCCCGGACGCGGCCGACTACGGGGACGTGGGCAGTCACACGCTGCTGCACGTCGCCGAAGCCGCGAACGGGCTCCGGCTGCCGAACCTCGGGCGGCTCGGGCTCGGGCGGCTGCTCGATCTGCCGGGCGTCCCGCCGGTGGCCGATCCGCGCGGCGCCCGCGCGCGGCTCGCCGAGCGCGCCGCAGGGAAGGACAGCACCAGCGGCCACTGGGAGCTCGCCGGCGTGGTGCTCGACCGCCCGTTTCCGACCTATCCGCAGGGATTCCCGCTCGATCTGCTCGAAGCGTGGTGCGCGCGCACCGGCCGCGGCTGGCTCGGCAATGTGCCGGCGTCGGGCACCGACATCATCGCCCGGCACGGCGAGGAACATCAGCGGACCGGCAAGTGGATCGTCTACACCTCGGCGGACAGCGTGTTCCAGGTCGCGGCGCACGTGGCGACGGTGCCGCTCGACGAGCTCTACGCCGCATGCCGCACCGCGCGCGAGATGTTGCAGGGCGAGAACGGCGTAGGCCGGGTGATCGCCCGCCCGTTCGAGGGCGCGCCCGGCGCCTACGTGCGCCGCGGTGACAGGCGCAAGGATTTCTCGCGTCTGCCGCCCGAGCCGACGCTGCTCGACCGCCTGAGCGAGGCCGGGCACGCGGTCGTGACCGTGGGCAAAGTGGACGACCTGTTCGCCGGGCGCGGGGTCACCGACGCGATCCATACCCGCGACAACGCGGAAGGCGAAGACGTGCTCGCAGACCTCGCGCGGCGCCCGGGGGAGGGGCTCGTGTTCGCGAATCTCGTGGACTTCGATCAGCTCTACGGGCATCGCAACGACCCGGCCGGCTTCGCGCGCGCGCTCGAACAGTTCGATTCGCGTCTCGAGGAGATCCTGTCGCGCCTCAGACCCGACGAGATCTGCATGATCACGGCCGACCACGGCAACGATCCGACCACCGCGAGCACCGACCACGCCCGCGAGTACACGCCGCTGCTCGTCGCCGGGCCGCGCGTGAAGCCGGGTGTGGACCTCGGCACGCGTGAGACCTTCGCGGACGTCGGCGCCACGATCGCGGATCTGTTCGGGGTCGCCAGGCCCCGGCGCGGCACCAGCTTCCTGCGCGCGATCCGCAGCTGATCGAGCCGGGCCGGCGCGGACCGCCGCCGTGGGTCAACGTCGGCGCCGCGCGAACCGGCGTCCGGCGCCGCCGACCCAGCGCAGCACCGGCGATCGCCACAGCACGCTGCGCCACCACATCGCCCGCACCTCGCGCCGCAGGCCGGGGTCCAGCGCCTTCGCACGGGCGATCTCGTGGAGCATCGGCAGCCGCCAGCGTGAGCGGGCACGGGTCCGGACGAGATCCAGCAGGTCGACGGGCTCGAACGTCTCGCAGGCCAGTCGCGCGCCCACCGTTTCGAGCGCAAGCATCGTCAGCATGCACTTCTCGCAGCGCGAACAGTTGTGCCGCGGGCCCCGCTCCAGCCAGCACACGCGCAGATGGCGGCGGACCAGCGGATCGGCCGCGATGGCCTGGACCTTCGCGAGGCGATCGATGTCGGGATCGGCGTGGACGAACTCGATGGTCGAGCTGCTCCACAACGGATCCGTGCGCCAGTTCGAGCCCCATGGATAGACGGTCCAGCGCGCCTGACTCGAGGCGATCGTGACGCGGGCGAGCACCCCCGACAGCACGTGGCCGGCTGCGGCGAGCGCGCCGCCGTGCGCGGCATCCCAGGGCGTGGCGGCGAAGAGGGGATGCTCGCGCAGGTTGGTGCGCAGGAAGAGCGTGCGCACCCCGCGCGCCTCGGCCACGGCATCGACGGTCTCACGCACCGCGCGCTGCCGCGCATGGTCGTCGGCGGCGACGTCGAATCCGTGGACGTTGACGAGCGTGTCGACGCGTTCCCCCGATCGAAGCAGCGCGTGGAAGGAGTCCACGCCGGCGGTGAAGAACAGCCCGTGCCCGCATCCCGCGGGGGCCATTCCGGAGCGTCCGTCCGGGTCGAAGACGAGGGCCTGCCGCCGGTACCCCCAGGCGCGGCGCGCGAGATGCGCCAGCCGCCGGACGTTGATCGCCCAGCGTTCATCCACCGCACCCTCGACCACCAGCGCCCTGCGGTGGTGGAGCGCCGGAATCACGAACGCCGACGCCCATCCCTCCGGCGCGGCCGCGAGCGGGATGCCGTCGTCCGGCGGATCGGCTTCGAACCAGACGGGGTGCCCGTCCACGAGCGCCTCGACGCGGCCGGGGCCGGATCTCTGCGGCGGGGCGATGCGGATGGGAGTGGCGAGCATGAACGGCCTCCTCGGCTTGTTCGCGAAACGGGCCGATGGTAGCGTCCAGCGCTCTTCCCCGCACGCGGGGCCGCCACGCGGCGCATCCGGTGACCATTGGAGACCGATGTCGATGACCGCTCAGGAGCTCATGCGCGAAGCCGAGCAGGCCCGCCGCGCCTCCTACTCGCCCTACTCGCGCTTTCCGGTCGGAGCCGCGCTGCTGCTCGCCGACGGAACGGTCGTGCGCGGCGCCAACATCGAGAACGCCTCCTACGGGCTCTCGGTCTGCGCCGAGCGCAACGCCGTGTGGAAGGCCGTGGGCGAGGGCCGCCGCGACTTCGTCGCGATCGCCGTCACCGCGCGCGAGGGCCACGGCGCGCCGCCGTGCGGCTCGTGCCGGCAGGTGCTGCACGAGTTCGCACCGAACGCGTGGGTCTATTGGCGCGACGCGCGCGGGCGGATCGTGCGCCGCCGCCTGGCGGCGCTGCTGCCGAAGGCATTCGGACATCGCGACATGAAGAAGAAGAAATGAGCATCGAGCGCGAACAGCTGATCGACCTGATCACCCGCAAGGTGATGGAGGAGCTGGCGCGCGGCCCCGCCACGGCCCCCGCGCCGCCGCGATCCGACCTGCCGCCGGTGCCGATGCCGCGCCCGCCCGCGCCGCCGATGATGACCGATCACGACCCGGCGACGTGCGAACGCTGCCGGACCTTCGGCGTCTGCGCCGTACAGACACCCGAGGAGACGCGGCTGCTTGCGGCGGCCGGGGCGAATCGCGTGGTGTCGACGCTCGGCTACTGCCCGGCCTCCGACGGGCTCGGCTCGATCATCGACCACACGCTGCTCAAGCCCGAGGCGCGCCGCGAGGACGTCGAGACGCTGTGCCGCGAGGCGGCGCAGTTCTGCTTCGCGTCGGTCTGCGTGAATCCCAACTGGGTGCCGCTGTGCCGGGACATGCTGCGTGGCAGCGGGGTCAAGGTGTGCACGGTGGTCGGCTTCCCGCTCGGCGCGCACCTGCCGGACGTGAAGGCGTACGAGGCGCGGCGCGCCGTCGAACAGGGCGCCGAAGAAGTCGACATGGTGATCAACATCGGCGCCTTGAAGTCGAAGGACTACGCGCTGGTCGAGCAGGACATCCGCGGCGTCGTCGAAGCATCGGGCGCCCGCACGATCGTGAAGGTGATTCTCGAAACGTCGCTGCTCACGCACGACGAGAAGATCATGGGCTGCACGCTCGCGAAGGCGGCCGGCGCGGACTACGTGAAGACGTCGACCGGGTTCTCCACCGGCGGGGCCACGGTCGAGGACGTGCGGCTGATGCGCGAGACGGTCGGCCCCGAAATCGGCGTCAAGGCCTCCGGCGGAATCCGCACCAAGGAGGACGCCGAAGCGATGATCCAGGCGGGCGCGACCCGTCTCGGCGCATCGGCCGGCGTGAAGATCGTCCGCGGTGAGACCGGCGATTCCAGGTACTGAGCCCGGGTGGTCGCGCCCCCTGGCCGCGCGCGGCCGGAGCGCGCGATGAAGGCCGGCCACGTCCCGGTCGATCCGCGCGAGTTCATCCGCGTCAAACGCGATCGCGGCACCCACGCGCCTGAGGCCCTGCGCGCGTTCATCGACGCGTACGTGGGCGACGCGGTGCGCGACTATCAGGTGAGCGCCTGGCTGATGGCCGCGTTTCTCAACGGCCTCGACGATGCCGAAACCGCCGCGCTCACGGCCGCTTTCATCGACTCCGGCCGCCGCTTCGACTGGACCCCGCTCGGTCGGCCCAGCGCGGACAAGCACTCGACCGGCGGGGTCGGCGACAAGATCTCGCTGATCCTTGCCCCGCTCGTCGCTGCATGCGGCGTGATGGTGCCGATGGTCTCGGGCCGCGGGCTCGGCCACACGGGGGGCACGCTCGACAAGCTCGAGTCGATCCCCGGCTTCCAGACCCGCCTCACCCCCGAAGGGATGCGCGACCAACTCGATCGGCTCGGCGTGGTGATGGTCGGGCAGGGGCCCGACCTCGCGCCCGCGGACGGACGGCTCTACGCGCTGCGCGACGTGACCTCGACCGTGGAGTTCGAGCCGTTCATCGTCTCGAGCATCGTGAGCAAGAAGATCGCCGAGGGCGCGCTGGGCCTCGTCTACGACGTCAAGGCCGGCAATGGTGCGTTCATGAAGACGCGCGAGAGCGCCGTGCGGCTGGCACGGCGGCTGGTGCAGACGACGCGCGGCTTCGACCGGCGTGCCACCGCGCTCGTGACCGACATGAACCAGCCGCTCGGCGAAGCGTGCGGCAACGCGCTCGAGATACGTGAGTCCGTGGCCGTGCTGTCGGGCGGGGGGCCGGGTGACGTGCGCGCGCTGACGCTGGACCTCGCGGCGGAGATGCTGTGCGTCGCGGGCGCGGAGCAGGAGCTGGCCGCGGCTCGTGCGCGCGCCGAGCGGGCGCTGGACGGCGGGGCGGCGCTCGAGCGCTTCGGCGAGCTGGTCGAGGCCCAGGGTGGCGAACGCGGCGCGATCGAGCGCCCCGATGGGCTGCCGGTGGCGCCGCGGCGCGACGAGGTGCACGCGGCACGGGCCGGCGTGATCGCCGCGATCGACACGTTCCGCCTCGGCGATCTGGTGGTCGACATCGGCGGTGGCCGCCGCTCGAAGGAAGACGACGTCGACCCGCGCGTGGGTCTGCTGGTGCGGCGCCGGATCGGCGATCGTGTCGAACCGGGCGACGTGCTCGCCGAACTCCACCTGGCGAACGTGGACGCGGCGGCCGTGGACCGCGCCGGGTCCTGCTTCACGATCGGCGACGCGGCGGAGCCGCCGGCGCTGATCGTCGAGCGCATCGGGGAAGTGGGCTGACGGGGGAACACCGAACGGACCGGGCCTTCCCGCGCGCTGCGCACGCGGGCGCACCGTCGGACCGCAACGCGGCGCCCCCCGCATGGCCCGCCGCAGGCGCCGCCCGGAGGGTCAGCGATCGCCGATACGCTCCGGCATCTCGCGACGGGTGCGATCCAGCTCGAACAGGTCGTGCGGACGCGGCGGCGTGTCCCGCTGCGCGGCCGGCAGCGGGTCGAGTGGGCGTCCCGGATGGGCGATGCAGACCTCGGTGGGCTCGGTGCCCTCGCGAAAGTCCTCCGTCGTGAGATTCGGGCAGGCGTCGGTGGCGAGCATGCCGGTCTCGGCGCAGACACGCCGTTTCACCGTGCCGTACGGCTGCGCGAAATCCTCCTCCGGCGTGCCGCGCGTGGCGCCGATCATGAAGTCGGCCCAGATCGGGAGCGCGGCGTGCGCCCCCGTCATGCCGCCACCGATCTTCTGCTTGGCGTCGTATCCGACCCAGGTGCCGCACACCAGACTCGGCGTGAAGCCGACGAACAGGGCGTCGGTATAGTCGTTGGTGGTGCCGGTCTTGCCGCCCGCGGGGCGGGTGAAACCCGCCGCCCGCGCGCCGGCACCGGTACCGTAGTCCATGACGCTCTCGAGCATCGACGTCATCACCACCGCCGTCTCTTCGCTCAGCACTTCGGTCGGATGGGGAATGTTCTTCTCGAGCACGTTGCCGTTGCGATCCTCGACCTTGAGCACGTAGAGCGGATCGCTGCGGATCCCGCGGTTGGCGAACACGCCGTAGGCCGCGGTGAGATCCATCAGCGTGACCTCGCTGCTGCCGAGCGCGAGCGACAGGTTCTGGCCGATCTCCGAATGGATGCCCATGCGCCGCGCGTAGCTCGCCACCAGTGACGTGCCGACCTTGCGCAGCAGCTTGATCGCCGGGATGTTGATGGACTTCTGCAGGGCATAGCGCAGCGTCACGGGGCCGTGCCACTTGTTGTCGTAGTTGGTCGGCTCGTACATCTCGCCGTTGCCGGCGACGTAGGAGACCGGCTCGTCGACGATGATGTCGGTCGGCTGGAAGCCGTTGTCGATGGCCGCCGTGTAGACGAACGGCTTGAACGCGGAACCCGGCTGCCGCAGCGCCTGCACGGCGCGGTTGAAGTTGCTGTGCACCCAGTCGCGCCCGCCGATCAGCGCGCGCACGTAGCCGGTGCGCGGGTCGAGTGCGACGAGCGAGCCCTGCAGGTAGGTGGGAGGTGCGTCCTCGCCGGAGTCGGCGACGGCCGCCTCGTACGCAGCGCGGGTGTTCTTGGTCCTGAGTTCGGCCTCGAGATGCGTGAGCTGCTTCTCGAGCGCACGCTCGGCGATCTCCTGAAGGTCGATGTCGAGCGTCGTGTAGACCTTGAGACCGTCTTCATAGACCGCGTCCGAGCCGTATCGCTCGCTCAGGTAGAGCCGCACCATTTCGACGAAATAGGCCGCCTTGTTGTTGCTGTAGCGCACCGGCGTCACACCGAGCGGCGCCTCGACCGCCCGGTCGAATTCGACCTGGGAGATCGCCTTGGTTTCGAGCATGTTGCGCAGCACTTTCTCGCGGCGCAGCTTCGCGGCGGCCGGATGGCGGCGCGGGGAATAACGCGCCGGATTGTTCGAGATGCCCGCGATCAGCGCGCATTCCGGCAGCGTGAGCTCGGAGAGCGGCTTGCCGAAGAACGTCTTGGACGCCGCCTCGACGCCGTAGGCGCCTTCGCCGAAGTAGATCTGGTTGAAGTACATCTCGAGGATCTTGTCCTTCGAATAGGTGCGCTCGAGCTCGATGGCCAGTGCGGTTTCCTTGAGCTTGCGGCTCAGGGTCTTTTCGTAGCGGCGCAGGAAGTTGCGCGCCAGTTGCTGGGTGATGGTGCTGCCGCCCTCGGCACGGCGCATGTGCAGCAGATTCGTGAACGCGGCGCGTGCGATGCCGATCAGATCCACGCCCCAGTGCTGGTAAAAGGCGCGATCCTCGGTGGAGATGGTCGCGTTGATCAGATGGCGGGGGATCCTCGAGAGGGGAACGGGCGAGCGGTTCTCGCGGAAGAACTCGTGCAGGACGCGCCCGCGGGCGTCGTAGACCACGGTCTTGACGGGGGAGCGCAGCTCGGATACCTGCTCGGGGCTCGGCAGGTCGCGGCCGGCCCAGCGGATGACGCCGAACACCGCGCCGGCCGTTCCGAAAACGACGACGACGACGGCCACGATGAACGGTTTCCAGGGAAACCGCCGGGCGGCCTTCACCGCCGGATGCTCTTCGGGCGTTTCGTTCAATTCATCCTCACGGCGAGGGAGACTAGGGGGCTCCGTGGAACGGGGTCAAGGCGCGCGGCCCCTTCACATTCCGGCCGACGCTCCGGTGCGCCGGGCCGGCTGGCGCGGAGACAGCGGGTGCCGCCCGCGGGCGCGCATCGCACGGCGGGCGTTCCTCCTGCACGCATCATCGGCCGCCGGCTCCGGGTTCTTCCCATTAGATACCCGCGCCTGCGCTCGATGAGTCCAGCCCCTGTAAAAGCATCGCGCGTGCGGGAGCGCAGCCATGCGTTCGGGCCATCTGGCGAGACGCTCCACGTGCGCCCGCGCGCCGCATTGAGGTTCGCGAGGCCAGTCCCTAGAATCGCGCGACCATGAGCGCCGCTTCCCCCGCATCCCTGTCTCCGAAGGATCAGTTCGAGATCCTCGCCCGCGACACGGAGGAAATCCTTCCCGACGGTGCACTGCTCGAGCGACTCGAGCAACGCGCCCGCGAGGGGCGTCCGCTGCGCGTCAAGCAGGGCTTCGATCCGACGTCACCGGACATTCACCTGGGCCACGCCGTGGGCCTGCGCAAGCTGCGCCAGTTCCAGGCGCTCGGCCATCAGGTCGTGGTGATCGTCGGCGACTACACGGGGATGGTCGGCGATCCAAGCGGCGCCAACAGGACCCGCCCGCGCCTCGACGAGACGCAGATCGAAGCGAACGCGCGCACCTATTTCGACCAGTTCTACCGCGTGCTCGACCCGCATCCGCAGCCGCCGATCCTCCCGGTCGAAGTGCGACGGAACGGCGAGTGGTTCGCGAAGATGGCGTTCATGGACGTGATGAAACTGGCCTCCGAGTACACCGTGGCGCGCATGCTGGAGCGCGACGACTTCGCGAAGCGCTACGCCGCCCATCAGCCGATCAGCATCCATGAGCTGTTCTACCCGCTCATGCAGGGCTACGACTCGGTCGCGATCCGCGCCGACGTCGAAATCGGCGGCACGGATCAGAAGTTCAACCTGCTGGTGGGCCGGTCGCTGCAGGAGCTGCACGGCCAGACACCGCAGGCGATTCTGACGATGCCGATCCTGGAAGGGCTCGACGGTGTGCAGAAGATGAGCAAGAGCCTCGGCAACTACATCGGTGTCACCGATGGGCCGGCCGACATGTTCGGGAAGGTGATGAGCATTCCGGACCGGCTGATGGGGACCTGGTGGCGGCTCGTTGCGGATCTGCCGCCGGAACAGATGCAGGTCGAACTCGCGACGATCGAGGCCGGCGCGGAGAATCCGATGCTCGGCAAGAAGCGCCTGGCGTCGCGGATCGTGAGCCTCTATCACGGCGTGGACGCCGCCGTACGGGCGCAGGCCGACTTCGAGACGCAGTTCAGCCGGCGCGAGGCGCCGGAACAGCTCGACACGTTCGGACGCGAGGACGTGCGCCGTGTCGCCGGCGACGGCCTCCAGCCGCGCATCGTGGAATTCGTCGTCGCGGCGGGGCTCGCAGCATCCAAGGGCGCCGCGCGGCGGCTGGTCGAGCAGGGTGCGGTGAGTGTGGACGGGGAGCGTGCCGCTTCCACCGGGGCCGCACCTTCCACCGATGTGTCGTTCGTGCTGCGCGTCGGCCGGCGGATGAAGCGCTACGTGCCCTGAGCGCCCGCGGGACCGCCGCACGGCCCGCGGGCCCGGGACGCGGCGGGATGCTTCCAAGACGTTCGTTCACAAACACTTGAAGCCATGGGCGAGGGTGTGACGCGGGCCCCGCAGGCGGCCCCGGCTGCGGGGCAACGGCCACCGGGAGCCCGCCCCTCGAGAGGCCCGCAGGGGCGCCCGGCCCGGCGCGTAAGGCACTGGAAGGTGGGCCGTTCCGGAAATCGCGATCCCCGCTTGACAGACTGCGGGGCCCGGCATACATTGCCCGCGCTGCAGGAATCAAAGCCCTCCGGAAAAAAGAGTCTCTTGACTTTCCTTCCAACCGAGGCGTAGATTCCCCGTCCGCCTTTTCCGACAGGAAAAGGCGCTGACGTCTCATGCTCTTTGAAAACTGAATAGCGCACGTGACCCACGAGAGCTTGGCGAGGCTCCCGATTCGTGAGTGCTTCGGCATTTACGATCGGGTTCAACCTTGCAAGAAAACAGGACTCGCGAGGCCGGGACGCAAGTCTCCGGCTGAGCGAATCTCCGATATTTTCACCACGGAGAGTTTGATCCTGGCTCAGAACGAACGCTGGCGGCGTGGATTAGGCATGCAAGTCGAACGCGAAAGTCACCTTCGGGTGGCGAGTAGAGTGGCGAACGGGTGAGTAACGCGTGATGAACCTGCCTTCAACAGGGGGATAACACTCCCAACGGGGTGCTAATACCGCATGTGACCACGAGATCGCATGGTCTCGAGGTAAAAGGTGGCCTCTATTTATAAGCTACCGGTTGAAGATGGCATCGCGTCCCATTAGCTAGTTGGCGGTGTAACAGACCACCAAGGCGACGATGGGTAGCTGGTCTGAGAGGATGGTCAGCCACACTGGGACTGAGATACGGCCCAGACTCCTACGGGAGGCAGCAGTCGAGAGGCTTCGGCAATGGGGGAAACCCTGACCGAGCGACGCCGCGTGAAGGATGAAGGCCCTTGGGTTGTAAACTTCTTTTGTTGGGGAAGAAATGCGATCAGGTGAATAATCTGGTCGTTTGACGGTACCTGACGAATAAGCTCCGGCTAACTCCGTGCCAGCAGCCGCGGTAACACGGGGGGAGCAAGCGTTGTTCGGAATCACTGGGCGTAAAGGGCGTGTAGGCGGCCCAGTTAGTGGGATGTGAAATGCCCCGGCTTACCCGGGGACCTGCATCCCAAACTGCTGGGCTTGAGTACGGGAGAGGATGAGGGAATTCCTGGTGTAGCGGTGAAATGCGTAGATATCAGGAGGAACACCGGTGGCGAAGGCGCTCATCTGGCCCGATACTGACGCTGAGGCGCGAAAGCTGGGGAAGCAAACGGGATTAGATACCCCGGTAGTCCCAGCCGTAAACGGTGATCACTAGGTGTTGGGGGCGTTGACCCCTCCAGTGCCGCAGCTAACGCATTAAGTGATCCGCCTGGGGAGTACGGCCGCAAGGCTGAAACTCAAAGGAATTGACGGGGGCCCGCACAAGCGGTGGAGCATGTGGTTTAATTCGACGCAACGCGAAGAACCTTACCCAGGCTTGACATGCATTGGACCGGTGTGGAAACACACCTTCCCTTCGGGGCCGGTGCACAGGTGCTGCATGGCTGTCGTCAGCTCGTGTCGTGAGATGTTGGGTTAAGTCCCGCAACGAGCGCAACCCTTGTCCTTAGTTGCTAGCAGGTAAAGCTGAGCACTCTAGGGAGACTGCCGGTGATAAACCGGAGGAAGGTGGGGATGACGTCAAGTCCTCATGGCCCTTACGCCTGGGGCTACACACGTGCTACAATGGCCGGTACAAAGGGTTCCGATACCGCGAGGTGGAGGCAATCCCAAAAAACCGGTCTCAGTTCGGATTGCAGTCTGCAACTCGACTGCATGAAGTCGGAATCGCTAGTAATCGCTGATCAGCAGGCAGCGGTGAATACGTTCCCGGGCCTTGTACACACCGCCCGTCAAGCCACGAAAGTTGGTAGCACCCGAAGTCGCCGTGCCAACCGCAAGGAGGCAGGCGCCTAAGGTGAGGCCAGCGATTGGGGCTAAGTCGTAACAAGGTAGCCGTACCGGAAGGTGCGGCTGGATCACCTCCTTTCTAGGGAGACCTGATGTCGGGGTCCTTCGGACCGTCGGCATCGATCCCAGGTCATAGCCTCCCGGGCCCTCTGGGCCGTGCGCTATTCTTTCTCTCTTTTCTGGAGCTCGGGGCTGTCATGAGCCTGGTCGGTTCACCCCGGCCGGGCTCATCTCATGCCCCGAAGCCTCGCCTCGAGGCTCGGGTTCCAGACCCCAGGGCGAGGGACGGCAATTGGGGCGTTACCACCGTCTCAGCAGGCTCGATCTCTCAGCGACGCTGAATTTGGCTGTAGAGCGTGGGCCTGTAGCTCAGATGGTTAGAGCGCACGCCTGATAAGCGTGAGGTGGGTGGTTCGAGTCCACCCAGGCCCACCAAAGTTTCTGGGGCGCCGTACTGAGCCCGCGTTCCGGGGATATAGCTCAACTGGGAGAGCGCCGGCTTTGCAAGCCGGAGGTTGCGGGTTCGAGCCCCGCTATCTCCACCAGAATTCGAGAGAGGCCCCGCCGGCGAAGGCGGGGCACATATAGATCTTTCGCGAGCCCGCGGTCCGCCGCGCGCTCGCCCGCGACGCTCGCGCGTCGCGCCCGATCTTTGACAACCGAATACGAGACGCTGGGTAAGCCACAATTGTAAAGCACCTTAGTCAATATTTTTCCGGTCAAGCTACTAAGGGCGCACGGTGGATGCCTTGGCACGAGAAGGCGATGAAGGACGCGGTAAGCTGCGATAAGCCTCGGTGAGCTGCAAACAAGCTTCGACCCGGGGATTTCCGAATGGGGGAACCCGGCGGGAGTCATGTCCCGTCACCCTCCGCTGAATACATAGGCGGAGTGGAGCGAACGGAGGGAAGTGAGACATCTCAGTACCTCCAGGAGAAGAAAGAAACCTCGATTCCCTGAGTAGCGGCGAGCGAAAGGGGAAGAGCCTAAACCCGAACACGCTTGCGTGTGGAGGTGTTGCGGGATCTGGTGGGCCTTCGGGCCGAAGAGTTACAAACCAACACACTAGTCGAACCGTCTGGGAAGTCGGACCATAGAAGGTGAAAGTCCTGTAGACGAAAGTGTAGTTGGCTCTTTGATCAGACTCCCAAGTACCGCAGGACACGTGAAATCCGGCGGGAATCTGCGAGGACCATCTCGCAAGGCTAAATACTCTCTCGTGACCGATAGTGAACAAGTACCGTGAGGGAAAGGTGAAAAGGACTCCAGGTGGAGAGTGAAATAGAACCTGAAACCGTGTGCCTACAAGCGGTCGGAGGCTTAATGCGGAGCTTGCTCCGCAAGCGGCTGACGGCGTGCCTTTTGCATAATGATCCGGCGAGTTACTCGTCTGCAGCAAGGTTAAGTGTCTGAAGACATGGAGCCGTAGCGAAAGCGAGTCCGAAATGGGCGTCCAGTTGCAGGCGGTAGACCCGAAGCCGATGTGATCTACCCATGGCCAGGATGAAGCGGATGTCAAAATCCGTGGAGGTCCGAACCAGTTAACGTTGAAAAGTTATTGGATGAGCTGTGGGTAGGGGTGAAAGGCCAATCAAACTCGGTGATAGCTGGTTCTCCCCGAAATATGTTTAGCCATAGCCTCGCGACATTGTGTCACGGAGGTAGAGCACTGATTGGGCTAGGGACCCCACCAGGTTACCAAACCCATTCAAACTCCGAATGCCGTCGACATGTACCGCGGGAGTCAGCCCACGAGGGATAAGCTTCGTGGACGAGAGGGGAACAACCCAGACCAACAGCTAAGGTCCCTAATTGCGAGTTAAGTGCATAAGGATGTGGAATCGCATAGACAGCTAGGATGTTGGCTCAGAAGCAGCCATCATTTAAAGAGTGCGTAACAGCTCACTAGTCAAGGGATTCCGCGCCGATAATTAGCGGGACTCAAACTCGCAACCGAAGCTTTGGATTCGTCGAAAGACGTCTGGTAGGGGAGCGTTCTGCTGTAGGACGAAGCTCAACTGACAAAGTTGGGTCGACGACGCAGAAGTGATTATGCCGGAACGAGTAGCGAGAAGACGGGCGAGAAACCCGTCCACCAAAAACCCAAGGTTTCCTGAGGAAGGTTAATCCGCTCAGGGTCAGTCGGACCCTTAGGTGAGGCCGAAGGGCGTAACCGATGGAAAGCAGGTCAACATTCCTGCACCACCGGGGTGACGACCAAGACGCGAAGGGGTGACGCAGAAGTGAAAGTTCAGCCGGCTGTCGGAATAGCCGGTCTAAGCCCGTAGGAGGATCCGCCAGGCAAATCCGGTGGGTCATCAACTCCGAGAGGTGATGGGGAAACGAGCCTTTAAGGCAAGCCAACTGGACCTAATCATGCTGCCGAGAAAAACCTCGTAGCGAGTCATTCTGGTGTCCGTACCGTAAACCGACACAGGTAGGTGGGGTGAGTATCCTAAGGTGCTCGAGTGAGTCTTGCAGAAGGAACTAGGCAAAATGGCCCCGTAACTTCGGAAGAAGGGGTGCCCGACGCCTGAAGGGGATTTACTCCCTGGAGGGGGTTGGGCCGCAGTGAAATGAGTCAAGCGACTGTTTACCAAAAACACATCTCTCTGCTAAGCCGATGAGGCGACGTATAGGGAGTGACACCTGCCCGGTGCCGGAAGGTTAAAGGGTGGAGTCAGCCGCAAGGCGAAGCTCTAAACTGAAGCCCCGGTAAACGGCGGCCGTAACTATAACGGTCCTAAGGTAGCGAAATTCCTTGTCGGGTAAGTTCCGACCTGCACGAATGGTGTAACGACTTGACTGCTGTCTCCTGCAAGAGCTCGGCGAAACTGTAGTAGCGGTGAAGATGCCGCTTACCCGCGACTGGACAGAAAGACCCCGTGCACCTTTACTGTAACCTGATATTGGGTCCTGATCTTTCATGTGTAGGATAGGTGGGAGGCTTTGAAGCGGGAGCGCTAGCTCTCGTGGAGCCAACCTTGAAATACCACCCTTGGGATATTGGGATTCTAACCCCGAGCCGTAAGCCGGCCGTGGGACAGTGTCAGGCGGGCAGTTTAACTGGGGCGGTTGCCTCCTAAACAGTAACGGAGGCGCCCAAAGGTTCCCTCAGCGCGGTTGGTAATCGCGCGTGGAGTGTAAAGGCACAAGGGAGCTTAACTGCGAGACCCACAAGTCGAGCAGGTGCGAAAGCAGGGCTTAGTGATCCGGTGGTTCCGTATGGAAGGGCCATCGCTTAACGGATAAAAGGTACGCCGGGGATAACAGGCTGATCCTTCCCGAGAGTTCACATCGACGGAGGGGTTTGGCACCTCGATGTCGGCTCATCGCATCCTGGGGCTGGAGAAGGTCCCAAGGGTTGGGCTGTTCGCCCATTAAAGCGGTACGTGAGCTGGGTTCAGAACGTCGTGAGACAGTTCGGTCCCTATCCATCGCGGGCGGAGGATCCTTGCGGGGAGTTGCTCCTAGTACGAGAGGACCGGAGCGAACGAACCTCTAGTGTACCGGTTGTTCTGCCAAGGGCATCGCCGGGTAGCTATGTTCGGAAGTGATAAGCGCTGAAAGCCTCTAAGCGCGAAACACACCCCAAGATGAGGGATCCCGTGGCACAAGCCACCTGAAGGCTCGTCGGAGATGACGACGTCGATAGGCGGGAGGTGTAAGGGCTGCAAAGCCTTCAGCCGACCCGTACTAATCAGCCGTGAGGCTTGGCCGGTTAATATTGATCTAGGTGCTAGCAAGTGTGCACCAGCGTCTCGATATTCGGTTGTCATCTAAATATTGGGGTGGCAATGGCGGAGGGGTCACACCTCTTCCCATTCCGAACAGAGTAGTTAAGCCCTCCAGCGCCGATGGTACTGCCCGGGCAACCGGGTGGGAGAGTAGGACGCCGCCCCATTTCGTTTCGAAAAGCCCCGGCATCTCGATGCCGGGGCTTTTGTTTGCGCGGAATGCGGCCCGTGTGCGGCGGTTGGCGCCATGGCGCCGCCGCCGTCGCGTGGCCCTTCGCCCCGTGGCCGACGCACGGGACCCCGCGCGGCCGCCGGTCGGGGCCTCCCGGGTCCCGCCCTGGGCCGACCCGCGGGCGCGGCGCGGCCGGACGCCCCGGTTCAGTGCCCGGCACCGGACCGTACCGAGCGGTGCACCCGCTCGGCGGCGGGGGCATTCGGCCCGCCGAGCTCGTTCGGACAACTTGTTGTAGCGTAACGATGTGGCGGATCGGCCCCGGCTGGCGCCACGCGGCACAGGTGCTGCAATGGATCGGGATCGCCTTGCCTGGCCATCGACGCCCGGGCTCTTGCAGCCGGTTCAGGAGGTCCAAAGCCATGCGTTACCTGTCGCGATTCCTCTTCGTTTTTGCGGCCCTCGGGGTCGTCGCCGTTCCGGCGGCCCGGGCCCAGGACAGCCCCACGAGGGGCTTCGTCCAGAACAACCTCGACCGGACCGATCTGCGCATCGAGCAGGCCGAGGCCATCGTCGCCGGGACCGACAACGACCAGGCGATGCAGCATCTGCAGGCCGCGGTCGACATGCAGGGCCGCGCCAAGACGGCATTCGGATCGGCGGAGTACGCGATTGCCCTGCGGCTGACGCTCGATGCCCGCGGTCACGCGGACCGGGCGATCGCCATCATCAAGAACCTGCCCGATCCGGATCGCGTGAAAGCCCAGCTCGAACGCACGCGCGAGTTGCTCGAGCGGGCGAAGGAGCGCATCGAAGAGTGCAACAACGATCGCGCCCGCGCGATGATGCGCGCCGCGTTCGGGATGCAGGTGCGCGCCGAGGAGGCGGCCGTGAACGGTCGCTACCTGGTTGCCCTGCAGCTGACCGTGAATGCCCGGGAGCGCGCCCGCAACGCGCTGCGCCTCTGCCACCTCGAGGAGAACCTGCAGGACGCGGCGGAGCGCGCGATCGCCCGCACCGACAACATTCTGGATCGCGCGCACGACGCGCTCGAGAACTGCTCGAACCAGGAGAGCGCGAACTCGCTGGCGCGTGCGACGGATCTGCAGAGCAAGGCGAAGACCGAATTCGCCTCCGAGAACTACCGCGCCGCCCTCAACCTGACCCTCGCCGCGAGGCGCGGGGCCTATCGGGCCGTGCGGCTCTGCGGCGGCTCAAGCCACTGACGCAGGCGGGACGCTCCGGCCCCGGCCGGGGCGTCCGCCGCGTTCGGCCGCCCCGTCCCCTGCCATGATCCCGTCCACCGGAGAATTCCGGCACGTCCGGAGCACCGTCTCCGCCGTCGCGTTCGGCGTCCTGCTCTTTGCCGGCTTCGGCCCCGCCCGGCCGGCGCAGGCGGCGGGCACCGATACGCTGGGCGTGCGTTTCGAGGTCGGTGCGACGAGCGATCTCACCAACGAGCTCTTCTACGAGGACGCATTCATCGACACCACGTTCCTCGGCCGGCAGCAGATCAGCAGTCCGGAAAATCGCGTCGCCGGCGTTCTGCTCGCGGCCCTGGATGGCACGCGCAGGGACGGCGCGTCGCGCTTCTCGATGCAGAACGAGCTGCGGCTGGGTGACAAGCTGCAGCAGAACGCCCTGCAGCTCACCTGGAACGACGATCTCACCCCCGACTGGCGCCTGTCGCTGAATCCCCGGATCGAATATCGCAACGATCGCACGTTCGACCGCGACCTCGAAGAGTGGCGCGCCAACGTCGCGGCGCGCGTGCGGCGGGCGTTCGACGACGGCAACACCTTCGCCGATGTGCGTGCCCGCGGCGAGTACCTGCGCACGCGCGGGACCGGTGCCGACTTCATTCCCGACCGGAACGCGCTCGGGCTCGCCGCCGGCCTGGATCACACGCCGCTGTTCGGAAGCGAGTGGCGCCTCGACTACCGAATCGACGCGCGACAATTCCCCGATTCGAGCGTGCGCGATCACTTCGAGCATGGCTTCGACGGCCATTTCAGATTGGGCGGGTTGTCGGGCCCCTGGATCACCCTCGATGCCACCGCGGGGCGCCGGGTGACGATGCGCGAGGCGCCGACCAGCCGCGACAACTTCTGGCAGGAATGGTCGCAGGCCGAGCTCGGTCTGCGCCTCGCGGAGGCCTGGCAGTTCCGCACCACCGTCGAATACGAAGGTTTCCAGTACGACCTTCAGGACTCGACCGTCTACTTCGACTACCGGATCGCGCGCGCGCGACTGGGGCCGCGCTACGACCGCTACACGGGCATCTCGGTGTCGGCCGGGCCTGCCGCGGAACTCCTGCGCAGCGCCTGGAGTTCCGCGGAGAACTACGACGAGCTGGGTGGATTCCTCGAGGTCGAGTGGTTCGGCTTCGGCGGCTGGTGGAGCATGACGCCCGAGGCGGGCTGGCGGGAATACAGCCAGACCTCGGCCGATCCCGACGGGCTCGACCTGCATTCCTCGTATGCCTACTACGAACTGGGCCTGTTCGGCGATCAGAGCCTGCCGGGCGGGCTCAGGCTCCGCACCGTCGCGTCGGCGCGCACCGAGCGCCATTCGGACGCCGCGAACGACGCCACCAGCCTTTACTTCTCGTTGGACGTGCGTAGACTCTTCTGACGCGTGCGCGGCCCGCCGTCCCCGCGGGGGACGGAAGGCGGGCACCGTGCCGTCGGCGGCACGCGGACGCTCATGAATCCATCGGAGGGATTCCCATGTCCGCCAGGCGCGGCGTTCTGATACTGCTCGTTCTGTTCCTCGTCAGCGCGGGTGCGCTGTACTACGCGTTCTCGACGCTGGGCCGGCCGGTGACGCCTCACCACGCGCGCACGATGCTGGTCTGGGACGTCCCCTACGATCTCCCGGAGGCCGATCCCCCCTCACGCGCTCTTTCGTTCGCGTTCGCCGGCCTGCGCGCCGATCGGCCGACGGTGTTCGAGATCACCGGGGCCATCCGCCGTGCCGCGCACGACGATCACGTGCGCTCGATGGTCCTGCACGTCCAGACCCTGGGCTGGGGGTGGGCGAAGATTCAGGAAGTACGCGACGCTCTGCTCGATTTCCGTGCTTCGGGCAAACCGTTGTTCGCGACGATCGCCTTCGGCGGCGAGCGCGAGTACCTGCTGGCGAGTGCGGCGCGGACCATCGCCATGCAACCGGCCGATCCGCTGCAGCTCGATGGGCTCGCGGCGGGGGCCATGTTCTTCCGCGGCGCGCTCGACAAGCTCGGCGTGTCGCCCAACTACGAGCACGTGGGCGAATACAAGTCGGCGGTCGAGCAGTACACCCGCAAGGACCTTTCCGTGCCGGCCCGCATGGCGGAGGAGGCGGTGATCGACGATCTCTATGGCGCGTTCCTCGATGCCGCTGCGGACGCCCGGGGGATGCCGCCGGAGGACATGCGGGCAGCCGTCGAAGGTGGACCCTACCTGCCCTTCGACGCGTTGGCCGAAGGGCTCATCGACACCGTGCTCTATCAGGCGCAGCTCGACACGCTCGCGGCTGAGGACCGCCGGGGTCCGCTGCCCGACACGGACCTCGAGGACTACGCCCGGGAAGGCGGCGCAGGCCACGGTCCGAAGATCGCGCTGCTCGTCGCGAGCGGCGTGATCGCGCCGGGCAGAAGCGAGATCTCGCCCTACGACGGCGAAATCGTCGGCTCGGAGACCATGATCGACGCGATTCGTGACATCCGTGACGACGATTCGATTCAGGGACTCGTGCTGCGCATCGACAGCCCCGGGGGATCCGTGCAGGCGTCGGACGAGATCCTCAACGAGCTGCTGCGCTGCCAGCAGCAGATGCCGGTCGTCGTCACCATGTCCGATCTCGCCGCCTCCGGCGGCTACTACATCGCGATGGCCGCCGACAGCATCGTCGCGCAGCCCTCCACGCAAACCGGGTCCATCGGCATCTACGGCGGCAAGATGAACATCAGCGGCCTGCTCGAAAAGCTGGGACTCACGGTCGATCTGTTCACGCGCGGCCCGCACGCGACCCTCATGTCACCCTATGCCGACTGGAGCGATGCCCAGCGAAAGCTGTTCCACGACCAGCTGGAGAGCCACTACTCGACGTTCCTCGGCTACGTGTCGGACAACCGGGGCATGACGCTCGACGAGGCGGACTCGCTCGGTCGCGGCCGGGTCTGGAGCGGTGCCGCCGCCGCGCGCCTCGGCCTGGTGGATGCGAACGGAGGGTTCGTGCGCGCATTCCGCATGGTGAAGGCGCTCGCGGGGCTCGATCCCGAGGCGCAGGTCACCGTGGAGCCCTTTCCGCGCAGGAAGCACACGTTGCTCGCGCAGATGCTCAACGAGCTGTTCCGCGAGGACGACTACTCGACGCGGCTCCCCGTGGAGTGGCCGCGCCTCGCCAGGGCCTGGATGGTGGCGGCGCGCTTTCCGGCCGGAACCCCGGTGGCCATCATGCCATGGTGCGTCGACGCGCGCTGAGCGCGGGCGCTACGTCGAGTCCGGCTTCTGACTCCGACTGAACGTGCGGATGTAAGCGATCAGGTCTTCGATCTGGTCGGGCTTGAGCTGCTTCTTCCAGGAGATCATCCCGGACTTCATCTTGCCATTGGTGATGCAGTCGCGCAGGTAGGCGTCGTCGTGGGTGGAATCGTCCATCCGCTTCGCGTCGCGCCAGTCGGGGGTGGGGTTTCCCGTGAGCTTGATGCCGCCGCGGCCGTCGGCCTGATGGCAGGCCACGCAACCCTTTGCGATGAACAGCTTCTTGCCGTCCGCGGCGACCCCTTTGTGCGCCGGGGGGTGCGGAGCGGTCGCACCCCCGAGGGCGGCGAGCGCCGCCAGCAGCAGGAGTGTCAGGGTCGATGCGGAAACCAGACGCCGAGCCATAGGCGAGGAGTGTCCCACGCGGCCCCTTCGGCCCCAAGTCAACAAGTTTCAATATCGTGAGACGGCGTTCTGCTCGCGGAAGCCCGCTCTCTTGACCCGCCCCGCTGCGAATGCTAGCTTCCCATGCGACTTGAGGTTACGCCCGATCGCCCGGTCGGGTCACGGCCTCGCGACTCCCGCTTCTGACCACGCCAACCCTCTCCGTGCGTGGAGGTGCTTGTGAAGGACTACGCCGCCAAACAGATCCGCAACGTTGCGCTCGTCGCCCACCACGGGGTGGGCAAGACCTCCCTCGCCGAAGCCATGCTGTTTCAGGCGAAGGCCTCGAACCGTCTCGGCCGCATCGCGGACGGCACCACGATGCTCGACCAGGGCCAGAACGAGATCCTGCGTCAGATGACGATCAATCTCGGGCTCGCCCAGTTCGAGTGGGAGGGGCACAAGGTCAACCTGATCGACACGCCGGGCTATCTGGACTTCGTGGGCGACGTGCACTGTGCGCTGCGGGTGGCCGACGCGGCGATCCTGATGATCCGCGCCAACACCGGCGCCGAAGTGGGAACGGAAGTCGTCTGGGAGATCCTGCGCGCGAAGAAAGCGCCGACGCTGCTGGTCGTGAACATGATGGACAAGGAGCACGCCAACTTTCAGAGCGCGCTCGGCTCGGTGCGCGAGCGCCTGGGACTCAACGCCGTGGCCACCCAGCTGCCGATCGGCGAGGCGGCCGAATTCAGGGGCATCGTGGACCTGATCCAGAACAAGGCCTATCTGTTCGAGGGGGCCGCAGTCGACGCCCGCAGCAGCGAGACGCCGATCCCCGCCGACATGGAGGCCGCCGTCGCCGAGGCGCGCGCGGCGCTGATGGAAGAGGCCGCCACCGGCGACGAAGAGTTGATGGAGAAGTTCCTCGAGTCCGGCGAGCTCACCGTCGAGGAGATCCGCAAGGGGCTCTGCGAACGGGTCGTGGCGGGCGACCTGGCCCCGGCGTTCTGCTGCTCGGCCTACGACAACCATGGCGTGCGCGAGGTGCTCGACGAAGTGGTCGACGTGCTGCCTTCGCCGCTCGACGTCGACCCCGAGCGGGGGACGCTCGAGGACGGTGGCGAGGTCGAGGTGAAGCCCGAACCGGACGAGCCGTTCGCGGGCATCGTCTTCAAGACGATCTCCGAGCAGCACCTCGGCGATCTTTCCCTGATGCGCGTCTACGCGGGGTCGGTAACACCCGGCGACGAGCTCCAGAACGTGAGCCGCCATGCCCACGAGCGCATGGGAGCGATGTACTACGTGGTCGGCAAGGATCGCTCGGAGTGCAGGAAGGCGGTCGCCGGCGACATCGTCGCGGCCGTGAAGCTGCGGGACACGCATACGGGCGACATGCTGTCGAGCAAGCAGCGGCAGGTGAAGCTCAGAGCCATTGATTTCCCGCTGCCGGTGACGTCCGAGTGCATCCACGCGAAGAACAAGGGTGACGAGGAGAAGATGGTGCAGGGTCTGAACCGCCTGCACGAAGAAGACCCCACCTTCTCGCGTTACTACGAGGAGAGCACCCGAGAAACGCTCGTGCGCGGCATGGGCGACCTGCAGCTCGAAATCATGGTGGAGCGCCTGCGCAAACGCTACGGCGTCGAAGTCGAGCTGACGCGCCCGCACGTGCCCTATCGCGAGACGATTCGCAGCAAGGCGGAAGACGAATACCGCCACAAGAAGCAGACCGGCGGCCGCGGCCAGTTCGCCGAGGTCCACCTGCGGGTCGAGCCCCTGCCGCGTGGCGAGGGGTTCCGCTTCGGCAACGAGGTCAAGGGCGGCGTGATTCCGACCAACTTCATTCCGGCGGTCGAGAAGGGGGTCGTTGCCGGACTCGAGCGCGGGCCGCTCGCCGGCAGCCCGGTCGTGGACGTCGCCGCGATCGTGTTCTTCGGCAAGCATCACGACGTGGATTCGTCCGAAATGGCGTTCAAGATCGCGGCGGAGACCTGCTTCCACTCCGCCATTCTCAAGGCCCGGCCCGTGCTGCTCGAGCCCGTCGAAGAGTTGGAGGTGCGGGTGCCCGAGGACTTCCTCGGCGACGTCATGGGTGACCTGTCGTCGCGGCGGGGCAGGATTCAGGGCACCGAGGCGGAGGGCAGCTTCCAGGTCATCCGCGCCCACGTGCCGACCTCCGAGGTATACAAGTACGCCACGCATCTGCGCTCGATGACGCAGGGACGTGGCATGCACGCCTCGAAGTTCTCGCACTACGAAGAGGTGCCGCGCGAGATCGCCGACAAGGTGATCGCCGCGGCCAAGGCTGAAAAGGAGGCCGGCGCGCACGCCTGAGCGCGCCGGACGACGCATGTCCGGTCATTCCAAATGGGCGACGATCAAGCGCAAGAAGGCGGCAACCGACGCTGCCCGGGGCAAGCAGTTCTCCAAGGTGATCAAGGAGATCTCGATCGCCGTGCGGCAGGGCGGCGGCCCCGATCCGGCCGCCAACCCGCGGTTGCGCACGGCGCTCCAGGCGGCCAAGGCGATCAACATGCCCGCGTCGAACATCGAGCGCGCGATCAAGCGCGCCTCGGGCGACGGTGAGGGCGTCCACATCGAGGAGACGCAGTACGAAGGCTATGGCCCGGGCGGCGTCGCGATCCTGGTGACCGTGGCCACCGACAACAAGAACCGCACCGTGGGCGAGATCCGCAACATCTTCACCAAGAACGGCGGCAGCATGAGCGAGGCCGGCAGCGTGGCCTACCTGTTCACGCCGCGCGGCCACATCCAGGTGGAGAAGACGTCGATCGAGGAGGACGACCTCCTCGAGATCGTCCTCGATACCGGCGCCGACGACGTGCAGACCGAGGGCGACGCGTTCGACGTGTTCACGCCGCCCGAACGGTACGAGGCGGTCCGCGCCGCGCTGGAGGAGAAGGGCGTTCCCATGCAGAACGCCGAGCTCACCCGCATCGCTTCGGTGCAGGTTCCGGTCGAGGAAGACCGGGCCGCCACGCTGATCAAGCTGCTCGATGCCCTCGAAGACCACGACGACGTGCAGCGGGTCTTCTCGAACTTCACCATGTCCGACGAGGTGATGGCCCGGCTTTCACGCTAGCCGGGGCGACCACGCATGCGAGTCCTGGGACTGGACCCCGGAAGCCGAAGGACCGGCATCGGCATCGTGGAGCGGAACGGCAACCGCTTCCGCTGTCTGCATCACGGCTGTGCCACCGCCCCGGCGCGCGATCCGCTTCCGGCGCGGCTGTACGCCATCGCCCGCGCCGTCGGCGAGATCATGGACGCGCAGGCGCCCGATTGCGTCGTGGTCGAAGAGGCGTTCTACCACGAGAACGTGCGCTCGACGCTGGTGCTCGGCCACGTGCGCGGCGCGCTGCTGCTCGCGGCGATGGAGCGGGGGCTCCAGGTCGCCGAGTACACGCCGCGCGAGATCAAGATGAGCGTCACCGGTACGGGTGGGGCGACCAAGGATCAGGTGGGCTTCATGGTGCGCCGGATCCTCGGCCTGACGGGCGCGATCCAGTCCGACGCCGCGGACGCGCTCGCCGCGGCACTGTGTCATCATCACCGCGCCCGCCTGAGTGCGCCGGCGAAAGCCGCGAGCGCCGCGGCGAAGCGCCTGGCGGCGCTGCTCGAGCAGAAGTCGCCGCGCGCGCCGCTGGCCGCGCGGACCCGGGCGCGGCGGGCGCCGGCGGGAAGGAGACACGGATGATCGCATCGGTGCGCGGAACCCTGGCGGCCCGGGAGCCGGGCGCCGTCGTCGTCGAGACCGGCGGGATCGGCTACCGGGTGCACGTGTCGTCGCGCACCCTCGAAACGCTGCCGCAGGAGGGACGCGAGGTCCGTCTCGTGACGCGCCAGATCGTGCGCGAGGACTCGCTGACGCTCTACGGGTTCGCGGATTCCTCCGAGCTCAGGCTGTTCGACCTGCTGATCAACGTGTCGGGCGTCGGGCCGCGCGTCGCCCTCGCCGTGCTCAGCGGCCTGCGTCCCGAGGCGCTGGTGCGGGCGATCCGCGACGAGAACGTGGGCGCGCTGGTCGCCGTGCAGGGGGTGGGCCGCAAGACCGCCGAACGTCTGGTGGTGGAGCTGCGCGACAAGCTGGACACGGTGCCGGCGGCGGCGGGTGCGGCGCCGAAGGGCAAGGGCGTGCTGCCCAGATCCGAGCGCTTCGACGACGCCGTCGCGGCGCTGCTGAGTCTGGGCTACACTGCGGTGCAGGCGCGCGAGGCCGTGCAGCGCGCCTCCGACGAGGAATCCGGGCTCTCGCTCGAGGCGCTCGTGCGACGCGCGCTGGCGCTGCTCGGCAAGAGTCCGGTCGCCGCGCGCTGACCGCCGCTCAGGGAGGAACGATGGCCGAACGCCGCAACAGAGCCAGCGCTGCGGACCCGTCCGGGCGCACGGCCGAGCAGCCGGGCCGGCTCGCCGACCCGGAGGCGTTCCCCGAGGACATCCAGGAGGAATCGCGGCTCCGGCCGCTCACGCTCGGCGACTTCGTCGGCCAGACCGCGGCCAAGGAGCAGATGGCGATCTTCCTCGAGGCGGCCCGGCGCCGCGGCGAAGCGCTCGATCACGTGCTGCTCCATGGCCCGCCCGGGCTCGGCAAGACCACCCTCGCGACGATCGTCGCGAACGAGCTGGGCGTCGAGATCACCCACACCTCCGGGCCGGTGATCGAGCGCGCCGGCGATCTGGCCGGGCTGCTCACCAACTTGGGTCCGCGCGGCGTGCTGTTCGTCGACGAGATCCATCGCCTGAGCCCGGTCGTCGAGGAATACCTCTACCCGGCGCTCGAGGACTTCATGCTGGACATCCTGCTCGACCGCGGCCCGAATGCGCGTTCGCTGAAGATCAACCTCGAACGCTTCACGCTGGTTGGCGCGACGACCCGCTCCGGCCTGCTGTCGTCGCCGCTGCGCGCGCGTTTCGGCGTGACGCTGCGGCTCGACTACTACGGCGCCGACGATCTCGCCCGCATCGTGCGGCGCTCGGCCGGGATCCTCGGGGTGTCGATCGACGACGACGCCGCGCTCGAGCTGGCGCGGCGCGCGCGCGGCACCCCGCGCGTGGCGAACCGGCTGCTGCGTCGGGTACGGGACTACGCGCTCATCAAGGCCGACGGCCACGTGACACTGCCGGTCGCACGCGAGGCGCTGGCCCTGCTCGAAGTCGACGAGGGCGGGCTCGACGAGATGGACCGCCGCCTGCTCGATGCGCTGATCCACAAGTATCAGGGCGGCCCGGTGGGGCTCGGCACGCTCGCCGTCGTGGTCGGTGAGGAGTCCGGCACGCTCGAGGACGTTTACGAGCCGTTCCTGGTCCAGGAAGGCTTCATCAAGCGCACGTCGCGCGGCCGCGAGGCCACGGCGCGCGCGTACCGCCACCTCGGCATCGAACCGCCGCCGGCGCTGGTGCGGGACCGGCGCCGCGGCGACGGGCATCCTGAGCTGCCGCTCGGCTGACGCCGGGGGGCGGACCGAACGGGCGGGTCCCGGCCCGGGGGCGGGCGCGCGACGGCCCGCCGGCGCAGCGTCACCGTGCCTGCGCCGCACGTGCCCACGGCCCCGGCATTCCAACCCATGCGCATCGAAGATCTCGATTTCGACCTCCCGGAAGCGCTGATCGCCCAGCATCCGGCGGCGCGGCGTGAAGACGCGCGCCTGCTGGTGGTCGAGCGCACGAGCGGCGCGCTGCACGATACCCGGGTGGCCGCGATCGGCGACTGGCTGCGAGCGGGCGACGCGCTCGCCGTGAACGAGACGCGCGTGCGGCCCGCTCGGCTGATCGTGCACCGGCCGACCGGCGGCCGCGTCGAACTGTTGTTCGTGAGGCCGGCGACCGCGGGGGAGTGGCTCGTGCTGGCCCGGCCGGCCAAGCACCTGCCGCTCGGCGCCCGGTTCGAGACCGACGACGGTGCACTCACGTTCCGGGTCACGGCCGTGGGTGACGCGGGGGAGCGCCGGGTGCGGGTGATCGAGGGCGACCTCGACGTCACGCTCGCGCGCGAGGGCCTGATGCCGCTGCCGCCGTACATCGACCGCGAGCCGACCAGCGAGGACGTGGAGCGCTACCAGACCGTCTACGCGCGCACCGACGGCGCCGTGGCCGCGCCGACCGCGGGACTGCACTTCTCGACGGCACTGCTCGACACGCTTGCCGCGCGCGGCGTCGCCCGCGTCCCGCTGCTGCTGCACGTCGGGCCCGGCACGTTCCGCCCGATCACGGCGCAAGACCCCGCGGCGCATCGGATGGACGCCGAGTGGTACGAATTGACCGCGGATGCGGCGGACCGCCTCCGCGCCGCCCGCGCCGCGGGCGGGCGCATCGTGGCCGTGGGCACGACGACCGTACGCACCCTGGAGTCTGCGTGCGACGCGCACGGCGGCCGGCTCGAGGCGCATTCGGGATGGACGCGCAAGTTCATCCTGCCGCCCTACCGGTTCCAGGCGGTCGACCTGCTGCTCACCAACTTCCACCTGCCGCGCACGACGCTGCTGCTGCTGGTCGGCGCGTTCGCCGGCGCCGAGCTGCTGCGCCGCGCCTATGCGCACGCGATCCGCGAGCGCTACCGGTTCTACTCGTACGGGGACGCGATGCTGGTGGTGTAGATCGGGCGCGGGAACGGACGCACCCGGCGGCTAGAGCGGCAGGTTCCCATGCTTCTTGTACGGCAGACTCTGACGCTTGTGGCTCAGCATCTCGAGCGCGGCGATCAGCTTCGGCCGCGTGTCCGCAGGGTCGATCACGTCGTCCAGGTAGCCGAGCTCGGCCGCGGCCCACGGGCTCGCGAACTTGTCGCGGTACTCCTGGATCAGGCGGCGGCGCTCGGCGACGGGATCCTTCGCCTTCGCGATCTGTTCGCGGTAGAGAATGTTCACCGCGCCGTCGGCGCCCATCACCGCCATCTCGGCGGTGGGCCACGCGACGTTGTAATCGCCGCGGATGTGCTTGCTCGACATGACGTCGTAGGCGCCGCCGTAGGCCTTGCGCACCACGACCGTGAGCTTGGGCACGGTGGCTTCGCAGTAGGCGTACAGCAGCTTCGCGCCGTGGCGGATGATGCCGCCCCACTCCTGGCGCGTGCCGGGCAGGAACCCGGGCACGTCCTCGAACGTCACCAGCGGAATGTTGAACGCATCGCAGAAGCGCACGAATCGCGCCGCCTTGACCGACGAGTCGATGTCGAGCACGCCGGCCAGCACTCTCGGCTGGTTGCCGATGATGCCGATCGGACGACCGTTCAGCCGGGCGAAGCCGACGATCACGTTCTGCGCGAAGTGCTCGTGCACCTCGAAGAAGTCGCCGTCGTCGACGACGAGTCCGACGAGCTCCTTCATGTCGTAGGGCCTGTCGGGCGAGTCCGGCACCAGGGTCGCGAGCGCGGCCTCGCGGCGCTCGATCGGATCCCCGGTGGCGCGTCGCGGCGGTTCCTCCATGTTGTTGGCCGGCAGGAACGAGAGCAGCCGCCGGATGTGGCGGATGCCGTCCGCGTCGTCGGCCGCGGCGAAGTGCGCGACGCCGCTCTTCGAGTTGTGCGTCATCGCCCCGCCGAGATCCTCGAACGAGACTTCCTCGGCGGTCACGGCCTTGATCACCTCGGGGCCGGTGACGAACATGTGACTCGTGCCCTGCACCATGACCGTGAAGTCGGTGATCGCCGGCGAGTACACGGCGCCGCCCGCGCACGGGCCCATGATCGCCGAGATCTGCGGAACGACTCCGGAGGCGAGGGTGTTGCGGAGGAAGACGTCGGCGTAGGCGCCGAGCGAGACGACACCCTCCTGGATCCGCGCGCCGCCCGAATCGTTGAGGCCGACCACCGGAGCCCCATTGTCCATCGCCAGATCCATGATCGAGCAGATCTTCTTCGCGTTGGCCTCGCTCATGGTGCCGCCGAACACGGTGAAGTCCTGCGCGAACACGTAGATCAGGCGTCCATCCACGGTGCCCCAGCCGGCGACCACGCCGTCGCCGGTGATGCGTCGTCGGTCCATGCCGAAATCGTGGCTGCGATGCGTGACGTGCGTGCCGATCTCGACGAACGAACCCGGATCGAGCAGCAGCTCGAGACGTTCGCGCGCGGTCAGGCAGCCCTTGTCGTGGATCCTGGCGATGCGCTCCGCA
Source organism: Candidatus Eiseniibacteriota bacterium (assembly GCA_963744995.1). Lineage (GTDB taxonomy): Bacteria > Eisenbacteria > RBG-16-71-46 > RBG-16-71-46 > RBG-16-71-46 > CAVUWA01. The sequence continues at coordinate 1,005,356 of CAVUWA010000002.1, forward strand.
CCGCCCCCGAGCCGCGACTGCTCGCGGCGCTCCCGCAGTTCGGCCAGGCGTTGTTCGCGATTCAAGGATTCCTCCAGGCTGGTGGCGTGCGCGAGGGTAGGGACGCCATCGGGGCCGGTCAAGGCGCTCCGGAGCTTCTGGCCTTCGCCCGGCCGGAATGGTAGAAAGGCGGCTCGCAGGGGCCATGCGCCCGCACTCCCAGGGAGGTCTCGAGCATGCAGCAGTTGCTCGTCAGCATGCCGTCGTGGGTGCCCGGGTTCCTCACGGCCCTGATCCTCGCGGCGACGATCTACGGGTTCATCCGCGAGAAGCTGTCGCCCGATCTCACCAGCCTGCTCGCGCTGCTGGCTCTGCTGATCGCGGGCGTCCTCACACCGCAGGAAGCCTTCTCGGGCTTCAGCCATCCGGCGACGGTTTCGGTGGCGGCGGTGCTGGTCCTCTCGGCCGGGCTCAACCGTACGGGCGCGCTGGGGTTCGTCGCGCGGCGGCTCCTGATGCCGGTCGGCAGGTCGGAGTTCCTGCTCTCGCTGGTGCTGATGAGCGCGATCGGCGCCCTCTCCGCGTTCGTCAACAACACGGCCGCGGTGGCCGTGTTCATTCCGGTCGTGCTCGAGATCAGCCGGCGCACCGGCGTCGCCGCGAGCCGCCTGCTGATGCCGATGTCGTACGCGGCGACGCTCGGCGGCATGTGCACGCTGATCGGCACGTCGACCAATCTGGTCGGTCACTCGGTCGCGCGATTCCAGGGATTCCCGGGCTACCGCATGTTCGAGCTCGGCCAGGTCGGCCTGCCCATGCTGATCGGCGGCTTCGCGTACCTGCTGTTCGTCGGCCGCTTCCTGCTGCCGCGCCGCGAGACCGGCGTCGAAGCGCTGCCGGGCCGCACCGGACCCTACCTTTCGGAGCTCGAAGTCATCGAGGGCTCGCCCTGGATCGCGCGGGCGGTGAAGCCCGCGGACCTGCGCCGCGACCACGATCTCGAGCTGGTGGACGTCGTGCGCGCGGGGCGCCCGCTCACGATCCAGGAACAGGGCGAGCGCTACCAGGCCGGCGATCGCCTGCGCGTGCGCGGCGCACTCGAGGACGTGCTTTCGCTGGCCGCGCGCAACGGTCTCGATCTGCATCGGCCCGACTCCTGGAAGCTGCAGACCGATGACGGCGGGACCGCCGCCGGCGAGACGGCCGCGGCTGCGGCGGCCGCGGGCGATGCCGACGCCGCGCCCGCCGCGCGCGAGGGGAGCGAGCGTTCCGAGCAGGGGCTGCCGCTCGCCGAGTATGTGGTGCTGCCCGGTGCTTCGCTGATCGGCCGTACGATCAAGGCGCTGCGTTTCGCCGACCGCTACGACGCGCTCGTGCTCGCCCTGCACCGGCCCGGCGAGCGGCTCTCCGATCGCCCGAACACCACCCCGCTCAGGGCCGGCGACGTGCTCGTGCTGGAAGGCACGGCGCTCGCCCTGAATCAGATCGCACGCACGCCGGGGTTCCTGCTGGTCGGTTCCCTGCAGCGGCCCGACGAGCGCGCGGGCCGGCTGTGGATCGCGCTGCTGACGATCGCCGGGGTGGTGCTGTCGGTCTCGACGGGACTGCTGCCGATCGTGACCGCGGCGAGCGCCGGGTGTGCGGTGCTGATGCTGACCGGCTGCCTGACGCCGCGCGAGGCGTATCAGGCGATCGACTGGCGCATCATTTTCGTGCTCGCCGGCGCACTCGCGCTCGCCACGGCACTCGAGAAGACCGGACTCACCACCGCGGTCGCGGGCTCGCTGGCCGACCTCACGCGGGTTGCGGGCCCCGTGTGGGTGATGGCCGCGTTCTTCCTCGCCACGAGCCTCCTCTCGACGCTCATCTCCAACGCCGGAACCGTCGCGCTCGTCGGGCCGATCGCCGTCTCGAGCGCGGTGCAGATGGGGATCAACCCGATGGCGCTGCTCACCGCGGTGACGCTCGGCGCCTCGTGCTCGTTCGCAACGCCCATCGGCTACCAGACGAACCTCATGATCTACGGTCCGGGCGGCTACCGGTTCAACGACTTCGTGCGCGTGGGGCTGCCGCTCACGGCCCTGCTGGCGGTCATCGCGATCTGGCTGATTCCGTGGTTCTGGCCGCTGCTGTCGCCGTGAGCGCGGCCGCGTGCTAGCCTCGGGGCTTCGTCCGCGACGCTCCGGCGCCGCGATTCCGAGTCGACCGTCACGGGAGTACCGATGAGCCAGCCCAGCATCCTCGAACGGATCCAGAAGGACCTCGCCGCAGCGATGAAGGAGCGCGACGCCGACACCACCAGCACGCTGCGCATGCTCAAAGCCGCGATCATGGAAGCCAAGACCCGCAAGGCGAAGGACGAGATGCTCGGCGCCGACGAAGAGATTGCGGTGCTGCGGCGCTACGTGAAGCAGCGGCGCGAGGCGCTGGAGAGCATGAAGGGTGCGGGGGACGCGGCGCGGGCGGCGAGCGAGGAGCGCGAGATCGCCGTGACCGAGCGCTATCTGCCCGCGGCGATGAGCGAGACGGAACTCGCCGCGCTCATCGACGCGGCGATCGCCGCCACGGGCGCGGCCGGGCCCAGGGACATGGGCAAGGTGATCGGCGTCGTGATGGCGAAGGCCGGTGCGCGGGCGGACGGCGGTACGGTATCGAAGGCGGTCAAGGCGAAGCTGGCGCCGTAGCCACGGCGCTGCGCCGCCGCGCGCACGGGCCGCGGCCGGCCGGCGCCGCCGCGCTCAGCTGCTCCGGGCGGCGACCACCAGCGCGGTGATGTCGTCGCTCTGTGCGGCGTCGCCGCGGAACTCCGCCACCTCCTTGAACAGTCGCGGGATCATCTCGCGCGTCGGCAGCGCGCCGCACACGCCCCAGAGGTCGCGCAGGCGCTCGTCGCTGAACTGGTCTTCCTTCGAGTTCTCGGCTTCCGAAATGCCGTCGCTGTAGAGCAGCAGCGCGTCGCCGGGATTGAACGGCACTTCGACTTCCTCGTATTCGACCCCTTCGAGGATGCCCAGGATCAGCCCGCTGTTGTCGAGCCAGTGCACGCTGCCGTCGGCGCGCCTCAGCAGCGGGTAGTTGTGCCCCGCATTGGAGTAGCGCAGCAGGCCGCGCGCGTGGTCGATCTCGGCATAGAACAGCGTGACGAACTTGCCGGCCGCGCTCGCGCGCGCCACGCTGCGGTTCAGGAGGCTCACCGCCTCGGGCAGGCTGCGGCTCCCGTCGCAGAACGCGCGCAGCGAGGCCTGCAGGTTCGACATGAGCAGTGAGGCGGGGACGCCCTTGCCGGACACGTCGGCGAGCGTGATGCCGAAACGGTTCTCGTCGAGCTCGAAGTAGTCGAAGTAATCGCCGCCCACCTGGCGGGCCGGGATGACCATGCCGTGCACTTCCCACGGGCCCGCGGCCATCGGCCGGGCGGGGACCAGGCCCATCTGGATGTCGCGCGCCAGGTCGAGTTCACGCTCCATCTGGCGCTTCTCCTTCTCGAGCTCCTCCTTCTTCGCGGCCTCGGCGCGCAGCCGCGCCTGCTCGATCACCCCGGCGGAGTTGCTGGCGACGATCGTCAGCAGCTGGACGGCGTCCGCGTTCCACTCGCGTCCGGGTTCCAGGGTCGTGACGGCGAGCATGCCGGTCACCCGGTTGTCGATCCGCAGCGGCACCGCCAGCACGCCGCGGATGCGGGTGCTCACGCTCCGCAAGCCGGGGAAGCGGGGGTCCGACAGCAGGTCGGGAGTGGACAGCGCCTCGCCCTTGTACATCAGGAAGCCCATCACGGTGGTCGTTACCGGCATCGGCCAGGAGCCGGATTCGATCACGCCCGCGGCGGGCTGGCGGATGATGGTCTGTGCGGTCGGCGAGGCCGAGTCCGGGCCGAGCAGCTTGATCGAGCCCTCGTCGGCGCCGAGCATCGAGGTGGTCTTGCGCACGATCCAGTCGAGGATCGGCTCGAGCTCGGTGTTGGAGGCGACGACCGAGCAGAGTTCGGAGAGGAACTCGAGTTCGGCCCGCAGTCGCTGGGCATTGTCGGTGTCGGCCGGGGGGCCGGTCGGGACGGTCATGGAGGGCTCCTGCCTGTCGGGAAGGACCGGAACCCGCTCATTCTATGGGGCGCCCGGCGCCGGCACAAGGTCCCGCCTGCGGAACCCGCGCTGTCTGAATGGCTTGTGACCGCGTTCCCGGGTTCCTATACTGCCGATTCGATCACCCCGAGTCCGGCCCATCCACCCGTTCGAGAGCCATGACCGCTTCCGCCACCGTCACCTATCGCTTCCTGAAGCTGGAGCACCGCGGCCCCGTCACGGTGCTTCACGTGCACCGCCCCGAGGTCCTGAATGCGCTCAACCGCGACACCCTCGCGGAGATCGACGCAGCCACACGGCGTTTCGTCGAAGCTCCGGGCGAAGAGGCGCTGATCGTGACCGGCTCGGGCGAGAAGAGTTTCATTTCCGGCGCCGACATCAACGAGCTGGCCGTGCTCGATCCGCGCGGCGCGGAGGACGTTTCCCGCTTCGGCCAGGCCGTGGTCGCGCGCCTCGAGGCGTCGCCCAAGCCGGTCATCGCGGCGATCAACGGCTACGCGTTCGGCGGCGGTTTCGAGCTGGCGCTGGCCTGCCACATGCGCTTCGCTTCGGAGAACGCCGTCATGGGGCTGCCCGAGGTGAGCCTCGGCATCATTCCCGGCTACGGCGGGACCCAGCGCCTGCCGCGGCTGATCGGTCCCGGCCGCGCGACGGAGCTGGTGCTCTCCGGCCGCCGCGTCAAGGCGGAGGAGGCCGAGCGCATCGGCATCGTCAACCGCGTCTTTCCGCGCGAGCAGCTGCTCGAGGAGACGGAGAAGATCGCGCTCGGCATTCTCAAGAACGGACCGCTCGCCGTGGAAGCTGCGCTCGAAGCCGTGCAGCGCGGCATGCAGCTGCCGCTCGATCAGGGCCTGCGCTTCGAAAGCGGCCGCTTCGGCATGCTGGCCGCCAGCGCCGACATGCACGAAGGTCTGAACGCGTTCCTGGAAAAGCGCCCGGCACGATTCGAGCGCAGGTAGACGCGGGTGGCCGCACGCGGCCGGCCGCGCCGAACGACCGCAAGGAGGCGGCCATGATGTACGATCTGATCCCGATGTTGGTGTCCACCGGCCTCGGCACGCTCGTGGGGCTGGAACGGCACGCGGGCGGCAAGCCCGCGGGGCTGCGCACGCACGTGCTGGTGTGCCTCGGGTCCACGATGTTCGTGCTCACGGCGGCGCATGCCTGGCAGTCGATCGGCGGGCCGAACCTCGATCCGACGCGCGTGATCCACGGGGTCGTCACCGGCGTCGGCTTCCTCGGCGCGGGCGCGATCCTGCAGCACCGGGGCAACGTGTTCGGACTCACGACCGCGGCCAGCATCTGGATGGTGGCGGCGATCGGCGTCGCCGTCGGCGTGCATGCCTACGCGCTCGGCGTGATCGGGTCCGTGCTCGCCCTCATCGTGCTCGAGGGGTTCCGCTGGGCCGAGAAGAGGATCCTGCCCGACCCCTACGGAGAGCCGCGGTAGGCTGCACGATGCAGGGGCCAGAGGCTCGTGAATCGTCCACGCGGGCCGCAGCCGTGATGCGGCACCGGGCGGCCGCACGAGCGCCGGGATCGCTCCCGGCGCCGGCCGCAGCATGGCGCCCCGGCCCCGAGGATGCACTCCGAACTTGAGCGAACCCGGCACCCTCATCGGACCCTACGAAATCGTCACCCGCCTCGGCGAAGGCGGGATGGGCGAGGTGTTCCTCGCGCGCGACACGCGTCTCGGCCGCGAGGTGGCGGTGAAGATGCTGCCCGCCGACGTCGCGACCGATCCCGATCGGCTCGGCCGGTTCCGGCGTGAAGCGCTCACGCTGGCGGCACTCAATCACCCGAACATCGCCACCATCCACGGCTTCGAAGAGACCTCGCGCGGCGCGCTCGCGTTGATCCTCGAGCGCGTCCAGGGCGAGACTCTGGGCGACCGCCTGAAGCGCGGTCTCCCGCCGATCGAGGAAGCGCTCGGGATCTGCGCGCAGATCTGCGAGGCGCTCGAGGTGGCGCATCAGCAGGGCGTGATCCACAGGGATCTCAAACCCGGCAACGTGATGATCGGTCCGCGCGGGCTCGTGAAGGTGCTGGACTTCGGTCTCGCCCGGAGCGTGGACGGAGCCGAGGAGGCGAAGCGGCCGGAAGACGGCGACGCGGCAGCGCCGGTCGCGACCGCACCCTCGCCGCCGGCCAAGCCCGGGAGTTCCACCGCGCCCTCGCTGCCCGGCGACGACACCCGCACCCAGGTCGGCGCCGTGGTCGGGACGCCGGGCTACATGAGCCCCGAGCAGGCGATGGGCGTGCCGCACGACGCGCGCGCCGACGTGTTCTCGTTCGGTTGCGTGATGTACGAGCTGGTGACGGGCAGGCGCGCCTTTCCCGCGGCGAACGACTTCGAGGCCATGGCGGCCGTCATGTACGCCCCGCACGACATGGCGGCGCTTCCCGAGCGCACGCCGCCCAGGATTCGCGAGCTGATCGACCGCTGCCTGCAGAAGGATCCCGAGCAGCGCATCGCCGACTTCGGCACGATCCGCCGCGAGATCGAAGAAGTGCTCGGCATCCGGCGCGCCTCGGCCCTGCGAACCGGGGAAGAGAGAGTCGCGACTCCGAACAACCTGCCGAAGCAGCTGCCGCGGCTGATCGGACGCGAAGCCGAGCTGGACGCCTGTCGCGAGCGCATCCGGAACTCGGCCGTGCTGACGCTCACCGGCGTCGGCGGCTGCGGCAAGACCCGGCTCGCGTTCGCGCTCGGCGAATCGCAGCTCGACGCGCGCACCGACGGCGTCTGGTTCGCCGACCTGGCCCCGCTCACCGCGGGCGAGCGCGTGATCGAAACCGCGGCGCTGGCCATGGGCGTCCGCGAAGAGCCGGGGCGGCCGCTCCTCGAGGTCCTGATCGAGCATCTGGCGCCGCGCCGCGTGATGCTGATTCTCGACAACTGCGAGCACCTGATCGGGGCGTGCGCGGCGCTCGCCACGGCGCTCACGCAGGGCTGCCCCGAACTGCGCATCGTCGCGACCAGTCGCGAGGCGCTCGGTGTCCAGGGCGAGTCGGTGTACGCGGTGCCGACGCTCGGCCTGCCGGACCCGGCGGAGCGCGGCGCGGCGAAGATCGCGGCCAGCGAAGCGGTGCGGCTGTTCGCCGAACGCGCGGCCGCGGTGCGGCCCGGCTTCGAGATCGGGGACGACAACGCCGCGATCGTGGCCGAGATCTGCCGGCGGCTCGACGGCATTCCGCTCGCGATCGAGCTCGCCGCCGCGCGGGTCAAGATCCTCGAGGTCGGGCAGATTCACGAGAAGCTCGACGACCGCTTCCGGCTGCTCACCGGCGGCAGCCGCACCGCGCTGCCGCGCCAGCAGACGCTGCGTGCCACGATCCAGTGGAGCTACGACCAGCTGCACGACGAAGAGCGCCAGATGATGCGCGCCCTGGCCGTGTTCGCGGGCGGCTGGACGCTCGGTTCGGCGACCGCGATCTGCATGGAAGGCGGAGACGAATTCGAGGTGCTCGACCTGCTCGCACGGCTCGCCGACAAGTCGCTGGTCGTGGTGGATCGCGGCGGTGGCGGCGCCGCGCGCTACCGGTTCCTCGAAACCGTTCGCGAGTACGCGATCGAGCAGCTGAAGGCCTCGGGCGAGGAACCGGCGTTGCGTGAACGTCACCTGAGCTACTTCCTCGCGCTCGGGGAGACGGCAGAGAAGCAGCTCAGCGGCCCGAAGCAGGCGGAGTGGCTGGTGGCGCTCGAAACCGAGCACGAGAACCTGCTGGCGAGCATGGCGTGGTGCGGAGAGAAGCCGGACGGTGCGGAGTCGGCGCTGCGCCTGGCCGGTTCGATTTCGCGCTTCTGGTCGGTGCACGGGCACTATGAAATCGCGCGCCGGGCTCTGATGCAGGCGCTGGCCCTGGGGGATCCGAACGCCGCGACCGCGCCGCGGGCGAACGCGCTGGTGCGCACGGCGACGTTCGCGCTGCTCCAGGGCGACCCGGACGCGGCGAAGGGTCTGCTCGAGCGCGCCGCGGAAATGTATCGCGGGCTCGACGATGCGCCCGGTGCGGCGCGCGCGCTCAGCGGGCTGTCGTCCGTGGCGCTGGCGCGGATGGACTTCGAGGCGGCGGAACGTCTGGGCGGGGAGGCTTACGCGACCTACGAGAGCCTCGGCCTGAAGCGCGGGATGGGCGTGTCGAGACACAATCAGGGCTTCGCGGCCCGCTGCCGCGGGGACCTGGCGCTGTCCCGCACGTGCTACGAGCAGGCCCTCGACCTGCTGCGCGAGGTGGGCGATCAGGAACACTTCGCCCTGACCGAGGCGGATCTGGGGGTGACGCTGATCCGGCTCGGCGATCTCGCGACGGCTCGCGCGAAGCTGCTGGACGCGCTCCGGCTCGGGCGCGGGTTCGAGGCCACGCGGGTGACGGAGAGCGTGCTGGACGGCAGCGCGGAGCTGGCGCTGGCGAGCGGGGATGCGCGCACGGCCCTGCGGTTGAGCGCCGCCGGGGGGCACATCCGTTCCGCGGTGGGGCTCACGCTGAGTCCGTTCGAGGAACAGGAACACGACCGTTTCATTTCCGCCATCCGGGAACGCCTCCAGCCGGAGGAGGCGGCAGCGGTCGTGGCCGAGGTTCAGGGGATCGACCTCGACACCGCCGCATCCGAAGCACTCGCCTGGCTCGAAACGGACGCCGGCCCCTGAGCGCAGTCCGGGAGGCTGGGGCGTGCCATCCGGTGCCGGTGCACCGGGTTGTGGACCGTAAAACGGTCATAATTCGTGTTCCGCGAGTCCCTATCTGGCGTATCATTACCTGAGCCTCAGCCCCGTTCCTGCTCGATTCGAGGGGACCCTGGGCCGTTGAGGGTCAGGACGATCCCCACCGCGCTGGCCGTTTCTCCTTGCTTGTCTGGATCACGACTTTCAACGAGGTGACGCATGAAGCGAATCGCTACCCTCTTCGCCCTCGCGCTGACGCTCACGGCGGTCACCGCGTCCAGGGCCGAGTCTCCACTGCTGCTCTTCGACTATGTCGGGTTCGACTACGAGTCGCCGAACCTGAACGCCTCGATCTTCGGCGAAGTCGGCAGCGGCTACGTCGGCGTGGGCACGGTCGAGAACCTGTTCGCCCCGCTCGTGTTCGATAACGTGAACAAGCGCTACACCTACGTCTTCAGCGGGCTGACCGCGACGGCGCGCAACGTCTACGGCGACTACGTCGTCGTCGACTACTCGGGCGGCACGCTGTCCGTGTACGAGGACGACCGCGTCGGCGGGACGGACCCGCTCTACGGCGTGAACCCGCCCAACGCCACGGCGCCCGGCAACTTCAGCGACGGCACCATGATTCTGTCGGGAACGCTGTCGGGTTTTCAGATCGTGATCAACACCACGAACAATTCCGGCAGCTACAACTCGGACTTCACCGCGACCGGCGGCACGCAGATCGACAACATCGCGCCGGGTGACCGCGACGGCTGGACGTTCTCCGGAGTGACCGGCAACGCCACGAACATCCCCCTCGGCTACGTCCATCAGGTGGACGGCCAGGTCTTCCTCACCAAGCCGACCCTGACGCGCACCTCGACCTGGGGTGGCGTGAAGGCGCTCTACCGATGACGCCGCGCCGCGAAGGACGCCGCAGAGGAGCCACCATGAGAACCAAGATGACCGGGCTGACGTTGCTGGCCGCGATGCTGGTGTTTGCGAACACCGCTTCGGCGCGCATCGCGGTCGACTGGGATCCAGCCTATTTCTGGCAGACGGGGGCGACGCCGACCAATTCGCCCGCAGGCGGCGAGCTCAAGGCCGTCGGGATCATCAGCGAGTGGGGCCCGCCGTTCGACTTCCTCGACGCCAACGACCCCGCCAAGGAATACACGTTCTACATCCACGGCCTGATCTCGCAGGGCACGGTCGCGTCCGGGCCGCCTACGTCGACGTTCTATACGACGTCGTACACGGGCGGGGTGATCGAGATCTACGAGGGATCCCCGCGCAACTCGTCGTTCGCGCCGAACCCGCCGAACGCGACGGTGCCGTCGACCTACACCGACGGCACGCTGCTGCTGTCCGGATACTTCACCTCGTTCCATACGCAGACCAACAACTTCACGTCGTTCTCCGTCGGCAATGCGGAAGGGGTCGTGCAGTTCAACGGCGGGTCGCTGCTGGATCTGTGGACCAATAACGTGGGCGAGGCGGACTGCCCCGGCCTGTTCAACGGCGGGACGACCTGGAACTCGACCGTGGTGCCGGACGGCTACCTGTTCCGGCACGACGGCAAGCTGGACCTCAACTGCCCGGACGTCGGCGAGCTGGACATCCATCCCACGTCATGCCCGAACCCGATCAACCTCAACGGCAACGGCCTCACGCCGGTGGCGCTGCTCGGGACGCCGACCTTCGACATCTCCAAGGTCGAGCTGTCGAGCCTGCGCCTGAACGGCATCGCGCCGGTGAAGATCCAGCTGGGCGACGTGAGCCAGCCGGTCGTGGACCGCCAGGACCAGTGCGACTGCACGACCGCCGGCCCGGACGGCTACGACGACCTCCTGCTCAAGTTCGACACGCACGAGCTCGCCGGCATCCTCGAACCGGCGAAGCCGGGCGAGACGCGGGTGATGACCCTCACCGGCAACACCTACACCGACGGTTTCGTTCAGACGTTCACCGCGAGCGACTGCGTGAAGCTGATCGACAATTCGGGCGACGGTACGACAGCGCCGGCGGCGAATGCGCTCCAGGTGACGATGCCCGGGGCCGGGCTCGTGCCGGCACGCATCGACTACACGGTGCGTGACGAACGGCCCGGTGCAGATCAGCGTGCTCGACGTGACCGGCCGCACCGTCGCACGGGTCGTGAACGGCTGGAACAGCGCCGGCTCGCACTCCGTGACGTGGGTGCCTGGCGGGCTCCCGAGCGGAATCTACTTCGTCCGCATGCTGGCCGACGACGAGACCCAGGTGCGCAGGGTCGCGCTGACGCACTGACGCACGATTCGCCGGAGAACGACGAGCGGGGCGGTGCCGATCCGGCGCCGCCCCGTTTCGCGTGCCGCGGCGCCTCTCAGCGGACGGCGACGAAGCGCGTGACGATCGTGCGTCCGCCCGTCGCGAGCCTGAGGAAATAGACGCCCGGCTGGAGCCGCGTCGCACCGGCGTCCGGGTCCAGCACCAGCGAGTGCGACCCGGCAGGAAGCGGGCCCGCCGCCAGCGAACGCACCCGCCGGCCGGCCGCATCGAACAGCGCGAGGTCCACGTCCGCCGCTTCCGGAATGCCGAAGCGGATCACGGCGCGGCCGCGGGAAGGATTCGGGGAGGGCGGGGCGAGCGCGAGGCCGGCCCCCGGCGCCGCCGGAGCCACCGCGGTCGTTCCATCGAGCAGCCCCCATGCGTCCGCGTGCTGCGCCCAGATGTCCCAGTCGCCGCTGCGCGCGTCGTACCAGACGAAGAGCGCGCCGCCATTGCCGTCGCTGGCGACCACCGGCGAGAGCTGCGAGTCGTTCGCAGTCGAGACGGGCAGGCCGTCGTGCGGCCACATGCAGGTCCCGCCAGCGTTCACGCGCTGCGCGTAGACGTCGTCGCCGAGGGCGCGCTGGTCCTGCCAGGCGACGATCGCCCCGCCGCCGCCGTCGGTGATGATCGAAGGCAGGGACTCGTAGCCGCCTGCCGTACACAGGCGCAGGCCGTCCGTCTCCCAGAGCGACACGCCGTCCGGTCCGATCCGCTGCGCGAAGATGTCCACGGTCGTGTCGCTGCGCGAATCCTCCCATGCGACCACGGCGCCGCCGGCGCCGTCGGCAGTCACGACCGGAAACAGCTGGTAGGAGGCGGCGCTGCACGCGGCGACGCCGTCGGCGGCCCACAGGGGGAGCCCGCCCGGGCCGATGCGCTGCGCGTAGATGTCGGCGAGCCCCGCATCGCGCTCGTCGGACCACACCGCGATCACGCCGCCGGCGCCGTCGCCGACCGCGTGGACGTCGTACTGGCCGCCCGCTGCGGTGCACACCGGCACGCCGGCCGTCGCCCAGAGCTGCGCGCCGGAAGCGCTCAGGTGCTGGGCGTAGAGGTCGCCCGCGCCGCTCGAGCGCTGATCGCGCCAGATGGCGATCGCCCCCGCGCCGCCGTCGCGAACCAGCGCGGGCGACGTCTGCGTGCCGGCTGCGTCGCACACCACCACACCGTTCAGACCCCAGGTGGGCGCGCCCGCCGCGGTCACGTGCTGCGCATAGAGATCGCCTTCGGGGCCAAAACGGTAGTCCTCCCAGATCGCGATGACGCCGCCCAGGCTGTCGGCCGCGAGCTGGATGCCGAGCTGCGGCTGGCCATCGTCGCAGATCGGCAGTCCTCCGGCCGTCCACAGCGCTGCGCCCGCGGGGGAGAGGCGCTGCACGTAGACGTCGCCGTTGCCGTTGCGGTAGTCGGTCCAGCCGAGGATCGCACCGCCCGCGCCGTCGGTCACGATGCTCGGCAGCGACTGGAACGCCGCGGCGATGCATACCGCGACGCCGCCGGCCGTCCACATGGGCGTGCCGTCGGGCCCGATGCGTTGTGCGTAGATGTCGGAGTCGGAGCCACTGCGGTAGTCGGTCCAGGCGACGATCGCGCCGCCCGCGCCGTCGGACACCATCACCGGGTCGCTCTGCTCGCCGGGCGTGACGACCACCGGCACGTTGGCGAAAGCGGCGCCGGGCGCGAGCGCGATCAGCGCGAGGATCAGCGCCCGCGCGGCGCGGCGCGTGAACGGGAGAGATGGCGATGGCATGGAGGTCCGATCCTCGGGCGCGGGTGAACGTGCGTGATCCGGATGCACGCTCCGAAAGGGCGGGATCGGAGTCGCTGTGACCACCTCAATGGTGCACGGTCGCGCGCGCCCGGGGCAAGCGCGAAGCGCGGCCCTTGATCGGGCTTCTTGCGAAACCCGTTGCATTTCGCGGTGCGCACCGTGGCCCGGCGAACGCACGCGCGGAGCGGGCGTCCAGGCGGGGGCGGCGCACCGCGGACCGGGACCCCGGTCGGCCGCTCACCTGCGAAGACGGGCGGCCGGTGGGCCGCCCGTCATGAAGCGCATGCGTCCACGGCGGCGTCCGCGCGGTCGCGACTCAGGCTCTGGCGCCCGGCACCTGCGCCTCGCTCAGCGCCTCGATCACCAGGTCTCCGATCGCGCTCGTCGACAGCCCGGAATCCGAGCCCACCGAAGGAATTCGCTTCGAGCGCAGCAGCCCGGCCACGGCATCTTCGATCCGCGCGGCGCCGCGTGTCTCGCCGACGTAGTCGAGCATCATCTGCACGGCGAGCATGGTCGCGATCGGGTTCGCCACGTTCTTGCCCGCGTACTTGGGCGCCGAACCGTGGATCGGTTCGAACAGGCTCACGCGGCCCGGATGCAGGTTGCCCGAGGCCGCGACACCCATGCCGCCCTGAATCATCGCCGCCAGGTCGGTGAGGATGTCGCCGAACATGTTGCTGGTCACGACGGTGTCGAACCATTCGGGGTTCTTCACGCACCACATGCACGCCGCGTCGACGTAGGCGTGCTCGCGCGCGATGTCGGGATACTCCGCACCGACTTCCTCAAACGTGCGGGTCCAGAGGCTCATCGCCCGTACGGCGTTCGCCTTGTCCACCATCGTCAGCTTCTTCCCCTTGCCACGGCGGCGTGCGAGGTCGAAGGCGTAGCGGATCACCCGTTCGGTGCCCTTGCGCGTGAAGATCATCTGCTGGGTCGCGACCTCGTCCGGCGTGCCCTGCTTGAAGTGCCCGTAGGCGCCCGCGTAGGCGTCCTCCGTGTTTTCGCGGATCACCACGAAGTCCACGTCGTCCGGGGTCTTGTCCTTGAGCGGGCACAGGTGCGCGGCGTAGAGCTTCACCGGCCGCAGGTTCACGTACAGATCGAGCTGGAAGCGCATGCGGGCGATGATGCCGAACTCGAGGTATCCGACCGGAATGCGCGGATCGCCGATCGCCCCGAGCAGGATCGCGTCCTGCTGCTTCACCTCCTCGAAGGCGCTGTCGGGGAACACTTCCTGCGTCTTCAGGTAGTGCTCCGCGCCGAACGGATACGACGTCGTCTTCACGGTGAAGCCTTCGATCGCGGCCACACGCTCGAGGACACGGAGGCCCTCGCGCGTCACCTCCGGCCCGATGCCGTCCCCCGCGATCACTGCCACCTGGTATGACCTGGACACGCCAGACTCCTTTCCAAAAGCCACGTGGCCGCACGCGGCGGCCGGAACCTCAGGGTTGCGCTTGTTCGTAGCGGACCGTGACCCAGACCGGCTGCGCCTCGCCGTGCAGCATGGCCGGAGTGTATTGCCATTCGAGCAGCGAACGGATCACCGCTTCGAGCCACGGTTCCGGAACCGAGCCGACCGGCAGCCACGGCAGGTCGTTGAGCACCGGGTGGCCCTTCGTGTCGAGGAACACGCTCATCATCAGCGGCGGCGGGACCTTCTCCATGTGCAGGTCGGACGGGAAATCCGGCTCGACCTTGCGCACGAGTTTCGCCGGGACCTCCATCTGCCTGAACTGCTCGAGCTTCGGCGCGTCGGGACTCGTCAGCTCGGCCACGCGCCGCAGCCCGAAGAAGAACTGGGCGGGCAGCGTATCGGGCTTGACCGGCAGCCGGCATCGCACGAGTGCGACGGCGGGCTCGGTCCACGAGGTGTCGCGGCGCAGCGCTTCGCGGAACGCCCGCTCGGCCGCAGGCCGATGTCCCTGCTGCCAGGCGAGCACGCCGGCGAGGTAGGCAGGCTCGGGCAACATCGGGTCGAGCTCGGCCGCGTGCAGGGCGTCGCGCAGCGCCTGGCCCGGCTGTCCTGCGTGTGCCTCGCAGGTCGCGAGCAGGTGCCATTCCTTGCCCGAGAGCGGCTGCGCCTCCACCGCCGTCCGTGCCGCGCTCAGGGCCTCCTCCCAGCGGCCGAGCCGCGCCGCGACCTCCGCGCGCGCGCGCGCGATGGTCCAGTGCCAGCCGGTGAACCTGCCGTCGAGCCAGCTGCCCTCGCGTCCCCAGAAATAGGGGACGCGGCGCTCCAGCGGCAGGGTGTCGAGTATCGCCGCGGTCATCAGCGGGCTCCAGAGTCGCACGGCCGCGGAATCCAGCCGGCCGATGCGCGCCTCGTTGAGTGCGATCGCCAGATCCAGATCCGCGTCGGGCGCAGTGCGTGCACGCAGCGCCTTCATGAGATCCAGCGCACGCCCGTATGCGCCAAGGTCCTCCATGTCGCGGGCGCTGCTCGCGCGATCCTGGAGCGCCTGCGGCGGCGCCTGCGCGGCCGCAGGGCCGGCGGCGAGCGCGAGGGCCATGAACAGGCCGGCGAAAGCGGACGAGCGTCTCATCCCGAGATGCGGGTTTCGTCGAGCGCGTCGAGGACGCGGCGGATCTCTGCGGGAGTCAGAATCCGGTTCACGCTCTTCGCGCGCTGGAAGACCGCCTTCACGCGCTCCGCCGTGGGCTCGATCCCCTGCTGCTCGAGCCAGAAGATCACGTTGCTCTCGCCGCTCATCGGGCCGACTTCGATCTCCTGCCGCCGGCCGACCAGGCTCGCGGGCACGCCCGAGTAGACGCGGTCGGCGAGCCAGTCCTCGCCCTTGCGGTAGGCCTTGATCACCGCGGCGGCGTGCACGCCGGTGCCGGTGCGGAACGCGTCGGCGCCGACCACCGGATAGTTGGGCGGAATCGGCACGCCGGTCGTGCGGCTCGTGAGCGCGCAGTACTCGGGCAGCGCCGACAGATCGTTGTCGATCCAGCCCAGCAGCCGGAGGTTCACGAGCAGCTGGTCCATGGGCGTGTTGCCGACCCGCTCGCCGATGCCGATCGCGCAGCCGTGCACGCGCGTCGCGCCGGCACGGATCGCGGCCAGCGTGTTGACGACCGCGAGACCCCTGTCGCAGTGGCCGTGCCAGTCGAGCTCCACGAGCTCGCCGCTCTCGCGCACCACGTCCGCCGCGAACCGCACCAGATTGGCGGCACCGGTCGGCGTCGCGTGGCCCACGGTGTCGCAGAGGCAGAGCCGCTTCGCGCCACAGCGGATCGCGGCGAGGAACAGCCGGCGCAGCGTCTCCGGATGCGCGCGCACCGTGTCTTCGGTGACGTACATCACCGGCAGGCCGTTCTCGACCGCGTAGGTCACCGCCTCCTCGGTGTGACGCAGCATGACGTCCACGGTCCAGTTCTCGGCGTACTGGCGGATCGGCGAGGAACCGATGAACGTGCACACCTCGATCGGAATCCCGACCTTCTGCGACACCTCGATCACCGGAGTGATGTCCTGCCTGAGGGTGCGCGCCGCACAGTTCGCGCGCACGGACAGTTTCGCGTCGCGGATTTCCTGCGCGAGCCGGGTGACGTCCTGCACGACGTGCGGGCCGGCGCCCGGAAGGCCGATGTCGGCGGTATCGATGCCGAGCTGGTCGATCAGGTGGAGGAGGCGGATCTTGTCGTCGATCGCCGGGCTCCTGACCGAGGGCGACTGCAGGCCGTCACGCAGAGTCTCGTCGTCGAACTGGACCCGGAAGGGCGGCTTTTCCCAGCGCTCTCCGGCGAGGTTCCAGTCGTAGATCAGCTCGTTTTCCTGCATGGCGGTCCTCACGGTTGAGAATGGGCCGTCGGACGATCCGGGCGACAAGTAAACCGCCGCCGGGCCCGCGGGGCAAGCGGCGACGGGCGTCGCCGCAACACGTTCCGTCAAAGGCACGAAAATTGATCATCGGCCGCGGCGGCGCCGCGCGGCAACGGTTTCGCGCGGCCGGTCGTGCAATCCACCACTCGGACGGTGCATTCCCATGCGGCTTCCCTCGATCCTCGTCACCGTGCTCGCCCTCGCCGGCGCGGCCCCCGCATTCGCGCAGAACGCTTCGGCGCCCGGCGCGCTCGAGCTCTATCCGACCCTCGAGGCGATCGGGGCGCGGCTCGCCTGCCCGGGCGATGCCGACGCCGACGCGGTGGCCCATCTGGAGTGGCGTGCCGCCGGGGCGTCCGCGTGGAACACCGGTGTGGCCATGACCCGCATCACGGGGAGCCGCTGGGCAGGGAGCGTCATGTGGCTTTCGCCCGGCACCGCGTACGAGGTCCGCGCGGTCGTCGACGATCCCGATGGCGGCGGCAGCGCGAGCGCCACGGTCACCACGCGCACGGCGCCGCTCGCCCCGACCGGCGGCCGGGTCCTGTGGGTGGCCGTGAACGGCAGCGACACGCAGGACGGCTCGAGCGGCACGCCGCTCGCGACCCTGCAGGCCGCGGCCGATCGTGCGCAGCCCGGTGACCAGATCCGGGTGCGTCCGGGGGTCTACTACCAGACCCTCGACGCAAGCCGTGCCGGCACCGCGGGTGCGCCGATCGCGCTGATCGCCGACGGCCCCGGTGTGGTGCTCGACGGCGCCGACCCCGCCTACCTCGCACGCGGCGACTGGGTGAGCGAAGGCGGCGGCGTATGGAGCGTCCCCTACGCCGGGTCCA
The DNA here is from genome assembly GCA_963744995.1 of Candidatus Eiseniibacteriota bacterium. Lineage (GTDB taxonomy): Bacteria > Eisenbacteria > RBG-16-71-46 > RBG-16-71-46 > RBG-16-71-46 > CAVUWA01. The sequence goes on from CAVUWA010000002.1 coordinate 1,022,821, forward strand.
CGCGGCTGGTCGCCGCCGACGGCGGCGAACGGCTCTACCACCACGCCGACCTCGCGGCGCTCCAGGCGGGCGCGCTCGGCGTGCCGCAGGGCTGGACGACCGCCGCCGGACGTCTCTACGTGCGGCTCGAGGACGGCGGCTCGCCGGCCGCGCGCACGATGTTCGTGGCGCGCTCGCAGACCGGCATCTTCATCGGCGCCTCGTGGTGGCAGGTGCGCGGCTTCGAGGTGCGGCACTTCGGTGTCGCGAGCGGCGGCGCCGGCATCCGCGTGCACGACGGCACCGGCTGCGTGATCGCGGACAACGCCGTCCATACCATGGGGGGCCGTCCGATCTTCCTCACCGGCGCCTCGTCGGACGCGCTGGTCGAGCGCAACACGGTCTACGATCCGCGCATCGACACGTGGCCGTGGGCCGCGGTCAAGGCGCACTGGGAGGAGATCACCGGGATCTCCGATCGCGGCGGCCGCGGGCACGTGATCCGCGACAACACGGTGACCGGGCTGTTCAACGGCATCGACGGCCGCGACGGCGATACCGACGAGGACGTCGCATCCGACTGCGACATCTACGACAACCTGCTCACGCGCATCGGCGACGACGCCCTGGAGATCGACGTCGTCTCGGGCATCAACGTGCGGATCTGGAACAACCGGCTCGACGACGTCTACGTCGGCTTCTCGCTCGCGCCGATCATGCAGGGTCCGACGTACGTGCTCTACAACACCTGCTCGAACGTGCGGCGCAGCGGCTTCAAGTTCTCGCTGCTCAGCACCGGCGAGGGCTGGATCTGCCACAACACGATCGCCTGCACGCGCAGCCAGACCTCGTCCGTGCATCCGAGCGGCGAGTACTGGAACATGCGCTTCCGCAACAATGTGCTCACCGGTGTGAGCCGGGCCCCGGTCAACGACGACGCCGGCGAATCGCAGACCGGCAACGATTTCGACCACGACCTGCTGTTCGCGAACGGCGGGACGCTGTTCCGCTGGCAGGGCGTGAACTACGGCACCCTCGCCGCGCTGCGCAGCGCCACCGGCTTCGAAGCCGGCGGCCGCGCCGGGGATCCGCTGTTCGTGAACGCCGCCGCGGGCGACTGGTCGCTCGCCGCGGGCAGCCCGGCGCTGGACGGCGGGATGCGCCTCCCGGGGATCAACGACACCTTCGCCGGCGCCGCGCCCGACATCGGCGCGCACGAGCGCGGCGTCGCGCCGGCGCCCGACACCACGCCGCCCGCGGCGATCGTGGATCTCGGCTCGAGCGAGTGACCGCCGGCCGCAGCCGGGACCCCATGACGGGCCCGGCGCCGGCACGGTCCACCGGCCGGCGCGGCTAAGCCGTCCGCTCCACCACCATCGCGATGCCCTGCCCGCCGCCGATGCAGGCGGAGGCCACGCCCCAGCGCTTGCCGCGCCTGCCCAGCTCGACGAGCAGCGTGTAGAGGAGCCGCGTGCCCGTGGCGCCGAGCGGATGGCCGAGACCGATCGCGCCGCCGTTCACGTTCACCTTCTCGCGGTCGAGGCCGAGCTCCTTCTCGACGCCCAGGTACTGGCCTGCGAACGCCTCGTTGATCTCGATCAGATCGAGCTGATCGATGCCGATACCGGCGCGTTCGCACGCCTTGCGGATCGAGTCCACCGGACCGAGCCCCATGACCTCGGGATCCACGCCCACGCTCGCGTAGCCGCGCACCGTGCCGAGCGCCTTCTTCCCCGCGGCCTTTGCCGACTCCGCCGAGGTCACCACGACCGCCGCCGCGCCGTCGACGATCCCCGACGCGTTGCCGGCGGTGACGGACGACTCGGGGCCGAACGCGGCCGGCAGCTTCGCCAGCGCCTCCGCGCTGGTGCTGGGGAAGAGGTGGTCGTCCTTGTCCACGGTCACGGTCCGGCCCCGGCCGAGCCGCACCTCGACCGGAACGATCTCCTCGGCGAAGCGGCCGTTGTTCGTCGCCTCGTTGCTGCGCACGTGCGAGCGCAGCGCGTACTCGTCCTGCGCCTCGCGGGTGATGCCGTACCTGCGCGCGACGTTGTCCGAGGTCTGCGCCATGTAGCAGCCGCACATGGAGTCCATGAGCGCGACCATGAGCGAATCCTCGAGCTGGCCCTGGCCGAGCTTCAGGCCCCCGCGCGCGCCGCGGATCACGTGGGGCGCCTGGCTCATGTTCTCCATGCCGCCCGCCAGCACCCAGGTGGACTCGCCGGCCTGGATCTGCTGCGCCGCGTCCACCACGCTCTGGATCCCCGAGCCGCACAGGCGATTGACGGTGAGCGCCGGCGTCTGCTTCGGGACGCCGGCCTTGAGCGCGACGTGGCGCGCGCCGTAGATCGCGTCGCCCGAAGTCTGCATCGCGTTGCCGATCACGACGTGGTCGATCTCGCTCGCCGGCACGCCGGCGCGCTCGAGTGCAGCGCCAGCCGCCACCGCGGCGAGCTCGATGGCCGAAACCGACGCGAGCGCGCCGCCCGGCTTGCCGTCGCCCCGCTTGCCGCCGATCCACTCCGCCATCGGCGTGCGGGCGCCGGACAGAATCACGATTTCCTTGCTGGACATGGAGTTGCCTCGCTGAACGGAGAAACGTCTCGAAGTGGGCCCATCGTGCCTCCCCGCTTTGGATGCGGCGCGCGGACGCTCGACGCGGCGGCGGGAAGCTAGCAGAGGGTCATGGGGCGCTCAACCGTCACCGTGGCATCGTATCGTGCGGGAGGTCGCGTGGTGCGGATCGCCCGCAGGCGCTGCGGGCGGGCCGTGCGCCGTGACAGCGCCGCGCCGCTTGGGCACTATGCGGCGCATCGCTCCGCCGCTGCGGGGCTCCGCCGCGCGGTGCGGCGCGGGCCCCTCGCGAAGGCCCGCTACGAGGGAGGTCCGCCATGCCCGGACAGGGATCGGGCGGCAACGTCGTCGCCGCACTCGCCAGCTTCTTCATTCCGGGGCTCGGTCAGCTGCTGCAGGGCCGGCTGCTGATGGCGATCATCATGTTCGTGCTCGCTGCCGCGCTGTGGTTTTTCCTCCTCGGCTGGATCATCCACCTGTGGTCCATCATCGACGCCGCGCGCTGGAAGCCGCACGGTCAGGAGTCCCGCCCATGAAATCGAAGACCCATCATCTGACCATGAACGTGCCCGCCCGCCGCGGTTTCGTGAACATCACGCCGGAAGTCGAGCGCGTCGTCGGCGCGAGCGGTGTGCGCGAGGGGCTCGTGCTGGTCAACGCCATGCACATCACCGCGAGCGTGTTCATCAACGACGACGAGCGCGGACTGCATCATGACTACGAGCAGTGGCTCGAACGGATCGCCCCGCACGCGCCGACCTCGCAGTATCGCCACAACGACACCGGCGAGGACAACGCCGACGCGCACATGAAGCGGCAGATCATGGGGCGCGAAGTGGTGGTGGCGATCACCGACGGTCGGCTCGATTTCGGCCCGTGGGAGCAGATCTTCTACGGCGAGTTCGACGGGCGGCGGAAGAAGCGGGTGCTGGTGAAGGTGATCGGCGAATGAGCGCGGCCGACGGCGGCGTGCGGGTGCGCGGCGCGGCGCCGGGCGATGTGCCGCGCATCCATGCGCTGATGCGCGGGCTCGCCGTGTACGAGCGGCTGGAGGCCGAGTTCACCGCCACCGCCGAAGGCATGCACGATGCCCTGTTCGGTCCGAATCCGGCCGTCGAGTGCCTCGTGCTCGAGCGGGACGGTGAGCTGCTCGGCTACGCGCTCTTCTACCCGGTGTTCTCGTCGTTCCGTGCCCGGCGCACGATGTGGCTCGAGGACCTCTACGTGGATCCCGCGCTGCGCGGGACGGGCGGGGGCAGGGCGCTGATGGGCGCACTCGCGAGGCGCTGCGTGGAGCGCGGCATCACCCGCATCGGCTGGATCGTGCTCGACTGGAACGAACCGGCGATCGGCTTCTACCGGCGGCTGGGCAGCGAAGAGCAGCCCACCGGCGACTGGCTGCAGCACGCCCTGGACGAAGCCGGCGTGCGGCGGCTCGCGGCGGAGGCGGCGCCCGAGGACGCCTGAGGCCTCGAGTGCCCCGTCGCCGGCGTCCCGCGGGTGACCGGGCCGCTCAGTCTTCCGCGATGCGGACCGCCTCGGCGGCGCCCTCGACCAGCGTCTCGTGCAGGCCGCCGACCAGCGCGGCAAGGTCGTCCGCAGGCTCGCGCTCGAGCGTCATGTGCCGCGCCGCGGCGGTCCCGAGACGCACGGTGACGGTCCCGGCGCCGCTGGCGCCTCCCGCCTGACCGATCTCGCCGTACTCGGCATAACGCTCGGCCACCAGCGCGCGACGGGCTTGAAAGGCCTGAACGTCCGCCGCGCGGCTCATCCATTGCTCCAGCACGGCCTCGTGCATCGCGTCGATCGCCGCCCCGGTCTCGCGGTTGAAGCCGCCGGCGGCGACCAGGGCGCGCACGCACGCGTAGAGCGAGAAGCATTCGAACTCGATCCGGGCGCGGAACACCGTCTGATCGTCGCCGGCCGCGGGCATGACGTCCGACTCGACGAGGTCCTGCCAGAGCCGCGGCTCGACCTCGACGAAGAACGCCGCCAGGGCACGGCCGCGCGTCTCCGGATCGGCGATCATCGCCTACTCCAGCAACGCCTGCGCGCGCTGGGTCGCCTGAATCACCGATTTGATCAGGGTCACGCGCAGGCCGCCCTCTTCGAGCTGCAGCAGCCCGTCGATGGTCGTCCCGGCCGGCGTGGTGACGTTGTCCTTGAGCAGCGCCGGATGCGCGCCGGTCTCGATCACCATCGTGCCGGCGCCCCTGACGGTCTGCGCGGCCAGCTCGGTCGCCAGGTGACGCGGCAGCCCCATCTTGACGCCGCCCTCGGCGAGCGACTCGATCACCACGTAGATGAACGCGAGCCCGCTCGCCGACAGGCCGGTGATCGCATCGAGGTGCTTCTCGTCCACCGCGACCACGCGCCCGACCGCGCTGAAGATCTCGCGCGCGATCTCGAGGTGCGCTTCGCCGGCGTGCATGCCGCGCGCGATTCCCGTGATCGCCTCTTTGACGAGTGCCGCGGTGTTGGGCATCGCGCGCACCACCGGAATCGGGCCGTGCAGGCGCGACTCGATGAAGCCGGTGCTCACCGACGCCGCCACCGAGAGCAGCAGCTGGGCAGGGGTGAGGTGCGGTGCGACCTCGTCCAGCACCGGCGCAACGGTCTGCGGCTTCACGGCCAGCACGACCAGGTCCGCCTCGCGCGCCGCTTCGACATTCGAGGCCGCCGCGCGCACGCCGAGCGCGGCGGCGAGATGGGGCGCGCGCTCCGGCGTGCCGCCGGTCACCGTGATGTGGCCGGCGTCGATGGCGCGGGCGTCGATCAGGCCGCGGATCAGCGCCTCGCCGAGCTTGCCGGCGCCGATCACGGCCATGCGGGTGTCGTTCAACATGGGAAGCCTCCTCGCGCCGCGGGAGGGACGGCGCCTGCGAACGGGTCGCCGGCGTCCGCGTCGGAGCCGGCAGCCGACAGCATACCCGCGATGCGCGCGGCGCTCACGACGGCGGGTTGGTGCTCCAGTCGTAGAAGCCCCTGCCGGACTTCCGCCCGTGCAGCCCGGCCATCACCATCCGCTTGAGCAGCGGCGGCGGCGCGAAGCGCGGCTCCTTGAACTCGTCGAACATGATCCCGGCGATCGAACAGGTCGTGTCGAGCCCGACGTAGTCGCCGAGCAGCAGCGGCCCCATCGGGTAGCCGCAGCCGAGCTTCATGGCGTTGTCGATGTCGTCACGGCTGGCGAGCCCCTGCTCGTAGACGCGGATTGCGTCGAGCATGTAGGGGACCAGCAGACGGTTGACGACGAATCCGGTCGAGTCGCCGACGGCCACCGCCGTCTTGCCGAGCTTCCCGCACCACTCCGTTGCCGCCGCCACCGCGCCCTCGCCGGTGCGGATCGTATGCACGACCTCGACCAGCTTCATCAGCGGCACGGGGTTGAAGAAGTGGAGGCCGATGAATTTCTCGGGACGCTTCGTGAACGCGCTCATCTCGGTGATCGAGAGACTCGAGGTGTTCGAGGCGAAGATCGCGTCCTTGCCGCAGATCCCGTCCAGCTTCGAGAACAGCTCGCGCTTCGTGTCGATGTTCTCGACGACGGCCTCGATCACCAGATCGCAACCGGCGAGGTCTTCGAGCTGCGTGGTGCCGGTGAGGTTCGCGAGCGTGGTCTTCATCGCCTCCTCGGTGACCTTGCCCTTCGCCACACCTCCCTCGAGGAACTTCCGGATCGAACCCATGCCCTTCTGCAGGACGTCGTCCGAGACCTCGCGCACGACGGTCGGGAATCCGGCCGCCGCGCTGACCTGCGCGATCCCGCTGCCCATGAGGCCGCAGCCGATCACGCCGACTTTCCGAATCGCCATGGTCCACCTTGCCTTTCCCCGGAATCCCGCCGGCTCGTATCACGATGGAGAACGGCGGGCGAGGTTACGGGAGGGGTGAGGGAGGGGCAAGGCGCCGCGCGAAGCGTTCAGCGCACCCCGCCTACTGCCGTGGCCGGCGCGGGCTGACCGCAGCCAGGAAGGGTGGCCCTGCAGCTCAACGGCATGGATCAGCGGTTCCCCATTCGCCGGCCTGGCCTCGGGTCCTCCCGGCCGCCGCGCGAAGCTTCCGCCCTGTCGAGCCACCGAGCGAGCTCGAGGCTGTCGGCCATACCCGCCAGCGATGACCTCGCCGCGGCGAACCGCCCCGCTCCAGCCAGGGCGATGACGCGCAGCTGCTGCAGCGTCGAGTCGCGCGGAAAGCAGACGAGCGCCGAATCGCAAAAGTCGACGGCGTCCGCATAGAGATGGTTCTGGATCACGAGGGTGGCCCCGTTTGCGAGAGCTCCCGGGCCCGGACCCAGCCGCATGAATCGGGCACCGGATCCCCGCATGACGAGCGTCCGGTCGCACTCGGTCGTGGGCCAGTGATTCACCATTTCGAAACTGGCGACGCTCGGCAGGAACAGGCGCAGCGCTCGCCCGTCGTTCAGCACGACGGACAACAGATCCTCGGCTCCGGGGCGATCGGCAATTCGTGCGCCGCTGGATACACGATAGGTGGCGCCCGCGGAGGGAGGCACGTAGGCGATGACCTCCCGATCGGACTGCAACAGTGCCGCGCGCACGGAAGCGACGGCCCGCCTCGCCATTTCGGATTTCCGCCGTGTCGGGTCGAGCAGCAGGGCACGGTCCGGCGTGCGCGCGGTGAGCCGCTCACCGATCATCGTGTTGGCGCGCGCTGCGAACGCGACGATGAGCGCGAGCAGACCCAGCGAGGCCATCCGCACTCTCCAGCGGGCCCCCCGCGGAGGCGCACGGCCGGCAAGACCGACCAGGGTCGCTGCCACCCCGGTCGCGGCGCCGGGGAGCGCGGTGTACGCGTAGTGCAGGTAGGTCTGGTGCGCGAGGATCAGCACAGGAGCGAGCCCGAGCAGCCACCAGGCAAGCGCAAGCGTCGCAATGCGCCGTTGCTCACGCATGAGCAGCGGCGGGCCGAACACGAGCACGAACGCCATCAGCCCCGTGGTGACGAGTTCGCGGTGGGGCACGGTGAGGATGTCGGGGAGGGGATGGACGAGATCGGTGACCCAGGCCGAATACGTGGCCAGGTTGGTGAGGAGTGTCGCGGGGCTGCCGAGCTGATAGACGTCACCCGGCCCGAGGCCGAACCTCCAGAGCAGCCACATTCCGATTGCAGCGGCGACGCTCACGGTCAGGAGGACGCGCCACGCCACATCATTTCCTCCGGGGCGGCGTCCGCTTCCACCGAGAGCCGGAACCACCGGCAGCAGCAGGACCGACTCCTTGGAGAACAGCGCCAGCACGAAACAGACGGCCGACACGGTCACCCGCGCGAGCCCTGGTCCCGCCACGAGGAATGCCGCCAGCGTCAGCATCAACGCGAGCGCGCCATTCAAGTCGACCGCCTCGCCCAGCATGGGAGTGATGACCGGGGCCAGGGCGAATAGCGCCGCCGATGTCCAGGCCAGCGGGCGCGACCCCGTCACCCGAATCAGGCCGGCATAGACGAGTCCGACATTGACGAGGTGAACGAGGAGGCTCGCCACGTAGAACGGCAGCGGATCCGGACCGAACGCGTGGAGCATCGCCCGGAAGTAGAGCACCTGAGACAGGATGCGGTGGGGCGACGGAGCCGTTGCGACCAGACCGGCAGCCTGTTGAAGATGCATCAGGTCATCCGGGGCGAAGAAGAGACCCGGCAGATGGCGCTGCACCCAGATCGCCAGAACGAGAAGCAAACCGAGCCCCGTGGGCCCGAACGGCAGCTGGCCGGGGACGTCCTGGTGGGGTGAACCGGACTCGTCTGACATCCGCGCAGACTATCGCTTTTCAAGGGGACTGGCGCCCGCCTCGCGCATCCCTTACGATCCGCGCCGACGCGGGCGGGTGGTCGCGACGTCCCGTTTCCCCCTTTCGTTGACCCTCGCCTTTCGCCGGGCTGCTCCGCGCCCGTTCGCGCGGCGGGGGCTTGTCGTCTCCGGAGCCGCGGGAGATTCCTCAGGTGAGCCATTCCATCCTCGAGTCCCTGATCATCGAGAACGAATCGAAGATCGTACTGCTGGTGCTGGACGGTCTCGGCGACATCCCCGACCGTGAGCGCGGCGGCATGACGCCGCTCGAGGCGGCGAAGACGCCGCACCTGGACGCGCTGGCTCCGGCCGCGGCGCAGGGCCGCATTCTGCCGGTGGCGCCGGGCATCACGCCGGGCAGCGGGCCCGGCCACCTGGCGTTGTTCGGCTACGATCCGATCGAGATCGCGGTCGGGCGCGGCGTGCTCGAAGCGCTCGGCGCCGGCATGTCGCTCAAGCCCGGCGACATCGCCGCGCGCGCCAACTTCTGCACCATCGATCCACAGGGCGTCGTCACCGACCGCCGCGCCGGGCGGATCGCGAGCGAGGATTCGGCGAAGCTGGTCGAGGTGCTGAAGAAGGAGACGTCGCGCATCGACGACGTCGAGGTGATCCTCAAAGCGGGCAAGCAGCACCGCTTCGTCGCCGTGCTGCGCGGCGAGGGGCTGGGCGAGGGCGTCAGCGACGCGGATCCGCACCACGAGGGCGAGCCGATTCCCGATGCGCGCCCGACCGACGACGACGCGCGCGCGCAGAAGACCGCGCACATCGTCAACCGCTTCATCGCGCGCGCGAAGGACGTGCTCAACGGCGAGAAGCGCGCCAACGCGGCGCTGATGCGCGGGATTTCGGCGCGCCCGCACTTCCCGGGCTACGCCGAGCGCTTCAAGCTGCGCGCCGCGGCGATCGCCGCCTATCCCATGTACCGCGGCGTCGCCGAGCTCGCCGGCATGGACGTGCTGCCGGTCGGCGACACTCCGGGCGACGCGTTCGCGCTCGCCGGCAGGCGCTGGGGCGACTTCGACTATTTCTTCATCCACGTCAAGGCGACGGACATGGCGGGCGAGGACGGCGATTTCGACGCGAAGGTGAAGGCGATCGAGACCGTGGACGCCGCGCTGCCGCAGCTGCTCGCGCTCGAGCCGGACGTGCTGTGCATGACCGGGGACCATTCCACTCCCGTGCCGGCCCGCGCCCATTCGTGGCATCCGGTGCCGGTGCTCGTGCACGGGCGACTCTGCGGCGCCGACTTCGCGCCGCGGTTCCACGAGAAGTCCGCGCGCGCCGGCAGCCTCGGCGACTTCGCGAGCAAGGACCTGATGTCGGTGCTGCTCGCGAACGCGCTGCGACTCGACAAGTACGGAGCCTGACCCGTGAAACGGATCCTCGTCGCATTCGGTTGTTCCACCCTGTTCGCCGCCGGCGCAGCGTGCGCGCAGCCGCCGGCGCCGATCAGCGCCGGCCTGTTCGCCTTCACCGGCCAGTCCATTGCCCCCGGCACCGCGCGCGGCGCCGCTCTCGCGGGTGCGAATCGCTGGCTCGGCGACGAGCCCTTTCACAACCCGGCGGTCGCGGCGCCCGGGGATGTCGTGCTCACCCCGGTGCTGCAGCGCGTGAGCCGTCAGGATCTGCGCGCCGACAACCGGGAGTACGATGAGACCTCGGCGTTCTTCGACGTGCTGGGCGGCTGGACGGGGCGCCAGTTCGGCGCCTTCGACCTCAGCCTCTACGCCCATCAGGCGCTGCTGCGTCACGAGCGTTTCGCGTTCACGCGCGGCATCAACGCGACCCCGCCGGCCACCATCGAGGGCCAGGCCGATCAGCGTGAATTCCGCGCCGGTCTCGCGATCTCGCGCGCCGCGGGCGCATGGCGGTTCGGCGTGGCCGGTGAGTGGAACGGCCGCGACGACACCTACGAAACCGTCGAGACCTCGGGATCGCCGGAATCCGGAGCGAGCCACGCGGATTTCTCGGGCGGCGGGGTCGGCGGACAGGCGGGGGTGCAGTGGACGGGAGCGGCGCCGTGGGGGGGTGATCTGGTGGTGGGGGCCGCGGCGCGCTTCATTCCGTCGCTCGACGTGGACGGCTCGCAGGAGCTTCACCTGCTGGTCGGCGACAGCACCGCTTCGTTCAAGGCGACCCGCGAGTCGGGATGGGAGGGTGGCGTGTCGGCGAGCCTGCCGGTCACCCCGACCTTCCGCGTCATGGTCGCGGCCGGTGGCCGCACGGCTCAGCACTGGGACGGCTTCGGCGTGACCGACGGGAGAGTCGCGAGCTGGATGGCCGGCGGCGAGTTCCATGCCCCCGAGGTGCCGTGGACGTTCCGCTTCGGCCTCGGCCAGGAACAGCAGACGGACGCCCCCGAGTCGCGCTCGGGCGTGCTCGGCCTCGGCCTCGGCTGGGACTTCGAGGGTGTGCGCGTGGACGTCGGCGGGCTGCGCCGCACGCTGGAACGTGTGAGCGAGCCCACTTCGTACGAGGATCGCCTGGTCGGCTCGGTCGTGATCGGTTTCTAGCAGCGCCGCGGGCCCGGCGCCGGCCCGCCGCCCGCGCTCCGGAACCGCCCGCCGCGCGCACCCGGGGCGGCCGACGGCCGCGCTGCTGGCACGGCCCCGGCAGGGTGTTATACTGCGCCCGACTGTGACCCTGGCAGATCCGCTCCAGTTCGTTCCGAACGTCTTGCGTGGAAGGCGGCCCTCGGCTGCAACGCTCGGACCGGGCTGGAGATTCCGTCTCATGCGAGAGTGGCGGAACTGGCAGACGCGCTGGATTTAGGTTCCAGTGGGGAAACTCGTGGGGGTTCGACTCCCCCCTCTCGCACAGTGTGGACGATTCCCCCCGGCCGACACCCTGGACCCATGGAAACGGAAGACGCATGAACCGATCGGTACGTGATACGGGCACCTGGACGAAGACGATCGACATCGAGATCCCGGCGGACGAGGTCGAGCGACGGCTCGACGACGTCGCTCGCGACATCCAGCGCCGGGCGAGCCTGCCCGGCTTCCGCAAGGGCCGCGTGCCGCTCGACATGGTGCGCCAGCAGTTCGCGCACACGGTGGAGCAGCAGTTCCTCGAGTCGTTCGTGCCGAAGTTCACCACCGAAGCCGTGGACGAGGCCAAGCTCGCCCCGGTCGTGCCACCGCTGGTGCGCAACCTGAAGTTCGTGCCCGGACAGCCGCTCACCTTCGAGGCGCAGGTCGAGGTTCGCCCGGAAGTCCAGGCGAAGGACTACCGGAAGCTGCCTGGCGTCCGGCGCACCCGGCCGATCACCGACACCGACCTCGAGAAGGTGCTGGACGGCCTGCGCGAGGAGTCGGCGGTGTTCGCCGATCTCGATCGTCCGGCGGGCCGCGGGGACGTCGTTCTGCTCGATTCGCAGCGGATCGACGCGAACGGCCGGCGCCTGGCCGGAACCCGCCTGAAGAGCCGCCGCATCCAACTGGGCGCCCCGGAAATGCTGCCGGAGCTCGAAAACGCCCTGCTGGGGGCCGAACCCGGCCAGGAGCGCACATTCGAGATGAACTACCCCGCGGACTACGAAAACAAGGAGCTTGCGGGGCAGCGCATCCGCTATGTGGTGAAAATCCGGAAAATCCAGGAAAAGAAGCTGCGCGAACTGGACGATAACTTCGCCCGGGAGGTCTTCCATCTCGAATCGCTGGAAGAACTTCGATCGCGGGTCCGCGCCAACCTCGAGGACGAGGAACAGACGCGGATTCGTCGTGAGATCGAGACCTCGGTGTCGGAAGCGCTGATCGAACGCAATCCCATGGATCTGCCGGACCGGCTGATCCAGTGGACGCTCGACCGGGTGATCCACGAGGCCACCGGCCACCGTGAGGTGCCGGAGTCGCTGCACAAGGACCTCGCGGAGCGGTATCGTCCCGGGGTGGAGCGGTCGCTCAAGCGTGAAGTGCTGCTGGCGGCGATTGCCCGCCAGGAGAATCTTGAAGTCGGTGACGAAGAGGTCGCATCGGAGATCGATCGGATGGCCCGGGCCGAGCCGCGTCAGGCGGCCCGCACCCGGGCGCGGTACCAGTCCGCCGAGGCGCGGCAGGGGCTCAAGGAGTCGCTGCTCGAACGCAAGGCGCTCGACTGGCTGATCGAGCAGGCCGAGGTGCGGGAAGAGGTGATTCAGCCGTCCCAGCTGGTCGTTCCGGCCGGGGGCTGATCAGGGAGGAGAACACGCATGGGGCTGGTGCCCATCGTTGTGGAGCAGACGGGACGTGGTGAGCGTGCGTACGACATCTTCTCGCGCCTGCTCAAGGATCGCATCATCTTCATCGGGACGCCGATCGACGACCAGGTCGCCAATCTGGTCATCGCACAGATGATCTTCCTCGAAGGGGAGGATCCGGACCGCGACATCAACCTGTACATTCACAGCCCGGGCGGCGTGGTCAGCGCCGGGCTTGCGATCTATGACACGATGCAGTTCGTGAAGCCCGACGTGGCGACGCTGTGCATGGGCCAGGCGGCCAGCATGGCGGCCGTGCTCATGGCGGGCGGCGCGAACGGCAAGCGATCGGCCCTGCCGAATTCGCGTATCATGATCCATCAGCCGCTGGGCGGGACCCAGGGGCAGGTGACCGACATCGAGATCTACACCAAGGAAATCATGAAGACGAAGCAGCGCCTGAACGCGATTCTGGCGAAGCATACAGGGCGTACACTGGACGAACTCGAGAAGGACACGGACCGGGATCATTTCATGTCGGCCGACGAAGCCAAGGGCTACGGCCTCATCGACGAGATCCTCGAAAAGCGGCCCTGAGCGGCCCGCCGCCTTTTCCACCCGCGACGACGGAAGGACCATGAAGAAACGCATCGCGACTCCCCATCCCATCCGATGTTCGTTCTGCGGACGCGGTCAGGACGAAGTGGCGCGGCTGGTGTCCGGGCCTTCGGTCTACATCTGCAGCGAGTGCGTGAAGCTGTGCAACGACATCCTAGAAGGCGAGCTCGAGCGCGAGCAGCCGGCGGCGGGTGGACAGCTCGCGAAACCGGCTGAGATCAAGAAGATCCTCGACGACTACGTGGTCGGGCAGGACAAGGCGAAGAAGACGCTCGCCGTCTCCGTCTACAACCACTACAAGCGCATCTACCAGCAGCAGCCGGGCAGCGACATCGAACTCGAGAAGTCGAACATCCTGCTGATCGGCCCGACGGGCACCGGCAAGACGCTGCTCGCGCGGACGCTGGCGCGTTTCCTCAAGGTGCCGTTCGCCATCGTCGACGCCACCAGCCTCACCGAGGCCGGCTACGTCGGCGAGGACGTCGAGAACATTCTCGTCAGACTTCTTCAGTCGGCGGATTTCAACCTGGTCAACGCCGAGCACGGGATCGTCTACATCGACGAGATCGACAAGATTTCGCGCAAGAGCGAGAACCCGAGCATCACGCGCGACGTGTCCGGCGAAGGCGTGCAGCAGGCGCTGTTGAAGATCCTGGAAGGCACCGTCGCCAACGTGCCGCCGCAGGGCGGACGCAAGCACCCGCAGCAGAAGTACATCGAGGTCAACACCAAGGACATTCTGTTCATCTGCGGTGGCGCATTCGAGGGGCTCGACAAGATCATCGAGCGCCGCGTCGGCCAGAAGGTGCTCGGCTTCGGCGCGGAGATCAAGAGCAAGACCGAGCGCAACTTCAGCGACATGGTCGCGATGATCGAGCCCGAGGACCTGCTGCGCTACGGGCTGATCCCGGAGCTGGTCGGCCGCCTGCCGGTCGTCGGCGTGCTCGATTCGCTCGACGAGAAGGCGCTGGTGCAGATCCTCACCGGGCCGAAGAACGCGATCACCAAGCAGTACCAGAAGTTCCTCGAGATGGAAGGCGTCAAGCTGGACTTCACCGACGACGCGCTGCACGCGATCGCGCAGGAAGCGATCCGTCGCGCCACCGGGGCGCGCGGTCTGCGCGCCGTGCTCGAAGAAGCCATGCTCGAAGTCATGTACGACATCCCCTCGCGGCCCGACGTGATCGGTTGCACGATCTCGCGCGAGAGCGTCATGAGCCGCGCTGCGCCGCTGCTCACCTATCGGGGCGAGCGCGAGAAGCGCCGCAAGGAAGCGTAAAGCCGCGGCGGATGGCGCCGGCGTGCCCGCGAGCGGGTCCGGCGCCGTCTCCTGCGGCCCAGGCCGCCAGCAGCAAACGCCCGCGGGCGCGGCGCACCGGTAGAGGGTCCGGGCGCGGCGCCCGGCGGCTCGTTCTGCCCAGTGTTCGGTCCGTCGCCGCGATACCGTCTGGAACCCTCCGGAGAACCACGTGCCCGCCTCTCCCAAACGCCGCACCCGCAGGAAAGACGAGACCGCGCCGGTCCCCGCACGGCGCAGCCAGAAGCTGATCGTCACCCGCGGCGACGAAACCTTCGAATTTCAGGACCGCCTGCCGCTGCTGCCGCTGCGCGACGTGGTGGTCTTCCCGTACATGACGATTCCGCTGCTCGTGGGCCGGTTGCCCTCGATCAACGCGATCGAGAAGGCGGTCGCGCGAGACCGCATGCTGTTCGTCACCGCGCAGAAGCGCAGCGAGGTCGCCGACCCGTCGCACGACGAGCTGTATCGCGTCGGCACGGTGGTGCGCGTGCTGCAGCTGTTCCGCCTGCCCGACGGCACGATGCGCGTGCTGGTCGAGGGCATCAGCCGCTGCCGTGTCGAGCGGTTCTTCTGGTCGACCGACTACTACATGGTCAAGGTCGGCGTGATGCCGGACTCGATAGGGCCGAGCACCGAGTCCGAGGCGCTCATGCGCCACGTGCTCGCGCTGTTCAACGACTACGTGCACCTGAATCGCCGCATCCCGGACGAGGTGCTGGTCACCGCGAACAACATCACCGACCCGTCGTCGCTCGCGCATACGGTCGCGGCGCATCTGCTGGTCAAGGTGCCGCAGAAGCAGCAGCTGCTCGAAGTGCCCGACGCGGTGGAGCAGTTGCGGCTGCTCGGCGAGACCCTGGCCGGCGAGCTCGAGATCGTGAAGCTCGAGCGCAAGATCGAAGGCCAGGTCCGTTCGCAGGTGCACCGGAACCAGAAGGAGTTCTATCTCAACGAGCAGCTGAAGGCGATCAAGAAGGAGCTTGGACACCAGAACGAGTTCTCGAACGAACTCGAGGAAATGGCCGAGGCGATCCGCAAGGCGAAGATGCCGAAGGAAGTCGCCACGCGCGCCGAGAAGGAGCTCGACCGGCTCGCGAGGATGAGCTTCATGTCGCCCGAGGCGACGGTCGTGCGCAACTACCTCGACTGGCTGGTGTCGCTGCCGTGGGCGCGCTCGACCAAGGACAAGGACTCGATCGAGGACGTCGAACGGATCCTCGACGAGGATCACTTCGGCCTGCGCAAGGTGAAGGAGCGCATCGTCGAGTACCTCGCGGTCCTCAAGCTCACGAAGAAGATCCGCGGCCCGATTCTGTGCTTCGTCGGCCCGCCCGGCGTCGGCAAGACCTCGCTCGGCCGCTCGATCGCGCGTGCGCTGGGCCGCCGCTTCGTGCGCGTCGCCCTGGGCGGCGTGCGTGACGAGGCGGAGATCCGCGGTCACCGCCGCACCTACATCGGCTCGCTGCCGGGGCGTGTGGTTCAGAGCATGCGCCGCGCCGGCAGCCGCAATCCGGTATTCCTGCTCGACGAGGTGGACAAGCTCGGCAGCGACTTCCGCGGCGACCCCGCGGCGGCGTTGCTCGAGGTGCTGGACCCCGAGCAGAACCACACCTTCAACGACCACTATCTGGAGGTCGATTTCGACCTCTCGAAGGTCATGTTCATCTGCACGGCGAACTCGCTGTACAACATTCCGCCGGCGCTCGCCGACCGCATGGAGATCATCCGCCTGCCGGGCTACCTGGAAGGGGAGAAGATCCAGATCGCGCGGCGCTTCCTGCTGCCGAAGCAGATCAAGGCGGCGGGGCTCGCCGAGGGCGACATCAAGATCGGCGTCCCGGCGTTGCAGGCGCTGGTGCAGCGCTACACCCGCGAGTCCGGCGTGCGCAGCCTCGAGCGCGAAATCGCCGGGCTGTGCCGCAAGGTCGCGAAGCGCAAGGCGGCCGGACAGCTGAAGCGCGGCGCCGTGATCACCCCGGCCGGTCTGCACAAGTACCTCGGCCCGCCGCGCTTCCTCGACACCGTCGTCGAGCGCATCGCGCGCATCGGCGTCGCCAACGGTCTCGCGTGGACGGAGACCGGCGGCGACCTGCTGACGATCGAGGTCAGCATCCTGCCCGGCAAGGGCGAGCTGCTGCTCACCGGCAAGCTCGGCGAAGTGATGCGCGAATCCGGCCAGGCCGCGCTCTCGTACATCCGCCAGCGCGCCGAGAAGCTGGGGCTCGACAAGTGGTTCTACCGCGACATCGACATCCACGTGCACGTGCCGGAGGGCGCGATGCCGAAGGACGGCCCTTCGGCGGGAATCACCATGGCTACGGCGATGGTGAGTGCGCTCACCGGCGTGCCGACGCGGGCGGATACGGCGATGACCGGCGAGATCACGTTGCGCGGCACCGTGATGCCGATCGGCGGCCTCAACGAGAAGACCGTGGCGGCGCGCCGGGCGGGCCTGACGACCGTGATCGTGCCGCGCGGCAACGAGAAGGATCTGGCGGAACTGCCGCAGGAGGTGCGCCAGTCGCTCAAGATCATCCCGGTCGACAACATGGATCAGGTGCTGGAACATGCACTCGATCGGGCCACACCCCGCCCCGGCGCGCGGGAGGGCGGCGACGAGGACCAGGCCGCGCACTATGCCCACTAGGCAGGCTGCGTTCGTTGAACCGGAACGAAGACGGCGGGAAAACGGAGGCGCGACGTGTCCGCGGGACGCGACGCCGCGAACCGTGACCGTTCGGCACTCGTGACGGAGCTCAGCGGCGCAGGCTGCATGCGAGGAGTCCAGTTTCCATGTCCGTCACGACGTCGGTTCCCTCCACGATGAAGACCGCCACCCGCACCCGCCTGTTCACGCCGGGCCCCGTGGAGATTCCTTTCCGCGTCCTGCGCGCGCTCACGCAGATTCCCCCGCATCACCGCACCGACGCCTTCCGGGAGCAGTTCAAGCGCGTGACCGAGGGCCTGCGCCAGCTGCACGGCACCAGGGGCGAGGTGTTCATCCTGGCCTCGTCCGGCACCGGCGCCATGCAGGCGACCGTGACCAACATCATGGCGCCCGGCGAAAAGGCGCTCGCGATCGTCGGCGGCAAGTTCGGCGAGCGCTGGGCGAAGCTGCTGACCGCCTTCGACGTGCCGAACGAGGTGATCGAGGTCGAGTGGGGCACGAGCCTCGATCCCGCCGACATCGCGAAGAAGCTGGAGGCCGACAAGAACATCACCACGGTCTACACGACCTACAGCGAGACCTCGACCGGCACCCTCTACGACATCAAAGGGTTCTCCGAAGTCACCCGCAAGCACGGCCGGCGACTCGTGGTGGACGCGATCACCGGCCTCGGCGTGCACGAGCTGCCGCAGGACGAGTGGGGGATCGACGTCGTCGTGTGCGGCTCGCAGAAGGGCCTGATGGTGCCGCCCGGCCTCGCGACGGTGAGTCTGGCGCCCTGGGCCAGGGACTACATCGAAGGGAAGAAGCTGCCGCGCTACTACTTCGACCTGCAGATGGCGCGCAAGATGGCGCCGAATGGCGAGACGCCCTTCACGCCCGCGGTGACTCTGGTGATCGCGATGGAGGAAGCGCTCAAGATGATCGAAGAGGAGGGCCTGCCGAACGTCATCGAGCGCCATCGCCGTCTCGCCAACGCGATGCGGGCCGGTGCCGAGGCCGTGGATTTCAAGCTGTTCTCGAAGAGCCCGGCCAACTCGGTGACGGCACTTTATCCGCCCGACGGCGTCAGCGCGGCCGACGTGGTGAAGCGTCTGCGCGACATGCACGGCATGATCGTCGCAGGCGGCCAGGGCCACCTGAAGGGCAAGATCCTGCGCGTCGGCCACATGGGCGCCTACGACCTGTTCGACATCGTGTCGGTCTCGACGGCGCTGGAGGAGTGTGCGAACACCTTCGGGCATCCGGGCAGGGGCGCAGCCGGTGAGGCGCGGCGGTCATGGGACGAGGTATGAAGGTCCTGGTCTCCGACCCGCTCGATCCAGAAGCCGTTGAGCGCGTCCGCGCCGCCGGACACGAAGTCGTCGAGAAGACCGGCCTCAAAGGTCCGGAGCTCGTCGCCGCACTCGACGGCGTCCAGGGCCTGATGATCCGCGGTGCGACCAAGGTGACGGCGGAAGTCCTGCGCGGAGCGCCCTCTCTGAAAGTCGTCGTGCGCGCCGGCACCGGATTGGACAACGTGGACCGCGCCGCCGCGGCGGAATGCGGCGTCGAGGTGCGCAACACGCCTGCGGCGAACGCCGTGTCGGTCGCCGAACTCGCATTCGGCATGATGCTGGCGTTCGAGCGGCATCTCGTTCCCGCCACGCACGACACACGCGCCGGGCGCTGGGAGAAGAAGAAGTACAAGGGCCGCGAGCTGGCAGGCCGCACGCTGGGCCTCGTCGGCTTCGGCCGCATCGGCCGGGAGACCGCGCTGCGCGCCCGGGTATTCGGGATGCAGGTCATCGCCTGCGATCCGTTGATCGAGCACTGGCCCGCCGGTTTCGAGTGGGTGAAGCGCGCCACCCTGGAAGAGATGCTGCCGACCCTGGATTATCTCTCGCTGCACGTGCCGCTCACGGATTCGACCCGCAACATGATCGGCGCGAAGGCGCTCGCGCTGATGAAGCCCGACGCCATGCTCGTCAATTGCTCGCGTGGCGGCACCGTCGACGAAGACGCGCTCTACGAAGCGCTGAAAGCCGGCAGGCTGCGCGGCGCGGCGCTCGACGTCTTCGCGACCGAGCCACCCGGCAATCACAGGCTGTTCGAGCTCGACAACGTGATCGCGACGCCGCACATCGGGGCGTCGACCGACGCGGCACAGAATCGCGCCGGGACCGAAGCCGCGGACATTCTCAACGAAGTGCTGGCGCGGGCGGGGGCGCAGGCGTAGCGAAGCAGGGACCGGGCGGACGCGATGGAGCGCCAGCTCCATCGGGAACACGGGGGCCACATTTGCGCCGCGTATCGTTCCGCAGGCGATTGCTGGTTGCGGCGATCGCCAGCGTGTTTCCGCTGAGTCTCCCGATATCGGCCTCGCCCGCTACGGATGACCGAGAGAGCCTCGTCGAGCTACTGGCCAGCCACCCTCTCGTCGTCGTCGGGCGGCTCGTACACGTCGCCCCCTCCAGGATGTGGCCCGTTGGCGATGGTTGTGGCATCAGCGGGCTCATGCCCGTTCGTGTAACCCCTCTGCAGATCCGTGTGGAAGAGGTCTTGGAGGGCGTGGCGGAAGACACGCTGATCTCCGTCGGGGCAGAAGGCGCGAAGCGCAGGTTCCCGCCAGGTCGCCTGGTTCCAGGCGCTCGAGTGATGTTCTACGGATTTCGCACGTGCGAGGACTCCTGGCGCACCTATGGTGATGTGGTGCTGATAGGGCCGGACGACGCCATCCAGTCAGGCAACGACGACCGGGACATCTTCCGACCGAATGGGCCAGAGTCGCATGCGTATCTCTACGCGCTTCGCGTCGACCTGGAAGCGTTAAATCGCCAGACCGGAACCTGGCCCTTTAGAGATGTCGAAGCCATCGCGCTCGTCCGGGTCGACTCGAGGGAGACGACAGGCAGGACCCTGTCTCTCACGTGCGACAGCCTGTCATGGGCGTTGGGGCAAGCCTCCAGAGTGCCAAGGAGGCTGGATCGAAAGGCGCCGTCGAAGCTGCGCTGCGAAACGTCCATCAGCCCGGGAGACACTCTGCTCGTGCCGGTGCCGCGCGGATTTTCCGGAGGTCCCATGGATATCGCACCCTGCCTCCGCGGCCTCAAGGTCGAGCACGGTTTCGTGCCGGAGCTGGGGGTCTATCTCCACGAGCTCGACCGGGCCTTTGTCCAGGGACCGGGCGGATTTTCGCTCCGTCGGTTCCTGAAACACCGGGCCAGGTGACCGGGGTGCTCATGTCGGCCAGTGAGGCGCTGCGGGTTCGGCTGCGCTCCGGCGCGCGCGCTCGCGGATCTCGTGCATGAATCCTTCGCCGAAGGCCTGCCCGGCTTCGTATTGATTGTGCGTGCGGCAGAGCAGTCTGAGATTCGCGAGCGTGGGCGCACCGCCTTTCGCGACCGGAATCACGTGATCGATTTCGAGCGCTTCGCGTGACTCGCAGCGATGGCCGGTGTCGCTCACGAACGTGCAGCGGCCGCCGTCGCGGGCCAGGACCTGGCGTTTGAGCCCGGCGGGAACATGGCGGGGATTGCGTGCGACGGGCCTGCCGGCCGGGCGGGCCTTCTGTGCCCGCGGCCGAGCCGGCGCGGCGAACTTCTGCTTTTCGAGCTTTGCGACCAACTCGCGCAGCGCGCGCCGGAAGACTTCGGTGATCTCTCCCGGAGCCACGGCGCGCCCCAGCAGCTGCTGCGCCCGGGTCAGGTCGTCGTGCATGGCCTGATCCATCGTGAACTGCACCGCGTAGCGCTCGGGGGCCAGCGGCGCGACGCGCGGCCGGGGCGTCGCAGGCGCTTCGAAAATCCGTCCCGGGACGGATTTCGCAGCCGTCGCGCCGGCCGTCACCGGGACCGGATCCTGTTGCGGCGCAACGCACGTGCCGGCCGCTTCGCCTGGAGTTCCGGGATTCATCGGAGCAGCACTCGAGCCCCCGGACGGCAACGCAGACAGGGCCATCGAGTGCGTCGAAATCCGTCCCGGGACGGATTGGGCCGTCACGACGACCGCTCCCGGTGCGAACGGCTGCACCCGTTCCGGCACGTCGCCCTGCGGGAAGCGCTCCGCCAGGAGTTGCTCGATCTCACGTTTGGTCCGATGCGTGGCGGCGGCCAGCAACTCCCGGGCGTTCTCATGGACGAGGTGCGGGGCCAGCAGGCACACGCCGCTCAGGTGCAGCCGGCCGTCGGCGACCATCTCGAGGATCTGCGGGAAGCGCCGGGCCATGCGCACCACCCGGATGCGCTTGCCGGCCTCGTCTTCCGAGAGCCGGAGCGCACCGACGCAGTACGCGTGCATGGACGGATAACCCTCGGCTGCGTAGAGCCGGCGGCGCAGCACTTCGGCGAGGCACAGGATCAGCTCGGCCGTCGCCTCGCGCTCGCGGGCGAGGACTTCGGTGAGATGGGCGAGCAGGGCGCGGGGACTCAGATGCATCAACGAACGCACGCGCATCGGACTTCACTCCGCGGGGGCGGATCGCGCGGGAGCGCATGCCTTTCATAGCACACCGGTTTTCGATGCCCGCAGATCCACGCAGCGCGCCGATCGCGGCCGGCTGTCGCACGAAATTCGCTTTGCGAAGCGCTGCGCCCGCAGCCCGCGTCCCGCGCGCGATGGCGGCCGGTTCCGAAGGCCGCATCGGACCTCGCCCGACTGCGCCCCTCGGCCCCGTCAAGAAGAAAATCACCCGGCGCGGCGGGGAATCGATGCCCCCAAATCAGAAGGCGCTGTTCGCTTCCTGGCCCCCGGACGTATGGACCTTCGAACGGGCCGCACGCGTCCGGATTCTCCTGCCGGAGTTCGTCATGCAACCATCTCGCACCGCACTGTTCGCCGCCGCCGTTCTGTTGCTGTCCACGAGCCCCGCGGCCGCCGTCACCACCGACGGCCAGCTCGACGCCGCCTACGGAACGGCGCGGGTCACGCAGACCACCCAGACCGGGCTCTCCGGCGGCCAGATCGCCGGCGACAGCAACCTGGGCGACCTCGAGTACGCGAACGGCTCGGAGCTGGACGCCGCCTATGCCGTGATCGACAACGGGGTTCTGCACCTGCTGCTGGCGGGCAATCTGGCGCAGGTGCTGAACCAGAATCACAACGGGCTGAACGGGCATGTGCTGGATGTCTTCTTCGACACGGCAGCCGGCGGGCAGAACGTGCTCAACGGCCTCGGGATGGGCAACCCGCTCAACGGCTTCACGTTCGACGCGGGGTTCGAGGCCGACTTCATGTTCGAGCTCACCGGCGAGTACGCCGGCGGCCCGATCCTCTGGTCCGCCTGGCAGGCGGCGCTGCCGGATGGCGGTGGCAACGCGCCCACGCTGCTCGGCTCCGGCTACGCCGGAAACGGCGCGCTCAGCGGCGGCACCAATCCGTACGGTGTCCAGGCGACGATCGACAACACCAACACGGGAGGCGTCGACTTCGGCTGCGACGCGGCCTCCGGCGCCGGCGTCACCACCGGCATCGAGTGGGCCATCCCGCTCGCGGCGATCGGCAGCCCGGAGGGCTGCATCCGGGCCACGGTCATCGTGCGCAGCACGGCGACAGGGTCACCGGTCTCGAACCAGATGCTGGCGCCGGCGCCGCCCGGCACCTGCCCGCTGGGATCCGCTGCCTTCGTGAACCTCGCGAGCATCGCCGGCGACCAGTTCTTCACGATCTGCCCGGCGGCGACCGGCGTGTCGCCGCAGTCTCCTGCCGGCCTCGACCTGCGCCTGGCCGGCCCGAATCCGTCGCGTGGCGAAGCGCTGCGCTTCGCGTTCCGGAAGCCCGCAGGGACTGCGGCTACGCTGCGGCTGATCGACGGCGCAGGACGCATCGTGCGGCGCCGCGAAATCGGAAGCAGCGCGGCCGCCGGCATCGTGGATCTCTCGAACGGCGCGCGGGTCACGCCCGGCGTGTACTGGGCGCAGCTGTCGCTCGGTGGGGCGCAGGCCGTGCGCAGGCTGTGCGTCGTGAACTAGACGCACCCGCGGCCCCGCGGCGCGCCGCCGCACCCATCACTTCACGCAGAACGTGATGCTGAACACCAGATCGAGATCCGGATACGGGTCCGGGTTCGGCAGCGGCGGACAGGGTGCCTCCCTCGTCCGAAAGTGGTCCCACATGTGTCCGTCCGGATAGAGATCAAGAGTTCCCGCAGCCGGTTTCCGGATCAGCACGTCGTTTCTCCAATCGCATGGATCACTGTGGAATCCGACGGCGTAGTCGCCCGTGTCGGGCAGGACCAGCGGCGGATCGAATTCGAATTTGAACTCGGTGGGCTGCGTTCCGTCACCGCCGGTGTTCTGAACGCTCGGTCCATTCTGGATGATCCGGTGGGGATCGGGGACGCCGAGCGAATCGAGTCCCATGACGTACACGCGAATCTTCGTGACGAAACCGGCCTGGGAGGCGATGCGCCAGATCGAAACGGACCGGATGTCCGTGTGCGCCGCGTGGAACGTCTCCGAGAGCGCGTGACCGAGATCGAGTCCTCCGGCCGCATTGGCGGAGTCCGGCGGGATGCCGATCACGCTCGTGCTGCACGACGGGACAGCCGGCGTCCCGGCGACCCCGGTGGGCGCCGGACGCGACTCGGTGCAGGCGCCCACGAGCAGCGCGAGGCCGACGCATGCAGCCACGACCGTCGCGGAGATCCCCGGGCGATTCACGACCACACGCGCCGACAATCAGAACTGAACCATCCGGCGTTCATGCCGGCGAGTGTAGCAGGCGTCCTCGGCAGAGAACCGTGGGTTCGCCCGCCCCGACGCGAGCCTTGCCGCTCGCGGTTCCCTCTGTTAGCTTCCTTCGCCGTTCGTCCGGGGAGCCCGCGCGCTCCCCGTTTTCATGCGCGGCGCCCGCCGCGGTCCAACCAGGAGCGATTTGATGCCGTGCACCGTGGTCGTCGGCGCCCAGTGGGGCGACGAGGGCAAGGGCAAGATCGTCGATGCGCTGAGCGCGGATTTCGACGTGATCGCCCGCTACCAGGGCGGGCCGAACGCGGGGCACAGCGTGATCCGCGCGGGGCGCACGCACGTGCTGCACACGGTCCCGTCCGGGATCATGCACGCCGGCAAGCGCTGCCTGATCGGCAACGGGGTCGTGATCGATCTCACGCGCCTGCGTGAAGAGGTCGCGGGCCTCGAGGCGGCGGGCATCGAAGTGCGACCGCGTCTCGGCTTGAGCCACGCGGCGCATTTGATACTGCCGTACCACCAGGCCGTCGAGCAGGCAGCGGAGGCGGGACCCGGCGCGATCGGCACGACCGGCCGTGGCATCGGCTTCGCATATCGCGACAAGGCCGCGCGCACCGGGCTGCGCATCGAAGACCTGTACGGGCGGGAGGCGTTCGTCGCGCAGGTGGACCGAAACCTCGAGCGATTGCGCGCCGAATTCCCCGAAGCCCGGGAACTCGTCGCCATGAACGGCGAGCGCCTCTGGGACGACACGCGCGAGACGGCCGCATGGCTCGAGCCGATGGTCGCCGACGTCTCGCTCGAGCTGCACGATGCGCTGGTCGCGCATCGCAGCATTCTGCTCGAAGGGGCGCAGGGCACGATGCTCGACATCGAGCACGGCACGTATCCCTACGTGACCTCGTCGCCGGCGAGCGCGGCGGGTGCCCCGCTCGGCGTGGGCCTGGGCCCGACCAGGATCGATCGCGTGATCGGCGTCACCAAGGCCTACGCCACGCGCGTCGGCCACGGGCCGTTCCCGAGCGAGATGCCCGAGACGGAGGCCGAGCGCCTGCGCCGGGCGGGCGAGGAGTACGGCGCCACCACCGGCCGGCCGCGGCGCTGCGGCTGGCTCGACCTGGTCGCCCTGCGCTACGCCGCGCGCGTCAACGGGCTCGACGAGATCGTGGTCACCAAGCTCGACGTGCTGGACGGCTTCGAAGAGATCCAGGTGGCCGTGGCGTACGATTACAGGGGCAGGAAGACGCAGGACGCCCCGGCCGGGGCGCGGCAGCTCGAAGCCTGCCGCCCGATCTGGCAGCGTTTCCCGGGCTGGCGCACCTCGACCCGTGGCGTGCGGCGCTGGGAGGCTCTGCCTGCGGCGGCGCAGCGTTATCTCGAGGCGATCGAAGAAGCCTCGGGCGTGCCGATCCGGCGTGTCTCCGTCGGTGCCGAAATGGAAGCGGAGTTCTCGCGCCTCTGAAACGCGGCGGGCGGTTTCTCCCGGCCGCCCGCAGTCGACGCGATTCCGTCGCGGCGCCGCGAACCGGCACGCACCGCCGCGTGGGCCGCGACGCCCCCCCGCACGCTCCGGAATGGCCAAACCGCCGCACCCCTTTGGCGAAACCCCGTGCGGCATCCGGCACTGCTTTTGCCCTTCGGACCAACCACGCTGCAATGGGGCAGCCGGAACGAGGAGGGGCGGATGCGGTGGTGGTGGCTGTGTTTCGCGCTGGGACTGGGCTGGCCGGGGACGGCGGCGGCGGCGCTCGGGAAGATCGACGTAGGGGAGACGGTGATGGCCTCGGGAGGGGGTCACCTGCCGGTCGGCCCGGGCGTGACCCGGGAGGAGGCGATCGCGGCGGCGTACGCTCTTCCCGCCGTGCAGGCGGCGATCACCTACATGGGCTCGCGCGGATACGTCGCGTACCCCGTGTACGACGAAGCGGCGCTGCTGCCGTCGGCGCCGGCGACGTTCGTCGCGCTCTCCTATGAGAAGCCGGGGCTGATCCCGCCCGGGTTCGATATCCTCGGCGCGCCGATGATCCTGATCGGCACGGTGAAGGACGTGTACGGGAATTTTCACACGAGCGTTGCAGGCGGTCTCGCGTTCGTGGACACGTTGCAGCGGACGATGTGGACCGCCGACTCGCTCCCTGCGATGTACCCGGGTGACGCGAGCTGGGAGGTCGTACCCGCGGGCGGCGACGGCGACGGCGGCGGCTTCAAGCGCATCTCGCCGACGGCCCGATCCTTCGCCGGGCCCTACAGCTTCACCTTCGGCGGCACCAACTCGCCCGAGGATCAGAAATTCAGGAAGTTCGTGCACTGTTCGGCGATCGGACTCGGCGCTGCGGCCCTGAACGCGCTGTGGCAGGGGCCGCCGATCCCGCAGAAGGTCGTGCTGCAGTCGGCGATCATGGGCGTGATCGCCGTCGTCTCCTGCGGCGTCGGCGCGTATGGCGGCGTGGCGCCGTGAGGCGCGGCGTGTGGCTGGCTCTGGCGGCGGGGCTCCTGAGCGCGGCGGTCTGGGGCCTCGCGACGCGGATCGTGTTCGTGCCGCTGGTGATCGCCGGCACCGAAATCGCGGCAGTCCTCATCCGCCCCGAGGTGCGCGGCCGCGGCCACCCGCTCACCATTGCCGCCCGCGCGCTCGTCGCGGGCGGCTTCTGGGCCGCGGTGGGGATGCTGGTGTTCAGGTAGCGGCGCGCCTCGAGCGCTCCACGCAGTCGCGCCGGGCCGCATGCGGTGGACCCGGAGATAGCGATTGCATCGGAGCTGGCGCACGGCCGGTGCCTCGCCTTCACTTCCCCCGCATTGCCTTCCCTTCCCTCCGCGCGGTACAACCCTTCCCGCGTGACCCGTTAGCTCAGTTGGTAGAGCACCTGACTTTTAATCAGGGTGTCGCTGGTTCGATCCCAGCACGGGTCACCAAACCCGATGCATGCGCGCTGGCTGCTGACAACATGGCAGGCGGCAGGACGCTCGCATCGACCTCCGGCCAGGCCGGGCCCGGTCTCGTAACCGCTTGGCCCACAGTGACTCAGAAAATCAGCCGAAGCTTCTCCACGAAGCGTCTCGATTTGTTCCCGGCGCCTGCCGAAAAAAGCTTCGGATCGGGTCAACTTTCTGCAAACCTCGCCCGCGGCGCCCGCATCTACAGGACCCGATGAAGGTTGCACCGTTTCACCGGGAGCAAACTGCCGGCCGTAAGACACACACACCGGCCCGTACCGGAGAACAGGACCTTGGACTGTAGCGAAGTACTGGAACAGCTGGGCGACTATCTCGACAAGGACGCCCGCGCCGAAATCTGCAAGGCGATCGAAGCGCACCTCGAGCGATGTCACGACTGCCGCTTCGAGGTCGATACGCTCAAGCAGACCATCGTGCTCTATCAGAATGACGAGCCCATCGACATGCCGGTGACGCTTCGTTCGAGTCTGCAGGCCGCGCTCGCCAGCGAGTACAAGGGAAACACGACCGCCGATTGACTCGCGCGCGAGGCAGCGCCTAGACTCCTCAGCCGCTTACGAACCCGCCCGCGGGGCCCGAGCCCCGCGGGCGATTCGCTGTCCGGGAGTCGCCATGAAAAGCGTCGGAATTCTCGGTCTGCCGCAGTCGGGCAAGACCACCCTCTTCGAAATCCTCATGCAGGGCGCCGGCAGCAGCGCGCCGGATGCGGGCGCGCGCGAGCACGTCGGCATCGTGCAGGTCCCCGACGAACGCATCGACCGGCTGTCGGCCCTGTTCCAGCCGAAGAAGACCACGTACGCACGGCTCCAGTTCGTCGACACACCGGCCATGCGCGCGGGCAGCGCGCGGGCGATGGCGAAGGGCCCCGACCTGTTCGCCGGCGTGCGCCAGTGCGACGCGCTGCTCGCCGTCGTGCGCGACTTCGAGAATCCGGCCGTGCCCGCCGAAGGCGGCGTGGACCCGGAGCGGGATCTCAGGAACCTCGAAGCCGAGCTGATCCTCAACGACCTCGCGATCGTCGAGAAACGCGCCGAGAAGCTCGGCAAGGAGATCCGCGTCGGCAAGAAGGAACACGCCCGCGAGCATGCCCTGCTCGAGCGCGCGAAGGAGATGCTCGAGGCCGAGCGCCCGCTGCGCGGCGAGTCGTTCGACGCCGAAGAGCAGAAGCTGCTGCGCGGCTTCACGCTTTTGACGCAGAAGCCCCTGCTCGTGGTGTACAACCAGGACGAGGCGTCCTCGCGCACCCCCGCGACGGCCGGGCCGGGCGTCGGCGCGATCGCGCTCAAGGCCCACATCGAGCGCGAAATCGTCGCGCTCGCCGCCGAGGAGCGCGACGCGTTCCGCAGGGAAATGGGCGTCGAGGAGGACGGGCTCTCGCTGGTGATCCGGGCCTGCTACGAGCTGCTCGGGCTGATGTCGTTCTTCACGGTGGGCCCCGACGAGGTGCGGGCGTGGACGATCCATCGTCACGATCGCGCCGTGGACGCGGCGGGGGAGATTCATTCGGACCTCGCGCGCGGATTCATCCGCGCCGAGGTGATCGCATGGGATACCCTGCTCGAACTCGGCGGACATTCCCAGGCGCGCGACAAGGGGCTGCTCCGTGCCGAGGGGCGCGACTACGAGGTGCAGGATGGCGAATGCCTGGAAGTCCGATTCAGCCGATGAGCCGGCCGCTGCCGGGCCGCCGGCGGTGCGCGTGAGCGGCGCCGTCCGGCTCGCCCGCGCGGCCCGCCTCGCGGCCCTTGCGCTGGCGCTGCTCGCATGCGTGGCTCACGCGCCGGCCGCGCAGGCCAGCGCGTTCTCCGAGATGAAGGGCCATGCCTCCATCGGCTTCGCGAAGGTGTTCGTGGACCAGGCGCCGGGAGGCTCGCTGTCGTTCGCGGGCGGGCTCGACGTGCCGTTTGCGCCCTCGTGGCGTGGCGGGGCCGAGTTCGGCTTCAGTCTGCTCGGCACCCGCAACGAAATCCGTGGCTCGCTCTCGGCGACCATCGACTACTCGACGTTCGAGGCGCTCGCCTATGCGCACTGGATCGCGCACGGCCTGGGGCCGGTCGAACGCCTGAGCCTCGGCGCCGGGCTGATGAGCGCACGCGCCGAGATCTCGTCCGCGGGCGGCGGCGCGGCGTTCCTCGACCTGTCGCGCGAAGAGCTGGTGCCGGCGATCGCGCTGCAGACGACGTTGATGCCGCATTCGGACGCCCCGGTCCGCGCCGGGCTCGAACTCGGCACGCGTTTCGGCTTCCTCGAGTCGGAGACGTGGACGGTGTTCTCGGCGCGGCTGGCCGTGCATTACTAGGCCGTGTCCGAACACGACACCCGGCTGCGCGGCGCGGTCGGCGCCTCGCTCCAGCGTGGGCTGAGGGCCACGATTCCGCCCGCCTCGCGACCGCGACGCTTTGCCCCCGGGCGCCTTCAGAGGCGGCCTGGGAGTTCCGCCTGAGCGTGAATCGGTCTCGAGCCGGCGGACTCGCCGGGTGGCGGGCTCTCGCTGCGCGGCACTTTCCGGCGCGCACCCCGCCTTTTGACACTGGTTTCCACGCCCCGGTATGCTCCGTCACTTGCAGCTCCTTCGGGGCGGGGTGCGATTCCCCACCGGCGGTATAGCCCGCGAGCGGGAGCGCGCGGCGGTCCGGGCAACCGGATTCGGCCTGTCATGCAGCCGCGCGCCGAAGCAGATCCGGTGCGATTCCGGAGCCGACCGTACAGTCGGGATGGAAGAAGGAGGGGGGCCGGACCATGTCCGGTTCCATCGCCGGCAATCTTCCGCCCCGTGGTTCGCCACGGGGCGTTTTCATTGGATGGGGGCATGAGTCGAATCGACGCCGCGAGTGACGCACGCCACATGCGGCGCGCGATGCGCCTCGCCGAACGCGGGCGCGGCCGCACCTCGCCGAACCCGATCGTCGGCGCGGTGATCGTGAAGGGCGGCGAGGTCATCGGCGAGGGCTGGCACCGCGCGCTCGGCGAGGACCACGCCGAGGTCGTGGCGCTCCGGCAGGCCGGCCGCCGCGCGCGGGGGGCGACCCTGTACGTGACGCTCGAGCCGTGCGCGCACGTCGGCCGGACGCCGCCCTGCGTCGATGCGGTGATCCGCGCCGGCATCCGCCGCTGCGTGGTCGCGGTGCGCGATCCGCACCGGCTGGTGAACGGGAAGGGCCTGCGGAAGCTGCGCGCGGCGAGGATCCGCGTCGAGGTCGGCGTGCTGGCGGAGGAGGCGAAGCGGCTGATGGGCGGCTACTGGACGAGTCATACCGAGGGACGGCCGCGCGTCACGTGGAAGGTGGCGGCGAGCGCCGACGGGAAGATCGCCGATCATGCCGGGCGCTCGCGCTGGATCACCGGCGTGGCGGCCCGGCGTGCGGGGCACCGGCTGCGCGCGACGTCGGACGCGATCGTGATCGGGGCGCGCACCGCCCGCACGGACGATCCGCGGCTGACCGCGCGTCCCGGCGTGAACGGCCGCCAGCCGCTGCGGGTCGTATGCGATACGCGGCTCTCGCTGCCGCCCGGACTCCGGCTGTTCTCGCGGCGGCTCGCTGCGGGCACCGTGGTCGCGTGCGGGCCGCGTGCCCCGCGCACCCGCGAGCGCGTGCTCGCCGAGCGCGGCGTGACGGTCTGGCGCCTGCCGCTGGCGCGCGGCGGCGTCTCGCCGCGCGCGCTCGCGCGGCGGCTCGCACGGGCGGGCCGCTACGAAGTGCTGATCGAAGGCGGCGCCGCGCTCGGCGCCACGTGGTGGCGGGCGGATCTGGTGGACCGCGTGGCGCTGTTCCTGGCGCCGCGGCTGATCGGCGCCGAAGGGCTGCCCTGGTGCGGTCCGCTCGGACGCCGGGCGCTGGAACGCGCGCGGATCGGGCGCGTGACCCATCTGTCGCGCGCGGGCGCCGACGCGCACGTGATGTTCGAGTGGTGAGCGGGTCACAGGAAGACGGGAGCGAAGTCATGTTCACGGGCATCGTGGAAGAGAAGGGCCGCGTCGCGACGATCGAGGCGGGCGCATCGGGCGGGGCGCGCCTGTGGATCGAGGCGGGTCACGTGCTCGACGACGTGCGCGTCGGCGACAGCATCGCGGTCAACGGCTGCTGCCTGACCGTCGCGGCCCTGGCGCCCGGCCGCTGGGCCGCCGACATCGTGCCGGAGACCCTGGCGCGCACCTCGATCGGCACGTGGCGCGAGGGGCGCGCGGTCAATCTCGAGCGCTCGCTGCGCCTCGATCAGCGGCTCGGCGGTCACCTGGTGCAGGGCCACGTGGACGGCGTCGGCGAAGTCGCCGCGATGCGCGCGGAGGGCGACGGGCTGCGCATGACGCTGCGCGTACCGGAATCGCTGCGCCGTTTCGTCGCCGAGAAGGGCTCGCTCGCCGTCGACGGCGTGAGCCTCACGGTGGCCGCGCTCACCGCCGACGGCTGCGAGATCGCGCTCGTGCCGCACACGCTGCAGGTGACCGCCGCCGAAGGCTGGACGCCCGGCGGCGCGGTGAACCTCGAGGTGGACCTGCTCGCCCGCTACATGGCGCGCCTGCTCGAAGCGGGCGCTGCGACCGGAGGTGCACGATGACGGTCCGCAGGGGTCGCGGCGGCACGCGCGCGAAGACCCGCGCGACGCCGAACGGGCGCTCGAACGGGGTGCCGGAAGCGAAGAAGGCCGCCGCCCCGTCCGGACAGAAGCGGTCGGGGAAGGCCTCCGCGGCGAAGGCGCCCGGGCGCGCCACGAAAGGGCCTGCCCGCGAGCAGGATTTTCTGACCGTCGAGGAGGCCGTCGAGCGCATCCGCGACGGCAAGATGATCATCGTCATCGACGACGAGCAGCGCGAGAACGAAGGCGACCTCGTGTTCGCCGCCGAGAAGGCGACGCCCGAGCACGTGAACTTCCTGGTGCGCGAGGGGCGCGGCATCGTCTGTGCGCCGATGGCCGCCGAGGAAGCCGAGCGGCTGGGTCTCAAGCTCATGGTCGAGCGCAACACGGCCCGCTTCGGCACCCCGTTCACCGAGTCGGTGGACGCGCGCCGCGGCACGACCACCGGCACCTCCGCATTCGACCGCGCGAAGACGCTGCGCGTGCTCGCTGAGCCGGGCACGCTGCCCGACGATCTCGACCGCCCGGGACACGTGTTCCCGTTGCGCGCGGTGCCGGGCGGCGTGCTGCGCCGCGCCGGCCATACCGAGGCGGTCCCCGACCTGTGCACGCTCGCCGGGCTGCGTCCGGTCGGAGCGCTGTGCGAGGTGCTCGAGGAGGACGGCCGCATGATGCGGCTGCCGGGGCTGCGGAAGTTCGCGAAGAAGCACGGGCTCGGCATCCTCACGATCCGCGACCTGATCGAGTACCGGCGTTCGCGCGAGGTGCTCGTCCAGCACGTCGTCACCGTGCCGCTGCCGACGCCGCACGGTGAATTCCAGCTGCACCTCTACGAGAGCCGGCTCGAGGGCGATCACCACGTCGCGCTGGTCAGGGGCCGCGTGGATCGTGGCGGCCCGGTGCTGGCCCGGGTCCACTCGCAGTGCCTCACGGGCGACGTGTTCGGCTCGCTGCGCTGCGACTGCGGCGAGCAGATGCACGCCGCGCTCAAGGTCATTGCCCGGCGCGGCCGCGGCGTGTTCCTCTACCTGCGCCAGGAGGGCCGCGGGATCGGGCTCGCCAACAAGCTGCGGGCGTATGCGCTTCAGGACACGGGGCTCGACACGGTCGAGGCCAATCTCAAGCTCGGGTTCCCGGCCGATCTGCGCGACTACGGGATCGGCGCGCAGATCCTCGTGGATCTCGGCGTACGCGAGCTGGAGCTGATGACCAACAACCCGCGCAAGATCGTCGGACTCGAGGCCTACGGCCTGAGGATCGCGAAGCGCGTCCCGGTGCGGGTGCGGCCGGGGCGCTACAACCGGCGCTACCTCGCGACCAAGCGCGACAAGCTCGGCCATCTGCTGGATCTCAAGGTGAGGGACAAGTGAGCGAAGCCGGACGCCGCACGCCGCGCCTCTGTATCGTGGCGTCGCGCTTCAACGCGAAGTACGTGGATCGCATGGTCGCGGCCGCGCGCGCGGTGCTCGCCGGCCACGGTGTGGAAGACGCGCGCGTGGACCTCGTGCGCGTGCCCGGCGCGTTCGAACTGCCGCTCGCTTGCCAGCGCGCGGCGGAGTCGCGACGCTACGGTGCGGTGCTCGCATTCGGCTGCCTGATCGAAGGCGAGACCGACCATTACCGCCTGGTGGCCGACGCGACGACGCGGGGCCTCATGCGTGTCGCGCTCGATCATGGCGTGCCGGTGCTGCACGGGGTGCTTGCGGTGCACGACGCGGCGCAGGCCGAGGCGCGCACCGGCGGTGCGGTCGGCAACCGCGGCGCGGAGGTGGCGCTGGCGGCCCTTGCCGTGTGCGGACTCGGCGATCGCACGGAGACGCCGTCCTGAGCCGGCGCCGCACATCCCGCAATGCGGCCCGCGGGAGGTCCGCATGAGCCCGCGACGCCCGGTCGTCTCCGCGCGCCATCGCGCGCGCGAGGCCGCGTTCCGCGTGGCCTACCAGGCCGAGATCGCCGGCGACTCCTACGGCCGCGCGTGGGAGCACTACGAGGAGCGCGCGCGCCTGTCGCCGGACCAGCTCGAGCTCGCGGGTGACGTGATCCGCCATCTCGACCTCCACGGCGCCGCCGTCGACGCGCAGCTCACGAGCGCCGCCGCGCACTGGCCGCTCGAGCGCATGAGCGCCACCGACCGCTCGGTGCTGCGCACCGCGGTCGCCGAGCTCGTCGCCCGCGCCGGCACGCCGGCCCGCGTCGTGATCGACGAGGCGGTCGAGCTGGCGAAGCGCTACGGTTCCGACGAGTCGGGCGGCTTCGTCAACGGCGTGCTCGACCGGCTCGCGCGCGAGCTGCGCCCGGAGGAGTTCTGATGAGGCTCGCGATCCTGTCGGACATCCACGGCAACCTCGAGGCGCTCGAGGCGGTGCTCGCCGACGTCGACGGCCGCGGGGTGGACGATACCGTGTGTCTCGGCGACTTCGTCGGCTACGGCGCGTCGCCCAACGAGTGCGTCGAGACGCTGCGCGCACGCATCAGCGGCGCCGTGCTCGGCAACCACGACGCCGCGGCAATCGGCCGGCTCTCGCTCGGCGACTTCAACTCCGACGCCGCGACCGCGGCGCGCTGGACGGAAAACGCGCTGAGCGCCGAAACGCGCACCTGGCTCGAGGCGCTTCCCTACACGATCGAGCGTGACGCCGCGCTGCTGGTGCACGCTTCGCCGCTCGAGCCGCAGGCCTGGCACTACGTGCTGTCGCCGATGGACGCCGCGGAAGAGTTCGAGGCATTCGCGCACTCGATCTGCTTCATCGGTCACTCGCACTTCCCGGGTGCGTTCGAACGCGACGGCGAAGAGATGCGTTACTCGCGCCTCGCCGAGGTCACGATGCGGGCGGGCCGGCGTTACATCGTCAATGTGCCGAGCGTCGGGCAGCCGCGCGACAGCGACCCGCGGGCCGGATACGCCCTGTGGGATTCGGGGCGCGGGGTCGTGCAGCAGATCCGGCTCGACTACGACGTCGAAGGCGCCATGCGCAGGATCCGCGACGCCGGCCTGCCGGCGTTCCTGGCCGAACGCCTGCGCTGGGGGGAGTGACGTGACCGGAACGCCATCGCGGGTCTCGACGCTCTCGCACTGGGAGTCCTACTGGCGCGCGCACGCCGACATCCAGGAGACGTATTCGACCGGTGGACGCCTGGTGCGCGAGATTCTCGCCGACGGCGACGTGCGCGGGAAGCGCATCATGGAGGTCGGCGCGGGCTCGGGCCGCGACGCGATCGGCCTGGTGGAGGCGGGAGCGGCGGGTTTCGTGCTCGACTATTCGCCGGCCTCGCTCGAGCTGGTGCGGCGCCAGGCCGCGGCACGCGGCGTGGCGATCCACCTCGTGCGCGCCGACGCGCTGGCGATGCCGTTCCGCGACGGGACCTTCGACGTCGTGTTCCACCAGGGTCTGCTCGAGCACTTCCGTGATCCGATGCCGCTCACGCGCGAGAACGCGCGCGTCACGAAGCGTGGCGGCCGCGTCGTCTTCGACGTGCCGCAGACGTTTCACCTCTATACGCTGATGAAGCAGACGATGATCCTCTTCAACGTGTGGTTCGCGGGCTGGGAGACGCAGTTCACCCCCGCGGGCCTCGAGAACGTGCTCACCCGGGCCGGGCTCGTCGTGCGGCGCACCTACGGCGAGTGGATGGTGCCGGGGCTGTTCTACCGCGTGCTGCGCGAGTCGCTGAAACGTGCGTTCGGCGTGAAGCTGCCGCTCGAACCCCGGGGCCCGGCCTGGTGGCATCGCGGCTGGACCGCGCTGCGCGCGCGGCTCGCCCGCCACCGGACGGCGCTCTATACCTGCCACGTGATCGGAACCGTGGCCGAGAAGCCATGAGCGCCCGGCGCCATCTGCTCGCCATCAACTTTCGCGATCCGGCGCACCCCGAGGCGGGGGGCGCCGAGCAGCATCTGGAGGAGATCCTGCTCGAAGCCGTACGGCGCGGGCACCAGGTGACCTGGCTCACCACCGGGTTCCCGGGCGGCAAGGCCGATGACACCCATCGCGGGATGCGCATCGTGCGGCGCGGCAACTGGTGGAACTTCAATCTCATCGTGCCCGGGGTCCTGCGCCGCGAGTTCTCGAATCCGGCCCCCGATCTGGTGATCGAGGACATCAACAAGGTGCCGTGCATGACGCCGTGGTGGACGCGCGCGCCGGTCGCGGTGATCGTGCCGCATCTGTTCGGCACCGCGGCGTTCCGCGAGGCCTCGGTGCCCATCGCGCTCTACGTGCTGGTGCTCGAATCGCTGATCCCCGCCGTGTACCGGCGCTCGCGCATGGTGGTGATCTCCGAGAGCACGCGCGACGATCTCGTCGCGCGCGGCGTGCGGCGCGACCACATCGAGGTCGTCCACTGCGGCATGGATCACGCCGTGCACCAGGCGCCCCCGGATGCGAACAAGCGCGAGCGGCCGACGGTGGCGTTCGTCGGCAGGTTGCGCAGGTACAAGGGACTCGACTGGGTGCTGCGGGTGTGGCCGCGCGTGCTCGAGCGTTTTCCGGAGGCGCGGCTCGAGGTGATCGGCGACGGCCCGTACCGCGCGGCGCTTCAGCACATGGTCGAACACGCCGGCGTGGGCGCGTCGGTGGCCTTTCTGGGCTTCCTGCCGCTCCAGGAGAAAGTGCGGCGCGTGAGCGAGGCCTGGCTGCTGGTGCAGCCCTCGCCCAAGGAGGGCTGGGGGCTCACCGTGGTCGAGGCCGGCGCGGTCGGCACCGCGGTCGTGGCGGCCGACAGCCCCGGTCTGCGCGACTCGGTGCGCGGGAACGAGACCGGACTGCTGATTCCGTTCGGGGACGATGCGCAGCTGACCGGGGCGCTGACCCGCGTGCTCGGCGACGCGCCGCTGCGCGAGCGCTTCGCGCAGGCGGGGAAGGCGTGGGCGGCGCGCTTCACCTGGCCCGACTGCGCGCGCCGCTCGCTCGATGCGCTCATGCGCGGTTGCCGGGGCGCCGGCTCGTGACCGTGCGCGCCGCCACGCCGCGCGTCGCGCCGTTCTGGCGCCGTCTGCTCTCGACCGGCGCCAAGCTCGTGCTGAGCATCGGGCTCATGGCGTTCGTACTGTCGCGCGTGCCGCTCGACCGGGTGCTGGACATCTTCCGCTCCGCGCACGCGGGCTGGCTCGCGGGCGCATGGCTGCTGCTGGTCGCGAGCAACGTGCTCGGCGCATACCAGTGGAACCGGCTGCTGCAGGCGGTGGGGCTGCGGATGCCGTTCTTCAAGGTGTGCGCGATCTACCACGTCGGACTGTTCTTCAACAACTTCCTGCCGGCCAACATCGGCGGCGACATCGCGCGTGTGCTCGACGCCTCGCGCGGCGAGAGCTCGCGCGCCGCGGCGTTCTCCACGGTGCTCATGGACCGGCTGATCGGCATGGTGGCGCTCGGTGGCCTTGCCGTCGTCTCGACGCTGCCGCTCGTCAACCGATTTCACCTTTCCATGATCTATCTGCTGATGTTCGCCTTCTTCGCCACGGCGATCACGATCATGTGGGGCGTGCTCCATCCGGATTTCCTGACGATCGTCGAGCGGGTGCTGGCGAAGGTCGGTCTCAAGGGCCTCAAACCACGTCTCGACAACGTATCCGAGCACCTCGGCGTGCTGCGGGTGAGGCGCGCGCTCATGGCGGAGCTGACCGTGGTGGCCCTGGCGGTTCAGGTCTCGCGGATCCTCGTCCACGTGCTGGTGGCGACGGCCCTGGGGCTGTCGATTCCGCTCGGCTACTTCTTCCTTTTCGTGCCGCTCCTGGCGGTGATAGTCTCTTTGCCCATCTCGTTGAACGGCATCGGAGTACGCGAGGGCGCCGGGATTCTGATCTTCGGGCTCATCGGCGTGACTCGCGCCGAGGCGTTCACGCTCCAGTTCGCCACATACCTCGTCGCGCTGGCCGTCAGCCTGCTCGGCGGGCTGGTCGTGCTCTCGAGGATTCCCGGCCGGCGCTCGCGCCCCGACATGACGGAGGTTTCCTGATGGATGCGAAGCGCGCCACCGCGTGGCTGGCGGTGGTGGTCCTGCTGGTCGTCGGCGCCGTGTACTTCATCACGCTCTCGCCTTCGGTGCCGTTCTGGGACGCGGGCGAGTTCATCGCGGTCTCGAAGATCCTCGGCATTCCACATCCGCCCGGTACGCCGTTCTACGTCCTGATCGGCCGCATCGCGACGATGATCCCGCTCGGCAACATCGCCCAGCGCATCAACGGTCTCTCCGCCATTTCCGGTCTGCTCGCCGTCGTCATCACGTATCTGACCATCGTGCGACTGATCCGCATTTCGATGGGCCCCGAACGCAAGCCGCAGGACGAGTGGATCGCCCACGTCGGCGCGCTGTTCGGCGCGTTCATGCTCGCGTTCTCGGATGCATTCTGGGAGAACTCGATCGAGGCCGAGGTCTACTCGATGATGAGCCTCGCCCAGATCATGGTGTTCTGGCTGGGGCTCAAGTGGTGGGAGGCGCACGACATCAAGCCCACCGCCGGCCCGCTGCTGGTCTGCGTCTACATCATGTGGCTCTCGGTGGGGTTGCACCTCGGCGTGGGCATCATGGGCCTGCCGCTGCTCGTGCTGGTGGCGATGGTGGACCGCAAGGCGGCGTGGGTGTTCCTGATGCCGTTCCTCTCGGTGCTGCTGGTCACCATGGGGCTGGAAAAGATGGCCGGGGGGGTGCTGATCCTCTCCTCGGCCGTGTTCGTGTGGTTCTGGACGCAGAAGAAGCTGAACGGCTGGCTGGCCATGGGCTCGATCGCGGGCACGGTGATCCTGTTCCCGGCCGCGTTCCAGGACAAGCCCATCACCCCGGGTCTCGCGCTGCTCGCGGTGGTCGCGATCGCGGTCCCGCTGTTCTTCCTGTCGCGCGCCACCAAGGCGGGGCGGATCATCGCACTTGCGCTGTTCCTGATGATCGCCGGCTACTCGACGCACGCCTACCTGCCGATCCGCGCGGCGCAGAGCCCCGCGATCAACGAGGGCAACCCCGACACCTGGGATCGCCTGCGCGATCTGCTCGAGCGCAAACAGTACGGCACCATGAACATGTTCGTGCGGCGCGCGCCGCTCTCGGTGCAGCTCGACAAGGAGTTCTGGCGCTACTTCAAGCGCCAGTGGCCGCTGTGGCAGTCGAAGGGTGACGAGAACCGGCTGATCCCGCTCGGCGCGCTCGTGCCGCTGCTGCTGGGGCTGTTCGGTGCATACTGGCAGGCGCGAACATCGCGCACGGCATTCCTGCCGACGTTCACGTTCGCCGGCCTCACCACGGTCGGCATGATCGTGTTCCTGAACTTCAGTCCGAACGAGGTGCGCGACCGCGACTACTTCTTCCAGAGCGGCTTCCACGCATACGCCCTGTGGATGGGGCTCGGTGCGTCCTGGCTGATCCTGTGGGTCCGCGATTCGTTCACGGAGGGACCGCTCAGGCGCGGCGCGACGTGGGGCACGATCGGGCTCGTGCTGCTGATGCCGTTCCTGCTGATGCACACCATGTGGTTCACCCACGACCGCCGCGGCAACTACGTGGCGTACGACTACGCGCGCAACATGCTCATGGATCTGGCGCCGAACTCCTTCATCTTCACCAACGGCGACAACGACACGTTCCCGCTCTGGTACATGCAGGAGGTCGAAGGCTTCCGCAAGGACGTCCGGGTCGTGAATCTGAGTCTGCTCAACACCGACTGGTACATCCGCCAGCTGCGCGACGAGGCGCCGAAGGTGCCGATGTCGCTCTCGGACGCGGCGATCGATCAGCTCGGCCTCGGCGCGGTGCAGGACACGACCGGAAGGATCATCTACACGAACGAGTTCATGGTGCGACACATCATGCAGCAGGACCGCAACCCCGACGGCTCTTGGAAGAAGCAGCCGTACTGGGCCGTCACGGTGCCGAACCACTACGGTTTCGAGCCGTACTTCTCGCTCGAGGGGCTGGTCTATCGCGTGAACCCGGACTCGACGCAGCCGGACATCGACGTGGCGGCCACCGAGAAGGCGCTCTACCACGACTTCAAGTACCGCGGCCTGTTCCTCAAGGACGGGACGTGGGATCCGTCGGTCTACAAGGACGAGAACGCCTCGACGCTGTCGCGCAACTACGCCGCGGCGCACCTGCAGCTGGCGTTCTACTACCGGCGTCAGGGCAACATGAAGCGCGCGATCGAAGAGATGGAGCGCGTCTCGCGCATGTTCCCCGACTACACCGACGTGCTCGTACCGCTCGGCGGCTTCTATCTGGATGCCGGCGACACCAACAAGGCGGTGGCGCTGTTCCGCGGGCTCGCGACGCGCGACCCGCAGAACGCCGAAGCGCGTTACTACTATGGCATCTCGCTGTTCTACCAGGGCCACATCGACGAGGCGGTGCGCGAGTTCCAGAGCACGATCCAGATCAATCCGGATTACAGTCAGGCCTACTACGCCGCGTACTACGCGCTCAAGGAAGCCGGACAGACGGAGCAGGCGATTTCGTTCCTCGACCGCTGGGTGGCGCTGCACCCGACCGATGCGCAGGCGCGCCAGCTCGCGCAGTCGGAGCGTGCGCTCTTGAAGGGTGGGGGATCGGTCGGCGGCATGGGAGGCACGCCGCTGCCGCCGCCGCAGCTGCCCTGACGCGGAGGGAGGGAAGCATGGCCAGACACGCGCTGGTGACCGGCGCCGCCGGGTTCCTGGGATCGCATCTGTCGGAGCGCCTGCTCGGCGAAGGGCTCGCGGTCACGGGCGTGGACTGCTTCACCGACTACTACGATCCCGCCATCAAGCGGCGTCACGTCGCCGCCGCGCTCGCCGACGCGAGGTTCACACTGCTCGAGCTGGACCTCGGCGAGGACGACCTCGCGGCGCTTCCCGACGTGGACGTCGTCTTCCATCAGGCGGCGCAGGCCGGCGTGCGCGCCTCGTGGGGCGCGGAGTTCGCCGGCTACACGCACCACAACGTCCTCGCCACGCAGCGGCTGCTCGAGCGGTATCGCGAGGCGACGCTCGAACGGTTCGTGTACGCCTCGTCGTCCTCGGTCTACGGCGATGCCGAACGGTTTCCGACCGGCGAGGACCTGCTGCCGCGACCGTTCTCGCCCTACGGCGTGACCAAGCTCGCCGCCGAGCACCTGACGCTCCTCTACGGTCGCAACTTCGGCCTGCCCGTCACCGCGCTGCGCTACTTCACCGTCTATGGCCCGCGCCAGCGCCCCGACATGGCATTCCACCGCTTCTGCCGCGCGATGGTCAGGGGCGAGCCGATCACCGTGTACGGCGACGGCCGCCAGTCGCGCGACTTCACCTACGTGGACGACGCGATCGAAGCGAACGTGCGCGCATGGCACGGCGCGCGTCCGCAGGGCGTCTACAACGTCGGCGGCGGCTCGCAGGTCGAGGTGCTCGAGGCGATCGCGATCCTCGAACGCGCGCTGGAGGTGAAGGCGGAGATCCGCTTCGAGCCGCGGCCGCCCGGCGATCCGTTGCGCACGCGCGCCGACGCAACCCGGCTGCGCGCGGACCTCGGCTTCGCGCCGGCGACCCCGATCGAGCAGGGGCTGGCGGCGGAGGCGGGGTGGCTCAGGGACCTCTACGCGGACCGTCCGGCGTGAGCGAGCGCCCGGGGATCTCGGCCGTGGTCCCGGCCTACAACGAGGTGGAGAGCCTCGCCGAGCTGCACGGCCAGCTGGTGCAGGCACTCGAGGCGACGGGCCGCACGTGGGAGATCCTGTACGTCGACGACGGGTCGCGCGACGGCACCGACCGCGCGATCGCCGCGCTGTGCGAGAGCGACCGCCGGGTGAGCGCGGTATCGCTGCGCCGCAACTTCGGCAAGTCGGCCGCGCTCGCGACCGGCTTCCGGCTCGCGCGCGGCGAATGGGTGGTAACGCTCGACGCCGACCTCCAGGACGATCCGGCCGAGCTGCCGAAGCTGGTCACGGCGCTCGAGGGCGGGCTCGATCTGGTCTCGGGCTGGAAGCAGAGCCGTCAGGATCCGATCACCAAGACGCTGCCGTCGCGGCTCTTCAACGCGGTGACCTCGTCCGTGTCGGGCGTCACGCTCCACGATTTCAACTGCGGCTTCAAGCTCTACCGCCGCGAAGTCGTCGAAGCGGTGGACGTCTACGGCGAGCGCCATCGCTTCGTGCCGGCGCTTGCGCACTGGCAGGGCTTTCGCGTGGGCGAGGTGCCGGTACACCATCGGCCGCGACGCTACGGGCGCAGCAAGTTCGGCGCGGCGCGCTTCATCAACGGCTTCCTCGACCTGATCAGCGCCGCATTTCTGTCGACCAGCGGGCTGAAACCGCTGCACGTCTTCGGCCGCATCGGCCTCGGTTCGCTCGCCGTCGGCGTCCTCATGGGCCTGTGGTTCATCGCGCAATGGCTCGGCGGCGAGCCCATGCGCGTGCGCCCGCTGATGCTGTTCGGCGCCGGCCTCGTCCTGCTCGGCATCCTGCTGATGCTGATGGGCCTGCTGGGCGAGATGATCGTGCACTCGGCGCCGCGCCCGCAGTACCCGACCCGCAACCGGATCCACCTGGACGGCGATGCATGAGGGCGTTCGTGCTCGCCGGCGGACTCGGCACCCGATTGCGGCCGCAGTTCGGCGACGTGCCGAAGGGCATCGCCCCGGTCGCGGGGCGGCCGTTCCTCGCCCACGTGCTCGCATGGCTCGCGCGCAACGGTATTCGTGACGTGGTGCTGTGCACCGGACACGGCGCCGGTCGCGTGCGCGAAGCACTCGGCGCCGGCGGGCCGCCCGGGATGACGCTCACGTATTCCGAGGAGCCGGAGCCGCTCGGCACCGGCGGCGCGCTCGCGCTCGCCGCGCCGCTGGTGCGGGGCCCGTCGCTGGTGGCGAACGGCGACACGCTGCTCGAATGCGATCCGTGGGCGCTCGAGCGGGCGCGTTTCGCGACCGGCGCGCTCGGCGCGGTGGCGCTGTTCCGGGTGGACGACGCGAAGAGCCGCGGCCGGGTCGAGCTCGACGGCGACCGCATCCTGCGCTTCGTCGAGAAGGACCCGGATTTCGAAGGGGCTGCATGGGTGAACGGCGGCCTCTACGCCTTCTCGCCGGTGCTGTGGCGCCGCCTTCCCGCCGGCGCTTCGTCGCTCGAACGCGACGTGCTGCCCGTGCTGGCCGCGGAGGGACGCTTGACCGGATGGCGCGTCGACGGCGAATTTCACGACATCGGCACCCCCGAGTCGTGGGCGCGCGCCGAGCGTCATCTGTCGACATGAGCCGCCCGAACCTCCCGCGGACACGCCGCGGGACGGCCGGGTGTCGCCCGGAAGGAGTGAACGCGTGAAGGCCAGGCCGTGT
The DNA here is from genome assembly GCA_963744995.1 of Candidatus Eiseniibacteriota bacterium. Lineage (GTDB taxonomy): Bacteria > Eisenbacteria > RBG-16-71-46 > RBG-16-71-46 > RBG-16-71-46 > CAVUWA01. The sequence continues at coordinate 1,065,409 of CAVUWA010000002.1, forward strand.
TACCGGGCGCGCGCGCCGCTCAGGGTGTCGTTCTGCGGTGGCGGCACCGACGTTTCTCCGTATCCGGAAGAGCACGGCGGCATGGTGCTGTCGGCGACGATCAACCAGTACGCGTACGCCTCGCTCAGGCCGCGCCGCGACACGCGGTTCACGCTGTCGAGCCTCGACTACGACGTGGTCGCGCGCTACGACCACCCGGGGCGCATGCGGCTCGACGGCAACCTCGATCTCATCAAGGCCGCGATCCGCGCGCTCAGGGTGCGGCGCGGCGCCGACCTGTGGGCGCATTCCGACGCGCCGCCCGGCTCCGGTCTGGGCTCGTCGTCCACGCTGGTGGTGGCGTTGCTCGGCGCGATCAGCACGTGGATGAAGCGGCCGCTGTCGGGCTACGAGATCGCCGAGCTCGCCTACCGCGTCGAACGCGTGGACATGGGCCTCGCCGGCGGCCGCCAGGATCAGTACGCCGCGGCCTTCGGGGGCTTCAACTTCATCGAGTTCAACCGCGACTCGACCGTGGTGAATCCGCTGCGCATCCATCCGGACGTCCTGAACGAGCTCGAGTACCGGCTGCTGCTGTGCTACGTCGGCCAGACGCGCCAGTCGGCGAAGATCATCGAACGGCAGACCGCCTCGTACCGTCACGGCGACGAGGCCGTCGTCAAGGCGCTGCACCACCTCAAGCAGCAGACGCTCGAGATGAAGAAGGCGCTGCTGCTCGGCAAGGTGGACGCGCTCGGCGAGCTGCTGCACGAGGCGTGGGAACACAAGAAGCAGCTCGATCCGGGAATCGCCACGGGGCCGATGAACCGGCTGTATCAACGCGCCCGCAAGGAGGGTGCGATCGGCGGCAAGATCACCGGTGCGGGGGGCGGCGGCTACTTCCTGTTCCTCACGCGCTTCGACCGCAAGCATCGCGTGGCGGCGGCGCTCGAGAAAATGGGCGCGCAGGTCGTGCCGTTCCAGTTCGACGTCCGCGGCCTGATCACCTGGTCGTCGGAGACGCGTTGAGGCCGAGAATCGCCCTGCTGGGCCCGCTCGCGCCGTGGCGCGGCGGGCTCGCGCAGTACCTGGCGCTGATGGGCGAGGCGCTCATGGCCCACGCGGACGTCACCGGCGTAACGTTCACGCGCCAGTACCCGGATTTCCTGTTCCCGGGCGAGACGCAGTTCGACGACACCGCGCCGCGCCCGCGATTTCCGACCGAGGCGCTGCTCGATTCGATCGCGCCGTGGAGTTGGAAGAAGACGGCGCGCGCGCTCGAGGCGTTCGCGCCGGGCGCGGTGATCCTCAAGTGGTGGATGCCGTTCTTCGGGCCGGCGTTCGCCTCGTCGGTGGGCCCGCTCAGGAGGCGCGGCACGCGGGTGGTGCTGGTCTGCGACAACCTGGTGCCGCACGAGAAGCGCCTGCTCGACGACGCGTTCACGCGCTGGATGCTGCGCAACAGCGACGGCTATCTGGTGATGTCGGAGAGCGTCGAGCGGGACCTCGCCCGTCTGAAGCCGGGGGCGCCGCACCGTCGCGTGCTGCATCCGCTGTATGCCCAGTTCGATCAGGGCCGCTACACCCGCGAATCGGCACGCGCGAAGCTGGGCGTGGAGGGCGACGTGCTGCTGTTCTTCGGCTACATCCGCCGTTACAAGGGACTCGACACCCTGCTCGAAGCGTGGCCGAAGGCGCGCGCCCGCCGGCCGATGACGCTGCTGGTCGCGGGGGAGTGCTACGAGGATCCGGCCGAGTACGAGCGCCTCGCCGCCGCGGCGGGCGAAGGCGTGCGGCTGATGCAGCGCTACATTCCTGACGACGAGGTGGAAGCGCTGTTCAAGGCCGCGGACGCGGTCGTGCTGCCCTACCGTTCCGCGACGCAGAGCGGCGTCACCCACGTCGCCTACGCGCTCGGCAGGCCGGTGATCACGACCGACGTCGGTGGACTGTCCGAGACCGTTCATCCGGGGGAGACCGGGCTCGTGGTCCCGCCCGGCGACCCCGGCGCGCTCGCCGAGGCCATGGTGCGTTTCTTCGAAGCGGACCTGGGACCGCGGATGGCCGCCGGCGTGGCCGCATTGCAGGCGCGGCACTCATGGGAGACGCTGGCCACGGAGACGATGGCGCTGCTCGACGGTCTGGCGCCTGCGCGCGGCTGGCGGACGGACGCCGCGTGAACGGCGGGAGGGGCACCATGCCGGCGGAGGGAGCGAGACGGTGGTGAACGCGGAGGAGCCCCGCGCCCGCGCGGTCGCGCCCGCGCCGCGCCGCGCGCCGATGGCGCAGGTGCTGCGCTGGCTGCCGGTATTCGCGTTCCTGGTGTTCGCGGTGACCGGCGGCGGTCGCGTGGTCGGCAGCGACGAGGTCACCATGCTCGAGCTCGCCCGTGCGATGCTGCACGGCCACGTGGACGTACCGGTCGGAGCGACGCTCGACGGCCCGGACGGCAGGCACTACACCAAGAACGCGGCCGGACAGGCGGTGATCGCGCTGCCGCTGGTGGCGGCGGCCGAGGGCGCGGCCGCGCTCGCCGGTTTCGATCCGCCGCGCCGGCGCCTCGCGGTGCGCTTCGCCACGTCGTTCTTCAACGCCGCGATCACCGCGCTCGTGCTGACGGTCTTCTACCTGCTGGCGCGCATGATCGGCGCCGGTCCGGGTGCGTCGCTCGGCGGCGCGCTGCTGCTCGGCTTCACCACGCCGCTCTGGCCCTACGCCAAGAGCTTCATGGCCGAGCCGCTGCAGGCGCTCGGCCTGCTGCTCGTGCTCATGGGTGCGGTGGCCGCGCGCAAGATTCCGCGCGGCGAAGGCATCGCCTCGCTGGGCATCCTGATCGCCGTCTCGGCGAAGCTCAGCATGCTGCCGCTCGCGCTCGCCTGCCTGGCGCCGATGTGGGGGCTCTCGTGGCGGCGCTTCGTGCGACCGGCGCAGAGCCTGCTGATCGCGCTTGCCGGACACGCGATCTACAACTGGGCCCGCTTCGGCACGCCGCTCGAGACCGGCTACGGCGCGCAGGCTTCGGCCGCGGCGTTCACGACGCCGCTGCTGGTCGGTCTCTACGGACTGCTGATCTCGTCGGGCAAGGGGGTCATGTGGTATGCGCCGCTGCTGTGGCTCGTGCCGATCGGCTGGAGGAAGATGCGGCGGGATGCCGTGCCGCCGCCGGTGGCCGGGGACGCCCCGCCGGTGTGGACGCCCGCCGGCGCCGCGCACATCGCGTCGTGGGGCGTGCTCGCCGCGTGGGGCGTCGGACTGTTCCTCTATGCGCGCTTCCAGCACTGGGCCGGCGACGGCTCGTTCGGGCCGCGCTACCTGATTCCGCTGCTGCCGCTCGCGTTTCTGCCCGTCGTGCTCGCGCTCGAGCATGCGACGCGCGCGCGGAAGATCGCGATCGCCGTGCTCGCTGCGGCCGGGCTGACCGTGCAGATCGGCGGGGTCGCGGTCTACTTCGGCGCCCAGATGCGCGAGGCCGGCGACTTCCCCTACACGCTGCCGCTCGACCACCCGCGTTTCATGAGCGACAGCCATTTCAACCCCGCATTCAGCCCGATCGCCGGGCACTGGCGCATGCTGATCCGCAACGCCGGCGAGCAGCTCGCGGGCCACGGACCCAGGCTCGAGCTCGCCGACACCGGCACGTCGCGGCTCGGCATCGACGAGGCGGATCAGGCACGGTTGCTGCACGCGCTCGACTTCTGGTGGCTCTATCTGACCTATGCGGGCTTCCCTGCGGCGCCGGTATTCGCGGTGGCCCTGCTGCTGGTCGCGCTCGCCGTGTACGCCGGGATGCGCCTGCGGCGCGCGTACGTGCTGGAGACCCGCGGCCCGTGAAGCGGCTGACCGTGATCGTGCTCAACTGGAACGGCTGGAACGACACGGCCGCGCTGCTGCCGACGCTCGGGCGCTGCCGCGTGCCGGAGGGCTGGACCGCGCGCGTCATGGTGGTGGACAACGGCTCCACCGACGGTTCGCCCGAACGTCTGCGCGCCGCATTTCCCGAAACCGAAGTACTGGCGCTCCCCGAGAACCGCATGTTCGCGGGCGGCAACAACGCCGGCCTCGAGCGCGCGCTGGCGCGCGGCGACGACGCGATCATGCTGCTCAACAACGACACCGAAGCGGACCCCGGGCTCTACGAGAAGCTGCTGCTGGCGCTCGAGCAGGACCCGCAGGCGGGCGCCTGCGCACCGCTCATCTACCATGCGCCGCCCGGCGACTCGATCTGGTACGCGGGGGCCGCGTGCGTGCCTGCGCTCGGCTGGGCCGCGCACCGCGGGCTGCGCGAGAAGGATCGCGGCCGCTATCGCGAGATCGAAACGACCGGCTACCTGACGGGCTGCTGCCTGCTCGCATGGGGCGAGGTGTGGAAGAAGGTCGGGCTGCTGGATCCGCGCTATCACATCTACGCCGAGGACGCCGACTGGTGCCTGCGCGCGCGCACCGCGGGCTACCGGCTGCTGTTCGTGCCGACCGCGCGGCTCTGGCACAAGGTGTCGTCGTCCTCGGGCGGCGCCGCAAGCGCGTGGAAGATCTACCAGCGCCTGCGTGCGAACCTGCGGCTGTTCGCGACGCACGCCCGCGGCCCCGCCCGCGTGACCTGGCTGCCCGCGCTGCTCGCGCAGCAGGCGGCGCTCATGGGCTGGCTGGTCCTGCGCGGGAAAGGCGGTGCCGCGGGGGCGGTGCCGCGCGCCCTGTGGGACGCGCTGCGCGGCCGGCCGGCGGCGGAGGTGCGGGCGTGAGGGGGACGGCGCGGGAGGCCGGGCGGCAACGGACAGGCCCCGGCGCCGGGCACAGGCTGCGCGCATGACCGTGCCCTGGGCGAAGAAGCCGGCCATTGCTCCCGGCGAGCCGCCGCTGTTCCTGCGCGAGATGATCGCCGCGCAGCCTGGAGGGGCGCGCGTGCTCGACGCCGGCTGCGGGCCCGGCTCGTGGCCGTACGATCTGCGCCCCGATCTCAAGATCACCGGCTTCGACGTCAAGTTCCCGCCCGGTCCGCCCGCGCGCTCGCCCCACGTCACGGTGTTCCGCGGCGACCTCGCGCGGCTGCCGGTGCGCGCGGGCACGTTCGACCTCACGGTGTGCCACTACGTGCTCGAGCACGTCACCGAGCTCGACGCCTGCTGCGACGAGCTCGTGCGCGTGACGAAGCCGGACGGCACGCTCTACCTGTCGGTGCCGCGCGCGGCGGCGTTCGACGATCGCCTGTATCGGTTCGCCGGCTACTTCGCGAAGTATGCGCTCGGCAAGTTCCGCAAGCGGATCGAGCATCAGCAGCGTTTCGATTTCGAGAAGCTCAAGCGGCTGTTCGCCGCCCGCGGCTTCGGACTCATCGCGTACGCGAAGGTCCCGGCCGGGTTCTCGTGGATGAATGACGCGCGCACCAAGGCGCTGCAGGGGCCGTTCACCGATGCGCTCGCCGCGCTGCACCGGTGGGTCGGCATCGATCTCGCCGCCGATGCGAACTTCGTGATGACGTTCCGGAAGGGCGCGCACGCGGCGCCCGCCGTGCGGCGCGTCACGCACGTCTGCCGCGAGTGCGGCGAGCACGCCGTACTCGATCCACCGTCGCCCGCCCCGCACACGTGGGTTTGCCCGTGGTGCGGCAAGCCGAATCCGTTTGGGAGACCGCGGTGAAGGTCCTCCACGCTCCGGCCGAGATCGCCGGGCAGGCTTCGACGCTCGCGAAGGCGCTGCGGGCGATCGGCGTGGAGGCGCACTCGATCGCCTACAACCCGGGTTTCCCGCAGTACACCCCCGACGAGATGCACGACTACGACGCGCGCTCCGCGCTGCGGCGCTACGCCGGGTATCTGAAGACGCTCGCCGCGCACCTTGGCCGCTACGACGTCTATCACTTCCACTTCGGCCGCACGCTGGTGCCGCCGCACAACCCCGACCTGCCGCTCTACCGCGCGGCCGGCGGGCGCGTCGTGTTCCACTACCACGGCTGCGACATCCGCAGCCGCGCGCACATGCTGGCCACGCACGCCCGCGCGGCGTGCACCGAGTGCGATCCGTTCTGCAACCCGGCGCGGCAGCGCGCGATCGGCCGCGCGGCGGCGCGTTACGCGGACGCCGAATTCGTCTCGACGCCGGACCTGCTCGAATCGGCGCCGCGCGCCGGGCACCTGCCGGTGGCGATCGACCTCGAGGATTACGCGGTGCAGCCGGTGCGGAAGACGCCGCGGCTCGTTCTGCACGCGCCCACCAACCGGCTGATCAAGGGCACGCGCTACGTCGAGGCGGCGTTCGCGGCCCTGCGCCCGCGTTTTCCCGGCGTCACGTTCCGCACGGTCGAACGCCTGCCGTGGCACGAGCTGCGCGCCCTAATGGCGGAGGCCGACGTCGTGGTGGACCAGGTGTTCATGGGCTGGTACGGCATGGTCGCGGTCGAGGCGATGGCGCTCGGCCGGCCGGTGCTGTGCTTCATCCGCGACGACTTCGAGCCGCGGCTCGAGGGCGACCCGATCGTGCGCACGACGAAGGAGACGCTGGCGGAAGACCTCGCGCGGGTGCTGGCCGGGGCCGACCGCGAGGCGCTCGCCCATCGCGGGCGGGCGTTCGTCGAGCGCGAGAACGCGGCGCCGCGGATCGCGCGGCACCTGCTCGAAACCTACGAGCGCCTGACGGGCGCCCGCACGGGGGAGACCGCCGGTGCGTGAGGCCCTGAAGCGGCTGACCGGCGAGTCGGTGGTCTACGGCCTTGGCCAGGTGAGCGGCCGCGCCGTGCAGCTGCTGCTGGTACCGGTCCTCACCCGCGTGCTGACCCCGGGCGCCTACGGTATCGGCGAGCTGGTGATCGCCTATGCGCAGACGGCCGTGCTGATCCTGGTGTTCGGCATGGACGGCGCGCTGGCGCGCTTCTTCTACCACGAGCCCGACCGTGCGGCGCGGATCCGCATGGCGTCCACGTCGCTCGTCTTCCGCCTGGTGACGGGCGGACTGGTCGCGCTCGCGCTCGCACTCGCCAGCGGGCCGATCGCCGACCTCGTGCTGGGCGGCGCGGTGTATCGCAAGTACCTGCTGCTCGGCGCGGTGACGTTGCCGCTCACGCTGCTGGTGCTGTTCTCGAACGACGTGCTGCGCGTGACGTTCCAGCCGTGGAAGTTCATCGCCCTGAACCTGACCCAGACCGTGGTCACGGCGACGGTGGCCGTGTGGATGGTGGTGTTCCAGAAGACCGGCGTCGTCGGCGTGCTCTACGGGCGCCTCGCCGGCGACGGCTGCGCGGCGCTGGTCGGGCTCGTGCTGGTGCGCCACACGATCCGGCCGCACTTCGAACGCGCCGTGCTCCGCAAGATGCTCGCCTACGGCCTGCCGCTGGTGCCGGTGGCGTTCGCCTACGGGGCGATCACCGCGGTGGACCGGTTCACCCTGCAGCGCACGCGTTCGCTCGAGGAAGTCGCGGTGTACGCGGTGGCGATGAAGTTCTTCGCCGTGGTGACCATGGGGGTCTCCGCGTTCCAGCTCGCCTACGGGCCGTTCGCGTTCGCGCGTGCGCACGAACCCGACGCGAAGCGACTTTATGCCCGCGTGTTCGCCGCGTTCGTCTCGCTGGGCTCGCTCGGCGCGCTGATCGTGGCGGTCTTTTCGCGGGAAGCGCTCGCCGTGCTGGCGCCGGCGTCGTATGCGGGCGCCGCGGTCCCGGCGGCCTGGCTGGCCTTTGCGGCGGTCGCGCAGGGTGCTTACTATGTCGCGTCCGTCGGCGTCGGCCTGGCACTGCAGACGCCGTGGCTCGGGCTCTCGGCCGGGGGCGCCGCGGTGGTCGCGGTGACCGCCAATGCGCTGCTCACCCCGCGCTTCGGCCCGGTGGGGGCGGCGGCCGCGACCGCGCTCGCCTACGTCACGTCGGCGCTGCTGACCTATGTCGTGGCGCAGCGCGTGTATCCGGTGCCGTACCGCGGCATGCGGCTGCTGGCCCTGTTCGCGCTGGCGCTGGCGGCGGGGCTGTGGCTCGCGTCGCATGCGCCGGCAGGCGCCGCCGGCGTCGGACTGCGCGTGGTCGCGGTGCTGGGTTTCGCCGGAGTGTGTGCGCTTGCGCGCGTATGGAAGAACGATGGAGCGGTTGCGCCCGAACGCGCGGCCGGGCCGGTCTAGAGATCAGGGGGAACACGGGTCATGTGCGGAATCGCGGGACTGATCGAGCGGAGTGGACGCGCGGATCTCGGACGGCTGCACCTGATGTCGCTGCTGTTGCGCCATCGCGGGCCCGACGACGAGGGCGGCGTGCTGATCGACGCCGAAGGCGGCCAGTGGATGACGCTGGGCGGTCCGGACACGCCGGCGGAGGCCTATGCGAGCGGGACGCCGTTCGCGCCGGGCCGCAAGTCCGGTGACCAGAAGACCGCGCAGTACCGGCTCGGCTTCGTCCACCGGCGGCTCTCGATCGTGGATCTCTCGCCGACCGGTCATCAGCCGATGAGCGACGCATCCGGGCGGACCTGGATCGTCTACAACGGCGAGATCTACAATCACCTCGAGCTGCGCACCGAGCTCGAGAAGGCCGGGGCGACGTTCATCGGCACGAGCGACACCGAGGTCATCCTCGCCGCATACCGCGAATGGGGCCGCGGCTGCCTGCCGCGTCTGAACGGCATGTTCGCCTTCGCGCTCTGGGACGGCGAAAAAGGCGAGCTGTTCTGCGCACGCGACCGGCTGGGCATCAAGCCGTTCTACTTCGAGACCGACGGCGGGCACTTCGCGTTCGCCTCCGAGCCGGCCGCCCTGGTGCGCACACGCCCGCAGCGCGCGCGGCCGCGACTGGCGGCGATCCACGACCTGATCTCGCTCGACTGGCTGGACCACGAGTCGCCGACGTTCTTCGAAGGGCTCTATCAGCTGCCGCCCGGGCAGTACGCGGTGTTCGGCAGGGACGGCCTGGCGCTGCACCGCTGGTGGACGCTCGACCCCAACGCGCGTGCGACCGGCCATCCGGCCGAGTGGGCGGAGGAGTTCGAGCGGCTGTTCACCGATGCCGTGCGGCTGCGCATGCGCGCCGACGTCGAAGTGGGTTCGTGCCTCTCGGGCGGACTCGATTCGAGTGCCGTCGTCACCACCGCGGCGCAGCTCGGCGACAGGCCGCTGCACGCCTTCACGTGCGCCTACGACGAGGGCCCGGCGTACGACGAGCGTCCTTACGTGCGCGCGACCGTCGAAGCCAGCGGCGCGACCTCGCATCTCGTCGTGCCGGACGGCGGCGACTTCTGGGACACGTTCGACGTGCTGCACGCGCAGCAGGGCGAGCCGACCGCGGGGCCGGGGCTCTACTCGCAGTGGAAGGTGATGGGGCTCGCGCGGGAGGCCGGGCTCAAGGTGCTGCTCGATGGCCAGGGCGGCGACGAGACGCTGGCCGGCTACTTCCGCTACCTGCCGCTGCGCCTGCGTGACCTGTTCGCGAACGGGCGGCTGATCGCCTTCACGCAGCTGTGGGGTGACGTCGTGCAGCGTCTCGGCATGCGCACCACGCTCGGGCTCGTTACCGAGCCGCTGATGCCTCCCGGGGTGGCGCCCTTCCTGCGCCGCCGTTTCGGACAGGGCAAGGATCTCGTGCTCGGTGAGGCCCTGCGCGGCATGAAGCGTCGTGTGCCGCAGGCGCCGGCCGGCTTCGGCACCGCGGTCCGGCGCCAGCAGGCGTTCGACCTCACTCAGCGGCTGCTGCCGTCGCTGCTGCGCTACGAAGACCGCAACAGCATGGCGTTCTCGATCGAGACGCGGCTGCCGTTCCTGGATCACCGCCTGGTCGAGTTCGCACTCTCGTTGCCGGACGATCAGCGCCTCGACGGCGCCACCACCAAGGCGATCCTGCGCCGGAGCCTCGCCGACCGCATTCCGCCGCCGGTGCTCGCGCGCCGCGACAAGATGGGCTTCGAAACGCCGACCGACGTGTGGCTGCGCTCGCGCTTCGCGAACGAGGTGCGTCACCGGCTGAACACGCCTGGACCGCATCACGAGTGGCTGGATCCTGCCGCGATGGCCGACGCCGTCGAGTCGTACCTGGTCGAGCGGCGCCCGATCGGCCTGCAGGTCTGGCGCTGGTTGTCGCTCGAGTCGTGGGGCCGCCAGTACGTGGCCGGAGACCCGCGGGTGATCGAGCGCGCGCGCGAGATCCCGCTCCATGCCGGCCGCCACCGTTCGTACGTGGAGGTCCTCAAGGACTTCCAGCGCGAAGAGGCGTCGCCGACCAGCGCGGCCTGAGGTGGATCTGCTGGTGCTGTCGGAGGTGCGGTGGGGGTATTTCCGCACCCGCAAACAGTTCCTGCTGTCGCGCTTTCCGGCGCCCTGGCGGGTGTTCTTCGCGCAGCCCCCCGCGGCCGGGGCCGATGACCCGTGGATCCCGCGCACCGAGGGCCGGGTCACGTATTTCACGACGCCCTTTCTGAAACCCGGCACCACGAATGCGGTGTACAACGGAATGATGCGATTCGGGCCCGCCCGGGCGCTGGTGGATCGCTGGGCCGGCATGCATCTCGCCCGCCAGCTCGCGCGCCTGGGCGTGGAACGCGAACCGGTCGTCATGTGCTCCAACATCTACGCGGCGGGGGTCCTTTCCCGGCTTCGCAAGAAGTTGGTATTCTACGACTTCAACGACAGCCCGTTTCAGTTCGCCGGGGTCCCCCGGTGGGCCCGGGGCTACTGGAAACGGACCCTCGATCAGGTGGATGTCCTGTTCGTCGTCTCCGAGTACTACCGCCGCCAGCTGAGCCGCGAGAGCGACCGGCCGCTGGTTCTGCTGCCGAACGGCGTGGAGTTCGACGCGTTCGCCGCCCCGCGTGAGGTCCCCCCGGACCTCGCCGCGCTGCCGCGTCCGCACATCGGCTACGTCGGCCTGCTCTCGCACTTCCTCGATTTCGACGCGCTCGAGGCGATCCGCCGCGCGCGCCGCGGCGGCACGCTCGTGCTGATCGGCCCCGGCACCCCGGCGACCGAACCGCAGCTCGAGGCGCTCGCCGCGCGCGCCGGCGTGGCGCGGCTCGGCCCGCGCCCCTACGCGGACGTGCCCGCGTACATGCAGGGGCTCGACGTCGGGCTGATTCCGTTCCGCGCCGACGATCCGCACGTCATGGGGATCAACCCCAACAAGGTCTACCAGTATCTCGCGGCCGGCGTGCCGGTGGTGACGACGCCGGTGCTGGATCTCGCCGAGCGGACCCCGGATCTCCAGTTCGCGGCCGGCGCGGAGGCGATGGTCCGGGCGCTGGCGCGGGCGCTGGACGCGCCGCCGGACCGGGCGCGGCGCCACGCGCTCGCACGCGATCACGACTGGGACGCGCTCGCGTCCCGGATGGTGGGCGAGATCGAGCGCCGGCTCGCCGCCTAGGACGGACTTCTTCCCGACGGGATCGGAACCCATGGCTGATCGCAAGACCTCGAAGCGCGAAGCACGCCGCGACGCGCGCCGCCCGCAGGGCGGCGCATCGCGCGGCCCCCGGCTGTCGCTCACCAACGGCTGGGTGGCCGTGCTGTTCGCGTTGCTCGTGGTCGTGTTCTTTCACGAGGTGTTCCTCGGCGGCAAGACGTTCACCTCGCCGGATGCGATCGCCCCGGTCGGCTTCGTACGCATGGGGCAGCAGGCGCTCTACCAGCAGCACGTGTATCCGCTCTGGAATCCGTTCGTGTTCCTCGGCATGCCGTCGTTCGCGAGCGGCGCCTACAATCCGCTGATCTACCCGCCCGACTGGCCGCTGGCGCTGCTGGGCAAGGTCGTGCCGTTGCCCGACATGACCTGGCTGCTGCTCTACTATTTCATCGGTGCGCTCTCGATGTACCTGCTGGCCCGCGAGTGGGGCGCGCGGCCGGAGGGCGCGCTGCTGGCGGGGGCGGCGTTCGTCTTCGCTCCGAATCTGGTCGCGGTGGGCGCGCACGGCCACGGCAGCCAGCTCGTGGATTCGGCCTACCTGCCGCTGATGTTGTGGCTGGCGGCGCGGTGGCTCAGGCGCGGGACGGTCGCCGATCTCGGCTGGCTGGCCCTCGCCGGCGGTTTCCAGCTCCTGCGCGGTCACGTGCAGATCTGCTTCTACACCTGGGGCGCGGTCGGCGTGTACGCGCTGATCGAGTGGGTGAGAGCGCTGCGCGATCCGGAGCGGCGGGTGGGCGGCACCGTGCGGGCCGCTGCGATCGCGGCGGCCGCGGCGCTGGCGTTCGGTCTCGCCGGCTTCTACAACCTGCCGCTGCACGACTACGCGCAGTACTCGATCCGTGGCGGCAGTGATGCCGGCGGCGGGGTCGGCATGCCCTACGCGACCGCGTGGTCGATGGGCCTCTACGAGCTGCCGTCGATCGTGATTGCCGGCTGGGTCGGTTTCGGCGGCGCCACGTATTGGGGCGGGATGCCGTTCACCGACTATCCGAACGCCTACCTCGGCATCGTCGCCGTGCTGCTGGCCGTGCCCGCACTGTTCGGGCGCGGCGGGCCGCGCCTGTTCGCCGGCGTGCTCGCGGCGGGCGCGCTGCTGGTCGCCTTCGGCTACCACACACCGGTCTACCGGTTCCTCTACGATCACCTGCCGCTGTTCAACAAGTTCCGCGTGCCGGTGATGATCCTCATCCTCCTGCAGATCGCGGCCGCGCTCGCGCTGGCATGGGGCTGGAGCGACGTGCTCGCGGCGCGCGAAGACGACGCCCGCCGCGCGCGCATCGATCGCGCGCTGCTCGTGCTCGGCGCGCTGGTGGCGGTCGTGTGCCTGGGCGGCACCCTGTTCGCGGGCGCCTGGCACGACGGCTACGTGCGGTACGCGATGGCGCATCAGCCCAAACTGCCGCTCGAGGCTGCGAACGCCGCAGCGCAGGAGGTCGCCGGCGATCTGGCGCGGGCCGGGCTGCTGGGGCTGATCGCGCTCGCCGCGGCATGGCTGGTGCTTCGCCGCCGCGTGTCGGTGACCCTCGCCAGCGCCGTCGCGCTGGCCGTGCTGCTGGTGGACCTGTGGCCAGTGAGCGGCCGCGTCATGCAGCCGGTGATCGGCGACCCGCCGGCGAACGTGCTCGACGTCGGCGAAAACGACACCGTGCGCTGGCTCGAACAGGTGGCACCGCCGAGCGAGTACCGCATCTTTCCGATCGACGAGTTCCAGTCCAACCGGTTCGCCGGGTTCGGTGTGCCCTCGCTCGGCGGCTACCATCCGGCGAAGCTCAGGCGCTTCCAGGATCTGCTCGACGCCGGGGCGCCGGGCAGCCCGCGCTGGCAGCGACTGCTGAACCTGCGCTTCATTCTGATCCAGCGCCAGTACCAGGATCTCCCGCCGTACCTCAAGCCCGTCTACGAAGGGCAGACCAATACCGTGCTGCAGAACCTCATCGCGCTGCCGCGCGCGACCGTGGTCGGCCGCTACGAGGTCGTGCAGCCCGCGCGGGCGATCATCGATTCGGTGTCGAACGGCGTCACCGATCCGGCGGCCATCACGTACCTCGAATCCGATCCGGGCCTGACGCTCGGCCCGGTGGACGGCGCGACCGCGAAGATCACCCGCTACGACCTCAACGACGTGACGGTCGAAGTGCATACGCCCGGCCCGGGGCTGCTGCGGCTCGCGGACGAGTGGTATCCGGACTGGAAGGCGACGGTGGACGGCAAGACGGCGCCGGTGCTGCGCGCCGACTACCTGCTGCGCGCCGTCCCGGTGCCGGCCGGGGATCACACCGTGGTGTTCCGCTTCCAGTCGAAGTCGCTGCGCGAGGGACTGATCCTCTCGATCGTGAGCCTGCTGCTGATCCTGGGTCTGCTGGGCGTGGGGATCGCGCAGGGCCGCAGGCGTCCGCGCGCCGCGCCGCCCGAGACCACCGGGGCGTGAAGATGGAAAAGCTGATCATCGTTCCCACCTACAACGAACGCGAGAACATCGATCCGCTCATCGAGCGCCTGATGGCGCTGCCGTACGACCTGCACGTCCTGGTCGTGGACGACGGCTCGCCCGACGGCACCGGCGATCTGGTGAAGGCCTGGCAGGCGAGGACGCCTCGGGTGCATCTCATGCAGCGCCCCGGCAAGATGGGCCTCGGCTCGGCGTACCGGGACGGGTTCCGTTACGCGCTCGAGAACGGGGCGGAATACATCTTCGAGATGGACGCGGACTTCTCCCACGACCCCGACGCGATCGGCGGCTTCCTCGAGAACGCGGAGGATCACGACATCGTTCTCGGCTCGCGCTACCTGCGCGGCGTGACGGTGATCAACTGGCCGCTCAGCCGGCTGATCCTGTCGTACACCGCCAACGTGTACACGCGGATCGTCACCGGTCTGCCGCTGCGCGACGCCACCGGCGGGTTCAAGTGCTTCCGGCGGCGCGCGCTCGAGGCGGTGCGGCTCGATCACGTGAAATCGGACGGCTACGCGTTCCAGATCGAAATGTCCTTCAAGTGCTGGAAGAAGGGATTCACGATCAAGGAGATCCCCATCATCTTCGTCGATCGTCAGGCGGGCGCCTCGAAGATGAGCCGGCGCATCGTCTGGGAGGCGGCCTGGATGGTGTGGCGCCTCCGTCTGCTCGACCTCTTCGGCCGTCTGGAGTAAGTGCCTTGCGAATCCCCTCACCGAGCTTCATCGTGGCCGCGGTGCTCGTTTCCGCGTCGTGGGGGCCTGCCGCGCCGGCCGGTGCGGCGAGTTCCGGCGCATGGTCCACGTTCCTGCGTCCTTACGACTACGTGCAGCTCGCCGTCTCCGGCGACACCGTCTGGTGCGCCACGGCGGAAGCCGGACTCGTCCTCTATCGCCCTTCCGACAGCACGTTCTCGAGCATCGCCCGCGTTCCGGGCGGTCTCGCGAGCAACGCGCTGACGTCGCTGGTGTTCGACCGCGGCGGCCGGCTGTGGATGGGCACGGCGGCGGCCGGGGTCAGCTTCCTCGAAGCGGACCGCTCGACGTGGGGGCTGCTGAACGCGTTCGACGGTCTGCCGCCCGGCGAGGTCACCTGCCTCGCCCTGGACCCCGTGCGCGATTCGCTGTGGATCGGCACCGACGCCGGCGTCGCGCTGTGGAACGGCTCGGAGATCGCCGGCACTCTGCCGGACGGCGTCAGTCCGTCGCCGTTCGCGAGCGATCTCATCCGCGGCATCGTGGTGAAGTCCGACTCGCAGTTCATCGCCACCGACGCCGGCGCCTACCTGCGCCGCCCGCAGGGGGGCGGCAACGTGATCGATACGATCAACGCGGGGCTGTTCGTACCCTCGATCGACGCCATGGTGACCGATGGCATCGACGTGTTCGCGCAGGTCAACGGTGCCGTGCAGCGCTGGAGCGGCCCGACACGCTCCTGGTTCGGGACGACCGGCATCGGTACCGTCTACCGCCTGGCGGCCAGCGGCGGCCAGGTGTTCGCGTCATCGAACCAGGGCGTGTTCCGCTGGAACGTCAACACCTGGCAGCTGGTCTCCAGCGTGGCTCGGTCGAATGGCGGGATCGGCACGACGTTCGGTGTCGGGACGGCGGGGCCGGGTGCTGCGGTCTATGCCGCCGATCGTGACGTGCTGTATGCGTTCCCGGCGGGCGGCGGCCCGCCGGAGGCTCACCTCTACAGCGCCCCGCCCGGCAACAACGTGCTCAACCTCTACGTCGAGGGCCCGCGCCTGTACGTGAACACCCTGTCGAGCGGCTATCAGGGCGGGGTCGGACGTTTCGACGGCGTCCGGTGGCGAAACTGGTACGGCGGCATGACCTGCCAGTCCGGCTGCGACACGACCTTCCAGAACACGTCGTTCCCGTTCGCGCTCGTCGCCGACAAGGACGGCCGCAAGTGGGTCGCCGACTGGGGCACCGGAATCGAGATCCTGGACGACACCGGTCCGGTTCCGCAGGTCACGCGCCCGACCTGGAGCGACGGATTCACCTTCGCTCAGCACACGTGGGGCGCCGCGGCGGTGATCGATTCGAACGGCGGCCACTGGTTCGGCATGGATACGCCGAACTTCGGCGGCAGCGATCCGGGCGACCAGCCGATCGGCCTCGAGTACTACGACTCGACCGGCGCTTACGTGGCGAATTATCGGCCCGGCGACGACGCCCTGCGCGGCAACGGCAAGATCAAGGCGCTGACGGTGGATCACAACCGGCGCGTCTGGGTCGGGCACTCCGATCAGGGCCTGCAGTACTTCGAGTGGGGCCGCGGAGCGGTCACGCCCGCGTTCAAGGATGCCCAGCCGGTCGAGAACGTGGACTTCCGCGGCCTCGTGGCCTCGGGCGACACGATCTGGGCGAGCACCACGAACGACGTGCGCACCTACAACGCCAGAACCGCCGCGCTGACCCACTCGTATCCCATTCCGGCCGGCCCCTCGGATCTCGCGCTCCACCCGATCGCGGTCGGGACCGACGGCCGCGTCTGGCTCGGCAGCACCAACGGCGTCCGCGTCTACAATCGCGACGGCAGCGTCAGCGCCGACTACCGGGCGGACAATTCACCGCTGACCGGGAACGACGTGCGCGCCATCCGGGTCGATCCGGTGACCGGCGCCGTCTGGATCGGCACTGCGGGCGGCCTCAACCGCTTCGATCCCTTCTACACGCCGCCGCCGCCGCCGGCGCTCGCGCGGCTCGACGTGCGCGCGTATCCCAATCCCGCGCCGCTGAGCGCCATCGGCGCCAGCGTTCACCTCTCGGGCAACGCCACGACCTACACCGGCGCCGTGTACGACCTCTCGGGCCGGGTGCTGCGCCGATTCGGCGGGGTGGCCGACCGCAGCGTGGCGTGGGACGGCCGCGACGGCGACGGCCAGGTCGTGCGTCCCGGCGTCTATTTCGTCCGCGTGGAGGCCGGGGGTCGCGCCTCGACGGTCCGCGTCGTGCTGCTGCGCTGACGGGGACCGGAGTGGAGCCGCAATTCTTCGACGCGCCCCCCGGCGGATGGGAGTCGCTGCTCGCCGAGGACCCGAACGCGACGCCGGCCCATCGGCCCGCACTGTGGCGCGCCTTCGCCGACACGTACGGCATGCGTCTCGCGTTCGTCGCGGCGCGGCGCGCGGGTGCGCTGGTGGGCGGCGCGCCGCTGCTGATCGAGCGGCGCGCCGGCTTCACGTGGCTCCACGGCATGCCGATGCTCCTGCCGGCGGCGCCGCTGGCCCGTGACGCCGACCGCGAGGCGGTGGACGTCGCCGTCGCACGCGGTGTCGGCATGCTGCAGCGGCGCCTGCGCGTGGTCGGCGGCGAGTGGTCGGTCTATCGGCCGCGCGATCCGGCGCCGGACGATACCGTACTCGCTGCGTGCGGCGGGGAGGTGCGCACGATGGAGACCGCCTGCGTCGAACTCGGGGCGGGGCTCGATGCGGCACGCCGGCGCATGGATCGCAAGACCCGCCAGGAGGTGCGCCGTGCCGGCAGGCGGTTGCGCTTCGCCGAGGCGCCCGAGGCGCTCGAGGAGGCCTACGCGCTCTACGCGCGGCAGGCGCGCGCATGGGGCGCGCACCGGCCGCTGCCGCTCGAGCTGTCGCGGCGGCTACTGCACGGGCCGGCCCCCGCGGCGCGGCTGTTCACGGTGCGCGATGCGCAGGGAATGCTGTCGGCGGTACTCGCCCTGGACCACGTGCGCGAGACCCTGCTGTGGTGGAGCGGATCGCATCCGGAGGCGCGCAGGCGCGGCGCGTTCCCGTTCCTGCTGTGGTCGGTGATCGAGCGGGCGGCGGAGGAGGGGCGCGCGCGCGTCAACCTGGGTGCGAGCGCGGGCCGCTCCCCGGTGGCGGGGTTCAAGGCCTCGCTCGGCGCCGCGTCGTTGCGCTATCCGGTGTGCTGGCTCGACGCCCGCTATGCCTCGCTGGCGGGGCGCGGGCTCGCGTGGCTGCAGGGACGCGTGCGGCGCGGCCGGGATCGGGGCGGCGCATGAGGATCGCGACGCTCGGCAACGCGGCGGTGGTGCACACCCGGCGCTGGGTGGAGACGTTCCGGGCCCGCGGCCACGAGGTCGAGCTGTGGTCGCTCGAGCCGGGCCCGCCCTCCCTGCGCGCCCGCCTGCTGCGCCACCTGCCGGCGCCGGGTTTCATCCGTTATCCGCTCACCGTCCCGGCGCTGCGCGAGGCGCTGCACGCCTTCCGCCCCGACGTGGTGGACGCGCACTACGTGCCGAACTACGGCCTGATGGGCGCGCTCGCCGGCGTGCGGCCGCTGTCGGTGGCGGCATGGGGTTCGGATCTGCTGGTCGCCGGGCCGCGCGACCCGCTGCAGCGGCTGCGCGCGCGATTCGTGCTCGGCCGCGCTTCCCTGGTGCTGGCCGACGGCGGCAATCTCGCCGTGGCGGCGCGTGCGCTCGGCGCGGATCCGCGCGTGGTCGTGACGCTGCCCTGGGGTGTGGACGTCGACCGCTTCCGGCCGGCGGCCCGGCGCGAACCGGGGCTGCTGCTCAGCACGCGCATGCACGAGCCGGTCTACGACCTGCCGGTGCTGATCGAAGGCCTTGCGCCGCTCATGGAGGCGCGTCCGGAGCTCAGGCTCGTGCTCACCGGCGATGGTTCACTGCGCGCTTCGCTCGAGCGTCTCGCCGCGCGCCGGCTGCCGGCCGGCCGCTATGCGTTCACCGGCCGGATCGAACCCGGCGAGATGGCGGATCTGCTGGGACGCGCACAGGTGTTCCTCTCGGCGTCGCGTTCCGATTCGACGTCGGTCTCGCTGCTCGAGGCGATGGCAGCCGGGGCGCTGCCGGTGGTGAGCGACATCGAGGGCAACCGCGAGTGGGTGGCGGAGGGCGACGGCGCGCGGCTGTTCGCGGTCGGCGACGCCGAAGGGGCGGGGCGGGCCGTGGCGCGCGCGCTCGACGATCCGGCGTGGGCGGAAACGACCCGCGCCCGCAACCGCGCGGTGATCCGCGCGCGGGGCGATGCGGCGGCCAACATGGCGCGCGTCGAGGCGCTGTTCGAGGCGCTCGCGCACGGCGTTCCGATCGACGCCGGGCACCTCGCGCCCGCGCCGGACGTCGCGGGCGCGCACCGCACGGCGGCGGATCGCGCCGCGCCCGCGCCGCGCGACGGAGCGGGGCGCGCATGAACCGCCGGCTGCTGGTGCTCTGTTACTTCTATCCGCCGCTGGCGGGCGGCGGCGTGCATCGCGTGCTCTCGTTCACGCGTTACCTGCCGGCACACGGCTGGTCCTGCACGGTCGTGTGTGCGGGGGAAGAGGACTACTGGATCGTCGATCCCTCGCTGCTGCAGCGCATCCCGCCCGCGACCCGCGTCGAACGCGTCCAGGGCGGCAGCGCGCTGTCGGCCTGGCTGACGCTCGGCGGCCGGCGGCGGCCGGGGGCGCGCGGCCGGCGTTCGGGCGCGGTGTTCGGCGCGCTGCGCGCCCTGAGCGATTTCACGCTGCTGCCGGACTCCTACGCGGGATGGTCGCGCCGCGCGGGCCGGGTCGCGACGCGGCTCGCGAACGAGACGGGCTTCGACGCCATGCTGTCGAGCTCGCCGCCGGACAGCGTGCATCTGGCGGCGCGCGCCGTGCGGCGCGCCACGGGCCTGCCATGGGCGGCGGATTTCCGCGATCCCTGGGTGCCGCTCCACTTCCGCACGCCTCCCACGGCGTGGCACCGCGGGCGCCAGGCGGCGCTCGAGAAGTCCGTGATCGAAGGCGCCGACATCGTGCTGGCGGCGTCCCGCACGCATGCCGATGCCATGGGTGCGGTGAGCGGCGCGCACGCCCGGCGCGTGGTGCACCTGCCGAACGGCTTCGAGCCCGGCGAGGAGAGCGCCGCGGCCGCGCAGGACGACGGCACGGACGCGCCGGCGTTCCGCATGGCATTCACGGGGACCCTTTCGCTGATGACCGACACCGAGCAGTTCCTCGCCGCGCTCGGCGACGTGCTCGCGTCGCGCCCGCAGGCGCGGCGGCACGTCCGCGCACGGATGTGCGGCCCCTACGACGTGCGCTACGAGCAGCGCGCCCTCGCGCTCGGCCTCGCCGACATCGTCACGTTCACCGGGCCGGTGAGCCACGCGACCTCGCGCCGGATCCAGCGCGGGGCGGATCTGCTGCTGCTCTGGAAGCCGCGCCACGGCGTCACGATGGTGCCCGGCAAGACCTACGAGTATCTCGACGCCGGGCGTCCGATCCTCGCCCTGCTCGATCCGGACGACGAGGCCGCCGCCCTCGTCGCCCGCGGCGGCGGCCTCGTCGTCTCCCCGCACGATCGCGCGGCGATCGCCCGCGCGATCGGCGAACGCTACGACGCGTGGGCGCGGGGCACGCGCTGGCCGGACCTCCGGCCGGCGTGGCTCGACGACTTCGCCCGCCCGGCGCTGGCGGCCCGGCTGGCGTCGGAGCTGGATCATCTGGTCCAATCCCGATCATGACCCTGCAACGCAGCGAACCCATGACCCGCGTCGAGCGGATCGGGCTCGTGCTCGGACTGCTGCTGGCGACGGCGCTGATGTGGCCCCTGCGCGGCTACATCACCGACGACACGTTCATTCACCTGCAGTACGCGAAGCACCTGGCCGCGGGCGCGGGGCTCGTCTTCAACGTCGGCGAGCGCGTGTACGGGTGCACGAGCCCGCTCTGGGTGGCGCTGATCTCCGACGGCATGCTGCTGGGCCTGGACGGTCTCACCGTCGCGCGCGTGCTCGGGCTGCTCGCGACGCTGGCATCGGTCGCGCTGTTTCTGCAGCTCATGCGGCGCACCCTGCAGTCGCCGCTGCTGCGTGCGCTGGCGACCGTGACCTGGGCCGGGCACGCGTGGATGATCCGCTGGTCGCTGTCGGGCATGGAGACGCCGCTCGCGGTCGCGCTCACGCTCGCCGGGTTCGTCGCGTTCACCGAAGGGAAGCAGTGGGGCGCGCGTCCGGTGCGCACCGGAACGTTGTGGGCGCTGGCCGCGCTCACCCGCCCCGAGGTGGTGTTCCTGCTCGTGCTATGGGCGATCTTCCTGATCGTCGACACGCAGAACCGCGCCGGGATCCGGCGCCTGATCGCGGGTCTGGTGCCGCCGGCGGTGATCTACGGCAGCTGGCTGCTGTTCTCGCGCATCTACTTCGACACCTTCTGGCCGCAGACCCTTTCCGCGAAGGCAGTCGGCGGGGAAGCGCTGGCCGCGCAGCTCGACAATCTCTGGCGCCAGGCGCGCATCGTGGGGGCGAGCGACGGCGTGCTGGTGATCGGCATGATCGCGGCGTTCGTGTTCGGCTTCCGGCGCCTCAAACCCGAGCGCTGGGCGGCGCAGCGGCTGCTGCCGTGGGTCTGGGTGACCGCGCTGCCGCTGCTCTACGTCGCGCGCGGCGTGCCGGTGCTGTCGCGCTACCTGTTGCCGCTGATGCCGGTGCTCGCGTGGCTGGCGTGGCGCACCATGGAACGCTGGTGGCTCGGCGCGCACCCGAAGCCGGGCGCCATGCGCCGCGCCGCGGTGCTCGGCACGGTCGTGGCCGCGGTTGCGCTGTCGGTGAACCTGCAGGTCTATCGCACCGTGGTGATGCACCAGGTGCTCTCGTTCTCGGCCGGGCTCGACGCGTCGCTGGTGAAATGGGGCAGATGGTTCGGCGAGTTCGCGCAGCCCGACGCGCGCATCGCGACCCCCGACATCGGCGCAATCGGCTACTTCAGCGATCGGCGCGTGGTGGATCTCGCCGGCCTGGTCACGCCGGAGGTCGTGCCGCTGCTCGCGCACGAGGAACAGCCGGAGATGATCGCGCATCTGGCGTTCGCCTCCTTCGCGCGGCCCGAGTTCCTCGTCGATCGCGCGCCGCGTCCGTTCGATCTGCTGCAGCGCAGCCCGTACGCGGAATGCCTGGTGCCGATCGGCCAGGCCTCGGTGCCGAACCTCGGCATCGCCCGCCCCGATTCGGCGGTCTACTCGATCTATCGCGTCGACTGGCGCGTCTTCGACGCGCTGCACTCGGGCGCGGGAGAGTAGTCGCCCGCCTCCGTTTCGCCGGGCGCCCCCATCCGGCCACTGCACAAGCGTGCAGTCTCTTAAGTACCAGTCACTTGAGGCACTTTTTCTTTTGACAGCCGCACACCTCGCCACTATGTTGCAACCCGCGGTGGGGAGAAGTGGCAAATTGGGGCACGAAGTGGCAAACAAGTGCACACGCGAGGCGCAACGCGGTGGCTTCCTTTTATGGCCGGGAACAGTACGCGATCGATCACAAGGGCCGCCTTTCGGTGCCCGCTTCGATGCGCAAAGCGGCAGGGGCCCGCAAGCCGATCGACACCTTCTTCATCGCGCCGGGCTTCGATGGCTGTCTCGCGCTCTACCCGCCCGACGAGTGGACCAACATCGAAAACCAGCTTCGCGCGCTGCCGCTCGGCGATCGTGAAGCCCGCGCGTTCGCCCGCGCGTTTCTGAGTGACGTCAGTAAGGTGGCGGTGGATTCGCAGGGACGCATCACGATCCCATCGTCACTGTTGACCCGTGCAGGGCTCGGCAAGGAAGCCGTCCTGCACGGCGTTTTGAATCGGATCGAAATCTGGAGTCCGGAACGCTTCCACGGAGAGAAGGAAGCAGCGGAGGGCAAGCTCGAGGAGTTTGCCGCAAAGCTGTTCGGAGGGAACCGATGAGCGCCTGGCCCAGCGGAAGCGGCCGAGCGATGCTGGTGTTGCACGAGCGCCTGAGCCACGGCCTGCACGGCACGTCGGCCCGGCTCGAGCTCCACGATGCGTCGCCGGACCGCACCGCCCGGCTGGCGCTCTCGGGCTGGCTCGATCCGATTGCCTTCGCCCGGCTGCGCGTGCGCCTCGACGATCTCGTCCGGCAGGGCGTGCGGCGCCTGATCCTGGATCTCGCCGGGCTGCAGCACGTCGACTACCGGCTGGTGCCCGCGCTGACCGAAGCGCTCGAGCGCTTCGAGGCGCGTTCCGGCGCGGTGGCGGTGTGCGGACTGTCTCCGTACCTGCGCGACATCCTGCGCCTCGCCGGCTGCGAGCCGCGCCTGAACTGCTGGCCGCCGGACGCTGCGGCGGAAACGCCGCGTGAGCTTGCGTCATGAGCCGGTGCTTCTGGACGAAGCCCTCGGCTGGTGGTGGGCGGGCCCCGGGCTCTATCTGGACGCCACCCTCGGCTTCGCCGGCCACGCCGCAGCGCTGCTCGAACGTCATCCGGACGCGCGCCTGCTGGGCAGCGACCGCGACCCGGCAGCCCTCGCCCTGGCGCGCGCGCGGCTCGCGCCGTTCGGATCGCGTGTGATGCTGGCCCAGGCCTCCTTCGGCGAGCTGCCGTCCGTGCACGCGCGCTCGGGAGGAGAGCCTCTCGCCGGGGCACTGCTCGACCTCGGCCTTTCCTCCATGCAGATCGACGATCCGGCCCGCGGCATGAGCTTCATGCACGACGGGCCGCTCGACCTGCGCATGAATCCCGGGGAAGGCGAGCCCGCGTCGGTGCGGCTCGCGCAGGTGGACGAGGACACGCTGGCCGAAGTGCTGCGGACCCACGGCGATCTGCGTGGGGCCCGCCGCCTGGCGCGCGCCATCGTCGCGGAAGCCGGGCGCGGGGGTCTCCCCACGACTCGCGCGCTTCATGCGGTGGTGGATCGCGCGCTGGGCGGTCGGCCTCACCCGCGCCGTTACGCGCAGGTGTTCCAGGCGCTGCGCATGTGGATCAACCAGGAAGCCGAACATCTGGATGCGCTGCTGGATTGGCTGCCGGAGGCCGTGCGGGCCGGCGGCGTGGTGGTGACCCTCGCCTATCACTCGGGCGAGGATCGCAGGATCAAGCAGGCCATGCGGGGACGCGACGTCGGCCGACCCGCACGCCGCCTGCCGGTGACGGACGCACCCGGGACGGATTCGCCCTGGGAACCTCTGACCCGTGGTGTGGTCAAACCCTCGGATGAAGAAACCGCCCGCAATCCGCGCTCGCGCAGCGCACGACTGCGGGCGTTCCGGAGGAAGTCTCGATGAAGGGCCGAAACCTTCGTTCACGCCCGTTCTGGCAGTCGGTCGAGTCGCGTCCGGTGCGCCCGGAACTGTGGCTCGTCGCCGTCGTCGTCGTCGGCATCCTGCTGGTCGAGGTCTGGCAGAGCTCGCGCGTGGCGGAGCTCAGCATGGCCCTCGACCGGACCCGCCTGGCGCTCAATGAAACCCGCGTGCACGTGGACTACCTGCGCGCGGACAACGAGCGCCGGATCACCCGCGCCGAACTCGCCCCGGTCGCCCGCCAGCTGCATCTGGCGCCGGCTCAGGTGCACCAGGTGGTGGCATTGCCGTCCGCGTACCTCGCGGAGGGCCGTCCGGCCGAACGCCGGACCGCGCCGTCGCTCTGGACATGGGCGGAAAGGGCATCCCGCGCACTCGTGCCGGAAGCGACGGCACGCGGGCGCAGCGCCGACTGATTCGACAAAGGCATCGGACGGCCGGAAGGCCGGTCGTACCTCAGCACCGCGCTTGTGAAGGCCCGGCGGTCTGCGTGAACCGCCGTTCCACGGAGGGAAGAGTTGGCCCACAGGGACATGCGCAGGAGTCGGGTGCTGGTGGTGGCGGCCGGCCTTCTGGCTGGTTTCGCACTGCTGTGGCTGCGCGCCGGGTGGCTGCAGGTCGTGATGCACGCGCACTATGCGGCGCGCGCCGAACGGAACCAGGAGCACCGCATCCTGATCAAGCCGGCGCGCGGCAACCTGCTCGACCGGCACGGCCGTCTGCTGGCGCGCGATCTGCAGACCTATTCGATCTCCGCGGCGCCGCGCGAGATGGACGATCCCGCCGCCACGGCACGGTCGCTGGCGCGGATCCTCAAGCTCGACGTGCGCCGTCTGCAGAAGAAGTTCAGGCAGCGCCCGGCCTATGTGGCCGTCGCACGCCAGGTGACGCCGGAGATCGCCGAGAAGGTGGAAGCCATCAAGGGCCGCGGACTCTACCTGACGCGTGAGACGCAGCGCGAGTACCTGCTCGGCGACGCGGCGGAAGAACTGATCGGCTGCACCGACGTGGACAACAACGGCATCGCAGGGCTCGAGCTGCAACTCGACGATGAGCTCAGCGGGAGCGCCGGCTGGGCCACCATGTTCCGCGACGGCCGCGGCCACGTGATGTCGCTGCCGCGCGGGCTGCGCCGCAACCCGACCGACGGCAACAGCGCCGTGCTCACGATCGACGCGGATCTGCAGTCGATCCTCGAGACCCATCTGGCGCGCGCAGTGGATACGCTTCAGGCCAAGCACGCGTTCGGCGTGTTCATCGATCCGCGCACCGGTGAGGTGCTGGCCTCGGTCAGCGTGCCGCACGAAGGGCCGGGGCGCGGTCGCAACTGGGCGTTCGTGGATCAGTACGAACCCGGTTCGACCTTCAAGATCGTCGTCGCCGGCGCCGCGCTCGAAGACGGCGTCGTGACGCCGAACCAGTACATCGAGGCCTCCGAAACCGGCGTCGCCAGGGTCGCTCCGGGCGCGGTGTTCCGCGACACCCACCGCGAAGCCGGCTACTCGTTCTTCGATGCGGTCCGCTACTCGAGCAACATCGTCATGGGCAAGGTCGCGGTCATGGTCGGCGACGAGGAGATGTACCGCTATGCGACCGCGATGGGCTTCGGCAGCATGACCGGCATCGACTTCCCGGGCGAAGCGGGCGGCACGCTGCGCAGCCCGGCACGCTGGTCGGCGCGCTCCGCGCCGACGATCGCCATCGGGTACGAAGTGTCGGTCACCGCGCTGCAGCTCGCGCTCGCGTACGGCGCGGTCGCGAACGGAGGCGTGCTGATGACGCCGCAGCTCGTGCGCGAGGTGCGTGACGTCGACGGCCGCGTCGTGCGGCGCATGACGCCGCGCGCCTCCCATCGGGTGTTGAGCCAGCACACCTCGGCCACGCTGCTCGAGATGCTCACCGCCGTGGTGGACAGCGGCACGGCGAAGGCCGCACGGGTGCCCGGGCTCAGGATCGCCGGCAAGACCGGTACGGCGCGCAAGTACGACGCCCAGGACGGCGGCTACACGCAGCGCAAGTACCACGCGTCGTTCGCGGGCATTGCGCCGGCCGACGATCCGGTGCTGGTCGGCGTGATCGTCGTCGACGAGCCGAGCGGCCGGCACTACTACGGCGGCGACGCCGCGGCGCCGGTCTTCCGCGAGGTGATCAAGGACCTGTGCCGGCTGCCCGACGGCCCGCTCACCACCGATCCGTCGCGGGTCGCGGTACGGCCGCCGGCGCCGGCGCCGGTGACCGTGCCGGACGTGCGCCTGATGCGCCCCGAGGGCGTCCGCCGCGAGCTGGCGCGCGAAGGACTGCGCGCCCGGTTCATCGGCAGGGGCCCGCGCGCGCTGGCGCAGGCGCCGGCCGCCGGCCACGCGGTCGAGAAGGGCGCCGCCATCACGGTGTACCTCGCCGCACCCGATGACTCGGCATCGAAGGTCATGCCCGACCTTGCCGGGCTCACGATCCGCGAGGCGCTGCGCGTGCTGTCGGCGGTCGGTATGGTGCCGCAGGTCTCGGGCAGCGGACTCGTGGCGCGCCAGCGACCCGCACCCGGGGCGCCGCTCGATCCGCACGCCGACTGCATGATCTGGTGCCGGAACGGCGTCTCGGACGTGGACACCGAAAGCGGCGCGTACGCGATCCCGGCCGCGGTGACGGGGTCGGAGCGGCCGTGACCGTGCGCGAGGTGCTGGAGGACGCGCGGATCGTGCGCGCCCGCGGAACGCTGGATGCGCGTGTCGAGGGACTCGCCTACGACTCGCGGCGCGTGCGTCCGGGTGATCTGTTTTTCGGGCTGAGTGGCCTGAAGCAGGACGGACAGGCCTATGTTCGTCAGGCGCTCACAGCCGGCGCCGTGGCGGCGGTGGTCGAAAGGGACATCCATCTTCCGGGGGCGACTCTGGTGCAGGTGGACGAAACCCGGACGGCCCTCGCTCAGGCCTCAGCCCGTTTCTTCTCCTTCCCGTCACGCGCGCTGCGCGTGGCCGGCGTGACGGGGACCAACGGCAAGACCACGACGACCTTCCTGCTCGAGGCGGTGTTCCGCGCCGCCGGCTGGCGCACGGGGGTCATCGGCACCACCGGGATCAGGCTGGAGGACGAGCACCGCGCGGCGGCGTTCACGACGCCGGAGGCGCCGGAGCTGCAGGGGCTGCTGCGCGAGATGGCCGATCGCGGCATCCACGCGGTGGCGATCGAGGTCAGCAGCCACGCGCTCCACCAGAAGCGCAGCTACGCGCTCGAATGCGACGTGGTCGTGTTCACCAATCTGACCCAGGACCATCTCGACTACCACGGCACCATGGACGCCTACCGCGACGCCAAGGCGATGCTGTTCGACGGCCGCAACGGTCCGAACACCAAGCCCGCTGTGGCGGTGATCAACGTGGACGACCCCGCGGCGCCCGCGTTCCGCGAGGCGGCGCGCCGCGGGGGGATGAAGGAGATGCTCTACAGCGCAGACCCGGAGGGGCCCGACTTCGGCATCGACGTGCATGCCGAGGGCGTCCGCCCCGTCGCGCGGGGACTCGAGATCCAGGTGTACGTGGACCTCATGCACGGCCGGTTCCGGGGCAAACCTGGCGAGGGCGAGTCCACCTTCACCCTGCCGCTGCTCGGACGGCACAACGCCTCGAACGCCGCGGCGGCGTTCACGGCCGGACTCGGCCTGGGCATCGACCCGCGCACGATCATGCGCGGCCTCGAAGCCGCGCCGCCGGTGCCCGGCCGTCTCGAGCGCGTCGTCGCCGGGCAGCCGTTCGAGGTGATCGTGGACTACGCCCATACCCCCGATGCGCTGATCCACGCGCTCGCCGCGGTGCGCGAGCACGTCCACGGGCGGCTCCTCACGGTGTTCGGCTGTGGCGGCGATCGCGACCGCGGCAAGCGCCCGCTCATGGGCGGCGCCGCGGCGGCGGGGAGCGACGTCGCCTGGGTGACGAACGACAATCCGCGCAGCGAGGACCCGCGGCGGATCGCGGACGAAGTGCGGAAGGGCGCGCCCGCGGGCGCGCTCCGGGTCGAGCTCGACCGGCGCGCGGCGATCGCCGCCGCGCTCGCCGCGGCGCGGCCGGGCGATGCGGTGCTGATCGCCGGCAAGGGCCACGAGGCCACGCAGACCTTCGCCGATCGCACGGTGCCGTTCGACGACCGCGAGGTGGCGCGCGAACTGCTCGCAGGCGGGGCCGGAGGATGATCGCCACGGCCGCCGTCCGCATCACCCTGCCCGAGATCGCCCGCTTCGCCGAGGGCGATCTCGTCGTTCCCAGCGTGCCGGACCATCCGACCGATCGGGAGGCGCTGCTGCGCTCGGGGGTCGCGGGCGCGAGCATCGACACGCGCACGCTCGCCCCGGGCGAGCTGTTCGTGCCGCTTCCCGGCGCGCGCGTGGACGGTCACGCGTTCATCGCCGAGGCGTTCAGGCGCGGCGCCGGCGCCGCGCTCTGCGAGCGGGACCGCTACGAGCCGCTGCGCGGCCGCGAGCCCGGCCCGCTCGTGCTGGTCAGGAACGCGACGCTGGCGCTCGCGATGATCGCGCATCGCTATCGCCAGACCTGGCAGGGCCTGCTCATGGGGGTGACCGGCAGCAGCGGCAAGACGACGACGAAGGAGCTGGTGGCTGCCGCGTTCGAGACCGCGGCGCCGACGCTGCGGACCGAGGGCAACCTGAACAACCACTGGGGCGTGCCGCTCACGCTGCTGCGTCTCGCTCCCGAGCATCGCGTGGCGGTCGTCGAGATCGCGATGAACGCGCCCGGCGAAATCGAAGAACTCGCCCGCATCGCCGTGCCCGGCGCCGCGATCGTCACCAACGCGGGCCGCGCGCACCTCGAGCGTTTCGGCACGGTCGAAGCCATCGCCCGCGAGAAGATCTCGATCGCCGGGAGGCTCGGTGCACACGAGGTCGCGCTGGTCGGCGCGGATGCGCCGGCGCTCGCGGCGGCCGCACGCACGCTCGCCTGCCGCGTGGTCACCTACGGTCTCGCCGCCGACGCCGACGTCCGGCCGAGCGCGCTCGAGGATCTGGGACCCGAAGGCTCGCGCGTGACGGTCGAGGGGTTCCCGCCGGTCCACCTGCGCCTGATCGGCCGCCACATGGTGCAGAACGCGCTCGCTGCGTTCGCCGCCGCGCGCGAATACCGTCTGGATCCCGAAGCGGTGGCGCGCGCGCTCGAGGCGCACCGCCCGCACAAGGGTCGGATGGAGCGCCGCACGGCGCAGGGCGCGACCCTGCTGGTCGACTGCTACAACGCCAACCCCGATGCGACCCGCGCCGCGCTCGAGACGCTCGCCGCCTGGCCCGGCGTGACGCGCCGCATCGCCGTGCTCGGCGACATGCTGGAGCTCGGCGCGACCGCGCCCGCGCTGCATCGCGAGACCGGCGCCGCCGTGAAGGGCGCCGAGCTGTGGGCCGTGGGCGAGTTCGCGGACGACTACGCCGCCGGCGCGCGCGCGGCCGGCGTTCCCGTGCGCACCTTCGCCAGCCGCGAAGCGGTGCGCGACGCCCTGCGCGCAGCACTGGCGCCCGGCACGGTGGTGCTGCTCAAGGCCTCGCGCGGCGCGGCGCTCGAGCAGGTGCTCGAAGGCATCCGGACGGAGGCGGCCTGATGTTCTACGAATGGGTCTATCCGCTCCACGAGGTGCACGGGCTCGGCTTCCTGAACGTGATCCGCTACATCACGTTCCGCTCCGCGTACGCCGCGATCACCGCGCTGGTGCTGTGCTACTTCCTGGGGCCGCCGCTGATCCGCTGGCTCGAGCGCGTGAAGCTCGGCCAGAAGATCCGCGCCGAGGGGCCGCAGAGCCACCTGAGCAAGGCCGGTACGCCGACCATGGGCGGGCTGCTGATCGTGACCGCGATCGTGGTGCCCTCGCTGCTGTTCGGCAATCTGCACTCCCGCGAGCTGTGGCTCGCCATTGCGACGACCGCATGGCTCGGCGCGATCGGGTTCCTCGACGACTGGCTGCGCGTGGTGAAGGGCTTCCCGAAGGGCCTGCTCGGGCGCTACAAGATGGCCGGGCAGTTCGCGATCGGGCTCGTGATCGGCGTGGTGCTCACGTTCTGGCCCGAGCCCGGCCTCAACGGGACGACGACGCACGTGCCGTTCCTCAAGTTCCAGTTCATCGATTTCGGCTGGCTGTTCATTCCGTTCGTGATCCTGGTGATCACCGGCACGTCCAACGCGGTGAACCTCACCGACGGGCTCGACGGGCTGGCCTCGGGGCTGGTCGCGATCGCCGCCGTCGCGCTCGCCGGGCTCTGCTACCTGAGCGGGCACGCCAAGTTCTCCGAGTACCTGAACATCAGCTACCTGGCCTACGGCGGCGAGCTCACGGTGTTCTGCGCCGCGGTCCTGGGAGCGTCGCTGGGCTTTCTCTGGTACAACTGCCATCCGGCGGACGTGTTCATGGGGGACACCGGCTCGCTCGCCCTGGGCGGCGCGCTCGGCGCGGTCGCCGTGCTGATCAAGCGCGAGTTCTGGCTGGTGCTGATCGGCGGGGTGTTCGTCGCCGAAACGCTGTCGGTCATGATCCAGGTCGCCTCGTTCAAGGTCTTCAAGCGGCGCGTGTTCCGCATGTCGCCGCTTCACCATCACTTCGAACTGTCGGGGTGGGCGGAGTCGCGGGTGGTGCTGCGCTTCTACATCATCGCCGCGCTGCTCGCGCTGCTGTCCCTCTCGACGCTCAAACTCCAGTGACGATCGACGCCCGCCATCCGCTGCCCGGAACGCGCCCGCTGATCGCCGGCGCGGCCCGCTCCGGCGTCGCCGCGGCGCGTCTGCTCGCGGCCCACGGCCTCGACGTGCTGGTGTGCGACCGCGGTCCAGCGCGGCCCGACGCCGCGGCGGCGCTCGCCGCCGCCGGCGTGCGTGTGGCATGGGAGCGCGACGACGCCGGCCTGCTGGACGGCCGTGATTTCGTGGTATGGAGCCCGGGCATTCCGCTCACGCACCCGCTTGCGGCCGCGGCTCGCACGCGCGGCCTGCCGGTGCTGAGCGAACTCGAGATCGGTTATCTGGCGGCGCACGCGCCGCTCGCCTGCGTCACCGGCACCAACGGCAAGAGCACCACGACCGACCTCATCGGCGCACTGCTCGCAGGCGCCGGGCGCGAGGCCGCGGTGTGCGGCAACATCGGCCGCGCGGTGTGCGAGGTCGCCGAGCAGGTGGGCGCGGGCGGCGTGCTGATCGTCGAAGTGTCGTCGTTCCAGCTCGAGACCGTCCAGCGGCTCAGGCCATGGATCGCCGTGTGGCTCAACCTGACCCCGGACCACCTCGATCGCCACGAGTCGCTCGAGGCCTACGGCGCGCTCAAGGCACGGCTGTTCGCGAACCAGACCGAGACCGACTGGCAGGTCGGGAACGCCGACGATCCGGAAGTCGTGAAGCGCCTCCCCGGGCGCGGACAGTCGCTGGCGTTCTCGCTGCGCGACCGCGTGGAGGAAGGCGCCTGGGTCGAGGACGGGTGGATCATGCTCGCGTGGCGCGGCGGCACCCGGGCGCTGATGCCGGCGTCGGGGCTGCGGCTGCGCGGTGCGCACAACCTCGCCAACGTGCTCGCGGCCGTCGCCGCCACGCTGCCGCTCGAGATCGCGCCCGAGCGCCTGCGCGCCACCCTCGAGACCTATTCCGGGCTCGAACACCGCCTGGAACCCGCCGGCGAAGTGGCCGGCGTGGCGTTCGTCAACGATTCGAAGGCCACCAATACGTCGTCGCTCGAGGTGGCCCTGCGAAGCTTCGACCAGCCGGTCGTCCTCATCGCCGGCGGCCGCGACAAGAATCAGGATTTTGCTCCGCTCCATCCGCTCGCGCGCGAACGGGTGGGGACGGCCATCTTGATCGGCGAGGGAGCGCCGCGCATCGCGGCGGCATGGCCCGACGTGCCGTCCGAGCGCGCGGCGACCCTGGAGGAGGCGGTCGACCGCGCCTTCGCCGCGGCGCGCCGCGGCCCGGCGCCGCGGGTCGTGCTGCTGTCGCCCGGCTGCGCCTCGTACGACATGTTCACCGACTACGAGGACCGCGGCCGCCGTTTCAAGGCGGAAGTGGCCCGCCGCTCGCACGAAGGAGTCCGTTCATGACACGCGGCGACCGGTTGCTGCTGCTGCTGCCGCTCGCGCTCACCGCGGTGGGCGTGGTGATGGTGTATTCGTCCAGCTCGATCATCGGGATCACCCGTTTCGACGATCCCAACTACTATCTGACCAAGCAGCTGCTGCGCGCCCTCCTGGGGGTGGTGGTGATGCTGCTGGTCTCGCGGATCCGCCTCGAGAAGCTCGAAGCGTTCGCTCCGATGCTGCTCGGGATCGCCGCGGCGATGCTGCTCGCGGTCGTGGTCGTCGGCCGCGTGTCGCACGGCGCGACCCGCTGGCTCTCGGTCGGATTCCTTTCCATCCAGCCGACCGACCTGGCGCGGCTGGCGATGGTCCTGTTCCTCGCGCGCTGGCTGACGCGGCGGCCCCCGGACGGGCTCGGCTTCGTGCGCGGGGTGCTGCCGCCGCTCGCTGCGCTCGGCGTGGTCGCGGGGCTGATCCTGCTGCAACCGAACCTGAGCAGCACGGCACTGCTCTGCGTGACCGGCATGGCGATGCTGTTCCTCGGCGGCGCCCGCGTGCGGCACCTGCTGATCCCGATCGGAGCGGGGGCGCTGGTGGCGGTTCTCGCTCTGGCCACCCATCCCTATATGATGAGGCGCGTCGAGACCTTCATCGGGTTCCTGTTCGGCGGCCAGCTCGACGGCCGCGGCGCGGGCTGGCAGCTCGACCAGAGCCTGATCGCGATCGGCTCGGGCGGCTGGTTCGGCCGCGGCATCGGTGCGGGGCTGCAGAAGTACCTGTTCCTCCCGGAGGCGCATACGGACTTCATCTATTCGATCATGGCCGAGGAGACCGGCTTCATCGGCACGACCGTGCTGCTGGCGTTGCTGGCCGGCCTGGCCTGGCGCGGCCTGCGTGCCGCGGCGCGCGCCGAGGACCGCTTCGCCTACCTGCTCGCGGGCGGGCTCAGCCTGCAGCTCGCGCTGTACGCGATCGCCAATCTCTCGGTCGCGACCGGGCTCGCGCCCACGACCGGACTGCCGCTGCCGTACGTGTCGTACGGCGGCTCCGCGCTGCTCGCCAACATGGCGGCAGCGGGCCTGCTCTACCGGGTGAGCGCCGGCAACGAAACACGCGAGGCGCTCACGCGGCAGCGCTGGTCACGGGAGGTGACGGCATGAAGGTCATGATCGCCGGCGGCGGCACCGGGGGCCACGTCTACCCGGGCATCGCCGTCGCGGAAGAACTGCACGAGGCGCGCCGCGACGCGGAGATCGTGTTCGTCGGCAGCCGGCGCGGACTGGAGGCGCAGGCCGTGCCGGAGGCGGGATTCCGGATCCGCTACATCTGGAGCCGCGGCTTCCCGCGCCGCGCCTGGTGGCGCTGGCCGGTGGCGATCGTCGCCAATACGGTGGGATTCCTGCAGGCGCTGTGGCTGGTGCTGATCGAGCGCCCCGACGCGGTGCTCGGCGCGGGGGGCTACGTGAGCGCGCCGGTGTCGGTGGCCGGCTGGCTGCTGGGCAAGCCGGTGCTGATCCAGGAACAGAACAGCATTCCCGGGCTGGCCAACCGGATGCTGTCCATGATCGCGAGCGAGGTGCATCTGTCGTTCGTGGAGGCGCGCTCGTGGTTCCGCCGCAAGGATCACCTGAAGGTCAGCGGCAACCCGGTGCGCAAGCACCTGCTGAACGGCGACCGCGCGACCGCGATCCAGGAATTCGGGCTCGTCGACGGCAAGCCGATCGTGTTCATCTTCGGCGGGAGTCTCGGCGCGCACCGCATCAACGAAGCCGCACTCGAGGCGATGCGCCGCCTGAAGGGCCGGGTCGAGGTGCAGTTCATCCTGCAGACCGGGCGCCAGGACTTCGAGAGCGTGAAGGCGACGGTCGAAAAGGAAGAACTGCCGGCGCGGGTGATGCCGTTCCTCCGGCGGATCCACATGGCCTATGCGGCGGCCGACCTGGTCGTGTGCCGCTCCGGCGCCATGACGCTCGCCGAGATCGCCGCCTGCGGCACGCCGGCGATCCTGATTCCGTATCCGTACGCCGCGCACAACCATCAGGTCGTGAACGCCAGCAATCTCGTCGACCGCGGTGCGGCAGCGATGATCCTCGACCGCGAGCTCTCCGGCGAGCGGCTCGGCAACGAGATCGCCCACTGGCTCAGCGACCGCCAGGGCCTGTCGCGCATGTCTGCGAACGCGCGCACGTTCAACCGGCCCGACGCGGCGCTCAAGATCGTGCGCAGCCTCGAGGCGTGGGCGGATCGCCGTGCGCCGGTGCAGATGGCGAAGGAGAACGGCGGGGGAGGGCGCTAGACCTTGTACGGACGGACCCACCGCATCCACCTGATCGGCATCGGCGGCTCCGGCATGTGCGGGATCGCCGAGGTGCTGCTCAACATGGGCTACGAGGTCTCGGGCAGCGACCTCAAGGCGAGCGAGACCACCGACCGGCTGGTCGGGCTCGGCGGCCGGATCTTCATCGGCCACGCCGCGAACAACGTCGAGGACGCGCAGGTCGTGGTCTATTCGACCGCCGTGAAACAGGACAACGCCGAGCTGCGCGCCGCCATCGAGGCCGGGATCCCGGCCATCGGCCGCGCCGACATGCTGGCCGAGCTCATGCGCATGAAGTACGGCATCGCCGTCGGCGGCTCGCACGGCAAGACCACGACGACGTCGCTGATCGCCACGGTGCTCGCCCGCGGCGGGCTCGACCCGACGATCGTCGTCGGCGGGCGGCTGCACGCCATCGGCTCCAACGCGCGGCTCGGCCACGGCCGCTTCCTGGTTGCCGAGGCCGACGAGAGCGACGGCTCGTTCCTGCGCCTCGCGCCGGCGATGACCGTGATCACCAACATCGATCGCGAGCACCTGGATCACTACGGCGATCTCTCCGAAGTGCGCCAGGCGTTCATCTACTTCGCCAACCGGGTGCCGTTCTACGGTGTGTCGGTGCTGTGCGTGGACGATCCGCTCACGCGCGACATCCTGCCGGAGGTCACCAAGCGCACGCTCACCTACGGCTTCACCGAGGATGCCGACCTGTTCGCCACCGACGTGCGCGTGGACCCGCGCGGCTCGACCTTCCGGGTCCACACGGCCGCCGGCGAGCTCGGCGAGGTGCGGCTGCAGCTGCACGGCCGTCACAACGTGCTGAACGCGCTGGCCGCGCTGGCGGTCGGGCGCGAGATCGAAATCGGCTTCGGCCACATGGCCGAGGCGCTCGAGGGCTTCGCCGGCGTCGGGCGCCGCTTCGAGCTCAAGGGCGAGGTGGCGGGCGTGGCCGTCATCGACGATTATGCTCACCATCCGACCGAGATTCGTGCGACCCTGTCGGCGGCGCGCGCCGCGGGCGGCCGGGTGCTGGTGATCTTCCAGCCGCACCGCTACACGCGCACGGCGGCGCTGGCGCGCGAGTTCGGCGAGGCGTTCGGCGACGCCGACCGGGTCTGGGTGCTGGACGTCTACGCCGCCGGGGAGACGCCGCTGCCGGGCGTCACCGGACGCTCGGTGGTGGAGAGCGCGGAGGCCGCCGGGGCGCACCACGTGCGCTTCACGGCCGATCCGGCGGACGCGGTGCGCGGCGCGGTCGAAGCGGCGCGCCCGGGCGACCGGGTGATGGTGCTCGGCGCGGGCGACGTGTGGAAGCTCGCCGCCGAGGTACTGGAAGGATTGCGACGGCAGGACGCCGTCGCCGGAAAAGGGAGCTGATGGGCATCTACCAGGGACGGGCCATGCGCCAGGAGGCGCCGCACCGCCGCAGAGGGCACCGCGTGCGGCGCGTGCTTCACGTGCTCGCCGCGCTCGCCGCCCTCGCCCTGCTCGCGCACGTGCCGTGGGGCGCCCTGCGCAAACGCTACGCGGTGCTCGCCGCGGTCGAGGTCCGCGGCCAGCGCTACCTGAGCGCGGAGGAGATCGCAGCGGTCGCCGGGCTCCGTCCCGGCGAGGACCTGTTCTCGATCGACCTCAGCCGCGCCCGCCAGAAGCTGCTGGTGCATCCGCGGATCGCCGCTGCGGAACTCCACCGCACCTGGCTGCGCCGCGTGCGCGTGGACGTGCGCGAGCGCCTGCCGGTCCTGCTGGTCCAGCACGGCGTGCCGTGGGAGATGGATTCCGCCGGCGTGCTGTTCCAGCCGCTCGAGGCCGGCGTCGTGGCCGACGTGCCGCTGCTGACCGGCGCCGCGCTCGAGAAGCTGCCCGCCGGGGCGCAGGTGCAGACGCCGGAGGTGAGTCGCGGGCTCGCGTGGGCGCAGGCTCTGTCGCGACCCGATCTCCAGCTCAGCGGGCGCGTGTCCGAGATCGACGTGTCCGCGCCGCGGCAGACCGCGCTCGTCCTGACCGGCGGCACGCGGGTGCTGTCATCGGCGTGGCCGCCGGACGTGCCGCGGCTGACCGCTCTGCGCGTGGTGCTCGCCGATCTCGAGAAGAACGGCGTGCGCGCCAGGGAAGTGGATCTGCGTTTCGACCAACAGGTGATCGTGCGGCCCGCCGACCCGCCCGCCGGGGCGGACGAAGCCGCGCGGAGGACATAGACGTGACCCCGTGCGCCGGCCGGACGAATCGGCGATCGGCGTTTGCGGGCACCGTCACAGGGAGGTGAGCGGACTCATGGGATCGGCGATCAGGCATCTTGTCGGGCTCGACATCGGCACGACCAAGATCTCGTGCATCATCGCGGACACCAACGGCGGCGCCGAGCCGCGCGTGGTCGGCATCGGCAATGCGCCCAGCGAGGGGCTGCGCCGCGGGGTCGTCGTCGACCTCGAGAAGACGGTCGGCAGCATCACCCGCGCCGTCGAGGAGGCCGAGCGCATGGCCGGCGTTTCCGCGCGCGGCGTGTATGCCGGCATCGCCGGCGACCACATCCGCAGCATCAACAGTCGCGGGGTGATCGCGGTGTCGCGCAAGGACAACGAGATCGCGCAGCCCGACGTGGATCGGGTGGTCGAGGCGGCGAAGACCATCGCGATCCCGATGGACCGCGAGATCATCCACGTGATCCCGCAGGAATTCATCGTGGACGACCAGGACGGCATCAAGGACCCCGTCGGCATGAGCGGCGTGCGCCTCGAGGCCGAGGTGCACATCATCACCGGCGCGGTGACGAGCGCGAAGAACATCTGCCGCTCGATCCAGCGCGCGGGACTCAAGGTCTACGATCTGGTGCTGGAGCCGCTGGCCTCGAGCCACGCCGTGCTCGGCCGCGACGAGCGTGATCTCGGCGTCGTCCTGCTCGACCTGGGCGGCGGCACGACCGACGTCGCCGTGTTCTTCGAGGGTGCGATCCGTCATACGGCAATCATTCCGTTCGGCGGGGCCAACGTCACCAACGACCTCGCGATCGGGCTGCGCACGCCGATCGACAAGGCCGAGCAGATCAAGATCCAGCACGGCTGCGCGCTGGCCTCGCTGGTCGCGCCCGACGCCGTCGTCGCGGTCTGCGGCGTGGGCGGGCGCGCCGACCGCGAGATCTCGCGCCACGTGCTCGCCTCGATGATCGAGCCGCGGCTCGAGGAGATCTTCGTCCTGGCCAACAAGGAGGTGAAGAAGAACCACTTCGCCGAGCTCCTGGGCGGCGGCGTGGTCCTCACCGGCGGGACCTCGCTGATGCCCGGAATCGTGGATCTCGCCGAGCAGGTGTTCGAGATGCCGGTCCGGCTCGGCGTCCCGGAAGGGCTGGGCGGCCTCTCGGCCAACGTCGCCGACCCGCGATTCGCGACGGGCGTGGGCCTGGTGCTGCACGCCGCGCAGAGCGAGGGGGAGGGACCGGTCCGCGAGAAGTCGCGCGGCTTCTCGGAGCGCCGGCCGGGATTCGATTTTCGTCGCTGGTTCAGCGATTTGTTCTAGGTCATCCGGGCGTTTCGCCCTAGTATCCGCTCAACCGCCATCACGCCCACGGACGGGCGAGCGGCGCGGGGCCCCGCGTCGTTTCCCACCGGGCCGGCACAGGGAGTAGTGCCATGTTCGAACTCG
This sequence comes from Candidatus Eiseniibacteriota bacterium, assembly GCA_963744995.1. Lineage (GTDB taxonomy): Bacteria > Eisenbacteria > RBG-16-71-46 > RBG-16-71-46 > RBG-16-71-46 > CAVUWA01. The sequence continues at coordinate 1,103,191 of CAVUWA010000002.1, forward strand.
ACGTCGAACCCACGAATTCCGCCAAGCTCAAAGTCATCGGCTGCGGGGGCGCCGGCGGCAACGCCGTCAACCGCATGATCGGTGCCGGACTTCGTGGCGTGGAATTCATCGTAGCCAACACGGACATCCAGGCGCTGAACCAGTCGCTGGCGCCGACCCGCGTGCAGATCGGGATGAACTCCACGCGCGGCCTGGGCGCGGGAGGCGACCCTTCGCAGGGCCGCCGCGCCGCCGAGGAGGACGAGCAGGCGATCGCCGACACGCTCACCGACAGCGACATGGTGTTCATCACCGCCGGCCTGGGCGGCGGCACCGGCACCGGCTCGGCGCCGGTGGTCGCGAAGATCGCCCGCCAGTCGGGCGCGCTCACGGTCGCGGTGGTGACCAAGCCGTTCGTGTTCGAGGGCCGGCGCCGCATGCGCCAGGCCGAAGAGGGGCTCGCCGAGCTGCGCGGCGAGGTCGACACCCTGATCGTGATTCCCAACGAGCGCCTGCTGGCCGTGGTGGACCGCGGCACGTCGCTCTCGGACGCATTCTCGGTCTGCGACGAGGTGCTGCTCAAGGCCACCAAGGGCATCTCCGACCTGGTCACCGTGCCGGGCCTCGTCAACCTCGACTTCGCCGACGTCAAGGCGGTGATGTCGAACCGCGGCAACGCCCTGATGGGCACCGGCCGCGCCACCGGCGACAACCGCGCGGTCGACGCCGCACAGGCCGCGGTCTCGAGCCCGCTGCTCGAGGACGTGTCGATCGCCGGCGCCGAGGGCGTGCTGGTCAACATCACCGGCGGCCGCGACCTCACGCTGCACGAAGTCAACGAGGCGGCCGGCATCGTGGTCGGCGCCGCCGGCGACGAGGCCAACGTGATCTTCGGTTCGGTCATCGACCCGAACCTCGACGGCGAGATGGTGATCACGGTCATCGCGACCGGTTTCGGCCAGGCCGAGCCGCGCCTGCGCCTGATCGACCGCGCGCCGGCCGAGGACGGCGCGGCGGCGGAGAAGGATCTGCGCCACCCGCAGGGCTGGCGCCAGCGTGAAGAGCAGCGCGGCAGCCGCTGGAGCCGCAGCAACGGCACCCGCGGCGATTCCATGGACGTGCCGACGTTCCTGCGCAAGCAGATGGACTAGGGGATGACTGAAAGCGCTCGGCGCAACGCAGCGAGCGGCGTTCACAGAGTCGGTCTGGCGCCGTAGCGACGAGCGGCCGGAAGACGCCGGCACACCCGCGCAGGTGGGGGCCGCGTTCCCGGACGAAAACCGGACGCCCCGGGCGTGCGGCGGACCGGAGTCCGCCGCAGCGTCGGGCCGCGCCCGGGATCCGCGCCATGGAGGGCGCCCTGGGCATCTTCTCGACGCTGTTCAAGTGGGGGCACAACCGCCACTACACGCGCGGCATGACGCACTTCAACCGCGGCGAGTTCGAGGCGGCGGTGGCGTGTTTCGAAGCCGCGCTCAAGGACGTCCGCGTCGCGGACGATCCGGATCGCTCGCTCGCCGCGTGCTATGCGGCCGAGGCCCGTGCGCAGATGGGGCTCGCCTGCTTCCACGCCGGCGACGACGCGCGCGCCGAGGCGGCGTTCTCGCGCGTGCTCGCGGAGACTCCTGCGTTCCCGGATCTGCGCTATTACCGCGCACGCATCCGGCACCGCTCGGGCCGTCTCGAGGAGGCGATCGAGGACCTCGAGATCGCGCTCGAGCAGCACCCGCGCTTCATGGATGCGTGGCTGCTGCTCGCCGTGTGCCGGGGCCTTTCGCATCAGCCGGGGCTCGCCGGGCAGGCGCTCACCGAGGCGCTCGCGCTCGGCCTCCAGCTGCCCGACTGGGCCGGCGCGGCGCGGATCCGCGAGTGGGGACTCACCGAGTGGGAGAGCCTGCTCGGCGCCGCGCCCGGGCCGGTGTCGCGGGGCCCGGCACCGTTCGAACGCGCGCTCGAACGCTACGACGCGGGCGACCTCGAAGGCGCCGCAGCGCTGCTGGCCGAGGCGGTGCGCGAGCGTCCGGCCTACGCCGATCTGCGCTGCCGGCTCGCGGGCGTGCTGCTCGAAGCGGGACGCGTCGAGGAGGCGCTGCCCGAGCTCGACCAGGCGCTGAAACTCAACCCGCGCTACCTCGAGGCGCGGCTGCTGGCCGCGCGCGCGCATCTCGAGCGCGATCAGGCGGCGCTGGCGATCGAGCACGTGCGTGCGGCGCTGCTGGCGCATCCCGGCTATCCGGATCTGCATTTCTGGCACGGTCTCGCGCTGTTCCGTGCCGGGCGCCTCGCCGAGGCGGCCGCGGCGCTGGAGCGCGCGGTCGGCTACAACCGTCAGTTCGCGCGCGCCCATCGCCTGCTCGGGCTCGTCCATCATGCGCTCGGCCGCCCCGAGGAGGCACTGCGGGCGCTGCGCCGCGGGATGACGCGCGATCGCGAGGTGCCGGAGATCGCGCTGGTCTCGGCGCCGCTGCTGGCCGCGCTCGGCGATCCGGCCGCGGCCGAGAGCGAGCTCGAACGCGCCGTGGCACGCTGTCCCGACTACCCGGATCTGCACGTCGCGCTCGCGCGTTGCCGCCAGGCGCGCGGCGATCTCGCCGGGGCGCGCACCGCGCTCGAGGCGGCCCTGCGCCTCAAGCCGCACTACGTGCGCGCGCGCTACGAGCTGGCGCGACTCGAGCTCGCCGACGGCCGTCCGGACTCGGCCGAGCAGCTGCTCGAACCGGTGGTGGCGGCGATGCGCGACTGGGCCGACGCGCAGGCGCTGCTCGGCCGCGCGCGGATGCTGAAGGGCGATGCGCCGGGCGCCGAGACGGCGCTGCGCGCGGCGCTGCTCCTCAACCCGTCGTTCGGCTCGGCGCGCGCCGACCTGGGCTGGGCGCTGCTCGCGCAGGGCCGCACCGCGGAGGCCGACGAGGCGTTCGCGCGCGCGCTCGAGATCGATCCGCTGCACGCGCTGCCGCGCCAGCAGCTGGCATGGCGGGCGCTGCTCGCGCACCGGGGCAGCGGAGGGTGGCGGGAGCGTCGTGCCGCTGTTCGGGGAGCGGCGGGGAGCCGGACGTGGGCAACTCGGGGCCGTTCGATCGGGCAGCGGGGGACGGGTAGGGAGACCGGACCCGCGTGCCCGGTCCAAATGGACTTTCCTGTTGACGGGTCCACTCGCTGCCCGGTGCGGACATCCCGGCGGTGCTCGAGCCGGGCCTGGACGCGCTGATCGCGAAGCTCGAAGCGCGCAAGTTCGCGGCGACCGACAGGCCGCGGACACAGGACAGCAAGCCTGCTCGCGGCCGCCACCTTCCGGCGGCCGTGAAGCGCGGGGTCCATAAGCGCGATCCCGGTCGATGCACGTTCATCATCGTGAACGGCCGACGCGGCGACGCGCAATCACGGCTCGAATACGATCACGTGATCCCGGTGGCGAAAGGTGGCCCGTCGACGGCCGCGAACCTGTGCCTGCTGTGCCGCGCCCGCAATCAGCTCGAAGCCGAACGCGCGCTCGGCGAATGTTTCATGCATGAGATCCGGGCACGCCTGCCGGCCGGCGGACCCGGTCGCGCCCGCGGCACGCGAACCGCTAAGCTGCGCGCCGGCAGACGCCGCGACCGGCGCGACGCCGCCACCATGCCCATGACCTCGAAGCCGCCATCGAAAAGCACCGGGCGCCCGTCGCTCGACCCGACCTCCCGCCTCCAGTTCCTGCCGGGGGTGGGGCCGAAGCGCGCACTCCTGTTCGAGAAGCTCGAGCTCACCAGGGTCGAGCACCTGCTGCGCCACTACCCGCGCACCTACCTCGACGCGCGGCGCTTCGTCACGATCCGCGACCTCGAGCCGGGCGCGCTGATGACCGTGTCGGGGACCGTGAAGCATGCGGCCGCGCTGCGCACGCGCGGCGGGCGCACGGACTTCTCGATGACGCTCACCGACGGGACCGGGACGCTCGGGAGCGTACTTCTTCGGGCAGCCGTTTCTGGCCCGCACTCTCAGGCCCGGCACCGAGGTCGTGCTGAGCGGCGAGATCGACCCGCTCGAGCGTCGCATGCTGAATCCCATGTTCGAAGTGCTGGAAGGCGAGGTGCAGGACCTGCTGCACGTCGGCCGGCTCGTGCCGGTGCATTCGCTCACGCGCGGGCTCACCGCGCGCGCGATGCGCGAGGCGGTGCGGCAGGCGCTGGTCGTGGCGGACGCTGTCGACGATCCCGTTCCGGCCGGGACCGCCGCGCGGCTCGGTCTCGCGCCGCTCGGCGAGGCGCTGCGCCAGATCCATTTTCCGGACGACGATGCGGCGCTCGCGGCGGCCAGGCGCCGGCTCGCCTTCGAAGAGCTGTTTCTGCTGCAAGCCGTGCTCGAGCTCCGGCGCCGGGTGCTCGCCGAGCACGGGCGCGGGCTGGTCACGGCGGGGAAGGGCGAGCTGGCCGCGAGGATTCGCAGGGCGCTGCCGTTCGAGCTCACCGAAGATCAGGCAGCGGCGCTCGAGGAAATCGTCGCCGACATGCGCGCCGGGCGGCCGATGCACCGCCTGCTGCTCGGCGACGTCGGCAGCGGCAAGACGGTGGTGGCGCTGCTCGCGGCCGCGCATGCGATCGAGCAGGGCCTGCAGGTCGCCTTCATGGCGCCCACCGAGATTCTCGCGCGCCAGCACGCGGCGACACTCGAGCGCTTCGCCGCCGCGGCCGGCGTGCCCGTGGCGCTGCTCACCGGCGCGACCCCCGTCGCCGAGCGTCGTGGGTTGGCGGAACGCCTCGAGGCCGGCGAGCCGCTGCTCGCCGTCGGCACCCACGCACTCCTCGAAGAGAAGGTCAGAATGCCGGCGCTCGGGCTCGCGATCGTCGACGAGCAGCACCGCTTCGGCGTCAGGCAGCGCGCCTCGCTCGCGAAGAAAGGAGTGATCCCGGACGTGCTGGTGCTCACTGCGACGCCGATTCCGCGCACGCTCCAGCTCGCCTTCTTCGGCGATCTCGACTCGAGCCGGCTGCACGCACGTCCCGAGGGCCGCGGGCGCCTGGTCACGCGGGTGGCGGGCGAGGAGAAGTTTCACCGGATCGTGGAGTTCATGGCGAAGGAACTCGCCGAAGGCCGCCAGGCGTTCGTGGTGCTGCCGGTGATCGAGGAGGGCCGCGCCGAGATGCGCGCCGCGGAATCGGAGTACCGCCGTCTGTCGGAGCACCCGCGGCTGTCGGGTTTCGAGATCGGGCTGCTGCACGGGCGCATGAAGGCGGCCGAAAAGCAGGCGGCGATGGAGGCGTTCGCCGCCGGAGAGACGCAGGTGCTGGTGACGACGACGGTGATCGAGGTCGGCGTGGACGTGCCCAACGCGACGCTGATGGTGGTCGAGAGCGCCGAGCGCTTCGGCCTGACCCAGCTGCATCAGCTGCGCGGGCGCGTCGGCCGCGGCGCGCACCGCTCGGTCTGCGTGCTCGTGCCCGGTGCGGGCGCGAACGCGCAGAGCCTCGAGCGCCTGAACGTGCTCGCCCGCACCGCGGACGGGTTCGAGATCGCCGAGGAAGACCTGCGGCTGCGCGGCGCCGGGGAGTTGTGGGGGGTGCGGCAGAGCGGGCTGCCGCGGCTCAAGCTCGCCGACCTGCGCGACGAGTCGCTGCTCATCGAGGCGCGCGCCGCGGCGCGGGCGGTGGTGACGGAGGATCCGTATCTCACCCATCCCGCGCACGCCGCGCTCAGGGCCACGCTGCTCGCGGGCTTCCGCGATCCACTGGATCTCGCGCTCGCCGGCTGAGGCGCGCCCGCGGGCCGCGCCGGCACGGGTCGCGACCGCCGGAGCGGCGATGCGCCCCATGCGAAGCGGCCGGCTCCCGGGTGGGAACCGGCCGCATGGACCCCGGAGATCGCCGGGACGCCGTTACTTCCCGTCATTCGCAGGCGGCGGCGGCACGTCCCACGCCGGCGGCGCCGGGAACGTCATGACCGCGCCGTCGTACTTCTCGCCCGGCGGGACCACGTCGGGGACGTGATGCGAGATGGGCGGCAGCGAACGCAGGTACGCGACGATCGCGTGCGCGTCGTCGTCGGTGAGGTGCGAGAAGCCCGCGTACGGCATGAACGGCGCGAGCATGCGGCCGTCCGGACGCTGGCCGGTGCGGATTGCGGTGACGATCTCGTCGTCGCTCCATTTGCCGAGCCCGGTCTCCGGATCCGGCGTCAGGTTGCGCGGGAACGCGACGCCCCACGGGCCCGTCCAGCCGAGTTCGCTGCCCGACAGCCGGCGGCTGAAGTCAGGCTGCCCATACAGGTTGCCGGGCGTGTGGCAGTCGTTGCATCCGGCGATCGTGACCAGATACTCGCCACGCTTCACCATGTCGGACGCGGGCTTCGCCGCCGGCTTGGAATATGACAGGCCGGCGAAGACGGCGGTCATGGCGAACAGTGCGACGAGTGCGGCGATGAAACGGGTCCAGCGCATCGGTTACCTCTCGGATTCGACGAGGGTGGAAACGAGGGGGAAAGTGGTCCGGCCCGCACAGGCGAACCTGCACGCGAGCCGGCAACTCGGAGAATCGCACGCCGGCGCGCACCGCGCGAGATCTAAAATCGCGAATCGAGTTGCATCGCGCGGCGCATGCGTCACAATCGGCCCCATGAACGAACCCGGTCGTACCGTCGCCTGTCCGTTCTGCGCGTCGCGCTACTTTCTGCCCGCAGCGCTCATGGGATCCGGTGGCGCGCGCATCCGCTGTCCGAACTGCGAGCGAACCTTTGTCGTTCCGTCGAGCGAAGTCGAGGCGGCGGACGAAGCGATGCAGAAGAGCGCGCCGCTCGAAGACGCGCCTTCCGCCATGGCGGAGGACCATCCGGCGTCGCCGCCGCACGTGCGGGATCCGGAGCCGTCCCCTGCGGCGCCGCACGACGAGGCCGTCGGCGCACCGGCCGAGGCGCCGGCTCCGGCCGAACGCGCGACGCGGATGCTCGATATGCTGGCCGGGCGACACGGTGAGGCGTTGCATGCGGCTGCGCGCGAAGGGCGGCTGTTCGCGGCGTACGGCCCGGAGATCCTCGAGCTCTTCGAGGCGTGGCGGAAGGACGCGGGGCGTGACGCGGATTCGGCGATCTTCCGCGAAGCGCTGCGTGAGCGCTGGGGCGTCGACCTGGAGCCGGGCGGAGACTGACCCGGCCGGTGTCGGCGGACGCCGCACCGGTCCCGGGCCGCGCGCGGCCCGGGCGGGTTCAGAACGCGGTCGGATCCGCCGGCGTGGGGGCCCCCTCGCCGGGCACCGCCGGCACGTCGGTGCCGCGGCCGTAGAGCACGGTGAGGATGCCCGCGATCGCGACCAGCACGGCGCTCGTCAGGATCGCGTTGCGCGTGCCCCAGCCGTTGGTCAGCCACGCGGCGAGCGTGCCCGAGATGAACAGCAGCAGACGCATCATGAAGTCGCGGGCGCTGAACACGCGGCCGCGCTGGCGTGCCGAGGTGCCGGTCTGCAGCAGCGTCTCGCTGAGCACGAACGCCGGGGCGGCGGCGAGCCCGATGATGAACGCCGATATCGCGAACACCGCGAAGCGGGTGGAGACCGCGAACGAGATCAGGCCGACGCCGACCAGCAGCAATCCCGAGCCGAGCAGCACCGAAGCCCGAACGTTGCGGCCGTAGGTATTCACCCACCAGGTGCCAAGTCCGGCGCCGACGCCGAGCACGGTGATCAGGATCCCGACGCGTTCCATGCCGGGAACGCTCGCCGCGTGCTGGATGTGCTGGTTGCCGGCGACGTGCAGGAAGCCGCCGCCGACCCACACGGCCCCGAGCGCGATCAGCGCCACGCCGACCGGCCGGCTCGAGCGAACCAGCGCCCAGCCCTCCTTCACCTCGCGCATGTAGCGACCGACCGAGACGTCGGGCTGCGGCTCCACGGGCGCATGGCGATGGCGATAGGCGACGAGTGCGAGTGCGATCACCGAGACGGCGTACGTGAAGGCGTTGATGTAGAGCGCCGTGCCCCAGCCCCAGTGGTCCACCACCCAGCCGCCGAGCGGCGCGCCGATCGCGGTGGAAGCGATCCCGGCGCCCGCGAGCAGCGCGTTGGCGGTCAGCAGTTGCGAACGCGGCACGATCTCCGGCGTGATCGCGCTTTTCGCCGGCAGGAAGACGACGTTGCAGGTGAACAGCAGGAACACCAGCAGATATACCGGGAACGTGAGGTGCGTCGTCACGTACAGCACCGGGATCAGCGCGACCAGCACACCACGCAGCGTGTCCGAGGCGATCAGCACGCGCTTCAGATTCGTGCGGTCCACCCAGGCGCCGGTGAACGGCGCGAACAGCAGCACGGGCGCGAGCATCACGTTGCCGAGCATCCACAGCAGCCACGACGAGCGCTCGTCGGAGAAGTGCGACGAGTGTTCGGCGAGCAGGCCGATCAGCGCCAGGTAGGTGAGCCGCTCGCCGAGAATCGACACCAGCTGGCCCCACCAGAGTGCGGCGAAGTTGCGCTGGGCGAGGAGCGGGGGGGGTGGCTCCGCCGCGCCGGGCGTGGCGCCTGCGCCCCCCGCGGCCTCGTCGGTCATCGAACTACGCGGCGCTGATGCGACGCGGGCGCGGTACGGCGTGCCCCCTGGTGCCGAGCACGTGGCGGTAGAGCGCTTCGATCCGCTCGACCACCGACGGCCACGCGAACGCCTGCGCGCGCTGACGGCCACGGCCGCCCAGCAGCAGCCGGCGCTCCGGATCGTCCACCAGCTGCAGGATGGCGCGCTCCAGCGAGGCGACGTCGTTGGGCCTGCACACGACCCCGTTCACGTCGGGATCGATGACGGTGCGATAGCCGGGGATGTCCGAGGCCACGACCGCGCGCGCGGTGGCCATCGCCTCCACCAGCACGATGCCGAAGCTCTCCTGCCCGTAGGCGGGCGAAACGAAGATGTCGCCGGTCGCGTACCAGCGCGGCAGCTCGGCGCTCGGCACGTGGCCGAGGAAGTGCACGTGCGGCCGCACCCATGAGGGCACCGAGGCTTCGAAGCGCGAGCGCAGGTAGGAGTCGCCGACCACCAGCAGCCGCGCGCGTCCTTTCGTGCGCTTCACGATCCCGGGCATCGCCGCGAGCAGCAGATGCACTCCCTTGCGCGGATCGAGGCGCCCCACGAACAGCAGGTTCACCTTGTCCGGATCCATCCACTGCTCGAACGGCTGCACCTGGGGATGGAAGCGGGAAATGTCGACGCCGTTCGGGATCACCTCGTAGGCGCCCGGGAACATCTGGGAGGCGTAGTCGCGCGCCGTCACCGACACCGCGATCTTGGCATCGAGCCGCTCCATCACCGGCCGTTGCGTACGCGCGAGCCAGTTGAGGAAGCGGTTCGGGTTGCCGGTCGTGTGGAACGTGCCGACCTGCGGGCACTGGCTCTCGAGCACGGCGAACATCGGCAGCGTCGGCACCAGCGGAGCGTGGGTGTGCAGCACGTCGAACGCGTGGTCGCGGAACAGGCGCCGGAGCTGGCCGCGCAGGCGGAAGCCGACGGCGAGGTCCACGAACGCGCCGTTGAAGGGGATCATCACGTTGTACCCGATCCGCTCGACGCCTTCGCGGTAATGATTCTCACCGCGGCGGAAATGGCTGGTGATGATCGTGACGTCGTGACCGCGGCGGCGCAGCTCCATGGCCTTGGCATGGACGTGCTCGGTCACGCCGCCGTAACGCGGGTAGTAGGACTGGGTGACGATGCCGATCTTCAAGCGTGCACGCGTTGGGTCGCGGCGGCTTCGGAACGCTCTTCGGCCGGCGGCCCATCCCAGAACGGGCGGAAGATGCACCACTGATCCACGTGTTCGCGGATGTGGCGTTCGATGGTGTGCGCGACGGCGGCGTTGACCTCCTGCACGGTGGCGTGGTCGGCCGGGTCGATCGCCGGTTCGAGCACGATGCGGAAGGTGCCCGGCCCGGTGCGCTCGCAGTAGCCGCAGATGATCGGCGCGCCGGTGCGGTGCGACAGCACGCCGGGGCCGGCCGGGAACGGCGTCTCGCGACCGAAGAACTCGACCGGCACGCCGTGCCGGTACATGTCGCCGTCCACCATCAGGGCGATGAGCTCGTTGCGGTCGAGCGCGCGCAGCAGCTTGCGGAACCCGTCCTCGACCGAGACGGTGCGGATCGCGAGCTCGGTCTTGGTCTCGCGCACCGCGGGCGCGAGCCAGCGGCTGAGCTGAACCCCGGCGACCGCGTGCAGCGTGTAGCCCCAGTGGGCGACGACCACCGCGCCGAGCTCCCAGTTGCCGATGTGGCTCGATGCGAAGATCGCACCGTGGCCTTTCGCGACCGCCGCCTCCAGGTGCTCGCGTCCGACCACCTCGACCGCGTCGAGCAGCTCGGCGCGTTCCAGATGGGGGAGGCGGAAGAACTCGAAGAGCATGTCGTTGTAGCTCCGCATCATCCGGCGCACGATGCCGGTGCGTTCGCGGCGTGAGGATCCGGGCAGGATGGCCGCCAGGTTGGCGAGGGCGGCGTGCCGGCGCGCCGGGAAGGCCCGGTAGTGAACCCCCGCAAGAACCCGCGCAAGGGCATAGCCGAGCTTCAAGGGCAGCGCGGCCACGAGCGCGGTGAGCCAGCCATACACGAGTCGAGACATCCTATTCCCCACTCCCGAAAGATAGGCGGCGCACTGGCCGGTTCGGGGCCAACTTACGGCCTCGTCAGAAATGATGTCAAGCATTCGGAGCATGGATCGACGCCTCGATTCCCAGCCGCATGGCTTTGTCTCGCATCGAGTTGGAGGAAAGGGCGCCGTTGACCCGGGCGCCGGGGCGGGGCTACCATGCGCCACGGAAGCACCCCCGCAGGCACGGGCCGCGTTCCGGGATTGCCGGAGGATTGCATCATGGCGGCCGGGTGTCAGCTCGCGACCCACGGGGAGGACCGGATCGAGCCACCAGCAGAGGGAGGCGCGCCGATGTCGAGTCAGAAATTGTTGCGGTGCCACATCCGCCCCAAAGGCGGCAACGGTCCTGGCAGCGAGCGCTACATCCCGCTCGAGATCTTCGGCCTGTGGGAGTTCCTCATGACCCGCCGTCACGACTTCGAGGTGGTGGAGCCGAGCGCATCGCTGTGGCTCGACATGGAGGACTCACCCGAGGCGGCCTATCAGGATCACCAGTACGAGCGGGTGACCGAGGTCACGGCCTACGTCTACTCCGGCCGCGACGACATGTTCACCCGCGCCCGGCGCTACTTCGCGACGAGCGAGTGCGACCGCCTGAAGGAGATCTTCCTCGCCCACTACCGGGACGAAGGGGCGCGCCTGCAGACCCAGGTGCGCGAGCGTCCCGGAATCTGGCTGTATCGCGACGCGGCCGGGGTGTCCACCTAGCCGGCGCCCCGGGCCCGCCCGCTCCGAGCCAGGCCGTCTCCGGCGTACCGGGGGCGGCCTGGCTTCGTCCATCCGCCGGCAATTCCGGGTCAAGGTTCCACGCCGCCACGCCGATAAGCCTCGTGACGGCAGACGCACGGGGTTCCCGTCGCCGCGGGGCGGCAGTGCCCGCGAGGCGGAGGTCGCGTCTGTGCCACAGGATTGCGACCCCATCCGGTGCGTGAGGATTGGTTCGAGCTTCGTGCTTCAGGCATCGGTGCTGATGGACGGTTCTTTCCACCTTCAGAGTTCCCGTGGAGAAAGGGCGGCAAGGGGCTCCATGGGGTTCGGCTCTGTGACAGGGTGGGGTCGCTCAAGGAGGAGATCGCCGTGGTCGTCGTGAGCTATTCGGGCAAAGAGATCAACGCCAAGCTCGTCTACTACGGAGCGGGCCTGAGCGGAAAAACCACGAACCTCGAATCCATCTACGAGGCCGTGCCCGACACGAGCCGCGGCAAGATGGTGAGCATGAAGACGCAGTCGGATCGAACCCTGTTCTTCGATCTGCTGCCCCTCGATCTCGGCGAGATCATGGGTTTCAAGACCCGCTTCCTGCTCTACACGGTTCCCGGCCAGGTCTTCTACAACGCGACGCGCAAGCTCGTGCTGAAGGGGGCGGACGCCATCGTGTTCGTCGCCGACTCCGAAGTCGGCAAGATGGAAGAGAACAAGGAGAGCCTCGCGAACCTGAAGGCGAATCTCGCCGAATACGGGCTCAACCTGGACGCCATTCCCTGGGTCATGCAGTACAACAAGCGCGATCTCCCGAACGTCTACTCGCTCGACGAGCTCAATGCCGAGCTGAATGCCGGCGGCAAGGTGCCGTTCTTCGAGGCCGTCGCCACGCAGGGCAAGGGCGTCTTCGAGACCTTCCGCGGGATCTCGCACATGCTGATGGAGAAGGTGACGCGTGATCTGCGTCGCGGACCGACCTCGGGCGCGGTGAAGAGCGCTCCCGCAACGCCCGCGGCTCCGGCGCCGAACGCCGGTGCGGCGTCTCTGTTCGGCGGCTCGAGCGCCGCGCCCGCGACGAACGCGAAGAGCGACGGGGCGGCGCGGCCGCTCGGCCCCGGCCGCGTCGACACCGCTGCGCCCGGTGCGCCAGGACGCGAGATCCAGCAGGAGGCGCGCCACGCCGAGCCCGCCCCGGCCGGCCGGCCGGTCGACTACGGTCGCGAGATCGAGCTGCCCTCGCAGGTGCCGCCCGCGGCGGCGCCCGATGCGAACCGGCCCGAACCTGCGCCCGCCGCGAAGCAGCCGGGTCCCGCACCCGCGGCGCCCGCGCCGGCAGCGAAACACCAGCCGGGGGTCCCGTCCGTGCCCGCTGCGACGCCGGAACCGGTGGCCCCGCAGCCCGAACCCGTCGCTGTCAGCGCGCAGGCGCGTCCGGCCGCACCGCCGGCCCCGCAGGCGAAGCCGTTCGCGCCCGCCGCGAAGCCGGCCGTCCCGGCGCACGGCGGATCGCCGGTGGCCCCGGCGCAGCCGGCCCATGCGGCCGGCCACGAGGCGCCGTCCATCGGCCCGGCGGCCCGCGGTGGACACTCGCCGTCCGCCCGGGCGCAGATCGACGCCGAGTCGGTCGTGGTGCCGGTGCGGATCCCGAAGGGTGGGAGTCGCGAGATCGTGCTGCGGATCGTCATCAGCAGCGAAGACGACGCCCACGCGTGACTTGACCGGAACTGAACCCGCGCCGCATTCCGGCTGTTGACAGGAGCGGTGCGGGTTCCTAATTTTGAGCCATGAACCCTTCGCGCTGTCTGCTGCCGGTCGCCGCCGTCCTCTCATTGCTCGCCGTTTCTCCCGCGTTCGCCCAGGGCCTCGATGCGCCCGGACTCGCGGGCTTCACGCCGCAGGTGCCGGTGAGCGCGTTCGCGCGCCCCGCCGCCTGGTTCGACCCTTCCAGGCTGCACGTCTCGACGACGGTGAGCGTCGGTTCCGGGTTCACCGGCGCCACGGACGCCCTGCAGGTCACGACGCTCCACTACCGGTTCGGCGCACCGCTGGCGATGCAGGTGAGCCTCGGCAACCAGTGGGGCAGCGCCGGCTCGGGCAACGCGAACTTCTTCCTCGAGGGACTGGCGCTCGACTACCGCCCGAGCCCTTCGACCTCGATCCGAATCCAGTACCGCAACGTCCGCTCGCCGCTGCAGTACGGCTACGGTTACGGCGACTACGGTTACGGCCGCGGACTCTGGGGCGGCTACTAGGTTCTCCCTGAGAGCGCGAATGACCGCGTGGCCCGGTCGCTCGTCGCCGCGGAGTATCTGACGATCCGCCTCGCCCGCCGCTTCCTCGCGCCCTGCCCTTCACGATCTTGGACGGAATCCGGGCGCCCGGCGTCGCCGGCCCCGGCCGCGTATCCGGTCTCCGGAGTCCGGGCATGGAGCGCGCGCCGATGAGCGCCCCGCCGCGCCGCCTCGCGACCGAGTTCCAGCGCCATCCCGGCGCCACCGGGCTCATCCCGTTCATCACCGCCGGATATCCGGACCTCGACGCCTCGCTCGAGATGATGCGCGCATTCGCGCGCTCCGGCGTGCGCGCGATCGAGGTGGGGATCCCGTTCTCGGATCCGATCGCCGACGGGCCCGAAATCCAGCGGGCCTCCGAGTGGGCGCTCAGGAAGGGCGTCGGCACCACGGACGTGCTCGACCTGGTCGCCGCCTTCCGGCGCGAGGCCGAGACCCCGGTGGTGATCATGACCTACTCGAATCCGATCATGCGGGGCGGTGTGGCGGCGTTCGCCGGGAGCGCGCGCGCGAGCGGTGTCGACGGGCTCATCGTCTCCGACCTGCCGCCGGACGAGTCGCCCGAGGCGTGGCAGGCCTTCGACGCGAACGCCCTCGACACGATCCTGCTGGTTGCGCCCACGACCGACGCGGACCGGTTGCCGCGCCTGATCGAACGGAGCCGCGGCTTCGTCTACTGTCTCGCGCGCACCGGCGTCACCGGACGTTCAGCGGGCTTCGCGGGCTCGATTCCGGACCGCGTCGCCGCGCTGCGCCGGCTGACGACCCTGCCGGTGGCGGTCGGCTTCGGCATCTCGAACGCGGACGATGCACGTGCCCTCAGGGGCGTGGTCGACGCGGTGGTCGTCGGTGCGGCGTTCATGCGCGCCGTGACCGAGAATCCGGAGTCCGGCGCGGCGGCGCGCGTGGCGGCGCTCGGCGAGACCCTCGCTGCGGCGCTGCGCGCGGACGCGAGAGGGAACGCGCGCGCCTGAGACGTGCGGCGCGCGGAAGCCGGCTCCCCGCGACGCCGTTCGGCACGGCGCGGGACGCACGGATGGAACACACCGTGCCGGGACGACCCCGGGGCGCGGACGGTCGTGCGAGGCACGCCGCCCCGACGCGGTGACGCGCAACCTCCGGCCGGAGCCGGGGTCACGCTCGATCTAGCGCCGGATCCACCAGAGCAGATCGAGAATCAGCACCATCAGGCCGATTTCCACGGTCCACCTCCGACTGCGAGGGGCTCGCGCTTGCGCGCGGTCAACCGTTCAGATCGGCCGCCCGTGGGTTGGCAGCACGGGCGGGGGAGACGGCGTCCTGTCGCCTCACCGACCGGTATCGGCCATTTTGCAATGCGGCTTGAGGGGATTCCCGCCGGGCCTGACGGCCCGCCGGGGTGAGCTGCTTCATGACCACCACGGTGATGTCGTCCAGCGGCTGGTCCGCCCAGTCGCGCACCGCCTGCACCAGAGCCTTGAGGATGTCTCCGGCCCGCCGCGCGGCATGGTGCTCCAGCACACGGCAGACCCGCTCCACCCCGAACAGCTGGTCGCCGCGCCGCGCCTCGGTGAGCCCGTCGGTATAGACGAGCACGACGTCGCCCGCCCCGAGCGTGAGGATGGCGTCGCGATACTCGGCCCGCGGGCTCACGCCGAGCAGCACGCTGGCCTCGGTGACCTCCTCGAAGGTGCCGTCCACGCGGCGCACCAGGGGCGGCGTGAGGCCGGCATTGGCGAAGCTCACCCGCCCGGCCCGCGCCTCGCAGCGCGCACACAGCAGGCCGACGAAGTTCTCCGGATGGTCGAGCTGCACCAGCTCCTCGTTGAGCCGCTGCAGCAGCTCGTGCGGCTCCGGCTGGAGCCGTGCCTCGCTGCGGAAGCGCGCCTGGACGCCGGCCAGCGTGAGCGCCGCGGGAACGCCGTGACCCCGTGCGTCCCCGACCGCCAGCGTGAAGGTGCGCTCGCTGCCCTCGACGAAGTCGTAGTAGTCGCCGCCCACCGGCTCGCAGGCGAGCGCCGCCGCCGCGCAGTCGAGCGTGGGGTAGACCGGCACCCGCCGCGGCAGGTAGTGCGACTGGATGCGCCCCGCCTCACGCAGCTCCCGATCGAACGCGGTGTGCGAACTCGCCGCGTGGCGCAGCTCCGCATTCTCGAGCGCGACCTCGAGGTGCGCCGCGCTGGCTTCGAGGTCCACCAGCTCGCGCGTGCTGAACCAGGGCCCGGCGAGCCGGTTGCCGAGCATCAGTAACGCACGCCACCCGCCGCGGCCGACCGGCAGGACCCAGCGCACGCCGGCCGCCTCGAGCGCCCGGCGCCCGGGCCGCGCGAGCGGCAGCTCGTCCACCTGGACGGGCGCGCGCGGCGGCAGCTCCGCCTCGATCAGCCCGGGCCCGGGCGGGGCGTTCGCGCGGGCGCCGCACGAGGCGACCAGCCGCGCCGCGCCCTCCCTCACCAGCCATGCGGTGCAGCCGTCGAGAGCGAACGTGCGGGACCACATCGCACACGCATCGCCCAGCAGGCCGGCGGCACGGTCGCTGTCCGCCTCGGCGTCGATCGTGACCTCCGGCGGGAGGGCCCGCGGCCGCTCGAGGCGGTCGTGGCCGATGCTGCGCAGCCACGGATGCGCGGGACCGACCAGCGCCGCCGCGAGCGCGATGAACGCCAGCGAGCCGCCGGCGAGGCTGCCGCCGAGGTCGGGCCACAGCCGGCCCGCGAGCCACTCGCTGCCGAAGTACGCGAGCACGCCCGCGGCGGCCAGCACCAGCACCAGCACGCCCGAGCGTACGGCGACGCGGAAATCGAAGATGCGGTGGACGACCGCGGCCCACGCGAACGACGCCGGCACCAGCAGGGTGAGTGCGACCGCCCAGCGCTCACCCGGGAACTCGACCTCGGGGAACAGGTTGCGCACCACGATCAGGGCGGCGAGCGGGCCGACGCCGAGCGCGGTGCCGGCCAGCACGACGCGCAGCCGGCGCCGGGTATCGGGCGAGGCCGCGCGCAGATAGGACCGCGTGAACAGCGCGAGTGCGAGCAGGAGGCCGATCGCGAACCACAGCGAGGCCGCGATCTGCAGCAGCTCCTGGATCGTCTGCACGCCGCCGGCTGCGAGCGACTCCAGAACGATGGTGCCGATCGAGCCCAGGAACAGCGCCGCCGCCACGAGGTAGCCGGCCGAGACCCACGCACCGAGCCGGCCGCGGGCCTGGCGCGACTCGGGGAACAGGGCGAAGAAGTGGATGAACAGCGCCGGCAGCAGCACCGAGGCGCCGGAGAGCACGATCTCGTGCGCGAGGCTCACGAACGGCCAGTCGGGGTAGGGCAGCGGCGCCAGCAGCCAGGCGAACGCCAGGCACAGCAGCAGGAACGTGCGGGTCAGACGGTCGCGGCGCTCGCTCCACACCCAGCCGCCGAGCAGCAGGAAGCCGCAGGCCACGGCGAGCAGCGCGGCGCGCAGGCGGCGCTCGGCCTCCGGCAGGTGCCTGGGCAGCAGCGAGACCCGCATCACCCGGCCGTCCCGCTCGATTTCGAGGTCCATGGGGACCCCGGGCAGGGCGTGGGCCAGGGGGCCGCGGGCGCGGGAGATCGAGCGGCCGGCATCGTGCAGCCGGATCACGTCGCCGGGACGGATGCCGGCCTGGTCCCCGGGACCGCCGGGCATGACCGTGGCGACGCGGCGTCCCTGCAAGGACATCCCGCTGTAGGGCTGCATCGGAAGGCTCAGCGCCGTGAGCGCGACCGCCGCGCCGACGGCGAGCAGGAGCCCGGAAAGCACCACGGACAGGGGACCGCGATCCATGCGGACCTCGCTCGGGAAGGGTGGTCGGGTGAGGCTAGCAGCGGAGGGGGCCCTGTCAAGCCCGCAGGTCAGGATGGACGGAACCCCCGGAATGTGTCTATTCTCGCCTTAAGTTACTGGCGGCCTATGCCGATACGCTGACTGTCCATGGGTCGGGGTCATCCCGACGCTGGAGCGGAGGAAGGCTTCACGATGCTGGTCCTAACAAGGAAGTTAGGAGAGAACATCCGGATCGGAGATTCGGTCAAGATCACCGTCCTCGAGGTCCGCTCGGGTCAGGTGAAGCTCGGCATCGAAGCGCCGCCGGAAGTAAAAGTGCACCGGGAAGAGATCTATGCCCGCATCCAGGAAGAGAACCGCCGAGCCCATGGTCCGTCCGCGCGCGACACCAAGAAAGAAGGCTGAGCCGGGCGCGGTGCTCACAGGGTCCGGACGCAGGCGGTCCGCCGGAAAGCGCGCCGCCGCCGAAGGCAACATGGCCGGCACGACGCCCGGGACCGGGCGCAGGCGGAAGCGCGGCGGGCCGACCGAGTGGACCCGCCCCGAAGACGAGAAGATCCGCTGGTCGCGGGTGCTGTCCGCGCAGGCGCGTATCGCTTCGGACTTCTACGAGCGCGAGGACGTGAAGGCTTTTCTGGTGGACGCCGTGCTCGAGGAACTCTCGCGCCACTGAACCGCCGTCCATACGGGATTTTCCACGGCCCGCCGGCCTCCGCCGGCGGGCTTTGGTCTGCGCTCCGGATTTGCCATACTGCCGCGGCGATGGAGCGCTCATGCCGTTGACGAAGGAACGTCGCACCGCCCGCCGTGCGCATGCGTCCGCCCGGCCCGCCGATTCGATCGCGCGGGCGCTCATGGCGGACACCGGCGCGGGTGCGTTGCTGGTGGACCCGGAAGGCCGCGTGGCGGAATTCAATGCCGCCGCGAGCCGGCTGCTGTCGCTCGCCGGCGCGCGAGTGCGGGGGCGCATGGCGGCCGATCTGTTGCGCACGGTGGTGGCCGGCGAGGACCTCGTGCGCGAATCGCTCAGGCGCGCGCAGACCGAACGCGAGGCGCGGCTCTCGGGAAGCGACGGCGGCGACGTGCCGGTGCTGTTCCGCAGCTATCGGGTGGGCCAGCCGCCGTGGCTGGTCATCACGCTGCACGACCTGACCCAGCACCACCGTCTGCAGCAGGAGCTGCGCCGCCACGAACGGCTGGCGACGCTGGGGCAGCTCTCAGCCGGGGTGGCGCACGAGATCCGCAATCCGCTCGCCGGGATCGGCACCAGCGCCCAGGTGCTGCTCAAACGCTTCGAGCCGCGCGACGAGCGCATCCGCTTCGTCCAGGTGATCCTCGACGAGGTCTCCCGCCTCGATCGCATCGTCACGAGCCTGCTCCAGTACGCGCGGCCGCGGACGCCGTCGCTGCGGCCGGGCACGCTCGCCGAGTGCGTGGACCACGTCGTCGACCTCGCCGCCGAGCAGATCGCCGCGGCACACGTGCGCGTCGAGCGTGACGTGGCGCCCCGGCTGCAGCCGGTATGGGTGGACCAGGATCTCGTCACCCAGGTGCTGCTCAACGTGACGCTCAACGCCGTCCAGGCGATGCCGCAGGGCGGGACGCTGCGCTACGAGATCCGCAAGGTGATGCGCCGGGTGCCCCCACGCGGTCCCGGGCGCCGCGCCGCCGACCGCGCGCGTGCGGCCGGGCGCCGTGCCGCGCCGAAGCTCGCCTGGCAGCAGATCCGCGTCAGCGACACCGGCGCGGGGATTCCGCGTGGCGTGCTGTCCAAACTGTTCGATCCGTTCTTCTCGACCAAGCCGCAGGGCACGGGGCTCGGGCTGTCGATCTCCCAGACCATCATGCAGGAGCACGGCGGCGCCATCGAGGTCGCGAGCCGCGAGGGTCGCGGCACCACGGTGCTGCTCAACTTCCCCCTGGAGAAACGTTATGGCCAAAGGCGACGCTCCGACGCAGACCGCTAGTCCGCAATCGATTCTCATCGTCGACGACGAGCGCTCGATCCGGTTCGGCATCAGTGAATGGGCGCGCGATGCCGGGTATCAGGCCCACGAAGCCGCGAGCGGGCGCGAGGCGCTGGAGCGGCTGCGCGAGCACGCCGTGGATGCCATCATCCTCGACCTGAAGCTCGGCGACGTGGACGGGCTTCAGGTGTTGAAGCGCGTGCGCGAGGAGGACACCGGCGTGCCGGTGATCATGCTGAGCGCGCACGCCAGCTTCGATCACGTGGTCCAGGCCATCAAGCTCGGTGCGTTCTGGTTCCTGCCGAAGCCGCTCGACACCGAGCAGCTCGGGGCGCTGCTGCAGCTGGCGCTCGAGAACGCGCGCCTCAAGCGCGAGGTCGAGCTGCATCGCAAAGAGCGCCTGCAGCCGCTGATCGGCGACAGCCAGGGCTTGAGGCGCGCGCTGCAGCTGCTGGAGAAGGCCGGCAAGAGCCGCGACGCGACCGTGCTGATCCACGGCGAGACCGGCGCGGGGAAGGGCCTGCTCGCGCGCTACCTCCACGCGCACAGCGCGCGCGCCGAGGGGCCGTTCGTCGAGCTCAACTGCAGTGCGATCCCGGAGCAGCTGCTGGAGAGCGAGCTCTACGGCCACGAAAAGGGCGCCTTCACCGACGCGAAGCGCTTCAAGAAGGGCCTGTTCGAGCTGGCCGACGGCGGCACGGTGTTCCTCGACGAGATCGGGGAGATGACGCCCGGCCTGCAGGCCAAGCTCCTGCACGTGCTCGAGACGCGCACCTTCCGGCGCGTCGGCGGCAACGCCGACGTCACCGTGGACGTGCGGGTGGTCGCCGCGACGCACCGCGATCTCAAGAAGGCCGTGGCGGAGGGCCGCTTCCGCGAGGACCTCTACTTCCGGCTCAACGTGGTGCCGATCGTGGTGCCGCCGCTGCGCGATCGGGTCGACGACATCCGCGTGCTCACCGACCACTTCCTCCAGCACTATTGCCGCGACCTCGGCCGCGCGACGGTGCGCGTGCATCCCGATGCGCTCAAGGCGATGCTGGCCTACCGCTGGCCCGGCAACGTGCGCGAGCTCAAGAACGTCATCGAGCGCGTGCTGCTGCTCGAGGCCGAGGACGAAATCCGCGCCGAACATCTGCCCTCCGAAATGCACGGCGCGAGGCCCGCTGCGGGCGATTCCGATCCGTTTCCGGCCGGCGTGGTGCGTCCGCTCGCCGAGATCGAGCGCATGGCGATCGAGCACGCGCTGCAGGTCTGCGATCGCAACAAGACGAAGGCGGCGCAGCTGCTCGGCATCTCCCGGCAGACGCTCCGGACGAAGCTCAAGGAGTTCGTGCCGGACGCCGATAACGACGACGCCACGGAGATGGACGACACCCCCTGACGTCCCTCCGCGGAGCGGCGCAAACCGCTCCGCCTGCGCGCGCCGCCGATCAGGATCCGTTCGGGCCGCCCGATCGGGCGGTTCGATGCTGGGCGGGCGATTTGCATGCGCCCCTTCGGCAACTGCACGATTTCCAGCCGCCCTCAGCGTGCAAACGGCCTCTGCCGATCCGCTCCACCGCCCTCGCCCGACCCCATAAATCGCGCTGATCCAAGCGAATGACCGCGGTTTTGACCGCGGTTACGCAGTCTTCCGCGCCCTCCGTGGACCCGTGTCCTGCATGCCCGCCGCGTACGCGGCGTGACTGGCACGCGCGGTGCAAATGAGCCTCGCGCACCGCACTTCCCACGGAGACCCCGATCCCATGCCGCACATTCTCATCGTCGAAGACGAACCCACCACCGCCTGGGCGCTCGCCGAAGGTCTGTCGGACGACGGCTACACGATCGACACCTTCCGCACCGGCGAAGAAGCCTGGCAGTGGTTGCAGAGCGGCGAGAGCGATCTCGTGATCTCCGACCTCCGCCTGCCGGGCATGAGCGGCCTCGAGCTCGCACGCAAGCTGCGTCGCGGCCGCCATGCGCAGCCGGTGATCATCGTCACCGCCTACGGCACCCCCGAGATGCTCGACAAGATCCGTCGCGCCGGGGTCGCCGACTGTTTTCCGAAGCCGTTCCCGGTCGACATGCTGCGCCGCTCCGTGCGGCAGGCGCTCGACGCGAACGGCGATCGCCGTCGCCTGCGGAAGGCCGCGTGAGCGCGCGCGGCCGTGACAGGGGCGACGCGCTGCCGCGCGTGCTGCCCTTCGACAGCCGGCGCCGGATCGCCGCGGTGCTCGAGCGCTGCACGCGCACCGAGCGGGCGATGCTCGCCCTGCTGCTCTACGAGCGGCTTTCGACCGGAGAGACGGCCGACGCACTCGGCGTCCCGGCCGGCGAGGTCGAGCGCGTCTACGGGGGGCTCATGCGCAGGCTGGACGGCGCGCTCGAGAGCGGCGCCCTGCCGCGCACGCGCCGTGCCCGCCCGAAGGACGAAGACGTCGAGTTGAGGAAAGCCTCTTGAGCGCCCCGCGCCCGGTGACCCCGGCGGCCGACCGCCGCGCCGCGCTGCCGGCGGGGCTCGACCAGCGGCTCGATCACATCGCCCGCGCCCGGGCCACGCTGGCCGAAGAGGCCCGCCGCCTCGAGCGCATCGGCTTCGAAGATCCGCTGTGCCGCTGCCGCGAGGAGCGCCGTTACTGGGACTTCCTCGCCGCGCTGCACGCCATGGCCGTCCCGGCCGCACCGGCCTTCGCCGACGCGCCGCTGCCGCGATCCTCCCGGAGGTTCGCGTGAGCGGGCGGCGGCGCGATCCCGGTCCCGGCCTGAACGTCATGCGCGGCGCCGGCGACGTCCCGCGCGAGGACGCCGACCACCCGGCCAACTGGACCCGCCCGCGCGCCCGCACGGTGGTGGTCGCGAGCGGCAAAGGGGGCGTCGGCAAGAGCAACCTCGCCGCGAATCTCGCGGTCGAGCTCGGCGCGCGCGGCGCGCGCGTCCTGCTGCTCGACGCGGACTTCTCGCAGGCGAACCTCGACCTGCTGCTCGGGCTGCACCCGCGCTACGACCTGCAGCACGTCGTGTCGGGGGAGCGCACCATGGAGGAGATCGCGGTCGAGGGCCCGCGCGGCGTGATGCTCGTGCCGGCCGCTTCCGGCGTGCCCGAGCTCGCCGATCTGGACGACTTCCGGCGCGAGGCGCTGCTGCGCGGCCTCGGCCATCTCGACAAGGACGTGGACCTCGTGCTGATCGACACGGCCTCCGGCGTGTCGCGCCAGGTCACGTCGTTCTGTCTCGCGGCGGACGAGGTCATCGTGATGACCACGCCCGAGATGCCTTCGTTCTCCGACGCGTACGGCCTCGTCAAGGTGCTGCATGGCCACGGGCTGGCGCGTGCGCCGCAGCTGGTCGTCAGCATGGCGACCGGCGCGGAGGAGGCGGAGGAGACCGCGCACCGGATTCGACTGGTCGCGCGGCGGTTCCTGAACCTGGACATGCCCTTCCTGGGCGCCGTGCCCTTCGATCCCGCGGTGGCGAGCGCCGTGCGCCGGCAGGAGCCGGTCTTGACGGCCTATCCCCAGTCCCCCGCGGCGCAGGCGTATCGCGCGCTTTCCCGGAAGCTCTGGCAGCCGGTTCAACCGGATCCCGCCGCCGATCGCCCGACGCTTCATCGTCTCCAGGCTTCCTAGACCCAAGGAGTCGCCCCATGCCCCGCGCCGCCGTCAGCACCGGAACGAGCCGTCGCCCGCCGTCCCGCATGATTCCCGCCGTTCGCCGCGGCACGCCGCGCCCCGTCCCGCCGGCCGCTCATCCGGTGACCTACGGGAAGGACGACCTGCTGAAGCGGTTCGCGCCGCTGGTGCGCCACGTCGTCGAACGCGTCGCGGCGAGCCTGCCGAAGAACGTGGATCACGAGGACCTGTACTCGGCGGGCGTGTTCGGCCTGCTCGACGCGCACGCCAAGTTCGACACCGGCAAGGGGGTGAAGTTCGAGACCTACGCCGTGTGGCGCATCAAGGGTGCCGTACTGGACCAGTTGCGCGCGCTCGACTGGGTGTCGCGTTCGATGCGGCGCAAGGCCCGCAACCTCGACGGCGTGACGCGCAAGCTCGACCAGAAGCTCGGCCGCGCGGCGTCCGAAGAGGAAGTCGCGCGCGAGATGAAGATGAACCGTGGCGAGTTCTACCGCCTGCTCGACCACGTGCGCGGCGCCGTGCTGGTGTCGCTCGACGAGAGCCGCTCCGGCGACGACCAGGACCAGTCGACGCTGGCCGACCAGCTCGCCGATCCGCAGGCCGTGGACATCGAGGGCCGCCTCGAGCGCGATCAGGTGCGCCACGTGGTGCTGCAGACGCTGGATCACCTGCCCGAGCAGGAGCGCCTCGTGGTCGCCCTCTACTACTACGAACATCTGACGCTCAAGGAAATCGGCCGCGCCCTCGGCATCTCCGAATCGCGCGTGTCGCAGGTCCACACCCGGGCGATGTCGCGCCTGCGCCTGCGCCTGCACAAGGCACTGCACGACGGCGAGGGTCTCGTATGAACCCCGAGGACGCGCCGGACGCCCTGCCCCGACCGCCCTACGAGCCGCTGCGCGACGGACTGCTCGGTTTCGCGGCGACCCTGCGCGGGGCCGGTGAGACCGAAGCGGCGGGGCGCCTCGAAGCCATGGTCGAGAACTGGTGGGGCGAGCAGCAGGCCTGGAACGAAGCGTTCTCGAACCGGCTGCGTCTGTACCACGAAATCAACAACGCCCTGGTCGGCGTGCGCGGCAACGCGCAGCTGCTGCTGCTCGGTCCGACCGGCGAAGAACCCGAGGTGCGACAGCGCCTGGAGGTCATGATCCGTGAATCCACCCGCATCAAGGAAGCGGCCAGCCGGCTCCGCGAACTCCGCCAGGGGTTCCCGGGCGCGGGAAACGCATCCCGTGCCGCGTGAGCGCCGCGGCGATGCGGCGGCCGCGAAGGACGAGCGCGGCGCCGCCGCGTCCCCCGGCCTCGAGCGGCGCCGTGCGTCGCGCGCCCTGTGGTCCGCATGCGAGGCGGTGCTCTCGGCTTCGGTCGATCCGCGCGCGCTGAACCGCGCGCTGGACGGGCTGCAACGGGCGTTCGACTGCGAGGGCGTGGCGCTTCATGCGCTCGGCCCGTCGGGCGGGATCGAACCCTGGTGCGCGCGCGGCGCGTGGCAGACCTCGCCGGGCGACCTGCGCGCGTGCGTGAGCGTGCCGCTCTACCGCGGCGTCGAACAGGTCGGCTCGCTGGACCTGCTCGGCCGCGCCGGCCAGCGCTGGTCGGCCGCGCAGCTCGGCCTGGTGCGCACCGCTTCGGGCGCGCTCGGCAGCGCGCTCGGCGCCTGTTTCGAGCTGCGCCGCCTGCGCGAGCAGCCCGGGCGCGATCCGGTCACGGGGCTTCCCGACGCACGCGCGTTCGGCGCGCGACTCATCGAAGAACTGGCGCGGGCGCGCCGTCACGGTCTGCCGCTCGCGCTGATCACCTTCGACATCGACCACTTCG
Source organism: Candidatus Eiseniibacteriota bacterium (assembly GCA_963744995.1). Classification (GTDB taxonomy): domain Bacteria; phylum Eisenbacteria; class RBG-16-71-46; order RBG-16-71-46; family RBG-16-71-46; genus CAVUWA01. Next base: position 1,127,935 of record CAVUWA010000002.1, read on the forward strand.
GTGCGCTCAACGAGCGTTACGGCCGCAAGGTCGGCGACGCATTGCTCGCCGAAGCGGCGCTCGTGCTCAAACTCACCCTGCGCGAGTCCGACGTGCTGGCGCGGCTCGGCGGCGACGCCTTTGCGGCCCTGCTGCCGGAGGCCGACGTCACGCCGGCGCGGCGCGCCGCGGAGCGCGTGCGCAAGGCGCTCGAAGAGCACCACTTCCCGCGCGTGAGCCGCATCAGCGCCTCGGCCGGGATCGCCACGAGCCCGCGCGACGGAATCGAGGCCGTGGAGCTGATGAACGCCATGGACCGGGCGCTCTCGATCGCGAAGAAGTCCGGCCGCCGCCGGATCGCGACGCTCGAAAGCGGTCACACCCACTGATGCCGATGAATCCGCGCGACGACGATCGGGCCGAACACGGCCTGCAGGGCCTGGACGACGCGCCCGCCCGGGTGCTGGTCGTGGACGACGAGGCGTCGGTCGTCGACCTGTTCCGCGACTTCTTCGCCTCGCAGGACTACGAACTCTCCGTGGCGATGAGCGGGGAGGAGGCGGTGCGCATGCTCACGGCGGCGCGCCCCGAGGTCGTGCTCACCGACATCAACCTGCCCGGCATGTCGGGTCTCGAAGTCATGCGCGAGGCGCGGCGTGTGGATCCCGACGCCTCGGTGATCGTGGTGACCGGTCACGCCTCGGCCTCGAGCGCGATCGACGCGCTGCGCCAGGGCGCGTACGACTACATCACCAAGCCGTTCGACCTGGACGAGGTGCACCAGCTGGTCGAGCGCGCGATTGCGAACCGGCGCCTCAAGGTGATGAACCAGCAGCTCGTCGCCGAGCTGCGTGAGAAGAACGAGATCCTGCGCCTGCACGAGCAGGAGCTGCGCGAGCGGGTGCGGATCGCGACCTGGCAGATGACGCGCCTCTACGAGGTAGGCAAGGAGATCAGCGCGAATCTGGAGCTGGTGCCGCGCCTCGCGGTCATCGGCGCGAAGTCCGCGGAGCTGTCGGGGGCCGCGGCGGCGGTGATGTACCTGAAGCACGAGGAGACCGGTGAGTTCCGCGCGGCATCCGCCGCGGGCATCGAGCTGCGCCCCGACGCGAACAACCGCCCGCACGTGATCCCCGAGGACCACCCGCTGCGGCGGACGATCGAGCAGCAGGAGCCGATGCGGCTCGCCCTGGACGGCGCTTCCGGCGTGCCGCTCCCGGGCATCACGACCGGCGACCCGCTCAACGTTCTCGCGCTGCCGATGATCGCCGAGGGCAATGTCATGGGCGTGCTGGCGCTGCTCGGCAAGCCCGGCGGGTTCACCGACGACGACGAGAACTTCCTCGCTCTGTTCGCCTCGCAGTCGGCGATCGCGGTGCGCAACTCGCAGCTGTTCGACCACACCAAGAGCCTCGACCGGCTGAAGTCCGAATTCGTGGCGGTCGTCTCGCACGAGATCCGCACGCCGCTGACCTCGGTGAAGGGCGCCGTCGAGCTGCTGTCGGATGACCGCTACTTCCAGAACAACGAGCAGCAGACCAAGCTGCTGACGATCGCGCATGCGAACGCGGAGCGCCTGCTCGTGCTCATCAACGACATTCTCGACTTTTCGAAGCTGGAGGCGGCATCGCTGCCGATGAGCATGGAGCGCCAGCGCCTCGAGCCGGTCGTGCAGCAGGCGGCGCATCGCATGTCCACGCAGCTCGAGGAGCGCCGCATCGAGATCGACACCGCGCTCGCCGCCGAGCTGCCCGACCTGATGATCGACTCGGGACGCATCGCTCAGGTGCTCACCAACCTGCTCTCGAACGCGGTGAAGTTCTCGCCGGTCGGCGGCCGTATCGAGATCAGCGCCCGGCCGTGCGAAGAGGGTGTGCGCGTCGGCGTTCGCGACATGGGAGAGGGCATCGCCGAGGAGGACCTCCCGCGGCTGTTCCAGAAGTTCACGCAGATCGACTCGTCGGCCACCCGCAAGGCGGGCGGTACGGGCCTCGGGCTCGTGATCTGCAAGGGCATCGTCGAACAGCACGGCGGTCGGATCTGGGTCGAGAGCATGCTCGACGTCGGCAGCACGTTCTACTTCACGCTGCCGGTGGCGGATCGCCTCATCGCCGAGACCGCAGACGCGGGGCGCGCTTCGCAGGCTTGACCCCGGGCGCTCGGCCCCGATACCTTGCGCGAGCCGGTTCAGGACGAACCGCCGACTCTCTCTCTCTCGCAGGGACACGGGCGCCATGGACGACCGCCGCAACTCCTCCGCACTCTCCTACACGCGCATGGTCGTGCTCGCGCTGGTGGCGCTGGGCGCTTCGTACGGCGGTGCATTCCTGACGGCGCAGTGGATCGCGCGCCTCGCCGAGGCGGGGCGGCTGCCCGCGGCGCTCGCGCCCCTGTTCGACCCGAATCGCGCCCCTACGCCGGCCTGGCCGCTGGCGACGGCGGCGGGAGGGATCGCGATCGGACTGCTCGCGGTGGGACTCGCCGCCCGCGTGCCGGGCCGCCGCGCACGCCGGGGCGCGGCCGCGGCCGGGCTCCAGCCGCCGGCGATCGACACCGCGCTCGATCCGGAATCGAGCCTCGCCTGGCTGCACGTCGTGAGCGGTCCGAGCGCACGCCGGGTCGGCCACGCCGCCGCCGAGCTCGCCGCGCGCTGGATCGCACGCGGCGAGCGCGTGCTGCTGATCGATGCCGGGCCGCGGCTGCGTCTGCACGTGCCGCTCGTCGCCGAGCCGTCGCTGGGCGTCGCCGAGTGTCTGCAGAACGGCATGCCGCTGCTCGGCGTGGTGCAGTGCGTCGGCGTTCCGGGCCTCTACCTGCTGGCCCACGGCGGCCCCGTGCCGCCCCGCGTCTGGGCCGGACTTGGCCGCCTGGCGGATCAGGCGCGACCGCACTTTGACCGGGTGCTGCTCGCCGTGGATCTCGGCGCGCCGTACGACGTCGGCCGCGCACTGGCCGGACGCTACATCGAAGCGTGGTGGCCCGACGCCGGACCCGAGCGCCGGGCGGGCGCGCAATCGCTCGCAGAGCGAATCGGTATCCGATTCCGCGGCATGGACTTAGGGGTTGACTCCAAACCGATGCTCGAACTGCTGCGCGAGCGCATCGAAGCCCTGCACGTGACCGGCACGCCCCGGCCGGAGCAGCTGCCGGTGGGCGAAGCGCGGCCGGCGCCGGCCGCGCCCGCACCGATCCGGGTGGCGCCGCTGGTGCTGGACTGCGACTTGCAAGTCCGGGAGCGGCTCCGCTTCCTCATGTGGATGCGACGTCTGCAGGGGGAACAGCGGAGCGGCACGGCCGGCGCGCCCACGCGCACGAGCGCCGTGCCTCAGACCGTCATCAGCGGCTGAGCCGGCGCGCACCGCGCCCCGGGACCGCGATGGCCGGCCCCGCGGAGCGTCGTCGACGCGCGACACCCGCCGGCCCGCCTCCGCGCCGGGCCGCACCGCGTCCTCGCCGCGGCGAGGTGGAGTGAGAGCCAGGCGCGTTCACCTGATCGAAGCCGTCGATGCCGCCGGCGCGCACGCCCGCGACGCGCGCGCACGGGTGAAGGCGCTCGTCGCCGCGGGCTGCGAAACGTGCTGCGCCGCCGTCGAGCCGCTGCGTGACGGCGCGCTGCATCTGCCGGCCGCCGCCGCCGGCGACACCCTGCAGGTGCGCGCCGACCTGCACGGCCGGCACCTCCTCAGGCGCTGGCTCTGCGAACGCCCCGCGGACCTGGTGCTGGTCGCCGCGGCCGTCGCCGGCGGCGGCGAGGCCGGCCGCTGGCTCGATCGCGTACCCGGCGTGACCGCGCGCTGGTGGCCGACCGGCGTGGATGGCTCCGGGGCGGCGCCGAACGGCGCTGCCCGCGCGGCGAGCATGGGCTCGATGCGGCGCCCGGGTGCGCTGCCGCCGCTGGCGATCGAACCTGCCGTCGCACCCCCCGCGGGGATCGCTTCCGAATCCGGCGCGGGACTCGACGCGAGCGTGCTCGCCGACGCGCGGCCCACGCGCGGGCAGCTGCCGCTCTGGGACGGCGACTACGTGCTGGTCCCGGCGGCATTGGCCGGCGCCGCGGGGCGCGCCGTGATCGACGCGTTCGCGACGATCTGCGCCGGGCACGACGGGCTCGATCTGGTCGTGCTCGCCGATCCGCAGCCGGCCTTCGAGCGCATGGCGCGCGCGCGCGGGATCGGCTTTCGGGTTCATTTTGCCGGCGAGGCGCCGCGCGACGCCGAGCTCGCATGGCTGAGTGCGGCCGCGGCGACGGTGATCGGCGGCGACGCGCCGCTCTCGGCGGGGCTGATCCTGCGCGCGCTCGCGCGCGGCTGTCCGGTGCTGGCCGCCGGCGACGCGCCGCCGGCCATGCCGCTCGAAGCGTGGCTCGCCGCGCGCGGGCTCGCCGTCGGCCCGGCGGAATCTGCGCTGGCGTCGCGCCTCGAGCGCGCCGTCGCGCGCGACCCGGCGTGGCGGGTGCGCGCTCGCGCCGCGGTCGCAGATCACGATGCGGCAGCCGTCGGCGGGCGCCTCGCCACCGCGCTCGACGCGGCGCTCGACGGGCGCCGCGCGGCGTGAACGCGCCCGGGGCAGGCGTGTTGCGGGTCGCCGCGCGCAACCGCTAACGTCGGGCGGCTCCAACCCACCACGGCACTGCGAGGGAGGTCGACGTGCGGATTCTGGTCACCGGCGGCGCGGGATTCATCGGCTCGAACGTCGCGGATCGATTCGTCGAGCTGGGCCACGAGGTGGCGATCCTCGACGACTTTTCGACCGGCCAGCGCGCTTTCGTGAATCCGCGCGCGACGCTGTTCGAGGCCGATGTGGCCGACGCCGCCGCGCTCGATCGCTGCATGACGTCCTTCCGTCCGGAGATCGTGGACCACCACGCGGCGCAGATCGACGTGCGCCACTCGGTCGCCGACCCGGTGCACGACGCGATGATCAACATCATCGGCGGCCTGCGGCTGCTCGAGGCCTGCACGCGGCACGGGGTGCGCAAGTTCGTCTATGCCTCCACCGGCGGCGCACTCTACGGCGAGGGCCGCGAGCTCCCGGCCACGGAAGCGCATCCGGTGAATCCGGAGGCGCCCTACGGCGTGAGCAAGCACACGCTCGAGCACTACCTCTACCTGTGGAAGCTGCTGCACGGCCTCGATTACACGGTGCTGCGCTACCCGAACGTGTTCGGCCCGCGCCAGAATCCGCACGGCGAAGCCGGCGTGAACGCGATCTTCATCGGCCTCATGCTGCACGGGAAGGCGCCGCGCATCTTCGGCACCGGCGAACAGGTGCGCGACTACCTTTATGTAGGCGACGTGGTCCGGGCCAACGTGCTTGCGCTCGAGAAGGGCTCGGGCGAGATGGTGAACCTGGGCACCGGCGTCGGCACCTCGGTGAACGACATCGTGCGCGAGCTGAAGCCGCTCACCGGCTTCGACGGCGAGGCGATCCACGAGGCGGCGCGCCCCGGGGAGGTCCAGCGGATCTACCTCGATGCGACGCGCGCGAAGTCGGTGCTCGGCTGGTCGCCGCGCACGTCGTTCCGCGCGGGGCTCGAGCAGACCGTCGCGTGGTCGCGCGAGGCCGGGATCTAGGCGGAACACGCGCGGCCGGCATGCCGGCCGGCCCGCCCGCATGGTCGCGCCTCAGCGCGTGAGCCGCAGGGTCACCGCGCCGAGCGCGCCGTCGCGCCGCTTCCCGGGCACGTGGTCGGCGTCCTCGATCCAGCGGTAGCCCGCCGAGACGGCGACGTCCACGCCGCCCGCCGGCCACCAGCGCAGCCCGCCCGCGACCTCGCGCGTGCGTTCGACCGTGCCTTCGAACGTGGCCGGGTCGGGTCTGGGGCTCCCGGGCACGAACGGCTCGCCGAGCCGGTTCTCGCCGCGGTCGGTGAGCATCGCATGGCCGAACAGCTGCCAGTCCACCGACGGATCCCAGCTGCCCCGGACGCGAAGCCGGCGCGCGTCGGGACCGGTGGGGTAACCGATCGGCATGCCCTGTGCGGAGTACTCCCGGTCGAAGAACGAGGTGTAGACGTATCGCCAGATGCGCGTGTATTCGCCGCCCCAGGTCAGGCGCTGCCCGGCGATCGCACCGGCGCCCTCCCAGCCGAGCTGCCAGGCGAGCTTGTTCGGGTTGTCATCGGTGCGCGCGTGCAGGTCGTCGATCAGGAACTCGCCATACACCTTCGTACCGGGCGCCACGCGCCAGGCGGCGTCGAAGCCGAGCAGGACGTTGTTGCGCAGCACGGCGGAGCTGTCGGGGGCGTCCTGCACGAGGAAGCGCTGCACGAGCACGTAGGGGATCGCGCCCACCAGATAGAGCGGCTGCCAGACCTCGGACTTGTAGCGCGCGGCCTCGGTGACGCCGATCCGCAGCGCGTTCACCGGCTGCCACTCGAGGCGGTGCGCCGCGAGCTGTTCGCCGCGGGACTGATCGAGCGTTGCACTCAGGGCGATCACGTCCACGTGGATCGCGACGAAGTGCGCCGCGAGCGAAAGGCCGGTGAGGGCGGGCGAGGTGCCCGAGAGCACCAGGGTTCCCGCCTCGCCGGGCCCCCACTGCCAGCGCGAGCGGCCGAAGCGGGCGCTCCATGCGCCGTCTTCCGCCGTGTAGGCGAGGTAGGTGTCCTCCGTGTGCACGATGATGTCGTTGCCCGGTGCGATCGGGTCGGCAAAGCGCCGCGCGCCGTCCACCTGGCCGGCGAACAGGTGCGAGTACACCAGCCAGCGGTCGAGCGCGATCGCGCTCACCAGGTGGACGCCCGAACCGGAGACGAAGCGCCGCCGCTCGTCGAACGATTCGCCCGCGCCTTCGACCCCGGCCGAGAATTCCATGCGCTCTCCGGTGGGGGACTGGTAGGCGAACAGGCGCGGGGTCGGCGGATGCGCGCCGTCGGGCACGCGGCCCGGCACCGGATCGCGCCCGAGCACGCGCTCGAGGCGCGCCGCCGCGATGCGGGTGACCGGATTCGCCGGGGCGAGCGGCCCGCCGGGGCCCTCGAGCTCGAAGCGCTGCAGCGGCAGCGTGCCGAGGTGCGGCAGGCGGAAGCGCCCATCGAGCGTGGCCGCGGGATAGAGATCCAGCACGCGCACCTCCGCGAGGATCGGGTCCCGCACCGGCAGCGCTTCTTCCGGCGTGGCGTGCGCCGCGGCCGGGAGCAGGGGCGCGGCGCACAGCGCCGCGAAGATCGGCGCGAGCGCGCGGACGGGATCGGAGCGTGACATGGGGCGGCACTCTAGCACGCGGCGACGGCATGCGGGACGCGCGGCGCCGCCGGGAATTTTGCGGCGGCATGACGCGGCCGGCGCCGCGCGGGTGGACCCCACCGGGCGCGTCCGCTACCATCCGTGACCGCTCCCCATGAGTGGACCCATTCCGTGCCGGCGGCCCCGCCGTCAGGCCGAGGAGCCTCAACGATGAAGCGACTGTGGACCGTGTGCCTGGTGCTGATGCTCGCCGTGCCTGCTTTCGCGCGGGCGGAGGAGGGCGCGAAGACCGCGGCAGGGGCGAAGCCGACGAAGGCGATGCCCGCAAAGACCCAGATGGTCAAGGACAAGGCGATGGAAGCGATCGAAGCGCAGACCTCCAAGGTGGACACGTCGAAGCCCAACTGGCGGCTCAGCCTGCCGAAGCCCACGCAGGTCGAGTTCGACCCGGCGCACGACTACTTCGTGCGCATGCAGACCAACAAGGGCGACGTGCTGATCCGGTTCATGCCGGACGTCGCGCCGATGCACGTGACCAACTTCATGTACCTGACGAAGCTCGGCTACTACGACGGGCTGAGCTTCCACCGCGTGATCACCAACTTCATGGCGCAGGGCGGCGATCCGATCGGCAACGGCACCGGTGGGCCCGGCTACCAGTTCGACGGCGAGTTCTCGCCGAAGGCCAAGCACGACAAGCCCGGCATCCTGTCCATGGCGAACGCCGGCCCGGGCACCGACGGCAGCCAGTTCTTCCTGACCTTCAAGGCGACGCCGTGGCTCGACGGCAAGCACTCCGTGTTCGGCGAGGTCGTCCAGGGCCTGGACACGCTGAAGAAGCTCGAGGCGGCCGGTTCGCAGAGCGGCCGCACCAGCGAGCCGCTCAAGATCGTGAAGGCGACGGTCGAAGTGAAGGCGAAGGCGGCGAAGAAGGGCTGAAGCGTCCCCGCCACCCGCTGACGCGCAACGCCCCGCGGGAGACCGCGGGGCGTCCGCGCGCGTCGGTGCCGGCGTGGCACCGCCGCGGGCTCCCGGTCCGCAGCGCGGCGTGACGAAATCACCCCTCCGTTCGTGATGAAGCCGGATGTCTCCCATCCGGTGTCCGTGATCCCGGTTTCATGCGGGCCTCCGGGCTCCGGGCGCACCGCCGTTTGAGACGCTTTCCGGCGATGTGCTAGCTTCCCTCGCTCCATTCGCCCGGGCCGTCCGGGCGGGCCGCCCGACCGCGGTGCCACGCGCGCCGCCACGCGAGGAGACGTCCGATTCACCCCGGCCAACCCGACAGACTGCAGCAACCCTACGATCCGGCCCGCATCGAGCCGGCCTGGTACGGGCGCTGGGAGGAAGCGGGGGTGCTCCGCCCGCAGCCGGGCAGCGGGCGGCCGTTCGTGATCTCGATCCCGCCGCCCAACGTGACCGGCTCGCTCACCATGGGACACCTGCTCGGCGAGTCGGTGCGCGACGTGGTGATCCGCTGGCAGCGCATGGAGGGCCGCGAAACCCTCTACGTGCCCGGCATGGACCACGCCGGCATCGCGACCCAGAACGTGGTCGAGAAGAAGCTGCGCGCGGAAGGCCGCGACCGCCGCACGATGGGACGCGAAGCGTTCCTCGACGAAGCGTGGGCCTGGAAGGAACAGTACGGCGGCCTGATCCTCGAGCAGCTCCGCAGCTTCGGCATCACGCCGGACTGGAGCCGCGAGCGGTTCACGCTCGATCCGGCCTACTCGCACGCGGTGCTGCACGTCTTCAAGGCGCTCTACGACAAGGGACTGATCTATCGCGGGCGCTACATCGTCAACTGGTGCCCGCACGACCAGACCGCGCTCTCCGACGAGGAAGTGGATCACCGGGAGACCGCGGGCTCGCTCTGGTTCATCCGCTATCCGATCAAGGACTCGGACAGGTCCATCACGGTCGCCACGACGCGCCCCGAGACCATGCTCGGCGACACCGGCGTCGCGGTGCACCCGGACGACCGCCGCTACGCGCACCTGGTCGGCAAGACGGCGATCCTGCCGCTCGCGCGGCGCGAAATCCCGATCGTGGCCGACACGATGGTGGATCCCAGGTTCGGCACGGGGGCGGTCAAGATCACCCCCGCGCACGATCCCAACGACTTCGAAACCGCGCAGCGCTGCGGGCTGCCGGAGCTGATCGTGCTCGACGAGCGCGGCCGCATGAACGAGAACGCCGGCGACTTCCGCGGCCTCGACCGTTTCGAGGCGCGCAAACGCATCGTCGCGGCCCTCGAGGATGCGGGCTACATCGAGAAGACCGAGCCGCATTCGCGCCCGGTGGGCCACTGCTCGCGCTGCGACACGGTGATCGAGCCCTACCTGTCGTGGCAGTGGTTCGTGAAGATGAGGCCGCTCGCCGAGCCCGCGATCGAAGCCGCGAAGAAGGGTCGGGTGAAGTTCTACCCGGCGCGCTGGAAGAAGGTGTACCTGCACTGGCTCGAGAACATCCGCGACTGGTGCATCTCGCGGCAGCTGTGGTGGGGCCACCGGATTCCGGTCTGGTATCGCGGCGACGAGATGGTGGTGTCGCTCGAGGCGCCGGCGGGCGACGGCTGGCGCCAGGACGAGGACGTGCTCGACACCTGGTTCTCGTCCTGGCTGTGGCCGTTCGCGATCCTCGGCTGGCCCGAGGAAACCGAGGACCTGCAGCGCTACTATCCGAACAGCCTCATGGTCACCGCAGCGGACATCATCTTCTTCTGGGTCGCGCGCATGGTGATGGCCGGGCTCGAATTCCGGGGCGAGGTGCCGTTCCGGCACGTCTACTTTACGAGCCTCATCCGCGACGCGCAGGGCCGCAAGATGTCGAAGTCGCTCGGCAACTCGCCCGACCCGCTGGCGATGATCGGCGCGTACGGCGCCGACGCGGTGCGCTTCACGATGATCTACCTGACCCCGACCGGGCAGGACCTGCTGTTCGACGAGAAGCGGCTCGAGACCGGCAAGTTCTTCGCGAACAAGGTGTGGAACGCGGCGAAGCTGGTGACCATGCGCCTCGGCGACGAGGACGTGGCGGCGATCAGGGAGTCGAGCCTCACGCTCTCGCTGGCCGATCGCTGGCTGCTGTCGCGGTTCGCCAACGCGGTGAAGGACGTGGGCCGCTACCTCAAGACCTACCGGCTCAACGAGGCGGCGAGCGCGGTGTACCAGTTCATCTGGCACGACTACTGCGACTGGTACCTCGAGATGGCGAAGCCGCGCTGGGGCGAGGAGGCCGACCCCGACGACCGGCGCGCGGCGCGCTGGGTGTCATGGAAGGTTCTGGACGGCCTGCTGCGCCTGCTGCATCCATTCATGCCGCACGTCTCGGAGGAGATCTGGCAGGCCATTCCGCACGAGGGCGAGTTGCTCGCGCTGGCGAAGTGGCCCAAGGCGAAGAAGGCGTGGTTCGACGCCGCGGCCGAGAACGAGATCGCGTTCCTTCAGGAACTGGTCGTGGCGGTGCGCAACCTGCGCGCCGAGATGAACGTGCCGCCGGGCCGTCGCGTGACGGTGGTGCTGCGCGGTGCGGCGGCGCTGCTCGATACCGTCGAGCGCCTCGACGCCCAGATTCGCGCGCTCGCGCGCATCGAGACGCTCACGCTCGCGCGCGACGGCAAGCGCCCTCAGGTCGCCTCCTCGGCGGTGGTGCGCGGCATCGAGGTGTTCCTGCCGCTCGAGGGCCTGATCGATCTCGACGCCGAACGCTCCCGGCTCGCGCGCGAGTCGGACAAGGTGGTGGCCGAGCTCGACGGCGTGCGCCGCAAGCTGCGCAACCAGGACTTCCTGAACAAGGCCCGCGCCGACGTGGTGGACCGCGAGAAGCAGCGCCTCGAGACGCTCGAGGCGACGATCGCGAAGCTGCAGCGCGCGCAGGAAAACCTGAAGTCGGTTTCGGCATGAGCACGGCCCGCGCGGCACTCGCCCTCCTGGCGCTGGCATTCGGCGCCGTCCCGGCGTTCGCCGAGGCTCCGCTGGTGCCGACCCGCGAAGGCCGGCCCCCGGTCGTCCACGACCGGCTGCACGAGCACGGCGCCACGCTGCTGCGCTTCCGCGACGGCATCCTGCATTTCGCCCTGGTGCTCGATCAGAAGCCGGCACGGATCGAAGAGCGGCGCGTGACGCTCGCCGACGGCCGGACGATCGACTTCCACTGGAGCTCACGCTCGCTGTGGATCGCGGGGGAGAAGTTCGAGCTGCCGTTCGGCGACGTGATCCTGGTCTCGACGCGCGACTCGGTGCGTGCCCGTGCGCTGGAGTTCCGCGCCGTGCGCGGCGATCTGCTGCTCGAACAGCTCATGCACGAGCCGGAGGCCGCGGCGTGGATCGAGTCCTACGGCACCTCGGGCGCACCGCCGGTGCGCCAGGACGCGCAGGCGTCCACCGAACCGCGTCACACCACCGAAGTCGCCGAGTGGAACTGGCGCGGGCTGCACGCGCTCACCTACCTGCTGAGCGGGCAGCCGCTGTTCGTGGTCGTGGCCGACCGCCCGGTGTACATGGGCGGCACGCGCACCTCGTTCGGCGGGTTCGACGAGGCGGACGTCCGCATCGGCGCGGCGGCCGGCGACCGGCTGCGGGTGAACCGCCGCAGGGCGACCTTCGAGCTGCGCGCGGGCGCCGATCATCCACGCGAGCGCGAGTTCGAGCTCGACAACGGACGCGCCTTCCTCACCGCCGGCGACGCCGTGCGGCAGGTGAACGTGCGCTTCGACCTCGGCCCCGACGTGGCCGACACGCTGATCGATCGCATCGAGGCGCTGCCGGACGTCGCGAGCCACCTCGGGCTCGCCGCGGCGCGGTAGGCTCCATGGGCGAGCGGCTGGTGCTGCGCACCGCGGGGCCGGCCGATCTCGAGTGGATCAACGCCCGCTACGCCGAGGCCGACTTCCTCCCGTCGGATCCGTCGCACACGGTGGTGATCGCCGAACTCGGCGGCGAGCCTGCAGGGGTCGGCCGGCTGGTTCCGGCCGGCGACGGTGCGTTCGAGCTCGGCGGCATGTTCGTACGCCCCGCGCATCGCGGCCGCGGGATCTCCACGGCGCTCGTGGCCGCACTGCTCGACGCGGCGCAGGGCGCCTGCGTCTACTGCATCCCGTACGCACGCCTCGCGCCCCTCTATGCGCGGGCCGGCTTCGTGCCGGGCGAGGAAGGCGCGCCGCTGCCCGCGCCGATCGCGGCGAAGCTCGCCTGGTGCAAAGGGCACTACACCGAACCGGTCTGCCTCATGCAGAATGGAGTCCGGCCGGCGGCGCGGTGAGCCCGTCGCGCCCGCCGGCGCCGCCGCCGCGTCCGCCGGCGTCACCCGTCACGCCCGTGGGGATCATGCATCGGAGCGCGTTCCTCGGAGCCATGCGACGCTCGACCGCGCGCGTCGTCGCGCGTACGGGGGAGCCGCTCCGGGTCCGCGGCGATGCGTGCCGGGCATCCGCGGCCCGCGCCGGCCGGCCATGCGACCGCGATGGCCGGACCGTCGCGGGAACGGCCGTGGCGGCACGCCGGTGAGCGGCGCCGCGGCGTCCCGCGCGGTGCGCCTCGCCGCCATCGTCGTCGTCCTGCTCACCGCGCTCGTGGCGGTGCGGGTGTGCGGCGCCATGTGGCGCGAAGCCGTGCGCGACCACGGTTTCCAGATGTACGACAACAACGAGAACGCGCTCGACGGGGTGCGCATGGCGGACGACCTGCACGCCGGCCGCTTCGGCGACTTCCTGCGTGAGGTCGGGGCGCGCACGGTCTGGCCGCCGCTGCTGCCGCTGCTCGAGACGCCCGGATTCATGATGTTCGGCCCGGACTACGACACCGCCGAGCGGCAGATGGTGGTCTTCGGCTTCCTCGTGCTGCTCGCCGCGGCCGCGGCGGGCCTCGCGCTCGGCGGCACGCGCGGCGTGCTGGTCGCCGGCCTGCTCACGGCTCTGATCGCCTCGAGCCCGTTCTACGCGAGTTTCATGGTCGAGATCATGAGCGAGGGTCCGGCGAGCCTGTTCTGGCTGGGGTCGATGGCGTTCTACGTGCGCTGGGTTCGGACGGGACGCCGCGGCGATCTCGCCGGCTGCTGCCTGCTCGGCTTCGGACTGTTCATGCTCAAGTTCAACTATGGGGCGCTGTGGGCGGCGCCGATCGTGCTCCACGAGCTGTGGCGTGCCGGCGTGCGGCCCGCGACGCTCGCCGCGCGCTGGCGCACGCGGCCGAAGATCGCGCCGCTCTGGTGGATCTACGCATGCCTGGTGTCGGCGGCGGCGGTGTTTCTCGCCGCGCGCCTGCTGGACCGCGGCTGGGGCGCGTCCGGTTTCTCGCATGCGGTGGCCCGGGCGCGCATCCACGGCCTCGCGCTGCCCACGCTGGGCGTGATGGTGCTGGCGGCGCTGCCGTTCGCACTGCACCCGCGGGCGACGCGGCGCGCACTGGGTGCGGCCTGGCGGGCCGCCGGTCCGTTCGGGCGCACGCTGTTCGCCCTCGTGATCGTGCCGACCACGGTCTGGTTCGCGGTGCCCGCGCACGCGAAGGGCCTGCTCCACTTCCTCGCCGGCCGCGTCCCGACGATTCCGGTCTGGAGCATCGAGGGATTCCTGTATTATCCGCGGCTCTTCGTCACCCAGTACGCGCCGACCGTCTGGATCGGCGTCGTGACGCTGCTGCTGGCGTTCGGGTCCGTGGCCCTGCTGTCGCGGCTCAGGCCCGCGGAACGCGTGCTGCCGGTGGCGCTCGCGATTCAATTCACCCTGGTCACGCTGCACCCGGTCAAGGGTGACCGCTACTTCTACACGATCGCGTTCGTGGTGTGGATCTGCGCGGCGCTGACTCTGGCCGCGCTGACGGAGGCGGCGGCACGCGCCGTGCGGCGGCCGGGCGTCGCGCCGCTGATCGCACCGCTGGCGCTCGCCGCGGTGCTGTGGAGCGGGGTGGACCTGCCGCGCGTCCGGGCCCAGCTCGCCATCGTGCACGTACCGGCGAGCGTCGGCCGGGTGCTCGACGCGGTGACGGACATCGAGGTCGCCGCGCGCGGCACGGTCCTGTTCGGGACTTGGAACCGTCTCGCCCCGCCGCTGGTGCAGTGGCACCAGCGCCAGCGCCATCCGCACAGCCGCGCGCCACGCGCGGAGAATCCAACCTGGTTCGACACCGACCGACCCGGCCCGCTGCTCGACCGGATCGCCGCCGACCCCGGCGTCGACACGGTGATCGCGCTGGAGCTGCGCCCGGGGTATCCGGAGTACTCGACGAACTTCGATCTCGAGAATGCCTGGCAGAAGCCGGCGCTGGCGCGGCTGGCCGCCGACCCGCGCTTCGAGCGCGAGCAACTCGAGCGGTTCGACGATTCCGGCTACGTGATGACGGTCTACCGCAAGCGCGCCGTGCGCTGACCCGGCGGGCGCGGGACCGGCGCGCCCCTCGGGCGGCCGCGGGGTGCTCCGGCCGCCTCGATGCGCATCTCGACGGCACCGCACGCGCCTGCACGGGGCAGAGCCGGCGGCGCCCGGGGCATCGCGGGGCCGCGTCGGGCTCGACGATCGGGACGACGGTCCACTACACTGCGGCGGCATCCGGTTCCGGCGCCGGCATCGTGGCGCCGCCGCCGGCGGCGGGACTCAAGGAGGAGGAGGCGGGATGCACGCAGACCAGCCGGCCGCGCGAATCGCGGTGCTGCTTCCCTGCTACAACGAGGCGCCGACCATCGCCAAAGTGGTCCGCGATTTCCGCGCCGCCCTGCCCGAAGCCGCGATCTACGTCTACGACAACAACAGCACCGACGACACGGCCCGCATCGCGCGCGAGGCGGGCGCACAGGTGCGCTTCGAGAAACGGCAGGGCAAGGGCTACGTGATCGCCACGATGCTCGCCGAGGTCGAGGCCGACTACTACCTCATGGCCGACGGCGACGACACCTACCCGGCGGACAGCGCCCGCGACCTGCTGCGACCGGTGTTCGAGGGCCGTGCCGACATGGTGGTCGGCCAGCGCCTCGCCACCTACGAGGACGCATCCTTCCGCCCGCTGCACCTCTGGGGCAACCGGCTGGTGCGCGACCTGATCAACCTGATCTTCAGCGCGAAGCTCAAGGACATCCTGTCCGGATACCGCGCCTTCACCCGCGAGGTGGCGCTGCAGCTCCCGGTGGTCGCGTCCGGCTTCGACGTCGAGACCGAGATGACGCTGCAGCTGCTGTTCCGGCGCATGGTGATCCACGAGATCCCGATCGCCTACGGCGTACGTCCCGCAGGCAGCGTCTCGAAACTGCGCACTTACAGCGACGGCCTGCGGGTGCTCATGAAGATCCTCGGGATCTTCAAGGCCTACAAGCCCATGACCTTCTTCGGCGGGCTCGGCCTGATCTCCCTCGCCGTCGGGCTCGCCTGTGGCGGCGTCGTGCTGCGCGAGGTCCTGACCACCGGACACATCGACAGCGTCCCGCTGGCGATGCTGTCGGCGAGCACCGTGGTCCTGAGCTTTCTGCTGGCCTCGGTCGGCGTGACCCTGCACACGCTCAATTTCCGCATGCTCGAGATGACCCACGTGCTCTCGAAGCAGATCGGCGCGGCACGCCGCCCCGGCGCTCGCGGCGGCCCGTGAGCGACGCCGTGCCGGTGAGCGATCCTGCGCCCCTGAGTGCCGGGCGTGCCCGAGCGCTGTTCGTCGTGCTGTTCGCCGTCGCCGCGATGTCGCAGTGCATGCAGATCGGCGAGGCGTTCGTCGGCAAGCACGAGGGCTGGAATGCCGCCGTCTACGGCGTGGCGGCGCGCAATCACCTGACCTACGGTCTCGCCGCGACGCGGCTCGGCGTCGTGATCAACGGCGACACCGTGCCCCCGGCGGGCTTCCTCTACTACACCAATCATCCGCCGCTCCTGCCGCTGATGGTCGCGGCTTCGTTCGCGGTGTTCGGTCCGCACGAATGGGCCGCGCGGCTGGTGCCGATCCTGTTCACGCTGGTGAGCCTGATTCTGCTCTGGCGCATCGCGGCCCGGCTCGGAGACGAACGCTTCGCGCTGCTCGCCGCGACGATCTTCGCGTTCGTGCCGATGAACGCCTTCTACGGCCGCATGGTGGACCATGAGGCGCCGACGCTGACGTTCGTGCTCGCCGCCCTGTACGCCTGGCTGCGCTGGCGCGAGGCGCCGGCGTCGCGCTGGTTCGGATGGACGCTGCTGTGGCTGGCCCTGGCGATGGCCACCGGCTGGCCGGGTTACTACATGGCGGGCCTGCTGCCGATCCATCACCTGCTCACCGCGCGCGGCGCGCGGCGCGACCGGCGCGTGCTCTGGCTCCCCGTGCTCGCCCTGGCTTCGTTCGGCGTGTTCCTGCTGCACGTGGCGTGGCTGCGTGGCGGCGGCGGGCTCGAGGAGCTGGTGAGCCAGTTCGCGACCCGCACCAGCGCCCGCGCCGGGGATTTCACCGGCGCTGCGGCCGGTCGTTTCTCGTGGCCCTCTTTCGCGCGGGTCTGGGCGGTCCGCGCCTACAAGCTGTTCACGCTGCCGGTGCTGCTGGTCGCGCTGTTCGAGCTCTGGGACGCGGCGCGGCGGCGCCGCGCCGCGGCGGGCCGCGCCCGCGGCATCGCGCTGCTGCTGCTCGCCTTCGGCGCGATCCACATGCTGCTGTTCCGGCAGGGCGCATGGGTGCACGACTACTGGGGCTTCTATCTGAGCGCGCCGCTTGCGCTGCTCGCCGCCGGCGGCGTGCTCGGTCTTTCCCGCGGACGCACCGCGCCGCGCGTGATCACCCTGTTCCTGCTGCTGTTCGTCCTCGCCGCGGCGCCGCGGGTGCGGGCGCTGTACGCGGCGGACGACGACCGCGTGATGGCGTTCAGCCGGATCGTGGCGGCCCACGCGCGGCACGGTGAGCTGGTGAGCACCAACGAAGGCTTCGTCAAGCCGCAGGTCGCCTGGTACGCGCAGCGCGACCCGATCGAGACTCCGCTGTGGACGCCGGCGGCGCTGGCGGATACGCTGCGCAGCCGCGCCCCGCGGCCGGTTGCGTTCTTCCTGCTCGAAGGCGAGCCCGAGTCGGCGGCGCTCGACGGGTGGCTGTCGCCACGCTATCCGTTCGAGACGGATTCGATCGCCGGGCGGACGTATCGGATCTTCCACGTCTCCAGCGACAGACGTTGAGCGTTCACCGGCCACCATCCGGCGGCCGTCACCTTTCGAGGAGGCTTCATGAAGAACCTGACCATCGCCTGCGCCTGTCTGCTGTGCCTCGCCGCGGCATCGCCAGCGCGCGCGGCCGAAGCGAAGGCGTTCAATCTGGCCCTGTTCAACCCGGTGCAGATCTACGACGAGACCACGCCGGTCAACGGCGTGCGTCTGAACCTGATCTACGGCAAGAACGCCGACTTCTCGGGGCTCGACGTCGGCATCGTCAACGAGGTCGACGGGGAGTTCACCGGCCTCCAGTACGGCATCGTCGGGATCGTGCGCGGGGAGTTCCTGGGCTGGCAGGACAACGGCATCGCCAACTACGTGGACGGCGAGGCGCGCGGGCTGCAGTGGGGCGTGTTCAACTACGCCGGGACGATGATCGGCGTGCAGGCGGGGCTCGTGAACGTGAGCCACGACATGCACGGCGTCGCGCTCGCGCTGGTGAACAGCACCGAAAACCTGCGCGGCCTGCAGATCGGGCTCGTCAACATCGCGAGCAAGCTCAAGGGCCACCCGATCCTGCCGATCGTGAACTTCTCGTTCTGAACGTGCGTGCGCGGGGGGCGTCGCAGCGGGCGTCGTCCCCCGCGCCGCAGCGGCCGGCACCGCGTGGGCGCGGATACCGCGGCCCGGCTTCAGACGCCGAGCGTCTCCTGCTGTGCCACCTGCAGACGCTCGAGGCGCAGCCGGTTGTAGGCCGACATCACGTCGTGCCGTGAGATCAGGCCGACGACCTGCTTGCCCGCCGACGTGCGCGTCACCGGCAGCTCCTCCACGTCGAGCGACACGAAGCGCTGCATGACCACGTTGAGGTCCTCGTCGAGCGACACCGTGACCGCCGGGGCGGTCATGATCTCGTGCGCGATCACCATGTCGGCGGCGTCGCCGCGGTCGAGCAGCGCGCGGATGTCGTTCGCCGACAGGATTCCGACCAGCTTGCCGTCGGCGTCGACCACCGGAAAGTGGTGCTGGGTGGATTCCCCGAACACGCGCAGGACCTCGCGCAGCGGCGCCGTCTGCAGAATCGTAGTGGGGGGTGGTCCGCTCATGACGTCCCGCACCTTGAGGTCGGTGAGGATGTCCACGAAGATCGCGCCGCGGTAGGCCGGCGAGTCGAGACGGTTCGGCACCTGGCTGCGGTAGAGCTTCCAGCGACGCCCGATCAGGAACGACAGGGCGCATACCCACAGCGCCGGCAGCAGCAGATGATAGTTCCCGGTCATCTCGGAGACCATGACCAGCGTCGAGATCGGGGTCTTCGCGGCGGCCGCGAAGAATCCGGCCATTCCGACGACCACGAACGCGCCCGGCTGGGTGACGACGTCCGGCATCAGCTGCTGCGCCACCAGGCCGACGATGCCGCCGATGCTGCCGCCGATCACCATCGAGGGACCGAACACGCCGGCCGAGCCGCCGGAGCCGATCGACAGGCCGGTGGTGACCATCTTGCCGAGCGCAATGGCGAGCAGCACCGCGATCGGCAGCTGGCCGTTGATCGCGCGCTGCAGCCCGCCGTAGCCGAACGACATCACGTTCAGCACCTGTTCGTTGCGCAGCGTCAGGTAGAGGGCGAGGCCCAGGGTGCCGCCGATCAGGCCGCCCAGCGCCGGCTTCAGCCACTCCGGCATCTTGAGGTCGTGGAAGCCGTCGTGCAGGCGGTAGAAGATGGTCACGAACAGACCCGCGCCGATCGCCGACAGCAGCGCCAGCGCCGTGTAGGGGAGCAGCTCCCACGGCGAGTGGAACGAGAAGTCGGGCGTCGCGAACAGCGCGCCGAAGCCGAACTTCAGCGAGAACACGCAGTACGCCACGATGCTCGACATGGCGGCCGGAATCACGACGTCGGACTCGAACTCGGGGTCCGAGTACAGGATCTCCGCCGAGAACAGAGCGCCCGCGAGCGGGGCGCGGAAGATGCTGCCCACGCCGGCGCCGACGCCCGCGGCGAGCAGGATCCGCCGGTCGCGCTCGGAGAGGCCGAGCCGCGTCGCCAGGAACGAGCCGAAGCCCGCGCCGATCTGCGCGATCGGACCCTCACGGCCGCCGGAACCGCCCGAGCCCAGCGTCAGCGCCGAGGCGATCGTCTTGATGATCGGCACGTTCCAGCGGATGTAGCCGCCCTTCTGGTGGAAGGCTTCGACCGCGGCGTCGGTGCCGTGCCCGGCCGCCTCCGGGGCGAAGCGCTGCACCAGAATGCCGCAGAGGATGCCGCCCAGCATCGGCACGATCGGCAGCATCCACGGCCGGAACACCGTACGGGTGGCCGCGAACAGGGGGATATCGCCGGCGGGTCCCTCCGGCCGGTAGCCGGAGAGCAGATCCAGCATGTAGTGGTGCCCGAGTTCGCTCAGGTACTGGAAGGCGACGGCGCCTGCACCGGCGACGAGCCCGATGAGGACGCTGTAGATGAGGGCGCGACCGACGCGGCGCAGATTGAGTTGTTCGAGGGAGCGTTCAAGGTGGTGTTGGACAGGGCGCACGATCGGGCACCCTAACACAAGCGCCGCCCCCGCTGCCGGAGGGCGGCGGAACGCCCGCGCTGCGGTATGCTGCGCCGAAGTTCCCGTATGGAAAGGAGAGCCCCATGCCTCCACGCCCGGTCCGTCGGGCCGCGCTCGCGGTGACGGCCGCCTGCGCGGCCGTGGTGGCGCTCGGCGGCTGTGCCGCCACCCGGCCGCAGGCGTCCGCGCCCGCGAGCGAGACCGGCGTCGCCTCGTACTACTCCGCCGCCTTCCACAATGGCCGCACCGCGAGCGGCGAGCGCTACAGCAAGTACGAGATGACCGCTGCGCACCGCACGCTGCCGTTCGGCACCCGCGTGCGCGTGACCAACCTCGACAACGGCCGCCACGTGGTCGTGCGGATCAACGACCGCGGACCGTTCGTCAAGGGGCGGGTCATCGACCTCTCGTACGCGGCGGCGCGCAAGCTCCACATGGTGCGCGCGGGCACGGCGCACGTGCGGATCGATCCCCTCTAGGGCCGCTCCGGCGCGGGCGGCACGCGTGCGTAGCGCACGACCCGCACCGGACCGCTGCTCGATCGGAACACGCGCTCGTCGAGCCGCGCACGGCCCTGGCCGGCGACGACCTCGGCGCGCCGCGCGACTTCGCGGCGCACGTCGGAATTCGCGCTGCGGATCACGACCCAGACCTCGTCGAAGCCGGCCGTCTCGGCACGCGCGCGCGCTTCGACCTCGTCGAGCTGCGCGCGCGTGAAGCTCGAGGCGAACGGATCGGCCGGATGCGAGACCTCGAACACGTCCGGCGCCTGTGCACGGTTGCGGAAGTAGTAGCGCATGGCGTCGTCGTCGAACGGCACAAGCACCGCCACCGAGGTCCCGCCCGCACCGGTGCCGGCGAGCGCGCCCTGCGCCTCGATGTAGCCCGCGGCGGTGCGCCACGGCTCCTTGGTCCAGGCGGCGTCGTAGCGCCAGACCGCGAATCCCGACGCGGCGAGCAGCAGCACGATCCAGATCGCGCGCAACGCCGCCGGGCGCATGCGGAGGGTGCCGTGCGCGATCAGCACGGCAATGAACGGCGTGGTGAACACGAAGTAGCGCGGCAGCCACAGCGGCGCGCGCAGCGACACCAGGAACACCGCGGCGAGCGGCAGGACCACCGATGCCGCGGCGAAGCGCAGCGTGGCGCCGCGCGGGTCGCGTGCGGCGAGGGCCGGCAGACAGAGGAGGAGCGGCAGGACCGGCCCGAGGATCAGCAGCCCGTGCGCGACCGAGGCCGGCATCCAGGCCGCCAGCCCCGGCGGCTCGCCGGGCGCCGCGGTGACGAGCGATACGGGCGAAATCAGGATCGCGCGCAGAGCCAGGAACGTGCCGTGCACGTCGGGCACCGGAACGTACCAGTGGCTCTGCGGCAGGTGACCGGCCTGCTGGAGGCTCGCGAACAGCCACGGCGCGTAGAGCGCGATCGCCCCCGCCAGCGACAGGAAGAAGCCGCGGGCGTGGCGGCGGCCCTCGCGCGAGAACAGGATCATTGCGCCGTGGGCGCCGGCGGCGAGCAGGCCGATGGCCTGTGTGTACAAGGCGCCCGCGAGCGCCAGGGCATACCAGGGCCACCGGTTCGAACGGCCGTGCCACACCGCGCGCGCGAACAGGTACGAGGCCAGCGTCATCCAGGCCGCCACCAGCATGTAGGTGCGCGCCTCCTGCGCATACATGATCTGGTAGGTCGAGAGCGCGGCGAGGGCCGCCGCCAGCGCGGATTCGGCGCGCGGCGCGAACAGCCGCGCGAAGCGGTACGTGAGCCAGACGATCGCCATGGAGGCGAGCACGCTCACCAGCCGCAGCTGGGCCTCGCCGTCGCCCAGCGCGTGGGTCACCGCCGAGGTCAGCATGTAGTAGAGCGGCGGGCTCGCGTCCTCGTGGATGCAGAAGCGGACGAGATGGGCGAGGGAGCCGTGCGAGGCCGTCCAGGTGCTCGCTTCGTCGGTCCACAGGCTGCGCGCGCCGAGGTGCCAGATCCGCACCGCGAGCGCGCCGGCCAGCACGAGCCAGACGAGCGCCGCGCCGGCGCGGGAGGGGCGTCGCGGGGCGGCCCGCGTGTTCATGCCGGAAGCCGGCGGCACCGCCGTCTCGCGGGGCCGCTCACGACTGGTCCGCGAGCAGGATGTCGACCGTGCGCAGGCCGCTCGCGCCGTCCCCGTACGGGTTCGGCCAGTCGCGCGCGCGGGCACGCATCTCGCGGGCGCGTGCTTCGATCACGGCGGGGTCGGCGCCGGCGAGCACGTTGGCGCCGACTTCGACCGACTCGGGACGTTCGGTGTTGTCACGCAGCGTCACGCACGGCACGCGCAGGGTGCAGGCCTCTTCCTGCAGTCCGCCCGAATCGGTCAGCACCAGGTCGGCGCCGGCGTGGAGACCGAGGAAATCCATGTAGCCGAGCGGCGGCAGGAAGCGCACGCCGTCGCCGGCCTCCAGTCCGAGTGAGGCCAGCTTCTTCTGCGTGCGCGGATGCAGCGCCGCCAGGACCGGAACGCCGAGCGAGCGGCCGGCGCGCGCGAGGCCCTCGAAGATCCCGCGCAGGCGGGTCTCGTTCTCGACGTTCTCGGCGCGGTGCACCGTGGCGAGCGCGAATGCGCCGCGTGTGACGTCGAAGCGCTCGAACACTTCGGGCCGCTCGGCGCGCGGCCGCTGCAGCAGCAGTTCGTCCACGACCGTATTGCCGGTGACATGGATGCGTTCCGGCTGCACGCCCTCACCGAGCAGGATCCGGCGCGAGGCTTCGGTGGGCGCGAACAGGTAGTCGGCGAGCTGATCGGTGAGCAGCCGGTTGATCTCCTCGGGCATCGTGCGGTCGTAGGAGCGGAGTCCGGCTTCGACGTGGCCGACGCGGATCCCGAGCTTGTTGGCGGCGATGCCGGCCGCGAGCACGGAGCTGGTGTCGCCCTCGACCAGCAGCACGTCGGGCCGTTCCTCGACGAGGATCGGCTCCATGCCGAGCACGATGCTGCCGATCTGGTAGGCCTGCGACCCCGAACCGACCTCGAGGTTGCGGTGCGGCGCGGGCAGATCGAGCTCCCTGAAGAACACGCCGTCCATCTCGAACGAATAGTGCTGCCCCGTGTGCAGCAGCACGTAGGGCGTTCCGCGCGTGATGCAGGCGCGCACGATCGGCGCCATCTTGATGATTTCGGGACGCGTGCCGACGACGATCGCGATCTTCACGCGGGAACCTCGGCGTCGAGCCGGCTCATCATGCGCTCCACGGCGTTGCAGCAGGAATTCCAGGAATTGACCTGCGGGTAGACCTGGGCCGTGGATGCCATGTACAGGCGTCCGGGAATGATCGAGAACGGCGGGCAGACGTCGCGGTAGCCGAGCGTCCAGATCGGCTCGACGAACGGCGCGCGGAACAGGAACTGGTCGACCACCGTGCGTCCGGCGTCGGGGAAGAGCTCGGCCAGATCCCGGCGGTAGTCCGCGAGCAGTGCTTCGTCCGGCCGCTCGAAGAGCTCGCTCGAGCGGTGCGTGTAGTTGACGAGGTAGGTCACGTAGAGTCCGTTCGAGCGCTCCAGCGGCACCAGATTCGACATCTCGATCACGCCCTGGCAGGTCGCGCCGCTGTCCACGATGGGCATCCAGTAGTAGGGCGAGAGCGGTTTCTCGAGCAGGAATACGCCGCTCACCACGCCCTGGTAGTCGAGATCCAGGTCGCGGACCTTCTGCGGGATCGGCAGCGAGGCCGTCATCCTGCGAAACTGGATCAGCGGCGAAGTGCTCACGACGAGGTCGAACGTCCGGCGCCCACCGGGCTCGAGCGCGAGCGCCATGCGCTCGCCGTCCTGCTCGATGGCGGTCACCCGCGTGTTCAGGCGGATCTCGGCGCCCCGCGAGGTGAGCGAGCGCTCGAATGCGTCGATCAGCGAACGATAACCGTGCTTCAGGCAGCCCTTCGTCTCGCGCTTGACGTTCTTCTCGCGGTTCATGCGGCTCGACAGCCACAGTGCCGGGATGCCCGAATAACTGTCGCCGAGCTTCGCCACCAGCATCGGCTTCCACAGGATCTCGAACGCACGCTCGCCGATCATTCCGCGGATCCAGTCCGCCACCGCGATCCGATCGAGGCCGGGGTCCAGCCCGCCGAGCCGCGTGCGGATCGCCATGAGCCCGAGCCGCAGGCGGTCGACGATCGGCAGCGGCGAGAAGCGCAGCAGATCGGCCGGAGTGTTGAGCGGATACACGCGGCGCCGGTACATGAAGCCCATGTCGGTGCCGCGCCAGAGCAGATCGTCGCCCAGGCCCACGGCGCGGATCATGCGTACCAGCGCATCGTCGTTGGGGAGAATGCAGTGATAGAAGCGCTCCAGGTGTCCACCCCGATAGGGAAACGTCGTGCCGAGTCCGCCGAGGAAGTCTTCGCCCTCGAACAGCGTGACCTGGTGGCCACGCTCGGCGAGGTGGAACGCGCTGGCGAGCCCGGAGATGCCGCCACCGATGACCGCCGCGTGCCTGGACATGGAATTCCCCCGGGAGACTGGAACGGAAGGCCGAAGTGCCTGCGCCCCACGGTTATCGGCCCCCGGCCGGCGATCCTCCAGCCGACCGTGGCGGTGCCGGTGGCGGGGCGCGGAGGCGAGTCGCGGCGAACAGTACGGGCCGATCGGGAGCGCCGCAAACCACCGCGGGATCCGGCGCGGACGCGGGCGCGGCGCCGCGCCCCTTCGTGACAGACCCGGGCGCAACTCCTAGACTGGTCCGCACGGCGCGTCGCGCGCCGAATCACGGCACGGAGGCCGCTCCTCGGCGCCGCGCCGGCACACCCACGCCAACAGGGATCGCGCCGCCGCCTTGAATCCCCCGCCCGAACAGACGCCCGCCGTCCGCCGCGTGCCCGCCACGGTCAGCGTGGACGTGGATCCGGTGGATCTGCATCTGCTCGGCTACGGGTACCGCCACCTGCCGCCCGATGTTCTGGTGTATCAGAAGGCGATCCCGCGGCTGCTCGGCATCATGCAGCGCACCGGCATCCGCGCGACCTTCTTCATCGTGGGCCGCGACGTCCACGCCAACGCGGGCGCGGTCGAGGCGATCGCGGCCGCGGGCCACGAGATCGCCAGCCACTCCCAGACCCACCCGATGGCGTTCGGGCGGCTGTCCGACGAACGCATGAGGGCCGAGCTGATGGACTCGAAGGTGGCGCTCGAAGCGGCCACGGCGGCGCAGGTGATCGGATTCCGTGCGCCGAACTTCGACGTGAGCCAGCGCCTCGTGCATGCGCTCGCCGCATGCGGCTACCGCTACGACGCGTCGGGCTACCCGACCCCGCTGCTGCTCCCGGTGCGCGCCCTGCTGGCGTTCAAGTCGCGCGATCCGCGCGCGGTGTTCACCCTGCGCGCCTGGCCGTTCACGCTCGAGCGGCTGCCGTTCGACTGGCGTCAGGGCGGGCAGTCGGTGCGCGAGTATCCGACCACCGTGACGCCGTTCCTGCGGCTGCCGTTCTACCACACGATGCGCTACTACCTGCCGCTGTGGCGCTTCAAGGCGCGGCTCCGCTGGTTCGCCGAGCACGGCGAGGCGCTGTCGTATCCGCTGCACGCGGTGGATGCCCTCGGCAGCGCCGAGGACGGCGTCGACCCGCGGCTCGGCAAGCATCCGGGAATGAACTGGCCGCTCGAGCGTAAGTTGACCATGCTGGAGGAGACGCTCGAGGCGATCGCCGCGCGCTTCGAGCCCATTCCGTTCAGGGAACGCCTCGCGCGCGACACCGCGCGGACCTGAGTTCGAAAGGAGTCGGCCATGCCCGTCCCACGCCGTTTCACCATGCTCGCCGCGGTCGCGCTCACGGCCTGCGCAGCCGCCGCCGCCCACGCCGGGCCGAGCGTCACGATCTACTCCGGAAACCTCGCGTACGTGCGCGAAACACGCGGCTTCGATCTGGCCGGCGGCCGCGACACGCTGCAGCTCGCGGGCCTGCCCGAGGGCGTCGACGTGAGTTCGATCCGCTTCGAGCCGGGAAACGGCCTCGCCGTCGCCGGGCTCGCCTGGAACGGCGATCTCGCGAGCGGCGAACGCATGCTCGAGCAGGCGCTCGGCCGGCGCATCTCGGTCGGGCTGGAGAACGACCACTGGCGCCAGGGCACGCTGCTCGCCGTCGACGGTGCGTGGCTGCTGCTCGGGACGGACGACGGAACCATGAACATCGCGCGCAGCGAGGTGCACGAGATCGGCTTCCTCGAAGCGCCTGCGCCGGGTCCGGCGCGGCCGCTGCTGGAGGTGGCGCTGGAGGGTGCGAAGCGGGGCCGCGGGACGGGCGAGTTGTCGTATCTCACCGGCGGTTTTTCGTGGGGCGCCGTCCATACGCTGATCCGCCGCGGCGCCACCGGCGGCGAGTGGAGCGCCGCCGTCACGGTGTCGAACCAGACCGACGTCGCGTTCACGGACGCGACGCTCAAACTGGTGGCCGGCACGCCGTCGCGCGTCAACGCGCCCGGTCCGCGGCCCTACATGGCGAAGATGTCGGGCGAAATGATGGCCGCCTCGGCAGCCCCGGACCTCGTGGAGCAGTCGTTCTCCGAATACCACCTCTACTCGCTGCCGCGCCCGGCGACGCTGCGCGCGCACGGCACGCAGCAGCTGACCATGATCGAGCCGCGCGACGTCCGGCTCACCCCGCGCTACGTGACCAGCGGCGGCGGACCGGTGATGGCGAAGCTCGAGCTCGTGAACTCGAAGGCGGGAGGACCCGGCGTGCCGCTCGCGGGCGGGATCGTACGGATCTTCGAGCCCGATCCCTCGGGCGCGCTGCAGTTCACCGGCGAAGCCCGGATCGGCCACACGCCCGTGGACGAAAAGCTGATGCTCGACGTCGGTCAAGCGTTCGACCTCGTGGCCGAACGGCGTGAGCTTGCGCAGCGGCGCATCTCCGACCGCGAGCGCGAGTACGACGTGGAGCTGAAGCTGCGCAACCGCCGCAAGGAGGGCGTGACCATCCGCGCAGACGAGCCGATGCGGGGCGACTACGACATCCTGAAGAAGTCGCAACCGTTCCAGGTCGTGGACGCACGCACGATCCGCTTCGAGGTCCAGGTCCCGGCGGGGAAGGAAGTCACGGTCACGTACACGGCGCGGATTCGAAGCTAGGCGCGCCACCGCGGCGCGCCGGCCGGCCGGGAAGGGGACCGCCCCTGCGGGCGGTCCCCTTCCCGTGGCGCCGCCCGCGGGCATGGCCCGCCGCCCGGCTCAAGCACCGCCTCCGCTGTGTCGATAACAGGGCGGGGTCGATCCCGGCCCCACGGGACCACGGAGGACCCCATGAAGGCCGCACGGATGCTGTCGCTCGCGCTGCTCGCGCTCGTGAGTTTCACCCCCTCCACCGCACACGCCTGGCTGGACCCGTACGTCCGCGTGGGATTCGGTGGCCACCAGGCGAAGATGGAAGACGCCAACGCCGCCATCAAGAGCTCCATCGAGTGGGCGCAGGCCGGCGGCCTTCCGGTCTCCCCCAAGTCCGTGGGCCCGGGCTACGGCCCGGCCGTCTCGGCCGGCCTGTGGCTGGTCCCCGGCCTGCGCGTCGGCGCGACGTACGCAACCCAGCGGTCGACGGCCCCGCACGAGTACCGCCAGCCCGGCTACCTGTACGCCGACGACTTCCAGTTCGACCTGGAGGAGTACGGTCTCGAAGCCGCGGTCCGGGTTCCGCGGCTCGCCGGATTCAGCTTCGGTGGCCACATGGCGGAGGGAAAGGCGCAGATGACCGAGCACTTCGCGCTCGAGAACGTGCACGGCAACTACTACGAGGACATCCGCGCGGAGCGGAAGCGCAGGACCTACGCCGTGTTCTTCGGTTTCGACCAGACCACCGAAAGGGGGCTGGCCGGCTTCCTGCAGGTCGGCTACCACTGGCGCGACATGGGTTCGCTCCCCGGCTACGACGTGATCGACGACAACGGCACGATCACGCGCATCCCCGGCGAGACGGTGCCGATGGACTACAGCGGCTGGTCCGTGCGCCTGGGGGCGGGCTACGACCTGAGGTGGTGAGCCGGGCAGACCCCGACGGCCGTTCCGCCGGGGCCCCGATGCTACGAGTGGCCACCTTGCCCGCATTCCCGCAAGGCGGATGATGGAACGGCCGGTAGCGCGCGTGCGCCTCGCCGCCGCTCCCGTGCGAAAGGCGGTGCGCGGCCATGCCCGACGTTCTTCGGAGTGAAGCCCTCGATTATCACCGCGGGGCCCGACCGGGAAAGATCCAGGTCGTTTCCACCAAACCCTGCGCGACGCAGCGGGATCTCTCGCTCGCCTACACGCCCGGCGTCGCCGAGCCCTGTCTGGCGATCGAGAGAGATCCCGACCTCGCTTACGAATACACCGCCAAGGGCAACCTCGTGGCGGTCGTCACCAACGGGACCGCCGTGCTCGGACTCGGCGCGATCGGGCCGCTCGCCGGCAAGCCGGTGATGGAAGGGAAGGGCGTCCTGTTCAAGCGCTTCGCCGACGTGGATGTCTTCGACATCGAGATTGCGTCGCAGGATCCGGACGAAATCGTCCGCGTCTGCCAGCTGCTCGAGCCGACCTTCGGCGGCATCAACCTCGAGGACATCAAGGCGCCCGAGTGCTTCGAAATCGAGCAGCGGCTGCAATCGCTGGTCTCGATCCCGGTCTTCCACGACGATCAGCACGGCACCGCGATCATCACCAGCGCCGCGCTGCTCAATGCGCTCGAGATCACCAGGCGCAGGATCGAAGAGATCCGCATCGTGATCCTCGGCGCCGGTGCCTCGGCCATCGCCTCGGCGCGGCTCTTCACCCGGCTCGGCGTCCGTCGCGGGCAGATCGTGATGTGCGACCGGCGGGGTGTGATTCACACCGGCCGCACGGACGGCATGAACCCGTACAAGGCCGAGTTCGCCGCCGAGACCCGGGCGCGCACGCTGGCCGAGGCGCTGCGCGGCGCCGATGTGCTCCTGGGGCTCTCGTCGGCGGGGCTCGTGACCCGGGACATGGTGCGCGCCATGGCGAAACGGCCGATCCTCTTCGCGTGCGCCAACCCGGATCCGGAAATCACCTACCCCGAGGCCAGGGCGGCGCGTTCCGACCTGCTCATGGCGACCGGACGCTCCGACTATCCGAACCAGGTCAACAACGTCCTCGGCTTTCCGTTCCTGTTCCGCGGGGCGCTGGATGCGCGCGCCATGCGCTTCAACGACGAAATGAAGCTCGCGGCCGTGCACGCGCTGGCGGACCTGGCCAAGGAAGGCGTGCCGGACTCGGTGGCGCGCGCCTACGGCGTCGAGAACCTCCACTTCGGCCCCGAGTACCTGATCCCGAAGCCGTTCGATCCGCGGGTGCTGCTGTGGGTGTCCCCGGCGGTTGCGAAAGCGGCCATGGAGACCGGGGTCGCCCGCCGCTCCCTCGACCTCGACGTCTATCGGGAGCGGCTGGAGGCGCGGCTCGGCAAGTCGCGCGAGGTCTCGAGGGCGATCATCCACCGCGCGCAGCGTGATCCGCGCCGCATCGTCTTCCCGGAGGGGGAACATCCGCGCATCATGCGCGTCGCCGCGCATCTGGTCGCCGAGGGTGTGGCGCGCCCGCTGCTGCTCGGCAAGGCGGAGCGCATCCGCGCCGCCGCGCGTCGCATGGAGCTTCCGCTCGAAGGCGTGGAGGTGATCCATCCGCGGCAGCACCCGCACCGGGCGGCCTACGTCGACGAGCTCTACCGGCTGCGGCAGCGCAAGGGAATCACCCGTGCGGACGCCGATACGCTCATGCGCGATCCGAACTACTTCGGGACGATGATGGTGCATCGCGGCGACGCCGACGGACTGGTCTCGGGCGTCACGCAGCACTACCCGGACACGATCCGCCCGGCGCTCCAGATCATCGGTCTCAGGCCGGGGCTCACTCGCGTCTGCGGCGTCTATTGCGTGATCGCGAAAGGGAAGTGCTGGTTCTTCGCGGATACGACCGTGAACATCCAGCCCAATGCCGACGAGCTCGCGGAGATCGCGATCCTGGCTGCGGGGATCGCCCGCGAGTTCGGCTTCGAGCCGAGCGTGGCCATGCTGTCGTTCTCCAGCTTCGGCTCGGCCAAGCACCCCCTGGTCGACATCGTTCGGCGCGCCACCGAAAACGTGCGCCGGCGCGCCCCGGACCTGCGCGTGGACGGGGAGATGCAGCTCGAGCCCGCCGTCGACCCCGAGGCGGCGCGGGAACACTTCCCGTTCAGCCGGATCCAGGGGGACGCGAACGTGCTCGTGTTTCCCGACCTCCACTCGGGCAACCTGGCGTTCAAGCTGATGCAGCGGCTCGGCGGCGCGGAAACCATCGGTCCGATCCTCGCCGGGCTGTCGAAGCCGATCCACATCGTGGCCCCCACCTCGGACGACAACGAGATCATCCACATCGCCTCGATCGCGGCGGTGGAAGCGCAGGAGCGGGCCACGCAGGGCACGCCGGGAGCGGAGGCGTCGCACGGGACCCTGTGAGGCGGCGGGGCGGCGAACTGCCGCTGCACCCGGGTTCCGCCGGCCGCCCGCCGCCCGCTTCGCCCTCTCCGCCCGGCTCGGGTAGCATGCGGGATCCATGCCCTTCCAGATCCATCAGCCCTACCCGCCGCGCGGTGACCAGCCGCAGGCGATCCGCGAGCTCACCGAACGCTTCCAGGCCGGCGAGCGGTATCAGACGCTGCTCGGCGTCACCGGTTCGGGCAAGACGTTCACGGTGGCCAACGTGGTGGCTAACCTGCAGCGGCCGACGCTGGTGATCTCGCACAACAAGACGCTGGCGGCGCAGCTCTACGGCGAGCTCAAGCAGTTCTTCCCGGGGAACGGGGTCGGCTATTTCATCTCGTACTACGACTACTACCAGCCCGAGGCCTACGTCCCGGCCAGCAACACCTACATCGCCAAAGACGCCTCGATCAACGACGACATCGACCGCCTGCGCCTGCTGGCGACCTCGATGCTGCTCGAACGCGACGACGTGATCGTGGTCGCCAGCGTGTCCTCCATCTACGGCCTCGGCACGCCGGAGGACTGGCGCGGCATGCGGATCGACGCGCGCGCCGGCGCGACCCTGTCGCGCTCCGAGCTGCTGCGCAAGCTGGTCGAGATCCAGTACACGCGCAACGACATCGAAGTCGGCCGCGGCCACTTCCGCGTGCGTGGCGACGTGATCGACGTGCACCCGGCGTACGAGGACCACATCGTGCGCATCGAGCTGGACGACGACGTGGTGGCACGGATCTCGGTGGTGGATCCGGTGACCGGGCAGGTGCAGCGCCGCAGCGAGCGGCTCGCGCTGTATCCGGCCAGACACTTCGTGACTCCCGAGCGCCGCCTGCACGCGGCGATCGACGCGATCCGCGACGAGATGGAGCGACAGGTCGCCACGTTCAAGGACCAGGGCAAGCTGCTCGAAGCGCAGCGCATCCGCCAGCGCACCGAGTACGACCTCGAGCTGCTGTCGAGTGTCGGCACCTGCCCGGGTGTCGAGAACTACTCGCGGCACCTGTCGGGGCGCGCGCCGGGCGAGCGACCCGGCTGTCTGCTCGACTACTTCCCGGACGACTTCATCACGGTGATCGACGAGTCGCACGTCACCGTGCCGCAGATCGGCGCGATGTGGGAGGGTGACCGCTCGCGCAAGCAGACGCTGGTCGAGTTCGGTTTTCGCCTGCCGTCGGCGCTCGACAACCGGCCGCTGCGCTTCGAGGAGTTCGAGGCGATCACCGGCAGGACGCTGTTCGTCTCGGCCACGCCCGCGGACTACGAGCTGCGGAAGTCGAAGGGCGTGATCGTCGAGCAGATCATCCGCCCGACCGGGCTCGTGGACCCGGAGATCGTGGTGAAGCCGGTCGACGGGCAGGTGGACGACCTGCTCGAGGAGATCCGGCAGCGCGTGGCGATGAAGGAACGCGTGCTGGTCACCACGCTCACCAAGCGCATGGCCGAGGACCTCACGGACTATCTCGGCGATGCCGGCGTCAGGGTGCGCTACCTGCACAGCGACATCGACGCGCTCGAGCGCGTCGAGATCCTCAGGGGCCTGCGGCTCGGCGAGTTCGACGTGCTGGTCGGCATCAACCTGCTGCGCGAGGGGCTCGACCTGCCCGAGGTGTCGCTGGTGGCGATCCTCGACGCCGACAAGGAAGGCTTCCTGCGCTCGGAGCGCTCGCTGATCCAGACCGCGGGGCGCGCGGCGCGCAACGTGAACGGCCGGGTGATCTTCTATGCCGACGTCGCCACCGATTCGATGCGGCGCGCGCAGGAGGAGAGCCTGCGGCGGCGCGAGAAACAGCTCGCCTGGAACGAAGCGCACGGCATCGTGCCCGAAACCGTGAAGAAGAGCATGGACCAGGTGCTGCTCTCGACCGCGGTCGCGGACGCGATCGGGGCGACCGGCGAGGACGATCTCAAGGGGTTCTTGGAGGCCGCCGACAGCCCGGATCAGCTGATCGCGAAGCTCGAAGCCGAGATGCTCGACGCCTCGAAGAAGCTGGAGTTCGAGCGTGCCGCGTCGCTGCGCGACCGCATCGACGAGGTCCGGCAGGCGATGGCGGCCGCGGCGGCGATGGGGGTCGAGGGACTGGGAAAAGGCGCCGGCCGCGACGGGCGCGGAGCGAAGCGCCGCAGCGGCAGGGAGCCGCGCCGCCGCTCGCACCGCTATGGAGAGAACGTGTGAGCGGGCGCACGCCCGTCACGCTCCGGAGGACCTGAACCCATGCTCGAAGCCGTCGCGCTGCCGCTGATCAAGTACGCGCTGTCCGAGGACATCGGAACCGGCGACATCACCACGCTCAACGCGGTGCCGTCGGGCGTGAACGCGCGTGCGGCGATCGTGGCGAAGGCGAAGGGGGTGGCGGCCGGCATCGAGGTCGGCAAGCTCGCATTCCAGGAAGCCGACCCGAAGCTGCGTTTCCGGCCTCTCACGCAGGACGGCGCCCTCCTCGAGCCCGGGGTCGCGCTGGCGCAGATCGTCGGCGACGTCGGCAGCCTGCTCAAGGCCGAGCGCACCGCGCTCAACTTCATGCAGCGCATGTCCGGGATCGCCACGCTCACCCGCCGCTACGTGGACGCGATCGAAGGGACCGGCGCGCGGATCCTCGACACGCGCAAGACGACGCCGGGGTTGCGCTACCTCGAGAAGTACGCGGTGCAGATGGGCGGCGGTCACAACCACCGGCTCGCGCTCTGGGACATGTACCTCGTGAAGGACAACCACATCCGCGCGGCGGGCGGCGTCACGCGGGCGCTGGACCGCATCCTGCGGACGCGACAGGGCGATCTGCTGCTCGAGGTCGAGGTCGAATCGCTCGAGCAGCTCAAGGAGGCGCTGCGCCCCGAGGTCGACCGGATCCTGATCGACAATCGGACGCCCGGCGACGTGAAGACGGTCGTCGAAGAGGTGGATCGCTGGTGCGCCGCCCATCCGTCGGAGAGCCCGCGCCGCGATCCCCGCGCGCGCCGCTGGCCGGAGCTCGAGGTCTCGGGCGGCATCACGCTCGATACCGTGCGGGCCTACGCCGAGACCGGCGTGGACTACCTGTCGGTCGGGGCGCTCACGCATTCGGCGCCGGCGCTCGATCTCAGCCTCGAGATCGAGGAGGTGGGCTGATGGACGGCGCGCCGACGTTCGACCGGGGACGCTTCGCGGCGCAGCTCGGCACGCGATGGCTGGGTCACGAGCTCCTCGCGCGGCGCTCCGTCGAGTCCACCAACGACGTCGCCTGGGATGCGCTCGCCGCCGGTGCCGGCGCCGGCCTGGTGGTCGTCGCCGACGAGCAGACCCGCGGCCGCGGCCGCGACGGCCGCGCGTGGGAGACGCCCGCCGGGCTCGGGCTCGCGATGTCCGTGCTGCTCGAACCCGGCTGCGAGCGCGCGACGCTCACCGTGCTGCCGCTGGCGGCGGGCCTCGCGCTCGCCCGCGCGCTGGCGGACGCCGGCGCCGGAGGGCAGCTCAAGTGGCCGAACGACGTGCTCCTGAACGGCCGCAAGGTGGCGGGCATCCTGTGCGAGAGCCGCCGGCGGCCCGACGGTGGCGACGCGATCGTGGTCGGGATCGGCGTCAACGTGCTGCAGTCCGCAACCGACTTCGCGCCGGCGATCCGCGGGGTCGCGACCTCGCTCGCGATCGAGGGGGTGGCCGTCGATCGCGAGACCCTCGCCGCGCGGATCCTCGGCCATCTGGAGCCGCTCTGGACCGAACTCGACGCCGGCGGTCCCGCCGGCATCGTCGCCGCCTGGCGCGAGCGCGCCACGTTCTGGGGGCGCGTGCTCACCGTGCGCACGCCGGCGGGCGAGGTGTCCGGCACGGCGCGCACGCTCGCCGATGACGGTGCGCTGGTGCTGACCGGACCCGACGGCGGCGACCGCCGTGTCGTCGCAGGAGACGTCGCTCAACCGTGACCGAAACGCCCCTCACCCCGCACCGGGATCCCGGCGCGCCGCGGCGCGCGCCCGACCCCGATGATCCGCGCCAGAGCGGCGAGATGCCGTTCCTGCAGCACCTGGAAGAATTGCGCCGCGTGCTGTTCCATGCCGCGCTCGGCTGCGTCGTCGGCGCCGCCGGCGGCTGGTGGCTGTCGCCGTTCGTGCTCGAGAACCTGATCCATCGCACGGTCGGCACTGCGATCGTGCTGTCGCCGATGGAGGCGTTCAACGAGCGCATCAAGCTCACGCTGGTGCTCGGGTTGTGCATCTCGGCGCCGTACGTGTTCTTCCGCCTCTGGAGTTTCATCGTGCCCGGGCTGTTCAAGCGCGAGCGGACGTGGGTGCTGCCGATGGCGCTGGGCTCGATGCTGCTGTTCGTCGCCGGGGTCGCGGCCGCCTACTTCTACATCGTGCCGCTGGTGGTGCACGTGCTGACCGGCTTCATGACGCCGAGCATGAGCGCGCAGATCCGTGTCGAGGCGCTGCTGAGCATGCTGTACGCCATGGCGCTGGCCTGCGGCGTGGTGTGCCAGCTGCCGCTGGTGCTGATGATCCTCACCGCCGTCGGCCTCGTCACCCCGCAGGCCCTGCTCAGGCAATGGCGCTACGCCCTGGTCGGTTCGTTCTTCATCACCGCGGTGATCACCCCCGGCGACGTGGTGACGGCCCAGGTGGTGCTGGCGCTGCCGATGACCATGCTCTACTTCCTGAGCGTCGGTCTGTCGTGGTTCGTCTGGCGCCGCCAGCGGCGCGAGCGCCTCGCCGCGGAAGCCGCGGAGGACGAGGATGCCTGACGCCCCGCTGCGCTGGCGCTGGTCACCGCCCGCGCGCAGCCGCCGTGCGGCGCCGGGCCGGAAACGAGGGCCGCGCCCGGCGGTGCTGGTGGTGGACATCGGCAACAGCCGGGTGAGCGTGGCCGTGGTCCATGACGACCGCGTGCGCGGGGTGCGGCATCTGCCGGCGCGGCGCGCCACGCGGGCGACGCTGACCGGGATGCTGCGCGAGGCGCTGGAGTCGGCCGGCCGCGGACCCGGGCCGCAGGGCGCCGTGCTGTCGTCGGTGGTGTCCGGGCTCACCACGCCGTGGCTGCGCGCGCTCGAGCGGACGGCCGGGTTCCGCCCGATGGTCGCAGGCGCCGACGTGTTGCGCGACATGCCGGTCCGCTACCGCGACCCGCGCGAGATCGGGCCGGACCGCCTGGCCAACGCGCTCGCGGTGCGCGCGCTGTACGGCACGCCGGCGATCGTGGTGGACTTCGGCACCGCGACCAACTTCGATTGCGTCTCGCGGGACGGCGAATTCCTCGGCGGGGCGATCGCGCCGGGGGTCGTGACCGCGGCGGACGCGCTCTATGCCCGTGCCCCGCGGCTCGCCCGCGTGACGCTCAGGCCGCAGCGTCGTACGCTCGGCCACTCGACCGCGGAGGCGCTGCGCGCCGGCATCGTCCACGGCGCCGCGGCGCTGGTGGACGGGCTCGTGCGGCGCCTCGCGGACGACATGAATGCGAGACCGCACGTCATTGCCACGGGCGGACTTGCAGATCCAATCGTGAGGGACTGCCAGACCGTGCATCAGCTCGACGCGCACCTCACGCTCAAGGGGCTGGCACGCATGTGGGAGGGCTCATCGTGAGGCGCCGCGTCCGCATCGCGACGCTCGCGCTGTCGCTGCTCGCGGGCTGCGTGGCATCGCCGGCGGTCCCGGCCGTCCCCGCCGCGGCGCCCGCCGTGCGGGTCGCCCGGGTCGCGCCGCCGCCGTCTCTGGCGGGCGGCGCACGGGCGTTCATCGACACGTGGGGACGGCGGCTCGCCGACCCGGTCCTGGAAGGACGCGGCGCCGGCACCCGCGGGCTCGACGTCGCCGCCGACATGATCGCCGCGGGCATGGAACGCTACGGTCTGCTGCCGGGCGGTGACGACGGCGTGCTGTCCGCCGCCGCGGCCGGCGCGGCGCCGCGCGCCGCCGACGGCTGGTTCCAGCCGTTCCGGATCACCACCGGCGTGCGCGTCGCCGAACCGTGCGCGGTCGCCGCGGCCGGGCTCACGTTCGCGCCGGGAGACGACTTTCAGCCGGTCGGCTTCTCGACCAACGGCACGCTCGAGGCGCCGGTCGTGTTCGCGGGCTACGGCATCACCGCGCCGGGGATCGACTACGACGACTACGCCGGGCTCGACGCGAACGGGAAGTTCGTCCTGGTTCTGACCAACGAACCCGCGGAGCTGGACACCGCGAGCCGTTTCAACGG
The DNA here is from genome assembly GCA_963744995.1 of Candidatus Eiseniibacteriota bacterium. Classification (GTDB taxonomy): domain Bacteria; phylum Eisenbacteria; class RBG-16-71-46; order RBG-16-71-46; family RBG-16-71-46; genus CAVUWA01. Next base: position 1,164,365 of record CAVUWA010000002.1, read on the forward strand.
GGACATCAACACCGCCCATTCCGAATTGCGGACCAAGGCGATCAACGCGCGCGAGCACGGCGCGCTCGGGCTGATCCTCGTCGACGGACCGCTGCACCATCGCGGCGAGCCCCTGCCCGCCCCGCGCGGGAGCAGCACCGGCTACATGACCAGCGGCCTGCTCGCGGTGCGTGTCTCCGAGCGGGTGGCGAACGCGCTGCTGGCCGCGGATGGAACGAACCTCGAGACGCTGCAGCGCGCGATCGATGCACACGAGCGCCCGCATTCGCTCGCGCTCACCACCGGAGCCGCGCTCACCGTGACGCTCGAGCGCACCCGTGCCGACATCCGGAACGTCGTGGGCTGGCTTCCCGGGCGCGACACCACGCGCACGATCGTGCTGGGCGCGCACTACGACCACCTGGGCTACGGGGGCGAGGGCTCGCTGGCCGCGGGCGTGGCCGCGGTGCATCCGGGCGCCGACGACAACGCTTCCGGCGTGACCGCGCTGCTCGATCTGGCGGCGCGCTACGGCGCCGGTTCCGCGCCGCCCTGCAACCTGGTCTTCTGCGCCTTTACCGGCGAGGAGTCCGGATTGCTCGGCTCGGCGCACTACGTCGACCAGCCGACCCGGCCGCTCGACGGCGTGGACGCGATGATCAACATGGACATGGTCGGGCGCCTGCGCGAGGGCAGGCTGATCGTGATGGGCACGGGCACGGCCGCCGAGTTCAAGGATCTGCTGGCGCGCGTCGACGAGACGGCCGGTCTCGACCTGCGCTTCTCGGACGACGGTTTCGGACCGAGCGATCACTCGAGCTTCTACAAACGTCATGTGCCCGTGCTCGCCATGTTCACCGGCGTCCACGAGGACTATCACCGCCCCTCGGACACCTGGGACAGGATCGACACCGACGGCATCGTGCGCATCGCCGACTTCGTTCAAGCTCTGGTGGATTCGCTGGCGCGCCGTCCGCGCGTGACCTACGCCGAGGTCGCCACCGCGGCGCAGGGCGCGATCGGCGGCGGAGCCGGGCATGGCGCCTACCTCGGCACGATTCCCGACTACGTGCAGACCGAAGGCGGAGTGCTGCTCTCCGGCGTCCGCAAGGGCGGGCCGGCGGACGTCGCCGGTATCCGCGCCGGGGACACGGTCGTCAAATTCGACGGTGTGCGCATCGACAACATCTACGACTACACCTACGCGCTGCGTTCGCGGAAGCCCGGACAGGAAGTGCGCATCACCGTGCTCCGCGACGGCGCCGAGACCGACGTCGTCGCGACGCTCGGGCGGCGGGGCGAGGCCCCGGCCCCGGACGGCGCGTCGCCGCACACGAATCCCCACGAAGGGACAGGAGGTCATCCTTGACACGCATATCGCTGGCCGTCGCCACGCTGCTCGCGCTGGGAGCGTGCGCCGCGCAGGCGCCGGCGCCCCGCACGCCGCGGCCGGTTCCGCCCCAGGCGCGCGCCGCGGACTCTCTGATCCGCGAGGGCGAGGTCCATTTCGCCCATCTCTGGCAGCTCACGTTCGGCGGCGAGAACGCCGAGGCCTACTGGTCGGGCGACGGCACCAAGCTGATCTTCCAGTCCACCCGCGACGGCTATCCGTGCGACCAGATCTACACGATGGATCTGTCGAGCGGGGACGTGCGGCGGGTCAGCACCGGCCGCGGCCGCACGACCTGCTCGTACTTCTACGAGGGGGATCAGCGGATCCTGTATTCGTCCACCCACCTCGCGGGCGATTCGTGCCCGCCGCCGCCCGACTACAGCCAGGGCTATGTCTGGCCGATCTCGGCCGGCTACGACATCTTCACGGCGAAGCCCGACGGCAGCGATCTGGTGCGGCTCACCGACACCCCGGGCTACGACGCCGAAGCCACGGTATCGCGCGACGGGCAGTGGATCGTGTTCACCTCCGTGCGTGACGGCGACCTCGACATCTACAAGATGCGCACCGACGGCAGCGAGGTCACCCGACTCACCGACATGCCCGGTTACGACGGCGGGCCGTTCTTCTCGCCCGACGGCCAGTGGATCTGCTACCGCGCGTACCATCCGGCGACGGCCGAGGAGCTGGAGGACTACCGCCGCCTGCTCGACAAGGGTCTGATCCGCCCGGGGCACCTCGACCTCTGGGTGATGCACGCCGACGGCACCGCGAAGCGGCGCGTCACGCAGCTGCCCGGGGCCTCGTTCGCGCCCTACTACGCCCCGGACGGCCGCACGCTGATCTTCAGCTCGAACTGGGAGAATCCGGAAGGCCGCAACTTCGACCTCTACCTGGTGAGCGACGAAGGAGGTCCGCCGCGGCCGGTGACGCGCGACCCGTCGTTCGACGGCTTCCCGATGTTCAGCCCCGACGGCCGCTGGCTCGCGTTCTCCTCGAACCGCGGCGGAGCCGTGCGTGGCGAGACCAACGTGTTCCTCGCCGAGTGGAAGGAATAGGCGCGGCCGTGGCCAAACGTATCGAGTTCGACGACGCCGCGCGCGAGGCGTTGCGCCGCGGCGTCGAGCAGCTCGCGGGCGCGGTGCGCGTCACGCTGGGTCCGCGCGGCCGCAACGTCGTGATCGAGACGCTCGAGGGCGCGCCGATCATCAGCAACGACGGCCTCACGATCGCGCGCGAGATCGATCTCGCCGATCCGTTCGAGAACATGGGCGCGCAGCTCGTGCGCGAGGCGGCGCTGAAGACCGGCGAGGTCGCCGGCGACGGCACCACCACCGCGACGGTCCTGGCCGCTTCGATGATCTCCCAGGGCCTGCGCGCGGTTGCGGCGGGGCGGCACCCGATGGCGCTCAAGCGCGGCATGGACCGCGCCGTGGCCGCGGTCGTCGAGGCGTTGCGCGCGACGTCGCAGGCGATCTCCTCGCGCGAAGACATGCAGCGCGTCGCCGCCGTGAGCGCGAACCAGGACGCCGAGATCGGCGCGATGGTGGCCGAGGCGGTGGACCGCGTCGGCCGCCTCGGCGTCGTCACGGTCGAGGAGGGCCGCGGCATGCAGACCACGCTCGAACTCGTCGAGGGCGTGCGCTTCGAGCGCGGCTACCTGTCGCCCTACTTCGTCACCGACCCGGAGTCCATGGAGGCGGCGCTCGAGCGGCCGCTGATCCTGCTCACCGACCGTAAACTCACCCGCGCGGCGGATCTCCTCAAGCCGCTCGAGGCGGCGGCCGAGGCACGGCGGCCGCTGCTGGTGGTGGCCGACGACGTCGAAGGCGAGGCGCTCGCGATTCTGGTCGTGAACCGGCTGCGCGGCGCCGTGCAGTCGGCCGCCGTGCGCGCGCCCGAGTCGGGCGACCGGCGCGCCGAGCTGCTCGACGACATGGCGGTGATGACCGGTGCGGTGTACTTCAGCGCCGAGCTGGGGCGCACGCTCGACGGCCTGAAGGTGGGAGACCTGGGCCGTGCCCAGCGCGTGCTCGTGGACCGCGAGACGACCACGATCATCGAGGGAGGCGGCGTGCAGGACTCGATTCGCGGCCGCATGACCCGGCTCGAGCAGGAACTGCGCGCGAGCGACTCGAAGTACGACCGCGACTGGCTCCAGCAGCGTCTCGGGCGCTTCACCGGCGGGGTCGCGGTGATTCACGTCGGTGCGCCCACCGAGCTGGCGATGCGCGAACGCAAGGCGCGCGTCGAAGACGCCCTGGCTGCGACCCGTTCGGCGGTCGAGGAGGGGGTGGTGACGGGGGGAGGCGTCGCGCTGCTGCGCGCCTCGGATGCGGTGCGGGCGCTGGACCTCGAGGGCGACGAGGCCGCGGGCCGCGATCTGGTGCTCGCCGCGCTGGCCGAGCCGGCCCGCCAGATCGCCGAAAACGCCGGCGCCGAGGGGCGCGTGGTCGTGGAGAAGATCCTCGCCGCGCGCGACGGACAGGGCTACGACGCACAGATCGGCGACTATCGCGACCTGCGCGCCGCCGGCGTGATGGATCCGACCAAGGTGGTCCGCTGCGCCCTGCAGCACGCCGCCAGCATCGGCTCGATGGTGCTCACCACCGACGCCGTCGTGGTCGACGCGCCCGAAGGCGAAGCGTCCGGGGACGGGGAATGACCGGAACGCCGGCGGCCGTCAGCGACCGGCCGGCGTTCCGCAGCGGCTCAGCGCCGGTGGAAATGCCGGCCGACCGCCAGCACGACCAGCCCCGCACCGAACAGGGCGAGCGAACCTGCATCCAGCTGCGGCGGCCACAGCCGGTCGGCGATCGGCCCCGGCGCGGCCGCATGCGCCAGATCCGGTGCCGCGAGCAGCGCGAGGCACGTAAGGAACAGCGTCGAATGTCGAATCATGAGGGGCCACCTGAAAATGGTTCGAGAGACTCCGCATACGGGGCAGGGCAAGCACCGTGCCCCGCTCGCCCGAAATTCGTGCCGGGCGGTTAGCCTCAAGCAGTGCAAAGCGTTGCGAGCTTGAGCGGAGAATCGACTGGAGCAAGGCGGGTGCGGACTTCCGCAGAAACTGTCGGCTGCGCCGACGGCTGCTCAGCCGGTCAGCGCGCGGCCGAGCGGGCGCCGCTCGGGGAACGGCGCGAGCGAGAGCAGCTCGGGCCCGCCCTCGATCGCGAGCGGGGGCACCGTCCCGCCGGTGGCCGCGGCCAGGGCTTCGCGGCGGACCACGGCGATCCCGAGCCACGCGTCCGGCACCGCCGCATGCGTCGCACTGGTGAGCCGCCCCGCGAGCCCCGCCGTCCAGGCCAGATCGGCCGGCGCTGCGGGCGGCCTCCCGCGGCCGCCCACGAGCGCCGGCAGGCGCCGCACGCTCGCATAGGTGATCAGGCGCTGCAGCGCCTCCTGGCCCGTGTAGCAGCCCTTGGCGAGATGCACCTCGTCGGCGCAGCCGATCTCGTAGGGGTTGAAGTCCTCGTGGATCTCGCGGCCGTGGCGCGGGCGGCCGCGCGTCACGCGCTCGCGCTCGAGCAGCGCGCGGTCGACCGCGGGCGCCGCATCCACCGGCGCGAGTCGCAGACGGAAACCGCGGCCCTCGGGCGCGGCGCGCGGCACGCCACCGTCGCTCTCGACGCCGCCCGCGTCGTCGTCCGTCCACTCGGACCACACCGACCAGTCCGCCGAGAGGTCCTCGATGCGGACATCCTCGCGGAACACGTGGCGGTCGACATGCGCCGCGAGGTCCCCTCCGGGGGCGTCGTCGCGCAGCAGCCACACCGCGTCACCGGTCCGCGCCACCACCGCGCGATGGAGGAGGCGGCCGCGGAAGTCACAGAACAGCGTGGTGCGTGCCGCGCCCTGGGCGAGGTCTTCGAGCTGCTGCGACGAGATGCGCTGCAGGACGCCGAGCACGTCCCGACCGGTGAGGCGAAGCACGGTCGGACCGGACTGAAGCAAGTCGTTCAAACGGAACTCCTTCGTGCGACCGGGTTCAAGTCCCAACGTAAGTGGCGCGGGGCCAGGGGCGCAAGCCCCGCAGGCGGCGCCCGCCGGGGCGGTCCGGGTGCGCGCCGCGGGCCCGGCGCCCCGCGCGTTGCCGCTGGCGAGGGGGGAGCGGACCGGGCTAGATTGCACGGACCATGACCGTGACCGCCGACTCGCTCGCCGATCTCCTGCAGACCCTGGTCGACATGCCCAGTGTGACCGGCGACGAGGCGCGCATCGCCGACTGGGTGCGGGCGCGGCTCGCCGCGGTCGGCGGCGGCGAGATCCTCGCTTCGGGCCGGTCGGTGATCTGGCGCGGCCCCGCGGCCGGTCGGCCGCTGGTGGTGCTCGCCGGTCATCTCGATACCGTGCCGCCCAACGGCAATGCCGGCGCGCGGCGCGACGGCGATCGCATCTACGGCGTCGGCACCACCGACATGAAGGCCGGCGATGCGGTCATGCTGGCGCTCGTCGAGAGCCTCGATCCGGGCGCGCTGCGCTTCGACCTGGCCGCCGTGTTCTACGACGCCGAGGAGGGGCCGAGCGACGGCAACGGCCTGAGGCGCGTGCTGGGCGAAATGCCGTGGCTCACCGCCGCGCGTCTCGCGGTGCTGCTCGAGCCCACCGACCTGCGCGTCGAGCTCGGTTGCGTCGGGACCATGAACGCCGAGGTGCGCGTGCGCGGGAAGGCGGCCCACAGCGCGCGGCCGTGGCTCGGCGTGAATGCGATCGGCGAGGCCGCGGCGTGGCTCGGCGAGATCACGCGCTTTCCGGCGACGCCCGTGGACGTCGGCGGGGTTTCGTTCAGGGAGACGCTGGCCGTGACCACGCTCCACGCCGGCCGCGCGAAGAACGTGATTCCCGACGAGCTGGTCGCGAACCTCAACTACCGCTTCCCGCCCGACCGCTCGCTCGAGGAGGCCGAGCGCCGCGTGCGCGCGCTGGTGCCGGAGGCGTTCGAGATGAAGGTGCTCGACCGTGCCGCGCCCGGCCGCGTATGCAACGACCGGCCGGAGGTGCGCGAGTTCATCGAGCGCTTCGACACGCCCATCGCCGGCAAGCAGGGCTGGACCGACGTCGCCCGCTTCACGGCCGCCGGGATCCCGGCGTTCAACTACGGCCCGGGCATCCCCGAGCTCGCGCATCAGGCCGGCGAGTACTGCCCGGTCGGGAACCTGCACACCGTGTACGCGAACCTGGCCGCGTTCCTGAAGGGCTGACCTTGCGCGGGCCGCTGCATCCCGTCCTCGCCGAGCGCCGCGAGTATCCGTTCAGCGTGCTCCACCGGCGGCTCGCCGAGCTGGCGCCGGCCGGCGTGCGGGTGATCGCCTTCAGCGCGGGCGACCCGCGCGAGGAAACGCCGGCGTTCATCCGCGAGACGCTGGCGGCGTCCGTGCCGGTGATGTCCTCGTACCCGAGCGCGGCGGGGAAGCCCGGGCTGCGCGCGGCGTGCGCGGCGTGGGTGAAGCGGCAGTACGGCGTCGCGCTCGATCCGGACACGGAGATCCTGCCCGCCAACGGCTCGAAGGAAGCGATCTTTCTGCTGGCGCTGGCGGTGCTCGACCGCGGCGGGCCGCGCGACACGATCGTGATTCCGACGCCGTCGTATCCGGTCTACGAGGCCGCGGCGCGCGTGACCGACGCGCGCGTGCACCTCGCGCCGCTGGACTCGGCGAACGGCTGGCGCTTCGATCCCGACGCGGTCCCGGCGGAGCTCTGGGCCCGCACGGCGATCCTGTGGCTCAACTCGCCTCACAACCCGACCGGCGCCGTGCTGCCGCGCGCCACGCTCGAGCGCGTGCTCGCGCTCGCCCGCAGGCACGGCTTCTGGGTCGCCTCCGACGAGGCCTACGCCGACCTCTTCTTCGACGACCGGCCGCCGTCGGCGCTCGAGTGCGGGCTCGAGAACCTGATCGTGTTCCAGACCCTGAGCAAACGCTCGGCGATGACCGGCTACCGCTCCGGTTTCATGGCCGGGGATCCGGACCTGCTCGACGCGCTGCGGCGTTTCCGCCCGGCGGTCGGCGTGGCGACCCCGGACTTCGTGCAGGAGGCCGCCATCGCGGCGTGGAACGACGACGCGCACCCCGAGGACCAGCGCGGCCGCTACGCCGCGAAGCGCAGGCTGTTCACCGACTACTTCGCGAAGCGCGGCTGGCGCATCGAGGCCAGCGAGGCCGGCTTCTACCTGTGGTTCGCGGCGCCCGGCGGCGACGACGTCGCGTTCGTCGAGCGGCTCATGCGGCTCGGCCTGGTGGCGCTGCCCGGCTCGTTCCTCGGTGCCGCGGGGGCGGGGTTCGTGCGCTGGGCGCTGGTGCCGCCGCTTGCCGACTGCCGCGAAGCGATCACGCGGCTGGAGGCGCTCGGCGATGCGGGCTGAGCCGCCTGCCGGGCCCCCTCCGGCGTCTCGCGCCCGGCGGGGCCCGGGGCCGCTGCGCGTGGGGCGCGCGGGCCGGGTGACGTCATGACACGTCGTGTCGCACTCGCGGCAGCCGTGCTTCTGCTCGCGGGCGGCTGCGGCCGCGAAGCGATGCTCGATCGGTTTTCCTCGCCCGCGGACCAGGCGGCCGCGCAGGCCTACATCGCGCTGCTGAGAAACGGAGACTTCGAGCCCATCGAGAGCGCGACCGACGTGTCGCTCCGGTCCGGTCTCCACGCGCAGCTGGAGCGCATGGCAGCGATGATCCCGGAAGGGGAGCCCACCTCTGTGAAGGTCGTCGGGGCCCAGCAGTTCAGCGATGCGGATGGAACGATGGTCAATACGACGTTCGAATACAGCTTCGGGGAGGCCTGGCTCCTCATCAACGTCGCGCTTCGCCGTGCCGGCACCGATACGACGATCGTCGGTTTCAACGTCGTTCCGCAGCCGCGCTCCCTCGAGGCCCGAAACCGTTTCACCCTGGCCGGCAAGCAGCCGCTTCAATATGCGGTCCTCGGCGCCGCGGTGTCGGCCGTCGCGTTGACGCTCTATGCGCTCGTCGTCTGCCTGCGGGCCCCGGGCCTCCGTCGCAGGTGGCTGTGGGTCGTGTTCGTCGTGACGGGCGTCGGCAGGTTGGGGGTGAACTGGACCACGGGGCAATGGAGCGTCTTCCCGTTCACGCTGCAGCTGTTCAGCGCGTCGGCCTTCGCGCCGCTCTATGGCGCCTGGACCATCGCCGCGTCGGTTCCCCTGGGAGCCATCGTGTTCCTCCTGTTCCGGCGGCGGTTGCTGCCGGCGGAAGCCGGTGGCCCGGTCGCGGCGCCGGAAGGCGACGGCGCGAAGTGACCGCCGCCAGCAGGGGAGGCGAAGGGCCCGGGAACGATCGGCCCGCGGGCCGGAAGCCCGGCATGGCGCCCCGGGTCCGCACGCGGCTACGGTGAGGACAGCAGCGTCACGTCCGGCGCGGTGACCGTCGAGCCCGGCACCGGCACCGTGACGTTCTCGAACTGGTCGCCGAAACCCGGGGAACCGTAGAAGACCGTCCACGTCCCCGGCGGCACGCCGTCGAGCGCATAGGCGCCGCTGGTGTCGGTGACCGCGCACGCGCCGCCGATCCCGATCGCGCTGACGATGATGCCGTGATGATCGGCGCGTCCGGCCAGGAGCGCGCGGCCCTCGATGCGCGAAGGCGCGTGCACGACCAGGCGCACCAGCACGGAGTCGGCGTCGTTGGCCGGATCCATGATCAGGGCGTGGCCGCCGGCAACGCGGCCGTCCATGCCGCGGGTCGACAGGATCCAGGCCCCCGGGCGCAGCCGCAGCAGGGCCTCGCCGTCGGCGTCGGTATCGTCGTAGATCACGATCGCCAGGCCGTTGACGTCGAACAGCGAGGTCGCCACGAGCGCCGCCGACGACACGCCCGCGCCCAGCGAATCGGTGACCGCGACGCCCACCGGGCGCGCCGGCGACAGCGAGACCGGAGGCGACGTGGGGGACTCGCTCGAGCACCCGAGCGCGAGCCATGCGAGGCCGCAGGTGAACACGGCGCCGAGCGCACACAGGCGCGGGCGCAAAGCCCGCGGGGGACGACTCCGTCGAGCGATGGACATCGACTGATCATCGCAGCCTCCGGCGCGAATGTCACCTGCGCCCTTTGCCCGTGCCGCGTGCGGGAAACGCTTGGAGCACGAAGCGCCTTCGTAGAGAATCGCGACCCGAGCCCACTCGAACCCGAAGAGGAGCCCCATGACGCCCGACCTGATTCGCACGGACGCGTACCCGATCGAACGCTGGAAGGCCGATGTCGCGGCCGGCTACGAGGGCGCGAAGCCGCTCGACGATCCGGCCGTGCGCGGCGCGGTCGAGGGGGCGATGGCGGCGCTCGATGCGGGTGACCTGCGCGTCGCCGAGAAGGTGAACGGCGAGTGGATCACGCACGGCTGGCTGCAGGAGGCGATCGCGCTCTACTTCCGGCTGCGGATCTCGAAGACGATGGAGGTCGGGCCGTTCGAGTACCACGACAAGGTGCCGCTCAAGAAGGGTCTCGCGCGGGCCGGCGTGCGGGTCGTACCGCCCGGCGTGGCGCGCTACGGCTCGTTCCTCGAAAAGGGTGTGGTGCTGATGCCCGGCTACGTGAACGTCGGCGCACGCGTCGGCGAAGGCACCATGGTGGACACCTGGGCGACCGTGGGCTCGTGCGCGCAGGTGGGCAGGCGCGTGCATCTCTCGGGCGGGGTCGGCATCGGCGGCGTGCTCGAGCCGCCGCAGAGTCAGCCGGTGATCGTCGAGGACGACTGCTTCGTGGGCTCGCGCGCGATCGTCGTGGAAGGCGTGTTGGTCGAGGAGGGCGCCGTGCTCGGCGCGGGGGTGGTGCTGACCGCCTCGACGCCGGTCGTCGACGTGCGCGGGATCAAGCCCCACACGAGCCGCGGCCGGATCCCGGCGCGCGCCGTGGTGATCCCCGGCACGCAGCCCAAGAAGTTCCCCGCGGGCGAGTTCGGCACGCCGTGCGCGCTGATCATCGGCGAGCGCAAGGCATCCACCGACCGCAAGACCTCGCTCAACGAGGCGCTGCGCCAGTTCGGCGTGGCGGTGTAGGCGTGCGGGTCGCGGCGCTCTACGACATCCACGGCAACCTGCCGGCGCTCGAGGCCGTGCTCGCGGAGATCCGCGCCGCGGGCGTGGACCGGGTGGTGGTGGGCGGCGACGTGCTGCCGGGCCCGATGCCGGACGCGTGCCTCGACGTGCTGGCCGGGCTCGACGTGCCCGTGGAATGCGTCCACGGCAACGGCGAGAGCGAGGTGCTCGCCGCCCATCGCGGCGAGCCGCTCGGCCGGACGCCGGAACGCATGCATCCGACGATCCGCTGGGTCGCCTCGCAGCTGTCGGCCGCCCACCTCGCGGCGATCGCGGGGTGGCCGCTGACCCGTTCGCTCGAGCTGCCCGGGATCGGTCCCACGCTGTTCTGCCACGCGACGCCGCGCAGCGACGTCGAAATCTTCACGTGCCTGACCCCGGAAGCGCGCCTCGCGCCGGTATTCGCCGCGGTGGGTGCGGCGCTGGTCGTGTGCGGCCACACCCACATGCCCTTCGACCGCACGGTCGGCGAGGTGCGCGTGGTCAATGCCGGCAGCGTCGGGATGCCGTTCGGGCGCCCGGGCGCGGCGTGGCTGCTGCTCGCGGACGGCGAGGTCCAACCGCGCCGCACCGCATACGAACTGGACGCGGCCATGCGCCGCATTCGCGCCACCGCGTATCCGCCGGCGGCCGAGCTCGACCTCGCGGCGCCGCCTTCGACAGAGGCGATGCTCGAGCGCTTCGAGGCCGCTGCCCTGCGCTAGGAGGGACTCCGAATGCCCGCTCTCAGGGCCGCGCTGTTGCGCGGCGTCAACCTCGGCCCCTCGACGCGGGTGCCGATGGCCGAGCTGCGAGAGCTGTTCGAGAAGCTGGGCTACACGGAGGTGCGCACGCTGCTCAACAGCGGCAACGTCGTGTTCGCGACGCCGCGCCGGCCGCGCGGCGACGAGCGCGTCCGCATCGAGAAGGCGATCGCGGGGCGCTTCGGCGTGCGGAGCGCCGTCGTCCTGATGACCGCGGCCGAGGTCGCGGCCGCCGTCGACGGCGAGCCGTTCGGGCGCGCCGCACCCGATCCCAAGCGGCTGCTGGTCGTGGCGCTGCGGGAGGTGAAGGCGAAGTCGCTCGTCCGGGGCGTGCTGGCGGCCGACTGGTCGCCCGAGGCGATCTCCGCGGGCAGGCGTGTGCTCTATCTGTGGTGTGCGGGCGGATTGAACCGGAGCCCGCTGTGGACGGCCGTCCTCAAGGCCCTCGGCGACGCGGGCACCGGGCGCAACCTCGCCACGATGCGCAAGCTGCGGGCGCTGCTGGAGCGGGCGTAGCCGCGCGTGGGGCCGGGGCGCTCTGCCTGGCGCGTCGGTGGCGGGCCCCGCGGCGCTGACGCGCACCGCGCTGCCCGCCCGGAGTGCGGTGCCCGGCGCGTTCGTGCCGTGGCGTTCGGCGCACGGTTCGTGCCGCGAATCCCGTCGCTGGTCGACGACCCTTCCGCGCCCGCGCGGGTGCGCTCGATCGCGGCGGCCGGCGCGGTCACGCTGGGGCTCCGGTTCGTCCCGGGCCGGGTCATCCGCGCACCGGCTGCGTTCCTGTGAACCGCACGCTACGCGGAGCGGGCAGGGAGGCGCCATGGCGCAGGGAGTCGCGGCGCCAGCGGGAGGGAACGTGAGCAGGCTTCTGACCGTGGGATGGCTGCTGCTGTGCGCGGGCTGCGCGCCGGCGCACGAACGCGCCGCCGTCGGGCCGCCGTCGTTCGACTACTTCGGCCAGCGGCCGCCCGGCCTCGTGCCCGAGGTGTTCGCGCCGGGCGTGGTCTCGCGCGACGACCGCTACGAATACGTGATCGCGTTTTCGCCGGATGGGAACGAGTGCTGTTTCGGCGTCACCGACTCCGCGTGGTCCACCTGCACCCTCTACGATGCCCGGCGCGTGAACGGAACGTGGACGACCCCGGCGCCGGCGGCGTTTCAGGGTGACGGCGACGGCTGGCTGCCGTCGTTTTCGCCCGACGGGCGCCGGCTGATGTTCTCGTCCGGGCGCCCGGACATCATGCACGGCTCGAACGCCTACGTCTGCACGAAGGGGGCAGACGGCTGGAGCGCGCCCGTGCCGCTGGAGGCGCCGGTCAACTCGCCGGGTTACGACTGGCGGCCGCTCGAGACGCGGGACGGAACGCTCTACTTCAGCTCCGATCGGCCGGCCGGTCTGGGGCAGATGGACCTCTATCGCGCGGCGCCCGCCGAACACGGCAGTCGCAACGTGGAGAATCTCGGCGCGCCGTTCAATACTGCGTCGATCGACGCGTCGCCGTGTCTGTCGCCGGACGGGCGCGTGATGACGCTCGAGAGCTGGCGTGCGGGCGGGTACGGCAAGGGCGACCTGTACGTGTGCTTCAGGCAGCCGGACGGCACCTGGTCCGAGCCGAAGAACCTCGGTCCGGCCTTCAACACCGAGGCCATCGAGGACGGCGGCTCGTTCTCGCCCGACGGCCGCTACTTCTTCTTCAATCGCCGGGCGGACTGGGAGACGGACGAGCAGACCGACCTCTACTGGGTCGACGCGCGTGCGCTGTTCGCGCCCGGCGACGTCCCGTGAACGGACGATTCGACCCCGCGGCCGCGACGTTCGGCGAGCGCGAGCGCGGCATCGCCTGCCGCGTGCGTCCCGCCGCCTGCGCCATCGTGTTCGACGTGGCAGGACGCGTTGCCTGCGTCGACGTGGACTCGGGGCTGTTCCTGCCGGGCGGCGGACTCGCGCCCGGCGAGGATCCCGCAGCGGCCGTGCGCCGCGAAGTCGCCGAGGAGTGCGCGCGGGCGCTGGAGATCGTGGCCCGTTCGGACGCGCGGTGCAGTTCTTCCGCACCGCGCACGGCGAGGCCTTCGAGCTGCGTGCGGCGTTCTTCCTCGGCCGCTTCGGGTGCCGCGCTCGACCGCGAACCGCAGCATTCCGTAAGCTGGCATCCGCCGAGCCCCGTGCCGCCGCTCTACCATGCATGCCATCGCTGGGCGGTGCGCCGGGCGCGGCAAGCCGCCGCGCGCGGATCGCTCACGGCGCGGCGGGGCCGCACGATGTGAAGGGAGCGCGCGCGAGCGGATCCGGCGGCAAGCTCGGCCTCAACGCCACCCGGGCGATGGCCGCGGGCGGCATGGTCGGCGGCGGGATCTTCTCGACGCTCGGTGTCGTGGTCGGCATCGCCGGCCGCTGGGTGCCGCTGGCTGATCGCACGCGGCGAGATGAAGGGGGCCTGATGCGCGAACGCTCGATCGTCGCCTCGATCGAAGGCGAATATCGCCGCTACCGGAATCTCGCCGAGGGCGCGATGGCGCAGCTCTCGGAGGCGCAGCTTGGTGAGTCCACGGGCGCCGAGGGGAATTCGATCGCGACGCTGGTCCGGCACATGGCCGGCAATCTCGAATCGCGTTTCACCGGCTTTCTCGAATCCGACGGCGAGAAGCCATGGCGCGACCGCGAAGGCGAGTTCCAGACGCGCGAGGTGCCGCGCGCAGCACTGCTCGCGCGCTGGAACGCCGGCTGGCAGGTGCTGTTCGATGCCCTGGCGGCGCTCGACGACGCCGACCTGCAGCGCATCGTGACGATTCGCGGCGTGCCGCACGCCGTGCACGAGGCGCTGCACCGCTCGCTCGCGCACGCGAGCTATCACGTCGGGCAGATCGTGTTCATGGCGAAGGCGATGAAGGGCCCGGGCTGGCGCTACCTGAGCATCCCGCCGGGGGGGACCGCGGCGTACAACCGGCGCCCGGAAAAGGAAAAGCCGCCCTCGACCCGCGAGCCGGGCGCGTCGTGAGAGCGCGTGAGGCCCGGCGGGCGGCTCCACGTGGATGAACGCGTGCGCAGCGTCTTTCTGGGGACGTCCGGACTCGCGATCGTGCTGGCCGTCGCGGTGGGGCTGGCGCTCGCCCGCCCTGCAGGGTCGGGGGATCCGGACGCACGCCGCCGGGCGCGATTCGCCGCCTGGCTGGCGATCGGGATCCAGGGCGCGCACTTCGTCGAAGAGCTGCTGTCCGGATTCCGGATCTGGTTTCCGGAGCAGCTCGGCCTCGCGCCGTGGTCCGCGGCGTTCTTCGTCGGCTTCAACGTGAGCTGGCTCGCGATCTGGATCCTGGCCGTGCTCGCCGCCGGCCGCATGCGGCTCGCGGTGGACGCCGCGCTGCTCTTCCTCGCGATGGCGTCGATGGTGAACGGCATCGCCCATCCGCTGCTGGCGCTGCGGGAGGGCGCGTATGTGCCCGGCCTGGTCACGGCGCCGTTCGCGGGGGCGGCGGGGTGGCTGCTCTGGCGCGCACGCTGGGCGCTGCGCAAGCCGTCCGTGCCGGTGCCGGGAGTCCGGTGAGCACGCCGCCGCGTCAGCGGTGATGGCGGTTCTTCAACCGGCCTCAGCTCGACGGCCGGACGGGAAGGACGAAGGCGTCGTCGAGCTCCCCCGTCGCGCAGACGCCGTATCCGTCGGGAACGGTCTGCGGCGGCAACAGCCCGCCGGGGAGATGCATCTTGCCGTCGTCCTCCCGCTTGACCCTCCTCGCACCCCCTCCTAGACTCCAGCCGCGTTTCGGGTTGGACGCGCGCGCGGCGGTCGGCCGAGGGGTCGCCCGCCTTTCCACTTGGGAGGCAACGCGTTGGCGATCATCCGCCTCGAGGGTCTGTCCCTGTTCGGCCATCACGGTGCCCGGCCTTTCGAAAAGGAGGCCGGGCAGCGCATCGACATCGATCTCGAGCTGGTCTCGCTCGACGATCGCGCCGAGACCAGCGACCGGCTGGCCGACGCGGTGGACTACGACCAGCTGAACCGCACGGTTCGCGAGGTGGTGGAGGGGCAGAGTTTCCACCTGCTCGAGGCGCTCGGCGCGGCCGTGGCGGCGGCGGTGCTCGCGCGCTTCCCGGTGCGGCGCGTGCACGTGCGGCTCGCCAAGCAGAACCTGGGCTGGACCACGGGCGGCCGCGCGGTGATCGAGATCACGCGCGAGCGGTCCGAACGCGAGGTCGCCACGCTCGTCCGCCGCCGCCGCGCGAAACCGAAGGCGGCGCGGAAGAAGGCCGCGAAGCAGGCGCCGCGGCGCGCGGCGCGAAGGCGGATCCGATGAAGGCGTACGTGGGGCTCGGCTCGAATCTCGGCGACCGCGAGGCGATGATCCGTATCGCGCTCGACGATCTGGCGCGCGTGCCGGGCACCCGGGTGCTGCGCGCCTCGTCGCTCTACGATACCGAGCCGGTGGGCGACGAGGAGCAGCCGCACTTCCTGAACGCGGTCGCCGAGATCGACACCGAGCTCACCGCGCGGCAGCTGCTCTGGAACCTGCTGCTGATCGAGAAGCGGCTCGGCCGCGTGCGTACGCACCGCTACGGGCCGCGCACGATCGATCTCGATCTGCTGACCTACGGCCACCTGGTGATCGACGAGCCGGATCTGCAGGTGCCGCATCCGGAGATGGCGAAGCGCTCGTTCGTGCTCGTTCCGCTGCTCGAGATCGATCCGCTCGCCACGCATCCGGTGACCGGGGAGCCGCTGGTGACGCTGCTCGAGAAGATCTCGACGCGCCCACCGACGCGCCGCGGGTCGCGGCTCTGGAACTAGGATGCCCGACAACCGCTACGTCGTCGTCGAGGGCGTGATCGGGGTCGGCAAGACCAGCCTGGCGAAGATGCTCACCGAGCGGCTGCAGGCGAAGCTCGTGCTCGAGGAGGTCGAAGAGAACCCGTTTCTCAAGGACTTCTATCGTGATCGCGAGCGCTTCGCGTTTCAGACGCAGATGCACTTCCTGTTCTCGCGCTACCAGCAGCAGCGTTCGCTCGGACAGCAGGAACTGTTCTCGGATCGCACGATCAGCGACTATCTGTTCCAGAAGGACCGCATCTTCGCCGGCCTCACGCTGTCGGATCGCGAGCTGGCGCTGTACGAGCGCCTGGTCGCCTGGCTGGAGCTGGACGTGGTGAAGCCGGATGTGGTGGTGTATCTGCAGGCGAAGACCGACACGCTCATGGACCGCATCACCCGCCGGGCGCGGCCGTTCGAGAAAGACATGGACCGTGCCTACATCGAGCAGCTCAACGAGGCCTACAATCACTTCTTCTTCCACTACACGGAGGCGCCGCTGCTGGTGGTCAACACGAACGGCATCGACTTCGTGAAGAATCCGGAAGATTTCGAGGACCTGCGCAAGCGGATCGTGTCGCACCGTGAAGGCACGGTGTACTACACGCCGCTGGAACGGGGGCGAGCCACATGAGCAGCCAGTCCACGGTCGGCGCGCGCAAGAATCCGCGCGCGAAGGTCACCGCGCCCATGGTGATCGACATGAAGCGCAAGGGCGAGCGGATCGCGGTGCTCACGGCGTACGACTACCCGATGGCGGTGCTGGCCGACGAGGCGGGCGCGGAAATCATCCTCGTCGGCGACAGCCTCGGCACGGTGGTGCTCGGTTACGAGAGCACGCTGCCGGTGACGCTCGATGACATGCTGCACCACGTGAAGCCGGTCGTGCGCGCGAAGACGGCGGCGATGGTGGTCGGCGACATGCCGTTCATGTCCTACCAGGTGAGCGTCGAGCAGGCGGTCCAGACCGCCGGCCGGCTGATCCAGGAAGGCGGCGCCGACGCGGTGAAGCTGGAGGGCGGCGAACGGGTCGCGCCCGCGATCCGGCGGATCGTGGAGATCGGCATTCCGGTGATGGGCCATCTGGGCCTCACGCCGCAGTCGGTGCTGGGGATGGGCGGCTACCGCGTGCAGGGTCGCGGCGAGGCCGATCAGGAGCGGCTGATGCGCGAGGCGCAGCTGCTCGAGGCGGCCGGCTGCTTCGCGATCGTGCTCGAGAGCATCCCGGCCCGCCTCGGCGCGTCGGTGAGCGCGGCGCTGCGGATCCCGACGATCGGCATCGGCGCGGGCGTCGATTGCGACGGCCAGGTGCTGGTGAGCTACGACCTGCTCGGGCTCTACCTGGGCCGCACGGCGAAGTTCGTGCGGAAGTACGCCGATCTCGCCGAACAGACCCGCGACGCGTTCGGCCGCTACGTAGCCGACGTCAAAGCACGGCGTTTCCCCGACGAGAAGGAAACCTATTGAGCGCCCGGCGCGACACGTCCCGCTCGGGCGCCGCCGGGCGCCCGGCCGCGGTGCGGCGGCGGCGGATCATGCGTTGTGATCGCCGCATCGCCACCGTGCGCCGCACGCTTGCACGGTGGCGCGCGACGGGCCGGACGATCGCGTTCGTGCCGACGATGGGCGGCATCCACGAAGGGCACCTGAGCCTCGTCCGTCGGGCGCACGAGAGCGCCGACCGCGTGGTCGTGAGCATCTTCGTGAACCCGCTCCAGTTCGGGCCCAGGGAGGACTACCGGCGTTATCCGCGCCCGCGACTGCGCGACCGGGTGCTGCTCCGCGCGGCCGGGGTCGATCTGCTGTGGGAGCCCGAGGTCAGGGATCTGTATCCGGACGGCCACCTCACCCGGGTGCGGGTCCGCGAGCTGGACGAGACCCTCGAAGGGTTCGCGCGGCCGGGCCACTTCGAAGGCGTGGCGACGGTGGTGCTCAAGCTGCTGAACGTGGTGAGGCCCGATGTGCTGTGGATGGGGCAGAAGGATGCCCAGCAGGCGATCGTGGTCGAGCGTATGGTCGAGGATCTGCTGCTGCCGGTAAAGGTCCGGCGCGGGGTGACCGTGCGCGAACACGACGGGCTCGCGTTGTCGTCGCGCAACGCCTACCTCACGAAGGCGCAGCGGGCGGATGCGGTGGGTCTGTCGCGCGGCCTGGCCGCCGCGCTCGAAGCACTGCGCGCCGGCGAGCGCGACGCAGCGAAGCTGCGCCGGCGCGTGAGCGGCACGCTGAAGCGCTTCCCGCTGGTCGAAACGGACTACGTGGCCGTGGTCGACGCGGTGACGCTGCGTCCGGTCAAGCGCGTGCGGGGCCGCGTGCTGGTGGCGGTGGCGGCACGCATCGGCCGGGCGCGTCTGATCGACAACCTCGAGTGGGAGCCCGCGTGACCACCTTCCGACATCCGGGGGTGGTCGCCCTCGTGCTGGCCGCGGGCCAGGGCACGCGCATGAAGAGCGACATGGCGAAGGTGCTGCACGAGATGTCCGGACGCACGCTGCTCGGCCACGTCCTGCAGACGCTGAACGAGCTCGGCGTCGGCCGGGTGCTGGTCGTCGTGGGGCATCAGCGCGAACGCGTGCAGGAGCGTTTCCGCGAGGCGGGGGTGGAATGGGTGATCCAGGCCGAGCAGCGCGGCACCGGACACGCCGTGCTCATGGCGGGTCCCGTGCTCGAGGACTTCCAGGGCACGCTGCTCGTGGTCTGCGGTGACACGCCGCTGTTGCGCGCGTCGACGCTCGATGCGCTGCTGCGCGGCCACGAGACCTCGGCGGCCGCGGTGACCGTGCTGTCCATGCGGCTGCCCGATCCCGCCGGCTACGGCCGCATGATCCGCGGCGAAGGCGACGACCTCGAAGCGATCGTCGAACACCGCGACGCCAGCCCCGCACAGCGCGCGATCGACGAGGTCAATTCGGGGATCTACGCGTTCCGCTACCCGGACCTGGCGGTCGTGCTCAGCGGTCTCACCGCGAACAACTCGCAGGGCGAGTACTACCTCACCGACGCGGTCTCGCTGCTCCGGCGCGCCGGTCGCAGGGCTGCGGTGGTCTGCGCCGACGACTATCGCGAGCTGCTGGGGGTCAACACCGTGGAGCAGCTCGACGACGCGGCCCGCGTTTACGCGGAGTTCCACGGCGGCGGGCGGAGCGGCTGATGGCGCGTGAGGGTCTGGAACGGCTCTGGTCGCCCTGGCGCATGAAGTACATCCGCAAGGCCGACGCGCCCGCCGGCTGCCTGTTCTGCCGCGTGCAGCGTGCGCGTGCCGATCGTCCGCACCTGGTGCTCGCGCGCCGCCCCGCGGCGCTGCTGATGCTCAATCGCTTTCCCTACAACCCCGGGCATCTGATGGTCGCGGTGCGGCGTCACGTGGCGCGGTTCACCGATCTGACGCCGCCCGAGCGCGACGATCTCGTCGCGCTCACCGGCCTCGCGGAGCGGGCGCTCGAAATCGAGTACGAGCCGCACGGGATGAACTACGGTCTCAACGTCGGCCGGGTGGCCGGCGCCGGCTTCCCGGGGCATCTGCATCTGCACCTGGTGCCGCGCTGGAACGGCGACACCAACTTCATGACGGCGGTGGCCGGCACGCGCGTGCTGCCGGAGTCGCTGGGGGCGACGTGGACACGCCTGCGCCGCGCGGTGCGCCGGCTCGAGGCCGCGCCGCCACGGCGGACCAGGGCGAAGGACGCGCCCGTTCGCGCGCGCCGCGGCGCCGCGAAGCGATCCGCCCCCGGGCGCCGCCGGCGCGCGCGCGCGGGGAAGCGCTGACCGTGGCGCGGCGCCGGTCCCTGGCCCCGCGCATCGCGCTCTGGAGCCTCGGCGTGCTGGTGACGGCGCTCGTCGTCTCCTGGGCGTGGGCGCAATTCCTGATGCGCGACGGCAGCCCGCGCATCGGCCCCGCCGGCCGGGTGATCCGCGTGCAGGTGCTCAACGGCTCGGGCGAGGAGGGGGCTGCGTCGCGGACCGCCTCGTTCCTGCGCTCGGGCGGGTATCACGTCGTCGAGGTCCGCAACGCCGACCGCTTCGACTACTTCGCGACGCTGGTCGTGGCCCGCACCGAGGACGGGGCCGCGGCACGGGAAGTGGCCCATTATCTGGGCCGTCCGCCGGTGGTGCGACAGGCGTGGAATTCCGATCTGGCCGAGGTTACAGTCGTCATCGGGCGTGACCGGAGCCGGCTCCGGTTGCAGTAGTCTCAGACAGGGCGTCCGCCGGCGCCGTGTCCGCTCCAGATCGGAGCGGCGGGCGGCCGGGATGCGGGCGTTCCGGGGAGGTCAAAGTGTTCGGTTTGGGCGGCGCTGAAGTCGGGATCCTGTTCCTGATCATCCTGCTGATCTTCGGTCCGAGCCAGATTCCGAAAATGGCGCGCGGGCTCGGGCAGGCGCTGCGGGAGTTCCGCAAGGCGCAGCGGGAGATCACGGACGAAATGAATCGCGACGAGCCGCAGGACGAGAAGAACAAGACCAACAAGCCCATCGAATGATGTCGGTGCCGGGCGCGGGGCCGCCCGCGGCCGTGGATCGGACCGGTGCACGTCGCGCACCATCGGCGCGGCGTGGCCCCGGGGCGAAAACGACTCGAGCGCGGCGCCCCGGGGCGCCGCGCTCGTCGTTCGTCCTGTTCGCAAACGGCGTCAGCGGCCGGTGCGCATGTCCTCGACCTTCACGCCCTGGCGGATGTCGGCCATCAGCCCGCTGAGGAAGCTCTGCTGGCGCCGCTGCAGGATCTGGTTCACGAGCTGCGGCTTGGCCGCATCGAGGCTGTCGAGATCCGCCGGCGTACGGTGCTGGACCTGAACGAAATACCAGCCGTTGAGACCGCGCAGCGGCCCCTCGACCTGTCCCTCGGGCGCCGCGTACAGCGCCGCCATCACCTCGGGAATGCCGGCGACGCGGCCGTCCGGCTGGCTCCGCGTCATGCCGTGCAGCTCGAAGGACGTGGCGCCGTTCGCCCGCGCCGCCTGGTCGAGCGATCTGCCGGCCGCCACCGCCTTGGCGATTGCGTCGGCGCGCGGCCTGGCCGCCTCGATGCGCAGGTTCATCTCCGCGACCTGACGAAGCTGAGCCATCACGTCTTCCTTCGCCATCGGGCCCGGCTCATGCACCTTCTTGACCTGCACCACGCACCAGTCGTCGATGCCCTCGAACACCGGGCTCACTTCGTTGAGCTTGGCGGTGAGCGCCCACTCCGCGGCCTCGGGCACGCTGTACAGCTCCGTCGGCGGCTGCGCGAAGCCGAAGTAGCCGGTGGTCGTGGTCGTCGCCCCGATGTCCGTGGCGGCGCGGCCGAGGCTGGTCGATGCGGCCTTGTCGCGCACCTTCTGCATCTCCTGGAACTGGTCGCGCTGCGTCTGCGGGTCGGGGCGGATCTTGAGCACGATCTGCGCGACCTTCACGGTCGCCAGCTCCGGTGAGGCCGCACCCGGGGTGCGCTCGAGCAGCTTGAAGATCATGAAGCGGCCGCCGTCGCGGAACGGCTCCGCAACCTCGCCGGGCTGGAGCTTGGCGATCACCGGGGCGAGCTGCGGTCCGAATTCACGCGGCTGGAACATGCGGTCCACCACGCCGCCGTTCTCGGCGCCCGGACCTTCGGAGTAGTCGCGGGCGAGCACGGCGAAGTCCTCGCCCTGGCGCGCGCGCTGCACGAGGCTGTTGGCGAGATCCTGGGCGGACTTCACTTCGAGATCGCCGTACTTCTTCGGCGAGAGCAGCACCTCGACCTGCACCTGTTTGGGCGTGCAGAAGAAGCCCTTGCGCATCTCGTAGGCGCTGTCGATCGCGGCGTCGGTGACCTCGACCTGGCCTTCGTAGGAGGGGAGGATCTGCACGATGCGCGCGTCCACCTTCTCGTGGGCGTCGCGGAAGGCCTGCACCAGCTCCGGCTCGGAGAGCTTGATCGACGCCAGCAGCCTTTCCTGAAGTTTGCGGATCGGCAGCTGGTCGCGGACCAGCGCCTCGAAGGGCGCCCAGTTCATGTTCGGGTCGCGCAGCGCCTGGGTGTACTTCTGCGGATCGAACTTGCCGTCGGTCTGGAACGCCGGCGCGGTCATCAGCATCTGCGGCGGGGAGGTCTTCATCGCCAGCACGACCTCGGGGTCGGTGGCGTGCAGGCCCATCTCCCGCGCATCCGTCTTGAGGATCGACTGCGTCACCAGATTCCGCCAGGTCATCATCTCGACCAGCTTGACGTCGCGGTCGGCGGGCTCGACGCCGTACTGCTGGCGGTAGAGGTCACGCTGTTCCTGGAGCGCGTTCGCGTATGCCTGGCGCGAGATCGGGTGGCCGTCCACCATTCCCACCGCGCCGACCGACGAGCCGCGGAAACCGGACGAGAAGCCCGAGCCGAGGATGAACACGAAGCCGCCGACGAACGTGACGATGGTGACGATCGCCAGCGCCCACCAGATCGTCTGGGTTTTCTTACTCTTGGAGCGGAAGAAGCCGAGCATTCAAGGACTCCGGAAAGCCGTGGAGAAGGGTGGACCCCGGTGTTGCGCGCGGCCCGGGAGTCTACCAGCGGGGCGCGCGGCCGGACAACCGGCCGGAGCATGGACGCGCGATCCGGGCCGCCGGGCCGAAACGGCGCAAAACACGAACGGGGCGAGCCGATGGGCCCGCCCCGACGGTGCCTGAAGACCGAGAATCGAACGGAGCCGCCATGCGGCTCCGCGTGTCCGCTAGTTCAAGAAGGAGACCTTGCTGTACCAGTAGAGATAGTCGAAGAAGCGGTTGTAGTCGAAGTACTGCCCGAAGAAGTCGCCGCTCTTCCCCTGAGCGTCCAGCTGGGTCACGGGACGCAGCTGTCCCAGGGTCTGCATCTGCTGCCGCTTGATGCTCACCGTCGTGCCGGACTTTCCGGTGTCGGCGGACGACACGGCAGCGACCGCCGCGCTCAGAACGATTGCCATCATGGCGACCATCAGCACACGAGTGAAACGGTTCATCGATTCCTCCTTAGGGGGTTCAGGCACGTCGCGAGACGTATAGCAAGATTTCGGGGCGGCGCAAACCGTCGAAGCGCTCGGCCCGCGCCGCGGCGCCCCGGGGGGGCGCGGCCGCCCGGCGAACCGCTTGCCATTGCGCAAGAAGCATTGCGGGCCGCGGGACCCTGTGCTACCCATAGCCGAACCACGCAGCGACCACGGAGGGAACGCTTCCCATGCGCAGCGAAGCACCGAGCAGGACCGCCGAGTCCGAGGGCGCCGTGCTGGCGAACGAGCTGCCGACCCGCGTGCTCGATGCGCTCGAGCAGGGCGTCGTGGCGCTCGACCGGGAGCGCCGTGTGGTCTACATGAACCGGCGCATCGAGGAGTTGCTCGGGGTCGAAGAAGGAGCGCTCGTCGGCACGCCGGCCGGCAAGATCTTCACCGGCGCCGAGGCCCGCTGGCTCAAGGGCAACATGCGCGAGGCGCGCGAGTTCCGGTTCGAGACCGAAGGTCGCCAGCTGACCCTCAAGGCCGAAGCGGTGCCGATGCGCAATCCCGAGGGCGAGGCGACCGGATCGGTCGTGCTCGCCGAAACGATCTCCGAAACGGAAGACGGCGAGTTCCACAAGCGCATCGACCGCCTGGTGTCGCTCGGCGAGTTGTCGGCGTACGTCGCCCACGAGATCCGCAACCCGCTGACGGGCATTCGCACCACGGTCCAGTTCGTGTCCTCGAAGCTCAAACCGGGCGACTCGCGCCGCGAGGACCTGGACGACGTGATCACGGAGCTCGATCGCATCGAGCAGATCATCACCGGCCTGCTGCTGTTCGCGCGCCCGCCCGAAGCGAGCCCGCAGCCCTGTGACCTGCACCAGGTGCTCGACAAGACGTTGGCGATGCTCGACGGCCAGCTCGGCGACGCCAGCGTGACGCTGGTGCGTGAGTATCTCGACGATCTGCCGATGGTCTACGCCGACCCGGACCTCACCCAGCAGGTGTTCCTCAACCTGTGCCTGAACGCGATCCAGGCCATGCCCGAGGGCGGCGAGATCCGGATCGCGACGGGCGTGCGGCGCTATCGTACGCGGCGCTCGATGGTCGACGTGTCGATCAGCGACACCGGCGTCGGAATTCCCAGGGACCTGCTCGAGAAGGTGTTCGATCCGTTCTTCACGACCCGCTCGCTCGGCACCGGCCTCGGGCTCTCGATCTCGGTGCAGATCATGCGCGAGGTCGGCGGGGTGATCACCGCCCGCAACAACGCCGGTGGCGGCGCGACGCTGCGCGTGTCGTTCCCGCTGCCGTCCGAGAACCGGGGCGAGGAGTAAGGCGTGAAGCTCTCGGTGCTGGTCGTCGACGACGAGGTCCTGATCCGCAAATCCCTCTCCAAGGTGCTGCGCGCGCGCGGCTACATGGTCGACGTGGCCAGCAACGGCGCCGAAGGACTCGAGAAGGCGGCCGCCGTCCGCCCGCAGGTGATGATCCTCGACATGCGGCTGCCGGACGCCGACGGCCTGTCGGTGCTGCGCAAGGTGCGCGAATCCGACGCGCTCCTGCAGGTCATCGTCATCACCGCCTTCGGCGACGTGCAGAGCGCGGTCGAAGCGATGAAACTCGGCGCCTGTGACTTCCTGCGCAAGCCGTACGAAATGGAGGACATCGTGCTGGCCGTCGAGGCCGCCGGGCGCACGTTCCGGCAGGCGAGCGAACTGGATCTCTACCGCCGCCGGGCCTGGAAGGACTATTCGGACGAGGAGATCATCGGCAAGTCCGTGCCGATGGTCGAGGTTCGCGACCTGATCGAGAAGCTGGTGCGCAGCCAGGCGACCTCGGTGCTGATCACCGGCGAGAGCGGCACCGGCAAGGAACTGGTCGCCCGGGCGATTCATTACCGCAGCGACCGCGCGCAGGCGCCGCTGATGGAGGTGAACTGCTCGTCGTTCAACGAAAACCTGCTCGAGAACGAACTGTTCGGCCACGAGCGCGGCGCCTACACCGACGCCGGCGAGACCAAGAAGGGCCTGGTCGAGCTCTGTGACGGCGGCACGCTGTTCCTGGACGAGGTCGCCGACATGTCGATGCCGACACAGGCGAAGCTCCTGCGTTTCATCGATCATCGCAACTTCAAGCGTGTCGGCGGCGCGGAGGACATCTCCGTCGACATCCGCATCGTCGCGGCGACCAACAAGAATCTCGAGGCCGAGGTGCGCGCGGGGAACTTCCGCAGCGATCTCTACTTCCGGCTCAAGGTGGTGAGCATCCATCTGCCCGCCCTGCGCAGCCGCAGCGACGACGTGCTGCTGCTCGCCGATCATTTCCTGCGCGAGTTCTCGCGCAAGTTCCAGAAGCAGTTCATGAAGGTCTCGCCCGAGGTCGAGCAGATCCTGCGAGGCTATGCGTGGCCCGGGAACGTGCGCGAACTGCGCAACCTCATCGAACGCGTGGTGCTGCTCGAAGAGGGAGAGGCCCTGACGACCGCGCACCTGCCCGGCGAGCTGCTCGGGCGCTCGCGTCCGGAGGCGGCGAACGCGTCGCGCGACGCGATCGCCGTGCCCACGCTCGCCGAGATGGAAGCCGATCACATCAGCGAGGTGCTGCGACTGACCGATGGCAACAAGAGCCGTGCAGCGCGCATCCTCGGCATCTCGCGCCAGGGATTGATCGAGAAGCTGCGGCGTCTGCGCCTCGACGACCCGATCGGTCGTCAAGTTTCTTGACACCCACCAGGAAGTAGACAGTATTTCTCATCGCGATGCCGCACAACGGGTTACGCATCGTGCGAGCGTCCATCTCCCACGAAAATAGACACTTACACCGCTTTTCCACGCCGTTTTCCCCACCCTCCGGATGCCCTCGCGGCGCGGTTCGAGTCACGCAGCGTTCAATGTGACATCACGTTACGCGATCCGGCCGGGGCGATGATCCCGTCGTGGCATGAGCCGTGCTTCTCTAAAAACGACGCGACCATGGAGGGTGCTCTTCGAGCGCCCGGAGGCCATTGGTCGGGCCGGTGCAGCGCACCGGCCTGAACGAGTGGTTCCGTGAAGCGTTGCTTCACAGGATGAAGTCAGCGCCTCGAGGAGGTGATCGCTAATGGCGAAGAAGAAGAAGGCCGCTAAGAAGAAGAAGGCCGCCAAGAAGGGTACGAAGAAGAAGGCGGCGCGCAAGAAGAAGTAACGATCATAGGACCTGGCACGTCCTCAGGGGATTGGTCGTCCTTGCGTCGGCCAGTCCCCTTACTTTTCAACCTCGCTCCGCTGCAGTACCCGAGGACATGAGTTCATCCCCCAGCCGAAATCCGAAGCCGTCCCGCGCCCGTCGTTCGCACGGGCCCGAGGCGGCTTCGTTCCTGTCGGGGCCATGTCCGGCCGGGATCCTCCGGTGGCTGGAGGCCGCGCGCTAAGGCTGGCCCACTGGGCTCTCCAGTTCGCCGCAACGGCCCGGGCACGGATGCCCGGGCCGCTGCGTTTCCGGCGCACCCGGCGCACGGACGTGGCCCGGTGTATAGTCGCCGCCTTCGCGGCCGCACGACCGCGAGCCCCGAGGCCCCGACTTGGACGACCACGCGATACGCCCGGGCGCGCCCATCGAGGTGCGCGGCGCCCGCCAGCACAATCTCCGCAACATCGACGTCGACATCCCGCGCGGCGGCCTGACGGTCGTCACCGGCGTGTCCGGTTCGGGGAAGTCCTCGCTCGCCTTCGATACGCTCTACGCCGAGGGGCAGCGCCGTTACGTCGAGTCGGTGTCGACTTACGCCCGGCAGTTCCTCGACCGCCTGCCCCGTCCCGACGTGGACGTCATCCACGGGCTCATGCCGGCGGTGGCGATCCGTCAGGTTTCCGCGGCACGCAGCGCGCGCTCGACGGTGGGCACCGCGACCGAGATCCACGACTACCTGCGTCTGCTGTTCGCCCGGCTCGGCACGGTGCACTGCGGCACGTGCGGGGAGCCGGTGCGCGCCGACAGTCCCGAGCGGGTCGTTCAGGAGAGCGCCGCATGGGAGGCGGGCGGGCGGCTGCTCGTTCTCGCCGAAAACCCCGCCGTGACGGGCACCGGCTGGAAGGAGCAGGTGGCGCACCTCGTGAAGGCCGGGTTCACCCGCATCCGGATCCGCGGCGCGGTCGTCGCGCTCGATCCGGCGCCCCGACTGCCGCGCGGGACGACATCCGTCGAGCTCGTCATCGACCGGTTCACCTGGCGCGCCGGCGAAGCCCAGCGCCTGGCCGAGGCCGCGGAGCTGGCGTTCCGCCGCGGCGACGGGCGGCTGCGTCTCGTGCTCGGCGATCGGGATCTCGGCATGCGCAGCGAGCGATGGGAATGCTCGAACTGCGGCGCCGCGGCGCTGCGCCCGGAACCCACGCTGTTCTCGTTCAACAGCCCCTACGGCGTGTGTCCGGTCTGCCGCGGCTTCGGCAACGTGCTCACGTTCACGCCCGAGCGCATCGTTCCCGATCCGGCGAAGACCCTGCGCGAAGGGGCGATCGATCCATGGGCGCGCTCGTGGCGCTCGGTGGCGTGGCCGCGGCTGCAGAAATTCGCCGCGGCCGAGGACATTCCGCTCGACACGCCCTGGCGTCGCCTCAGCGCCGCGCACCGGCGCCTGCTGCTCGAGGGCGGCAAAGGGTTCCGCGGGGCGATCCCGTTCCTCGAGCGCCTGCAGGCCAAGTCGTACAAGGCGGGCAATCGCTTCATCGTCAAGCGCTACCAGGAGGCGCTGCCCTGTAGCGCGTGCGGCGGCGCGCGGCTGCGGCCCGAGGCGCTGCGGGTGCGCCTTGGCGGCCGGCACATCGCGGAAGTCGCGGCGCTGACGGTGCTCGAGGCGGCGGCGTTCGCGGACGCGCTGCCGCTCGATGACTCCGGCCGGCGGATCGCGGGCCACGTGCTCGGCGAGCTGCGTTCGCGGCTCGAATTCCTCGAACGCGTGGACCTCGGCTACCTCACGCTCGACCGCATGACGCGCACCCTGTCGGGCGGCGAGGCCCAGCGGATCGAGCTCGCCAACGCGCTGGGTGCGCATCTGGCCGACACGCTGTATGTGCTCGACGAGCCGACCGTGGGTCTGCACCCGCGCGATACGGCACGGCTGCTCGAGATCCTCGAATCCCTCGCCGGGCGCGGCAATACGCTCGTGGTGGTGGAGCACGAACCGATGCTGATGCGCGCCGCCGATCATCTCATCGATCTCGGCCCGGGGGCGGGAGAGCAGGGCGGGCGCATCCTGTTCGCGGGGCCCGGCGCGGCGATCCTCGAGCAGAGGGACTCCGAAACCGCCGCGTATCTGCGCGGCGAGAAGCAGGTCGGGCGGCGCCGGGCGGACGGCGAGCCGGAGGCGTTCATCGAAGTGCGCGGCGCGCGGCATCACAATCTGCAGGGCATCGACGCGCGCTTTCCGATCGGACGGCTGACCGCGGTGACCGGCGTCTCGGGCTCGGGAAAGAGCAGCCTGGTCGAGGACACGCTGTCGCAGGCGGCGCTGCGTGCGCTCGGCGCCGGCGGCGACGCCCCGCCCGGCGAGCATCGGGAAGTCACCGGGCTCGATGCGATCGAACGCGTGGTGATCGTGGACCAGTCGCCGATCGGGCGCACGCCGCGCTCGTGCCCGGTGACCTACATCGGCGCCTATACGCGGCTGCGGGAGATCTACGCGCGGCAGCCGGCGGCGCTCGCGCACGGGCTCAAGGACGGCGCCTTTTCGTTCAACACGCCGGGCGGCCGCTGCGAGCAGTGCCAGGGGGCGGGGTGGGTCACGGTGGAGATGTACTTCCTCGCCGACCTCATGGTGCCGTGCGAGACCTGCGACGGCGCGCGCTTCCGCCGCGAGGTGCTGGACGTGCGCTATCGCGGGCTCAACATCCGCGAGGCCCTCGACCTCACTGTGGACCAGGCCTTCGAGCACTTCTCACGCGAGCCGCGCTTCACGCGTCCTCTCCACATCCTGCGGCGCGTCGGGCTCGGCTATCTGCGTCTCGGTCAGCCGGCGACCCAGCTGTCGGGCGGCGAGGCGCAACGGCTCAAGATCGCGCGTGAGCTCTCCGGCCGCGGCGCCGGACGGGCGCTCTACGTGCTCGACGAGCCGACCGTGGGCCTGCACTTCGCCGACGTGCAGCGACTGCTCGACGTTCTCGACGACCTCATCGGTCGCGGCGATACCGTGGTGGTCGTCGAGCACAACCTCGATGTCG
Source organism: Candidatus Eiseniibacteriota bacterium (assembly GCA_963744995.1). Lineage (GTDB taxonomy): Bacteria > Eisenbacteria > RBG-16-71-46 > RBG-16-71-46 > RBG-16-71-46 > CAVUWA01. The sequence goes on from CAVUWA010000002.1 coordinate 1,193,420, forward strand.
TGCGCAACTGCGACTGGATCGTGGATCTCGGGCCCGGCGGGGGCGAGGCGGGCGGCCGCCTGATAGCCGAAGGCCCGCCGGAGGCCGTCATGGCGGCGTCCGACTCGTGGACGGGCCGATTCCTGAAAGCGGAAGGGATCCGCCGCACCCCGGCGATCTCGCCGTAGACCCCGAGGCCGGGGAAAGACCGCCGCGCGGGCGGCCGCGGCTCAGTCCTCGCGCACCCGGTCTTCGTTCGCCGCAGGCGTCCTCAGTACCATCGGATTGCGCACCAGGAACAGGCCGACCTGCAGCCGGTCCTGAAGGCCGAGCTTCGCCAGCACGCGGCCGACGTGCTTCTTCACGGTCGCCTCGCTGATGTCGAGCGCGCTCGCGATCTCCTTGTTGGAGAGCCCCCGCGAGATGTGCGCGGCCACCGTGCGCTCGCGATCCGAGAGCGGCTGCCGGCGGTCCTCGTGCGTGAAGTGGTCGTCATGGGTCTCTTCCGCGTGACAGGTCTGCCCCGCGTGGACGAGCCGGATCGCTTCCAGCAGGGTCGAAGACTCCGCATTGCGGCGCACCGTGCCACGGGCGCCGTGCTGCGCGGCGATGCGCAGGCAGGTCGTGCCGTGCGAGCAGAGCTGCGGACCCTGGCCAAGGAAGCGACCGTTGGTCCCGGACGAGAAATCCACGGGCATGGGTGGATTGAGCACCAAACAGTGCTTGTGCGAGTGCTCGCTCAGCCCCACGACCCGCAGCTGGGGATGCGCCGTGAGGATCGCCGGCAGCGCCTCGTCGCTCCCCAGGCCAGGGAGCGTGAGCGTGAGCAGCAGCACGTCGGGTACATGCTCGCGGCACGCTTCGATCGTGTCTTCGATCGTCTGTGTGGCGCCGATCACGTCCATGTCGGCTTCACGTTCGAGCAGCGCCATCAGTCCGGCGCGGTCAATCGCATTCTCGTCTGCCACGATCAGCCGGATGCGCTCGAGCGCATGACCATTTGTCCGGTGATCTGACCGGGATGTCGACTTCCGTTTCGCCACGAGCCTCTCCATTCGACGAAGGTCTACCCGCAGGATGCCCACTACTTTTGGAGCATACCGCCGTCCGGCGGGGAAACAAAGCTGACCGGCAGGAAACGCGGGCGGGCCCGGGAGCGCTCGAGCCCCGGGGCCCGCGGCGCTTGAACGCCCCCGGCCCGGGGCGCAGTCTCCGGTCATGAGCGCCGCCTCCGATGTGCCGGTCGAGGTCGGACCGTTCCGCTGGCGCATCCCCGCCGAAGGGGAGATGCGCGTCCCCGGCATCCTGTTTGCCGACCGGCCGTTACTCGAAAAGATGCAGTCCGATCGAACCCTGACCCAGGTGCGCAATGCGGCGCACCTGCCCGGCATCATCGAGGCCTCGATCGCCATGCCGGATGCGCACTGGGGCTACGGGCTCCCGGTCGGCGGGGTCATCGCCACGGACCCGGTCGAGGGCGTGGTCTCTCCCGGGGCGGTCGGTTACGACATCGGCTGCGGGGTGCGGCTGCTGCGATCGCAGCTGACGCGCGCGGATCTCGAACCGCACGCCGAGCGGCTGGCCGATGCGCTCTTCCGTCACGTGCCGTGCGGGGTCGGCTCGCACGGCGCGGTCCACGTGGCGAAGGGTGAGATGCGGCGGGTGCTGGAACGCGGCGCGGCGTGGGCCGTGCGTCGCGGCATGGGCTGGAACTCGGACCTCGACCACTGCGAGGAGGGCGGCGCGCTGGCCGACGCCGATCCCGGCGCCGCAAGCGACGCCGCGCTCGCGCGCGGCGCCGGGCAGCTCGGTACGCTCGGCTCGGGCAATCACTTTCTCGAGGTGCAGGTCGTGGACCGCGTCTTCGACGCCGCTGCCGCCCGGGTGATGGGTCTCGAGCCCGGAACGGTCACGGTGATGATCCACTGCGGTTCACGCGGCTTCGGCCATCAGATCTGCACCGATTACGTTCGACGGGTGATGCGCCGGATGCAGGCGTGGGGCATCACGCTGCCCGACCGGCAGCTCGCGTGCGCACCGCTCGGCTCGCCCGAGGCACGCGCGTATCTGGGGGCGATGCGCGCCGCCGCCAATTTCGCCTGGGCGAACCGGCAGTGCATCGCGGACGGGGTGCGGCGTGCCTTCGAAGCGACGCTCGGCCGACCGGCCGAACGTCTCGGGCTGCATCTGGTCTACGACGTGGCCCACAACATCGCCAAGTTCGAGACCCACGCCACGTCCGCCGGGCCCACCCGCTGCCTCGTGCACCGCAAGGGCGCGACGCGCTCGTTCCCCGCCGCTCACCCGGACGTCCCGGCGGCCTATCGCGACACCGGGCAGCCGGTGCTGGTGCCCGGCGACATGGGCCGCTACTCCTACGTGCTGGTCGGGCGGCCGGGCGCGATGGCGCACGCATTCGGTTCGAGCTGCCACGGCGCGGGACGCCAGATGAGCCGCACGCAGGCGGTGCGCGAGACCCGCGGGCGCGACCTCGCGGCCGAACTGCGCGGGATCGGCGTGCTGGTGCGCCATGAAGGCCGCGACACGTTGCGCGAGGAGACCATCGAAGCCTACAAGGACGTGGCGGACGTCGTGCGCGTGGTCGAGGGCGCCGATCTCGCGCGCCGCGTGGCGCGGCTCAGGCCGTGGATCGTCGTGAAGGGGTGAGATCGCGGTAGCCCTCGCGCGCCCGATGGCGCGCACGCGCGGCGCGAGCCGGGTCAGACGGCGATGAGCGCTTCGGGCAGGCCGCGCTCGCGCGCGACGGTCGCCGCCTCCGAGCCGCCGAGCACGGCGTCCTCGACGACGATCCCGCGAAAGAGCTCCAGCGGGACCATCTCGAAGTAGACGTTGCGCGGCCTGACGCCCGCGGGCGGGGCGTCCCAGATCTCGTCAGGCGCCTGTTCCACGATCCGCAGCGCGGGGGTTCCCGCGGGCAGGAACTTGCGCCGGCTCGCGAGAACGTAGACCGGCACCGAACGCTCGCGCGCCGCGAGCGCCGCGGCGTAGGAGCCGACCTTGTTGATGACGCCCTGCTCGGTGATCGCGTCGGCGCCGAGCCACACCATCCCCGCGCTGCCGATGAGCAGCGGCAGCGCCGCGTCGCTCGTGAGCCACACCGGGATGCCGGCAGCGGCGAGCGCCGTCGCCAGGGCGCGACCTTCGAACAGCGGTCGGCCCTCGCCGATCAGGGCCCGCGGCCCGCGACCGGCGGCGTGCGCCGCCAGCAGCGCGTCGCGGACGGTGCCGCTCGACGACAGCGTCGCGATCCAGGTTTCCGACTCGGTCACGAGGCCGCGGGCGAACCGGGCGATGTCGCGCGAGGACTGCGCGAGGTCCTCGCGCTCGGCATGGCACGAGGCGGCGAGCACCTCGCGCACGGCGGGGGCCGGATCCTCACGCCGGAGCGCCGTGTCGGTGACGTCCAGCGCGCGCGCCGCCAGCTGATGGACCAGACCCATCGTCGGCTGCGCCGCCTGCGCCTCGCGCAGGAACGTGAGCAGCGCGCCGCGCAGCGCCGGCCCCGAGGGCGAGCGGTCGACGGCGACCCAGCGCTCGAGGGCATCGAGGAAGCTCGCCCCGACGGCGCCCGAGCCCGCGCGGTGGTCGGCCTTGAAGTCGTTCATGGGGCGCACACTAGCCGGAAGGCCGGATGGCCGCCAGCGGCGCCGGTGCGGGGCCTCGACGGACGGCGTTGGCAGCCCCGGGCCACTATGGTAACTTGGCATCTGCCAACTTCTTTCGCCGCCGCCTTCCGCGCGAATCGAGCGCGGAGCCGGTGGATTTTCTGCTGCCCGGAAGCGCCGTGCGCGTCGCGCCGGCCCGGGCGGGGCCACGTCGATGAGGATTTCGAGCACCGCATGGCCACCGAAGTCGCCGAACTGATCCAGCATCAGCTCCTGCCCCGCGTCTCCAAGCCGAACCGCTACCTCTCGAACGCGCTGCACGTGCCGCGCAAGCCGCTCGACGAGGCGCAGGTCAAGGTGCTGCTCGCGTTTCCGGATGCCTACGAAATCGGCCTGTCGAACATCGGCATCCGGATCATCCATCACGTCCTGAATGCGCGCCCCGACGTGGCGGCCGAGCTCACGTTCGCGCCGTGGCCGGACGCCGAGGCCGAGATGCGCCGCATCGGCATTCCGCTGTTCTCGCTCGACACGCACGCGGCCGCGGATCGTTTCGACGTCATCGGTTTCTCGCTCCAGTACGAGCTGCAGTACACGAACGTCCTCAACATGCTCGACCTGGCCGGGCTGCCGCTCAAGACCGTCGACCGCGACGCGCGGCATCCGCTGATCATCGCCGGCGGCGCGCAGGCGTTCAGCCCCGAGCCGATGGCCGAGTTCATCGACGCGTTCGTGATCGGCGACGGCGAGGAGATCATTCACGAGGTCGTCGACCTCGCCGGTCGCGCGAAGCGCGAGGGCTGGCCACGGCCGCGTCTGCTGCGGACGCTCGCCGGCGTGCGCGGCGTGTACGTGCCGTGGGGCTACGTGACCACGGCGAGCACCGAAGGCTGGCTCGTGCCGAAGCCGCGCGCCGGCTTCCCGGCGCGGGTCCGTTCCGCCTGGGTGGACGCGCTCAGGAGCGAGTACTACCCGGCGGCGCCGATGCTGCCGGTCGGCGAGATCACGCACGACCGCCTCTCGGTCGAAATCATGCGCGGCTGCACGCGCGGCTGCCGTTTCTGCCAGGCCGGAATGATCAACCGGCCGGTGCGCGAGAAGCCGGCGCAGCAGATCGTGGAAGAGGTGCTGGGCGGACTGCGTTCGACCGGGCTCGAGGAGGTTTCGCTGATCTCGCTCTCGAGCACCGACCACACGCAGATCGTCGAGCAGGTGAACACGCTGGCCGACGAGCTGTGCCCGACGCGCGTGCAGATCTCGCTGCCGTCCACGCGGCCGGACAACGTGCCGGTCGACGTGGCGCGGCGCATGGCGGCGCAGAAGAAGGGCTCGATCACGCTCGCCCCCGAGGCGGGCACGCAACGGATGCGCGACGTAATCAACAAGAACCACACCGAGGAGGAGCTGCTGAACTCGGTGGCGACCGCCGCCCGCGAGGGCTACACGAGCGCCAAGCTGTACTTCATGTGCGGGCTGCCGGGGGAGACCGACGACGACCTGCGCGGGATCATCGACCTCGCCCACAAGGCGTGGAAGACGGCGCGCGACCAGGGCCGCCGGAACTTCCGGATCACCGCCAGCGTCTCGCCGCACGTGCCCAAGCCCCACACGCCGTTCGCATGGGCGGAACAGGTGTCGACCGCGGAACTCAACCGCCGGCTCGGCGTGCTGCGCGAGGCGGTGAAGGGCACGCCCGTCACGCTCAAGTACCGCGACGCCGAGACGTCGCTGCTCGAGGGCGTGTTCACGCGCGGCGACCGGCGGCTCGGTCTCGCCGTGGAAGAGGCCTGGCGCCGCGGCTGCCGTTTCGACGCCTGGTCGGAGCATCTGCGCTGGGATACGTGGATGAAGGTGTTCCGCGACCTGGGGCTCGATCCCGAACGCCCGCTCATCGAGCGTTCCACCGAGCTCGAGCAGCCCTGGGACGTCGTGCAGTCGCCGGTCACCCGCAAGTTCCTGGTGCGCGAAAAGGTGCGCGCCGACCGCGCCGCGATCACCGAGGACTGCCGGCTGGAAGACGTGTGCTTCTCGTGCGGGGTCGACGACTGCCCGCAGCGGCCGTGGGTGAAGACGCCCCACGCGCCGATCGATGTGCCCCGCGCGCATGCGCGGGTCGAACAGACGTTTGGTCGTGCCAGGCGCCGCGGCGCCGCCCGCTCCGGACAGCGTCCGGGGACGGGCGTCCAGACCGCGACGCGTTTCCGGATCGTGTTCGAAAAGGGGGCCGGGATGCGCTTCACTTCGCACCTCGACCTCATGCGCACCTGGGAGCGGTCGTTGCGCCGCGCCGGGCTGCCGCTTGCATTCACCCAGGGACACCGGCCGCATCTCAAGCTGTCGTTCGGTCCGCCGTTGCCGCTGGGTTACCGTTCCCGGGCCGAAGCATTCGACCTGGAGTTTTCCCGGCCGCCGGGTGTGGACCTGGCGGAGCGGCTCAACGACGTGTTGCCGCCGGGACTTCGGGTGGAGGGCTACCGGCCCATCCTGTTCAAGACACCTTCGCTCATGAGCCAGATCGGCGGCGCCACGTACCGCGTGCGCTTCCCCCGGCCGTTCCTCGACGCTGCGGGTCTCGATGCCGAGACGCTCGTCGGGACGCTGCGTGACGCCATCCGCCGGCTGCTCGACCGCGACCATCTGATCGTCCGGCGGCAGAGCGAAGCACAGACCCGTGAATTCGACGCCAAACCTTCCATCCTGTTCATCGAAGCCAGCGACGACGAGGCGCCCGGCGTGCTCACGCTCGGGATCCGCTTCACGGTCCGCGCGCAGCCGCGCCCGGAGGAAATCGTCGCCATGATGTTCCCGGATTCCGACCCGCGGTCGCTCGACGTCGAGCGGATGATGCTGTGGGCGGAGGTCGGGGGACAGCGGCTCGATCCGCTTGCGCTGCTGCACGCCGGAACCGGATAGACGTCAGGCTTCGCACGGGGTTCAAGGAATCCCCTGTGAAACAGCGCATCATCATCAACGCGGACGCGTACGAAACCCGCGTCGCCATCCTCGAAGACGACGCGGTCGCCGAGCTGTTCGTCGAGCGCGCCGACCAGCGCCGCCACGTCGGCAACATCTACAAGGGCCGGGTGAACGCCGTGCTGCCCGGCATGCAGGCCGCCTTCGTCGATCTCGGCCTCGCCAAGACCGGCTTCCTCCACGCTTCGGATCTCGCCGAGAACCTGAGCGCGCTCGATGAGAGTGACCTGGAGGACAATGGGCATCGGCGCCGCCGCGCGCCGGTGCCCAAGATCGAGGACCATCTCAAGAAGGGCCAGGAGATCATGGTGCAGATCACCAAGGAGTCGATCGGCACCAAGGGTCCGCGCGTGACCCAGCAGCTGAGCCTGCCGGGCCGCTTCTGCGTGCTGATGCCCGGCGTCGACCATTCCGGGGTCTCGCGGCGGATCGAAGAGCGCGCCGAGCGCCAGCGCATCAAGGCGATCATCTCGGACCAGAAGCCCAAGGGCGTCGGCCTGATCGCCCGCACGGCGGGCGAGGGCAAGGGCGAAGCCGACTTCGTCGCCGACGTCAAGCATCTGGTCAAGCTCTGGCAGAAGATCGAGCGCAAAGGGAAGACGGTGCGCGCGCCGGGCCTGGTACACGCCGAGCTGGAGATGACCGCCGGGCTGATCCGCGACCTGTTCACCGACGAGGTCGAAGAGGTGATCATCGACGATCCGCGCGCGTTCAAGGAGATCCAGGCCTACATGAAGTCGGTGTCGCCCGAGCTGTGCGAGCGCGTCAAGCTCTACGGCGGGCAGGTCCCGATCTTCGATGCGTTCGGCATCGAGAGCGAGATCGAGAAGACCTTCGAGCGCAAGGTGTGGCTCAAGAAAGGCGGCTACATCTGCATCGATCACGCCGAGGCGCTCGTGGCGATCGACGTGAACACCGGCCGCTTCACCGGCAAGAAGAACCAGGAGGAAACGATCCTCCGCACCAATCTCGAGGCCGCGCGCGAGATCCCGCGCCAGCTGCGACTGCGCGACATCGGCGGGATCATCGTGATCGACTTCATCGACATGGAGATCGAAGCCAACAAGCGCGCCGTGATCGACGACCTGCGCCACGAGCTGCGCAAGGACCGCGCGCGCACCAAGGCGTTCGCCGTGTCCGACCTCGGCCTGGTCGAAATGACGCGCCAGCGCGAGCGCTCGAGCCTGCTGCACTACTACACGCAGGACTGTCCGACCTGCGCGGGCCTCGGCAAGGTGCCGTCGTCCGAGACGATGCTGGTGCGCCTCGAGCGCGCCATGCGCCGCGTCTCCGCTGCGGGCGGCCATCGCCGCATCACCGTGAAGGTGCATCCCGACGTCGCGCTGTTCTTCGTCGAGCAGGAGGGACGCCGCTTCGCCGAGCTCGAGAAGCGCTTCAAGCTGAACGTCGACCTCAAGGACGACCCACAGCTCAAGCAGGGCGAGATGAAGGTGATCACGGTGAAGAAGCAGGACATCACCAAGGACGTGGTGGGAGCGATTCCGGGGATGTGATCCGGCGCAGGGTCAGAGGGCCGGCACGCCCTGCAACGCCTCTCCGTGAGGTGACCTGCGCGCTCCGGGACATGCCGCGCCGCGCGGGCCAGCCGGCGGGCACGGCGATGAGATCGCGACCCGCGTTCTCGGTCGTTCCGGAAGGACGCAGTCCGGCGTCGGTCACGTCCAGGAACTGGTACGCACCGAGCGCCTCGATCGTCTCGATCAGATCTTGCCTCGTGTAGCCGAAGCGGGCCATGTTCTCGTCGGCTTCGAGCACCAGCGCCGGCCGAAGCTACCGTTCGCTCCACACCGCCAGCTCGTTGCCCGCCGGGTCGGTGAAGTGGAAGCGCCGCCCGCCCGGGAACGAGAAGATCGGCTTCTCGATCCGGCCGCCGGCGGCCCTGCACGGCGGCCTCGATCGCCTCGAGATCGTTCGCGTACATGATCACCAGCGCGGCGCCGCGACCGGCCTTCGACTGTGTGGTGAAACCACCGTTCAGCCGGCCGTCGGCGAAGGCGACGTAGTCGGGCCCGAAGTCGGTGAAGGTCCATCCGAAGACGCTCGAGTAGAACGTTTTGATCGCGGCGAGATCGCTGGCGCCGAACTCCACGTAGTCGACGCGGCGGTCGTGATCGGACTGCGGCATGGGACACCTCCTGCGCACGGCGGGGACGGCCGCGCGCAACGGACTGCGGGGAAAGCGCAAACCTAGTCGCGGACGGGTGCGGCCGCAAGGGGGTCGGCGGCGGGCGCCGTGCCATCGTCGCGCCGGGCACCGCGGGCGACCCGGTGGCGCGGCGTGCGGGTTCGCCTCAGCGCACGACCGTGCGGAACGAAAGCGGCCGCTGCAGGCGCTCGAACCCCGTGCGCGCGGGCACGTCCATCTCGGCGATCACGCGTTCCAGATTGCGCATGGTGTTGAGATCGTCGATCACTCCCGGCGCGGGCGGCGGCCCGTCGGCGAGCACGATGACCCGCACCGGCACGCCGAGCAGGTTCCAGATCTCGACCGCGCCGCGCGTGGGCGGATAACCGGGCAGCAGCACGGCGACGTCCAGGTCCGGAGGCGCGAGCTTGAGCGCCTCGAGCGGGGCGTAATCCTTCGGCCACGCCGGCAGGGCGATCACCACGTGGGCGAGGCCGTAGACCTGCTGCAGGTCATAGAGCTCGTTCGAGGTCGGCAGGCGCTCGAAGGTCACCGTGGTGCCGAGCGCGAGATCGCTGCGATCGAGGATCAGCGGAGCGCACGGCTCGCGGTAGTGCGCGTCGGAGAACGGGCTGCCGAGCGGCGAGGGGTTCTCCGCCGCGGGCGGCTCCGCGGCCGGGAGCGTCGCGCAGCCGGCGGCCGCGAGCGCGAGGAGCGCGAGCCACGAGGCGGCGCGCGGAACGAGGCGAGACATGGCGTCCTCCGGATGTATGGGTCACGCCGCGCGGACGCGCGGCGCCGGAGAGCCTAGCGGATCACGGTGCCGCGCGCGGTGAGGATGCGGTGGCCGTACACCAGCCGCACCAGATAGAAGCCCGGGGGGACCGGGCTGCCGGCGCCGAGGTCCACGACGTGGCGTCCGGGCTCGAGCGAGCCGAGATCGCGCCAGCGCATGCGCCGGCCGGCGACATCGATCAGCTCCAGCATGCCGGGGGCGGTGGCCGGCACGCTGAACGCCACCCGAACGTCGCCGTGCGCCGGGTTCGGCACCATCCCGGCGAGCGCCAGCACCGGCGCGGCCGCCGTTTCGACCCACACTTCACCCATGTAGTCGCGGCCGTTCGCGGTGGGGCGCGCGAGGCGGTAGCCATAGCGCGCGCCGGGCACGACGTTGCGGTCTTCGATCTCGATGGTGCCGTCCGCGCCGGGCACGTGCGCGCCGAGATCCGCCCAGTCGGCGTCGTCCTTCCGGCGCTGCACGACCAGCTCGAAGCTCGCGCCCGTCTGGGCGCGCCAGGTGACGACGATACGGTCGCGCCCGACATCGGTCGACGCCACGGTGACCGCCTCGGCGCCGAGGCCCCGGGCGCCGACCCGCGCAGCGAACAGGCGCGCGTCCGCGACGCCCTGCTCCCAGGCGACGACCACGCCGCCCGCGGCGTCGCTCGTCGCGGCCGGAGCGACCTGCCCCGCGGCGTCGCTGGCGAGCCGCAGACCTTCCGAAGGCCAGCCGGGCGCCGGCACGCCCGCGCCGGTGAGGTACTGGCCATAGACGTGCCCCGTTCCTTCGCGAAAGTCCTGCCACGTGCCGAACACGCCGCCCGCGCCGTCGGGCACGATGGACGGGTTCACCTGGTAGCCGCCCGCGCTCGAGAGTGCGCGGCCGTCGTTCGGCCACCCCGCGACGCGCCGTCCCGCGCCGTCGACGCGCTGCGCGTAGATCGAGGTGCCGCTTCCCGAACGGTCGTCTTCCCACGTCGCGAACACGCCCCCCGTGCCGTCCGGCTGGAGCGCGAGGGCGTCCTTGCCGCTCGGGTAGCTCGCGAGCGTGATCCCGTCACCGGGCCAGTCCTGCGCCGCATGGCCGTTGCCTTCGATCCGCGCGAGGAACAGGTCGGGCGTGCCGCGGCGCAGGTCGCGCCACGCGATGAACGCGCCGCCCGCCGCGTCGCGGACCGCGCGCACGAGATCCTGGCGGCCGATCGACGGACTGATCTGCAGTCCGCCGGTCGGCCAGCCGTCGGCGCGGCGTCCGCGCCACGTGATGCGCTGCACGAACGCCCCGCTCACGCCGCCGCGCAGATCCTCCCAGACGACGAACGCGCCGTTGGCGTCGTCGGGGACGAGGTGCGGCTGGAACTGCCCGCCGGAGGTCGGCGTCACGGGCTCGCCGTTGGTGGGCCAGCCGATCTCCACCGTCGCGTCGACGGCGATGCGCTGCACGTAGATCGCCGAGGTCGGGCCGCGCCGGTCTTCCCAGGCGACCAGCACGCCGCGCGTGCCGTCGGCCGCGATGGCCGGGGTGAGCTGCGGAACATCCGCGGTGCACGCGGGCATGCCGTCGCGGGGCCAGGCGGGATCGCGGCGCCCGTCGCCGAGCACGTGCTGCACGAAGACGCTCGGCACGCTGCCGCGCAGGTCCTGCCACGCGACGTACACGCCTCCCGAGCCGTCGGTCGCGAGCCGCGGCGCATACTGGCCGCGCTCGGCGAGACACGCAGCCGTGCCTCCCGGCGGCCAGCCCGCCGCCGGCCGGCCGGCCTGGCCGAGATGCTGAACGTAGACATCCGTGTCGCTGCCGCGTTCGTCGACCCAGGCGAAGAAGGCGCCGCCCGCCCCGTCGGGAAGCGGGGCCACGTCGTACTGGGGGCCGGCACCCGTGGCGACCGGGCGGCCCACGGTGGAATGGAACAGGGAGTCGGCCGCAGGATCCTGGGCCGCCGCCGGGCCGGGGGCGGAGAGGGCGAGCCAGACCGCGGCCAGCATGGCCGGGCGCACGGGGATCCGGGGCCCCTCGTTGGGGATCATTCGACAACCTCGGGTGCGATGCGGTGCGAAGGTGCGGGCGGTTGTGAGATGCCTTTCTAACGCGGCTGGATGGCCGGTTCAAGCGCGTTCTGGCGGCGGGCCTCTGCCGGCCGCCGCCGCGAGGGGGCGCGCAGAGGCAGCCCCGGGAGCGCGCTCGCGAACCCTTGACAGAACGGCGCTTAGGATGGTAGAAACACCCGTTCTGCGACCTGCCTTCAGAGTGTCTCGCGCTCCCGCGCGGCGGTCGTCGACCGCTCGGACACCCATCGATCAGGTACGAATCCGGAGAACCACGACACATGTACGCCATCGTCAAAATCAACGGCGTTCAGACGCGCGTGACGCCCGACGAGGTGCTGTTCGTGCCGCGGCTGAAAGGCGAGCCCGGCGCGAAGCTGACCTTCGATCAGGTGCTGCTCGTCGCGGACGGCGAGAAGATTGCCTTCGGGCAGCCCTATGTGAAGGGCGCCAGCCTCACCGCCGAACTCATGGAGCACACGCGCGGGCCGAAGCTGCATGGTTTCAAGTTCAAGCGCCGGAAGGACTATCGGCGCCGCTGGGGGCACCGCGATTCGCTGACGCGGATCAAGGTCACCGGCATCAAGGCATAGGGGACCCGTCAGTCATGGCTCACAAAAAGGGACAGTCGTCCTCCAAGAACAACCGCGAATCCAACGCGCAGCGGCTGGGCGTCAAGCGCTTCGGCGGTGAGCTCGTCAGGGCCGGGAACATCCTGGTGCGCCAGCGCGGCACGAAGATCTTCCCCGGGAACAACGTCGGACTCGGCAAGGACGACACGCTGTTCGCGCTGGCCGACGGCCACGTGAAGTTCGTGCGCTACCGCGGCACGCGCCGCAAGGTGCACATCGTTCCGGTGGCGGCTGCGGAAGCGTAACCCCGCATCCTGTATGGAGACGGCGCCACGCCGCCCGGGCTTCGGGCGGCGTGGCGTTTTCGTTGCGGGGCCCAGTTTGCCGCGCCGCGACGACTGTTCCGCGCCGGTTTGGTCTTTACGCCGAATACCGACTCGTGGGAGGCATGACGCCATGCGGAAACTGACCTATGGCATGAACCGGAGTCTGGACGGCTACATCGCCGCACCCGGCGACGACCTCGGCTGGAGCGTGCCGAGCGACGAGCTGTTCCAGTGGTGGTCCGACCGGGTGGGGGCGACGGGTCTGGCGCTGTACGGGCGCAAACTGTGGGAGACGATGAGCTCCCACTGGCCGACCGCCGACCAGCAGCCTGGCGCCACACCGGCGCAGATCGAGTTCGCCCGCCGCTGGCGGGACATGCCGAAGGTGGTGTTCTCCTCGACGACCAGCGTGGTCGACTGGAACGCCCGCCTGGTTGCCGGCGACGCTGTGACCGAGATCACCCGGCTCAAGACTGAGGATGGCGGTCCCATGGACGTCGGCGGCGCCACTCTCGCCGCGGCGGCCATGCGGGCCGCGCTGATCGACGAGTACGCGATCGTCACCCACCCGGTCCTGGTGGGCGGCGGCACGCCGTTCTTCACGGCCCTGGACAACTGGGTGAACCTGAACCTGGTGGAAACCCGGACGTTTCCCGACGGCGTGCTCCTGACCAGGTACGAGACCAGGCGCTGAATGCCCGACCTCGAATCGGCGCGGGCTCGGCGCACGCCCCGCCCCGGTTTGACGCTGCGAACGCCGCTGGCGATACTCCGTCGCCCGATGTCGCACCACACACGAAACGCTGGCGCATGCGCTTCGATAGGGCGTGGCGCCCGCGTTCCCGCCTCCCGATCGCAGCCCGAACCCGAGGTCCGGCCATGTCCCCCAGGGCGTGGCTGAGGGCCGGCGTCGTCCTGCTGGTGCTGGCGGGGGCAGTGACGCTCTACGCGCTGCTCGCGCCGCGCCTGCTGCCGCTGCCCGTGTACATGACGGTCCCGGACGTGACGCTGATCGATGAAACCGGGCAGCCGTTCGCGCTGAACGCAACGCGCGGGAAGGTCGTGGTGCTGGCCCCGGTCTACACCCACTGCCCGGACGTGTGCCCGCTCACGCTGTCCAAGCTGCAGGCCCTGCAGCAGCGACTCCGGCGGACCGGCCTCGATGGCGAGGTGCGGCTGGTCGCCTTCACCGTGGATCCCGAGCGCGACGACGTGGCGGTGCTGCACCGGCTCGCGAATTCGCTCGACGCCGATCCGAAGATCTGGAAGTTCCTCACCGGGTCGAACGAGGCCGTCGGGCGACTCGTCTCGGGGATGGGCATCTACGTCGGCCGCGCACGCGTCGACGGGACGGCGCTCCCGGAGAGCGCGGTCGCCGGCCTCGTCGCCGCAGGGAAGCCGTACCTCGTCAATCACACCGACCGGCTGTTCCTCGCCGACCGGCAGGGCCGAGTGCGCGCGCTGTCGCCCGGCAGCGGGGCGGATGTCGACCAGGTCATGAGCACGCTGCGAAGGATCATCGCGGGATCATGAAGAACGGGCCCCGTCTCCTTGGGCGTTCACGCAACGCTGCGATGGTTCTCCTCGTGGCGCTCACGCTGCTCGCGGCCGCGGGCTGCGGCGCCGGTAGCACCCGGGCGCCCCAGATCCGCGTCGAAGGAGCCTGGGCGCGGCCCGCCGCGAACTCCGTCAGTGGGGGCACGCACGGCGGCGGCCGCGGCGGCGTGAGCGCTGCGTACTTCACGATCTTCAACGACGGCGGCACGCCGGACACGCTCACAGGCGTGAGCACGGACGCCGCCGCCGAAGTGAGCCTCCACAAGAGCGTCCACCAGAGCGGCGTCGCGAAGATGCTGCCGATCGAGCGTCTCGTGGTGCCCGCGGGTGGCCGGGTCGCGCTCCAGCCCGGCGGCAACCATGTCATGATGATGGGCGTGACGCGGGCGCTCGAGCCGGGCGCGGACGTCCGACTGGCGCTGCACTTCCGAACCAGCGGCACGGTCTACGTCGACGCGCGGGTTGGGGCCGGGGCGCCGCGATGAACACACCGTGGCTGATCGCGGTCGGGCTGGTCGCGCTGGGCTCATACGTCGTCGCATTGAGCCGCACCGCTCAGCGCTGGGCGCCGGCCACGCAGTGGCGCCGGCTGTTCGCGTTCGGCGCCGGTGTGGTCGCGGCGCTCGTCGCGCTGGTGCCGTCGCCGGCGCTGTTCGGGGCGGATCACCGCTTCACGACCAACATGGGGCAGCTCCTGCTGATGCTGGAGGTTGCAGCGCCGCTGATGATGGTCGGAACGCGCGACATGATCCCGGCGCCGCCGCCCGCGTGGGAGGCGCTCGGCAGGCGCGTTTCGAAGCCGCTGATGGCGGGTGTGATCAGCAGCGTCGTGCTGATCGGCTGGCATCTGCCGGCACTGTTCGAGAAGGCGTCGGGCAGCATTCCGATCTGGTCGTTCAAGGAAGTGCTGCTGCTCGGCGTCGGGATGGTGGGCTGGGCGCCGGTGTTCGCCCCGTTCGCCGCGTGGCGGGCGCCCCATGGGATGCAGCTCCTCTACCTGTTCGTGTGGCGCACGCCCATGATGGTCCTCGCGGCCATGATCACGTTCGCAACCGAGCTGATCTACACCGGGCGATCGGCCGGCCTCGAGATCTGCGCGCCGGCATCGGTGGGAGACCAGCAGGCCGCGGGGCTGGTCATGATGGCCTTGAGCGGCGTGGTCGTGTTCGGGACGTTCAGCGTGATCTTCTTCCGCTGGGCCGCGGAGAAATGAGGCGGCGCGTGCGGACATCACACTCGTGTGCGAATCCGATTGAGATAGACATCGCCACCGGAGTGGTAGCCGAAGTACGCGCCTCCCGCGACGTCCTGAGCCACTCCGAGGGTGCTGCCGATGAGCCCACCGATCATCGCGATGTTGTACAGAACTTTGCCGCCCGCGAGGATCCGCGCGTACCGGATGTTGTAGCCGGTTTCGCCCCTCTCAAGGCATGCGATGGCCACGCCGCCTGAGCTGTCCGGAGACATGCGGACGCCGTGGATGCCAAACACGAGTTCTCCGAGAGATCTTCAGCCGCGCGAATTAGCGATACATCGCCTTCACCTTGCCCCACGTGGTGGCCTGGGTCGGGGCCGCGTTGCACGAACCACCGTTCCAGCTCACGCAGGAGTGACCGTCGTCCGGCTGGCCGCGGAGCTCGATCACCGCACCGCTCGCACCGGTCAGAAACATGACCGGCGAGAAGAGCGCCACGGGATCCGAGCAGCCCGAACAGACGTCCGTGCTGGCATTCGTGATCTCCCAGATCCAACCGAAGTAGTTGGTCCCGGCGCTGATCGAGGTCGGATTCCAGGTATTGCGCGCGATCGCGAACACGGCGCGGTTCTTGAATGGCGCGCCATACTGCTCGGCGTAGCCGGTGAACAGGCCGATCGCGGACGTAGCGCCGTCCCAGGTGTCCTGGCAGACGCCGCCACCAGCGCTGGCGGTGCTGTAGATGCTGATGTTGATGCTGGCCGCCGTCATACGGCAGGTGCCCACGTTCTTGAACGACCACCAGGGAACCGGCGTGCCGTTGTCGAAATTGATGTCGATCGTGCCGTCGATCGTGGTGAAGTCAGGAATCGAGCCCGTGGGCGTGTAGCTGACGACCAGGCGATTGATGCCGTCGTTGCTGGTGCAGGCGTTCACACGAGCGACCGCACCACCGTCCACCAGGCAGTCATTCCAGGCAACCTGGATCTGCGCCGCAGCGGTCGAAGCCGTGAGCGCAAGCAACCCGGTGCAGATAAGGAGAATCTTCTTCATTGTTGCCTCCACAAATCATGAACCCACACGAAGCGGGGGGACAGGGGGAAACTTCGAACCGAGCTTCTCTTGCGCTGAGAGCCACATTAAGACGGGGCGCCACGAGCACCTGAAGGAACCGCACCGTGGCTCACCGGATCAGGAAGATCCAGCAGGTGAAGCGGCGCTCACGCGGCTTCCGCAGCCGCGAGCGCTTCAAGATGTCGATCTACTTCCACTGCGGCGGGCTCGAGCTCCACCCGGCCGGCGCTGCGCTCAGGCACTGAATGCACCCACACGAATTCCAGAAGAGCCTTACTTCCTGTATATCGACTTCAGCCGCCCCCAGCTGGTCTGCGACGTAGGGGTCACGCCGCATGCAGCATCCAGAGCTCCGATCAACCCGCATGCACTGGCGCCAGGCGCACAGGGCGATGCCGCGTTGATCGAGTAGTCTCCGGATGATGAATTGCAGAAGAGGGGGTCGACTGAAAGGTTGCCCTGGCCTGAAGCGTCCGAGAGGAGATAGTCGGGCCCTTCATTCCCCCATGAGTCGTTGCAGTGCACGGGGCCCGGAGCCTGGATGCCGGCCCCTGAGGACCATCCCGGAAGTCCGCGATTGAGCGCGACGATGTTGTGACGAATGACCACGATCGTGGTGACGACGCGGATGCCTGCACCATGCGTGAAGCTGTTGTTGTTGTAGTTCCCGACGATCGTGTTGTTCGCAATCAGGATGCCGCCGCCGTAGATCCCGCCACCAAAGCTGTCGGACCAGTTCTCCAACACCACGTTCTCCGTGAATGAGGTGTAGTCAATCCTGGCCGCGCCGCCTCCCACATGGCAACCGTTGCCTTGGAAGAGATTCCTGCGGACTTCGGAGAGAGCGAAGAACCCTGTGTCATAAAAGCCCCCGCCAGAGTCGCCCGCGTAGTTGTTGCGGATCACGCTGTCCTCGATGACGCAGCCCGTGTTGTCAAGACCAAGATAGATGCCGCCCCCGACACCGAGGTCAAAAGGTAGCGCTTGGTTGTCCTCGATCACGCAGTTCCTGATCGTGGCGCTCCCCGCGCTGACGTGGACACCCGCGCCGTGCTGGCTGACCCCGTTTCGAATGGTGAGCCCCTCGATCACGCAGTCAGCGTCCGCGTAGATCACCCTGCCGATCTGCTGACCGTCGACGACAGTAGCCGTCGCGCCCGACTCCCCACGGAGTGTCAGTTGCTTTCCCAAGAGCTGCAGGTTCTCGTAGTAGGTGCCGGGAGCGATCGCGATCACGTCGCCCGAGGCGGCTGCAACGATGGCCTGCTGTATGGAGGAGTAGTCAGCAGGGACGCGAAGGGTGGCAGCATCGACCCTACCGGCAAATACGCCAATGGCGCTCAAGAGGGTGATAAGAATCGAACGAAGTGCAGGCACGATGACCACCGACCGGGGGTGGAATGAGATGCGCCGTGTCATCCGGCAGTCTTGATCCTCTTAGTAGAAGACGAATCCAGAATCCCCTCCTTTTCACGCCAAGTCTCCGCTAACTCTATCACCTCCGGTAACGGTCTCCGTGAGAAATTCGTGCATCGGATCGATAGGAACTCGCACGCCCGCCGCACCCGGCCTGCGCCCGCATCATCCTCCGCTCCAGCCTGAAGACCGAGCTCCGCCTGAGCCAAAGCAGCACGCTGGCCGCTTGACCCGGCCGCACGACCCCACGTCGAGGCCCATTCCGCCCGCACCGGCCGCTGCGCCGGCCCCGCCGCGCACCCCGAGCCCACCACGTGTCCCGGCATCTCGCGAGCGCGCCCAGGCGGGGGAGGGGATTCGGTCCCCGGCGTCCTGCGTCACGCCGCCGCGTCCGCCCAGGGCCCCGCGCGGGCGTCGATAGCGATCGAGCCGAAGGTCTGCACGCAGATGATCGCGCCGGGCGCGGCATTGCGATCGCCGAGCGCCGCCTGCAGGTAGCGGCCCAGGACGCAGGCGGCGAGCCGGCTCAGGCCGCCGAGTCGGCGGCGGTCATACAGAAGGTAGGGGCGGAGGCGCCTGGGCAGCGTCAGCACGATCTGGCGATGCGGCACGGCGAGCAGCAGCAGCTCGCCCAACCACAGGCTCCACTCGGCCAGTCGCCGCCCATGGCAGGAAGGGCAGAACCGCCGCCGCCGGCAGACAGTCGTGGCTGGACACGCGCCAGAGTTTTCGCAGGCCAGATCCCTGCTCTATCCAGTCGTCAGGCGCTTGCAGAATCGCACAGGGCCGTTTTTGTCACATCCTTCTCATGTGGCACCGTAGAAATCGCATACGATGCGTCGCGTGTACCCTGGTTCCTGCGCTCGGAATGGAGGGGGCCGGGGTCTGTCGTGAAGCTGGAACCGGCGCCGGGGCTGGCCAGGTATTTGGTTGAGGCCTAGGTTCCACTTCCCCGGGGATTGCTGATCCCCGGCCGCTCCCACGAATGGAGGAGAACCCATGCCCATCACCACCCCGTCCGCCCCCGCTGTGTTCCTGGGAATGACCAACCGGGTGCTCGCGTCGCGAGACGCGACCGACGGATCCGTGAGTGTCGTCGAGATCACCATCGGGCCCGGGGCGGGCGCCCCACCCCACACCAACCAGCGCGAGGCGCTGACCTGGTACGTGCTCGAGGGCGAGCTGACGTTCTTCGAAGGGACGACGCCCGTGACCCGGCGTGCCGGCGAGCTGATCTTCATGCCGGCCAACGGCGTCCACACGTTCCTGAACCAGACGGACAGGGACGCCCGGGCGCTGATGATCTGCACGCCGGGCGGCTTCGAGGGCTTCCTCGTCGACGTGGCCGCGGTCCTGCCTGACGAGGCGCCCGAAGGGCCGCCGCCCGCCGAGGGCGTGGCGGCCATGAAGCGTGTCGGCGCTCAATACGGGCTCACCTTCCATCTCGACCAGTAGCGGACCCCGCGGATTCGATGGGCGCCTGGACCACGCGCGTCAGCACTTCCGTTACGCGTGCCGATACGGGCTCCGTTCTCCGTCGTCGCAGTGCCCTCGCATGACCTGACCTGCCGAGTAGCGGGCGTTGGGCTCATACATTCTCTTGGCGACGTCACTCCATGACCTGGCCTAGGATGCAGCAGCAGCAAGTCTCAAGGCGGTGTCTATCGAGGTCTGACTGATCCAAGCAGACTGTGCCCCCTGGACGTGATGCTGCACGATAACGGAGCGGTGCTTCTCCCTCATTGACCATGAAGAGACCCGTCTTCTTGCAGGCGGCGTTGAATGGCGACCGGATTCACCCGGCAGCGCCCCGCACCCCTGCGGCCATTGCAGAGGCGGCCCGAGCGGTCGCCGCGGCCGGCGCTCGATCGGTACACGTCCACGCGTTCGACGAGGCCGGTCGAGAGACGCTCGAGAGTAGCGCTTGCGCCCGCGTGCTCGGCGCGATCCGGGAGCGCTGTCCCGGGATTCCGATTTCCTTGACGACGTCCGCTTCGATCGTGCCGGATCCACGCGAGCGTCTCGGAGTGGTCGAGGCATGGGAGGAACTGCCGGACCTCGTCACGGCGAATCAGGGCGAGCCGGCCATCGTCGAGCTGTGTGAGTCGCTGCTTGCGCGAGGCGTCGAGATCGAAGCCGGGCTGTTGAGCGTCGATGATGCTCGCGCTTTCGTGCGCTCCGGATTGGCCGCTCGGTGCCGCCGCGTCCTCATCGAACCGCTCGATGCCGATCCGGACGTCGCGGTGCAGCACGCAGCCCGAATCGAAGACGTCCTGAGGTCCGCAGGCATCGCCCTCGAACAAGTCCACCACGGCTACGGCGTCGCGTGTTGGGCGGTCAACAAGCGGGGACTCTACCGAGGCCACGGCATTCGTACCGGTCTCGAAGACGTAACGTCCCTGCCCGACGGCACCCCGGCCCGGGACAACGCGGAATTGGTCACGGCGGCTGCCCGCCTGGCCCGGAGTCACGTGGACCTCGCTTCCGAGAACGATTCTGCCGGGTGACCGATGTCCGCCAGCGTTCCTGCGGGTGTCGATGTGGCCCTCGCAGCGGGC
Source organism: Candidatus Eiseniibacteriota bacterium (assembly GCA_963744995.1). Taxonomy (GTDB): domain Bacteria; phylum Eisenbacteria; class RBG-16-71-46; order RBG-16-71-46; family RBG-16-71-46; genus CAVUWA01. The sequence continues at coordinate 1,213,668 of CAVUWA010000002.1, forward strand.
CATGTCCGGGTCGATAAGATCTCTCACCCCCGCCGGCACCCAGGCTACGCCCGCATGGACACTCGCTCCAGCCTGAAGGCTTCGCGCCGCCCGAGCTGAAGCAGCACGCTGGCCGCCCGACTCGGTCGCACGACCCCACGTCGCGGCCCATTCCGCCCGCACCGGCCGCTGCGCCGGCACACCGAGCCCACCACGTGTCCCGGTATCTCGCGAGCGCGCCCATGCGGGGGAGGGGATTCGGTCCACGGCGTTCTGCGTTACGCCGCCGCGTCCGCCCACGGTCCTGCGCGCGCGTCGATGCCGTTCCGCTCGAGGTGGGCGAGGATCCGCCGCACGGCGCGCGGCGCGGTGACGAACGCGATGATGCGCATCGCGCCCGCGCAGGCCGGGCAGACGTGGACCTCGATCTCGAATACGCGGCGCAGCAGTTCGGCCCAGCGGCGGCGGCGGGCGCGCAGCGCGGGCCAGTCGTCCGCGGGCGCCGCCGCGGGGGATGGCGCCGGCCCCGGCGCAGTGACGCCGCGCGCGCCGTTCGGCACGACGCCACGCCGCCGCCACCACAGCCGCCGCCGCGTGGCATACGCGCCGTAGTAGCGCACCCGGGTTTCGTAGGGGTCGGGCACGTGCGTGACCCAGCGGGCCAGGAACTCGAGCGCGCTCATGCGATGGACGCCGGCATAGGGGCCGCTGGCGGCGTCGGAGACGAGCTCGACCTGGGCGCGGTCGGGGTCATAGCGCAGGCGGTCCTCGGCGATCGGAGCGCGCGCGCCGTAGCGGGCGACGCGCGTGAGGCTCGTGCGATCGTCGCCGGCGATCAGGGGGCCGATGTGCGCGCCGAAGCCCGAGTGCGGCCAGGCGAGCATGGCGGCGGCGGCTTCTTCTTCGAGCCAGCCCTCGCGTGCGAACCAGGCGAGGACGGCGCGGCGGAACGATTCCTGGAGGGTGGCGGGGTCGTGCGTGGGGGCGGAGTGGAACCGGGCGTCGCGCGTGAACGCGCCGTCGGTCATCAGCACGTGCAGGTGCGGATGCCAGTGCGCGATCGAGCCGAAAGTCTGCACGCAGATGATCGCCCCGGGGGCGGCGTCTCGATCGCCGAGCCCGGCCTGCAGGTAGCGGCTCAGGACGCGGGCGGCGAGTCGGCTCAGGCCGCCGAGGCGGCGGCGGTCATATAGAAGGTAGGGCCTGAGTCGCCTGGGCAGCGTCAGCACGATCTGGCGGTGCGGCACGTCGAGCAGCAGCGACTCCTCCAGCCACAGGCTCCACTCGGCCAGCAGCGACGGCATTACCGCGAGCAGGCGCGCGGTCGAGTACAGAGGGTTCAGCGGCAGATGGTCGTACCCCGAATGAACGACGTACGCGATCGCGAAGCCGGCCAGGCACCGTGGCACGACCAGTCCGCGCCGACACGTCCCAGGAACGCGTACCGCCGCCGTTCCCAGAGGTAAACTCTTGACATTCACGGCCTCGCATGGACCTTCCCCCATACCTCTGTAACTCTAGGAGTTCCCATGCGTTCGAGACTTCTGTTCGGCCTCGTCGGCGTCGCCGCGTTTGCCGGCATCGCCGTCGCGATCGTCGTATCGATCCTCCCGCAGCGCACCCCGAGCCTCCGCCGGCCTTCCGAAGACGAGGCGGCGGGGCTTTTCCCGACCGACTGGTTCGGCGCGCAGCGCGCCTGGCCCTACGACCACATCCCTCAGGAATCGTTCCGGCAGGCGGCGCGGCAGGCGATGGTCGAGCGCACCGCGCAGGCGCTCTCGACCAGCGGCACCGTGCAGCCGGTATGGACGCAGGCGGGCCCGTTCAACATCGGCGGCCTCGTGACCGCCCTCGACGCCGTGCCCGGGGGCGCGAGCGTGTACCTCGCTTCGGCCAACGGCGGCGTGTTCAAGTCGGTGAACTCGGGCGTCAACTGGACGCCCATCAGCGACGGCATGCCGTTCTTCTCGATCGGCGCGCTGGCGATCGACCCGAACGACAACGACCTCGTCTACGTGGGCACCGGCGAGGCGAACGCCGCCACGGATTCCTATGACGGCGACGGGCTGTGGCGCTGGAACGAAGCCGCCCAGAGCTGGACCCACCTCGGCCTCGATGCGACCGCGCGCATCGGGCGGATCGCGATCGACTCGCAGAACTCGAACCGCATCTACGTCGCCGCCATGGGACACTTGTTCTCGACCGATTCCAACCGCGGGCTCTACCGCAGCGAGGACGGCGGTCAGACCTGGAGCCAGGTGCTGTACGTCAACGACAGCACCGGCGTCACCGACGTCGCCGTGAATCCGGCGCATCCGGAAACCGTGTTCGTCGCAACGTGGGAGTGTCTGCGGCGGCCGACCTACCGCCGCGCCTACGGGCCGGATTGCGGCATCTGGCGCAGCATCGACTACGGCTCGACGTGGACCCGGCTGCAGGCGGGCCTGCCGGCGCCCTCCGATACCGTCGGGCGCATCGGCCTCGCGATCGCGCCGTCCACGCCTTCGACCATCTACGCCCAGATCATGACCGGCGCGAACCTCGGCTACCAGGGACTCGGCATGTACCGGAGCGAGGACGGCGGCGACACGTGGGTCCGCCGCGACGTGAGCGGGTTCACCGACATCTTCGGGGGCTTCTCCTGGTTCTTCGGCAGGGTCGCGGTGAGTCCGTCCGACCCGGACGAGGTGTGGTCGCTGGGTCCCCTCCTCGCGCGTTCGACCGACGGAGGGCAGACGTACACCTACACCACCGAGACCCTGCACGCGGACCAGCACGCCGTTTGGTTCGATCCGCTGAACCCGTCGCACGTCTACATCGGGAACGACGGCGGGTTCTATTCGTCGGTGGACGACGGCGCGAGCTGGACCAAGTCGGTGGACCTGCCGATCACGCAGTTCTACGCGGCGGACATCGATCCCTCGAACCCGCAGCGGCTGATCGGAGGCACCCAGGACAACTACACGCTGATCACCGACGGCTCTCCGAGCGGGTGGTACAAGATCTTCCCCGGCGATGGCTTCTACTGTCTGATCGACCCGACCGACCCGAACGTGATCTTCGCCGAGTACTACTACTGCTGCTACCACTCCGGACCGTTTCGCTCGGTGGACGGCGGAGCCAACTTCACCCCGCCGAGCGGGTTCGTCGACACCGACCGGTACAACTGGTGCGCCCCGTACGTCATGGACCCGAGCGACCACGAGGTCGTGCTGGTCGGCAGCCAGCGCGTCTACAAGAGCACCGACAACGGGGTGAGCTACAGCATCGTGAGCGGCGACCTGACCACGAACCCGCCGGCCCAGTGGGACTTCGGGACCATCACCACGCTCGCGATCTCGCCGGTCAGCCCGCGGATCTACCTTGCGGGGACCGACGACGGCAGGGTCTGGCGCTCGCGCGACGCCGGCTCGACCTGGGAGAACATCTCGGCCGGGCTGCCGGTGCGCTACGTGACCCGGGTGACCGCCGACCCCGCGGACAGCAACGTGGTTTACGTGACGCATTCGGGGTTCGGCCTGTGAATAGGAACTCTCAGAGTCCCGGTGCGAAGTCTGCACCGCGCCTGCCGCCCGCGCCAGCCTGAAATCCCGCCGCCGTCGGCCGCGCGTCGCCGCGAGTGGCGTTCGAGAAGCCCGTGTACTACCGCGCGCTCCGTCGGAAGCCCCGCACCCCGTGCCTTCACCAGAGAACCGCACAGACGGACCCCGCGATGCGTCCCGGAGTTCTCTTCCCGAGCGCGCCCATCGCGGGGGAGGGGATTCCGTCCCCGGCGTTCTGCGTTACGCCGCCGCGTCCGCCCACGGTCCGGCGCGCGCGTCGATGCCGTTCCGCTCGAGGTGGGCGAGGATCCGCCGCACCGCCTGCTGTACGGTGACGAACGCGATGATGCGCATCGCGCCGGCGCAGGCCGGGCACACGTGGACTTCGATGTCGAATACGCGGCGCAGCAGTTCGGCCCAGCGGCGGCGGCGGGCGCGCAGCGCGGGCCAGTCGTCCGCGGGTGCCGCGGCCGGGGGTGGCAGCGAGCCCTGTGCGGGCGCGCCTCGCGTGCCCTCGGGCACCACGCCCACGCGCCGCCACCAGAGCCGGCGCCGTGTATGGGCACACGCGCGGGCGGTGAAATATTCCTCTATCGTCAGATGTGCAAATTCCACTGCGTATCGCCTGCTCTCAATGAGCAGGCCTAGCTCCACCAGCTGTCGTAGTCGTTCTGGCGCGTCTGTCACTTCACCATTCATCTCACGGAGTACATTGGCCGCCGCACGATGCGCGTGAGCTATATCAATAACACCACGCCCGCCAATATTGCTATCGCTTCGGCGCATGTCGTCAAGCGCAAGTGCCTCCAGAATTGCGACGCATACCCCACGATCTACTACCCCTCGTCTCACGAAGAGCTCCTCAACCGCAGCAGCGTAAAGCTGCGCCCGCCCTCGGGGCAGCTCAAAGGAGAGATTGCGGTACATATATGCAATAATCGTCAGCATAAGGGGGCTGCGCGCGACAGACACAAGTCGCGCATTGGCTGTGAGGGCATTGCCCAGATGTTGGCCAGAGTGTCCTGCTGGAAAGAGTCCACTCCGGTCGCAATTGTCCAGGAATCTCGCGATCGCATGGTCGTCGAACTCAACGAGTTCATAGGTCTGATTGAAGCCGCGCGCATAGGCGGGCTGGTAGGCTGCCGGTCGACATGTGACAACGATCGGGCAGCATGGATGGCACTCAAGAAAGTCGCCGAGGAGACGCCTCACCGTTTCGCGCAGGTGGGGTGCCACTTCGTCCATGCCATCCACGAGGACCAAGATCGTGCCATGCTGTAGAGCCGCGGCTACGTAGTCCAGTGTCGTCGCATGCTTGCGAGCGTCATGCGGCCTTTCGCGCAATAGCACATCAACAATCAGTTCGCCGAGCGACACCACACTCTGAATGCGGTCGGGGGCTAGATCGCGTAGGGCGATCAGAACGGGCGTGATACCCCTGAAGCCGAGGAATTGTGGTCGCTCCAAGGAGTCGAGAGCCAGGCGCTGAAGGAGAACTGACTTTCCGCTACCGGGATCGCCAATGACGAAGAGCTTGCGATGTCTGCGGAAAGCCTCTGCTACTTCTAGAGTGAAATCCTTGTCTGTCAGCCGAAGAGGTACGTATGCGTCGCGTAGAGAAAGAAACCAGTCTGCGCCGAAACCGAGTTTGGCAGACCGGAGTTGGCGACGGATCCTACTGCGGAAACGATGCCTGGTACGCAAGTGGCGACGGTGCTGGCGTGCTCGCGGAGGGGCGTTACAATAGCCAGTGACCTATCCGAATGAGCGGTCCGCGGACTACTATGAGTAATAGCACTGGAATGACAAAGTGTAGAACCGTGCGCTGGCCGCTGTCGTGACCGCGCTGGAACGCGATAGTGTCTGATGTGCTGGATGCCTAGAGGTTAGAGCAATGATGCCGTAACGTCTGCAACCCAGCTACGATCGCCCACGGTAAAGGGCCGCAGTGCGAACGCCTGAGCCCGGAGGGTCTTGCTGTTTGCGGCTTGGGTTGTGTGTTCGTGCGGGTGGGAATGTGGGTGGGCTGAATAGCCAATGTCTGGCCAGACATCCAGAGTACGACGATGGTCAGCGCGGCAGAAGTGTCGGCTCGATCGGCCGCAGCGCCTTGCGATGAGTCATAGTGAAGGGAGGGTACTCGAATGGGCTAGACGATGGAAGGCGTGAGTGCATTGTGACTTGTGGGCTGTGCTGCTATGTGGTGCAGTGGCAATGTGATGACGCGTTGTGCTAAACGGGCACTTTTCGTGGGCCACTGAGCCACCTGGTGTGTGCTAGGTTGGAGCCCAGCGAGGTGGAGCTGGCGCGTTGAATGGGATTGCGGACCGGCATCGCGCTGGAGGAGGTGTGAGTATTGGCGGTACTGGGACCGTTCAGAGAGGGCCTGTCCTCGATTTTGTGTAAGCGGCGTCTCGGGTGACGTGCGGTAGTCTCTTCCCTGAAAGGAAGGGACACCATGAAGCGGAGGATCCGCAAGGAACTTCTGGACGAGCTGCTGGCCGACTACAAGGGGCCCGAGGACCTGACCGGTCCGGATGGGCTGCTGAAGCAGCTCACGGGTGCGCTGGTGGAACGGGCGCTGGCGGCCGAGCTGACCGATCACCTGGGCCACGAACCCGGCGAGCGGAACCGGGAGACGGCAACGCCCGCAACGGGACGACGCCGAAGACGCTGACGACGGATCAGGGCGAAGTGCCGATCGAGGTGCCGCGCGATCGCGCCGGCTCGTTCGAGCCGCAACTGGTGAAGAAGCACCAGCGGCGCTTCACCGGGTTCGACGACAAGATCCTGTCGATGTACGCGCGCGGGATGAGCGTGCGCGACATCCAGGCGCACTGTCGGAGCTGTACGGGACGGAGATCTCGCCATCGCTGATCTCGACGGTGACCGACGCGGTGGTGGACGAGGTGGCGAAGTGGCAGGCGCGGCCGCTGGAGGCGGTGTGGCCGATCGTCTACCTCGATGCGATCGTGCTGAAGGTGCGCGACCAGGGCGTGGTGCAGAACAAGCACGTCTACATGGCGCTCGGCATCAGCCTCGAGGGCAAGAAGGAAGTGCTGGGGCTGTGGATCGAGACCGAACGAGGGGGCGAAGTTCTGGCTCAAGGTGATCACGGAGCTCAAGAACCGCGGGATCGCCGACATCTTCGTGATCTGCTGCGACGGGCTGAAGGGCTTTCCCGAGGCGATCGAGGCCGTGTTCCCGCAGACGATCGTGCAGACCTGCATCGTGCATCTGATCCGCAGCTCGACCCGGTTCGTGGCCTGGATCAATCGCAAGGCCCTGATCGGCGACCTGCGCCGGGTGTACGCGGCCGAGACCGAGGAGGCGGCGCTCGCGGCGCTCGCCGAGTTCGAGAAGAAGTGGGGCGAGCGCTACCCGATGGTGGCGCAATCCTGGCGCTCGAACTGGGAGCGGGTGCGGCCGTTCTTCGCGTTCGCGCGCGACGTGCGGCGGATCATCTACACGACCAACGCGATCGAGTCGCTGAACTTCTCGCTGCGCAAGGTGACGAAGGCGCGCGGCCACTTCCCGAACGACGAGGCCGCGCTGAAGCTGGTGTACCTGGCGATCCGCAACATGGAAAAGAAGTGGACACGCCAGCCGCAGTACTGGAATCTCGCGCTGAACCAGTTCGCAATCATGTTCGAAGGACGACTGCCCGCGTGACCGGGAGCGCACTTACACAGAAATCCGTTACGCCGCGCCCCGACTCGCAAGTGAAACGGAAGCTCGCTGCGCTCGAACACGCCGTAGCTGGCAGGAACGTGTCCCGGACCTGCCGCTACTTCGGGATCTCCCGGGACACGTTTTATGAGTGGCGCAGGGCCTATCGGCGCGACGGCGAGGCGGGTCTGCTCCCGCGCAAGCGGGGTCCGAAGCGACCACCGGCGAACCGCCTGCCCGAGACGCTGCAAGCCCAGATCCTCCAGATTCGCCGCGACTTCAACTTCGGTCCGCAGCGGATCGTCTGGTACCTCCAGCGCTACCACGACATTCGCGTCTCCACGGGCGCGGTCTACTACACGCTTCGGCGGAGAGGGATGAATGTCCTCCCGAAGACCGCCTCGGTGCGCGCCATCCCGTCCTGGCATCGGTACGAGAAGGAAGTGCCAGGGCATCACGTCCAGGTCGACGTGAAGTTTCTGAGTCTGATCGATGAGCGTGGGCGGCGCGTCCGCCGCTACCAGTACACCGCCATCGACGATGCGACCCGGATTCGGGCTTTGAAGGTCTACCCGACCCACAATCAGCGCACCGCGATCACCTTCGTGGACTACGTGCTGGAACGCTTCCCGTTCCGGATCCGCCAGATCCGCACCGATCGTGGCCACGAGTTCCAGGCGCAGTTCCACTGGTACGTCGAGGAGCTCGGCATCCAGCACGTCTACATCAAACCGCGCTCACCGAGACTCAATGGCAAGGTGGAGCAGTGGCGTCGAACCGATGCGGTCGAGTTCTACCAGCTCCTCAGCTACAAGGACGACGTCGATCTCGAGGCCAAGCTCGCCGAGTGGGAGCGCTTCTACAACCTCGTCAGACCCCATGGCGCTCACCGTGGAAAGACCCCTTACGAAGTCCTTCGGGAGCGGCTATCTTCCTCCAGCGACCGTCAGGCTCAGGCGTGAACCACACATCCGGACAGTCCCCCCGCTCGAGCAGTTTGTTCCCCGAACAGCAACCTCACTCCGCGGCCTCCTCCTGAACGAACGGCTCTACGAAACTCACGCATCTGGTGCGCGTCCTGCGCACCTAATCTGTTCGACTGCATCTTCCCGCTATTCTGCGCGTTCTGTTCCAGGAACGATACGGCTGGAGAGTGACCCCGTCAATGGATCCGTACAGCGGCAAGACCCCTTACCGAAGTACTCCCCGAGCGGCTATCTTCCTCTAGCGACTGTCAGGCCCAAGCGAGAACCACACATCCTGCAGGCTTTCGCCAACTCCCCCACTAGTGGCTTTCTGATCGATCATCAACTCGCGGTCTATGGGTCGCTTGCAGCTCAATCCTAGTGGTGGCATGTAGGTAGCCAGTTTCCGAACGGCAGGCGCTATGGTTCACTCATCGCGTTCAAGAGTCCCAGCACGCGATTTTTTCCCAACGCGAAGATACCAGTCAAAGCCAATAAGCAATAGGATCGCGTGACCCCGTGGTGTCATCACAACCCCCCCATCTGATCCTTGCCACAGCCAAGCATATCTTACCTCGCCGCGAAACCTTCCACACGAACCGACCGGGCCTGCGACGCCAACACTTCCATGTGCGACGGGACTTGCACTCCCGAGGCGCCCGCCCCCCCGCGGAGACCGGTCCTCAAAACCGGAATAGATGAGACCTCCCCCAAGATTCCCAAACAGGGCAACCTCACCTAGCCCGCAAACCGCCAGCTGGTAGCTAAGCGACCCTACAAGAGAGCGGCTCGCGAATACATGCGCCACACTCTTCGCTGACGCCCCGAGTTCCAGGAAAGCCTCTTTCCTCCGCGTCTCGTTCGTGATGGACAGTCGAAGGCCGGGTGCTTGCTCCACAAGCGGTCCAACGGCGAGAATCCCCACCGCCGCTTCATCAAGTTGGAAGTCGGAGGCGAAGAAGTAAGATGCGCCCGCACTGGCCCCAATTCCGAAGTCGGCCCCATGCGCGCTGGAGGGAGTGGCGAGCGCCAGAACCACGGCCAAGCAACTCAAAGTGCTGAATCTCCAGTAAACTAGGTACTTATTTCCCTTTACAAGCGTTCCCCCGGCTCCTATGCTGCTGCATCAATTCAGCGTCCCTCTTTTCGCAAGATGAACGGGTGGTCCCATGCTCTCCTCCCGTGGCGTCACGCGCGCATTACCCATGATCCTTGTCCTCCTAGGCCTCACCTCGTGCGGAGGCGGTAGCGCAGTGCTTCTTCCGGAACATCTCGCGAGGATGGCTGCACCGACCTTACCCCCCAGCCGCGTTATCCCCTTCGCAACCAACGCCTTTCTAGACGCGCGTCAATGTTGGGTCTATCTCCCCCCAGGATATGCTCTCAGCGAGGCGTCATACCCAACACTCTATGTGCTCGACGGCCAGGATCTCTTTGATCCTAACGGCTGGGATCTGACTCCATCCATCGACACCCTCATTTCCACTGGCGCGCTTCCACCCTTTATTCTCGTCGCGATAGCCGCAGCACCTTCCGTCCAGCGCGTCTACGAATACACACCGTTTCTCGATCCGCTTTCCGCCAATCCGACTGGGGGCGGCCCTGCCTTTGCCCGAGCGCTTATTACCACCCTGAAGCCCGCTATCGACCAGTATTTCCGCACCCGCACATCTTCTTCTAACACTTCGATCGTTGGCGCCTCTCTCGGTGGCCTCCTCGCCTTATACGTTGCATACGCGCATCCGAACGTCTTTCGCAATGCAGGTGCAATGAGCGGTGCCTTCAATTATGACAATGGGCTGTTCTACTACTACCTTATAGACACTGCGCCAGCTCCATTGTGCCACATATATATAGACACTGGCACCGTATCCGACAATCTCGCTGCCTGCCGCTATACTCGCGACATTCTCCTCAATAAGGGCTTCCACCTTGGCCACGACCTCACATACATCGAAGCCGTTGGCGCGAATCATACCCCTCACGCCTGGGCAACGCGTTTTCCCACACTGGTCACAACACTACTGCATCTGGGGGTACCTTCATGCGACACCATGCCGCTTCCGTAATGGGCATACTCCTGCTAGTACCGTCAGCAGCACTGTCACAAACACCAGCCCCGCCGTCCCACGTTGTCTCGACAATTGTCAATGCTGATGTTGTCCTAAGCGGCCATATATTGCATATATCACATGTACACCGCGCACGCCTCGGCGGATGTGGTGAACACCATACCGGCACAGACGACCTCTTGGAATCCGTTATTCGTCTTGATACATTACTCTTGGGCAGCGTCCCTGATACGCTCATATCAACAGTATCGCACTATATTACCAATGCTGACACCGCATTGGCCCCAGGCGCTCACGTAGTATTCTGGGGATACCGCAATTGTCGGGACGCAAACGCCTTGTGGGGTGCTATCCGCAACGTCGGCAGCGATGGCACCTTCTCTACCCACACCAATCCGCTGGTGGGTCCTCCAGGGCGGCTGTCCCTCGCCGCCATCGGTGCACTCATACACAGCACCGCGGCGATGCCACCAGCCCATGCATTTCATAACATCACATCTATCGGTCTATTCGTTGTCCAAAGTGTGCGGCCCTCCGCGCGCGGATATGAGGTTGATTGCCGCAACGTCGGCTGGCGACTGGATCCATTGCCACTTGCCCCTACGACATTCACATATACCTCTGCTGCGCCCTGTCGCCCCATAATACTCCCTGGCGACACCCTAGCTATCCCTCTTCGCGCCACTGCAGCCACGGCCATTCAGGGCGTGCTCGCCGTGTGAATAGGAACTCTCAGAGTCCCGGTGCGAAGTCTGCACCGCGCCTGCCGCCCGCGCCAGCCTGAAATCCCGCCGCCGTCGGCCGCGCGTCGCCGCGAGTGGCGTTCGAGAAGCCCGTGTACTACCGCGCGCTCCGTCGGAAGCCCCGCACCCCGTGCCTTCACCAGAGAACCGCACAGACGGACCCCGCGATGCGTCCCGGAGTTCTCTTCCCGAGCGCGCCCATCGCGGGGGAGGGGATTCCGTCCCCGGCGTTCTGCGTTACGCCGCCGCGTCCGCCCACGGTCCGGCGCGCGCGTCGATGCCGTTCCGCTCGAGGTGGGCGAGGATCCGCCGCACCGCCTGCTGTACGGTGACGAACGCGATGATGCGCATCGCGCCGGCGCAGGCCGGGCACACGTGGACTTCGATGTCGAATACGCGGCGCAGCAGTTCGGCCCAGCGGCGGCGGCGGGCGCGCAGCGCGGGCCAGTCGTCCGCGGGTGCCGCGGCCGGGGGTGGCAGCGAGCCCTGTGCGGGCGCGCCTCGCGTGCCCTCGGGCACCACGCCCACGCGCCGCCACCAGAGCCGGCGCCGTGTGGCGTAGGCACCGTAGTAGCGCACGCGGGTCTCGTAGGGGTCAGGCACGTGCGTGACCCAGCGGGCCAGGAACTCGAGCGCGTCCATGCGATGGACGCCGGCATAGGGGCCGCTGGCGGCGTCGGAGACGAGCTCGACCTGGGCACGCTCGGCGTCATAGCGCAGGCGGTCCTCGGCGATCGGAGCGCGCGCGCCGTAGCGGGCGACACGCGTGAGGCTCGCGCGATCGTCGCCGGCGATCAGCGGGCCGACATGCGCGCCGAAGCCCGAGTGCGGCCAGGCGAGCATCGCCGCGGCCGCTTCCTCTTCGAGCCAGCCCTCGCGCACGAACCAGGCGAGGACGGCGCGGCGGAACGCTTCCTGGAGCAGGGCGGGGTCGTGCGCGGGGGCGGGGTGGAACCGGGCGTCGCGCGTGAACGCGCCGTCGGTGATCAGCACGTGCAGGTGCGGATGCCAGTGCGCGATCGAGCCGAAGGTCTGCACACAGACGATCGCGCCGGGCGCGGCGTCGCGATCGCCGAGCCCGGCCTGCAGGTAGCGGCTCAGGACGCAGGCGGCGAGTCGGCTCAGGCCGCCGAGGCGGCGGCGGTCATATAGAAGGTAGGGGCGGAGGCGCTTGGGCAGCGTCAGCACGATCTGGCGGTGCGGCACGTCGAGCAGCAGCGACTCCTCCAGCCACAGGCTCCACTCGGAGAGCCGCCGCGCGTGGCACGAAGGGCAGAACTGGCGCCCCTTGCAGCGGAACGCCACCAGGAACTCGGCGCGGCACACCTCGCAGCGCACCCGCGCGAAGCCGTGCTCGAGCAGGCCGCAGTCGAGGAAGCGGCCGGCGGCGCGGCGCGCGGCCGCGCGCAGCGGGCCGTGCGTGCGCTCGAAGCGCGCCTCGTGCACGCGCTCCAGGTGCTCGAAGTGGTCGAACAGCACGCGGTAGAGCGGTGAGTGCTCGGGCCGGCGCGGCGTGTAGGGGCGGGGGCGTGCGGGGGCGCGGGCGCACTCCATCGCCCTCTACAGGTGTTCACAATGGATGCCGCTCCGTCGCGCGGAGGGCCTCACGGGCCAGAGCGCCCTGCGTTCGGGGTGCGGACTGTCAACGCTGGTGTCGGGTTGGACGCGTCGGGCGCAGCGGGCGCGGCCTGCAGTGGAGCGCTCATGACCGGGACAGGAATGCCGCTCCGTCGCGCGGAGGGCCTCACGGGCCAGAGCGCCCTGCGTTCGGGGTGCGGACTGTCAACGCTGGCGCCCGTTCGGACGCGTCGGGGGCAGTCGGGGGCGGCCCACAGTGGAGCGCTCATGACCGGTACAGGAGAACGCCGCGAACCAGTGGCCGCACTGCGGCGCGCGCCCTATACTGCGCCCATGTTCGGCTACCGCTCGGGCTTCATGGCGGGGGATCCGGATCTGCTCGATGCGCTGAGACGATTCCGGCCCGCCGTCGGCGTGGCGACGCCGGAGTTCGTGCAGGCGGCGGCGATCGCCGCGTGGAACGACGACGCGCATCCCGAAGACCAGCGCGGCCGTTACGCCGCGAAGCGCAGGATGTTCACCGACTACTTCGCCAAGCGCGGCTGGCGCATCGAGGGGAGCGAGGCCGGATTCTATCTGTGGTTCGCCGCGCCCGGCGGCGACGACGTCGCGTTCGTCGGGCGCCTCATGCGGCTCGGTCTCGTAGCGCTGCCGGGATCCTACCTAGCCGCCGCGGGCGCCGGGTACGTGCGCTGGGCGCTGGTGCCATCGCTCGAGGATTCTCGATTTCGCGCCGTACCTGATCACCGACGCGGGCGGCACGCCGCGCTTCCGCTGCTCGGGCACGCTCGCGCCGGGCGGGCACCTGGTCGTGTTCGGCGGCGACGCCTACAACTGGGAGCACGACAACGGCCAGAGCGCGTTCGGCCTCTCGCTCGGCAACTCGGGCGACACCGTGATGCTGTGGGAGATCGGCGCGAGCGACACGACGCTGATCGACAGCTACACCTACGCGAGCCACGAGGCCGCGGCCGATCGCGCGATCGGACGCCTCCCCGACGCGGGCGGCGCCTGGACGCTGTTCGACGGCATGAACCCCTACTCGGGGAGCACCGACCCGCAGGGCAACGGCTGCAACCCGACGCCGGGCGCGGCCAACACGTGCGACTCGACGCCGGTCGAGAACGCGAGCTGGGGGAGGCTCAAGACGCTGTATCGGTGACGCAGCGGGTCGTGCCGCGCCGCGCTCGGGGAAGTGATGGCGGTGCGGATCCGATCGGCGGCTGGGGATCAGCAATGCTGAACACGCCGATCTCCATGGGCAGGATTTTCCATGGAATCTGAGGTCGGCGGGGAGGACAATACGGGGCAGCCGCACGCGCAACACGGAGGTGCCCCATGGCCCGACTTGCCCCCCCCCTTGCCCTCCTCCTCGCGCTCAGCGCGGTCCTGCTGACCTGCCCGAGCCGGAGTTCTGCCGACTGCTTGCAGTTCGGCCCCATTCCGTTGCCGAACGTTGTCTGGGGACTCAAAGACTCGGTCTCCGCCTGTCCCGGCGGTGACACGCTGGTGTTCGCCGGAGGCAGCATCCACCCTGCGCGTCTGCGCATCGGCGTGCACTACGAGGACGCGTTGTGCAACGTGCGCGCCGGGGTGCCGCCGGAGTCGATCTGGGTGACGTACACAACGGCGAGCGGGAACCTGGCTGTCAACGACGCGGGCGTCAAAGTCTTCGCGGACGACTCGACCGACGCCGGCGGCAACGCGCGCATCACGATTCCGAGCTTCTCGGGCGCCGGGCGGCTGCAGGTGCGCCTGTACGTCTCGGGCGTGAGCCAGGGAACGAATCTGGCGTCGGTGCGGACGACGGACACCGATGCGGACGGGCGCACCAGCGCGGCCGATCTCACCGGGCTCGCCGACCTCAACTACGACGGGGTGGTGGACGCGGTCGACCAGGCAGCGGTGAGCGCGCACGATCAGCACTGGCACCGGAACGCCCTGCACGGCACGCTGGTCAAGAGAACCAGTCTTGCTGGCAGCAGCGAGAGCCTCGGTTCGGGCCGGATCTTCTGGTCACCTTCCGGCCGCTATCTCTCGTTTTCCCTTCATCCACCCGGACCCTGCTCGGTCTTCATCGCGGCTTCGGACCCCGGCGACGGTGGCAATGCACTGCGGCAGGTGACCTTCCCGCCCGCGGGAGAGCCGGACTACGATCCTTCCTGGTCACCGCTCGGGGACCTGCTGATATATGGGCGGCAGGACAACACTATCTTTGCCCATCGCTTGGTGGGATTCGGTGGCGATGGCAGCACGTATGTCGTAACAACCCACAATGACGGATCGGTGCCTCCGCAGGGCGACATCGTCGGCACAGTTTATCCCGATGGCCAGTGGGTTGCGTTTTGTCGCCGCGACAACACTCAGGGCCCCATTCACATCAACGTCATTCCGATATCGGGCGGCGAGGGAAACATCAGGAAACTCACCAACGCGTCATCGGGGGATTGGTACCCGACTTGGTCCCCCGATGGCCAGTGGATCACTTTCCAGCGCGAGACGCCCAGCGATCCCTACTACCGCCTGCTCCGCGTAAGGTTCGATGGCGACAGCACGCAAGCCCCGGAAGAGGTCTTCACGAACAATCAGGGCAAGGGGCCGCAGGAAGATTCGACCACACCCGACGTCAGTCCCGACGGTCTTCTTCTGGTTGCGGGAATCGGCCCACGGGCACTCGATGCTGTCCATACAGGAACCCTGGATTTGTCGCTCGCAACCAAGCCCGCGATCGCGAACTATTCCGCGCCCGAGTTTGCGGCGAAGGGGGATCCAAGCTTTCCGATACTGTCACCGATTCTCTCGCCGGATGGGACGAGACTCGCCCTCGCGGCGGACGAGGTTTGGAGTGCGCGACGGAATATGAACCTCCCGCCTGTCTTTACATCAACATTTGGTACCTACAACGGAACCCGGACAATCGCCGACACGGCGGTCGTCGTGGACTATGTCTTTGGTCTGGCAGAGCCCAATATTATCACGGTTCAGGCGAGCGACCCGGAGGACGATGCTTTGACCTACCACGCCGCCTTTCTGCAAACTTGGATGAGTTGGGACCCGGGCAACCGTGAGCTCAGTGGCACGCCTCCGCCAGGGACCGCTACTGACACCTACTATGTAAAGTTCTGGGTAACGACGGAGAGCGGAGGAACGGATTCCTTCATCGCTCGAATAGCCGTACACGTAAGGCAACCCGAGGGTCCGGCGGCGAACCGCAGACTCACGGGAGGCGCCACAAACGGCGAGGGACCCAATCCCACTCGCACGACCTTCGCAATGCTGTCCCCATTCGTGCCGGGACAAGTGGCGGAGATGACCATCTTTGACATCACGGGGAGACGGTTGGCCACTGTGCGTGCCCCATCCGGAGAAAGACTGATCTGGGATGGGATGACCTCGGACGGTGTCCGTGCCGCAACCGGGGTGTACCTGTGGCGGATGGCAGTTGGTGAACGACGCCAGGAGGGCAAGTTCGTGGTGGTGCGGTGATGGTCGCCCGGCACCATGGTTTGACGGTCGCGCACCGGGCGATTCCAGCCTGGTTTGTGATGATTGCCGGACTCGCCGCGCTTTCGGTCCCAGCGCGAAGCGACGACTGCGCTCTACATGTGATCGGGATCACTCCCGACCTGGCTAACACCTCGAGCGGGCTGCTCCACAACGGCATCGGGGAGACCTTCATTGCCACCGACTCACTCATCACCTCTTTGACGGTATGGCGCGCGGCGTCGGAAGACAGCGCCTGGAACGTCGGGCTTCGCCCCTACTTCATGGGAACAGACTCGACCGGGATGCCGGATCGGAATCAGATCCTGTCGGTGGGGCCCACGCTGATCATCCCGAATGGCGACGGCGTTCACCCGATCGAATTCAAATGGACGTTCGATCCTCCGGTTGTCCTGCCGGCGCCGGGGAAGTACGCCTTTTATCTCTTTCAAGATCCCTGTGGCGCCTGGTTTGATGTCATCTCGAACAAGTCCGCGCAGGGTCAGACCTATCCCGACGGGGTGCTGTGGGACAGCGGCCGAAGCTGGGGCTGTACGCCGACGCCGTGGAGTTATCCCTATGACGATGCCGACGTGATCTTCCGCATGGAGTTCTGTGACACGTCGACCACGCCGACGCGCGCGAGCTCATGGGGCGACTTGAAGGTCCGATATCGTTGACCGGAGATCGCGCCGACGAGCGGCCGACGTCAACCCCCAGGTGTTGCTGATCGGCTGCGCCCGAGGCGACAACCACTCCCCAAACGAGGGGGGTCGTTGCGTGCTGTGCGCCCCTGCACCCGCTCCAGGCCCTATTTCCCTCACGTTGACGCCCCACCGGCGTGAATAGGAACTCTCACGCTCGCCGCCACCAGCTTCAGCCCGCGTCGAGCGATGCACCAACCTGAAATCCTACGCCGCCGCCGTGCCGAAGCAACCCTCCGGCCCCTTGAGCTGGCTGCGCGGCAGCGCGTCGCGCCCCGTTCGGCCCGCGTGGAACCTCGCGCACGCACCGGCCCCACCACGCGTCCCGCGATCGCCCGGTCGCGCCCGGGCAGGGGCGGGGATTCCGTCCCCGGCGTCCCGCGTTCACGCCGCCGCGTCGGACCACGGCCCGGCGCGCGCGTCGATGGCGCGGCGGTCGAGGTGGGCGAGGATCCGCCGCACGGCGCGCGGCGCGGTGACGAACGCGACGATGCGCATCGCGCCCGAGCAGGCGGGGCAGACGTGGACCTCGATCTCGAACACGCGGCGCAGCAGCTCGGCCCAGCGGCGCCTGCGCGCGCGCAGTGCGGGCCAGTCATCCGCGGGCGCCGCTGCCGGGGATGGCACCGAGCCCTGCGCGGCCGCGCCGCGCGTCCCCTCGGGCACGACGCCGCGGCGTCGCCACCAGAGCCGGCGCCGCGTGGCATACGCGCCGTAGTAGCGCACGCGGGTCTCGTAATGATCGGGCACGTGGGTGACCCAGCGGGCGAGGAACTCGAGCGCATCCGTGCGATGGACGCCGACGTAGGGGCCGCTGGCGGCATCGGAGACGAGCTCGACCTGGGCGCGCTCGGGGTCATAGCGCAGGCGGTCCTCGGCGATCGGAGCGCGCGCGCCGTAGCGGGCGACACGCGTGAGGCTCGCGCGATCGTCGCCGGCGATCAGCGGGCCGACATGCGCGCCGAAGCCCGAGTGCGGCCAGGCGAGCATCGCCTCGGCCGCTTCATCTTCGAGCCAGCCCTCGCGCACGAACCAGGCGAGCACGGCGCGGCGGAACGCTTCCTGGAGCAGGGCGGGGTCGTGCGCGGGGGCGGGGTGGAACCGGGCGTCGCGCGTGAACGCGCCGTCGGTGATCAGCACGTGCAGGTGCGGATGCCAGTGCGCGATCGAGCCGAAGGTCTGCACACAGACGATCGCGCCGGGCGCGGCGTCGCGATCGCCGAGCCCGGCCTGCAGGTAGCGGCTCAGGACGCAGGCGGCGAGTCGGCTCAGGCCGCCGAGGCGGCGGCGGTCATATAAGAAGTAATCCGGAGAGCGTCCCGCTCCCCGTATTGGTCAGGGTCACCTGCCGGTCGTGGGAAGTGTTGACGATGGCAGTATCGAAGACCACGGTGGCGGGACTGATGGAGCACTGCCCGGTGGGCGACGGCGCGGTGGTCGGCGCACCCGACTTCTTCCCGCAACTGATCAGCAGACCAACGGCAACGATGGACAACGTGACGATGCGAACATGATGCGGCTTCATGCTCAGGGTTCCTCATCGGGGGCGAGGTGAGCGGTCTGGGGTGGGGCTGGCGGTTGGGGTTCATTCGCCGGCGGCGCCGAACGACCCGGATGGACGATCCAGGGCGAGCGCTCGAGCTCCTGGAAGAGCGCCGCGCGGTGGCGGTCGGTGATACGGGCGTAGATCGACGTCGAGCGGATCGACTGGTGCCCCAGGTGGTCCTGGACGAACTCGAGCGAGACGCCGGCGTCCAGGAGATGCGTGGCGATCGAGTGGCGCAGGCCGTGGCAGGTGTACCGCGGCGAAAGGTGTGCGGCGTCCCGGTAGCGAACGAACAGCGCCTGGATCTGACGCTTCCGGAGCGGCCCGGGCCGGCCTGCGAAAAGCGGCGCCTCGGGCTGCAGCGCCAGCCCACGCAAGTAGCGGCGCAAGAGCCGCGCGGTGCCCTGGAACAACGGCCGCTCGGTCCAGGCCCCGCCCTTGAGGCGCTTGACGATGATGCGGCCACGCTCCAGGTCGATGTCGCCCCGGGTGAGGAGCGCCACTTCCCCGACCCTGAGGCCGTAGTGGTAGATCAGCGCAAAGAGGGTCCGATCACGGAGCGAACGGATACCCGCGAAGAACGCACGGACTTCGATCTGGGTGAGGTAGCGGGGCAGGTGCTGGCCGGCCCCAAGCAGGTGGGGCTTGGGCACTTCGAGGGGAGTGAGGCGGGTAAGGCGACTGCACCCTTTAGCGGGAAGATGCAGTCGAACAGATTGGGTGCGCGTCCTGCGCACCAGACGCGTGAGTCTCGTAGAGTCGTTCGTTCAGAGGAGGCCGCGGAGTGAGGTGGGCCTGTACCGAATTTCGTGTAAGCGACGGGCGGTTGACGGCGGTAGTCTCTTCCCGGAAAGGAAGGGACACCATGAAGCGGAAGATCCGCAAGGAGCTATTGGACGAGCTGCTGGCGGGGTACGAGAAGCCCGAGGACCTGACCGGGCCCGGAGGGGCTGCTGAAGCAGCTGACCGGGCGCTGGTGGAGCGAGCGCTCGGAGCGCGAGCTGACCGAGCACCTGGGCTACGAGCCCGGCGAGCCGGAACGGTGCCGACGGCGGAACGCGCGCAACGGAACGAGCGCCGAAGACGCTGATGACCGAGCAGGGCAGATCCCGATCGAGGTGCCGCGCGATCGGGCGGGACGTTCGAGCCGCAGCTGGTGAAGAAGCACCAGCGGCGCTTCGACGGGTTCGACGACAAGATCCTGTCGATGTACGCGCGCGGGATGACGGTGCGCGAGATCCAGGGGCACTGTCGGAGCTGTACGGGACGGAGATCTCGCCGTCGCTGATCTCGGCGGTGACCGACGCGGTGGTCGACGAGGTGACGAAGTGGCAGGCCGGCCGCTGGATCCGGTCTGGCCGGTGGTCTACCTGGACGCGATCGTGCTGAAGATCCGCGAGCAGGGGCAGGTGCAGAACAAGCACGTGTACCTGGCGCTGGGCATCAGCCTCGAGGGCAAGAAGGAAGTGCTGGGGCATGTGGATGGAGACTACCGAGGGCGCGAAGTTCTGGCTGAAGGTGATCACCGAGCTCAAGAACCGCGGGGTGGCGGACGCGTTCATCATCTGCTGCGACGGGCTGAAGGGCTTCCCGGAGGCGATCGAGGCGGTGTTCCCGCAGACGATCGTGCAGACCTGCATCGTGCACCTGATCCGCAGCTCGACCCGGTTCGTCGCGTACGGCAACGGGAAGAAGCTGTGCCGGCGACCTGCGCCACGTCTACGGGGCCGACACCGAGGAGGCCGCGCTCGCGGCGCTCGGCGAGTTCGAGAAGACCTGGGGCGAGCGCTACCCGATGGTCGGCCAGGCGTGGCGCTCGAACTGGGAGCGCGTGCGGCCGTTCTTCGCGTTCCCGCGCGAGGTCCGCGAACTGATCTACACGACGAACGCGATCGAGTCGATGAACTCGACGCTGCGAAAGGTGGTCCGCGTGCGCGCGGCCACTTCCCGAACGACGAGGCGGCGCGTGAAGCTGCTGTATCTGGCGATCCGCAACCTCGAAAAGAAGTGGACGCGGCCAGCCGACGTTCTGGAACCGCGCCCTCAATCAGTTCGCCATCATGTTCGAGGGAAGACTGCCGGCGTGACCGGGAGGGCGCTTACACAGAAATCTGGACAGTCCCAGTGAGGTTGCTGTTCGGGGAACAAACTGCTCAAGCCGGTGCTCTGCACCCTTCCGCTATTCTGCGCGTTCTGTTCCAAGAACGATACGGCTGGAGAGTGACCCCGTCAATGGATCCGTCATCCCTACGAGCCGCTGCTCGCGATGGAGGAGATCGAGCACCGCAACACGAAGGTCCGTTCACCCCGCCCCAACGGCTTCGTCGAGCGCATGATCCGCACATCAGGGCTATCGGCTCAAAGGCCGGACGCCGGCTCAGGTGCTGCGCGAGGCACTCGGGAGCGAGGAACTTCAGCCTTCATCACGGCTGAGGAGGAGGCTACGATGCCGGCCGCGTAGTGCTCGGCGGAGGGCCGGGTGTCGGGAGTCCCGTGACTTGAACATTCCTTCACTTCACATCTAGCGGCCACCCCTGACGTCAATATCACAACGGTACAGGTAACTCAGAGCCGTTCTCGCTCTCTACTTGCAGGGCACGGCTGAGTACTTCAAGTGGCCCCGCTCCTCCCAGCACGACCACGCGCTCAAGACAGAATCCACCTCCCAGCTTTCCATATCTCGCATCGCCAGTACCACTTTATACCAACGCGACTTGACAGAGTCATCTGAGCACATGTCAACAACAACAATTGCCGATGCCTTTCTCGGATCGCCGCCCAAGAGCTCACACGACACCTTCACCGATCTACAATCTCCTACATAGGGTAACTCGCCCGCCACTGCTAACGCCAGCATCACCGGCGACTTTGCAATGTCTGTCGTCTCTGCATCACCAACAAGTTGCCTCACCGCCGTCCTGTCTATGACCCTTACGCTGTTAGGCCGAACACTCAGAGCATCCGCCCCACGCGCCTCACCTCGACACCCCCAAACCCCTCCCAGCATGACACACAAGACAATGCTCAAGCGCAATAGATGTTTGCCTGCCCATTTCCTCAATAGTGAATCTCTCACCGAAATGCCCCCCCTCCTCATGGCTAGGGGCCACACCCAGCAGCCCCATGATGGCCAACTCCATCGCTTCCAGGTCACCACAAGGGACCAGTTGTCCACACCTATGTCTCCCAACTACTTCGCCAATGCCACCAACATCGTAGGCCACCACCCTACACCCGGCACTCAATGCCTCAAGAGCTACGAGCGACAATGATTCATACTCACTCGTTACAATCACCACATCCGCCTCACGATAGGCGGCAGCGACGGCGCGACCCGTCCAGTACCCATGCAGTGATACACGTTTGCTCAGGCCTCGTCTTGCGACTTCCATCGCAAGTTCCCCCATCTGGGGCCCTGCCCAACCAGGTGAAGTGACCCGTGACTGAGCCGCCTCAGGATTCTCTCAAACACCTCAACCGCGTGCAGCGGTCGCTTATCGCGGTCAATACGTCCAACGAACAGCAGTCGAGGCCGCTCACCCCAGTCGCGCCCATGCCGCTCTGAATCCCCACCTTCTTCGATTCCAGGGTACACCCTGAACGTCTTCCCAGATGCACTTGTGTGGCATGCTACTATGTGCTCCTTCAGCGCATCACTTGGGACGATCACTGCCCCTACCACACCGATCGCTCTCCCCCTCAACTGGACCAAGTACTGCCAATATCGGTCGTTTTGCGTTCTTCTCAGCTCCTCCGCCGTGTGAAGCGTCAACACAGTTGGTGCACCAAGACACGTCGTGGCACAAATGGCAGCCCAGCCTAGGCCATCGCCATGCACACAGACGAGCGGCCCAGCACCCCGAGACCGCATTCGCTCCACATTGTGTGCCAGGACGCTAGCCATCTCCCAGTTGTGAATAGGAACTCTCAGAGTCCCGGTGCGAAGTCTGCACCGCGCCTGCCGCCCGCGCCAGCCTGAAATCCCGCCGCTGTCGGCCGCGCGTCGCCGCGAGTGGCGTTCAGAACCCCGTGTGCTACCGCGCGCTTCGTTGGAAGCCCCGCACCCCGGGCGTTCACGTAGGTTCCGCACAGACGGGCCCCGCGACGCCTCCCGGAGTTCTCTTCCCGAG
>CAVUWA010000003.1:0-219751 GCA_963744995.1 Candidatus Eiseniibacteriota bacterium
AAAGCCTGAAGAGCAACTTGATGCGCTTCATCGACGACTAGCATCGAATACTCGAGTCCAACCTGAGCCCCGACCGCGTCCTCGAGGTCATCTTCTCGCCAGAACGGTCACGTATTCTTCGCCCAGGAAGAACTTGGTGCGAGTTCGGCCTCGCCATTGCTCAAGCAATGACTTGGGGCGATGACCAACACCCGTGCTTCATGCGGGGGAATTGATCGCGTGCTGCCGCATGAGAACGCCTGCTTCGATCGTCTTTCCGAGTCCGACTTCATCTGCTAAGAGGTAGCGTTGCACAGGGTCCGCAAGGATGCGTCGCACGGTGCTCACTTGATGTTCGATGAACTCGATTGCCGAGGACGCAATGCCGTACATCCGCCGAAGGCAGCCCGTTCTTGCGCGAGGTAGCGCACCACGCGAGATCGAGCATCGTAGAAGAACGGCGTCTCGATGATCCGGGAAGCCAATGGTCCGATGGATCCTCGATGGCCGCGCCCAACGCACGTGGACCTGGGAGCTGGCCAACAGGCGCCGATGGTTGTTCGGAAACTGGACCTCGTAGTGGTCTCCGTTGCCGCCATCGCAGGGGGAAGAGCGCGAGGGTTAATCGGTCCCTCTGTGATCCGGCCCCCAAACCACCGAGTCCCATCCGCACTACGACACATAAACGCGAGTCTGTGGTGAGAGATGAACAGGCTCTGCACACGGCCACTGGGCATCGCTTCCGACGAAAGCTGGGCCAGCAGGCGAGACGAAATATTCGATCTCCGCCTCAGCAGCAGTCCTTCCACGCAGTCTGCCGACTCCATCCCGGCTATTGACCACCCTTACGAATGAACCACGCGTTACAGGGGAAGCGGTCATGATCCTCGAGTCCGTCGGTGGGTCTAAAGAGTCGTCACTCGTTGAGGCGTCGGCACACCTTCATCAGTGGATTCCACGCCATGCGTCCGCGCGAGGCAACGAATCAGACTTTCGCAGTTGCCGTCACCGCCTGTCGCCACTGGGGGCGACGGTTCGCGTCCGGACGATGACATGGCAAGCCCAGGTCGATCCTAACAAAGCGACCCGGCTTCGCCAAGACCAGTCGCGGGCGCGGGTTCGGAGTGCCTGCGTCGTCTGAGTCCGTGCGGACTGTGCAAGGATGTTGAGTTGCGGCTCTGGCGAGATTGGAAGCGAAAGGATGAAGCGCAATGCGAGTACCCACGTAGAGCGGCCAACCGCGTGGACTCTTGTGGTGGCGACGTCGCACTTGGACCGGCGGGCGCAGTGCGATGTGTCGGCCCACAGAGTGAAGTACTCGCAAGCGGGCACTCCACCGCACCACCCGCCAGCGTGCCACGACCCTCCTGAGAACGACTCCACAAACTCGACCCGAGGTCAGGGCTCCAAGCGCAAGGCTTGGCTCCGTCGACAGTTTCGGCCCCATGTCCCAGACCATGAAACTGCGATTGCCCACCAGCGGATCATCGGGTAGATTCGCCGAGCTCTTCGTAGCGAGCGGAGAGATCCGACACGTGGCCGACCGCCTTCACATCATCGCAAGTTGCACCGACCGAAAGCGTTGGTCGGCGCCGAAGAACCTCCAACTGCGACACACTCCCAATTCCAAAGCCGAGACCCGTGCGCCCAGTGGTGGACGCCTGAGCCGAGGTCGGAGCCCCGCGGTCGCCCGGCGATGCGATCTGTACGGGTGGCCACTGGAGTGTCGTGCAGCAGTTGGCGCTCGCGCCAACGTGCAGGGTCCGAGCCACCTTTGGGTCGCTTCGGCCGGATACGGCTCGTGCCCTCGACGAGCAACTCGCGGCCCTACTCCGCGACATTTACTCCCGGCCTGCCGGATCCGTCTGTCCCTCCAAGGTGCTCCGCGGTGGATCGACCCCAGGTACTTGGGTGACTGGTGGCACTCTCTTAGCTGGACAAGCGCGGGCCTGAACACGGATTCCATAAGACACGTCCGGGACCTGGCGGGGGACCTCCGAAGAACTCCACCATTCTGATCATTGCCTCAGGCAACTACGTGGCAGCTATGGAAGACGATCTTCTCCTTGCCCGCGAGGCGTCCCCTGGGACACTCCGATCGTCTGATCGTCGTCTCGGGGCGAATCGCAACATACCCCGCATCATCCTCCCGAATAGAGTCGCCGTTGACGCTCGGCTTCAGCCCCTGCTGGGTGGTGCACTCGCAACCCGTAGGGAGCGCGACTCGCACGGGAGTTCTTCGGAGGACTGGGAAGACGGGATCTGTCCGCAGAGCGACTCCAGCGGCGGTATCAAGCACTCAGCAAGCGGCAAAAGCCGGCACCTTCGGCGGACCGGCCAGACTCCATGAGTGACGAAGACGTGCGCTCGTACTGGATCGCTGCTTCGAGAGCGATCCCGAATTTCGCCACACACCATTACTGCGGGCGCTTAGGGACTCCGGGCGCTCCTGCGAAGCCAACCGCTTCCGCCGTCTCTTCCTTGAGAGAAACCCCTCATGAAGTCGCCGAGTCGGATCCGCAGACGAGCCCTCAAGGTAAACCAGAGCAAGGAACACCCCTGTACCTCTTTGCCCTCACAGCAGAGGAGTTGCTCCTCGTCGCGGATATTTCGAGGGTCTCGCGGGATGAAGGCGGCAAGTTGATCGGCTATCAGCGCCCCGAAGTCCGACGCCAGTGACCTCCATCGTCGAGTACCTGAACGGGCCCGAGGTCTTGTTCCCGAACTCGATCATCATCGCGCTGTCCTCAAACGTCACTTTCACACAGATGCGGGGACCGAAGGTCGACATCGGCATGGCGGATGCGGGAACGCTTGAGATCGGCTTCCCCCAAAAGGGCAACCAAGACCTGGTTGGATCGTCGATGGACAGCAGCGCGCCATCGCACTCTCGCGCAGTCGCCGGCACGACTTTCCAGTTCCCGTGAGCGCCTTCATTGCTGATGAAGTCGATCTGCAGCGAGATCAGTTCTTGCGGGTCAACAACACGAAACCACTCCCTCGCGGGCTCATCGGTGAACTACTTCCTCAGGTCTCTACGATTCGCCGGCTAACCTCGCGGCTCGAAAGATACCGGCGGCGCTCTGCGAGATGCTGAGTCAAGACCCAGATTCGCCCTTCCACGGCATCATCAGTCGGGCGTCTACCCCCTCGGCAAAGAGAAGCAAGGCGGTGGTCTCAGACACCGCGGTCATTCAGATGCTCCAGGAGAGCCTGACATCAGCCTCCGGCTGCCTCTTCCCCTATCGCAATCTCGCCACGGGCGAGACAGACTTCGAGGGTATCCGGCGCCTGCTGTTTTGCTACTGGACTGGAGTCAAGGAAACGTTCCCAAAGGCCTGGGGCAAACCGCCGAAGGCAAGTCGCCTCATGCACAGCATCGGCATCAGGGCGATGGGACGGCTTATGGACCGTGTTATGGCAACCGTCAGGGCAGACCACCCTCACGCGAGCAGGCTGGTTCGAAACGAACTTCGGCCTCTTCGACGGGTGTGCCGCTGGACCGAAGGGGCCTGGGAAGGCTTGGACGACCTGCGCTGGAACGAACTCCAGAGCATTCCGTGCTCACATCCGCCTGCTCTCGAGTTATGTCGCGCGCACCTACATGGAACACCGTCGAGGCCCCGTGTGAAATTCTTCTTCCCAGACAGCCAAGACCTGGTCGATCCGAGCTTTGACTTCACGACCGAAGCCCGCTCAACGACTCGGGTCCGACAGCGGGACGACCTGTATGCCCACGAGGTGTTCAGTGCCCCCGCCTATGACGGACTGCTAGTGTCCAAGGGCATCGTTGACGGCTTTGGCGAGACCGGCAGCCGCTACTCCCAGGCGCAGCGACACCGCCTCTTGAGAAGCGGCTCGCAGAGTTCTTCGCACCGAGGGGGTAGCCGGAGGACGGTCCCGATAATGGGAGACTGCGGTGCGTTCACGTACGTCCGCGAGGAGCCTCCCTCCCTACTCCGTCGATGAGGTGCTTGCGTTTTACGAAGCCTGCCGGCTTGGACTTCGGGATCTCCGTTGATCACGTCATTCTCGCGTACCGCCCCGAGTGGGACGCCCCCAAGGCACCAGTTCCGGCCGAGTTGCCCGCAGCGCGCGCCAGACAAGCTGTGGACAGTTGGAACTGGCCGCCCAGTTTCGCAGGCGCCTCGAGCGAGTCGCCTCCGCTTCGAACCCATGGGAGTGGCCCAGGGTTGGAGTCCCAAGTCCTACGCCCTCGCCGCCAAGGCGCTTCAAAAAATGGGCTATGGCTACATCGCGATCGGCGGCACTGGTGCCGCTCAAGACTCCGGAGATCATGGCCACACTCGAAGCGGTTGCCGCCGTACGCAAGGCGGACGTCCGGTTTCATCTGCTGGGCGTGACTCGCATCGACAACGTTGGTGAGTACGTCTCGTTTGGTGTCGCAGCCTGGCCGAGCCATCGCCGCTGCGGCGGGCGTTCAAGGACGATCGGAACGACTACACTGCGGAGCGTGACCTACCCAGCGGTTCGCGTCCCGCAGGTGGACGCGAATCCGAAACTGCTTCGTAGCATTCGCGCAGGTGAGGTCTCCTTCGAAGTCGCAGAGAACTCGAGCAGAGTTGCTTGCGACTGCTCGCCGCCTACGACGCCGGTCAGGCCTCGCTGGACACTGTGATCGACCAGTTGCGCCGGTACGAAGAGGTCTACGACCCTCGACATGATCATTCAGAGGTATACCGCGAAGTCCTGACCGACCAACCCTGGAAGACGTGCGGCTGTGACATCTGCCGCCAGTTGGGCCATCACGTCATCCTGTTTCGCGGAGCCGAGCGCAATCGTCGGCGTGGGTTTCACAACCTCTGGGTCTTCTACCGTCGCTTGCACGGCACCTCGCCTGCGCCGCGAAAGGGCTTCAGTTCCCCGTCGCCGTACGACGCAGACCACGATCTCGTTTCCGACCACCTAGCCCCCAGAAGCCTGAGGACATCGACCATGGCGAAGCCGGTATTAAGCGTTCCCGCAATCGAGGTGCGGCAGGGAGAGGACAGAGTCCTTTACAGTTTTGCCATCGACGGCAAGCGTGTTCCCTCGTTCGCGGCCATCTCGCGCGTGAAGCGCTCGGATGGACAACTGGAGGGTTACCAGCGACCAGAGGTTCTTAGCCACATCTCGGAGATTCGGCAGTACATCGAAAGCACTGCCCCCATGATCCCGAATGCTATCGTGCTAGCTTTCGACAAGCGCGTGACCTTCGCGCCGAACAGGGCCACGAACGGGAAGAGGCAAGCGATTCGCGCTGGAACGCTCCACATCCCCGGTGGACGATTCCTTGCCAGACGCGCTAAAGCCTGGGTTCGTCGTGGACGGCCAGCAGCGTCTGGCTGCAATTCGTGACGCCAGAGTGGATTCCTTCCCGGTTTGTGTCACGGCATTCGTGACTGAGAACGTTGCTGAGCAGATCGAGCAGTTCATTCTCGTCAACTCGACCAAGCCACTCCAGAAAGGCTTGATCTACGAATTGCTTCCGGGAACTATCGCGGAGTTCCCACGATTCTCGAGCCCCCGGCGATTCCCCGCCCACCTCCTCGATCGCCTCAACTCCACAAGCGCATCTCCCCTGAAAGGCATGATTCAGACGCCGACGACCACGACGGGTGTCATCAAGGACACGTCCATCCTGAGGATGATCGAGGAACAGCTCAGCGACGAGGACTTCTCTACCGGTTCCGCGATCCGGCGGATGGTAAGGGAGACGCGGATCAAATGGTCGCGGGGCTCCACAACTTCTTCTCGGCGGTCCGGAATGTGTTCCCGAGAGCCTGGGGACTGCTCCTCGTCGCTGGCCGGACTCATGCACGGAGCTGGGATCGTGAGTCTTGGCCTGCTGATGGATGCCATCGCAGAAAGAAAGCGCCGGAAGGGCGTTCCCGACCTAGAAGACTTCGAGGGCGACTTGAGTGCCCGTTGGTGGATGTCTGCCGGTGGACTGACGGCTATTGGGACTTCGGGCCCGGGCAAAAGCGCCGTTGGAACGAGATTCAGAACACCGGCAAGGACATCCAGTTGCTCTCCAACTATCTGCTCGTCCAGTACAAGGCGCTGGTCTGGAACAAAGTGGACGGCAACGCTTGCCGGCCGCGAGGTGAGGCGAAAGGCCCTGGCTAGCTAGCAGGTCGCTCAAGTTCCAGCGTACAGTCACTCACGCGACACAGCGAAGGCGCCCAGTCGATCAATCGACCGGGCGCCCTTGGCATCTGGACACGGACTCGGATTGGGGTCAAGAAGTGCGGCCCCCGCCGCGCGTCCTCCTGATCGGCTCAGCTGGATTCGCGGCTCCACTCAACGCTCGCAAAGGCGCCGTGGTTGTGAATGCTCTCGTGATTCTCGGCGTGCACTCGGAACCACGACACGCGCGCATCGTCGCTGCAGGGTTGCGGCCACGTTGCGCACCATGTCCTCGACGAACGACCGGGTTGTCGTAGGCCTGCATCGTGACGTGCCGCTCATCCGGCGCTTGAGCAGCGGGTAGACCGGGGCGGACGCACGAACTCTCGGCCACGTCGATCAGCTCCTCGATCCAGACAAGTGCGGTCCCCGTCTTCGTCCGAGCGCGTCCGCACGTCGATCGTGACGTAGCCGCGCTGGTTGTGGGCGCCGTACTCGCTGATCTCCTTGCTGCAGGGGCACAGGCTGGTGACCGGCACCGTCACGCCGAGCACGAAGTCGTCGACACGTGCCGTTGGCTTCACCGACGAACGAGCACTCGTAGTCCATCAGCCCTCGGCTCCGCTGACCGGCGCGCTGCTCCACGAAGTACGGGAAACACACCTCGATCCGGCGCTCTCCGCGTCGAGTCGCTGCTTCAGAGTCTCGTGAGCATGCGCAGGCAGGGTCCGCATGGTCACTTCGCCGCGGTGCTCATTGAGCACCTCGATGAACCGGCTCATGTGCGTGCCCTTGAACGTCGTGCGGCAGACTCACCGACATCGCCAGGCGCGCGATCGTGTGCTGCTTCTCCGTGCTCTCGGTCAAGGACGACGATCGGGTAGCGAAGACCCGCAACGCCGGCCTGATCGAGCGCGATGCCGCGGACGTCTGGCGCGTCTCTGGACGTCGATCACGGCTCGTGCCTTCGCCGCGGTAAATGCAGCCTGAGTTGCAGGTCTCACGAACACTCACTTTGCTAAGTTGAGGCAATTTGGGCAGCACCTGCCGCCAGATCCAGCGCGCGAGTACCTCGCTGGTCGGGTTCTCGAGGCCCTCGATCTCGTTCAGGTAGTGATGGTCGAGCTGCTCTTAGGAGCGGCTTGAAAGCCGCCTTGATGTCCGCGAAGTCCATCACCCAGCCAGTGGGTTCGTCAGCATCGGCCCCTCGCACGTGGAACGCGACACGGAAGGAGTGTCCATGCAGTCTGGCGCACTTGTGCCCGGCTGGCACGTTCGGGAGCCGGTGTGCAGCCTCAAAGGTGAATTCCTTGAAGATCTCCATGCAGGTCCTCTAGTGGCTCCCACTTCAGTCAGTTCTGTGTCGAGAGTCGAACTACCTCGAATCCCAGGCCCCGCAGCCTTGTCACCGTGCCCTCGCCGCTGGAGAACTTAAGCGGCGACCCGGGCTCGAGTTCATTGGCCAGCTTGGTAGGCGATCCTGAGCACCAACTTGGCGGGGAGAGCCCTGCCTCGAAACATGATTGCGATCCCTGACCGTGGGGAGCGTTTGTTCTTGTCCTCAGCGAGGACTCTTTCGCATGCGATAGTGACGTGCTCAGGACGGATGCTGTTCCAGTTCAAGGCCACATCGGCCTCCATTACGGTCCGAAGACCTGCAGCTAAGGGATTGCCCAGAACTTATGCGCCTGGATCCCAAGACGCCACCGGGGGTGATCAAGGCAGTACTGAACGGTGAGCCTCATGTTCTCCTCGAGTTTGGGGCCATCCATCGGCTGCAACAGAAAGGTGTTGAAGTCCAGGCGTTCGAATCTCTCGGGTTCAGCGCCGACCTGTGGAAGAGACGGTTTCAGTTCGTTCCCGGTCGTGAGCGCCAGTGCAGTCCCAGCCTTTGGCTCACGCACACCCAATCCACGCCGGGTGGAGGAATCTTCGTGCCGTTTGTTTCGACAGCGACCTCGAAACCTTCTCCGTGTAGAGCTTCAACAAGTGGTTCGTCGAGTTGAAGGAGAGGTTCGCCGCCCGTACACACAACGAGACTTTTGGACTTGGGCGCCTCTGGCCATGCTCCGCTCACTGCCACCGCGAGGGCCTGCGCGGTCTCGTAGCGCCCCCACCCACACCATCGATTCCAACGAAGTCTGTGTCGCACCATTGAGAGCAGCCACCTGCACCCTTCCCCCGATCTTGCTCCCGGCCAGTCCAAAGGTTGCAGCCTGTAAAGCGCAGGAAGACTGCGGCGCGGCCGGCGTTCATTCCTTCGCCCTGGATGGTGTAGTAGACGGACTTGACCGCGTAACTCATCGCACTCCTCTGGCCTCTGGCCTATAGGGGGCCGGGTCCATCAATCCACTCTCGCGGAAGCCCTTAAGGCGAAGTTGGCAGGAGTCGCACTCGCCGCACGCCTCGCCGCTCGGCGAAGGGTCATAGCACGTGACGGTCAGCGAGTAGTCGACACCGAGTGCGATACCGCGCTTGATGATCTCGGCCTTGGTGAGGCTGATCAGGGGCGTGTGAATCTTGAGTCGCTGCGTGCCCTCTACCCCTGCCTTGGTGGCCAAGTTGGCCATGCACTCGTAAGCCTCAATGTACTCGGGTCGACAGTCAGGGTAGCCGCTGTAGTCGAGGGCGTTGACACCAATGTAGACATCGTGGGCCGAAAGCACCTCGGCCCAAGCCAACGCGAAGGAGAGAAAGATCGTGTTCCGAGCTCGGGACGTATGTCACCGGAATCCCGCCGGACATGTCCTCAGCCGAGCGGCCCTTTGGCACCTGCATGTCTGATGTGAGGGCCGAAACCCCCGAAGACTCGCAGGTTGATGTCGCTGACGACGTGCTCTGAGACCGCGAAACTCACGGCGACGCGGTGTGCAGCCGCGAGTTCGGCTTGATGCCGTTGGCCATAGCGAACGTCAGCGCATGCGCATCGAACCCTTCGCTCTGGGCAATTGCCAGCACGGTGGTTGAGTCAAGTCCACCGCTCAGAAGCACAACGGCTCTAGGCTTTGCGCTCATGGTCTCCCTGTCCGCCCGCCTCACTGCTGAAGAGGCTCAGTTGATCCCTCGCTGCACCGCCGGCTGGCTCGATCCGATTCGCGTACTCGAGCACGGCACGAGTTTCGGACTCGCTGAAGACTACCCGGCGATCACGGTAAACGTGGCCACTCGGGATCTTCCCCTCTTGTCGCCATCGCCAGATGGTCTGTCGAGAGACGTTTGCCTCGCCAGCCACTTCCGAGAGCGCGTAAAATGTTGTTCCGTCGATGCTTAGTGGCACCTGTGGAGGCCTCGTTACGAGACGTTGCATAACGTTGCATCCTAGCAAGAGTGGAACGCAATGGCCAGAAGCTCGAGGATCCCCCCGCCGCAGTACGCCTTGGCCGTGCCGGACTCGATCAGGCCGTGGATCGCGCCCGCGGAGTCGGCCGCAGCGGTTCAGGATAGCTCCCGGCGTCAAGCGATCCGAGCACTCCCCGTCGTGAGTTGAGGCGAACCGTTGTTTGGAACATGGCAACCACCTAGGTGTGTTGGACCCGATCGCGCCGGGCAACGGCGCCAGATCCGAGTAGCCCCGCCGAGGCGAGGGAAGCTATGCTCCCTGAGAACTCCAGGCATCTTGCTGTTGCATGGATGGTTACACATTGCCCATCCAACTCAGAGCTACGTGAGCGCTTTCAGGTCGGCTCCCGGGGTCTGTCCTCTGCGCCATTTGCCATTCGCGTTGAATCTCCTGCAACTGAGCACTCTGTTCTCGGGAAGGCAACCACCACGTTGGCGGACGCACTTGCCCCAACCCAGGGTTCGGTCGCTGTGCCGCCGCGGGACTACTCAGATGATTGAGCAGGGCGCGACCGATGGCGAGCACTTGTGCAGGTTCGTCAATGCACGGCTCTTGGCTTCGGCACCATCGAGGTCGGACTCGAGACTGCGTTGAAACCCACGGGGCGTCCGTCGGAACTAGTCGACTTCTTCCGTCAGGTGACCGCGGTGGCAACGACGGGCCGCATCGTCTCCGCAGGCGCTTCGTTGGCGCAGACACTGGACCCACGCGACCCGGCCTTTCGCAGCGAACTGAGAATCCTCCTCCGCGACTACATCCACATCCCGTATCGCCTCCTTGATGAGGTATTCCGCTTCTCTCAGAGGGCGGTTCTCGCCAGCAACCGAACCTGTCGCGAATTCCACCAAGAACCGCCTACGCACCTGGGCTGCGCGGAACCACCGACATTGTTACATGTGTGGCGTAGCGCTCGATTTTGATGCCCACGACGCCGTTGCGACCTACACCAGCGACCATGTTTGGCCGCGGGCCTATGGCGGGAATAGCATCATCGAGAATCTGCTCCCCGCATGCAGTTCATGTAATTCTCGCAAGAAGGCGCAGTTCGCCACATGGACCATGCCGGCGGTTCAGTCGTTAGTGCTTGGGCTTTCACCAACATTCACCCGCCTTCAGGAGATACACGGAAGCTACAAGTTCGCACTTCACTACCGTGCGGCTCAGCGGCTAGCACTTCAGCGGAAACTCAACCTCAAGGATGCCTTTCTGCAGTTAGGCCCCTGGCACGACGTGCGCATACTTGATAGTGGCGATGTGGTGGACATATTCAATCTCGAGAACCACGCACCTGAAGCTCTCTCCTAGCAGCGGAGTGTCCATGCCCAACTTCCGATATGAGTGCCTGGTGACACACCAGCGGCCCCAAGGAGACGCGCCGGTTTTCTGTCTGTTTCACGCACCCGCCGGCGAGATTCTCGAATGGGCCGACATCAAGCGCCTTGAAGAAGAGGAGGCGGATTCCTCAGCGACGAACCAGCCCGGCAAAGGTCAAAGCCATCAAGCGCTTCCTCGACACCGACCCACGCAACACCATCCCAACATCCGTCATTCTCACGATAGCTCACTCTCCAGATCAACTGCTCACGGTCGGCGCTGACCCAGGCAGTTCCTTCCGCATCCTCGAGTTTGAGGTCGCAGGTGCTCAGAAACCCGGTCTGGTGATTGATGGACAACATCGCCTCCTAGGCATCCGAGAGTTTGCGTCGGAGACGCCGGTCAATGTTGTTGCGATTCTCGCCGCTAGCGACATGGAGACGGCCTTTCAGTTCCTTGTGATCAACAACAAGGCGTCCAAGGTCTCCATGGACCACATTCGGGCCCTTGCACTTCACTTTGAAGAGGCGGCACTCGAAGCGCGCTTGGAGACTGCAGAACTAAACCTTGATCCCAACGTTGGTTTTGTTGGTCTCGTCAACAATGAGGAGGACAGCCCATTCAGGGAATGGTTTCCTACGCCCCTAACTCCCGAGGCCGACCGCGTCATTGTTCCAGCCGCAATCGAGGCTTCACTTGGCTACATTCAACAGAAGAAGGTCAGAGCGTTCGAGAGCGAAGACGTGCTTCTCGAGTTCTTCTATACAATCTGGCGGCGTATCAGGGAGCGCTGGGCCGCCCTCTGGCAGCCCGATTCGCGACTCCTTAGCAAGGTGGGCATTATCTGCGTGACATACTACATGGCCGATACTTTGGTGGGCTCTTATGATCTTGGGCGACTGGACGTGGCCGACCCTGAAGAGGTCGCGCAACTGGTCGATGAACTTCTCTCCCACCAGGAGCGTCGCTTCTGGCAAGTGGCCTGGACATCGGCTAGCTACGACACCAAGGCGGGCAGGGCGCTCATCGTCGCCTCCACTTGTGCAGATTGCCAGAAACTCGCGCGCTGGGGCGCCATGGCACGAGGATGTCGAACTCGTCGACGCAACAAGTGTCGAGTAGAGCATGTTAGCGTCTTCTTGGCAGGATGTGCGTTCCGGTTCAGTCAAACCGGACCGTGGTCTCGCTCGGGCCATTGAGGAGAGCACGGTCATGACGGAGATCGTCCGCCGCGCGCTCAGCGAGTGGCTGGATCGCCGCGGCCGCAAGCGCAAGAGTCGAAGCGCCCATGAAAGCCTACGGTCTCGGCACCCTCTACCGCCGCGGCCTGGTCTGGTGGATCCAGTACTCGGCACGAGGCAGGCTGTACCGGGAGTCATCCCGCTCCCGCGTGCGCGCTGATGCCGCGCGGTTGCTCCGCAAACGGGTGGCCGAGATGGCCCGCGGCGGCAAGGTTGGCCGCGACGCCGAGAAGGTCTCGTTCGACGACCTCGTCGCGCTCATCAAGGCGGACTACCGGCAGAAGCAGAACCGAACGTGGAGCCGCGTGGAACACGCGATCAAGCACCTGCGCCCCACCTTCGAGCGCATGCCGGCGATCGACATCAACTACGACTCGGTGTCGCGCTACATCTCCAAGCGCCTCGAAGCCGGCGCGGCTCCGGGCACGGTGCACCATGAGATCGCGGCGCTCGGGCGCATGCTCAAGCTCGGCACGATGGCCGGCATCCTGCCGCTGCGCCCTCCGCTCCCGGTCCTCAAGCTCGACAACGTCCGGAAGGGGTTCTTCACCGACGAGCAGGTGAACCGCGTGCTGAAGCACCTCCCGGACTGGTACGCGCCCGCCATCGAGTTCGCGTGGCGGACGGGCTGGCGCATCGGCGAGGTGAAGTCGCTCACGTGGACACAGGTGGACTTCCGCGCGGGCATCGTGCGCCTGGAACCGGGATCGACGAAGAATCGCGAAGGGCGCAGCTTTCCGTTCGCAGCGTTCCCGGCGCTGGCGAAGCTGCTCAAGGCTCAGCGCAAGCGAACCGACGTCTGGCAGAAGGGGCACGATCGGATCGTGCCGTGGGTCTTCTGGCGGGACGGAAAGCAGCTCGGCGACCATCGCGACGTCTGGATGCGGTGCTGTCGCGAGGCTGGCGTGCCGGGGAAGCTGGTCCACGACCTGCGCCGCAGCGCCGTGCGCAACCTCGAGCGCGCGGGCGTCCCGCGCTCCGTGGCCATGAAGCTCACCGGCCACATGACCGAGTCGGTCTACCGCCGCTACGCGATCGTCTCCGAGACGGACCTCGCCGACGCGGTGCGCAAACTCGCGACGTTCCAGGGCGCCTCCGGGAAGGCCTGAGCCCGAGCGTTTCGCCAAGACTGACACAAAAGTGACACAGTTTGGCGATTCTGCGGATCCTCCCGACCTCGCCCGACTAGCTACTGCGCGCGCGGTCATTCACGTAACACAATGCACAACAACGTACTACAGCGCACTACTTCGAAGCTGCGGCCCGCCCCGCAACCGTCCCCGATGACCACGCCCACTGGAAGTTGAATCCCCCCAACCTCCCTTCCACGTCCAGCACCTCGCCGCACAGGAAGAGCCCCGACACGATGCGCGACTCGAGCGTCGAGGGATCGACTTCCGACAGCTTCACGCCGCCCGCCGTCACCTCGGCCTTCTCGTAGCCGAGCGTGCCGTCCACGGGCAGCTCACGCGCGCAGAGTGTCTCGATCAGCTTCGCGCGGGACGCCTTCGGCACCTGCGCAACCGGCGCGGACGGGTCGACCCCGGCTTGCGCACACAGCTCCACGCCGAGCCGATCCGGCAGGAAACCGCTCAGATGGCGCCGCACGGTCAGGTGCCCGTCGCGGGCCGCAGCGATCCACGCCTCCGTCGCCTGCTCGCGCGTCCTCCCCTTCGCGAAGCTCGCGGTGAGCCGGCGCCCGTGCGCATCGGCGGTGAGCCAGTGTCTGGACATGTCGAGCGCCGCTGGCCCCGAATACCCGAAGTGCGTGAACAGGAACGAGCCGCCGGTCTCCGCCGCCTTCATCCCGCCCGACCAAAGCGTGAGGTCGGCCATCACGGTCACGCCCTGCATCCGCTCGCACAGCGGGTCGCTTGCGGTGAGCGGCGTGAGCGCCGGCACGGTCGGCGTGAGCGTGTGCCCGAGCGCGGCGAGCAGGCCGTAGCCCGTGCCGTCACTGCCGGTGCGCGGGAACGACAGGCCGCCGGTCGCGACGATCACCGCGTCGGCTTCCATCCACTCGTCGGGCGCGATGTCGGGCGGCGCCCAGTCGCTGCGCGCGCGCGGCGCGACGCGCGGTGCGAACGCGGTCGCATCGGCGATGCGCTGGATGCCCAGGCGGAAGCCGGGCCGCCCGCCGGCGCCCGCGCCGCCTGGAACCGGCGGCTCGCCCGGGCCGGGCAACCGCTCCAGCCTCACCCCCCGCGCCCCGGCGACCACCGCCACGCCCGCCCGTTCCACGGAACCCGTCAGCGCATCGAGCACCGTCTGCGCGTCATCGGTCTCCGGGAAGTACTTGCCGGTCTCCTCGAGCTTCAGGGCAACGCCCATCGCGGCGAACCATGCGATCGTCTCCGCCGGCGTGAACGCGCGCAGGATGCGTGCGATCACATGGCGCGAACCGCCATGGAAGTCGGCAGCGCTCACCTCGCGGTGCGTCACGTTGCAGCGCGTCCCGCCCGACATCAGGATCTTCAGGCCGATCTTCGGGTGCGCGTTGAGCAGCGTCACGTCCGCACCGGCCTCGGCGGCGCGCAGCGCGGCGGTCAGGCCGGCGGCACCGGCGCCGACCACGACGACCCTGCGGCGGCCGCGCGCGGCGCCTCCATCACGGCGCTCGTCCGATGTGTCAGGTGACCTGCCCATTGGCGCGCACGGTAGCGGAGCCACACCCGGCACGCGAATGCGACGCGGCGCCGGCGCGCCACGCCGGCGGGAATGTCCTTGCAGGTCTGCCCGCTCCGGAGGCAGTCTCCGGACATCCGCGGTCGCATCATCATTGATCCCGCTTTTCACGGAGGAACGTCGAATGCCCTCCTACAAACTCGACGTGAACGGCCGGGCGCTCGAGGTCAGCGCCGAGGCCGATGCGCCGCTCCTCTGGGTGCTGCGCGATTCGCTCGGCCTCACCGGCACCAAGTTCGGCTGCGGCGAAGGCTACTGCGGCTCGTGCACGGTGCACATCGGACGGCGAGCCGGTGCGCTCCTGCATGACGACCGTCGCCGACGCCGCCGCGCCGGGCACGAAGATCACGACCATCGAGGGCCTGTCGGGGGCCGCGGCCGCCGAAGCGCTGCAGAAGGCATGGGAAGCGGAGCAGGTCACCCAGTGCGGCTGGTGCCAGCCGGGGCAGCTCATGGCGGCGGCGGCGCTGCTCGCGGGCAAGCCGAAACCGACCGACGCCGAGATCACCGAGGCGATGGACGGCAACATCTGTCGCTGCGGCACCTACCCGCGCATCCGTCGCGCGATCCACGCCGCGGCGAAGGGGGTGCAGCCATGACCGCCACCCGCAGCGCCAACCGCCGCGCGCGCGCGGCGCAGGCACCTGTCCGCGCCCCCGCAGGCGCGGAAGATGGGCTCGGTCTCTCCCGCCGCGACTTCCTCAAGACGGCGGCGCTCGCCTCCGCGGGGCTGGTCGTCGCCTTCCACCTGCCGAGCGTCATGGGCTGCGCACAGGCATCGGAGACACTCGAACCGAATGCGTGGCTGATCGTGAACCCGAGCGGCGACGTGACGGTGTTCATCAACCGCTCCGAAATGGGCCAGGGAGTGCGGACCGCGCTGCCGATGCTGGTCGCCGAGGAGCTCGAGGCCGACTGGACGCGCGTGCGCTTCGAACAGGCGGTGCCGGCGGAGAAGTACGGCAACATGAGCACCGGTGGCAGCCAGAGCATCCGGCGCGGCTGGACGCCGCTGCGCAAGGCCGGTGCGCAGGCGCGCGAGATGCTCGTCCAGGCCGCGGCCGACACCTGGAACGTTCCCGTCGCCGAGTGCCGTGCCGAAAACGGCGCCGTGCTCCACGCCAGGAGCGGCAGGAAGCTCGAATACGGGGCGCTGGTCGCGAAGGCGGCAGCGCTGCCCGTGCCGGGCGATCCACAGCTCAAGGACCCGAAGGACTTCAGCATTCTGGGCACACCCAGGCATCGACTCGACCTGGTCGAGAAGGACGAAGGCCGCGCGACGTTCGGGCTCGACGTGAACGTGCCGAACATGCTCTACGCGGTGGTCGAGCGTTGCCCGGTGTTCGGCGGCAAGATGAAGTCGTTCGACGCGAAGGCCGCCCTGGCGCTGCCGGGCGTCCGCCACGTGGTGCCGATCGAGACCGGCGTCGCGATCGCGGCAGACTCGTTCTGGGCGGCGCAGAAAGCGCGCGAGGTGCTCCAGGTGGAATGGGACGAGGGCACCCTGGCGGACCTCTCCAGCGAAGCGATCTCGCGCACCTATGCGGAGCTGCTGCAGAAACCCGGCGTGAACGCGCGCAAGGAAGGTGCGGGCGCGGCGGCGCTGGCCTCGGCGGCGCGCACGATCGAGGCGACCTACGAGGTCCCCTACCTCGCCCACGCCACGATGGAGCCGCTCAACTGCACCGCGTCGGTGACCGGCGATCGCTGTGAGGTCTGGGTCGGCAACCAGAACGGAACGAGCGTGCAGTCCACGGCCGAGCGCGTGTCGGGCCTGCCGACGTCGAAGGTCCGCGTGAATCTCCAGTACCTGGGCGGCGGCTTCGGGCGGCGCTCGGAGCAGGATTTCGTCGCCGAGGCGGTCGAGCTGTCGAAGAAGATCGGCCGGCCGGTCAAGGTGGTGTGGACGCGCGCCGACGATACGCGGCACGACTACTATCGCCCCGCCACACGCAACGTGCTGCGCGCGGGGTTCGGTGCGGGCGGCGCGCCGATCGCGTGGACCCACCGCATGGTCGGACCGTCGATTCTCTCGCGCTACATGGCATTGCGGAACGGCATCGACGGGACCTCGGTCGAGGGCGCGGCCAATCTGCCGTACGCGTTCCCGCATCTCGAGGTCGACGCGATCGTCCACGACCCCGGCGTGCCGGTGGGTTTCTGGCGCTCGGTCGGCTCGTCCGCGAACGCTTACGTCACGGAGTGCTTCTTCGACGAGGTCGCGGCGGCGGCGAAGCGCGATCCCTACGAGCTGCGTCGCGAGATGCTCGGCGGACACCCGCGGCACCGGGCGGTGCTGGACCGCTGCGCGGAGGCCTTCGGCTGGACGAAGCCGCTCGCGCAGGGTCGCGGCAAGGGCATCGCCGTGCACGAATCGTTCGGTTCGTTCGTCGCGCAGGCGGCGGAGGTTTCGCTCGGCGACGACGGTCCGCGCGTCCATCGCGTGACGTGCGTCGTCGACTGCGGTCAGGTCGTGAACCCTGACATCGTCAAAGCGCAGATGGAGAGCGGCATCGTCTATGGACTCTCGGCCGCGCTCTACGGCGAGATCACGCTCGAGAAGGGACGCGTCACCCAGGACAACTTCGGCAACTATCCGGTCGTGCGCATGTCGGCCTGCCCGGAGATCGAGGTGATCGTCGCGCCGAGCGGCGACGAGGTGGGCGGCATCGGCGAGCCCGGCACGCCGCCGATCGCGCCGGCGGTCGCGAACGCGGTGTTCGCGCTCACCGGCAAACCGGTGCGGAGGCTGCCGATCAGGACCTAGGCTTCGATCAGGACTTCGTCGCCGGCCTGCTCGCCGTGTCGCAGCAGCAGCACCAGCGGCACGCTGACCAGGAACAGGACCGCGATCAGCGCGAATACGTGGTTGTAGGCGAGGATCGCCGCCTGGCGGAAGAGCTGTCCGTCGATGAGGCGCAGCGCCATGGACTTCGCCGAGACCGGGTCGTGACCCTGCTCGACGAAATGCGCGGTCAGTCTCCTGAGCCAGCTCGCTCCGACGCTGCCCGGCCCGACCTTCTCGGTCAGCATGGCGTGATAGCGGATGGTGCTCGAGCTGAGCGTCGTGGCCGCGACCGCGACGCCGACGCTGCCGGTGACCTGGCGCACGACGTTGTAGAGCCCGGTGGCCTCGGTCATGCGCGTTCGCGAGATCGTCGACAGCGCCGCGGTGCTCAGCGCGACGAAGATCATGCTGAAACCCACCCCCTGCCAGACCTGCGGCCAGAACAGATCCCAGTAGCCGACGGCGGTCGAAAGACGCGACATCGAGAAGAAGCCGAAGAAGGCCGTCACCAGCCCCGCACCCACCAGCAGCCGCGGCCCGAGCCGGTTGTAGAAGCGCCCGGAGATCGGCATCACCACGGCCATTGCCAGACTGCGCGGCATCATCGTGAGGCCCGACTGCATCGCGTCGAATCCGAGCAGGCGCTGCAGCATGACGGGCAGCAGGAACAGGCTGCCGAACAGCGCGAACCCGAGCACGCCGCCGATTGCGGTGGCGGAACTGAACGACACGTTGCGGAGGATCCGCAGATTCACGGCCGGGTGTTCGACTCTGAGCTCGTGCCATACGAACAGCACGAGCCCGATCGCGGCGATCGCGGCGAGGCGCACGATGAAGCCCGACTGGAACCAGTCGTGCCGCTCGCCCTCGGCGATCATCAGCTGGAACGCACCCAGCCCCACCACGAGCAGCGCCAGGCCGACCCAGTCGATGTCGCCCTTCACCCGCCTCAGGTACGGCGGATCCTCGATGAATCGTGACACGAGCAGCAGGTTGAGCATGCCGATCGGTACGTTGATGTAGAAGATCCACGGCCACGAATACTGGTCGGTGATCCAGCCGCCGAGCGTCGGCCCGAACGCCGGCGCGAGCACGACGCCGAAGCCGTAGAGCCCCATGGCGAGCCCCTGCTCCTCGGGCGGGAACGTCTCGCGCAGGATCGCCTGCGAAACGGTCAGCAGCACGCCGCCGCCGAAGCCCTGCAATATTCGGAACCCGACCATGAAGCCCATGTCGCGGGCGAGCCCGCAGGCCATGGAGGAGAGCGTGAACAGCAGCACGCTCGACATGTAGAAGCGCTTGCGGCCGAACCGCGAGGCGAGCAGGCCCGTGATCGGCATGACGATCACCTGCGCGAGGATGTAGGCGGTCACCGCCCAGGTGATCTCTTCGAGGGTCGCGCCGAGCGTCCCGGACATGTCGGGCAGCGCGACGTTCACGATGCTCGAATCGAGCACCGCCATGATCGTGCCGGTGAGCACGGTCACGGTGACGACCCACTTGTGCACGGGGGGACGCGCGCTCACCTCCGGCTCCCTGCCGCGGAACGGCGTGCCGCGGCCACCGTGCGCCGCGCGCGCTCCGGCCCGCCGCGCCCCCGGCCGGGTGTCAATCCACGTGCTTCCGCATCACGATCGCGCGGCCGCCGTCCTCGAACCGGACCTCGTCCATGAACGTGCGGATGAGCAGGATGCCGCGGCCGCTCAGGCGGAGCAGGTTCTCGGGGTCGGTCGGATCGGGCAGCGTCGCGGGATCGAATCCGGGGCCCTCGTCGTGCACGCGGTACTCGATCTGCGACGGCGCCTCGTGGGTGGTGATGTGCACGCGGCGCTCGCCGTAAGGCTGCTCGTCGCGCCGCTTCTCGATCATGCGCTCGTAGGCCTCATGGCTCTCTTCCCGCAGGCTCGAGTCGACCTCGAGGTTGCCGTGCACCATCGCATTCGACACGGCCTCGATCACCGCGACGGCCACCTGGGTGCGTGTGCTGCCGTCGGCGAACCCCACGCGCTCGAGACTCTCCTCCACGAACGCGCCGAAGGGGCCGATCAGTTTCGGATCGTTCTCGAACTCGAAACGCGTCTCGCGACCGGCGAGGAACTGCAGCAGGCGCTCGCGCGAGTGGCGGGCTTCGAGAATCCCGAGCGCACGCTGCACCGTGTCGGCCAGCTCCCTCGGGACGTCGCGCTTCGGCACGTAGCTCACCGCGCCGATCCGCAGCGCCTCGACCGCGATCTTTTCGCTGCCCTGCGAGGTCATCAGGATCGTCGGGATGGACGCGTGATCGTCCTTCATCTGGCGCAGGAACTCGAGGCCATCCATGCCGGGCATGCGCAGGTCGGTGAGCACGATGTCCGGGCGGTCGGCGCTGACGCGCTCGAGGCCCTGCTCGGCGTGCGTCGCCTCGATCAGCTCGAGATTCTCGATTCCGTTCAGCGCGCGGCGGACCAGCTCGCGATCGACGTCGTCGTCGTCAACGACCAGCAGGCGGGTCATGCGGCTCCTCGACGGCCGGAAGCTTCACCGGCCAGGTGAAGTGGAATGCGGTGCCGCGCCCGTTGCCGGAGCGCGCGTGCACCTCGCCGCCGTGGAGCGTCACGATTCTTCGCACGAGGGCGAGCCCCATACCCGTGCCTTCGACCTGATCGCGCGACTTGAGCTGCGAGAACATGCTGAACACCCGCTCCAGGTGCTCGGCCGGAATCCCGGGACCGTCGTCTGCGACTTCGAACCGGTAGAACGGCCCGGCGGCGGCGACCCGCACGGTCACCGTGCCGTGGTCGCGGTCGTGGTGCTTGATCGCGTTGCCGATCAGGTTGCGCAGTACCAGCTCGAGCGGCGCGCGCGCCGTCTCGACCACCGGAATCCTGCCTTCGGTGCGGATCGTGAACCCCGGCGGCGGAGCCAGCAGCTGCGCGATGCTCTCGACCAGTGCCGTGACGTCCACCTGCGACAGGTTCTCGTCGAGGCGTCCCGAGCGGTAGTAGGTCAGCAGATCGTCGATCAGCGTGTCCATGCGCTTCACGCGCAATTTGAGGCGCTCGACGTGCTCGCGCACCTTCTCCGGCGTTGCGCCGGTGAGATCCTGCTCCACCCACTCCAGCAGGTGGTCGATCCCGCGCAGGGGCGCGCGCAGGTCGTGCGAAGCCGTGTAGGCGAACTGTTCGAGGTCGGCGTTCGAACGCTCGAGTGCGTGCGCCTGCTCGATCATCAGCGCCTGCGTCTCCTTTTCGTGTGTGACGTCACGGGCGACGGCATAGATCAGCCCGAGCCCGGTGAGCGGCGCGGCGTGCCACGACAGCCACAGGTAGCGCCCGTCGCGGGCACGATAGCGGTTCTCGAAGTCCACGGTCGGCTCGCCGCGATTGAGCTGCTCGACCTCCGCGATGGTTCGCTCGCGGTCGTCCGGATGCACGAAGTCCACGAACGGCCGACTGAGCAACTCCTCGCGCGAGTACTTGAGCACGCGCAGGAAGGCGGGGTTCACCTGCTTGAAGTAGCCGTCCATC
Organism: Candidatus Eiseniibacteriota bacterium; assembly: GCA_963744995.1. Taxonomy (GTDB): domain Bacteria; phylum Eisenbacteria; class RBG-16-71-46; order RBG-16-71-46; family RBG-16-71-46; genus CAVUWA01. Next base: position 20,983 of record CAVUWA010000003.1, read on the forward strand.
CCGGCGACGCACAGCATGTCGATCGACAGCTCGAACAGCCGCTGGCGCTCGAGATCGCGGCGCCGCGCATCGGTGACCTCGTGAAAGATGCCCGAGGTCCAGACCGGCTTGCCGCCCTCGACCCGCGCGCCCACGCTGCCGAGCACCTCGACGCGCCGCCCGTTCTTCGCCCGGAACGCGAACTCGACATCGGCGAGCCGCTGCCCCGAGAACACCTGCCTGAAGGCGATGCGGCAGTGATCGAGACTGTCGGGATGGACCACGTCGAACACGTTGAGGCCGGCGATCTCTTCGGCTTCGTAGCCGAGCGCCTCGCGCCAGGCACGATTGACGTAGAGGAAACGTCCGTCCGGGGCCACGCTCTGGATCAGATCCTGAGCGTTCTCGCACAGCTCGCGAAACAACTCGAGAGGGGCGTCCAGATCGGCCGGATTCCCCGCGGGGTCCCTCATTCCCTCCACCATGCGCCCATGCTCCCCCATGCGACCCTCCGGCTCAAGTGCGCTTCACGGCTTCGAGAGCTTCCAGCGTGCGCGGAAAGTCGTCCCCGAGCAGCCGCGAAAGGGCCCGGTCGGCGAGCAGCCGGCCCCCGGTCTGGCAGCGGGGACAGTAGTTCGTCTCGTGGTCGGCGTAGGCGATGCGTTGGATGGGCGTCCCGCAGTCCGGGCACGGCTGCCCGTAGCGGCCGTGCACGGCCATGCCGGCGCGGAAGGCCGTCACCTTCTGCGGGAACGCGTCGCCGCCTGCGCTGCGCAGCCTCTCCGTCCAGGCCTCCAGGGTCTCGCGCGTGGCCCGGTGCAACCGCCCGAGTTCTTCCCCGGTGAGCCGATGGGTCTGACGGAGCGGCGACAACCGCGCGCGGTGCAGGATCTCGTCCGAGTAGGCATTGCCGATCCCCGACAGGATGCGCGGGTCGGTGAGCGCGCGCTTGAGCGTGTGACGCTCCCGGGTGAGGGCGGCGGCGAACTCGGCGGCGCCGGCGGTCAGCGGTTCGAGCCCGCCCGGATCGAGCGCGGCCACGGCCGCTCTGCCGCGCAGCAGGTGAAGCGCGGTCCGCCGGCGCGTGCCGGCCTCGGTCAGCAGCAGCGTGCCGCGATCGAAGACGAACGCGGCGACGCCGATCCGGCCCGCCGGGCGCGCGTCGCGCTCGCGCCACTGAAAACGCCCGGCGATCATCAGATGGATCACCATGAACAGGCGGCCCTCGAAGGCGAATACGATGCGCTTCCCCATCCGCTCGATGCCGGCGACGGCACGGCCCGTGAAGTCCTCGGGGCCGGGCTCCACCGTGCGCAGCAGGTGCGGGCTCAGCACGCGGATCGCGCGCAGGCGGGCACCGGCGAGCCGGCGCTCGAGGTGCTCCACGTAGACGACGACGTCCGGCAGCTCAGGCATGCGGGGGATCTTACCCCGGCTGCGATCGACCGGCCAATCGATTGTGGCACATTTTGTTCCGGCGATAGATGCAGAATCGCGTTGAAGCCGAGTCTGCCTTCGGTCGGCGCCCTCTCGAAAAAAACGCCGCGATCGCGAAATGCGCCTGCGTCTCGCGACTCGTGCGCGCATCTGACCCACACATCCCCCCAGTGGCCGACGATGCACCGCGGACGATTCCCCTCTACCGTTCGGAGGACACATGGCAGTTCGACTTGGAGACACGGCGCCCGACTTCACGGCCGAAACGACGGAGGGCACGATCCGCTTCCACGAGTGGAAAGGCGACCACTGGGCGATCCTGTTCTCCCACCCGAAGGACTTCACACCGGTGTGCACGACGGAACTCGGCGCGGTCGCTGCACTGAAGTCCGAGTTCGAGAAACGCGGCACCCGGGTCATCGGTCTCTCGGTGGACCCCGTGGATTCCCACCGGCGCTGGGAGCAGGACATCCAGGACGTCACCGGGCAGAAGGTGAATTTCCCGCTGATCGCGGACCCGGAGAGAAAGGTCGCGGACCTGTACGACATGATCCACCCGAACGCGAACGACACGCAGACCGTGCGTTCGGTGTTCGTGATCGCGCCGGACCACAAGGTCAAGCTCACCCTCACCTACCCGGCGAGCACGGGGCGCAACTTCCAGGAGATCCTGCGTGTGCTGGATTCGCTCCAGCTCACCGCGTCCCATGCGGTGTCGACGCCCGCGGACTGGAGCGTGGGCGACGACGTGATCATCGGAACGACGGTGTCGGACGAGGACGCGAAGCGGAAGTTCCCGAAGGGATTCGAAGCGAAGAAGCCCTATCTGCGGTTGACCCCTCAACCCAACCGGTAGTCTGCTAGTCTCGCGGCCGGCGGGCGCATGGCGTCCGCCGGCTTTCGCGTGCGTGTTGCGCGGCACGGCCGGCCCGCGCCCGCCACGCACCGGACGCTCTGGCCCAGCCCGCGCAAGGAGGCAGCCCATGAGTATTCACGGCACGATCCGCCCCACCGTTTTCGCCCTCGCGCTCCTCGCCCTCGCCGGCTGCGGCGGCTCCGCCTCGCAGCAGGCCGATTCGGGCGAGAATTCTGCCGCGGCTCCCGCGGTGCGCACCGCCACCGCGACGCTGCGCTCGACCTCCGGCAGCGACGTGACCGGAACGGTGACGTTCACCGAGGAAGAAGGCGGCGTCCGCGTGTTCGCGATGATCTCGGGTCTCAAGCCGGGTGCACACGGCTTCCACATCCACGAGAACGGCGACTGTTCGGCGCCCGACGGCAGCTCGGCAGGCGGTCACTTCAACCCGGACGGCGCGCCGCACGGCGGGCCCGACTCGCCCGAGCACCATGCGGGCGATCTCGGCAACATCGAGGCCGATCCGGGCGGCGTGGGCCACTACGAACAGGTCATCCCCGGCATCACGCTGGACGACGGTCCGAATTCGGTCGTCGGTCGCGCGATCGTCGTCCACGAAGGTGCAGACGACCTCACCTCGCAGCCGTCCGGCAACTCGGGGCCGCGGGTGGCGTGCGGCGTGATCGTGGCCGGCAGCCATTAGGCCCCGGCCACGAGCCCGGCCCGGGCTTCAGGCGGGCGGTTCCGGACCCGCGGGGCCGCCCCCCTCGTCGTCACGGCCCCGGCGCTCGCCGGTGAACGGGTCCACCTCCCAGGCCGCTTCGGCGGCGGCCTCCTCCACCGCCCAGCGTGCGCGCTGGGCACGCGCCTCGAGCTTCCTGCGGATCCCGCCCGCCATCGTCAGCAGGCCGAGGATCGCCCACAGCATCCCGGACGCCGTGAGCACGGCCGGCAGCCAGCGGTAGCGCAGCAGCGACTCGCGGCGCCACGCGGCCTCGGAGGCGGCGAGCGGCACGCCGGTCACACGGCGCCAGGCATCGTCGAACGCCGAGGTCCGCGCGGCGCGCAGCATGTCGGCGACGAAGCGCTCGCCGTAGTGGCGCTCGGCCCACGCGACGAACGACGACGAGGCGGCATAGGCGATGCGCACGTTGGACTCCGGGCCGTGGAACGCGGCGTTCACGTCGGTCATCGGCGGCAGCGACGAGGTGAGCAGGCTCGTCGCGTAGAGGAAGGCGTCCTCGAGGCTCCACTGCCGCCCGGCGCGCGTGGCCACGCCCTCGTTGAACCAGCGCGGCACGCGGTCGTCCGAGCCGTCGTGGATCAGCAGGTGCGTGACCTCGTGCGCGAACACGGCCTCGATCGTCCCGTACGGATAGCGGTTGGCCAGCTCGATGCGCACGGCGCCGACGCGCCGGTCCGGAATCATGAAGCCGGCCGCCCACGGCGGCGCCGACGCCTCGAGGCCGGCCGTGAGCGGATTGGATGCTGCGTGCGGGCCGAGCAGCACGATCCGGTAGGGCGCGACGGCCCGAACCCCGAGCTGGGCCTCGAGCCGCGGCAGGATCTGGCGTGCCGCGCCGGCGAGCGCGGCCGCCTGGCGCCCGAGCGAGGAAGGCGCCTCGATCGTGCACTCCCCCACCCGCTCGCGCACGACCTGCGCGTGGAGCGGTGGAGCTGCGGCCAGCGGGAAGACCAGGCTGAGAACCGCGGCGAGCGCTAGCGCCGCGCGGCGCGGCGCGTTCGGGCCGGATCCACCTTCACCACGATCGCGGCGCAGTCGTCCGCGAGCGCCCCGGATCCGCCGGCATGCGCGGTCACCGCATCGAGGAGCGCGGTCGCGATCGCCGCCGCACGCCGCCGCGCGGAGGCCACCAGCACCGCGCGCAGCCGCGCTTCGCCGAACATGATCTTCTCGCGGTTCATGCATTCGGTGAACCCGTCGGAGCAGAACGCCACGACATCCCCCGGCCGGAGGACGACGCGGATCTCGTCGTAATCGAAGCCTGCCAGCACGCCCAGCGGCGGGCCGGCGACGGCGATCTTCGTGGCCGTACCGCCGCGGACCAGATGCGGCCACGGCAATCCGCCGTTCGACATCGTGAGACTGTGGTCGAGCTCGTCGTAAACCGCCAGCAGCATCGCCAGAAAGCGCGGCGCCATGCGCGGCGTCCCGAGGCGCTCGTTCAGGCTGCGCAGCATCGGCCCGGGACCGCAACTGCGCCGGAAACCGTAACCGCGCAGCAGCCCGACCGCCATCGCGGCGAGCAGCGCGGCCGGGGCCGCGTGGCCGGCGGCGTCTCCGACCGCCCATGCCAGCCGGCCGCCGCCGCAGGGCAGGAAGTCGAGGAAATCGCCGCCGACCTCCCGCGCCGGCGCATACGCCATGCCCAGCTGGATGCCGCGGACCCGCGGCGGCTCGGCGGGCAGCAGCGCTCGCTGCACCTCGCGGGCGTGGTCGAGCTCGAGCGCGCGGCGTGCCCCGTCGCGGAGCGCCGCGGCCACCTGCCGTGCAGGGCTCTCACGGCCGGCGGCGGCGCTGCGCGACGTGCCGCGCGGAATGGGCTTTCCGGAACGCATGCCTGCAGCCTGGGTGCGCGCGCGGCAGCTGGCAAGCCAATGATCTGAAAGGTCGGTGCTCCGTTCCTGTCAGGCGTACCCGCGCCCCCGCGTCCGTCGCGCTTCTGACAGCGTCCGGCGCAAGGTGTAATGTCCGCCGATCTCGATGTCCTCCGCGTCCAGGGGTTGCCGCCGCCGCGCGCGGCATGGAGAGATGAATGCCACGCCGTGTTCCCATCATCATCGCCGTCGTCCTGATCGCCGCCGCCGCAGGGTTCTTCATCTGGAAGAGCCGCGGCGAGGGAGCGACCCTGACCGCCTCCGGCACCGTCGAGGCCACCGAAGCGCAGCTGGGCTTCCAGGCCGGCGGGCGGGTGGACCAGATTCTCGTCCAGGAAGGTGACCGTGTGACCCGCGGCCAGGTGCTCGCCCGGCTCGACACGGTCGAGGTCGGCGCGCGCCGGGCGCAGGCGGTCGCGGCGGTCGCGGTCGCGAGGGCCAACCTGCTCGAGCTCGAGCGCGGCTCGCGGCCCGAAGAGATCGCCAGCGCGAAGGCCGCGCTGGAGGCCGCCGAGCAGAAGCGCCTCGATGCGCAGCGCGATTTCGAGCGGGCGAAGAAGCTGTTCGCCGACGGACTCGTGAGCCAGGAGGCCTACGACAAGGCGAGGACCGCGTTCGACGTCGCCGTCGCACAGCACCATGCCGCGGCCGAACAGGAGGCGCTGGTGCGCGCCGGACCGCGGGCCGAAACGATCGCGGCCCAGCGCGCCTCGCTCCAGCAGGCCGAAGCCTCCGTGCGCGCATACGACGCGATGCTGGCACAGATGACGGTGCGCGCACCTTTCGACGGCGTGGTGACGGTCAAGGTGCGCGAGCCCGGCGAGATCGTGCCGGCCGGGGCCGCCGCCGTGACGATCATGAACCCGGACGACCGCTGGGTGCGGATCTACATCCCCGAGGACCGGATCGGCGCCGTCGCGCTCGGCGACAGCGCCGACATCCGCAGCGACACGGATCCGTCGCACGCCTACGGCGGGCGCGTGACCTTCATCGCCTCCCAGGCCGAGTTCACGCCCAAATCGGTGCAGACGAAGGAAGAGCGCGTCCGGCTCGTCTTCGCGGTGAAGGTCAAGATCCACTCGGACCCCGAGGGCGATCTCAAGCCGGGAATGTCCGCGGACGTGCGCCTCATCGAGCGCTCGTGAACGACGCCCCGGCCATCGTGGTCGAGGGACTCGAGCGGCGCTTCGGCGAGGTGCGCGCCGTGAACGGCGTGTCGTTCGAGGTGGCGCAGGGCGAGTTGTTCGGGCTCGTCGGACCCGACGGCGCCGGCAAGACCACGCTGCTGCGCATGCTGGCCGGCGTCCTGCGCCCGAGCGGCGGCGACGCGCGCCTCGCTGGCGTGAGCATCGCCACTCACCCGGAGCGGGCGAAGCCGAAGATCGCCTACATGTCGCAGCGCTTCGGGCTCTATGCCGACCTCTCGGTGCGCGAGAACCTGGAGTTCTATGCGGATCTGTTCCAGGTGCCGCGGGCCGAGCGCCCGGCGCGGCTCGAGCGCCTGTTCCACTTCTCGCGGCTCGAGCCGTTCCAGCACCGCCTGGCCGGCCGCCTGTCCGGCGGCATGAAGCAGAAGCTGGGTCTCTCCTGCGCGCTGATCCACGAGCCGGAGATCCTGCTGCTGGACGAGCCGACCTTCGGGGTCGATCCGGTCTCGCGGCGCGACCTGTGGCTGATCGTGCACGAAATGGTGGCCCGCGGGGTGACCGCGATCGTCAGCACCGCCTACATGGACGAGGCCGAGCGCTTCGACCGGCTCGCGCTCCTCCACCACGGCCGCGTCCTCGCCCTCGACACCCCCGACGCGCTGCAGCGCGCCGCGGCCGGCACGCTGGTCGGCGTGCAGGTGGACCGGCCACGCCAGGCCCGCGAGGCGCTCGAGGGGAATCCCGCCGTACGCGGCGTCACGGCATTCGGCTCAATCCTGCACATCGCGGTGCGCGAGGCAGGCGCCGACGCGCCACGGATCGCCGCGGCCCTGCGCGAGGCCGGCGTCGAGGCCGGCGCGCCCGCGGCGCTGGAGCCGTCCATGGAGGACGTCTTCATCGACCGCATTCGCGCGGCGGGCGAGCCGTGAGCAGCGCCCCGGCGCACGCGCAGGACGCCGTCGCGGTCTCGGTCCGCGAGCTCACCCGCCGTTTCGGCGCGTTCACGGCGGTCGATCGCGTGACGTTCGCGGTACGGCGTGGCGAGGTGTTCGGCTTCCTCGGCCCCAACGGCGCCGGCAAGACCACCACGATCAAGATGCTCAGCGGGCTGCTGGCGCCGAGCGCGGGCGAAGGACACGTGGACGGTCTCGACGTGCGCACCGACTCCGAGGCGATCAAGCAGCGGATCGGCTACATGTCGCAGCTGTTCTCGCTCTACGGCGACCTCACGGTCGAGGAGAACGTGAACTTCTTCGCCGGCCTCTACTCGGTGCGCGGCGCACGCCTCGCCGAGCGGCGCGCCTGGGTGATGCGCATGGCGGGCCTCGAGAACGAATCGCGAAAGCTGACGCGCGACCTGCCGCTCGGCTGGAAGCAGCGGCTCGCGCTCGGCACCGCGGTCCTCCACGAGCCGCCGATCCTGTTCCTGGACGAGCCCACGTCGGGTGTGGACCCGATTTCGCGGCGCGCGTTCTGGGATCTGATCTACGCTCTCGCCGACCAGGGCACCACCGTGTTCGTGAGCACCCACTACATGGAAGAGGCGGAGTACTGCAGCCGCCTCGCACTCATGAACCGCGGGCAGCTGATCGCGCTCGACACGCCGCGCGCCCTGCGCGAAGCGATGACGCAACCGCTGCTGGAGGTGCGCGTCGCCGACGCGCCCAAGGCCATCGAGACGCTGGCCGGCGAGCCGCAGGTGCTGGACGCCGGTCTGTTCGGGCGCGTGCTGCACGTCGCGGTGCGGGACCAGGACGCCGCGATCGAGCGGATCCGCGCAGGCCTCGGCGCCGCCGGAATCCGCTGCGACGGCATCGAGCGCATCGAACCGTCGCTCGAGGACGTGTTCATCGCGCGCGTGCGCGACGCCGGCGGCGCGCCGGAGGAGGGCTGATGCTGAGCCGCACGCGCCTGCGCGCGATCGCGCGCAAGGAGATCATCCAGCTGAGCCGCGACCGGCGCAGCCTGATCCTGGCCTTCGCGCTGCCGGTCCTGCTGCTGATCCTGTTCGGCTACGCGATCACGTTCGACGTGCGCGACATCCGCATGGCGGTGCTCGACCAGGACCACAGCCTGCGGAGCCGGGCGCTGATCGACGCGTTCGGCGCCTCCGGGTACTTCGACGTCGTGAACCGCCTGGCCGGGGCCGGCGACATCGCCCCGCTGCTCGACGGCGGCGAGGCGCAGATCGTGCTGGTGATCCCGCCCGACTTCTCCAGGAACCTCGAGAACGGCCGCGGCGCCCAGGTGCAGGCGCTGGTGGACGGCAGTGACGCCAACACCGCGACCATCGTCATCGGTTACGCCTCCGGAATCGTCCGCCAGTATTCGCTCGCCGTCGCGACCCGCGGCATCGTCCGCGCGCCGCCGCTGCGCCCCGACAGCCGCGTCTGGTACAACGAGGCGCTCACCAGCCGCAACATGATCGTCCCCGGACTCGTCGCGGTGATCATGATGATCATCGCCGCGATGCTGACCTCGCTGACCATCGCCCGCGAATGGGAGCGCGGCACGATGGAGCAGCTCGCCTCGACACCGGTGCACCGCTTCGAGGTCGTGTTCGGCAAGCTGCTGCCCTACCTCGGCATCGGCCTGATCGACGTGACCGTCACGACCGCCCTCGGCGTGGCCCTGTTCCGGGTGCCGTTCCGCGGCGACGTGCTGCTGCTCGCGGTGATGTCCACCGCGTTCCTGATCGGCTCGCTCGGGCTGGGGATGTTCATCTCGGCGGTCGCGAAGTCGCAGGTGCTCGCCACGCAGATGGCGATGATCCTCACGTTCCTGCCCGCCTTTCTCCTTTCGGGCTTCATGTTCTCGATCGACGTCATGCCGCCCGTGCTGCGCGCGATCACGTACATCGTCCCGGCGCGCTACTTCCTCGTGGTCACCCGCGGCGTTTTCCTCAAGGGCGTCGGCGTCGAGGTGCTCTGGCTGCAGGGCCTGCTGATGCTGCTGTTCGCCGCCGTCGGCATCGGCCTCGCGGTGAAGAGCTTCCGCAAGGAGCTCACGTGATCGGCGGCGTGTCCATGGCGCGCGTGCTGGAGATGGTACGCAAGGAGTTCCGGCAGGTGCTGCGCGATCCCCGCATGGCACGCGTGATCTTCGTCGCACCGATCATCCAGCTCCTGGTGTTCGGCTACGCGGTCTCGACCGACGTACGTGACACGCGGACGTTCGTCGTGGATCACGACCGCGGCGCGGTCGCGCGCGAGCTGGTGGACGCCATGACCGCCTCGGAGCGCTTCGAGGTCGTGGGCCGATCGGACCGTGATCGTGACGCGGTCGACGCCCTCGATCACGGTCGCGCGCTGGTCGCCGTGGTGATCCCGCGCGACTTCGCCAGGACGCTGGCCCGCGGTGAGGATGCACGGGTGCAGCTGCTGTTCGACGGCACCCAGTCGAACACGGCGACCATCGCGCGCGGCTATGCCGAGCGTATCGTGCAGGACTTCGCCGCCGAGCACGCCGCGCAGCCGCTGCCCGACGCGGTCACCCTGCGCGAACGCGCCTGGTACAACCCGGATCTCTCGAGCCGCGACTACAACGTGCCGGCGGTGGTCGGCTCGCTGATCCTGCTGATCTGCCTGCTGCTCACCGCGCTGGCGGTGGTGCGCGAGCGCGAGATCGGCACGCTCGAGCAGCTCATGGTGAGCCCGCTCAAACCGGTCGAGCTGATCCTCGGCAAGAGCATCCCGTTCGCCCTGATCGGCCTGTTCGACCTGGTGCTGGTGACGACCGTCGCGATTCTGTGGTTCCGCGTGCCGTTCCAGGGGAACTTTCTGTGGCTGCTGCTGGCGGGGCTGCTCTATCTGCAGTCGGCGCTCGGCATCGGGCTGCTGATCTCGACGATCTCCAACACGCAGCAGGAGGCGTTCATGTCGAGCTTCCTGTTCTTCATGCCCGCGCTGCTGCTCTCCGGATTCATGTTCCCGGTGAGCAGCATGCCGTCCGCGATCCGCTGGGTGACGGCGTTCAATCCGGTCACGCACTTCCTGATCATCGTGCGCGGGCTGTTCCTCAAGGGCGCGGGGCTGCCGACGCTGTGGCCGCACTTCGTCGTGCTGCTGGCGATGGGCGTCGTGCTGCTCGGCTTCGCCTCGACGCGCTTCCAGAAGACGATGCGCTGAGAGGCACGCGGCGCCCGCGCCGGGTGCCGGCGGGACGCCGCGGGGTGATGCGGCGAAGGCTTCAGCCTCCGGCGCGATCCGCGAATTTCGCCGGATCCGCCCCGAACCGTTTCATCGTGCTGTCCGACCGGAAGTAGTAGCGGCGGCCGTCGAACTCCAGGTGCGGCGACCCGGGTGTCGGGCGGAAGCGCTGCTGGCTGATCGGATCGGTGAGCCAGCCGCAGTAGCGTGTCGGGTCCTTCTCGAATTTCTGCCGCGCCTCGATGCTGGAGAAGTAGAAGATCTCCCAGTTGAGCCGCGCGCGCAGGGCCGGGATCAGCAGCGCTTTCTTCTTCGGGTACACGGTTCCCGGAATCGAGAGCCGGCGGAACGTCAGGTAATGGTCCGGGTCTTTCACGAAGACCCCCGGGCAGTGCGTTCAGCAGAAGCCGATCGGCCGGCCGCTGACGTAGACCGGCCGCACCTTGAGGTTGAGTTTGTTGCCGGCGACGACGCAGCGATCGTTGAGCGAGACCAGCGAGTCCCCGTACTTCATCAACGGGTGATCGGGATCCTGCGTCGGCACGTAGCGCTGCGCGAACAGCGCGGCCGGAGCCAGCATCGCGAGCGCCAGCACGGCGCCGAGCGCCGCGGTCCACCTCAGGCGTCGTGGCATCGGCCCTCCGCTGCCCGGGTCTGGTGACGCCTGAATGCCGGAGCCACCCGGCGCCGGGGCTTCATCGCGCGGATCCGCCGCGCCACGGGAAAGCGGCCGTCATCAGCGTTTCGCTGTCGCTCCGCGCCCAGGCGAACAGGAACACCGAGTCCGGCGTCGTGCGTTCGAAGCGCATCAGCGTCTCGTTGCGGCGCGGGGTCGGGAACAGCGTGACGGTGCGCAGCACCCGGCGCAGCGAATCGTCGAACACGAACACGCCGAACAGCTCGCTGTCCGCGCCGTCGCCGGGACCGGCGCCGCGCGCCAGCACCAGGTTCGCGCCCCCGCCGCCGCTCTCGCGACGGAACTCGAGGATCGAGACCCGGCGTGCATCGGGATTGCGCGATGCGAACGCGTCTTCGAGCGCAATGATCATCGGATCGGCGCCGGTATCGGGTGCGGCTTCGGTCACGCTCACCCGCTCGCGACCGCCCGGCGCGCCGCCTGGCGCCTCGCGCGCGGTCTCGCGGCTGCCGCATCCGGCCGCCGCGACGACGAGCAGGGTGCACAGAGCGTGCCTCAGGGACGGAGTTCGGGGTCGCACGGCGAGAAGCTAGCCGCACTGCTCCGCCCGCCGCAAGTCGTGCGGTTTGACCGTCGCGGGGAGCGCGGCCAGTATTCGGTCCATGGCTCAGCCGGATTGGGATCGCGTCCGCGAGCACGGGCGCACGCTGCAGCGGGCGGCGCTCGAGGCGGCCGCGCCGGAACCCGCGGTCAGGCGCCTGCTGCGCTTCGATCACGGCACGCTGCACGCCGGCCCGCACGCGCTGCCGCTCGAGGACGACGCGCGGGTGCGGATCGTGGCGTTCGGGAAGGCCTCCGCGGGCATGGCGCGCGGCGCGCTCGCGGCACTCGGCGGGCGCGCGGACCGGGGCATCGTCGTCCACCCCCACGGTCTCGATCCCGGCGACGGCTGGCCGGCCGGGTTCCGTACGCTCGCAGCCGGGCACCCGATCCCGGACGAGGGCAGCCTCACCGCGGGCGCAGCGGCGATCGAAACGCTCGCCGGCGCGAGCGCCGGCGACGTCGCGCTGGTCCTGATCTCGGGCGGCGGCTCGGCACTGCTCGAGAGCCTGCGCGAGGGAGTCTCACTCGCGGACCTCCAGTCCATCACCCGCGCGCTGCAGCACGCCGGCGCGGACATCGTCGAGCTCAACACCGTGCGCCGGGCGCTGTCGCGGGTGAAGGGCGGCGGTCTCGCCCGCCGGGCCCGGCCGGCGACCGTGGTGGCGCTGCTGCTCTCGGACGTCATGGGCGACCGCCCGGAGGCCATCGCCTCGGGGCCGACCACGCCCTCGCCCACCGGACCCGCGGAAGCGCTCGCGATTCTCGAGGCGCGCGGCATCGCGCCGGCGCACCGGCCGCTCTGCGCGGCGCTGCGCGCGGCCGACGCCGACCCGCCGCCTGCGGCACGGGTCTGGAACGTCATCGCCGGCTCCAACCGAATCGCGGCGGAGGCTGCGGCGACGGCCGCGCGCGGGCTGGGGTTCGCGGCGCTGGTCGTGACCGAGTACCTGCAGGGCGAGGCCCGCGACGCGGGCCGCGTCATCGGCGGCATCGCGCGCACGGTGCGCGAGGCGGCGCTGCCCGCGCCGCCGCCGCTGTGCCTGGTGTTCGGTGGCGAGACGACGGTCACCGTGCACGGCGCCGGGCGCGGCGGCCGCAACCACGAGCTCGCCCTGGGCGCGGCGCTGGCGATGGACGGCGCCGCACGCATCGCGGTGTTCGCCTTCGGCACCGACGGGATCGACGGCGCCTCCGACGCCGCCGGCGCGTGGGCGAGCGGTGCGACGCTCGCGCGCGCGCGCGATCAGGGCCTGTCGGCGGCGGCCGCGCTCGAGGCGAACGACACCGACGCGTTCTTCCGCGCGCTCGGCGACCAGCTCGTGACCGGCGCCACCGGCACCAACGTCAATGACCTGGCCATCGCGCTGATCTACTGAGCCCTGCGGCGGTCGGCCGCGCGCTCCGCGTCCCACTCCGCGAGCACCTCCAGCACGCCCTCGCGGAAGCCTGCGGGGCCGATCGCGCGCGTGAAACGCGCCCCCGGCAGGGCGTCACGGAGCGCCCGCGCGTGGCCGCCGCCGGGGCGCGCGACCACGATCGCCCGATCCGCCGCAGCCAGCAGTTCGAGGTCGTTGGCGCTGTCGCCCGCCGCCACGGTGCGCGGGCGGGCACGTCCTGCGGAGAGCCAGTCGCACAACGCCCGCGCCGCGCGCCCCTTGTCGTTGGCGCCGATCAGGTGATGAAAGCGGCCGCCGCGCGTCACCGCGAGGCCGTGCACCGCCGCCGCCGCCGCCAGCCGCAGCGCGATCTGATCCTCGTCCGCTCCGGCGGCCAGGAACGGCTCGTCGTACTCGCGGGCGAGACAGGCGTCGAGATCCCCGTCGTCGATGCCCGTGAGGCGGGCCACCTCTTCGCGGCGCATGTCGCCGAAGCCCGTGAGCGTGAGGCGCGTCGCCCGCGCGATCGCCGGCAGCGCCGCGCGCAGGCGCGGCCACGGCGTGCCGAACTCGAGGCGCCAGAGATCGTCCACGCGCTTCGCCGTGCCGGGCGGCGCCGGTCCCCAGCCGTCGGGCACGAACAGCGCGCCCCCGTTCTCGGCGATGAACGGGTCGCGGTTGCCGAGCCGCGCGCGCCAGCGCTCGATCTCCGCGCGGGTCTTGCTGCTCGCCATCACCAGCGGAATTCCGCGGGCGCGCAGCGCCTCCAGCGCGGGCGCCGCGGGACGCCAGTCGTAGTCCTCGTGCGCGAGCAGGGTACCGTCGAGGTCGGTGAACGCGATCGCGCCCGGCAGGTTCATGCGTTGTCCGCGTCGATGGCGTCCCGATAGCGGCTCAGGATGTCCGGCACCGCCGCCGTCACCCGGTTCCAGTTCGGCAGCCCCGGATAGTCGAGCGGTTCGCGCTCGAACTCCTCGCACGCGCGGGCGATGCCGCTGGTGAACACCTCGACCGCACGGTTCTCGACGTGCCGATCGAAGCGCAGTCCGTTCACGACCGCGTCGTCGTGGTACTGGCGCACGGTGTCCTGTGCCGCTCGCAGGTAGGCGACCTTGAGCGTGGTGTAGAATCCCGAGCCGAACATGATGCCCTCCATCGCCAGCGTGCGCAGCAGCGACTTGCTGATGTCGCGCGCCATGCGGTTGAGGCCCGCCGAAGCGTCCTCGGGCGACAGCGGCTGATGCTTGTGATCGTAGGTGTCGGCGATGTCGATCTGGCAGACGCGCCTCACCGAGGTGTTGCGGTACACTTCGGCCAGCATGCCGACCTCGAGGCCCCAGTCACCGGGAATGCGCACCGAGCGCGCCAGCCCCTGCTCCATCGCGAACTCGCCGGCGAGCGGGTAGCGGAAGCTGTCGAGGTAGCGCAGGAACGGCACCGCGCCGACGAGCTGGATCAGCGAACGCACGATGGGGGTCACGAACAGACGCGTGACGCGCCCGTGCATCCGGTCGGTGATCCGGCTGTAGTAGCCCTTCGTGTATTCGTAGCCGAGGCTCGGATCGACCAGCGGGTAGCAGAGCCGTGCCAGCAGCATGCGATCATAGGTGACGATGTCGCAGTCGTGGAGCGCGATCGAGCGCGCGTTTTCGCGCGCGAGCACGTCGCCGAGCGCGAGCCAGGTGGCGCGGCCCTTGCCGGGCGGGCCGATGTCGAGATCGTGCTCCTTGAGCAGGCGGATCATCGCCTGCACGCGCGGCCCCTCGATCCAGACGATCCGGCAGCGCCGGCCGAGCGGCGCGAAGAACCTGCGCGCCGCCTCGAAGCGTCGGTGATCGGCGCGTCCGAGCGAGACGACGATCTCGCTGATGTACGGGACCTCGGCGAGCCGTTGCACGATCGGGCCGAGCGCCGGGCCCTCCAGCTCCGTGATCAGGCAGGGCAGGATCAGCGCGATCGGATGATTCACGGCGTGTTCGTTCAGCCGCTCCTCGATCGCTTCGAGCGGCTGATCGCCGAGCTTGTGCAGCGTCGCGATGACGCCGTTCTGGAAGAAGTCTCCCATGGCAGCCGCCTACAGGTGCGACAGCGTGTCGTGGTCCTCTTCGCGTGACTCGCGGGTCATGCGGTCGAGCGATTGCCGCGCCAGATCCTGGCCCGCCAGTCCGAACGCAAGGGCGCCCGCGAGCACGAAGCCGCCGAGCAGGATCGCCAGGACCACGAGGGCGATGTCGCGGCCGAAGCCGAGATTGTCGAGCGCGAGCGCCGCGAAGAACACGCCGAGCAGGAGTTGCACGCCGCCGGACAGCCAGCGCGCGCCGCGCACCCGGGCGTTCACCGCCCACAGCAGCACACTGCGCGCCACGAACGTGCTCACGGCCCAGCCGACCACGAAGATCAGCAGCGCCGCCACCAGCCGCGGCAGATAGTTGACCATCGAGCCGATCACGGCGTCGGTGGCCTCGGAGCTGAGAATCGACAGCGCCCCGACCAGCGTGAGGACCAGCACGACCCAGCGGCCGATCTGGCCGGCCATCACCGACGGCGTCTGCCAGAAACCCGCACGCCGCATGGAGTCGATCACGCCGGGCCGCCCGGCGATGCGGTCGAAGCCGATCGCGCGCAGCACGCTGCGCACGAGGAGTTCGACCAGCCACGCGAGCAGCAGGCCGCCGCCGAGAACGATCAGTACGGCGAGCAGCACCGGCAACAGCTCGGCGCCGCGCTCGAGGAACCGCGTCAGCGGATCCCAGATGGACAGCGGAATGTTTGCGATCATCAGGACCTCCCCGCCCGCCAGTGCTCGATGAGCTCCGGCTTCAGCACTTCGAAGCGCTCGCAGAGCGCGTCGAGTTCGGTTTCCACTTCGTTCGAGCCGTAGTCGCGCGCCTGATTGACCCAGGACGCGGTGCGGCCGAGATAAAGGGGTGTGAGGGACTTGAGCAGATGCTCCGCCGGCATGCGACGGCGATGGTATGCCGTGGCGTAGTCGAAGACAGTATGCACCCAGGCGTCCACCGGCATGTGGAACGACTCCGGTGGCTGGCCGGTCAGACCCGCGAGCGCCTGCTGCGTGGTGGGCCGCATGAATTGCCGCAGCAGCGGATCGAAGTCGCGCACGCCCTGCTCGAACGTGTGCACCATCCGGGCCACGTTGACGGGAATGGGTTCGAGCCCGACCTCGTACTTGAAACCGAACTCGGTCACCGGCGTGGAGCCCTTGACCCCCATCCAGAAGGACTCGTGCGCCTCGAGCTGCTGGAACAGCGAGCCGGTCACCTGCACCAGCATCGCGCTCAGGTCGGCGCCGGGATCCTTGGCGTCGTGGATCTTGGCGCCCAGGTACGACTGACAGATGCGAAAACCGCCCATCAGCGCGGTCGTCGTCATCCAGATGTCGATCCCGAAGCGCGCCACGTCACTGTCCCACACGTCCTGCTTCAGGTAGTGCGTCGCGAGACGCCCCGAGAAGCCGAAGTCGCCGCCGATCGGCTGGCGGATCTGCTTGCCGTACATGGAGCGCACGAGCGGATAGACGATCGAGTTGGTGATCGTGCCGTCGTACTTGTGGCGCGAGTAGAGCGGGCAGACGTAGTCGAAGTCCTCGTGCACGATCGGTCCGAGCAGCAGTTCGATCCACTCGGGCGTGATGCTGCGCAGGTCGGAGTCCACCACCGCGCAGGCGCGCGCGCCGAGCCGGTGCGCCACCTCGAACACGGTGCGGAACGCGCTGCCCTTGCCGGGCAGGCCCTGGTAGGCGGTGATCACCTTGTGGAGCGTGCGCACGCGATGCGACACGAGGATCGTACGCCCGGTCTCGAACGCCGAGCCGGCGACCGCTTCCTGGGTGCCGTCCTTCGAGCCGCCATCGGAGTTGACCAGCACCGCCTTGCGCTCCGGGAAATACTTGGCGAGGCCGGCCGTGACCGCCTTCACCACGTGTCCGATGGTGCGCGCGTTGTTGAACGAGGGAATGCCGATCAGAATGTCGGTCGGCCCGATCGTCTCGATCTGCGCGCGTACGTCCTCCCTGAGGATCGTGGGATCGCGTTCCGCCATCAGTGACCTCCCCCGTCCGGTTCGAGTCGCGCCTCGGTTTCACCGTCGAACCAGTGGAGCCGGTCCGGCGGCCACGCCATCCACAGCTTCTCGGGCCAGTCGCGCGGCGCCGCCAGGGCGCGCGCCGTCTCGCCGCCCACCTCCAGCGTGAGCAGCGTACGTGCGCCGAGCGGCTCCGCCAGCCGCCGCCGCACCTCGAGGCCGCCACGCAGAGGCTGATCCGACACCACCACGTCCTCGGGACGGATCCCCACCGCGAGCCGCGCGCCGCCACCGAGACCGTCCGGCACCGGCACCTGCACGCCGTTCGCCCGCAGCTCGCCGCCCTCGCGCCGGCCGTGCCACACCGTCATGCGCGGGCCGCCCACGAAACTCGCCACGAACAGCGTCGCGGGCCGTGCGTACAGCTCGAGCGGGCGCGCGTGCTGGAGGATGCGCCCCCGGCGCATCACCGCCACATGGTCCGACAGGCTCATGGCCTCCGCCTGGTCGTGGGTCACGTAGATCACCGTCGCGCCGACGCTCCCGAACAGCGCCTTGAGCTCGGTGCGCATGTCCTCGCGCAGCAGAGCATCGAGGTTCGAGAGCGGTTCGTCGAGCAGGTACAGGCGCGGGCGCCGCACCAGCGCGCGGCCGAGTGCCACGCGCTGCTGCTGCCCGCCCGAGAGCTGCGCCGGGCGGCGGCCGAGCAGCTCGCCGATGCCCAGCGTGGCCGCCGTCTCGCGCACACGGCGCTCGCGCTCGTCGCGTGCCACGCCGCGCACTTCCAGCGCGAGACCCAGATTCCCGGCCACCGTGAGGTGCGGGTACAGCGCGTAGTTCTGGAACACGAAGCCGACGTCGCGGGCGCCCGGCGGCCGTTCGTCGAAGCGCTCGCCGTCGAGCTCCAGGCGGCCGGCCGTCGCGTGCTCGAGCCCGGCAAGGATGCGCAGCAGCGTGGACTTGCCGCATCCCGAAGGTCCGAGCAGGGTCAGCACCTCACCGGGCATCGCGTCGAACGACACGTCGTCGAGCGCTCGCGTGCCGTCGTCGAAGACCTTGGTGATGCCGATCGCGCGCAACGGTCCGCTCGTCATCCCTTGATCGCTCCCCGCGTCAGGCCCGACGCGATGCGGCGCTCGAACAGCAGCACCAGGAACATCAGCGGCAGCGTCGCCACCACGATCGCGGCCGACAACTGGCCCCACGGGATCTCGAACAGCGAGGCGCTGCCCACGCTCGCGATCCCGGCGGTGACGGTCTTGCTGCCCTCGCGCGTCATGAAAGTCAGCGCGAGCATGAACTCGTTCCAGCAGAAGATGAACACGAGAATCGCCGCGGTGACCACCGAGGGCATCGCCAGCGGCAGATGGATGCGGGCGAGCCGCGCGGGCGGCTTCAACCCGTCGAGCTGCGCCGCTTCGTCGATCTCGCGCGGCAGTCCGCGGAACGCGCTCTCCAGCACCCAGACGGCCAGCGGCAGGTTGAGCGCCGCGTACGGGAGCACCAGCGCCAGCGGATGGTTGATCCAGCCCAGCGCCCGCACGCCCTCGTAGAGCGGGAACAGCAGCAGGATCGGCGGGAACAGCGAAACGAACAGCAGCGCGAGCAGCACGGGGACGCGCCCCTTGCCCGGCATGCGCGCGAGCGCCGCTGCCGCCAGCGCAGCCACCCCGACGCACAGCAGCGTCGCCCACGCCGAGATCCAGGCGCTGTTCGCGAGGAAGGTGCCGAACGGCAGCCGTTCGAACAGGCGTGTGACGTGCTCGAGCGTCGGCGGATGCGGCAGGTACACGGTGGGCACCTTCGTGATCTGTGCGTCCGGCTTGATCGCGGTCAAGGCCTGCCAGAGCGCCGGCCCGAGCGACCATGCCGCCATCAGCAGGACGCCGATCGCGTATGGCCAGGCGCGGCCGTGCGGACGCGGGCGCGCGCTCACGTCGCGGTCCCCGGGCGGCGCGCGATCCGCAGCACGATCAGCACCAGCGCGATGACGATGATGACACCCTGCACCGCGATCGCCGAGCCGTAGCCGAAGTCGAGGTAGCGGAAGTAGTTCTGGTAGGCATACAGCGACACCGTCTCGGTAGCGCCGCCCGGCCCGCCGCCGGTCATCACGTAGACGAGGTCGAACGCGCCGTAGGCCTGGACCATGCGGAACGCCAGCGCGACGATCAGCGAGGGCGCGAGCAGCGGCAGCACGACCCGGGTGAGCCGCTGCCGTGCGCCGAGACCGTCCACGCGCGCCGCCTCGAGGACGCTCTCGGGAATCGACTGCAGTCCGGCCAGCACGATCAGCGTCACGAATGGAGTCGTCTTCCAGACGTCGGCGACCACCATCGCGAACATCGCGGTGCCGCCCTGTCCGAGCCACGCCACCGGCCCCTTCAAGATTCCGATCTTCTGCAGCAGATCGTTCGCGACCCCGAACGAGTCGTTGAAGATCCACGACCACGCCAGCGCCATCACCGCGGTCGGCAGCGCCCACGGCAGCACGACGATCGCGCGCGCGAGGCCACGCCCGCGGAACGTGCGGTGGAGCAGGAGCGCGAACGCGACGCCGAGCACCATCTCGGCGGCCAGCGAGCTCCCCGTGAACACCGCCGTGTTGGAGAGCGCGGTCCACCAGCGCCCGTCCTGCCAGAGCCGCGCGTAGGCGGCGAACCCGGCCGGCACCAGATGGAACCCCTGGGCGAGATCGCTGCGCATGAAGCTCAGCGCGATCACCCGCACGATCGGCACGATCACGATCACGCCGAGCAGCACGGCGGCCGGCAGCAGCGAGACCACGCGCTCGCGCGTCCACACCCGCGCCCTCATGGCGCCTGCTCCTTGCCGAGCATCAGGCGCGTCTCGCGCGCCGCAGCGGCGAGCGCCGCGGCCGGCGTCTCCGCGCCCGACAGGGCCGCGCTCAGGCGCCGCTGCAGGATGTCCGACGCCAGCGCGTAGCGCGCGACGATCGGGCGCGGCACCGCCTGCGCATGGATCGCGAGCAGCTTCGCCAGGAACGGGTTCGCCCGCAGCAGCTCGGGATCCTCGTACGCCGCCTTGAGCGCCGGCGCGTATCCGGCCGGCCCGCACAGCAGCGCGCTGGCCCTCCATGCCCGGTCGCGTAGCGGATGAATGCCACCGCGAGCTCGGGGTGCCGGCTGTAGGCCGACACGCCCGAGGCCCCAGCCACCCAGCGTTCCCGCGCGCTCGCCCGCCCGGCGCGGCCACCATCGGCATCACGCCCACGCGGCCCCTCAGCGGCGAATCCTCGCGTTGTGAGAGCCGCCATGCGTAGGGCCAGTTGCGCAGGAACACCGCACGGCCATCCTGAAACAGGCGCCGGCTCTCCTCCTCCTGGTAGGTGGTCACCCCCGGTGGGCTGATCGGGCGACTGCCGGTGCAGGTGCCGGCGAGAAACTCGAGCGCCCTGCGCGCCTCGGGGCGGTCGAGCCCGACTTCGAGCGTGCCCGGGTGGATCCAGAAGCCGCCGAAGCCGTTCAGCACCTCGAGGAAGTCGCACACCAGCCCTTCGTACTGCTTGCCCTGCCAGACGTAGCCCCAGCGCGCGGGCGGGTCCTCGAGCTGCCGTGCGATGCGTGTGAGATCCGCGAACGTCGCCGGTGGGTCGAGTCCCGCGGCCTGGAGCCAGTCCTTCCGGTAGTAGAGCAGGCCGACGTCGGTGCGTACCGGAATCCGGTAGAGGTGGCCGCGATAGACGCCGGCCTCGAGCGCCGCGTCGAGAAAGCGCGCGCGCTGCACGCGCGTATCGAAGTCGTCATCGAGCGGCCTCAGCCAGCCGGCGGCGGCGAACTTCGGCGTCCACGTGACGTCCATGTAGACGAGGTCGAAGGACGGATCGCCGGCGAGCAGCGACGCCGTGTAGAGGTTCTCGCGCAGGTCCGTGGCGTGCGGGCCTTCGACGAGATCCACGCGCACCCCGGGATGTTCGCGCTCGAAGCCCTCGGCGATCGGCACCCAGAAGGGCCGCTCACCGGGCTGCATCATCACCGCGAGCCTCGTGCCGCCGTTCTCCGCGCCGCGCGACGAGGACTGGCAGGCCGCGACCGGCACGAGCAGGAGGACCGCGGCCGCGATCCGCGCGAACGCACGCCCCGCCCGCATCACGATGCCTTCTTGCGTGGGAGCCGCGTCAATGCACCGGGACCGTAACCGGCGCCCCCGGCATGGTCAAACCCGGGTCAGAACTGGAAGTAGATGAACGGGCTCGTACCGAGCGGGGCGAACATCAGGATGAGTACGAATCCGCCAATGAGCAGCACCCAGCCCGCGGGGCGTTGCAGATCGGGCAGCAGCTCACGATCACGCCGGAGCACGACCGTCACGTGGAGCAGCACGGCGACGAGGATGATGACCATGGCCTGCAAGTAGAACCAGCGCACACCGCCCGGTTCCAGAAACGCCATCTTGCGCAGCACGACCGCCGCCGTCTGAAAGTCCGGCGACCGGAAGAACACCCACGTGACGAGCACGAACAGGAATGTCCCGGCCCACGAGATCAGCCTTCCAGCCACCGTGCCCGGCCGCGCCTGCGGCCCCCGCCATTCGAGCCACAACTTGTGGAGCGCAAGAGCGGCGCCGTGCAGGGCGCCCCACACCACGAACGTCCAGGCCGCGCCATGCCAGAGCCCGCCAAGCAACATGGTCACGGCCAGATTCGCGTAGGTGCGCCCCCGGCCCTTCCGGTTGCCGCCAAGCGGGATGTACAGATAGTCGCGAAGCCACGTCGACAGCGTGATGTGCCAGCGCCGCCAGAACTCGGTGACGTCGAGGCTCCGGTACGGGTGCCTGAAATTGACCGGGAACTCGAAGCCCAGCATGCGACCGAGGCCGACCGCCATGTCGCTATAGCCAGAGAAGTCGTAATAGATCTGGCCCGCGTATGCTACCACCGCGAGCCACACCACCGGCGCAGTGAAGTCTCCGGGGTGCGCCCACACGTGATCGACGAACACCGCAAGCGTGTCGGCGAACAGCACCTTCTTCATGAAGCCGCGGAAGAAGTGCCGCGTGCCTTCCCGGATGTTCCACAGCGACAGCGGATGAATGCGATCCAGCTGGGGCATGAACCACGAGCCGCGCACGATCGGCCCGGCGATCAGCTGCGGGAAGAACGCAATGAACAGCGACAGGTCTCGCAGGCTGCGGCTGGCGCGCAGCTCGCCGCGGTACACGTCGATCACGTAGCTCATCGCCTGGAACGTGAAGAACGAAATACCCACCGGCAGCACGATCGCAAGGTGCGGAATCCGAATCCCCGCACTCTCCAGCAGCGGCTGCAGGGATTCGATGAAGAAGTTGGTGTACTTGAACGCGACGAGCACGCCCAGGTTGGAGACAACGGCGACCACCAGACCGATCCGACGGCCGCGCTCCGTCGGCGCCCGCTCGATCCACCGCGCCGCGTAGTAGTCGATCGCAGTGGTGCCGAACATCAGCCCGCAGAAGCGCCAGTCCCACCAGCCGTAGAAGATGTAGCTGGCCACCAGCAGCGTGTTCCGCCGTGCGCTCTCGCCGCGCAGCAGGGCCAGCAGGCCGAGGACCACGGCCAGGAAGACGAAGAACTCGGACGACGAGAAGATCAACGGCGGAGTTTCCCGAGTGCGGCTGCCAGATCGCGGCCCACGACGCCGTGCCCGCGCGCGTTGATGTGTCCCTTCCCGATCAGCGAGTTCGGAAAGCCGTGCACGGGCTGGCCGGTGGTCTCAACCGAGGCGACGAAGTCGTCCGCGACGTCGACCAGCGTCACCCCGTTGCGCGCTGCGAACTCGTGATAGAACCGGCGCCGATCCGGGTACGACACGTGCGGCGGACCGTCGAAGTATGTCATGCCCGGGATGTACACGTAGATGATCGGCATGCCGGTCGCAGCCAGCCGTGACTGAACGCGATCCAGGACGCCTGCGACGCGCGGGTCGATGGGTGCGGTCGGCAGGTACAGCGGTCGTCCTTCGAATTTGTGCCTGAGCCGCGCCGTCTCGTGCATCGTCAGCTCTTCGACGCGATTCCGCAGCATCTGCGCCAGCGCCGAGGTACGAAGCACCGCCCGCGCGAGCCTGGCCGGCAGCGAGAGCGGACCAGCCCGCGACTCGGGCGGCTTGATGGAGCCGTCCGGACGCAACCGCTTGACGATGTCATCGAGGTCCCCGTCGTTGACGACGACCACCACGGCGTTCGGGTGTACGGACGGGATCAATCCCTCGAGCGTCGCCGCGTAGTCGAGCGGCGAACGCCCCGACAGGCCGGCGTTGACGACCTCCACCCCCGGTTCCAGCGACTCGGCGACCGAACAGAAATCCAGCCGCCGCGGCACCTGCAGCGCCTCTGCGTACGAGTCCCCCAGCAGCAACGCCCGCAGCGGCGGTGGCGGCACGCGCAGCTCATCGTCGAACTGGCCGAGGGCGTTGGTGCGCTGGCGGCTGTAGCCCTCGGTGCTGTGGACCACGAGCACGTGCGGAGGCATGACGAAACCGAATGCTGGGTCGGGGATCGCTTGGGAAGGGGACGCCAGCCAGGTGCGTACCACCAGTTCGGCCGCGAGCGCCAGCACGGCGATTGCCGGGAGGGCCCTGACGACGGGCCAGCGTCGCACGGGGATCATGCGACCATCTGCTGGAGAGCGTGGGGGTATGGAAACACAGCCGACTATTATCGCGGATCGAACCGTGGGCCCGCCAGGCGAAAGACGCGGTCCCGCCCGTGGCACGCAATCGTACTTTCGGCAGACCGTCCCGTGCCCCTGCTCGCAGGGCATGGTCGCGCGTGCTAGCGTCGGCGCGCGTCCCGGCGCGCGGTGGCGATCCCCTGGAGACCCGATTGCTCGAGACCTACACGCACTGGCTGCACACGCAGTGGCCGGCCGGCACGGTGGAGAAGCTGCCCGAGGTCCGCGCGGACGGCTCGACCGGCGTCCCCGGCGTCTACGTGGCGGGCGACCTCACCGGCGTTCCGCTGCTCAAGTTCGCGCTCGACACCGGAGCGCGGACCGTAGGGACGATCGCGGCCGATCTGGCCGGCGCCGCCCCTGTCGCCGGGGCGCACGACCTGGTGATCGTCGGCGGCGGCGTCGCCGGAATGGCGGCGGCGATCGAAGCGCAGCGCCACGGGCTGGACTTCGTCGTGCTGGAGGCCGCCGAGCCTTTCGCGACGCTCGTGAACTTCCCGCGCGGCAAGCCGATCTTCACCTATCCGCACGACATGACACCGGCCGGAACGCTCCAGGTTCATGCCGACGTCAAGGAAGCGCTGGTCGCGGAGCTGCGCGCGCAGACGGCACGTGCGGGCATCCGCATCACTCACGGGCGCGCCGAGCGCATCGAGCGCGCGGGCGCCGGGCTGCGCGTGCGCCTGGAGGACGGCGCCATCCTGCGGGCGCGGCGGGTGCTCGTCGCCATCGGCCGCAGCGGCGACTTCCGGCGCCTCGACGTGCCCGGGGAGGGTCTCGACAAGGTCTACAATCGCCTCCACGATCCGGCCGACTTCCGCGGCCGGCGCTGCCTCGTCGCGGGCGGCGGCGACGCGGCTGCGGAGACCGCCATCGCGCTCGCTGAGGCCGGCGCACGCGTGACCCTCGCCCACCGCGGCGCGGCGCTCGTGCGCCCCAAGCCGGCCCTGCTCGAACGCCTGCGCGGGCTCGCCGGCGGCGGGACGGGCCGTGCGGGAACGCTCGAGATCCTGCCGCAGCACACCGTGCGCGCCATCCGCGAGCACGAGGTCGATCTCGCCGGTCCGGACGGAGCGACGACGATCGCGAACGACGTCGTGTTCACGATGATCGGTCGCGAGGCGCCGCTCGACTTCTTCCGCCGCTCGGGGCTCGCGATCGCCGGCGAGATGACGCGCCGCGCGCTGGAGCGCGCTCGCGCTGTTCGTCGCCTTCTGCGCGTGGCTCTACAACTGGAAATCGGGCGGGTGGATGTCCGACCTCTGGTACCGGCACCACTGGTTCCCGACCAACCTGCCGCAGCTCCTCGCCGGGATGGGCGCGAACGTCACCGCGGCCGCCGCCGACCCGCGGACGCTGCCCGGCACGCTGGCGATCAGCGCGAGCGGCCCCGCGTTCTGGTACACGCTCGCCTACTCGCTGATCGTGGTGATCTTCGGCGTGCGGCGCATCCGGCGGCGCAGGACCCCGTACGTCACCGCGCAGACCCTCACGCTGATGGCGATTCAGGTGATTCCGCTGTTCCTGCTGCCCGAGGTGATCCTGCCGCTGCTCCACCACCACGGGCTGATCCCTGCGGCGCTCAACGACGCCCTGTTCCCCGCGGTGAACTACGGGCACGGGCGCGAGTTCTGGCGCGCCTACGGGCTGATCCTGGCGTGGCCGCTCGACGTCTACAACATCTTCACCCACGACCCGCTGTGGTGGTGGATCGCGATCGGCGCGCTGCAGACCCTGGTGCTGATCCCGCTCGGCATCTACTTCTTCGGCAAGGGCGTCTACTGCGGCTGGATCTGCTCGTGCGGCGCGCTGGCCGAGACGCTGGGCGACACGCACCGCGAGAAGATGCCGCACGGACCGCTCTGGAACCGGCTCAACATGGTCGGCCAGGGGATCCTCGCGATCGCGGTGCTGCTGCTGGTGGTGCGGATCGCGGGCTGGGCGCTGCCCGAAGGCAACGCCGCCGCCGCCGTGTTCGACACGCTCAAGGACCGCTACAAGTGGACCGTGGACGTGTTCCTGGCCGGCGTCGTCGGCTACGGGTTCTACTTCTGGTATTCGGGTCGCGTGTGGTGCCGGTTCATGTGCCCGCTCGCCGCGCTCATGCACATCTACGCGCGCTTCAGCCGCTTCCGCATCCTCGCCGACAAGAAGAAATGCATCTCGTGCAACCAGTGCACGACGGTGTGCCATCAGGGCATCGACGTCATGAACTTCGCCAACAGGGGCCTGCCGATGGCCGATCCCGAGTGCGTGCGCTGCTCGGCGTGCGTGCAGGCGTGTCCGACCGGCGTGCTCGCCTTCGGCCAGGTGGATCGCGGGGGCCGGGTGATCTCGGTGGACTCGCTGTTCGCCTCACCGGTCCGCATGCGCGAGGAGCGCTGAGGGCGGCGGCGGTCGCGCGGCCGGTCAAACAACGAGCGGGCGGCGCTTCCGAGGGAATCGCCGCCCGCCGTGGTTCCGGAGTCGCACTCTAGGCCGAGGCTTCCCCCCGCCGAACGTTCGCCGCCTGGAGCCCTTTGGGTCCCTGCGTGATCTCGAATTCGACGCGCTCGCCTTCGGACAACGTTTTGAATCCCTCTCCCTGGATCGCCGAGAAGTGCACGAAAACGTCCTCACCACCCTCCTGGGAGATGAAGCCAAAACCCTTGGCATCGTTGAACCACTTCACCGTACCCTGAGCCACTTGCTGCTCCTTCGCTGCCGGGATGCGTGTCCCGTTGGTACTTCCGAGCGACCGGCGGGCCGCTGCGGGGGGATGACGTCGATACCGCCCGCGGCCCCAAATGAAGCAGCCGCAGGCAACGTACCCGCGGCTGCGACACAAGAATTGTGTTGGTATCCGCATGGGTGCTGCATCGACGCGGTAATTCTCGCAGCCTCCCACGAAAGCGGTCAAGCACCGATTTGACGCGGCCCTCCGCGTTCGTCAGTTGAGGCCCAGCAGCTGGACCTCGAACACCAGGGTGCTGCCGGGCGGAATCACCGGCGGATACCCCCTGGCGCCGTAGGCCATGTCGGGCGGAATCGTGAGCTTACGCTTGCCGCCGACCCGCATGCCCTGCACGCCCTCGTCCCAGCCCTTGATCACCTGGCCCTGCCCCAGCGTGAAGCTGAACGGCTGGCCCCGATCGACCGAGCTGTCGAACTTCGTGCCGTCGGTGAGCCAGCCGGTGTAGTGCACCGTGGCCTTCATGCCCTTCTCGGCGACGGCGCCGTCGCCCACCACCAGATCCTGATAGACGAGTCCGTTCGGCAACTTGACCTCCTCCGCGGCCGGGGCCGCCGCGGCGGCGTCCGCCTGCTGGTCCATGGCCGCGGCCCCCGTGTCGGCGGCCGTTCCGCCGTTCCCGGCTGCAGGCATCTGGTTCTCAGCGGACTGCTGGCACCCCGCGGCGGCCAGCCACAGGACCGCCACGAGTGCGACGATTCTCGACATGTTCTCTCCTCTCGAAGGACGGTCATGGAACGTCCGGGTGCGCGCACGCTGCCACAATCACTGCGTCGCTTCAAGACCCGCGCGCATGCTACCATCGTCGGCCGGCGCGGCCCCCCGCCCTCCGTGCGCCGCGATCGTCAGTGGATCCCCGCCAGCCGAGAGGCGCATGTCCAGACGCACGCCGCCATGTCTTCCACCGCCCCACCCGGGTGTCACGGCGGGCGCCCTGCTGCTCCTCGCCCTCGCCGGTGCGGCGGCGGCGCGCGCGGACGGGGCCGCGCACGTCCGCGCCGCGGCCATCGCGCGCGCGACCGGGTTCGAGAACGTGAGCGTGCGCGGCGCGGGCGACTCGCTGCGGATCGCCTTCGAAAACCGGCGTTACCGACACAGCGCCGAGGCGCTGGGGGTGCTCGCGGCCGCGACCGATCCCGGCGCCGCGTTCGTCGTGCGGCGCCTGGGCCTCGAGGACGCGGTCGTCACCCGCGGCCCGGCGTCCCGGCACGGATGGATCGAGCGACTGGCCGGCGCCGCGCAGGACACGGTGTTCCGCGTCCGCTACCCGAGCGACGACCCGTTCTGGCCCGCGTTCCATGCGGTCGGGGCCGCGCCCACCACGCGCACGGTCGATCTCGAACTGGGCCCGCGGCTGGCATACGAATTCGGCCGGGTGCTCCAGCCGTTCGTGTTCAGCCTCGATCTCGAGCCGCGCCTGCGGTACGTGCCCTGGAGCGGCGCGCGCGCCTCCGCCTCACTGCTCGTTCCGATTCACAACGACTTCGAGCGCACCGAGCTCAACCCGGACGTCGGACGGGTGAGGCCCGGCACCATCGGGCTCGAACAGTTCTTCTGGATGCCGGGGCTCGCGCTCGGCAGCGCCCATGTCGGCTACTTCGGCGCGAACCGCTACGGCGGCTCGATCGGCTTCGCGCGGCCGCTCGGCGGCGGCCGCTGGCTGGTGGATACGCAGCTCGATGCGACCGGGTTCGTCTCCTTCACCCAGGGCGAGGTCCAGTACTCGGATCCGACCCTGCTGACCGGATTCACCTCGCTCACCTGGCACGCACCGGTGTACGAGCTGTCGCTGCGCGGCCGGGCGCAGTGGTTCCTGTTCGGCGATCGCGGTGTGGAGCTTCAGGTCAGGCGCGAAATCGGCGATCTCGGCGTCGCCTTCTACGTCCAGCGCATCGAGGGAGACCGCATCCAGGGCGTGCGCCTCGACATCCCGGTGCCGCCCATGGTGCGCAAGGGCGGTGGCCCCGTGCGGGTGCAGCCGGTGGAGCGTTTCCCGTTCACGTACGACGATCGCGGGCGGGCCATCGGCTCCGCACTCTCGGGAGTGGCTTCGCGCGAATCCTATCTCTCGCGCCTCGACGAACCGTCGCTCGATGCGGGGGCGGACCGGTACCGCCGTGCCGAGTCGGGCGGCACGACCGGATCCGCGGGCGGTCCCGCGGCATGGGTGTCGCTCTCCGGCATGAGCGGCTTCGCGACGACGCCCTGGGCCGGCACGATCGGCGACCGGCAGATGGAGGTCGGTTACAGCTACGTGCCCAAAGACTGGGCCTTCGACCACCGCGGCGAGCATCCCAACGCCTACTACTACGGCACGATCGGCTTTCTGCCGTCGGTCGAGGTCCAACTGCGCTGGACGCAGATCGTCGGCCTGCGTGACTTCGAGGCCATCGTGCCCGACTCGCGGCTCGCCGATCTGGACCGCACGGCCAGCGCCAGGCTGGCCCTGCGGGAGCCCGCCGACGGGCGTCCCGGGCTGGCGGTCGGGATCGATGACCTGGTCGGAACCCGGCGCTTCCACTCCACCTACGCCGTCGCGGGCCTTCCGGGCCGAATTTTAGGCGTGCATGGCCGCGCCGCAATCGGTTATGCTCCTACCGCTTTCGCAGCTCCCCGCCATGTGCTCGACGGCGTTTTCGGCGCCTTCGAGGTACAGCCATGGCGAGCCCTGAGGCTTCAGGTCGAGCACGATTCCGAGAAGTGGAACGCAGGCATTGGAATCGAGCCCGGTTTCGGTTTCCGTCTCAGGGTGGTCGCGCTCGATCTGGAGAGCTTGAGCGCTGGAGCGGGCTGGTCCTGGCCGCTCTGATCTGGAGCAAAGCAAGCTGAGGAGCTCCCAGGACGGGATGCTCGACCGGCCCAGGGAAGGCGAGCATCAGCGCGACGCTCACGCGTCGTGAGCACGGAGACCGCCTCATGCGCCTTGCCCACCGCCTTCCGCGACTGCGTCGCGGTCTGTCGCTTCTCGCCTTGTTCGCCCTGCTCGGCTTCGTGGCCGTCGGCCTCAGCCAGTGCAAGGCGGTTCAGGACAACCTCACCGGCGTGAGTGCCGGCCTGGCCAAGGCCGGGCCCGGCGGCTGCATTTCGAAATGCGCCAGGGACTACGCCGACTCGAATCGCGTCGAGATCGAACTGCACGTCGCGAACGTGCAGGGCTGCGACGGAGACCCGGTCTGCGAGGCGCTCGAGGAAGCACGCCACGAAGCCGCCGTCGATCGCATCGTCGCCGGCCGCGAGAACTGCTTCAACGAGTGCCGCTACCAGAGCGGCGGGACCGGAGGTCAGTAGTCGAAGTCAGGTTCCCCCCCGCATCTCCGTGCACGCGCGGGCGCCTCTTTCGAGGGGCGCCCGCGTCGTTTCCTGGACCCTGAGCCGGGGCTCAAGCCTGCCCGCCCCGCTGCCGAAAACCCCACGAGGAAACGGAGGCCCGATGCCCGGGCATTGCGAGCCGTCGCCGCAGTGCGGGTGCGGATTCCGGTACCGAAGGGAGGCCCCCGGTGGGCGACGTCAACAAGGTCGTGGTGCACTACACCAGCGGCCGGCTCCTCAAAGGAACGACGCAGGACTTCTTCCCCAATCGGCCGCTGTTCCACATGCAGCCGGTGGAGGGGACTCCTGCCGAGGAGGTCCGGATCAAGGACCTCAAGGCGATCTTCTTCGTCAAGAACTTCGAAGGCAACGGCACACGCAGGGATCTGCGCGGATTCGTGGCGGCGCCACCCGAGACCTCGCAGGGCAAGAAGATCGCGGTGCAGTTCAAGGACGGTGAGCTGCTGTGCGGCTATTCGCTCTCCTATTCCCCCGAGCGGCCCGGATTCTTCATGTTCCCGGCCGATCCCGGCAGCAACAACATGCGCGTGTTCGTGGTGAAGGTCGCGACGCAGGACGTCAAGGCGGGACCCGCGGCCGACGTGCTCGCGCAGAAGGTGATCGACCGCTCGAAGGCGGCGTAGGCGATCCGCGTGCATCGAGCGAAGCCCGGCGCCACGCGCCGGGCTTCTTCGCTGCCGGTTGCGGCAGCGGCGCGTGCGGCTTCGCCCGGTTGCGGCACGCCCGCTTCTCGGCTAACGTCGGTGGCCGCTTCGTCGTTGCGGGGTTGGGCCCGCTCCACCGTCACCCGAGGATGCCATGACCGCCTACAAGATCCGGCTGAACCGCAAGCGCGCCAAGCAGGCCGCGAAGAAGAAGAAGGAAAAGGCGCGCGCCGCGAAGAAGAAGGGCCGCCGCTAGGAGTCCGCCGGCGGCACGGTCCGCGTGCTCCCGCCGCAGGGCCCGGCTCAGCTCGGCTCGGCTCAGCTCAGATCGAGCGAGCGCAGATCGAGCGGCCCGAACAGCCCGCCACCGGGTCCCCCGAACCACTCGGCGCCCCGCCGCAGCGCCTCGGAGGGAACGTCCACGATCGGCAGCGAAAGGTCGTCGACGGCGGCCACGCGATGCGTGGTCGGCAGCGAGTATCGCTCGCTCGCGAGATAGTCTTCGAACTCGTCGAGGGTCCAGGCGAACAGCGCATCCACCTCCCACACCAGCCGCACCTCGCGCCCGCGCACGAGATCCGGCGGGTCGTCGGGCCCCGCCGCGCGCAGGCGTCCCACCGCGCAGCAGTCACAGCCGAACCAGAACTCGGGCGTTCCCTCGAGGACGAGGTGCTCGGAGATTCGTGCCTCCGCCGGCGCGTCGCGCCAGACGTTGGCGAGCAATTCGCTGATCGCGAACAGGTAGCGCAACAGCGCACGCGGATCGTCGTTCGCGACGCCGTGCAGCCCCGTGGACAGCACGCGGATGTTGCGGATCGCTTCGAGCCGCACCCACGGCGAGCGCCGGTTGCAGAGCGCCGTGAGGTTGATGAGCATTCCGTCGAAGCGCTCGCGCACCAGGGCGAGCAGATCGCCGAAGCTGCCGTCGCCCTTCTCGAGGAACTCCACGGTCCGGCGCATGGCCTGATTCAGGGGCAGGTACGCCGCACGCAGCGTGGACCAGTCTTCGGTCAACCTCTGCTTGGCGATGACGTCCCAATCCGCCATGAACGATCCCTCCCGGCCCGGTGTGTCCGTGCGGCGCGCGTGGGCGGAGTATAGCGGAGCGCCGATCCGAGGGTCCAACCCGTCATGGCAGGGCGGGCCGTTCGACCGCGACGCGGGCCCCGGCCGCACTCGATGCGCGCGCCGCGTCGAGGGCACACTGGACGAGGACGGCGTCATCGAAGTTCGGTGCCATCTCCCCATCGCCGCACATCGCCCGGTACAGATGCTCGATCAGCACCCCGAACGGCGCCACCAGCATCGGATCGCCTTCGTGCCGCTCGAGCGCGAGGTCCGCCGGGATCTCGACCGGTTCCGGGGCCGCGCCCGGCGCCAGCCGCCACAGCGCCCCGCCACCGTCATCCCAGCGCAGCGTCGCTTCTTCGCCGTGGATCTCGTAGCGCTCCCAGCGGTACGGCGCCGTTGCGTTCAGGTCGATCAGTGCGCTCGCGCCACCGTCGAACTCGTAGTGCACGGTCACCGCGTCGTCGGCGGTCGCGAGCGCCGACGTCGGGTCGCTGGCGGTCGGCCCGCGCCGGGGCTGGTCGGTGCGGACGCTGGCGAGTACGGTGCGCGGTTCACCGAAGAACAGCCGCAGACAATCGGTGTGATGAGAGCCGAGCGCACCGAGGATGCCGCCCCCGCGACCGTGATCGGAGAGCCAGCTCATGCCGCGCGCAGCGGGCGAATGCCAGATCGGGTAGCGGCCGAGAATCTCACCGCGGCGGGGACGGCCGATCGCTCCGGCACGCACCATGCGCAGGGCGAGCCGTCGCGCCGGCAGGTAGCGGAATTCGTGGTTCATCCCCGCGACCCGCGCGCGCGCCCGCGCCCGGTCGCGCATCTCGATCGTCTGGAAGCGGTGCAGCGCCGAGGGTTTCTCGCACAGCACGTGGCACCCCGCATCCAGCGCCCGCATCATCATCGGGTGATGCAGATCCGGCGGCGTGACGATGCAGGCGAGATCGGGCGGCGCCTCGTCGAACAGGCGTCGCCAGTCGTCCACCGGCCGCGGGATGTCGAGCTCTCCGGCAATGCGTCGCGTCTTCTCCGCATCCCGTCCCGCGATCGCGGTCAGCTCGAAGCCGGGATGGCGCGAAAAGCCCACCGCCTGAACCGTGCGGCCGAAGCCGGTGCCGATGATCGCCACTCGAAACCGCTGCATGCCTTCCTCCCATTCGTGATCCCCGGGCACGGGGCGGAGCGCATCGTGCCGGGAGGCGGGTGCGACGTCAACGCGCTGTGCTAACCTCGCGCGTCGCCGTCCATCCACGACCTCCGGAGGCTTCATGCACGACCCGCGCAGGGAACAGCTCGCCCGGGTGATCGTCGAACACTCGACGCGCCTCGAACCGGGTGAAACGATTCTGATCGAGGCGTTCGATCTCCGATCGGACCTCGTCATCGAGATCGTCGAAGCCGCGCAGCGGGTCGGCGGTCTGCCGGTCGTGTACCTGCGCGATCAACGGCTGATCCGCCAGCTGGTCGAGAAGGGAACCGAGGCCCAGTTCGCCATACAGGCCGACATCGAGCTCTACCAGATGAAGAAGGCGCAGGCCTACGTCGGCATCCGCGGCGCGGACAACGCCTCGGAACTCTCGGGCGTCGATCCCGGCCGGATGCGGCTCTACACGCAGACGGTGTCGAGCCCGGTGCACATGGATCAGCGGGTGAATCACACGCGCTGGGTCGTGCTGCGCTACCCGACGTCGTCGATGGCGCAGCTGGCGCAGATGGGAACCCGCGAGTTCGAAGACTTCTTCTACCGGGTGTGCACGCTCGACTACGCGCGCATGGAGGCGGCGAGCGTGCCGCTGGTCGAGCGCATGCGCAACACCGACACGGTCCGGCTGAAGGGGCCGGGGACGGACCTCACCTTCAGCATCAAGGACGTCGGCGTCGTGCCCTGCTACGGGCTCCGCAACCTGCCGGACGGCGAGTGCTTCACCGCACCCGTGCGCGATTCGGTGAACGGAACGATCGCCTTCAACACACCCTCGCTCTACATGGGCACGTCGTTCCGCGACATCCGCTTCACGTTCGAGGGCGGACGCATCGTCAGGGCCGAGGGCGAGCCCGCCCGGAACCTGGAGCATCTGCTCGATACCGACGAGGGTGCGCGCTACGTGGGCGAGTTCTCGCTCGGTTTCAACCCGTACATCGAGCAGCCGATGAAGGACACCCTGTTCGACGAGAAGATTGCCGGCTCGCTGCACTTCACCCCGGGACAGGCCTACCAGGAAGCCGACAACGGCAACCGCTCACGTGTTCACTGGGATCTGGTGCTGATCCAGCGACCCGATTTCGGCGGCGGCGAGATCTGGTTCGACGGTGAATGTGTCCGCCGCGACGGGCGCTTCATCGTCCCCGACCTCGAAGGTCTGAACCCGGAGCGGCTCACCGGCTGAAGCGGCTCAGGGAACCATGGCGAAGCGCGCCGTACGTCGTCCGTCCGCGGTCTGGAGCCGGGCGAAGTAGACGCCCGGCGCTCTGCCGCGCAGCGCCTCGCCGAGCGGCAGCACGCTCGTGCCGCGCGGCAGCCGCCCATCGTGCAGCGTCGCCACGCGCCGGCCGCCGACGTCGAACAGATCCAGTCGTGCGGGTCCCCCGCTCGGCAGGTCGATCCGGAAGGCCGCGCCGAGCGGCGAGCCCGCGAGGAAGCGGAGCAGGAAACCCTCCGACGAATCGTCCGACGGCGCGGGCGCGGGGACCGGATTCGACACCGGCGCCACGTGGATGAGCGGCGCCGCGGCGGTCCGGTCCTTGAGCCGCACCAGCAGTTCCGGGCCGGGCTCGCCGTCGGCGGGGTCCGGATAGTCGTGCGCCGTCCATGTCAGGACGGTCGTATTCGAGGTCAGCGGAATCCGGTCGGGCAGGCCGACCTGGAACGGCGGCACCGGACTCATGGCGCCCGATGTGTCGACTTCGAAGACCTCGATCGATGGCGCCTGCCCGTACCAGCCGGTGGACTCGACGGTGAGCGAGGCCGTGTCCCCGGCGGCCACCGTGGACCGGCTCCAGGTCATGCCGATTACGTGAAACGCACTCGGTTGCACCAGCTGGAAGGTGGTCGGCCCGGTCCACTGGATGCGCAGGACCTCGATGGCCGTCAGGCTCGCCGCGGCGAAATAGTCGACGAGACCGTCGCGCATGTGTTCCGAGGCGAACCATGGCGAGGTGTCGAAGCCGAGCATCGAACTGAGCGTGCCGCGATAGGTCCAGGAGGTGAGCGGACCGACGGGATCCGGCGAGGTCGCCCAGACGATCGGCTGCGACTTGTACGTGGTCCACATGAGGAAGTAGAGACCGCCATGCTCGAACATGTGCGCCGACTCGCTGAGCTGGCTGCCCGTCACGACCTGGTTGGTCACCCACAGCCGGCCGCCGTCCGTCCACGGTCCGTCGAGCCCCGGACCGTGGGCGATCCCCTGGATCATCGAGGTCGAGTCCTCCGCGAGACTCGTGCTGTAGAACATCCACCACGCGCCGGGCGTCTGGGGGTCCTCGAGCAGAAACGGATCACGAAAGGCCGTGTAGCCGCTGAGCGGATCGCAGAACGTCCACGGCACGTCCTCGCAGGACATGACCGGCGCGTCGAGCCGGTTCCACGTCAGCAGGTCCGTGGACGTCGCGACGCCGATCCGCTGGTAGGTCGCGTAGATGCCGGGGGTTTTGGTGACGCCCGTGTAGAACATATAGAAGACGCCGTCGGACTCGACGATGTGCGGCGCCCAGACGTGCTGGTTGTCCCAGTTGTCCGCGCGCACCGGCAGTACCGGCGCGAGCTGGGTCCAGCTGATGAGGTTGCTCGACACCGCATGTCCCAGGTCGATCTCGGTGCTGTCGAGCGGCACGTCCAGCTTGTGGCGGATGTAATAGAGGTGATAGAGACCATCGTGCCGGATGAGGGTGAAGTCCTTGGCCCGATAGCCCTGCGGCGGCAGCATGAAGGACGCCCGCGCCGCACCCGGCCAGGCGGCAAGCAGCGCGAGGATGTGAACTGCCAGGAGCAGCCGCTTCAGCACGTTGCAAGGCAAGAGGTTGGCGTCCAGGTCGAAGCAATAGGGAGAAGTGCGTCAGGCAGGTGCCGGACGGCCGACTGCGGCGATTATCCGGGCCGGCTTCCCGCCATGTCAACGCCCTCCGGGAGAACCCGTTGATCCAGTTGCACGGCATCCGCTATTCCATCGGTGAGCGCGTTCTGTTCGACGACGTCTCCTGGGTGCTTTCCCCTGGCGACCGTTACGCGCTCGTCGGACCCAACGGCGCCGGCAAGACCACGCTGCTCAGAATCATGCTCGGCGAGTACACGCCCGAGCAGGGCCAGCGTGTGCTCTCCAAGGGCACCCGTCTGGGCTATCTGCCGCAGGAGGCCGCCGAACGGTTCGACGGGACGGTGCTCGAGCGCGCCCTCGAAGCGCACCGCCACGTGCTCGAGATGCGCGAGGAGCTGGACGAGCTGCACGCGGGTCTGCAGGGTATCTCCCCCGACGATCCGGAGCTCGAAGCGATGCTCGAGCGCACGGGCGAGCTGCAGCATCGCCTCGACCTGCACGACGAGCACACCATCGAGCCCGAGGCGCGGCGCGTGCTCGCCGGACTCGGCTTCTCGAGGCACGACCAGGACCGTCCGCTCACCGAATTCTCCGGCGGCTGGCGCATGCGCGCGGCGCTCGCCGCGCTGCTGCTCACCGATCCGACGCTGCTGTTCCTCGACGAGCCCACCAACCACCTGGACCTGCCGGCGATGGAATGGCTCGAGGACTACCTCGACGACTTCGCGGGCGGGCTGGTTGTCGTCTCGCACGACCGCGTGTTCCTGGACCGCGTCGCGACCTCGGTGTGGGAGCTCGACCATGCCGAGCTCAGCGAATACCCGATGCGGTTCACCGACTACCTGGAGGAACGCGAGCGGCGCCGCGAGCAGATGGCGGCGCAGAACGAACAGCTCGACAAGCGTATCGCGCAGCTGTCGCGGTTCGTCGAGCGCTTCGGCGCCAAGAACACCAAGGCGTCACAGGCGCAGAGCAAGCGCAAGATGATCGCGCGGCTCAAGGCCGACCGGGTGGTGATTCCACGCGCGGCGAAGCGGATCCGCTTCCAGTTCCCGAACCCGCCGCACGCCGGGCGCATTCTGCTGCGCATGCGCGACGTTGCGTTCGGCTACTCGGCGGAACGCCGCGTGTTCGAGCACGCGAACGTCGAGATCGAAAGGGGCGCGAAGGTGGCCATCGTCGGCGCCAACGGCGCCGGCAAGACGACCCTGCTGCGCGTGATCGCCGGGCAGCTCGCTGCGGCCGGGGGCGAGCGCCAGGACTATCCGCATACCCACATGGCGTTCTTCGCGCAGCACGCGGCCGAAACACTCGACGGCTCGGAGACCGTGCTCGGCGCGCTCGAAGCCGTGGCCCCCGCGGAGTGGCGGCCGCGGCTGCGCGGCCTGCTGGGGAACTTCCTGCTGCAGGGCGACGACGTGTTCAAGCGGGTGCGCGTGCTCTCGGGCGGCGAGCGGCAGCGCGTCGCGCTCGCGCGGATCCTGATGGAGCCCGCGAACCTCCTGCTGCTCGACGAGCCGACCCATCACCTGGACCTCGCCGGCAAGGAAGTGCTCGAGGACGCGCTCGAGCAGTATCCCGGCGCCATGCTGATCGTGACCCATGACCGCTCGCTCATGGCGCGCGTGGCGACCCAGGTGCTCGAGGTGTACGAAGGGCGCGTCATCCTTCACCCCGGCGGCTACGACGACTACGAGCACACCCGCCTCGCGCGCCTCACCGTCACCGCGGCGGCCGAGGGGGCGCCGCGGCAGATGGCCGGGCATGCCGATCCGGCGGGCCGCACGGCGAAGAAGTCCGTGGCGACCCCGGTGCGACCGGCGCCGCCGCCGCCGGTCGACCACGCGAGCCGCAGGCGCGAACGCGCGGCGCGCCAGAAGCGCGAGAAGGAACAGAAGCGCATCGAAGCCGACATCGAGGCACGCGACGCGCGCATCCGCGAGCTGGAAGCGCTGCTCGCGGACCCGGACGTCTATCAGGACGGGGCGCGCGCGCGTGAGCTGGTCACCGAGTACGAACGGGTGCGCGACGAAGTCGAATCGTTGTGGCAGCGGCTCGCGGCACTCTCCGAGGCGGCCGGAGAAACGTAGGCGAACGCGGCGTGGCGTCACGCCGGGCGCGGCGTCACGCCGGGCGCGGCGGATGCATCCCTGGCGCCGTGATGCGCGTTGCGCTCATGGCGTCCCGGTCAGCCCCCAGCGCATCAGCACGCCGATCAGCACCGCCCATGCGATGCTCGCGAGGGAGCCCACGAGGTAGTACTCGGCGAGCGCACGATGCTCGGGATCGCGCGCCTCGGGCAGCCTGAGAATGGCTTTCGCGGCAATCACGAAGCCGACCAGCGCCTCGATGCGGAGCAGGATCGCGATCAGCACCAGGGCGCGCTCGAACACGCCGATCGTCCAGCCGGCACGCGCGAGCCCGGGCCGCGGTGCCTCGCCGTCGGGTGTGAGCGCATCGGCGAACGGTGTCACGATCCGGCCCACGACGACCGCCCCGGCCCACAGGGCGGCGATCACTCCGGCCACGAGAATCCATGCACGCGGGTCCGCCGTCCACGCGCCGGCCACGGCCAGCAGCCGCACCGACTCGTCCGGCCGGGCCAGCGCCACCGCACCGAGCAGCGTGAGCGCGTGCAGGCCCTGGTCGGTCACGAGCAGCTTCAGGTCGCGTCCGCCGCGGCGGCTCGTCCACGCGTCGATCAGGCCGTGCGCGGCGAGCAGCAGGACCAGCGCCGCCGCGAGGCGCGGCGCCGGAGCTTCGCTGAGCGCCACGCCCAGCAGCAGCAGCCCGTGCAGGCCAAGATGCATCCCCAGCATGCGCACGCGGTGTTTCCCGAGCGCCACCCGCCGCGACTGGAACAGGTAATCGCCCGCGAGGTGGGCGGCCGCGAGCTTGAGCAGCAGCGGCACCGCTCCCGCGGTCACGCTCGCCCTCCCCGGGGCGAGTGCGCCGCTTCCACCGCCTGCGGGCGAGCGGCGTCGCACGCCTCCGACTCGAGCCTCGCGTACACCGCGGCCACTTCGTTCCACGACGCCGCACGCAACCGCTTGGACACCGACTGGAAGCTCACGCCGTGGGCGCGGGCGATGCCCTCGAGACCCTTGTCCTCGATGCGGCCGACGATCGCCTCCCACTGCGGGCGGGTCCAGCGCGCCGTGAACGCGTCGGCCAGTGCCAGCATCGCGTCGGCGCGCGCGTCGAACTCCGCCGCTCCAGTGATCCAGGCGGTCAGGCGCGTGCCCCCCGCCTTCTTCGTGCGTTCGAGGGCGGCGCGCGCGCGGTGGAACGCCGGTCCGTCGGAGGCGAACGGACCCTTCGGGCTCATGCGCCCGATCGCACCGCTGCCGAGTCCGGCGCGCAGCGCCGGCGCGTGCTCGGTCGCGATCGCCAGCTGTCCGCGCAGGTACGTGAGGACCGTGATCGCCGGCGCCCCGGCGCGCAGCACCGCCTGCAGCTCGTCGCCGCGCAGGATCTGGGGCGCGAGCCGGAACGCGGCGTCGAAGCGATTTGCGGTGCGTTGCGCCGCGCGCTGCAGGGCGCGATCGACGGCGGCGCGTCGTGCGCCGGCCAGCGCGCGGGAGCCGCGCAGGTCGGCGATGAGCACGACCCACTGGCGCTCGGAAGCCATTCACCCTCCAATGGGCGAATTTATCTATTCGCCCTCCTGGTGGTTAATATCGGCCGGCCGGTCGCCGGCGTCAAGCGGTTCGTCGCCGCGGTCCGGGGCCCCGCCCCTGCGCCGCAGCGCCGCGTAGATGCGGGCGTCGAGCGCGGCGCCGGTGAGGCCGGTATGGTCGGCGCCACCGCGCGGCTCGTCGGCGACCCGCAGATGTCCGGCGAGCGCGCCGTTGGTGAGCGAGCGGTCGCCCAGCGCCCACGCCATCGAGGGCAGGTCGAGCACGAAGTAGTGGAACAGCTCGCGCCAGCTGCGGCCGCTGCCGCGCAGCAGCTGGTCGAGGAAGGCGGTGTCGAACTGGCTGTTGAACGCCACCATCAGCACCGGGTGATCGCCACCCGCGCGACGGCGCCAGGCGAACAGCCGCTCGGTGGCGACTTCGGGCTGGACCGCACCGGTCTTTCGCCAGAGTGCGGGATCGAACCCGTTCACCGCCGCCGCGCCGGGCGAGGTCCGCTCCGGATGATGCGGCATGATCCGCACCCACAGGCTGTCGAGCGGCACGCCGTCGAGATCGGTGAGGACGACGCCCAGGTCGATCATCTCGTGCCAGCCGGGCACGAGGCCGGTGGTCTCGACGTCCACGAATGCGAGCCGCCAGTCGTCCGGTGCGGTGGCCGGCTCGGTCGCCGGCATCTGCACGCGATCGAGCACGCGCACGAAAGGTGGCGCCTGTTCGCCGCGGGCGCGGCCGAACGTCAGCGACAGGAGCAGCAGCGCAAGGATCGAGCTCGCGCGGGAGCGCATGGGACCTCCATCGGTTCGCCGGCGTCCGCCGTGGACGCGACGGCCGCCGCAGTATGAAGCGCCCGCGGCCGGCGCTCAACGCCCGGCGTCCGGCATGGTTTCCGCGGCGGCACCGGGCGCCCCGCCCGGCGTCCCGGGCGCCGCGTGGCGGACGACCGCTTTTGACGGCTGCGTGATTCCGGACTACGTTCCCCCGCCTATGGCAGACGTCACCCTGCGTTCCTACGTGTTCATCGACAGCCTGCAGGATCAGCTCGCCGCGTTCATCGGCACGACCGCGCGCGGCTTTCTGCCGGTCGCCGGCGTCGCCTCGATGTTCATCGAGACCGCGCCCGGGCTCGTCATCAACCGCCTCATGGACGTCGCCCTCAAGGCGACTTCCGTGACGCCCGCCATCATGGTCGTCGAGCGCGCCTTCGGTCTGCTCGAGGTCCACCATGCCGACAAGGGCCAGGTGATGCTGGCCGGCCAGGCGGTGCTCAATCACCTCGACCACCGCGAGGAGGACCGCCTCAAGCCGCGCGTCGTGTCGGACCAGGTGATCCGCGCGATCGAGCCCTACCACGCGCAGCTCATCAACAAGATGCGCTACGGCGACATGATCATCGCCGGCGAGTCGCTGTTCATTCTCGAGACCGAGCCCGCCGGCTACGTGTCGTTCGGCATCAACGAGGCGCTCAAGGCGGCGCACGTGAAGCTGATCGACGCCTCGCTGTTCGGCGCCTACGGGCGCGCCTACATCTCCGGCCCCGAGGCGCAGATCGACGCGGCGCGCGACGCCGCGCAGCGCGCGATCGGCGGGCTCAAGGGTGTGAGCGCCTAGCACCCGCCCTACCGAGGACGGGCAGTGCTCCCCCGCCCGAGGATCGGCTCGACCGCGCTGCGCAGCTGTTCGTCGGGCGGCACGCCGAGCTCGCGTTCCAGACGCGCCTCGTAGTCGCGATACCGGCGCAGCGCGGCCAGCGTCCTGCCCTCCCGCGCCAGACACGCCAGCAGGACGCCAACGCCTTCCGACCAGTAGGGGTCCGCGTCCAGGCCGCGCTCGAGCAGCCGGATCGCAGCGCGCGGGTCGTCTTCCTCGAGCGACCGTGCCAGCGTCAGCGTGCCCTCGAGGAACAGTGCGCGCATCCGCTCGCGTGCCTCCATCGCATGCTCGGCGTAAGGCGCGTCCGCGAGCAGCTCGCCGCGCCACAGCGCGAGCCCGCGCCGCAACGCCTCCATGCGGCCCGCGCCGCGCTCCGTCCCGGCCGCCCTGCCCAGGCCGTCGCCCACGGCCTCGCGGAACCGGTGGAGATCGACCTCGCTTCCGGACGGCAGGTGCAGCACGTAGTGCTCGTCTTCGAACGTGACGTACGAGCGGTGGCCCTCGCCGTGGAACGGATCGAGCGACTTGCGCAGTTCGTTGACCGCCGTCTGCAGGCTGCGCGCCGCCTTGCGCGGCGCGGCTTCGGGCCAGATCGCCGCGAGCAGCTTCTCCTCGTGGACGGGACGCGGCCAGTCGATGAGGAGCGACTCGAACACGGCGCGTGACGCCTTGCGCGTGAAGCGCACGCTGCGCTCCGACGCTTCGACCTCGAGCGGTCCCAGCATGCGCACCCGGAGCGGCGCGAGGGGCGCCGACTCGATGGCTTCGAGGTAGGCCGCGCACTGCGCCTCCGGAATCCGCTGCAGACCGCGCATCGCCTCCGTCAGGCCGCGCAGGCGCCAGCCGGTCGCCGCCTGGACCAGGCGCGCCACCTCCTCGGCGGGCCGGTCGCTCTGGCCCAGCGCGTCGCGGATCGCTTCGGCGAGCTCGGTCGCGATCCCGCCGCGCACCAGCGCTGCCGCCTGCGCCGGTTCGACGCCGGCGGCCAGCGCTTCGGTCACCGCCCACGCGGTGAGCACCGGATCGGCCATCGGATAGCTGGCCGCGCCGATCGCGGCGAGCCGTGCGAGCCCCTCGCGCAACGCTGCACGCGAGGCGCCTCGATCCACCGCACGCAGCGCCCACGCTTCGGTCAGCCAGGCGGTCGCCTGCCACGCGGGCATGTCGTGCGCCAGCTCACGGGCGGCCGCGAGCCCGGAGCACGCCTCGTCGGTCCGCCCGCGCATGGCTTCCGCGCGGCCGCGGTGAATCAGGAATCGCACGTGCGGCTCGCACACCGGGTGGTCGGCGAAGTCGGCGGCGCTGACACGCCCGGCGGGCTCGCCTTCGCTCACGAGTGTCCAGTGGTCGATCAGCACCCCGGTGCCGAGCGCCTCGAACCGGTTGTAGTCCTGCATGTCGCGGAAGGCCCGCTCGAGCTCGGCGAGCCCGGCGCGACGCCGTCCGAGGTGCCACCAGCACTCGCCGCGCGTGCGGGCCAGGTTCGCCTGCAGCACCAGCCGTGCGGCGCCCCCGCGCCGGGCTGCTTCGAGGCAGGCGTCGACCGTCGCCAGCGCGTCGGCATAGCGGCCGAGCTCCTTGAGGACGTAGGCCTTCCCCACCATGTTGAGCGTGAGGTAACCCGTCTCGTCGGCGCGCGCACACGCCTCGATGTTCTCCTCGTGCACTGCGAGCGCCTCGCGCGAGCGGCCCAATTCCTGAAGGATCACCGCCACCGCGTTGCGGGCGCCGGCATGCCGCGGCCCTTCGCCGGGCGGAAGCGCGGCGAGCACCGCCTGCACGTGGGCCATGCCGGCTTCGAGCTGGAGGGCGTAAACGGCGGCATTCGCCAGGCTGAATTCGGCGAGCACGACGTCGGCCGGTGCGGCATGGGGACGCAGGCGAGCCCACTCGGCGGCACGCACCGCATAGTCGGGCCCCTCGGCCCGATGCGTCGCGGCCCACGTCTCCAGTGCCCACATCGGTGGGGCCAGCGTGACGTCACCGGACCAGACTGGCCGGGTCCGCGCCAGCAGGTCCGCGAGACGGCGGTTGTCGCCGACGAAGCGCAGGTGGCGCGCGAGCACCACGACGTACAGGGGATGCCGTTCCGCCTCCGGTCCCAGCCGCTTCAGCCAGTCTTCGATGCGCGGTTGCAGGTCCAGGTGCTCGAGCGCGTCCCAGTCCTCGTGGAGCATGCGCAGCGCGCGCTCATCCAGACCCAGGTCGGCCAGCAGCTGGACGGCCGCCTCGTAGCGTCCCTGGCGGCGGAAGTGCTCCGCGGCCCGAGCGGCGAGACGGTCCGCCTCGCCCGCACGCGTGCGCAACTCCCCCAGACAGCGTGCACGGATCAGCGGATGCATGCGCACGCCGGAACCCTCCTCGACCGCGAGGTGCGGCACGCCGTGCGCCGCGAGAAGCTCGAGCCGCTCGCCGAACGCCGCGGGGTCCAGACCGATCGCAGCGAGCCCCTCGGCGGTGACGACGTCCAGGACGCTCGAACGCACGAGGAACTCCCGCAGCGCCTGCGGCAGCCGGCCGAGGACCTCTTCCTCGAAATAGGCTTCGCCGGCAGCTTCCGCGTTTCCGCCGGCGGACGCGGCTCCGAGCCCGAGCAGCACACACCAGCCGCGGCTGCGCTCCCATGCCGCCTCGACGTCGTGCGCGGGGGCGTTCGTCCCGTGGGCGCCGGCCGCCCTCCGGTATTCCTCCAGATCGAATGCCAGATCCGTTTCGGTGAGCACGAGCGCGCGCCCCTGCGCGACGAGCCGCTGCAGCGGAATGCCCGGCGCGCGGCGTGAGGCGATCAGCAGGCGCAGCCGTTCGCTGCCCGGATCGATCAGCCGGCGCAGGCACGCCAGCGGGGCGGGTGCGTCGCCGATCGTTTCCGCGTTGTCGAGAATCAGCCGGCAGCCCGTACGGGCCATCTCGTCGAAGAACAGCAGCAGGTCCTCGGCCCAGCGTTCGGGTTCGAATGCGCGGCGCTCGATGAGCCGGGCCAGCTCGGTCGAGCCGATCGCCGGAAGCACCTCCGCGATGGCCGCCGTCAGGTAGCGGCAGAAACGCCGGGGATTCGCCTCGTCCTGATCGAGATGCAACCACGCGCTGGT
Organism: Candidatus Eiseniibacteriota bacterium; assembly: GCA_963744995.1. Classification (GTDB taxonomy): domain Bacteria; phylum Eisenbacteria; class RBG-16-71-46; order RBG-16-71-46; family RBG-16-71-46; genus CAVUWA01. Next base: position 64,681 of record CAVUWA010000003.1, read on the forward strand.
GCGCGGCGAGGCGGCGGCAACCTGCCCGGCGAGCGTCGACTTGCCGTAGCCGGCAGGCGCCTGCAGAACGACGATCCGCCAGCGCGGATCGACGACCCGCTGAAGCAGACGCGGGCGCGGCACCGCCGCCGGAGAGAGAACCGGCGGCCGGAGCTTCGAGCGGAGCAGGGCCATGGCGACAACCCTATCGGCCGGAACCGGATACGGCAACGGACCGCGGGCCGGTGCGATCCCGTGAGCGCCCCGTGAGCGCGGCCCGCTAGCGTTCCCATCCATGAGAGAGCCTGCGGTGGTGTGGTCCAAACCCGAACGCTTTCTGGTGCTTCTCGCTCGAGGCGGCGCCGAGTGCCGCGGCAAGGTCGTCCGCCTCGCCGACTCATCCGAGCTGCGGTTCGAATCCATGGAAGAGCTGGTCGCCTGGCTGCAGGACCAGGCGCGTCCGCAACGCGGGCCCGGACGATGAGGTCTGGCCATGGCGGCGCGCCGAGCGCGTGCGATCTGCCGCGCGCGGGCGGCGGGGTGCGGCCGCGCGCGCGTGGCGCTGAGGCGTGCGGGCCGCACGTGAGCGGGGGCCGGTGGCCGGTCGGGCTCCGGCCCTTCGCGGACTCGCGTGCGGGGCGACGGGGCGGCGCCTGATCGGCACGGAACCACGATGCCCCCCGGCGGGCGCCCGCATCCGGTCGCAGCGGCACGCGGTGTCCGCGCTCCGCTAGAACAGCTCCCGCTGCGTCCACATGGACCTGGGCTCCACGACCTCGAGCCCGAGCCGGCGCTTCATCTCGTTCGCCGAAGCCGGCGAGTGCCCGGCCCAGTGGTTGTTGAAGTAGCCGTAGACCTCGCGCACCTCGGGGAGCGCGCGCTTCAGGTCCGCGTCCCATGCGCCGAAGGACTCCGCCCGCTCGATCTGCACGTGGGTGTAGGTTTCGATGTCGGCCCGATTCCCGAGCCAGCGCAGGTAGAGGAAGTCCGCGGTCACAGCGGTCACGCGCGGCAGGCGGCGCCACTCGGTCCAGGCGACCGCGGCGCGACGGCGGCGCAGCAGGTCGTAGATCGCCTCGTGATGCCAGGACGCGTCGCGGAACTCGACGGCGATCAGCGCTTCGGCGGGACACGCGGCGAGGAAGCGGTCGAGCACGCCCTCGGTGCCGGCGTCGCGCTGGAACTCGGCCGGCATCTGCACCAGCAGCGGCCCGCGCTTCTCCCCCAGCGGGTCGAGCGCACGCACGAACTCGTTCATGTGCTCGCCGATCTTCGTGAGCTTCGCCTCGTGGGTGATGCGCTGCGGCACCTTGGCGGCGAAGCGGAAGTCGTCCGGCGTGTGGCGCGCCCAGGAGCGTACGACGCTCGGGCGCGGCGGATGGTAGAAGGTCGTGTCGAGTTCCACGGTGTCGAACACCTGGCCGTAGAACGGCAGATAGTCCTCCTGCTTGCTCGCGGGCGGATAGAACGTGCCGATCCAGTCCGGGTAGGACCAGCCCTGCGTGCCGATGCGGATCCGCGCGGGCCCGGCCGGCTCCTCGGTGCGCCGTTCGGCCGCGCGGCGCTCGCCGGCGCGGCGGTCGCCCCGGCGCCGGTCCCGGCCGCGCCGCTCCTCGCGTTCGGGCGGAATGCTCATCGTCGCTGCTCCTCCCTTCCCCCGCGCGGCGCCGCGCCGGCGCCCGCGCCGCCTTCAGCTGTTCCGAGCGCGGATCCCATGGCGGCATCGCGCACATCGCCGAGCAGGTGCGTTTCGAAGAACGCGCGCACCCGGCGTTCGTATTCTTCGCGGTGCGTCACCCAGCCCTCGGTGTGGCCCGCGTCCTCGACCAGCCAGATCTCGTCCCTGGAGCCCGCCGCGCGCCACAGGTCGCGGGCCTCTTCCGGCGCGAGACGATCATCGTGCCCGGCGTGGATGAAGAATACCGGACGGTCGGCCAGCGCGCGCGCGGCGGGGATCACGTCGATCGCCCCCGGGTCGAAACCGGTCACCAGCCGTCCGAGCCCGCGGGCGATCGGCACGGCCGGCCAGCGCGGCAGATGCGCCTTTCGGCGGAACGAGTCCTCGAGCGCGCGCTCGCCGCTCTCGAACGGGCAGTCCGCGACCACGCCCATGACATCCGGATGTCGGGCCGCGAGCAGCAGAGCCGTCGAGGCGCCGAGCGACTCGCCGAACACCCCGGCCGGCTGCCGTCGGCCCCACGGCTGACGCCGCATCCACCTCCACGCGGCGTCGGCATCCTCGAGCTCGTAGTGGCCGAGCGTGGTCGGCGCCCGGCGTCGCGCCCGCGAGGAGCGGAAATCGATCGTCACGAGCGTATAGCCGTCATGCCTGAGGAATGCGGCGTAGCGCCATGCGCGGTCGTGCTTCCGGCCGTAGCCGTGGAGCAGCAGGATCACGCCCGGGCCGTCTCCGTGCAGCACCCAGCCGTCGAGCGAGTCGGCCGTGCCGACCGGAATCGTCACGCGCTCGGCTTCCGCGTCGAGGTTGCGCGCGCCACCGAGATCCGCGGGCAGCGGCGGGTAGAACAGCAGCCACGCCGAGCCCAGCACCAGGAACGCCACCGCGGCGGACGCGAGACTCAGCGTGCGGCGCATGACGCAACGCGCCCCGGTGCACCCGACGCGCGCCCCGGGATGGAACGGGCGCCGGCCGCCCGGCCGGCGCCCCGGTTCGAGAAGCTACTTGCGTTCGACCTTCAGCCCCCTGGGCCCGATGTACTCCGACTTCGGACGGATGAGGTGGTCCTCGGCGTGCTGCTCGATGACGTGCGCGCACCAGCCGGCGACGCGGCCGCACGCGAACATCGCCACGAACGACTGCGGCTCGAGGCCGATGCCCTGCAGCACGAGAGCCGTGTAGAACTCGACGTTGGTGCGGAGATTGCGGCCCGGTTTGACCTCGTCGAGCACCTTGATCGCGACCTTCTCGACCTCGAGGGCGAGATCGAACAGCTTCCGGTTTTCGAGCTTCGCCTGCGTCATCGCTTCGGCCGCGCCGCTCAGCACTTCGGCGCGCGGATCGCGCACCTTGTACACGCGATGACCGAAGCCCATGATCCGCCGCCCCTCGGCGATCTCGTTGCGCAGCCACTTCTCGGCGTTGTCGAGCGAGCCGATGTCCACCAGCATGTCGAGTACGGGACCCGGCGCGCCGCCGTGCAGTGGTCCCTTGAGCGCTCCAATCGCCCCGGTGACCGCGCTCACCATGTCGGAGCGCGTGCTGGCGATCACCCGGCCGGTGAACGTCGAGGCATTCATGCCGTGGTCGATCACCGTCACCCAGTAGGTGTCGAGCGCCTTCGCCGCGATCGGATCCGGTTCCCGGCCATGCACCATGTAGAGGAAGTTCGCGGCCAGCCCGAGATCCTCGCGCGGTTCGATCACCTCGAGGCCCTTCGAGAGCCGTGCGTGCGCGGCGACGATCGTCGGGAATCGCGCGGTGATCATCATGGCGCGGTCGACCTCGGTGTCGTGGTCGATGGCGTCGGGATGTTCGAGATCGAGCGACAGGGTGGCGGCGGCCATGCGCAGGGTGTCGATCGGCGATGCCTTCGCCACGACCGCGGCGCGCACGACGGCCATGGTGGTCGTCGGCAGCGCCCGATACTTCGCCATTCTGCGACGCTGGTCGGCGATCTCTTCGGCGCCCGGCAGGTGTCCACGCCAGAGCAGGTATGCAGCTTCGCCGAACGCGACCTTGCCGGCGAGCTCTTTGAGTTCGTAGCCGCCGATGATCAGCTCGCCGGCGAGGCCATCCACCTGGCTCATGCGTGTCTGTGCGGCGACGACGCCATCGAGTCCACGATGGAATGTGGTGGTGCTGTCAGCCATGTTGCTCTCCTTTCGGCCTCATGTCATCGCCCGCGAGCGCGAGCGTCGTGATGGCTGGAAGATCCGTGCGACCGTGGGTGGCGTGGCGCGAACGCGTACCACTCGTAGAGCGGGTGGTTGGCCAGGGTGACCATCGCCACGGCGATCATCGGCGTGCCGATCGCCGCCAGATAGAGGATCTGCGCCGGCGCGGGCAGCGGCCGCCGCACGGCCTCGCCGCCGATGATCGGCCACCACATGAGCACGGCCGCGCACGACGTCGCCATCAGGATCACGAGCGCTGAAAACAAGACTCTCACGGCGCACTCCCTGTCACGCGGCCCCTGCGTCGGTGTCCAACCGCGGATCTTAACCGATGGGCGTCAGGCGCCAAACCGCTCGAGGAAGATTCCGGTATGCGCGCCGAGTGCGGGCGGTGCGTGGCGCACCGCGGGGCGCCTGCCTCCGGCCCGCCAGGGCGTGCCGACGAGATCCGCCCCGCCGCCGGATGCCTGCCTGAGAATCATCCCGCGCGCTTCCAGCACCGGATCGCGCAGGGCCTCGTGCACCTCGCGCACCGGGCCCGCCGGCACCCGCGCGCCGGCGAGCGCCTCGAGCCAGCGGTCGCGCGGTGCGGCGCGGAAGCGTTCGGCGAGGACGCCGACGACCTCCCCACGGTGCAGCACGCGACCCTCGTTTCCGGCATAGCGTGGATCTTCGGCCAGTGCGTCCAGCCCGACCGCGACGCACAACCTTTGCCACTGGGCGTCGTTGCCGACCGCCACCACCAGTGCGCCGTCCGCCGCCTCGAACGTCTGGTACGGGACGATCTGCGGGTGCGCGTTGCCGTGACGTCGTGCCGGCCGGCCGCTCGCGAGCGCCGCCTGCGAGACGTTGACGAGCGAGGCCACGCCGACCTCGAAGAGCGCCACGTCCAGATGCACGCCGCCGCGCCCGCGCAACCGCCCGGCGAGCGCGCCGAGAATCGCCGCCGCCGCGTGCGCGCCGGTGAGCACGTCCACCACCGCGACGCCCACCTTGCAGGGCGGGCCGTCCTCCGGACCGGTGATGCTCATGAGCCCCGTGAATCCCTGCAGCACCGCGTCGTACCCCGGCAGGTGCGCGTAGGGACCGTCCTGGCCGAAGCCGGTGATCGAGCACACGACGAGATCCGGGTGGAGCCCGATCAACCGTGCCGGGTCGAGCCCGAAGCGCTCGAGATCGCCGGGCAGGAAGTTCTCGACCACGACGTCCGCCTCGCGCGCCGCGGCGAGGATCGCGTCGCGGTGCGCAGGATCCGAGAAGTCGAGGGCGGCGCTGCGCTTGTTGCGGTTCACCGACAGGAAGTACGCCGACTGCCCGCCCACGAACGGCGGTCCCCACGCGCGCGTCTCGTCGCCCGTCCCCGGGCGCTCGATCTTCCACACGTCGGCACCCATGTCACCGAGCATCTGCGTCGCATACGGGCCCGCAAGTACGCGCGACAGATCGAGCACGGTGAGGCCTTCGAGCGGGGCCTCCGCCGCGGGCATGCTCATGTGTCGCGGTCAGCCCGCCGGGGCGAGGTCACGGATCAGGTGGCGGGGATCGAGCTTCTCGCCGGTCGCATGGGAAAGCGTCTCATTCCACGGGCGGCGCCTGCCCGGGCGGAACACCCTTTCGATCATGAAGCGCCCGACCCGGGGATCCTCGACGTAGCGCGACCAGACGTCGGCGCCGCCGCCGAGCACGGTCCCCTGCAGATGATGCTGAAGTTGCGACGCGGTCATCTCGCCGAGCAGGTAGTTGTGGTAGTAGACCGGCGCCGCAGTGAAGTGGATCTTGCTCGCCCAGTCGGGGGCGTGGCGGTCCGCGGGCCGCGCGAGAAGCTGGAATCGCTCGACGAGATCCCACCACAGCGTGTCGAGATCCTGATCCGGGTCCGCATAGAGCGCCCGCTCCATGTGGCACATCACCAGAATCCAGCGTGCGGCGAGGAGCAGCTGCGCCCGCGTCGCCTCACGCGCCCCCGCCGCGATGCGCCCGGCCTCCGCACGCGGCACCCGGGCATAGCGTTCGAGCCACGCCGCGTTGCGCGAGAGCCGCCCGAACAGCATCGCCGTCGCCTCGGTGGTCATGATGTGCGCATGCGTACGAAGCAGGTACGGCAGGTCGCGCGACACGTGGGTTTCGTACGCGGCGTGACCCAGTTCGTGCAGCAGGGTACCCATCCATTTCTCGTCGGGGCGCAGATTGCACAGCACCCGCACGTCACCCTCGCGATCCACCGGCATGCAGAACGCGTGCTGGCACTTGCCCGGACGCTCGTAGAGATCCGCACGCTTCATCACCGGGTGCACGTCCAGCCCGATCGCGTCGAAGAATGCGAGCGCCATGTCCTCGAGCGAGGCCTTCTCGAAATAGGCGTCGAGCTTCGTCTCGGTCGCCGGGGCCTGCTGGAAGAACGGATCGGCCATGTGCCACGGCCGCACGTCGGCGGAGGCGATGCCGAAGCGCTCCGCCAGCCGCGCATCGAGCTCCGCGCGCCATGCCTCGAACAGCGGCTGCGTCCCCTGCTCCACGCGGTCGAGGATGGCGAACAGCTCCGTGCGGTCGATCTCGCGCAGCTCGAGCATCATCGTGTAGTAGTCCGGGTAGCCGATACTCCGCGCGCTCTCGTTACGCAGCCGCACCAGGGCGAGCAGGTCGTTCACGATCGCCGCGCCAACCTGTTTGGACGCCTCCCATGCCCGTCGCCGCAGCGCGAGGTCGTCGGAACCGCGCAGGATCTCGAGAATCCGGTTGTCGGTGATCTTCTCGCCGTCGAGCTCGGCGCGGAACGTGTTCAGCCGGTGCTCGAGCGCTTTCTCCATGCGGACCGTGCGCTCGATGGTCTCGGGCGGCAGCTGATTCGGGCGGTGGTCGTTCACGAGCAGCGTGAGCTGACGAGCGAGCACCGGGTCGTCGACCCCGCCCGCCGCGGCGATCCCGTCGAGGAGCGCCCATGCCTCGGGGCGTGCGTACATCTGCTGGTACTTCGTGCCCAGCTCTGCGCCGAGCTCCGCGTAGCGCTGCTCGCCGGTGACGTTCACCTGCCACTCGGCTTCGTGATATTCGCGCGCCAGCGGCGCCTGCTCGGCGACGAAGTCGCGGATGAACCCCTCGAGCGCGGCTTCGCGCGCCTCGATGCTGTCGAGCGTGGACGACATCGTGCCCCCCCCGGTGGAATCAGCGTCTCGATGCGAGTCGGCGGTAGAGTTGCGGCCTGCGCGCGGCGAACAGGTCGGAGTAACGGCTGATGGACTTGTCGCGGGCCTCGTCCAGATCGATCCCGGTCGCCATCGCGCAGCTTTCGGACTTTCCGGCGCGCGCGAGCACCTCGCCCGCGGGCCCGACGATCTGGCTCTTCCCCGTGAACGTCAGCGTGCCGCCCGGACGCCGGTCGGCACCGGTGCGGTTCGCGGTGACGACATAGACCCGGTTTTCGATCGCACGTGTGCGGATCGCCTCGGTCGTGTTCGCGAACACCAGATTCGACGGATGCACGAGCACGTCGGCGCCCATGAGCGCCAGCGCGCGCGACAACTCCGGGAAACGCCAGTCGAAGCAGATCATGAGCCCGATCTGCGCACGACCGACGCGGTGGATCGCGGGCGGCAGGTTGCCGGCCGAGAACCAGTGGCGCTCGCGGTCGAACAGGTGGAGCTTGCGGTACACGGCCCGCACTCCCGCCGGACCCACCAGCAGCGCGCTGTTGTAGACGCGGCCGCGGTGACGCTCGGGGAAACCGGCGACGTAGGTGCGGCGCTCGCGGCGTGCAGCGGACTTCAGAGCGCGGGCCGTGGGGCCGCTGCGGGCGTCTTCGGCCAGCGCCTGGACCTCGGCGTGGCTCGAGAACACGTAACCCGAAGACCAGAGTTCGGGTAGCACGACGAGATCGGCGTGGACGCCGGCCGCCAGGGCAAGGCCCCGCTCGAGATTCTCATCGACGCGCCCGAAACGCGGACGCCCCTGCACGAATGCCACGCGAAAACCCGCCACGCACGGCAACGTAGCGGGTTTGGCGGCGCGGTCAAGCCGGGCCGGGCGTGCGGCCGGGCGGCCCCGCGGCGCGGCGGCAGGAAGCCACATGGCGCCCGGCATCCTGGTGCTGCCGGGCGCCCGGCGGGAGCTCAGGCCGCGCGCGGCGCGGCGCCCGTCCCGTGAACCGGACAGCCTGCGCGGCGCGCGCCCGGCGCGCCGTCACAGGTTCAGCCGACCGGCGCCGTATCGCCTGCGCCGAGCCCGGCCAGCGGCGCCCCGGCACTCTCCGGCAGGATCACCTCGCTCACCGCGGCGGCGTCTACCAGATGGACGCCGGCGCCGGTCAGCAGGACGAAGAAGCCCGTACCGAGCTGGTTCATGTAGTCGGAGACGCGCTGGGTCTCGCGGTGGAGCGGCATCCACACGCGGCCGCCGAGCTGGGTGCCGTCCATGAGCACGATCTCGGCCTCTTCCTCGCGCCACGGCAGGAAGCCGCGCGAGAAGATGTCACTCTGGAGCACCTGTCGGCCCGGCGTGACGCGCGTTACGCGCGACTTGTTGAAGAGGTGGCTGCGGCCCTCCTCACCCACCGCGACGGGCAGGAACGGCGCCGACTCGTTCAGCTTCTGGAGAATCGTCTGGTGCTGGCCGGATTCGGCGTCCAGATCGAGAAACACGAAACCCTGGACGCCCTGCCGGTCGCCCGACCAGATCGTCACCGGAATGCGGCGCTTCGGAATGTAGTGGTCCAAGATGACCTCCCGCCGGCCCTCCCGGCCGGCGCCTGATGTCGTTCGGATGCCGGACCGGGATGCCACCGGCGCCGGTTCCGATCGGGTGCCGCTGCGTGATCCGGCGCCCGCGTCATGCCGCGCTCCGCGCGACCCACGGGACGCCTTAGCAACAGGTCTGCCGAAACGTGCGGATCACGGAATGACCCTTTTGCGGGCCGTCCCGGGCGTTCATGCATGCAGACCGGGACGCGGGCCTTGCGCCGCGCCGGATTCGCGAGGCGTCTCCATTGCACGTTGCAACACGCGGTGGGCCGGGCGGGTGAGCTTTCCCGGGCGGTCGCGGCCGGGCGACGGCGGACCCGCGCGCGGGCCCTCTGCTACCTTGGCGGCCATGGTCAAGTTCTCGGGGCTTCCCGACCCGCTCGAGCCACGGCGGCTGCGCGAGCGCGTGCTGCCGTTCGTGCTGCTCTATGCGTTCGCGTTCGTGCTGCGCGCCGCAGCCGCCTGGATCGCGGCCGGACCCGGCGCCACCCCCGCCGCGGGCGCGCTGCCCTGCGAGCAGGCCGCGTGGAACCTTGCGAACGGCCACGGCCTCGCCATCGGCGAGACGCTCGGCCGCTCACCGACCGCGCTCGTGCCGCCGCTGCTGCCGTGGCTGCTGCACTTCGTCTATCGCGTGTTCGGGCGCGACTACTTCGCGGCGCTCGTCGGCGAAGCGGCGCTGGCGGCCCTCGTGCCGCTGCTCGTGGCGCGGCTCGGCGCGCCGCTGTTCGGCGGCGTCGTGGGCTTCGTCGCCGGCATCGTCGTCGCCGCCGACCCGCTGCTGCTGTCGTTCGGCGGATCGCTCTACCCCGAGACCCTGCTTGCCGCCGTCATGTTGTGGGCGATGATCGTATCCATCGAGTGGGTGCGCGGTCCGACCGGCCGCCGTGCGTTCTGGACCGGCATCGCATGGGGCGTGGCCGCGCTCGCCCACCCCGCCGCGCTGCCGCTGCCGTTCGTCACCCTGGCGTGGGCGTGGCTGCCGCTCGGGCTGCTGCTGGACGCCCGCACCGCGCGACGGCACATGATCTACGTGCTCGTCGGATGGGGGGTGGTCGTCGCACCGTGGGCGCTGCGGAACGTCCTCGTGCTCGGCGTGCTCGGCCCCGTGACGAGCGGCGTCCTGCCGCGCGAGAGCGCGGGGCTCACGGGGGCGCCCGGCACGCTGCTGCCGTGGTGGGTGATCGTGCTGCCGCTGGCACTCTGGGCCACAGCGCGCGTGCTGCGCGGGGCGCGACGGCTGTTCCAGTCATACCCGCTGCTGATCGTGGCCGTGCTGGTGGCAGCCGCGCTGGTCCTCTGGGGATCGTTCGTCGCGCCGCTGCCGCTCGAGCCGCTCATCGTGCTGTTCGCCGCGGCCGGAGGCGAGGAAGTCTGGCGCAGGTGGAGAAGGCGCGGGCGCGGGGCCGCGTAGCGTCAGCGCCGCGGGTCGTCAGCTTTCTTCATGCCCCGCTCGCCCCTCCTTCCCAGTCCCGCCTCAACAGCCCGTACAGCCCCGAGTCGCTCACCTCGCCCTCGACGATCCAGCGCTCGCGCAGCAGGCCTTCGCGCACGAAGCCGAGCCGCTCGAGGCTTCGCACCGAGCGCGCGTTGCGCGGATCCACGTCGGCCTCGATCCGGTTCAGGTCGAGCTCGCCGAACCCGTACGAGATCAACGCCGTGAGCGCCTCGCGCATGTAGCCCCCGCCCCAGAACGCGCGCGCCATGCAGTAGCCGATTTCGGCGCGGCGGCACTGCCAGTGGAAGTCGAACAGATTGCAGATCCCGATGATCCCTGCCCCGGTCCCGCGCTCCATGCCGAGGCGCAGGTGTTCGCCCTCCGGCATGGCGAGCAGGTCGCGCGTGATCATCTGGTGCGCCCTTTCGATCGACGCCCACGGTCCCGTGTTCATGTGGCGCATGACGTCGGGGTCGGAGAAGATCGCGAACAATCCCTCGGCGTCACCCGCCTGCAGCGGACGCAGCAGCAGCCGTGGCGTGGTGAGCGACACCCGATCGAAGGCGCGCGGCCCGCCGCCCGCCTCAGCCATGCGCGATCCATGCGGTGCGGCGGACCGCGACGCAACGATGCGGGCCCGCTGCGGTCACGGCGTCACGTCCACGGTCGCCCCCGTGTACTTCGCCCACAGCAGAATCAGGTAGCCGATCGTCACGGCCAGCGGGAAGCCGGTGTACTGGAAGACGTGGCTCTGGTTGCTCCGGATCTCGTTGGGCGGGATCTTCGAGAATACCCGGGCGCCGAACCGCACGTCGATCCGCCCGTAGATCGAGATGATCGAGTACAGCACGAGCGCTCCGCCGATCGTGAACTGCGCCCACACCGGCAGCGAGTCCAGCATCGCGGACAACTGACGCAGCATCCGCATCGCATCCCCCTCCTCTGCGGCCTGCGGCCGGCGCGTCCGGCGGTGCCGGGCCGCCGCGGGCGGATGGAACTCACACGGCCCGGACGCCCAGCATCACGTCCAGCGCCGACTCCACGTGGATCGCGGCCGTGTCGTAGAACGGCACGCCGCCGTGTCCGTCCATGCGCAGCACCAGCGAAAGCTCGGTTCCCGCGATCAGCAGGCCTTCGACGCCCTCGTCGTCGCGCAGGCGCTCCAGGATGCGCAGCAATCCGGCGCGGGTCTCCTCCCTGACGACCCCGAGCAGCAGTTCGCCGAAGTACCGCTCGTGAATCCAGTCCTGCTCTTCGGCGCCCGGCGTCACGATCGCGATGCCGGCCGGCTCGAACACGTCCGGATAGAAGCGCCCGACCATGGTGAAACGCGTGCCGAACAGCGCGAGCCGTCCGCGGCCGTCGGCCCGGGCCCGCTCGCACGCGGCCTCGACGATGCTGATCAGCGGGATCCGCGACGCCTGCTGGACGGCATCGAAGACGATGTGGGGCGTGTTCGCGGCGATCAGCCCGAACTCGGCACCGGCGCGGGCCAGCGTCTCCACGCCGGCGGCGACCTGGCGCGTCAGATCCTCCAGGCGGCCGGCGGTCACCGCGTCGACGGCCGGCTCGAGGTCGAGGCTGTTCACCAGGAACGCCGGGTAGTGGCCGTCGCCGGTCCGCTCGCGAAACCGCGAGACGATCATCTGGTAGTAGTCGACGGTCGATTCGGGGCCCAGGCCGCCGACGATGCCGAGGCGGCGCGGCGCGGCGCGCCCGAGGTCGGCCGCCCGGCCGGAGGACCCTCCCGCCTCCGCACGTCGCACGGCGTCAGTTCCTGTACTCCGGAGGCGGCAGGAACAGGCTCGCGTCCGGTGGGTTGCGATCCGCGCTGAGCGAGATCATCTCGTACATGGTCGTGCCGTTGTCGTAGACGCCCCAGGCCGGCACGCGCAGGTTGCCGAAGCGACGCAGCGGCCCGAGCGTGTAGCGATATTCCGGCGTCGCCTTGACGATCGGCTCCTTGCGCGCGTTGAGGATCACCCAGCCTCCCAGCGTGCCGTCCGGTCCGAGGAACTCGATGCGTTTCGTTCCCGGGATGTCGCCCTCGCCGAAGCGCAGTTCGTAGAACGCATCGTCGGCGGCCACGGCGTGCACCAACCGGTAGAAGTTGAACGGCGCACGCGCGAGGTCGCCGGCGAGCGCCTCGTCCGAACCGTAGGCGAAGGTGCCGTCCCGGAGCGTCCAGCGCCGGCCCTCGGGACTGTACACGCGGAGTTCGTGACGGATCTCGCTCTTGCGATCGGCCCGCGAGCGGGGGCCGGTGAAGTCGAGGGTCTCGTTCTCGACGTAGGTGTCCACGCGGTTCCATGGATGCCACTCGTGCACGAGGTGGAGACTGTGCAGATTCGCCCAGATCTCCTTCCCGCCCATGGCCTCGACCATGGCCCTGGCATCGCGGATGGCGGCGGCATCTCCGCGCAGTCCGCCCGCGCCGCCGGATCCCGCCGTCTCCGTCGTCGCTCCCGTCGTTCCCCACGCGAGCACCGTCGCGGTCGCCACCGTCAGGATCACCCGTGTCGCAACGCGCATCTCGTCTGCCTCCCTCGTCGAGCCGCCGATTCCCCGCTCCCGGCACGTGCCGGAGGATGCCGAAGGGCGGCCACAGGTGTCTTCCCCGGTCACTTCGGTGCGTCGGATGCGAAGACGAATCGTTCGAGAAACGCGCGCGCGAACGGCGAGCGATCGACGGCCGCTTCGCTGAGGGGATTATCCCACCACACCCCTTCGCCGTTCGCCAGTACCGCGAATGCCAGATGTCGCTCGGGCACCAGCAGCAGCAGCGCCGAGTAGCCCGCCGCTTCGTCCCAGCCGGAGTGCCAGAGGAGCCGCACGCCGCGGACCTCCTGCACGAACCACCCGTACGCGTAGGGCAGCGGGCGTCCGTCCCGGCCCGCAGGCGGGGTGAACAGCTTCTTCATCACCGGTTTCGAGGCGAGGGTGCCCGCTTCCAGCGCCGCGGCGTACTTCGACAGATCGAGCACCGTGGACACCACCCCGGCGCCGCCGGCGATGGCGCGCTTGGGCGCGGGCCGCAGTCTCCACTGGCCGTTCTCGACGCCGTACCCGCGCGCCATGTCGAACCCCACCTCCATCTTGCTGCGATCCCACAGACTCGCCACGGTGCGCGTCATCCCAGCCGGGCCGAGCACGTGCGCCTGGATCTGGCGCGCCAGCTCGTTCATCCCGCCCTCGATATCGGTCGAGTCGTTGACCACCCATTCGAGGTAGCGCGAGAGGCGCGAGAACATGACCGGGTTGTACATGAACGCCCCGCCCGGAACGCCGTTCGAGGTATGGGTGAGCACGGTGCGCACGGTGATCGGCGCGGCGCAGTCGAGGCGGCGCCCGAAAACCAGCTTCGAGGAGGCGAGCCAGTGACAGAAGTCCTCGAAGCCGGGCACGTCGGCCATGCGATCGTCGAGGCGGACGACCCCCTCTTCCTCGAGATCGAGGAACGTGAGGCCGACGAACGTCTTGGTGATCGAGGCGATCCAGAACGGCGTGTCGGGCGTGACCGGTACCCGCTCGTCCACGTCCGCGACCCCGAAGCCCTGCGCCCAGAGCAGCGTCCCGTCGCGGGTCACCGATACCGCCATGCCCGGGATCGCGTGCGCCCGCATCAGCGAATCGAGCGTGGCGCGGAACGCCGGGAACCCCGGCGTCGCCCCTGCGCCGGCGGCGGGCGCTGCAAGGAAGCTGATGACGAGCGCGGCGCAGGCGGCGGCGAGGCATCCGGCCGCCCTGGCGGAGGGGGTGATTCGGGCCATGGCTGACTTTCCTGCTGAGGTTGCGGACGAACTGCGTTTCGAGATCGCGGCGCGGACGGTCGGGGACGCGGCGGCGGCGCGACCGCCTCGAGGGGCGCGGAGCTAGCGGACCGGCCGGCCCGCCCAGGCCTGGAACGCCTTCCGCATCACGGCCTCCGCGGGCTTGCCCTGTGGCGTGAAGCCGGCATCCTCGGGTCCCCCCATGTCCGGGTTCGTGTACCACTTCCAAAAGAACGCGCCGGCCACCCACGGCTCGTTGCCGAGCGCGCCGACCAGCGCCTCGTAGCAGGCCCGCTGCGTCTCGAGATCGATCTTTCCCTGCCGCTCTTCCCACGGCCTCAGGGCGGCCTCGTCCATCGGCGCGTAACCGACCTCCGTGAGCAGCACCGGTCTTCCCGCGCGCGCACCGACCGCGCGCAGACCGTCGATCGCCCTCCTGGCGCCCGCGCGCAACGTCGCAACCGACGACGTCTTCGCCTCGGCGAGCGGCTGATAGAACGAAACGCCGACCAGATCGAGCGCGTCCCAGAACGCGATCTTCTGCACCTCGTCGCCCCAGTTGGCGCCGTAGGTGAGCGTGCCGCCGTAAACCCGGCGCACGTCGCCGATCAGCGCGCGCCAGCGATCCGGGAAGCCGAGCGACGCCGTCACCAGCTCGTGGCCCACGACGAGCCCGTCGAAGCCCTCGCGTTCGGCCATGATCGCGTAGTGGAGGATCCACTCCCGGTACTGCGCGAAGAACGCGTCCCAGCCGGCCGGCGTGAACTGGAGATCTCCCACCCAGCCGCGCGTCCACAGGTGCGGCTTGAGCCAGACCCTGAGCCCGGCCGCGCGTGCGTGCACTCCGGCTTCGATCACCGCTTCGTCGGTCTCCTCGTTCACGCCCCCTTCGGTGCTCGGACGGATCACCGGCGTCCCCGTCGACGGCAGGTAACCGAACGGAGTGAGCGACACCCAGCCGGCGCCCATCGCCCGCAGCGACTTCAACTCCTCCGCGCACGAGTGCGACAGATAGCCGCGTTCGAGGCTCACCGCGTGCGCCAGGCATACGCCGCTCTGGAAGCCGTCGGCAGGACGCCAGGGGCGCGGGCGGTGCTCGGCGCGCTCCCCCCGGCCGACCCGTGACAGCGAATCGGCGAGCACCGAATAGCGCGCACGTACCGCCGCCGGGTTCACCCGTGCGGCCGCACACAGCGCCTCGAGGCCGGGCACGCCGTCCACGAGGAGCAGCCGCCGCACCGCGGCCGGTCCGTCGCGGCCCGCCACCTCGTACACGGCCCGCACCAGCAGCGCGCGCGCGGGAAGCTCGATGAGCGGCGAGCGCCAGCGCCCGGGATCGGCCGCGGCATCGCGGGCGCGCGGCAGCAGACGCGCGAAGTAGAGGCGCGCGAGCGACTGTTCGAGCGTTTCTCCCTCGAAGCGCCCGGCCAGCCATGCCGCCGCCGGATCCAGCCACGGCCCGCGCACGGCGCCGAGCCGCACGAGCCGCGCCGCGGCCACCGCCCGGCCGTCCGCGCGTTCGCGTCCCGCCTGCAGCGCTTCGTGCACGCGGCCATCGTCGTCGAGGCTGCCCGGCCGCGTGTTGCGCACGATCTCGCCCTTCTGTTCGAGCGAAGCGTACACGGTCACGTCGACGGGCGGCGCGTCCGGCGAGCCGAAGCCCATCGCGCCCATGCGCGCGAGCACCACCTCCGCCCCGGCGCGCAGCACGCGGATGTCGCCGGCAGCGGGCGCCGCGTGCACGCGCACGCCCTGGCCCGCGGTCTCGGCCAGCGATTTCGCGAACGCCGCGCGTTCGCGCTCGCGGTCACGGTCGAGGGCCGGGTCATAACGCCAGGGCGCGGCCGCCGACTGCGCGAACCTGCCCGTGCGCACGACCTCGCCCCCTCTGAAGATCCGCCAGTCGGATTCACCGAACCAGAAGCCGCCGCCGCGACGCGCAATCGCGTCGGCCGAGTTGCCGGCGATGAGCAGCGCGAAGTGCTTCGGCCCGCGCGGGTTCGGATACACCAGATGGATCGCGTCGTCCGGCTTCGCGTAGCGCGTGCCCGCCCACTCGAACGCGTGCGTCTCGAAGCGCACCGGCAGCCCGGCGACGAGTCGCGCCGCGATCGCGTTCTCGCGCGGCGCGCCGAGTACGACGAGCGAGTTGCGGGCCAGCTCGGCGTCCTTCACCTCGTAGTCGGCGCGCACCCGGGTCGAGTCGAGGCCGAACAGGCGGCGCGCGAACAGCCGCGCGCGCGCCTCCAGCTTCGGCGTCGCGTCCGGGTCGCGCGTGCCGTAGACGAACAGCCACGATTCGGCATCGAGCCCCGCTTCCATCTGCGCGCGCGTGTAGGGCGGCGCGGCGGGCGCGGCCAGCGGAGCGCCCGCCCGCGGCGCCGACCCCACGGCGGTGCAGGCGAGCACGGCGGCGGCCGCCCATGGGCGCGCGCGGCGCATCAGTTGGGAATGACGCTGGCGACCTTGAAACGGAACGTGTAGTTGCGCGGGCGATCGTCGATGTTGAACACCAGATCGACGCCGAACTCGGTGTCCACGTAGTGGATCGCCGAATCGTCCTCCGGCAGCAGGCGGCGGTGGAGCTGCTCTTCCGAGCCGGCGGGATCCATCAGGTACGACATCGGGAAGGTGTAGTCCCCGTAGCGCTGCATGCCGGGAATCTGCGTCGGGGCGAGTGCCGAGTTGCGGTCGGTCCAGCGCGTCGAGCCGTGGGCGACGCGGTCGGTGCCGGCCTGGGGCACGTAAAACGTGGAGCGGTCCCAGTCGATCCAGATCGGCCGGTCGGTGAGGTTCTCGACCTGGAAGTGCAGGGCGTCGGTGGACGGCCGGAAGTAGAACGACAGCTCGCGGTCGCGGAACGTGAAGTTGCTGCTGCCGGGAGCGATCTGCCGGAACCGGTACTGGTACTTCGCGGTCTCGGAGCCGATCTGCCAGCCCGCGGAGTCCGCCGCACCGCTCACGATGCCGGTGTAGCCGGTCTCACTGTTGACCGTCGGCAGCTGGCTCGGCGTGGGCCCTTCGCCTGCGGGGCCGGACGCGGAACAGCCGGCGACGAACCATGCAAGGAGCGCGAAGCACGCGCCACGGATCGAGCGAAGGTCATGCACGAGGCGAGACTAGGCGCGCCGGGCGGGGGCGTCAAGAATTCGTAACGCACGGAACCGGGGCATGGCGTCACGCGCTGCGGGTCGGATGTTCGGGTCAGCGTGCGGTTCCGGGCGGAAGTGCGCCGGTCTCAGAACGCCGGCACGCGTCCGGCGTAGCCGGTGAGCTCGACGTAGCCGACGCCCGATGCGGTGTGCGCCCCGTCGCGGCCGCCGATTCGCACGCTGCCCTCCCAGTAGTGAACGCCCACCGCGCCGCCCGTCACCAGCTCCTGATCGGCGACGTTCGGCGTGACCGCGAGATCGAGTCCGGCGGACGGCACCCGAACCTTCCAGCCGGCCGGGTAGACGGCGCCGGTGCGGCCGCTCTTCCACTCCCCGGTGGCTTCGATCGAGAATGCCTCCCTGGGCAGGTGCGTGGTGCGGCCCTCGGCGCCGATCAGCGTGCCGCTCGAGAAGGGATCGGTGCCGCCGTCCTTCAGCCGCATGCGGTAGAGCATCAGCTCACGACCGTCGTCGAGCTGCAGGCTGAACCAGTCCCAGCCCGCCTGATCCGGGGCGAGCTGGTTGCTGCCGAACTCGTGGTCCATCCACGCCACCCCCGTCACCGGAACCGTGCGGCCGTCCTGCTCGATCCGCCCCTTCGCCGCCATGCGCGACAGCGAGTAGTAGTGCGACGCGCGGCCGAGCCCCGCTGCCTTGCGGCTCACCCCGCCCTCGCCGTGAATCGCCGGCGGCTTCTCCGGCGCGAGATCCAGCGCGAGCCCGAAGCCCTTCCCTGCGGCATCGAGCCGATGTGTCACGCCGTCGTCACCGAGCCGGACCGACCAGTCGTCGATCCATGTGTGCAGCCGCGTCGAGTCGGCGCCGGCGAGCCCCAGCGCGGGCCGGCCGAGCTTCTCCGCGAACATGAAGCGATCGGCGTCGATGTCGGTCAGGGCCAGATGCGCGAAGTACAGCGTATGGAATGCCCACGCGGACGGGTCGTGCTCGCGCGAACGGTCGATGCCGACCCGGAAGAACGTGAGCTCGAAGCCGTAGCGGCCGCCGCCTTCGGCCTCGAGGTTGCCCGTGTAGTACCACCACTCGGTGCGGTAGTCGGGATGCGAGGCGTGATCGCGCGGAAACGCGAATGCGTAGGGCGGCACCGCGAGCCGGTAGCCCTCGGCCGTGCGCGGCGCCGACGGGCGGGCGGCGGCGGAGAGGGACGATCCGGGGCCCGCCGCCCACGCGGCGGCACCGGCGAGCGCGGCCGCCAGCAGCACCGCTGCGCGTCGCGCCGCCCCGCGCTGCGCGCCGCTCATTCCATCCTCATCGCTTCGGCGGCGACCCGGGTCGCGGCGATGCGCGCGGGGCCGATGCCGGCGATCAGCGCCGCGCCCACCATCAGCAGCAGGGTCTGCACGAAGATCCACGGCTCGATCGTCATGCGGATCGTCCAGCCGAAGAACTGGCGGTGAATGATGTGGACCAGGATCAGCGACAGCACCACGCCGCACGCGCTGCCGAGCAGCGCGCCGGTGAGCCCGATGAGCCCGCTCTCGACCAGCACCATGCGGCGGATCTGCGCGCGGCGCGCGCCGATCGCGCGCAGCACGCCGATCTCGCGCCCGCGCTGCAGGATCATGGCGGTGAGTGCGGCGATCACGCCGAGGACCGACACCAGGATCGCGATGATCTGCAGGGCGTAGGTGATCTGGAAGGTCTGGTCGAACACCTTCAGCACGCGCGCGCGCAGCGTCTGGTTGGGAACGACCTCGAGCAGCACGTCGCCTGCGCGGGCGATCACGGCGTGGCGCACGGAGTCGAGGCTGGCGCCCGGTTCGAGGTAGAGCGCCAGACTCTCGGTGCGATCGTCGCGCCAGAGCCGCGCGAACAGCCGGCGCGGCATGAGCACGGTGCCGGCATCCGACGTGTAGTCGTAGTAGACGCCTTCGACCGGCAGGCGCGCGGGCCCGGACGGCGTCGCGAGCGTGAGCGTATCGCCCGCGTTCACGCGGGCGTGATGATGGAAGCTCTCCGACACGATCACGCCGTCCGCGCGACGCGCGCGCTCGAGGCTCGCGGGCAGCGAGCCCTGCAGAAAGTGCAGCCGGCCGTAGCGTGCCTGCACCGCGAAGTCGATGCCGGCGACGAACGCGATGCGGTCCCCCACCGGCACACGAGTCCCGCGATAGGAATCCACCGCCGCGACCCCGGGCAGCGTGCGGATCGAGTCCACGAGCGCAGGCGGCAGCACGGTCGAGCCCAGGTGGAGCCGGTGGCCGACCGGCTCGACGTAGAGATCGCCGCGCACGCTCTGCCCGATCCACACCTCCACGGTGCGGCGAAAACTGCCGACCATGATCGACAATGCGACCATCATGCCGACCGCGACCATCACCGCGGCGATCACCACGCTCGTGCGCGCCACCGCGTCGCGCAGGTAACGCGCTCCCAGCAGCGCCTCGATCCCGAGCGTCGCACGCAACGGCCGTGCGAGCAGGGCTTCGAGCCTCAGCGTGAACGCCGGGGTGACGCACGAGAAGGCCCCGAGCGCGAAGAATGCGGCGACGAAGCCGCCTTCGGGGTGCCGGTCGGTGACGGTCCACCACGACGTCGCCCCGGCCGCCGCGAGCAGCAGCACGCCGAGCCACGCCCAGCGCACCACCGGCAGCGGCCGCGCCTCGATCAGCGAGCCCTGCCGCATCGTGTGGCCGGGCCGTGTCGAGGCCGCCTCCAGCGCCGGCGCCAGCGCCGCGAGCAGCGCAACGCCGATCCCGATCGCGAGCCCGAGCAGGTAGGTGGCGAGGTCGGGCTCGAGCCGCGCGGCGTTGCGGATCAGGTAGAGGTCGGACAGCGTGCGCGAAATCGCACCGAGCGTGACGCGCGCGAACAGCGTGCCGAGCAGCAGCCCGAGCGCACCGCCCACCACCCCGAAGAGCAGACCCTCGACGAGGAACTGCCGGAGCAGCGCGCCGCGCGTCACGCCGATGCCGCGCAGCATGCCGATCTCGCGGCGTCGCCTCAGCACCGCCATCGCGACCGCGTTGAACACCAGGAAGCCGGCGACGAATACGGCGATGAACGACAGCGCGGTCAGGTTGAGCGCGAAGGCGCGCACCATGCTCTCGACCTGACGGGTGCGTCCGGCCGGGGTCTCGACCTTCACCGTGCGCGGCAGGCGCTGGCGCAGGCGCGCCGCCACCGCGTCCACCTGCCGCGGCTCGACGATGAGGTCCACGCGGTCCAGGCGCCCGACGCGGTGGAACAACGTCTGTGCGACGCCGATGTCGGTGACGATCACGCGCCCGCCGTAGGCCTGCTGGAACGATTCGGACGCCAGGATTTCGCGGACCCGCAGCACCACCGGCCGCCCCGCCGAGAGCGCGGTGAGCGAATCGCCCGGGGCGAGGTGCGCGCGCGCGGCGAACGACGAGGTGATCGCGACCGCGCGCGGATCGGCGATGAACGCGAGCGGCGAGGCCGTATCGGACGGCGCCGGCCGGTAGCGACGGAACGGTCCTTCGGAGAGCACGTCGAGTCCGAGCAGCAGCAGCGTCTCGTCGTAACCCGCGCGGCGGTCCACGTCGGCCGGACCCGGCGCGGCGGACGTCGGCCGTGCGCGCGGCGCCGGGCCGCCCGCGCGCGCGGCGACGTATTGCTCGATCACGGGTGCGGCGGCGATCACGCCGGGCGTGTCGCGTGCGATCAGATACGCGCTCTCGTCGAAGCCGTCGGTGTCGGCCGTGATCTGCAGGTTGGCGGTTCCGGCCACGGCATCCACGGTGTCGGAAAACGAGGCCAGCGCCGAGGTGCTGGCGAGGCGGATGCTCACGAACATGCCGACCCCGAGCGCGACTCCGAGCAGCGTGAGCACCGTGCGCGGCGCCTCGCCCAGAAGGTGGCGCAGCGTGACCCAGCGGTAGAGCGGATTCATGCCCGCGCGTCCGTCATGCGGCGCGGGCGCCGGGGCGTGGGGCTCATGTCGGGCGGCGATCGTCGACGACGCGGCCGTCGCGCATCTCGACGACGCGCGCGGCGGTCGCCGCGGCTTCGAGACTGTGGGTGACCAGCACGACCGTGGTGCCGTGCGCGCGGCCGAGACGCGCGAGCAGGTCCAGTACCTGGTGCGCGGTACGCGAGTCGAGATTGCCGGTGGGCTCGTCGGCCAGCACCAGCGGCGGCTCGTGGATCAGCGCGCGCGCGATCGCGGTACGCTGCATCTCGCCGCCCGACAGGGTGTGCGGCCGCGCGTGCGCCCGCTGCGCCAGTCCGACCTCCTCGAGCAGCACGCCGGCGCGCGCCATCACCTCCGGCGCGTCGTGCCCGGCCAGCAGCGCGGGCAGCGCGACGTTTTCCAGCACCGACATCGTCGGCAGCAGATTGAAGAACTGGTAGATCATACCTACCCGGTCACGCCTGAGGATCGTGAGCGCGTCGTCGTCGAGTTCGGACAGCGTCTGGCCGGCGACCCGGACCTCGCCCGCGGTCGGCGAGTCGATGCCGGCGGCAAGATTGAGCAGCGTGCTCTTCCCGGAGCCGCTCGGCCCGACGACCGCCACCGACTCGCCCGCGGCGATCTCGAGCGACAGCCGGTCGAGCGCGTGCACGGTCTGCGTGCCGTCGTGGAACGAACGCGTGACGTTCGTGAAGCGCAGTGCAGCCGCTGCGCCGGGGCCGGCCGGCGCACGGCGCGCATCGCCGGCGGTTCGCGCCGCGCTCATCCGTGCCCCCTTCCCAGGGCCCGCTCGAGCGCCGCCTCGAGCGACGGCGTCTCGCAGGCGAAGCCGTCCGCCTGCGCGCGCGCCGGCACGACACGCTGGCTCGCGAGCAACGTCTGGTCCGCCATTTCGCGTCCGAGCATCAGCCGGAGCGCCCACGCCGGCACGGCGAGGAAGGCCGGCCGCCCGACGGCGTCCGCCAGTGCCCGCGTGAAGCCGGTGTTCGTCACCGACGCGGGCGCCGTGCCGTTCACCGCCCCGCGCAGCGTGTCCGAGAGGATCGCATGCGTGTAGAGGCGCGCCACGTCGTCGAGCCCGATCCACGCCAGCCATTGATCGCCGCGGCCGAGCCGTGCGCCGAGCCCGAGCGAGAACGGCAGCCTGAGCCGCGAGGTCAGGCTCTCGAGCACCACGCCGGCGCGCACCGCGACCGTGCGGATCCCCGCCGCGGCCGCGGGGGCACTCGCCCCCTCCCATGCTTCACACAGATCCGCGAGGAAACCGTCCCCGCGCGCGGCGCTCTCCACCAGCACGTGGTCGCCGCGCGAGCCGTAATAGCCGACCGCGGAGGCGGTGACGTAGACGCGCGGCGGCCGGTCCATGCCCGCGACGGCCTCGGCGAGCCGCGTGCCGGTGTCCACACGACTCGACCACATCTCGCGCTTTGCGCCCGCGCTCCAGCGCCCACCCGCCAGACTCTTCCCGGCGAGGTGCACGATCGCGCCGGCGCCTTCCAGGGCGCGTGGGTCCAGCGCTCCGCCCCGCGGCTCCCAGGTGATCCAGCCCGGCCGCCTCCCGCGCGTGATGCCGACGACCTCGTGCCCCAGAGCGGCGAGCCGGCGCGAGAGCGCCCGCCCGATCATTCCGCTCGCGCCGCTGATGACGACGCGCACGTCAGCCCCCGCGCCCCGGTGCACGCGCCGGCGACGCCGCATGCGCTGCCGCCGCGGACGTGCGCGCGGCCTCCTCTTTCGCGCGCGCCGCGATCCGCCGCAGCATCCCGGCGAAGATCAGCACGTGGGCCGGGTAGAGCACGTACCAGTAGAGACGCCCGGTGAGCCCGAGGGGATCGAACACGGCGCTCTGATGGATGCGGCTGCCGCCGTCGATCGGTTCGACCTCGAACTCGAGCCATGCGCGACCCGGCAGCTTCATCTCGGCCTGGAGGCGCACGCGCCGCCCCGGCTCCCAGGATTCGACGCGCCAGAAGTCCACCGGATCGCCCGCCGCGAGCGTCTCGGCGTGCGGGCGGCCGCGACGGAATCCGACGCCGCCCAGCAGCAGGTCGAGCGCCGCGCGGCAACGCCAGAGGAAATCGGCGTAGTACCAGCCGGTGCGCCCGCCGATGCGACGGATCGGCGCGAAGGCCGCGTCCGGCGGCACCGGCACCTCGATGGTCCGCACATCCGCGACGCGCGCACCGTACCGCGCGCCGCCCCGCCGCACGGCGGGCCCGGCCGACGACACCGCGCTCGACCAGCGCGTCGCCGCCGCATCGCGATCCTCCTCGTCGAGCGCCGCTGCGATCGCCCGGGCGACGCCCATCGGCCGCACGTCGAAGACGGTGAGGGCGGCCTGGTCACGCACGTAGGTCGCGTTGCGGAGCCCGTCCACCAGCTTGCGGCCGATCCGGGCGAACACCGGCGTCACCAGGCCGAGCCAGAGCGCCGAGAGCCGCGGCGTCAGCATCGGCACCGGAATCATCCAGCGCCGGAGCCCGCGCTGGCGCGCGTACTCGCGCATGAGCCCCTGGTAGGAGACCCGGTCGGCGCCGCCGATCTCGTAGACGGCCGAAACTCCGGCGGGCCGGTCGAGCGCCCGGGTCAGGTAGGCGAGCACATCCTCGATCGCAATCGGCTGCGCGAGCGTGCGCACCCAGCGCGGGATCACCATGACGGGCAGCCGCTCGACCAGCGCGCGAACCATTTCGAACGACAGGCTGCCGGCACCGATCACGATCGAGGCGCGCAGCTCGATCACCTCGGCGCCCGACTCGCGCAGCAGCGCCCCGACTTCCTGCCGGCTCTTCAGGTGCGCCGACAGCGCGCCCTCCGGATCGCCCAGACCGCCGAGATAGATGATGCGCCGGACCCCGGCGCGGCGCGCGGCGGCGGCGAACGCGGCGGCCCCCTCGCGGTCGAGCGCCTCGAAGGTGCGCGAATCGCCCATCGAGTGGATCAGGTAGAAGGCGCTCCACACCCCGGCGAGCGCGGGATCGAGGGTCTCCGGGCGCAGCACGTCGCCTTCGATCACTTCGACGTCCGGCGGCACCCGTGAGCGGAGGTACCCGGGCCGCCGTGCCATCGCCCGCACCGGCCGGCCGGCTTCGGCCAGACGCCGGAGCAGCCGGCCACCGACGTAACCGGTGGCGCCGGTCACCAGGATCGGGCCCTCAGGCCGCATGCAGGGTATCGAGTCGTTCACCGGGTTTTGGATGCGGAGCGCCGCGCGCAACGCCGACATGCAGGGTTCACCGGCTCCGCGACACGGAAGCGGGCACGGTCCCGCCGAAAACCGCGCCCTGCATCCAAATGCAGCCTAACCGTTTAGGGCATTGACTTTCGTTCGGGCATGAAGGCCTTCAGCATGTCCACCGGCACCGGGAAAATGGTCGTGGAGTTGTTCTCGGCCGCGATTTCCGAAAGGGTCTGCAGGTAGCGCAGCTGGATCGCCACGGGCTCGCGGCCGATCACGGCGGCCGCTTCGGCCAGCCGCGCCGCGGCCTGGTACTCGCCCTCGGCATTGATCACCTTGGCGCGACGATGGCGCTCGGCCTCCGCCTGGCGTGCGATCGCACGCTGCATCTCCTGCGGCAGGTCGACGTTCTTGACCTCGACCGTGGACACCTTCACGCCCCACGGCTCGGTCTGCCGGTCGATCACCTGCTGCAGCGCCTGGTTCTGCTTCTCGCGCTCGGCGAGCAGTTCGTCGAGCTCGGCCTGGCCGAGGATCGAGCGCAACGTCGTCTGGGCGATCTGGCTCGTCGCATACAGGTAGTTCTCGACGTTGATGACCGCCGCCTGCGAGCTCATGACGCGGAAGTAGATCACCGCGTTCACCTTCACCGTCACGTTGTCGCGGGTGATGATGTCCTGCGGCGGCACGTCCATCGCGACGACCCGCAGGCCGACCTTCACCGCGCGGTCGATGAACGGGATCAGGATCACCAGTCCGGGGCCGCGCTCGCCGACCAGACGGCCGAGCCGGAAGACCACGAGCCGCTCGTATTCGCGCACCACCCGGATCGCGTTGGCCAGCGCCGCCACGACGATGAAGATCAGGAAGATGCCCAGCGACGACAGGAACGGAATCATGCCTGTGCCTCCTTGGCGAGGGGGCGCACCCGCAGCGTGAGCTGCTCGACCCCCGTGATTTCGACTTCGGTTCCGACATCGGCGCCGCCGTCCGCGACGGCGCTCCACAATTCGTCACCCACGCGGACGGTGCCGCGCGGCTGCAGCGGCTGGACCACCACCGCGCGCATGCCCACCATGCCCTGGTCGCCGGTGACGACCTTGCGGCTGCGCGCCCGGAGGGCCGCACCCGCAATGAACATGAAGAACGCCGCCGTGGCGACCGTGCCGCCAGCGATCACGGACCAGGAGAGTCGCACACCTTCCCCCTGAAACAGAATCAACGACCCCAGCGCCACCGAGAGGATGCCGCCCGCAGCCAGCAGGCCGTGGCTCGCGACTTTGATCTCGGCGAGGAAGAACACGATTCCCAGCGCGATCAGCGCGATGCCGGCGAAGTTCACCGGCAGTGCCGACAACGCGAGGAATGCGAGGATGATGCAGATCCCGCCGACGATACCCGGCAGGATCGCACCGGGATTCTGCAGCTCGAACAGCAGGCCGTAGAAGCCCATCATCAGCAGGATGTAGGCGATGTTCGGATCGGCGAGCACGCCGAGCACTTTCTGACGGAAGCTCGGCTCCGACCGGTCCACGGGCAATCCCGCCACCTTCAGCGTGTGCGTGTCCGCGCCGCGGTGCCAGGCGCGCCCGTCGGCCTTCTCGAGCAGCTCCTGCCGCGTGCCGGCGATGAAGTCCACGACGTGGAGATCCACCGCCTCGGTCTCGCTCGCCGAAACCGCCTCGCGCACCGCGCGCTCGGCCCATACCGCGTTGCGGCCGCGCTGCGCCGCGATCGTGCGCGCGAAGGCGGAGGCGTCGTTGGTCGCCTTGCGCGCCAGCGTGCTGTCCATCGGGCCCTGCATGTTGATCGGCGTCGCGGCGCCGATGTTGGTGCCGGGCGCCATCGCGGCGACGTCGGCCGCAATCGTCACGAACACACCTGCCGATGCGGCCCGCGCGCCCGAAGGACTGACCCAGGTGATCACCGGCACCTTCGAGGCGAGGATCCGCTTCACCATCTCGCGCATGCTGGTCTCGAGGCCGCCCGGCGTGTCGATCTCGACCACGATGGCCGCATAGTCTTCCTTCTCGGCGCGCGTGATCGCGTGGTCCAGGACCTCGGCCATCACCGGCGTCACCGCGCCCTCCAGCCGCACGTCGAGCACGCGCCCGGCGCCCTGGCGCGCTGCGGCGAGCGACGTCGACGCCGGCACGACGAGGGCGAGCGTGAGCAGGGCGAAGGCGAGCCCGAGTCCGCGGGGAATCCCGCGCCGCGACCTCATGCCGGGGCCCCTTCGGGCCGGCCGGCGCGGCGCGCAAGCGCCGCGCGCCAGGCCTCGAGATACTGCAGGCCGCTGCCGGTGTTGAAGATCACCACGCGCGCGCCGGCCGGCACCTCGCCGCTCGCGCGCAGCCGCCGGAGTGCGGCCAGCGTCGCGCCGCCCTCGGGGCAGGCGAAGCAGCCCTCGCCCGTGGCGAGATCGTTCATGCCGTCGAGCATGTCATCGTCGGTGACGGCAACCGCCGCGCCCCGGGTGTCGCGGATCGCACCGAGAATCAGACGGTCGGCGAACGCCACCGGCACGCGCAGCCCGCTGGCGATCGTGTGCGGGTCCTCCCACGCCGTTGCGTCCATCCGTCCCTCCTCGTGGGCGCGCACGACGGGGGCGCAACCCGAGGCCTGCACCGAGACCAGCTTCGGCAGCGGCCCCTCGACCCAGCCAAGCTCGCGCATTTCCTCGAACGCCTTCCACATCCCGACCAGCCCCGTGCCGCCGCCGGTAGGATAGAAGATCCACTCGGGCAGCCGCCAACCCGACTGCTCGGCGATCTCGTAGCCGAGCGTCTTCTTGCCTTCGAGCCGGAACGGCTCCTTGAACGTGGCGACGCTCCACCAGTCCGGCGCGGGCGCCCACGTCGCCACCGTGCGGCCGGCATCGAAGATCGTGCCGTCCACGAGCCGCACTTCCGCGCCCAGCGCACGCGCCTCGAGCACGAACGGCTCCGGCGTGTCCGCCGGGACCGCGAGCCGGCACGCGAGCCCGGCCGCCGCCGCGTAGGCCGCCGCCGCGGCGCCGGCGTTGCCCGCCGACGGCAGCGCGATGCGCCCGACGCCGAACGCCAGCGCGCCGTTCACCGCCAGTGCGAGGCCGCGCGCCTTGAACGATTGCGTCGGGTTGCCGGCCTCTTCCTTGATCCACAGCTCGCCGAGGTCCAGCTCGTCACCGAGGCGCGGCAACGGCAGCAGCGGCGTGCCGCCCTCGCCGAGCCGCACCGGCGCGAAGTCCGCCGCGAACGGCAGCACCGCGCGGTAGCGCCACAGATCGGTGCCATGGCGGCCGAGCGCCTCGCGCGGGAACGCGACGCGGATCGCCGCCAGGTCGTAGACGGCGGTGAGCGGCTTGCCGCACGCCTCGCACACCGAGCGCGGCGCGCCGCGGTCGTGCTCGCGGCCGCAGACCGAGCAGCGCCAGCCCTGGAGCGCGGGGTGGAACGCCGCAGGCTGCATCAGTACGCGCCTCCCTCCATCCGGATCTCCTCACGCAGCTTGCGGAACGATTCGTAGCGCAGCCGCGAGATGGCGCCGGCCTCCACCGCCTCGACGACCGCGCAACCGGGTTCGCGCTCGTGGCGGCAGTCCGAGAACCGGCAGTGCCCGAGGTAGCGCTCGAACTCACGATACGCCCGTTCGAGATGGTCGGCATCGATGCCCCAGAGCCCGAACGCGCGCACGCCCGGCGTGTCGATCAGCTCGAAGTCCGGCGCGGGCCGCACCAGCCACGCGGCGGTGGTCGTGTGCCGCCCCTTCCCGGTCCTGGGGTTCACGCGACCGGCGAGCAGCTCCAGCCCGGGCACCATCGCGTTCAACAGACTGCTCTTCCCGACCCCTGAATGTCCAACGAACAGGCTCCGGCGTCCGACGCAGGCGGCGCGCAGCCGGTCGACCCCGGCGCCGCTGTGGGCGCTCACGACATACCCCGGCACGCCGGCCGGCGCGTAGCCGGCAAGGATCGCCTCCGCCTCCGCCGCGGTGCCCAGGTCGGCCTTGTTCACCGCGAGCAGCGCCGGCAGGCGGTCGTGATGGGCCTGGCCGATCACGCGGTCGGCGAAGCCGGGCTTGAACGGCGGATCCTCCACCGAGGCGACCAGCACGACCTGGTCGACGTTGGCCGCGACCACCTGTTCCATCGGTCGCTGCCCCGCCGCGCGGCGCGAGAACGCGT
Organism: Candidatus Eiseniibacteriota bacterium; assembly: GCA_963744995.1. Taxonomy (GTDB): domain Bacteria; phylum Eisenbacteria; class RBG-16-71-46; order RBG-16-71-46; family RBG-16-71-46; genus CAVUWA01. The sequence goes on from CAVUWA010000003.1 coordinate 92,846, forward strand.
TCCGCCGCGGCTCGACCGCCATGATCACGAGGCGGTCCGAGGAGGTCTCCGCGCGCACGCGATCGCCGACCACCACCGTGTTGCCGAGCGACTTGTTGCGGCCGCGCAGCGCACCGCGCACCGTGGCGTCGGCGAGCGCGCCGTCGTCCATGAGCAGGGTGCAGCCGCCGAAGTCCACCCGCGCGACGGTCGCGACCGCGCTAGACATGGGTGGGCGCGACGGCGCGCGACCGGGTCGCGCGAGGCGACGCCGCGACGGGGATCACGCGGCGTCGGCCCAGCCCCCCTGCGCGTGGAGCGGCAGGGTGATGACGAAAGTGGCGCCGTGCCCGGGCGGACTCTCGGCTTCGATCGTACCGTGATGGTTCTCGATGATCCGGTACGAGGTCGAGAGGCCGAAACCGTGGCCTTCGGGTTTGGTGGTGAAGTGGGGATCGAAGATCCGCGGCAGCACCGAACCGGCGATGCCGGGGCCGGTATCGGTGATCACCACGCGCAGGTGGCGACGCCGCTCGTCCAGGTGCGTCGTCACGCCGATCATCTTGCGGCCGCCGGCCTTTTCGTTCATCGCGTCGGCGCCGTTCATGAACAGGTTGAGCAGCACCTGCTGAATCTGCCCCGGGTCCACCTGGGCGTGCAACTCGCCGTCGGTCAGCCGCACGTCCCACTCGACGCCGTCGAAGCGGTTCTGACTGCGCACGAACTCCACCGAGCGGCGCACGAGCTCGTTGATGTCGGCGCGCTCGATCTTCACTTCACGGCCCGAGAAGTCCATCAGGTTCTTCGACATCACCTCCATGCGTTTCGACTGCTCGAGGATGATGTCGGCGTGGCGCTTCACGTTCGCGAACACGTCGCGGTCGGCGTCGCGCTGCAGCATCTGCGCGCGCCCGCTGATCGCCACCAGCTGATTGCGCAGTTCGTGCCCGACCTCGGCCGCGATTTCACCCTTCGCCGCCATCCGCGCGCTGTGGATCAGCTGCTGCTGCGCGCCGCGCAGCTCGAGGTAGCGGCGCGTCGATTCGTTCACCATTCGGAGCGGAATGTAGAACAGGATCACGCCCATGTAGCCGACGGCCTGGAACGAGATCACCATCAGCGGACTCAGGAAGAACGCGGCCAGGTCGTCCAGCAGACGTTCCGCGTAGAACCAGTCCTCACGCAGCACCTGGAAGTAGCCGCGCCCCGACGACCAGGCCACCGCCACCGCGACCAGCGCCCGGTTCAGCACCCAGTACGTGGCGAGGAGCGCGAGGATCGGCGGCACGAGGCGCATCGCCGTGGCCTCGCCCTGCTTGAGCCCCTGGGCGAGCTCGAGGCCGCCGAACGGTCCGCCGAGCAGCGACCACGCGCCGATCGCGGCGCCGATCGTGATCGCCGATTGCGACGCGTTGAACGCGGCGCGGATCCACGGCTTGCGCAGGATCAGCAGGTCGGCGACCAGCGTGCTCGCCGCCACGACCCACATCGCCGGGCCGAAGCCCCACAGCATCGCGGTCGCGACGCCGGCGGTCGACGCCATGGTCACCGTGCCTTCGCCCGATGCCACCGGCAGCCACATCGTCTCCGCCAGCACGCAGATCACCACCCAGCCGACGTAGTGCGCCCAGTGGCGCTCGAGGTCATACGGGAAGCCGAGCGCCAGCATGCCGACCGCGGCCAGCACCACGAGGGTCACGTAGATCCTGAGGCGCGTGCTCACGCGGGGCTCCCCTGACGCGCCGTCACGCCGAGACCGGGGCGGTCGGACAGCGTGATCGCGCCACGCTCGCCGGGCGCGCCGTCGAACGGATCGTCCCGGATCAGCCAGTGACCGTCGAGGTCGAGCCAGTCGACGAGCGGCGCGAGCTGGGCCGCGGCCGACAGGGCGAGGCTGGTCTCGACCATCGAGCCGAGCATCACCTGCATGCCATGGGCACGCGCCGCGTGGATCATGCGCAGCATTTCGCGCATTCCGCCGGTCTTCATCAGCTTGAGGTTCACGCCGTCCACGCGTCCGGCCAGCACGCCGACGTCGTGCAGCCGGTGCACGCTCTCGTCGGCGAACACCGGGATCCCGACGTGACCGCGCACCCAGGCGAGGCCGTCCAGGTCGCCGCGCGCGACGGGCTGCTCGACCAGGTCGATGCCGAGCGGTTCGACCATGCGCAGCACGCGCACCGCATCGGCGGCGGTCCACGCGGCGTTGGCATCGACGCGGATGCCGCCCTTGAAGCGCGTGCGAATCCGCTTGAGGTTGTCGACGTCGCCGGGCGCGCCGAGCTTGACCTTGAGCATCGGGAAGTCCACGACGGTGTCGAGCTTCCGTTCCATCTCCTCGGGATCGGCCATGCCGAGCGTCACGCACGAAAGCGGCGTCGCCGCGGGATCCAGCCCGAGCCACTTCCACACCGGCAGGCCGACCTTCCGGCCGATCCAGTCGTGCAGCGCCATGTCGATCGCCGCGCGCGCCGCGCCGTGGCCCTGCAGGACGGCGTCCATGCGCCGGGCGATGGCGTCGAGCGCGAACGGGTCGGTGCCGAGCAGCGGCGCGAGCGTGTCGAGCGCGAGCTCGACCGTCGCGCTGGACTCGCCGTAGTAATGTGAAGGCGAGGCCTCGCCGAGCCCCTCCACGCCGTCGTGCTCGATGCGTACCAGCGTGTTCTCATGGCGCCGCTGCGAGCCGTGGGCGATGCGGAACTCGAACACGGTGTCGACCGGGAGGGGCTCATGCCGTAGCCGCATGGGTCCTCCCCGCCGCACGTGTGGCCGCGTGCGCCTTCATCGCCGCCTCGGCCGCCGCGGCCAGTGGTGCGATGTCGAAACGGACCGGATCCGTGGCCGGCAGGCCGGTCTCGCGTGACGCGGCCGCGACGGCGGCGCGCGCCGCCGCCTCGTCGAGATCGGCGGTCTGCAGCGCGATCCCGATCACCGGCGCGGGCCGCACCCAGCGGGCGGCGCGCTCGTACGCCTCGCACACCTCGGCGAGCGGCCTCACTCCGATCGCGTCGCCGAGATCGCCCGAGCGGCGGATCGCGCCGCGCTGCACCTCGTGGCACAGGATCAGGCCCGCCGGGCATGCGCCGTGAAGCAGCGACAGCGTGACGCCCGAGAACCCGGGGTGGTGCAGGGCGCCCTGCCCCTCGACCAGCACGACGTCGGCGTCCGCGGCGGCATCGAGCACGCAGCGCTCGATCGCGCCCGCGGCGAAGTCGGCGGGCACCGCGTCCACCGCGACGCCGCGGTCGGCGATGAAGATGCCCGTCTGGCCCGTGGCGACGAACACCGCACGCGCGCCGCGCGCGCGCAGCGCGGCTTCGAGCTGCAGGGCGGTGGTCATCTTGCCGACGTTGCAGTCGGTGCCGACGGTGAGCAGCACGTACGGGGCGAGCGTCGCGGTGCGGCCCATCGCGACCGCAAGCGGCCGTGGCGGGCGGCGCACGTCGTGGAGCGTCGCGCCGTGCGCGCGCGCGAGCGCCGCGAACTCGGGATCGTCGGCGAGGAACGCATGCAGACCCGACAGCACGTCCCAGCCGCGCTCGAGCGCGCCGGTGACGACGGCGCGCCAGGCCGCGGGCAGCGTGCCGCCGATCGGCGCGATGCCGATCATCAGGGCGTCGGCGCCGCGGGCCGCGGCTTCGTCGAGCGTGGCCACGACCGGCACTCCGCCGCCGACGCCGACACAGGCCTCCGCGGTTCGCCCGGCGCGCGTGGAATCCAGGATCGCGCAGACCTCGGCACCGCGATAGCGCAGCACGCCGACCGCGGTCTTCGCATCAAGCCGCGTGAACTGACCCTCCGCGAGGATCGCGAGCCGCCGTGTCGCGCCCAGCATCGGTCAGCGCAGCGACTCGTACACCTGGATATAGCGGGATACCATGTCGTCCACGTCGAAGCGCTCCCGGACCGTGCGGCGCGCCCTGCGGCCCATGGCGCGACGCAGCGGTTCATCCGTGAGGAGTCTCAACACCGAATTCACGAGCCCCGGCACATGGGTCGGCTCGTGCAGGAATCCGGTCCGTCCATGATCGATCACTTCGGGAAGCCCACCCACCGACGAGGCCACCACGGGGACCTCGGCGCTCATGGCTTCCAGCGCCACGAGACCGAAGCTCTCCGAAGAGCTCGGTAGTAAGAAAACATCGGCAAGTGGCAGCAATTCCTCCATGCAATCCTGATTTCCGAGGAACAGGACGTCACGCTGCACACCGAGCTCACGGGCGAGCTGCTCGGCGCCGGCCTTCTCGGGGCCGTCGCCGATCATGACCAGCTTGCTGGCGAGGCGCTTTCGGACTTCGGCGAACACCTGAATCACGGCCGGTATGTTCTTGACCGGTCTGAAGTTGGAGGCGTGCATCAGGATTCGGGTGTCGGGCGGGGCCAGCCGCAGGCCGGTGCGCTTGTGCGGCGTGAACACCTTCGGATCGATGAAGTTGTAGACCACCTCGATCGGCCGGGTGATGCCGAAAGCCTCCTCGGCCCGTTCCTTGAGGAACCGGCTCACGGCCGTGATCCGGTCGCTGGACTGGATGCTGAACTGGGTCACCCGGAAGAACGCCGGCTCCATGCCGACCACCGTGATGTCCGTGCCGTGCAGCGTGGTGACCACGCCGAGCTGGCGCGGCAGCAGCAGCTGGCGCGCGAGGTAGGCGCTCGCCGCGAACGGCATCGCGTAGTGGACGTGCAGCAGGTCCAGGTCGTAGTTCTCGACGACCTCCACCATCTTGGTCGTGAGGGCCAGGTTGTACGGCGTCTGCTCGAACACCGGATACGTCGCCGGCGTGACCTCGTGGAAGTAGATGTTCGTCTCGAACCCGCGCAGCCGGAACGGCAGGCGGCTGGCGATGAAATGCACCTCATAGCCCCGCTTCGCGAGCGCGAGCCCCAGCTCGGTCGCGACCACGCCGCTGCCGCCGAAGTGCGAGTAGCAGGTGATGCCGATGCGCCGCGGGTGGCGCGGTAGCGACGCACGCGCCGGCTTCGCGGCGGCCCGGCCGGCGGACCGTTTCGCCGCGGGCCGGCCCGCCCGTGCGGAGTCCGGCGCCGGCTTCGTGGTGCGCCCGGCGCGGGGCTTCGGCGCGGCGCGCGATTTCGCCGTGCCACGCCCCGCCTTCTTCTTCGAGGCGCTCATCCCTCCCCCTGCGCCCGGCCGTGCTGGAGCAACGCGCGCGCGTCGGTCACCGGCACCGGCCCGCGCACGCGGAATGCCTCGCCGAAGCGGACCCCGATCGCGGCGCCCCAGGCGCGCGCGCGGGCCTCGACTTCCTCGAGGAACCCGGGTGCGGTCAGATAGGTCGCCGGTCCGTCCGCCGCCGCGTCGAGCTGGCTGTGGTGCGCTCGCAGCGCCTCCATGCGCCGCTCCCACACGCTCGACACGTCCAGCACCAGGTCCGGTGCGCGCGTCGTGCGGTAGAGCGCGTGGATCAACCGCTCCGGGCGGAATCGCTCTCCCGGCGCGTCGGACTTCGCCAGCCCGGACAGATAGCAGGCCCGGGTGATGAGATGCGCGGCTTCGATGTGATCGGGATGCGGGTCATCGGGATCGGGCGCCACCACCAGCTGCGGGCGGTGGCGCCGCAGGCAGGCCGCGACCGCGCGCTGCTGTACCTGGTCACTGCGCAGGATGCCGAGGTCCGGCAGGCCCAGATTTTCGCGCTCCACGCCGAGAATCGTCGCCGCCGCCTGGGCCTCCTGGTGCCGCGTCTCGACGAGGCCGCGGCTGCCGCCCTCGCCGCGCGTGAGATCGACGACCACGACGCGGTGGCCATGCGAGGCGAGCAGCGCGGCCAGCCCGCCGCAGGTGAGCTCGACGTCGTCCGGATGCGGCCCGAACAACACCGCGTCGGCGTTCACAGGTCCACCACCACGTGCTCGAGCCGTCCATCCTCGAGCGCGGCGGCATGGGCTTCGGCGAGCGCGCACATCTGCCCCGTCGTCTCGCGACCGCGGTGCGCCAGCGGTTCGAGCGACGCGATGCGCCTTTCCTGCGGCTTGTCGCCGGGCATCAGGTAGTACCGCAGCCGCAGCCACTCCGGGTGCTCGCGCTCGAGCTGGTGCCGCGTCTTGCCGACCACGCCCTCGCGCAGGCGCTGGAACTGGTAGTCGATCTTGCCGCGCGCCGAGCCGACCATCTGCGGCAGGCTCGCGTCGACCTCTTTCGACAGATCGGCGAAGCGCTCGAGCGCGGCGAGCGTCTCGGATTGCGCGCTCGCGAGAGCGTCGTGCACCGCGCCCGGGACCTGCGCTTCCGCGTAATCGCGGATCACCGCATCGGTGGCGGCGATCACCGCGCCGGGGTCGGCGCCGGACGCCTCCAGCAGCTCGCGCGCCGCCGCCGGAAACCAGGTGGCCGAGAAGCGCGGCACCGGGCAGGCCGGCCGCACCTCGAGCCCTTCGAACACCTCTCGCAGCTGCGCCAGGTAACCGGCTTCGCCGGGACCGACCGCCATCGCCACGGTGGGCAGCACGCCGTCCTGTACCGCCGCGCGCAGCGCGACGTTGGGCGTGAGCACCGCCTGCCGCGCCTCGGCGGGGCCGATCTTGTGGCGCGTCGCGCCCTCGACGCGGAACACGAACGATTCCAGCGTCGCGTCGTTGAGCGGCCGCCGTCCGGCCAGGCGTTCGACCGCGTCACCGCCGGCCCGCGCGGCCGCGTGCAGCGCATCGGGTTGGTCGAGGTAGCGGTCGATCACCGTGCGCGCCGCCTCGCGGAACGCCGGCAGACGCGGGTCGATGACCACGATGCCCTCGGCGCCGAACGCGTCGAGCACCAGCGCACTCACCGCATCGCCGAGATCGCGCGCCCGACGCCGTGTGCGCGCCAGCAATTCACGCACGGCCCCGACGCCCGGCAGCCCTTCCCAGCACGCGAGGGCCTCGGCTTCGAGCGCCGCCAGCGCATCCACCGGCAGATGGCCGATCATGCCGCCGTCGGACTGCAGCGACCTGGGCAGGGCGAGGTCGTGCAGCGCCAGCCCCGGATCGGCGATCGTGGCCGAATGGATCTCGTCGAAGTCGGAGTCCTCACCGTGCATCCAGTACGCGGCCACGCACGGCATCCCGGTGCGGGCCTCGTAGCGGCGCGCCATGCCGATCGCGGCGGCGATCTTGTGGAACGAATACAGCGGGCCGCCGAGGGGCGCCGGCTGCTGGCCGGAGATCGTGCAGACCGCGCGTCCCTCGGCGAGCGCGGCGAGGGCGCCGAGGCTGGCGTCGGAGGCGCCGAGGCGCCGGTGCTCGGCCTCGAGCGCGCTCGCCAGCGCCGCGGGCAGCGGGCGGCGCTTGGCCTCGCCGAGCGCAGCGAGTGCCGCCGTATCGGCCCAGCGGGTCGCGAACCGCTCCTGCGCCAGCGGCCCGCCGCGGGCGACGTCGGCGAGCAGCGCGTCGTGGAGCCGCGCGAGGGGCGGCTCGGGCGTGGGGACGAGGCGCACGCGCACCGCGGGAAGCGTGGTCACGAGAGCCACGGTGCCCGTAAGGACCGGCGTGGGAGGTGATGGGCGGCGCGCGGAAGGGAGCGTGACACGAGACCGTGCATGGGAGCAGGCATCTTAGGGACCGGCCCGGAGGAGGGTCAAACGGGGCATGCGGCCGGCCCCGCCCAGGCCCCCCCCGCGCGCGCCGCCCCCGGCCCTCAGCCCCGGCGCGCAGGCCGGTGCGACGCGCGGCGCGTCGGGCCGAACGCGGCGCGCCAGGCACGGTCGCAGGCGGCGCGCCCGCGCGCCCCCGCCGCCGCGCGCCCGATGCGGAAGGCCAGACGGATGTCGCCGCGGGCCGCACCGCAGCGCGCGGCCCCGAGCAGGTGGCTGTGCAGCTGGCGCGTCCAGCCGGTCGCGGCGAGCACGGCGACCGCAGACAGCTCGCGCTGCTTCATGCCGAGTCCGCCACGCGACAGCACGCGGCCGTAGCCCTGCTCGACCATCCACAGCGCGAGGTCGGGATGGAGCCGCCTCGCCGTGGCGAGCAGCTTCGGGAAGACCGGTCCGTACACGCGCCGGCAGAGCGCGGCGCCCGCCCGCCGCCAGTCGCGCAGGCCGCCCTCGCGCCTGCGCCGTGCGCGACCGGGCCAGACCCGGCCCAGCACGCGCAGCCCTTCGAGCGCCGCCGGGTAGCCGGCGTACAGCATCAGCATGAGCGCCGTCTCCTCGGCCGCGGCGCGCGGCCAGCCGGCACGGCGCGCATCCGCGAGCCCGCGCGCCGCGGCGCGCTCGCGCCCCGTGGCCATCGCCGCCGCATAGCGCAGCAGCCCGCGCGGCGACCGCGGCTCAGCCACGGCGCCCGCCGTCGTCGTCGCCCGGACGCATGCGTCGCATCAGGCCGCGGGCGAGATCGGTGAGCGCCGAGAGTTCTTCGACCCGCAGCACGCGCAGGGCCGCGTAGGTGAGTCCGGTCATCACCGCGAACGAGCCGGCCACGGTCACCGCCTCGGCGAAGAACCCGCGATGCCACGCGGTGCCCGCCGCGCGCAGTCCGGCGCCGACGACCAGGGCGGCGAGCCCGGCGGCGGCGGCGATGCGCAGGGTGGTCGTCAGCGTCGCGCGGAACGCGAAGGCGCCGATGCGGCGGCGCAGGTAGAGCAGCAGCTGCACCAGCGAGAACATGCTGGTGAGCGCCGTCGCCAGGGCGAGACCGGCGTGGCCCATCGGCCGCATGAGGGCGAGGTTCAGCACCAGGTTGAGCGCCACGGAGGCGAAGCTCACCTTGACGGGCGTCTTCGTGTCGCCCATCGCGTAGAAGGCGCGCGACACGATCCCCACCGCCGCGAACGCCGGCAACCCGATGCAGTACATGATCAGCGCGATCGCCGTGCGGTCCGTGTCCCCGGCCGAGAAGCGACCGTGTTCGTAGAGCAGCGCGATGATCGGCGTGCTGGTCACCGCCAGCCACAGCGCCGCCGGGATCGTGAGCAGGAACACCAGCCGCAGCGTCGCGGTAAAGGTGCGCTTGAGGAGCGGCATGTCGTCGGCCACCGCGGCCCGCGACAGCGCAGGCAGGCTCACGGTGGCGAGCGCCACGCCGAAGACGCCGATCGGCAACTGCATCAGCCGGTACGCGTACCAGAGCCACGACACGCTGCCCTGCGCGAGCATGCTGGCGATGATCGTGGTGACCATCAGGTTGAGCTGGGTCGCGGCGAGGCCGATGGTCGCCGGCAGCATCAGCCCGCCGACGCGGCGGACCCCCTCCGAGAACAGCGGCCGCACCAGACGCAGCCGGAAGCCGAGGCCGAATAGAGAAGGCAGCTGGAACAGCAGCTGCACGATGCCCCCGGCGAGCACGCCGATCGCCATCGCCACGATCGCCGGCTGCCCGGCGCGCCGCATCACCGGGATGAGGCCGACCCCGACCACGATCATGCCGAGGTTCAGCAGGCTCGGCGCGAGGGCGGGAATCGCGAAGCGGCCGCGGGCGTTGAGCATGCCCATGCACGCCGCGGCGAGGGCGACCGCGGGCAGGAACGGCAGCATGATCCGCGTGAGCCATACCGTGAGGCCCAGCTTGCCCGGCACCTCGCCGAAACCGGGGGCGAATACCGGCACGATCCACGGCGCGGCCAGCCAGCCGACCAGCACGACGGCCGCGAGCACCATCGACAGCGCGAGGAAGACCTGCGCGCCGAGTTCCCACGCCGCCTGCGTGCCGCGCTTCTCGTGGTACTCGGTGAAGGTCGGCACGAACGCGGCCGACATCGCCCCCTCCGCGAACAGATCGCGCAGCAGGTTCGGGATCCTGAACGCGACGTTGAAGGCGTCGGTCGCGAAACCGGCTCCGAAGAACGTGGCCATCACCTGTTCACGCACCAGTCCCAGCACGCGGGACAGCAGCGTCGCCGCGCCCACCGTGCCGGCCGAGCGGGCGACCTGGCGGGCCTCGCTCACCGTGCGCCTCCGCATTCCGCCGTTGGCCGTTGCCGCTTCGCGACGCGCGTGCTAGCGTGCCCGCCCATGTCGCCACTGCACGCTGCGCTGCTCGGTGCGATCCAGGGCATCACGGAGTTCCTGCCGATTTCGAGCAGCGCCCACCTCTTCGTCGTGCCCACGCTCTTCGGCTGGCCGTACGCAGGGGTCGAATTCGACGTCGCGCTGCACTGGGGCACCCTCTTCGCCCTGCTGATCGCGTTCTGGCGCGACTGGTGGGAACTGGTTCGGCGACTGTTCGACCCGGAAGACCGCGTGCGTCGCGAAACGCTCGGCATCTGGGTGCGGCTCGCCGCGGCCTCGGTGCCGGCCGCGATCGTGGGCGTGTTCCTCCAAGGCTCGGCCGAGGCCCATCTGCGCGCGCTGCCGATCCAGGCCGCGATGCTGGCGATCTTCGGCTTCCTGCTCTGGTGGGTGGACCGTTTCCGTCCCAGCGGCGCGAAGTCGTTCGTGCCCGGCTGGGGCGCGTGCATGCTGATCGGCGCGGCGCAGGCGCTCGCGCTGGTGCCGGGGGTCTCGCGCTCCGGCGTGACGATCACCGCCGGGCGCGCGGCGGGTCTCGACCGCCTGTCGTCGACGCGCTTCTCGTTCCTGCTCGGCACGCCGATCATGATCGGCGCCGGGCTGCTCGAGCTGCGGCACGCGCCGCCCGGAATCTTCACCCCCGTCGTCGGCCTCGGCGTGCTGACCTCGGCCGCGTTCGGACTCCTCGCCATCCGTGGCCTCATTCGCTGGGTGTCCCGCGCCGGCTTCGGCGCGTTCTTCGGCTACCGTGTGGCGCTGGCCGCGGTGCTCCTGTTCGCGTTCGCCTCACACTGACATCGGCGCGGCGGCGCGCCGTGCGCTATTTCGAGCGTTCCTTGCGCGTGAGACGGTCGCGGAAGTAGCGGTCGAGCCAGTCGCGCAGCGAGCGGCGCGCGCGATGCAGGCGGGACTTCACCGCCGCCACCGTCAGGCCGAGCACCTCGGCCACTTCGGCGTTCGACATGTCCTGCACGTCGCGCAGCACGAACACGGTGCGCAGCTCCTCGGGGAGCCGCTGGATGCCCTCGGCCATCACCTCGCGCGTTTCCGTGTCGAGCAGGTCCTGCGCCGGTTGCTGGCTCCAGTCCGGCAGCTGCATGGTCTCGGAGTTCTCGTTGGCGCTCTGCGACTGCTCGAGCGAGATGTGCCCGTCGCGGCGCTTGCGGTACTTCATGAGGCTCGCATTGGTCGCGATCCGGTAGAGCCAGGTCGAGAACGTGGATTCGGCCTTGAAGTTCTTGAGCCCGCGGAACGCCGAAAGGAACGCATCCTGCAGCGCCTCGGAGGCGTCGTCCTCGTGGCGCAGGATCTTGAAGCACAGGCGGTAGACCTTGTCCTGGTAGCGCCGGACCAGCTCGTCGAAGCCACGCGTGTCCCCGGCCTGCGCGAGCTTCACGAGCTCGGCGTCGGGCAGCGCGTTGACTTCCCGCGACGGCATCGCCACCGGGTCCGCTTTCGCCTGATCCGCCTTCCGGCCCGTCATGCGCCCTCCACACCGACCGCGTCCCGTTGGGGCATGCCGGCATTCGATCCGCGTTCGTAGACGACTCGACCGTCGATGATGGTGGACCGGGCCGCCGCGCCGCGCAAGCCCTCGACGCCCGCCGCGTGCAGATCGCGATCCCATACCACCAGGTCCGCACGCGCCCCCGGGCCGAGCCGCCCGAGCCGGGGCCAGGCGCCCGCGAGCCGCGCCGGCGCGGCCGTGAATGCGCCGAGTGCCTGATCGAGCGACACCCGCTCCGCCGGGGTCCAGCCGCCCTCCGGCGTGCCGTCGGCGCGCGTACGAGCGAGCGCGGCGACGAGCGCCGCGTCCACGTCGGGCGCTTCGATCGGCGCGTCGGACCCGAACGCGACGAGCGCGCCGGCGTCGAACAACGTCCTCCACGGATAGGCGTGGCCCAGGCGCGAGCCCCACCACTGCTCCGCCGCGTCGATGTCGGTCACGCAGTGGCTCGGCTGCACACTCGCGGCCACGCCCAGGGCGGCGAAGCGGCCGCGGTCGGCCGGGTCGAGGAGCTGCACGTGTTCGATGCGGGGCGGCAGCGGCACACGAGGCCCGCCCCCCGCGCCTTCGAAGGCGTCGAGCGCGGAGCGCACGGCGCGATCGCCGATCGCATGCACCGCGACCGACAGCCCGCCCGCGAACGCGCGCGCGACCAGCCGCGCCAGTTCGTCCGGCGCGATCAGGTCCATCCCCGCGTCGGTGGTGCCGTCGTACGGCGCGAGCAACGCGGCGGTGCGCGATCCCAGCGTGCCGTCGGCGAACAATTTCACGTGACCGACCCGGAACCAGTCGTCGCCGATCCCGCTCTCGAGCCCCGTGGCGAGCGCGGCGTCGAGCCCCGCATGCGTGAGATGCATCAGCACGCGCACGCGCGGGCCAGAGCCGTGCGCCATCGCACGCAGCGCGCGAAACGCCTCTGCGCCTTCGAAGTCCTGCACCGCCGTGATGCCGAGCGCGTGCAGCCGTCGCGCCGCGCGCGCCAGCACCGCGCCGGCCCGTTCGCGCGCCGCCGAGCGCTCGAGCGCAGCGGTGAGACGCACGGCGTTCTCGCGCAGGATCCCGGTCGGTGCGCCGGTCGCGTCGCGCTCGATGCGGCCGCCTTCCGGGTCACGGGTCTTCGCGTCCACACCGGCAGCGGACAATGCGGCGCCGTTCGCCCACAGCGAATGATGGTCATGGGCGTGCAGCAGCACCGGACGTTCGCCGGTCACCGCGTCGAGCACCCGCGAAGGCGGCGCGGGCCAGCCGTGATCGTTCCAGCCGTGGCCGACCACGACGCCGTCGCCCGGATGCGCCGCGAGATGGGCCCGGACGGCATCGAGCACGGCTTCCGCACGATGCGCCCCGCCGAGGTCGAGTTCGGCGCGTGCGTGCGCCCAGCCGAGCAGGTGAACGTGCGCGTCGCAGAGACCCGGGGTCACCGTCGCGCCGCCCGCATCGATCCGGTGCGTCGCGGGGCCGGCGGCCGATTCGAGATCCGCGCCCGCACCGATGGCGGCAATGGTTCCGTCGCGGAGCCCGATCGCGTCGGCGCCGGCGGGGCACCCGTCCGCGGACCAGAGCCGGGCCCCGGTCACGAGGACATCGAGGGCGGGCGATGGCATGCGGCGCTGGGGCTCCTTTCCGGTGGCGTGGCTGGCTGGAGGGTCGGCGAAAGGTAGCGACCGGTGGGCGTGTTGTCCATCCGCCGGAGCGCGAAGGCGGCGCCCTCCACGGGCAGGCCCGGGACAGCGGTTCGAGGGGGTCCCGCCCGTTTCCCGGCGGCCGGCGGCTCGGGCCGCACGCAGGGGGCGGCGGCCGCGGGGCAAAAAAAGAGGAGGCTCCCCGACACACTCGTGAGACGACCGCCAGCCACCGGTTGCGATGTCTGGACGCAGCGCCAAATGGGCGGCGGCGACCGTCGAAGCACGGAATCGGTCAGGCAACCTCGCTCCGCTGCCCGCGAGTTTTACGGGGACGAAACATCGGGTCAAGTAAAAAACGGCAAAGGGCGCCCGCGAAACCGCGAATTTAACCGGATCCAGCTCCGAACGGGCGATCGGCTCCATCGAACCCGGCCGCCGTGCGACCGGGACTTCGGGCGCCGTTGACGCTCGGTTCGCCGCTCTGCTAGCGTGCTGCGCCTCATGGCCAGACGAAAGGCACCCCGTGCGCACCCGCGCTCCCGTGTGGCGAGCGCCCTGCTTCAGAAGATCGAGAAACGCACCGCTCATCTGGCCGTGATCGGCGCCGGTTACGTCGGACTCCCCCTCGCGGTCGAACTGGCCAAGGCCGGCTTCCGCGTCCACTGCATCGACGTGGACGAGCGGCGCGTGAAACAACTGGCGCGCGGGCGCTCGTACATCCAGGACGTCCCCACCGCCGACGTCCGCGAGCTGGTGCGGGCCGGCAAGCTGCTGCCCACGACCGACTTCAGCGTGCTCAAGAAGGCGGACGCCGTGAACGTCTGCGTCCCGACCCCGCTCTCCAAGCAGCGTGACCCGGACGTGTCGTACATCGTCGCGGCCGCGCAGCAGGTCGCGAAGCACCTGCATCCCGGCATGCTGGTGATCCTCGAGAGCACCACCTATCCGGGCACGACCGACGAGTTGATCCTGCCGCTCCTCAAGGAGACCGGCATGGAGGTCGGCAAGGACTTCTTCCTCGCGTTCTCGCCCGAGCGCGTCGACCCGGGCAACGCGACGCACACCACCCGCACTATTCCCAAGGTGGTGGGCGGCGTCACGCCGGTCTGCACCGAGGTCGCGGTGGCGCTCTATTCGCAGCGGCTCGACACGGTCGTCCCGGTCTCCTCGCCGCAGGTCGCCGAGATGGTCAAGCTGCTCGAAAACACGTTCCGCAGCGTGAACATCGGCCTCGTGAACGAGATGGCGATGATGTGCAACCGCCTGAAGATCGACGTGTGGGAAGTGATCGAGGCGGCGAGCACCAAGCCGTTCGGCTTCATGCCGTTCTACCCGGGTCCCGGACTCGGCGGGCACTGCATTCCCATCGACCCGTTCTATCTGTCGTGGAAGGCCCGCGCGAGCGGATTCGAAGCGCGCTTCATCGAGCTGGCGGGCTACATCAACGGCCAGATGCCCGACCACGTCGTGAACCACGTCGCGTTCGCGCTCAACCGGCTCGGGCTGGCGACACGCGGTTCGCGCGTCCTCGTGCTGGGCGTCGCGTACAAGGCCGATATCGACGACACCCGTGAGAGCCCCGCCCTGGACATCATGGAGACGCTGCGCGAGCGCGGAGCGCGGATCGAATACAGCGATCCCCACGTCCCCTCGCTCGAGTTCGGCGGCCGCCGGCTGAAGAGTGTTCCGCTCACCCCGGCGCGGCTCAAGCGCTTCGACTGCGTCGTGATCGCCACCGCCCACAAGAAGTTCCCCTACGGTGCGGTGGTGCGCCATGCGCGCTCGATCGTCGACACCCGCAACGCGCTCAAGGGCAGGACCTCGAAGAAGATCGTGCGCCTGTAGCGACGGAGTCGTCCCGCGCCCCGCTTCATGTCGCCCCCGACACACTCGCCGCGGAACCAGCCGGCGCCGCGCGGCCGGCCCGCAGCACCGCACTCCTCAGGCTGGAGCGGAACGAGGACCAGCCGACACCGGCGAACCCCGCGACCAGGAGCAGGATGAACGGGATGGCCCGATACTCCCGCGTCGCCCAGGCGAATGCAGTGAGAGCGGTGAAGTAGACCGCCAGCAGGAGCTCGGTGCGCCCTGCCAGCCGCGTGGTCGAGGCGTAGGGCGCGAGCGTTTCGCCCGCCTCGCTGCCCGCCTTGGGCGTGCGCTCCCAGTGCCCGATCCGCGATCCCAGACCCTCGAAGACGGCGCGCGCATTGTTGACCGAGAGACCGACTCCAATCACCAGCGCCGTGACGACGTGAGCCCACAGCCGCGGTCCCCTCTCCCCTGCCGCGCGCTGACCTGCGGCGAGGAAGATGGTGACCGGGACCACGCCGAGCAGGACCACGCCCGCCTGCAGCGTCCAGACCAGCGCGGGCGAAGCCGCCGACGTGCCGAGCAGGACCGGCAGCAGCAGCAGCGCGAGCGCGAGCAGCAGCGGATAGGTGAAGTTGCTGGTCAGGTGGAACCACGCTTCCAGCTTGACGCCGAGCGGCAGCGGGCGGCGCCACAGGCCCGGCAGGAGCTTGCGCGCGGTCTGGATCGAGCCTTTGGCCCAGCGGCGCTGCTGGGACTTGAGCGCCTCGATGTCGGCCGGCAGCTCCGCGGGCGACTCGACCGCGGGGTCGAAGACGAACGCCCACCCGGCGAGCTGCGCCCGGTAGCTGAGATCGAGGTCCTCGGTCAGCGTGTCGTGCGACCAGCCTCCGGCGTCCTCGATGCAGCGCCGCCGCCAGATGCCGGCGGTCCCGTTGAAGTTGAAGAACAGCCCGCGCTCCATGCGCGTCACGTGCTCGAGCAGGAAGTGCGAGTCCAGCATCACCGCCTGGGCCGCGGTGAGCGCCGAAGCGCGGCGGTTCAGGTGCCCCCAGCGCGCCTGCACCATCCCGACGCGCGGGTCACCGAAGTGCGGGACCAGCCGGGTGAGGAAATCCGGCGCCGGGACGAAGTCCGCGTCGAACACCGCCACCAGCTCCGCCTCCGTGGCCTGCAGCCCGGCGTCGAGCGCACCGGCCTTGTACCCGGCGCGATCGTCGCGGGCGAGCAGACGGATCGGCACTCCGCGGGCGGCATGCCGCGCGACCGCCGCCGCCGCGATCTCGCGGGTCTCGTCGGTGGAGTCGTCGAGCACCTGGATGTCGAGCCGGGCGGGCGGGTAGTCGAGTGCCGCGGCCGCGTCGATCAGGCGGGCGATCACCCGGCGCTCGTTGTAGACGGGCAGCTGCACGGCGACCCGGGGCCATCGGGCCGGCGGCGCCGGCACGGGGGGCGGCGCTCGCCGTCTGCGCCAGCGCCAGAGCGTGAGGTAGCGGTGCGAGGAATAGACGACGATCAGCGCCTGGGCCAGGACGTAGATCGCCAGCACCAGCGCCTGGAGCCACGACAGCGCGAAGGACGCCAGAGACGTCCCGGTATGAATGGCGGGGATCAAGACCGTCAATCTAGGGTCCGCGTTTCGAGGGCGTCAAGGGCAGCGCGAGCAAGCGAACGGCGGCAGGAGCAGTACTCCCGCCGCCGTCGCATGTGACGGATTTCGCCTAGTTCATCACTTCGAAATCGGCGTCAACGGCTCCGTCCCCGCCGCTCTTCTTCTTCTTCTCCCCGTCGCCCTCCGCCGCCCCTTCGGCCGCCGGTCCCGCTTCCGGGCCGGGCGCGCCGCCGGCGGGCGGGGCGGTGTTCTGGTAGAGCGCCGCCGCCGCCTGGTGCCAGGCCTGCTCGAGACCCTGCGTGGCCGACGTGATCGCCGCCGTATCCGTGCCCTTCAGCGCCTCGCGCAGCGCGGTGATCTTGCCCTCGACGTCGGCCTTCACGCCGGCCTCGATCTTTTCACCGTGCTCCTTGAGGTTCTTCTCGACCTCGTAGGCCATGTGGTCGCCGCGGTTGCGCGCCTCGACGGCCTCCTTACGCTGCTTGTCCTCGCCCGCATGCGACTCGGCGTCGCGCACCATGCGCTGGATCTCGTCCTCGGCGATGCCGCTCGAGGCTTCGATCCGGATGCTCTGCTCCTTGCCCGTGGCGCGGTCCTTCGCCGACACGTGCAGGATGCCGTTGGCGTCGATGTCGAAGGTGACCTCGACCTGCGGCATGCCGCGCGGCGCGGGCGGGATGCCGTCCAGGTGGAACCGGCCGATCGTCTTGTTGTCGCCGGCCATCGGACGCTCGCCCTGCAGGACGTGCACTTCGACCGTGGTCTGATTGTCCGACGCGGTCGAGAACACCTCGCTCTTCTTGGTCGGCACCGTCGTATTCCGCTGAATCAGCGGCGTCATGACGCCGCCCAGCGTCTCGATGCCGAGCGACAGCGGGGTGACGTCCAGCAGCACCACGTCGCGCACGTCGCCCGCCAGCACCGCGCCCTGGATGGCCGCACCGATCGCGACGACCTCGTCCGGGTTCACGCCCTTGTGCGGATCCTTGCCGAAGATCTCCTTGACCAGCGCCTGCACCCGCGGCATGCGCGTGGCGCCGCCGACGAGCACGACCTCGTCGATCTGGCTCGCCGAGATCCCGGCGTCCTTGAGCGCACTCATCACCGGGCCGCGGCAGCGCTCGACGAGATCCGTGACGAGCTGCTCGAGCGTCGCACGGGTCACGCGGATGTTGAGATGCTTCGGGCCGTTCTGGTCCGCCGTGATGAACGGCAGGTTGACGTCAGTCTCGAGCGTCCCCGACAACTCGCACTTGGCCTTCTCCGCAGCCTCCTTCAGCCGCTGCAGCGCCATCGGGTCCTTGCGCAGGTCGATGCCTTCCTGCTTCTTGAACTGCTCGGCCAGCCAGTCGATGAGCTTCTGGTCGAAGTCGTCGCCGCCGAGATGGGTGTCGCCGTTGGTGGACTTGACTTCGAAGACGCCGTCGCCGATCTCGAGGATCGAGATGTCGAACGTGCCGCCACCGAGGTCGAACACGGCGATCTTCTCGTCCTTCTTCTTGTCGAGCCCGTAGGCCAGCGCGGCCGCCGTCGGCTCGTTGACGATGCGCTTCACGTCGAGGCCCGCGACGCGGCCGGCGTCCTTGGTCGCCTGCCGCTGGCTGTCGTTGAAATAAGCCGGCACGGTGACCACCGCCTCGGTGACCTTTTCGCCCAGGTACTCCTCGGCCGTCTGCCGCATCTTCTGCAGGATCATGGCCGAGATCTCGGGCGGCGAGTACTCCTTGTCACCGGCCTTCACGCGCGCATCGCCGCTGCTGCCCCGCACGACCTCGTACGGTACGAGCTTGATCTCGCTTCCGACCTCGTCGTACTGGCGGCCCATGAAGCGCTTGATCGAATACACCGTGTTCTTCGGGTTGGTCACCGCCTGCCGGCGGGCGACCAGCCCGACCAGTCGCTCTCCGCTCTTGGAGAACGCCACCACGGAAGGCGTCGTGCGGAAGCCTTCTGCGTTCGAGATCACCTTGGGCTCACCGCCCTCCATGACCGCGACGCACGAATTCGTGGTGCCCAGATCGATTCCGATGACCTTCCCCATGTGCCTCACCTTTCTTTGCGTTGAATGGAACGGGGCGCGCCGGACCGGTTCATCCGGCCCGGCGGCGGCGCCCGTCGAATGACTCGCGACGCGGCGGAATTACGAGGTCTGCACCTCGATCTCGCGCACCCGCGCCTCCTCGGCCTTGGGCACGTGGACCTCCAGCACGCCGTCGTGATACGACGCCTTGACCTTCTCGCTGCGCACCGGCGCGTCGAGCGTGATCGTCCGTTCGAACGAACCGTAGGTACGCTCGGTGCGGCGGACGCTGCCCTCCTTCGAGGCCAGCTCGTTCCTGCGCTCGCCACGGATCGTCAGGGTCTCGCCCATCAGGCTGACCTTCACGTCCTTCTGGCTCATGCCCGGAATGTCCATACGCACGATGAACTCCTCCGAGTTCTCCTCCACGTCCAGCGCCGGACGGAAGCTCGCCTCCCAGCCCGTGCGCGGGGCCGGCGCCCCGAAGAAGCTGTCGAACACGCGGTTCATTTCGTCCTGAACGCCCACGAGATCGCGGGCCGAACCCAGCGGATTCCAGCGGACCAGTGTCATGATGAACTCTCCTTTCAGTGAGCGAAGTACCCGGGCGTTGAGCCGCGGGCTTCGAATGGTCTTCGCCCCTGTGCTTTGCAGCCCACGTGCCATTCCGGTTCGAGCCGACAACTAATTGCGGCTCAATTGATTACACCATTGACCCAGGACCGCGCCACCGTTCGCTGGAGAAACGCAGTCCGGATCTGGAACGGTGAGCGTCCCATCCTGGAACGCCGGCGGCTTCACGGACCCGCCGTTCGATTCCGCACGGCGCGTCTGCTAGCGTGCGCCCCCGATGCGCATCTCGACCTTCCTTCCCCACGTCGGCGTGTACGGCGGCGTGCGGCGCTTCATCGAGCTCGGCAACGCCTGGGTGGCCCGCGGCCACGAGGTGACGCTGCATCACCCGGACGGCACGCCGCCCGCCTGGCTGCCCTGGGCAGGCCGCACCGCCACGCTCGAGGCAGCGGCCCGCACGCGGGCGGATATCGCCTTCTGCGCCGATCCGCACACGCTGCCGGCCTTTCTCGAAGCACCCGCCGAGCGGCGCGTCTACTACTGCGTGATCGAAAAGGATCCGGGCGTCGCGCGCGCCATCGCCGCCGGCGCCGGCCTGGCGGCCAACTCGTCCCCGCTGCGCCGCAGGCTCGCGCGCCGGCATCGCGTGCCGGTGCTGGACGGCATCGGCGGGCTCGACCCGCGGCGGTTCCACCCCGACCCGTCCCGCCGTCCCGTGGACCGGTTGCGCCTGGTCCTTAACGGCCGCCGGGCGCGGCCCAAGAAGGGCACCGACCTGATTCTCGCCGCGCTCGCCGGGCTGCCGCGTGCCGGCCCCGCGCTCGAGATCGTGCTGTTCGACCACGTCCCGCCCGGCGAGCGCGACCCGCGCGAGGGTGCGAAGCTTCCCGCGAACGCCCGCTACGTCCTCAACCCGACCCAGGCGGGACTGGCCGAGCTCTATCAGTCCGCGCACGTGTTCGTCGCCGCCGAACGCAAGGCCGGCTGGTGCAACACGGCGCTCGAAGCCATGGCGAGCGGCGCCGCGGTGGCGTGCACCCGCAGCGGCACGACCGACTTCGCCGACGATGAGCGCACGGCCCTGGTGGTGCCCGTGCGGCATC
This sequence comes from Candidatus Eiseniibacteriota bacterium, assembly GCA_963744995.1. Classification (GTDB taxonomy): domain Bacteria; phylum Eisenbacteria; class RBG-16-71-46; order RBG-16-71-46; family RBG-16-71-46; genus CAVUWA01. Next base: position 113,012 of record CAVUWA010000003.1, read on the forward strand.
CGTGGTTCCTGCGCGCTGCGATCCGCCGGCTGATCACGGACGCCTCGCTGCGCGAGCGGCTCGGCGCCGCGGGCGCGGCCGAAGCCCCGCGCTGGTCGTGGGACGGCCTGGCGGAAAAGCTGCTCGGTCAGATCCGCGCGCGCTGACGCCTCGTCCGCGCTGCCGCACGCGGATGGCGCGCCCGCGCCGATCGGGCCGGGGCCGGAAACGAAATGCGCGCCGCGGATGCCGCGGCGCGGCTGGCACGCGGGCTCCCGAACGGACCCTAGCGTTCCGGCAGGTAGCCCGACTTCTCGGGACCGACCAGGAGCTCTTCCTTGGTGTAGATGAATGCGTCGCGCTGGTAGTCCGAGAGCTCGTAGTTCTTCTCGAGGTAGATGGCGTCCTCGGGACAGGCTTCCTCGCACATGCCGCAGAAGATGCAGCGCAACATGTTGATCTCGTAGCGCTGGGCGAAGCGTTCGCCGTGGGAGCGCGGCTGCTCGGCGTCGTTCTCGGCCGCCTTGACGAAGATCGCATCGGCCGGGCAGGCGACGGCGCAGAGCTCGCAGCCGACACAGCGCTCGAGGCCGTCCTCGTGGCGCGTGAGGATGTGCAGCCCGCGGAACCGCGGGAACATCTGCAGCTTCTCGTTCGGGTATTTGACCGTGAACGGCTTCTTGAACAGGTTCTCGAACGTGATTCCGAGACCCGTTGCGAGTTCCTTCAGCATCCCTTGCACTCCATCCCGTGGGGGTCGTAGAAGGCGGCAGAATAGCGGCCCGGCCGCGGTCCCTGCAAGCTGCCGGCGGCTACATCCGCGGCAGCGTGATCCCGCGCTGCGCCTGGTACTTGCCGGCCCTGTCGCGGTACGACGTCTCACACGGCTCGTCGCTCTCGAAGAACAGCACCTGGGCGATGCCTTCGTTGGCGTAGATCTTCGCCGGCAACGGCGTCGTGTTGCTGATCTCCAGCGTCACCTGACCCTCCCACTCGGGCTCGAACGGGGTCACGTTGGTGATGATCCCGCAGCGCGCGTAGGTGCTCTTGCCGACGCAGATGGTCAGCACGTTGCGCGGGATGCGGAAGTATTCGACGGTGCGCCCGAGTGCGAAAGAGTTGGGCGGGATGATCGCGATCGGCCCCTTGAAGTCGACCATCGAGTCCGGATCGACCTTCTTCGGGTCCACGATCGTCGAGTTCACGTTCGTGAAGATCTTGAACTCGTCGGCGATCCGCACGTCGTAGCCGTAGGACGAGACGCCGTATGACACGACGTCCTGCCTGACCTGCTTCTCTTCGAACGGCTCGATCATCCTGTGCTCCACGCACATCCTGCGAATCCAGTGATCCGGCTTGATGGACATGTCTACTCCCGGGTGGGGAAACGGCCCAGCGCGAGCAGGGCGTGAACGAGTTCGGGAACGATCAGGCGGCGCATCGCCAGGTCCACCGCGCGCGTGGAACCCGGCAGCATGAACACGAGGCGACCGCGGGCGACGGCCGCTCCGGCACGGGACATCCACGCCGCCGAGCCGACCTGGTCGAGCGACAGCACGCGGAACGATTCGCCGAAACCGGGCAGCCAGCGTTCGACCATGGGCGTCAGCGCTTCGGGCGTGCGGTCACGCGGCGCGAGACCCGTGCCGCCCGTGAGCAGCACGACGTCGACGTCGGTGCGCGCGAAAGCGGCCCGCAGGGCGCGCCGGATGGCCGGCGGCTCGTCGCTCACCCAGGCGCGCGCGGCCACGACGTGGCCGGCACGCTCGAGCAGCGTGACGATGCGCTGGCCGCTGGCGTCTGCGGCGCCGCGCCGGGAGTCGCTGACGGTGATCACGGCGCAGACCGCCGGACGCGGACCGCGGCGGGCGGCGGCGTGCACGCCCTGGCGCCGGCCGCCCGCACGCTTCAGGCGGCCCATGCCGCCGCCCGTTCGGAGACCCGGCCCGGTTCGATGCCGAAGTGCTCGCGCCACGCCTGCGCTTCGGCGAGCCGGTGTTCGGCCAGCTCCTCGAGCGGCGGCTCCCATTCGCCGGCCCCGCGCGGCAGCGCCGGCCCCGCGGCGGCAGCGAGTGCGGCGATCTCGGCCAGGGTGAGCGCCTCTTCCCCGGCCAGCTCGTACCAGCCCTCCCATGCCGCTCGATCGGTGAGCGCCAGGTCGAGCGTCTCGACGACGTCCGTCTCGCAGACCGGGTTCAGCAGCTGGCGGCCGCCGCGCGGCAGCCGCGGCCGTGAGCGCAGGCGCAGCCAGAACGGACTCGCGGGCCCGACCAGCGGCGCGAGGCGCACGGTCAGGGCCGGAATGCCGCTGCCGCGCGCGCGCTCCTCGAGTTCCCACATGCGCTTGAGCCGTCCGGCGCGGGCGTCCGGATGTGCACCGATCAGGCTCACGATCAGCACGCGCGCGCCCGGCGCGGTGCGCCAGGCACCGAGCAGCACGCCGAGCGCCATCGGCTCCAGGTCCACGCCGGGTCCGAGGACCAGCGTGGCACGCCCTTCCGGGCGCGCGGCAGCCGCCGGGCGCACGTCGTGCCCGCGCTCCGCCAGCGCCGCGATCAGGCGTGCCACCGGCGGATGGGGTGCACCGAACGCGTGGATCACGCGGCCTCCCGGCGCCGCTGCGGGCGAGGGCGGAACGACATCAGTCGAGCGGCCCGGCGTCCGGCACGGCGCGCCCGTAGCCGCGCTCGAGGTAACTGCGGGCGAGGGCCGTGTAGTGCGCCGCGCCGCGCGCGATCGCCGCGCGATGGGCGTCCGACACCTGGCCGACCACGCGGGCCGGCGCACCCAGCACCAGGCTGCCCGCCGGAATCACCTGCCGCTCGCGCACCAGGGCGCCCGCGCCGATCAGCGAGCCGCGGCCGACACGCGCACCGGACAGCACGATCGCGCCCATGCCGACCAGCACGTCGTCCTCGATCCGGCAGCCGTGGATGATCGCGCGATGACCCACCGTGACACGGGCGCCGAGCACGGCCGGCTCGTCCTCGTCGACGTGCACCATGGTCAGATCCTGGAGATTCGTCTGCGCGCCGATCTCGATCGGCGCGGTGTCGCCGCGCACGACGGTGTTGAACCATACGCTCGCCCCGTCGGCGATGGACACGTCGCCCACGACGATCGCCCCGGGCGCGACGAACACGCCGGGCGCGATGCGGATCCGCGAGGCCCACGCGGCCGGGTCGTGACTCACGCCAGTCTCGAGACTTCGCCGACGAACGGATTGTGCAGGCGTTCGTGGCCGATCGTGGTCGGCGGCCCGTGGCCCGGAAACACCTCGGTGTCGTCGGGCAGCGGGAACAGGCGACCGCGAATCGATGCTTCGAGCGTCTTGAACGAGCCACCCGGCAGATCGGTGCGTCCGATCGACCCGGCGAAGAGCACGTCGCCGTCCCACAGCCGGCCTTCGGCGAGGAAACACACGCTGCCCGGCGAATGGCCGGGCGCGTGGATGACCTCTAGCATGGAATCGCCGAGCGGCAGCTTCATGCCGTGGGCGAGATCATGGATCACCTCGGGGCCTTCGGCGGGCGGCAGCCCGAACATCGCGCCCTGCTGGGTCAGGGCGTCCAGCAGCGGGCGGTCGTCCGGATGCAGGTAGTAATCTCCCCCCAGCGCCTGCTGCGCCTCGCGCATCCCGGCGGCGTGGTCGTAATGCGCGTGGGTATTGAGCAGGTAGCGCACGTCGAGGCCGGCATCCCGCACCTCCGCGATCACCGTCTGCGGCTCGAACGCCACGTCCAGTACCGCGGCCTGACGCGTGCCGGCGCACACGAGGACGTACACGTTGTTGTCGAACGGGCCCAGATGCAGGATGCGGTGGAGGAGCGCCATGTCAGATCACGTTCGCCTCGACCAGCGCCGCCTGCTCGGCGAAGCGTTCGAGGCGCAGGTCGTAGAGATCGATGCTCGGGCGACCGTCGACGATCCACTCCGCGATCAGCTGGCCGACCGCCGGCGCGTGCATGAGCCCGTGGCCGCTGAATCCGTTCGCCAGCATCAGCCCCTCCCAGCCGGCGGGCGGACCGAGCACCGCGTTGTGGTCCGGCGTCGTTTCGTAGAGCCCCGCCCACGCGTTCGATACCTCGGCACTCTCGAGCGCGGGAATGCGATGCATGGCCGGCTCGACAACGCGTTCCAGCAGTTCCCAGTTCACCGCGGTATCGAAGCCGGCGGGCTCCTCGGGATTGGCGAGGCCGAGCAGTATGCCGCCGCTCTCGCGGTGCATGTACACGCCCGACTTCATGTCCACGATCATCGGCAGATCGTCGGTGACGAACGGCAGCGGCTCCGTGGTGAAGCAGTGACGGCGCACCGGTTGCACCGGAACGTCGATGCCGGTCCACTCGCTCATCCGGCCCGCCCAGGCACCCATCGCATTCACCACCATCGAGGTATGGATCACGCCCTTCGCGGTGCGCACCCCGGTGACGTGCGAGCCGTCGCGCTCGAGCCCGGTCACGGGCTCCGCGAAGCGGAACGTCGCGCCATGCTCCCGCGCGCGGGCGACATAGGCCTGCGTGATCTCGTGCGGATTGCAGAGTCCGTCGGTCGGGCAGAACGTGGCGCCGAGCACGTCGTCCACGTTCAGCGCCGGGACGAGCTCGCGCGCCTCGGCGGCGCTGAACGTCTTCACGTCGAGGCCCAGATCCCGCTGCATGTCGACCTGCGCCTGGAACGTGCGCCAGGCGTTCTCGCTGGAAAGCAGGAACAGGTAGCCGACCTGGAAGAACACCGGATCACAGCCCATCTCCTCGGCGAACCGCCGGTAGTGCTCGACGGCGAGCATGGACATGCGCACGTTGATCGGCGTCGAGAATTGGGCGCGCACCCCGCCCGCCGCCTTCGACGTCGAGCCGGCGCCTGCGAACGGCTCCTGCTCGAGCACGACGACGCCCTTCACCCCCGCGAGCCCCAACCTGTAGGCGATCGCGGCCCCGATGCATCCCGCGCCGATCACCACGACGGGCGCGTTCTCGCTCACGGCAGCCTCCGATAGAAGCGCTGCAGCCGCAGCGCGTCGTCTTCCTGCAGCGGGCTCTCGCAGATCACCCAGCCGGACACGCCGGCGTCGCGGAGCGCGCGCAGAACCTCTCTGTATGCGAAACGCGAGCGTACGAGCGGCTGATGCCGCCGCTCGCCCGCAGGACCATAATCGATTCCCGACATGTGTACATGCAACCGCGCCAGGGCTGCGGATCCGAGTCGTGCACGGATCGCATCGAGCATGGCTCGGTAGCCATCATAGCCGTTGTCGCGGCCGCCCGTGCGCGCGTAATGGTGCGCGAAGTCGACGCACGGCTGCAGGCCGGCGATGGCCTCGCACCAGTCGAGGATCTCCTCCAGGGTGCCCGGTTGCGAAGCCCGCCCCGTGAGCTCCGGGCGCAGGTCCACGTGCAGGCCCTGACGCTCGAGCGTCCGTCGGATCGAGGCGAGTGCGCGTCGCACCCGGCGCCCGGCCGCCGCCGGCGTCTGCGTGCCGTAGAAGCCGGCATGGAAGCAGACGCTTTGCGCGCCGCAGCGCACCGCCTGACGACAGGTTTCGACCAGGCGCGTGCGGCTGCGTGCGGCGACGTCAGCGGCGCCGCAGAGGTTCACGTAGTAGGGCGCGTGGGCCGTGAGGGCCACGTCATCGGCCCGCGCCGCCGCAGCGATCCGCGCCGCGGTCGCCTCGCTCATTCGTACCCCGTGGACCCAGGCCATCTCGAGGCAGCCCAGGCCCAACTCGCGGATCCGGCGAATGCCGTTGACCGTGCCGGCACCCGCCGACCGTGGCACGCCCGCCGTGCCGAAGCGCAGGGCCTGCCGCGCTGGATCAGAACGCCTGCTTCGAGCCAAACGACACCACCGCATCCCTGCGCCCGTCGCGGGTCGGTTCGATCGGCCAGGCCACGTCGATGCGCAGGATCTGCGACGGTGCGAGCCGGGCCAGCGACATGCGCAAGCCGATGCCGAGGCTGTGAAACCACTCCGATCCACCCGAGCCCGGCCCCCACGCCCTCGCGCTGTCGTAGAACCCGGCGAACCCGACACGCAGCTGATCGCCGATGTCCTGCGGCAGGGTCCAGCGGTCCTCGGCGTTGAAGCGCCACGCGCGCCGGCCGGCCAGCGCGTGAACCGAATACGCCCGCAACCCGTTCAGCCCTCCGAACACGACCTGGAAGTCGCGCGGGACGCGGGTGCCCTCGACGCCCAGCACCGACAGCACCGTGGCATGGCGCGGTGCCCACTGGCTGGTCCAGCGCGCATCGAGGCGCCGGACGACCTCGACCGGCGTGCTGCGCACGCGCCCCTCCATGGAGATCTTCACCCGGCCGAAGCCGAGCGCGTTGCGCGCCCCGGCATCGAGCCCGAAGCGGACGTACGCCTCGTCGGCGGTGCCGCCGAGGAACTTCGGCGAAACGCCCAGCTCGATTTCGGCCGCCTGGCCGACGTCGAAGTCCTCGACCGTGCCCATCTCCTCGATGAACGAGCGCCGGATGTAATCCGGACGCCACAGGGCGAGGGTGCCGGACAGGCGGCGGATGCGCAGGTTGTCCTCTTCGCCGGCGAAGTCGGCGGGGGCGCCCGGCGTGACGCTCGACGGGCCGAGACGGCGATTGAAGAGCCGGAAAGAGCCCGTCACGCGGCGCACGATCCCGTCCAGCTCGCCCCCGTGACCGGCCGTGAGCTCGAGGGTCTCGATCCGGCGGTCGAAGCGCGCCACTTCGCTGCCGCGCTCGAACAGGTGCGCGACCGAGGTAATGCGCGTGCCCTCGAGGAGCGACGTGGCCGGCGCGTCCAGAGCCCAGAAGGGCACGCCGAAGGTGAACTCGTTGCTGGCGCCGTCCGCGCCCGTCGCCCCGCCGACGCGCAGCAGCGTGCGCCCGCCCCCCACCGCCGGGTCGTTGAAGAAGATACCGCGCGAGATCCCGGTCGGGTCCTCCGTGTAGCCTGCCGAGAGCTCCTTGCCGAAACCCAGCAGATTGCGCTCGGTGAACGAGAACGCGCCGTAGGTCTGGCCGCCGCCGCGCTCGATGTTGAAGTCCAGCAGCGTGGACCACAGGTCGCGCGTGTCCACGACGATACGCAGGGAGTCGCCGGAGAGGACCGGCTCGATGCGCTCCGGCTGCAGGAACTGCAGGCGGCGCAGATTGCGCGCCGTCTCCTCGCCGACGTCCGGATCCCACGCGTCACCCTCGCTGAACAGCAGGTGACTGCGCACGGTGGCGGGGCGCGTCGGAACGTGAAGGTGGTTCGCGATCCGGAGCAGCGGCGCGCCGAGGCTGCCGGGGCTGGGATCGAAGATGTTGCGCGTGTGGATCTCGATGACGTCGATCCGGTGGCCTTCGTATCGATCCGACACGGTCGGCGGCATGAGCGAGTCCGCCGCGGCGGAGGATCCCGCTGCGGCGGCTCGAGTCGGAAACGTGAGAAGGAAACTAGCGGCGGCGAGCCGTACCCAGGCGTTCACGGGCCAGCTGGGCCTCTCCGGCGTTGGGGAAGCGTTGCACGAGGTCCTCGAGGGTCTTGCGGGCGGCGGCCTCCTGCCCCTCCTTCTCCTGGCTCAGCGCCAGCTTGAACAGCGCCGACGGCACTTTGTCGCCCTGCGGCGCCAGGGCCTCGACCATCGCGTAGGCGATGGACGCGCTGTCGAACTTCGCCATGGCGAAGAAGCACTCGCCGACACCGTACTGTGCGTTGTCTGCGAGCTCCGAGGTCGGGAACTGACGCACGACGTCGCGGAATCCCTGCAGCGCCATCTCGTAACGGCCCTGGGTCAGATCCTGCGCGGCCTGGTCGTACATCTGTGCAGCGTCGGCGCCACCGGGCAGGACCGGCGCCGCGGTGCGTTCGGATACGCGCTGGAAGCGTCCCATCACCTCGCCGAGTCGGGATTCGAGCCGCTCCATCTGATCCATCATCTCGCGCGTCGTACTGCCGGTCGCGGCACGGGTGCTGAGCAGGATGTCCTTCTGCTCCTTCACCTCGCGCTGCACGTCGGCGAGCCTCACGTAGGCGAGCGAATCACGCACGCGCATCCCGGCGACCTCCATGCGGAGGCTGTCGAGACCGGACTTGATCAGCATCTCCTGCGGGCCCGCGCAGCCGGGCAGGGCGCCACCGGCGGCGATCAGCAGCAGAACTCCGCCCGCCGTGATCAGCCGGCGCACGGACCGGACGGGTACGGGCCCTGCGGGCCGCCCCATCCGGCGGGCGCGGCCAGCGGCCGCGCCCGACCGGAAGACGGCGGACGTCGTCACCGCAGGACGAAGTGCGCCCGGCGATTCTTGGCCCACGCAGCCTCCGTGTGGCCCGGATCGAAGGGGCGTTCCTTGCCGTAGGAGATCGTCTGGATGCGCGAGGCGTCGATCCCCGCGTTCACCAGGTAGTCCCGGGCTGCGTTCGCGCGCCGCTCACCGAGCGCCAGGTTGTACTCGACCGTGCCCCGCTCGTCGCAGTGGCCCTCGATCGTGATCTGGGCGTCGGGGTGATCACGCAGCAGCTTGGCGTCGGCATCGAGTCCGGCACGCGCCTCCGGCTTGAGGACCTCGGAATCCAGATCGAAGAACACGTCCTGGAGGTCGGTCTGCGTGAGCGGCGCAGGCGCCGGCGGCTTGGTTTCCTCGGGCGGTGGCGGCGGTGTCGGCTTCTCCTGCTGCGGCGGCGCAGGCGGCGGCTCCGGCGGCGCCTCGACCGCCTTCTTCGCGCAACCGATCGAGCCGGCGGCCAGCGCGAGAACAGCCACCAGGACGATGAATCTCGGCTTCAAGGTCTTCATGGCATCCCTCCCATGCTTACGGACCGATTGGAATGTTCTCGGCGGACTGGACGGTCACGACCCGCGGCGACCATGCGGGCGACAGCGCTTCGCGACCGCCGGTGTTCAGTTTCCGCGGGGAGCGGCCGTCCAGATCGGTGATCCAAATCCCCTGGGCACCGTCCCGGTTCGACGCGAACACCAGATGTCTCGCATCCGGTGACCACCGCGGGTTTTCGTTGCTGCCGCCGCTCACGGCGAGACGCAAGTCCGTCCCGTCGGTGCGGCACGTATAGATGTCGAACCCCTCACCCGTGCGCGCGACGAACGCGATGCGGTCGCCTTTCGGCGACCACGCCGGTGAGTCCGTGTAATTCACGTCGAACGTCAGCCTGCGCACATTACCACCTTCACTCCCCATCAGGTAAACCTGCGGAACGCCGCTGCGATCCGAGGTGAAAGCGATCTCGAGCCCCGTCGGCGACCAGCTCGGCGAGGTGTCGATCGCGCGGTTGGTCGTCAGCCGGACCGGGTTCCGGCCGCGCGCATCGAGGCGGTAGATCTCCGGATTACCGTCCACGCTCAGGGTCGCCGCAATCGACTGGCCGTCCGGGGAGTAGGCCGGGGTGGTGTTGTTCCCCGGCCGGCCCGAGATCAGGTAGGTCTTCCCTCCGGCGGAGGGGATCACGTAGATGCGCGGGCCGTTGCCGTCGCGATACGAGGTGAACAACAGCAGGGATCCTTCCGGCGACCACGCCGGTGACAGCGCGATCGAATGGTCCGCCGTCAGGCGCTGAAGGCCGGCGCCGTCCAGGTCCATCACGAACAGCTCCTTCGCCGAGCCCTCGTTCGCGACGAACGCGATCCGCGTGCTGGCGACACCCGGCTCACCGGTGAACTGCTGCACGATGTCGTCGGCGAGCGCATGCACCAGCGAACGCCACGACTTGAGCGAGCCGCGATATTCCTTGATGAGGATCGGCCGCCGCGCCGGCAGGTCACGCACCTCGCCGGTGAGACGCACGCGGTCGCCCCGCACTTCCCACTTGCCGCCGATCACGGCCTGCACGTCGAAGGCCTGCTCCGCCCCGGTCCAGGCGCGGGTCACCGCGAAGACCGCCGACTGTTCGAGATCGGCCGCCAGCACTTCGTCGGCCTGCACGCTCCAGGCCCGCGCCTGCCGGTCGCCCTGCGGCGTCATGCTCTCGCAGTGCACGCGGATCCGGCGCACGGCGTCGGATCGGACGTCGATCCGCACCTCGCTCGGCTGTGCCCACGCGGGCTGCACGAGCGCCACAGCGGCGAGGCAGGTCAACAGCGCTCGGAATGCCATGCGGAACATCAGGGCCCCCCGTATTCGAAGCCGAAGTGAACGCCGAGATCGCCGCCTTTGTAGCCTTCGGGGAGCGGAGGCAGCGGATTGCTGATCGCGACGGCGCGCAGCGCCGAACGGTCGAAGAAATCGCGTCCGCTCGCGTTCTCGACGCCGACCCCGATGATCGACCCGTCGCGCGCGATCTTGAAGTAGATCACCGCGCGCACCGGCTGGCCGCCGGTGACGAGGCCGCTCGGCGGGGTCCAGCTCTGCGCGATGCGGTTGCGAACGAGGAGCAGGTAGTAGGTGAACTCGAAATCGGAGGCGTCGACGGACACCGCGCCCGAAAGCCCCGAGTTGCCGACCCTGGCGTACGGCACGTTGGGCGAATGCGGCGCGGTCTCCTGCTGTTTCTCGGGCTCCTCCGCCTTCGGCTTCGGCTTCGGTTTGGGCGGCGAGATCTTCACGCCGGACTCCTCGACCGGCTCGATCTTCGGCGCCTCCTTCTCCGGCTCGCGTGGCTTCGGTGCCGGCGGCGGCATGGCCGGGCGCAGTGCCGGAGCGTCGTAGAGCGCGACCTGGACCACGTCGCCGGGCACGATGAGCGGCGCCGAGTATTTCACCGCGAACAGGATGATGAGCCCGACGAGATGGACGACCGCCGAGCCGACGATGGAGGCGCGCATCCGCGGATCACCTCTTCCTCGCGGGCGGTTCCGTCACGAGTCCCAGGGAGGACACGCCCGCCGCGCGCATGCGCGAGATGAGCTCCACGATCGTGCCGTACGGCACGCCCTGGTCGGCACGCAGGAACACCGGCCGCTGCGCCGCGCCTGCCGAAGCCAGCGCCTTCTCGAAGTTTTCGATCGGCACCTTCTGGCGCCCGACCGCAATCGTGCGATCGGACTTCACGCTGACGATCAGGCCCTCGCGCACGTCGAGACCGCGGGAGGCGACCTTCGGCAGGTCGATGTCGAGTCCGCCCTGAAGGAACGGGGCCGTGACCATGAAGATGATGAGCAGCACGAGCACCACGTCGACGAGCGGCGTGACGTTGATCTCCGCCATCGGCTGGCGGGGCGCACCGAGCTTCATCAGGCCGTTTCCTGCAGCCGGGCCGCGGACTTCGCCGGTCCCGTCGCGGGCGCGACGCGACGGTCGAGGAATTCCGTGGCGAACGCGGCCATCTGGTTGCTCAGCTCGCGCAGCCGCTGCAGGAAATGGTTGTAGCCGACCACAGCGGGAATCGCGGCCGCGAGCCCGGCGACCGTGGCGATCAGCGCCTCGGCGATTCCGGGCGCCACCACGACGAGCGATGCCGACCCCTGTGCGCCGATGTTGAGGAACGACATCATCACGCCCCAGACCGTGCCCATGAGGCCGATGAACGGCGACACGCTGCCGGTCGTGGCGAGGAAGCCCAGGTGACGCTCCAGCTTCGCCGCCTCGTCGTTCGCCGTGCGCTCCATGGCGCGCTGCGCCAGGTCATAGCGGGCCGACCAGGACATGGTCTCGCCGGAAGGATGCTTCTCGAGCGAGCGCTGCCCGGCGAGCGCCACCTGAGCGACGACGCTCAGCGGGTGCTGCTCGCAGACGAGCCGGCAGTCGGCGCCCGACTGCAGCCGTCGGAACGCCATCGCGAACGCCTGATCCGCCTTCATCACCCGTGCGAACAATCGCGAGCGATTCCAGATGATCGCCCACGAATACACGGAGAGCACGAGCAGGATGACGAGGATCGCCTTGGCGAACAGGCTAGAGTTGGCGATCAGCGCGGGAACGGAGGCCCGCAGGCCGCCACCCAGCTGGAGGATCAGAACGTCGAGGGCCATCGGCTTCACGCTCCTTGTGAAGACGGGCAGGAAGGATCCCACCGCGAAATGATGCGCATCGTGTGCACGCTGTGATTGTGTGGGAAGCGTCGGGACGCTAGCACAGCCCCCCCCAGTTCCTCAAGAAGAACAACGACTTCCGGGCCTGGACCGCAGTCCGCGCACCCGGTCGCGAGGCCGGGCCGCAAAGGCGGGGTCGGGACGGTCCGCCCGCGCGCCCCCCGGCTCGAGCTCCCGGACGAACCTCCCCCCGCTCCCCTCCATACCCCGCACGCCGCGCGGCATTCCCCCCGATTCGCGCGGCACCCCGCCGATTCGAGCGTGCCCGCGCGCGAAGCGCGTCAAGCCCCTGAAAATCCTCGCTCCCGCGCTTCCACACGCTGCGTCTCAGGGTTAGTGTTTCGCTTCCTGCGTCCCCGACCGGGACAGTGCGAGCGTCCGTCACCGCTTTGATCGAGGTTCAGTCCATGAAATGGCAACGCCTTGCGCTCTTCACCGCACCCCTCCTGATCGCCGCCGCCGCGGTGCAACCCGTCGATTCGATCGGCGCCGCCAGGGCGCGCCATCCGAAGGCGAAGCTCGCGCCGGACTTCTCGATCGCCTCGCTCGGCGGCAAGACCGTTCACCTCGAGAAGCTCAAGGGGCACCCGGTCATCGTCGACTTCTGGGCTACCTGGTGTGCGCCCTGCCGCTACGCGATGCCGCATCTGCAGGCCATGCAGGACCGCTACGGCAAGGGCCAGGACGGGCTCGTCGTGATCGGCGTGTCCGTGGATGACATGGAGCCGGAGGGCGTGCAGAAGTATGTCGATCGCCTCGGCGTCAAGTTCCAGATCGCGATAGCCAGCGAGGAGATGCTCGACGCCTACGGCCCGCTGCGCGCGCTGCCCACCACGTTCTTCATCAACCGTGACGGCGAGGTCGTCCGGCGCGTCGTCGGCTACATCGACGAAGAGACGCTCGACGGGTACGTGCGCGAACTCCAGTAGCGCGGGCGGGCGACCGCCGTCCGCGCCGGAGACTGGACGCAAGACAAGAAGGCCACGCGCATCGCGTGGCCTTTCGTCGTGAATGGTGCCCGGGGCGAGATTTGAACTCGCACGGGTTTCCCCATACGCCCCTCAAACGTACGTGTCTACCAATTCCACCACCCGGGCACGACGTCCTGTCCGTCCTCGATTACTTGTTGCCGGCGCCTCCGCCGTTCTGGCCGCCCGACGGCGTCGTGCCGCTGCCGGTCGGGGGCTGGCTCGGGGTGGTGAGCGGTGCGGGCGCCGGGGCCGGCGCGGGCGCCGAGCGGGCGCGCTGGGCCTGCTCTTGAAGGAGGCTCTTCGGTGCGCTCTTCAGTCCCGACGTCATGAGGGCGAGCACCAGCGAGGTCAGGAAGAACAGTCCGCCGAGGATGATCGTCGAGCGCGTGACGACGTCGGTCGCGCCGCGCCCGCCGAAGACGGTCTGAGCGCTGCCGCCGAACGCGCCGCCGGTGAGGCCGCCGCCCTTGCCGGACTGGACGAGGACGATCGCGACCAGCGCCAGGCTGATCAGGATGTGGAAGACCAGAAGTACACCGTACATGTCGAGGTTTCCTGAGTTCGCGGGTGATGCCGGCCGGACCGGCTCGAAACGGGCGGCAAGGTTAGCAACGGGGCCCGGGGGCGTCAACCGCCGCGCCCGGGTCTCGACCGGGGCCGGTGGATGTGCTCAGGCCGCACTGCCGGCCGCCGCCACGATGCGCCAGAACGAGGCCGCTTCGAGCGAAGCACCGCCCACCAGCGCGCCGTCGATCTCCGGCTCGGCGAACAGTTCTGCGGCGTTGTCGGGCTTGACGCTGCCACCGTAGAGGATCGCCACGTCGGCCCCGACCCCCGGGCCGACCACCCGGTCGAGCGTGGCACGCACGATCGCGTGCGCCTCGCGCGCCTGGGCGACCGTCGCCACCTTGCCGGTGCCGATCGCCCAGACCGGCTCGTAGGCGACCACGGTGGCCCGCGCGGCGTCGGCCGTCAGCCCGTCGTAGGCGGCCCGCACCTGCCGCACCAGCACCTCGGCGGTGCGTTCCGACTGGCGCTCCTCGAGCGTCTCGCCCACGCATGCGATCGGCGTCAGCCCGTCGCGCTGCGCGGCGCGCAGCTTGCGGGCCACGTCGGCGTCGGTCTCCCCCATGACGTGACGGCGCTCGGAATGCCCGACGATGACGAAGCGGCAGCCGAGCGCGGCGATCATGCCGCCCGCGATCTCTCCCGTGAAGGCGCCCTTCGGCTCCGCGTGCAGGTTCTGGGCGCCGAGGTGGACCCCGCTTCGCTCGAGACGCGCCGCGACCGCGGCGAGCCCGGTGAACGGGGGGCACACGGCGATCGCCGCGCGCGTACCGGGCTGGATCAGCGCGGCCAGCTCGCCCGCGAGCGCGGCGCCCGCTGCGGGGCTGGTGTGCATCTTCCAGTTGCCGGCGACGAGGCGCGGCCGCCTGGGCCATGCGCCGCTCATGCGGGCTCCGCGTCGTCGAGGATCGCGATCCCCGGCAGCACCTTGCCTTCGAGGAACTCGAGCGAGGCGCCGCCGCCCGTGGACAGGTGGGTGAAGCGCTCCGCGAGGCCCGACTGCTGCACCGCCGCCACCGAGTCGCCGCCGCCCACGACGCTCACCGCGCCCCTGCTGCCGGCGTCGGCGATCGCACGCGCCACGCCCAGCGTGCCCCCGGCGAACGCCGGCACCTCGAAGATTCCCATCGGTCCGTTCCAGACCACGGTCTTCGCGTCACGGAGTTTCTCGCCGAACAGGCGCACCGTCTCGGGACCGATGTCGACGCCGATGTCGGCGTCACCGATCTTCTCCACGCTCGTGGCGTGCGCCGGCTGCGAGCCGTCGGTCGCGCCGCTCACCAGGCAGTCCACCGGCAGCACGAACTCCACGCCGGCTTCGGCGGCCCGCTCGAGCACGTCGCGCGCCATGTCGACACGCTCGTCCTCGACCAGCGACCCGCCGGTGTTCAGCCCTCGAGCCTTGAAGAACGTGAACATCATCGCGCCGCCGATCAGCAGGCGGTCGACCCGCGCGAGCAGCGCTTCGATCACGTCGATCTTGCCCGAGATCTTGGCGCCGCCGAGCACCGCCACGTAAGGCCGCTTCGGCGCCTCGAGCGCGCGGCCGAGGTATTCGAGCTCCTTTTCCATCAGGAAGCCCGCCACCGCCGGATGCAGCAGCCGTGCGACGCCTTCGGTGGAGGCGTGCGCGCGGTGCGCGGTGCCGAAGGCGTCGTTCACGTACAGCTCGCCGAGCGCCGCGAGCTGCTTCGCGAAGCCCTCGTCGTTGGCTTCTTCTTCCGGATGAAAGCGCAGGTTCTCGAGCAGCAGCACGCCGCCGTTCTCGAGCGCCGTGGCGCGCGACGTGGCCGCTTCGCCCACGCAGTCCGGCGCGAACCCGACCGGCTGACGCAGCAGGCGTTCGAGCCGCTCCGCGACCGGCTTGAGGCTGTACCTGGGATTCGGCTGTCCCTTCGGCCGGCCGAGGTGCGACATCAGGATCAGCCGCGCCCCTTTCTGCAGGAGGTAGCGGATCGAGGGCATCGCCGCGGCGATGCGCGTGTCGTCGCCGACTGCGCCGTCCTGGATGGGCACGTTGAAGTCGACGCGCATCAGCACACGCCGGCCGGTCGGATCGATGCTGCGCAGATTGCGTTTGTGGTACTTCACGGCGGCCTGCATCACGCCATCTTCAACAGCGCGTCGACCACGCGGTTCGAGAAGCCCCATTCGTTGTCGTACCAAGAGAGGACCTTGACCATGTCGCCGGCCATCACGTTGGTCGAGAGCGAATCGAAGATGCTGCTGTGCGGATTGCCGATCACGTCCGTCGACACCAGCGGGTCCACGGAGTACTCGAGAATGCCCTTCATCGGTCCGTTCGCGGCCTTCTGCATCGCGGTGTTGACCTCGGCCACGCTGGTGCTCTTCTTCACCCGGCAGACCAGGTCCACCACCGAGCCGTCCATGACCGGGGCGCGCACGGCGAGACCGTCCAGCTTGCCCTTCATCTCCGGCAGCACCTCGCCGATCGCGCGCGCGGCGCCGGTGCTGGTCGGAATCAGGTTCTGCGCGGCCGCCCGGGCACGGCGCAGATCCTTGTGCGGCAGGTCGAGGATCCGCTGATCGTTGGTATAGGCATGGATCGTGGTCATCAGACCGTGATCGATGCCGAACGTGTCGTTGAGGACCTTCACCACCGGCGCCAGGCAGTTCGTCGTGCACGAGCCGATGCTGACGATCTGATGCTTCTTCGCATCGAAGTCGGCGTCGTTGACGCCGAACACGAACGTGAGGTCGATGCCGCCCTTCCCCGGTGCCGAGATCAGTACGCTGCGCGCGCCCGCCTCGAGATGTTGCGCCGCCCCGGCGCGATCGGTGAACTTGCCGGTGGACTCGAGCACCGCGTCCACGCCGAGCGATTTCCACGGCAGCTTCGCCGGTTCCCTCTCGGCGAGCACCTGAATCTTCTTTCCCGCGACCTGCAGATGGCCGTCGGCCGCCGGGCCGGCGTCGGTCCATGTGCGGTGCACGGTGTCGTAGCGGAGCAGGTGCGCGAGGGTCTTCGCGTCGGTGATGTCGTTGACGGCCACGAACTCGAGCGGCGCCTTGCGCTGAATCGCGGCGCGGACGACCAGCCGCCCGATGCGGCCGAAGCCGTTGATGCCTACACGGAGTGCCATGGATGTCTCCCGAAGGAAGGGTCCGGGAGGCCGTCACGCCGGTGGCGGCCGCGGCGGGGACGATGTCCCGCCGGGTAGTCCGCCCGAAACACGGGCGGCGTCGCGACGACCCGGACCGCCAAAGTCATACGCAGGAATGGGTTCACGGATCGGGGACGGACTATGCAGTAAGCCGCAGAGAGGGTCAAGGTCGCACGCGCCGGTGCGACCAACGGCGTATCCGCCCGCGAACCGCTATTCCGTCGAGTAGCGCAGGGTGTAGTGGCCTAGCCCCTGATCATCCACGAACAGGAACATCAGCCGCCTGCGGCGCACGTTGGCCGCGACCTCGGGATCCGCGTCGGGCGGCGGCGGAATGTTGCCCTCGTAGATCCACACCTCGAATGGGCGCATGTCGCCACCGAGGCCCGGCTGCTGCAGGTGCTCCGGCGAGCGGTCCTCTTCGGCGGCGATCTGCTGGATCATCTGCTTCAGCGTCTCGTCACCGGCGGGGATCACCTGCTGCAGGATCTCCGTCGGCTCGCCGTAGCGGATGTACACGCGGCCGCGGTCGGAGAACATGCCCTTCTCGAGGCCGGGCCGGGTGAAGTTCTGGTTGGCGTAGTCGATGCGGCGCAGGTAGGTCTCGCGCGCCTCGTTGCCGGGGCGATCGGGGTCGGGATCACGCTTTTCCCAGAAGTCCTCGAGAAAGCGCTCCTGCTCACCCGGGTGCAGCGACATGAACGCCTCCTCCGCTTCGCTCGTGGACAGGAGCAGATGGACGTGATCTTCGATGTCACGCGGGCTCGCCAGCCACGACGCCTTCTTCCATGCGATGCTGAAGTGCGCTCTGCGCGTGAGTGCCCCTTCGTCGCCCACCTGCCATGCCTTCACCTCGAGGTCGTAGCCTCCGGCCGGCAGGCCCTCGAGCCCCATGGCGAGCGTCGCGTCGAGACGCCGCCCCGCGGGACCGCCGCTGTCGGCCTCCGCCACGACGTGTGCGTCACGATCGTAGACGCGGCCCACCCAGCGCCACGGACGGCCCGCGGAGTCCTCACGTGCGCGCGCGGCGAAGCTGGCCCGCAGCGTCGGCTGCAGCAATCCGTACAGGCGCTCGGCGTTGGGCACGAGCGCCGTCGTGATCTGCCCCTGTGCACCGAGGGTCCCCGGTCGTTCCGACCACACGAACTCGATTTCGGAGATGTCGCGCTCCGCCTGCGCCCGCGGAATCTGGACCGCGCCGCGAATCTCCGCCGATTCGTGGACCTCCCGCCCCATGTAGATGAGACCGCGCTTGCGTGACATGAGGTCCTCGACCTTCACCTCGAGACGGACGGGGCCCGGGTGCACGGGGAACGTCACCGTCGCCACCTTGCCGAGCCCTTCGACGACCTGGCTCGAATCGACCTCGATGTCCTCGCGCCACTCCTGCGATCCCCTGGCGCCACGGATCCGCGTCTCGATCGAGAGCCGGGCGCCGCCCGTCTCCGGATCGCGTGACAGGTTGTTGAGGGTCGCCGGCGGAATGCGCACGAACAGCCGCAGCCGATGCCCGGTGTCGGCGTCCGGGAACGTGGCGGCGTCCACCGTGAAGCCGACGCGGCCGCCTACCCGCCAGGGCAGGTCACCGGGTTCGTCACGCTGCGCGACCGCGGCACGTGGCGCGGCGAACGTGCACAGGGCCAGCCCGAAAAGCAGACGCGCTCCCCGCGGGGAGCGCGTCCATTTCATCGTTCGCATCATCGTGCCATTTCCTGCACGCCGGGTCGGGGCGCGTTCAGAACAGGAACCGGAGCGAGAACCGGTGCGAGCCTCCGAGATCGAGCATGTCGGTGTAGGCGTAGTCGAGATCCGCCTTGCCCACGACCGACACGGGGAAGTGGAACCCCACGCCGCCGGCCAGCCCTTCGGAGTCGTAGTTGATGTTGTAGCCGCCGCGCAGATAGACGAATTTGCGGAAGTCGTACTCGGCGCCCACGTTCAGACGCTCTGCGTTGTCCGGTGGGTGCGAGAACTCGAACGAGCCGATCAGCTTGTGCTCCGGGCCGTTCATCAGCACCGCCGAAGTGCCGACGCGGAAGATCGCCGGGATGCGCGCCTCACGATCGATGAACTGGATCTGCGAACCGATGTTCGAGATCGCCATGCCGATCCGCATGCCGAGCGTCCCGACGTCGTAGAGCGTGCCGACGTCGAACGCAAATGTCTGCTGCGAGAATTCGGCGAGACCCTCGTGCACGAAGTTGCCCGTGATGCCCGCGCTGAATTTGTCGGTGAAGAAACGCGCATACGTGAACCCCGCCGTCAGCATGCCGGCATCGAAGGTGCGGCCGGTGCCGACGAGTGGATCGGGCTGGTACGCCGTCGTTTCGACCATGGGATCCATGGTGAGGGCGCGTGCATGCACGCCGAAGGCGCCGGGAATGCTCTTGACGTGGAACACGTACCCGATCTGGTCGAACGACAGCTCGGCCGGCCAGCTGGCGTGATTGAAAGACAACTCGGACTTGTCCGGATCGATGCGGGCGATCCCCGCGGCGTTCCAGAACAGCGCGGTGGCATCGTCGGCGACACCGACGAACGCGCCTCCCATACCCGCGGCGCGTGCGCCTACACCGATCTTCAGAAACTGGCCGTCGAACGTCCCGACCTTCTCGAAAATGGCGGCGCCGGCCGTCGCGGGAACGAGGGCAGCCACCAGGCCGAGAGCGGCGACGTATCTCTTCACCTTGGTCCCTCCTTCGCGGATCCCGACCCTAGCGGATGATGACGAACTTGCCACGCTGCGTCCCCTCTGACGATTCCACGGCGAACAGGTAGATGCCGCTGACCACATCCTGGCCATTGCGGCTGATCAGGTTCCAGCTGGCCTGCCCGTCGTTTGGATTGTCCTGCTGACGGTTGTACCCCGGGCGCGTCACGTCGTTGTCGTCCGTGATGTCCGAGCGGATGGATTGATTGACCGGATCGTCGTTGTGGATCACCTGCACGAGGTCACCGGATACCGTGAAAATCTTGATCGTGTAGGGCCCCGGCGGCAGGCCCATGAAGTCGATGTGCGTGCCCGTGGGGTCGGTGGCGTTCGGCGTCAGATCCCATGAGGAGGGGCGCTGGCTGATGTTGTTGAAGCCCCGGTACGGATTGGGCACGACCCAGACGCTCTTGCCCTTGCGTACGCCGGCCTGCGGCGCCACGCCTTCCGCTTCGACCGCCGAGCGTTTGCCATGGAGCTCCACCTTGGTCCCGGTGACCGGAGTCCCGGTGGAATCGAATGCGGTCACCGAGTAGAAGTACAGGAAGCCGTTCTTCACCTCGTGATCGACGTAGCGGAACCTGCCGATCGGGTACTTGACCCGTTCCTCGGGGACGCACGCGGGTGACGTACCGAGCAGGCAGCCTTTCGACACCTCGCAGTTCGGGTACCCGATGCACTTCACCGAGGTGTCCGGACGGATGATGTCGCCGTTCTGCCGGTTCCACATGTCGCCCCGCTCGAGGCAGATCTCCACGCTGTCGGGTCCCACGACGCCCGTCACCGGATTCTTGTAGTTCGGAACCAGCACCCTGGGACAACTGCCGTCCGGGAGTCGATTGTTCTCGATGAAGGTGTTGTCGGCGGCACGCCTGTAGTTGAAGATCCGGTACTCGCCCACCAGCGACCAGTCGTCTTCACCCGGGCCCGGCGAACCGACCGGGCGGGTCCAGCCGGAAACCTTCCAGATCTGGTAGCCGCGATTGTCGAACCAGTTGCTCTTGGGATCCTTGGTCGTGTCCGAGAGATTGTCCCATGCGAGCAGGATCGCACCATCCCCCGAGGGGATGGAAGTGCGATCGGGATTGTCCGTGTAGTTGTAGCCGACCGAGACGTTCAGGTTCGGATTGGGCGGTGGCGCTGCCGCGTTCCAGGTCTTGTGGAAGTACCCCTGACGTGTCGACCACTTGTACACGCCGGTGCAGTAGTCGCAGTCGAAGTCGAACCACGTGTACTCGCGGTCGTTCACCTGGCGCTGATTGCCCAGTGCCATGTCGCGGCAGTCGGCCAGGAACGTCGGTGGCTGACCGCGCTGCAGGCGTCTGGGCGTCTCCCGACCGTGGTAGTCGGTGAGAGGGTACCAATCGCGGAGCTCCCAGATGCCCTCGTACGCCTCCTGCGCCGCCAGCGCGACGCCGAGCAGCGGGTACTTCTCCGCGAGCGCGCTCTGCGAGATCCCGCCGTTCCGGAAGTCACGGTAGTCGGCGGCGTACTTGAGGTCGTCCTGATACTTGCCGGGCGCGACCATGAACGCGTAGGTCACGGTGACCGAGCCGCCGTTGGGAACTTTGCGATAGGGCCCGACCGACGCCCACTGCGAGTAATCGCCCTTCTGATCGCCCGGAGCCTTGTTGATGAAGCCGAACTCCCGGCTGTTCGGGTCGTTGTCGATGCCTTCGGTGCCGGTGATCAGCTCGAAACGTTCCTGGTCGATCGACGGGTTGCCGCCCTGAACGTACGGAGTCCCGAACGTGAACGAGCGGAACATGTGGAAGCCGGTGCGGCTCGGACCCATCTGGCCGAGGGGGTCGACGGTGTTCGCGACCAGCAGCACCCCCGGGGTGCCCGTCGTCCGGTTGTCGTCCCCGTCGTCGTCCGCCTGCGCGAAGCCGTTCAGGCGCAGCGTGAGGAACGGACACAGCGGGCCGGGGCCGGCCGAGTTGTCCAGCGCCTTGTCGTGATCATCCTGACGGCGCGGGTCGTTGTTCGCCAGGTTCATGATGAATTCGCCGCTCGGAAAGCCGGGGATGTCGAAGTCGTCCTGGAAGTAGTCGCTCTTCTCCACCGGCCCGGCGTCCATGTCGGCCTGAATTCCCACCGTGAGGCTGTCGAGCGTGTGGCCGGAAACGTT
The DNA here is from genome assembly GCA_963744995.1 of Candidatus Eiseniibacteriota bacterium. Taxonomy (GTDB): domain Bacteria; phylum Eisenbacteria; class RBG-16-71-46; order RBG-16-71-46; family RBG-16-71-46; genus CAVUWA01. The sequence goes on from CAVUWA010000003.1 coordinate 134,442, forward strand.
GATGATCCGCCACTCGATGACGTTGAAGTCCGTGAACCCGGGGATCGAATACGCCCAGGCCCGCTGCTCCGCCTTGAGGCCGAGCGGAATGTGCTTCTCGTTGCGCGCCACGTTGACCGCCTCGTCGGTGTCGTCGCGGATCACGCACGAGTACATCTGCTGACCGAGGGCGGCATGGTCCTCGTCGATCAGGCCGTCGCCATCGTTGTCGCGGCCGTCGAGGAAGTCCTCGTCCACCTTCGGCTTGTCTTCGGTGTCGAAGTCGCCGTCGTCATTCACGAATCGGGCGCCGTTGATGATGCCGTCGTAGGCTCGATACATGCGGTCCTCGAGCTCGATGGTCGGCGGCCGCCACTCGGTGGCGAAGCTCACCCGCCGCACGGCCTTGGGATCCGTCGCGAAGTTGTTCACCGCCCCCACCGCGAGTCCGAAGAAGTTCAGATACTCGATGCCGGACGAGCCGGGCCACTGCCCCGACGGGTCGCTCGAAAGGTTCGTGAACGGATTTCCGCAGAAGCCGAAATTGGTGACCTTCATGAAGATGTTGCCGACGGTCAGCACGGCGCCCGGCCCGAAGATGTCGGGAACGTCCGTCGGCTGCACGCGGCCATTGCCCCAGTCGGCCCGGTCGGCAGCCCGCTGGGCCGCCATCTGCGGGCCGTAGTCGATCATGATCTGATCGATCTCGGACTGCTCGAGCCCCGGGATCTGTTTCTTGAGCTGGACCTCTGCGGCGGCCGGCGCCGCCAGGGCGGCGGCGAAGACCAGGGCGCAGGCCAGCGGCGCGGTTCGATTCCAGAAAGAAGCGTTCGTCATGACCGGGTCTCTCCCGCGCTAGAAGGTGATGCTCACGCCCATGCGCACGTTACGGCCTTCGGCGAAGACGCGAGGATCGTTGACGGGCACCCAGTCGAGGATGCCGTCGCCATTGGTGTCCTGGAGATACGCACCTCCCGCACGGCCGGTCTCCGTGTAGTAGATGAGGTACTCGTCTCCTGAATTGTTCACGAACGGGTTCGGGAACGTCGCCTGCGACAGCGCCTGAATGTTCTTCGCGTCGAGCACGTTGCGCGCGTCGAAGAACACCGTGACGTTCTGCCCCCACACCTTGAAGTACTTGTCGCCGTCCAGCGTCAGCGTCGCGTCCGACGGCAGGCGCCGCGAGTTGTTGAGCACCGGGTCCGGGCGGCGATCGTTGCGGAACGCAGGCGTGAACGGGAAGCCCGAGCCGTACTGCCAGAGGAGCCGCAGGCCCCACTTACCCGGGTCGCGGATCACGCCCTGAACGCTGACCGTGTGGCGCTGATCCCAGTCGAGCGGCTGCTCGGAAATCGGCAGGTAGAGCTGGCCGCCGTTGAAGAACTGCAGCGCCGAGTTCGGATTCGAAGCCACGCCGGTCGCCAGCGAGAACGTGTAGTTGACCTCGGCCGAGAACTTGTGGCTGAAGCTCTTGGTGAGGCTGGCCTCGAAGCCGCGCGAGCTGGCGTAGTCGCCGTTGACGTAGAACGGCACGGTGTTGCCGAACTCGTCGATCGTCTGCCGCGTGGTGATGAGGCCGTAGATGTCCTTGAAGAACACCGAGAACTGGCCCGACACATCGCGCGAGAACAGGTGCTGGACACCGGCCTGATACGCGATGTTGGTCTCGGGCTCGAGGTCCGGATTGCCGCGGATCGCCACCGCGCTGTTGACCTGCCGGTTCTCGAACACGAAGTTGCGCGCCGGCGTCTGGTAGGTCCAGCCGTAGTGGAAGCTCAGCACGTCCTTGTCCGAGATCGGGTAGGCGATGCCGAGACGCGGGCTGAACTGCTTCTTGTAGCGATTGCCGCTCGGCAGATCCGCGTCATCGATCTGCGGCCCCGGGGTGAAGATGTCGTAGCGGATTCCGGCGTTGAGGACCAGACCCTCGAATTCCCAGCGGTCCTGGACGTAACCCGCACCCTCGGGATTGAAGTTGATGTAGTCCGAGCGCGTCCCGCCGGGCAGACCGTTGTTCTCGGAATTCGGCAGGGTCAGGCTCAGGTTCTGGACCCGGTTGTACTTGAAGTCGAAGCCGGTCTTGAACGTGTGGGCCTTCCAGCGCCGGGTCGAGAAGTCCGACTTCACCGTCCACGTCGTCGCGTCACGCTTGAAGTACGTCGGGAAATCGCCGTGCGTCGCGTAGAACAGGTTGTTCTCGGTGCCGAGGTCGGTGTTGCCGCTCCAGTAGTTCGGGCTCTGCGTGTCGTACTCCCACGGCTCCTTGCCGCCGACCGAATTGCGCGTGTCGAACGTGAACTGCGAGACGCGCGTCGTCAGCACGGTCTTGTCGGAGATCTGATCCGTCCACACACCGGTGAACTGCTGGTAGCGGTCGTTCAGGGTCGGCACGTGATCCGGCATGTTGATCGGCATGTAGCTGCTGTCCACCTGCGTCGCCGACCAGGTGCCGTAGCGCGGCGTGTACGAGTCGGGCTGGCCCGCCGTGCGCACGGTGTCGTAGTTCACCTTCACGTAGCCCTTACGGCTCCACATGTGGTTGTACGGCGTGTTGATCGTCCGGTTGTTGACCGTCTCGAACGTGATCTTGTGGTGCGTGTTCGGCCGGTACGCCAGCTTAACGTTGGTGTTCACCTGATTGCTCTGACGGTTGCCGAGCTGGATGAACTCGAGCAGCGTCCGGCGCGGCTTGGTGAGGCTCGTCGCCAGGTAGGTGTCCGAGAACGAACCCTCGTACGTCGCGAAGTAGGTGAGGTTCTTGATCGGGGTCGGGCCGCCGAAACCGAACGTGAAGCGGTCGTAATTGTTGAAGGTCTTGGTCGGGTCGCCGTAGCGGTCCGTGTCCCAGCGGACCTCGCCGCCGAAGCGGTCGGTGCCTTCCTTGGTGCTCACGCTGACCACGCCCGAGAGGGCATTGCCGTATTCGGCGTCGAAGCCTCCCGATAGGATCTCCGTGCCGGCCACCGCAAGGTTGGCGATGTTGGCGTTGCGGCCGAACATCGGATCGGACACCTCGACCCCGTCGAACTGGAACTTCACCTCGCCCGAGCGGCCGCCGCGGAAGTGCAGGTTGCCGTTCTGGGCGACGACGCCGGCCTTCACGGCCACGGCGTCGCGCAGGTTGTCGACCGGCAGCTCCTTGAGCTGCTCCGCGGAGATGTGCTGCTTGGTCTCGGAAGACTTGACGTCGATCCGCCGTTCGGCGGTGACGACGATTTCTTCGAGCTCCTTGGCCACCTTCTCCTGCGCGAAGTCGATCGTGGCGACGGCGTTCCCGCCGGCCGTGACCGTGACCGTCACGGTCTTCTCTCCGTGCGCGACCGACGAGGCGGTGACTTCGTGGGTGCCGGGAGGAATGCCGATGAGCACGACCTTGCCGTTCTCGTCGGTGAGTCCACCGCGCTTCAACTCTTTGATCACGACGTTGGCGTAGGACACCGGGGTCGTGCCGTGCTCCGTCACCGTCACCGTGATCCTGCCGGTAGTTTTGGAATCCTGGGCAATCGTGGGGGAAGCCAGGAGTAGGCCCAGCAGAGCGAACAGGGCCTTGGCTGGGAAGCGCCTGCCTTCACGGAACATGCGTCTCTACCCCTCCGATGGGAAGCAGCCTTGCGACCACGATGCGAACCGGGGAACGATGCCAACCCGCGGGTTCGCTGTCAACGGATTTCACCGCACAACTCGTTAGTCTGAGCGAGGTTGTACGGGATACCACGACTCGACTCGATGCCGTACGCCAGCGTCGCGCGTACTGTTGCGCCGTCCCGATCGCGATGTCTCTTGGGGGGAGAATCCGGACAAGAATGGCACCTGCGGGCATGCCGCTGGACGGCGGTGCCTTACGCCCAGTCACCAGTCAATATCGGCCGGAAGACCGTTTGTGTCAAGACTTAATGTCCTTTTCCACCGCCGGTTCGTCCCCTTCCAGCGCCCCGACCCGGACGCCTAGAGGCTCCACCTCACCTGCGCGTTGAACTGGTTGCGAGAGCCGCGCGTGCCGGTCGGATCCGGATAGTCGCCCCGGAACCATTCGAGCGCGTAGCCCGATTCGATCACCCACGAACGGCCCGGCGGTCGGAGTCCGAACCCCGCCGTCAGCACGTTCGCGACGTATTCGTTGTTGAGCGTCAGGTCGTCCCGGTCGTCGGAGCGGTAGATGAACCCGCCGCGCCAGGTCAGCACCTCGCCGAGCGGCATTTCGATGCCCGTGCGCACGTCCCATACGATCCGCTTCGGCCCTTCGCCCGCGATGAGCTGCTCGTTGTCCGCCTGCGCCGCATGGTACTCCACGCCGATCAGCGCACCGCGCCAGGGGGTCTGCCAGGACGCTCCGAGACCGGCCTCCCAGGTACGGCGCTCGATCTCGTTGGCGACCACGCTGTCCGGCAGGAAGATCGAATCGGAGTTCTGACGCATGAAGGTGATGTTGCGGAAATAGTTGAACGAAGTGAGATCGAGCGGATCGGGCGGGGTGATCGTGGTCTTGCGGTGGCCCACGTTGAAGCTGCCGCCGAGCTCGATCGGGCCCGAGAACAGACGCACCCGCGTGCGCAGAGCCTCGCCCTTCTCCTCGCGCTCGAGCAGCTTGCCGCGGCCAGTCAGCGCGATCGCCCCCTGTCCGGCCGAAATCGTGAACCGCCACGTCTGTTCCGACGTCGCCTGCCACAGCCGGCCGTCGGCGATCCATTCGAGGTGCGAGCCGATCATGCCCTTGAGGACGGCCTGCCCCTGAAGGGTCGGGCGGTCTTCGTCGATGAAGGTGCCGTGGCGCAGCCCGATGTTCTCGCTGCGGACCTGGCTCTTGAGCGCATCGAAGCCGACGCCGACGCGCAGCCAGGACGCCGCTTCATAGCGCGCCGAAGCGCCGATGCCGGTCGTCGAGATCTTGGTCTCGAGCGGTGTGAACAGATCGGGGGCCTGCAGCAGCGTGCCGTCGCGATCGATGTACTCGCCGAACGGATCCTGGGAGAAATCGCGGTACTCCTGATGCAGGTTCTCCAGCGAATAGAAGCCGCGTAGTCCGTAGCGCATCCGGTCCGAAAAGACGAACGGCATCGGGCCGTTGATCGCCGGCATGACCAGCGGGCGGCTGAACTGGTCGCGCTGCTCGACGTTCTGCGAGAACGGCTGGTCGGTGCGCAGCATGTCGAAGTCGCCGACCAGGCCGAACGCCGTCTGTCCCTTCGCGCGCCGCCACGCCTCGACACCCATGAGCATGTCACGCGCCGCCTGCGACTGGCGGGTCCGGCTGCCGCCGAGGATGTCATGGACCGTGGATGTCGCTGCGGTCGCCGGACGGATCTCCACCACCGAAACCGAATCGGCGTCGCCAAGGCCCGCGGGCATCTGCGCGAAATCCCAGAGCGTCAGCGCATTGTTGCTCTCGGGAATCACCAGGGTCAGGCGTCCCATGCCGAGGAGCCGCGGGCTGCGGACGGTCGCATCGGTCAGCATCTCCTGCGATGCGCGCGACTCGTCCAGGAACGTCTGGGCCTGCACGACGCTCACCCCGGAGGGCACAACCGCATATAGGGCCAGAAACGCGCTCAGTCGAACCCAGCGCGAAGGGCTCATTCCGACTCCTTTCAGCCTTTTTCGGTACGGAGAGTCCATCACCGTGCGGAGGATGTGAATCTCCCGCCATCCGGCGAAAGTGCGCGCGGTCAACGAGGTGCGCGATGCACGGAGGAGCGATACTAGGAATGCGTCAGCACAGTGTCAACAGGAGATCTGCCCGCCTGCGGTCGCTTTCGGCCACGCCGGCGAGCCTCGCGGTCGGGCCCCGAAGATCGCGCCCCGGATACCGAAGGATGTCCTTCGAGGCGGAACCGCCATGGCCGGTCCGCGGCGCGCCGGATGCCGATGCGCGGCCCGGCGACGATCCGCCGGACGCCGCGCGCCGCAGGCGACGCGTCCACCCAGAGCGGACCGCGGACGAGATCGGCGCCGTTCATGTCGAGCGCGATCCCGAGCCCGCGGGTGAGGCACCCGGGACCACTCAACAGGCGGTGATCGGGAGTCCCGGGGCGCGCGGCGCGCATGGCGTCGAGCCCCTCCAGCGGTTCGAGCGCGCGCAGCAGCACCGCCGCCGCGCCGCCCTCCGGTTCGGCCACCAGATTCATGCACGCGTGCATGCCGTAGGACAGATACACGTACACATGCGCCGGAGGGCCGAACATGATGGCGCTCCTCGGCGTCGGGCCGCGATGCGCGTGACTCGCCGGATCATGCCGGCCGCGATAGGCCTCGACCTCGACGATGCGTCCCGCGCGGCGGCCGGCCGGACCGTCGTAGACGAGCCGGCGCCCGAGCAGCCCGCGCGCGACGACCAGCACGTGGCGGCCGAACCAGGCGCGCCCGAGGCGTTTCCCGCCGGCCATCAGTGGCCGACCGTCGCCTCGCCCACGCCGAGCCGGCGCAGCGGCTCCATGAACTTCGCCCGGATCTCCTCGAGGCGTTCGGGCGTGCGGGCTTCGAAACGGACCACCAGCACCGGCTGCGTGTTGGACGCACGTACGAGTCCCCAGCCGTCGCCGAACTCGACGCGCACGCCGTCGATGTCGATGACGTCGTAGGTGCCGCTGAACTCCTTCTTCAGCGCCTCGACCACCACGAACTTGCGGTCCTCCGGGCAGGCCAGCCGCGTTTCCGGGGTGGCGTAGTAGTGCGGAATCGAGTCCACGAGCTCGGCCATGCTGCGGCCACTCGCGGCGACGAAGCGCAGCAGCCGCCCCGCGGCGAACAGGGCGTCATCGAATCCGAAGTAGCCCTCGTTGAAGAACATGTGGCCCGACATCTCCCCCGCGATCGGCGCGCCGGTCTCGTGCAGACGGCTCTTGATCAGCGAGTGGCCCGTCTTCCACATCATCGGACGGCCGCCGTGGGCACGGATGTCCTCCGGCAGGCCCTGCGAGCACTTCACGTCGAAGATGATCTCGGCGCCGGGGACGCGCGTCAGCACGTCGCGGGCGAGCAGCGCGAGCAGCTGGTCGCCGAACACGATGCGACCGCTGCCGTCCACCGCGCCGATGCGGTCGGCGTCGCCATCGAAGCCGATGCCCAGATCCGCGCCGCTCGAGCGCACCTTCGCGATCAGGTCCTTCAGCAGATCGGGCACAGTCGGGTCGGGCAGATGGTTCGGAAAGCGACCGTCGAGCTCGGCGAACAGCGGCGTGACGTCGTGCCCCATCTTCTGGAACGTCTCCGGCACGATCGTGCCCGCGCAGCCGTTGCCGCAGTCCATCACCACCTTGAGGCCCTTCGGGCTCGTCAGCTTCTCGATCAACATGGCCCGGTATTCGTCCAGCACCGGCCGTTCGCTCCACGAGCCCTCGCCCTTTTCGAAGGCATCGGACTCGATCATGCGGCGCATCTCCTGGATCTCGCGCCCGAACAGCGGCAGCTTCTGCTTCGTCATCTTGAAGCCGTTGAACTCGGGCGGGTTGTGGCTGCCGGTGATCTGCATGCCGCCATCCAGCCCGCGCGCAGCGACCGCGTAATAGAGCGCCGGGGTCGGCACCACGCCCACGCGCTCCACCACGAGCCCCGCCGCGATCATGCCGCGCGCTGCCGCCGCGGCGAGCCGCGCGCTGCTCGGCCGCACGTCCTCGCCCAGCGCCACGCGCCGACCGCCTTCACGGCGGATGACCGTTCCAAAGGCACGGCCGATGGCGGTCGCCACCTCGTCGGTGAGTTCGGTCTCGTGGTAGCCGCGAATGTCGTATTCACGAAAGATGTGCACGGGGAGCATCAGGACCTCTCCTTGCTCTTCAGATAGGCGTCGATGAACACCTCGAGGTCGCCGTCGAGCACGGCCTGCGCGTCGCCGACTTTCACCTCGGTGCGGTGGTCGTTGACCATCGTGTACGGGTGGAGCACGTAGGAGCGGATCTGGCTGCCGAAGTCGATGTCCTTCTTGGCGCCGGCGAGCGCCTGCGTCTTCGCCCGCTCCAGCTCCTGATAGTGCAGGAACAGCCTCGCGCGCAGGATCCGCAGCGCGAAGTCGCGATTGCGGTGCTGACTGCGCTCGGCCTGCGACTGCGTGACGATCCCGGTGGGCAGGTGCGTGATGCGAACCGCCGATTCGGTCTTGTTGACGTGCTGCCCGCCCGCGCCGCTCGCGCGGAAGGTGTCCACCCGCAGGTCGCCCGGCGCGATGTCCACCGTGATCGTGTCGTCCACCAGCGGGAACACGTACACCGAGGCGAACGAGGTGTGGCGCCGCTTCGCCGCGTCGTAGGGAGAGATCCGCACGAGCCGGTGCACCCCGCTCTCGGCTTTGAGATAGCCGTAGGCGAACTCGCCGTCGATCTCGATCGTCGCATCCTTGATGCCGGCTTCGTCACCGGGCTGGAGGTCGAGCGTCTTGGCTTCGTAGCCGTTGCGCTCGGCCCAGCGCAGGTACATGCGCAGCAGCATCTGCGCCCAGTCCTGCGACTCCGTGCCGCCGGCGCCGGGATGGATCGTCAGCATCGCGCCGAGGCGGTCGTGCTCGCCGGACAGCAGGCTGCGCAGTTCGAGATCCGCGACCTCCTTCTCGACCCGCTTCAGGTCCTTCTGCACCTCGGCCAGCATGCCTTCGTCGCTGTCGGCCTCCAGCAGTTCGACCATCTCCTCGAGGTGGCGCAGCCCGTCGTCGCGCCCGCCGAAATCGTCGAGCGTTCGCTTGGCGCGCTTCAGCTCCGCGACCACCTGCTTCGCGTCGTCGGGACGGTCCCAGAAACCCGGTTCGGCCAGGCGTGCCTCGAGCATCTCGACCTGTCGTGCGCAGCCCTCGACGTCAAAGGTACCTCCGCAGCCCGTCGAGCTGTTCCCGGGTGGATTCGAGTCGTTTGCGCAGATCGGCCGCCGTCAGCATGGTCGTTCCCCGTTCATGATGGTGTGTGCGGCGAACGGCGCATCCGTGCCGATCGCAGCCGGGCCAGCGCCTCGTGCGCCGCCCGTTCGAGTTCCTCTCGCGTGCCCGTGTTGTGGATCACCGCGTCCGCCGCCGCCTCGAACGCCTCGTTCGCGCGCTGCGCCCGGAGTCGCGCCCGTGCCTCGCTCTCGTTCCAGCCGCGCGACGCGGACAGCCGCGCCAGCTGCAGCGCCTGCGGTGCCACGATCGCGAGCACCGCATCGCAGTCCCGATCGAGCCCCCAGTCCAGCATGAGCGCCGCGTCCACGACGACCGACGCCGGCGCGCCCGCCGCGCGGTACGCCGCCAGAGCCGCGCGGATCCGCCCGACGATGCGCGGATGCACGAGCGCGTTCAGCTCGGCCAGCGCGGCCGGATCCGCGAAGACCCGCGCCGCCACCCGGGCCCGGTCCAGCGTGCCGTCGGCGCCGTAGGCATCCGGCCCGTATGCGGCCGTCAGCGCCGCGCGCACTTCCGGATCGTGGTCGGTGATCTCGTGGCCGATGCGGTCGGCTTCGATCACCGCTGCGCCGGCGGCCACCAGCGCCCGTGCGACCGTCGACTTGCCGCTTCCCGCCCGTCCGACCAGCCCGAGCACGAACACCCCGCCATCGCCGCCGGCCGCGCGTTCAGGCATGGACGTCGAACCAGGTCGGGCCCCGTCCCACCAACACCTCCAGCGGCACGCGCAGCGGGAAGCAGCCTTCCATCTCCGATCGCACGAGGTCCGAGATCGCCTCCGCATCCGCGGCGGGACACTCGAGCACGAGCTCGTCGTGCACTTGCAGGAGCAATCTAGCCGAGCCCCCCATACGCTTCAAGGCGCCGTGCACGCGGATCATCGCGAGCTTCATGAGGTCCGCCGCAGAGCCCTGGATCGGGGTATTGATCGCGACGCGCTCGGCCATCGCGCGGCGCGCACCGCTCACGCCCTCGAGCTCGGGCAGGTATCGGCGGCGACCGAGCAGCGTCTGCACGTAGCCGCGGCGCCGCGCCTCGACCACCGTGCCGTCCAGGTACTCGCGTACCCGCGCGTAGACTCCGAAGTAGTGCGAAATGAACTCACGCGCCTCGGCCAGCCCGATGCCCATCTGCTGTGACAGGCTGCGGGCGCCCATGCCGTACATGACCCCGAAGTTGACCACCTTGGCGCGCGCACGCAGTTGCGGGTCGAGATCCCCGGAGGTCACGCCGAAGATGCGCCGCGCCGTGTTGGCGTGGACGTCCTCCCCGCTCTCGAAGGCGGCGATCAGCTCGGGGTCTTCGGAGAGATGCGCCATCACGCGCAGCTCGATCTGCGAGTAATCGGCGCCGACCAGCTGGGACCCCGGGGCGGCGGTGAACGCACGCCGGATCGCGCGACCCTGCGGCGTGCGCATCGGGATGTTCTGGAGATTCGGGTGGCTCGATGACAGACGCCCGGTGGCCGCGCCGGCCTGATGGTAGGTGGTGTGCACCCGGCCATCGGCGGGGTCCACGGCCTGCGGCAGCGCGTCCAGATAGGTCGACTTGAGCTTGGTGAGCGCACGCCACTCGAGCAGCCGTGCCGGAAACGCGTGCTCGCCGGCCAGCTGCTCCAGCACCGCCTGATCGGTCGAGAATCCGGTCTTGGTGCGCCGTCCCGCCTTGAGGCCCAGCGTCTCGAACATGACGTGCGCGAGCTGCGCCCCGCTGTTGAGATTGACGGGTTCGCCGGCCAGCTCGAAGAGCGTCGCTTCGAGCTTCCCGATCTCGGCGGCCGACGCCGCGGCCATCTCCGACAGCACGTCGAGGTCCACGCGGATGCCCGCGCGCTCCATGTCCACGAGCACTTCGATGAGCGGGTGCTCGATGCGCTCGTAGAGTGCGGTCTGCTCGCGCGCCGCCAGCTGGGCGCGCAACGCCTCGGCAAGGGCCGGCAGCGTCGCCGCGTGCTGCGCGGCCCGTGGCGCGGCGTCGGCGACCGACGCCGCCGAAGGCCCGAGCCGCGGGCGGCCGCGCTGCGCCTCGGGCGCGAGCGGCGGCAAGGCGATGCCGAGCACGTCGCGGGCGAGCGCCTGCAGGTCGTGACGGCGTTCCGGATCGCACACGAACGAGCCCAGGTGCAGGTCGAATACCGCCCCGGCGAGCGGCAGGCCGTGGCGGGCCAGCGCGTGCGCCGCCGCCTTGAGGTCGTGACCGACCTTCGGAATCGAACGGTCGCCGAGCGCCGGCGCCAGCCAGTCGCGGATCCGCTCGAGCGTGAAGCAGGGACCGTCCTCGTGCGCGATCGGCACGTAGCACGCCGTGCCGTCCGTCGCAGCGAGCGCCAGCCCCGCGAGCTTCGCGATGCGTGGATCCTCGCCGTCCAGCACGGGCAGCACCGAGAGTCCGTGCAGGGCGCGCGCGCGCACCGCGTGAATGCGGGCTTCGAGCGAAGCGGCGAGGTCCCCGCCTTCGTAGGGACGGGCTTCCCGCGCGGACTCGGGCGCCTCCCACAGGTCGAGCGTGCCCTGGCGCGCCGGGGCGGGCGGCGCCGGGTGCATGCGGCCGGCGTAGCGGGTCGGATCGCCAGCAGCGGGGAGCGGCGCGGCCGCCGCTGCAGGCGAACCGCTCGCGGAGGGCGGCTCGGGGGCGGCAGCAGCGGACGCGGCGGGTGCGGCGGACCCGGCGGATTCAGCGGACGCGGCGGGCGCGGCGGGCGCGACGGACTCGGTCGGCGCGGCGGACGCGGCCGACTCGGCGGACTCGGTCGGCGCGGCGGACGCGGCGGACTCGGCGGGTGCGGCGACGGCGTGCGAAGCGCCGCGCCTTCGCGCCTCGGGCGCCGCGCCCGCGGGGGGTGGCCCGGGGTCGGGTTCCCCTTTGAGCTTCACCCCGGTGCCGCGCATTTCGGCCGCGGTGCCGCGGCGCTCCGCGCTGCGCGCCGGCACCGGCGGGCCGGCCTCGGCTTCGGGAACGCCCAGCTGGTGGGCGACCCGTTCGAGCCGCACCAGCTCGTGGTGCCGCGCGAACGCCAGCAGCGGCTCGCGCCGCACCGGGGCGCAGCGGATCTCTTCCCATTCGACCGGAATGTCGAGTTCGGTCTTCACGGTCACCAGCTCGCGCGACAGCATCGCCTTGTCGCGGTTCGCGGCGAGCTTGAGCCGCAGGGATTCGCGCGGCACCTCGCCGAGCCGCTCGTAGAGCGCGTCCAGCGATCCGAACCGGTTGATCAGCTCCTTCGCCGTCTTGGGGCCGACGCCCGGCACGCCCGGGACGTTGTCGGTCGAGTCCCCCATGAGCGCGAGCACGTCGCGGATCTGCTCCGGCGCGACACCCCACTTCTCGTGCACCTCCTCGCGGCCGAACCAGGCGTAGTCCTCGCGGCTGACCGGGCTCAGGACGCGTACGCGGTCGGTCACGAGCTGCAGCAGATCCTTGTCGCCGGTCACCAGCACGACCTCGATCCCGTCGCGTTCGCCGCGCCGCGCCAGCGTCGCCATCACATCGTCCGCCTCGACCCCGGGTATCTCGATGATCGGCAGACCCAGCGCGTGCGCGAGATCTTCGATCGCCGGGATCTGGCTCAGCAGGTCCTCCGGCATCGGTTTCCGCGTGGCCTTGTAGTCCGGGTACAACTCGTGGCGAAACGTCGGTCCCGGGCCGTCCCACGCCAGCGCCCAGTACTCCGGCTTCTCGTCGGCGCGGATCTTCAACGCGCTGTTGGCGAACCCGAACAGCGCCGAGGTGTTCTCGCCGCGCGAGTTCAGCAGCGGCCGGCGGATGAACGCGTAGTAGGCGCGGTAGGCGAGCGCCATCGCGTCGAGAATGAAGACGCGGGCCATGTTCAGATCTCCGCGCGCCCCCGGCATCAGATCCGGCGTGCGATCATCAGCTTGCTGACCGCGTCGTCGTGTCCGAAGCCCAGGGCGAGCAGCATGCGGTCGAGGGCGAGCAGCAGACCCGGCGCGCGGTTGAGGAACCGCCACGGCCCGAGCTCGCGATTGAGCAGCACGTGCGTCGGATTCACCGCGAAGATCTCCAGCCCCTCGGCCTCGATCAGCGCGCGGTAGCGTGCGAGCGGACGCATGCGATTGTGTGCCGCCGTGCGCGGGCGCTCGGCGAACGTGTCGGTCAACAGCATCGTGCCCTTCGGGCCGGTCGCGCGAGCCAGGTGGCGTACCGCGGCCTCCCACTTCGCGTCATCGGTGATGTGATACAGCACGTCGAACGCATTCACGATGTCGTAGCGATCCTCGATCGCGACCTCGCTCACGTCGCCGAGCAGGAAGCGTGCGCCGGGATGACGCTCGCTCAGCCGCGCGACCGAGGTCGGCGCGATGTCGAGCCCGGTGACCCGGCCGCCACGCTCCAGGTAGTACGCGGTGAAGAAGCCGGTCCCGCAGCCGACGTCGAGGACGGTGCGGCCACGCGGATCCACGCCGGCCTCGGCGAGCGTTCGTTGCAGCACCGCATGGCGCAACGCGTAGCACGCGCGGTTGTAGGCGAGCGACAGGCCCGTCTCGCCCGTGCCACGGAGGTCGAACTGTTCGCTGAGCCGTTGATCCCAGAATTCCCGGGGCTGGTAATTCATCGCGTCCTCGCGTAGAGGCGGTGCGCGGTGATGTAGCGCGCGACGGCGTCCGGCACGAAGTATCGCACGCTTCGCCCGCTGCGTGCGCGGCGGCGCAGTGTGCTCGACGAGACGTCGAGCACCGGGTTGCCGAGCCGGACGATGCGCGCGCGCGGCACGAGGCCGCGCCGTGCGCGCGCTCCGGGCCGGCCGGCGACCACGAGCTTCGCGATGCGCAGGATTTCCTCCGGCGCGTGCCAGGTGTGGAACTCGCGCAGACTGTCCTCGCCGACCAGCAGGAACAGCGCCGCGCCGGGATGGCGGCGGGAGAGCGCGCGCAGGGTGTCCACCGTGTACGACGGGCCGCGGCGCCGCACCTCGATCGTCGACACGCCGAAGCCGGCATTGCCGCGCACCGCACGGCGCGTCATCGCGACGCGGTCGGCCGCCGCGCTGATGCGGCGGTGGCGTTTGTGCGGCGGCCGTGCGGCGGGCACGAACAGCACGCGATCGAGGCGCAGCTCGTCGCGCGCCCACTCGGCCAGCGCAAGGTGACCCACGTGCGGCGGGTCGAAGGTTCCGCCGAAGACACCGATGCGGCGCATGGATCGGTCGCCTCCCGCCGGGCGCGCCCGCGCGCTCCGGCTCAGTGCTCGAGGTCCCGGCGCGCCTCCGCGGCCCGCTTCGCCACGTCGGTTCCGGCGAAGCGCTCCTCGACGTCGCGATAGGCGGCGAGCGCCTGGTCGCGATGCCCTTCTAGGGCGTCGCAGCGCGCGAGGCCGAGAAGCCCCTCGCCCGCCTTGGGCGTGTCGCCGTATTCGTCGACCACCTTGCGGTAGTAGACCCGCGCCGGCTCGTACAGCTTGAGTTTCACGTACAGATCCGCGGTGTCGAGGGATTTCTCGGCGAGCCGGATCCGCGCCTGCATCACGCGCTCGCGCGCCTCTTCGTTGCGCCAGTGCCCCGGGTAGGCGCGCAGGTAGCCATCCCACTGCCGGATCGCGCGCACGGTGAACTCCTGATCGAAATCGACGGGCCGGGTCTGCCCGTACAGGGCGTCGCCGAGCCGGAACGAGGCCGAGGCCGCCGAATCGCTCTCCGGGTAGTCGCGCACGAGCCGCTCGAACTCGACCGCGGCCGTCGCGTAGTCCTTCGTCTTCATGTAGCACTCGCCGAGCTGATAGATCGCGTCGTCGACGTCGGCGCTGCCCGCGCTCGTCGAGATGTAGGTCTTCAGCAGGTCGATCGCGACGACGCAGTGACCCTCGTCCGCCATCTTCTTCGCCACCGAGAGCCGCTCGGCCGGCGACGTGATCGGCGGGATCGTGGCCGCCCCGCAACCCGCGCCGAGCAGCGCGGCCAGCGTGAGACATGCCCCGAGGAGGGTGGCGGACGTCCTGTCGTGCGGGCGCGTCACGGGCGGTTCTGGAAGAACAGGGCGACCAGTCCGCCCACGATCGCGACGACGACGATCGGCTCCAGCACCTTGCCGGCGTCACGGGTCGGCACGGGCGAGGTCAGATCGCTGTAGCGCTGGTCCTCGACGAACGCCAGCTTGTCGCGCGGGAACGCGTCGAGCAGGTTGTACGAAGGTGAACCGACCCACAGCACGACCGAATTGCGCGGGTCGCGGAGCGTGAGGCCGCCCTCGACCATCGCCTGCCGTTCGATCTTGATCCGGCCCGAGAACGGCAGCCACCCGATCAGCCGCAGATAGGTCACCCGCGCCGTGGCGAGCTGGTATTCGAGCACCGGGTCGCCGGGATTGCCGGCGATCGCCATCAGGCTGTCATCCGGAATGATCGAGCGGCGCACGGTGGCGGTGACCCCGCGCTTCGACAGATCCCGCAGGATCGCGTGCTCGGCGATGAAGTTGAGCGGATGGCTCTCCGCCGGCGCGACGAGAACGCGCTGGCCCGAATCGAGGGGCGCCGACGCCATGGCGCGATCCATCGCCGTGGTGGCCACCAGTTCGACCATCTGGAGATTCGTGTACGGCACGCGCGGGCCGCGTTTGCGCACGATGGGTTCGATGTCGGGCGAGGTCACCGACAGGACGGTGTCCGCCTGGGGCTGCGGCCCGCTCGCGTATCGGAAATCCTTGGCCGCGGCCGGCACCGCCCAGAGCAGCAGCGCCGCAAGCGACCATGCCGCGGTGATGCGAATCATGCGGTTCCTTTCCACCCGGTGAGCGCGACGTCGAAAGACGGCTCCACGCGCGCGAACAGGTCGTACGCCCCGGCTCCCGTGACGCGCACGTCGACGAGACGACCGGGTTCGAGTTGCTCGGCTTCGACGACGACCCCGCCGTCCACTTCGAACGCGCTCCCTGCGGTGCGCCCCGCCCATTGCCCGCGTCCCGCGGGCCCGTCGATCATCACACGCATCGTGCGTCCGACCATCGCCGCCAGCCGTTCGCGCGAAAGACGCTGCTGCAGCGCGAGCAGCCGCGCCCTCCGGCTCCGGCGCGTCGCCACGTGCACGCGGGGCGTCATGCCGTGCGACGGCGTCTCCGGCTCGCGTTCGTAGGTGAAGACCACCACGTGATCGAACTTCTCCTCTTCGACGAAGCGGCTCAAGTGCTCGAAATGCGCTTCCGTCTCGCCCGGGAACCCGACGATGAAATTCGTCCGGAACGCGACGCCCGGGATTCCGGCGCGAATCCGCGCGATCAGCGCCCGGGTGTCCTGTTCGGTCATCCCCCGCCCCATCGTGCGCAGCATGTCCTGGGCGATGTGCTGGAGCGGCATGTCCACGTAAGGCACGACGCGCTTCGCGCCGGCCCACACCTCGATCAGCCGATCGCTCCAGAGTCGCGGGTACGTGTATTGCACCCGGATCCAGTCCACCCCCTCGACCTGATCGAGCGCCTCGAGCAGGTCGGCGAGCGTGGGCCGTCCGGGCAGGTCGGTGCCGTAGCCCGTCGTGTCCTGGCCGATCAGATTCAGTTCGCGGACGCCCTCGGCCGCGAGCTGCTCCGCTTCGGCCACCAGATCCTCGATCGGACGGCTCTGCTGGTCGCCACGGAGACGGGGAATGATGCAGAAGGTGCACCGGTGATCGCAACCCTCCGAAATCTTGAGGTACGCGAGGTGCCGCGGGGTCGAGATCGCGCGCGGGGTGAGCGAGTCCAGCGCGCCGCCCGGAAAGTCGGTGCGCGCCCAGCGGCCCTCGCGGCCGTCGAGCACGTGGCGGGCGGCCCGCACGACCTCGCGCCACTGCCCCGTGCCGAGCACAACGTCCACCTCGGGGAACTCGGAGAGCAGGGATTCGCCGGCCCGCTGGGCGAGACAGCCGGTGACGATCAGTCCGCGCAGCCGCCCCTCTTTCCTGCAGGCTGCGATCCGCGCGATGGTGTCCTTCGACTCGCGCACCGCGCTGGTCAGGAAGGCGCAGGTGTTGACCACGGCCACGTCGGCGTCCTCGACGTCGGCGACCGTGCGGAAGCCGTCCTGCACCATCAGGCCGAGCATGCGCTCGGAGTCCACGGTGTTCTTCGGGCAGCCGAGCGTGACGAACGCGAGACGCGGGGGCGCGGAGGCAGACTTCACTAAAGCTCCCGGTCCTCGAGCCAGCGGTCGTCGACGAGCACGTCGCGCGCCTTGCTGCCCTGGAACGGGCCGACGACGCCGATCTGCTCGAGCTGATCCATCAGGCGGCCCGCGCGCGAGTAGCCGACTTTCAGCCGGCGCTGCAGCAGCGACGTCGAGCCCTGCTGGTGGGCGATGACCAGCTTCGCCGCTTCGTGGATGAGCGCGTCCTGGTCGTCGTCGAGTTCCTCGGTGTCCTCCTCGGCCTCGACCTGTTCGGGCGAGATCGCCAGCGGCGCCGTCTGGGTCTGGCCCGCGAGCGGCGCGGCCTTGGCGCGCCAGAAATCCACGACCCGGGTGGTCTCTTCCTCGGAGACGTAGGCGCCGTGCACGCGGATCGGCTCGGGTTTGCCGGCCGGCGTGAACAGCATGTCGCCGTGACCGAGCAGGTTCTCGGCACCGTTCATGTCGAGCACCGTGCGCGAGTCGGTCTTGCTCGCCACCTGGAACGCGATGCGCGAGGGGAAATTCGCCTTGATCACCCCGGTGATCACGTCCACCGAGGGCCGCTGGGTGGCGAGCAGCAGATGGATGCCGACCGCGCGCGCCATCTGGGCGAGCCGCGCGATCGGTTCCTCGATCTCGGCGGGCGCCGTGAGCATGAGGTCGGCGAGCTCGTCCACCACCACCACGACGAAGGAGAGCCGGTCGGGCGGCGAGTCCGAGCCGGGCGCGGTGGGCGCCTGCCCGGACGCGACCTTCTCGTTGTACGAGGCGATGTTGCGTGCCCCGCAGGTCGCCATGAGCTTGTAGCGCTTCTCCATCTCGGAGACCGCCCAGCGCAGGGCACGGCTGGCTTTCTTGTGCTCGGTCACCACCGGCATGACCAGGTGCGGGATCCCGTTGTAGGCGGAGAGTTCGAGCATCTTGGGATCCACCATGACCAGGCGCAGGGTGTCGGGGCCGTGCTGGAACAGCAGGCCGGTGATGACGCTGTTCAGGCACACGCTCTTGCCGGATCCGGTGGCGCCCGCCACCAGCACGTGCGGCATCTTGGTGAGATCGGCGACGAACGGTTGCCCGACCACGTCGACCCCGAGCGGGATCTTGAGGGCGGCGTCGCTGTCCAGGTAGGCGTCGGAGACCAGCACCTCTCTCAGATACACCGTTCGGCGCCGCCGGTTCGGAATCTCGACGCCGACCACGCCCTTGCCGGGGATCGGCGCGAGGATCCGGATCCGCTGCGCGCGGAGCGCCAGCGCCAGATCGTCCTCGCGCGAGACGATCTGGTTCACCTTGATCCCGGCCGCCGGTTCGAATTCGAAGGTGGTGACCACGGGCCCCGGATGGATCTCGGTCACGCGTCCCTGCACGCCGAAATCGTTGAGCTTGCTCTCGAGCAGCCGCGCCTCATCCGTCAGGTCTTCGGCGGTCAGCAGGTCTTCCGGCTGAACCGGCATGCCGAGCAGCGTCGGCGGCGGCAGGTCTTCGTCGGGAACGGGCAGGTCCACCGCCGGGGGCTCGGGCGCCGCGGCCGGCTTGCGCGGTCTGGGCGGGCGTCGCGTCTCGCCCGGCAGCGTGAGCGACATCTGCTCGCGCTCCGCGCCGCGCACGCTGTTCGTGGTGCGGACCACGGGCGCCGGGTGCTCCGGCGGGTTCCCGGGCGCCACGGCAGCGCCGTTCAGCGCCGCCCGCGAAGGCTTCGGCGACTTCGCGGGCTTCGCGCGCACGGCCTTGTCTTTCGCGACGGGCTCGTTCCTGCCGATCTCGCCGAACGCCTGGCTCAGCGCGTTCCACACGTAGACCGCGGGGGCGATGATGAAGTTGCGAAAGAAGCCGCCGATCCAGTGGAAGCAGATCTCGCTCGCCGCGAGCACGGTGACGCCGAACAGGGCGCCCGCGATGATCCACGAGCCGACCCCGCCGAGCGAAGAGTGCAGCGCGAGCGCCGCCGCGAATCCCCAGCCGCCCGCCCAGCCCCAGCGGTCGAGTCCGGCCAGGCCGAACAGCGTGCAGATCTCGAACAGCAGCAGACCGCCCATCACGGTCGAGATCACCAGCGGCTTCACCGGGCGCCGCGCGAGGTGGTTCCAGGCCCAGGCGCCGGCGAGCAGCGGCACGCCGAAGGACGCGAGGCGGCCGAGGCACCACACCAGCACGAACGCCAGCACCGCACCCACCGGGCCGCAGGCGTTGGGGGCCGACCAGGGTGGGGCGCCGGGCAACGGATGTTCGTAGGTCCCGACGCTGGCCAGGGAGAGGCCGGCGAGCGCCGCGAGCAGGACACCCAGGATCTGACGCTGTCGTTTCTCGGAGATGGAAGTGGCCACGTCTTATGAGATGGGGAGCATCCCTGCGGCTGGCCGGCCGTGCCGCCCCGGCGGCCCGGGCGCCCACGGCCGGGCGGGCCCGCCTGCAGGGTGTGCCGGCCCGCTCCCGCCTCCCTGGCGGATGACTGCGGCGCATTGTGCATCAGCCGGGCCCCGGGGGGCAACGGCCGGATCGGTCCGCCGCCCGGCGGCAGCGCCCGCGAAATTCGTGCCCCGGAGACCTCCGGCCCCCGGGGCACGTCGAATCGGCCTGCTCAGCGGAGCACCGTCACCTTCATGCGGGCCGACTTCGAACCCTGCGCCAGGAACAGGAAGTAGATGCCCGGATGGAGCTTCCCGGCCGGCGCCAGGTCGAGCGCGAAGCGGCCGGGGTCGAACGCCGCGCGTCGCACCGCCACTTCGCGGCCCGAGAGATCCACGAGCCGGAGCACCACCGGCCCGGCCTGGGCCAGGGTGAACGAGACCCGCATCGGTCCGCCGCGGTTCGGATTCGGCAGGACACCATGCAGGGCGAACTCGAGCGGCCCGCCCGCGCCGACGTCCACGCTCGTGGAGGGCGTCAGCATCGCGTACGGGCCGACGTTCTCGTGCTCGTCGACCGCAGCCACCTTGTAATAGAACTGCCCCTCTGCGTCCGGATCCAGGTAGCCCGGCTCGGCCACTGCCGCCAGCATCGTCGCTTCGTCCGGAACGAACGACCCGGTCGCGCCGCGATAGACGCGGTACTCGAGCAGATCGGCGGCACCCACCGGCTCCCAGCTGAGCTCGACCCCCTCTCCCGAAACCACGGTGCCGCTGAACCCCTGCGGCATGAACGGCGGGAGGTTGTCGACCGAGTAGCCGCTGTCCACGGCCGAGTCGTAGAAGACCGTCGGATCCGCGGTGAGCGCGGTCACGAAGAACGCCGTGTACGGATTGCTGTCGTGCAGCGAGTCCTGCGTCGTCGCCGCGGTGTAGCCGTAACCCTCGAGCTGCTGTGCGGGTAGCTCGGCAAGCGCTTCCCAGTAGGTGATGAGCGTGCCTCCCGGGGCGGCCGGCACCGCCCGCGTACGAATCCGAGTCGCCCCCGCCTGGCGGAGGCGTGCCGCTCCCTCGAGCGGTGGAATCCGGCGCCATACCCGATAACCGGTCACCGCGTTGCCGGTGTCGCCGTCGAGCGGGCTGCGCTGCCATTGCACGAAGACCTTGCCGCCCTGATCGTTGGGGACGTCGCGCACCGCGTCGAGGATCGGCTCGGGCCCCGGCGGTGGCGGCGGCGGCGCGAGGCACTGGCCGTACCAGATGGCGAGGCGCTGCGAGGCGGGAGCCGTGAAGTTGGGAATCCCCAGATCGAGCATTCCGTCGCCGTTGAAATCGCCGGCGCTCAGCCCGAACGGCCAGTTGCCGGAGGCGACGGCGACCGGAGCCTGCAGATGCCCGTCCCCCTCCCCTCTCAGGAAGTAGACGACCCCGCCCACGGTGTGCGCGCCGATCACGTCACGGATGCCGTCGCCGTCGAAGTCGCCGGCGATGACGCTGCCGGTGTTCATGGTGCCCGCGCCGACGATGAGCGGCGCGCCGAACGTGCCGTTGCCGACGCCGCCCGAACCCTGGCCCCGCAGCACCGCGACACCGCCGACCGAACCGTTGCCGACGATCAGATCGTCGATTCCGTCGGCGTCCAGATCGTCGACGAGCAGGTCGTAGGGTTCGCTGCCGGCCACGTAGTCCGCGCGGGCGAGGAACGCCCCGCCGCCGGCGCCGAGGAACACTCCGACCTTTCCCCTGTAGTTGATCGTGCAGGCGATGTCGGGTGCACCGTTCTCGTCGAAGTCCCCCGTCACCACCGTGAGCGGCAGATCGTTGAGGCTCAGTGAATCGGTGACGGCGAAGGTGCCGTTGCCGACGCCGCCAGAGCCGAGTCCCCCGAGGATCAGGAGACGGTTCGCGCCGTTGTCGGCGACGACCAGATCGGCGATTCCGTCCTGGTCGAAGTCGGCCGAGGCGATGCCGTAGGGGCTGGCCGGAACGGGATAGGACACGGCGGGCGCGAACGTGCCGTCCCCCACGCCGCCGGCGCCGTGGCCGATGAGAATCGACACGCTGTGGCTGCCCAGATTGCTCGCCGCGATGTCGGTGATGCCGTCTTCGTTGAAGTCACCGGTGACGAGCGCCTCCGTCGCGAGGTCGGTCGGCGTGGATGAAGCGAACGAGAACGTCCCGTCGCCCACGCCCGCCGTACCGTTGCCGAGGAACACCGTGATGTTCCCGGCCGCGGCGCCGTTGCCGTA
The DNA here is from genome assembly GCA_963744995.1 of Candidatus Eiseniibacteriota bacterium. GTDB lineage: Bacteria > Eisenbacteria > RBG-16-71-46 > RBG-16-71-46 > RBG-16-71-46 > CAVUWA01. The sequence continues at coordinate 155,960 of CAVUWA010000003.1, forward strand.
GACGCAGACGATCTCGTCCAGGATGCCGTCGCCGTTGAGATCACGGGCCAGCGTGGTCCTGGGCTGGACGTCGGTGGTGTAGGTCGGGCCGGCGGCGAACAGCTGCGCCGGGTCGCAGAGCGGCGGGCCGGCCGGCCACGCCGGCGCGGCGAGCGCGAAGGTGGCCAGCATGGCGAGCACGCCGGAGAGCAGGCTGTCGGAACGTGCGGAGAGGCGCATGAGAACCTCCAGGAATGGAGCCGGGCAGCGGAGGAGCCGATATTCGCTCCTCTTGCCGAAGTCCGACAACTCCATTCCCGTGCGCCGTCCCGGCGCCGCCCTCAGCCCCCATCCACCCCGGTGAGTGCGCGGTACATGCTCTCCAGCCAGCGCGCGACCTGCGACGGTTCCCCGTGCCATCGGCTCTGCCACGGCTCCGGCAGACCGGCCGCCTGGATCGCCTCGAGGTCGTCGCCCTTCGCGATCCGCGCGCGCACCTGCGCGAGGGCGGCGCCGTACATGCTCGCGTAGCGCCGGAACTCGGCGAGTCCGGTCACGCCGCCGTGCCCGGTGACGATCCTGACGTCGGCCGGCAGCCGCACGGCGATGCCCTGCAGGGCGAGCTGCATCCCCTCCGCATCGCTCGGCATCGAGAGGATCTCGAAGCCGTGGTAGAGATCGCCGACGTGCACGACCTTCTCTCGCGGGAAGTAGACCACCGCGTCGCCCGCGCTGTGGCCGGGGCCGAAGTGCCAGAGCCGGACCTCCTCGCCGTTCATGAAGATCGACATCGAGTTGTCGAAGACGATCGCCGGCAGCCCCCGGGGCTCGAGCGCGCGCAGCCCGTCGGGCGCCCACCACGGCTTCTGCGGCGATGCGAGCTTCGTGCGGGTGTTGCGTTGCGCGACGATCACCGCCTCGCGTCCGTAGCGCTCGTTGCCGCCGACGTGGTCGCCATGCCAGTGGGTGTCGATCAGGTAGCGCAGCCGGCCGTTGCCGTGCGCGCGGATCGCCCGCTCGAACACGCGCGCGGCGGCGCTGTCGCAGGTCATCGTGCGCCAGTCGCCGATGTGGTCCACCAGCAGCAGCCCGTCGGGCCCCGAAGAGAGGATCGCGTTCACGTGCGACGACGCGTCGGTCTTCATGGTGAGGAGCGTGAGCGGGCCACCGAGCGGCGTCTCCTCGACCACCGGCACGAAGGCCGGTCCCGCATCCTTCGCGAGCGCCGGAACGACGAGCGCCGGGGTGGCGGCCAGCGCGGCGGCGAGCATCACGAAACGGACGGACATGCGACTCCTTGCCGCCGGCGGGCGGACGCGTCGAGCGTGCGGGGGCCCGCGGCCGGCCGGCCGCGGGCCCCGATCCTGCCGCAGGTCGCGCGGCGGGCTGTCAGCGAACGATCATTTCCCGGCCGCCGCCCCCTGCAGGGGACTCACGGCAGGCGCCTCGGTCTCTGCCGCGATGATTCCGGCCTCGAGCCACGCGTAGCGGTCGTCGAGCACGTCGCGGGCGACGTCGTAGATCGCCTCGTCGTCGTTCGACGCCAGCGCGCGGAACAGCTGGTCCACCTTGCGCCGCGACGAGCGTGCGAACACGTCGGCGAGTTCGATCGCGTTGGCATCCGCCGCACCGCGCTTCACGTCGCGCTGCGCGCGCACGCAGGTGGCGGCGATCGCGAACAGCTCGGCCCCGATGTCCACGCAGCGGAACAGCTGCGCCTGCTTGCGCTCGAGCTTCGGTCCGTTCAGGACCATCAGGTGGAACTGCGCGCGGGCGAGCCGCCGCGAGGTGCGCTCGACCCAGCGCAGGTGCGTGGCCAGCGCGCCGAACTCGCCGTATTTCGGCCATGCGCCCCAGCCGAACCAGCGGCTCGGGTACCACCACGCGTAGAACAGCCCGGCGCGCACGAACGTGGACAGCCGGCGGCCCAGCGGCACGTTCGGCATCACCGCGTCGCCCGCGACCTTGAGGTGCACGTCGAGCGCTTCGCGCGCGATGAACAGCCGCATGATCTGGTTCGATCCTTCGAAGATCCGGTTGATGCGCAGGTCGCGCATCAACCGCTCGAGCGGCACCGGCGCCTCGCCGCGCGAGGCCAGCGAGGCGGCGGTCTCGTAGCCGCGGCCGCCGCGGACCTGCATCGCGTCGTCGCACACCTGCCAGGCTGCATCGGTGTTCCAGAGCTTGGCGAGCGCGGCCTCCAGGCGGATGTCCGACCTCCCGGCGTCCGAGAGCAGGGCGCCCAGGTCGCCGATCGCTTCCTGCGCGTAGGTGCGTGCCGCCATGTCGGCGAGCATCTGCGCAACGGCTTCGTGGCGGCCGACCGGTTTGCCCCACTGCACGCGCTCGTTGGCGAACTGGCGCGCCACGTTCACACACCACTTGCTGGCCGCCGCCATCGTCGCCGGCAGCGTGAGGCGGCCGGTGTTGAGGGTGACGAGCGCGAGCTTCAGACCCTTCCCCTCGCCCCACAGCAGATAGTCTTTCGGCACGCGCACGTCGTGGAAGCGGATCTGCGCGTTCTCGATGCCGCGCAGGCCCATGAATTCGAGCCGGTGCGTGATCTCGACGCCGGGCATGTTGGTCTCGACGATGAACGCGCTGATCGGCCCCGGCTTGCCGTCCTTGCCGGGCGTGCGCGCCATCACCACGAGTAGCTCGGCGACGGTGCCGTTCGTGCACCAGAGCTTCTCGCCGTTGATCACGTAGCCGTTGCCGTCGGCGGTCGGGATCGCGGTCGTCGTCATGCGCGCCGGATCGGAACCCACGTCGCTCTCGGTGAGCGCGAACGCGGACACCGCGCCTTTGGCCAGCCGTGGCAGGAATTTCTTCTTCTGCTCCTCGGTGCCGAACAGCTTGAGCGGCTGCGGCACGCCGATCGACTGGTGCGCGGACAGCAGCGCGGTCAGCGAGCTGGACACCGTGCCGACCAGCGACATCGCCTTGCCGTAGGTGTACTGCGAGAGGCCGAGTCCGCCGTAGGTTTCGGGGATCTTGATTCCGAACGCGCCGATGTCGCGCAGACCCTGGACGACGTGCTCGGGAATGCGGCCGTCGCGCTCGATCAGTTCGGAATCCACCTGCTCGCGCAGGAAGCGCTCGAGCTTCTCGAGGAACGGCTTCGCGCGCTGCTGTTCCTCGGCATCGGGCTCCGGGAACGGATGGATGAGATCGAGGACGAGACGTCCGAGGAACAGCTCGCGGACGAACGAAGGCGCCTCCCAGGTCGTCTCGCGCGAGGCTTCCGCAATCGCACGCGCCTCGTTCTCCGAAACTTGGGCCTTTCCGCTGGTCGTGTTCATGGTCCCTCACATGGCTTCCGGTTCCGGCGCGGCGAACGAACGCCGGCATCCCGAGCAACGGAACGGCACCGCCGCCCCGGCTGGAGTTATCGGCAGGTTAGCGGCTCGACCCGAGGGGTGCCAGCGCCGCCCGGAAGAGGGTCAGCCCGTGCCGCGCCGCTCCAGCAGCACCAGCACCTGAAACAGCTTCGGCCGGTGCATGAACTTCGTATAGTGCCCCGGATACACCTGCCAGCGCCGCACGCGATAACGTCGGCCGAACTCCCACGGGTACCATCCGGAGCGGTGGGTCTCGTAGGGCATGCCGGGAATCTCCTGGCGGCGGAAGCCGAACGGCGTCGTCACGAGCACCTGCTTCGCGCGGCGCGTGAGGTCATCCAGCAGCTGCCAGCCCTCGTCCTTCTCGAGGTGCTCGATCACGTCGATGAACAGCACCAGGTCGTAGTGCGCGGGCTCTCCCGGCAGGATCGCCTCGAGGCGGCGGATGTCGCCGAGGTAGACGTGGTCGTAGACCGGGAAGCGCGGCGCGTTCGCGTCGACGGCATCCACGCGCTCGGCGCCCCCGTACTCGCGGGCGAGCAGGCCGTACTTGCCGTAGCCGGCGCCGACGTCGAGAACGGTCCGCGGCCGGGCGTTCGCGATGACGTCCACGATCTTCGGGATCTGCCAGTGCTCGGAGGTCGGCATGGGCGGAGAGATTCGCACAGGTCGCGACCGGTCGACAAAGGTGTCGCCGGTGGGAACGGCGCGCGGGAGGTGTCGTCCGAACCCGCCCCATTTGGACCTTCCCTGTTCCGCCGGCCGGGCGTAGGTTCCCCGCACCCGCGCAGGTGGTCTTCGCCACGTTGCCGGCCGCACTCGACGAGGCCCGGAAGGCGCACCCTTCTCCTGCCCGTGCGCACGAGCCGCGAGAGCGCCTGCCGTGAAGCGGAATCCCTGTGTTCTCCGGGCCTCACTCGTTGAAGGAGCCGTGTATGCGAAAGGTTCTGCTGTGCAGTGCCGTGTTCATCCTGGCGATGGTGGCCATTGCGATCGGCGAGGAAGCGACCGCGCCGGCGCACGTCTTGACGACCCCGTCCGACCTCACCTGGGGCGATCCTCCGCCGATCTTCGAGAAGGGCGCCTCGTTCACGGTCGTGTCCGGTGATCCCAGTCAGTCAGGCCTCTACGTCGTGCGGATCAAGATGCCGGCCGGCTACAGGATTGCGCCCCACTGGCACCCGACCGATGAGCACGTGACCGTGCTCTCCGGCAAGTTCGCGCTGGGCATGGGCGAGAAGTTCGACAGGAAGTCCATGAAGGAGCTGCCGGCCGGCGGATATGCGCTGCTGCCCGCCGAGATGCGCCACTACGCGATGGCCACCACGGAGGCGACGGTGCAGGTGCACGGGATCGGACCGTTCAAGCTGACCTACGTGAACCCCGCCGACGATCCCATGCAGCGGGAAAAAGCGAACCCCTAGGTCGAATCCAGCGAAACGGCGGCGCGCGGAACCGGGCCCGGTGGCCGGTCCGCGCGCCGCCGCTCGCACTGGCCCGACGCGTTCCGTGCCGTACGACGCAACCGTGCCGGTGCCGCGACGGTGCCGCTATGGCGCGTACCGCACCCAGCCGGTTCCCTCGCGGTCGAAGCGGAACGCCTCGGGGTGCATGACCTCGGCCGCGATCTCGAGCGTTTCGGCGACGCGCGGCCCGGGCCGATTGAAGTACGCGTTGCCGTCGCCGATGAACACCCGGCCCTCACGCACGGCGCGCAGCGCGTTCCATTCCGACCGCACATCGAGCACCGGCATTTCCGCTCGGGTGCGCTCGATGTCGAAGCCGCACGGCGTGACGAGGATCAGATCCGGGTTCGCCTCGGCGAGCGTCGCGAGGTCCAGGTAGGGGGCGCGTGCGAGCCGTCCCTCGAGCGCGTCTTCGCCTCCCGCCATCCGGATCAGCTCCGGCGTCCAGTGGCCCGCTGCCATCAGCGGCTCGATCCACTCGAGGACGGCCACGCGCACGGCCTGCTCGAATGCCTGGGCGCGGGCGCCGATCGCCTGCATCCGGCGCCTGAGCTTCGCCACCTCCTGGACACCACGGGCCGAGGCGCCGAGCGCCTCCGCGACCTTGATGTAGTCACGCCAGATGTCGTCGAGCGTCACCGGGTGCAACGAAACGACGCGCGCCTCGGGCAGCAGCGCACGCGTCGCCTCGAGCACGTCCTTTTCGCTCACCGCGCACACTTCGCACTGGGTCTGGGTGATGATGACGTCGGGCCGGAGCGCGACCAGCGCGTCTGCGTCCACCGTGTAGACCGACACGCCCTGCTCGACCAGGGTGCGCACGCTCCGGTCGATGTCGCGCGAGCCGCCGTCGACTGCGAACTTCGGACGCGTGACCTGCGGCAGCCGGCGCACCCACTCCGGATGGTCGCACTCGTGCGAGCGGCCGACCAGCCATGGGCCGCAGCCCAGCGCGCAGACCATCTCGGTGCTGGAGGCGATCAGGGAAACGATCCGGGGAGAGGCCATCCCGTTCCTCGTGGTCGCGACCCCATCGGGGGACCGCTTGAAATGGAGCGCCGCACGCTGGGATGCTGCCCGGCGCGGGGCGACGACCATCACGGGGAGAACGGACCATGATCCTGGCCGGCACGAGCGGATACAGCTACAAGGAGTGGAAGGGCTCGTTCTACCCGGAGGATCTCCCGGCCGACGGCATGCTCGCCTACTACGCGGGCCGGCTTCCGGCGGTGGAGATCAACAATACGTTCTACCGCCTACCGAAAGAAAAGGTCCTGGAATCCTGGTGCGGGGAGGTCCCGGCGGGCTTTCGTTTCGCGATCAAGGCCTCGCGACGCATCACCCACATCCGCCGGCTGAAGGGCGCCGAGAGCGAAATGGACTTCCTGCTCGGCAACTTGAAGACCATGGGCCCAAAGCTCGGCGCGATCCTGTTCCAGCTGCCGCCCAACCTGAAGGCCGACCCGCCGCGGCTCGAGGCTTTTCTCGGGCTGCTGCCGCCGCGCGCCCGCGCCGCGTTCGAGTTCCGCAACGCGAGCTGGTTCGACGATGCCGTGTTCGACCTGCTGCGCGCGCGCAACGCGGCGCTCGTGCACGTGGACGCCCATGAGGGCGACGAAGAGCGCTCGCCGGGCCCGCTGACCGCGACTGCCGACTGGGGCTATCTGCGGCTGCGGCGGGAAGACTACGACGAGGGGGGCATCGCCGCCTGGCGCGAACGCATCGAGGCCGCGTCGTGGACGGAGAGCTTCGTGTTCTTCAAGCACGAGACGCTCGGCCCCGAATTCGCGGCGAAGCTGAACGCGGGGGCCGGGCCGGGACCACGCCCGCGCAGGCGCTGACCGCAAGCGGAGCGACCGCCGATGCGGGCGGCTCGCGTCACGACGTCGCCGGACCCCGGGAGCGCATCCGGTGCATGAGCGTCGACCCCAACGGGTACCAGGCTCCGCCGAGCAGACAGGCGGCCGCAGGCCACGGGGTCAGCCGTCCGGCGGCGATGAACTGCCACGTGCCGACCACCGCGATCGGCACGTAGAGCGCAACACCGGTCACGACACCCGGTGAGTAGCGCCTGGTTCGCACCGTCCCCACCACATGGAAGGCGGCATTGCCGGCCAGCAACCCGGCGAGTACGAGCCATGCGGCCGGCGCGAACGCCTGCGGAATGAAGCTGCGCAGACCCACACCGCCGATCGTCACGGCACCGGGGCCGAGCGGCGCCAGAGCCACGCTGACGCACAGGAAGAGCAGGAGCAGGTTGACCCCCACGTGGAGCCTGGGGGTGATGCTCTGCCGGAACGCGGGGCGATAGATCCGATCCCAGGCCCCGAATCCACCCGGCCAGAAGAATTCCTCGGTGATGTGCAGACACGCCGCCGCGAGCGGCGCCCACCAGATCCACACGCTGCACCTCCCTCTCTTCTCGTCATCCGAATCCGTTTCGCGCGGGCCGGGCTCTTGCGATCCATTACGCCGCCGCACGGCCCGCGGTTGCAACCGGTCGGACCCGCAGCTTCCGAGCCGGGCGAGGCTTGCCGGGCTCGCTCGGCCTCCGCTAAGGTGCGGCGACTTCGCATGCGGCATTCGCTGCGATGGCCTTCCCGCCCGCCGGCGCCGGGCACCGCCGCCGGGCTCGCGCGGTGCTCCGCGGTCGACCGCGGCCCCACACGACGAACCCGAGGAGAATTCCCTCCCATGAGCCTCTGGATGATCCCCGCCGCCGGCGCGCTGGCGCTGCTGTTCGCGTTCTGGAAGGCGAGCTGGATCCATCGGCAGAAACCCGGCAACGAAGACATGGTGGAGATCGGCCGCGCGATTCGCGAAGGCGCGATGGCGTTCCTCGGCCGCGAATACCGGGTGCTTGCCGTGTTCGTCGCCGTAGTGGCCGCGCTGCTCTGGTTCTTCTACTCGCGCCAGCCCGGGAACCTCGGCCTGATCGCCCTGTCGTTCGTCGTCGGCGCGCTGTGTTCGGGGCTGGCGGGCTTCATCGGCATGCGCGTGGCAACGGAGGCCAACACGCGTACGACCGAAGCGGCACGGACATCGCTTCACGACGCGCTCGCCGTGGCATTCAGCGGCGGCACGGTCATGGGCATGGGCGTGGTCGGCCTCGGCGTGCTGGGGCTGTCGCTGCTGTTCATTCTCTACGGCGGCCATGCCGCCGCCGGCGCATCGCTGGCGCGGGTCGTGCAGCTGATCTCGGGGTTCAGCCTCGGGGCCTCGTCGATCGCGCTGTTCGCGCGCGTCGGCGGCGGCATCTACACCAAGGCCGCCGATGTCGGCGCCGATCTGGTCGGCAAGGTCGAGAAGGGCATCCCCGAGGACGACCCGCGCAATCCGGCCACGATCGCGGACAACGTCGGCGACAACGTCGGCGACGTCGCCGGCATGGGCGCGGACCTGTTCGAGAGCTACGTCGGCTCGATCGTCGGCGCGATGGTGCTGGCCACCGCGTTCGGCGCCGCGTCGAACGCCTACGCGCTGCTGCCGCTGGTGCTGGCCGGCGTCGGCATCGTGGTGTCGATCGCGGGCACCTTCTTCGTCCGCACGCGCGAGGGCGGAAATCCGCAGGCCGCGCTCAACATGGGCACGTTCGGCGCCGGGGCGATCATGATCCTCGCGTCATGGTTCGTGATCCAGCGTGTGATCGGCGGGCAGAGCGAAGGACCCGGCGCGGTTCCCGTGTTCCTGGCCACCATCGCGGGGCTCATCGGCGGCATCATCGTCGGCATGCTCACTGAATACTTCACATCCGAATCGCGGCGGCCCGCGCAGGAGATCGCCGCCGCTTCGCGCACCGGCAGCGCCACCAACATCATCGCCGGGCTCGGCGTCGGCATGCTGTCCACGGCCTGGCCGGTCACGACGATCGCGGTGGCGATCCTCGTCAGCTACACGCTCGCCGGGCTCTACGGCATCGCGATTGCCGCGCTCGGCATGCTGGCCACCACCGGCATCCAGCTCGCGGTCGACGCCTACGGCCCGATCGCCGACAACGCCGGCGGCATCGCCGAAATGGCGCGCCTGCCGAAGGAAGTGCGCGAGCGCACCGACAAACTCGACGCCGTGGGCAACACCACCGCGGCGATCGGCAAGGGGTTCGCGATCGGCTCCGCGGCGCTGACCGCGCTCGCCCTGTTCGCCTCCTACCAGCAACTGGCGGGCGTCGCGAGCATCGACGTCTCCAAGCCCAACGTCATGGCGGGTCTGCTGATCGGCGGCATGTTGCCCTACCTGTTCTCGGCGCTCGCGATTCGCGCGGTGGGCCGCGCCGCGTTCGACATGATCGAGGAGGTGCGGCGCCAGTTCCACACGATCCCGGGCTTGATCGACGGCAAGGCGCGCGCCGACTACGCGCGCTGCGTGGACATCTCGACCACCGCGGCGATCAAAGAGATGGTGCTGCCGGGACTGATCGGCGTGCTCACGCCGGTGTTTTTCGGTCTCGTGCTCGGCGACAAGGAGATGCTCGCGGGAGTACTCGCCGGCGTGACGGTGTCGGGCGTGCTGCTCGCGATCTTCATGGCCAATGCCGGCGGCGCGTGGGACAACGCCAAGAAGTACATCGAGCAGGGCAAGTTCGGCGGTAAGGGCTCCGAGGCCCACAAGGCGGCCGTGGTCGGCGACACCGTCGGCGATCCCTTCAAGGACACGGCGGGCCCCTCGCTCAACATCCTGATCAAGCTGGTCTCGGTGATCAGCCTGGTGCTGGCGCCGCTGATCGCGGGGCGGGTGTCGATCTTCGGGTGAGCGCCGCGCTGTCCGCGCGCGGCGCCGGCGCGCTATCCCTTCACCGGACCGCGGTCCGGGTGCAGCGGGAACATGACGTCGTAGACTTCCGGCCGGACTTCCGTGGCTTCGTACGCCGACGCGATGGTCTTCGCCAGGTCCGACTCGCGATAGGCGGCGAGTGCCTTCCGATCCTCGAAGAAGTAGATGCCGCACCAGTCGCCCGTCGCCGGGTCGTGTCCGTAGATCTTCTGCACCAGGCCCGGGACCTCGAGGAAGCGCGGCCGGCGCTCCTCGACCCTGCGCTCCAGCTCCGCCTTGTCGACCTCGGACTTGATGCGCACGAAGAGGATGGAGGCCATCCGGTGCTCCTTTCATTAGGGGATGGGGTGTGCGGTCTCGATCTGCGCGCGAGCCGATCCCGCCCGCACCACGATGACGGCGTCCGACATGAACTCGATGGCCGCCGCCCACTGCGGGTCAGGAGTCTGGCCCGGCGCGAGATCGACGACCCGGTCTTCTGCCCAGTATCCCCACGTGCTCAGGCAGTCGTCCTCGGTGAACGGCAACTCCGCGTCGCGGGGCAGGAAACGAAACTCGCTGACCTCGCTGAACGCCACGCGTACCGACGCGGGCGAGCCGGCCGGAACCCACTCGTCAGCACGCCGGCGCCAGCTCAACAGCACTTCACGGCGCTCGACCGAGTACTCAAAGCCCGTGAACTCGAAGTCATTGTGCAGATCCAACGTGAACGGCGGCTGCACGATGTAGATGCTTCGCTGGATTTCGAAGTCGCGCTTCATGGAATCCCCACTGCTACGCCTGCCGGGCCGCCTCGGGCCCGGGCATGAAAAGCCCCTCCTGCCGCTCAGCTTCCCGTCGGGACGATCGCGGCCTTCTCGATCATCAGCACGACCGTACGGACCGGCGCGCGCGTCCGGCGCCGGTCTCCGCGCGGCATGCCCCTCAGGCGGCTCCGGCGGATGCTCCGGCGCTCAGGACCAGCTCGCTGAACTTCTCCAGATCGATGTTGCCGCCCGAGACGATCGCGACGATCGGGCCCTTCCCCGCCTTCCCGGTGAGCGCCGCGGCCAGGGGCAGGGCGCCTGCGCCTTCGCTGATCACGCGCGCCTTCTCGGCCATGAGCCGCATGGCCCGCTTCGTCTCTTCGAGACTCACGACGATGCAGCCGTCGAGCACGGGCCGCATCCGCTCCCACATCCGCGGAAAGACGCTCTGACCGCCGGCGCCGTCCACGAAGGAAGCCTTCCACTCCGGGAAGTTCTGAGGAGAACCCGCGGCCAGCGAGCGCGCCAGCGGCGCCGCCGTTTCGGGCTCGGCGCCCCACACCTTGCACGCCGGGCGCAGAGCCTTGATCGCGCTGCCGACGCCGGTGACGAGCCCGCCGCCGCCGATGGCAGCGATCACCGCGGCGACATCGGGCGCGTCTTCCAGGATCTCGAGCCCCATGGTCGCGTGTCCCGCGATGAAGTCGTCGTCGTCGAACGGATGCACGAACGTGCCTTCGACCCCGGGATACGCCCGCGCCTCCAGCGTCTCCCATGCAACGGCATAGGACACCAGCGCCAGCCGCGCCCCGAGCGCCCGCATGCGGTCGAGCTTCGATTGCGGCGCCGTCTCGATCGCGACCACCGTGCACGGGACGCCCGCCAGCCGCGCTGCATAAGCGACCCCCTGCCCCGCGTTGCCCGCGCTGATGGTCCAGACGCCGCGCCTGCGATCCGCGTCCGACAGCCGGGCCACGGCGTTGGCCGCGCCGCGCAGCTTGTATGCGTTGATGGGCTGCAGGTTCTCGAGCTTGAGGCGCACCTCGGGAAGTCCCGGTCCCAGTTCCAGGCGCACGAGCGGCGTGCGCACGATGGTGCCGGCGATGCGTTCGCGCGCGGCTTCAACTTCGGCGATGTCGATGGGGCGGACGGGATCGAGCTTCATGAGGTCTCCTCGAAGATGAGGCCGGTACGAGTCCATCGACGGAACGAGTTCAACGGCGCGCTTCAGCGCTCTCCCCGCCGCGAGGCCAGCCATTGGAGCACCCGCCCCGCGTCTGCGTCGGACGGGAAGACCGGATAGAACACTTCTACGATACGTCCCGCCCGGGCGATGATGGTGAGGCGCTTGATGAGCTCCGAACCGGCGAAGACGAAGGTCGGCAGCCGCAATGCCCGCGCGAAGTCGAGCCTGGCGTCGCTGAGAAGAGCAAACGGCAGGTGGAGCCTTTCGACGGCCTCCGATTGATACGCGGTGTCCTGCGTGCTCAGCCCGTACACGGTTGCTCCCAGGGCGGCGAGTTCCGCGTGGTGGTCCCGATACGAACAGGACTGCGGCGTGCATCCACGCGCGCCCGGGATGGCGTTCCACGCCGCCACCCCGCCGGGCGGGTCCTGATCGGGGCGTCCCGTTCGCGGGTAGCAATAGACCACCAGCCAGGGACGACCTTCCCCGGACAAGTCGACCGTCGGGCCGGACGTCGAGCTCAGGCCAACCGCCGGAAGCTCCGCTCCGCGAAGGTGATCACATGCGCCGTCATCTTCCGGAACGGGCAACTGCTCGGGAAGGGAGTGAAGATCGTCTGTCCGCATGGGTGGTCTCACGACGAATGGAGAGCCGGTGTGGCGTGATCGGTGCCCGGCCGGTCCCGGTGGCACCCCGATGATCCGATCCGGCCACGTCGAGGGACTCGATCACGGCCCGCACCAGAATGAGAATGAACGAGCGGCCCGCCGGGAGCATGGGCGCCGTCCTTTCGTCGCTGCGCGGGTCGCGCCAGTGTAGCCAAGGCCATTGCCCGGGAAAAGCAGACCTGCGCGTCGTCCCTCCGTCGACGCCTGCGGGAGTCCGCGCCGGTGGTCGAGACACGACCACCCGTGTGGCGGTAGTCGACACCGGACGGGGCCATGCCCCGCGTGATTTCGAAGCCGCGCCCTGGGCGGGGTCCCCTACCGCGCGGCCAGAAACGCCAGCACGCGCTCGGTCAGCAGCGCCGTGGCCGCCGCATCGTACGAAGGTAGCGAGTTGTCGGCGAAATAATGCCGATCGCCGGGGTAGAGGAACAGCTCGGCCTCCTCGGCTTCTTCGATCAGCGCGCGCGCGGCGTCGAGGTCGCCTTCGCCGACGAAGATCGGGTCCGCGTCCATGCCGTGCACCTGCACCGGCACGCCTCTCGGCCAGGACGGCCCGAATTCCCCGAAAGGCACACAGGAATAGCAGAGCAGCGCCCCGCGCGCGCCGGGCCGGGTCTGAGCCAGCTTCTGCGCCGGGATCACCCCCAGCGAGAAGCCGGCATAGACCAGCTCCGCGGGCAGCGCCTCCGCCGCGCGCGTGCCACGCACGATCAGCTCCGGGAAGCCGACCCCCTCGACGAAGCCCATGCCCTCCTCGATGCTGCCGAAAGTCCGACCCTCGAACAGATCGGGCGTGTGCACGATGTGGCCGGCGTCGCGCAGCGTGTCGGCGAACGAGCACACGCCAGGGGTCAGCCCCTGCGCGTGGTGGAACAGCAGAACCTCGGCCATCTCCCCCCCCCGTTCACGGGTTTCCACGATCCGCTCATACCGGCTTTCGAGACCCGGCACCGCCACAGAGTAAACCTCCGCCCGGAGCGAGGGTGAAGCCGGAGGATCGGGGCCGCGGGCCCCCTGGCGCCAGCGGCCATGCTTCGGTCTCCACCCGGCGGCCGCCCCTGCCGGACCAGCGGCATGGCGGGCCCGCCGCAGGGCACCCGGGATGCCCCCGCCGACGCTCCCGGGAATCGCCTTGCCCCTCCTCCCCGCCCTCCGCTATTTTCCCTCGTCCTTTCGGACCCGCCCCGCGGGGCCGCAAGCCATTGGAAAACCCGCTCGCCGGCGCGACGCGACCCCGTCCGCCGGCATTCGCTGGAAATCCCCCTCACCGGGGGATTCGGCCGTACCCGTCCCACCCGAAGGAGCATTTGATGATGATCTCGCGTGCAGCGGATCGACTACTGCGGAGGGCGTTCCTGCCCCTGTGGAGCCTGGCCGTTGCGGCCGTGGCCGCCGTCGCGTTCCCCACGACCTCGCTCGCCAGCGAGCTCGACCTGGCCATCCCCGTTCTCGACACGAGCTACAACGTGTTCGGTACGCCCGTTGCCGGCCGCACGCTTCTGCTGCTCGGTCTCGGTATCTGCGTGCTCGGCATGGGGTTCGGCATGTTGATGTTCAACCAGGTGAAGCGCATGCAGGCGCATCAGCGCATGCTCGACGTGTCGGTGATCATCTACGAGACCTGCAAGACCTACCTGCTCCAGCAGGGCCGTCTGCTGATCATCCTCGAGGCGTTCATCGCCGTCTGCATCGTCTACTACTTCGGCGTGCTGCAGCATCAGGCGGCGGGCACGGTGGCGCTGATTCTGATGTGGTCGGTGATCGGCATCCTCGGCTCGTACTCGGTGGCGTGGTTCGGCATCCGCATGAACACCTACGCCAACAGCCGCACCGCCTTCGCGGCGCTGCGCGGCAAGCCGCTGGCGGTGAACGAGATTCCGCTCCAGGCGGGCATGAGCATCGGCGTGCTGCTGATCTGCGTCGAGCTGATCATGATGCTGGTGATTCTGCTGTTCGTGCCGCGCGAGAGCGCCGGCGCCTCGTTCCTCGGCTTCGCGATCGGCGAGTCGCTCGGCGCCTCGGCGCTGCGTATCGCCGGCGGCATCTTCACCAAGATCGCCGACATCGGCGCCGACCTCATGAAGGTCGTGTTCAAGATCAAGGAAGACGACCCGCGCAACCCCGGCGTGATCGCCGACTGCACCGGTGACAACGCGGGCGACTCGGTCGGCCCCACCGCGGACGGCTTCGAAACCTACGGCGTCACCGGCGTGGCCCTGATCACCTTCATCACGCTCGCGGTCACCGGTGCGTTCATGTCGCACCTGCTGATCTGGATCTTCGTGATGCGCATCATGATGATCATCACGTCGATCGCTTCGTACTCGCTCAACGCGAGGATCTCGCGCGCGCAGAACGCCGGCAAGGACAAGATGGACTTCGAGGGTCCGCTGACTTCGCTGGTCTGGCTGACCTCGATCCTCTCGATCGCCGTGACGTACGTCGTCTCCTACTGGATGCTCGCCGATCTGGGTCAGGGCCTGTGGTGGAAGCTCTCCACGATCATTTCGTGCGGCACTCTGGCGGCCGCCCTGATCCCGGAGCTGACCAAGGTGTTCACCAGCTCCAACTCGCGTCACACGCGTGAGATCGTATCGGCTTCCCGCGAGGGCGGTGCATCGCTGAACATCCTGTCGGGCCTCGTGGCCGGCAACTTCTCGGTGTTCTGGAAAGTGCTGACGATCTCGGTGCTGTTGTTCATCGCCTACGTGATCTCGCAGCAGGGTCTGGCGGCGTTCATGGGCGAGCCGGCGGTGTTCGCGTTCGGCCTCGTGGCGTTCGGCCTGCTCGGGATGGGGCCGGTCACCATTGCAGTGGATTCGTACGGACCGGTGACGGACAACGCGCAGAGCATCTTCGAGCTGTCGCAGATCGAACAGATGCCCAACGCCGAAGCCGAGATCGAGAGGGAGTTCGGCTTCAAGCCGAACTTCCCGCTCGGCAAGCACTTCCTCGAGGACAACGACGGCGCCGGCAACACGTTCAAGGCGACCGCGAAACCCGTGCTCATCGCGACGGCCGTCGCGGGCGCGACTACGATGATCTTCTCGCTCATCGTGCTGCTCAAGCGGCAGATGGGTGATGCTTTCGACCTGTCGCTGACGGAGCCGCGGGTGCTGCTCGGGCTCCTCATGGGCGGCGCGACGATCTACTGGTTCACCGGCGCGTCCATGCAGGCGGTGACGACGGGCGCCTACCGCGCGGTCGAGTTCATCAAGAGGAACATCAACCTCGATTCGGTCGAGAAGGCGTCGATCAAGGACTCCAAGGAAGTCGTGCGCATCTGCACGCAGTACGCGCAGAACGGCATGTTCAACATCTTCATGGTGATCTTCCTGATCACGCTCACCTATGCCTTCCTCGATCCGATCTTCTTCGTCTCGTATCTGTTCTCGATCGCGATCGTCGGCCTGTTCCAGGCCGTCTACATGGCCAACGCCGGCGGCGCGTGGGACAACGCGAAGAAGGTGGTCGAGGTCGAGCTGCAGGAGAAGGGCACCCCGCTCCACGACGCGACGGTCGTCGGCGACACGGTCGGCGACCCCTACAAAGACACCTCGTCGGTCGCGCTCAACCCGATCATCAAGTTCACGACGCTGTTCGGGCTGCTGGCGGTCGAGATGGGCGTGGCGAACGCGACCGTGGCGCGCCCGCTGGCGATCGTGCTCGGCCTGATCGCGCTGTTCTTCGTCTACCGCTCGTTCTACGCGATGCGCATCACCGGCGCGCAGAAGCAGTAGGCCGCCTCCGGAGCCGGTCACCGGCGGGGAGGCCACGTGTTTTCGCAGACCAACACCGGGCCAATGTCCCCGGTGCCATGCGCAGCTCGCCGGGGACCAGGCGGGCTGCGCAGTCTGCGGATACACGTGGTCGGGGGTGCGACTCTACGATCCCCGCCATTTCGCACTGCTCGGGGTCTTCCTGACGCCCGTGGTGCCGCTCTACCTCGCGGCGACCAACTGGGGCCGCATGGGAAGGCTCCGGCTGAAGTGGCTGTGGCTGGGATTCGGGCTCGCGGGCTTCGCGCTGGTGACGGTGGCACTCGTCGTGGCGTCGCCCGCATGGAGCACGGGGCAGCGGGCGCTCGCCATCGCCCTGCAGCTCGGCGTGGGATATGGGCTCGCCCTGCCCCAGCAGGCCGACTACGAGTCGGCCCTCCGGCTCGGCGCCCGGCGCGCATCGCTGATCAAGGGAGCCGCAGCCGGCGTGGCCCTCACGGTCGTCGCAATCGGCGTGTCGTTCGTTCTCGGCGTGGTGACCAAAGCCTCGATCGAGGGTTTCCGGTACCAGTACGCCAGCGACCTCGCAGCGCAGGCTCGGTACGAGCAGGCGATCGTCATTTTCGACGATCTCCTGCAATGGGATCCGGAATTCGACGATGCGCTCCTCGCTCGCTCGATCTGCTACGGCGCTCTGGAGCGGTGGGATGAGGCGGGTACGGGGCTCGACCTGTTCCTGACGCGGGAGCCGCGGAATCCGGATGCGCTCGGATTGCTCGCATCGTGCCGCGTCCAGCAGGGTCGGCAGGCCGAGGCCGAATCTCTGGCGGCCGTCGCGCGCGAACTGGACCCGCAGGTGTTCACGCGACTGGGATTCGATTTCGATTCGCTGGCCGGAGCGGAGAGCCCGGGCCCCCCTTGAGCGCGGCCCGGGGGGCGCGGTCGCACAGCCGTCCGGCGGGGCATCTTCCTTGCGGCGCGACGCCGACAGGCCTCGCACCATGCGCCCGGCCCGCGGCCGCTCAGCCCGCGCGCGCCGCCTTGTAGATTTCGTCGGTCTTCGCGGCGATCACGAAGTCGTTCTCGTGCAGACCCTTGATTTTGTGGGTCCAGACCTCGACCTTCACCCGGCCCCACGCGAGGTGGATGTCGGGATGATGGTCCTCGCGCTCGGCGAGTTCGCCGACCTCCACCGTGAAGTCGAGGGCGGAACGAAAGTCGGGAAACTTGAATCCGCGGGTCAGGCGCGGCACGCCCTCGTGCGGCACGACCTGCCACTCGGGAACCTGTTGCTGCAGCGCGCGGATCCGCGCCTCGTCGAGCGGCGGCACATCGCCGCGGCACGGGACGCAGCGCGTGGCGGTGAGCTGATCCATGAAACCTCCCGGGATGGGGTGTTCATCGCAGGCTACCACGACGCCCCCGGGGCGGCGCGCCGCGCCCCCATGCCGCGGCTGGCGGCGGGTTTAGGGACTTCGGGCCGGGGTCGTTTTCCGACTTGCGCTCGGCGTCCGGAACGCCGATATTTCCTCCGTCTTCCGGGCAGTCGAGGTCGCAGCACATCGAAACCGCCAGAAGCAGCGGCGGTTTTTTTGTGATCCCGACGCTCCATCGGAAGAACCGATCTTCGGATCGGGAACACCGTCCTTGCGGGGCGGATTATCGCAGACCGGGCATTCGTGCCCGATTTACAAGGAGTACCGAAGTGGCCAGTGGCACCGTGAAGTGGTTCAACGAGGCGAAGGGGTTCGGTTTCATCACCCAGCAGGACAGCCAGGAAGACGTTTTCGTGCACTTCTCCGCCATCCAGGGCGAGGGCTTCAAGACGCTCGCGGAAGGTGAGCAGGTGGACTTCGACGTCACCCGCGGTCCGAAGGGTCTCCAGGCGTCCAACGTCCGTAAGGCGTAATCGCTCCGGGTACCACCTCACGCGAAAAGGCGGCGCACACGCGCCGCCTTTCGTGTTTGCGCCGCGGACCCCGGCGCCGCTAGGTTCCGGGTTTCCGGCCGCGCCAGTGGCCGCCCGTGCTGTCGTTTCATCACTCATGAGCAGGAGATGCATCATGCGGCTGTCTGCCCCCCCGCGCGTTCCCGCGCGCCGGCTGGCGTGGATGGCGCTGACCGTGGCCCTCGTCGTCCCGGGCCTCGCGACGCCAGCCTCCGTCGCCCATTCCGCCGATTCGGACGCGAGCTACGAGATCCATACGCTGTCGAACGGCATGAAAATCGTCCTCGTTCCGCGCCACCTCGCCCCGACCGTCTCGGGCGGCTGGGTCGCGCACGTCGGTTCGGTGAACGAGCGCCCGGGCATCACGGGCATCTCGCACCTCTTCGAGCACATGATGTTCAAAGGCACCCACGTCATCGGAACCCGCAACTACAAGAAGGACGTCGAGCTGATCGACAAGCAGGAGCAGATCCGCGAGCAGATGCGCGCGGAGGTCTCCAAGCTGCGTGACGAGCGGCGCCGCGGCGAGATCGACGACATCACCGCACCCGAGAACAAGACGGCGCGCTACAAGGAGCTCGAGAAGCAGTTCGACGCGCTGGTGGCGGAGCAGCGCGCCAACATGGTGAAGAACGAGTTCAACAACATCCTGCAGAACAACGGCGGCACGTTCATCAACGCGTTCACCAACGACGACATGACGGTCTACTTCGAGACGCTGCCCGCCAACAAGCTCGAGCTGTGGTTCTGGATGGAGTCCGACCGGCTCAAGAACCGCGTGTTCCGCGAGTTCTACTCGGAGCGCGACGTGGTGTTCGAAGAGCGGCGCATGCGCACGGAGTCCACGCCGACCGGCAAGTTCCGCGAGTCGTTCGAGTCGATGTTCTGGACCTCGAGCCCCTACCACAACCCGACCGTCGGCTGGCCGAGCGACGTCGCCAACATCACCAAGGCGCAGGCCGACGACTACTACGGCCTGTACTACGCGCCGCAGAATCTGACGGCCGTGCTGGTGGGCGACTTCGACCCGAAGACGACGCTGGCGATGGCCGAGAAGTACCTGGGCTCGATTCCGGCCGGCAAGCGCCCGGCGCCCGAGATGATCACCACCGAGGTCAAGCAGCTCGCCGAGAAGCGCTTCTACGGCGAGGCCGAGACCAACCCGGCGGTGACGATCAAATACCACACGGTGCCGTTCGTGCACCGCGACGTGCCGACGCTCGAGGTGATCGCCGCCCTGCTCAACAGCCCGACCGGCCGGATCCAGCGCGAACTGGTGCTGGACCAGCAGGTCGCGACCAGCGGCAACGCCAATCAGGACTCGCGCAAGTACGAAGGCGCTTTCGACATCGAGGCCGAGGCGAAGGAAGGGAAGACGCCCGAGGACGTCGAGCAGGCGATCTATGCGCAGCTCGACCGGCTCAAGAAGGAGCCCGTCCCGGCGGACGAGCTGCAGAGCGTGAAGAACCGTTACCTGACCAGCGCCTACCGCCAGCTCGACGGCAACTTCCGCGTCATGCTGCGCTACCTGGTGGGCAGCGGGTTCGGCGATCTGGACGGCTTCCGGCACGTCGAGGAAGGCGTGCAGAAGGTGGAGCCCGACGACATCATGCGGGTCGCCAACGCGTATTTCACGAAGGAGAACCGCGCGGTCGCGATCTGGACCCGCAAGGCCGGCACCGAGCCCGAGGACCCCGCGATCGCCGCGCTGCCGCCGCAGGCGAAGACGATGGTGAAGCAGGCGCTCACCCGGATCGAGTCCACGGACGACCCGGACAAGCTGCAGCAGATGCTCGCCCAGATGTCGCAGATGGAAGGCCAGGTGCCGCCGGAGATGAAGCCTGCGATCCAGTACATCAAGGGACGCCTGGAAGCCCGCATCACCACGCTCTCGGATTCGAAGTGAGGAGCCCCGACATGCGACGCCATATCACGACTTTCGCGACGCTGATCGCGGCGCTCGCGCTGGCGGCATCGCCGGCCCATGCGGCGAAGTTGCCCCAGCGTCCCGATCAGCTGAAGTATCCCGAACTCGACTACACGCCGCCCGCCGCCAAGGACTACCGCGTCGAACTGGCGAACGGCATGGTGGCCTACCTCGTCCCCGACCGCACGCTGCCGCTGGTCTCGATCGAGGTACTGATGCGTCTCGGCCCCGATCTCGATCCCGCAGGCAAGGAGGGGCTCGCCGGCGGCATGGTGCACCTGCTCACGCGCGGCGGCACCACGTCGAAGACCGCGAAAGAGTTGGAGGACCGCGTGGCCTACCTGGGCGCGGCGCTCAACTCGCGCATGGGCGGCGGCGGTGGCGGCTTCTTCGGCCCGGGCGGCGCGCCGCTCGGCGAGACCGAATCCGCGGCGAGCATCAACCTGCTGTCCAAGGACGTGGACGAAGGCCTCGCGATCCTGGTGGACTGCCTGAAGAACCCGGCGTTCGAAAAAGACCGCGTCGAACTGGCGCGCCAGCAGGGGCTGCAGGACATCAAGCAGCGCAACGACGACAGCCGCACGATCGAAGGCTACGAGTGGAACTTTCTGATGGATGGCGAGAGCCACTGGAGCAACAAGCTCCCCACGCAGAAGTCGCTCGAGTCGATCACGCGCGAGGATCTGGAAGCCATGCACCGGCGCTACGTCGGCCCCGAGAACTTCCTGGTCACGGTCTCGGGCGACTTCGACCGCGATGCGATGATCCAGAAACTCAACGAGGCGTTCGCCGACTGGGGCTGGACGGCCGTGCGTCCCGGCCCGCCCGAGCCGCCGAGCGAAGCGCCTGAGCCGGGCTGGTACATGGTGGACAAGGACGTGAACCAGGGCCGCGTCACCATGGGCCTGCGCGCCCCCGACCGTTACGACCCCGACTACCAGGCGTTCCGGGTGATGAACGTGATCCTCGGTGGCGGCGGTTTCTCGTCGCGGCTGGTGAACCGGATCCGTTCGGACGAGGGCCTCGCCTACTCGGTGCGCTCGAGCTTCGACGGCGGCACGTACTACGACGGCGTCTGGCAGATCCGCTTCCAGTCGAAGGTGCGCTCGGTGCCGCAGGCGATGCAGATCGCGCTCGAAGAGATGAAGAAGATCGTGGCCGAGCCGGTGAGCCAGAAGGAGATCGACCTTGCCCACAACCTGCTGATTCAGAGCATGCCCGCCGCCTTCGAGACGGCGAGCAGTATCGCCGGTGTGCTCGCGATGGAAGAGATGACGGGGCGCTACCAGAAGGATCCGAACTACTTCCGCGAGATGCGCGACCGCATCAACGCCGTGACGATCGCCGACGTGCAGCGCGTGGCGAAGCGGCTGCTGGACCCGTCGAAGCTGGTGGTGCTCGCCGTGGGCGACACCGAAGAGATGATGAAGGGCGACCCGAAGGTGGACGTCAGCATCAAGACGCTCGCGGGCGGCGAGCCGACGTACCTGCCGCTGCGCGACCCGATGACGATGAAGCCGATGCCGAATCCATGAAGTCGGCGACGGCCCCGGGCGCCCGCCCGGGGCCGTCGCCCGTTCCGCACCCCCCCGAAGTCCGCGGAGGACTGATGCCCACCGAGAAAATCGTTCTGGCCGAAGGATTCGCCTGCTCCGAAGCGGCGTCGTTCGTCGCGCAGCTCGACATGCTGACGTCCTCTATGTGGGAGGACGTCAGCAACGCCACGTCGGAGGAGCTGGAATGGCAGCCGGCGCCGGGCATGAACACCATCGGCATGCTGCTCGCGCACATCGCGATCGTGGAGGTGTTCTGGATCGACTTCGGCGTCCGGGGCATGGAGCGTGACAAGACCACCGAGGAGGAAGTGCTGCAGATCGGCGGTGACGACGACGGCATGCCGCTCGAGGCCGGTGGTCCCCCGCCCGCCACACTCAAGGGCAAGGACATCGGCTTCTACGACGTGCTGCTGGTCAAGGCGCGTGCGCACACACACGATGTGGCGGCGAAGCTGGCCGATGCGGACTTCGAGCGCGAATTCCAGCGCACCTACCGCAACACCCCCGGCGTGGTGACCCACAACGTGCGCTGGGTGTTCTACCACATGCTGGAGCACCTGGCCGGCCACTACGGTCAGATCCTGATGCTGCGGCACATGTACAAGGACCGCGTCGCGGCACGCGCCAGCGTCTGAACGGAATGCGGCGCCCGCAGGCGGGGGCCGCATTTTCGTTTCGGCTCAAGTCCGTGCACCTGCGGGCCGACACTCTGTGCACATCGGGCGACAGCGTGAACGCCGCCCGCCACAGATTATCGGGCCCGTCCCGCAGTCCGGCATGTCTCGCGAAAGCGCAAAAATACATCCGGCAGGCATGGGCCCGACCAGTTTCGGGCGGCGCACTTTCGAGTGCGCCGCCTTCGTGCGTTGCGCCAGGCAAGCCGGCCGTGATCACTCGCCCCGGGGCGGGTCACCAGTGCGCTCGCCCGTGAGGCGTTGCGCCACGTTCAAGCCTCGGCGACCAGCCCTTCGATCACGTCGAGCCCCGCGCTGAACACGTCCGGCTCGACGATCAGGCTCACCACCAGATGGGCCTCGTCTTCCATGTCGTAGAAGTGGCCCGGGTGCGTGACCACGCCGCGGCGCAGCAGCTCGAGCGCCCACTCTTCTTCGGTGCGCACGCGCGGCACGCGCAGAATCACGACCCAGCCGCCGGCGGCGGTGAGGCGCGACATGGCCGGCTGGGCGGCGACCGCGCGGTCGAGTCGCGCGAGATTGGTGTGGATGCGCTCCCTGACCGCCGCCTGGAACGGATGCCGGTTGGCGAGCAGCTCCGGCAGCGCCTGCTGTACCGGCCCGTTGACCGACAGGAACAGATCGGCGATCCACTCGAGGCCTTCAAGGAGCTGCCGCTTCTCGGGCTCGGGCCCCGCGACGACCATCCACGAGAGTTTGAGCTGCGGCAGTCCGCAGACTTTGGAAAGGCCGCTCAGAACGACCGTCGGCACGCGGCGCTCGGTGGCGAGAATCGTGCCCGCGCCCGGCACGCTGTCCTTCCACGGGTAGTCGCTGAAGACCTCGTCCACGATCAGCACCGCGCCGGTGCGTGCGCACCAGTCCTCCACCTGCGCCAGCTCGCCGGGCGCGAGCCAGGTGCCGGTGGGGTGATTGGGCTGAACGATGATGACGCCGGCTGGATCATGCTTGGGAAGCGATGCCGGGTCGAAGTGCCACGCCCCGTCGTAGGCGAGTCGCCAGGTGTCGACCTGAACGGCCTCGACCTGTGCGATGGGCTCGAAGAGCGGGTAGCTGGGGCGTGGCGTGGCGAATTGCGCACCGGGTTCGCCGAGGAGGCGGAACAGGTGGGCGTAGGCCTCACTGGTGCTGGCGGTGAGGAGGAGGTCGTCCGGAACGACCGTTGCCCCTCGATCGCCGTAGTAGCGGGCGATGGCCGCACGGGACGCGGCGGCCCCGCGAGGATCGGGAATGTGGGACGCCCCCAGTTGCTGTCGCGGAGCGCCATCCAGACCGTCACGGAGGTGCGAAGCGTCCGCGTCGGTGAGGTCGAGGAGAGAAGCACCGGAGCGACGGCGCGCAGCCAGCGACGCCGCCCATGGATTCGAGTGGCCCTGCGAGGGCAGTCTCGGCGGCTTCATCAGGCCGGATGGGCGGAACGGGTGGGCTAGCTCAGCCCGAA
Source organism: Candidatus Eiseniibacteriota bacterium (assembly GCA_963744995.1). Lineage (GTDB taxonomy): Bacteria > Eisenbacteria > RBG-16-71-46 > RBG-16-71-46 > RBG-16-71-46 > CAVUWA01. The sequence goes on from CAVUWA010000003.1 coordinate 179,402, forward strand.
GCGCCGCATCTTGTTGATAAACGTGGTGCGGGGGATGCCAAGCGAGCGAGCCGCCTCGGTTCGGGAGCCGCGCGCCTGCATGAGCGCATCGCGAATCCGCTGGCGTTCCGCGTGCTCCATCTCCTCGAGCAGATTCGAGGGTGCCTGCGAGCCTTCGTCGAGGTGCAACAGAGACTCGTCGACCTCCTTGCCGGGCGTCGCCAGCAACACGGCACGCTTGATCGCGGACTTGAGCTGCCGGATGTTCCCCGGCCAGGAATGCGCACGCAGACGCTTCCAGGCCGCCGGGCTCAGGCGGACTTCGCGATTTTCCTCCGCGCAAACGACATCGAGGAAGTACTCGATCAGCAGTTCGACATCTTCCCCGCGGCGCCGCAGGGGCGGCAGGGTGACGACCGCGTGGGCCAGTCGGTAGTAGAGATCGGGCCGGAATCCGTCACCGCTCTCCAGGGCGTGTCGTTCGCGATTGGTCGCCGCGACGATACGTGTGTCGACCTTGACGTTGCGCGTCGACCCGACCCTTCTCGATTCACCCGTCTCCAGGAAGCGCAGGAGACGAGACTGGGACTCGAGCGACATTTCGGCGATCTCGTCCAGGAAGATCGTCCCGTTGTCGCAGACCTCCACGAGCCCCGCCTTGTCGCGAGCCGCACCCGTGAAAGAGCCCGCCGTGTGACCGAAAAGCTCGCTCTCGATGATGTCGCGCGGCAACGCCCCGCAGTTGACCGGGACGAATGTGCCTTTGCGCTCCGAAAGCCGGTGGATGCCGGCTGCAACCAGCTCCTTCCCCGTTCCCGATTCGCCGAGCACGAGGATGGGGGTGTTGCTCGCTGCGAGCTTGGCGACGTCCTCCAGAAGCTGGAGCATCGTCTTGCTGCGCGTGATGAGGCCGAACGACTCGCGCGCCCAGTCCGAGCGGCGATCCAACTCCGCGGAGCCCGGCGGGCGCCGGCGCGCGTGACGCGGGCGTCCCGCATTTCGAGCCGTCTTCAGCGCCTGATCGGATTCCTTCATCGCCGACATCAGGTCGGCGATGCGTCGATTGGCCTCGGCGAGACGCGCCTGCGCTCCCATCCGCTCGAAGTGATCGCGCGCCGCGTGGAACGCTTCCAGTGCGCCGCGACGGTCAGCGTAGTTGCCCGCGTGCGGCCCGCTCAGCCAGTCGCCGTAGGCCAGCCACAGCTTGCCCCACTCGTAGGGCGTCTCGATGTCGTCGTAGTACGCGAAGCCCTGATCGAACCACTTGCGGGCTTCGTCATGGCGTTCGAGCGCTGCCGCCGACAATGCGAGCACGCGATAGGTGGCCGCTTCTTCGTAGCGGTCCCCCAGTTCGCGACAGTGCTCCAGCCCACCGAGGGCTTCTTCGTGGGCTTTCGCGAATGCCCCCTGCAGGTAGAAGACTTCCGCTCTGCGTCGCCGCAATTCGGCGACGATGTCTCCCTTGGGAACCAGCGCCAGAGCCTTGGGCCACACCTCGTCGTAGTAGCGAAGCGCCTGATCCGCCTGTCCCTGCTCGAGGTGGACATCGCCGAGGAATTCGGTAGTAAGGAGGGAGGGGCGGGACTCGTGCGATCTGGGACTCCAGCCAAGGAACTTCCGTAATATGTGCTCTCGCCCCTTCGAAAAGGTCCCCCGTATGGAGTAGGATCAATGCCTTGAAGAGACCGAGGTACCACTCCATGAAGTCCCGTCGCCAGTTCTCGTTGAGTCATCGGATGCACATGCCTCACCAAGCCCAAAGATTGGTCGAGCCGTCCGCAGCTTCCAGCACGGAGATGCCAACCCTCGCGGGATGCATTGTTTACGTAGATGCGTTACCACGCCTGCTCTAGAAGTCCTATGGCTTCTGCTGCGGCCTCTATGGCAGCGCCCATCTACACATGGCCCTCTCGATTCGCCCTAGGTGTCTAGAGCAAAGCCTTCACACGTTGCCACCGCATCGCGCTGCAGAGACGAGAGCCTCGTATAGGTATCCCCGGATGCCGATGTCAGGTTGCCATTGTACAACTCGGCCGAACAGAGATGCAGACTGCAGCCGCAGGAGAGGCATCCGAGTCGGCGCCACAAGCAACTCTGAACGAATGGCCGAAAGTCGGTCGCATGCGTCTGTCACACAAGATTCAAGAGTGTTAGCGTCCCTGCCTCTTGAATATCTCAAGGAGAGACGTAGCTCCGGTCGTGGATCTGCAGTTCGGTCTTGAACGATGCGAGGAGTTGTGAAAGAGGGCAAGTGACTTTTCAAGTCGCCTGTGCAGCTCAGAGGACGTACCTTGCCCAGACTAGCCGAAGCTTGCAAGCTCGTCGGCCGCACTTGCCACTTGCGCGAAGAGCGATCAGCCGTTCAAGGCCCAAAGCTCGGAACTCGCCAACGTCGAACAAGTCGGTGGAGCAACCTGACAGCCTCCTCCGCGAGGCTCTGTTCTGTATCGCTTGTTGTACCTGCGTCGATCAGAATGGTCAACGCGTCTGCACGTGCCAAGACTTCGATCATCGATCTCTTAACTGCCTGCGAGAGGCATTAGTGGCGGGCAGCCATCGTTTGCACGCGCAAGGGCACGGCGAAGGAGAATGAACTCAAGGGACTTTGGATGATGATTAGGAGCGCCGTACGGCCTATCCGGATCTCCAAACAAGTACCTCGGGTCATCTGGAATCTTGATCCCGCCCGGGGAAGCCGCCCCCTCGAGCGGCGTGATGGTCGTACTCAGGATGACGAGCAGAGCAGCCAGTGCGGCTGCCCTTCGGGGACACTTCTTCATCGTCCTGCTCCCTTCGGAGTTCCGTCTCCGAGGCCATCCCGCCGCGAGCAGGCGGGGGGCGCAAAAGACATGACCCCGCCGGGGCACCCATGAGGAGCCCCCGCGGGGTCGATTGAGATTTCCCGGGCAGGAAGAGGGGAAGCGACCATCAGCGCCAACCTTGCCAGAGAGAACCCGCAACGAACGCGGAAAGAATAAGCTCCCGTTGCGGATGGGTCAACGCCGGAGTCGCGCTGAAACTCCAGAGATTCCGGGTGAAATCAGGGTCTGCGGCCCTCTACCGCCTCTCCCCGCGCCAGGTCCCGTTGCCGTGCCTTCCCCTCCTACCCACGATCTTCAACTCCAGCAGATCCTGCACGCCGATGCCCCGCCCGTACCGCTTCTGCGCCTCCCGGATGAACTCCGGCGTCACCCCGTGAATCCGCATGGCCACCAGGTCATCGAGGTCCACGTGGTGGTAGCCGAGGCCTTCTGCCTCGCGAATGAACTCGGGCGTCACCCCGTGGATGCGCATCGCCACGGCGTCGTCCAGTGACGGATGATCGTAGCCGAGCCCTTCCACTTCGCGAATGAACTCCGGGCTCGCCCCGTGAATCCGGCATGCCAGCAGGTCGTCGGCGCTCACGTTGCGATACCCGAGCGCTGCCATCTGCTGCCGCAGCTCCGGTGTCACACCATGTATGCGCATCGCCACCAGGTCGTCGGCGTCCAGCACCTGGTCGCTTCGGGCGCGCGTCTCGCGCACGAACTGGGGCGTCACCCCGTGAATGCGCATGGCGACGAGTTCATCGGGGTCCAGGTCCTTCAATCCCAGCGCGCGCATCTCGCGAATCCAAGCCGCGCGCACGCCGTGAATCCGGAACGCCAGCACCTCGTCGGCTTGCAGGTGGTCGTAGCCCAATCGTGCCAGCTCGCGGATCTCGGCGAGGCTCACGTCGTGCACGAACATGGCGAACTGCATGTCGTCGTCCACTTCGCCGGTCACGTGCTCGCGCAGCGCATCGCGAAAGCCGGGGTCGGGCTCGAACCGGGCGGTGCCGGTCCCCTGGCCGTCGCCCACGCGCCCTTCGAAGCGCATCGTGCCGGCATCGCGCGTCTGGCTGAACGTCATGTCCCGGCGCGGGCCTTCGAAGTCGCGCCGCGTAATGCCCCTGAACGCGGACAGGTCCTCGGTGTGCTCGGATCGCCAGTGGCGCGTGGGGCTCTCCTGCGTGAGCCGCATCTCGACGCGGCCGTCGCGTCGCAACTCGGCGCTCCAGTGCCACGGCCCGCTGGCCCGCGATCGCGCCGGCGCGGCGCTCGCCAGCAGCGCCAGCACCACGCCGATCATGCCTGCGGCGGCGAATCGTGCCGCCCACCGGGTTCCGCTCGTGCTTCGCTTCGAGTTCGACATGCGCGCTCCTCCCCTTCCCCGGTGGGTCTTCGAACGGTGAAGGGCTCCCCGGTCAGGCCGGGGAGCCCCTCGTGATGGCGACCGATGCGGCGGCCCGCCGCTACTTCTTGTCCTTCGCCTTCTGCTCGCAGTCGCTGGTCTCCCGCCGCGTGAACTCGATCACCGTGTCCGCCGACGGGTCCTCGCCGTTGCGCTGCGCCCGCTCGATCTGCGCCGCCGAGATCCCGCTGTGGAACCGACGCACGACCTCTTCGGGTTCGAGATCCGCGCCGCCCGCCTTGACCAGCACGGCCAGCCACGAAGTGCGCACCCCGCCGCGGTGGAGCATCGCGATGGCCTCCGGAGAACGGTCGGCATAACCGGTCGCCACCACCGCCGACACGTAGGCGCTCGGCACGGCCGCCCGATGCAGCGCTACGATGTCGTCCACCCCGAACTTCACGCCCTGCAGGCGCGCCATGTTGGCGGCATAGACCACGTTGACAGCGTTCTGATGCAGCGCCATCAGCTCGTCCGCGCCGAGCGGCCGGCCAAACGCCGAGGTCATCTGCGCGACCCAGTCCAGCGTCACGCCGGCGCGCGCCAGCTCGACCATCTCGTCCTCGCTCAGGTCGCGATAGCCCAGCACGTTCAGTGCCGCGACGACGTCGGGCGTCACGCCGCTGTCGTGCAGCTCGATCAGCTGGTCGAGCGAAAGGTCGTGACCTCTCAAGCGGCGCATCTGCGCCACATCACCCAGCGAGATCCCGTGAGACCTCAGCTCGACCAGACTCTGTTCGTCGGCCCCGATGCCGAGCCGCTGCAGCGCGTCGATCTGCTCGGGGGTCACGTTGCGCCGCCGCAGGTCGGCCAGCTCGTCGAGCTCGACCGTGCGCCCCATGCGCTCCGCGATGGCCCGCGCGTATGCCGAGCTGACCCCGCTCGTCCGTAGCTCCAGCAGCGTTTCGGCGTCCAGCGGCTCGTCCGTCACGCGGGCCAGCGTGCGGGCTTCGTCGGGGGTGACGCCGTGGAGCTTCAGCTCGATCAGCTCTTCGGCGTCCGGCGCGTCCTGCACGGCCTCGCGCATCGCGCGCACGTAATCGGGCGTCACGCTCTGCACCTTGAGCGCGATCAGTTCCTCGGCCTCCGGTTCGTCGCCCAGGGCGTCACGCATCGCGCGCGCGTAATCGGGCGCGACGCCCATGAGCTTCAGCCCGAGCAGGTCTTCGGCCCCCGGCGTGTCGCCGAGCGCCTCGCTGATCGCGGCGACGTAGTCGGCGCTCACGCCCTGCGCGAACAGGACGTCCAGGTGTTCATCGTCCAGGTCGTCGACGCCGGCCGCGGCCAGCGCTTCGCGGAACTCGGCGATGCGGCGCGCGTTCGGCGCCGCCGGCGCCATCGTCACGCTGTAGGCGTACGCGGTCGCATTCGCGGTGCGCGCGACGGCCTCGGCCCGCTTGCGCTGCGCGACGACCCGGGTGAGGTCCTTGCGCATCACCTGCCGCACGGTGCGCTCGACCTGTCGTTGCGTGTTCTGCACGGACTCGGCCAGGTGCGCCAGCGAAGGCACGGGCGCCACGGTCCAGCGGCCGCCGGGCGTGGCGGCCGGCGCGGGTCGCGGCGCGGCGGGCGCGCAGGTCTCCTGCGTCGCGCACCCGGGCGCCGGTGGGCAGGGCGCGGCCTCCGGCGCCGCCGCGGCGCCGATGTGCCCGTGCAGCCCGCCGCCCGGCAGCGGAGCCAGGTGCAGGTGCTCGCGCGGCGGCACGGGCGCGGCGTCGCAGCAGGGCGCCTCGGGCGCGGGCGTGGCCGGCACCGCCGGCGCCGCCGGTGCAGCGAACGGCGCGGCCGGAGGCGGCATGACCTCGCCGGGGGCCGGCGTGGCCCGCGGCGCGGGCGCCGGCACGGCGTCCGGCGCGGCCGGAGCCGCCGGCGCGGGCGGCGCGGGCGGCGCGGGCGGCGCGCCGGTGAAGGAGGCCACCACCGAGAAGAATCCGTCTTCGCTTGCGCTCCGGGCGTGCTGGCTGCGGGCCGCGGGCGCGAGACCCAGCACCACGAACAGGATCGAGCCGAGCAGCAGGAGGCAGGCGCCGCAGCGGGAGACCAGCGACGCGCGCGGCGCGGGATCCAGCAGGCGGCGGATCCGGTTCAGGAGCGAGCCACCGTTCGCAGCGAGCGCCAGCCGCGGCGCAGCGAGTCGCAGGTGCTCGAGGTCGCAGAGCGCGCGCGCGTAGGCCACGCGGTCGCCGCACGCCCGCACGGCGAGGTCGTCGCACGCGTTCTCGCGTTCTTCGCGGACGCAATGCGACACCCACCACACGGCCGGGTGATAGAAGAGGATGGTTTCGACCACGGTCTGCAGCAGGTTGATCAGGTAGTCGTGACGGCGGATGTGGGCCAGCTCATGCGCGACCAGCGCCTCGACCTGCGCCGGGGTGAGCCCGGCCATCGCCCCCACCGGTACCAGGATCACCGGCCGCAGCCAGCCGATGACGGTCGGCACTTCGACCAGCGCCGAGCGGAACGCCCGCACCGGCCGTGACACGCGCATGCGCGCCGTCAGGCGCTCGAGCGTCTCGTGCAGGCGGTCACCGGGAATGTCGATCACCGTGCGGCGGATGCGCCGGGTGATCACCCAGCCGCCCGCGAGCCGCAGCGTGAGCAGCATGACGCCGAGTCCCCACAGCGCGACGAACCACGGCAGCCAGATCGGCGCGTTGCGGTCGAGCGTGCGCTCGAGGGCAGCGGTACCCATGCGCAGCGCGGTCCGGGCGAGGGTCTGCACCGCCAGCCACAGCGAATGCAGCGCGGCCGGCGGGGGCGCAGGGCGAGCCTCGAACGCAAACGTATCGGGATCGTTCCCGGCGCGGACGACCTCCCACGAGAGATCCGTTGGGGTCCCGGTGGCGACGTCGGTCGCGGCCATGGACTCGATCGCCGGGTCCCCGGCCATCGCGGGCTCGCCGGCATCGCCGCTCCAGGCGAATACCTGCGGAACCTGAACGGCGGCCGACCCCGCCACCAGGGCCGCCGGGGCGGACTCGATCGCCGGCGCTTTCGGCGCGAAGTCCGAGGAGAGCCTCACGAACGTCGCGGCGGGCAGCGCGACCATCGCGAGCAGGGCCGCGGTGGCGAGCAGATAGCGCGGGCCCGACGCGCCGCGGTCGAACGCGCGGCTCGCGATCGCCAGCAGCACTGCGACGAGCGTTCCCTGCCAGAGAAAGTGCAGCAGCGTCCAGCCCAGTGCCAGCACGACGTGATCCGGAACGACCGTCCAGGGATTCATCGGCGCCCCTCCTCCATCTCGTCCAGCATCCGCCGGATGATCGCGATCTCTTCGCTCGAGGCGTGGCCCGACGCCAGCGCCTGCATCACGAGCTGGCTGGCGGAGCCGTCGAACACCCGATCGAGCAGATCGTCGAGCAGCTGACGCTGGGTCTGCCCCTGCGCGAGCGCCGCCGTGTAGACGTGCGTGCGCCGCGTGACGTCCCGCGTGACGAGTCCCTTGTCCGCCATGATCTGCAGCAGCTTGAGCACGGTGGTGTAGCCGGTGGGCCTGGACGCCGACAGTTCGTCGTGCACGTCGCGCACCGTCGAGGGCCCGCGCTGCCAGAGCACGCGCAGGATTTCGAGTTCACCGGGGGTCGGACGGGGCAGCGGCTTTGCGGTCATGGGAAGAGCCTCCGTGTCGGGACGTGAGCGAAAGGTTCTACGAAGGCATTCGTGCTGTCAACGAAAGATTTCGTAATGAAGTTGTAAACGGGCCCCGGCGCACAGGAAACGACGCCGGGCGCGGCGCCGGACGCGGCGCGGGTCGGGAGCGCCGTCCCGGCCCACGCCCGGCCCGGGCGCCGCCGGCATGTCCACGCCCCGGCCCGGGTGCACATGGCGGGGCCGCGGCCGGATGTGCGACATTGGCCGGTCATGTCCGAGCGCCATTCCCCGTCCTCCGGCACCGCGCGGGACGGCGATCCTCACGACGATTCGCCGCTCGCCGAGCTCACCGAGCTGACCGAGACCATCCGCGTGCGGCTGCTGCACGTCCTGGGGCTCGGCGGGGTGCCGCCGTGGGTGCTGGCACGGCGCGTCTCCGCCGCCGCGATGCGCAACGACTCGCTCGGCCAGGCCGCGAAGATCGCCTACTCGCTCCTGTTCGCGCTGTTCCCGTTCCTGATCTTCCTCACCACGCTGCCCGCGTTCCTGCCGATGCCGAACCTGCTCGACATGTTCATGCGCGGCGCCGAGCGGGTGGTGCCGGACGAGTCGCTGCATTACGTCCAGCGCAACATCCAGGTGCTGCTCGGTCACGAGCGCAGCGGCCTGCTGCTGATCTCGTTCCTCATCACCCTGTGGGCGGCCTCGAACGCGATCATGGTGGTGATGGAGTCGCTGAACCGCGCCTACGGCATCCGCGAGCGGCGGCCGTACTGGAAGGTCGTGGGCACCTCCGCCGTGCTGTCCATCGGGCTCACGACGTTCACGCTGATGGCGGTCGTCCTCATGCTGCTCGGTTCGCAGATCGGCTCGCTGCTCGCCTATCAGGCCGGCTGGGGGCCGACGTTCCACACCGTCTGGGCGCTGCTGCGCTGGCCCGCGGTCGTGGTGATCCTGATGGTCGCGATGGCGGCGATCTACTACTTCGGCCCGGATCTCAGGCAGGGCTGGCGCTGGATGACGCCCGGCGCGATCTTCGCCGTGGTGGGCTGGATCGGCGCCTCGCTCGGGTTCTCCTACTACGTGCGGCACTTCGGGCACTACGACCAGCTGCACGGCAGCTTCGCGGCGATCCTGATGCTGATGACCTGGATGTACCTGAGCGGCCTGTTCGTGATCCTCGGCGGCGAGATCAACGCGAAGATCGAGCACGGCTCGCCGCATGGGCGCGAGCCGGGGCATCGCCGCCGCGGCGAGCATTCGCCCGACTCCCGCGATTGAACCGCCGCCGCCTGCGCATGGCGAAGCCCCGGCCGGGATTCCCGACCGGGGCTCGTGAATCTCGGCGCGTCCCCCTTGCGCGTGGCGGCCGCCGCTTCGCAAGCCGCGCCGAATGCGGTGGCTCCTAGGTGCCCTCGCTCCAGCTCGCCATGTACTTCACCTGCTCGGGCGTCGGCACGTCGATGTCGATGTCCATGGTCTTGAGCTTGAGGCGCGCCACTTCCTTGTCGATCGGCTCGGGCACGACGTAGACCTGCTTCTTGAGGGTCTTCGCCTTCTTGCGCAGCCACTCGACGGTCAGCGACTGATTGGCGAACGACATGTCCATGACCATCGCCGGATGGCCTTCCGCGGCCGCCAGGTTGATGAGCCGGCCCTCGCCGAGCAGGTACACGCGCTTGCCGCCGGGCATCTTGTATTCGTCGACGAACTGCCGCACTTCGCGCTTGCCGGTCGCCATGCGCTCGAGCGAGGGGATGTCGATCTCGACGTTGAAGTGGCCGCTGTTCGCCACGATCGCGCCGTCCTTCATCGCCTTGAAGTGCTCGCGGCGCAGGACGTGCTTGTTGCCCGTCAACGTGACGAACAGGTTGCCGCGCGGCGCGGCCTCTTCCATGGACACGACCTGGAAACCGTCCATCGCCGCTTCCAGCGCGCGGACCGGGTTGATCTCGGTCACCAGCACCGTGGCGCCGTGGCCCTTGGCGCGCATCGCGACGCCGCGGCCGCACCAGCCGTAGCCGACCACGACCACGGTCGAGCCGGCGATGAGCATGTTGGTCGCGCGGATGATGCCGTCCATCGTGCTCTGGCCCGTGCCGTAGCGGTTGTCGAACAGGTGCTTGGTGTCGGCGTCGTTGATCGCGACGACCGGGTAGCGCAGCACCTTGTTGTTGGCCATCGCGTGCAGGCGGGTGACGCCGGTCGAGGTCTCCTCGGTGCCGGCGATCACGTCCTTCAGGAAGTTCTTCTTCTTCGTGTGCAGCACCGTCACCAGGTCGCAGCCGTCGTCCATCGTCACGTGCGGGCGCGCCTCGATGCACGACAGGATGTGCGAGTAGTACGTCTTGTGGTCCTCACCCTTGATGGCGTACGTCGAGATGCCGTAGTGGTGCACGAGTGCCGCGGCCACGTCGTCCTGCGTGCTGAGCGGGTTCGAGCCGCACAGGTGCACCTCGGCGCCGCCCGCCTTGAGCGTGCGTGCCAGATTGGCCGTCTCGGTGGTCACGTGCAGGCAGGCTGCAATGCGCATGCCGCGCAGCGGGCGCTCCTTCGCGAAACGCGAACGGATCGCGCGCAGCACCGGCATGTTGCGGTCGGCCCACTCGATGCGGCGCTTGCCCTCGCGGGTGAGCCCGGCATCCTTGACGTGGCCCGGGACGGCGGCGGCAGTGCTGGCGCGACCGTTGGTGGGCGCCCCGGCCCCCTTCTTCCCGGCACTCTTCTTCGTGACAGACGGCATGGCGACTCCTTCGCAGGCGAAAAGTTCGAACAGCATGTCGAAACGAACGCGAAGGAGTGTCACCGAACCGCCGCTCCGACTCAACTCGAAAAATGATCCGTGACACATACGTTCTCAAATCGTATGCTTACGCATATGAAAAGAACGACCCTCGCCATCGAGCCATCCCTGTATGCGGATCTCAAGCGCCGTGCCGCGGAAGAAGGCCGCACGCTCACCGAGGTGGTCGAGCGCACGCTGCGTCTCGGGCTGCTCGCTCCCACGCATGCGCGCCGCGGCCGCATCGCGCTGCCCTCGTACGACCTGGGCCCCTGGCTCTCGAACCCGCGCGACCGGACCACGTTCGGCATCGCACCACGCCGCGCGGAGGAGACCGATTGATCGCGGTCGATGTGAGCGTGCTGGCCTACGCGGTCAATCGCTATGCGCCCGAGCACCGGCGCGCGGCCGGCGTGCTGGAGGATCTGGTGAACGGCGCGGCACCCTGGGCGCTGCCGTGGCCCGTGATCCACGAGTTCATGCGGCTGGTCACGCACCCGCATTTCGTCGCGCGGCCGCTGCGCCCCGCGGATGCCTGGACCTTCGTCGAGGAGACGTTCCAAAGCCCGTCGCTGCGCCTGCTCGCCCCCACCGATCGGCACGTCGCCGTGCTCGGCGAGGTCCTGCGCTTCGTGTCGGACGAGCGCGACTGGCTGCCGGGCATCGAGACGGCCGCGGTGCTGCGCGAGCACGGCGTGCGCGAACTGCTGTCCTCGGACCGTGACATGCGCCGCTTCCGCTTTCTCGACGTTCGCGATCCCGTGCACGGCGACTGGTGGACGCCCGGCGCCCCCCCGGCACGACGCTACCGGCGCCTCACGACCCGGCGCCGCGCCGGCTGAGGAACGGCGCGCGCGAGCACCGCGTCCCGTGCCCCGCACCGCCGATTCCGGCATATTTGTACGGTCCCACACATGGACGTGACGTCCGTGTGCGCCATCGCGCCTGACGGCCGATCTTTGACAACGCTGTGGCAGGAATCGGGAGAATTGATTTGTGGCTGCAGGCCGTGGCGCCGAACATCAGAACAGCAGCCATGGATCTCCCCGCCAGGGCGGTTCCTGGAGTTCCCCATTGGGCCGTCACCCAAGTCCAGGAGGATGATCATGCAGCGTTGGTACGCTCCGGTTGCGGGCCTGCTGGTGCTTGCGCTCGCCTTCCCCGCATTTGCGGGTGAGCCGCAGCGATGCACGCTCGACATCCAGACGTGTCTGAATCAGATGGCCGCGAGAATGGAACACCGGGGCTACATGGGCCTCGAGTTCAACAAGGACGACAGTGGCCAGTACGTGGTGCGCAAAGTCGTCGCCCATACGCCGGCCGAGTCGGCGGGCTTCATGCCCGGCGACGTGATCCTCGTCGTGAACGGCGCACGCTGGAGCGACGCGGCCGCGATGGGCAAACTGAACTGGAACGCGGGCGCGCGCATGGCGGTGAAGGTCCTGCGCGGCACCGAGAAGAAGACGCTCAATGTCCGGCTCACCCACATGCCCCCGGACATCATCGCCCGCACGATCGGCGCCCACATGCTCGAGAACCACGTCACGCTGACCTCGGCCAGCCGCTAGGCTCGAGCCTCTCATGGCGCGGGCGCCCCTTCGCAGGGGGCCCGGCGCGCCATCCCGTTCGCCGGGCTCCGCGCAGGCCCCGGGCCGGCACGAAACGAAACGGGGGAACGCGTCACACGTTCCCCCGTTCGTGAACTGCGTGTGCCGGGGCTAAGCGGAGCGCGCCAGCAGCCGCGCCTTGTCCGTCTTCTCCCACGTGAAACCGGGGCCGCTGCGACCAAAGTGCCCGTAGGCGGCCGTCGCCCGGTAGATCGGACGGCGCAGCTTGAGGTGCTTGATGAGCCCCTTGGGCGTCAGGTCGAAGTGCTTGCGCACGAGCCGCGTGAGCTTCTCGTCGGCGACCTTCCCGGTGCCCTTGGTGTCGATCATGATGCTCACCGGCTGCGGCACGCCGATCGCATAGGCCAGCTGGATCTCGACGCGGTCGCAGAGTCCGCTCGCCACCAGGTTCTTGGCGACGTAGCGCGCGCCGTACGAAGCCGAGCGGTCGACCTTGCTGGGGTCCTTGCCGCTGAACGCACCGCCGCCGTGGCTGCCGACGCCGCCATAGGTGTCGACGATGATCTTGCGGCCGGTGAGCCCGGTGTCCGCCATCGGCCCCCCCTTGATGAACTGGCCGGTCGGGTTGACGTGGAACTTGATCGGCTTGTTGCGGTCGATGAGCCGCTTGGGCAGAACGGGCAGGATGACGTGCTTGATCACGTCGCGCCGGATGCGGTCACGCTTCACGTTCTCGGCGTGCTGCGACGACACGACCACGGTGTCGATGCGCACCGGACGTCCGTTGTCGTATTCCACCGTGACCTGCGACTTGCCGTCGGGCCGCAGATAGCCGAGGCGGCCGTTGCGGCGCACCTGGGTGAGCCGGCGCGTGAGCTTGTGGGCCAGCGTGATCGGGAGCGGCATCAGCTCCTTCGTCTCGCGGCAGGCGAAGCCGAACATCAGGCCCTGGTCGCCGGCGCCGCCCTTGTCCACGCCCATCGCGATGTCGCCGGACTGATCGTCGATCGCGGTGATGACGGCGCAGGTGTGGCTGTCGAAGCCGAACTCCGCGCTGTCGTAGCCGATCTCGCCGATGACGCGCCGCACCAGGCTCGGGATCTCCACATAGCCCTGACTGCTGATCTCCCCCGCCACGAAGGCCATGCCCGTCGTCACCAGCGTCTCGCAGGCGACGCGACTCATGGGGTCCTGGGCGATGAGGGCGTCGAGAAGGGAATCGGAGATCTGATCCGCGATCTTGTCGGGATGTCCCTCGGTGACGGACTCGGACGTGAACAGGTGACGGGAAATCATGCGGTCTCCTCGAAAGTGAACTCCACGACGTCAGGCCGGGGTCGATCCGCGCTCCGCGAGGCGGCGCTTGAAAGCGTCGATGCTCGCGATCGGCGTCGGATCCACACCGTTCAGAAACGCCAGATAGAGGCTCAGGTAATCGCCGAACTGGACCAGCTCGGCGAGCCGCGTCAGCCGCTCGCCTTCGCCCGCCCGGATGACATGCACCGCGGCGCCCTGACGTTCCGCGTACTCCGCGGTGAGCTCGAGCCGAGCGCGCACCGCCGGAGCGTCTTCGATGTCGTGCAGCAGCAGTACCGCCGCGCCGCGCAGCACGACACCCGGTTTCTCCCAGCCCACGATTTCGTTGTGGTTGAGTTCGGGAACCAGCGCCGAATGGCCGAACACCTTAGCATTTTCGTTCAGCTGCTGCAGGAGCCGTGTCGCGACCGCGCCGATGGCGCGATTTCCCGCGTAGATCACGATCGACCTGCCGAGGACCGCACGAGCGAGCGCCTTCGCCGGGTTGTCCCGCTCCGGCGCGCCGACGCCGACGGCACCCTCGCGTTCGCGCAGCCGCTCGACCGCCCGGCGCCACGAAGCGCGCGGGTCGTCCACCCACCCGAGCGCGTGCAGCAGACCCGTCAGGCTCACCCAGGAGCCGAACATGGCCGCGCGCGGCGGTGACCCTCCCGGCATCCGCATCGCCGTCACGCCGTCGCGTTCGCACCACTCGGCCAGCGTGCCGCCGGTGGTCAGCGCGACCCGCGGCACGCCGCGCGCGGCGGCCTCCCGGTAGAGCGAGAGCGTCTCCTCGGTGTTGCCGGAATAGGACGACAGCAGCGCGAGCGCCGAGCCGTCGACCCAGGCCGGCCAGCGATAGTCGCGCACGGTGAGCAGCGGGCGCGGCAGGCGGTCGGCGTATAGGGTCGCGCACAGGTCGGCGGAGATCGCCGAGCCGCCCATCGCGCCGACGGCGAGCAGGCGCGGCGCCGCGGCCGGAGCCGGCCACGGCGTCGCGTCGAGCCGCTCCAGCGCGCTCTCGATCTGTTCGGGGATGGCGCGGATGCGTCCGGCCATGTCGCCTGCGTCGAGCGCGCGATCCGGCGGATCGAGCGGCGCGTTCACACCATGCTCCGCTTGGCCAGCAGATAGCTCGGCAGCAGCGGATCGATGCGCTCGCGGAGCAGGCGCTTCACTTCCTTCGCCGACGGCAGCGTGAGGGCCTCTGCTGCGATCTCGCGCGCCTCCTCCACACGAACGCCGCGGAGCGCCGCCTTCACGCGCGGCAGATCGAAGAACGACATGCTCATCTCGTCGACACCCATCCCGAGCAGCAGCACCGCGTGGCGCGGGTCGCCCGCCATCTCGCCGCAGATCCCCGCCCAGCGGCCCGCGGTGTGCGCGGCTTCGACGGCATGCCGGATACTGCGCAGCACGGAAGGCTCGAGCGGCTCGTACAGGTGAGCGAGGCGCTCGTTGCCGCGATCCATGGCCAGCGTGTACTGCACCAGATCGTTGGTTCCGATGCTCAGGAACGAGGCGTGCTGCATGAGCACGTCGGCGATCCACACCGCGCTGGGCGTCTCGACCATCACCCCGATTTCGATGTCCGCATCGAACGCGTCGCCGCGCCGGGTCAGCGTCGCACGCGCCTTGGCGCAGATCTCGAGCGTGCGCTCCAGCTCGGACAGGTTGGACACCATGGGAAACATCATGCGCACGCGACCGTGCGCGCTGGCGCGGTAGATCGCGCGGATCTGCGTCTCGAACACGTCCGGGTGCTGCAGCGCGAAACGGATCCCGCGCCAGCCGAGAAACGGGTTCGTCTCGTGCGTCGCGCCCAGGTAGGACGCCACCTTGTCGCCGCCGAGGTCCATCGTGCGGAACGTCACCGGATGCGGGTGCATGCGTTCGGCGACCGTCCGGTACGCCTCGTACTGCTCCGCCTCCGTAGGCAGCTGGTAGCGGCCCAGGTAGAAGAACTCCGTGCGGAACAGGCCGATCCCGGTCGCTCCCGAACGCAGCGCGCGTTCCACGTCCGCGGGCATCTCGATGTTGGCGCCGATCTCGATCTCGTGGCCGTCGAGCGTGACCGCCGGCGCCTCGCGCAGGTGTCCGAGCGCCTCGGCTTCGTGCACCAGATCCGCCTGCCGCCGCGAATAGGCCTCCGTGCTCTCGGGGTCCGGATTGATCTCGACGCGGCCGGCGTAGCCGTCGACGGCGCCGACGTCGCCCGTCTTCACACAGTCGAGCACACCGCCGACGCTCAACACGGCCGGAATGCCGCGGCCGCGCGCGACGATGGCGCTGTGCGAGGTGCGCCCGCCGACCTCGGTCACCAGCCCGAGCACCCGCTCGGGATCGAGCATCGCGACGTCACTGGGGCCGATGTCGTGCGCGACGATGATCGAGGGACGAGCCAGGTCGGCCAGCGAGGGCGCACTGCCCTGGAACAGGTGGCGCAGCACGCGGCGCTCGACATCGACGATGTCGGCGCGCCGCTCGCGCAGGTACTCGTCCTCGATCCGGTCGAAGTGCGCGGCGAGGGCGGACATGTGGCGCCGGAAAACGAATGCCGCGTTGCGCAGCTCGCGCCGGATTCCGGTCTCCACCGATCGCGCGAGCTCGGGGTCGTCGACCATGAGCAGATGCGCATCGTAGATGCCGGCCTCCTTTTCGCCGAGCTCGGCGGCAATCCCGGCGCGCAGCCGCGAAAGCTCGACGCGCGAAGCCGCCAGCGCGGCATGGAAGCGTTCGATCTCTGCATCGACGCCGTCGGGCTGCACCGGGGCCTCGGTCACCGAGTACTCCTCGTGCTCCAGGCAATGGATCGGGCCGATGCCGATGCCCGGCGACGCGGCGATTCCCTGCAGTTTCATCCGCGACCCCCGCACGGCCGGCTCATGGCTCGCCCCCGAACTTGCCGTCCACCAGGCCCTGCAGCGCGTCCAGCGCTTCGGCCTCGTCGGGACCTTCCACGCGCACCACGATCGTGCTGCCCTCCTCCGCGGCCAGCATCATGACCCCCATGATGCTCTTGCCGTTGACTTCCAGATCGTCACGACTCACGAACACGTCGCTCTTGAAGCGCGCCGCGGTCTTCACGAACAGGGCGCAGGCGCGCGCGTGCAGACCGAGCTGGTTTCGAATCAGCATTTCCGACTGAGTCAAAGCCGTTCTCCAGAAGGACGACTGCCTAGCCGCGCAGCCAGGCCGCGACGACGCACAGGATGCACAACCCGAGACCGTACTCCGTGGGTGAAGGCCGCGAACGCCGCGCGGCCATGAGGCCGAGCGTGAGCCCTGCCGCCAGCGACGCCTGGAACACCAGCGGCGCGGGCTGTCCCCCCGGGACCAGGAACATCGCGGTCACGACCCCGACGAGCAGCGCGCCCCCCGCGGCCAGGAGGCGGATCAGCCCCTTGAAGCGCGCCCGCATGGCCTCGCCCAGCACCGCGGTCCCCGCCCGATAGCCCCAGCCGACCCCGAGAAAGCGGACGGTCTGGTGGACGACGTTGTAGCACAACCAGAGCACCACCGCCCCGACCCACGCCCCGGTCAGCGCCAGGAGCACGCCGAGACACGCCGCGAACGGGCGCAGCGAGAACCAGAACAGGTGATCGCCGAGCGCGGCAAGGGTCGAGCCGAGGACCGCCTTCGCCCGCGCGATCGCACCGGCGTCGGGGATGCCTTCCGCGGCGCGGCGTTCCTCCATGCCCGCGATCGCGCCGAGCGCCAGCGATGCCATGGTCGGCTGCGTGTTGAAGTAGGCGGTGTGATCGGCCAGCCGCTCGCGGCGCACGTCGGGATCCGGATAGATGCGCTCGAGCGCCGGCTCCAGCGCGTGGGCCCAGCCGACCCCCTGCTGGCGCTCGTAGTTCCAGGTCGCCTGCAGCAGCATGCTGCGCAGCCCCATGCGGAAGAATTCGCGCGGCCCGGGCCCGCTCATCACTCGCCTCCCAGCATCAGCACGAGCCAGGTGCCGATCAGCGCGGCGCCGAACAGCGCGGCCCGCAACAGGCGGCGCTGTACGAACAGATGCAGAATCTGGGCGAGCCCGATGCCGATCAGCAGGGGCTGCGCGAGCCGCCAGGCCCGTGACAGGCGCAGCGACTCGCGTGTCACCAGGTCCGTGCAGGCCCAGAGTCCGAGCCCGAGGGCGACGGCGGTGATGCCGACGCCGAGCGCGAAGGCGAGCGCGATACCGGCGCGCTGGCCCTCGGCGAGCGCGGAGGAGGCTCCGGACCGCAACCGCTCTTCGCACCAGCGCGCGAGCGCTTCGTTCCTGCGCCGCTGCCAGCGCATGGCGCGGGTCCCGAGCAGCGACACCAGCATGCCCGCCGCAACCCCGATCAGCAGGGCGCTCTGGCGCGCGAACACGAACGACTGCGGCGCCGCGAGGGCGAGCGCGAGCCCCACGCCGACGACGCCGCCCGTGGCGTAGTCTTCGGGCGTGCGCGCCCCCACGGGCTGCGTGCTCGCGGCGAAGATCTGCAGCACCACCGCGACCTGGAGCGCCGTCGCCATGTCGCCCCACATCCAGCCGAGCAGCACGCCGGTGACCAGGGGCTGGGACAGCATGGTCTGCGCGACGGGGGTCGCGTCGAGCGCGGCGATCCCGCCCATCGCGATCGTGCCGAGCAGGGCGAAGCTCATGCCGGCTCCGCCGTGGCGCCGGGCGCGAGCCGCACGTGCAGCCGCCAGGGCTTGCCGGCTTCGAGCGCGACCGCGAAGGCGTGACGCACCTCGATACCCTGGAACACACGCTCCGCGCCGCTTTCGGACTGCGACACGGTTTCGATCGGACCGCGGTCCACGGTGCCCTTGCGGTCGAACCATACGTCGAGCCGGCGGCGCGCCCACGCGTCCACGTACGCCATCCGCGTGACCGCGTCGTGGTGCGCGCGCGCGGCGAAGTGCGGCGGATCGGCGCGCACGCCGTCGACCTCGACCCAGCGGTCGTCGGCCTGCGCAACGTGCAGGCCCAGGTTGATCTCGATTTCCAGGCGGCCGAGGCGCGCCCGCGGCGACTCCAGCAGGTAGACGACCTCGAGCGACCCGTCGGTGGCGACCCGGTAGGTCTTGCGGACGCGCGGTGCGTCGCCGCCTTCGTGTTCGAGCGCCACCTCGAAGGGACCGGTATCCTGGAACGCGAACGCCTGTGCGGCGAGGTCCACGTTCAGCCCGCTCTCGACCCAGCGATCCATGAACGAGTCGCGACCGCGCACGTCGACTTGCTCGGCCAGCGCCGCGAGGCCCTCTTCCTTCACCCGGACACCGGCGTGAATGCTCTCGCCCGTCTCGAATCCGACCCGCGCTTCCTTCAGGTCGCGGTGGTAGAACTCCGGATGCCGCGCGAGGGTGTCCCCGTAGTTCCAGAGACCCTCGCGGTCGTCGAACGCCCACAGCCGGGCGCCCTGCGAAGAGATCCATGCGGCCCACGCCTGTGTCTCCAGCAGTGCGTCTTCCCAGCCGTCCAGATCGATGTCGCCGCGTTCCACGTTCGGGCTTCCGGGCGCGACGTAGGCCTCGGAAGCGATCAGCTCGCGATAGAGCGCCGAGCGCAGATGCGGCAGGTAGAGCCCGCCGAAGATGCCGTGCCAGTAGGGGCAGTTGCACTGCGCGCGCCAGAGGTGGGTCTGCGCCTCCTTCCAGTCGTCGCTCGGCGCCAGCGGCGAGACGCCGTCACCGCGCTGCATCGACGGATGCGCGTGCAGCAGGCGCGAGACCCGCAGCGAGCGCTTGTGCAGACGGTTCGATTCGGGATAGCGGGCGAGGAAGTTGCGCCAGTGCCCGCCGCGCAGCATGTCGTGGGCCGCTTCGCCGAACGCGGGCTCGAGCACGCCGGCCGCGCGGTGATAGCGTGCCTGCGCGTCGGGTGGCAGGGCCCATTCCTGCATCTCGTGATAGGACGCGGTCGGCAGGTAGACGAGCCCCTTCGAGCGATGGTGCTCGATGGCTTCGCCCGGGGTCCGCAGTTCGATCCACGGATGCGCCGCCAGCGTCTCGACGAACCGCTCCAGCCAGCCGTTCGTGTAGCACAGCGTGTGGGTCCCCGGCCAGAGACCGAACTTCTCGCCGTCGTCGCCGTGGAACGCGATACCGCCCTCCTCGTGCTCCGCGACGCGGCGCAGCACGTCCACGGTGCGCTCGGGATCAGCGAAGGGCATCGTGTAGCGAAGCTCGCGGTGGATCGGAAACACCCGCACCGGCAGACCCTGATCCTCGGTCTCGAAGTGACCCCACAGCGCATCGCGCTCGAGGCCGGCCGCGACGAAGTGCGCATCGTCGACCGCGGTGTACTCGACGCCGGCGAGGGCGAGGCTCGAGGCGAGGCCGGGTTCCCAGACGCGTTCCGCCAGCCACCCTCCACGCGGGCGGCTGCCGAGCTCGAGCTCGAGCCAGTCGGCCATCGCGGTGATCTGCCCGCGGCGGTCCGCTTCCGGGATCGCCGGAAGCACGGGCTCGAAGAATCCGCCCCCCCACAGCTCCACCTGATTGCGGTCCACGAGCTCGCGCAGGCGGCCGAGGTAGTCCTTCTGGTGCAGGGCGAGCCACTGGAGGAGCGGGCCGCTGGTGTGCATGCCGATGCGCAGCGTCGGGTGCGCCTCGAGGAACGTGAGAAAGGGCCCGTACGCCTCGGCGTGGGCGTGGCGGAACACGCCGTCGAAGTTGCCGACGGGCTGGTGATTGTGCAGGAGAATGACGAGGGTCACGGGGCGCATCGGGGGCGGGTCCTCGGGCCGGTGTTTCAGGCCGAACGTGGCGAAACGCTCGGATCGAGCGCGGTCAGGGGTTCGGGACGCGCGGCCGGCACGTCCTGCACGACGAGTTTGACGCCGCGTTCGAGCAGCGCGCGGGCCGCACGGCGATCCTCGTCGTCGAGGTAGATGTAGTCGTTGATCTTGCTCTTTCCCGCCACGTAGTGGAGTCCGCCGAGGTCGAACATCGGAATCGGCGCTCCGGCCGCGACCAGAGCAAGCGCCGTCGGCAGATCGCGGACGATCATGAACGCACCGCCGCTCGCCTTCGCCTCATCCGCATAGCCCGCCGCCATGCCGGCAACGTCGACCACGCGCACCTCGAGATCCGGCGCACAGGCAGCGAGCAGGTCGCGCTCCCACTGGTTGCCCGCGCACGTCGGGTCGACCACCCAGATACGGAGAGGGTGCAGGTGCTGGCTCCACGTCACCACCACCTGCCCGTGGATCAGCCGGTCGTCGACACGATGCAGGATCCAGCTCACGAGGCGCCGCCCTGTACGAGCCGGATGCTGTCCAGTCCCTTCTGCCGCAGCCGCTCGGCGAGCGCCACACGATCGTACCCGGCGCGATTGTGCATGTAGTCGAGCAACATGCCGAGGTGGCAACCGGTGATCACGACGATGTCGTGATCACGCGCCACGCAGGCGGCCGCGACGTGGCACGAGCTGCCCCAGAAATCCACGCACACGATGCCGCCGTGCGGCCACGCCTCGACGCGGCGCGCGATCTCGGCCTGCAGTCCGTCGCGCGAAAGGTCGTCATTGGACAGGGCCTGCAGCCCGTCCGAGGCGCCGTAGACCTTTTCGACGGCGTGAACGAGCGAGGTCGCCAGATCGCCGTGCATGACGATGAGCGCGGGGACCGGAT
This sequence comes from Candidatus Eiseniibacteriota bacterium, assembly GCA_963744995.1. Lineage (GTDB taxonomy): Bacteria > Eisenbacteria > RBG-16-71-46 > RBG-16-71-46 > RBG-16-71-46 > CAVUWA01. Next base: position 200,443 of record CAVUWA010000003.1, read on the forward strand.
CGTGGCCGGGGGCCGGCTCCGGGCTCACTCGGTGTCCTCCCGGACCCACTGTTTCGCCTGGCTCTTGCGTTTCATGATCTCCATCAGATGCTGGTTCAGTTTCTCTGCCGGCGAGAACCCCGATGTCACCTTCACCAGATAGTTGAGCGCGATGACCTCGGAGATGACGGTGATGTTCTTGCCCGGCGTGATCGGCACCTGCACCAGCGGGATCTTCACGGCGAGGATTTCGGTCTTCAGCTCGTCGAGCCCGGTGCGCTCGTAGTCCTCGGTGTCGGACCATTCGCGCAGGTTGACCTCGATCTCGACGCGCTTCTGCAGGCGGATCGCGCGGATGCCGAATACCGCCTGCACGTCGATGATCCCGAGACCGCGGATCTCCATGTGGTGGCGGAGCAGCTGATTGCCGGCGCCGATCAGGACGTCGCCGTGCCCCTTGGTGATGGTCACGACGTCGTCCGCCACCAGGCGGTGACCGCGCTCGACCAGGTCGAGGGCGGTCTCCGACTTGCCGATGGCGCTGCGCCCGGTGAACAACATGCCGACACCGTACACGTCGACCAGCGAGCCGTGCACCGTCACGCGCGGCGCGAACATGTGGTCCAGATACGACGTCAGCGCGTGGATGAACGGCGTGGTCGACTGCGGCGTGCGCAGCACCGGTACACCGGCTTCGTTGGCGCGCCGCAGCAGGTACGGCGGCACTTCCAGGCCCTTGCACACGACGATCAGCGGCATCTGGAACAGGAACAGCCGGTCGATCGCCTCGCGCACGCCGTCAGGGGTCAGCGTCGCGAGATAGGTGAGCTCCGTCTGCGCCATGATCTGCACGCGTTCGGGCAGGAAATTCTCCATGAAGCCCATGAGGGCCATGCCCGGGCGGTGCGAGTCGGACACGCTGATTTCGCGGCTCGAGGCGAGCGAGTGGGATAGCTGTTCGAGCTGGAGCTCGTGACGCTGGTCCTCGAACAGGCGGGCGACGCTGAGCGTCTGCACGCGGGGTCAGCCCTCCCCGGTGACGCCTTCGTCTTCATCGAATTCGAAGACCTCGGCGGGCGCGGGAGACTTCGGATCGATGCCGTTCGCCGAAGGGGCGTGCCGCTTGCGATCGACGCGCTTGCCCTTCAGCCGGCGCAACTGCTCCTCGAGCCGGTCGGCCGCGAGATCGATCGCGGCGCGCATTTCGGTGGACACCTCGTGACTGACCATTTCGCGGTTCTTGAGCCTGATCGTGATTTCGGCGCTGTGCCGGTACTTCTCGGCGGTCACCACCACGTGGGCCTCGCGGATGTCGCGCGCGTATTTCCCCAGCTTCTCGAGACGCTGTTCGGCGAACTGACGGGTCCCAGCGTCGAACTCACAGTGACGTGCCGTCGTCAGGATCTGCATCTCCACCCCTTCCCCGGGTCCGGCGACCCGACCGCGGCCCGCTGGCCGCACCCGACCGAAACTGTCCTGCTGCTACGCCACCCGCCGGCGGAACCGGGCCGGCAGGATGTTGAGCTGCTCACGGTACTTCGCCACCGTCCGGCGCGCGATCCGGAGACCCTTTTCGTGCAGCAGCTCCGCAATGCGCTGATCGGACAGCGGGTCGGTCTTGTCCTCCTCCTCGATGAGGGTTTTGATGATGTCTTTGGCCGACCGGGCCGACACATCTTCTCCCCCCTCGGTCTCGAGTCCGCTCGAAAAGAAGAACTTCAGTTCGAAGACCCCGCGCGGCGTCTGCACGTACTTGCCGCTGCAGACGCGGCTCACGGTCGATTCGTGCATGTCGATCTGGCGCGCGACCTGCTGCAGCGTGAGCGGCCGCAGGAACGCAATGCCCTTGTCGAAGAATTCACGCTGTTCCCGGATGATGCAACTCATCACCTTGATCATCGTGCGGCGCCGCTGCTCGATGGTCTGGATCAGCCAGCGGGCCGAGTTGAGCTTGCCCTGAATGTACTCGCGGGTCTTCGCTTCTCCCGCATTCATTTCGGACTTCTTCTTGCGGTCACGCAGCACGCCTTCGTACGCGGACGAGATCCGCAGCCGCGGCAGATGCCGGTCGTTGAGCAACACGACGTATTCCTCGTCGACGCGCTCGACCAGCAGGTCGGGCACGACGTAGCGCGGATCCTCGGCCGAGACCTGAAGTCCGGGGCGCGGGTTCAGCGTGGCGATCACGTCCGCCGCCGCCTGCACCTCCTCCACCGACACCTTCAGCTGGCGCGAAATCTCCGGGAAGCGTCGGTTCACGAGGTTGTCGAACTGGTCGTGGATCAGGCGCCATGCGAGCGTGTCCCGCTCGCCGCGCGCATCGAGCTGGATCAGCAGGCACTCGCGCAGGTCGCGCGCACCCACGCCGACCGGCTCCAGCGCCTGGATGACCTTGAGCACGGCCTCGACCTCCTCCACCGGCCGTCCGGTCGCCTGGACGATCTCCTCCATCGGGGTGGCGAGCCAGCCGCGCTCGTCGAGCGAACCGACCAGGAACTCGGCCAGCAACAGGTGCCCGGGCGAGAGCTCCAGGAAGTGCAGCTGCTCGCGCAGCGATTCGGCCAGGGTCGTGCGCGTGACCGGGACCTTCTCCAGGAACTCCGCCGGCGCCTCGCTCTGCGGCACGTAGGTCTTGTCGAGTCCGTCCTGCAGGTAGTCGGACCAGTCGATCTGATCCTCGTCGGCCGGATCCTCGGCCTCCTTGTTCGCCTCTTCGTCGGGCGAGTTCTCCTCCGCGAGATCCTCGTTTTCCATGACGTCGTCGACTTCCTCGAGCAGCGGGTTCTGCATGATCTCCTGCTTGAGGATCTGCTGCAGCTCGATCGTCGGGACCTGGAGCAGCTTGAGCGCCTGCTGCAGGCGCGGCGTCATGATCAGCGCCGGGCGCAGACTCATGTTGAGCGAATGCTTCATCTCCATGCGATCGGTCCCGTCCTATAGGGTGAAACGTTCGCCGAGGTAGATCGCCCTCGCCCGGGAATCACCGGCCAGTTCCTCGGCGGTTCCCTGCAGCAGGATACGACCCTCGAACATGATGTACGCGCGATCGGTGATGCGCAGGGTTTCCCGCACGTTGTGATCGGTGATCAGCACGCCGAGTCCGCGATCGCGGAGCCGGCTGACGATGTCCTGGATTTCCGAGACCGCGATCGGATCGATGCCCACGAACGGCTCGTCGAGCAGCATGTAGGCGGGCTCGCGGGTGAGCGCGCGCGTGATTTCCACGCGACGCCGCTCGCCGCCCGACAGCCGGCTCGCCTGCCGGTTCGAGAGGTGCGTGAGGTTGAGATCTTCGAGCAGTCGTGCGCAGCGCGCCTCGCGCTCTTCCTTCGAGAGCTTCATGGTCTCGAGCACGGCCATGACGTTCTGCCGCACGGTCAGGCGGCGGAAGATGCTGGGCTCCTGCGCCAGATAGCCGAGGCCCATGCGTGCGCGCCGGTACACCGGCTCCTTCGTGACGTCCCGCCCTTCGAGCAGGATCCGCCCCTCATTGGGCTTCAGCAGACCGACGATCATGTGGAACGAAGTGGTCTTGCCGGCGCCGTTCGGGCCGAGCAGGCCGACGACCTCGCCCCTGCGCACCTGAACGGTCACGTCGTTCACGACGCGGAACCGCCCGTAATAGCGCACCAGCGACTGGCCGACCAGGCCCTCGCCGAGATCCAGCGTGTGCGCCTCCGACGGGGCCCGGGCCGTCTCCACGGCGCCGGTCACTTGCCGCCCTCCGGTCCGATCAGTCCGTCGGAGCGCGGCCGCAGCCGCGCCCGTACCTGCTTCTTGAACTCGAAGTGCTTGAGCTCGGGATCGCTCGCGAAGCCGTATCCGGTAAGCACGTCCTTCTCGCGTTCGACCCGCACGAGCTGGTCGGCGGGCGCGAGAATCAGCTGCTCCTTGTTGTCGAACGTCAGCACCTCCGAGGACATGCGGGTGCCCTCGGTCGTCTGGATCACGACGTTGCCGCGCGCGGTCATGTCGCGGGTGCGCTGGTTGATCTCGCCCACGTTCGCGGTCAGTTCCGACGTGCGCTTGCCGGTGTCGTCGTAGAAGTCGACGCGGATGGCGCGCGCGATGACCGTGTTGCGGGCCGTGTACGTGGCGGCGTGGCGCGCGTAGAGCGTCCACACCGGCGTGCCCTGGTCGGTCTCGGTCAGCACGAAGTCGGTGACTTCCTGATCGGGCAGCTCACCGGTGTCGCCGGGCGAATCGAAGCCGCGCTGCTTCCCGCAACCCGCGAGCGCCAACGCGACCATTGCGATCGCGAACCACGGCAGGACATGGGGGTTACCCGGCGGGCGCATGAGACAATCCTTGGGTCAGAGCGCTACGGTTCGTGGTTCACGATGGCCACGCTATCAGAGCCGCATCCCGACCCGCAAGCACACGCTGTGCCATCAAGTCTTTTGAAGGCGGCTCTTGGGGTTATCGGGCCGGACCGTCCTGAACTTGACGCCCGATGCCGGCTCGCGGACGGGCCGACCGGCCACCTGCGCCCCCGGGCGGATCGAACAGCTCCGGCGGGCCAGGGTAGGCGACGACGCCCGCGGAGACGACCGCCGCCGGGTGCAGCGTGTGCGGCCGCTTGCGGGCGGGGTCGAGCAGATGCGTGACGCTCGCGCCCCCGGCGAGCAGCGCGTCGGCGAGCAGCGAGCGATGGCAGTGCGCTGGGTCCGCCTCCGCGCACATGATGGCGGTGGGCCGCTCCCGGGCGAGCCCGATCAGCCGCTCGCATCCGCGCCGGAACGCCGCCGACCCCATGTGGTCGGCGTAGCCGCGGAAACCGCCCGCGGCGAGCCCGAAGTGCCTCGAGTCGGGACGCGGCGAGCGCATGCCGCCCAGTTCCGGCAGGTGCACGTAGTCCACGCCCGCGCGCGCGAGTCGCGCCGCGAGGGCCTCGCGCGAGAACTGCGGGTGGCGCCGCGAGAATGGCGCGGACCGCACGTCGGCGATCCGCGTCACCCCGTGCGCGCCCAGCAGAAGGACGAACGCCTCCGCGGACCGGTTCGAATGGCCTACGGAGAACAGCCGGACGGTTTCATTCCCTGTGTCGGACGTATTTTCCATCGAACACGACGTTCCAGGTCTGTCCGCCGTCGGGTGACGCCTCCCAGAGCTGCCGCACCTCGTCGTCGGACTTCTTCTCCCAGGTGATGCGATGCAGGACGTCCATCGCGCCGGGTTTGCGCGGCGGCCGCCAGCCGGTGAGCACCATCTTGCCGTCGACGAAACCGCCGTCGAGCTCGAGCAGCAGCCCCGAGTTGTCGACCCAGGTCTGGTGCCAGCGCCCGCGCGCCGCGTCGTAGATGTTGTAGCTGTGGCCCCTGAACGGACCGGAGGCGCTGGTCCAGTTCTCCTGGATCGCGCAACCGTCGAGCACACGCACGACGTGGTTCTTCCCGGCGGGTTTGCCGTCCGCCGAGGTCACGTCCCAGTCGCCGATCCAGAAATCGAATTGCCGGCATTCCGGCGCCGAGCACGGCCTGGGCTTCGGCGGGGCGGCCGCATCCTCGGCCTGCGCGTCCGCACCGCTCATCGCCAGCACCGCCACCAGCAAGAAGATTCCGCTACGCATGATGCTCCCTCCCCCGAGTTCGAACGATCCCGGTCCGGATCGATGGCGCGGTCGCGGCGGCTCACGGGCCCGCGCGCAGGCAGTCGTGCAGGTGCAGGACGCCGACCGGGTGCCGCTCCGCGTCGACGACGATCAGCGCGGTCACCGGCCCGGCGGCGCGCTCTTCCATCTGTCGCACCGCGGCGGCGACCAGCGCGTCGGGGGCGATCGTCGCCGGCGTCGCCGTCATCACGTCCTCGGCACAGAGATCCCACGGGTCGCGATGCTTCATCAGGATACGCTTGAAGTCACCGTCGGTGACGACGCCGGCGAGCCGGCCCTCGGTGTCCGCGACGGCGGTGATGCCGAGCCGCTTATTCATGATCTCGAGCATGATGTCGCGCAGTCCGGTGCCGGCCGGCACCACCGGCAGCGCCTCGCCGTCGTGCATCAGCTCGGCGACCCGGCGCGCGCCCGCGCGGCCGATGACCCCGCCCGGGTGCAGGAAGCGGAAGTCCTCGGGCCGGAAGCCGCGGCGCTCGAGCAGCGCGACCGCGAGGCAGTCGCCCATGACCTGCGCGAGCGTGATCGAGGTCGTCGGCGTGAGATCCATCGGACATGCTTCGCGCGCGGGTCCGGTGACGAGCGTCACCTGCGACTTGCGGGACAGCGGCGACCGCGGCGCCGCGACGATGCTGACGAGCGGAATGCCGTGCCGTTCGATGTAGGGCAGCAGCGCGAGGAGCTCTTCGGTCGCACCGCTCTTCGAGACGAACAGTGCGGTGTCGCCGGGCCCGAATACCCCGGCGTCGCCGTGCAGCGCGTCGGCCGGGTGCAGGAACAGCGCAGGCGTGCCGGTGCTGGTCAGCGTCGCCGCGATCTTGTGGGCGATCAGACCCGACTTGCCGACCCCGGCGACGATCACCTTGCCGCGGCAACCGGCCAGCGCTTCGACTGCGTCCATGAAGGACGCATCGAGCTTCGCCTCCAGGGCCGCCACGGCCTCCGCTTCGGTCCGCACCACCGTCCGTGCGAGCGCCAGCAGGTCCTGTTTCGTGGGCGGGCTCATGCTCATGTCGCCTCGTAGCGGGACAGCACCCGGTCCCAGACGCCGTTGTGCCGGAGCAGCATCTCGACCGCCTCGCGCACGGCTCCGTATCCCGCGCGCGCCGACGTCACGGTCTTCGCGCGCGCACGGACCTCCGGCTGCGCGTCGGCCACCGCGATCGGCCAGCCCACGCGCCGCATGAGCGGCACGTCCGGCAGGTCGTCGCCGATCATCGCACACTCCTCCCAGCGCGCTCCTTCGCGGGCCAGCACCTGTTCGGCGATCGCGACCTTGTCCTTCGCGCCCACGTAGTGCTCGAGCTGCAGGTCCTTCATGCGCGCCACGACCGCGTCGGAAGCGCGTCCGGAGATCACCACGGGGGCGATGCCGAGACCGCGCGCCCACTCGAGCGACAGCCCGTCGCGAATCCAGAAGCGGCGGATGTCGCGACCCGCGGAGTCGAACAGGATCGTGCCGTCGGTGAGCGTGCCGTCCACGTCGAGGAACAGGATCCGCACCGGCCCCGTGACCGGCGCGCCGGGTTCAGGCATGCGCGCGCTCCGCTGCGGCGTCGTGCACGCGCACGGCCTCCTCGATGAACGCGTCGGCTTCGGCGAGCGGCAGCTGCGTCGCCGCGTCCGACAGGGCGTGTGCCGGGTCGGGGTGCGCCTCGAAGAACAGACCGTCGACGCCGCACGCGAGCGCCGCGCGCATCAGCGGACGCGCGAAGCGCCGGTCGCCGCCGGTTTCCGCGCCGCCCGGGCGCTGCAGGCTGTGGGTGGCGTCGTAGACCAGCGGCCGTCCGAACTCGCGCATGATCACCAGCCCGCGCATGTCGACGACGAGGTCGTGGTGCCCGAAAGTGGTGCCGCGCTCGGTGAGCATCAGGCGTTCGCCGCCTGCGGCGGCGATCTTCTCCACCACCTGGCGCATGTCGTCCGGCGCGAGGAACTGCCCCTTCTTGACGTTCACGGCGCGCCCCGACCGCGCGCACGCCTCGAGCAGTGCGGTCTGCCGCGAGAGAAACGCCGGGACCTGGAGCACGTCCGCCACCTCGGCGGCGGCCGCGACCTCGCCGGTCTCGTGGACGTCGGTCAGCACCGGGACGCCGATCTCGCGCTTGACGCGCGCGAGCGCCGCCAGCCCCTCGTCCATGCCGGGCCCGGCGAACGATCGGTGGCTCGAACGGTTCGCCTTGCGGTAGGACGCCTTGAACACGTACGGCACGTCACGCGCGTCGCAGGCGCGTTTCAGCTGCTCCGCGACACGCAGGCACATGTCTTCGGTTTCCACGACGCACGGGCCGGCGATCACGAACAGCCGCGCCCCGCCGACCTCCGCGTCGGCGACGCGAAACGTCCTCACTCGGTCGCCTCGGCCTCGGCGCGCGCCCGACCCGCCGGCAGGCCGGCGGCCCGTTCGGCGCGGGCGTCGTAGGCATCGTTGCCGACCCGGGCGCGGCGCCGCTCGAGCGACGCGCGGATGAAGTCCACGAACAGCGGATGGGGATCGTGCGGCCGCGACTTGAGCTCGGGGTGGAACTGCACAGCCAGGAACCACGGATGGTCGGGCAGCTCGATGATCTCCACCAGTTCCCGCCCGACGCACTTGCCCGACAGCACGAGCCCGCGCGACTGCAGCTGCGCGGCGTAACGATTGTTGAATTCGTAGCGATGCCGGTGACGCTCGTGCACCTCGGTCTTGCCGTAGGCGCGCGCCGCGAGGCTGCCTTCCTTGAGCTGGCACTTGTAGGAGCCGAGCCGCATCGTGCCGCCCTTCTCGGTGATGCCGCTCTGCTCGTCCATGATGTCGATCACCTTCTGCTCGGCGGACGCGTCGAACTCGCTCGAGTTCGCGCCGAGCCAGCCCACGACGTCGCGCGCGAACTCGATCGTCGCGACCTGCATCCCCAGGCAGAGTCCGAAGAACGGAATGCCGCGCTCGCGCGCGTAGCGCACGGCCGCGACCTTGCCTTCGATCCCGCGCTCGCCGAATCCACCGGGAATGACGAGCCCGTCCACGTCGCTCAGGAGGGCCTCGGCGCCTTTCGACTCCACCGCCTCGCCCTCGATCCACTGCACCTGCACGCGCGCGCGGTTCGCGGCCCCCGCGTGGGTGAACGCCTCGGCCAGGCTCTTGTACGCATCGCGCACGTGCGTGTACTTGCCCACCACGCCGATCACGCAGGTGCGGTCGGGGTGCAGCACGCGATCCACGAAGTCGTCCCAGGCACGCAGGTCGGCTTCGCCGGCGTCGAGCCCGAGGGTCTTCACCACCAGCCGGTCGAGGCCGCCCTTGAGGAACACCTGCGGCACCTCGTAGATCGTGCGGACGTCGGTCGCTTCGATGACCGCTTCGGTCGGCAGGTTGCAGAACAGCGCGATCTTCTCGCGCAGGTCGCGCGACAGCGGCTGCTCGCTGCGGCAGAGCAGGATGTCCGGCTGGATGCCGATCTCGCGCAGCTCCTTCACGCTGTGCTGGGTCGGCTTGGTCTTCACCTCGCCCGCCGCGCGGATGTACGGCACCAGCGTGACGTGGATGAACATCACGTCCCGGCCATGCTCGAGCTTGAGCTGGCGGCAGGCCTCGAGGAACGGCAGCGACTCGATGTCGCCGACGGTGCCGCCGATCTCGACCAGGTGGACGTCCGCCTGCGACATGAGTCCGAGGCTGGTGATGCGGCGCTTGATCTCGTCGGTCACGTGCGGAATGACCTGCACCGTGCGGCCGAGATAGTCCCCGCGCCGCTCCTTGGTGATGATCGTGTCGTAGATCTGTCCGGAGGTGACGTTGTGGCTGCGGGTGAGCGAAATGCCGGTGAAGCGCTCGTAGTGGCCCAGGTCGAGATCGGTCTCCGCACCGTCGTCGGTCACGAAGACCTCGCCGTGCTGGAACGGACTCATCGTGCCCGGATCGACGTTCAGGTACGGATCGAGCTTCTGCACGGTCACGCGCAGACCGCGCGACTTGAGCAGGAGTCCGAGCGACGCCGAGGCGATGCCCTTCCCCAGCGACGACACCACGCCACCCGTCACCACGACGATCTTCGCCATGCGATTGCCTCCCTCGCCCCGCGGGCGAAACCGGCGCCAGGCGCCGCCCACCTTCCGTCCCGGCCCGAGGCCGGGCATTCGAACAGAATCCGAGCCTCGTCTATGCGGGCGGGCCGCGCCGCTCGAGCGCTGCGAGCTGCTCGGGCGTGTCGACACCGGTGAACCCGCGGGAAACCGTGTACACCCGGATGCGGATGCCGCGCTCGAGCGCCCGCCACTGCTCGAGCATCTCCTCCCGTTCGCGTTCGCCCTGCGGCCACGACGCGAACTGCAGCAGGAACTCGCGCCGGTATCCGTAAACCCCGATGTGCCGGAGCGGCGGCGCGGTCACCGCGCGGTCGGCCGTCCCCCGGCGGCTAAAGTAGAGGGCGAACCCACTGCCGTCCACCCAGACCTTGACGATGTCGGACGCCTCGAGAAACGCCGCGCCGGCTTCCGGATGGGCGAGCGTCGCCATCGGCACGTTCGGGTCCGCGCGCATCCCGGCGATGAGGTCGGTGACGCCCGCGGCGTCGAGCTCCGGCTCGTCCCCCTGCAGATTCACCACGATCTCCGCGCGCGGGTGCCGGCGCGCAACCTCGGCCACGCGATCGGTGCCGCTCGCCCACTCGGGCGAGGTCATCTCGACCGTGGCGCCGAAGTCGCGCGCGACTTCCGCGATGCGATCGTCATCCGTCGCGATCACCAGCTGGTCGATCCCGCGGACTTGCGACGCCCGTTCCCAGACGTGCTGCAGCAGGGGTTTCCCCCAGAGGGGCGCGAGCGGTTTGCCCGGAAAACGCGACGCGCCGTAACGGGCGGGAATGACGCCCAGTACGGCGCGCGATCCCGTGTCGGTGGATTCGAACACGGGACGTCAGGCTAGCAGGTCGGCGTCCGGCAGGGAAGCGTGCAGGGCGCCTCAGCGCCCAAGGCGTGCGGCGCGGGCGGCCATCGCGGCCGCGAGCAGGGCGAGCGCCGCGCCGGCGTAGACGAGCGGCATGCCGCGCTCGACCGCGGCCCGGGAAGCGCCCATGAAATCGAGCGCGGGCACCGGCTGCAGCGGTCCCACGTACCACCACGCCACGTAAATCGCTTCGAACGCGCGCGACGTACCCGTCAGCGTCCCCAGCGCCAGTGCCAGCGCGGGCACGAACGCCGCGCCTGCGAGCAGCGCCGCCATCCCCGCGCCGTCCCCCGCGAACGCGAGCCGCGCCTCGACCACCGCCCCGGTCGCAAGCGCGAGCAGCGCGCCCGCCGCCCACGCGGCGAGCACCTGCGCCGCGACCGGATGGGGCGCCGAGAACAGCACCGGTTCGGTGCCGTGGCGCCGCTCGCGCGTGCCGAGCGGCGACCACGCCAGGATCGGCCATACCCAGAGCAGCGGCAGCAGCCGCCCGCGTGCGATGTCGATCGGCGTCAGCGCGGCGGCAATCGAGAGCCCGAGCACCACCACGAACCAGAACCGCCCGCGCCCGCGCCACGCCAGGCGAAGCTCCGCGATGAGCAGCGGCGCGAACGCACGCAGCGGCCCGCCGGCCGCGCGCACCGCAGGTGGCAGCGCCGCAACGTGCGCGTGCGAAGCGGCGGGCCGCGCTGCCGGCAACGGCGCGGCGCCCCGCCCCCACGGACGCCACGGCGCGCGGCGAGGCGGCGCGCGCGAGGGCGACGCGGCGCGGGCGGGGTCGAACCGGTCGAACGGGATCGCGGCCGCCAGCGCGATGCCGATCGCGAGCAGCACCCACGCAGCCCGGCCGGCGAGGTCGCCCGCCGTCCAGCGCGGGCCGCTCCAGGGGAACGTGTGCAGCCGCCAGCCTCCGTCGCGGAACGTGAGCCCCATCGACAGGCTCACCGAATCGGGATCGAACCCGGGCGACGCCTCGCGCGCCGCCGCCACCATCCCCGGGAGCACCGTGCCGCGTCCGGTCCAGTCGCGGGTCGGGTGGTGAAAGGAGCCACCGATCGAGCTGCTCGAAAGCAGCGCGGTCCACACGAAGAAGTATGCGACGTTGCCACCGCCGCCCCGGAGCCCCGGCAGCGTCTCGAACAGCACGGCGAGCGCCGCCGTCAACAGCATGGCCGGCAGCGTGAGCACGACGAACGGCATGGCGAGCGCGACGAGGTCGATGCGCGGGTCCTCGCCCCGCAGCACCTGCACCGCGCCCGCGGCCGCCGCCATGACGGCCGTCATCGCCGCCAGCACGAGGAAGTTGCTGAGCGTCTTGCCGAGCGTGTAGGCGGACTTCGACAGTCGCGTGGCGGCGAGGATCTCGCCGACGCGCGTCGTGCGGTCGCGGTCCACCGCGTTCTTCACGAGGTAGAAACCGACCAGCGAGAGGAACACCCCGGCCAGCAGCGCCACCACGACGCCCACCCAGGCCGACCCGTACGCGCCGCGCCAGCCGCCGATCTGCAGCGTGGCGTAGGGCGCCACCGCTGGCGGCAGGAACGCGTGCGCCGCGTAGATCGCCGCCGCGAGGGTGAACAGGAACGCCGATGTGCGCGTGCGCTCGAGGAAGTCGGCGCGCGCCATGTGAATGAGGACGCGCAGGGTGCTCATGCGGCGCCGCACGCGGCCGGGGGCCGCGTCATGGCGCCGCCGGCGCGCCCGCGGCCCGCGTGTTCGCCAGCGCCATCAGATAGGCATCTTCGAGCGTCGGCGCCACGGGCCGCGCCTCCGGCGCCGGCGCGGCGTCGGCCACCGCGCGCACGCGCAGGCCGTCCGCGCGCTGCGCGGTGCCGCTGACCAGCAGCCGCGCCTTTAGATCCGCGAACGCGCTCATCGGCACCGTCCACTCCCACACCCGTCCTTCGGCAGTGGCCAGCAGCGCCTCGGGCGTCGCCTCTCGCGACCAGCCGGCCGCGCTGGATCAGCGCGATGCGTCCCGCGGTCGCTTCGACGTCGGAGACGATGTGCGTGGACAGGATCACGATGCGCTCGCCGGACAGCTCGGCCAGCAGGTTGCGGAAGCGCACGCGCTCCTCGGGATCGAGCCCCGCGGTCGGCTCGTCCACGATCAGCAGGCGCGGATCGTTGAGCAGCGCCTGCGCGATGCCGACGCGCTGGCGCATGCCGCCCGAGAACCCGCCGAGCGGGCGGCGCGCGGCGTCGGTCAGGTTCACGAGCTCGAGCAACGCCTCGATGCGCGCGCGCGCTGCGCGGCCCGCGAGGCCCTTCGCGGCCGCAACGTACTCCAGGAACTCGAGCGCGCTCAGGTTCGGGTACACGCCGAAGTCCTGCGGCAGGTAGCCGAGCACGGCGCGAAGCGAGTCCGGGTCGCGCGTGATGTCGGCGCCATTCCAGGTCACGACGCCCGCGGTGGGTCGCGTGACGGTGGCGAGGATCCGCATCAGCGTGGACTTGCCGGCGCCGTTCGGTCCCAGCAGTCCGAGCACGCCCGGGCCGATCTCGAGCGAAAAGTCATCGAGACCGAGCACGTTCCCGCGATAGCGTTTCACGACGCCGCGGATCGAGAGTTGGAGCATGACGCGGGAGGATACGCGACGCACCGGCACGCGGGCAGCCGCAATCTTTGAAGGGGACGGCCGGAAGACCCCGGCAGATCAGCAGGCGGGACGCACGCTCACGGCGCATCCACGGGGACGCAGGTCACGGCGATCCCGTGCCCCGGCGCGGGCACGTAGGTGCTGTCGGCGTCGTCGCCGCCGTCCCAGTTTCCCTGGATCACGCACAGCGCCTCGCGACTGCGGAGCGCGAAGGACGTTCCGTCGGGTCCGTCGGCGTCGTAGGCGATGTCGCGGATCCAGCCGCGCGCCGTCAGCGCGGCCTCGAGCGTCCAGCAATCGGGCCCTTTCCCCGAGGGATCGTCCATGGACATCGTCAGCGCGGGAACACGGCGCGAAACCACGCGCCATTCCGCGGAGGCCCCGCTGCGGTAGGAAAACGCCACGCTGTCCCGCGCCCACGTGGCCGAGTCCGCCCACGCGCCGAGCTCCGACCGCAGCACGTGCTCGACGCTGTCGAGCGCAGCGGCGAACGAGCCGGACGAGGGAACCGGCAGGGAAACGTGCGGCGCCGCACCCGAGGCGGGTGCGGCGCCCAGAACGAGCACGAGGATCAGCGCTCTCGACATGCCGTGCGGCGCCGCCTACACCCCGACGCTCGACAGCTCCGCGATCGAGGCAGCGACTTCCTTGCCGGACTTCTGCAGCGCTTCGAGCTCGTGTGCGTCGAGCTTCATCTCGACGATCTTCTCGACACCCTTGCCGCCGATGATCACCGGGACGCCCACGAACAGGTCCTTGAGGCCGTACTCGCCCTCGAGCAGCACCGAGCACGGGATCAGGCGCTTCTGGTCGGTGAGGATCGCCGCGGCCATGTCGACCGCCGACATCGCGGGCGCGTAGTAGGCGGAGCCCGTCTTCAGCAGCTTGACGATCTCGGCGCCGCCCGCGCGGGTGCGCTGCACGATCTCTTCGATGCGCTGCGCCGGGATCAGTTCGCTGATCGGCACGCCGCCGACCGTCGTGTAGCGCGGCAGCGGCACCATCGAGTCGCCATGGCCGCCGAGCACCATCGCCGACACGTCGCCGCCCGACACGCCGAGCTCCATGGCGATGAACGTGCGGAAGCGGGTCGAGTCGAGGATCCCGGCCATGCCCATCACGCGCTGCTTCGGGAAGCCAGTGGTCTTCCAGAACAGCCAGGCCATCACATCGAGCGGATTGGTGACGAGCACCACGTAGGCGTCGGGCGCGTGCTTCTTCACCGCCTCGGCGGTCGGACGGATGATGTCGGCGTTGGCCTTGAGCAGATCCGTGCGCGACATACCGGGCTTGCGCGGAAAGCCGGCGGTCATGATGACGACGTCCGCGCCCTTGACCGCGGCGAGATCGTTCGCGCCCTCGACGGCACCGCCCGTGTGCCAGAGCGGCGTGGCCTGACGCATGTCGAGCGCTTTGCCCTGCGGCATGCCTTCCACGATGTCGATGAGTGTCACGTCCGCGAGCCCGCGCTGCGCCACGTACAGCGCCGCGCTCGCCCCGACGTTTCCAGCGCCGATCACGGCGACTTTGTTCTTCACGACAACCTCCATACGCACGCCCCAGGGCGCGCCGGAATAACGGTGTGTGCGACGCCGTACGGCGCCGGTACGCCGACCACTCTAAACCAAACGCCACGCACCCGTGAGCCTAGGATCTCGAGGCAGCGTGACGCCGTACCACTTTGGAAGCCCCCTGGAAGGGCCGCCTGCCGGGCCTCCGCGGCCATGGACGCGCCTACGGCCGTTCCGCCTCTCCCCGCGCCCGCTCGAGCAGATCGGCGATCGCCAGCCGGGAGGCCCAGAGATCCATGTGGGCATCGTCCAGAGAACCCTGTGCCGCGCGCAGAATCGAAACGACATCCAGCCACTGTCGCTCGGAGACCTCGCCGCCGCGACGAAACCATTCCAGCTTCCGCAGCACCGTGTCCTCGGGGCTCTTGAGCATGACGGCGGATCCTGCTGCATCGCCGATCGGCTGGCGGATCGATCGCCGCAGTTCCTCGCTGTCGAAAGGGGTTGGGCCCTTGATGAAGAAGTCCACCTTGAACGACGTGTCTGTGTGGATTGTGTTGAATGTCCCCGCATTCGCAATGGCCTCGTCCATCGCCGAACGGCTGACGTAGAAGTCCGGCTCGAGCGCCTCTGCGAGCGACGCCAGTTGCTCTGCCGTGGGGTCGATGACGACGTCGATGTCCGCGGTGGCGCGGAACATTCCATGCGCCGAGCTCGCGATGGACCCGCCCACGTGATAGGGAATGCCGAGTTGCTCGAGCAGACGGGCGACCTGAACGAGGATCGCGGTGGGCGGCGTCACGGTTGCCCTCTCGAGCGACGGCGCCTGGCATGCTCGCGGACCCTCGCGGACAGCTCGGACCCAAGAACGAGCTCCGCGAATCGAGAGTCGATCTCCGCTTCGTCAGCCTCGGGGTGACGACGCCGGATCCCTTCCCGGGCCATGGAACGCGCAAGGCAGGTGAGTTCGTCCATCAGCTTCAAACGCTGCACAGGCGTCAGCCTCCGCAACGCGGCAAACTGCGCTCGGAGCGCCTCGCGCGATGTGTCACCGCCACCGAACATGAGCGCAGTATAGGGCGCTGCGCAGCCACGCGGCCACCTGTGCCGAGGCGTTCCAAACATGGCGACTGCGGCCTCCTGGAGCACGGCTTCGCGCGCGTGCGCTGCGAGGTGTGCCGCGCCGAGTTCCTGGTGGCGTTCCGCTGCAAGGGGCGGCAGTTCTGCCCTTCGTGCCACGCGCGGCGGCTCTCCGAGTGGAGCCTGTGGCTGGAGGAGTCGCTGCTGCTCGACGTGCCGCACCGCCAGATCGTGCTGACGCTGCCGAAGCGACTCAGGCCCTACCTTCTATATGACCGCCGCCGACTGGGCGGGCTGAGCCGACTCGCCGCCCGCGTCCTGAGCCGCTACCTGCAGGCCGCGCTCGGCGATCGCGACGCCGCGCCCGGCGCGATCATCTGTGTACAGACCTTCGGCTCGATCGCGCACTGGCATCCGCACCTGCACGTGCTGATCACCGACGGCGCGTTCACGCGCGACGCCCGGTTCCACCCCGCCCCAACACACGACTGAATCAACGCTGGAACGTGACCGCCCAGTGCTTCGCGGGGAAGAGATAGCCGAGAAGGCCACCGGGAACAGCGAAGACTGCTCCGTAGAGCAGTGCCAGTCCCCCCACCTCGCTCGAGTCGTTGATCCCGATGAGTGCACCCGTAGCGGCACCAAGTCCGGCGCCGATCGCTGCGCCCAGCAGGCCCCGGCGGCGATACTGCATCACCTCGACCTGTTCGATCTCGGACCACTCGATCGGGTTACGAAGCACGACCCCGGAAGGCTCCTTCAGCGTGTCCCAGCCGATCCCCGCCTCGACGAGAGCCGGGCCGGCCAACGTGACGACGCCGTGCTGCGTCTTCACGCGCGTGAGTGGAGCGTTCCGAAACGCCTCATGGAGAACGGCGAGCGTCGTACCGTCCGGCGTCTGGGCGCGAGCTTCCGGACACGTAGCGAAGAGGGATGCCGTGGACACGGCGACGGACAGAAACAGCAGGGCATGTCGCATGGGGCCAACCCTTTCATCAAAACGCACGGTTCAGTGTGCTCCTTCTCGACGCCTCAGCGGTGAATGTAGACGGTCTCCCACTTCTGGCTGGCAAATCCAAGCCCGAAGCCGGTGATCGCACCCAGTCCACCCAGAACAACGCCGCCGGCCGCGGCGCCTGCCGCGACCTGCCCGGGCTCCGCATCCCAGATGAGCATGTAGCCCCCCCCGAGCGCGGCACCGATCACACCCATGATCAACGCCCCTCTCATGGTGCTCCGCACCTGGGCCCCAGTCGTCACTTCAACCTGCTGCAGACTGCTCCAGGGAATGGGATTCACCATCCTCTCCGCGTCGCCTTTGAAGACCCTGGAATAGGAAAGGCCGGATTCCACGGCACGAGGCTGGCCCACCTCGACGCGGCCATGGAGCCACCGCACGCGGGCGATGGCCTTGCCGCCCAGCTGCGCGTTGAGCGCCGCGATCGCCGCATCGCCCGGTTGAGATGACGAGGTTTCCGGATCCTGAGAGAGGTTTGCGCCCGACGAGGCTTCAGCCGCGACCAGCTGCAGATCGTCTACTCGAGGTCTGTACTCGAGGAGAGCAAGCGTGAAAGGTGCGGCCTGGTCAGGCGGGATCTGCCGACCGCGCGCGAAAGCAGGCGGCGCGATCCATGAAGCAAGGAGCGAGAGGGTCAGCACGAACAGGTGGGGGTACCAGGTTCTCGACATAGCGGCCTCCAGATGTTATGTTGGACAGGGGTCGTATCGGATCCTCTCGGTCGGGAGCCTCACGAAGGTACGCATCTGTTTGCGTCCGCTCAACCCAGAACTCCGCGCGAGCTGGGGCTCGACCGAGACAGCGCAAGTGCTGCCTGCGGCCTCGGAAGCGAGCTCCACCTCTCGGCACGGCGCCTCGCACCGAGAGCAAGGCCGCATCCCGGTTTGGGTAGCCCTCACGCACCCAGGACGACAGGATCGGAGGTCCCGCATGCGTTCTCGCTACCGCATGATGGCGTTCCTCGCCTGCGCGCTCACGCTTGTGGCAGGCAACGCATTCGCCCAGAAACCCGCCGTGACACCCACCCCGGTGGATGTCGGCACGATCAACGAGCTCCGCATCGGCACGCCGCTTTCGACCCACACGGCCTGCACCCTCGGGAACCCGAGCCCTCCAGGGTTCATCCTCAGCTACTTCCTGCCTCCCCCGGACGAGTACTACACGCTGCTGAGAGCGGACCAGTGCTCCGCCTGTCCGGGCCAGGGCGGCGTCCTGCTCAACGTCGCCCACGTGGTCCTCAGCAATCCGACCCTGTGCGGGCTCCGGGTGACGGTTTCGATCGTGGAGGCGGACCTGACCGATCCCACGTGTCCCGTCCCTGATCCGGCCAAACCGGTCTGCGACCCGATCAGCTACGACCTCCTTCCTCCTGGGCTTGGGATCTGGGACTACGCGATGGCGCTTCCCAATGGTTGCTGCATCACGAGCGACTCGTTCCTGCGCATCACCCTCGATGACTTCATCGGCGATTGCACCATCGATGTCCCGGAACTGGTCGTCTCTGCGGCCTGCAACCCATGCGAGTCGTGGAATTTCTGGGGCGCCGGCAACGAGGACGAGATCTGCAGCATCGGCTTCCTCGGGAACTTCGTCCACTACGTCGAAGGCGACTGCTGCGAGACGACGTCCAGCGCGAAGGACAGCTGGGGTCGCGTGAAGTCGATGTACCGGTAGATCCGAAATACTCCCGTATCGGCTCCAGGCGGCGCCCGGCGAAGAGCGCCGCCTCTTTGCTCATGCGGTTGCGTTCCGCTGCGGCTCGATCGCCCACTGGCACCCGCATCTGCACGTGCTGATCACCGACGGCGCGTTCACGCGCGGCGGCCGGTTCCACCCCGCCTCCACGCACGACCCTGCCCTGCTCCAGGAATCGTTCCGCCGCGCCGTGCTCGCCTGGTTCGTGCGCGAGGGCTGGCTCGAAGAGGAAGCGGCCGCGGCGATGCTCGCCTGGCCGCACTCGGGCTTCGGCGCGCATGTCGGCCCGCTGATCGCCGGCGACGATCGAGCGAGCCTCACGCGGGTCGCCCGCTACGGCGCGCGCGCTCCGATCGCCGAGAACCGCCTGCGCTATGACGCCGAGCGTGCCCAGGTCGAGCTCGTCTCCGACGCCGCCAGCGGCCCCTATGCCGGCGTCCATCGCATGGACGCGCTCGAGTTCCTGGCCCGCTGGGTCACGCACGTGCCTGACCCCTACGAGACCCGCGTGCGCTACTACGGTGCCTACGCCACGCGGCGGCGGCTGTGGTGGCGGCGCGCGGGCGTCGTGCCCGAGGGGACGACGCGGCGCGCCCGCGCAGGGCGCGGTGCCATCCCCCGCGCGGCGCCCACCGACGACTGGCCCGCGCTGCGCGCCCGCCGCCGCCGCTGGGCGGAACTGCTGCGCCGCGTGTTCGACATCGAAGTCCACGTTTGTCCGGCCTGCGCGGGCGCGATGCGCATCATCGCGTTCGTCACCGCGCCGCGTGCCGTGCGGCGGATCCTCGCCCACCTCGACGCGCGCGGGATCGACGCCCGCGCCGGGCCGTGGGCGGACGCGGCGGCGTGACGCAGGACGCCGGGGACGGAATCCCCTCCCCCGCGATCGGC
>CAVUWA010000004.1:0-451969 GCA_963744995.1 Candidatus Eiseniibacteriota bacterium
TCGTCTTCGGTTAATGCGGCGATGTTGATCGACACGGCTGCCGTCGCGCCTCTTGCCGCCGCGAGGTCGAGTGCAAATGCATCATCTGTCTTCCCCTCGAGAAAGCGCATGATGGCAAGATCGTGGCGATTCGCGAAGATCGCCTCGAACTCCGGTGGAGCCACAGTCTCGCGACTGGCGAGCGCAAGCCTCATGAGGCTGTCTGCCGTGGCAATCTCGCCCAGGTGGTAGTGCGCATTGCCCTGCCGCCACAAGGCTTCCGCGACGTAATACTCATCGCCCGCGCGCTGCGCGTAGAACGCCGCGGCACCCTCATAGCAGGCCAACGCAGAGTCCGTTACGCCGGCATTGAGCCACTGGTCACCCAGGTTGAGAAGGAGCCGGGCGCGGCGTGTTGGGGTCTGGACGGCCCTGCTGGTCAAGGATTGCGATCGCCTCTCTGAAGTGCGAGACGGCATCGACGTAATTGCGACGGAAACCCTCGGCGATGGCGAGGTTCTCGAGGCAATTCAAGAGGCGGGGATGTCCGGCGGGCAGGGATCGGGCATAGAGTTCACTCGTGCGAGCCGCGACTGCGTAGGCAGCGTCGAAATCCCGCAGATCGAAAAGCGTACCGGTGAAGTTCATGAGACAAGCGCCGAGCCCGACGCTATCTGGCTGTGCAGGGCGTCGAAGGACTGAACTGCCGCTTCATAAAGCCTTCGCGATTGCCCGAAGCGATTGGCTCCGGAGTATGCAAGCGCCAGGTTCGCCTGGGTTCGGGGGATCTCGCGGTCTCCGGGCGGCAGCAGTTCTTTGCGAATGGCAAGTACGCGTTCCTGTAATTCGATCGCAATCCCCGCGTTTCCCGCTCGGCGCTCGACGCTGGCGAGCGCGTTGAGGTCATCAGCCAGATCGAGATTGACGGGGCCATCGAGCCGTTCACGAACGTCGATGGCCTGCCTCAGAGAACTGCGGGCGGCGTCCCATCGAGATGTGTTGCGTTGAGCGCGACCCAGTGCAGTGAGTGCGTCAGCGACCGTGCGATCTGTGTCGCCGTGGAGTTCCCGCCTGAGATCCACGGCCGCCGTAGCAAGCGACTCAGTGTCCGCCGGCTGTGCTGTGTGCTGGCGCCATGACGCCTCCACAAGGAGGTCCAGGACGTCTGCGTAGGCACCGGAGGATGGCGGTAGTCGGCGCAATCGTCCGCGGGCTGCGGCTTCCGCCTCCCGATAGAGCTGACGCGAGATGAGCGTGCGAATGGAGTCGGCAGAGGCATTGTATGGGGAGACGGGCAACGCGTAGCTCGGGTGGCCCCCGAACCAGAGCGCGGCGATAGCGACCGCCGCGAAGAAGCGCTCGGCATGGCGTGGGGCGGCCCATGAAGTTCCTCAGAGGGGTTGTCCCTGCCAGCTTCTTCGGTGACTCGATCGGGGCTTGTTCACTCATGCTCAACTCCGTTTCACGCAGGAACACGTGTCACAAAGTCCATGTGGCAGGGACAAGCAAGTCAGCCAGCAGGAAACTACAGCGTTTGATCGAGACGGTCGACCTAGGATCCTGGTAGATAGGAGCAACGAAGGAAGCTCCGCTCGACCGCCGAATCCTATGACGCGACGCTGCAGGACCGTAAGACTCTTTGGACTGGGACAGGTGCGATGCCAATGACCCTTCGACTCGTCGCCGCATGCACGGTCTGCGCCGCTCTCCTGCACGCCCCTGCAATCGCCTCACCAGTCATCACCGAGCGAGCCCCAAACGCCACAAGCGCCATCGGGCTCCCTCCGCCACCACGCTTCTCCATCTTCGCTTCGAGAACAACCCAGACGGCGAGGCTGGCGAGACGTCCCACAGCCGCTGCCGGGCTCACGTATGAGCCAGGCATCGCCGGAAACGGCGCCTACCTCGCGCCCGGCACCCAACTCCGCTACGGCGCGTCGGGGAACATCGACGCGTTGACGGGAACCGTCGAGTTCTGGATCAAGCCGCGCTGGAACGGAAACGACGGTGCCGACCACTACGCGCTGGCTCTGGGGACTAGTGGCGGCATCCTCATTGGCAAGGATGGCGGGAACTTTTGGCGCGTGATCCTGAACCGCTTCGGCGGCGCCGGCGGGCCCGAACTTGGCGCCGGGATCTTCATCAACGATTGGGTCGCGAACCAGTGGCACCACGCGGCATTCACGTGGGGTCCAGGGGCGCTCAAGGTCTACGTGGACGGTGAGCTCAGAGCCACGACGACGCCAGGAGTTGCACCGCCGGCCGTGGCGGCGAGCGAACTCCAGCTTGGCGCCGACGGGTTCTCTGCTTACCTCGATGCCGTGATCGACGAAGTCATGATCAGCAGCGGTGAAAGGACCGCCGAGGAAATCCGGAACAGCTTCCTCTCGGGCGTCACCGTAACCGCACTGACGGCTGCGCCGGACACGCTGCGGATGTTCCCAACGTGGCGCATCGCTCCTACGCTGACTGCCGCTACGAACTTCGGCACCATCGCGTATCCGGCGGGGGCGGCTGCTTGGGTCAGCTCCGATTCCACAGTCGCCAAGTTTGACCGGACGCTCGAAAAGGTGAGTGCCCTGAGCCCTGGTTCGGCCATTCTGACAGCCTCTGTCAACGGGGCTTCGGACAGCATCATCGTGGAAGTGCAGGCACCAGCCCTGCCACCGGCGTTTGAGGCCATCCCGGCGTTCCTTGCCACACCCGCAGCGGACTACTACTGGCAGATTCCGGTCGTGGTCATTCGCTACCTGCCCACGGCCAACGGCACGGATCTCGACACGTCGATCAATCCGGACTTCTACGGGTTGGGGCCCATCACCCTTGCAGATCTCAAGGCACAGATCGCCACGTATGACCTGCGGGTGAAGTTCGGGCTGGAAGAGGGCAGCCGATTCAGGAACTACGCGACGCCCACCCGCCCTTCGCTCGGCTACCGGATCGTCGAGTACATCACGGTCTACGAACCCACGCCTCCCGGCAAGGTGCTCGCCCAGTCCGGCGGCTACCCGGTGTACGACGCGGACTACTTCAGCATCTTCGAGCGGTTTGATCTCGGACACTACGTGAACGACCTGGGGGTCAAGGAAGTCTGGTTCTGGAGTAGCGGACTGGACGCGGGCTACCCGAGCTACGACCCGGCGATTCATCGGCCGGAGAACTTCCGGACGTGGTTGGGAGTCCAACATGTCCAGCCCGCTGACGGGGGACATCTCGAACAGCAACCGCGACAACACCGACTTGCCCGTCTACGGAAGCACGTACACGCTCTACGGCTACAACTTCCGCCGGAGTCAGGCCGAGGCGCTGCACAATCATGGCCATCAGGTGGAGGCGCTCTTCGGTCACGCCGCCACGCTTCAGGACGGCAACTCGGATCTGTTCTGGAAACAATTCGTGGGTCAGGACCGGATGGGGAACTTCGTCACCGGACGCTGCGGATGGACGCACATGCCACCGAACACGACGACCGACTACGACTACCTGAACCCAACCCTGGTTTCGAGCGACATCGCGGACTGGACGCCGGACGGGACGGGGCTGACCGAGCCAGTAAACGTAGACACCTGGGGCACCCGATCGTTCGCCTGGCCTGACGGCAACTCGAGCTTCCCGCAGCGCGTTGAAACACAGTGGTACATCCACTGGTGGCAGAGTGTTCCAGGGTATGGCAACGATATCCGGCTGGGCACGGACTACATGACGAACTGGTGGAGCTTCGTGGGGCGACTGGGATGCCAGCATCAGTGCGGGGATGGGGCTGCATTCTGGGGAGCCGACGGTGGCTGTGGAGCGCCCCGGAGATGAGGGGTTCGTGGTGGGTCTCCGTCTCGGTCCCGTGTTCCCCAACCCGGTGCGAACGGGCGCCACTGCAGCTTTTGACCTAAGAGAATCAGGAAGGGTCCGCATAGAGGTTGTCGACGTGCACGGTCGCCGAGTGCGCACGCTGGTTGATGGAATCCGCGACGCGGGGCGCCACACGGCGCGTTGGGAAATTGGTTCAGGTGCGGTGGAAGCGAAGCCCGGAATTTACTGGCTTCTCGCGACCTTCAATGGAGAGCGGGCCGCGAGTCGATTTGCGCTGGTTCGTTAGGGGGTCGGAAATCAGTCAAGAGTAACGGCGCGTTCTTGGCGCATGGTGCCAGTAAGCAGTTGTCTCGCGATTCCGCCTGCGCGGCCTCGGCCGGAACGACGACACTCGCGTCTGACGGTATGAACTTGCCGGAGAAATCACATCGGATTACACGTGTGGCCACGCAAGAAAGGGCGTCACAATTGCCGTTCACTCGGGACAAGTGATGCATTGGACCCACAGTAAGACGTGCAGTGGCGCGACCGAAGTCGCGAGGTAGCGAACCTGAACTGGAGACGGCCATGGCAGACCGAGATCCTCGAGGTAGGGAACTCAACTCGCGAAGGCTTTGGGCTTGGGGGGCTAGGGGTAGCGTCCTGGCCATCATGCTTGGATCTGTGGCCGCCGCGACTCTGGCGCCAGCGGTGCTAGACGCGTCCACGTTTCTTCCTCCGCCGGCCGCATCGACCAAGATTGACACGAAGCGTCTCTCCCAGCTGCAGGTGAAGGACGGCGTCATCGCAATGGATGACATGCGCTTCCGAGTTGATATGGCTATCGAGGGTGGGCTGAGTGGCACGCCCTGGCCCAATGGTGTCCTCTTCTACGACTTCGATCCGACAATCTCCATGAGCCAACAGCAACAGTGGCTCGACGCGGCCGCAGAGTGGGCGGCATACGTCGATGTATCCTTCGTCCCAGGACCTCGCAGACGACTATGGCGACATCATTGACGCCGGTGCCAACTATTCCTTTGTCGGCGTTGCAGGTTTCGCCCAAGACAGTCCATCAGAACTGGAACTCGCGCTTTACTATTGCCCACGAGATCGGACATGCCCTCGGTGCTGTGCACGAGCAGAGCAGACCGGACCGCGATGGCTTCGTTCAGATCAACTACGGCAACGTCTGCCAGACGTGCTGCCCGACCGGATCATGCAATTACAACTTCGACATCTGGCCTTGAACAACACCTAGGGGCCTACGACTCGAGTCCGTGATGCACTATGGTCAGTGTGCCTTTGCGGTCAACTGCCAGGGTGGGGTGAATCCCACAATCCACCGTGCTTCCCCCCAATCAGACTCAACAGGCCCTCATCGGCCAGCGCACCCACCTCAGCCCCGATCAGCAGGGGATGGCATCGATCTATGGTTGTCGTAACCCAGCGACGCCGACCCTAGTCGCTCCGCCTGACGGCAGCACAGGGCTGACGGTTACGGGACTGCTCGACTGGAGCGACGTCCCGAACGGAACTGGCTTCGACGTTTACGTCTACTGTGGATCTGGTGGTTCAGCAATTGCGTCCGCAACCGACATCGCTTCGGAGTTCGCCTACGACCTCCCTGCAGGCGACTATTCGTGGCGGGTGCGCAGCCACAATGCCTGCGGTACGAGCGCCCTGTCCGCGCGGTGGTATTTCACCATCGGCGCGGGCTCGCTCTGCGCGGTTCCAGTGCTACAGTCGCCGGCGAACGAAACCACATGTGTGCCGACCAGCGGCGCGTTGACCTGGGATCCCATACCGGGCGCAACCGGCTACATCCTCCAGTACACAACGGTCCGGACGGGTCGGGACATTGTCCGACGGGACCAGACATTCCCCTTACCACCAACACGTACTCGTTCGCGAATCTTGACTGGGACCGCTCTTACTATTGGCGCGTCCGGGAGACTGCACTTGTGCGCCGTTTTCCGAATGCTACGGCTTCAAGACCGCGCCGGATCCAGGTCGACTTCGGCGGGTGTCTCCAGTCGCCCGCCAACGGCGCTGATGATCAACCGCTTGTTGGCACCCTGGCGTGGCGAGCTCAGGACGACGCTGGCGGATATCGGATGCAACTTGGTGTCGCCTGTGCAGAGGGGAGTGAGAACGAGGTGGCCGGTGCTACGTTCGATTACTCAGGTCTGGACGAGAACACGAGATACTCTGGCGTGTGCAATACCGGGACACGTGTGGGCAGTGGTCCGATTATTCAGACTGCCGCTCCTTTACGACGGTTCAGCTGACCGGGTTCAACCGCACGTACTTCGCCACGGAGACGACCCTCGTAGTTGGACAACTAGGCGTTGCCCTGCCGGTCTTCGCAGAAAACGTCGACGAACTCGGTCGCATCGTCGTTCACTTCCGGGTTGACGAGGACGTACTTCAAATTGCTGGCTGGACACTGGAGGGAACGCGTACGGAGGGGGCGGCAAGCGTCAACGTGAGCCACAACAACAAGGACCTGATGGCAACCATCTACATGGCTCCGGGCAGTATCTGCCCGCCTAGCCTCGCGGCGGGCGACGGCCCAGTACTCAAGGTCCTCTTGAACGTCAATGCAGATGCGTCGGTTGGTCCTACGGTGATCAGACTGGATGGCAGCAACTTCCGGGACTGTACGAACCACGATCCTTCCTTGACCTCGTTCAACGGCACCGTGCTGATCACGGATGGAACGCTGGGTATCGACCCCGGAGCCGATAACCCGGGCGCACTGGTGTTCTTGCGACCCGCTCCAAATCCAACCGCACATGGTGTGAACCTCCGATTCGCTTTGCCGACGCCAGGAATCGCGAGGTTGACGGTCAGTGACATCTCCGGGGCCACTGGGCACGTCCCTTCCAGGGATTGCTCGGCGCCGGATGGCACACGTTGTCGTGGAACGGGCGGATTGCGTCCGGAGCAAGGGCGCCCAGCGGGATCTACTTCGTGAGAATTGAGGGCGGCGGGCAAAGCCGAACCGAGAAGGTCGTCGTAGCGCGATGAGGAGTCGATCTGTCCACCGACACATGTTGAGTGTGTTTGATGCCCTGCCAGGCTGCAGCGAGGAAGACGGCACGGGAAAGTGCGGTGGGGCTACCCGGCGTGAGCGGCGGTGGATAGGGCGGTACATTGGGCAGTGTGCTGTGGATGCGTAGGTGGTAATTGGGGACGTTGCATCAAATGCGCATATACCGGGACGCGTTGCAGTAGTCGAGAATTGTGTGGTGGCAGAATGTCTGCAGGCGTGTTCTTTGTGAGCCTGACCTCTGAGGATCGCAGGATCGACGAGAGGCGCGGGGTCCTTCCCCAAGCACACTCGCCGTGGAGGGCTCGTGAGCCCTTGGAAGGAGAGTCGCCATGAAGCAGCAGCGTCTTCTTTGGGGTGTTGTTATGTGGGTGCCTGTTCCCGCTGGCGGGTGCACTTACGCCCGCAGTCTCCAGTTGGGCGGGAGAATGCACGGGGAACTTCACGGAGACGTTCGCGGCCGCGAGCCTTGGCTCGTTCTGGACTACGAACACGACGTGCGGGTCTGTTCAGGTATCCGGCGGCCGGGTCGTAGTTACAAAAACGTCCGGCTGTTCAGCTTATGGTGGGCCCAGTATCCAACAGAACCCTGCCGAAGCAGTGCTGTGCGGCGATTTCGATGTTCAGGTGGATTTTGATCTGCTGTCGTTTCCAGTCCCAGCAAGCGGGGACATCGTAGCCGGCATCGCCTTGTACCAGGTTGGGGGGCCGTGGGCCGCAAACATCCAGCGCTACAACCGCAAACTGGGGGCCTGCAACCCAAGTACCCAGACCTACAAGGCATTCTCGACGAATTCTTCCAACTGTAATAGCGCGGCCGTGACCTGGCAGGCTACTACTGACCAGTCGGGGAAGTTGCGCGTCACTCGGCAGGGTGCAATCATCCAAATGTACTACTGGTCCGCGGGGGCCTGGAGTCTGATGCGAACCGACCGGTTGTCACGACGGACCTTCATGCTGTCCTCTTTCTCGTAACGAACGCAGACATGGCGGCAGGTGGCAGTGTCGCCTACGACAACTTCCGCGTGGTGTGCTCATCGCCCCTCGACGCCGACGGAGACGGACTGCGTGACTGCTGGGAAGCAGATAGCAGGCGTACCTGTCGCCGATGGCTCGGTCTACCAGTTGCCAGGCTCGGATGTTATGCACAAGGACCTCTACGTGGAGGTGGATGCCCTCGAGGGTAGGGCGCCATCGCCTGAAGCTCTCTCTGACGTCGTGGGCAAGTTTGCGCTGCACGGAATCACACTCCACGCGACCTTAGATGAAACCGACGGCCCAGCAGTGAACTGGACACTGTGGGGGTCATTTGATTCGTACAAGGACACAGGGGGCCCCCAGGGCACGGGCCACTTTGGCACGAGCACGGAACGGGCCGGGAACTGGATGGACGTGCGTCAAGCCAAGGCTTTGGCCTATCGCTACTGCGTTTTTGCTGACACCTATGACAACGATACGAGATCAGGGAAGTGCAAGGTTCCGCTACCCAACAGGGACTTCGTGGTCACACTTGGGGGCTGGGGCGCTACTACTCGAGACGAACAAGCCGGGACCTTCATGCACAAGCTTGGGCATGCTCTCGGTCTCCGACACGGTGGGTTCGAAGACCGTCACGGCAAGCCGAACTACTTCAGCGTCATGAACTACCTTTGGCAGACGCCTGTGCGGCTGAACAATGGATGCGGTGGGGCTTCACTTCAGCAGCTCATTGCCTACCAGAACAGCTGGGTGCTCGAATACTCCTCAGGAAATCTACTGACGCTAGACGAGAGCAATCTCAGTGAGCCTGCGGGCCTAGGTGGCGACGCGGGCAGCGTCGTTCCTGTTGGGCCACCACCCATCGCGACGCAATTCTCGCAGCTAGTGCCTATGGGCGGCCCAGTGAACTGGGACCGTGTCGGGAGCGCGACGGCGGTAGGAGTAGCTGCAGACGCCAACTACGTGATGGATTGCCTGGGCATCGAGAACGCCTCCCCGGGAGACGTTCTCGTCGACCATGACGACTGGGCTGCCCTCCAGCTAGCCGTGCCATCAGCAACGCTTCTAGCCACCTACGAGTCGCATTCGGTGACGGAACTTGACAATGAGCTCACCCTGGAAACACTGGAAGACCTCGGGGCACTCCAGTTTGACTGCAATCTCAACAGGCTCCCGGATGCAGACGACATCTCGGCCGGACGCTCACAGGACACGAATGGCAACGGCGTCCCGGACGAGTGCGAGGCGGGCGTAGTCGGCGTCGGCGATCAGCCCCAGGCAACGACACTGGCCCTGAGCCTGCGGCGCAATCCGGCGAGGATTGACGCGGGTGTTCTGATTGAGTTCAGCGTGCCGCGACGAGCAGCAGCAACTGTGCGGATTCACGATGTGGCCGGGGCGCTGACCAGGACGCTCTTCGACGGCGAAGCCGATGCTGGCGCACACGTGCTGGTCTGGAACGGCGCGACAGAGTACGGCACCCGAGTATCGCCGGGCGTGTTCTTCGTGAGCTTGGCCGTCGAGGGACGCAAGATCGCCCAGCGCCTGGTTGTGCTGCATTAGTTGAATCGCCGCAATGGTCCAACGTCACGGATATGGCCCGGTGGGAGGCAGGTACTCCGCTCATGGGGCTAGTCCGGACCTCAGACTACCCACTCAGACAGCACCATGTATCGGGGGCCAGGTCAGTCTCTGCGGACTGTGTCACTTTTGTGCTAGTTCTATCGGAAAACATCGGTTTCTACGGGTCCCGACGAGCAGGGTGATTGACGCATATAGTCCCTATTAGCAATGACGTTACCGGATCCGTCGACATGTGCCGTTTTCGCCGTCTTCGCATTCAACTTCCAGTGGGCGTGGTCGAGCGGGACGGTGGCCGGGCGGGGCGCCGCCCGGGGGGATCGGTGATCCTCGGAGCCATGGAGGCTACCGTGCGATCCACCTGGCGGTGCCGGAGGTGAGACCGCACGCCCTGCTGCCGGTGTGCTCCCGGGGAACCCGCCCGTCGTTTCATGGGTCGCCACCCGGTCGCTGACGGCATTGTGATGCTCCGCCGCCCCCGCTGTTGCCGGCCCTGGCAGGTGGTCGGTACATTCGCCGGGTGCGACCATCGAGAAATGATCGCGGATGAAGACCTGCACCGTCATGCGATCGAGAACTTCGAGCGGGTGGACGCGCTGCTCTTCGGCCGCGTCATCCACGAAATGATGGAAGCCGCGTGGCGGTTCCGGAGCGGTGGCGATGGGTTTCGAGCCCCGCGGATAGCCTGCCTTCGGGCATCCCCTGCCCTGGCCGCCTGCCGGGGGCAAGGGAGTTGCCCGAGCAGCCCCGTCGAATCATCGCCGAGCGGACAAGGGAACATGGGAAAGATGGATCGCGAATCGGCGCAACGGTTCCGGATCGAGACGGAGTCGCTCGTCCTGAGGCCTTTTGAACTCGAGGATGCGGCCGCCGTGTACGCACTGAGCAACGAACCCGCGTCCCGACAGTGGCTCCCCAGCCAGGTTCAAGCCGATGAGGCCGAAGCACGAGAGCTTCTCGAATCCCTGATCGAGCAGTACACAGCACCCGCCGATCCTCGACGCGGACCCTTTGTCCTCGCGATCGACCACCGGGGTGACGGCACGCTCATCGGGCACGTCGGACTGAGCCCGTTCGACGGAGACGTCGAGATCGGTTTCGCGGTGGCGGAGGCATACCAGCGGCAGGGGCTTGGTGTGGAAGCGGTCATCGCGGCGTGTCGCTGGGCCTTTGAGCGATTCGGATTGTCGAGGATTCTGGCCATCGCCGCGCGGTCGAACCAGGGCTCGAGAAAGGTCCTTGCGCGGGCCGGATTCGAGCACCGGGAGGACCGTGTCATGTGTTTCCAGGCGGTGGAGCAACCGGTCAGCGTATATGGTCTACTTGGGCCAGGAGCCGCGACGAAAGAGGCAGATCGTACCGACTAGCTTGCCGCTGCAGTCGACTCGGTGCCAGGTCGCGGCTGCCCGTGCGGCCGCGTCGCTCCGCAGCGAGCCGCCGAAGGACCTTCCATGAGCCGCGACACACTCTCGAACCTCCTGCGAAACATCCGGCTGCGTGGCGCGATGTTCTACCACGTGGAAGGCGTGGCGCCGTGGGTCGCCGAGGCGCCTCCGGCCAGGGACATCATTCCCGCGATCCTCCCGGGCGTGGAGCATCTGATGGAGTTCCACGGCGTCGCGCGCGGTTCCTGCTGGGCGGGTATCGTCGGTGAGGATCGCATCCGGCTCGACGTCGGCGACCTGGTGATATTTCCGCAGGGCGACGCCCATGCGATCGCCAGCGGCCCGGAGGTGAACGCGGAGCGCGTGGACCTGGGGATGTACTTCGGACCGCGACCGAAACAGCTGCCCTACTCACTGCACATGACCGCGGGCGCCGGGGCGAAAACACAGGGCGGATGTGATTCGGTCGGGGCCACGATCGTCTGCGGCTTCATCGGATGCGACATTCGCCCTTTCAATCCGCTGCTCGCCGCGTTGCCGCGAATCCTGCGGGTGCCGGGCCGGGCGGACGGGGGGAACTCGTGGCTGCCCGGCGTACTGCAGGCCGTCGTCCAGGAATCGAACGACAAGCGCCCCGGCGGTGAGGCGGTGCTCGAGCGCATGACCGAGATGCTGTTCGTCGAGGCGCTGCGCCGCTACGTCGACATGCTGCCCGCGGGTGAGACCGGCTGGCTCGCAGGTCTCGGCGACGCGGCGGTAGGACGGGCGCTGGCACTTCTGCACGAGCGCCCTGCGGAAGCATGGACGCTCGAGCGGCTCGCGGAAGCCGCCGCAGTCTCGCGCTCGACGCTCCACGAGCGCTTCGCCCACCTCATCGGCCAGCCGCCCATGCAGTACCTCGCGCAGTGGCGCATGCAGCTCGCCGCGGGCTGGCTGCGCGACACCGACGCGAAGATCCTGGAGGTGGCCCTCGAGGTGGGTTACGAGAACGAGGCCGCGTTCTCGCGGGCGTTCCGGCGCGCGACCGGAGAATCGCCCGGCGCATGGCGCCGTGCCCGCAGAGCGCCTCCCGGCCGGCGCAGGAGCGGCTGAGCTCCTGCGCCACCGGTCCGGCTCCGGCCGGTCACCGCCTGAGCGCCGCGCGGATCTTCGCCAGGTGATGAAAGCTGTGGCGCACCGCGTGGTCCTCCAGCATGAACTGCGTGGTGAGCGGCGCCCCACCGTAGAGCGAATTCGGCGCCACCTTGTCCAGCTCCTGGTCCGTCATGGCGCGAATCGCCTTCGCTGCGGCGGTGGCGTTGGTCCGCAGCAACGCGACCGTCTCCTCCGGCGTGGCACCGTCGTTTTCGCGCGCATGGCCCGCGTTCAGCTCGTGAACCGCATCCCAGGTGACGTCGGTCAGCGCGCCGCCCGCCGCGAGCTTCTGCGCCAGCTCGATCTCGAGCGGGTAGATGCTGGCGACGTGGTGCACGACGACGCCGATCTTGCGGCCGTCCCTCGGCAACCGGGTGCTCCAATCGGCCGGCGTCAGGGAGGTGGCGAACGACGCCAGGGCATCGGCCCCGGCCTCGAGGGTGGCGGCGAGGACTTCTGCTCGTTTCTTCATGGTTCCGACTCCTGCATGTTGAGGCGCGACGCACCATGCGTGGCGCTGGAAACACGCTAGCCGGTGGTTTCGCGGGGGACCCTGCCGGAAGTCCGCAGAATTGTGCAGAGACTCCGGGATTGCCGTCGGCCGCCCCCCGGATATCGCGCTCGATCTCGAGAGCGGCGCTGGCGATGCGCGGAAAACGAGTTGGGGGAGGCTCAAAGCGCGGTATCGTTGAGCTCGAGGCCGAGTTCGTGGCATCACGATCCCCCGGCACTGGAGCCCGCCGTACCGGGACCCGAATCAATGCGCCTTCAACGAATCGAATCGAGCGCCGGAGCCGGGCGCAACGTCGGTGTTGCACACGCGATCGTCATGCTGGTCGCGATGGCCGCTCTCGTGTCGATGAGTGCGCCGGCATGGGCCACCCGCGCCTCGCGCGGGCTCCGGGATCGACTGGAGGAGGTGCGGGCGAAGGCCGATGCAGCGTTCCAGAGCGGGCATGCGGATTCCGCCCACGGCTGGATCGCC
This sequence comes from Candidatus Eiseniibacteriota bacterium, assembly GCA_963744995.1. Lineage (GTDB taxonomy): Bacteria > Eisenbacteria > RBG-16-71-46 > RBG-16-71-46 > RBG-16-71-46 > CAVUWA01. The sequence continues at coordinate 12,884 of CAVUWA010000004.1, forward strand.
GGACTTCTGCCGCGTGCCCGAAACGATCGCGACTCGCTCGTCCTCTTTCAGCTCCTTCGCATGGACGGCGAGATCCAGGTTCGCAGCGGTTCGCCGAAGACCGCCGTGCCGCTGCTGCGCGAGGCGGTCGCAGTCGGCTCGCGGCGGGCCGACTCCACCGAGTACACGCGCGCCGTCCTGTGGCTCGCCGTGAGCCTGGAGCGGCAGGGCCGGGGCGGGGAGGCCGCACGATGGTACCGGCTCGGTCTGGTTCGGGCGCGCAGGTTCGGGGATAGGGAGCAGGTGGCCTGGGCGCTCACCGGGCTCGCCTACCATGATTACCAGAGCGGCCAGAATGAACGAGCCCGCAGGGAATATGAAACCGCCAGTTCGACCTTCGAGTCCCTCGGCAACCTGCGAGGCCAGGTCCGGGCGCTCACGGGCCTCGGCAACGTGCTGTCGAGAACCGGGGAGCCGGATGCCGCGAAGCGCTGCTACGCGCGGATCCTCGGGATCGCGCGCGATCAGGGTTTCGCCTGGGCGGAAGGGCAGGCGCTGAACAACCTGGGCGTGATCGCGTACTCGCAGGGTGATCCGGCGACGGCGGCGCGCTACTTCCGCGAGGCGTATGAGCAGCAGGATCGTCTCGGGGACGAACGGGAGAAGGTAACCCCCGCGACGAATCTGGTGCTGGCCTACCTCGACCTCGGACGCCTCGATGACGCCGAGAAGCTCGTCGACGAAGCACGAGACATTTGTGAACGAGGCGGCTACATGGATCTCTACGCGAGCACGCTCGTCGAGATCGGGGAGCTGTATGGCGTGCAGGGACGATCGAGAAGGTCGGCTGCTCTATTCCGGCAGGCGATGAGCCTGGCGGCGGGCCGCTCGGTGCGGGCGCGCGCGGAAGCGGGGAGTGGTCTGAGCCTCGCCCTCGACAAGCAGGACAGTGCGCGGACGGCCCTTCGCGTCGTCGAGTCGCTGCAGGCGGAGCTGGGCCCGCGGATTCCAGTATCGAGCGAATTACTGCTCGAACGGTCCCACGCGCAATGCCTGCTCGACCTCGACCGGCCCGTCGAAGCCGCCGGCGTGCTGCGTCGTGCGTGCCGGCGGGCCGCCGAGATCGGTGAGACGTCTCAGCAGCTCGAGCTGCTGACGCTGCTCGCCCGCGCGCTGCGGGCGTCGGGGCGGAGTGACAGCGCCATGGTGGTCCTCCGAAGAGCGGTCAATGTCTGGGAATCCGAACGGGCGCTTCCCGATGATCGCATCTGGCGAGAGCGGCGAGGGGCGGCCGGTCACCAGATCTATACCCAGTGGGCGGCGCTCCGCGTGGGTCCGCAGGACCGTGAGGGCCCGCGCGTCGAGCAGGCGTTCGGGGAACTGCAGAGGTTCAAGGCGCGCAGCCTCATCGAGGTTCTGGCCGGGCCCGGCAGGCCACCGACACGGCTGGACTGGGTCGGCGAGGGCGCATTCGATCTCGCGGAATTCCGGCAGGACGTCATGACAGATGGGGACCTGCTCCTGGACGCTTATGTGGGACCCGACGAGTCCTTCCTGTTCGCGCTCACGCGACGCGCCTGTCGGGTCATCCGCCTGCCGGGAGCGGCCCGTCTCGCCCGCGAGGTCGGCCTGGTTCGGGACCTGCTGTCCGCTCCGCCGGCCTCCCATGAATCCGCCGGCGCCGGGCGCGCGAGAGAGAGGGCGCTTGAGGCGATCGAGCAAACGTTGCTGGGCGGAGTCGAGGACCTGCTCGCCGGAGCCCGACGCGTCGTGCTCGCTCCGGACGACGTGCTCGATCTCCTTCCATTGGCGGCGTTGCCCGTGATCTCGGATGCTGAGTCGGGCACGGCTCCCCTCGCCGCCGGTCGCGAGGTGGTCTACGTGCCCTCGGCAACCGTGTGGCAGCAGGTCCAGGCACGCAGCAGGCAGGAGCCGCCCCACGACTCCGCTCACATGCTGGCGGTCGCCGGCGGTGGCGAGTCAGGTCGCGACGCGCTGCCCGGCGCCCGCAGGGAGGTCGATGCCCTGTTCCACCGATACGCGGGAGTCGAACGGCTCGAGGGCGACAACGGGAGGCGTGCCCGCCTGAGCGCGGAAGCACTCGGTTCGTACGATCTCATCCACATGGCCGTGCACGCGACCGTGGACGACCAGAGTCCGTGGCGATCCTCGCTGATGCTCGCACTCGAGGATTCGACGAACGGTACGGGGCCGCTGAGCGCGCGAACGATCGCCGGGCTCGATCTCCACGCAAGACTGGTCGTGCTGTCCGCCTGCAAATCGGCAGCCGGCCGTATCCTGAACGGCGAGGGCGTCATCGGGCTGACGACGGCCTTCCTCAGTGCGGGGGTCCCGACGGTGCTTGCGACGCTCTGGCCCGTGGATGACCGGGTGACGGCCGATTTCATGAGAGACTTCTACTCCGAACTGGCGAAGGGCCACCCGGCAGCCGACGCCCTGAGGCGCGCGCAGATGGCCGTGCGGGCGCGACCGGAGACGGCGCATCCTTTCTACTGGGCGGGTTTCGTCCTCGTGGGCGACGGGTCGGCCCGGGTGGCCCTGAACCGCCGGGCGCCGGGAACGGTGGCGGTCGCGGGAGGGCTCACTCTGCTCATCGCCATCGCAGGACTCGCCCTGGCGGCGCGCAAGCGGAGGCGAACAGAGCTGTGATTTCCGGATTCCCCATGCGACTCACCAAGTGACGGAACGGGAGCGCGAAGTTGCGAGCGAGGAACGGCTCCTCGCTCGCGTCCGTGCGGCCCGCCACGAATCGGAGCGCCGTGCGGCCGCCGGGCAACTGTTCGAGCGATACACCGGCCGGGTGTTTCGATGGTGCTACCGCCATGTCGGGGACCACGACCGGGCGCTCGATCTGTCACAGGAGGTGTTCCTGGCTGCCTACGACTCGCTTGGCAGCTTCGAGGGACGGTCCCGTTTCTCTTCCTGGCTCTTTGCGATCACGCGGTACCGGTGCGTGAGCGCGATGCGCCGGGCGAAGCCGCGGGCGGCCGACAGGGATCCCGACGAACTGCCCGACGCAGCTCAGGATCCGATCGTGCTGCTCGAAGCGCGCGAAGGAGAGGAAGCGGTGCTGCAGTTGCTGCGTGACCATCTCGACGCCTGCGAGCAGGAGGCGATCTGGCTGCGATGCTTCGAACGGATGCCGGTCGAGGACATCACCCGGGTCCTCGACATCCAGGAGAGCTCCGGGGCGCGGGCGGTCCTGCAACGGGCGCGTCGCAAGCTGCGGCAGGCGCTGGCGTCGAGGGCACGTCGGGAAGCAGGGAGCCGGGGGGGATGAGCGTTCTTCACGTCTCGTGCGGGAGGTGGATCATTGTCTGAGGAGCGGTCGGGCCACGCGTGTCCGGAACCCGAGGTGCTGCTGGCACAGGTCGAGCGCGAAGACGCAGCGACGCTCGAACACCTGGCGGCGTGCCCGCGTTGTCGCGCGCTGGTGGCCGCCTGCCGCGACTTCACGCGCCCCGATCCCGCGACATCCGCTCCGAGACAGGCGGAAGCCGAGGATGCGCTGGCGCGCTTTCTGGCGGGAGAGTTCCGGGCAGACGCCGCGCGTGTCCCGGAACCGCGCGGCTTTCGAGCGGTGCTCGCCGAAGCCCTTTCGGCGCTGACGCGCTACCGTTTCGCCTGGGCCGCGACGGCGGCGGCCGTGCTGGTCGTTTCGGTGCTGGTGTGGCAGGGGGCGCGCGACCGGCAGCCGGACCGGATTCGCCTGCGCCGCGGCGCGGCCGGCACTTCGACGGCTGATGAGCGGGTGACCACCGAGCCACCGCGCCTGCTCGAGGACGGCTCGCTCGAACTGCGCTGGCAACCTTTCGAGGGCGCCAACGCCTATCGGATCGTCCTGCTGGCGCCGAGCACGCTGGAAGAAGCGATTCCGCCGAAGCGTGTCAGCGCCACACGCACCGTGCTCGACCCCGCGGAGCTGAAGTCGGCGGCAGGAGCCGGTGGCGCTCTGATGTGGCAGGTGGTGGCGCTGGCCGACGGCGATTCGCTGGCCACCTCTCGCGCCGCGATCCTCGAGATCCCGACGGGTCGCTGAGGCGCAGGGGCGGGCGGCATTCCATCGCTCTGAGGAATCCTTGTGATTTCTCCGGTGCCCCGGCGACCCAGTTTCCAGAGGGGCCGTCCACGCCCGAACTCGGCAAGTCTCGAACCGTCCTGCGCCCGGAGGACCGGCCGGATTCACACATCCGCTTCCCGCCCGGGCTCGCACTCCAATTCCGGGAGGTGCCGCATGCCGCGAGCATCCGTTCATCGCGTCTTCGCGCTCGTTCTCGCGCTGGTCACGCTGTCGTGGCCGGCCGTCGGGCATGCCACGTGGTCCACCGACCCCCTGGTGAACAACATCGTCGCGCAAGACGAGAACGCCGTGTTTTCTGGAATCGGGCACGCCGCCTGTACCGATGGTGCGGGCGGGTTCTTCGTCACGTGGGTCACCATGAATCTGGCCTCGGTCACGGTCGCCCAGCACGTTCTCGCCGACGGTACGGTCGCACCTGGATGGCCTGCGGATGGACTGCCGTTGACCACGGCGTCGAACGGGCAGGGTGAGGTCACGATTGCCCCGGACGGCGCCGGCGGTGCCCTGGTCGCGTGGATCGACAATCGAAGCGGGAACTACGACATCTTCGCACAGCGGGTCGACGCGAGCGGCGCGCTTCTCTGGGGCAATGGTGTGCAGGTATCACTCACCGTCAACGGAGATTTCCGTCCGGTGATCGCCAATGACGGGGCGCAGGGGATGTTCGTCGCGTGGATCTACGCTTACTCACCAAGCGATCACGACATCTACGCCATGCATGTGTTTTCCAATGGAGTGGTGGATGGTGCGTGGGCGAGCGGCGGCCAGGGCGCCGCCACGACGGGCTTCGAAGAGTTGAACCCGGCGATCCTGTCCGACGATGGGGGAGGCTTCTGGCTCGCCTGGGACGGCTTCAATGGCTCCGACACCGACGTCTTCATGTCGCACTTCAGCAGCACTGGGCTCCTGGTCCCGGGCTGGTCGCCTGGCGGCACCGACATTACGGCGCTCGCTGGCGACCAGGGCGATCCGCAGCTTGCGACCGATGGAGCGGGGGGCGCTTTTGTAGTCTGGGATGACAGACGAAACGGCAATTGGGACGTCTACATGAACTATGTCCCGCCGGGGGCGACGTATCCACTCCTGGACCTCCTCAGTGGATCTCTGGTGAGGGACACGCAGAGCCAGTTGATACAGTCGATCTGCCCGGACGGCAGCGGCGGGATCTACGCGGTGTGGGATGACTATCGGTACGCGGTTCCGTCTTCGTTCATGATCCGCATGCGGCAGGACGGGAGTCGCTATCCCGGGTGGCCGTTGGATGGGCTGGCCGTGGTGACGATTCTCGCTGGCAATCCGATGGTCGCCCCGGACGACCAGGGTGGCGTGTATCTGACGTTCGAGAACTACTCCACCGACATGGCGGACGTCGGGGCGATGCACTACCTGGGCGACGGGACTCTCGCCCCGGGGTGGACGTACGGGGTCAATGTCTGCACTGCCCCCGCCGCCCAGAGGTATCCCTGGATCGTCGCAGATGGCGCAGGCGGAGCCCTGATCACCTGGTGGGACAACAGGACGCTCACCGCGTTCCATCACTACGCGCAAAAGGTGGACCGCTTCGGCGCGCTGGGCGACGCGTCGCCCGCCATCACTTCGGTACAGGACGTCGAGGGCGATCAGGGCGGTGCGGTGCGGCTCGAGTGGAACGCCAGCTACCTCGACGCGCAGCCGACCGCGGGGATCGAGAGCTACTGGATCTGGCGGCAGGTGCCCGTGGCCGCGCTGCAGGCCGCCGGCTCGAGAGCGGCGTGGCTCGCTTCGGGTGACGACGCGACGGCGCTCGCACGTGCCGGCAGACGGGTATTCGCACGCTCGCGCGGTGTTCGCAGCGCGGCGAGCGGCTACGCCTGGGAGTATCTCGCGAGCCAGCCTGCGCACTCGGGCGCCTCGTACAGCTACGTCGCGGCGACGGCCGCCGACTCCAGCGCGGTGTCGTTTGCCTACACGCTGTTCATGGTCGAAGCGCACGGTCCGCGAGCGCCGGACGTTCTGGCCGTCGGCGCCCGACAGCGGCTACTCGGTGGACAACCTGGCGCCGGCGATGCCGGCGCCGTTCGCGGGCAGCTACGCCGACGGCGTGACGACGATGACGTGGGGCGAGAACGGCGAGCCGGACTTCGCCCACTACCGGCTGTATCGCGGCACCACCGTGGACTTCACGCCGGACCCCGGCCATCTGGTCGCCGCTCCGACGGCCGCCGGGTTCAGCGATCCGGCCGGCGCACCGTACGTGTACAAGCTCTCGGCGGTGGACGTGCACGGCAACGAGTCGCCGGTGGCGACGCTGGTGCCGTCCGGGACGACCGACATCGCCGGCTCGCTGCCCGCGACGCTGGCGTTCACGATCGCGGGGGACAACCCGTCGCGTTCGGGGGCCGAACTGCGCTTCGCGCTGCCGCGCCCGGGGCCGGTACGCATCACGATCTTCGACGCGCTCGGTCGCCGGGTGCGCACGCTCGCAGACGCGACGTATCCGGCGGGACGATTCACGGTGCACTGGGATGGCGCGGCGAGCGGAGACGGGATCTACTTCGCGCGGCTCGAGGCGCTCGGCCGGACGCTCCATCGCAAGCTCGTGATCCGGCGCTGAGCGGGCGGAACCGTCAATTCCGTTCGCGTGCGAAATCATCGTGATTTCCCCGCCGCCCCTGCGACTCAGTCTTCTAGAGGGCGCCGTCCGGCGCTCGCGCACAGGCTGGTCTGCCGCCGTTCCGCACTCCCATTCCGGAAGGTGCCGCATGCTGCGATCATTCGTCCATCGAGCCCTCGCACTGCTTCCCGCGCTGATCATCCTGTCGTGGCCGGCGGTCGGCCACGCGACATGGTCCACCGATCCCTCGGTGAACAACGTCGTCGCCGAGGATCACAGCGTGTTCGCCTACTATCCCGGGCACACCGCGTGCACGGATGGTGCAGGCGGGATCTTCGTTGCCTGGACCCACAAGGACATCGCGGAGGTTGTGCTCCTCCAGCACGTTCTGGCCGACGGCACGATCGCCCCTGGGTGGCCGGCAAATGGTCTGGCGCTGACGACGCCGTCGAGCGGGCAGATCGACATCGCGATCGTGCCCGACGGAGCCGGCGGGGCGCTGGTCGCATGGGAGGACGACCGCAACGGCAACTTCGACATCTTTGCACAGCGGGTCAGTGCCGGTGGCGTGCGCCTGTGGGGGAACGCTGTGCAGGTGTCGACCGCATCCAACGAGGAAGGCCAGCCCGTCCTTGCCGGCGATGGTGCGCAGGGGATGTTCGTCGCATGGACTTTCGAGTATTCGCCGACCGACGATGACATCTACGCCATGCACATCCTCTCCAATGGGGCGGCGGACGGGGCCTGGGTAGGGGGTGGTCAGGGTGTCGCCCTCACGAGCTTCGAGGAAACAAGGCCCGCAATCCTGTCGGATGCCCAGGGAGGACTCTGGATCGCCTGGGACTACTTCAACGGCAGTGTCACCGACATCAAGCTCACCCACATGACCGGCACGGGACAGCAGGTTCAGGGGTGGGCGTACGGTGGCACGGACATGACGGCGGTCGCCGGAGGCGACCAGACGTCTTCACAGCTCGCGACCGACGGAGCGGGTGGCGTCTTCGTGGTCTGGAACGACACGCGATTCGGCAACTCTGATGTCTACGTGAACTACGCCGCATCGGATGCGACGGTGCCGCTCTTCGGGTGGGGCCTCCCGCTGGTCTCGGAGGCAAGCGACCAGATGCTCTCGTCGGTGTGCCCTGACGGCCAGGGCGGGCTCTTTGCGGTGTGGGACGACGGCCGGAACACGGCCTTCTATTCGTACGTCGGCCACGTGCGGCAGGATGGAAGCAACTACCTCGGGTGGCCGGCGGATGGTCTGCTTCCGCTGACCATCCAGACCTTCAGGGCGAAGATCGCACCGGACGGCACCGGAGGAGTCTTCCTGACGTTCGAGGGCTCCCTGGTGGGTTCGGCGGAGATCGGGGCAATGCATCTGCTGGGGAACGGGACGACCGCTCCCGGGTGGGGGCCCGAGGGGAATCCGGTCAGTTCGGCACTCGGATCTCAGGGCACTCCCCTGATCGTCGCCGACGGCACAGGCGGTGCGCTGATCACGTGGTGGGACACCAGGTCCTACGCCGGGAACGATCACTATGCGCAGCGCATCGACGGTTTCGGCGCGCTGGGCGACGCGTCGCCCGCCATCACTTCGGTACAGGACGTCGAGGGCGATCAGGGCGGTGCGGTGCGGCTCGAGTGGAACGCCAGCTACCTCGACGCGCAGCCGACCGCGGGGATCGAGAGCTACTGGATCTGGCGGCAGGTGCCCGTGGCCGCGCTGCAGGCCGCCGGCTCGAGAGCGGTGTGGCTCGCTTCGGGTGACGACGCGACGGCGCTCGCACGTGCCGGCAGACGGGTATTCGCACGCTCGCGCGGTGTTCGCAGCGCGGCGAGCGGCTACGCCTGGGAGTATCTCGCGAGCCAGCCTGCGCACTCGGGCGCTGCATACAGCTACGTCGCGGCGACGGCCGCCGACTCCAGCGGCGTGTCGTTCGCCTACACGCTGTTCATGGTCGAAGCGCACGGTTCCGCGAGCGGGACGTTCTGGCCGTCGGCGCCCGACAGCGGCTACTCGGTGGACAACCTGGCGCCGGCGATGCCGGCGCCGTTCGCGGGCAGCTACGCCGACGGCGTGACGACGATGACGTGGGGCGAGAACGGCGAGCCGGACTTCGCCCACTACCGGCTGTATCGCGGCGGCACCGTGGACTTCACGCCGGACCCCGGCCATCTGGTCGCCGAACCGGCGAGTCCAGGGTTCACCGATCCGGCCGGCGCACCGTACGTCTACAAGCTCTCCGCGGTCGACGTGCACGGCAACGAGTCGCCGGTGGCCACGCTGGTGCCTTCCGGGACGACCGACGTCGGCGATTCCGTGCCCACGATACTGGAGTTCGCGATCGCGGCGGGCAATCCCTCACGCTCCGGCGCGGAGCTGCGCTTTGCACTGCCGCACCCGGGGCCCGTGCACGTGGCGATCTTCGATGCACTCGGCCGCCGCGTCCGCACGCTCGTCGACGCGACGTATCCGGCGGGGCGCTTCACGGCGGACTGGGATGGCGTGAGCGAGGCGGGGGCGCAAGCGGGAAACGGCATCTACTTCGTTCGCCTCGAGGCCTGCGGAAGATCGTTGCACCGGAAACTCGTCATCCGCCGCTGAGTCGACGCGTCGCGTGAAGATGGTCGGCCGGATTCACCTCGCGGAACCTGGAGAGTCCCTATGAATCGAACCCTGCTCGCAATCGTGCTCGTGGGCGCGATCCCTGCGGTGCCCCAGGCCGCGTCCAACATCCCCCGCTCGGTGCTGGCCTCGGGCGGCGGGACGGCGTCGGGCACCAGCCATCTGGCGCGCTTCACTCTGGGTCAGCCCGTCGCGGCGGGCGTCGGGTCGGCGGGGCACTTCCTCTGGTCGGGTTTCTGGGGGCCGGTCTTCGGAGGGTCGGTGGACGTTCCCACGACGGACCCTTCGATTCCCACCGAGCTCGCACTCCTGCCGGGACGCCCCAATCCGTTCAGCCGCACGACGACGATCCAATTCGACGTGCCCAGGACGGCGGGCGCGTCCCCGGCCCGGGTTCGGCTGCGCGTCTACGACATGAGTGGGCGGCTCGTACGCACGCTTCGTGACGGTCCGATGGAGGCGGGGCGGTTCTCGATCGAGTGGCGCGGAGACGACGACGAGGGACGGCCGCTTGCGGCGGGCGTCTATGCGTGCGTTCTGGACACGCTCCTGGGCCGCGTCACCTGCAGAGCCGTGCTGCTGCGTTAGCGCGCACGCAGCGGTCGGCCGAGTCATCTGTGGGTCCACATGAGGAGGATGCAGTCATGAACGTTTCGCGATGGTGGGGCGTGGCGTGCGCCGGCGTGTTGACGCTATTCGCGGTCGTGCCGTCGGCCGCTTTGCCGACGCAGGTGAGCTATCAGGGGCATCTGGAGAAGAACGGCACGCCCTACGACGGGACGGCGGACTTCAAGTTCGCCATCGTGAACGGCGGTTCCACGGTCTGGTCCAACGACGGCACCGGCACCGGCGGGAGCGAACCGAGCGCCTCGGTCGCGGTCCTGGTGGATCAAGGCCTGTTCAGCGTGCTGCTGGGTGCTTCCCCGATGGCGCCGCTGTCCGCGGCAGAACTGGCGCAGGCCGACGCCCCGATGCTGCGAGTGTGGGTGGACACGGGAGGCGGCTTCGAGCAGCTCGCCGACCAGCCCCTGGCGAGCAGCGCCTATGCACTTCAGAGCGACGGGGCCAGCCACGCGTACGGCGACTTCACCGTGGACGGCGAGGTGCAGGTCGCGACGGGCATCCGCTTCCCCGATAACTCGCTGCAGACCACGGCGGGGTCGGGCGGGCCGGACGCCGACTGGGTGATCAACGGAAACGACATGCACTCCGGCGTTTCGGGCTTCGTGGGCGTCGGCACCGCGACGCCGGCGCGGACCTTTCAGGTCGCAGGTCAGGCGCGTTCGAACGACTGGGAGCTGGGAACGGGCAACGCCACCTCCGTCGGCCATCTGTACATGGACAACGGCGGCAATCTGGATCTGGCCGGTCCCGGCGGGGTGGGCATCGATCCCGGCCTTGTTCTCCGTGGCGGGTTGCCGAACGGTGGCGGCCAGGTCCTGGCCTACAACGGCGCCGGCAACGCGACCGTCGACCTCGAAGGCGATTCCGGCGGTGGCAGCCAGCTGCAGATGGGCGACGAGGGTGGGGCGACCATCACCCTGGACGGCAAGGACGGTGCCGGTGGCGGCATCGCCACGTTCACGAACAACAACCACGGCATGACGGTACGCCTGCGCGGCCAGGCCTACGGCGGCGGGTCGCAGCTGGAGCTGTTCGGGAGCGACGGAAGCCTCGCCCACCAGTGGACCGCCGAGAACCGCGAGTGGAAGGTCTACAGCCCGACCGGCGCGCTCAAGATCTGGATGATCGCCGACGACGGCAGCGGCAAGAGCCGGATCCGGACCGATGTCGTCGAGATCACGGGCGGCGCGGATCTCTCCGAGCGGTTCGATCTGGCGTCCGAATGCGGTCCAGTCGCGCCCGGCACCGTCGTGAGCATCGATCCCGCCAATCCCGGCCAGCTCATGTGCAGCGCCTCCGCCTACGATGCCACCGTCGCCGGGGTGGTGAGCGGGGCCGGCGGCGTGGACGCCGGACTCGTCATGGGCCATCAGGGCACGCGGGCGGACGGCGCGGTGGCCGTCGCCCTGACCGGGCGGGTCTGGACACGCTGCGACGCGACGGGCGGCCCGATCCACCCCGGCGACCTCCTCACGACGTCGGGTCGTCCGGGCTGCGCGATGCGTGTCGCCGATCCGGATCGCGCGCGCGGAGCGATCCTCGGCAAGGCCATGACCGCGCTCGAGCATGGCACGGGTCTCGTGCTCGTGCTGGTGTCCCTGCAGTGAGTGCGCGGTACGCGGGCGCGGGACATCCTCCGCCGACCGTCGCCGGGCCGGGAAGACGGCAGGGCGTCAAAGCGGTTCTGGCGCTGGCGCTGCTCGGATGGGCCGGCAACGCGATGGCCCAGGACGGCGCGTCTGCACGGGACCTCTCCGACCTGCTCCGTTCGGTGGTCGCCGCAGACCAGGCGCGCAGCGGAGTCGCCCCCCGGGAGGCGGCACGCGTGACGAAAGGACGCACGGGCGGTCTTTCCTACCTCGGCGCCCCACCCGGGTATGCGTTTCCAACTCGGGCTGCGCGAGGTGGGGCGGAGGTCTCTGCGCGGGCGTTCCTCGACGGGCATCGCGACCTGTTCGCGCTCGGGGCGAACGATGCGCTGCGCCTCCGCCGCGAAAAGACCTCTTCCGACCGGACCTGGGTGCGGTTTCAGCAGCTGCACCGCAGCCTGCCCGTTCTCGCCGGGGAGATCGTCGTGCAGGTGGGCGGCGGCGGCATCGAGGCCGTGATGTGCGACATCGCGGCGGGCGCCGAGACGGCTGCGCTTCCCACCGCCGCCGCGATCTCGAGAGATCAGGCGGCCGCCATCGCGACCTCCACGGCCGCCGACCTCTACGGGGCTGCCGACGCCAGCGTGGTCTCGCTCGACCTCGAGTACTTCGTCCCCGCGGTCCTCGGTGAACCGGGCGATCCGGCGCTCGCCTGGGTGGTGACGGTGAGCAGCGAGATGGTGATTTCCGCGCATGAGAGGGTCGTCCTGGACGCAGTGCGCGGCGAAGTGCTCCGACGCTATCCGCTGCACGAATCGGCGCTCAACCGTCAGATCTACGACGCGAGCCTCACTTCTGCCGATCCCGGCACACTGAAGCGTTCCGAAGGTGATCCGCCTTCCACGCTGGCGGACATCAACCTGACCTACGACTACCTCGGCGACACCTACGCCTTCTACCTGAGTCACCACGGGCGAGACAGCTTCGACGATGCCGGAGCCGTGCTGAGCGCGACTGTGAACTACTGCGGATTCCCCGGTTGCGACAATGCCCAGTTTCTGGCGACGAACGGTCGGATGTACGTCGGTCCGGACTTTGCGGTGGACGATGTCCTGGCGCACGAATACACGCACGGCGTCACGGCGAGCGAATCCGGACTCTATTACGCCAATACCCCCGGGGCCCTCAACGAGTCTCTCTCGGACGTGTGGGGCGAGTTCGTGGACCTCAGCAACGGCGCGGGGAACGACGCGGCGGTGTGGCGATGGCGGCTCGGGGAGGACCTTCTCGGCCCCAACGGGCGCGACATGCGGGATCCGACGATCTTCTCTGACCCGGACCGGCTCAGCAGCCCGTTCTATGTTCCTCCCGTCGGCAGCCCCGACACCCTGAACGACTACGGCGGCGTGCATACCAACAGTGGCGTAAACAACAAGCTCTGCTACCTGCTGACCGACGGCGACACGTTCAACGGGCAGGTCGTCGCGGGCATGGGCATCGACGCCGTCGCGGATCTCTACTACGAGGCGAACACGCACCTTCTCACTTCCGGTTCGGGCTGGGTGGACCTGTACGACGCGCTGCGCCAGGCCGCGATCAGCCTGGGGTGGTCCAGCGCCGATCGGACCAACCTCGATCGCGCCTGTCTCGCCGTGGAGATCGCACCGCCCAGCAAGCTGCTCTGGGTGGATGGTGCGTCCACCTGCAGCCCCGCGGCCGGGTACTTCGAGTGCCGCGTGGCGGGTGGGCCGTTTCAGATCGTGGCGGATGCGGTGACGGCCGCGGATCCGGGTGCATTGATCAGGGTCCGTGCGGGCCACTACGCGGAGTCCGTAACGATCAGCAAATCCGTCGTCCTCTCGAGCTGGCTCGGGACGGCACGGATCGGGGGGCCCTGAGACCGTGCGGGCAGAGATCGAGCGAGCGATGTCATCACGACGCGGAATCCGCGGTGGGCGCCAGGTCCGGCCGGCGTGGCTCCAGTCCGCCATGGTCCTGGGACTGGTCGCCAGTCTCGCGGGCACGAGCTTCGGCCAGGGCGCATGGGGTGACCGGGAGTGGCACGAGGACCCTGAGCACGAGGCCGAGCAGTGGGAATCCACGATAAGCCCGCGGGAGTACCTGGAGGCGCTCGACGCCACCGGCATGCAGCGGGCGAAGCAATCGGCGTCGACCTCGACATCGAGCTGGACGCGGCTGGGACCGATCGGCGGCTACGGACCACGGCTCACCTTCAACGGCCGTGTCGCGGGGATTCGCACGATCCCAGATGGCGGCGGCGGCTATCGCATCTTCCTCGGCGCTTCAGGCGGGGGCGTATGGCGCTCGCACTCGAGCGCTCCGTCGGTCTACACGCAGATCGCGCCCACGCTCCTCAACCCCTCGGTGCGGGCGCTGGCGATCGATCCCGCGGACGACAGTCGCATCGTCGTCTTCACGGGCGATCCGGGCCGGTACGAGGGCGCGGGCGTGTACTACACGACGAACAGCGGGGCCACCTGGAGTGCCGGCAGCCTCTCGGTGATTCCCAAGCGGGCGTATCGGCTCGAGTACGTGAACGGGAGCTCGACCGAACTGGTGGCGGCGACCAGCGCCGGCATCTTCCGTTCCACCGACGCGGCGGTCAGCTGGCAGCGTGTCTGGACGGGAGACGCGACCGGCCTCCGCCTGCACCCGACCTCTGCCGACACCATGTATGCGGTCACAAAGGACGTGGGGCTGCTGCGATCCACCAACCGGGGCGCGAGCTGGGGCCCCGTGCCCGGGGCGAGCGGGCTGCCCCCGGCGGCTTCGTGGGGGCGCGCCACGCTCGCGATCTGTCGCGGAACGCCTGCGGCGATGGCGGTCTTCATCGCCACGCCCCGCGGCTACCTGCTGGGCGTCTGGCGCACGACGAACACGGGCGTCACGTGGACGAACGCCACCGGCGACCTGCCGGACCTCGCTCGGACGCAGGCGGACCATGCTCAGGCGATCGCGATCAAGCCCGACGATCCCGAACACATGTACGTCGGTTCGATCGAACTGTTCCGAACGACGGACGGTGGCGCGCACTGGGTCATGCACAGCCAGTCGTCCGGCTTCGACATCGGCCATGGCGACGTCACGCAGCTCTACTTCTCGCCCGAAGCTGGGGACAATCTGCTGTGGATCTGCAACGACGGCGGGATCTTCCGGCACGACATCGGGGCGATGACCACGATCGGGCTGAACGGCAACGGGACCACGGGCCTGAACCTGGCGCAGGTGGATCACCTCGAATGGCGCCGGAGCCTGGGGATCATCAATCTGCAGGACAATGCCACGCTCGCGACCCAGAATACCGGCGCCAACTGGAGCTACGTTCCAGTTGGCAACGACAAGGGCGGGGACGGCAGTGCCATGCAGATCACGGATGCGGAAGCCCATGAATACTGGTTCTGGTTGGGCAGCAATCCGTTCCATCTCTACCGCGTCACCGCATCGGGGACTCTGGAGTTCATGCAGGAGCCAGCCGGCGCGACCTCGGCTCTGTTCTACGATCCATTTGGCGGGCGCCTTTACGTGCCGGTGGGGTCCGATATCTGGTCCATCGCGAAGAACGCTTCGCCCGGAGCATACAGTCTGGAAGCCGTTCCACCGCTCCATTCGCAGTCCTACGGACTGCAAGGTCTCTTCGGGAGCAAGGCCGACGGCAGGACGTTCTTCGTGAACTTCCGCGACAACCTGGAGCGCGATGTCGCGGTGGCCCGGTGGACGGGTTCCACCTGGACGGTTCACACGACCACGGATCTGGCGCCGAGTGGGGGAAAGGTGTGGGTCATCGCGCCGTCGAGCGAGTCTCCCGGTGAAGCCTGGGCCGGCTGCAGGGCGCCCGTCGGCTCCTCGAAGGTGTTCCACACGACGGACTACGGTGCGACATGGGATGACGTCACCGGGGAGCTGTCGTCGGTTGGAGCCGTCTGGTGTCTGGCACCGACGCCCTTCGACCCCTCGACGATCTATGCCGGCACCGACATCGGTATCTTCCGGACCACCGACGCAGGAAAGAGCTGGCAGCCCTTCCAGGACGGCATGCCCATCGTCCAGTGCAAGGATCTGAAATTCGTCGTGGATCCCACCACCGGCGGCCAGCACCGGCTCATGGCAGCGACCTATGGCCTCGGCGTCTGGACGCGGGACGTCCCGTCGCGCCCGATCGTCTACGTGGACAAGACCTACGTGGGGACGGAGGACGGATCCATCGAGCACCCGTACAACACTCTCACCGAAGGCGTGGACGCCGCGCCGGGCGGAGCCGTCGTGGCGCTGCGTTCGAACACCTATTTCGAGCCGCAGACCCTCTCGAAGAACCTCCTGCTCGTGAGCTGGGCGGGCCCCAGCCTCGTGGACTGACCCGCACGGCTACTTGCGCCCGTATTTCGCGGTGAGCGTCGCGGTGTCGATCGCGTTCGCGTGGATCATGAACCGCACCACCGCGGACGTGGCCCCTTCCGGCACCTCGAGCTTGTCGGTCTTGAGCGCATAGACCGTGAAGACATAGCGGTGCGGCTTGTCGCCCGGGGGTGGGCAGGGTCCGCCGTACGCCGACGTGCCGAAGTCGGTCGGACCCTGCATGGCGCCGTCCGGCAGGTTGTCGCCATCGGCGGAACCGGCGCCCGCGGGCAGCGACGTGGTACCGACGGGGAGGTTGTACACGACCCAGTGCCACCAGCCCGAGCCGGTGGGCGCGTCGGGATCGTAAACGGTCACCGCGAAGCTCTTCGTTCCCTCCGGTGCGCCCGACCATTGGAGCGCGGGCGAGACGTTTCCGCCGGCGCACCCCATGTCGTCGAAGACCTGTTCCCTGGAAATGGTGGCGCCGGGTTTGATCACCGGACTTTCGAGCTTGAAAGCGGCCGCGGCGGCGGTGGCCGGCACGGCAGCCAGACACGCGAGACTCGTGATCCAGATCATTCTGCGCATGACATCCTCCCGGGTTGACGACCGGCGAATGCTGCTTCGCGCGGGAGGTCGTTGTCAACGGTGCGCGTCACGGCGGTCGTCAGGTCGCGCCGTGTCGCGGCGGGCCCGAGCACCGGCGTGACTCGAGCATCGGCACCGACCATGGCGCGCGGGTCGCCGCGGGCCCCGCCTCAGTAGTACGCCGGCGCCTCGGGGAGCGCGCTGCCACACGCGCAGCGGCCGCCGCTCCTGTCGTGATCGTTCATCTTCCCGCAGGCCGCGCAGCGCACCCACATCGGATTGATGTGGTCGGGCGCCCAGACGCTCGTGAACGCCGCATCGCCGACCTCCTTCCAGAACTGGCTCATCGCTTCTCGATGCGAAGTGCTGCTCCTCAGCTGCTTCACGTTCTCGGGTTTCTCCCAGGCGGTGATCGTGATGCCCCGACCACCCACCCGGGCCAGCGTCAGGCCGATGAACCCCTCCATCTTCTGCATCTCGCGCGCGGTCGCCACGCTGTGGTCGCGGATCTTCCCGTCCTGCGCGGGCTCGTTCCAGATCGTGGTGATGCTGAACGCGCCGGGCCTGGTCTTCTTCCCGGACTGCACGGCGACCGAACCGCCGAACGAAAACGGTCCGATACGGCGCGGCTGGACGAGCACCATCATGTCCAGCTGTTCGGGCACGGCCCGCGAGTCGAAGTAGCCCGTGACGGAGCGGATGCCGTCCGGCCCCGTCTCGATGACGTCGACCCCCGGCAGGCGCACCGTCCGTCCGCTCGGCGGCAGGCCCGCGAACGGCCCGGCCTGGGTGCCGGTCATCAGCCACTCGGCGACGACTCTCCCGGCATCGGTCTGGGCGACGCTGCGGATCTCGAATGACAGGTCCGGGAATCCCTCCCAGAGGCTGCTGGCGTTGGCGCCGATCGCATCGCCGGTGAGCGCCCCGTTCGTCGTCGGGTCGCTGTAGGTGCCCGACGCGGCGAACGTGGCGACGATGGCCTTCGCGTCGTGGGAATTCCAGGCGTCGAAGTACGCCTTTGCAAGATCCAGGGTCTTCACGACGGCTCTTCCTCCAGAGTCCGCGGAGCCACGGCCGGGGGGCGCGTGCCAGGGAACGCACGATTGTTGCAGCCCGAGGCTACGCCGTGCCCCGGATCCGGGCCAGCCCAAAGCGCGGCGCTCCGATGCGCTATCGTCCACGCGGCGGCACCGCGGATTCCATTCGCATGGAGCGCGCCGATCCCATCGCTCTCTCTCGTCAACGCATGCGCGGAGGCACGATGCTCATCCACCTGGCTTTCCATCGCGACGTCAAACCGGGCAGGGAACAGGACCTGATCGAATCCATGAAGCAATTCGGCCGGGCGATGCAGGGCCGGCCGGGTTTCCGCCAGTCCTACGCGCTGCGCGACCCGAAGAGCGGGGCACTGGTCGGGCTCGGCATCTGGGACTCACCGGATGCCCTTGCGGCGGCGCGGCCCGCCATGAGCGAAGCGATCCGGGATGTGGACTTCTCGCAACTGGAGAGCAGCGACCCCGAGGTGTATCTGCTCGAGGCCGCGTGGGCGGGTGGAGAGCTGCTGGCCACCGATTAGCAGGTCCGCCCGCGCCGTCCGCGTGGAACGGGACGCGGCGGTGGTGGTTGGGCGGGCGCGGTCCCCTTCATGACGGCTGGCCCCGCGAAACAGGGCGGGCCTATAATCGAGACGACTCGGGCGGGTCGCCGGCCCCGACTGCAAGGTCGAGGAAGCGACCCCATGCCCTGATGCCCTTTCCCCCCGGGCTGCGGGGGGTTCGCCTCGAACGTCTCTCGCATCTCCGGGAATGCCGCCATGCGTTTCTCTCCTCGGCTGCCATGCGCGGCCCTGCTCACGGCCGCGGCCCTGCTGGCCGCCGGACCGGTGTTTGCACAGTCCGTCACGCCGGGAGATGTCCCCTTCCGTGGGGTCGACTTCCGCACGATCAACGGTTCCGGAAACAACCGCGACCAGCCGCTGTGGGGCTGCAGTGGGATCGTGTTCAGACGACTGATGCCCGCGGACTACGCCGACGGCGTCTCGGCTCCGGCGGGGCAGGGGCTCGCCAGCCCGCGCGCGATCAGCAACGCCATCTGCGCGCAGCCGGCTTCACATTCCGAATCCTTCTGGATATTCGGACTTCCTCTGGCAGTGGGGCCAGTTCATCGACCACGACATCACCATGACCTTTTCGGCGGAGCCGCTCGAACCAATGCCCATTCCGGTGCCGTCGGCAGACCCCTACTTCGACCCGGCGGGCACCGGTACGCAGGTGATCGACCTGGACCGTTCGCAGTACGAGCTGGTGAACGGCGTCCGCCAGCAGATGAACTCCAACACGTCTTTCATCGACGGCTCCCAGGTCTATGGCTCGGACCAGGCACGCGCGGACGAGCTGCGGACGATGGATGGAACCGGCCGGCTCAAGACGAGCCCTGGCGATCTCCTTCCCTACAACATTCACGGTTTTCGCAACTTCCCCACGGACGACGATCCGACCATGTTCCTGGCGGGTGACGTGCGCGCGAACGAGCAGGTCGGCCTCACGGCCATGCAGACGCTCTTCATGCGGGAGCACAACCACGTGGCGGGCATGGTCCATGAACTGTCCCCCGCTCTCGACGGCGAGGCGATCTATCAGATGGCCCGGGCGATCGTGGGCGCGGAGATCCAGGCCGTCACCTACCACGAGTTCCTGCCGGCCCTGCTCGGCCCGCACGCGCTGCCGAAATACGACGGCTACAGACCGGCCATCGACCCTACGATCGGGACGGAATTCGCGACGGCCGCCTACCGCATGGGCCACACGCTGCTGTCACCTCAACTCCTGCGCCTGGACGAGAACCTGAATCCGATTTCTCAGGGCGACCTGCCGCTCCAGGACGCGTTCTTCTCGCCGGCGACGTTCGTGGCAGGCGGCGGTCCGGATCCCCTGCTGCGTGGCCTGGCGAACCAGCAGGCTCAGAACTTCGATTGCTACGTGGTGGATGGGCTGCGGAACTTCCTGTTCGGGCCGCCCGGTGCCGGAGGCTTCGATCTGGCGTCGCTCAATCTGCAGCGTGGCCGCGATCATGGAATTCCCCGGTACAACGACCTGCGCGAGGCGCTGGGAATGCCGCGCGCCACGTCATTCGCGGACATTTCTTCCGATCCGGAGATCCAGGCCCGCTTCGCCAGCGTCTATGCGTCCGTAGACGACGTGGACGCCTGGATCGGCATCATCTCGGAGGATCATCACCCGGGCGCGGTCGTGGGCGAGCTCGCGTTCAGAATCCTCCGGGATCAGTTCGAGCGGCTGCGCGACGGCGATCGCTTCTGGTACGAGAATGTGCTGCCGCGGCACCTGGAGGCGTACGTCGAGCGGCAGACCCTCGCCGACATCATCCGTCGCAATACGGGGATCGGGAGGGAGCTGCAGAACGACGTGTTCCGCGTGCCGATGCCGCGGCGCATCGCGGGAACTCCCGTCGCTCAGGTCGGCGGAGGATTCGCGGTCGGCCAGCCGTACCCGAACCCCACCCGCGGCGCGGTGAACTTCGGCATCGCCGTTCCAGCGGGGGTATCGCAGACCGTCGACGCTGCGGTGTTCGACGTGCAGGGCCGCAAGGTGAAGACGCTGCTGCGGGAATCGCTCTCCGGCGGCACGCACCGGGTCTCGTGGGACCGCACCGACGAGGCGGGGCGACTCGTGACGCGCGGCATCTACTTCCTGCGCGTTCGGGCCGGCCGCTTTGCCGCGACGAAGAGAGTCCTGGTGATCGGGTAGCATCGCGGCACGCGTGAAACGGCGCGAACGGAGCCGACGGTCGGGGCCGGTGAGATGCCGCAGGTTTGCGGGCGCCCGGGGCGCGAGGAGGATCGAATGGGCCCAACGCGCGAATTCGACGAGGTTCCCGACCTCGAGCTCCATCAGATGGACCCGACCGGCCGCTTCACGGAGCGGGCGGCCGCCTACGCGCGCTTCCGCCCGGACTATCCGCCGCCGGCGTGGGACGCGGTGCTCGAGGGATTGGGCGATCCGGCGACGCTCACCGCCGCCGACATCGGCGCCGGCACCGGCATCTCGTCGCGCGCGCTCGCGGCGCGCGGTTTGCGGGTGATCGCGATCGAGCCCAACGCCGCGATGCGGGAAGCGGCGACGCCCGCACCGCGTGTCGAGTGGCGCGAGGGCACGGCGGAAGCGACGCGGCTGCCGGACGGCAGCGTGCATCTCGTCGTCTGCGCGCAGGCCTTCCACTGGTTCCACCAGCCGGAGGCGATCGCCGAATTCCATCGCGTGCTGCGGCCGGGCGGGCGGCTGGCGCTGGTGTGGAACGGCCGCGACCGTGACGACCCCCTGACGCGTGGCTACGTCGAAGCGCTGCACGCGGTGAACGGCGAGCATCCGGCGGAAATGCGTCCGTTCGATGCATCGGTGATCGCCGCGGGCGGGCACTTCGGGCCGCCACGATTGCTGCAGTTCGAACACCGGCAGGAGATGAGCCTCGAAGGATTCATCGGCCGAGCCGTCAGCGCGTCCTACGTTCCCAACCGCGGCCCCGCGCATGAACGGCTGGTCGCGCTCCTCACCGATCTGTTCGAGCGCCGCCGTGACACGCGCGGGCGCGCGGCGATGAAGTACGAAACGCGCGTGTGGCTCGCGGAGCGGCGGTAGCGATCGAGCGTCTCCACCCGGACTCGTACGTTCGGGGCCGGCCCGCCCGCTTCGTCACGATGCCGCCGGCGTCGCGACTCTTCCGGCCCGTTTCGCGCCGACGGGGCCGCGGCCGGGTGCGTGCCTCATCGTCTCGGCCGCCCCGATCTCACGGTGCGATGAAACGCATCAGCACCGGATAGGTCACGGCGGGATTTCCCCGACCTGCTCGGGGTCCACGATGTCGTGACTGAGGTGGAGCCCGACCGGGAACTCGAAGGTCCGGACGTCGCGCGTACCGTGCTCGCGCCACGCGCGCACGAGCGCGTCGGCCGCCCCGTTGTCGGCCGCGATGTCACCGCCGACGGTGACCATCACCAGCGACCGGCACGCGGGCGGCCTGCGTGCCGCGGCGGCGCGGACGGCGGCGCCCACCCGCATGGTGGCGGCGATCGAGCGCGTGGCGAAGCGCGGGTAGACGTGCCGGGGGCCGGGGAGATCCTGCTTGCGTTGGTCGTCCCACCAGACGAACGCGTTCGGCAACGCGCCGGCAAGGCGCGTCAGGAACGCGGTGGGGCGCGGGCCCGGCGCACGGGCCCAGCCGATCATCGGCGCGATGACCACGGCGCGCCCCACGTCCGCGCGCTCCTCCCCGGCCCACGCGGCCAGCACGCCACCGATCGAAAGCCCCGCGACGATCACCGTATCGCCGAGACCCGCAGCGGCGTCGAGCACGCGGTCGGTGAACACGCACAGCTCGCCCGCCCTCATGCGCTCGAGCGCATCGGTCATGCGGTCGGCGCAGCCATGGTGGGGGAGGCGCGGCACGAATACGTTGGCGCCGGTGGCATACGCAAGACGCGCGAGCGAATCGCACTGGGCCGGACAGTTGGTGAGACCGTGCAGCAGCACCACGACCCGGCTGGCGCGTGCGCCGTGGTCGAGCAGCCGCGTACGGCATTCGGAGGCGATCGCGGCGGAGTCGCCGGCACGGAGCGAGTCGATCAGTCGCAGGGCGTCCTCGTGGCCGGCGACCGGATGCGGGTGCGAGCCGAGCCCGGTGGGCGCGAGCGGTCGCGAGAGGAACGCCGCGGCCGCCGCCATCAGGGCCACGAGGGCCGCCAGCACCACCATCGAGTCGCTTCACGGTGGCGCATGATAGGAGAGACGCTGCAGCCGGCGAAGCCGGAATCGTCAGGGAGCGGCGTGCTTCGGGCTGCAGCCATTCCGGCCGGTCATCTCCGGAGGATTCGGATGCCCACGACTGTCGGCGCGGGACGCCTCCGGCCAATTTTGCAGGCCCGTGGTGCTGGCAGGGCCGCCTGCCCGGGCGAGCCCCCCTCGCTGGGCCTCCGTCAGCTCGCAGATCCGCACGGGGTTAGAGCAAGGCATCGCCGGTCCGTGCGTGTGGCACGGAACTGGCGTGTGCCATGCGACATGGAGTCGGCGCCGCTGTGGCCGTGATCCGCTCGCGCGGTCGGGCGTGGCGCCGGGAGGAGCAGGGATGCGCACGATCGGTGACCAGCGCTCCGGAGCCCGCGATTCATACCATCCGGGCACTCGCGCGGGGGAATCGCCGCATGCCCCCGGCGCGGATGAGATGCTGCGCGTCCTGCGCGAGGAGCGGGCGCGCTTCGAGATCGCTTTCAACAGTGCGCCCATCGGCATGGCGCTCATCGCCATGGACGGCACGTGGCTGCAGGTCAACGACGCACTGTGCCGGATCACCGGGCACAGCGCAGAGGAGTTGCGTGCAACGACCCTGAGCGCGTTGACGCACGAGGACGATGCCGATCTGGACGCCCGCAACATGCAGCAGCTCCTCGCGGGCGACGTGCACACGTGCCAGGTCGAGAAACGTTTCCGGCACGTCCGCGGGCACGACGTGTGGGTTCTGGTCACGACCTCGATGGCCCGTGACGAGGGCGGCCGTCCCCTCTACATCGTCACCCAGGTCCAGGACATCTCCGTCCGGAAGGAGATGGCGCGGCGGCTGGAGTACGTCGCGGACCACGACTTCCTCACCGGGTTGCTCAACCGGCGCAATTTCGAGCTCGCGCTCGCTCGCGAGACCGAACGCGCCGCGCGCTACGGCGTACCCGGAGCCGTGCTGCTGATCGACATCGATGATTTCAAGCACATCAACGACACCTTCGGCCACCGCGCGGGTGACGACGTGCTCAAGGGCGTGGCCGGGCTGCTCAGGCAGCGCCTGCGCCACACCGATACCATCGCCAGGGTGGGCGGCGACGAGTTCGCGGTGATGCTTCCGCAGACAGACGCCGAACAGGTGCAGGTCGTGGCCGACGAAGTGGTCAAGGCGCTCGCCCGGGAGACGGCGATGCTCGCCGACGTGGAGATTCGTATCTCGGCCAGCGTGGGGGCGGTCATGTTCGACGGCCTGACCGATGTCGAGGTGCTCGCCTACGCCGATCTCGCCATGTACGAAGCGAAGGAGGCCGGACGCAACCGATTTCAGATGTACCGGCCGCATCGCGCAGGAAGGGACCGCGTCTCGACGCAACTCGCCGAGGCAGAGCGTATCCGCCACGCGCTCGAGGAAAACCGGCTGATCCTCCATTGCCAGCCGATCCGGGATCTCGCAACGAACGAGATCAGCCAGTACGAGCTGCTGCTGCGTCTTCCGGACGACGAGGGCGGCGAGCCGCTTCCGCCGAGCACGTTCCTGTCGCGGGCCGAACGTTCGGGGCTGATTCAGGCCATCGACGGCTGGGTGGCGCTCCAGGCGATCGAAACGATCGCCGAACACGCGCGGGCGGGACGCCACATCGTGCTCAACGTGAATTTGTCTGGCAAGTCGATCGGAGACCGCAAGCTCGCGAGCCTCGTCGAGCGTGCGCTGACGGAGTTCCGGATCGCCCCCGCACAGTTGATCTTCGAACTGACGGAAACGGCCGCGATCTCGAATTTCGATGAAGCGAAGGCCTTCGCGCTTCGATTGCATTCACGTGGCTGTCGCTTTGCGCTCGACGACTTCGGGGTCGGTTTCGGCTCCTTCTACTACCTCAAGAGTTTCCCATTCGACTATCTCAAGATCGACGGTGACTTCATTCGCGACCTCGCCGAGAGCCCGATGAACCAGCTCGTCGTCTCGGCCATCGTCAGCATCGCCCGGGGGATGGGCAAGAAGACGGTCGCCGAGTTCGTCGCCGACGAGGAAGTTGCGGATCTGCTGCGCACGCTGGGTGTGGATCTTGCGCAGGGCTTCCACATCGGCATGCCCGGGCCGATCGCCGAGGTGTTGCATCAGCGGTCCTCGATCCGCACCTGACGCGCGAGGTCGCGCCCCGGATACGTTTCCTCGAGACGCACTCCGTGCGGCATGCGGCGTCTCGCTCCCGGGGGCGGCGTCGACCGATCCGTCACGTCCTGCGCCCGCCGGCCGGCCGCGCTCGGCAAAACGAAACGCGGGGCGTCGACCACCCGCCCCGCGTGCGGCACGTCCTCTTCGAGCGGCTAGACCAGCCCCTCATCCATCATCGCGTTTGCGACCTTGAGGAATCCGGCGATGTTGGCGCCGTTGACGTAGTTCCCCGGCGTCCCGTAGTCGGCCGCGGTCTCGTAGCAGCTCTTGTGGATGGCGATCATGATCCGGTGCAGGCGATCGTCGACCTCCTCGCGCGTCCACGCCAGCCGCATGTTGTTCTGCGACATCTCGAGGCCGGAGGTGGCCACACCGCCGGCGTTCGCGGCCTTGGCGGGCCCGTAGAGCAGCCCCGCGTCGAGATAGATCCTGATCGCGTCGATGGTGCTCGGCATGTTGGCGCCTTCCGCCACCAGCGTCACACCGTTCTTCACCATGTGACCCGCGTCCTTCGCGCCGATCTCGTTCTGGGTCGCGCTCGGGAACGCGCAGTCGGCCTTCACGTTCCACAGCGGGTTGTAGTCGAGGGCCGGATCCGCCGGCGTGTACTTCACGCCCTTGAACTGATCCGCGTACTCGCGGATGCGGCCGCGGCGCGCGTTCTTGAGCTCCATCACCCAGGCCAGCTTCTCGCGATCGATACCGGCCTCGTCCACGATGAAGCCGTCCGAGTCGCTGAGCGTGATCGGCTTCGCGCCCATGTCGAGCAACTTCTCGACGGTGTACTGGGAGACGTTACCGCTGCCCGATACCAGGCAGACCTTGCCTTCGAGCGACTTGCCGGCCGCCTTCATCATTTCGTGCGCGAAGTACACCGTGCCGTAGCCCGTGGCCTCCGGGCGGATCAGCGAGCCGCCCCAGTTGAGGCCCTTGCCCGTGAGCACGCCGGTGAATTCGTTCTTCAGGCGCTTGTACTGGCCGAACAGATAGCCGATCTCGCGTCCGCCGACGCCGATGTCGCCGGCCGGCACGTCGGTGTTGGGTCCGATGTGGCGCTGCAGCTCGGTCATGAAGCTCTGGCAGAAACGCATCACTTCCGCGTCGCTCTTGCCCTTGGGGTCGAAGTCCGAGCCGCCCTTGCCGCCGCCCATGGGCAACGTCGTGAGCGAGTTCTTGAACACCTGCTCGAACGCGAGGAACTTCAGGATGCCGAGGTTCACCGAGGGATGAAAGCGCAGCCCGCCCTTGTACGGGCCGATCGCGCTGTTCATCTCGATGCGGAAGCCGCGGTTCACCTGCACGTCGCCGCGGTCGTCCTGCCACGGGACGCGGAACATCACCACGCGCTCGGGCTCCACGATGCGTTCCAGCAATCGCACGGACTGGTATTCGGGATGCCGCTCGAGCGCCGGCACCAGCGAATCGAACACCTCGGTCACGGCCTGATGGAATTCCGGCTCTGCGGGGTTCTTGGCCTTCACCCCATCGATTACGGTCGAAACGTATTCCTTCATCATCGTCGACTTCTTGATTCCAGGCGGGGTCGCCACGGATATGGCGGTCATACACAGGCTCCTTTCCGGGCACCTCGAAGGGCCCGACACCCATGCAACCGGTGCGCCAGCGAACGCGGCATGGAACGGTGTGATCGCGTCCTCCGATTCCACGTGACGGCGGCCTGGCCGGAGGCGCCCGCCATGCGTGCGTGTGGCCGTTGCCGCAACGAGTTCGGCGGTTGCCGCGCGGTCCACGAGGCGTCCCTCCGGGCGGAGCCGCCGCGGCCGCCGTGGCCAGGTCGCGCTCGGGTCGGAGTGGGGCGTGCTGTCAGCATGACAGGCGACCGGCGGTGTGGTCAGCCCCGCCGAGGTCCGCAAGCGGGCCCGGCCGGCCGCGGCGCCGCGTCGTGCCTCGCGCCGAGTCGAGCGCTCCGGGCGACCGGCGGCGGCCCCGCGTCACCGGGGGCGGGGCCGGATCGCCCGCGGCCGGTGTCGTCCGGGTGGCGCACGGGGTCCGGTCGCCCCGGGAGCGCCGGCGCCCGCGTCGACCGGGCGCACTCGCACGGCCGGTCGACGTTCATCGCGCGACGCCGTGCTACCATGCGTGCCATCCGCCTCGCGCCGCGCATCGTGCCGCCGTTCTCGCCCCGATCCTTCCCCGCCGGAGGACGTCCATGCTCCTCATCGCATTCGGTGTCGTCGTCGTGGTGGTCCTCGTGCTCGCCGGCATCTACAACGGCCTCGTCGGGCTGCGCAATCGCGCGCAGGCGGCATGGGCCGACGTCGAGGTGCAGCTCAAGCGACGCCATGATCTGGTCGGCAATCTGGTCGAAACCGTCAAGGGCTACGCGAAGCACGAGCGGCAGACGCTCGAGCAGGTGATCGAGGCGCGCGGCCGTGCGATGGGAGCGGTGGGGGTCGGCGGGCCGGCCGCGACGGGGCAGGCCGAGAACGCGCTGACTTCGACGCTGCGCTCGCTGTTCGCGCTCGCCGAAGTCGTATCCGGATCTCAAGGCCAACCAGAATTTCCAGGACCTGCAGCGCTCGCTCGAATCCCTCGAGACGGACATCCAGAGCGCGCGACGCTACTACAACGCCGTGGTGCGCGACTTCAACACGAAGATCCAGTCGGTGCCCGACGTGTTCGTGGCGCGGATGTTCGGTTTCAAGGAGCGCGACTTCTTCGAGCTCGAGGATCGCGCGGAGGCCGAGCCTCCGAAGGTGCAGTTCTAGATGAGGCCCTTCGCGTGCGCCGCGGCGCTCGCGGCGCTGCTGCTCGCCGGCATGGACGCGTCGCCCGCCGCCGCCGATCTCGGCGGCTACGTGATCCGCGGCTTCGACACGCAGATCACGGTCGAGGCGAACTCCGACATCGAGGTGATGGAGCGCATCGAAGTCGAGTTCAGCGAGCCGCGTCACGGCATCTACCGCACGATCCCGGTGCGCTACAACGATCCCCGCGGTTTCGTCTACACGCTGGGGGTGCGCGTGCAGAGCGTCACGGACGAAGCCGGGAAGCGCTTCCACACCCGGGTCTCCGACGCCGGTCGCTACATGAAGATCCGCATCGGCGATCCCGACCGCATGGTCCAGGGCCGCATGACCTACGTGATCCGCTACCGCGTCCGCGACGCGCTCGGGCACTTCCCCGATCACGACGAGATCTACTGGAACGCCACCGGCAACGAATGGGCGACGACCATCGGCCGCGCCACCGCGACCGTGCGGCTGCCTGCGCCGCTCGAGGCCGGGGAAACGCAGGCGGCCGGCTACACGGGGGTCGCCGGCAGCCGCGAGCGCGCGGTGACGATCTCGCATCCCGAGCCGGGCGTCGTGCGCTTCGAGTCGGAGCGGGGCTTCCTGCCTCTGGAGGGCATGACCGTCGCGATCGGCTGGCCGATCGGGCACGTGCACTTCCCGTCGGTATGGGAGCGGGCGTGGCGCCTGATCGCCGACAACTGGATCGTGCTGCTGCCGCTCGTGTGGCTGGGCTTCCTGATCCGGCGTTACCGCATGGTCGGCCGCGACCCCGACCCGAACGCGCCGGTGATGGTGCAGTACGAGCCGCCGCCGGGGCTCACGCCGGGCGGTGTGGGAACGCTGATCGACGAGACGGTGGACCCGGCCGACATCACGGCGACGGTGGTCCACCTGGCGATCCGGCGCCATCTCACGATCCGCATCGAGGAGCGCAAACAGCTGTTCGGCATTCTCAAGCGCGAGGAGACCGTGTTCAGACGCGAGAGCCCGCCGGCCGGCGACGCGCTCCTCCCGCACGAGCGCAAGGTCATGGACGCGCTGTTCGAGAGTGGCGACGAAGTGGATGCCGGCGATCTGGCGAACAAGTTCTACGCGTCCATTCCCGGCATCCGGACCGCCCTGTATCGGACGCTCGTGGAGCGACGCTATTTCGACTCGTCACCCGAAGACGTGCGCACCCGCTACGTGCTGTACGGGCTCGCCGCCGGCCTGGCGACCGCGCTCTTCGGCGCAGGCTGGATGGCGCTGCGCGGCATCGGCACGCCGCCGCTGGTGCTCGTGCCGGCGGTCGCCGGGCTCCTCACGTGGGCCGTGTTCGGCGCGTTCGCGAACGCGATGCCGCGCCGGACCGAGGCCGGCGTGCGGGCGCGGCAATGGGCGCTCGGTTTCCAGGAATACGCGCGCCGCGTCGAGGGCGACCGGCTGGAGCGCTCGGCCACGAGTCCGCGCGAGGCGTTCGAAACGCTGCTGCCCTATGCGATGGCGCTCGGGGTCGCACAGAACTGGGCGCGGCGCTTCGAAGGCATCTACGCGGAGAGTCAGCCGGGCTGGTTCTCGGGGCCGCACGTGGGGCAGGGCTTCTCGACCCGGGCGTTCGAGCACAGTCTGTCTTCGGCGATGACGCGCACCAGCCAGACCATGACCGCTTCGCCGCGCTCGTCCAGCGGCTCGGGCGGCGGCGGCTCGTCGGGTGGCGGCGGTGGCGGCGGCGGCGGCGGCTCGTGGTGAGCCGCGCGCGGCGGTGACGCGCGGCGCATCGAGCGGGCGACGCGCCACGCCCGGATTCATAACGTATCGACCCGTCAACCGGCGCCCGCGCCCGGCCTTCCGGTTCGCGTCCCGGCGACTACGACATGCGCCGGATGCGCACCTCGACGCCCTTCACCCCTTTCATGAGGTCGAGGAGCCTGCGCGTGTCGGTCGAGCCGAAGTGGTAGGGGTAGAGCACCTTCGGCATGAACGCCTGCGCCGCGTCCGCGACCATCTCCGGCGTCATCGTGTACGGCAGGTTCATGGGCAGGAAGGCGACGTCGATGTGCTTCAGCGCCTTCATCTCGGGTGTGTTCTCGGTGTCCCCGGCGACGTAGACGCGCTTGTCGCCGAACGTGATCACGTAGCCGTTGCCGGCGCCCTTCGGGTGGAACGCCTCGCCGTTGTCGCGCTTGTGAACGAGGTTGTACGCGGGCACCGCCTCAATGCGCAGGCCGTCGATCGTCTTCACGTCGCCGTTCTTCATCACGATGCCGCCGTCGATTTCCTTCGCACAGCGCCCGGTGAGCACGACGACCGTCGAGTCGGTGCGGATTGCGGCAACGGCCTTCGGATCGAGGTGGTCCTGGTGCTCGTGCGTGATCAGCACCAGGTCGGCCTTCGGGAGGGTGGAGTAGTCGGCCAGCCGGCCCCAGGGATCGACGTGAATCACGCGCCCGCCGTAGCGGAACATCAGCGTGCCGTGGCCGATGAAGGTCATTTCCAGGTCGCCCCCGGACGTGTGGATCGTATCCACCTCGAACGGTTCCTTCGCGTCGAGCTTCGCGGGAACGGTCATGGCGAGCAGCAGGAGCAGCAGATGGGTGGAGCGCATCTCGATCCTCCGCGGGAGGGGCAGCGAACGGCACGTCGAAAACCGCGGCCACGGACGCCCACACCCTAAGCCGTCGGCGGCGTGGGCCTCAACCGTTGCCGCGCTGGCCCTCCGGGGGCGCAAACAACCCTCCCTCGCCGCCGCTGGCGGGCGTAGACTTTCTGGCAGGCCGCTTCAGATCCGCGGGAGGCCGCAACATGCGTTCCTGCATTCGCCCTTCGTTGGGATCCATGCTCGCCATCGCCATCGCGCTGGCGGTATCGACGCCGGCCCGCGGCGGTGTGTGCCCGGCGAGCCGGTACCTGGTGACCGGCACCACGCCGGTCACGACCACCGCGGGGACCTTCGAGGCCGACGACTCGGGGCATCACGTCGCGGCCGATCTCGGGCAGGGACACGTCGAGATGAGTCAGCCGGGCACGCTGGCGACGACGTGGGTCGACGCGGCCGACGCGTACGACGTCAGCGGCGTCGCGCCCGGCACCGCGGTGCCGCTCACGGCCCTGTTCGACGTGAACGGTTCGGTCTCGACCCCCGGATGCGGCGGCAGCGGGTGCAGCGGCTACGTGACGATCCGGATCACGCACGGCGCGGCCTATGCCGAGACGACCTACTCGATTGGCCTCTTCAACGGCAGCCAGTCCTTTCACGACGTGCGCCGGTTGCCGGTCACGATCGTCGCCGGCACGCCCGAGGTCGTGAGCTTCAAGCTGCTCGGCGGACGCGCGCCCGGCGGTGACCATGCGTCCGAGGGCCGCGGTCAGATCGGTTTTGCGGATCTCCCGGCCGGCGTTGCCGTCATCTCGTGCCAGGGATTCGGCGGCGCGACGCCGGTTTCGCGCAGGAGCTGGGGGGCGTTGAAGACGATCTATCGGTGATTCGCCGCGCGACGAGCGTCGCGATCGGAGGCACGAGCGCCATCCGGCGACGGCCCGAAGTATCGAGCACGGTGATTGGACATGCCTCTGACATATCCGCGATGGGGGAGCGGCTAGGGTGCGCACATGGCGACCTACACACTGACCGTGAACGGCCGCGAACATGCGGTCGACGTCGAACCGGACACCCCGCTGCTGTGGGTGCTGCGCGACGTCATCGGTCTCACCGGCACCAAGTTCGGCTGCGGCGAAGGCGTGTGCGGCGCGTGCGCCGTCCATGACGCCGAAGGCCGCGCGCTGCGCTCGTGCATGACGACGATCCTCGACGCGGCGGGTGGCCGCTTCACGACCGTCGAGGGACTGGGCCGCGACTCGCTGCACGCCGTACAGCAGGCGTGGCTCGACGAAGACGTCGCCCAGTGCGGTTACTGCCAGCCCGGCATGATCATGACCGCCGCCGCGCTGATCACCGAGAAGCCCGAACCGAGCGACGCCGACATCGACGAGGCCATGGCGAGTTCCGTCTGCCGCTGCGGCACCTACAACCGGATGCGCGTGGCGATCCGCCGCGCCGCCCGCGAAATGCGCCGCGGATGACGCTCAGCCGCCGTGAATTCCTGCGCCGTTCGGCGATGGCAGGGGGGAGCCTGGTGATCGCGGCGTGGCTCCCGGAGCTGGCGTTCGGCGAGGAGGAGAAGACCGGCGTCGATTTCGAGCCGAACGTGCTGATCCGGATCTCGCCCGACGACGTGGTGACGCTCACGGTGATCCGCCACGAAATGGGGCAGGGGGTCCGCACGCTGCTGCCGATGATCATGGCCGAGGAGCTCGAGGCCGACTGGAGCAAGGTGATCATCGAGCAGGCGGTGACCGGTCCGAAATTCAAGGGCATCCGCCTGCACACGAGCGGCAGCGGCACCACGCGCGGTACCTGGGACGGCCTGCGCAAGGCCGGGGCGATGGGCCGCGAGATGCTCGTGGCCGCCGCCGCGGAAGCCTGGGGCGTCCCCGCGTCGTCGTGCCGTGCCCTGAACGGCCGGGTGCTCCACGAAGCGAGCGGACGGCGGCTGAGCTACGGCGCGCTGGCCGGGCGTGCCGCGCAGCAGCCGAAGCCCGAATCGCCGCGGCTCAAGGAGCCTTCGGAGTTCCGCTTCATCGGCAAGTCCATGAAGCGCATCGACGGTCCTGACGATCGTCACCGGCCGCGCCGTGTACGGCATGGACGTGCGGGTCCCGGACATGGTGTTCGCCAGCATCGAGCGTCCGCCCGTGCTGGGCGGGAAGCTGGTGCGCTACGACGATGCGGCCGCACGCCGCATCGAGCGGCGTGATCGGCACGATGCCGGTGCGCGCCGGCATCCAGCAGGGCGTGGCGGTGATCGCGAACTCCACGTGGGCGGCGATGCGCGCGCGCCGGGCGCTCGAGATCACGTGGGACCGGGGGCGCCAGGCGGATTTCGATTCCGACCGTTTCGCGGCCGATCTCGAGGGCTGGTTCGAGCGCGCGACCTACCGCGTGCGCCACGAAGGCGACGCGCCCGCCGCGCTCGCCGCCGCGGCGCGGCGCCACCAGGCCACGTACGCGTTCCCGTTCCAGGTGCATGCGCCCCTCGAGGTGATGAACTGCACGGCCGAGGTGCGCGCCGACCGCGCGGAGTTCTGGGCGCCGACCCAGACGCAGTTCCGCTGCATGCAGCAGGCGGTGAAGGTCACGGGCCTTCCCGAGGATTCGATTCGCATTCACGCCGTTCTGATGGGCGGCGGTTTC
This sequence comes from Candidatus Eiseniibacteriota bacterium, assembly GCA_963744995.1. GTDB lineage: Bacteria > Eisenbacteria > RBG-16-71-46 > RBG-16-71-46 > RBG-16-71-46 > CAVUWA01. The sequence goes on from CAVUWA010000004.1 coordinate 45,283, forward strand.
GGACGCCGGCTGTTCGCCGACTACCTGGCGGAGGCCGCGGAGATCTCGAAGTCCATCGCGCGCCCGGTGCAGGTCGTGTGGACCCGCGAGGACGACATGCGCCACGGCTACTTCCAGCCGTGCACGGCGCAGCGCTTCACCGCCGGGCTCGACGCGGCCGGTCGACTGGTGGCGCTCGAGCACCGCACGACGACCTCGTCGCTGACGATCTACGACATTCACGACGGTCGTGACCTCTACGGCGACACGCCGCTGCCGCGCCCGGAGCCGGACTCGTTCGAGAGCGGCCAGTCACCGTGGGGCGCCTACGACAACCCATACGCGATTCCGAACCTCAAGGTGGATGCGGCGTCGGTGCCGAGTCCGGTGCCGCACGGGCCGTGGCGCGCGGTCGAGTATCCGTCCACGGTGTGGGGCCGCGAGTCGTTCCTCGATGAGCTCGCGCATCTGGCCGGCGTGGATCCGCTCGCCTACCGGATGAAGCTGCTGGAAGGCGGCGTCCGGCAGGTCGGACCGTTCCCGATCGACGGCGGGCGGCTGCGTGCCGTGCTCGCGCTCGCCGCGGAGAAGTCCGGATGGGGCACGAAGCCCGCTGCCGGCGACGGACGCCTGCGCGGCAGGGGCATCGCCGCGAACGTGTACCACGCCGGCAGCTACATGGCGCAGGTGGCCGAGGTCTCGGTCGCGCCCGACCTGTCCGATCTGCGCGTCGAGCGGATCGTGTGCGCGATCGACTGCGGGCGCATGCTGCACCCCGAGGGCCTCATGGGGCAGGCCGAGAGCGGCATCACCTGGGGGCTCTCGTACACGCTCGGCGGCAAGGTGGACTTCCGCAACGGGCTCGCCGTGCCGCGCGGCTACGACGATTTCACGGTCATGCGCATGGACCGCATGCCGCGGGTCGAGATGCACGTGGTGCCCGCCGCCCATCGCCCGGGCGGGTTCGGCGAGCATCCGGTGCCGATGGCGGCGCCGGCCGTCGGCAACGCGGTCTTCGCCGCGACCGGCCTGCGCGTGCGGCAGTTGCCGATCACGCCGGCCGCACTGCAGGCGGCGCAGCGCGGCTGAGCGCCGACGGCCGCGCCACGGCGTCCATCGGCAGGCTTGCTGCTCATCGCCTGCGCGCCGCCGCCGGTCTGCGCGTTTCCTTCATGCGCTTCGCTCCGGCATGATGCGCGCCATGTCCGCTTCGACCCTATTGCGCGTCGGTCTCGCCGGCGCCGGCCCCTGGGCCGCAAAGGCTTATGCGCCGATGCTCGCCGAGGGAGAAGGGACGGCGCTCGCCGGCATCTGGGCACGCCGCCCGGAAGCCGCGCACGCGCTCGCCGCGGCCCACGGCGCCCGGGCCGTCGCCTCGTTCGACGCCCTGCTCGAGCTGAGCGATGCGATCGCGTTCGCGGTGCCGCCCGACGTGCAGGTCGAGCTGGCGATCCGCGCCGCGCGCGCCGGGAAGCATCTGCTGCTCGACAAGCCGCTCGCGCTCACGCTGGATGAGGCGCGCCGGCTGGCGGCCGAGGTCGAGCGGGCGGGCGTCGTCAGCCAGCTGATGCTCACGCAGCGCTTCCGTCCGGCCGCGACGAAGTTCATCGCGGACGCGCGGCGGGCGGCCGGCATCGGCGCGCGGCTGGCGTTCCTGTCGAGCGCGTTCGTGCGCGGCCCGTACGCGACCTCGTGGCGACGAGAGCACGGCGCGCTGCACGACCTCGGCCCGCACGCGTTCGATCTGCTCGACGCGGCGCTCGGTCCGATCCTGCGCATCGAAGGCCGCGGCGACCCGCGCCGCTGGGTCGCGCTCGTCTGCGAGCATGCGGGCGGCGCGGTGAGCGAGCTCGCGATGTCCGGCGTCATGGAGCTGCCGCAGTCGGTGTTTCGCATCGACGTCTACGGCACGGGCGAGGTGGTGACGTTCGACGGCGTGGCCGCCGCGTCCGAGACCCCCTGGCCCGCCGCGCGGCGCGCGTTCATCGACGCCGTGCGTGCCGGGCGCTCCGCGGATCTCGACGTGCGGCGCGGACTGATGCTGCAGGAGGTGATCGAGCGCGCACGCCTCGCCGTCCTGCGCTGACGGGCCCGGCACGCCAGCTTAACCGGATGGCCCGCAGCGGCTTCGATCTCCGCCGTTGACAAGGGCCCGCTCCGACCGGGACCATCTCCTCATGCCGAGCGCACACCGGGTTCCCCCAGACCCGTCCGGCGCGGTTCTCCGCGCGCCGGGCCTTGCGCGCCGCGCCGCGTTGCGCTGCGCGCCGCTCGTGGCGGCCGCGTGGCTCGCACTCGCCGCGCTTCCGGGCACGGCGCGCGCCCAGTGCGCCGAGGCGCCGCCGCTCGCGAACTACACCGGCACCACGCGCATCGCGTGCCCGTGCTTCGTTCCCACCGAACAGGCGGGCGTCGTGCTCACCGCACCGGCGGGCGACTATCCGCTCGAGATCCTGCGTGTCGGCATCGCGTGGGGCTCGCAGTTCGGCGGCTCGCCGCAGTCGCTGGAAGAGGCAATCCACATCTATGCGGGCGGGCTGCCGAACCCGGGAACGCCGATCTTCTCACTGCCCGGACCGGTGATGACCGACGGTTTCCTCAACGAGTTCGACCTCGAACCGTTGCCGGGTGAGATCACGGTGATGTCCGGGCCGTTCACGGTCGCGCTGGAGTTCCTCAATCAGAACGCGGGGGACATCTACGCGCCGAGCGTCGTCAGCGACGGCAACGGCTGCCAGGCGGGCAAGAACGTGGTGTACGCGCAGCCGGGTGGCTGGAGCGATGCCTGCGGGCTGGGCGTGTCGGGCGATTGGGTCATGTACGCGGTCTACCGGCCGTGCGTGGGCTCGGTCGGCGTCGGGGACGACACGAAGATCGCGATGTCCGCGCCGCTGCTGCTCATGGCGCCGCGACCCAATCCGGCGCGCGGCGGCGCGACCGAACTGGAGTTCGCACTGGCCGAGGCGGGCGACGCCACCCTGACGGTCTACGATGTGAGCGGACGCAGGGTCGCCGTGCCGGCCGCCGGCACCTTTTCCGCGGGCCCGCACCGCGCGCGCTGGGACGGGCGGATGCTCGACGGGGCCCGTGCCGCCGCCGGCATGTACTTCCTCGAGCTGCGTTCCGGTTCGCATCGCGCCCGGCGCACGCTGCTGGTCGCCCGCTAGGGTTTCTGCCGAAAGGTCCGCGCGGGGACGCGGGGGCGGGGGGTCACCGGGGCGCCCTGCACCTCGCATCCGCCGCGCGGCCCGCACCCGGAGGCGGCAAAAAGAAAGCGGCGCGGGATCCGTCCAGGCATCCCGCGCCGCGCCGGCTTCCCTGCCGGTGAACGATCAGGCCACGCGGGCCTCCGCGTCGTCCTCGTCATCCATGCCGTCTTCGTCGTCGGCATCGCCGATGGCCACGGCCTCGCGCACGTCCGCCGTCATCGAGCGTTCGTCGCGCAGACCTTCGATCATCGCCTCCGCCTGCTTGAGCAGGAACTTCAGCGAACCCGCCTTCTCGATCGCCTGATCGACGATCGCCTTCTGTCCCTGCACGGCTTCGAGCCCCGAGCGCACCTCGACCAGGAATCCGTCGGCGCGGGCGAGCCGCTCTTCGGCCTTGGTCAGCTGGCGGTGACGCTCGTCGATCGAGCTCTCCATGTTCTCGATCTCGCGCAGCCTGGCCATCACATCGTCCAGGACGGCGCGGGTCTCTTCGATCTCGCGATTCGCCGTGGTGATGGTACGCACCTCGGACGAGGTCTTCTCGGCCATGGCGAACATGCGCTCGAGGTCCTTGCGCAGGGTCTTGACCGTGTCCTGCCGCGCCGCGATCTGCTCGAGCGAGCGGGTCACGTCCTCGTCCACGCTCTGCCAGCGGGCGATGCGCTCCTCGAACTGGCCGAGCCGGCGATCCACGCTGCGCAGGTCCGCGACGCGGGCCTCGAGCGCGGTCGACAGCTCACCGACCTCGGTGGCCCTCAGGTCGGCAGTGGCGACGGCCTCCGCCAGCTGCGTGGACAGCTCGCCAAGCGCCTCCGCGGACTGGGCCGCCTCCTGCCGCAGCTTCGAGGCGCGCTGCAGCTTCTGCGACGCGTCTTCGAGCGCCTTCTGCCGCTGCTCGATCTCCTCGCGCAGCGACTGCGTGCGATCGGCGATCGATTCCACCGACTCGCAGCGGGCCTCGAACGAGGTGACGGCCTCGCCGAGCGCCTCGATCTTGCGCGTGGTCTCGTGGACGCCCTCGACGACGCCGGCGATCGTGTTGCTGATGCGCTCGGCTTCGTCCGACTGGTCGTTGAGACCGATGAAGCGCTGCTCCGCGGCGTCCATGCGCGACTGCAGCTCGCGGCCGCGGTCGTCGAGCTCCGCCGCCAGCGAACCGGCCTCGGCCAGGCGGCCGTGCAGCGCCTCCACGAACTCGCGGCGCGTGGCGATCGACTCCAGCTGCTCGTTCACGCGCTGCGTCTGGCGCTCCGCGTGCTCGAGGGCAGGGGCCATGTCCTTCAGCGCCCCGACGCGGTCACGCATCTCGCGCAGGGACTGCTCGGTGTCGATCAGCCAGGTGCGGACCTCGGACTGGTTCTCGCGCATGCGGCCGATCTCGCGGTGCGCCACCTGGGCCTGCTCGATGGTGTCCTTGACCATCGCCTGGGCGCCGCTCAGTTCGTGCAGGTCGCGCAGCACCGTGTCCACGACGGGGCGCGTTTCTTCGATGCGGGCGACCTTGGTGCCGAGTTCCTCGGCCACGCGGCGTGACGCATCGAGCCCCTCGCGCATGACGTGCAGCTTGCGGATCTCGTCGTCGATGCCCGCGGCGTCGACCATGAGGTTCTCGACCTGCGACATCAGCGCGCGGGTCTGCGCATTGAGTTCGCTCACGGTCTGGCTGGACTCGCGCAGGTCGTGATAGCGGTTCTCGAACTCGGTCAGCGCGCCGCGCAGATCGGCGACCCGCTGGCTCACCGACTCGAGCCCCTTGCTCTCGAAGTCGAACCGCTCGACCGAATTCCTCGCCTCGTCGCGCGCCGCGTTCAGCTCCTGGCGCATGCCGCCGACCTGTTCGTCGGTCTGGCGCAGGAGGGAGGTCACCGAGTGCGAACGCTCGACGACCTCTTCGTTCAGCTTGCGCAGGCTCACGACCTCGTCCTGCAGTGAGTTCAGGCTGCGGGCGTTGTCCTTCTGCTGCTGGACGCCCGCGTCGAGCTTGCGCATCGCCTGCTCGAGCATCTCGGACTGTGCCAGCGCCCGCTCGACCGCCTCACGCTGCGCTTCGAGCGAGGCGCTCTTCTGGGCCAGCGAGTCCGCCAGCGTCTTCAGCGTGCCGAGTTCGCGCTTCACGTCGTCCACCGTGCTGCGGACGCCGTCCATGCCGCGGATCGCCTGCTCGACGCTGAGCACGCGGCGCTCCTTGTCGGTCAGGTCGCGGCTCAACTCCTCACGGCGGCGGTCGAGCGCCTCCATCTTGGACATGGCGAGCTTGTGGGCATCGGTCAGCCGCTCGTTCTGCTCGCGCATGCGGCCGAGCTGGCCGCTGGTCGCCTCGACCTGGCTGCGCAGCTCCGCCACGTCATCACGTACGATCTGGAACGGCTTCTCGATTTCGAGGAAGTTCTCGAGACGCTCCTTGAGGTCGCCGGCCAGATCCACCTTCGCGCTCAGCTCCTCGAAGACCTCGCGGACGCGCTGCGAGTCCTCGGTCACGGAGGCGAGTTTCGCCTGCGCTTCCTCGTGCGTGGCGGCGAGCCGCTCGGATCGCTCGTCGATCGTCTGGATCTGCGACGAGAGCACCGCCACCGCCTGCAGGCGTTCCTCCATGTCGGTCACCCGCGCGACCATGGCGTCCACGTCTTCGCCGGCTTTGATCATCGGCTCGCCGAGCGTCCCGAGGCGCTCCGCAGCCGCGTTGGACTTCTCGATCAGAGTCGAGAAGCGCTCGCGCTCCTTGCGCAGTTCGTCGAGCACGGCGCGAAGCTCAGCCGCACTCTCTCGATCCTTGGAGCCGTTGCCGAACAGGTTCTTCAGAGGCGTCATCTCGTTACTCCCTGGGCGCGCCGCCGGAACGAAGCCGGTCGGCGAGAGGCTGGGGTGGTGGTCGTCGGGTCGATAGGGAAGCGGCGGTGAACCGTGCGGGCGGGCTGTCATGCAAGATGCAGGCCCCGCGATGCGCGCCGCCCGTTCCGGCGGCGCGCGCGCCCCCTCGGCTTCGAGTGCCGCGCGAGAGTCGTCCCCGAACCCGTTGTCGCGACGAATGTTCGACAGCCAGCCGGAATCCGGACCGGCACCCGGCCCCGGCGGCGTCGCGGCCGGTCGGCGGGAAAGCGCCGATCACGAATTCACCGGGGTGGCCGCGATCTGATCGAGTGGGCCCGCCCGGGTTTCGCGTTCTGCGCGCCGCCGCAGCCCCCGCTCGCGGCGGCCCGCGCAGGGCCGGCTACCAGTGCAGCGCGAGCGCCTCCAGGCCATGGAAGTGCCAGGTGTCGCGGTAGCGCGGCGCGGCGGCGAGCGCCGGGCGCGGGATCCGCTCGAACAGGACCCGCAACGCGATCGCGATTTCCATGCGCGCGAGCGGAGCGCCGAGGCAGAAGTGAATGCCGGCGCCGAAGCTCACATGCGGGTTGGGCGCGCGGGCTGGATCGAAGCGGTCGGGCGCGGCGAACCTCTGCGGGTCGCGATTCGCCGCGGCGAGCAGCACCCCGACGCGCTCGCCCTGCCGGATCGCGACGCCGCAGGCCTCGCTGTCCTCGAGCGCCCAGCGCGTGAACAGATGAAGCGGCGGATCGAAGCGCAGCGTTTCCTCGACCAGCGCCGTGGCGGCTGCGGGCCGGGCCAGCTGCGCCGCCGCGTCCACGCCCGCTTCGAGGATCGTCTTCACGCCGTTGCCGATCGCGTGCACGGTCGCTTCGTGTCCGGCATTGAGGAGCAGGATCACCGTGGACACCAGCTCGTCCTCGCTCAGGCGCTCCGCGCCGTCCGGCGTGGCGATGAGACCCGACAGCAGGTCCTCGCCCGGTGCGGCGCGCCGCTCCGCGATCAGCGCACGCACGGCCGCGGAGAACGCCACCGTCGCCGCGGCGGCGCGGCGCTCGATCGCTTCGTCGCGGCGCGCCTGGTAGATCGCCACCATGTCGTGCGACCACTCGAGCAGCTGCGGCGCCAGGGCGGATGGCACGCCCAGCATGCCGGCGATCACCCGCACGGGGATGGGCGTGGCGTAGCGCTCGAGCACGTCGGCTTCACCCGCCGCCGCGAACGCATCGATGCACTCGTGCGCGATCGCCTCGATCCGCGGCGCGAGCGGCTCGATGCTGCGGGCGGTGAAGGCGCGCTGCACGAGGGCACGCAGGCGCGTGTGCGCCGGCGGCTCGAGCTCGAGGAGCGAATGGCGCTCGAACGCTTCCACGGGAGCCATGTGCGCCGGGGGTTCCGGCCAGCCGAGCGCTTCACGGCTTGCGACGTGCAGGATCTGGCGGCCGAAGCGGCGGTCGCGCAGCAGCGCATGGACGTCGGCGTGACGGGCGAAGCAGCGCAGGCCGAGCTCTTCCCAGAACACGGTCGGACATTCCCGGTGGAGCGCCGCCCAGAGCGGGTTGGGATCCTGCACGAACGCCGGATCGCGCGGATCGAGCGACAGCGTGCCCGCCCGGGCATCGAGCGCGAACGGCGTGCTCATGCGGACCGGCGCCCCGCCGGCGGGCAATCGAGGCGCGTGGACGGAGCGGAAGCGCAGACCGGGGAAGTGAGGGTCATGGCCGCGGCAACACACATGGCGCGCCGGAGGGGCCGTGCCCGGGGAGTGGTCCGGAGCCCGGTGGCCCCGGCCTCCGCCCGGTCCCTCGGCGGGACCGCCTGCCGGCGCTCGGGTGCCGGGGGGCAAATCAGCTTGAATCCGCCCTCCGGGTGGGGCATCCTAACCTTCGATTCGGTAGCAGGTGGAGATTCGAACGAATGTTCGTGACCGTCCGCGACACCGCAGGCGGTCCTTATTTTTGTGCCGCGTCCCCGTGCCCCCGATGCCGGTCAAGGTGACCGGGCGCCGCCGCGGCGTTTCATGTGCGGCACAGCGGGCCTTTGGGGCCCGGAGGATACGAAATTGACGCTCGGAACGGTCAAGTGGTTCAACGAGTCGAAAGGCTTCGGCTTCATCAGTCAGGAGGGCGGCGAAGACGTGTTCGTCCACTTCTCCGCCATCTCGGGTGAGGGGTTCAAGACCCTCGCCGACGGTGACAAGGTGGAGTTCGACGTCGAGCGAGGCCCGAAGGGCCTCACGGCGAAGAACGTCCGCAAGGCCTGAAGCAGGTCGATCGGAGCGGGCGGCGCATACGCGCCGCCCGTTTTTTTTGTGCAGGGTGCGGGCGCCACGCCGGGGCGAAGCTCCTGCGTTCCCGTTCTATACTGCACGGCGCTCCGCCGGCCGTTCGCCCGGCCGGTGCAGGTACCCTTTCACTTTTCCACAGGAGTCGCCCGTGCAATACCGCCATCTTGGCCGCACCGGACTGGTCGTTTCACGGCTCGCGCTCGGCTGCATGAGCTACGGCAGCTCGAAGTGGCGCCCGTGGGTGCTGGATCCAGATGACGCGCTGCCCTTCTACCGGAGCGCGTTCGACCACGGCATCAACTTCCTCGACACCTCGAACATGTATTCGCTCGGCGCAAGCGAAGAAGTGACCGGGCGCGCGGTCAAGGAGTACGGCCACCGCGACGAGCTGGTGATCGCGACGAAAGTGTTCTTCCCGATGACCGGGGCCCCCAACATGGGCGGTCTCTCGCGCAAGAACATCGTGCAGGCGTGCGAGGCGAGCCTCGCGCGGCTCGGTATCGACGCGATCGACCTCTATCAGGTGCATCGCTTCGACCCCGGGACTCCGATCGAGGAAACGCTCGCCGCGCTCGATCATCTGGTGAGCCGGGGCAAGGTGCGCTACATCGGCGCCAGCTCGACCTCGGCGTGGAAGCTGATGCGGGCGCTGGGCGTTTCCGAGCGCAACGGCTGGGCGCGCTTCGTATCGATGCAGAACCACTACAACCTGATCTACCGGGAAGAAGAGCGCGAGATGATGCCGCTCTGCATCGAGGAAGGACTCGGGGTGATCCCATGGTCGCCGCTCGCGCGCGGCTGGCTGGCGGGCGCCCGCACCAGGGGCGACCATTCCTCCACGACGCGCGCCGGTAACGATCCGTTCGCCGACAGCCTCTACGACCAGCCCGGCGACTGGGACGTGGTCGAGGCGACGGCGGCGGTGGCGCAAGCGCGCGGCGTGTCCATGGCGGAAGTCGCGCTGGCCTGGCTGCTGTCGAGGCCCGGCGTTACGGCCCCGATCGTCGGCGCCACCAAGCGCGGCCATCTGGACGCGGCGGTGAAGGCCGTCGATCTGGAGCTCACCGCGGCCGAGTGCGAGCGCCTCGAGGCCCCGTATCGGGTGCATCCGGTGCGCGGCTTCCGCTGAGCGGGGGCAGCCCGGGCCGCGCCGGATCGCGGCACTTCACCTCGGCTTGACGCGCCGCGCGCCCCCGGTGTTGCGCGCGGCAGGTCCGATCTACCAGAATTGCCGTCCGCTGCCCCGACGGCCCGTCCAGCAGGCGGGCTTCACGACTACGAAGGAGAAAGGCCTGCCCATGAGGATGATCGCCCGCATCGCCGTCGTCGCCGCCGCGCTCGTCATCGCCGTCACCGTTTTCGGGTGGCACACCGCGTCCGCGCAGATTCCGGACAAATTCAAGAATCTCAAGGTGTTGCCCAAGGACATCACGAAGCGCGAGCTGGTGGAGATCATGCGCAGCTTCTCCCACGGGCTGGGCGTGCGGTGCGGCGAGTGCCACAAGTCCACGAAGGAAGGTTCGGACCGCCTCGACGATCTCGATTTCGCCTCCGACGACAAGCACGAAAAGGTGACCGCGCGCGAGATGATGAAGATGGTCGGATCCATCAACGATCAGATCGCGAAGATGGAGCTCAAGAATCCGCCGCGCGTCCAGTGCGTGACCTGCCATCACGGGGTCAAGAGCCCGCGCACCCTGCAGGCGGTGATGATGCGGGAGATGGACAAGGGCGGGATCGACGCCGCGATCGAGCGGTATCGCAAACTGCGTGACGACTACTACGGCGCCGCGGCGTACGACTTCTCGCCGGACGCGCTCACTGAGGTGGCCGGCGACGTCGCCGAGTCGAAGAAGGACTTCGACGGCGCGATCAAGCTGCTGAACCTGAACCTCGAGTTCTATCCGAAGGACTCCAACACGTACGTCACGCTCGGCCGCGTCCAGCTCGCGAAGGGCGACAAGGCGGCGGCGATCGCGAGCTACGAGAAGGCGCTCGAACTCGATCCGAACAACCGCTGGGCGAAGCAGCAGCTCGAGAGGGCCAAGAGCGCCGAGTGACGCGACGGAATCGGCTTCTACTGCGCGCGGCCGCGGCGACGATCGTCGTCGCGGTCGCGATTCAGTTCATCCCGGTGGATCGCTCGAACCCGCCGGTGGACTTCGCGATCGACCCGCCCGCGGACGTCCAGGCGATCCTCGAGCGATCGTGCTACGACTGCCACTCCAACCGGACGCGTTGGCCGTGGTACAGCCACGTCGCGCCGGTGTCGTGGCTGGTGGCGCGCGACGTGCACGAGGCGCGCGGCGACCTCAATTTCTCCGAGTGGCCGGCCTTCGACTTCGAGGCCCAGGACCACGCGATGGTCGAGATCGGCAAGCAGATCCGCGGGCGCAAGATGCCGCTGCCGATCTACCTGATCATGCACCCCGACGCACGGCTCAGCGAGGCCGACCGGCAGCGCCTGCTGGAGTGGGCGCACGTGCCCTGAGCGCGGCGGGGCCTCGACAGGACGCCGACAGCATGCCGGCCCGCACGCATCGTGCGGGCCGGCTGCGTTCGCGGCAAGGGTGCGTCCGTCAGACGTTCTTGATGGGGATCGTATGCGCCTTGGCTTCCGCGGTCTTCGGCAGCACGATCGTCAGCACGCCGTTCTTGAACGTCGCGGTGACGAGCTTCTCGTCGACGGGGGCGGGCAGCCGCAGGTTGCGGGCGAACGTCCCGTAGGACCGCTCCATCCGGTACTGGCGGGCGTCCTTCTCCTCGAACTCGTTCTTCTTCTCTCCCCGAATGGTCAGCAGGCCGTTCTGGAACAGGACCTCGATGTCGTTGGGCTCGATGCCCGGGACCTCGAGCTTCACGGTGAAGGCGTCGGCCTTCTCGGCGAAGTCCAGGTTCGGAACCCAGTCCGAGGCGGACGGCAGGTCGAACAGATCACCCTCGCGGATGCGATCGAGGAACCGGTCCACCTCCTTGCGGAACGACATCAGGCTGGGGGTCGGGAGCATCTCTTTCACGACGCACCTCCGTGCACCGCGCCGTGGTGTGCGCCGCGCCCGGGCGTGGTCGCGGGCACGGCGGGAGGCGTCGGGAAATGACACCCACCATGCATGGGCAACTTGCATCCGGCGTGCCATGGACGGAGCGCCGGGGCCGCACCTGAGCGCGGGCGAAATCGCGTGCCGCACGCGTGCTTGCGCGCGTGACCGGGACGGGGTGAACGCCGGAGGGGGAGCCGCAACGCTGTCACGATGGCAGGCGCGCTCCGGCATGGCAGCGGCCGCCCGTCGTGCCGCCGTGGCAGCCCCGCGGCGGGCGCCCGGCGCCGGCGTGCTATCCTTGTCTCTTCCTTTTGCCTCCTGCCTCCGTTCGAACTGGAAATCAGCCTTGAATCGAACCCCCGTCTTCCGTGCATTCGCCGCCGCCGCCCTGTTCGCGGCCGGCGCCGTTCCGGTCCTCCCCGGAACCTCCGCCTCCGCGAGCCTTCCCATTCAGATCGACGGCGACTTCAGCGACTGGAACGGCGCCGCGGCCACCGATCCGCCCGGGGATGCCGGCGGCTCCGGCATCGACTTCACCCACCTCTGGATCGCCAACGACGAGAACTGGTTGTTCATCCGCTTCGACACGGGGGTCGAGGTGCAGCCCGACGAAGGGCAGGACATCCGCATCGTGCTCGACACCGACGACGACGCGGGCACGGGCGCGGCGGTCGCGGGCGTGGGCGCCGAGCTGGTGTGGTCGCTGGGGCAGAGGAGCGGCACGATGTACCTGAACGGCGGGTCGCAGAGCACCAGCCACGCCGCGCTGGGCCTGGACATCTCGCCGACGTCGAGCGGCACGGCGTTCGAACTCGCCATCCGCCGTGACGCGAAAGGCTCCGGCAACATGCCGCTCTTCCCGGGGAACGCGGTGCGGGTCGTCATCGCCGACTTCGGTGCGGGCGGGGACGCCATCGGCGCCGGAACGCTCTACACGTTCGATTCCACGCCGCAGCCGGTCCCGTCCCTGTCGCTTGCGCGCGGCGATCCCGGGCACGTCCGCATCGCCAGCTACAACACCCTGAACGACGGCCTGTTCGACACCAGTGCCTCCCGTCAGGCCGCCTTCGGTCGGATCCTCGCCGCGGTCGACGCCGACGTGTGGATCCTCGAAGAGGTCTGGAATCACGACGGTCCGCAGGTCGAGGCCAAGTTCGAACAGCTCCTGCCGACCGGTGCGGGGGAATCCTGGACCGCCGTGAATCCCCTGCAGGGGATCGTGGTGGTGAGCCGTTTCCCGGTGCTGGAGTCGGCCACGCTGCCGGTCTCGACGCGGGACTGGGTCGCGACGCGCGTGGATCCGCGCCCCGCGTTCACCACCGACCTGGTCGTGCTCGGGGATCACTGGAAGGCCTACAGTGGCGCCTCCAACGATGCCGCGCGCGAGGACCAGGCGGACGGCCTGATTCGCTACGTCGCGGACATGCGCGCCGGCACGCTGCTTTCCGTGGCGCCTCAGACCCCGATCGTCGCCGGTGGCGACCTGAACCTCGTCGGCATTCGCCGTCCGCTCGACACCGCGATCACCGGCGACATCACCGACGAGGCCAAGTGGGGCTCCGATTCGCCGCCCGACTGGGACGGTTCCGATTTCGACGTGGTGTGGGCGCGTCACCCGGACGCGCGTTTCGTCTACACCTGGCGCAGCGACGGCGGCTCCTACTACCCGGGCAGGCTCGACTGGCTGTTCTACACGGGCAGCGTGCTCACGCTCGAGAACCACTTCGTGCTGGACACCCGCGGCATGACCCCCGCGAATCTGGCCGCGAACGGGCTGCTGGCCACCGACACGCCCACGGCCAGCGACCACGCACCGATCGTCGCCGATTTCTCCGCCGGATCGAACGCGGGCGTGCCGGCCCCGGTGGCCGCGGGTCTCTCGCTCGCCGCACGTCCGAATCCGTTCACCACCTCGACCCGGATCGGTTTCGTGCTGCCGCGCGACGCCGTCATCCGGCTCTCCGTATTCGACGTGAGCGGACGGCTGGTGCGCGTGCTCGATCCCGGCAGCGTGCTCGCCGCCGGGCCCCACACCGTGGCGTGGGACGGCCTCGACACCGCCGGCCGCCGCGTCGCGCCGGGCGTCTATCTGGCGGAGCTCGCCACCGGCTCCGGTCGCATGCTCCGCCGCGTGGTGCGCCTGCGCTGACCCCGGCGGCTCAGAACGACGTACCGAGGAAGAAGCGCACGCTGCGCGGCGCGCCGATCAGGCGCGGATCGTGGACCGGCCGCCAGCCGGGCAGCCCGTCGCCGTTACCGTCGTTCCAGTAGGCGCCGCCACCCATGCCCGTCTCCTCGCGGTACGCGCCGTAGTCGTCGTAGAGCGTGTTGATCACCGTGTTCGGATAACCGTCCACCGAGGCGCTGCGCTCGTTGCGTCGGTCGAACACGTTCATCACGTCGAGCCCGAGGGTCCACGCCCCGCGCAACGCGTCCGGCGACCAGCGCAGCGCGAGCGCGCTCGACTCTTCCCAGGACAGCCGGCGGGAGTTGGTTCTGGAGTCGTCCGCCTCGAGCGTGCGCCGCTCGGCAGGGGTCCACGGCAGCGGCGAACCCACGAGAGTGGACCAGGCGGCCGACCACGTGCCGCGCTGCAGGAGCCAGGCGAGCGAGAACGTGTGACGCCGATCCCAGTCGAGCGGGTGCTGGGAGATGTTGCCCGGCCGCCACAGAAGCATGCTCCCATAGGGAACGCCTTCGGCGCTCGAGAAGGTCCCGCGGGCGTCCATCCACGTGTAGTGCGCTTCGAGCCGGCCCCATGAGCCGGGGTCGGCGATGACGCTCAACTCCACGCCCGAGACGCCGGCCTCGCCGTCGTCTTCGTAGACGAGCTGCGCAATGGAGATGCCCGGCCGCATGTTGCGGGGCACGATCACCCCGTACAGATCGCGATAGAACAGCGCCGCCTGTGCCGACCACGTCGCGTCGATCCGGTGCTTGAGCGCGGCCTGCCACGAAATCGCGGTGGCGGGTTCGAGCGCCGGATTGCCGATCGGCTGCCGGTTCGAAATCTTCAGCCGGTTGTCGTAGAGGAAGTCACGCGGCGGTGCCTGCCGGATCCGCACGTAGGAGAGCGAGAACGCGTCCCTGTCGCTCATCGGATAGGCGATGCCGAGCCGCGGCGACCACGTCCAGACGCCGTGCGCGGGGGCGGGCAGCGACTGCTCCTCGGCCTGGGGGCCGGCGGTGAAGTACTCGAGCCGCAGTCCTCCATTCGCAACGAAGCCCTCGAAGGCCCAGTGCAGGTGGGCGTAGGCGAAACCGCCGGGCGCCCACGCGTGATAGGAGCGCAGCGAGTCGAGTCCGAGGCCGCGCAGCGAGAGGTCGACCGCGCGCAGGGCGACCTCGTCGTAGCGGAGGCCCGCGCCGGCCCTGAGCGTGGCGCGCCCCCTGCGGCGCTCGGTCCAGGCGTACGCCTGCAGGGTCTGGCTCCACGCCTTGCGGAAGTAGGGCTCGTCGCCGAGGTAGACGTAGAACGGCTCGCTGTCCGCCGAATCCTCGAAGCCGAAGACCGGTGCGCGGCTCCTGGTGAGATAGGACTCGTCATCGCGGCCGCCGGGCGAGGTCAGGGCGCGCGTCCGCGACCAGCCGATGCTGAAGCCCTCCCGGCCCCGCTCCGGGTAGCGGAGCACGGACAGGATCGCGGTCAGGCGGCGATCGTCGGTGACGTCGAGGTGATCCGCGGCGCGGTAGCGCGTGTAGCCCGGCGCCGGGGTGTCGCGGAGCTGCGGGCCGTAGATGCATAACGGATCGTCGCAGCGGGCGGTCCAGCCGTCGATGTTCCACGCCGGGTCGTAGGGTTGGGAAAGGCGTCGCATCCCGATCAGCTCGAGCGACGCGCCCGCTCCGGGCCGCGTGGTCGCGATGCGGACGTCGCCGAGCAGACGGTTCTCCGCCCGCCAGCCGAACGACATGCCGAGCAGCCGGTGGCGACCGTTCGAGCGCAGCGACGGCAGCCAGGTGTCGTCGAGCGTGACGTCGGCGGCGGCCGCCACGCCGAGGCCGCTGCGCAGGATGGGCCCGGCGAACCACCCCGCGAAGCGATCGAACCCGGTCGCGCCGGCATCACTGTGCCACTCCGCGGCGCCCGTGGGCCGCCCGTCCGGGCGCCGGGTCTGGATCGCCACCGTGCCCGCCAGCGCCCCGCCGACGTCGGCGTCCATGCCCCCGCTCAGAAGCTCGGCCGAGACGATGGCGCCGAGCGGCAGCTCCGGCGCGCCGCCCCGGAACGGCTCGTTGAGGACGATCCCATCCAGCGTGGTCTCGAGCTCGCCGGCGCGCCCGCCGCGCACGTGCAGGTCCTCGCCGCGGGCGACCACGCCGGCCTCCAACGCGAGGCGCTGCTGGAGCCGGTCGATGGGCAGGCGCTCCAGAGACTCCTTCACGACGCGGTACGTCGTCTCGGTGGATGCCGGATCGCCGAATGGCTCGGCGTGGACTTCGACGGGCTCGAACGTGCGGACCACGCGTGAGGAGTCCGCGCGCGACGTGTCGGCGGGGGACGATGCGGGAGGGACGCTGAGAACGATGGACGCCAGCAGAGCGGCGTGAACGGCCATGGCCGGTCCTCCAGCCCGGTCGGCGGGTCGGGTGCGGGGACGGCGAACCGGGACAGCATAGAAGTCCCGGCAGTGCCCGTCGAGTCCGTTCTGGCCGCGGGCCGCGGGCATGCCGAAAGGGCGCTGACGAAACGGCGTCCGGCTGGTACGCTGCGCGCTGCCTCCCACGCATCCGCTCCGTCCATGGAGGGACATTGGTCGAGTCGCAGCCGTCGCTGTTCCACGCCGCCGCCTACACCGATCCGCAGCAGGTGCTCGAGTCGATCTTCGGCTACCGCGCCTTCCGGCCCGGGCAGCGCGAGATCATCGACGCCGTGCTCGCCGGGCGCGACTGCATCGGCGTGATGCCCACCGGCGCCGGCAAGTCGCTCACCTACCAGCTTCCGGCGCGCATGCTGCCGGGCCCGGTGCTGGTGATCTCGCCGCTGATCTCGCTGATGAAGGATCAGGTGGACGCGCTCGTGCGGCTCGGCTTCAAGGCCACCGTGCTCAACTCGACGATCGAGTTCGAGGAGCGGCGCCGGCGTCTCGGTGAGCTCAGGCGCGGCGAAATCGAGCTGGTCTACGTCGCGCCCGAAGGCCTCGATGGCGGCCTGCGCGCGATCATCGGCGAGTGCAACGTGAGCCTCGTGGTGGTGGACGAGGCGCACTGCATCAGCCACTGGGGCCACGACTTCCGCCCGTCGTATCGCAATCTGCGCGAGCTCAAATCCCGGTTCGGCGACGTGCCGGTGCTGGCGCTCACCGCGACCGCGACGCGGCGCGTGGCCGGCGACATCATCCGCCAGCTCGGCATGAGGAAGCCGGCCGGCTTCAAGGGCTCGTTCTTCCGCCCGAACCTGCTCATCACCGCCCACCGCAAGGGCGGTGGCGACAAGGGGCCGAAGCGCAACACGCGCCGCGACATCCTCGGCATCGTGCGGCGCCACGCGGGGGAGAGCGGCATCGTCTACTGCATGAGCCGTCGCGCGGTGGAGAGCCTCGCCGACTGGCTCACGCAGCAGGGCGTGCGCGCGGTGCCGTATCACGCGGGGCTGTCCGACGACGCGCGGATGCGCCACCAGGACGCCTTCGCCCGCGACGAGGTGGACGTGGTCGTCGCCACCGTCGCGTTCGGCATGGGAATCGACAAGAGCAACGTGCGCTACGTCGTCCACCGCGACATGCCGAAGAGCATCGAGGCCTGGTACCAGGAGATCGGCCGCGCCGGCCGCGACGGCCTGCCGAGCGACTGCGTGCTGTTCTACTCGTGGGCCGACGTGATCGGCTATGACGGATTCCTGAACTCGATCGACGATCCGGCGCTGCGCGAGGAGACGCGACGGAAGACGGTCGAGCTGTTCCGGCTCGTGGACCGGGGCGGCTGCCGCCACCAGAAACTGGTCGGCTACCTCGACGAAACGATCGAGCCGTGCGGCAGCGCCTGCGACGTGTGCCTCGGGCAGGGGATCGAGGCGTTGGTCGGCGCGGCTCCGGTGGTGCGCGGGCGAACCCGCGGCGCGGCCGCGGTGCTCGGCGCGGAGGCCGATCCCGAGCTGTTCGAGCGCCTGCGCGCGCTGCGCAAATCGCTCGCCGACGCGGAGGGGGTTCCAGCGTACATCGTGTTCAGCGACGTCGTGCTCCGGCAGATGGCCGAAGAGAAACCGCGCTCCAGCGAAGGACTGCTGGCGCTCTCGGGGGTGGGGCCGGTGAAGCTCGAGCGCTACGGCGAGGCATTTCTGAAAGTATTGCGCGAGGCGGATGCGCCCGCGGGCGGGCCGGGGGCCGGCGCGTGAGGCGCCGCGAGCGGCGGCTCGGGCTCGGGGCCGTCCCACGGCGCCGGGGCAACGGGTCCTGCGCGGTCGTGCCGCGGGGCGCCGATGGAAGCGGCCGCGGGCGGGGCACGCGGGCGGCAAACGCCGCGCGGCTCCTGCTGGTGTGCACTGGCTTCGCGCTCTCGACCGTCTCCTGCGCGACGCTGCGCGAGTTCGCCGCGCTGCGCGACGTGCAGTTTCGTTTCGATCGTGTCTCGGGCGTGTCGCTCGCGGGGATCCCGATCGGGCCCGACGCGGACTACGGCTCGATCGGTGTCGCAAACCTCGCGCGGCTTGCGTCCGAGGTCGCCGAGGGGCGCGTGCCGCTCGAGGTGACCGCGCACGTGGCGGCGACGAACCCGGCGGACAACTCGGTTACCGCACGCATGGTCTCGATGGGCTGGACGCTGTTCGTCGACGACAAGCGGACCGTGTCGGGCACGGTGTCCGATCCGGTGGCGATCGCCCCCGGGGCGACGGCGGACGTCCCGGTCGCGGTGGCGCTCGACCTGGTCGAGTTCTGGCAGGGCGGCGCCCGCGAGCTGTTCGACGTCGCCCGCGGCATCGCCGGCGGCAGCGCCGCCAGGCCCCTGCGGCTCGAACTGACGCCGACGATCGAAACTTCGCTCGGACCGATTTCCTATCCGCAGCCGATCGTGGTGCGGAGGTAAGGCAGCGCCGGGTCCTGATCCGTGTTCCGGTCCGGGTCGCGTCGTGCGTGCCGCCATCTTCTGCTTGACGCGATTTCCGAGCATGCTTCCGGCACTTCCGTGCGGCACCCCACGCGTCGCGTCGTTGCGCCCTCGATGCGCCGATGGCGCACGAACGCGCACGAACTGAATTTCGTGCGATCGCGGGGTGCGATCGGCGCGCTGCGTGGATCTGCGGGCATCGAAAACCGGTGTGCTATGAAAGGCGTGCGCTCCCGCGCGATCCGCCCCCGCGGAGTGAAGTCCGATGCGCGTGCGTTCGTTGATGCATCTGAGCAACGGGGTCCTGCTCTCGAAGCTGGACCGGGCCGAAGCCCGAGATCGCACCGGCACGGTCGAGTTGCTCGGCTATCTCGCCGAGGTCGATCGCCGCAGGCTCTACGTTCCGGCCGGCTATTCGTCCATGTTCGTCTGGTGCGTGAAGGCCCGGAATTACTCGGAAGCCATGGCTTCGAAGCGAATCTACGCGGCCCGCGCGGTACGTCGCTTCCCGGTCATTCTCGACATGATCGCCGACGGCCGGTTGCATTTGACGGCAGTGGCGCTGCTGTCCAGGAAGCTCACCCCGGGCAATGCCAACGAACTGCTCGCAGCCGCCACCCACCGGAGCAGGCGGGAGATCGAGATCATGCTCGCTGAACGCTTCCCGCAGCGCGACGTCGCGACCCGCGTGCGAGCCCTTCCGCCGGCCAGTTCTTTACCGTCCCCGGGGACGGTAAAAATCTGTGCAGCGGATGCGCAGAGCGCTGCGCCTTCGTGCGAGCGCGAAGGGGCGCCGAGCGCCACCGAAGCGCTCGCGCCGACGGCTGGCGCGTGCCGGCCATCTGCTGCCGTGGAGCGGCCCGTTTCGGCGCCGGCACCGCCGGCGATGCACTCGCGCCTCGCGCCGCTTGCGCCCGGGCGATTCAGCATTCAGTTCACGATGGACGAGGCCATGCACGGGGACCTCGTGCGCGCGCAGGAACTGCTCGGGCCGCAGGCCGGAGAAGATCGGGTGCGCGAAGTCTTCCGGCGCGCCCTGCGCGAGCTGGTCGCTAAACTCGAGAAGCAGAAGTTCGCCGCGCCGGCTCGGCCGCGGGCACAGAAGGCCCGCCCGGCCGGCAGGCCCGTCGCACGCAATCCCCGCCATGTTCCCGCCGGGCTCAAACGCCAGGTCCTGGCCCGCGACGGCGGCCGCTGCACGTTGGTGAGCGACAGCGGCCATCGCTGCGAATCACGCGAAGCGCTCGAAATCGATCACGTGATTCCGGTCGCGAAAGGCGGTGCGCCCACGCTCGCGAATCTCAGACTGCTCTGCCGCACGCACAATCAATACGAAGCCGGGCAGGCCTTCGGCGAGGGATTCATGCACGAGATTCGCGAGCGCGCGCGCCGGAGCGCACAGGAGCGCTCGTCCCGGAACGCTGCGGCGCCGGACGCGCTTGCCTCCCCGGCGCCCTAACGCGTCAGGTAGTACGTGACCTTGGCCAGAAAAACGTTGTCGGGATGCGCGTCGAATACGCGCCTGAGCGACGCGGCGGGCTGGAAGTCGGGGATGCGCTGGTCGTCGATCCGCTGCTGGGTCCAGACGAAATAGAACGCGGCGCCCGGCGCGTATTCCCAGCGGAAGACGGCGTTGCCGCGCACCGACTTCGTGTTGAAGTCCAGCCTCTCGGGCTCGCTGCCGCCCGGGCCGTCCTCGTCGAAGCTGCGCGTCGCGGGATCGTAGGTCCATGCGCCGGCGCCCTGACCCACGAAGTCCAGGCTCTTCGGCCGCGCCAGCTCCTGGAAATCCGAGTAGCGGCCGCTCGCGATCAGCGGCTGGCCGTAGAACTGCAGGCTCATCGTGGGCGTGAACGACACGTTGAGCCGGATGTTGGCCGCGATCGTGCGCTGGTCGAGGCGTGCGAACACGTAGCGGCGCCCGTAGGTCGCGGTCGCGGCCGGGTCGTCGAGCGCGCGCACGAAGAAATGCCCGTCGCGCTGACTCTCGTAGGAGGGCCCGATCTCGAACCGAACGTTGGGCATGAGTTTGTAGGCGAAGTAGGCGTTCACGTGATCGTAGAACGAGTTCTCTTCGGGCTGCAGGAACTGGTACCACTCCACGTTGTAGTAGCGCTTGAGGCTGCCGTCGGTGTCGAAGAACAGGTCCAGTTCGTAGCCCGGCGCCTGCAGCATCAGCGGTCCGCCGCGGCTGCGGCGCGGATCCACCAGCTCCGGGTTGTAGGCACCGCTGATGTTGGCGGTCCAGTTGTTGTGGAACCACCAGAAACCACGGCCCCAGACGCCGGCCGAGGTCGGGTCACCGTCGAAGTTCGTACCACCGAAAACCGCGGCGTAGAGCTCGTGCCTGCGCACGTGCTTCGTCGGCTCGGTCCAGCGGTAGCCGATGGCGGTGTGCGCATTGATCACGTCGGCGCGGCTCTGGAAGCCGAGGTCGTTGATCTCGAAGCCTGGCGAAATGAAGCCGGCCGCCGAGTTGCTGACGAGATTCCCCTTCTCTTTGTTGAGCCAGACACGCGCGGCGCCGCCGGTGAGCGAGGTGCGCGTCGGGTCGAGCGTCGCGTAGACGGCGTCGGGACGCTGGAAGTAGTGGCGGCTGCTCTTCTGCACCTCTTCGATGCGGGCCGCCGTGCCGGTGACCGCGCTGCCCGCCGCGTAGCCGGACATCACCCAGGTCTGCCCGTGATCCAGGAAATGCCAGCCGTCCACGACACCGGTGAATGCTTCGCTGTCGTACTGGTCGCGCAGCGCCGGATTGCCGAGGTCGCGCTTCACGAAGGTCGTGAGCAGGCCGAGACCATTGCGGCGTTCGGGGAATTCCTTGAGCAGTCGCGCCACGCCATAGTAGGCGAGCGGCTCGACCTCGGTATCGAACCGCGACAGGTCGGCGCGCTGATTGTGCGCCATCTCGCGCGCGGTGACCGCGTGCATGGTGCCGAAGTTGAGCGAGGGCGACAGCTTGCCGCTCAGCTTGGTGGCACCGAGGATCGTGGTGCCGCTCGGCACATCGGCGAACTCCGAGTCGTCGGGCAGGCTGCCCTCGGGGGCGTGGCCGATGCGGCGCGTGTAGAAGAAGGTCGGTCCCGGGAACTGGAAGTTCCAGTAGTCGCTCGCGCCCTGCTGTCCGCTGTCGAAGATCGAGCTGCCCTCGACGAAGAACGGGCGCTTTTCGGGAAAGAACGTTTCGACGTCGGTCAGATTGACCACGGCCGGATCCACCTCGACCTGGCCGAAATCCGGATTCACCGTCGCGTTGAGCGTCAGCTGGCGTCCGACCGGCATGCGCAGGTCGCCGCCCGCGTTGCCGCGGAGGCGCGAGCCGTCGTTGAACGGGTTGAGCGGTTCGTGGGCCAGGAACTCCGCCTTCGAGGTCACGTAGGGGATGATCTCGATGGCGTTCGTCGGGTGCACGTCCTCGAGTCCGGTGAGCGGTGGAAACAGCGAGACGAAGCCGCTCGCCTTCTTCGGCCGGTTGACGTAGTAGCAGTCCTCGAAACCGCGCCCCATCTGCCGGAGGAAGTTGATACCCCAGGTCTGCACGTCGGCGTCGGAGAAGCGCAGCTGCGAGAACGGGATCCGCATCTCGCAGGACCAGCCGCGCGCGTCGCACCGCGCGCGGCCGTCCCAGACGCCGTCCCACGAGTTGTCGTCCCATGCGTCGTTGAACAGCGTGCCGTCGAACTGGGTCCCGGCCGCGTTCAGCGCGAAGTAGTAGCCGCTGCGACGGTCATGGTAGGGGTCGAGGTAGACCCAGAACTTGTCGGAGCGCGTGCCGGCGTCGCGGCGCGAGAGCTCGCGCACGATCGAGTCGGGCGCCGAGTCGTAGAGCCGCGCGCCGACGTAGAGTGCGTCGTCGTCGTAGAGCACGCGCACGACCGTGCGCTGGGTCGGTCGCGCGCCCTCGACCGGGTCGTGCTGGACGAACGAGCTGCACGCCTGCGCCATGCGCCATGCCGGCTCGTCGAGCGCGCCGTCGATGACGATGCGCGAGTCGGCGCGCCGCGCCTGCACGTGGCGGTCGTCGATAGGGGAATCGGCGTCCACGGCGGCGGGCAGCGTGACGAGCAGCAGGGCGGCGAACAGGCGGCGCATGCACGATCTCCGGGAGCGTGGCCCTTGCGGGCGGACTCGGCGGACCGCGGCGCGGGGCCGCGGTCGAACGATCTCGGCTGGACGACTCCGGATTCCCTGCCGTTCCCGGACGGCGTCGCGTGCGATGCGGGGTGGAAGGCGCGCCAGCGGGGGAAGCCGTTGAAGCTCCTGAACCGGAGCGAATGTAGTCGACGGAGCGGGGCGGGTGTCACGCGGGTGTCAGAATCCCGGCATGCGGGGGCCAACCGTGCCGTGCGCGTGACGAACGCGTGCGCCGCGGAACCAGGGGACGGAAATGGTCCGCCGCACGAGGCGCAAGCGCGCCCGCAACCGGCTTGCCGGGCGCCGTCTCGCCCGTGATAATCCGGCGCTTCGACTCCACGAACCGATTCGAAAGGAGGCTTCCGTGAAGACTGCGTGCCTGGCGCTGGCCGTACTGCTCGCCCCTTCCGTGGCGCACCCCGCTCCTGCTTCGGACTGTGTGCCGCAGAGCTATTTCGACCACAGTGGCCAGTCCGGCGTGCAGGACGGCGGCGTGAAGATGATTCCGATCACGACGCCGAAGGGCACGTTCAACGTCTGGACCCAACGCATCGGCAACAATCCGCGCATCAAGGTGCTGCTGCTGCACGGCGGTCCCGGTTTCGACCACGAGTACCTCGAGGCCTTCAGCAGCTTCTTCCCTGGCGCGGGGATCGAGTTCTACTACTACGATCAGCTCGGCTCCGCGTTCAGCGATCAGCCCGACGATTCGACGCTGTGGAACATTCCACGCTTCGTGGACGAGGTCGAGCAGGTGCGCAAGGCGCTCGGGCTCGGACCCGACAACTTCTATCTCTACGGCCATTCGTGGGGCGGCATTCTCGGGATCGAGTACGCGCTCGCGCATCAGGACCAGCTCAAGGGCCTGATCATCTCCAACATGATGGCCAGCATCCCCGCGTACGGCCGGTACGCGCATGACGTGCTGATGCCGGCGATGGATCAGACCGTGCTCAAGGAGATCCTGCAGCTCGAAGCCGCGAAGGACTACGACAATCCGCGCTACGAAGAGCTGCTGATGGGAAGCTTCTACCCGGAGCACATCCTGCGGATGCCGCCGGAGCAGTGGCCCAATCCGGTGATGCGGGCGTTCATGACGGTGAACAAGTCCATTTACGTTCCCATGCAGGGCCCGAGCGAATTGGGTGCGAGCGGCAAACTCGAGCACTGGGATCGGATGCAGGATCTGCCGAAGATCAAGGTGCCGACGCTCGTGATCGGAGCGAAGTACGGCACCATGGATCCGGCCTACTTGAAGCGCATGTCGGAGGCGCTGCCGAAGGGGCGCTTTCTCCTGTGCCCGAACGGCAGCCACCTGGCGATGTACGACGACCAGCAGACCTACTTCGACGGGCTGATCCGGTTCATCCGGGACGTGGATGCCGGGCGCTGAGCCCGGCGGGCGGCGCGTGGTCCGGGCGGTGGGCTGGAATCTTCCCCGCCCGCGCGCCAGGTATTCGCGCGCCGGGACCGCATGTCGCCGACTGGAGCCACGAGCGCCTCTGGCGTAGATTTGGAGCGGCGTGTTCGAGGAATGCACGTCTGACCCGGCGGCGGAGGAGCATTGACGTTCCCGAAGATCATTCAGGGCGGCATGGGCGTAGGCGTTTCGAACTGGGTGCTGGCCCGGGAGGTATCGCGGCTTGGCCACCTGGGCGTGGTGTCGGGCACGGCGCTGGACGCCGTCTTCGTCCGCCGGCTCGCCGACGGCGATCCGGGCGGGCACATGCGCCGCGCGATCGCGGCCTGCCCGCTGCCCGGCATCGCGGACGAGGTCCTCGCGAGGTTCTTCCGGCCCGAGGGCCGCGGTCCCGGTGAGCCGTACCCGACGCTGCCGCTCATGCGACGGACGCTCGATCCGTTCCGGCAGCGACTGATCGCGCTCGCGAACTTCGCCGAGGTCCACCTCGCGCGTGAGGGCCATGCGGGCGAGATCGGCATCAACTACCTCACCAAGATCCAGATCCCGACGCTGCCGTCGCTCTACGGCGCGATGCTCGCCGGCGTCGGCGCCGTGCTGATGGGGGCAGGAATCCCGCGTGACATCCCCGGGGCGATCGACCTGCTCGCCGCGCACGAGGCCGCTTCGATCCGCTACGACGTGCAGGGCGGGAGCGGTGCCGCGGACGAAGTGCTGAAGTTCGATCCGGCGGTGCTGTGGGAGGGCAAGACGCCGCCCGCGCTCGAGCGGCCGCGCTTCATCGCGATCGTCTCCTCCGACTCGCTCGCCGCGATCCTCGCCCGCAAGGCGAGCGGCCGGGTCGACGGTTTCGTCGTCGAGCGCCCGACCGCCGGTGGTCACAACGCGCCGCCGCGCGGCAGGACCGAGCTCAACGAGCGCGGCGAGCCGGTCTACGGCGAGCGCGACGTGGCCGACCTCGCGAAGATCGCCGCGCTCGGCCTGCCCTTCTGGGTCGCCGGCGGCACGGGCACGCCCCGGGGTCTGCGCGAGGCGCTGGAGGCGGGCGCGGCCGGCGTGCAGGTCGGCACCCTGTTCGCGTTTACCGAAGAATCGGGGCTCCGGCCGGACCTCAAGCGCCGCGTGCTCGAGATCGCTCGCGGCGGCGGTGGCCGGGTGCTCACCGATGCCCGCGCCTCGCCGACCGGCTTCCCGTTCAAGGTCGTGTCGCTCGAGGACTCCGCCTCGGAGGCGGAGCCCTACGCGGCGCGCGGACGCATCTGCGATCTCGGCTACCTGCGCGCCGCCTACCGTCGCGAGGACGGGACGATCGGCTACCGCTGCTCTTCGGAGCCGATCGACGCTTTCGTGCGCAAGGGCGGAGATCTGGCGGAGACCACCGGCCGCAAGTGCATCTGCAACGCGCTCGTCGCGAACATCGGGTTCGCCCAGCTGCGCGACGGCGGCGAGGAGCCGCCGCTGCTCACCAGCGGCGACGATCTCTCCCGAATCCCTGAAGTGCTCGGCGATCGCGAGGCCTACACGGCTGCCGACGTGATCGAGTATCTGCTGGCCGGGTCTTCCGCCCCGAAGCGCCAGCACGGCTGAGCCGCCGCCTGCGGCCTTTCACACCAGAAGCACGACGGCCCGGCGGATCGCACCGCCGGGCCGTTGCCGTTTCCGCTTCGCGGGAAAGCGCTACCAGATCTTCACGCGCTGCTCCGGCGGGAGGTACAGCGAGTCGCCCGGCTCCACGTTGAACGCGGTGTAGAACTCCGGCATGTTGCGCATCACGCCGTTCACGCGGAACCGGTCGGGCGCGTGCGGGTTCGACAGCACCACCGCGCGCGTGAGCTGATCGGTCATCTTGGACCGCCAGATCGTGGCCCAGCCCATGAAGAAGCGCTGATCGCCGGTGAGGCCGTCGATCAGCGGCGATTCCTTGCCGTTCAGCGATTTCTCGTAGGCCCGGTGCGCGATGGTGAGCCCGCTGAGGTCGCCGATGTTCTCGCCGAGCGTCAGACGTCCGTTGACGTGCAGGCCGGGCAGCGCCTCGTAGGCGTCGAACTGCTCGACCAGTTGGTCGGCGCGCTGCGTGAACGCGCTGTCGTCCCGGGCCGTCCACCAGTCCTTGAGGTTGCCGTCGCCGTCGTACTTGCGGCCCTGATCGTCGAAGCCGTGACTGATCTCGTGGCCGATCACGGCGCCGATGGCCCCGTAGTTGACCGCGTCATCCGCCGTCATGTCGAAGAACGGCGGCTGCAGGATCGCCGCCGGGAATACGATCTTGTTGAGCGGCGGATCGTAGTAGGCATTCACCGTCTGCGGCGTCATGCCCCACTCATCGGGATCCACCGGCTGGCCGAGCTTGTTCATCTGCCGCTGGAATTCGAACGCGTTCGCGCGCCGCGCGTCGCCCACCAGATCGCCGGGCTCGATCTCGAGCGTCGTGTAGTCGATCCACTTCTTCGGGTAGCCGATCTGCGGCGTGAACTTGGCGAGCTTCTCCTCGGCCTTCTCACGCGTCTCGGGCCCCATCCAGGCCAGCTCCTGGATGTTGTCCTTCATCGCCGCCTCGACGTTGGCGACGAGCTGGTCCATGCGCGCCTTGGCCTCCGGCGGGAAGTTGCGCTCGACGTAGATCCTGCCGAGCGCCATGCCCATCATGCCTTCGACGAACCGTGTGCCGCGCTTCCAGCGCTCGGGCTGCGCGCGCGTGCCGGCGATCAGGCGCGTGAACTGGAAGTTGGCGTCGGTGAACGGCGACGACAGCAGCGGCGCCGTGGCGTGGATCAGCTTGAAGGCCGCGTAGTCCTTCCAGGTGTCGAGCGGCGTGGTCCTGACGAGCGTGCCCATGCCGGTGAGGTAGGAGGGCTCGTTGACGTTCAGCTCGGTGAGGTCGTCGAGGCCGGCGCCGTGGAAGAGACGGGTCCAGTCGACGTCGGCCGAGAGCTTGTTCAGATCCGCGACCCTGTAGCGATTGTGGGTCTTGCTCTCCTCGCGCGTCTCCTCGGCCGGCCACTGGGCCTTCGCGATGCCGGTCTCGAGCGCGACGACGTTCTTCGCGCGCCGCTCGCCGTCGGGAACGCCGGCGAGGTCGAACAGCTTCGCGATGTAGGCCTGGTACTGGCCGCGCACCGCGACCAGTTGCGGGTCGTTCTTGAGGAAGTAATCGCGGTTCGGCAGGCCGATCCCCGACTGCACCATGTAGAGCATGTTCTGCTTCGAGTCCTCGAAGTCGCCGTCGATGAACACGCCGGTGGGGCTCTGGATGCCATTGCGCCAGCACTTGCCGAACCAGGCGAGCAGGTCGTCCTTCGACTGCAGCGCGGCAATGGCGTCGAGCTCGGGCTGGAGCGGCGCGATGCCGGCGCTCTCGACGGCGGCGCTGTCCATGAAGGTCGCGTAGAGGTCGCCGAGCTTCTGCTCGTCGGCGCTCCGGTCCTTCTTCACCGCGAGCTCTTCGAGGATGTCGTGGCGCTTGCGCTCGCTCTCGAGGAACAGATCGATGAACGAGCCGATGGTCGGCAGATCGGCGGGTATTTCCGTCTTGTCGAGCCAGCCGCCGTTCACGTAGCGGTAGAAGTCGTCCTGTGCGCGCACGGTCGTGTCCATCAACGCCACCTCGATGCCTGAGCGCGGGGGCTTCGGCTGGGCGCCGCACCCGGCCAGCGTGCCGGCCAGGGCCAGCGCGGCGAGAAAGCCGAACTGCATTCGATTCATGGAGAGAAATCCTTTCGGTATCGTCCCGGGCCGCGGTCTGCCGGCTCGCCGGGGTCTCCGGCGGGCGCGGCGCGGACCCGATCAAGGGCGACCATGACACTCGACTTCCGATGCGGGAGCGTGGCGGCCCGACCCGTGTACCGCAACGTCCGCGTGTCGAACGCGACGTTCCCGTGGACGAACGCCCCGCGGAACTCCGTCAACCGGGACCATCCGGGGCTCAGACCCCGAATTCCTCGATCAGCACCCCCATCCGGCCCATCTGCGCGTCGCGCATCGCCTCGAGGATCTGGGTCGTGTCGTTCATCACGAACGGCCCCGAGCGCACCACCGGTTCGCCGAGCGGCTGCCCGGTCGCGAGCAGGACCCGGGTGTCTTCCAGGGCCTCGAAGAGCGCCGGACCACCGTCGAGCTCGAACGCCACCAGCCGCTCCCCGGCGACCGCCTGCTCGCCATTCACCCGCAGCCGGCCGTCGAGCAGGTAGGCGAATGCATGATGCCCCTCGGGGAGTGGCGCCTCGATCCGCGCACCGGCCGCCAGCGCCAGGCTGAACGCGCCGATCGGAGAATGCGTCTCGACGGGCCCCGTCACGCCGCTCCACGCACCGGCGATCACCTGCACGCGCGCGCCGCCGCTCTCGACCACCGGCAGCGCGTCCCTCTGCAGCCCCTGGTAGCGCGGCGGCGCGAACTTGGCGTCCTTCGGCAGGTTCACCCAGAGCTGCACCAGCTCCTGGATGCCGCCCTGCTCGGACAGCGCGCGCGGTGGCCGCTCGCTGTGGACGAGCCCCATCCCGGCGGTGATCCACTGCACGCCGCCCGCGCCGATCACGCTGTCATGGCCGCGCGAGTCGCGGTGGTGAACGCCGCCCCGGTAGATGAACGTGACCGGCTCGAAGCCGCGATGCGGATGGGGCGGGACGCCGTCTTCCTGCTGCCGGTGCCCGCCCGCGTGTTCGATCACCAGATGATGGAGCAGCAGGAACGGATCGAGCTCGGTGAGCCCCGGGTGCGGCAGGGGCTGCTTCACCGTGATCCCGTCCATGTCCACCGGGCGCGCCGGGACGACGACGCGCACCGGCCGCCACTTCGTCATGCGGGCCGCGAAGTCTTCATGAACGTGAGCAGGTCCTTCTGCAGCTTCGCCAGCGACGGCTTGTGCACGTACATCATGTGGCCGGCCTCGTAGTAGGCCATCGACACGTTGGCGCGCAGCGACGGATCGAGCCCCAGGTGATCGAAGGTGTACTCGGTCGCGAGGAACGGCGTCGCCAGATCGAAGTAGCCGTTGGCGACGAACACCTTGAGGTGCGGATTCATGGCGATCGCCTTGCGCAGCGTGTCGGCGACCTCGACGAAGCGGTTCTCGTGATCGTCGAAGCGCCACGCCTCGTGCGTCTTCATGCTGAGGATCTCGTACGGCAGATCGCTCTCGTAGCCGAGTTCGCGGCGAATGTAGTCGTTGAAGGTGGCGGCGTAGGGGCCCATGGTCGCCGACATGCTCGGATCCTGCTCGAACTGCTCGCCGGCCGAGTCGCGATCGACGCCGGTGAAGCGGCTGTCGAGCCGGCCGACCGTGCGGCGCTTCGCGCGCAGCAGCTCCTTGGTGAAGCGCATGATCTCGATGCGCAGGTTGCTGCGCTCCACGTAGTCGGCCGAAAGGCCCGTGTAGCGCGCGACCTGCGCCGCGATCTTTGCCCGCTCCTTCGCCGGCAGGGCGTCCCCTTTGAGCAGTGCGGTCGCGTAGGGACCGAGCGCAAAGTCGGTTGCCTCCTTCACCGTGGCCTGCAGGTTCTTCTGCAGCTTCGCGTCCAGGCACTTGTGATACCAGGCGGTCGCGGCGTAGCTCGGCAGATAGACGATGTACGGCACGTCGTTGGTCGGCAGGAAGAACAGCGTCTGGAAGTCGAGTACCGACGACACCAGCATGAGCCCGTTGAGGTACATGCCGTGCCTTTCCTGAAGGTAGCCGGAAAGCCCGGCGGCGCGGGTCGTGCCGTAGCTCTCGCCGATCAGGAACTTGGGCGAGGCCCAGCGCCGGTAGCGCGAGGTGTAGAGGCGGATGAAGTCGCCGACCGACTCGATGTCCTTCTTGAAGGTGTGGAACTGCTTGCCCTTCTCGCCGACCACGGCGCGGCTGTAGCCCGTGCCGACCGGGTCGATGAACACCAGATCGGTGTCGACCAGCAGCGTGAACTCGTTGTCGGTCAGCCGGGCAGGAGGGGCCAGCGGCTCGCCGGCGTCGCCCATCTCCACGCGCCGGGGGCCGAGCACGCCCAGATGCAGCCACACCGATGACGAGCCGGGGCCGCCGTTGAACGAAAAGGTCACCGGCCGCTGCGCGGGATCGCCCGCGTCCTGGAGCGTGTAGGCGACGAAGAATACCGAAGCGCGCGCCTTCTCGCCCTCGGACTCGCCGTCGCGCTCTTTCGCCTCGGCCTCTTCGCGCAGCACGATCGTGCCGGTCGTGACCGAATAGGACAGCTCGCGGCGTCCGACGCGGATGGTGTGGTGGGTGGTGACGACCCGATCCGTGGGATCCGGGCGCGCGGCCTCACGGGCGCCCGCAGGAGCGCCTGGCGACTCGGTCTTCTCGGTCATGGGGGACTCCGGGATTTCGAAAGGAAAGGCGGCCTCGATGCCCGGCAGAATACACGGGGCGGCCGCCGAGCGCTCGCGGGCGGGCACGAACGCGGCGGGCCGGGCGGCCGGCGCGCTCCGCAACGGCGTGCAAAGACCGCGGGACCCGGCGCCCGGATGATCGGGCGAGTGGGCGGGGCCGGTCGCGCAGCGACCCGCCCGGACGCCCGTGTTCAGGCGACCGCGCGGTCTCCCGTGGCCAGCGCGCGAAGCGCCGCCGCCCGATCGGGGAACAGGCGCACCGCCTCGCAGAGCGCCGTGCGCTCGAGCAGCAGCCGGTGCGAGCTTTGCGCGCCGCACAGCACGATCTCGCCGCCGTGCTCGTGCGCCACGCGCTGGGCGTGGGCCAGAATGCCCAGACCGTGCGCGGTCAACTGCCCGGTGGCCGAGAGATCGACGACGATGCGGCGCCCGCACTCCGCGAGCTGGACGAGCACCCGCTCCATGGCCTCGCTCTCATGCGATTCCCACAGATTTCCCCGGGGTTCGAGGAGGCTGATGTGGTTCAACTCGTGGGCCGTCATGTCCGCATCCTCCGTTCCTGGTGTTCCGTTTCCGCTGTGACCGACACCCGACTAGACGGATGAAGCGGGGGAAAGGTTGCATTGCATCTACGGACGCGGCCGTGCAATCCACCAGCGCGAGCGTGATGAAACCGCGTTCTGCGGGAGCGCCGGGGCGGGACCCCGAACGTCAGGAAACCGACAACGGAGTCCGGGCCCCGGGCCGGCGGCGGCAGGGGCGGCTGCGCCGCGCAGCCGGGCCTTGACTCCGGCCGGGTATGGATTACATTCCGCCGGTCGCGCACCCGCATGGAGCGGGCGCGCCGAACGACGGAGGGAGCGAACCATGGCAGCCATTGATCCCGCCATCCGTGCGCCACGTCCCTTCCGCCAGCCCGCCTAGCGCCCTTTCGCGCCACCGCCGCTCCGGAAGGAGCGGCCTTCTTTGTTGCCGCCCGCGACGTGCCGCACGCCGCCCGATCCGACCACGGGCGCGCCCGATCGCGCCATGCGACGCATTCCTGAGCGAAAGGCCATACGTCATGTCAATGCAGTCACTGGGCTGGAACGAACACTGGGCCACGACGTTCGCGCCGCGGGCCGCGGCAGGCATCCGCCCCGCGCGTGTGGCGCGCGAGGACCGCGGGCGCTACCGGGTGCTGAGCGAAGCCGGCGAGCGCGGGGCCGAACTGGCCGGCCGCATGCGCCACGAGGCCCGCACGCGGCTCGACCTGCCGGCGGTGGGCGACTGGGTGGCCGTCCGCGACGGCGGTGACAGCGATGTCGTCGTCGCCCTGCTGCCGCGCCGCACCGCGTTCGTGCGCAAGGTCGCGGGCGACACGACCGAGCAGCAGATCGTCGCCGCGAACGTGGACACGGTGTTCGTGGTGATGGGGCTCGACGAGAACTTCAACCTGCGTCGCCTCGAGCGCTACCTGACCGCTTCGTGGGAGAGCGGCGCCACGCCGGTCGTGGTGCTCAACAAGCGCGATCTCGTCGAGGATCCCGAGGCGGCCATTGCCGAGACCGAAGCCGTGGCGGCCGGTGCCGCGGTCGTCGCCGTGTCGGCGCTCGGGGAGGGGACGCTGGAAGCGCTCGCCGCCTGGCTGCGCCCGGGGCGCACGGTCGCGCTGCTCGGCTCGTCGGGGGTCGGCAAGAGCACGCTGGTGAACGCGCTGCTCGGCGCCGAGCGGCTGGAGACGGGCGCCGTCCGCGCGGCGGATGCGCGCGGGCGGCACACGACCACCCGGCGCGAGCTCGTGCCCATCGAGGGCGGTGCGGTGCTGATCGACACCCCCGGCATGCGGGAGCTGCAGCTCTGGGGCGACGAGTCGGGCACCGCCTCGACGTTCCCGGAGATCATGGCGCTGGCTGCGGCGTGCCGGTTCACCGACTGCCGTCACGATCACGAGCCCGGCTGCGCCGTGCGCGCGGCGCTGGCGGACGGTTCGCTCGACGAGGCGCGCTTCGAGTCGTGGCAGAAGCTGCAGAAGGAGCTGCGCTGGCTCGAGGTCAGGAGCGATGCGCGCGCCCGGGCGGCGGAAACCGCGAAGTGGAAGGCCATTCACAAGTCGATGAAACATCACCCCAAGGCGAGGAGGTGGCGATGAACGAACCCGATTACGTGCGCGCGAATCGTGCGGCGTGGAACGCATTCGCGCCCGAGTACGTCGCGAACGCCGAACGCAACTGGGCGGGCGAGCCGGTGTGGGGCATCTGGGACATCCCGGAGGCCGAGGCCCGCCTGCTGCCGGAGGATCTGGAGGGAAAGCGCGTGCTCGAGGACGGCTGCGGCACGGGCTATGTCTCGGCGTGGCTCGCGCGTCGCGGGGCGCGGCCGGTGGGGCTCGACAACTCGGCGGCGCAACTCGCGACCGCGAAGCGGATGCGCGAGCGGCACCGCTTGCCCGTTCCATTGCTGCAGGGCATCGCCGAGCGGCTGCCGTTCCGCGACGCGAGCTTCGATCTGGTGATCTCCGAATACGGCGCCGCGATCTGGTCGGACCCGTATCGGTGGATTCCCGAGGCAGCGCGGGTCCTCAGGCCCGGCGGCGAGCTGATCTTCCTGGGGAACTCGACCCTGCTCATGCTCTGCATGCACGATGACGAGGATCAGCCTGCCACAGAAGCACTTCGCCGTCCGGCCTTCGGCATGCACCGGTTCGAATGGCCGGGCGAGCCCGAGGTCGAATTCCACCTGACCCACGGCGACTGGATCCGGGTGCTGCGCTCGAACGGCTTCGAGGTCACGGATCTCCTCGAGCTGCGGCCGCCGGAACACGCGACCACGCGCTATCCGTTCGTGACGCTCGAATGGTCGAGGCAGTGGCCGTGCGAGGAGGTGTGGAAGGCGACCAGGAAAGGCTGATGCGCAGCGCGCGGCGGCGGGCCTCCGCGGTTGGCGTTCCCCGGGCACGGGCACGGCCGGCGTCGCCCGTCACGGCCGCCGGCGGGCCGCGTGCGACCGGTTCACGGGCCCGATCGGGACCGTGCCGCGCATGATCAGTTCGTGCGGAAATTCCCGAACTTGAGCTCCACGCCGAAATCCCGATCCTTGAGCAGTTGCATCACGCCCTGCAGGTCGTCCTTGCTCGGCGAGGAGATGCGCACCGTGTCGCCCTGGATCGCCGCCTGCACCTTCTTGAGCTTGGCTTCCTTGATCGTCTTCGCGACCTCGCGCGCCATGTCGGCGGTGAGCCCGTCCTGAATCTCGATCACCTGCCGCACGCTGCTGGAAGCGGCGGGTTCGATCTTGCCGCGCTTCAAGTTCTTGAGCGGCACCTGCCGCCTGACCATCTTGCCCTGCAGAACGTCCCACATCGCGGTGAGCTTGAATTCGTCGGGCGCGGCGAGCGTGATCTTCTTCTCTTTCTGGTTGAGCTCGATCGAGACCTTGAGTCCCTTGAAATCGTAGCGCTGGGTGATCTCCTTGGTGGCCTGATCCACGGCGTTGTTCGCTTCCATGAAGTCGACGCCGGTCGTGACGTCGAACGAGCTGGTGCTGGCCACAGTGTCCCTCCTCGGCCGGTGATTGCCCGCGACGGGCGGCACGCAGGCAGGCGAGCCTGCGACGCCCGTCATGCACGAAACGATCGTGTAGCATACACGGCCTGCAGTGCGTGCGGGAGCGGGCCGGGCGTTCGGCGCGCCGGCGGCGGGTCGCAGCGACCACGGGGGAGGGCGAGCATGCGGAACGTCTGGATGGGCATCGTGACGGGAGCGATCGCGGTCGCGGCGATCGCTCCGTCCGCGGCGGCGGATCTCTCGGCCGGCGAGCGCGCGGTCGCCGAGCACGTGGATGCGCGCGTGCCGGCGAACGTCGCATTCCTCGAGCGGATCGTGAACGTCAACAGCGGCACCATGAACTTCGACGGCGTGCGGCAGGTGTCGGAGCTGGTGGCGCCCGAATTCGAGAAGCTCGGCTTCGAGACACGCTGGATCGACGGCGCGGACTGGAACAGGGCCGGGCACCTGATCGCGAAGCGCAAGGGGAAGAAGCACGCTCCGCACGTGCTGCTGATCGCCCACCTCGACACGGTGTTCGAACCCGAGAGTCCGTTCCAGACGTACGCGAAGGTGGACGAGACGCACGCGCGCGGCCCCGGCGTCGTGGACGACAAGGGCGGCATGGTGGTGATGCTCACCGCGCTCGGCGCGCTGGCGGACGCGCACGCGCTCGACGGCCTGGACGTGTCGGTCATGCTGAGCGGCGACGAGGAGAAGGCGGGCAGGCCGCGCGACCTGGCGCGCGCCGATCTCCGGGCCATGGCCGCCGCGGCCGACGTCGCGATCGGCTTCGAGGACGGCGACGGCGACCCGAAGACCGCCGTCATCGCACGGCGCAGTTCGAGCGGCTGGCGGCTGTGGACGTCGGGGCGCGCGTACCATTCGTCGCAGATCTTCCGCGAGGACGTGGGCAGCGGTGCGATCTACGAGGCGGCGCGCATTCTCGACGCGTTTCAGCGCGAGCTGCAGGAGCCCGACCTCACGTTCAACCCCGGGGTCATCGCGGGCGGCACGGCGGCGTTCCTGGGCACCGACGGCAATGCCACGGCGTTCGGCAAGACCAACGTCGTGGCCGAGAGCACCTTCGTCGCCGGCGATCTGCGCGCGCTGACGATCGGACAGCGCGATCGCGCGCAGGCGAAGATGAGCGCGATCGTCGCGCAGCATCTGCCGCAGACCTCGGCGGGCATCACGTTCACGCAGGGCTATCCGCCGCTCGAGCCGACCGACGGCAACCGGAGGCTCCTCCAACTCTTCGACGCCGCGAGCCGCGACCTTGGATTCGGCGAAGTGAGTGCCGTGGACCCCGCGCGCGCCGGCGCGGCCGATGTCTCCTTCACCAGCGAACGTGTGGACGCCGCGCTCGACGGCGTGGGGCTCATGGGCCCCGGCGGACACACGGAGGAGGAGACCGCGGATCTCTCGACCCTGCCCGTGCAGGCGAAGCGGGTGGCGGTGATGCTGTTACGGATCGCTAAGGGCGGGCTGGCGAAGTAGCGCGGGTTCTTTTCCATAGTCACATTGCGGCATCACGGATAGAATTTCCGAGTTCGCAGACCGCGAAATCACCCGGGCCCCCCCCCCCAAAGCAGGCTGGACGAGGTCGCCCTCCCGGTGCTCACTGTTCTCCGGCCATCCCGTGTCGCTGTCATCCCTGGAGGCAGCCGATGCAGCCGTTCCGCTCCCTGCTAGTGCTCGTCGTGATGCTCGTGGTGCCGGCGTTGAGCCATGCCGGACTGAGGTTCCGCCCGACCTTTACGGACTACAAGATCGGCTACGCCCCGTTGGACGCCGCCATCGCGGATCTCGACAGCGACGACATAGCCGACCTGGCGGTGCCCATCAGCGGCAGCGGCAGCGGTGTGGTGCTGATGAAGGGGCTGGGCGATGGGACGTTCACGGTGATGGACACTCTGGCGGTCAGCAGTCCGCGCAATATCGTTGCAGCCGATCTGAATGATGACAATAAGACGGATCTCATCCTGGTGGGATCCGGCGGCACGATGGTCTTTGTGGGCCACGGGGATCTGACCTTCGATCCGCCTGTGACCTACGGTGCCGGCCTCGTCGGCATTCGGCTCGCCGTGGGCGACGTGAACGGCGACACGATTCCCGATATCGTGGCGTCTGACTCCCTGAATACGCTGAACGTCCGCCCCGGCGTGGGGGACGGATCTTTCGGCGCTCCGCTGCCACTCACGATCTCAGGGTACGCGAACGGCGTGGCGATCGGCGACTTCGACGGGAACGGGTTCGTGGACGTCGCGGCCGCGACGGCGGAGAGTGTGATGGTGTACAGACAGACCTCTGCGGGGACGTTCGCTCCACGGGTCTCCTATGCCAGCGCCTCCAAAGGGCTGGCCGCGGGCCTGATCGACGGCGACGCGCTTCCCGACCTGGTGCGCGGGGCATCGTGGCTGAAGAGCCACCTCGATGGGCCTCCCGATGCGCCGGTCAGCTTCGGTGCCGCAGAAGAGGAACTGGCAGGCGTGGCCGACCTCGATGGGGACGGGACCAGCGATGTCGTGGCATCCAGTGGACCGGGGGGCGAGTACTTCGTCGTCGTCCATCGCGGACTCGGCGGAGGCAGCTTCGACGTCCCCCGCCAGTACCGGACCGGAGCCGGAGTCGCCGGTCTAACTCTTGGTGACGTCGACGGGGACGGCCATGTCGACGTAGTGACCACGTGCTCGGGATTCGGTCAACTGGTGATTCATCCGGGCGCTGGCGACGGGACACTGCTGGCGCCTCCGGACCTTCCGATGCCTGGAGATCCGTGGCAAGTGGAGATCGCCGAGGTGACGGGCGACACCCATGCCGACGTGCTCGCCATCGCCACTTCGGCGGCGGTTCTTCGCATCTTTCCCGGCCGCGGCGACGGCTCTTTCGATACGCCGGTGGACCTCTCGACCCCGGCGGATCCAAGGCGCTTCGCGTTGGGAGACGTGAACGACGATGGGATCGCGGACCTGATCACTGCGAACGGGACGTCCAACAGCATTTCGGTCTTTCCTGGGACTGGTTCAGGCTTCGGCGCCCGTTCGGACTACCCCATGCCTGCTGTTGTTCTCGACGTCGCGGTCGCGGATCTCGGTGGGGATCACGTCGGTGACGTTCTGGCGTGCGGGGGTGGATATCTGTCGGTCTTTCCGGGGCAGACCGCGGCAGGTCTGGGAACTCGTGTCGACTACACCGGGCCCGGCGATGCCTTGCGTGTGTTCGCCGGCCGGGTCGACGCCGATACGCTGCCGGACGTCGAAGTCCTCGACTACGGCGCTCCGGGCAAGTGGTGGAACTACCCTGGAACCGGAGGGGGGGTGCTCGGCACGCCGGCGAGCGTCACTGTCAGCGCGCTGGGGTCCTTCTATCCGGCCGAGTGGGGACTTGCAGCGGATCTCACCGGCGACGGCAAGCTGGATCTCCTCACGTCCAGCACGCTGGGACTCGCGATACTGGTGGGAAATGGTGACGGCACGTTCGACGCGCTGCCGGCTCAGACCACCACAACGATCGAGAGCCGGAACAGGGCGCTCCTCGTCGCGGATTTCGATGGTGACCTCTACCCGGATCTGTTCACCGCCAACTGGTTCACGGCTGCCGCCGCCGTCTACCACGGCGACGGCTCGGGCTATTTCCCGGTCGAGCGCGGATATGGAAGCAACGGGTTTCCTACGGACGTCGCGTTGGGTGACCTGGATGAGAACGGCATGGACGACGCGGCGGTCGCGAACGAGATCACGGCTTCGGTATCCATCCTGCTGGATGCGACCGGCGCTTCGACGGCGGTGGATCCGCTGCCCGCGCGTGCGAACGCGCTCGCCTTTACACGCGTGTGGCCCGTCCCCAGACTCGGCGGTCCGCTGCATGCGTCATTCGTGCTGCCGGGGCGCGGTGAGGCACGGCTCGATCTGTTGGATGTCGCCGGCCGGCGCGTGGCCGGCGAGCGACTCGGCGTGCTGGAGGCAGGGGAGGGGAACGTGACGCTCGCGCTGCCCCGCACGCTGCGACCGGGCATCTACTGGCTGCGGCTCACCCACGGCGGGCGCGCGACGGCGGCGCGGGTGGCCGTGCTCAGGTAGCGGGGGTGGAATGGCGTGGGCGGAGCACTCGCCTGGAGTTTCCAGCCGATCGATGGCGCCGCCGCTGCTGACGAGTCCATAGGGGGCGTTCGGCGAGGAGGGGACATGAGAACTCCCACGGCCGCGGGACTCACGGCCCTGCTCCTGCTCGTGCTCACGTCAGCCGCCTGCGCGGAACCGCTGCTCCGCGCCGCGCGTTACGTCTACGGTTCGTTCGACGCTTCGGCGGCCGTGATCGCGGATCTGGATGAAGACGGGATTCCCGACGTGGCGTCCGGCGATACGCCCGCATCGCAGATCCGGCTGTTCAAGGGAGCGGGGGACGGCACGCTGGCAGCGGTATCTCCCCAGCGTGCCGGCGGGCGAACGGTCGCGACGCGGGTTGCGATCGTGAAGTAGGTCGGAGGCGCTCGCAGGGGACGCCGCGAGGCGTCCCCTTCTTCGTGGGCGGCTTCGGAGCGCCCGCAGCGGGGTGCGGCGGCCTCAGCTCTCCGGTGCGGCGCCTGCCTTCTGCCAGTAGCGCGGGCGCAGGTTCGCCTGCAGGACTCGCTTCCGCAGCCGCAGCGATTCCGGCGTCACCTCGAGAATCTCGTCTTCGCGCACCCACTCGAGCGCCTGCTCGAGCGTCTTCTTGTGCACGGGCAGCAGGTGAACGCTCTCCTCGGAGGTCGAAGAGCGCATGTTGGTGAGCTTCTTCTCCTTCACGATGTTGACGTCGATGTCCTGTTCGCGCGCGTTCTCGCCGACGATCATGCCCTCGTAACAGCGGTCGGTCGGTTCGACGAACATCTCGCCGCGGTCCTGCGCGTGCTCGATCGCGTACGCGGTGATCTTGCCGGCGCGATCGGCGACCAGCGCGCCGGTGGTGCGGTGCGGAATGTCGCCCTGCCAGGGCTCGTAGCCGTCGAACAGGTGGTTCAACAGCCCCGTGCCGCGCGTGTCGGTGAGAAACTGGCTGCGGAACCCGATCAGCCCGCGCGAAGGGATGCGGAACTCGAGCCGGACGCGGCCGGTGCCGTGATTGACCATGTTGGTCATACGGCCCTTGCGGCGGCCGATCTTCTCGGTGACGATGCCGACGAACTCCTCGGGGCAGTCGATCACCAGCTTCTCCATCGGTTCGTGCACGGCGCCGTCGATCTTCCGGGTGATGACCTCGGGCTTGCTGACGCCGAGCTCGAAGCCCTCGCGCCGCATCATCTCGATCAGGATCGCCATCTGCAGCTCGCCGCGCCCCGACACCTTGAACGAGTCGGGCGTGTCGCCCGGCTCGACCCGGATGCTGACGTTGGTGAGCAGCTCGCGCTCCAGCCGGTCGCGGATGTTGCGGGAGGTGACGAACTTCCCTTCCTGGCCCGCGAACGGCGAATTGTTGACCATGAACACCATGCTCACGGTCGGCTCGTCCACGGTGACGCGCGGCAGCGGCTTCGGGGTCTCGGGGTCGGTGACCGTGTCGCCGATGTGCACGACCTCGAAGCCGGCGAGCGAGACGATTTCTCCGGCCGCGGCCTCGGCGACCTCGGCGCGGCCGAGGTTCTCGAAGACGTACAGGTTGGTGACGCGCGCCTTGCTCACCGTGCCGTCGAGGCCGACCAGCGCGACGTCGGTACGCGCGCGCACGGTGCCGTTGACGATCCGCCCGATCGCCAGCCGGCCGATGTAATCGGAGTAGTCGAGGTTCAGGACCAGCATCTGCAGCGGCATGTCCGGGTCGTAGTGCGGCGCCGGGATGTGCTCGATGATCGCCTCGAACAGCGGCTTCAGGGGGTGATCCTCGCCTCCGGGCTCGAGCCGGCAGATGCCGTCGCGCGCGATCGTGTACAGCACCGGGAAGTCGAGCTGGTCCTCGTGCGCGTCGAGGTCGATGAACAGGTCGTAGATCTCGTTCAGCACCTCATTGGCGCGCGCGTCCTTGCGGTCGATCTTGTTGATCACCACGATCGGCGTGAGGCCGAGCTCGAGCGCCTTGCGCAGCACGAAACGCGTCTGCGGCAGCGGTCCTTCGCTCGCGTCCACCAGCAGCAGCACGCCGTCCACCATCTTGAGCGTGCGTTCGACCTCGCCGCCGAAATCGGCATGGCCCGGCGTGTCCACGATGTTGATCTTGTATTCGCCGTAACGCACCGCGGTGTTCTTGGCGAGGATCGTGATGCCCTTTTCGCGCTCGAGATCGTTGGAGTCCATGACCCGGTCGACGAGTTCCTGGTTCTCGCGGAACACGCCGCTCTGGCGGAGCATGGCGTCGACGAGCGTGGTCTTGCCGTGGTCGACGTGGGCGACGATCGCGATGTTGCGAATGTCGGAGCGGACGGCGCGGCCGGACTCGGGACGGGCCTCGGCCGGATGTGTCGTGGTCGGATTCAAGCGGATCTCCTGGACGTCAGCGGCGCCGGAACGCCGCGAACCGGCGCCCCGGCTGCGCGCGAAAGGGCACGGATCGGGTGATGCGCGAGCGGCCATGGACGTCGGGCGCCCATGGCCGGAGCGCGGGAGATTGTAGCGGCTGGAGAACGTTCGTGCACGTGGGGCGCTGCGCGGATCCGCCGCCGGACGGAGCACGACGCGCGGCAGGTTCATGGTGATCGAACCGAACCGCTGGCATCCGATCGCGGGACCGCGGCATCGAAACGGCGTGTCGTCCCGCCGGCCGGCTCGCGGCCTGCGGGCGCGGGGCGCAGCGGGGCAGCGGATCCGAGGTGGGAAAATGCCTTCAAGTCGACGCTTAATCGCAAGTGCGGCAGTCGCTTCCATCATGCTCGCCGGGTGCGCGTCCGGGCTCGCACGGCCCGTTCGCAGCGTCGCGGCCGTGACCGGCGCCGACGGCGTGCAGCGGGTGGCGATCGACCTGCACAGCTTCTACTTCGAGCCGAATCGGGTGGTGGTCCATGCCGGCCGGCCCGTGGAGCTCGTCCTGCGGAACCGCTCGATCCTGGTTCCGCACAACCTGACGCTCGTCGACTCGACCTTCTCGATCGATCGCAACGTCTGGGCCCCGGGGGCCCATCGCGTGCGCTTCACGCCGCAGGTCCCCGGCGAGTACGAATTCTTCTGCCACGTCGATCACCACGCCGCGAAGGGGATGAAGGGCACGCTCGTGGTGGAACCGTGAGCGCGGCGCCGCGGCTGCTGTCCGTCGCCAGCGCCACGCCGGCGCACCGCGCCCGGCAGCACGACGCCCGCTCGCTCGCGGCACAGCTGTTCCGGGAGACCCTCGCGGCCGACCCGCGACTGCTGCGGGTGTTCGACCACACCGAGATCGACGGCCGCGACGTGTGCATGCCGCTCGAGTGGTACGGCGAGAACCACGACTTCGCCGAGAAGAACGCCCTGTACGTCGAGCACGCGCTCGCGCTGGCCGCGGAAGCCGGGCGCACGGCGCTCCGCCGCGCCGGGATCGAGCCGCGGGACGTCGATCACGTGGTGTTCGTCTCCTCGACGGGGGTCGCCACCCCGAGCCTCGACGCGCGGCTCGCCAACCTGCTGCCGCTGCGCACGGACGTGCGTCGCACGCCGATCTGGGGTCTCGGGTGTGCCGGGGGCGCCGCGGGGCTCGCGCGGGCGCGCGACTTCGCCCTCGCGGATCCGGAGGCGCGGGTGCTGCTGATCGCGGTCGAGCTCTGCACGCTCACGTTCCAGCGCAACGACCTCACCAAACGCAACCTCGTCGCCGTCTCGTTGTTCGGCGACGGCGCGGCGGCGGTGGTGGTCGAGGGCGCCCGCGCCCGCGACGCACGCGCCGCGAACGGCGCCCCGGAGCTGCTCGCTTCGCACAGCACGATCTGGCCGGATTCGCTGGACGTGATGGGCTGGGAGGTCGACGGCAGCGGTCTGCACGTCGTGTTCTCGAAGGACATTCCGACCATCGTGCGTGAAAAGGTGAGGCCGGGCCTGGCGGCGTTCCTCGCCTCGTACGGCCTCGACCTCGAGCGGCTCGAGCACGTCGTGGCGCACCCGGGCGGGGTGAAGGTGCTGCGGGCCTACGCCGAAGCGCTGGGGCGCGATCCGGAAACGTTCCGGCATTCGCGCGACGTGCTGCGCAACCACGGCAACATGTCGGCGCCCACCTGCCTGTTCGTGCTGGAGCGCCTGCTGGCCTCGGAGGGAATGCGCAGCGGCGAGCATGCGGTGGTCGCCGCGCTCGGGCCCGGGTTCTCGTCCGAATACGTGCTGCTGCGCCGCCCGTGATGCCCGAGCCCCGCGTCGCCCTCGCCCTCGCGGCGTACCTGGTCTGCCTGATCGTGGAGCGCTTCGTGGAGCTGGCGATCTCCGCGCGCAACGGCCGCCGTCTCGTCGCGCGCGGTGCGCGCCTCCGGGCGGACGACGGCTTCCGTCCGATCGTCCTGCTGCACGTGCTCTTTCCGCTGGCGCTGATCGCGGAGGTGATCCTGCTCGGCGCGCGACCCGGTGTCGCGTGGCCCGTCTGGCTGGCGGCCTGGCTCGGCGCCCATGGGCTGCGCTTCGCCTGCATGCGTGCATTGGGCGAGCGCTGGCACGTGCGCGTCCTCACGCCGCCCGGCGCCGCGCCGCTGCGGCGCGGCCCGTACCGGTTCCTGCGGCATCCGAACTACCTCGCCGTCGCGGTCGAGATCGCGGCGGCGGCGATGATGTTCGGCGCCTGGCGCACGGCGATCGTGTTCTCGCTGGCCAACGCGGTCGCGCTGACCCGCCGGATCCGGGTGGAGAACCGCGCCGTCTACGGCTGAGCCGGCGGCCGGCACGCCCGGCTACGACAGGATTCCCGCCACGACCAGCAGCGCGATCGCCACGCCCATCATGCTCTCGCCGGCGATGATGCCGGACGAGACCGGCACCACGTACTCGTCCGCCACCTTCGGCTTCCAGCGGTGGAGCCCCACTGCGAGCAGGGCGCCGATGAACATCGAGATCGAGTAGTAGCCGGTGATCGTGAAGGCGATGCCGAGGCCCACCGGCGAGGGGATCCACTGCTTGTGTTTCGGAAATGCCGTTTCGAGGAGCGCCAGCACGATGCCGGTGATCGCGCCGACGAGCAGGCCGATGCGCGCCGTGCGGTGCAGCGCGCCGACGCCGTTGGCGAGCAGCTCGGCGACCCCGCGCCACACCTGGGCGGCGGGCGCCGGCCACTGCTCGGTGCCGAGCATCGAGGCGTTCGGGATCAGCAGGAAGAACACCGGCACCACCACGAGCCCGCCGGCGAGCACGCCGAAGAACTGCGCGATGAACTGCTGGCGCGGCTTCGCGCCCAGCAGGTAACCGGACTTGAGATCGGTGAGCAGGTCGCCGGCATGGCTGCACGCGCCCGCGGTGATGTTCGCGGTCATCAGGTTGGTGGGCACGTTGCCGGGGGCGAGCGCGCCGTAGGTGAGCTGGGTGATCTTGGAAAGGGGCCCCGTGGGGGTG
The DNA here is from genome assembly GCA_963744995.1 of Candidatus Eiseniibacteriota bacterium. Taxonomy (GTDB): domain Bacteria; phylum Eisenbacteria; class RBG-16-71-46; order RBG-16-71-46; family RBG-16-71-46; genus CAVUWA01. Next base: position 88,514 of record CAVUWA010000004.1, read on the forward strand.
ATGTCGGTCTCGCCGGTCGAGCGCGCGGCGACCACCACCAGCAGCAGCGTCATCAGCACGGCAATGATGCCCATCCAGATGTGAATGTGGAAGAACGCGTGACCCATCCAGACCACGACCGCGCCGAGCGCCACCATCCCGCCGACGAACCACGAGCCCGGCACCTCGATCGCGTCCATCGGATCGTCGCCCTGCGTGGCACGGCGCGGCCGGAACATGGCGGTGATCGTGCTGAACGCGCGCACCACGGTCTTCCACTGCAGGAAGAACATCAGCAGGCCTGCGGTGACCATCATCGGCACGCCGATCCACAGGCTCCACGACGAGATGCGCCGGAGCGCCGAGCCGCCGCTCGAGGCGATGACCCCGGCGTCCATCATCATCGGCGCGAGGATGCCGTAGTTGATCACCGTGCCGAGCATCAGGCTCCACGCCTGGCGCATACCCATGATCGCGCCCGCGGCGACGAACAGCAGCGAGCCCTCGAACGACAGCGTCAGGTCCTGCATCATCCGGTAGTTGCCGATCTTCCACGCGCCCGGCAGCCAGGTGGCGGGGATTTTCGGGTACCACGAAAGCCATGGCGCCGAGGCGTCGCGCAGCCAGGTGATGAGCGCGCCGAGCAGCGCGGCGAGCCCGAGGGAGCGCGCCTTGCGCTCGGCGGCGCCGCCGTGCTCGTGCAGGCTCCGCAGCGTTTCGGCCGCGGCGATGCCGCTCGGGAAGCGCAGCTGCTCGATATTGATCATCTGTCGCTTGGCGGGAACCGCGAGGAACACGCCGAGCCACGAGATCACCAGGATCCACACGGTGAGCTGCCACATCCCCGGGACCGCCTCGGGGTTCAGCATCATCAGCGCGGGAATCGCGTTCACGAGCCCCGCGCCGGTCATGTAGCCCGCCGCCGAGGCGGCCGACTGCATGGCGTTGTTCTCGAGGATGCTGAACGGCGGGAACTGTTTCGGGAACAGCCGGTGCAGCGTGGCGAAGATCGCGTAGGCGAGGATGCACGACGTGATCGCCACGCCCAGACCCCAGCCGGCCTTGAGGCCGATGTAGACGTTCGACAGCGACATGAAGCCGCCCAGCAGCATGCCCATGATCAGCGCGCGGCGGGTGAGCTGCGGCATGCGGTCACCCTGGTAGACGGTTTCGAACCAGTGCCGCTCGATTTCTTCCGGCGTATGCGGGGGGGGTGTCGCGGGAACTGTCGCCACGTGGAACCTCGCCTCGGATTCGGGGAAGGACGGCCTGCGGGACGGCACAGCGTCCGATAACGACCGGCGCCGCTCAAGGGGGAAAATGGTCGCACCGCAGGGCCGAGACGGCGGCCCGGCGCGCGGCGCCGCTGGCCGCCCGTGCGGGCCCTCGGGTAAGGTGCGCGACCCGGCGCGCCGCCGGAGGGGGACCGCCCATGCCGCTGCGATCGATGATCGCCACATTCCCGCGCGACGTCTGGATCCTGTTCATCGGCTCCGCGGTCAACCGCTTCGGCAGCTTCGTGCTGGTGTTCCTGATCCTCTACCTCACGAAGCAGGGGTTCTCGCCGGCGCAGGCCGGGATCGCGGTCGCGGCCTACGGGGTGGGCGGGATCGGCGCCTCGCTGGTCGGCGGCCAGCTCGCCGACCGTCTCGGCCGCCGCCGCACGATCGCGCTCTCGATGTTCAGCGCGGCGGTCGCGCTGCTGGTGCTCGGACGGGTGCACTCGCTGCCGGCGATCGTGGTGTGGACCGCGCTCACCGGACTCACCGCCGAGCTCTATCGCCCGGCATCCACGGCGCTGCTCACCGACCTCACGAAGCCGGCCGATCGCGTCACCGCGTTCGCCGGCTACCGCCTCGCGATCAACTTCGGCGCCATGGTCGGTCCCGCGGTCGGCGGTCTGATCGCGGAGGCGTCGTTCGCCTGGTTGTTCGTCGGCGACGCGCTGACCTGCGCGCTGTTCGGCGTCATCGCGCTCGCATTCCTGCCCGAGGGCCGGCGCACCTCGCACGCGGGCGACACGGCGCTGCCGCCGCACTCGATCCTGCGCGACTCCGGGTTCCTGGTGTTCCTGGTGGCCTCGACGGCGGTCGCGTTCATGTATGCGCAGTCACACTCGGGCTTCGCGCTCGAGGTCGCCGCGCGCGGCTGGCCGAATCACGTCTACGGCCTGCTGGTGGCGCTCAACGCCCTGCTGGTGCTGCTGCTCGAAGTGCCGCTGTCACGCTGGACGCGCACCCGGCGGCGGCGGCCGATGATCGCGCTCGGCTGGGGGCTGATCGCACTCGGTTTCGGTCTGATCCCCTGGGGGCATGGAATTCCGTGGCTGACGCTCACCGTGCTGGTGTGGACGCTCGGCGAGATCGTGTCGGCGCCGATCGCGTCGGCGTACGTCTCGGACCTCGCGCCCGATCACATGCGCGGCCGCTACATGGGCGCGTGGACGATGACCTGGGGGCTCGGCTTCGTGCTCGGCCCCTCGCTCGGCGGCAGGCTGTTCGAGTGGGCGCCGGCCGCGCTGTGGGGCGCATGCCTCGGGCTCGGCGCGATCGCCGCGACGATGGTCATGCTCGCGCCGCCGTCGTACCGCCAGACGCCCGGGACCTGAGTCGGACCGCGGCGCTGCAGCACTTCCCCTGGCACGCCCCATGCCGTCTGCTGCGCCCGGGGCGTGCGGGTGCTACAGTCCGTCGCCGACCGCGCGCCGCCCGGCGGCGCGCCCACATCGAGACTTCGAGGAGACCCCCATGACGCGCACCCCGCTTCGCGCGTGGTTGCCGTGCCTTGCCGCCGTGCTCGCGGCATTCGCGGCCGGATGCACACGCCCGGAGGCCGCTCCGCCGGCGATCCGGCTGATCGAAACCGTTCCGGTCGAAACCTCGCTCGGCAACCCGGATCTCCAATCCGCCCACGACGCGTGGCTCGAGCTGATCGGCGGCGCGCAGGCGTCGCTCGACATCGAGCAGTTCTATGTTTCACGCTGGCCCGGCGAGCCGCTCGACGACGTGCTGGACGCGGTCGGGGCGGCGGCGGCGCGCGGCGTGAAGGTGCGCTTCATCGTCGACGGCCGCATGCACGCGACCTATCCGAGGACGATCGACTCGCTCGGTACCGTATCCGGCATCGAGACGCGGGTGATCCCGTGGAAGGACATCGCCGGCGGCGTGCAGCACTCGAAGTTCTTCATCGTCGACGGCGGCACGATCGTACTCGGCAGCCAGAACTTCGACTGGCGCGCGCTCGAACACATCCACGAACTGGGCGTGATCGTGCGCGATCACGACGTCACCGGCGTGTTCCAGCAGGTGTTCGACATGGACTGGGCCGCATCCGACCCGGACAGTGCGCGCGGCGCCCGGGCGGTCGCGGCGGCGCGTGAGGCGGCAGCCACCGCGGCGCCGCACCCGGTTCCCTACCGCGTCGTGCGCGTGCCCGGCGATACCGTCTCGGTGTGGCCGAGCTACAGCCCGCACGGGTTCATTCCGGACTCGACGCTGTGGGACCGGACCGCGATGGTGCGCCTGCTGGACGGTGCACGCCACGAGATCGTGCTGCAGACGCTCACCTACGGCACGCGCTCCTACGGAGTCGCCGACAGCACGGTCGACGCCGCGCTGCGCCGCGCGGCCGCACGCGGCGTGCAGGTGAGGATGCTGGTCTCCGACTGGGAAAAGGGCAGCCGCGAGATGGTGTCGCTGCAGCGCCTCGCGCGGGTGCCGGGCGTCGAAGTGCGGCTCTCGACGATTCCCGAGTGGAGCGGCGGCTACATTCCATTCGCGCGCGTGGATCACAGCAAGTACGCCGTGGCCGACACCGCCACGGTCTGGGTCGGCACCAGCAACTGGGATCCCGGCTACTGGTGGGGCTCGCGCAACCTTGCGGTGACGCTCGAGAGCCGCGCCCTCGCCGGCGCCGCGCGCCGCGTGTTCGAAGCGGGCTGGAGCGCGCCCGGCGCCGCGCCGCTCGACCCGGATTCGACCTACGCGCCGAAGATCCACGGCGAGGAGCCGCCCGCGGGAGCGGTCAAGTACGGCGGATGATGCGTCCGGCACGGCCGGCGCCGCGGTGGCGGCGCGCCCCCGGGGAAGTGATTCCGGCGGCCGCGACGCAGCCATGAGCGATCGAGCCGGGGCGCGCACCGGCCCGCCGGGGATGGTCTGGCTCGCGGCGTGGCTGCTGGCCGCCGGCATGGCCGTCGCGGTGGCGGCTTCGCTCTGGGACCTCGCGGTCCACTCCGGCACCTATCCGCACTGGGACGCCGCCGCGCATGCGCTCGACGGCGTGCAGATGGCGCGGGCGATCGCGGCGGGGGAGTGGCGTCACTTCCTGGCGCTGGTGAGCGCGCGCGACAAGTGGGCGCCGCTGTTTCCGATTCTCGAAGTGCCCGTGTTCCTCGCCCGCGGCTACACCTATGACGTGGCCGCGGCGCAGATGCCGTTCTACTTCGCGCTGGCGACGCTGGCCGTGTTCACGGCGGGCGCGGCGATCGGCGGGTGGCGCGGGCTCGTGACCGGCGCCGTCGCGAGCGCGTGCTTCGCGTCCTCCGCCTACGTCCGCAACATGGCGACCACCACCATGCTCGAGATCCCGGGAACCTTGTTCCTGATGCTCGCGCTGGCCGCGTACATCCGCTTCCGGCGGCACGGGCGCCCCGGCGACGCGCGTCTCGCCGCGATCGCGACGACCCTGCTGGTGTTCTGCAAGTGGAACTACGGCTTCCTGTGGCTGGTCCCGCTCGGGCTCAACGAGCTCGGACACAGCCTGGTATCGCCCGCGCGGATGCGCGCGCGCGGGCTCCCCGTGGGGCTGCGCGCCCTGCTCGTCTGGACCGTGTTCCCGCTCGCGCTGTGGTTCGCCAATCCGCGCCACGCGAAGGCGGTCCTGCGCTACGCGGAGGGCCTGCCGCAGGCCTCCAGGCCCCTGATCGAGAACCTGATCTACTACCCGCGCGTGTTCGTCACGGCGTTCATGGCCCCGCCCTGGCTGGCGGCCGCGGTCCTGCTCACGGCCGGCGTCGCCGTGGTCCTCGCGTTCCGGCTGCCGGCGGCCCAGCGCATCCTGCCGGTCGGGTTCGCGGCCGCTCTGGCGATGATCACGCTGCACTTCTACAAGTACAGCCGGTTCCTCTTCACGATCGCCCCGTTCGTGTGGCTGTGCTTCGGGCTGGTTCTCGCGATCGCGATCGAACGCCTACTCGCGAATCGCGCGCGGCTCGGGCGGCCGGCGCGGGCGGCGTTCGCCCTGGGGAGCATGGGCGTGGGGCTGATCGCCGGCCTGAATCCCGCTCCGGTGCGCGCGCTCCACCGGCGCTCGATGGGTCCCCCGGCGCTGCGCCGGGTGCTCGACGCGATCGGCGACGTCCACCGCGCGTCCCGCGGCACGGCGCTGATGGGCTTCTGGGACAAGCTGAGCAATCCGCTCGTCGAATGGGACCTGCTCCTCGCCGGCACGGGAGCCGCTCCCGCGCCGCGCCCCATGAACCCTGCATGGTATGGAGAGTCCGATCCGGCGCGGGTGCTGGACCGGCTCGCCGTGGATCCGCAGGTCGAGCGGGTGATGATCCTGGACCTGCCGCGCGATGCGCCCGCCTATGGGCCCGCCTTCGCGCGGGACAATCCGCATCACGCGCGCTGGCTCGCGGCGTTCGCCGCGGACCCGCGCTTCCGCCTCGATACGCAGCACTTCTTTCCGGCCACGGGCTACACGCTGTTCGTCTACGCGATCCGGCGCTGAGGCGGGTGGGGGGGCGCGGGCGCGCCCCCCGCTGGCCTATTTCAGCAGCTTCTCGATCTCGTCCATGACCGAGTTCATTTCCTTGATCGCGGCGTTGAACGGCGCCGACGTCGTCATGTCCACGCCCGCGTCCTTGAGCAGGTCCACCGGGTATTTGGACGAGCCGGCCTTCAGCATCGCCAGGTAGGCGTCGCGGCGCGGCCGCGCCTTGCCGCCCTTCGCCGCCTCGGCGCGGATGTCGTTCGCGAGCTTGGTCGAGGCGACGATGCTGGTGGCGTACTGGTAGACGTAGAAGTCGTAGTAGAAGTGATTGACGAACGCCCATTCGGTGCCGATCACGTCGTCCACCTTGCAGACGCCCTGCGCGTCCCCGTAGTAGTCGCGCACGAGCTTCAGGTAGCGTTCGCTCAGATTCTCGCCCGACAGCGGCTCACCCTTTTCGCCCATTTCGTGGATCATCAGCTCGAACTCGGCGAACTCCACCTGCCGGAACAGCGTGCCGCGCAGGTTGTCGAGGTAGCTGCCGAGCAGGAACAGCTTCGTGTCGCGATCCTTCGCCTTCGCGTACATCGAGTGGAACAGCAGGTTCTCGTTGAGCGTCGAGGCGACCTCGGCGACGAAGGTGGCGTAGTCGTGGTTCACGTACGGCTGGTGCGTGTCCGCGTACCACGTGTGCATCGAGTGGCCGGACTCGTGCGCCAGCGTCGAGACGTCGATGTAGCCGCCGTTGAAGTTCATCAGCTGGTACGGGTGAACGCCGTACGCGCCGGTGCTGTAGGCGCCCGAGGCCTTGCCGGTCGTCGGCATCCAGTCCATCCAGCCCCCGGTGAACGCGCCCGCGAGCACCCGTTCGTACTCGGCGCCGAGCGGCTTCACCGCTTCGAGCACCTCCTGTTGCGCCTGCTCGGGCGTGTAGTGCAGGTCCACTTCCTTGATGATCGGCGCGTAGATGTCCTCGTAGCGCAGCGTGTCGACGCCGAGCATGCGCCGGCGCAGCTTCAGGTAGCGCCACAGGGTCGGCAGGTTCTTGCGCGCGTCGGCGACGAGCTGCGTGTAGACGCTGGTCGGGATGTTGTCGCCGAACATCGCCGCCTGCAGGCAGCTGTCGAACTTGCGCACGTCCTTGTCGAACACGTGCGCCTGAACCTGCGCGTTGAGGGTCGCGCCCACGGTCCCCTGGAAGCTGCGGTACGCGTCCCAGAACGCCTTGAACACGCGCATCCGGTTCTCGCGGTCGGGATCGGCGCGGTACTTCTCGTACGCCTGCTGGTCGAGCCGGACTCTGGTGCCGTCCACGAGCTCGACCTCGGGGTAGGGCAGCTCGGCGTTGGTGAACAGCTCGTAGACGTTCTCGCCGGCGTTCGCGAACGCCCCGGTCTTGGCGAGGATCGCCTCCTCCTCGGGCGACAGGGTGTGCGGCGCCCAGCGCAGGATGTCGTCCAGGTACTGACGGTAGTCGGCGAGCCCCGGCTCGGCGGCGATGAACGCGTGGATCTTCTCCGCGCCGACCGCGAGGATCTCCGGCCGCAGCCAGGCGCTCGCGGCGCCGGCCTTCACGTAGAGCTGCTGCGCGGACTGCTTCATCTCCTGCGCCTTCGACACCCGCGCGTCCTCGTCGCTCAACTGGCTCGCATAGGTGTAGAGCCGCGACAGGTCGCGATAGAGGTCCATGCGGTCTTTGAGTGCCTGCAGCAGGCGTCCGGCCGAGTCGCCGAGGTGCCCCTTGTCGTCCGCGAGCGTGGGAATGCGCTTCTCGAGGTCGGCCTTCGCCGCGTCCCACGCCGCCTGATCGGCATAGAGCGCGGTCAGGTCCCACTTGTACTTCGGGGCGATGTCAGGGCGTTCGGCGCCGGCCGCGCGGCCGGCGGCCGCGGTGCCCAGCGCGAGCGTCAGGAGAAGCATGAGTGCACCTTTCCAGGTCATGGTGTGCCTCTATGGGAGTGTCGCGAGTCGAACGTGTGCGGACCAAAACGCGGAGCCTACCCGACGCGGGCGGTTCGTGCATGGGACGCCTCCCGGCGGGGAGAACCGCGCGACCGGCGCGGCATCAGCGCCCGAGCAGGAATCCCATGAGCGGCGTCAGGGTCAGCGGGCTCAGCAGCGTCGAGACGAACACCACGCCGGTGACGAACGCCGGCTCGAGGCCGTACTCGGTGGCGAGGATGATGGTGATCACCGCGGTCGGCATCGAGGCCTGCAGCACGCCGGCCTGACGCGCCGGGCCCTCGAGCCCGAACACGAGGGCGAACAGCAGCCCGGCCGCGGCGCCGCCCGCGAGCCTCAGCACCGTCGCGGTCGCGATCGGCCGCCATGGTCCGCCGCGCCGTGCCGCGTACAGCTGCATGCCGAGGATCACGAGGAAGGTCGGGATGCACGCCTCGGCGAGCAGCTTCACCGCGGTCGCGAGCGGGCCCGGCAGCGTCCGGCCGGTGCCGGACAGCACGAACGCGAGCAGCACGCCCCACAGCGCCGGCACGCGCACCAGTCCGCGGAGCGCGGCGCCGAAACCCTCGCGGCCGTACGAGGCGATGAACACGCCGAGGGTGTAGCTGAGGACCGAGGAGGCGAGGAAGAACAGCGTGGCCTCGGTCAGGCCCGGGCGGCCGAAGGCGAGCAGATTGGTGGAGAGCCCGAGGTTGCCGGCGTTCGGCAGCATCACCGTGAGCATCAGCGCGCTCGCCATGGGGCGCGGCCAGCGCAGCAGGCGCGCCGTGCCCAGCGCGACGAGGGCCAGCGCGAGCAGCGTCGTCAGGGCGAAGCCCAGCATCCGCAGCAGGTCCGACGGCGCCACGTGGCTGTCCATGATCAGCTGGAAGATCAGGCACGGGGCGAACACCGAGAACGCGACGTGCGAGACCGCGCGCGGATCGGGGCGCACGGTCGCCGCCAGCGCGAAGCCCGCGCCGGCGACGAGCAGCACGGGCAGCAGGTTGTCGGCGAACAGGGCGAGCAGGGCCATGCGGCGGACCTCGGATGGACGGTGTGGAACGATCGGGCGCGCGGCCGCTTCACGCGACCGGCAGCGGGGGCCAAGATACGCACAGGACGCGCCGGGCTCCAATGGTAGGCTGGCCGCGGCATTCACCGGCGGCACTCACGGAGGAGGCGCGATGCACGAAGGCGAAAGGGCGGCTTCCGATTCGCGTGCGCGCACCGTGGACCGCCTGCTGGGGCTCGCGACCGCGGCGGCCGCGCTGGTCTGGATCCTGCGCCTCGCGATCGAGTCGGCCGGGATCGTGTTCGGCGCGGACGAGTGCTTCCACGCGACGATGGCGGGTTGGATCCACACGCACGGCACGCTGCCGGCCACGCTTCCCGGGCTCTACGGCGGCTTCGACTATTACTATCAGCCGCTGCTCCACCTGTTTGGCGCGCTGACACTTGCGCTCCCGGGCGGCGGCGTCCTGAGGTTCCTGCCGCTGGCCGCGGCGGCGGCGACGCTCGCTGTGCTCGGATTCGGCGCGCGCCGCACCGTCCCGCTGCACGCGCGGCTGTGGGCCGTGCTCGTCCTGGTCGCGAGCACCCTGTTCGCGACGTATGCGGTCCGGCTCTACGCGGAGAGCCTGAGCGCGCTGCTGGTGACGGCCGGTGCGCTCGCGCTCGTCCACCAGCAGCACGCGGGCGGCCGCGCGGCGACGATCGGGCTCGGCGCGCTCGCCGGCCTCGCGATCCTCGCCAAGTTCGCCGGATGGTCGCTGGCCGTGCTGATCGGCGTGGCCGCGCTGGTGCGGCTCGTGCGCGGCGAGCGCGAGCAGGCGCGCCACCTGGGCGCGGCGCTTGCCCTCGCGCTGCTGGTTGCGGCGCCGTGGCTCGTGCGCAACCAGATCCTGTTCGGCAGCGCGCTCTACCCGCTCGGCGCGCCGGACCTCGACCGCGGTCTCTACGCGCTCGAGCGCGCGCGCTTCTCGTTTCCGCCCGCGGCGTTCTTCGCGGGGCTGCCGCAGGTGCTCGGCCCCTTCATGCTGGCCATGAACGCGATGGCGGCGCTGAGCGTGGGGATCGAGCGCCGCTTCGGCTGGGGTCATGCGCTGTGGGCGTTCGCGCTCGGCGGCATCGCCGTGACGGGATTCATGCCGATGGCCGCCGCGCGCCACCTGGTCGCGTTCCTGCCGCTCCTGGCGCTCGGCGCGTCATGGGTCGTGGCCGACGCGCTCGCCCGCCGCGGGCTGCTGATGCGGCCGGTGGGGGCGGTGCTGATCGCGGCCGCCGCCGTCACGCTGGTGCGCTTCCCGGAGCACCGCAAGGGCGCGAGCCCGCCGCCGCCGCTCATGGACGCGTTCGCGGCGATCGCCCGGGTGACGCCCGGCCGCGCGAACATTTTGAGCCTGTGGACCTACGACACGTACTACCATGGACACCGGGCGGCGACCTGGCCGCTCGCCTGGGGCCAGACCCGATCCCCTGCGGGGCTGTTCCGGACGCGCGACCCGCAGCACTTTGCCGCCACGATGGACTCGCTCGGCATCGGTTACGTGCTCGTGCCGAAAGCGGCGCCGCTCGAACCGTGGAACGGTGCCAACTATCCCGAGTCGTTCATCGTCTGCGCGCGGGCGCTGGTCGAGAACGGCGGCCTGCGGATCACCTGGCAGAACGAGCGGTTCGTATTGCTCGGGAGGGGGCCGTGAGAATCGATGTTCGTGTGGCCGTGCTGGCCGTCACGTGCGCGGTCGCGCCGGCCCATGCCGGCGCCGTGCGCACGTCCGGGTCGGCGCTGCCGCCGGTTCAAGCCACCCTCGCGATCAATGACCTCGCCATGGGAGTCGTCGACAACGGAATGTTCGCGTTCCGCTTCTACCCCCTCAGCGAAGGCGATCTCGAGTATCCGCGCGGCAGCGGCAGGATCGTCGCTTTCGCGGGCGGGTTCTGGGTGAGCGGGCGGGTGTCCGGCGAGACCCGGATGGTGATCTCGGAGTTCGGCAGCGAGTGGGCGCCGGGCCCGCTGGCCTGGATCACCTCGCCGCCCGTCACCTGGCCGGGTTCCCTGTTCCGCTACAGCCGCGCCGACACCGCCGGACGCGGGGCGTGGGCGGCGCGCGCCGTGCCGCTGGGAGCGCCCGCCGCACCGCCCGCCGACGAGACGCTGTGGGCCGTGTGCAACGACTACGGCACCGCGGCCTTCTATCCGCACGGCAACCGGATGACGAACCCGATCGGACTCGAAGCGCACTTCACGACCTACGCGTTCGACCGGCCCGGCACGCTCCGGCGCGCCGCGTTCGTGAAGCTCACGCTGCTGCAGATGGGCGCCGCCCCGCTCGACAGCGCCGCGATCGGCGTGTTCTTCGATCCCAGGGTCGGGCTTCCGGCCCTGCGCGCGGCCTACGACCTCGCGCGCGAGATGGGCTACAGCTACGCGGCGGATCCGCCAACGGGCGGCGAGGCCATCGCGGTCGGGGTCGTGTGGCTGGGCGGACCGCGGCCCCCGCTGCTGATCCAGCGCATGCGTCCGACGTCGTACGTCGTCTATGCGAACGGGGCCGACCCTGCCGTGCCCCACGACTACGACGACGTCACGCGCGGCCTCGAACCGTGGGGTGCAGCGATGATCGATTCGAGCACGATGCAGCCGACGCCGTTCTTCTCGAGCGGCGACCCGGTCGCGGGCACCGGCTGGAACGCGAGCGTGCCGCCGCATCCGCACACCGTGCTCAGCGCGCAGCCGTTCACCTTTGCGCCCGGCGACACGCAGACGGTGGACGTCGCGATCGTGGTCGGACACGGGCCGGACTCCGTCGCGGCGATTCTCGATCTGCGCGCCGCGGCCGACGCGGCACGCGCCGCGTTCGCGACGGGATTCGCGAATCTGCCGGCTGCGGATCCGTATCCGGCGCCGGGCCGCATCCTCGCGTATCCGAACCCGGCCCCGGCCGGCGCGCGCATCGCGTTCCGCATCGAGGCGCCGGCGGCGCCGGCGGCGCTGATCATCTACGACGTCTGCGGACGGCGCGTGCGGCGGATGGATGTGAGCCATGCGGCCGCGGGCCGCTACGTCGCCGAGTGGGACGGCCGCGACGAGCACGGTCATCGCGCGCGCGCCGGACTCTACTTCGCGCGCTTCGAGAGCGCGGGCGCCGCGGCCACGGGCCGCCTCGTGCTGCTCTCGGGGAACTGAGCCGGTGCGCCTGCTGCGCGACATGGCCGCGGCCGGTCACGAACGGGTCATCGCCTTTCAGGATCCCGCCGCGGGACTCGCCGGCTTCCTGGCGATCCACAGCACGCGGCTCGGACCGGCGCTCGGCGGCGTGCGGCTCTACCGCTACCGGCGCGAAGCGGACGCGCTCGCCGACGCACTGCGGCTGTCCAGGGCGATGACCTACAAGTGCGCGCTCGCCGGGCTCCCGGCGGGCGGCGGCAAGGCGGTGATCCTCGATCGCCCGGGACTCCGCCGCACGCGCGCGTTCGAGGCCTACGGGCGCGTGGTGCAGGGGCTCGGAGGCGCGTTCTATACCGGTGGCGACGTCGGCATCCGGCCGGCCGACCTCGAGGCCGTGGGGCGCGAGACCGCGTGGGTCGCGAAGGAGTCGGCTGCAGAGCTCGGCGACGTGAACCAGTTCACCGCCGAAGGCGTGTGGCAGGCGATGCGCGCCTGCCTCGAGGTGCGCGGCATCGCGCCGCACGGAGCGCACGTCGCCCTGCAGGGGGTGGGCAACGTCGGGGTGCGGCTGGCGCGGATTCTCGCGCGCGAGGGCTGCCGGCTGACGCTCGCCGATCTCGACGCTGCGCGCGCGCGGCGGGTGGCACGCGCCCTGGGCGCGGCGTTCGCGGCCCCGGCGCAGATCGCGCTCACGGACGCCGACGTATTCGCGCCCTGTGCGATGGGTGGCGTGCTGCGCGCCGCGACGATCGCACGGATGAAGGCGAAGATCGTGTGTGGCGCGGCGAACAATCAGCTCGCGACGCCCGGCGACGCCGCGCGCATGGCGCGCCGCGGCATCCTCTACGCTCCGGACTATCTGGCCAACGCGGGTGGCGTGATCCGCGGCGCCGAGTATCATCTGCTCGGACGGGCCGACAGCGCGCCGAGCATCCTGCGTATCGGCGATCGCATGCGTGCGATCGCGCGGCGTGCGGCGCGCGACCGCACGACCACCCTGGCCGTCGCCGACGCGATGGCCGAGGCGATCGTGCGGCGCGGCGGGCCCGGCCGCTGAGATTCCGCACGATTCCGGCCGCCGACCCCCATCGGGAGCGCGACATGAACGCCAGACCGTTTGCCCTTACCGCCGTCCTCGCCGTGCTCTTCCTGGGCGTGCTGTCCTGCACCCGCAAGCCCTCCGCCGAAGGCGAGGCCTGGTGGGCGCACGTGCGCTACCTGGCCAGCGATTCACTGGAGGGTCGCAACACCGGGAGCGAGGGGTATCGCAGGGCGGCCGACTACGTGGCCGACCAGTTCCGCCAGGCGGGTGCGCTGCCCGGTGCGGACGGCGGCTATCTGCAACCCGTGGACGTCATCACCCGCAAGGTCCGCGAGGCCGAATGCCGCCTCGAGCTGATTCGCAACGGCGAGGCGCAACCCGTTGTCCTGGGCGACGAAGCCGCCATCAGCACGAGGCTCGAATCGGCTGCGGACATCGAGGCGCCGGTGGTGTTCGCAGGGTATGCGATCTCGGCGCCCAGGGCCGGCTACGACGATCTCGATGGGCTCGACCTCGAGGGCGCGATCGTCGCGTACATCTCGGGCGGGCCGGCCTCGCTGCCCGGGCCGATTCGCGCTCACACCCAGTCGATTGCGGAGCGCTGGAAGGCGCTGCGCGCGCGCGGCGCGCGCGGCCTGCTGCGGATCACGAACCCGGCGAAGAGCGACGTGCCGTGGGAGCGGGGGGCGAAGCGCCGTCTCGCGGCGAGCATGACGCTCGCCGATCCCGCCCTCGACGAGACGCCCGGCCTCGAATTCGCCGCGACGCTCAACGGCGAGCGGTCCGAGCGCTGGTTCGAGGGGTCTGGTCATACGCTCCAGGAACTGCTCGACCTCGCGAGCCGCGAGCAGCCGCTGCCGCGCTTCCCGCTCGATGCGCGGCTGCGTGCGCATGTGGCCTTCGACCGCGGCACGGCGGAGTCGCCGAACGTGGTCGCGATCGTGCCCGGCTCCGATCCGGGACTCAAGAACACCTACGTGGTGCTGTCGGCGCACCTCGATCACCTCGGTGTGGGCGGCGCCGTTGCCGGCGATTCGATCTATAACGGCGCGATGGACAACGCCGCGGGCGTCGCGTCACTGATCGAGATCGCGAAGATGGCGAAGGCGCGCGGCGTGAAACTGCGGCGCTCGCTGCTGCTGCTGGCGGTGACCGGCGAGGAGAAGGGCGAACTCGGCTCACGCTACTTCGCCGCGCATCCGACCGTGCCGATCGGGCGAATCGCCGCCGACCTCAACCTCGACATGTTCCTGCCGATCGTGCCGTTCAGGATCCTCACGGTGTACGGCCTCAGGGAGTCGGATCTCGGCGACTGGATCGTGCCGGTCGCCGAGAAACATGGCGTGCGCGTCCAGGACGATCCCGAGCCCGAGCGGCGGATCTTCGTGCGCAGCGACCAGTACAGCTTCATCCGCCAGGGCGTGCCGGCGCTGTCGTTCAAGATCGGCTTCGTGAAAGGCAGTCGCGAAGCGAAGGTCTTCGCCGACTGGACGAAGCAGCGCTACCATGCACCCTCGGACGACGTGAACCAGCCCGTGAATCTCGACGCTGCGGCCGGATTCACGGAAATGCTCTACGACTTCGCGATCGACGTCGCCGACCGCGACGTGCCGCCGCGCTGGAAGGAAACCAGCTTCTTCAGACGGTACTCGGATGAAGCCGGCCGCTGAGGCGGCCGAGGGCGCGCTGCGCGCGTTCCGCTTCGCCGCGCGGGGCGCCGCATGCACCCTGGCGCTCGCACTCGCACCCTGCGCGGGCGTCGCGGCGCAGGCGCCCGGGAATGCCGCCGCCGCGTCGGCCTCGGTGCGGGAGAACGCCGCCCGGCACCATGGCGACCTGCGCATCGCCGTCTTCAACATCCGCGTGCTGTCCACGGCGAAGATCACCGATGTGGATTCCATGGGTCACGGCCGCGATCCGCAGCTGCGCGCCGCCGCGGCCGTGATCCGCAGCGTGCGGCCCGACGTGCTGATCCTCAACGAGCTCTGGCACGACGTCGCCGCCCACGAGGCCCATGGCGCGCCGCTCGATCTCAACGCGCGGCGCTTCGCCCGCGCCTACCTCGAGGACGGCGACGACGGCGTCGCGTATCCGTACGCGTTCGCCGCGCCATGCAACACGGGGCGGGCGTCGGGCTTCGATCTGGACGGCGACGGCGAGGTCGCCGCCGCGTCCGACCTCGGCACGCCGCGCTGGGCGGGAGACGCGTGGGGCTGGGGCCGCGAGCCGGGCGAGTTCTCGATGGGCATGCTCTCACGCTTCCCGGTGGACACCGCCGGCGCGCGCACGTTCGCGCGCTTCCACTGGGCGGATCTGCCGGGCCATCACATGCCGGCCGGCTTCTATCCCGCGGCGGCCGTGCGCCGCATGCCGCTTTCGAGCAAGGCGCACTGGGACGTGCCGATCGTCGCGGCCGGTGACACGGTGCACGTGTTCATGTGCGTGCCGACCCCGGGTATCTTCGACGGGCCGGAAGATCGCAACGGTCTGCGTAACTTCGACGAGGTCGGTTTCTGGGTGCACTACCTGGACGACGACGGCGCGCTCGTGGACGATCGCGGTGTGCGCGGCGGCTACCGCGCCGGCGCGTCGTTCGTGATCGCCGGCGACCTCAACGCGTTCGAGGAACAGGACACGCGCGTGGATGGGCGCGTGGCGATCCGGCAGCTGAAGGAGGACCCGCGCATTCGCGACACGGGACCCTGGCTCGCGAGCCCCGGCGCCGCGCACGGCGTGGCCACCGGACCACCCGCCTGGCGCGAGCGCGATACCGTCATCGACGGAGACTTCCGCGCGCGGCTCGACTACATCCTGCCGTCGCGCGACCTCGAGGTGAAAGGCGGTGGTGTGTGGTGGCCCGACCCCGTGCGCGACCCCGAGGGCCGCCGGCTCGCCGAAGCGGCGTCCGACCACCGCCTGATCTGGCTCGACGTGGCGCTGCCGAGCGCCCCCGGGAAGCGCGGGCGATGAGCGACGACCGGGCCCCGATCGAACTGCCGATCGACGGCACACTCGACCTGCACGCATTCGCGCCGCGCGAGGTGAAGGGCGTGGTCACCGATTATCTGGACGCGTGCCGCGAGCGCGGCATCCTCGAGGTGCGGATCGTGCACGGCAAGGGCACCGGCGCGCTGCGCGAGACCGTGCACGCGCTGCTCGCCCGGCGCGACGACGTCGTGTCGTTCGCGCTCGCGGGCGAGGGCCGCGGGGAATGGGGCGCGACGCTCGTGCGGCTCCGGTCCTGACGCCGTTCGCGCGCAGGCCGCGCCCCGCCGCGACTAGCGCGGCGGGGTGAAGACGAACGGGGCCTGGAACGTCGTGACCCCTTCGGCGATCGTGGGGAAGCGCCACTCACGAATCTGCGACAGCGCGCAGGCGGCCAGCGCCGGCGACTTCAGCGTGTTCTGCACGACGGCCGCGTCGGTGACGCGCCCGGACGCCGACACGGTGATCGCCACCACCAGCTTGCCGCTCAGCGACGGATCGTGCTTGAGCTCGTTGCCGTAGCAGTACTGGATCCCGGCGGCGTACTTCTGCACCACGGCGAGCAGCGAGGCCGTGCTGCGGTAGACGCCCGGTGCGGAGCCGCTGGCGCCCGTGCCCCCCTCGGCGCCCGCCGCGCCGCTCGCGCCGCCGCCCGCGGGCGCGGCCGACAGCGAGCCGATCGCGATCTGCGAACCTTCCACCACGCTGCCGCCGAGATCCGCGCGGCCGCCGGCGACGGTCGCCTCGACGTCGCCGATCTGGCCGCCGCTGCGGCCCGCGCGCACCGTGCGGGCCCGGCGCCGGCGTGAGGGCCGCCCCGACGAGCTGGGGGTCGACTGCAGCGCGCTCGACAGGCCCGCCAGCGTGCGGTCGATCGACTGCGTCGCCTTCTGCACCGAAGCGGTGGCCTCCTGCGCGCGCTGGCGGCCCTGGGCGCCCGTGTCCGGGGCCCGCTCGCGTGCCGCCTCCAGACGGCGCGGCCGCGGCGTGACCGCCGGCCGGGGAGCGGGTTGCGCCTCCGGCTTCGCGGCTTCGGGTGCCTCGGCCTTCGCCGCGCGGGTCTCGGGCGCCGCCGGCGCCGGATGCGGTTGCGGCTTTTCGATGATCAGGCGCGCGAAGCGCTCGGGCAGCTGCTCCACGTGCAGGATCGTCGGCTGCCGCGCGGGCACGAGCAGCACCACGATCAGAAAGATCGCGCCGGCGATGGACGCGCCGGTGAGGCAGCGGCGGAACAGGTCGTCGCCGCCCGAGAACAGCGGCTGCCGGTAGATGGACTGGGTCATGGTCGCCATGGTCGGCCCTTCCTCACGCGCTCTTCAGGACGGCCAGCGCGATGTGCTCGAAGCCGTTCTGCTGCAGGGTGTACATGACCCGCTCCAGGATCTCGAACTCGATCTGGCGATCGCCCTGCACGGTGACGATCTGCGGGGGGGGCGCCCCGCCGGCGCGCTCGATCTCTTCCATCCGCGCGCGCACGGCGCCCAGCGCCGTGTCGAGCCGCTCGATCAGCATGCCGGAGCCGGCCTTCGCTTCGGTGAGCGACACCACTTTCTCCGAGTTCACGAGGATCGCGTCGTCGCCGATCGCGACGACCAGCGAGGCGGCCGGCTGGGTGGCCGCGGTGGACTGCGGCAGCTCGATACCCGGCGGCGGCACCTGCGCTTCGCCGTCGACGACGAAGCTCTTGAGCAGGAACAGCAGCAGCACCGTGAGAATGTCCATCATCGAGGTCAGCCTGAGGCCGCCCTGGCCGAGCCGGGCGCGGAGCCGGCGCCGATCCTGTCTGCCACGTCGCATGTCAGCTCGCTCCATCATTCGCGCCGGCGAGCGAGGCGAACGGCAGCCCCGCCGCACGTGCGGCGTCCATGACCGCGACGATCTCTTCGTAGCGGACGTGCGGTCCGGATACGATCCGGACGTCCTTCTGCTCCGGGAAGGCCGCCACCGCCTCGCCCAGCACCGCGGTCAGCCAGTCGCGCGTGGCCGTGTCGGGCGCGTACACGCCCGCGGCATCGGCCCTGCGCGCGACCTCGTGCGCCTCGATGCCGTTGCCCTCGACGCGGTAGGCGTGCTCGCCGATGCGCACCGTCAGGTCGAGGCGCGCCTCGTTCGCGCTCGCCGCCTCGGCCGCCGTCGGCAGCGCCATGTCGATCACCGACACCTCGATGAACACCGCCGACAGCAGCAGCAGCGGGATCAGCACGATGAACAGGTTCATCAGCGGCAGGACCTCGATGTCCGCCGCCACGATCTCGCGGCTCCTGCGCCGCCGTCTGCGCGCTGCCGCCATGGGTCAGCGGCCTCCACCCGCGGCGCGGCGTGCGGGTTGCACCACCTGCGCCTGCGGCGCAGCGGCGCGCGCCGGCAGCGGCGTGACGCTGCCGCGGCCGGCCGCCGCGTGCGCGAGCGCCTGGCTGACGCGGATGTTCATGTCGTCCACCTGCTCGGTGATCCGCTCGACCATGCCGGCGAGCCAGCCGTGCAGCAGCAGCGTCGGCACCGCGACGATCAGGCCGAGCGCGGTGGTGTTGAGCGCCTGCGAAATGCCGGCCGCGAGGAACGCCGAGCGCTGCGACGGATCCGCCGCGCCCACCGCCGAGAACGCGGTCGTGAGGCCGAAGATCGTGCCGAGCAGGCCGAGCAGCGTGGCCGCGTTGGCGAGCATCTGCAGGTGCGGCAGCCGCCGGGCGAGCGGGGGCAGGGCCAGCGTCGCGGCGTCGTCGCCCGCGGCCTGCAGCTGCGCCTCCTCGGCCGGACCGTGGCGCAGGATGGCCTGCGCGACCCGCGCCGCCGGCGCGTGCGACTGCATGGCGATGTTGCGGGCCGTGTTGAAATCGCCGCTGCCGATGCTGCGCACGACGTCGTCCGCCATGCGGCGGGCGTTCAGCGCCGCGGCGCGTCCGACCACGATGAACCGCTCGACGACGATGGCGGCGATCAGCACGCCGGCGCCGAGGATCACGTACATGAAAGCGCCGCCCCCCTTGAAGAAGGTGGCGACGGCGGAGAGCTCGTTCACGGGTTCGTCTCCCTGGTTGCGCCGGAAACCGGCGTGCGGACCACGACGAGCGCCGCGGGGAATACCGTGCGCTCGCCGATCTCGAGGCTGGTGAGCAGATACCTGCGGTGATGCAGATCCATGAAGCGGCGCTGGTCGCGCGCGGTGATGAACAGCACCTGGGGCACGGGAATCTCGCCCTCGATGCGGATCGCTTCGAGCGTGCGCGGCCGGGTGGCGTGCTTCGCGGCCGTGCCGCCCGCGGCGGCCGGCTGCGCCGTGGCCCGGGCTGCGGACGCCACGGATTGCGGGGCGTCCGACGCGGCGGCCTGCGCCGTGGTCGCTGCGCACACGAGCGCGAGTGCGGCGAGCGTGACGGTTCTCCGCGTGGGGGTGTGCATGTCTACTCCTTCCGTTCCGCGATCGGGCGCGCCTCTTCGCCGCCGATCACGCCGGCGAGGCCGTCGGGATCGGCATTCGCGCGCTCGCGGTAGGCGCGGAACCAGCGCGCCGCCGCGGCGTCGTCGAAGCGGTAGAACTTCGCCAGGATCGCCAGGTTGTAGTAGGGACCGGGCAGCGACGCATCGAGGTCGATCGCCTTCGTGAACGCCTTCTCGGCGCCGTCGGGATCGCCCGCGCGCAGGCGCGCGATGCCGAGGTTGTTCTGGTTGACGGCGGATTTGGGCGCGCGCTGCGCCGCTTCTTCGGCCAGCGCATCGGCGCCGCCCGCAGCCTCGCCACGCAGCTCGAGGTAGACCCGCGCCGAACGACCCGCGTCGCTGGCCGGCGCCGCGGCCAGTGCGGCGCGCGCGTCGGCAACGCGGTCCACCGCGTCGTAGTGGAGCGCCAGGCCTTCGAGCAGTGCGGCCGGCATGCCCTCCGGGAACGCGTGGGCGCGCGCGTTCTCGAGCATGCGGATCGCCTCGTCGTGACGGCCGGCCTTGAAGTAGAGGTCGGAGAGCAGCGCGAGCGACGGCGCATGAGCGGGATCGAGCGCGAGCGCCCTCCTGAGCGCGGCTTCGGCTTCCTGCGTCGAGTCCGCCTGCGCATAGAGCACGCCGAGCCGGTACGGCCAGAACGGCTCCGCGGGCGCTTCCGCCATGCGGGCGCGCGTGCCGGCGACATCGTCCGGCAGCTTCACGGCTACCGGCACGAGCGGCGCCTCGGTGACGTCGGCCCGGTGACCGAACACGGTGAGCCCGCAGCCGCTCGTGCCGGCGAGCACGGCGCCGAGCGCCAGGCCGGCGAGTACGCGCGGGAGCACGGGACGTGCGGCGCGGATGGGAACGGCTCGGAGTGTCATCGCGAAGGGTCCTCCTGTCGGGTGACCGCGGCGGCCGTGCGGCCTGCGCCGGACGCGGCGTGGGACGTGTCCGTTGCGGCGCGTGCGACCGGGGCCTTGCCTTCGACCAGCGGGAACTCGACTTCGGGCCGGAAATAGAAGCGCTGCCCCAGCCGCTTCCACAGCGCGCCGCGGGCCTCGGCAACCCAGCGGTCCGCGCCGGCGTCCGCACCGTTCTGGCGCAGCAGCTCTTCCCAGACCTGCTCGCCGCGGTCGTAGAACGCCTGGGCCTTTTCCACCAGCACGTCCTCGTACGCGAGGCGATCGTCCCCGGAGATATCGGCAGGCCGCTCGCTCTGCTCCAGCGCAGTTCCGAATCCGATCAGCGCCTCGCCGATGCGGTACGCGCCGGCGTGCGCCACGGCCGGGACGCCGACGTCGATGGCGCGGCGGTAGCGCGCGACCAGCGAATCGAGCTTCACCTGCCGCGCCCGGATCGAGCGCTCGAGCGGCTGCGTGAGGCGGATGCCTTCGTACACCGCGCGGCTCTCTTCGCCCTGCTGGAACATGACCTCGGCGACCAGCTCGCGCGAGGCGAGCTCCGGGTGGGCCGAGGCGCGCCGCATGTAACGGGCGAGCGCGGACGGTGCCGCGCCCTGCGCCGGCCTGCCGAGCAGCGCCGAGACCGGATGCGCGGCGTCCACGCCCTCGAGGTCGCGGCGCGCGAGCGGCTCGAGGATCTCCATCGCCGCCTCGTGATCGTCCGGATAGCGCTCGAGGTAGGCGAGTCGGATCTGCTCGGCGCGCGGTGCGAGTCCTGCCGCCTCGTACAGATCGGCGCTCTTGAGCCACGCGTCGGCCGCACCCGGGTCTTCCGGGTAGTGCTGCGCGAACCGCTGATAGGCGTCGGCGGCGCGGCGCTTCTCGCCCGCCTGTTCCCAGGTCGCGGCGATCTGCAGATGGGCGTCCTTCACGAACTCGCTCTTCGGGAAGCGCGCGATCAGGGTCTCCATCGCGGAGGTGCCGCGCTCGCGGTCTCCGGCCGCGAGCCACGCGAGGCCCGCGCGGTACTGCGCGAGGTGCGCGTGCTCGTAGTCCGGATAGCGCGCCGCCACCTGCTCGAACAGCTCGGCCTGGCGGCGGAAGTTGCTCGAATCGTCGTGCGCCACCGATTCGGCGAAGCGGAACCGGGCGACCGGGACCGCTTCGCCGGCGTGCGCGGCGATCGAATCCGCGCCAGCGCGCTCGGCGACGAGCCGCGCCGCCTCGTACGCGTCGCCAGCCGCGTCGAAGCGTGCGATCCGGAACAGCGCGTCGGCGCGCAGGCCGGCGGCGGCCGGCGCGCGCGGATCCGCGGGCCACGTGTCGCTCATGCGGCCGAAGTCGGCGGCCGCCCGCTCGTACCAGCCATGCGCGAGGGCGAGGTTCGCCTCGCGCCAGCGGATGTCGGCGCCGCCTGCGTGCGCGGGGAAGCGTTCGAGCAGCTCGTCCGCCGCCTGCTGCACGGCGTGGGCGAGCGAATCGCTGCCGGTATGGCCAGTGCCCGCGGCCTTGCGCGTGCGCTCGTACCACGCGTCCGTCACGGCCACGCGCTCGTGCAGCGCGCGCTCGGCGATGCTGTCGGCGCCGGCGTCCGCGGCGGCGCGGTAGTGTTCGAGGGCGAGCGCGGGTTCGCCGAGACGTGCGCCGGCTTCGCCCGCGTACAGGTGATAGAGCGGGGTCTCGGGGTCGGCCGGCCAGGTGCGGATCAACGTGCCGTAGAGCGCGAGCGCCTGCCGCCACTCGGCGGCGGCGCCGGTGCGGCGCGCTTCGGCGTGGTGCCAGAGGGCGACGCTCGTCCAGGCGCCGCGCGCGAACGCGGCGCCCAGGGCGCGCACCGAATCCGATTCCTGCGCCTTCGCCCAGGCGCTGCCGGGCGCGAAGTGGGCTGCGCCATCGAGCTGCGCGGCGCGCGCCTCAGCGGCGCGGTCGGCCTTCATCCAGGTGTCGGGCAGGCGCTCGGCGGCGGTGAGCGCCTCGGGATGCAGCGGGTAGCGCTCGATGCACATCGCGTCGGCGGCCGCGGCCTCCTCGAACAGGCTGTAGCGGCGGAAGTGCGCGGCGAGCTCCATCAGGATGCGCATGTCGTAGGGTCGGCCACCGATGCGGTCGAAGTACCGCGCGAACGCGTCCGCGCCGCCGGCGCGGGCCAGCGACTGCACGAGCCAGCTCTCCGATTCGCCCTCGACGTCGGCCGTGATGCGGGCACGGGCGGGGGAGGCGTACAGGTCGAGCGCGGTCCGAAACGCGTCGGCGGCCTCCAGGAACCGGTCCTGGTTGGACTCGGCCCAGCCCAGTTTGTAGAGCGCCATCGCGGTCAGGTTCGGATCGGGGCCTTCTGCGGCGTGCGCGTAGTGCTTCGCTGCGGCGGCATGGTCGCGGTCGTTGAAGGCGAGATCGCCCATGCGCAGCCAGGCTTCCTGGCAGTACGGCGAATCGGGATGCAGCCGTACCAGCTCGCCGAAGTAGCGGCCGGCGTCGTCGTTGCCGTCGTCGGCGAGGAGCATCCCGGAGTTGAACAGCACCGCGTCGCGATGCTCGAAGCCGGGATCCTCGGCGAGGATCGCCGCGTACAGCTCGAACGCCGGCCGGTGGTCCATGACGGGCAGGGCCCCGGGTGCGCCGCCCTCCTTCTGGCGCCGCACGAACTCCGCCATCTGCGCGCGGAACGTCTCGCGCGCGTCGACGAGCAGAGCGTCCGCGAGGCGGAAGCGCATCTCGCCGCGCGCGAACGAATCCGGATGACGCGTGAGGAACGTCCGCATCGCAGCGATCGCGCGCGCGCGCCACGCGACGGTCGTGGAGTCCTCGGGCGCATCGGCGGCGGCGAGGTCGAGACCGACGCTCTGCCCGTAGGCCGCCACGGCCAGACCGTAGTCGACCGATTCGGCGCGCGCATCGAGCGCGGCCAGGGCGCGCGCGATGGCGACGCCCGCGGCCGAGTCGGAGACCGCGCGGTAGGTGGCGGCGCGCGCCTCGCGCGCGGCGGCGCGGTCGGCCGCGCGGCGCGCCAGCTGGTCGAGCCGCGCGCTGCCCGCCGCGGCCGCCAGGTTCGAGTCCACCGCGGCTGCGATGCCGCGTGCGCGCGCGAGCGTCGCGTGCGCGCGGTCTGCTTCCGCGGCGGTGCGGTCGATCAGACGCGGGCGCCATGCCTCGGCGTACGAGCGGGTGATCAGGTCCGGCGCAGCCGCGGCGATTCCGCGCGCGGCGGCGACGATGGCCTTGGTGAGCGCCGTCTCGGCGGCGACCAGCGAGTCGGCGCTCGGATAACCGTCGGGCGCGAGGGCCTCCCCGGCATGGGGCACGCCCTCCAGATGGAAGTGCCGCAGCGCGCCGAGCCACGCGAGGTGTGCGGCGCCGCTCTCGACGATTTCCGCTGCGCGGCGCAGCACCCGCTGCGTGGCCGCGTCCCGCACGCCGCGGATGCGGGCATCGAGCTGATCGAGCGTCGCGCGCAGCGAGTCGAGCGCCGCGCTGCGCGCGTACAGGGCGGCGATCTCGGCGTCGAGCTGCGTGCGCCCGCCGGCGAAGTAGTCGCGCTGCCGGGCGAGCCGGGCGCGCTCCCCGGCGAGCGCGTGATCGGTGCGCTCGACCGCCCCGCGGGCGCGCTCGAGCGCGCGGGCGGCGGCACCGACTCGTTCCCATGCCGCCGCCGGGGGCGGGGCGAGCGAAACGCCCGCGGCAGCGCCGCTCTCGCGCTGGAGCGCGGGCGGCGCCGAGGCGGATGTCTCGTCGAGCCGCGTCGCACGACCGGCCAGCGCGCGTGCAGCGTGATCCACCGCGTCGCCGTCGAGCGCGAGGGCGGCCGCCGTGCCGCCGTGCGCCCGCCACGCCTGCCAGAGCGGCGCGAAGTCGCCGGAATCGCGCAGGGCCATGAGCGCCGTGCGCCGCGCTGCGGCATCCGCAGCGATAGCCGCGTAACGGTCGTACGCGCGGCTCCAGTCCCGGGCGTCGAGGTCGAGCCCGGCCAGCGCGAGCCGCGCGGCGTCGCGATCGGCGTACGCCGTGTCCGCCGCCGCCCGCGTGACCCACGCGCGGCCGGCGAGGCTGTCGCCGTGCTCGAGCGCCCACAGGCCGCGCATGTGCAGCGCACGCGACGTCCACGGGCTCGCGACGGGCACGCGCGCGAGCAGCGCCGACGGATCGCGGCCCGCGGCCTCGGCGCGGGTGGCGAGACGGAGCAGCGCGAGCCCGGCCAGCTCGCGCCCGAGAGCGGTCGTCGTGTCGGCGCCCGCAAGCGTTTCGAGCGTAGCCGTATCATCTTCTCCCGCAGCGGACTGGGCGAGACTCTTCACGTACAGGGAGAGCGCAGCGCCGACGCCGTCGCCCCGCGCCGCGGCGAGCCGCTCGAGCGCCGCGCGGGCCTCGCCGCCCGCGAGCTGCCGCGCCGCCGCGACCGCTGCGCCGGACGCGGTGCCCGGCGCGCCCCCGGCATCCGTTCCGGCAGGCGCCGCGAGCACGCGCTGATAGGCGATCCAGCGGGTGAAGGGCGTGTCGCCCCGCCACGTTGCCACGGCGGCGGCGACCTGTTCGAAGCGATCGAGCTCGCCGAGCGCGAGACAGGCCTGCGCGAGCAGGAACGCGGCGCGGTCGGCGCCGTCGAAACCGGGCTCGAGCGCGAAATCGATCGGCTCGAGCGCGTCCACCACGCCATGCATGTCACCCGCACGCCACGCGAACGCGGCGCGGGCCAGGAGGAGCGTGCCCGGCGCCTCGCCCCGGGCGGGGACGGGCACGGCGTTCGGCCGCGCCGCCCCCGGCGCCGCGGGCGCGCTCCGCGCCGACGCCGGCGTGCCGGATGCGACGGCGGCGGCCGGCGCTCCGGCCGCGAGCGCAGCGGCGGCGGAAACGATCGAGACGGTCCCGGTGAGGACCGTCCACAGGACGGGGCGGGAAAGACGCAAGGCGTAGCCGCTCAGCCGTCCACGGCGGGGTGCGAGTCGTCGTGCAACCACGCACGCGCGTGTGCGCCGGAGCCGCCGTCCGCGGGAACGGTGCCGGTGAGATCGATTTCGAGCAGCGTCAGCCGATCGCGATCCGGGACGAGGGTCATGTAGCCCGCGGGAGAGCCCGCCCAGGCGGCGCCGCCGATGCGGAACTCGACCACCTGCTCGCGCGGCTCGACGTTGGCGTGGAACACCTGCATCACGCCGCCGTCCGCGAGCGCGCTCGCGTCGGCCGCGGTGAGCGGCACTTCGAGCGTGGCGCCGCCTTCGAGCGTCAGGGTGACGCTTTCCGCCGCCTGCGCCGGGACGCCGCGCAGGAGCACGATCAGTTCGGTCCGCTGGCGGCCGGCGAAATCGCCCTGCAGTTCGGCGAGACGCAGCTGCTGCTGATCGAGCTGCCGCTCGAGGCCGTCGAGCCGGTCCTCGAGCGCGCCCAGATCGCGGATGCTGGCGAGCAGCTGCGTGCGCTCCTGGCCGGCCGCGATCGCGGCGGTCGAATCCGCGCCCGCGTCGGCCTCGGCGAGCAGGCGGCGGTAGGCGAGGAAGCGCGGATCCACGGCCTCGGCGTCGGCGCGGCTCGCGACGGTCCGCTCGCGCAGCAGGTCGAACTGCGCACGGATGAAGTCGAGGTTCGCCTTGAGGAAGCGCAGGTGATCGAGCTTCTCGCGGGGCGGCTTCACACGCTCGATCTTCACCTCGGTCGCGGCATCCTGCGCGCGCGCGGCGCCGGGCACGCCCGCGCAGATGAAGGCGGCGAGGCACAGGAATGCGGCGCGGCGGACGACGGCGTGACGGGCGCGCATGCTCAGCCCCTCCAGGTGCGCCGCACCTTGCCGGCGGCGGCGTCCACCACCACGAACAGGGACGGCTGGTCGGGGGCGGTGTAGACGAGCGTCCAGGTGGTCTCGTCCGGGTCGCCGCCGTGGAAAGCGCCGCGCATGAGCAGCATCGTGGCGAGCGTCCCGCCCTGATCGCTGCGGAACTCGAGACCGGCCTTCTTCTCGGCGATCGCGAGCGCCGCACCGCTGTCGATCCAGTCGGATGCGAGCGGCGGCGCCTCGAGCCGGGCGGGGAGCGTCTCGGCGACGACGATCCTGCCGTCGCGCACGGAATAGCCGCGCGAGGCGTCGAGCGACGGCGCGTAGAACAGGTAGCCCCAGCGCACCGCCGCGCCACGGACGTCGAGGTCCTCGTCGTTCTCGACGTACACCAGATAGGCGTCGGGCGCCCACGCGTGCGCGGCGGCGGCGGCGACGTCGAGTCCGGCGCGCGCCTCGAACGGCGGCTTGTCCCCGGCGGCGGCGGGCCAGGCGAGCGCGGCGACGAACAGCAGGCTGGCGAGCCCGCGGCGCGCGGCCCCGGCCGGCGCGCGGGCGATGCGAAGGGAATGGCTCATCGGTTCTCTCCTAGAACAGAAGCGTCGTGCCCATCGTGAATTCGACGTTGTTGTTCTCGACGCGCGCGTCGTCGCTGCCCGACTTGAAGCGATAGTCGCGAACCTCCCAGCGCACCGCGGTGCGCTTGGAGAGGTACAGCATGGTGCCGGCGCCGAAGTTCCAGCTCGGCTCGGTCTCACCGCGCATGATCGTCGAGCCGAGGCCGCCGGTGACGTACGGCACCATCTGTCGTCCGGGCAGGATCTCGAAGTTCAGGGACAGCTGGTAGAACAGCATGTGGAAGTCCTCGGCCTCGAGCGAGAGGTCGAACAGCGACTCCACGATCTCGGCCGGGCGCCGCACGTGCGTCCACGCCAGCCCGCCTTCGGCCTGCAGGCGGTCGAAGACGTAGTAGCCGATGCGTCCGCCTGCCACGAACGAGTTGGACTTGCGGTCGAAGGCGTACGCGCCCCCGTAGCCGGTGAGCATGTAGGTGCCGGTGCGGGAGTAGACCTTCGGATTGGGCTTGAACTCGAGATCCGACAGGTCGTCGAACACCTTGCACAGCGAAGCGTGGATCCAGCCGGTCTCGCTTTCCGAGAGCCGCACGTTGTACCAGTCGCCGCTCTTGGCGATCACGGTGAACACCGTGCCCTTCTCGTACACGCCCGCGATCGCGTAGCCGTCGCCGGGGCCCGTGCGCACGACGTTGTCGTCGCTCACGTCGAGCTTCACCTTGCGCGAGGTCGGCAGCGGCGCGTTCGCGGGGAAGGCCGGCCGCGGCGCGGGCGCCGGGACCGCGACGGCGGTGGAATCGACGGGCGGCGCGGCGGAATCCGGCGCCGGCGCGGCGTCGTCGGCACCGGCGCCGGCGGCGAGCAGCAGCGCCGCCGCGAGCGACAGCATGGCGGCCGTCCGTGCGGGACGCCGGCGCGGGAACGAAGTGTCGGACGATGCGGTCATCGGGAGATCCCTTTCACCGGGGGCCGTAGTGCCGCGCGAGCTCGAAGCGCGCGCTCCAGTCGCCGAACGTGTCGCGGCGGTATTCGATGGCGTTGCCGTTGCGGTGCGCGGTGTCCATGCGGAAGAAGCGGCGATCGAGGTCGAGACCGGCGCTCCAGCCCGCGACGAGTGGCCGCGAGAACGCGACGCCGGCACCGGCGATCCATTCGTTCACCGGCGCGAAGGTCGCCTCGATGGGGCCCGAGCCCGTATCGATCGAGATTTGGTCCGGGTCCCAGGCGACGCGCACCCTGCCGAGGCTGGTGGCGCCCATCACGTCCACGCCGAGCGCGCGGGCGAGCCGCACGCGGCCGACCGCCTCGAGGCTCGTCAGGTGCACGGCCGAGGTGAACGTGCCCGAAGGCAGCTCGCTGGTCTGCGTGGTCTGCGTGCGCCAGAAGCGCAGCCCCGCGGCGAGCGCGCCGCGGCCGGCGAGCGCTTCGGCGCCCCATGCGGTGCGCGGCAGCACGTGCCACTGATAGTTCGCGAGGGCCGCGTCGGGCATCGAGGAGCCGCTCAGCACGCCGATCGAGCACCACCGTCCCGGGTCGGGCGCGGGGACGCCGTCCGCCGCACGCGCCGGGCCCGCGCCGGACACGAGCGCCGCGAGGGCGAGGGCCACGAGCCGATGTCGGGAGCGCAGGATCATCACGGCGCCGCCGGCGCCCCGACGGTCAGCGGCAGGCCGACCGGCAGGATCTCGTAGGGGCCCGAAGGGAACGGCGTGATCACCAGCGAATCGGTGCCGTTACGCAGCCGGATCTCCTCGCCGCTCGCCAGGTACACGAGCAGGAAGGTGCCGGGCGGATTACCGCTCGAATCCACGCCCGCCGGCATCGTCGCGGCGAAGTCGAACTGGATTCCCTGCTGCAGGTGATCCCAGCCGGTGATCGCGCGCGTCGCGCGTCCCATGGACACCGAGTTCGCGAGGATGTTGTCGATGTCGTACGCCATGCGCTCGCGCGGCGCGTCGGGCGCCACGCGCACCTGGCCGGGCTGCACCGTGCCGGCGCGCAGCTCGGCCACCGCATACCCGGTGACGATCGCGCGATAGGTGATCTTCGTACTCAGGTCGAAGGTCTGGTACGAGCCCGCGGGCAGCGACTGGAACGCCTGGACGTTGGAAGACTCGATGTCCACCCGCGTCCAGCGGTCTTCGAGCTCCGGCTTGCCGAGACACCCGCCGCCGGTGAGCAGCGAGGCCGCGAGCAGCGCCGCCGCCGCGCGCGCGAGCGCCGCCCCGCGCCCGGGGGCGAGCACACCGCGGGCGCGGGCCGCGCCGCGTGCCAATGCCGGAGACGGCCGGCTCACCGCACCAGCACCATCTTGTGGGTGAGGGCGTCGTGGTCCACGTCGAGGCGGTAGAAGTAGATGCCCGCCGCGACGCCGAGGCCGGCGTCGTCGGTGCCGTCCCAGACGACCTCGTTGAGGCCGGCTGAGAACGTGCGATCGAAGCGGCGCACCACGCGGCCCTGCGCGTCGAACACGCGCAGCGCGGCGTCATGGTCGCCCGCCGGCAGCACGAACGCGATGCGCGTCGCGGGCATGAACGGATTCGGCGAGTTGCCGAGCAGCACAGGGTGCGAAGGCAGGATCATGGCGCCCTCGCCGTTCCAGTCGAGCGCGGCGGTCGCAGTTGCGCTCGGGCCGTTCGGATACATCGAGGCCGCGGTCAGGCGCAGGGTGAGGCCGGACGCGCCGCCCGCCGCCGCAAGATCCTCGGGCGCGAGCGCCAGCGTGTGCGGGCCGGCCGCCAGCGGATCGGTGGTGCGGCGCGCGAGCACTGCGCCGCTCGCCGCGTCGCGCACTTCCAGCGTCATGCGCGCCTGATCGGTGATCGAGAAACGGGCGACGGGGGCGTCGCCGCCTTCCACCGACAGGCCGCCGATGTCGAGGCCGAGGTTCCACAACCGCACGCCGCTCGCGTCGGACCACTGTTCGACGAGCAGCCCCTGCGGCTGGCCGACCCGGGTTTCGACGCCGGTGCGGTGGTCGCGCACGTTGAGGAACGGCACGTAGAACTGGCGCGGCCGCGTGAGCGCGCCACGCACGTCGGCGATCGGCTCGAGGGCCGCGTTGTACTTGCGCACCACGCCGCGGTTCGGCGCGGCGGCGTACACGTTGCCCCACTGGTCGGTGTCGAGCGCGGTGACGATGTCGGCATCCGCGGACCTGGAGTCGATCCAGCGGAATGCGCCATTCGCGAAGGTGAGCCGCACGATGCGCTGGGTGTGCGCGTCGGCGACGTAGACGTCGTTCGTGTTCACGCCCGCGGTGCGGCCGGCGGCAATGGCCATCGGCCCGGCGAAGCAGTCGCGGCCGCTGCCGAGGGTGCCGAGCGCGGCGAGCTCGCGCGCGCCGTCCATGTCCAGCGCGTAGGCCACGATCCGGTTGTGCCCGGTGTCGGCGACGTACAGCACGTCGTCGTCGGGGACGAACGGCGTGCCGGCGTCGGAGATCGCGACGCCGTAGGGACGCGCGAGGCCGCCGATCGCGTAGCGCGGCACCAGCGAGATGTCGCCGAATTCGGTCACGGCGTCGAACACCAGCACGCGATTGTTGCCGGCGTCGGCGACGTAGACGCGGTTGGCCTCGTCCACCGCCAGGCCGCGCGGCCCGGCCAAGGCGCCGAAATCGCCGCCCGCACCGTCGTAGGCGTGCAGGCTCTTGCCGACCTCGCCGTAGACGAGGCGGTTCCAGCGCGGGTCCGAGACGATCTGGAAGCGGCGCGCCTCGAGGTACGGAGCGACGTCGTAGATGTCCACGTTCCCGATCGTCGCCGTGGCGTACGGGTCGGCGAACAGGCTGCGGCCCACGGTCTGCCGCGCCACGCTGCGGTTCAGGACGTCGATCCCGCTCTCGGGCGCGATCGACGTCGGGTCGAAGGTGCCCGCATGCAGGGTCCCGGCCGTGATCCACGTCAGACTGATCAGCATCAGGATGTGTCGACGCACGTCCAACTCCTCTTTTCGGGTACACCCACGACTAGAACTTGTAGTCCAGCCCCGTCGTGAAGAAGCCTGCCGAGTAGTTGTTGCTGTTGAAATAGCGCTCGTAGTCCATTCGCACGGCGAAGCGGCTCCAGAGCGGGTTCGCCGTGAGGTCGTAGAGGTCGAAGTCGATGCCCGTGCCGAACAGGTGCGACGACAGATCGCCGAGCCGGTAGTCGCCGGTCAGGTAGCCGTCGATCCCGTTCACGCTCACGTACTCGTCGCGATAGAAGTCGGCATGGGTCTGCGTGTACCAGCGGTGCTCGAAGCGCACGAATACGCCGTGCGTGACGTACTGGCTGAGCCGCGTGCGCAGCTCGTGCGACGTCACGCCCCAGTCGTCGCTGTAGAAGCGGTAGGCGAACTTGAGACTCGAGCGGTTGCTCAGGTACTGGTGCACCTTGAAGAACGCGTCGCGGCGCTGGCGGTCGTCCGGGTGCCGCTCGGCGACGTGCGTGCCGCCCGCATAGACGTTGCGATACGGGTTGTGCTGCAGGCCGTGCACCCAGTTGTACTCGACGCCCAGGCGCAGCAGGGTGGTCGGCGTCATCACGCGGGTTGCGACCGCGTTCCAGTGCAGCGTGCGCTTGGTCGCAGCGCCGCCCTGCGTGTCGTCGTCGGCCAGCGGGGCGATCGCGTCCCAGCCGTAGCTGGTGCCGAGCGACATGTTGAGCCGCTGGTCGTCGTAGTCGCGGGCGTAGTTGGCCGACAGCTGCTGGCCCAGGTAGTCGCTCTCCGTGGACAGGTAGTAGCCGAGTTTCGCGCCGCCGTGGCGGATCCCGGTCTGCATTTCGTTGCGGGTCTTCACGAAGTCCTGGTAGGCGTTGCCGCTGATCGGCCGGCTCGCGGTGGTGATCGCGTCCACCGCCTCCTGGCTGCCGGCCGGCGCCTCGACGCCCGGAATCACCACGCGCTCGTTGTTCCACTGGAGGTCGACCGCCCAGTCGTCGCGCAGCGCCATCGTGTAGTTGCCGATGTACGAGCGCACCGCGACGTGGTCGGAGTCGACGAACGTGCGCAGCAGCGTGCCGAGGCTCTGCTCGTCGAACGAAGCGACCGCGCGCGCGGGAGCCGCCCACGCCGCACACAGCGTAACCGCCGCCAGCACCGATGCCGGGGTGCGGCTCAGTTGCACGCGCAGCCTCCGCCTTCGCCGCCGTTGCCGCCTGTCGAACCTTCGCGGGCCTCCAGCGACTTGGTCATCATCGCGTCCTTCTTCGCATCCGCATCGAACGTCATGATGCGGTCGGTCAGTTTCTCGCGCTGGTAGGCCTGCACGGCGGAACAGCCCGCCGCGCCGGCGCCCAGCGCGACGGCCAGTGCCAGCCAGACCAGGCGGCGGAACGCATCCATGTTCCTCGGGGTCTTCATTCGGAAGCTCCTCGTGCAGGGATCGCCAGCGCCTGCGAGGGCGCGAGCAAGGCCTCGGTGCGGCGCGCGAGCGCGTCGAGCGCGCCGGCGTCGGAGCCGCTGGTGGTCCACACGACGTTGCCGTCGCGGTCGAGCACCAGCGTGCAGGGGATGTGCTGCAGCGCGAGGTCCCGGGCGAGCCCGTCGGGGCCGTCGTGATAGACCGGCAGCGTGAGGCCGTTGCTCTCGACGAAGCGCGTGACGTTGCGCAGGTCCTCGTCGATCGACACGGCGAGCACGCGCGCGCCACGGCCGGCGAGCGATGCGTTCAGCCGGTCGAGCGCGGGCAGCTCGTGGCGGCACGGCCGGCACCAGCTCGCCCAGAAGTTCAGCACCACGACTTCGCCCTGGAGCGAGGCCAGCGGCAGCCGCCGTCCGTCTACACCGGTGAGGACGTGCGAAGCCAGTGCACGGCGCATCGCCGCGGCGTCGGCGCCGACCACGCCGGACCCGGCCGCCCGGACCAGCGCGGGCGAGAGCAGCATGAGCGCCAGCAGGGCCGCGCCGGCGCATGCGGCCGCGGCGCGGCCCACGCGCCCGGGTTCGAGCGCCGGGACGCCGTGGCGCGCGGCGCGTTGCGACGCGTTCCGGTCGAGGCGGGGCGTCATCACTTGTACTGCGCTCCGAGCAGCACCCACAGGTTGAACATGCGTTGCTCCTCGAGGGTCAGCGAGTCCGCACCGGCCGGGTGCGAGCCCATGCCCGCGTGCGAACCGAGGCCCATGACGTAATCGATCAGCTTCGACCTGCGCGGGAACGCCGGCACGGTGACGTTCGGACCGGTCATGGATTCGCCCGAGAGGTTCACGTAGGCGCGCGGGAAGATCCGCATCTCCATCGTGGTGTCGGGCACCGCGGTGAGGTCGAGGTCGCCCGGCGCCGCGGTGGTGTCGGTCACCGTGACCCAGCTGCTGTCCGGCAGCTGCACCTGGCGCGTCGTGTAGGTGGGGTAGTGGCAGGTGACGCACTTGGCCTCGACGATCGGTCCGATGGTCTTCTCGTAGTCGATGATCTGCCACTGCGCCGGCGGCAGGTCGAGGTCGTGCGCCGGCATCATGGCCGCCATCGGGTTCGGGTTGGTCGGGAACGGTCCGCCCGCGACGCGGTCCTCGTGACAGCCGGTGCACTTGTCGAACACCTCGCCCGGCCGCACGTAGATATGCGTGCGCTTGACCACGAAACCGCGGCCGTACGCGTCGAGCGTGGCGAAGCTGATCGGCGTGTTGGCCGGGACACGGATGTGGAACGAGCCGTCGGACTCGACATGAGCGAACCCGATCAGCGCCCGCTTCTCGAACTCGTTCGCCGAGAAGTCGTTCATCTCGCCGGCCATGGTCGGCCGCGCCGCGATGACCGCGATGCTGTCGATCGCGTCCACGCCGCGCACCGGGCGTTCCTGGCCGTCGTTGGTGCCGCGGTTGAACACGTCCTGCGCGATGAACTCGCCATAATCGAGCGAGCGGTCGATCGTCGACGCGATCACCGGCGGCTTCGGGTGCGGCGCCAGCAGCACCGCGTCGAACTCGTTCGTGTTCGGATCGTTGTAGAGGAACGTCAGGTTGTTGAGGCTGAACGTGGCCGGATCCTGCACGGTGCCGGCGCCGGTCTCGTCGAGCGTGAAGGTGTAGAGCGCGTAGTCCGCGTCCTCCGGGGTCGCCGCGGGCAGCGTGTACGACGCGACGAAGCGGTTGCCGCCGATCGGGTGCGGGTACTTGAACGCGCCGTAGGGCCACGGTTCGCCGTCGGTGTTGACCTGCGCGGTGAGCCGGTCCCAGTGCAGCGAGTTGCCCGACGTGGCCGGGTCCGCGGGACCCTGCTCGGGCTTGAGCATCGCGATCGGACCGGCATCGCCGTTCACCTCGGTGGACTCGATGGCGATGATGCGGCCGTCGGGGGTCGGCACCGCATGGAAGAAGTTGCGGTTGTGCGGGCCGAACAGGTGGAACGTCCCGGTGCCGTCGGGGTTGGTGACGAACAGCGGGAAGCGGTTGAAGGTGCCGAAGTGCTCCCAGCGCGTGTACATGATGCGGCCGTTGGGGAGCAGTTCGGGATCGAAGTCGTCGCTCTGGTTGAAGCTGATGCGCTCGATGTTGGCGCCGTCCATGTCGCACACGTACAGGTTCTCGGTGGGCGAGTGGTTGTACTCGTCCATGATCCCGGCGCGCGAGCTCGTGAACAGGATGCGGCCGTCGGGGAGGTAGAGCGGGTCGAAGTCGTGCCCGCCGCCGCTGGTCACCTGGCGCAGGCCGCTGCCGTCGGCGTGGATCTCCCAGATGTTGCGCCACTGGCCGCCGGAGGGACGCATGGAGAACAGGATCTTCGTGCCGTCGAACGAGACGGCCGGGTCCGAGATGCTGGCGCCGGTGAAGTTCGTGATCGGCGTGACCACCCCGTCCGGCGAGATGGGCGAGAGCTTGAACAGGTTGCCCGCGGCCCAGCTGCGATTGAGCGTCTCCGCGGCGTCCGTCTTCACGAAGACCAGCGCGTCGGTCGTCGTCGCGTCCTGGATGAGGTCGTCGGGCGCGCTCTCGCGGCACCCGCTCAGGCCGGCCTGCGCGATCAGGCCGACGGCCAGGATTCGAAGAACGGTCCATGGAGTGCCCGGCAGGAGTCGTTTCAGCATGAAGGATGCCTTCCGATGGAGTGGATCACGGCGCGATCGAGCGGTAGAACGACAACCCGATCGTCTGTTGCACGTAGTCGTAGCCGACGACGCCGTCCCGGTCGCGTTCGCTGCCGAACGCGGTCGAGTACTGGACGTCGGCGTGCAGCGCGAGATCGCTGCGGATGTAGAACTCGAGGCCGCCGCCCGCCGAAAGCATGTTCTTGGTCACCGGGTCGGCGTTGACGGAGCGGCCGGGATGGACGGTGATCATTCCGTAGCCCGCGCTGACGTAGGGCTGCAGGCGTCCGGGGAGCGGGTGCCGCAGGACCGCGTTGACGCCGTTCAGCACGGCGTCCACCGACTGGCCGGGGTTGTGCGCGATGTACGCCTCGTAGCCGAGCCAGCGGTTCGGGTTGTACGAGACGCGCAGCGCGAACAGCCGCTCGGTGCCGAGCCGGCCGAACGCCGGGGTCACCGAGAACCGGTGCAGGAACGGGCGATCGCCCGGCTCCAGGCGGTAGGCGTTCCCGGACAGCTCGGGCACCAGGTGCTCGAGCCCGTCGCCCGCGGCCGCCGGTCCGTCCGCGCGCGCGCCGGGTGGCGCGAACGGCACGAGCAGGAGGGCGAAGAGCGCGGCGTGACGCAGGCGGCTCATGGCGAGACCCCGCTCATGATCCAGCCGCGGATCGCCACGTAGTCCGTGTCCGCCGTGCTCGCGAACGGCTCGTACGGATGAGTCGTCCCGCCCGCAGCGTCGGCGAGCGGCTCGGTGAGGATCGGGCTCTGATCGGGACTGGTGACCGAGACCTGAAGGCAGACCTGGTCGAAGTCGAACTGCGCGTCCTTGGCGCCGGGCGGGGAGAGCTGCAGCGTGCCGCGAATGCCGCCGCCGTGGCAGTCGGCCACCGCGTCGCAGCCCTGCCGGACGAGGACCGGCTCGACCGTCTGCTGAAACGCCGCGAAGCTCAGCTGCGCGGTCTGCCCACCGGAGGGAGGAGGCGGCGGCGCGGTCGGCGACGCGCAGCCGCCGTGCACCACCGGCAGCGCCACGAGGGCCAGCCCGATCCAGCGTCTCGAATGGTATCCCGAGCGGGTCGCAGACACGTGAGTGAAGTCTCCGAGGTCGTGCACATTGCAAGTCCGTCGCGGTGTCCCACGGAACGGTCGACGACCGCCTCCGGCGGGCGTTCACGTTGATCCTTCGTGCGTTGCGGTCCGCGGGCGGTCGTTCCGTCACACGGCTGCCGAAAACGCGCAGCGTGTTCAGGCAAGGAACAGGCCACGTTTGTCAGTGGCGCATGACGTCGGGGCAGCTGGCGCTGGCAGGTGCTCTGACCGTGCAGACCGCACGGCTTGTGCGAAACGCCCCGGGGCATCCGCACCGGAATGGAGGGCGCTCCGGTGTGGGGCGGGGACCTCCGGTCCGGACGGGGCGCGGCGTCGCCGCCGGCGCAGCGGGCGGTTCAGGGCGGGGTCGGTTGCGAAATGCGCGGCGTGGCGCTCAGAACCACACGACGTGGAACAGATGCGCGGCGCGCGGCTCGAGCGTGAAACGGCTCTCGAGCGAGCGCTCGACGTACACCGTGTCCACCGCCGCGCCCGGCGCCACCAGCACCGCGTCGAGGTCGTCGCGCTCGAGCGCCTTCGCCCGCGCCGCCGCAGGGCCGAGCACGAACAGCGCGGTGCCCCACGCATCGGCCCACATCGCTTCGGGCGCCAGCACGGTGACCGAGATCAGGCCCTCGGCCGGAACGCCGGTGCGCGGGTCGATGATGTGGCCATAGGTGCGGCCGTTCGCCGCGACGAACTGCTCGTACTTGCCCGAGGTCGCGATCGCGCGGCCGGTGAGCCGGAGCCGCGCGAAGTAGGGCATCCGGTCGCGCGGATCGCGGATGCCGATCCGCCATGCGTCGGCGTCCGGCGGGTGGCCCAGCGCGTACATGTTGCCCGAAAGGTCCACCAGTGCATCGGTGACGCCGCGCGTCTCGAGGGCGCGCCGCGCCGCGTCCACACCGTAGCCTTTGGCGATGCCGCCGAGATCCACGCGCACGTCGGGGCGGTCGAAGGCGAGCGTGCGCTGCTCCGGATCGAAACGCAGCCGGCGCTCGCCGACCGCCGCGAACGCCTTGCGCACGGTGGCGGAATCGGGCACGTGCGGCGAGCCGCCGAGGAATCCCCAGGCCCTGACCAGCGGCTCGACGGTGACGTCGAAGGCGCCGCCGCTCTGACGCCCGACCTGGAGCGCAGCGGCGAGCACGCGTGCGACCTCGGGCTCGACGGTGGCGGTGCCATGCGCCGCGACGCGGTTGACGCGCGCGATTTCGCTGGTCGTGGTCCAGTTGCTCATCAGCGAGTCCACCCGTTCGAGCGCACGGTGCGCGGCGCGGGCCGCGGGACCGGCGCTGGCGGAGTCGGCGGCCACGAGGGTCACGTTGGCGTAGGTGCCCATCACGCGGAGCGGGAACGAAAACGGGCGCACCGCCGCCAGCGCGGCGGCGGCGGTCAGCGGGAGCAGCGCGACGAGCGCCGCGCGAGCGAAATGGCGTCTCATGGTTCCTTTCGAATCGGCACCGTCGCGATCCCTCGTGGGCGAAGGTCGCGCGCGCCGCACGAGTCCGCATCCTACACGAAGCCGGTGGCGCGAGACGCGGCGCGGCGCGCCCGGGGCGAGCCCGTCGTGGGCGCGGGCCGTCACGCGGCCGCGGCGCGCGCCCGGGGTGCGGCGCCCGCCCGCCGCCGCGAACGCCGCGCGATTTTCCACAGCTCGATGAGCGTGACCGGCAGCAGCGCCGCGCCGATCAGCAGCAGCCAGTCGCCCGCGGGCGCCCGGCTCACGTCGAAGAACGGCCTGAGCGGCGCCCACTCGACGACGGCGATCTGCAGCAGCGCCGCCAGCACCAGCGCGCCGAGCAGCGCGCGGTTGCGCCACGGCCCGATCTCGGGAAGCGTGCGTTGCGGGCTGCGGAACGCCACCGCCAGCGCGAGCTGCGCCAGCGCCGTGACGTTGAACGCGACCACCCGGGCATAGGAGAGGGCGCCCGGCTCGCGCGCGAGCGCCCACGAGAACATCGCCGCCGCGGTGGCGGCGATCAGCACGCCGGTCGCCGCGATCACGATCCACTCGCGGGCCGGCAGCAGGCGCGTGGCGGCGCCGTCCGGCCCGCGGCGCATGAGGTCGCTCTCGGCGGGCTCGAGACCGAGCGCGAGCGCCGGCAGGCCGTCGGTGACCAGGTTGATCCACAGGATCTGCACGGCGACCAGCGGCACCGGCCAGCCGAGGATCGCTGCCACGACCATCAGCAGCAGCTCGCCCGCGTTCGTGGACAGCAGGTAGCGGACGAACTTGCGGATGTTGTCGAGGATCAGGCGGCCCTCTTCCACGGCGGTGACGATGGTGGCGAAGTTGTCGTCGAGCAGGATCAGGTCGGCCGCGGCACGGGTGACGTCGGTGCCGGTGCGGCCCATCGCGATACCGATGTCGGCGGCGCGCAGCGCGGGCGCGTCGTTGACGCCGTCCCCGGTCATCGCCACCACGTGGCGGCGGACGTGCAGTGCGCGGACGATGCGCAGCTTGTGCGCGGCCGTGGCGCGGGCGACGACGTCCAGCTGGTCCACCCGCCGGGCGAGCTCGGCGTCGCTCAGCGTATCGAGCATGGCGCCGCTCAGGAGCGCGTCCGCGCCGGTGGCGAGGCCGATCTCGCGCGCGATCGCGATCGCGGTCTCGGGATGGTCGCCGGTGATCATCAGCGGCCGGATGCCCGCACGGCGGCAGGCCTCGATCGCCGCGGCCGCCTCGGCGCGCGGCGGATCCATCATGCCCACGAGACCGAGGAGCGTGAGGTCCTGCTCGGCCGCGGCCGGGGCGACGCCGTCGCCAGCGCGCCGGGCGATGGCCAGCACCCGCAGCGCGCGGCCGGACATGGCCGCGGCGTGCGCGAGCACGGCGCGGCGGCGGGTCGCGTCGAGGCTCCGCTCACCGCCGCCGGCCGCCTCTCGAGTGCAAAGGGCCAGAATGGTTTCAGGCGCCCCCTTCACGTGCAGGGTGATGTGGGAGTCGGGACCGCGCACGGCGGTGGTCATGCGCCGGCGCTCGGCCTCGAACGGGATCTCGAACACCCGCGCCGCGTGGTCCATGTCGGGCTCGAGACCGGCCTCGAGCGCCGCGGCGATCAAGGCGGTCTCGGTCGGATCGCCGCTGAGGTCGAGGCCGGCGCCGTCCGCCTCACGGACGCAGCGTACATGGGTGCAGAGCGCGGCCGACTCCAGCAGCGGCAGCAGCCCCGGCGCGTCGGCGGCTCGCACCGGGATGGCGGCCGGCGGCCCGCCCGCGGGATCCTCGCGCAGCCGGCTGAAGCTGCCGACGTGCGTATCGCCGGCGCCTTCGACCCGCACCAGGGCGTCGGCCGTGTGAATCTCGCGGACGGTCATTTCGTTGCGCGTCAGCGTGCCGGTCTTGTCCGAGCAGATGACGTCCACCGAGCCCAGCGTTTCCACGCTCGCCAGCCTGCGCACCAGCGCGTTGCGCCGTGCCATGCGCTGCACGCCGAGCGCGAGCACCACCGCGACCACGGCCGGAAGCCCTTCGGGCACGGCGGCGACCGCCAGGCTCACGGCGAGCAGCATGACCTCGAGCAGCGGCATCCCGCGCACGGCGTGCGTGACGCCGAACACGATCACGATGCCGACGCAGATCGCCGCCAGCACGCGGCCGAAGGCGGCGAGCCGCACCTGCAGCGGCGTTTCGCCGCGCTCGATGGTCTCGAGCAGGGTGGCGATGCCGCCGAGCTCGGTGGCGGCCCCGGTCGCGGTGACGATCGCGCGCGCGCGGCCCGTGACCGCGACCGTGCCGAGGAACACCATGTTGGTGCGGTCGGCGAGCGGACAGTCGGCGGCGAGCGCCGTCGCCGCGTGCTTGCGCACCGGCATGGATTCACCGGTGAGCGCCGATTCCTGTGTGGCGAACTCCGCGGTTTCGACGAGCCGCGCGTCCGCGGGCACGCGATCGCCGGACTCCAGCTCGATCACGTCGCCGGGGACGAGCTCCGCCGCGGCGCGGGCGCGGGCGACGCCGTCACGCACCACCTTCGCGAGCGGCGCGGCCATGGCTTCGAGCGCGCGGATCGAGCGTTCGGCACGCACTTCCTGCACGATCGACAGCACCGCGTTCAGGATCATGATCACCAGGATCGCGATCGCATCCACGGTTTCGTGCAGCCACAGCGTGACGCCCACCGCGGCGAGCAGGAGCAGCATGAGGGTGTTGGCGAACGGCTTGACGAGGCGCGCCGCCCACGATGGGCCCGGCGGTGCGGGCAGCACGTTCGGCCCCGCCTCGCGCAGGCGCTCCGCGATGCCGGCGGCGGGGAGCCCGTGCGCCGGGTCGGTGCGCAGGGCGGCGGCGACGGCGGCCACCGCACTGGCGTGCCATGCGATCCTGTCGGCCACGCGGATTCCCCTCCTCCCGGCCGGACGGCGGACGCGCACCCGCCGCCTGCACCCGTCGAAGTGCCGCCGCGGGCCGGCGATCTCGCGCGGGCCGCGCGGCAGGCAGCCCGTGCCCTGCTGCACTGTCCCGCGCCGGACCCGGCGTCTCAGTTCGAGGGACGCCGCTCGCCGGGCGGACGCAGCAGACCGTGCCTGCCCTTCGGCTGCACGTGCGGATCATGACAGCCGAGGCAATCCGCGGTCTGCACGTCCATGCCGGGGTGTTTCTGTTTCAGCGTCACCGAGGTGCGACCGTGGCAGGACAAGCAGAGTTCGGGGCCCCGTTTGCGGGTCATGCCCGGGAAGTCCGAGCCGTGGCGCGCGTGGCAGGTGAGGCACATGCCGTTGCCGACCGGCGCGTGCGTGTCGCCGGCGCGGATGCGCGCGACGAGATCGGCGTGACAGTCTCCGCACAGCGCCACGGTCGGCTTCACGAGCAGTCCGCGGCGCCGCCCCTGATGGGGCGAGTGGCATGCCGTGCAATCGCCCTGGGCCGCGGGCGGATGCGCGTGCGTCGCGGCCGTCTCGCTCGCGACGCCGGGGTGGCACGTGCCGCAGAGCTGCGGCTCGGGGGAGCGCAGCAGGTGGGGCTGGCTCGC
Source organism: Candidatus Eiseniibacteriota bacterium (assembly GCA_963744995.1). Lineage (GTDB taxonomy): Bacteria > Eisenbacteria > RBG-16-71-46 > RBG-16-71-46 > RBG-16-71-46 > CAVUWA01. The sequence goes on from CAVUWA010000004.1 coordinate 129,078, forward strand.
CGCATGCGGCGTGTGGCACGCGACGCAGTCGCCGCTCGCGACCGGCGGATGCACGCGCGTCTCGGGTGTGTCCGGCTTCGTGACCTCATGGCAGTCGTTGCAGAGCGTTCGCGCCGGCTCGGCGAGGTTCGCCGCGCCCGGCGTGCCGTCCCCGTGACATGCGGTGCAGTCGCCCTCGGCGAATCCGGGGTGCGCATGCGCGGGGATCAGGCCGGCCGCGTCCGAATCGTGTGGCGCGTGGCAGTCGAGGCAATTCACCTCCGTGAGGTCCGCGCCCATGTGCTTCGCGCGCAGCGCCGCATCGGCGGTGTCGTGACAGTTCGCGCAGAGGTCCGGCACTTTCTCCGTCAGATCGGGCTTCACCCTTCCGCCGTGCGGATCATGGCAGGCGAGGCAATCGCCGCTCGCGACCGGCGGATGCACGTGGTCGCCGCGATGGCCGATGGCGGGGTGGCACTTCGCACACAGGTCGGCGCCCGTGGCGACCAGCAGGTCGGTGGCATCGGAGCCGTGCGGGTCGTGGCAGTCGCCGCAGCGCCCGGCGGCCGCCGGCGGGTGGGGGGCGGGCCCCGCGATCTTCGCTTCGATGTCGGCGTGGCAGGTGGTGCAGAGCGAGCGCTCGTCTTCGGTGAGCAGGGCCGCTCCCTGGCCGCCGTGCGCTCCGTGACAGGCGAGGCAGTCGCCGTCGGCGGCCGGCGGGTGCGGGTTCGCGGCATGCGTCCGTTCGACCGTTTCCGCGTGGCAGGTGCCGCACAGGGCGGCGCCGTCGGCGCGCGTCAGCGCCCTGCCGGGCGACTGGTGCGGATCGTGGCACGCGGTGCAGTCGCCGCTCTCGAACGGTGCATGCGCGGTCGCGCCGGCGAGCGCCCGTGGTTGATCCTCGTGACACGCGAGGCAGGTTTTGCCCACGCTCTGGCGCAGGAGGTGCGGGTTCGGACCGCTGTGCGGCACGTGGCAGCCGAGGCAGTCCTTCGCCGCGGCGGGTGGATGCACGCCCTTGCCGGCGGCGATGCGCGTGGCCAGGTCCTTGTGACAGTCGAGGCACATGGTGCCGTCGGTCGAACGCACCAGACCCGCCCGCTCCGAGCCGTGCGGGTCGTGGCAGGCCGCACAGTCGCCGTCGGCGAATGCGCGATGCACCACCGGCTGCTGGAACGCTTCCTCGAGATCGCCGTGGCACTGGCCGCACAGTTCGCGCGGCGCATCCCTGAGCAGCCCGCGGCCGGCTCTGCGGCCATGCGGATCGTGGCAGGTGAGGCATTCGCCGCCGGCGGCCGGGGGATGCGGGTGGCTGCGGTCGGCGAGGCCGTCCAGGTCGGCGTGACAGGTGATGCAGAGGTCCGGCGGTTCCATGACGAGCGCCCGCGTCGGCGAGCCGTTGCCCATCTCATGGCAGACGTCGCACTCGCCCGCGGCCACGGGCGGATGCGCGCCGGCGCGCTGGAGGTGCGACCCGTCGGAGGCGTGCGGGCTGTGGCAGCTCGTGCAGGGGAGATTCCCGCGCGTCACCTTCGCGTGCTTCTTCTCGACCGTCTTCGCCGGGTGGCATCGCAGGCACAGTCCGGGGACGTCGCTCACGAGCAGATTCGGCCCGGGCGCGTCGTGGCCGCGGTGACAGGAGGAGCAGCGGCCGCTTCGGAACGGGCCATGCAGATGCGTGTCCTGCGCTTCGCGCGCCGCGGTGGCGTGGCACTTGAAGCAGGTTTCGGCGGGCCCGCCATCCTTCATCAGATGGGGCGCGTTCGCGGCGTGCGGATCGTGGCAGGCGCTGCAGTCACCGCGCTCGAACGGCGCATGGGGATGGGCGGCGCCGGTGTCGGCCGCCACGCTCGCATGACAGCGCAGGCACAGGGCGGGCTCGGGCATAACGAGCAGCAGCGCACCCTCGGGCCCGTGCTCCGCATGGCACGCCGTGCAGTCCTTCTTCCGCACCGGGTCGTGCACGTGCTGCTTCGAGCGGACGGTCTTCTTCAGCGCACCGTGGCAGGTGTAACAGTCGGCCTGCTTCGCCGCGGCCGCGGGCCCGGCCCATGCACCGAGGAGCGCGGCGCAGACCAGCGCAACCGGAACCGCCGAGGCCCACCGCGCGAGGCGGCGCAGCGGATCGACGGGCGCCGCGCGTCGGCCGCCACGCGTGGCACGCGTGGTCCCCCTCACCTCACCGCCAGGGCGTTCCGGCGGCGTGGCGCGACCGTCACTCCGATGTATGTTTCCAAAGGACATGGGCAGGCGCTGCACCCGGAAAGAGTCGAAAGCAGGGCCCGGCGGAGTTCCGCGCAGGCGCAACCCGTTCAACTGCAATGGCGATGCCACGGCACGGGCGTTCGCGCCGAAGTGGCAAAGTCGTTTGATCGCAATGCCGCGGCCGCAGCACGGCAGCGCGCGGGCGAGTCTCCATCCACCATCGGACCATGCGCGGGTGTCATGGCACAAGGGCCGGGGGGACAGTCTGTCATGCGGCGTGCCGTTTTCGGCGGAGCGGCCGCCACCGGCACGACGCCGTCACGGCGGCGGCCTGCACGGAAGATCGCCTCCCGCATGGACCTGCGCACGCGGCGGTGCCGGTCCGCCCGGCGCGCCGCATTCGGTACGGATGTTGCCTTTCCGGGCCGCGGAGGATTCACGCGCAACCGTTCTCGCCGAGGTCCGACATGAATCTGGGTCAACTGCTGATACAGGCGTCGTTCGCACTGGCCGTCGCGACGACGCTTCTTCATTTCGGCGCGCTGCGCGGGAAGAAGACCGCGGGCGCGTCGCAGACGTTCGTGCTGCACGCCGGGGCGCTGGTCGCGGCGGTACTCCTGCTGATCCGGCACTTCGCCGCGCACGATTTCCAGTTCGCGTACGTGGCCGAGCACAGCTCGCGTGCGCTGACGCCGATCATGGCGATCGCCGCGAGCTGGGCGGGGCAGGAGGGCAGCATTCTGCTGTGGGCCGCGATCGTGGCGGTGCTCGGGCTCGCGCTGATGCGCCAGCCGGGCAGGCTGTCCAGGCCGGCGCTGTTCTTCGTGAGCGCGAGCCAGCTGTTCCTGGTGGGCATCCTGCTGATCCGCAGCCCGTTCCGGCTGGCGCCGGCGGTGCCGGCCGACGGCTTCGGCCTGAATCCGCTGCTCGAAGACCCGTGGATGGTCGCGCACCCGCCGGCCCTGTTCGTCGGCTACGCCGCGCTGGTGGTGCCGTTCGCGCTCGCGGCGGCAGCGCTGGTGCGCAACGAATTCAAGGACTGGAACCGCGCAGTCTGGCCGTGGGCGCTGTTCGGAACCCTCGGGCTCGGCATCGGCATCGTGCTCGGCGGGATCTGGGCCTACAAGGTGCTCGGCTGGGGCGGCTTCTGGGGCTGGGATCCGGTGGAGAACGCCTCGCTCATTCCGTGGCTCACCACCGTGGCGCTGGTGCACGGCCTGCTGATCCAGCGCACCACCGGCTCGCTCGCGCGCACGAACCTGAGTCTCGCGCTGCTCGGCTGGGTGCTCGTGGTCGGCGGCACGTACATGACGCGCAGCGGCGTGCTGCAGGATTTCTCCGTGCACTCGTTCGCCGATTCCGGGCTCAACACCCCGCTGGTCTCGTTCCTCGCCGGCACGTTCGCGCTCGGCGCGGTTCTGATGGTCTGGCGCTGGAAGTCCATTCCTTCCGCGAAGACCACCATCGAGACGCTGTCGCGTGAAGGCGCGCTGTGGCTCGGACTGCTGACGGTGGTGATGCTGGCCGCACTCGTGACGGTGGGGACCACGTCGCCGCTGCTGACCTCGCTCACCGGCCGGCCGGCTTCGGTACAGACCTCGTTCTACAACATGATCGCGCTGCCACTCGGCGTGGTGCTCGCGCTGCTGATGGCCCTCGCCCCGGCGCTGCGCTGGTCGAGGCAGAACGGCCTGACGTGGCTCACAGCGCTCGCGCCCGGCTTCGTGGCCGGCGTGCTGGCGGGCGGCGTCGCGTTCATCTTCGGGATGCACGATGCCGGCTGGATCACCATCGTGACCGCCACCGGCTTCGCGCTCGGCGTGAACGCTCAGGTGGCGGCGCGCCTGTTCCGGCGCGGCTGGATGTACGGCGCCGGATATCTGGGCCACGTCGGCATCGCGGTGATGATCCTCGGCATCGTGGTCTCGGCGACGCTCGGCCGCTCCGCACAGGTCACCCTGCGCGAGGGCGAGTCGCAGGAGGCCCTGGGCTACACGCTCACGTTCAAGGGCGCCGAGCGCGGACCGCGCGGCGAGCAGGTGATGCGCGTGGACGTCGCGGCGAAGGGCTGGCGCCACGAAGCGCGCCCGATGCTGCTCGAATCACCGCAGACGAACGGCGTCGTGCGCACGCCGGACATCAGCGGCACGCGTGACCTTTACATCTCGCCGATGGACCTGCGCACGGTCGGCGGCGACGACCAGCTGACATGGCTCGGCAAGGGCGAGCACGTCGAGATCGACGGCGCCACCTATGCTTTCGACGGCTTCCGCATGGAGAACCACGGCACGATGCTGGTCACCGCCGACGTCACCGTGCGGTCGCACGGCGTCACCTGGGAGGTCCGGCCTGCGATCGAGATGGGACGCGACGGTGCGGTCGCTCGTGACGCGGAGATCTCAGGGGTCGGCGCCATCGGTCTGCGCCACGTCGACGTGGATCAGGGTCGAGTGGCGCTGGCGCTCCCCGGTCCGCACATCCACGCGGCCGCGCTCGCCACGATCGAGGTGAGCACCAAGCCGTGGATCAACCTGGTGTGGGTGGGCGCGCTGCTCGCGCTCATCGGCACGGCCATTGCCGGCCTCCGGCGCGCGGGCGAGGCCCGGCCGGCGCCGGTCCGGCGGGTGCGCGGCATGACGCCGGCCTCGGCGAAGCTCACGGTACCGGGTGCGCAGGAGCGCTGAAGCAGGACCCGCATCGTTCACGAATCCGGGCCCGCCGCCGGTCTTCCGGGGCGGGCCCGCGCCGTTCGGGAATCGAACCGGGGAAGGCGTCTCTGCCCGCCCGGGATCAGAGCAGGTAGTCGCGGTTCAGCGCGCCGACGGTCGCGGCGGAGACGGCCTTCAGCTCTGCGATGATCCGTTCGCGGAAGCGCGGCTTGAGATGCACCGCGATGACCTCGACGCCGGCCGGCAGCTTGCCGGCCTCGCCGCCCAGCAGCCCCGGCGTCAGGTGGCCGGTGAGCGTTGCCAGATCCAGGAGCGCGTCGGGGAACGAGCATTCGACGAAGGCCGCGCGCAGCCGGCCGGTGGCGAGGGCCACCTGCCAGAGCCGCTCCGTGGGGCCGGAGTCGGCGCCGAAGACGATCGCCGAGGTTCCGTCGTCCACGACGTAGCCGTACGTGGGGACCGTGTGGTGCACGGGCACGGCCGTGACGGTAAGGGTGCCGACGCGCACCGGGGTCTCGGGGCGCATCGGCAGCAGCTCGACCCACGGCCGTTCCGGCGCGCGCAGACGGGCATCGTCCACCCACACCTGCGCATTGAAGAAGTGCCGCCTGAGATCCTCGAGCGTTTCGCTCGAACCGTGAATCCGGATCGGACCCTCGCCGCGGTCGTTGCGATCCTCGATGTAGAGCGGGAGCGTGGCCACGTGATCGAGGTGCGCATGGGTGAGGAACACGTCGGCGGGGCCGCCGCGGGGCGGCGCCGACTGCAGCCCGAGGCAGCCGCCGTCGATGGCCACGGTTCCGTTCACGAGGAAGCTGATCAGGTGCTGATCGTGCGGTGTGCCGTTCGGCGACGAGGGCAGGATGCGGACCTTCATGACGCCCCCGTGAGCGCGAAGACGTCCTGCGGCTCAGCGAACCCGTCGAGCATCCGCGGCCCGAGCGCCCGGAAGCGGAACGCCGCGGCGGCCAGCGCGCGGGTCCGGCCGCAGGCGAGGATCCGCCCGGTGTCGTCGTCGGCCAGCTTCTCGAGCCGGTAGGCGAGCACCACCGGCGGCCCGATCATGGAGAGTCCGACCGGATGCGGGCCGCCCATGCTGTTGACCAGGACGTTGCCGCTCGCGAGCGCCCACTCCATGCGCGCGGGCTGCGCGAGCCGCCAGAGGGCCGGATCCCGCCCGAGGCGCGCGGCTTCGCCGTCGAGCGCGAGCGCCGCGCGGCACGCGCGCACGGCGTGGTTCCCGGCCTCGCCCGCCTCCCAGTAGGCGAGGATCGCGTCGCCCGAATACTCCTTCACGGTGCCGCCCAGTTCCGTCACCCGCCGGGTCAGCTGATGGAAGAGCCCGCTCACCGACGCCTCGAGCGATTCCTGCTGCGCCTCGCGGACCAGCGTCGTGTAGCCGCGGATGTCGCCCACCACCACGGTCGCAGAGGTCCAGGAGGAGACCAGTTTCGTCCGGCGCTCGTGTGCCTCCGGGGGTGGCGCCGTCTTCGTCGCCGGCGCTCCGAGCCGGAAGGCGAGGTCGAGCCCCAGCGTCAGCACCTGACCGGGCTGGAGCTCGCTCTCGGTGCCGGGCACCAGCCGGCGATGATCGATGCGCGTGCCGTTGCTGCTGGTGTCGCGCACCCAGCAGCGGCCGCGCGTATCCTGGGTGATCACGCAGTGGCGCTCCGAAACCGTGCCGTCGGCGACGCGCAGCACGCCGGGCGCCGGCGCCTGCCCGGGCTCGAGGCGGCCGATCTCGAGGTAGTCGAAGAACGGGAACCGCCCGCCCTGGCACGGGCCGCTGACGGCCACCAGCTCGCGCGCCGGCGCACGGCCCGCCGGCGGCGCGAGGTAGGAGATCGCCGCGCCGGTCAGCGGCGCCCCAGACTCGCTCACGGCGCGTCCTCGTGCACGCCGGCGACGAGGCGCTGCCGGGCGAGTGCTTCGCTGAGTTCGCGGATCCGCCGCGACATGGTGCGCAGGATGTTGAAGGCGAGCGAGGGGTCCTCGTGCACGCGCCGCATGAAACCTTCCTGTTCGAGCGTGAGGAGCCGGGTTTCGCCGCGGGCGCGCACCGTCGCCGAGCGCGCCTCGCGATCGAACAGGCACATCTCGCCGAAGATCTCGCCCCTGCCGAGCACGCGCAGCAGCACGTCGCCCTCGTCGCTCTGGGTGACCACCTCCACCTCGCCCTCCTGGACCACGTACATGCAGTGCCCCGTCTCGCCCTGACGAAACACGATTTCGCCGTCCTGGTAGATCTTGCCCAGCGCACCGCTCTTCATGACGTCCTCCTCGTGGCCCCGGAGGTCGGGGCCCGTTCGTGGGCCGGATCCGCTCCGGCGATCGGTCCCGGCGACAGCCCGGCGGCCACCAGGTCCCAGGCGAGATGCCCGATGAACGCCGGGTGCATGGCACGCCTGACGACGCTGCCGTAGGGCGCGCTGCCCGTGAACACGTCCCAGAGAATTCCGCTCATGCGCCGCTTGCGGCCCTGGCGGCGCTGCTCCGCGGCGGTCATGCGCAGGATCCCGCGGCGCGCGAAGCGGTGTTTCTGCAGCAGGCCGGTCATCGAGAAAGCGAGTTGACCGAGCCGGTTGTCCTTCATGATCGCCCGCGCCGCGGGCAGGAAGTAGCGCTCGAAGCTCGCGGCCGAAACGCCCTGGAACACGCACGTGGTCGCGGCCACCTTGGCGGTCCGGTACGCCGCGCCGATCCCGTCCTTGTAGAGCCGCGTCACGCCGCAGTCGCCGAGGATCAGCAGCCGGTCGGCGAACGGGCGCTCGATGCCTTCGACGTTGATGAATGGAAGACACTGGCACGAACGCTTCGGCAGGTGCAGGTCGGCCGGAAAGCAGGCGCGCACCTCCGCGGAATCGACGAACGCTTCGGCCATCGCCTTGTCGACACCCTCGCCGAGCAGGCACACGGTCGCGTATTCGCCCTTCGGGATGATCGCGGCGAACTCGAGCCCCGGGATGTCGAGCAGGAACACGTGCATCGAGTTCCCGAGCGAGGCGCCGAGCGCTTCCTCGCCGAGGAAATACTCACGAATGAACGTGCGCGCCGTCTTCGGCGGCCGGTAGCCGACATTCATACTTTCGAGCAACTGCGTCGCATCCGCGTTCACGCCTCCGGCCACGACCAGCAGATCGCAGCTCCGGGAGCGGCCGTCGGCGCCGACCAGGCAGGGGTGGCCGTCGGCGAACCCGGCGCTCTGCACCCGGCCCGGCACGACGCGCGCACCCCGCTCGACGGCACGGCCCAGCAGGAAGCCGTCGAAGCTCTCCCAGCGCGCGTTCTTCAGATCGCGCGGACCCAGCCCGCGGTGCACGGTTCCGATCCGCATCTCGTGGAGCGGCGTTTCGATCCGTACGCTGCCGACGTCCATGTGGAGCACGTAGGAATCGATACCGCGCTGGATCACCGAATCGGGCAGCACGAGGCCCTCGGCGGCGAGCATCTGCACGAGGGATTCGGAGACGATGCCGCCGCACATGTTGCAGCCCGCGGGGGCAGGCACGGAAAAGTCACGCGCCTCGTGGATCTCGACCTCGAGCCGGCGGCCCAGCGTGCCGGCCAGCTCGAGCAGGAAGCAGGCGAAGAACGCGCCCGCGGGTCCACCGCCCACGATCCCCACACGGGCGCCGTCTTCGAGACGCGGCCCCGGCGGTGGATCGCTCGGTGTCACGGACCTGGCCCGCCGGATCGATCCGGTCGCCATGGTTGCCCCCGGCAGACAACCGGTGGGCGCCCTGCGGAGAACTCCCCCCAGACTCTAACGCTTCCCGTCGCACGCCGGAAACACGAAAAGCCCGGATGGTGCCTGCGCCGCGCCGTCCCGACCGGCTGCTCGCCCGGGTCACGGTGGGGAAGCGATGCGGGGGCGCGATCCGGGGAACGAGGGCGTCCCGGCCTCAGCCGCGCCCGGGGCCGAACCGCCTGAGGAACGCTTCGAGCAGCCGCTCGCGCCCGGGAGCGGTGCCGCGTTCGCGCGGCAGCGCCCGCAGCGCCTCGCGCGTGATCCGGAGATGCTCGAAATAACCGGCGCAGGGACGACACGCCTGGAGATGCGCATCGAAGTGCGGCCGCAGTTCCGGCAGCAGCCGGTCTTCGAGCGCCTCGCCCATCACGTCGATCGCATCCTGACAGGTCATGGATTCCCCCCATTCGGCGGCGACCCGGCGCGGGCCGGCGGCGCGGCCTTTCTCCGTGCGGCGTTCGCCGGCGGCGCGCCGGCTCCGCGGGCCTCAGCCCGAAGGTGTTGATCGATGGCCTGACGGATGCGCGCCCGTCCGCGGTGGAGCAGCACCCGCAGGTTCGTCTCGCTGACGCACAGAATGTTACAGATCTCGGCGGGAGGAACGTCCTCGACGTCACGCAGGAGCACCGCCCGCCGCTGCGGCGCCGGAAGTGCATCGAGTGCCGCACGCACGACTTCGAGCGCTTCCCTCGACTGGTAAAGATCCGCCGGATCGTCGAGCCCCCACGGGATCGGCGTTTCCTTCCACAGACCGATCCGGCCGAAGCCCGGGCGCCACTCTTCGGCGGCGGCGTTGCGCCGGGGAGCCTGGGCCTCCGCGCGCCGCGCTTCCCGCCTGGTCACGGTGCGCGCCCGCCGGATCAGGATGCCGAAGATCCAGGTGCGCAGCGTCGACCGTCCCTCGAATCCGGCAAGGCCACGGATCACCGCGAGCCAGGTCTCCTGCACGATGTCCTCGGCGAGCGACGGGGACGAGGTGAAGGTTCTCGCCAGACCGATGAGCGGTGCGTGCAGATCGTCCACCATCTCGGTGAAGGCGGCCCCGTCGCCTGCGCGCAGGCGACGCAAGAGCGCCTGCTCGGACGCCTGGTTCGACGCTGGCAAACGATTCTCCCGACGTCCACGCATGGCCCCGTCACTCTATCAGAGGCGCCGCCGCGCAGGTGGATCGAACCCGTTTTTCTGTAACGAAACGATGCCGGCCGGGACTCATCCTGTGACACCGGCCGTGCAGGAACGCCATCGACGAGGGACGACCATGACCTACGCCCGGACCGTGACCCCGAGCCCGCCCGCCGCTCTCCGCCGTCACCCGCATCCACGGCGCCGATACGCGTGGTGCGGGATCGTGTCCGTCGCGCTGGTGATCGCGCTCGGACCTCCCGTTCGCGCCGGGGGCGCGGCGGCGGGCGGGCACGGCAGCCACTCCATGTCCGCGACGGCCATGCAGGCCGAGGCTGCCGCCTACTGGGCCGCGCATCCGCGCACCGGTGCCGCGCCCGGGGCCGCGCTGGGCGCACCGGCCGCCACGTTCACCGTCGCCAACTTCGAGTTCGACGACGGCACGGCGGGTCAGGTGGACACGGTGTTCATCACGGTCGGCGAAAGCGTGATGTGGCAGTGGGTCTCGGGCACCCACACGATCACGAGCGGTACCGGCAGTTCGGATCCGAATCAGGGCGTGCTGTTCAATCAGCCGAGCGATCTCAACAACCAGCAGTTCTCGTTCACCTTCAACTCCGCGGGAACGTTCCCGTTCTTCTGCGCCTTCCATGAGCTCGCCAACATGCGGGGCGTCGTCGAAGTCTCAGAGTCCGTCGGCATCGGGCCATCGACGCCGGGTGCGGCGCTGGGCTTCGTGCGGGATCCGGCGCCGAATCCGACGCGCCTGGGATCGAGCTTCCGCTTCGCGCTGCGCCGGGCGGGGCGCGTCCGCGCCGAGGTGTTCGACGCGGGCGGGAGGCGCGTCGCGACTCTGGTGGACGCCGACCTCCCCGCCGGCACCTTCAGCGGCGTGTGGAACGGACGCACGACGTCGGGCCCCGCTGCGACCGGGGTCTACTACGTTCGCCTGCAGCTTCCGGGCTACGACGCCGCGCGCCCGGTCGTGGTGCAGCGGTGAAGGGCGGCCCGGGCGGTCCGGCGCCGGGCCACCGCCCGCTCCGAACCGGCCGCCGCGTCGAAGGGGACCCCTGATCGGCCGATCCCCTCGACGCGTTCCGCCGTGACCCCGTGCGGCCGCGTGCGGAGCGGGACACGCTGTCGGTCTGCGGGCGGGTCGAATGGCGCGCAGGCCACGTCACGCGCGAGGGCACCGCGTCCGGGGGGGACGCGGGACCTCGCCGTGTGAAGCACTCTGCACGCGTTGCCGCGCGGGCGACCGGTTGCGGGGGAGGGCCGCTACCGCGCCTCTTCGCGCCTGACCACCAGCACGTCGCACGGCGCGTGCGCGGCGACCTGCGACGCGACGCTGCCGCGCAGCAGCCGATTGATGCCGTTGCGTCCGTGGCAGCCGACCACGATCAGGTCGGCGTTCTGCCTCCGCGCCTCTTCGACGAGCACGTGGGCCACGTCGCCGGTGTGCACGCGGGTGGAGGTCTCGAAGCCGGCTTCCTCGAGCATCTGCCGCATGCGCGTGGCCAGTTCCTCGTGCGTCTTCACGTGATCTTCCTCGATGAGGCCGATCGCGCCGCCGGCCGAGGCCACGACGTGGGGCTCGGGCGCATACAGGTGTTCCGCGGGGGCGACGGCGGAAACGAGCACGACGTGCGTCCCTCTGGGCCACGACATCCGCAGCAAGGTCGCCAGCGTACCGCGGCAATGCGCGGAGGCGTCGACGCCGACCAGGATCTTCATCGTTCGCTCCACTGTTCCCGACTCGGATCGAGGGTGGGAGGGCCCGTCGGCTGACCCTCCTCCTGTCGCACCCGCCCTGCGGGCACGTTCGGTGTGCAGCCTGATCAAACAAGGTGCATTCGACGTGCCGGGCGCCGCACGGCCGGGCCGGTACCGGGCAACGCGTGGCCGGGCGGGCGGATAGGCGGCCGTGGCGGATCGCCTGCCAGCGAGCGGGTCGAGCGGCAGCCCGTCAGGCTGGCAGGTGTGCGGGCCGTCGCGTCAGGGCCCGGGAGGCCGGGCGGCGGTCCGACCCGGCGACGCGTGGCCTCCCGCAACCCGCCTGCGGCCGGTGACCGATGTGCGCTAGTGTGCGCCGATGCCCGGCTCTCCCGTCGTTCAGGTGACGAACCTCCGCAAGGCGTACCGCTCGACGGTGGCCGTCGCGGACGTCTCGTTCGAAGTCCGCGAAGGAGAGATCTTCGGTCTCATCGGCCCGAACGGCGCAGGCAAGACGACGACGATGGAGTGCATCGAGGGCATCCGCGCGGCCGACGGCGGAAAGGCCACGGTGCTCGGTCTCGACCCGCACCGCGATGCCCGCGCGCTGCAGAACCGGATCGGCGTCCAGCTCCAGGAAGCCCAGCTGCAGAAGCGCATTCAGGTGTGGGAGGCGGTGGATCTGTGGTCCTCGCTCTATCCGCATACGGTGGACGCGGGCGCCCTGCTCGAGCAGCTCGGCCTGACCGACAAGCGCCACGCCCGGTTCATGACGCTGTCGGGCGGTCAGAAGCAGCGCCTGTTCATCGCGCTCGCCCTGATCCACGATCCGGAGCTGGTGTTCCTCGACGAGCTCACCACCGGGCTCGACCCGCAGGCGCGGCACGCGATCTGGGGGCTCGTCCGCGGAATCCGCGAGCGCGGCAAGACGGTGTTCCTCACCACCCATCTGATGGAGGAGGCCGAGCGGCTCTGCGATCGCGTGGCGATCATCGAGCATGGCCGGCTGATCGAAATGGGCGCGCCGGCGGATCTCGTGCGCCGCCATTGCCCGGAACGCGCGGTGGTGTTCGCGAGCGACGGCAACGGGCTCGGCGAAGCGCTCCGGGCCATCCCGGACGTCGGCGCCGTCGAGGCCGGCGGCGACGCCTGGACCGTGCGCGGCACCGGCGACGACTTCGTCACCGAGGTGATCCACCTGATCGCGGCCCGCAACCTGCGGGTCCGCGACTTTCGCACCGTGTTCCCGACGCTCGAGGACGTGTTCCTCAAGCTGACCGGGCACGGGATCCGGGACTGAACGCCATGCTGCGCGGATTCCTGAAGCTCACCTGGCTCGAGACCCGGATCTTCATCCGCGAGCCGCTCGGGCTGATCAGCAGCGTCCTCATTCCGGTGATCCTGTTCCTCGCGCTGGGCCGCTCCGTCGGCTCGCACGCGGAGACGTCCGCGGACGTCGCCCTGTTTCTCGGGCAGCAGCTGCCGATCTTCGCTTCGGTGTTCATCGCGCTGAGCGCGGCGCTGTCCCTGGTGGCGGTGATCTCGATCTATCGTGAGGGAGGAATCCTCAAGCGGCTGCGCGCGACGCCGCTGTCGCCGGCCACGATCCTCGCCGCACACGTCACCGTGAAACTGATGTTCACGCTGCTGACGCTCGGGATCATGCTGCTGCTCGGGCGTCGCCTCTACCCGGTCGCGCTGCACGTCGACCTGCCGGCGTTCGCACTGGCGCTGGTGGTGAGCACGCTGAGCATCATTTCAATCGGGTTCGTGATCGCGAGCGCCGTGCCCACCGCCCGCTTCGCGCAGCCGATCGGCAGTGTGATCCTGTATCCGATGCTGGCGCTCTCGGGGATCTTCGCGCCGGTCGACGCGCTGCCGCCGGGGTGGGCGGCGCTGGCACGCGTGCTGCCGGTGACGCACGCGGTGCGGCTGCTGCGCGCGGCATGGGAGGGCCGGAGCTGGGTCGACCAGCTGCCGAGTCTCGGCGTCCTGGCGCTCACCATCGTGGTCTGCACGGCGATCTCGTCCAGGATCTTCCGCTGGGAGTAGGGGGTAAGCGGCGAGACCCGCAGGGTAGACCAGAGTCGCAGTGTCGCGGTCTGCCCTTCGCGCGGGCCGCGCGGTATCGTAGGGGGACCCGCCATGCTCATCGATGCCCGCGAATTGGATCCGATCGGAACGATCCGGACGGACGTCTGTATCGTCGGGGCCGGCGCGGCGGGGCTTTCGCTCGCGTGCGAGCTGGCGTCGCACGGCACCGACGTCTGCGTGATCGAGAGTGGCGGCAGCGTGCCCAGTTTCGCGAACCAGACGCTCGCGCGGGGGGGGATCAGCGGGCTGCCCTACTATCCGCTCGACGCCAATCGGCAGCGGGCGCTCGGCGGGACGCTGCGGCTCTGGGCGGGATGGTGCCGCCCGCTGGACGGGCTCGATTTCGCGGAGCGCGAATGGGTCCCATACAGCGGCTGGCCGATCGCGCGCGAGACGATGATGCCTTTCTACGCGCGCGCGCACGGGCGTCTCGGGCTCGGTCCGCCGGAATACGAGCTGGAACACTGGGAGCGCACGATCCGCGCGTCGCGCATCCGTCTCGATCCGCAGGAGGTCGTGTCGCGGATGTATCACCTGGCGCAGCCGAGGGCGCTGGCCCGATCGAGCGCGGCGGAGCTCGAGCGCTCGGAGCGCTCGCGGGTGTTGCTCCACACGAATCTGATCGAGCTCGAAACCGACCCCTCCGGGAACGGCGTCGCCGGCCTGCGCATCGGCCGCCTCGACGGCACCGGCGGACGCATCGTGGCCCGGCGCTACGTGCTCGCGATGGGCGCGATCGAGAACGCGCGGCTCCTGCTCGCCTCGCGCCGCGCGACGAGCGCCGGCGTCGGCAACGCGCACGATCAGGTCGGGCGCTATTTCATGGAGCACATCCATTTCCCGTCCGGAAGGATCCGCCTTCACGATCGCCATGCGGTCGCGCCGGCCCTGTACTTCCGCACCGGGCGCGACGTGATCGCGCGGCTGTTCCTTCCCGAGGAGGTCCAGGCGCGCGAGCGGATCCTCAACTCCAACACGATGCTCGAGCCCGTGCACCCGGATCTGCTGCGGAGAGGGTTCGCGGTCGCGCACCATCTGATGCTCTCCGCCGATCGCGTTCTCACCCGCGTCCGGCATCTCGGGCATCTCGCACGCCGCTACGCCGGTCCGGCCGCCGCGCGCTCGTACCGGCGCGGCCTGCCCGGTGCGGATCATCCGGCGCACGAGCTGCGCATGCACCACACGCTCGAACAGGCGCCGAATCCGGACAGCCGCGTCACGCTCGACGGCGAAACCGACGCCCTCGGGGTGCCGCGCGTGAAGCTCGAGTGGCGCACCACCGACACCGACCGCCGCACCATGATCCGCGGCCGGGACCTGATCGGGCAGGCGTTCGAGCGCGCCGGCCTCGGCACCTTCGAGCGCTGCCCGGGCGACGACGACAGCGTGTGGCCGCCTCCGCCGCTGCAGGGGCTGCGCGGGCACCATATGGGCACGACCCGCATGCACCCGGATCCGCGACGCGGCGTGGTGGACGCGGACTGCCGCGTCCACGGCCTTCGCAATCTCTACCTGGCCGGGAGCTCCGTATTCCCGACCTCGGGGTCGGGAACGCCCACGATCACGATCGTCGCGCTGGCGTTGCGGCTCGCCGATCATCTGCACGCCGGCGCCGGGCTGGACTGAGCGGCTACGTCGGAAACGACCAGCGCGGATCGGCCTGCTCCCGGCGCAGCCACAGACCGAGCGTGATCAGCAGCTTCACGCCGGCGGAGCCGGTGGGCGCCTGTGCGTCCGGCCACGTCGCGCCGGCCGGCGGCACCAGCGCGTCGAAGGTGGCGCGATCGAACAGCTCGTACGCCAGCTCGCGGGCCGGCTCCGCGGCGGCGCGGATCATGCGCCAGTCGGCGCCGTTGAAGTTGAAGCTGCGGTAGTAGTAGCGCCGCTCGCCGCGCCGGATGCCGAATCTGCCGGCGGCGCGGGACGCGTACTTCCGCGCGGCGCTCGTGATCAGATCGCGGACGCGCGGCTCCAGCGGCGTCGTCACGTAGGACTTGCGATCGAGCGGCAGCGCGGCGAGCTCCGGGTAGTGGCGCCGCAGCACCTCGTGCTCGAGCCGCCGCCCCGCGAGCATCGGCATCGGCAGACCGCCGACCGTTTCGAGCACGCCACGGTCGAGGCAGGGTGAAGCGGGCCACGCGCCCTGCGCCAGCCGCGCGAACGCCTGGCCCACGTGAAAGCGCTCGCGGTGCCGCATGTCGAAGCGATAGGTGCGGGCGAGGTCGGTGTCGGCCGCGCCCTCGTACGCGCGGCGCACGCGCGCCACGACCTCCTCGAGCGCTCCACCGAACACCTCCGGCCGCAGCAGGCGGCCGAGCAGCGCCACCGGGATGCTCCAGCCGTTCAGCCGCTCGAAGAAGCGCTCGAAGCCGAGGCGCCGCGTCTCGGGGTCGTAGCAGAGACTCAGGTGGCTGCCGGCGAACACTTCGTCCATGACGTGGCCGCTCACCACACGCGGATGGATCGCCGCGAGCGCGGCGGCCAGCGCATCGCTGCCGCCGGTGTCGGGGCTCGCGGGGAGCCCGTGCCACTCGAGCGAGCGCTCGAGCCCCGCGGCGTCCGCCCGATGCGGAACGAGGCGCTGGCGAAAGCCCAGTCGCCGTGCGATCCCGCGTGCGCAGAGGTGATCGAAGTCGGCGGGCTCGCCGCGGGTGAGCGCCGTCAGCGGCACCGCCTGCCGCGCGAGCGCACCGGCCAGCAGGCGCGCGTCGAGGCCGCCCGAGAGCAGCAGCGTGTGCGTGTGGATGGCCGGGACCTGCCGCCGGCACCCGTCCTGCAGCGCCTCGTGCAGGACGTGCGAGCACTCTTCGAACGGCAGCCCGTGGAACGTGCGGCTGACGGGCACGGCAAAGTGCTCGATCTCCACGGGCGTGCCGGTGGCGGGCGCGCGCAGGACGTGGCCCTGCTCGAGTCGGCGCACGCCGCGCTGCAGCGTTGCGCCCGCCACGAGCCCGTTGGTGACGAGCACGCCGGCGAGCCCCAGCGGATCGAGCGCCGGCACGAACGCGGGATGGACGCGCAGCAGCCCCGGGTGGGTCGCGACCAGCAGCGCCGCACCGGCCGTCGCGTGGTAGACGGGAAACAGCCCCAGCACGTCCACCGCGAGCATCAGCGCGCCGTCGGGCTCGATCAGCGCGGCGAGGTGGTAGCCGTCGCAGGGCGGCGGCGTCCCCGCGCCGGCGGCCTCGCGATACGCGGCGGCCGCGAGCGGGCTGCCGTCGCGCGAACGCACGTCGCCGAGCAGAAAGGCGAGACGTCCGTCCGCATCGTCCCGCTCGAGCGGCGTCCCGGCGGGTGCGCCCCACACGATCGCGACCGGCCCGTATTCGGTTGAGCCGGCCTCGAGCGTGGGGATGGCGGCGATGCGGGCTTCGGCGTCACGGGCCGCGCGCCGGCGGCGTTCGACGTTCGAATCGCGGATGAACAGGATCGCGGTCACGGCGCGGACACTACGTCCGGCCGCGCGCGAGCGCCAGACGGTGCGAGGGGCGGCCGCAGCGCGCCGCTCAGCCGAGCAGGTAGTCGAGGTCGCCGGTGGTCAGCGCGCGCGCGAAGCCGTCCTCGCCGAGCACGTCGGAGGCGAGGGCTTCTTTGCGCTGCTGCAGTTCCCAGATCTTCTCTTCGATCGTCCCCGCGGCGAGCAGGCGGCAGGCGATCACGGTGCGCGTCTGGCCGATGCGGTGGGTGCGATCGATCGCCTGCGCCTCGACCGCCGGGTTCCACCACGGATCGAACAGCACGACGTACTGCGCCGAGGTGAGGTTGAGTCCCGTGCCGCCCGCCTTGAGCGAGATCAGGAATACGCACGGCTCCGGGTCCTTCTCGAACGCGTCCACGACCCGCTCGCGCCGCGTCGTGGCCCCGGTCAGGACGTGATGACGCATGCCGCGGCGTTTCATGCCGGCGGCGAGCAGCTTCAGGCACTCCACGAACTGCGAGAACACGAGCACCTTGCGGCCCTCGGCCAGCAGCGGCTCGAGGATCTCGAACAGCGCGTCGAACTTGCCCGAACCGAGCTCCTCGCGCCCGCCGGCGAGCGCCGGATGGCAGCAGATCTGGCGCAGGCGGGTGAGCGTCGCCAGCACTTCGATCTTGTGGCGCATCACGCCGTCGGCCGAGGCCGCGAGGCGCTTCACCAGCTCGCGGCCGCGCAGCAGCTCGGCGAGGTACAGGCGCCGCTGCCCGGCGGTCAGCTCGCACTCGCGATGCTCCTCGATGCGGTCCGGCAGGTCGGGCGCGACCTCCTCCTTGAGCCTGCGCACCATCACCGGCCGCAGCCGCGCCGCGAGCAGCCGCCGCGCGTGCGCGGGCGAATCGGGGCGGTCGTAGCGGGTGATGAACGCCTGGCGCGGGCCGAGGTAGCCGGGATTCACGAACTGCATGATGCTCCACAGGTCGAGCGCGCGGTTCTCGATCGGCGTGCCGGTGAGCGCCAGGCGGTGCGGCGCGTTCAGCTCGCGCACGGCGCGGCTCATGGCGGTGCTCGGATTCTTGATGAACTGCGCCTCGTCCAGGATCGCGGCACGCAGCGAAATCGATCTCCAGTGCTCGAGGTCGCGCCGGAGCAGCGCGTAGTTGGTGACCACGAGGTCGTATTGCGGGATCTCGCGGCGCAGCGCGTGGCGTTCCTCACCGCTCATGAGCGTCAGCACCCTGAGGTGCGGAGTGAAGCGCTCCGACTCGCGCTGCCAGTTGTGCACGACCGACGCCGGACACACGACCAGCACCGGCCCGCCGTCCGGGTCGCGCTCGCGCAGCCACTCGATCCACGCCAGGGCCTGCACCGTCTTGCCGAGTCCCATGTCGTCGGCGAGCACCGCGCCCAGGCCGAGGTCGGTGACGAACGCGAGGAAATCGAGACCGTCGCGCTGGTAGGGGCGCAGCACCGCCTCGAGCTGCGCCGGCACGGGGATCCGCGGCACCCCCTTGAAATCGCGCACCTTCGCACGCAGCCGCTCGACTTCGCGCAGGGTTTGCGGATCACCGCCCAGGTCTTCGAGCGCGGCGAGGCTTTCCGGCCGCGCCAGCGCGAGCTGGGCGAGCGTCAGGCGCTGTTCGCCGGCGCCGGTTTCGAGGCCGAGGTCGGCCAGCTTTGCCGCCCCTTCGTCGTAAGCGTGGACCCAGTCGCGCGAGACCCATCCGGACTTGAGCTTCACGAACCGCCGCTGGCTCGCGCGCAGCTTCGCCAGATCGGCCTCGGTCAGCGCCATGCCCTCGGCCTGCCACGCGGCGGAGACCGTGAACCAGTCCGCACCGCTCGACGTGACCGTAACGCGCGGCCGCACCGCCTGCGGCTCGGCGAACAGTGCACGCATGCGGTCGTTGCCGAGGAACGTCACGTCACGCGGACGCTCCGCCCAGGCTTCCGCCAGCGTGTCGAGCGTGCGCGAGGTCAGGCGGAGCCACGCGCCGCGGGCGTCGGGCTCGGGCTCGGCGGATGCGGCGGCGCCCACGCGCCGCGAACGGCGCCTGAGCGGCAATGCCCGCAGCCACTCGCGCGCCGACTCGACCAGCGCCGGGTCCGGCACCTCGACCCACACCGGGGCCTCGCCGCCGCCGCCGCCGCCCTCGTCCGGGGGAGCGGCGTTCCCGCCGGGGGCGGCAGGCGGGGGAGCGGTCGCCGCCGCGCTGGCCGCCGCGCCCTGGTCCGCACCCTCGCCCGCCGGACCCTCGAGCACGTTGCGAACGGTCTCCGACTCGTCGTCGAGGTCGTGCCCCTCGAGCCGGAACCACTCGCCCTCGGCGCCGAGCTCGAACACGACACGGCCGTCCGCGCCCGCGCCCGGGTGCCAGCCGCGTTCGCCCGTATGCGCGAAGAGGCGCACGTGCAGCCAGTCGTCGGCGCCCAGGTCGAGAGCGACCACGGGATGCGCGGGATGCACCCGCATGTGCGGCGCGAGCGCGTCGGCGACGCTGGTGAAGGTCGATGCGAGGAGTCCGAGGAAGTGCTCGCGTCCGGTTTCCGGAACCGGCAGGCGGCCGCCCCAGGCGAGCCGGCGGATCACGTGCGCGGGCGGTTCTTCGCCGACGCACCAGAACGTCCCGTCCACCAGCACCAGGCTCGGGTGCAGATCGTCGTCGGAGGGCACGTAGACGATTTCATCCAGGCGGCGCAGCGCCCCGTCGGGCCAGCGCGCGGCGAGCATGATGCTCAGGTCCATGCGCCCGCCCGAGGAGACCGGCACGATGTCGAGCACCGCGTCGCCGAGCTTGACGCGCGAACCCGGCGTGACGCCGGCGTGAGGATCTCCTGTCCGTTCGGTGGCCCATGTCACGAGCGGCGAGTTCGAGTAGCTGTCGAGCAGGCGGACGACCTGGCTCGCCCGCAGCAGAAAGCGGGTGCCCCCGGGCAGGCGTTCGGCGTGCTGGACCGTGGTGCCGAGAAGACGCAGCAGTCGAACATGAGGCGGCGACAACAGTTGGGGGTCACGCTTCAATTCGGACGTGAGGTGGAGCAGCTGCTGCGCGGTGCGCGGCGCGTCGTCCAGTTTGGGGGTCTTCGCGCGCACCTCGATCCAGATCGACGGCCGTCCGTCCGCGGCGTCGACGCCCATGACGGCGCGCAGCATCGTGCGCGGCTGGCTGGCGCGCCGGCGCGCCCATTGCGCGAGATCGGTGGCGAGCGCCGCGCTCACGCGCTCGTCCTCGCGCACGCCGCCGAAGCCCGAGCCGCGAAACGGATCCGATTTGCCGTCGTCGGCACGGGCCGCGCGGGCGTGCGCGCGCGCCGCGTGGGCCGCGCTGGCCCTCCCATCTGCACGCGCCGCGTCGATCGCCTGCGCCAGCGCGTAGGCGTGTTCGCACACCGGCGCCGCCGCGCAGGTGCACTCGGGTTCGGCCTGCTCGCCCTTCCAGCGCCACGCGGGGCTGACGCGTTCCGGCCCGCGCAGCGACGCGGTGACGCGCGAGGCCCGGAACTCGATCCGGCCCACGCGCCCCTGGCTGAAGAGCAGCTGGCCGCGTCGTTGCACGTGCGGCGGGAAGTGTCGCGCGTCCTCACGGATCGCAGCGGCGACTCCGGGGGGCAGGGTGTTCTGCGGGCTCGAGGGGATCATGCCCGCATCATCGCAGATGCGCGGCGCGCGCGCTTGCGGGGCCGCAATCCCTGCACGCCGCCGCGGCGACGGGCGGGTCCTGTCAGTCGCCGCCCGCCGCCCGCAGCCGCGCGCGCAGCGCCTCGATCTCCTCCAGCAGCTCGAGCGCCAGCGCGGCACCCGCGAGGTTCACGCCGAGGTCGCGGTGCAGGTGCGAGGCGACGCGGACCCGGCGCAGATGGGTCTGGGTGAAGCGCCAGCGTCCGGGCTCGGCTCCGTCGGGCTCGACCACGCCCTCGCGCACCAGCTCGACCACGAAGTCGATCTCCACCGCGCAGGCGCGGCTGACTTCGGCCAGCGTCCACTCGGCCGGATCCTCGGGGACGATGCCGGGCGCTTCGGGCAGATCGCGACCGGGCGTCATGTCTTCACCCCGGAGCCGGCGCGCGGGTCGAACGCGCCGAACCTGCGCGCCATGTCGCGGTAGGCCTCGCGCGTGGTGTCGTCGGTGGCGGGCGGCAGGGCGATCTGCAGAAGCACGTAGAGATCGCCCGGCGTGCTGCCCGGGATGCCGCGGCCCTTGAGCCGCAGCTTCGTCCCGGCCGTCGATCCGGCGGGAACCTTGAGCTGCACGGGACCGCCCGGGGTCTCGAGTTTGACCGTCGCCCCCAGCGCGGCCTCCCACGGCGCGACCGGGAGATCCACGTACACGTCGCGATCCTCCACGCGGTAGCGCGGGTGCGGACGAAAGGCGACCTCCAGGTACAGGTCGCCCGCCTGGCCTTTCCCCATGCCGGGGCCGCCCTGGCCCTTCAGGCGCAGCACCTGTCCGGCACGAATGCCGCGCGGGAACGTCACGTTGAGCCTGCGCTCGCGCATGGACACGCGCCCCTGGCCGTCGACTTCGGGGATCTGCAGGGTCATCATGCGCGTCGCGCCGTGGTAGGCGTCTTCGAGCTCGATGAGCACTTTCGCGTGCCGGTCTTCACCCTGCGCGTGGAACGCGGTGCGTGTCCCGCGCCCGGCGCCGAAGCCGCCCGCGCCGAAGCCGCGGCCGAACAGGGCCTCGAAGAAGTCGCTGAATTCACCGAACTCCGCGGCGCCACCCGCGAAACCGCGACCGAAGCCGCCGGGCGTCTCGACTCCCGCGTTCCAGTCGGGCGGCGGACGGAAGTCCTGACCTTCCTTCCAGTTCGAACCCAGCCGGTCGTACGCCGCGCGCTTGACCGGATCCTTGAGCACTTCATAGGCCTCGCCCAGCTCCTTGAAGCGGGCTTCCGCCCCGGGCGTCTTGTTCACGTCGGGGTGGAGCTTGCGGGCCTTCTTGCGGTAGGCGCGCTTGATGTCGTCCGCGCTCGCGTCGCGCGGCACTCCGATGATCTGGTAGTAGTCCTTGTATTCCATGTTTCTCCCTGGCGAATGCGCGGCGTCCGCCGCCGCCGGGCGGGATTGTACTCCTCTCGTCGCAGGTCGCACCGGCGTCCCGGGCGGCCGCGCGCCGCGTGGCGTCGATCGGGCGCCGCTCGCCGTGCCGGCGGAAGCAGGGGGCCGGTCCGGGAGCCGGCGGAGGCTCCTCTCGTTCCGCTCGCGGCCCACTCGACGATTCGGCCGCGCGGCGCGAGAATGGAGCCAGCGCACGGATTCCACGGCCGCAGCACGGATACCGGGCACGTTCGTCCCGCCGCTGCGCGTCGGCGCGGGACCGGTGCCCCCGGGAAAGGAAGAGGCCATGCAGGTCCAGGTGAATACAGACCGTCACATCAAGGGACACGAGAAGCTCGCGACCCAGGTTCGCGAGGCGGCGGAGACCGCGCTCAGCCATATCAGCGACCGCATCACGCGGGTGGAAGTCCATCTCAGCGACCAGAACGCCGACAAGAGCGGCGCGGACGACAAACGCTGCGTGATGGAAGCGCGGCTCAAGGGTCGCCGGCCGGTCGCCGTCACGCACGATGCGGCCACGCTGGAGCTGGCCATCGACGGCGCGGCGACCAAGCTCAGCCGCTCGCTCGAGCGCACCCTCGACAAGATCACCGATCCGCGCAATCACACGGCGCCGGTGGCGAAGGAAGACGGAACCACGGAGATCTGATCCGCAGCCGGGGCCGGCCGGCATGAACAGGCGCCCGCGCGGCATCGCCGCCGGGCGCCTGTTCGCATCCTCCGCGCGCTACTTCGCCGGATGGATGTTCTGGTTCAGGCGGAACAGATTCTTCGGGTCGTACTTGGCCTTCACCTTCGCCAGCCGCTCGTAGTTGCTTCCGAAGGCGCCCTTTTGCACGCGCTGGTCATCGTCCTCGGGCATGAAGTTCACGTAGACGCCGCCGGTCGAGAACGGCTGCGCGGCGTCGAACAGACCGCGCGCCCAGCCGATGCACCGATCGTCGTCGGAGGCGTTCTCCCATCTCGTGTGAAGATTCATGATGAACTCCGCGTCGCGGTGCGGATACGCGGTCGCATCGGCGGCCACACGATTGACGGCGGCACCCAGATGGATGAGCACGATCTCCGTGTGGGGGGAAGGCAGTCGGTGCGCGGCGTCCATCACCGCGTCGAACAGGCCGTCGTCGAGCTTCAGGAAGTCGTGCGACTTCCAGTAGTTCCTCGCGCCCGGGGTCAGCAGCGGATCGAAAGCCTGCTGCCAGCCGGCGTAGGGATGCGGGCCGATCACGTCGGCGATCGGCTTGCCGAGCTTGCGCAGGGGCGCGACGGCCTTCTCGGCCTTCTTCATGCTGCCCGTGGTGCAGACGCCGAAGATCATGATCGGCTGGCCGTGATGGGACTCCGGCAGGAACGGCAGCGGCGGCGCCTTGCGGATCACCACCCACGCCGAGACCTCGTCCGGGACGGTGGCGAGATACTCACGGTACTTCGGCAGCAGGTCGGCCGCGGCCGACAGCGGATGGACGATGAGGCCCGAGAGAATCTGCGGGCCGACCTTGTGCAGCTTGAACTCGAAAGACGTCGCAATGCCGAAGTTGCCGCCGCCGCCACGCACCGCCCAGAACAGGTCGGGGTTCTTGCGGGCGCTCGCCGTAACCAGCTCGCCCTTCGCGGTGACGACGTCCACCTCGCGCAGGTTGTCCACGGTGAGTCCGTACTTGCGGCTGATCCAGCCGAAGCCGCCGCCGAGGGTGAGTCCGGAGACGCCGGTCGTGGAATTGATCCCGAGCGGGGTCGCGAGGCCGAATGCCTGGGTCTCGTGGTCCATCTCGCGGAGCGTGGCACCGGCCTCGACGCGCGCCGTCTTCGCCTTCGGATCCACGCGCACCGATTTCATCTGTGACAGATCGAGCAGCAGACCGCCGTCGCAGACCGACTTCCCGGCGATGCTGTGCCCGCCGGCCCGCACGGCGAGCAGCAGGCCGTGGTCGCGCGCCAGGTTGACGGCGAGCACGACGTCGGCGGCGCCGGCCGCGCGCACGACCGCCGCCGGGCGGCGGTCGATCATGGCGTTCCAGAGCGTGCGGGCCTGGTCGTAGCCGGGCTCGCCCGGCAGGCAGAGCGAGCCGCGCAGTCCGGCGCGCAGCGCGTCGACGACGTCGCCGGGGAGCGTGGTCCTTCGTTCGTCAAGGGTCGTGACGTCGAGTGTGGTCATGTCGACATTCCTCCTTCGGACGGATACGGCCCGCGCTCGAAAAAACGAACGCGCTGAGGGGGCCGGCCGACTCCGACGGGCGGCGGCGCCGATCGGCGCCTGCTCGCCGCGAAGCCGGCCGCGGGAGAACGGTCTCCAACGGTGTGACATCGAGCGGGACGGTGCAAGTCCGATTTGCGGGACGGTGAGGGTCCGGAAACCGTTTCGTCGCTGCATATTCAGGACGACGCTGCGCCCGGGCCGGATGCGGGCATGCTCGAATCCGTGCACGGTGGCTCCGTCGTCGGCCACGCCGGACGCACGGGCCCTGCCTCACCGCCGTCTCGCGTTCGCTTCGATCCCGCCATTCCGGAGGCTTCCTTTGAAGGCACCCCGCTCGAGAGTTCTCCAAAACCTGACCTTTCCACGGGTCGCCCTCGCCGTGCTCGCGTCGCTTCTCGCGCTGGCAGCCGTCCCGATCGCCCATGCCGACGGCGCCGTCTACTACTGGGGCGACTTCGTCACGAACGGGGTGGAGCGGGTCGGCCGCTACGACGTGCGCGCCGGCACCGCGGCCGTGCTGCCCCTCGACAGTCTCCAGGACGGCAGCGGGATCGACGGCGTCGGCGCCGCGCCGCACGGGTCGGCGATCGCCATCGCCGGGGCGATGGACGGCTCCCTGAACGGCGTCCTCTATCGCTTCGGTCCGCTGGGCGGAGTCGCCACGCCGCTGCGGACCGGCGCCACCACCGACGACTATGCGGGCATCACGTTCTCGCCCGACAGCGCATGGATCGCGTTCCTCTCGGACCTCGACCTCGACGGCAGCTTCGCGCTGTACGTCGTGCCGGCCGGGCGGCGGCGCCGTGACGCGGGTGAGCCAGGCGCCGGTGAGCTCCACCCAGGACATCACCGACTTCGCATGGGCGAGCGACTCGCACACGATCGCGTTCAGAGGGGATCCGGTGACGAACAACGTGAACAGCCTCTGGACCGCAGACGTGACGAACCCCGTCGCGACGCTCACGGAGGTCGTTCCCGGCGGCGCACCCGACCCGCACGTTGCGACGGCGTTCGGCTTCGACACGGACGGCCGCGTGTACTTCATCTCCGACTACCAGCAGACCGGCCTCCGCCGCCTCTACCGTGCGAACGCGGACGGCTCCGGTCTCGAACAGCTGCCGGGGACCCAGCTCGCGAACGGTGGCGGCGAAGCGGGTATCGGCACCCTGGCGTTGTCGCCCGACGGCACGAAGATCGCGTTCAGCGCGGACGCGCCCGAAGCCGGACTCTCGCAGGTCTACACGATGCCGGTCGCCGGGACGGCGCCCGTCCGGGTCTCCGGCGTGCAGGTCGTGTCCGACGGCTTCGTGCGCGGTCCGGGACAGATCGCCTGGAGTCCGGATCAGACCCACCTCGCCGTCGCCGCCGACTGGAATCCCGGCGACGGCGCCGCTGCGGGCGACAACTCCGCCTACGTGCTGCCGGCCTTCGGACCCGCAGGGGGCGTCCGGGTGCTGGCCGCGTCGACGTCGATCGACGCCCAGCAACTCGCATTCGCGTCGAGCACGAGCCTCATCGTGCTCGGCGACTTCGTGGTGAACAACGACAGCGAACTGTTCGAGGTCACGGATCTGGCGAGCGCCGATCAGAACCCCGCGGACGTCCGCATCCAGTCGGTTCCGGCCGGCGGCGACGTCCTCGGCTTCACCGTGGTGCCGCTCCGCGCCGCACCGCCCGAACCGGCGATCGTCTCGATCACGGACGTCGGCAACGACCAGGGCAGGCAGGTGAGCCTGGTGTGGAAGGCAAGCGGGCTGGACGCGGCCGGCAGCCAGCTGCCGGTCACGCAGTACGCGATCTTCCGCCGGATCGACGCGGCGCTGGCGCCGGCGGCCTCGCCGGGCGCGCGGATGCGGGCGCGCCGGGACGTGCGTGGGACGGCGCCGGCCGCCGTGCAGCTCGGCGGCTGGCACTACGTGACGTCGGTGCCGGCGTTCGCCGAGGCGCAATACGCGGTGGTGGTGCCCACGCTCAAGGACTCCACCGTCAGCGAAGGCCTGTACTCGACCGTCTTCATGGTGCGTGCCGCGACGACGCAGCCCGCGCTGTTCGTCGACTCGGCTGCCGATAGCGGCTATTCGGTGGACAACCTCGCGCCGGCCGTGCCCACGAACCTCGCCTTCCAGGCGCCGCGCGTGCTCGTCGTGGGATCCGCCGGCAGAAGCCGACTTCGCCTACCACACCGTGTACGGCTCGCCGACGGGCTCGATGAACGACGCCGTGCGCATCGGCCGTACGGTGGACCCCACGTTCGACGTGAACGCGACACCCTATGCGTACTACCTGGTGACGACCACCGACTTCTCCGGCAACGAAGGCGCGGACGCCGCGCTGATGGATCCGGCGACCACCGGGACCGGGACCGCGCTGCCCGGCGTGTTCGCGTTCGTCGCCGCCGCGCCGAATCCGTTCGGCACGACGGTGGCGTTCACCTTCGACGTGCCGCACACGGGCTCCGTCGAGGTGCGCCTGTTCGATTCGAGCGGACGCGCCGTGCGCGGGCTGGTGGCGCGGCGCTTCACGCCCGGGCGCTACACCGCGCGCTGGGACGGCGCCGACGATCACGGCCGTCGCGTGGCGCCGGGCGTCTACTTCGCGCGGATCCGCGCGGGCGCGTTCGAAGCTTCGCGACGGATCGTGCGCACGCGTTGAACGAGGCGCCGGGGGGCGCTTCGCGGGAAGCGGGTGGGCTCGAGTCGGAGCCGCCCGCTTTCTCGTTGCCACCGGCCGCGGCGAGGGGCGCGTGGCCCCCCGGGGGTGAGAACTACGGCTGGGGGCGGGCGGCCGCCGGACTCCGGATCGGCAGCACGACGCGGAACTCGGTCCGTCCCGGGCGCGATTCCACGACGATGTCACCGTGGAAGCTGCGCAGGAGCCGGCGCGTGATCTCGAGGCCGAGGCCGGTGCCCTGGCCGGGCGGCTTGGTGGTGAAGAACGGATCGAAGATCCGCGGCAGCACGTCGGCGGGAATCCCCGGACCGTCGTCGATCACGCTGACGAGGACGCGGTCGAGGTCCTTTCTCGCACGAATTTCGATCCGCCCGGTTTCGGCAATCGCGTCCAGTGCATTGTCGATCAGATTCAACCACACCTGGTTGAGCTCCCCGCCGTTGGCGTGCACGCGGGGCAGTTCGGCTTCCACGTCCAGGGTGATGGCGGCTCCCTTCGACCTCGCCTTCGACGCCAGCACGCGCACGGTGTCGCGGAGCCCGGGCTCGACGTCCACGGACTCGGGCCCGGCCAGGTTGTCCATGTAGGTGAACTTCTTGACGGCGGCCACCAGCTCGTGAATGCGGGTCGCGGCGCGTTCGATGTCCACGGCGAGTGCATACGTGGTGCAGCCGGCGGCCATCCAGCTGATCGCGGCGTCGAGCGTCTTGCCCGACGTCGTGCGCGCCACCGCGTCCAGGGTTTCGATCGTGACGGGCGTGCCGGCGAGCGGCCCGGCGTGCGCGGGATCGGAGCCGTGGCGCACCAGCCAGTCGGCGATCGCGTCCTCCCGATCCGCCTGCTCGATGGGCGACAGGACGTCGCCGGACGGCGCCGCCAGGCATGCGGCGCGCGCCCGCTGGATCGTCTCGAACGCTTCGGCCGGCGGGTGCGCCGCGCCGAGCGCCATGGAGGCCGCGTCGGCTTCGGCCAGACTCGAAAGCAGGTGTGCGGCGCCTCGCACCGTCGCCGAGGCGGGGTTGTTGAGCTCGTGAGCCAGCCCGGCCGCGAGCCGGCCGAGCGAAATCATCTTCTCGTCGTGCAGATCGCTGGCGTTGAAGCTGCGCGCGCGATCGAGCATGAGGTGCACGGTGTAGGCCGTGAACGCCGGACAGCGGTTGACCATTTCCGGAAAGAGGATCACGGGAACCGCGAGGATCTCGGCCCTCTCCGCGATGAAGTTGTTGCCGGGCGGACTCGTCATCCGCGAGTAGGGCAGCTTGCCACTGACCTCGCCCGCCCTCCACTCCATCACCCGTCGCGGGCCGGAGCCGCGGTCCACGGTGACCTGGATGCTTCCGGAGAGAATGACCCAGAGGAACTCGATGGGCCGGCCCTTGCGCCCGATCACCACGCCCGGTTCGCGCACCTCGAAAATCCCGTGCGCGACCAGCCACTCCAGCTCTTCGCGCGGAATCTCCGCGAGGTTGGGGAGCGCGGCCAGCCGATCGACGAGTGCCATGTCAGCCAATGAACGGACCCTCTCTGTGGCCGGCGCCACGGTGCCGCATCAGACGGTCTGCAGGTACCGGTGCACCATGCCGATGGTCGCGGAGCCTTCACCCACGGCCGCGGCGACGCGTTTTCCGGATCCATGTCGCGCATCGCCCGCCACGAAGATGCCGGGGACGCTGGATTCGAACGGGAACGGCTCGCGATCCGCGGTCCAGCCGGCGGGCGGCTTGCCGTCGACCAGGGTGTCGCGCCCGGTGAGGACGAATCCCTCGGCGTCACGCGCGACCAGATCCGCGAGGATCCCGGTGCGCGGCGAGGCGCCGATGAAGATGAACACGCCGTCGGCCGGCACGTCACGACTCGTTCCGGATGCCGTGTCGGTCAGCGATACGGTCTCGAGCCGTTCCGTGCCGCGCGCTTCGGCGAGCACGGTCCGGGCGAGCACTTCGATGTTCTCGGTTTCGCCGATGCGATCCACCAGATACCGCGACATCTCGTCGAGGCCCGGACCGCGCACGAGCATCGTGACCCTGCGCGCGTAGCGCGCGAAGAACAGGGCGCCCTGTCCCGCCGAGTTGGCGCCGCCGATCACGAACACGTCGCGGCCCCGATAGGTCGCGGCCTCCGTCAGGGCGGCACCGTAATAGATGCCGCATCCGACCAGCTCCGCAACCCCCGGCACGTCGAGGTGGCGCACTTCCATGCCGGGGGTGAACAGCACCGCGTAGCAGCTCAGTTCCGAGCCGTCGGCCAGCCGGATCGTCCGGTACGGATCGTTGCGCTCGATGCCGACGACTTCCTGCGCGGAGAGGAGCTCCGCGCCGAAGCGGCGCGCCTGGGTCGCGGCGCGGCGCGCGAGGTCGGCGCCGCTCAGGCCGCCCGGGAAACCGAGGTAGTTCTCGATCCGCGAGCTGGTCCCGGCCTGGCCGCCCGGCGCATTGCGTTCGACGAGGACGGTGCGCAGTCCTTCGGAGGCGGCATAGACCGCACCGGCCAGCCCGGCCGGACCGCCACCGACGATCACGACGTCGTAGAACGGCCGCTTCGCCCGCGTCTGCAGGCCGATCCGATCGGCCAGGTCGCGTACGGACGGCTGCACCAGCGCGGACCCGTCGGGCAGGAACACCACGGGCAGTCGCGGCGGCTCCGGGGCGAGCGCGGCCACCAGCTCGCGCGCGGCGGGGTCGGCGTCGACGTCGAGCCACTGATACGGAATCTGGTTGCCCGACAGGAAGTCGCGCACCGCATAGCTGGCGGCGGCCAGGGCCGCCCCGACGACGCGGATGCCCTCGTACCCGGGGCGGGACTTCGCAAACCAGTCCGACAGCAGGTCGTCGAGCACCGGAAAGAGCCGCTCGCTCGGCGGCTGCCACGGCTTCAGCAGGTAGTGGTCGAGGCCGATCCGATTGATCGCCGTGATCGCGGTGTCGGTGTCCGCGTAGGCCGTGAGCAACACCCGGCGCGCATCCGGGTAGAGCTTGAGCGCCTCCGCCATGAATTCCGTCCCCGTCATTCCCGGCATGCGCTGGTCGGCGAGGAACAGGGCGAGCGCCGTGCCGCGCTGCTTGAGCTGGCGAACGGTGTCGAGCGCCTGCTGCCCGGAGGACGCCTTCATCACGCGGTAGTCGGAGCTGTAGTGCTGGCGCAGATCGCGCTCGATGAAATTCAGGACCTCGGGCTCGTCGTCGACGGCCAGAATGACGGGCAGCGCCATGGGAACAGCCTCGCAGGGACACGGTGGTTGGAGTGCGGCGAGGGTAATCTACGCGGGGACGCCCGCGAAATCGAATGCGCGTGTCCGGCAGGCCCGGCGCCGGGCGACCGGCGGGCCGCGCCGGCCGTTCGCAGGTCTTCATCGCCCGCGCCCCGTGGTACGTTCCGTCGTTCAGCCGCCGCACGTCTTCCCGAGTTCCATCCCCGGAGGTGTCTCCCCATGTCGCCCCGCCGGTTCGTGTTTCCGCCGCTCGCCCTCGTTGCCGTCCTGCTCGCCACTTCCGCAACCTTCGCGCTCGCGCCCGCGCCGTCGTTCGCCGCCCGCGCGCGGGCGGCAAACGTGGATCCGCTCAGCCCCGCGGGCCTCGCCGGCCTGCAGTGGCGCAACATCGGCCCGTTCCGCGGCGGCCGCGTGACCGCGGTCACGGGCGTGGTCGGGCAGCGCAACGTCTATTACTTCGGCGGCACCGGCGGCGGCGTGTGGAAGAGCGTGGACAGCGGGGTGAGCTGGCAGAACGTGACCGACGGCTACCTCGGCACCGGCTCGGTCGGCGCCGTCGCCGTCGCCGAGTCCGATCCCAACGTGGTCTACGTCGGCATGGGCGAGGGCTGCATCCGCGGCAACGTGTCGGCCGGCGACGGCGTGTACAGGTCGGTGGACGCGGGGAAGACCTGGGCGCACGTGGGCCTCGCGGACACGCGGCAGATCCCGCGCATCCGCGTGCATCCGAAGGACCCGAACCTCGTCTACGTCGCCGCACTCGGGCACACCTTCGGCCCGAATCGCCAGCGCGGCGTGTTCCGTTCAAAGGACGGCGGGAAGACCTGGCAGAACGTACTGTTCATCAACGACAGCACGGGCGTCGTCGACCTCGCCATGGATCCCGGCAATCCGCGCGTGCTGTACGCGGCGAGCTGGCAGGTGCAGCGCACGCCGTGGAGCCTCGCGAGCGGCGGAGCGGGCAGCGGCCTGTGGAAGAGTGTGGACGGCGGCGACACCTGGCGGCGGCTCGAGGGGGAGGGGCTGCCGAAGGGCGTATGGGGCCGCGTCGGCGTGTCGGTGTCGGGCGCCAGCTCCGATCGCCTGTGGGCGGTGATCGAAGCCGACGAGGGCGGCGTGTTCCGCTCGGACGACGCCGGGCGCACGTGGACCCGGACCAACTCGGACCGCGACCTGCGCCAGCGCGCCTGGTACTACACCCATGTCCATGCGGACCCGCAGGACGCCGACGTGGTCTACGTGCAGAACGTGCGGTTCCATCGTTCCGATGACGGCGGCCGCACCTTCAAAGCGATCGCGACCCCGCACGGCGACAACCACGACCTGTGGATCGACCCGCGCGACCCGCAGCGCATGATCGAAGGCAGCGACGGCGGCGCGGTGGTGAGCTTCGACGGTGGCACGTCGTGGAGCAGCCTCGACAACCAGCCCACGGCGCAGTTCTACCATGTCATCACCAAAGACGTGTTTCCCTACCGCGTCTACGGCGCGCAGCAGGACAACAGCACCGTCGGCATCGCGAGCCGCACCGACGGCTGGGGCATCGAGCGGAGCGACTGGTGGGGCGTCGGCGGCGGCGAGAGCGGCTACATCGCGCCGAAACCAGGCGAGCGAGAGATCGTCTACGCAGGCTCTTACGGCGGTTACCTCACCCGGTTCGACAAGCGCACCGGGGAGACCCGCGACGTGAATCCGTACCCCGAGAATCCGATGGGCTGGGGCGCCGAGGGTGCGAAGTTCCGCTTCCAGTGGACGTTCCCGATCGTGATCTCGCCGCACGACCCGAACACCGTCTACGCGGGCTCCAACGTGCTGCACCGCTCCACCGACGAGGGCCAGAGCTGGCAGGTGATCAGCCCCGACCTCACCCGCAACGATCCCGCCAAGCTCGTCTCCTCGGGCGGGCCGATCACGCAGGACAACACCAGCGTCGAGTACTACTGCACGATCTTCGCGATGGCCGAGTCGCCCGTCGAAAAGGGACTGCTGTGGGTCGGCTCGGACGACGGCCTCGTGCACGTGTCGCGCGACGCCGGCACGAGCTGGAAGAACGTGACGCCGCCCGCGCTGCCCGCGTGGAGCACGATCAGCCAGATCGATCCCGGCCCGCACGACGCCGGCACCGCGTATGTCGCGGCGAATCGCTACAAGCTCGACGACGACCGCCCGTACGCCTACGTCACGCATGATTTCGGCAAATCATGGCGCTCGATCACCGGCGACCTGCCCGACGACGGCGGGTTCGTGCGCGTGGTGCGCGAGGACCCGGTGCGCAGGGACCTGCTCTACTGCGGTACCGAGACCGGCGCATGGTTTTCGCTCGACGCCGGCGCGCACTGGCGACCGCTGCGCGTCAACCGTCCGGGACTCATCCGGGACCTTGCCGATCCCGACGGCGAGTCGAAGGGCGCGCTGCCGCTGGTGCCGATCACCGATCTCGTCGTGCAGGGCAACGACGTGGTGGTCGCGACACAGGGCCGCGCGTTCTGGATCCTCGACGACGTGAGCCCGCTCCGGCAGGCTGCCGCGGCCGACGTGCGCGCGGACGCCGTGCTCTACGACCCCGCGCCCGCCTGTCTGTTCGGCGGCCCCGCGGTGCCGCGCCGCGACGCCGGCATGAACCCGCCGCCCGGCGCGATGATCTACTACCGGCTCGCGAAGGAGCCGGCGAAAGGCGAAGAGGTGACGCTCGAGTTCCTCGACGCGAGTGGCGACGTGGTGCGCAAGCTCTCGAACAAAGGCGAAGGCGAAAGCGAAGGCGCCGGCGGCGGCGAGGAAGGTTTCTTCCGCCGCGGCGGGGCGACCAAGATCCCTGCCAGAGCCGGACTCAACCGCTTCACCTGGAACCTGCGCGGCGAGGACGCCAGCCGCTTCAAGGGTCTGGTCCTGTGGGGCGGCGGGCTCGAGGGTCCGCAGGTCGTACCCGGCGAGTACCGGGTGCGTCTCACCGTCGGCGGCAGGACCGAGACGCAGACGCTCGAGGTGCGCGGCGATCCGCGGCTCGCCACCACGCAGGCCGAGTATCAGGCGCGCTACGACCTGCTGAAGAAGATCCGTGACAAGCTCACCGAGACGCACGATGCGATTCAGCGGATCCGTGACGTGCGCGACCAGCTGAAGGACGCCGGCGACCGCGCACTGGCCGCAACGAAGGACTCGACCGTTGCGAAGGCTGCGAAGGACCTGACGAAGAAGCTCACCGCGGTCGAGGAGGCGCTCTACCAGACGAAGAATCGCAGCCGCCAGGATCCACTCAACTTCCCGATCCGGCTCAACAACAAGCTGAGCGCCCTGGTCGGCGTGGTGTCGAGCGCCTACGAGAAGCCGACGCGGCAGAGCGTGGCGGTGTACGACGACGTCGCGGGGAAAATCGACGCGCAGCTCGGAACACTGAAGACGCTGCTCGAGGAGGATCTGGCGGGCTTCAACGATCTGGTGCGCGAGAAGGACGTGCCGGCGGTGGTGGTGAAGGAGAGAGAAAAGAAGGGGCGCGGGTAGAGCGACCGAAGCTGCGGAGCCGGCCGCTGCTCAAGTCGTCGGCAGATCCCGCATCGGGGTGTCATCGCACGATTGCTCCGGCGTCATGAGGCGGAACGCCGGCTGCAGCGAAGTCTCGACGGCCGGCAACCTCTGGTGTAGCTTTCGAGGGATCCGCATTGGCCCGCGCAGGCGGTGCAAAGCCAGAGAAGGATCAAGAGGAACACCGGCATGCTGCAGACAGGGACGTCTCGGCCAGACGGTTCACGCCCTCACGGGTCGCGCCGGCGCTGCGCGCCCGCGCGCGCCCGCCGTGGCCCGTGGCCCTTCGTCGCGTTCCTCTGCATCCTCGCCTCCTGGCCCGCGACCCGGATCGAAGCGCAGGTCGTCGATCCGGAGTTCCCCGTCCCCAACGGGGCGGTCTTCGCCATGGCGCTCGACCAGGGCACCCTTTACATCGGCGGTGACTTCACGCGCATCGGGCACGCGGTCGGGAGCGCCGTGTTCGTGGATCCGCTGTCCGGCGCCGTCATGCCCGGTTTCCCCGAGGTCGTCGGGAACGTCTACGTCATCCGCCCGGATGGCTCGGGCGGCTGGTACCTCGGAGGCTCATTTACGTCCGTCGGTGGACTGCCGCGCGCCAATCTGGCGCACGTGACCTCAACCGGCGAAGTCTCGGACTGGAATCCCGGTGTGGATGGCGAGGTCGCCGGGATCGTGGTCCATGGCACGCTGGTGTACCTGCGCGGCTCATTCTGGAGGGTCGGGGGCGAACTCCGAAACGGTCTCGCCTCGGTCCGCTCGAGCGATGGGAGCGTCACTCCGTGGGCGCCCGCCATGCCCGGGAGCGACATCAACACGCTGGTCGCCAGCGATGCCGCCGTCTATGTGGGCGGTGACTTTTACTGGTGGGAAGACCCCGCCCGCGACCATCTCGTGGCGCTCGACCCCGTCACCGCTCAAGCGCTCCCCTGGGATGCCCATGTGCCGGATGCGGTCGAAGCGCTCGTCCTGCGCGGGGACACCCTGTTCGTCGGCGGGGCGTTTCAGGATATCGGCGGCGAGGCGCGCCAGGGGCTCGCCGCGCTGAGCGCGACGACGGCCGCATTGCTTCCGTGGACCTCGTCGGCCTGGTCCAGGGTGTTCGCACTGGCCACGAGCGACGACGCCCTCTATGTCTCCGGCCTGCGCCAGCCGGTCGGCGAACCGCCCCAGATCGACCTGACGGCGATCGATGCGGCCTCGGGGGAACCGGCCGACTGGTCTCTGACGTCCGACAATCCCGTGCTCGACCTGGCCGTGCGCGGCGGGACCCTGTACGTCGCCGGTCCGTTCGGTTCGATCGGCGGGATAGCGCGAAGCTATGCGGCCGCCGTCGACCGGACGACGGGGGCCGTCACCACATGGAATCCGAGCCCGGACCAGTACGCGGGCGCGGTCGCTTCGGATGGGACCCGCATCTGCATCGGCGGCAGCTTCCGGAGCCTGAAGGGGCTGCCCCGCGCGCGGCTGGCGGCGATCGACGTGGCGAGCGGCGCTGTCACGGACTGGAACCCCGGGGCAAACGCGAGGGTGACGGCGCTTCTGGTCAATGGTCCCACCGTGTTCGCGGGCGGCTCGTTCGCTACCGTCGATGGTCAGACCAGGGTGCGGGCGGCGGCCATCGACAAGCTGTCCGGAGCGGTCGAGCCCTGGAACCCGGGCGTGAACAACACGGTCGCGGCGCTGGCGATGTTCGGCTCCAGATTGATCCTGGCGGGCTCGTTCACCTCCATCGGCGGGTTCGGACGCGCGAAGATCGCTTCGATCGATCCGGTCACCGCCGTCGTGGACGCCTGGAATCCCGGCATCAACGGGGACGTGAATGCGATCGCGATTCGTGACAGCACGGTCTACGCGGGCGGGTTCTTCACGCAGGCGGGCGGCCTGGCGCGCCAGCGCCTGGCTGCAATCGATGCCGTGACCGGCGACGTCACCGCGTGGAATCCCGGGGCGACGGACAACATTCTTGGATTGGCTGCGACCGACTCCACGGTCATCGTGGCAGGCAGCTTCAACTCCATCGGTGGCCTCGCCCGGCGCTGGCTGGCCGCGGTCGATCGGCAGACCGGCCAGGTGACGCCCTGGGATCCACGGCCGAGCTTCCAGGTTCTGGCGCTCGCGCTGGACGGGCGCAATGTCATCGCGGCGGGACCATACTCGAACATCGGCGGCCGCGCGCGGTCGGGGCTGGGCGCGGTGGATGCCGGGACCGGGGACGCGACCTCCTGGGACCCTCACCCGATGTCCACGGTTCACGTGGTCATTCCGCATGGGAGCATCGCCTACGCCGGCGGCTGGTTCACGGCCATGGGCGGCCGGCCGCAGGCGAATCTCGCTGCCATCCACTCGCTCGACCCTGAAGTCACCGTGCAGGACGTATCGCTGACGGAGGGAGACGACGGCACCAGGCTGGCGTCGTTCGTCGTGGCGCTCTCGCAGCCGGCGAGTGGTGAGGCTTCGGTCGATTTCACGACGATGGACGGGACGGCCACCACCGCCGACAGCGACTACGATTCGCTCGCCGGCAGGCTGGTGTTCCCGGCGGGCGAGACGACCCGGACGATCGACGTCGTCGTCCACGGCGACACGCTGCGGGAGGACGACGAGACGTTTTCGATTCGGCTGTCCAACCCGATCGGGGCCCAGATCCTGACGCCGGAGGCGACCGGGACGATCGTGGACGACGACCTCTATCGAGGCGGTCGCATCAATCTGTTTCGCGCATGGAGCGACGCAGGAGACGAAGTGGGGCTCGGTCGCCGCTACTTCGTTGCGACCCCGCAGGGCTCCTTCGCCGGGGGCGGCGCCGCCGAACGCGCCCGGGTGATCGCGAGCTGGGATGGCCACGTGGGCGACGCGACCTTCGCATCGCCGTTCGACGTGCCGCTGGAGCCCGGGGTGTACACGGGCGGCGCGTGGTATCCGTATCAGTCTCCCTCGCAGCCGGGGCTGAGTGTGGCGATCGACGGCCGGCGTTGCGCGGGGGCAAACACCTCGTTCAAGGTGCGCGAAGTCCGGCGCGACTCGCTCGGCACCGTGAACGCGTTCTGGGCCACCTTCGAGCAGCATTGCGACGGTGTGGCCCCGGCGCTGCGCGGGGAGGTCGCCTTCAACGTGGACATCGCGCTGCTGGTGCGGACACCCCAGTACCGGTTCGCGCACGTCAACACCCCGGTGTCGTTCACCGTCTCGGCACTTGATGCGCGCGGCGAGCCGGTGTCGCTCGATGCGGTCGGGCTTCCTCCAGGCGCGACCTTCACCGATCACGGCGACGACACCGCCACGTTCGCCTGGCCCGGCGGATCACCCGTTCTGGATACGGTCACGGTGGCTTTCCGAGGCACGGATGCGACCGGTCACAGTTCGAGCTCGACGACCGAAATTCGGATCCACGGGCCCGACTTCGTCGCGTTCGACGGCGATTCGGCCGACTTCGTGACGCAGGGACGCTCGTATCTGTTCCATGACGCCAACGCCACGCTGCGGAGCTGGTCCAGTGGATACGGCGCCGTGAGCGTCAGCGCCTCGGACCCGAGCCACTCGTACCAGCTGGCGTTCGCGGCTCCCGTTCCGAGAGCCCTGTCTCCCGGCCGATGGATTGCCGACCTTCGTCCCAACCCGCCGGCGATCGGACTGTCGGGGGACGGCCGCGGCTGCAATTTCAGCCGCGGCTGGTTCGACGTGCGGCAGATCGTCTACGGGCCGGCGGGCCAAGTGGAGTCGTTCTGGGCCGTGTTCGAGCGTGTCTGTAGTGATCGCGGGGAGACCTGGACACGCGGGGAGGTGCGGCTGAACGCGGACACCTCGTTGTACGTCACGCCACCCGCGGACGCATTCATGACCGCGGGTTCCGACACGGCGCTGACCGTGCTGGCGGCCGACACACGCGGGCATCCGGTGGCGCTGTCCATGGATCAGGTTCCGCCCGATGCGACGTTCGAGGATCAGGGTAACGGGGTCGGTATCCTGCACTGGTCTTCGGTGCCCGCGATGCCCGAAACGATGACCGTGCATTTCATCGCGACGAGCAGCGCCGGGCCCGTCGTCTCGGCCCCGACGCTGCTCCACGTGGCCGACGTCGGCCAGCCGACGGCCGTGCTCTTCTCGCTCCTCGCCGCGGACGCGACGCCGGATGCCGTGGAGCTCGAGTGGTATGCGCCTGCGGCGATGTCGGACGTCCCGGTCGTCGAACGCAGGGAAGCGACGGGCCCGTGGCGGGAACTGGGCGAGGCGGTAGTGAGCTCGGACCATCTGACCTTCCGGGATGAAGACGTCGCCGCGGGCGAGCGCTATGCCTACCGTTTGCGCCTGACCCGCGGGGGCGAAGCCATCGTGTCCGCCGAGGCCTCGGTCGAGGTCCCGCAGTGGCGTCTGTCCCTCGCGCCTCCGCGGCCCAACCCGGTCACGGGTCCGCTGACGGCGGAATTCACGCTGCCGCGGCCGGGCGCCGCCGGGCTCTCGCTCCTCGACGTGGCGGGGCGACGCCTCGTGCACCTCGACCTCGGCCGGATGAAAGCCGGGCGACACAGCGTCCCGATCGCCGGCGCCGGGGCCTTGAGTCCGGGCCTCTACTGGCTGACACTGCGCCACGAAGGAGAGTCGCGGACGCGAACGGTGGTGGTGACCCGCTAGAGCGGACGCCTCACCCGGGCGCGGCACCAGGGCGGGAGACCCGGCTCGCCCGGCATCAGGAGGAGCACATGACCCCCCTCGTTTTCGTCGCCGTGATCAGCGCCGTCGCGCCGACCGCAACCGTCCGCCCGGCGGACACGCTCACCGTCGTCACGCTCAACCTGTGGCACGACCAGCACGACTGGCCGAAGCGGCTGGCGGTGATCCTGCCGCAGCTGCGCGAGATCGGTCCCGACGCGATCTGCCTGCAGGAGGTGCTGCAGCACGAGCACCTGCGGAACCAGGCCGAGACGCTCGCCGACAGTCTCGGGATGCACGTGCACTTCACGTCCACCGACGGCCCGAAGGCGGTCAAGCGCTACGGCAACGCGATCCTCACGCGGGAGCCGATGCTGCTCGCCGACGGGAAGAAGCTGGAGCCGTTGGATGACTACCGCACGGTCGCGCACGTGCGCATCGAGGTGGGCGGACGGCCGATCGACCTGTACGACACGCACCTCCATCACACGCCGGAAGGCGGGGCGATCCGCGCCGAGCAGGTCCGCGACCTGCTCGCGTTCATCGATTCGACCCGCGGCGACGGTCAGGTGGTGCTCGCGGGCGACTTCAACGCGCAGCTCGATACGCCCGAGCTGCAGTTGCTCGCCCGCGACTACGACGACGTGTTCAGAGCCGTGCACCCGCATGCGACCGCCGAGGAGGCCGTCACGTACAACCCGGTCTTCGGCATCGCGCCGGGCGCGATCGACCACGTGTTCGTGCCAAAGGAGACGTCACGGCGCCTCGAGCCCGGGCGATGCGAGATCCTGTTCAGGAGCGCGGGCCCCGACAGCGTGTGGGCGTCGGATCACTTCGGAGTGGCGGCCTGGCTCGAGATGGGGCAGGCGGGCCGGTAGCGGGCGGGAGGTCGCGTGCCGGGCCGGGGCGGTCTCCCGGGAGACATTCGCAGGGCATGAGGACGGGCATCGGGGCCGTTCCCGGTGCTAACATCAGCAGGTCATCCCCTGTGACCGGGCGAAGGTTCTCTCGACCGGGGCGTGGAGGGCGAGTTGGGCCGCCTTCGATTTCTCTTCCGGCTGCCGTTCTCAGCGGAGCGCCACCACGGGTGGTTCGCGTCCATCGCGAACCCTGCCGCGTGGCTGCTGACCGCAGCGCTTCTGCTCATCGGATCGTGCCGCCTGTTCTCGAGCGACTTCACCATCTCCGGCCGTCTCGAGAGCGGTTTCGGCTGCACGTTCCTCGCGACCGGCGGTCGCAACTACGAGCTCCTCAACTGGCGCGGCGATCTGGCGCCGCTGGGCTCATACGTCACCCTGCGCGCCCGGCCCCACGATGGCGGTTCTACCTGCATGGTCGGACCGATGGTGGAAGTCGTGCGCGTGAAGAGCGTGACGACCGGCTTCCGCACGGCGCCGGTGGTGGGGACGGAGACCTGGGGGCCCGGGCAGGACCCGATCGTGCTGGGACAGGTCGAGGTCGTCCCCGGCGCGAGGTTGAAGATCCTGCCCGGCACGACCGTTCAGATCATCGACTACGGCGAGCTGCGGGTGCGGGGCGTGCTGGAGATGGTGGGCACGAGCGGCGACTCGGTGCACTTCATCGGCCCGGGCGGCCCGGTGGTACTGGACTCGGTACAGGCGGGGACGCAGGTGGCGTACGCCTCGCTCGGGCGCCTGACCGTCACGGGCCCGAGCCCCGATCTCGAGCGCGTGACGGTGGCGTCGCTCACCGTGGTCGGCGGTTCCGTCACCCTCCGCAACGCCGTCGTTTCGGGCGCGTACGTCTACGAGGGGGCCCTGGCGGCGGAGACGGCGGAGCTCGGAATGCTGAACGGGATCTACGGCGACTTCGACGTCTCCGGCAGTACGCTGAACTCTCTGTTGCTGTCGTATTCGCGCGCCGCGGTGACCGACAGCCGATTCACCGGAACGCGCGGCGGGGTGGTGTTCCACGGCCGGTCCTCGGGGTCGTTCGAGCGCAACACGTTCCTCGCCGACGAGACCAGAATCGAAGTGCGTCACGATTCCGACCCCGCGTTCCACCACAACGACTTCGTCGGTGCCGCCACCACGGTGATCTGCGAGTCCTACCAGCTGTCCTCCTGCATCCACGTGGAAGAGAACTGGTGGGGGACGAGCGACGAGGCGGAGATTGCGGCGCACTTCGAACAGGGCTGCCCGGTCTGCTACGTGCCGTGGCTGACCGGACCGGCGGGGGCGCTGGCACGACGCTGAGCGGTCGAGCGCACAGGTGACGCCCGCCCCACCGTCGGAATCCCGCCCCACCGTCCGAATCCCGCCCGCCCGGCCTCTGCCCTGGTGTATGCTGCCTCGCATGTCGCCGCGTTCACACCTCTCCGTGTGTTCGGTCCGCCCGGCGCCGCCGGTTCTCCCATGATCGGAACCAGCATCGACCGCTTCCGCATCCTCGGCCGGATCGGCCAGGGCGGGATGGGCTCCGTGTGGAGGGCGGAAGACACGCTGCTGCACCGGCCGGTGGCGCTCAAGCTGCTCGCCGAAGATCTCGCCGCATCGCCGGCGGCGCGGGCCCGGTTCCTCCGCGAGGCGCGCGCCGCCGCTTCGCTGAGCCATCCTCACGTCGCGGCCGTTTACGGCGCCGGCGTTTCGGAGCCGCACGTCTTCATCGCCCTCGCCCTGATCGAGGGCGAAACGGTGGCCGAGTGCGCGGCGCGCGCGCCGTTCGAGATTCACGATGCCATCCGCCTGGGCATCGCCGTGGCCGAGGCTCTGGGCCACGCGCACAGTCGCGGGGTGATCCACCGCGACGTCACCAGTCGCAACATCATGCTCGATCGCAACGGCCGCGTGTTCGTGCTCGATTTCGGGCTCGCGCTCATGGTGGATCACACGCGTCTCACCTCCACGATGACGTCCATGGGGACCGCGGCGTACATGGCACCGGAGGCGGTGCTCGGGACCGACGCCGGTCCGGGGGCCGATCTCTACGGGCTCGGGGTAGTGCTGTACGAGACACTGACGGGCACGCTGCCGTTTCGGCACGAGCGCCCGGAAGCGCTGCTCTATGCGGCCGTGCATGAGGCGCCCGAACCCCCGGGATTGCGCCGCCCGGGGCTGCCGCGCGAACTCGAAGCGATCGTGATGCGCCTGCTGGAGAAATCCTCCGAAGCGCGCCACCCGAACGCGGACGCGCTGATCGCCGATCTGCGCGCCGTGCCGGGGTACGCTCCGGGCGCGCGCGTGGACCACGCGCTCATCGCCTCGGGAACGCGCGCAAGCGCGGTGAGCGTGCGCGATCGTGCGCTGGCGGTCGTTCCCTTTCGTGATCAATCCGGGGATGACGCGCCGCCGGCGGCGGGCGCCCTGGCGGCAGGGCTTTCGGACGTGGTCCACGCTGCGCTCGCGCGCGCACCGGGTCTCGAGGTCATCCCGCTGCAGGGAACAGAGGGGACGCACGACGCGGCGCTCGCCCGGCAGCAGGCACGTGCGATCGGGGCGCGCATGATGCTCGGCGGATCCGTGCGGCGGCTTGGAGCCCGGGTGCGGCTCGCGTACACGCTGATGGATGTCACGACCGGCACGACCGTCGCCGGCGAGACGATCGACGGGGTTGCGGACGAGGTGTTCGATCTCGAAGACCGGTTAATCCGAAGCCTGCTCGCCGCACTCGACGCCGGGTCGCGACCGACGGCGACCGGCAGGAAGCCGCACGATCCTGCGGCCCACCGGAGCTACGTTCAGGCGCTCGCCGCGCTGCGGAGAACCGACGATCCCGCTTCGGTCGATGCGGCCATCGAGCGGCTCGAGTCGCTGCGGGATACGCAGCCGGACTCGGCGACGATTTACTCCGCGCTCGGCCGGGCGTACGGGATCAAATATGCGCTTCGCGCCGGACGCGAGTGGGAGATCCGCGCCGCGGAGGCCTGCCAGCGCGCCCTCGAGCTGGACCCGCATGCGCCCGAAGTGTTCGTGACGCTCGGCGAGCTGCATCTTTCGACCGGGCGCAGCGACGAGTCCGTTCGTGCGTTCGAACAGGCCATCGAGATCCGGCCGGAGTATCCGGAGGCGTGGTCTGGACTGTCGCTGGCCTTGCTCCGCGCCAACCGGTTCGAAGATGCCGAGGAAGCCTGCCGCCGCACGATCGCACTGCGGCCCAACGACTGGCTGG
The DNA here is from genome assembly GCA_963744995.1 of Candidatus Eiseniibacteriota bacterium. Lineage (GTDB taxonomy): Bacteria > Eisenbacteria > RBG-16-71-46 > RBG-16-71-46 > RBG-16-71-46 > CAVUWA01. The sequence goes on from CAVUWA010000004.1 coordinate 171,457, forward strand.
GGTACAACCGACTCGGACTTGTCCTGTTCCGGCAGGGACGCTTCGAGGCCGCGGCGGAGCCGTGGCGGATGGCGACGCGCCTGGCGCCGGACAATTCGCTCGTTCATCTCAACCTGGCCGGCGCCTACTTCAATACCGACCGCTGGGACGAAGCCGAGGTCCAGTACCGGCGCTCGCTCGAGATCAAGCCGACATCCGGCGCGTGGGCCGGGCTCGGTTCGGTGCTCTATTACAGGGGCGAGGTCGCGGCGGCGCTCGACGCCTTCGAGCAGGCCGTCGCGCTGGATCCTGACGATGCGCGCATGTGGGGAAATCTTGCGAACGCCTGTGATCTGCTTCCCGGCCAGGAGGTGCGCGGCGCGGAAGCGCTCGATCGGGCGATCGACCTGATGCTCGATCATCTGGAGATCAACCCCAACCTCGCCGAAGACTGGGCGCTGCTCGCCAAGTGGCGGGCGGATCGCCGGCAGGTGGAGCCGGCCGTGAAGGCGATCGAGCGGGCGCTCGCGCTTTCTCCCGAGGACGCGTCCGTGATGGGGGAGGCGATCGTCGTGTACCACACGCTGGGCGACCGGCTGGCCGCGCTGCACTGGACGGGGGAAGCCGTCTCCCGTGGCTACGGCGTCGAGGTGCTCAGGCGCAACCCCGCGCTGGCCGGCCTCGTCGCGGATCCGGAATTCGCACGTGTCATCGAAACGCGCTCCGCGACCGCGGGGCGAGAGCAGCACGACCATCCACCGAAAGGATCGCCATGAAGATGCGCACGGAACAAGGCATGCCGGGCGGGACGGACAGCAGGTCCCGCGAGTCGCGCTTCAACCCGACGTGGATGCTGATCGCGCTGCTGGTGACGCTGGTCTCGATGGCGGTCGGATGCGGCGGCGCGAAGCAGTCGCCGCCGGCCGAGCAGAACGCCATGGATGGGGCAGCGGCCGACGCGACCAGCCCGATCGCATTGAGCTGGAGCCCGCAGGACAGCTGCGTGAACTTCACTCCCTTGAACAGCACCATCCACCTGGGCGACCGGGTCAACTTCACCTCCAGCGTGGGCGAGACGGTCTGGGTCACCGTCGCGGCCGGATTGTTCAGCGCGAACGACACCACCTTCGTCGTGACGCGCGGCGGCAACCAGACGTCGCCGATCGCCCGGGCAGTCGGGACCTATGGACTGAGTTCGAGCCCAACCGCCTGCGCCTCGGACGAGCTGGGCGGCGGCCCGTCGATCGTCGTGGGTTCCGGAGAAAACTAGGTCGCCGCAGAACGTCTGGCCGGTACAGACCTGCCCGAGCGCGCGTGCGTTCGGGCAGGGGGCCGCCTCAGGCGCGATGGAGAACGCGGCGCCGGGCCACCAGCACCCAGGCGCGGGCGTCGCCGTGGATGCCCTGATCGAAGCTCGTCGATGTCAGTTCGAGGATCTCGAAGTGGGGCTCCACGGCCGCGACGATCTCGCTGGCGCTGCGCCGCGGCGGACCGGTATCACGGGGCGGGCCATCGGTGGAGCCGATGAGGCTGTGCCAGATCCCTTCGGGGGCGAGCAGCGTCGCGATCCGCGAGGCGAATCGCGAGCGCTCGGCGGCGCCGTCGAAGACGTGAAAGCAGCCGCGATCGTAGACGAATGCGCAGGGCGCGCCGGGGATTTCATCGGCCAGGAAGTCGCTCGCCAGAAAACGACACGCAACCCCGGACGCCGCGGCCTTCTCATTCGCCCTGGCGATCGCGGTCGGGGAGAGGTCGAGTCCGGTGACCTCGAAGCCCTGCTGCGCGAGCCAGATCGAGTTCGTGCCGGTGCCGCAGCCGATTTCGATCGCTTTGCCGGGCTTGATCCCGTGCCGCTCGATCACGCCCGCGAGGTGCCCGTCCGGCTCGCCACTGTCCCAGGGCAGGTCGTGATCCACGTAACGTTGATCCCAGCCCGCCCGGTCCGTGGGTCGTTTTCGCACTTCGTTCACACAGCCTCCTTGTCTCCCGTCGCTCCGGGAATGCCGGCGACCCTACCGCATGCCGGCATGTGAGGAGTATCGCTCCCGCGGCCGTCTTGCGTCGCCGGCCCGTGCGGCGGCGCCGATCGCGTACGGACTGGCAGCGCACGAAACATCCGGGCTAAGGTGACGCTCCTTTCGTCCCGAGACCGACCCATGAGCACTCATCCCACATCCACCGGCATGGCAGCGCCCCCTGAGCCTCCCACCCGGCTCATGAACCGGAACTTCTTCCTGCTCTGGCAGGGCCAGCTGGTGAGCCAGGTGGGCAATCAGATGTTCATGGTGGCGATGATGTTCTGGACCATGCACGCCACCGGTTCGGCCAGCCTGATGGGTCTCCTGCTGACCTTCAGCACGCTGCCGGGCGTGCTGCTCAGCCCGCTGGGCGGAACGTTCGCGGACCGCCATTCCCGCAAGACGATCATCGTGGTCTCCGACGTGCTGGCGGGGCTCAGCGTGCTGGTCGCGACGCTGCTGTTCTCGATCCGCGGCGTTCCGACCGGAGTCCTGATCGCCGCGCTGTTCGTGCTCGCGGTGGTGGGCGGCGTGATCCAGGCGTTCTTCCGCCCGGCGATCGCCGCCGCGGTTCCGGACCTGGTCCCCAGGGACCGGATCGAAGCCGGGAAACGCGTTCAACTCGTTCTCGCTCGAGTTCTCCGCGATCCTCGGGCAGAGCGCGGGCGGCCTGCTGTACGCATGGCTGGGCGCGCCACTGCTGTTCCTGATCGACGGGCTGTCGTTCCTGTTCTCGGCCGCCAGCGAGTGTTTCATCGTCATCCCGCAGAAGCCGCGGGCGGCCACGGCGGAAGGCGCGGGACCCGGCACCTTCCGGCGGGATCTGGTGGAGGGTCTGAAGTACGTCTGGTCGCACCGGGGGATGCGGGAGTTCCTGGTGATGGTCGCCATCGTGAACCTGATGCTGATGCCGATCATGGTGATGCTGCCGTTCTTCGTGGACCTGAAGCTCCACCAGGGTCCCGCCTGGTACGGCTTCCTGCTGGCCTCGGTCAGCGTCGGCGCGCTGATCGGTTTCGCGATGGCCGGCGCGGCGAGGCTGCGGGGACGGCGTCGAAGCCACGCGCTGATCGTCATGCTGGTCGTGCTGGGCGGGGCCTCCGCCGTGCTGGGCTTCGTCCACCACCCGCTGCTCGCCGCCGGCGTGATGCTGGTGATGGGGATCCAGACCGGAATGTTCAACATTCAGGTGCTCACCATCTTCCAGACCGCGAGCCCGAGCGAGATCCGCGGCCGGGTCATGGGGCTCGTCACGACGATGGCGATGGGGATGGCGCCGATCGGCATGGCGGCCGGTGGCGTTCTCGGTGACCTGACGGGGAAGAACATTCCGTTGATCTACGGAGCGTGCGGCGCCATGGTCGCCCTGGCCGCCGCCATCCTGGGCGTCCGTCGCGAACTGCTCGACTTCCTGGCGTACGAGGCGCCGGCGGAGTCCGAGTAGCGAGGTCACCGATTTCCGAGCGGGCAGGCTGCGGCCCACCAGCTTCTGCGGCGATGGCCGGGGTCGGTGGCCACGTGGACGCATGACGGGCCATACGTCTTCTTCGCCGTCCAGAACATCAACGGCGACATGGCCATCTCGATGCGGCACCGCAAGTGTGAATCGACGAACGACGTGCCCGCCCCATGGCGCTCCGGGCCCTACTTCAAGAGCATGAGCTTGCGCTGGCCGGATCCCTGGGGCGTTCGTGCGCGTACGAAGTACACCCCTGCGGGCACGCTCCGACCCTCGGCGTCGAGACCGTCCCACACGATGCGATTCTCGCCCGGGGGACGAACGCCGTGCACCAGGGTGATCACACGGCGCCCGTGCACATCCCAGACGCCGACGTCCACCGGACCCTCGGTGCTCACCGAGTAGGTGACCGTGGTCTCCCGATCGAGCGGGTTCGGAACGACGGACTTCACGATCACCGGCCGCCCGATCGCGGATGGCGCGGGAACGGACACCGGGCTCATTGCGCTGCGGCACGCCTCGAGCGTGGGCAAGGCGTAGCTCTGCGTCAGCCACGGCGAGTGCGGGAAGAACGGAGACGCGCCGGCGACTCGCGCGCGCCAGGTGTAGGGCGCGTCGTCCACCGGCAGATTCACGGTTCGCTCCAGGGGGACGTAGCTGCCGAGCACGGGGTCTGCGGCGCCGGTGTCGTGCCACGGCTCGAGTGTTCCGACGTCAGCGTGGGCCGTGCCGAGTTCCGCCACCGACCACTCCAGGCGCACGTGCGTGCGACCGGCCGCGCTGCGACCGCGCATCGTGAGCCGCATGGGATCGGTGGCGCGCCCCAGAAGCGGAATCGCGTCTCCAGCGTCGGTGACCTGACGCGGGTTCAGGGTCAGTTTCTCGGACGGCTGGCTGCCGTTGCTCCTGAACACGAGCACCTCGCCTTCGTCCTGGTTCCAGCCGCTGGCTCCGACGATGACGTCGGGGAGTCCGTCGCCGTCGGTGTCACCCGCCGTCGCCACCTGGGTTCCCATGTGGACGTCGGTCCCGCCGCCGGTCGCCACGATGAGCCCCGGAAACTGGATTCCAGCGGGCGAACCCATGTAGAGGAACGCGGCGCCTTCTCTGCTTTCGGGAGCGGTGTACCAGATGGCCGACGTGAGCACGTCGCCGTAGCCGTCTCCGTTGACGTCGCCGGCGCCGGCGACCCTGAAGCCGAAGACCGTATTGGTCTGGCTGGTCAACAGGCTGTCGCTCGGGGTGAGCGCCGGCCCGCCGGGGCCGCCGCGGAATATCCACACGATACCTTCGCCCCCGAGGCTGTTGGTGTAGCCGGACGCTCCCGCGATCACTTCGGCATACCCGTCTCCGTCGATGTCGCCGGCACAGGCCACGGATTCGAGGTAGGCATAGGCCTGGCCTCCGACGATCTCCCAGTCGGGGACGAGCGACGGTCCGCCCGGTCCGCCCAGGAACACGTGCACGAGGCCTTCGAAGGGCATGCTGACGTAACCATACCCATCGACGATGAGGTCGCTGTAGCCGTCGCCGTTCAGGTCTCCGGCGGCCGCGTCGCGGCCGTAGTACGAGCCGGCGCCGGCCCCTTCCGACGACCACGCGGGCGTGGAGGGCAGTCCGCTCGGGGACCCCAGGTAGACCCAGGCCTTGCCGATGGCCTGTGCAGGAACGGGCCATTCATCCGTGAAGATGACGACATCGGCATAGCCGTCACCGTTCACGTCACCTGCGTCCGCGACTCCGGCGAGGAGCTCGCCCGCGTTTTCTCCTTCGACGGTCCATGCTGGCGTCGAACTCAAGCCCGATGCGGATCCGAGGTAGCAGTACACGCGGCCGCGGTTGGTGAGGTCGACGCTGTAGCCGGCGGCGCTCACCAGCAGATCGTCGAAGCCGTCGCCATTCACGTCCCCCGCGCGGGAGAGCGACGTTCCGAACCTGTCGCCGGCGCTCTCGCCATCGAGGATCTGCGCCGGCCCTGCGGGCCCGGAGGGAGAGCCGTAGAACACCTCGACCCGGCCGCGATCGGCGCCGTTCAGGTCGTACTCGAACATGTCGACGGCGATGTCGTCGAAACCATCGCCGTTCAGGTCGCCGGCGCTGCATGCCGACAGGCCGCAACGCACATCGAACTGCCCCGGCGACTCGATGAACATGTAGGTATTCGCGGGGGGCTTGCCCTGCCCCGGATAGATGCGCGCGATCCCTTCGTGCGTCTCGCCGTCGCTCTGGGCCGGAGAGCCGACCACCAGGTCGCCCAGCCCATCGCCGTTGAAGTCGCCGGCGGAGCCCACCGAGGTGCCCGTCTGTCCGTCGGCCTGCGTGTCCGTGAACCAGATGGCCGGGGAGGCCAACAGTCCGTACGTCACGTCTCCCAGAAAGACGGCGAAGGCGCCCGTGTCGAGCGTCGGAGTCCGGTCGGCCAGCGGAGCGCCGACGATGACGTCGGCCAGGCCGTCGCCGTTGACATCGCCCGCCGTGAACACCGAAGCACCGAAGCGCATGCGATCCTGGCAACCGAGCAGCGTCTGAACCGGTGCCGCGGTCGGACCGGCCGGGGATCCCGTATACAAATGAGCGGCGCCGACGGTGTCCGGATTCACGTAGTAGAACGGGGCGCCGACGACGACGTCCGAATACCCGTCGCCGTTCGCATCCCCCGCCAGCGAGACGGACGTCCCGAACCGGGAGTGCAGCGCTCCGAATTGATCCCACGCCGGACTGCCCGACACGCCGCTCGCAGACCCCAGGTACACGCGAGCCTCGCCCTGATGACCGAAGGCGCTGCTCTCGGCGTCCGGCGCGCCGACGATGACGTCATCGTACCCGTCGCCGTCGACGTCGCCGGCGGTGCAGACGGACGAGCCGAAGTGCGCGCCTTTCTGCCCGCCGACGAATCCCACCTGAAATCCGGTGGAGAGGCCCGAGGCCGAACCCAGGAATACATAGGCCGCGCCCTGCTCCTCGAACAGGGTCCCCGGAGCGCCGATGCCGGGCGCTCCGACGATCACATCGTCGTAGCCGTCGCCATTGACGTCGCCGGCGGTCGAGACCGACGCGCCGAATCGGGCGAGGGCGACGTCCAGCTCGACGGACCAGCTCGGCGTGCTCGAGAGCCCTGCGGCGGAGCCGAGGTAGACGTAGGCGCGCCCCTCGAGAGATTCTCCGTTCGAATAGCCCGGCTCACCGATGAGCACATCGTCGTAGCCGTCGCCATTCACGTCGCCGGCCGTCGAAACCGAAAGGCCATAGAGCGCATCGGTCCCGGTGCCGACCGCGAACCAGTCCGCTGTGGTCGAGCCCCCGGTCCTCGAGCCCATGAAGAGTTCGACTCGACCCTGGTTCATGTAGACGCCGTCCTTGAGCGGCATGCCTACGAGCACGTCGCTGAAGCCATCGCCGTTGACGTCACCGGCGGTGCCCACCGCCTGGCCGAACGAGGCATTGGCCTCATTCGACTCGCTCTGCCAGATCGCGGCGCCCATGATGCTGTAGGGGGCGGGGCCGCCCCCGCTGCATTGGGCCGTGGCCGTGGTCGCGCGGGCGAGGGAGCCGGCGAGCACGGCCATGCAGACGATCCAGAAGCGAATTCGATGCGTCGTCGGCATGCGGCACCTCGGGAGGCCAGTTGCAGTCATGGCGGCGGACGATCGCATGGCGCGCCATCCACCTTCCGAAACAGACAGGTGGGACCCGTGGGGAACCGCGGGAATTGTACCAAGCGAAGCGGCGTTCCGAACCAGTATCGACGGGTGCCCCCTGAATACGTGGGGGCTCGCCGAGCGCGATTGTTGTCTAGGTTTGCGAAGTGAAGTTTTCCGGACCGGCCCGCCACCAGGACACCTGAGTGGAGTGGGCACGGAGGGAGGTGGGTTTGGTGCCGGAGGCGGGGGTCGAACCCGCACTCGGTTGCCCGAACGGGATTTTGAGTCGGCCAGCCGGGGGTGGACTGGTGGCGGCGAACGGGTACAAGCGGGCACACGTGGCCACGATGCGCGAACGCGGTGATGGCGCTTGGTGCCGTTCGAAACCGATGGTGCGCGGTGGTTCGAGCACAGAACGAGCACAGGGTGGCTGTCTAGCACCTGGTCTGCCCACGCGCGCGGGCGCCGGCAGGGCGCCTTCTTCTCTGGATACTGCCGCGCGCAGCCGCTAGATTCGCGACGGCTGCCACACGCCGATCCTATTGATCCCCATGAGAGGAAGCGCGTGACTCTCCTGACGACTGAGATTCACAACCACGACGACAAGAACAATGCGCTGATCGTCTACGCCGCTGATAGGCGGCTCTCCCGCTCCGATGGGAGTGCGGGACCCGAGCGCGTCAAGGTGATGCGGATCAGCGGCCTCAACGGCGGGATTGGCTACTTTGGGCTGGCTCAGGTGCCAGCTGGCACCACCTTGACGTTCATGGACGACTGGCTGGCAGAGTTCATGATCTCGCGACCGTCCTGGGCGTCGCTGCGAGAATTCGCAGCCGCCCTTGCAGTTGCATTGAACGCCGCCGTTCCGAAGGACTGGCGCGAATCGACAGCCTCAGGGCTCCATGTGGCGGGCTTCGAGCCAGATGGGCGAATCGAGTTTTGGTACGTGCGGAACATCGATGATCGCGGAGAGCCCACCCTTGGAGGGTATCAGGCGCGCGAGGACTTTCAGCGGGAGCACGCCCCCATGGTGCCCGAGAACGGCTACTGGATCTACCGCAACGGTGACATCCGGGCTCATGTTGCAGCGTGGAGCGAGATCGACGAGTCGCTTGGCCGACTTCTGGGAACGCCTCACTTCCGCGTCCTAAGGACGCCAGCTGATTACGTCGAGTGGGTGAAGTTCAAGATGGAAACGATAGCAGGCTTTTACGAGACGTTCGCAACGCGGTCCATCATAGCGCGCCCCGTCGATGCCTTCGTGATTACGCCCCAAGTCTGAGGTCGCTACCTCGGCAGGGTGCGTTTGAATCTAGCGGAGATCTCATGTCGCAACTGAACATCTTCATTGACGGCAGTTGGTTGTTCAAGCAGTGCGCCCCGGAGAAGACATTGGCCGCCCACACTGAGTGGCCCGACAAGGCTTTTGGGCTTGATTTCGAGAAACTCAACACTGCCCTACTTAAGCACTCCGCCAATGCTAGGCCCCACTGCGACACCCTCGGCGAACGTTACCTAGCCACGTCGGTCTTCACCCTGCCTGACAATTTCGATGAGTGGCCCGCAGAGTACGAGGACGTCACCGCGGAGGACATTGCCAGGACTCGGAAGAGCGTTCACGCGCGGGAGCGATTCGTAGCCGCAGCAGCTGATTGCGGATACTCCAGGGATGCTGTCTACAGGCCGAAAATGAAGGGATGGATTCTCAGGCGTCTCCGTGAAAGAACCTACGAAGAGAAGCAAGTGGATGCCACCGTGGTGGCTCTTCTTGTGAGGTCCGCAATCACACGACCTGACGACTTCCACGTCGTGATCACCGGCGACGCGGACATCCTGCCAGCGATCAGGGTGGCCTACCCGGAATACTCCGAGAACGTGTTTATCGCGACGACGCACCCTGACGAGCTCAAGGCCGAACACAGGCAAACGTCGTTCTCATACTCCAACCTAGACTTCAAGATCCCGCCGCTATACCTGCAGGATGAAGTCGCCACGGTCATGCGTGGTGAAAACGTGTACACCTGCATGCATTGCCACAAGGCGTTTGCGCGACTGAAGCCCATCCCTGCGAAGGCTCGACCGTGCTGCAAGCCCTGCGACGCACTGCGCACATAGGGCTGCACTCCCGCGCGCCCTTGGGACCCTGGGTCCGTAGGTGGGTTTGAGCACAGAAGAAGCACAATCGAGCCCGCCCCCGCAGCGCGCTCATGGTCTCTCGAGACAAGCGTCTCTGTCGAGACTGAATTGGTCGCGGGGACTAAGGGAGGAAGGAATCGTGGCAGCGGTGCGAGGCATGTCGCACGTTTTCATCAGAGTCAACGATGAGGACGACGATTCGGACTCCTTGCCTGCGAAGAGCACGACGCACTTCCCAGGCCGGCTCGAAATCTTACGTGAATGGGTAGTAACTCTCGATTCAGGAGAGAGGCATCACTTCAGCGATGAACTTCACGGAGAAACCCCAGTTCATTGCACGACGTTTTTCGGTTCGCGTGCACACGTCCTGAGGTGCTGGCCCAGCACGAGACGAGTGATTCCTCCTGACACTAGCCGGGTCATGGTTACGTTGGAGACCACCGACATCGACTGGGAGCCCGCGCGGGTCCTTCCGCGGTCATCGCATTGAGGGTGACGGCGACCCCGACGTATCGCTAGCGTGAGGAGTTCTGGGCAAGTTTCCACGGAGGGAGGTTTCCAGTGGCCCAGGGAGTTGGCGCGCCGCGCACCAGCGGCCGGCTGAGCGGCGCCGAGGCCCGCAGGGCGGTTCGTGACGCGCTCGCGGTCGTAGCTGGTTCTGCGCAAAGAAGGATGCAGGACGCCAGGTGCGGGGGGAGCGGGCACGGCCCACAGTTGCAGGATCTGGCACGTCCGAAGCAGCCCAGGAGTCGGAGGCCCGGGACCCCTCGCGGGACCGAGGGTACATCAGAATCGGTGCTGGCAAGGTCTCTGTCGTTAGTTCTTCGCGTTGAGGTAGCAGTAGATCGCCTTTAGCACGGCGCCTGGTAACGACTTGGTTCTCGGCAGGTTTCCACGGAAGGAGGTTTCCAGTGACCCAGGGAGTCAGTGCGCCGCGCGCCAGCGGCCGGCTGAGCGGCGCCGAGGCCCGCAGAGCGGTTCGCGATGCCCTCGCGGTCGTCCCGGTCGTTCTAACGAAGATCGAGCTGTGGAAACCCGAGCGGTTGATTCCACTCGAGCGGAACCCGCGCACGCACTCCGACGCGCAGATCGCCGAGATCGCGGCGAGCATGCGGGAGTTCGGCTTCCTGTGGCCGATTATGGTGAACGGTAGGACGCGCCGCATCGTGGCCGGCAACGGCCGGTACGCGGCCGCTCTGCAGCTCGGGCTCTCGGTGGTCCCGGTGGTCGAGGAGCGCCACCTCACGCCGATCCAGCGGCGCGCGTTCATCATTGCCGACAACAAGATCGCGTTGAACGCCGGCTGGGCGAGCGACATCCTGGCTGAGGAGCTGCCCGCGCTCCGTGACGCCGGCATCGACCTCGGGCTGACGGGGTTCAGCGACGAGGAGCTCGAGGCGATCCTCGAGAGCGTGAATGGGCCCGCGGTCCTCGAGGAGCCACCGATCCCGGATCCGCCGCTGGTGCCGGTCTCGCGGCGCGGGGATCTGTGGCACCTCGGGAATCATCGGGTGCTCTGCGGGGACGCGACGAGCTCCTCCGACCTCGAAGCAGTCATGGACGGCACGCAGGCGCACGCGGTCTGGACCGATCCCCCGTACAACGTCGCCTACGAGGGCTCTGCCGGTTCGATCCAGAATGACGCGCTGTCCGACCAGGAGTTCGCAACGTTCCTGGGAGCGGCGTTCACGGCGCTGATCGCGGTGATGCGGCCGGGGGCGCCGATCTACGTGGCGCACTCCGATACGGGCGGCTACACGTTCCGGCGCTGCTTCCTCGAGGCCGGCTTCAAGCTGTCCTCGTGCTTGATCTGGCGCAAGAACTCGCTGGTGCTCTCGCGCGGTGACTACCACTGGCAGCACGAGCCAATCCTCTACGGCTGGAAGCCGGGTGCGGCGCACGGGTGGTTCGGGGCGCGGGACAAGACGACGATCGTCGAATTCGATGAGCCGCCGTTCCAGCAGGTCGGCGACCGTGAGTGGCAGATCGCGCTGGGGGAGACCACGCTGATCGTGCGGGGCGAAAACCTCACCGTGGAGCCGGCGCACGGCACGGTGTTCTACGAGAACAAGCCGACGGTGAGCGCCGAGCACCCGACGATGAAGCCGGTAGCGTTGATCGCGCGGATGCTCGCGAACTCGGCACGGCGGGGGAGCGTGGTGCTGGACCCCTTCGGCGGCTCGGGCTCGACCCTGATGGCGTGCGAGGCGCTCGGGCTCAGGGCCCGCCTGGTCGAGCTGGATCCGCGGTTTGCGGACGTGATCGTGTGGCGCTGGCAGGAGGCTACGGGCGGGATTGCCACGCTCGCCGGCAAGCAGCCCTTCGCGTCGGTCGCGGCCGAGCGAGGAGTGGGGAACTGATGATGGCGGCCGAGAAGCGGGCCCGGAGCGCGCAGCTCAAGGCCGCGCGCGAGCTCAAGCGGCGGGTCGAGGCCGTCTGCCTCGCGGTGCGCATCGAGCAAGGGCAGGCCCGGTCGAGCCGACCTCGCGCGCCGCGGGCCCAGGCCACCCGTGAGCGCGTGCTCCGGTGGCGAAGCCAGCGTCCCGAGGGGCCGCGAGCGCACAAGCTCGTTTGCGCCGCGCTGCGTGCGGGCAGACTCTCGAAGCCGGAGCGGTGCGAAGGATGCGGGCGCGGCGGGCTCCGGCTCCACGCGCATCACCCGGATTACCGGCAGCCCTTGAGGGTCCAGTGGCTCTGCTGCTCCTGCCATCGCCAAGAGCACCGCCGGCTGGCCGCCGAGACCCGCGGGGCAGGTGCGTAGCGTGGCGTCACTGAGCCAGCGGGCCTACGCGCGGCACCGGGGCGTCTCGCACACGGCGGTGCGTAAGGCGCTCGCCACGGGGCGGATCGTGACCGGCGAGGACGGGAAGATCGACGCCGCGGTCGCGGATGCTCAGTGGGAACGATCGACCGACATGTCCAAGCCGCGCAACTCGGTCACCGGCGTGCCCAAGAAGCGGCGCGCCACGGGCGCACCGTCCGATCCTCCTGGGATCCCTGATTCTGGAGCTGGGGAGGTGCCGAACGGGGCAGCCACGGGCAACACGGCGCGCCTGGCGGCGAGCTACGCGGGCTCCCGGGCGGCGCGGGAAGCCTACATGGCGCGGCTCGCGAAGCTCGAGTTCGAGCGGCGGTCCGGGAAGCTCGTGGACGCGGACGAGGTGCGTGCCCAGATCTTCGCCCTCGGGCGGCGTGCGCGCGACGGCCTGCTCGGGGTCCCCGACCGGCTCGCTCCGATCCTCGCGGGGGAAGCCGACGCGGCGGTGATCCACCGGCTGCTGACGGAGGAGCTGGAACGCGGGCTGGCGGAACTTTCAACGGCGCCGCCGCTCAAAGCCGGCGCGAGGGGGTAGACAGACATGTAAGCCCGCTTGTTCACGACGGCTCTGGTTTGTCGGGCCCAGCGGGAACAGACGCGGCGAGGGAGCGGACGCCCGAAGGCAAGCAACAGCCGGTCCTGAGGCCATTAGTAGTAGGTGGCTCAATGATAGACTTACGCTCTTTTCCCGCAAAAGCTCGACCGCCCCAAGGAGTTACGTCCTTGCTTCCATGCCTTGGCCGCCGAGCATCGAGTGATCGAGGATTGAAAGAAATCTATCATTCGAGGTGGGGCGGTCAAGCTCGGGTTGTCCACATGGGCCCAACGCGCGGCACCTTTGGATCATGTGCGGGGAAGGGTGAGCCGAGGCCAATCGCCCAGGGCGGAGGTGAAACGTTGGGCTTTTCCCGCTTTGGTGTAGGCGGGACAGGTGGCCGCGACAGCGTAGGGGCAGGCTGATAGATTCCGCCCGGGCCCGAGCGGGTGGAGGCGGATCTGAAGGTCGGCGAGGTTCATGATCGCAGGTCGGAAAGTGACCGCGTCGCACCAGGCCCGAATCGGGGGGAAAGCATGAGCCGCTGCAGAATCATCCGCGCCGTTCAATTTGCGATCGTCATCGTGTCGCTCACCGGCGGCCGCGCTGCACGCGCCGAGGTCGCGCTCGGTGCATCGTTCGGTTACACGCACCTGTCCTATCCCGACACTCCGCGCTTCAACAACGACGTCGTCGGACTTCCGGGTACGGGGGAGTGGGGACAGCCGGGGATCCGCGTTGGATATCTCGCGCCGAGTGGTCGCTGGGACCTGAACGCCGATGTCGGTCTCGTGCACGTGCAACGATCCGGCACCAGCACCGACGAGACGACGGTCGAGGTGCTACCGCAGATCCAGGCGAACGCGCGCGGCCGGGGCGGGTTCAGCCCGTTCGTGAACGGCGGCGTGGGCTTCGTGCACGAGACCGTACTCACCGCGTACGGCAGCTCGATCTCCACGACGCGCCCCGTGTTCGGCGCTGGCATCGGCGTGCGAAGGTCGGTGAGCGACGGCCATGGACTCGTCCGGGTTGAACTGCGCTACGACCACCTGCCCGAGCGCGTAACGGAGCTGACCCCCTCCGACAGCTTCACCTTCCTGGCGACCAACATGTTCTCGGTCAAGTTCGGCTTTGACCTGCTCGTGGCCATTGACAAGGGCCGTTGAAGGGAATCGAAGAGTCTCGAGTCCGCAACGCGTGGCCTCGGTCGCATGGCAGAACTGAGTCGCCTGTTTGGAAGCACCTCGGCTACGGCGCCGCCGGAGGTGACGGTGCCGTCAGGCGAAGCACTGAGCCCGGTCCTTGCAGCACCTCGTTCAATTGGTTGACGGTGGCGGGCTGGCGCCAACCGGTACCGTCGTAGAGCAGGATCACTTCTTGGCCGACGGCAAATACGTTGTACTTCGAGGTTCCCCAAATGCCATATAGATGCTTCGTGGTGCCGCTCGCCTGGGGGCTCCAGCGCACGCCGTCGTAGTGCAGGATGGTGCCTTGGACGCCGACCGCGAACACGTCATTCGGTGAACTGCCCCAAACCCCAAACAGGTTGTTCGTGGTGCCGCTCGCCTGGGGGCTCCAGCGCACGCCGTCGTAGTGCGTGATGCTACTGCCGCCGACCGCGAACACGTCCTGGCTCGAGCTGCCCCACAGGGCGAGCGATAGCGCGCCCGTGTACTGACGGGTCCAGCGAGCACCGTCGTAGTGGAGGATCGAGTCTTGAGCGCCGGCGACGAACACGTCCTGCGCGGAGCTTCCCCAAATACCATCCAGCCACTCGCCCCGACCCGTCGAAAGGGCGCTCCACGTATTGCCGTCGTAGTGTAGGATCGTTCCTTGGCGCCCCACCGCGTACACATCACTTCCTGAGCTTCCCCAGACGGACTGAAGTGCCGCCGGAGCGGAGGCCACCGTCCTCCAGGCGCGACCATCGAAATGAAGGACCTCGCCGGTGCGCCCTCCGTCGCCGCTGCTCCACACGACATACACGTTGTTTCTCGATGCCGCCCAGACGCCGTTCAGGAACCCTCTCGTGCGACTATGCTCGAACGTCCAGCTTCGGCCGTCGTAGTGCAAGATCGTTTCGGATCCGACCGCGTAGACGTCGTTTGCGGAGGAGCCACCCACGGCATCGAACCATGGTGTCCAGCTCCTCCGGGATGAAGAGTCGCTGCACGCGGCCAACAGCATCAGGGAACCCGCGACCGCAGCCAGGCAGGTCCAACGAGCGAATGATCTCTCAGAGGATCGCACCATCGGCATGGCAAACCTCGCTACGTCCGAAGCACCGCAGGGGCGCGCGCACTTCCAACTCGATGGGTGAGCTTACACCAGGGCTCTACGGACGGCACGGGCCTTTCAGGCCCGTCTAGGCTCGACGATCCGAGCGAGCAGGTGTGGGGAACGGGCCATGAAATCACCCACGCGACTCCCGGAAGAGCCGTGGATGATAGGGTCTTGCATAGACCCGATCGTTCGAGGGGGCTCGGTCAATCTCGGTTGTCCACAGGCGGCAGAACCGGAGGCCAAGTCACCGAGGTTGCCGCTTGCGGTCGCGACAGCCCGGCCAGGAGCCCGCTACTAAGGAGGCGGCGTGCACGCTAAGTCGCAAGGTAGATGG
This sequence comes from Candidatus Eiseniibacteriota bacterium, assembly GCA_963744995.1. Taxonomy (GTDB): domain Bacteria; phylum Eisenbacteria; class RBG-16-71-46; order RBG-16-71-46; family RBG-16-71-46; genus CAVUWA01. The sequence goes on from CAVUWA010000004.1 coordinate 186,660, forward strand.
GGAGCAAAGCTCCTCTTTCAGTGGCGCGTGAACCGAAATGGCCGCGCACTGAAACGAAGGCTCTGTGAGGAGCGGATCATCGTCTTCAGATCAGGGTCACCGAAGGCCGCATTCCATCACGCGGAGCGAGTTGGCAAACGCGGTGTGTTCAAGTATCAGCCCGCCCCCGGTGCTGAGGTGTTCTTCGAGTTCGTCGGCGTGCTCGACCTTTTGGATCTCGGCGCCGAATGTGGACCTGAGGAGGTGTGGTACGAGATCAGAGAGCGGGTGCGCCCAATGGAGCGCCGCAGACAACTGATCCCGTCACGTGCGAGATTGCTGCGCGGGCCCCGAGGAACCCACGGAAACCGGCTAGTCGGGTCCCTGATCGGCGGCGGGCGACGCAAGCCCACTGAGTGATAGCCTTTTGCATAGACTCAATCATCCCCGCTGAACCCCTCCGGCACCGCACATCTTGCTGGGTCTGGAGGGCAAGAGACCGATGAAACGTCGCCAGCGCGGTCTCAGGGACTCCATGCTCTCGCAGGAAGGGCCTCGCCACCGCGATTGTGTCGGGCCAGCGCAACCAGGTCGACGAACACCACGAAGCCTTTGCGCTCGACGTCGGGCAGCCGGAACTCCGCGCCGGCGGGATTCTGGCGCGGGTCGTAACGAAACCCGGCCATGCGCCCGCTCCGAAACCCGAGACCCTATCCGCTCGTGTTCCCGTCGATATCGCCAGCGCGGTCGGTCACGTGCCCCGCCCGCCAGGTAAACCTGTTCGCGAAAACGATATCCACCAAATAGAATCGCCCGCATGAACCACCGAAGAAGTGCAATGCTCAAGACCGTGCAGGCTGTCCTTGCATTGTCTCTGATGGTTGCGATGCCGAGAGTGGTCATCGCGGGGCTATCCCGGCCTCGAGTCCCGATAGAGGTCGAGTGGCAGCCGGGCGTCCTGCCATCCGCGCTGGGGGGCCACGAGTTCGACAGCGGCTTGCTGGCCGGGCTACGAGAAGCGCAACTCACGGTTCAGAGTGCCCACGGCGCGAGCCGTACCATCGCCAACGCCTTCTACCTCACATCCGAACGACCTGCCGCGAAGCCACTGCACGTCCGGGTGAGGATCAGATTCGACGGTCGGGCGATCTACGACTACCCCCCCGGCTCGTCCCCTGATGCGATTCAGGGAGCAGACCACTGGCTCGTGCACGTCGCCGTGCCTTTCCGGGCCCTACGGCTGGCACCGGGCGCATGGCAGCGGATGAGCTTCTGGGCTCGATCAGACCGTCCGGAGTACCACGAGAACATGGGACGCGTGATCGCCCTCTCTGTACTTGAAGCCCTGAACCGCGAGACAGGGAGGATCAGGCGCGACGAGCAGCTTCTTCTCGGTCCCGATATCACGCGAGACCCGAAGTACTCCGAAGGAGGTAGTGACCCGCGGCCGGGCCTCCGAAGTAGCATCGCGCTGGCGACCCCGATGGTGCTGATGTGGGGGACAGCGCTGTTGATCGCTATCGTTGTGGTGCGCTTCGTGCATATGCTCCGGCGGCGCCGTGGGCAATAATCTGGGGAGGCCGATTGCGACCGGAAGCCAGTGCGCCTCCGCCGCGGGATTTGCTCCGGGTCGATACTGCGCACAAGTCTGCCCAGAGCCCCCACGGTGGCCGGCCGGGGAGGGCCCATGTGGACACGTCAGCCGCAGTACTGGAATCTCGCCCTGAACCAGTTCGCGATCATGTTCGAAGGACGACTGCCCGCGTGACCGGGAGCGCACTTACACAGAAATCTGTACAGGCCCGACGGCCGCGTGGCTTACCCTTCACGAGGGTACTCCAGCTCCCCCACGGAGACATATGCGATGTCGCGATTCGAATCGTCTCAGGCGGCCGCGCTCTCGCTTGCCGCACTCCTCGTCCTGGCCACGCTCAGTGGGTGCGAGACGCGTCAGCGCGGTTCCGTCTTTCAGCCGTTCCTCAACAACCACGCTCCCGTGATCGACGGCCTCGCGGCATATCCGGACACGGTCGGGCCCTCCGACTCGACCGTCGTTGTCTGCACCGCCCACGACGTCGACGGCGATAGGCTCGTCTACGACTGGCAGACAGACGCCCGCCTCAACATCCAAGGCACTCCCGTCTGGAACAAGTATCTGAACAACACCCGATCGAATTCCCATGTCTTCTACAACGCCAATCTGACCAATCCGATCAATGACTCCGCTTGGGTCTACTGCGAAGTTCGCGATTCCCTAGGAGGTGGAGCCGGCCGCCGTGTCTTCATCACTCTGCGCCCGTAAGCCGGTACCTGGAACCGTTCACGTGTTCAGCCCTGATCGCCGCCGTGAGACAGGGCCAGTGAGTGATAGCCTCTTGCATAGACTCTATCAGTGGCGTCGAAGCAATCATGACCGTTAACGAGGCTCTCTTGGTCGAAGTCGACAATCCACCCGATGATCCGGGAGCGGCGTACGCAGCCGTTCTCGCCCCTCTTTTCGAGTCGGCAGCCAAGACGGCGGCCTTTGATCTGGTCTGCACGCTGTTGCGCGTGGGGGGGTACGAGATGGCCGACTGGGATTCGTTCGAAGAGTCTCGCACTGCCTTCAGCGATTACAACTGGCTTCTCGAGAGAGCGCATGGACGAGGAGATACGTCTGCGCGTCGCGTCGGGCTATTGATGTATTGCCAGGCAGTCGAAATGAACGCGGTCCATGAGATCCTGGTCGAACCTTCTCCGCTTCAAAGCCGGAAATGCTTACTCTCCTGCGCCATTGCGCCATCTGGGACGTTCTAAGAAGAACCCGATCGGGCTCAAGATGTTCACCAACTACGTACCGCCCAGCGCGAAACAAAGAGTCGGCGAGATCAAGGAACTCGCGAAACAAGTTGGTTACCCAGAGTTGAACGCAGCCATCGACAGGTTCTTCGACGACCGGGTTCGGAACGCGTTCTTCCACTCGGACTACACCTTGACCGAGAGGTATTTCCGCTTTCGGGACGGAGGGTTGGCCCGACAGATCGAAGTGGAGACACTCGATAGACTCATTGTCGAGTGTTTCGCGTTTTGCGGCGTCTTCATGGAGCTCCACGATCAGTGGTTGCACGTGCTCGGGCGCGGGAAGCGGTTCCATCAGTGGCCGAACTACGAGGTGCTCGAGCTCTTGAGCACGGAGGATGATGGGCTCTACGGCTTCAACGTGCACTTCTCGAACGGCACAAAGGCCACGTACATGAGGCGTAAGCAGTCGGGAACGATGGGCAGCGTCAATGTCCTGTTCGGCAAGGGCGGCATCAACTTCAACGTCGGCCAGCTCGAGACACTCGAAAAGATGTGGAAGATCGAAGGGAAGCCGGTCGAGGACTGGAGCGCGCTCCCATAATCGCATTGCGAGAATGACGGACGTAGCTGCATGACCACTGCGGAGTAGGCCAGATCCTACCGCTCCGGGTTGGTCACCGAATGATAGTCTCTTGCATAGACTCGATCATTGGCCCCACCGTGGCAGTCGCCGTGCCGCTCCCGCCCTGATGCAAGGAGGCACTGATGGCGCAATCCACCGTCGAACTCTGCGCGTCCGCATTCGGGCAGGGCCTCGCCCCCGAGCCGCGCCTCAGCGTGAGCGCCTGGGCTGACACCTTCCGCTTCCTCGAGCAGCACCGCCTCCGCCGAGCCAGGCCTGTGGCGCACGTCGCGCACGCCCTACCTGCGCGAGATCATGGACTGCCTGTCGCCGTCGCACCCGGCGCAGCGCGTGGTCGTGATGGCCGGGGCGCAGATCGGGAAGACCGAGTGCGGCAACAACTGGATCGGTTACGTGATCCACCGCGCACCGGGCCCGATGCTGATGGTCCAGCCCACGGTCGAAGTGGCGAAACGGGTGAGCAAGCAGCGGCTCGCCCCCATGATCGAGGCGACGCCGGCGCTGCGGGAGCGTGTCGCCGAGTCGCGGTCGCGCGACAGCGGGAACACGGTCCAGGTGAAAGAATTCGACGGCGGCGTCCTGATCATCACTGGGGCGAACTCGAGCGCGGGGCTGCGCTCCACGCCGATCCGGTTCCTGTTCATGGATGAGGTGGACGAGTACCCGGGCGACCTCGACGGCCAGGGCGATCCGGTGGAGCTGGCCGAGAAACGCACCTCAACGTTCGCCCGCCGCAAGATCCTGCTCACCAGCACGCCGACGATCAAAGGACTCTCGCGCATCGAGCGCGAGTTCCTGGAGAGCGACCAGCGACGCTACTTCCTGCCCTGCCCCAAGTGCGGCCATCTCGACTACCTCGCCTGGCGCGGGCCCGAGCACCACCGCATCGAGTGGGAGGAGGGGCGCCCCGAGACTGCGCACATGGTCTGCGGCGGCTGTGGGGAGCGAGTGGAGGAGCACCACAAGACCGAAATGCTCACGCGCGGCGAGTGGCGCGCGACCGCGGAGGGCGATGGCCGAACTGTGGGCTTCCACCTCTCGGCGCTCTACTCGCCCGTCGGCTGGAAGTCATGGGGGCAGTGCGCCGCCGAGTTCCTCAAGGCCAAGGAGGATCCGTTTCGGCTGAAGACCTGGGTCAACACCGTGCTGGGGGAGACGTGGGAAGAGCGTGGCGATTCGGTCGAAGTGGGTCGCTCATGGCGCGCCTCGAACGTCATCCCGCCGAGGTGCCGAACGGTGTGGGCGTGCTCGTGGCCGCGGTGGACGTCCAGGGCGACCGCCTCGAGGTCGGTGGTAAAGGGATACGGCGCGGAAGAGGAGTCGTGGCTCATCGCCTTCACTCAGATCCACGGCGACCCGGCGCAAGAAGCCGTGTGGCTCGAGCTCGAGAAGTTCCTCGGAGCAGACTTTCGACCACGAGAGCGGCCACAAGTTGCGCGTGCGAATGCACCGTTATCGACTCAGGTGGCGCTCACACCGAGCACGTCTACCGGTTCGCGAGGGCCCGGGTCGGCCGACGCGTCTTTCCCATCAAGGGTGGCAGTGTCGCTGGCAGACCCCTCGTTGAGCGTCCCTCGAGTGCACAACCGATACAGCGTGCCGCTCTTCGTTCTCTGCGTCGATACCGGGAAGGACATCGGTCTTCTCGCGGCTGCGAATTGGTTCGCATGGCCCGGGATTCGTCCATCTTCCCGAGTGGGTGGACGAGGAGTACCTCGCGCAGCTGACCGCCGAGAAGGCGATCCGCAAGTACGTCAAGGGCAGAGGGGCTGTACGTGAATGGGTCAAGCTGCGCGAGAGGAACGAGGCGCTCGATCTCGAGGTGTACGCGCTTGCAGCGCTGCACATCCTCGGGCAGGCGTTCATTCGCAAACTCGCTGCTCGGGCTGCCAAGTTCGCTGTGCCAACGCAGGCGCTTGAGGCGCCGGAGTCGTCTCGGGCACCACGCAGGGTCCGGCGGCGCGTGGCTCGTCTGCCCAATGCGTGGATAAATCGGTGGCGAAGATGACCTGTGCAATGAGATCAGGGCGACGGGCCACCTACCTCCAAATCATAGTGCCTGCAGCAGCTCCAACGACGAGATGGAACGTAGCTTTGAATCGTGCGGGAGGTCCATCAGGAGCTGGTCTCAACGAGCCCGCGATGGTGAGGTCCGGCGAATCGCGAACAAGGGCTCCATCCGGCGTTGCACCGAGAGAGAGTTCCGCGACGCCGGGGCCTTTGCAGTAGAGCTGAGAGGAGTTTGACGCCTCAGCCATTGACCCTGTGACCTGCTTGAATCCTAGACTGTATTGGTTGGTCAAGAGCGGCACTCCTCCGCCAGTCTGGATTGAGAGCTCCGCTCGGTGGGCTGGGAGCGTCACAAGATCGGCTGAGAGTGGCGTCACGTAAAGCCTGAGCGTGGCACCCAGGCTCCAGCCAGTCGGACTGTTGGCCGGGCCGATTCTTACCTCTCCCGACAGCACCTCGATTTCCGGCGCGCGAAGGATCGGAACGAGCATCCGTACGAGATCCGAGTGGACCGCAGTCCTCGTCCGTGTACCGTCTCGCCAAGGTACCTCGTGTGTCGGGTGTCCCTTCTCGTTCTCCGCGTGCACCGTGCGGATGACATACGGGGGAGTCACTGGATCGAACGCCAGGACGAGAGCCGCCTCAGCATGCGCGAGCCGCATGACCGGCGCCTCGCCTTGAAAGCACGCGGAGACCTGGTCCCACCATGGGGCAGGATTAGCGTGGTTCGGGTGGATTTCGCCGGTCTTCTCGTCGACGCCAACCAGCCACAAGTACTGCTCTCCGCGCGCCGCATTCGCCATCCCAGCGATCTGTCGGGCCGCCTTTTGCGTGTCCTCTGGTAGTTCGCGCTTGAACTCGACGCCATCGTCTTCGCTGGTTGATCCACTTCTGAGCCTGTCGAGCGCACGAAGAGCGCGATGTTCGATCTGGACGAGGTTCATGTGCACATCCGATGGCCAGGTTGGGAGAGGATTAGGTCGCTCAGTTCGCAGCGGGCAGGTGAGCCGTTGCACACTCCCAATCCGGTCCCCACAACGCAGAACCGTCACCGCGACCGCGCTTCCCCCGCGGTCAACCAACCCGGCATCAACGGGTCGCCTTGGCGAAGTGATGCAGGCCGTGGACCGCCGATCATGTGACCGACTAAGGTCCCTCAACCATGTGATATAACCAGTGCCTCTCGCAACTGTCCTGATTCAACACGCCGAGGGGCATCCCCCCGGCAGCCTTGGAGCCCTTGATGGCCGCCATCCCCGAGATCGGCCAGCTGGTCCGCGTGCGCCAGCGGCGCTACGTCGTCACAGACGTGCGCCCCAGCGCTCAGCCGCGCGATGGACTCGTCCTCGCCGAAACCCATAATCTCGTTGAGATTTCCTCCGTCGAGGACGACGCCTACGGGGAGGAACTCTCAGTCATCTGGGAATTGGAGCCTGGCGCACGCCCAGATGACGCGCGTGACCTCCCGACTCCCACTGGATTCGACGAGCCGGCCCGCTTCGACGCCTTTATGGACGCCGTCCGCTGGGGTGCGATCGCCTCAGCGGACCTGAAGGCGCTCCAGTCCCCGTTCCGCAGCGGGATCGCCTTCGAGGATTTCCAGCTCGAGCCTGTTGCCCGAGCACTCCAGATGCCGAGAGCAAACCTCCTCATCGCCGACGACGTTGGCCTCGGCAAGACCATCGAGGCCGGCCTTGTTCTCCAGGAGTTGCTCCTGCGTCATCGGGCGCGCCGCGTACTCGTGCTGTGCCCCTCCGCACTGCAGATCAAGTGGCGCGACGAACTGCACGACAAGTTTGGGCTTGAGTTCCGTATCGTCGACGCGGAGTGCATGCGCGACCTGCGTAGGCGCCGCGGGCCTCACGTGAATCCCTGGGGACACCATTCCGCGGCTCATCACGTCGTTCGACTACCTCAAGCGCGATCGCCCACTCCAGCTCTTCCGCCAGCAGTTGCCGGGCGGAAACCAGCCGAGATACCCGCGCCGCTTCGACCTGCTCATCCTGGATGAGGCGCACAACATGGCCCCGTCAGGCCGCGGCCGATACGCGACCGATTCCCTACGGACGCAGTTGCTCCGCGAGATCGCGCCGCACTTCGAGCACCGGCTGTTCTTGACCGCCACCCCGCACAACGGTTACTCGGAGAGCTTCAGCGCTTTGCTCGCCCTTCTCGACGATCAGCGCTTCGTGCGGGGAGTCGAGCCCGACGCAGTGCAGCTGCGCACCGTGATGGTGCGGCGTCTCAAGGATGAGCCCGAAATTCGCGAGTGGGACGGCAAACGACGATTCCCGGAGCGCCAGGTCGTACCCCTCCAGGTCGACTACACGCCCGACGAGCGCGCCCTTCACGTTGATCTGCAGCGATACTCGGAGTTGCTGCTCGATCGCTCGCGCGCCGCCGGCCAGGGCTTCGCGGCCGAGTTCGTGCTCAAGCTGCTCAAGAAACGGCTGTTCTCCTCGCCCCAAGCGTTCCACGACACGCTTGAAGAGCATGCTCGCACCATGAACTCAAAGGAGAAGGAGGCCGCCGCGGACGCTTCGGCGCGCGCTCTTGCGCGCCGGGTGGGAGACCTCGACGAGGAGTTCGCTGACGACGAGCATCACGAGGAGTCGACTGCGGAGGCCACTCGTCAGGCCTCGCGGATGCTGCCTGCGCCCTCCAAAGAGGAGCGGGCCCTGCTCCGCTCCCTGCGCGAACGTGCGGAACAGGCATTGGGGCGTCCGGACGCCCGCGCCGCAAGACTCCTCCGTTGGCTACAGGACACTCTGAAACCCGGCGGCCGCTGGAACGAAACCCGGGTCATCATCTTCACCGAGTACCGCTCCACCCAACGCTGGCTCGCCGAGCTGCTGGCAACTGAAGGCTTCGCGGGAGAGGAGCGCCTCGAGCTTCTCTATGGGGGGATGGAGACCAAACGCCGTGAGGCCGTGAAGGCGGCTTTCCAGGCAAGTCCGGAGGTGGCAAAGGTGCGGATCCTGCTCGCGACGGACGCCGCGTCGGAAGGCATCGACCTTCAGAACCATTGCCACCAGCTGCTGCACAACGAGATCCCTTGGAACCCCATGCGGCTCGAGCAGCGCAACGGTCGTGTCGACCGTCGCGGCCAACAGGCCGAGGCCGTGCTCATTCACCACTTTGTTCCTAAGGGCTACGAAAGCGGGCGTGAGGATCCCCAGGTCCCGGTCGGGCAACTCGAAGGCGACCTCGAGTTCCTTGCTCGCGCTGTCGAGAAAGTCGAAAGGATTCGGTACGACCTGGGCAAGGTGGGGCCGGTTATTGCGGATCAGGTGTCCGAGGCGATGCTCGGGGTACGTCGCCAACTTGATACGCGGACAGCGGAGAGCGATGGCAAGCGCATCCGCGGCAAGCTCACCTTCGAGCGCAAGCTGGCAGAGGACCTCCGGCGGCTCGCCGGGCAGCTCCACGAGACGCGCCAGGGTATGCACCTCGATCCCGCCAATATCCACCATGTAGTTGCGACTGGACTTGAGGTTGCAGAGCGACCACCGCTCGAACCCGTCAAGGTCAGACGCAAGGATCGAGACGGTCACTCCCACACGATCGACGCATGGCACCTGCCGCCCCTCGAGGGAAGTTGGGCTGCCTGCCACGAGGGCCTCGCGCACCCCCACACGCACGTGATCCGGCCCATCGTCTTCGATCCTGCGCTCGCTGACGGGCATGATGACGTCGTGCTGGCACACCTTCACCATCGACTGGTGGCGATGTGCCTTCGACTCTTGCGCGGCGAGGTATGGAGCAGTACAGGCCGTCGGTTGCTCCATCGTGTGACGGCCCGCATTGCGCCCGATACCGCGTTGCGGCACCCGGTGGTCGTTGCGCATGGCCGGATCGTGGTGTTGGGTGGCGACCATCGGCGCGTGCACGAACAGATCATCGCCGCCGGGGGCAGCCTGGAGGAGGGGCGCTTCGCGCGCCTCAACGTGGGCCAGGTCGACGCCGCGCTCGCAGCCGCCACGGTCGACATGCCAGCCGAGCGGGTGAGCAAGCGCTTTGTCGAGCGATGGGCGGACATCCACGAATCGCTGGATCGTGCCCTTGAAGCCCGCATGAAGGCGGTTTCCGAGGGTCTCGCCAAGCGTCTCGGCGAACGCGCCGAGAAGGAGGCGGATGACATCACCAGCACCCTTGAAGAGCTGGCCCGCGGCATTCGCAAGGAGCTGGAGGCAGAGCCCCCAGAGCAATTGGACCTCTGGCAGGAAAGCGAACGCCAACAGCGCAATCGCGATCGTGAAGAGCTGCGCCAACGGCTGGAACGAATTCCCACCGAGATTGCGGAGGAACGCGCGCTCATCGCCAAGCGGTACGCAGAGTGCAAGCCACGGTTGTTCCCCGTAGCGGTGACATTCATCGTGCCGGCGAGGTTGGCGCGATGAGCCGGGCCGTCGCGCAACAGCATCTTCTCTGGCTGCACCTTGCGGAGCACTCTGGCCCGTTCCTGTCCCTGCCCGCCCTGTTGCGCGCATTTCCTCAGGGGCTGGAAAAGCCGCCGCGTGGCGTTGTGGAGGCCTTGCGCGACCGCAGAGACGAGTGGCGGGCGGCAATCGAGGGACCTCGGCCGGATCTGGCAGTGCACCGCCAATGGTGCCGATTCGTGCTACGCGAGCTGTTGCGTTGGCCCGACGACTGCGTCCGCGAATCCGGCACCGGCGTCGTGTTGCCAAGTGCGCCCGCACCGCTCAACCGAGAGACGCTGGGCCCTGATCTGGCGCTTCTGAATCCCAGCGGGCACGCCCAGGGCGATGCCGTGCGGCTGCTGGTCCAGTTGCATCTACCCGCCCAGGCTCTAGACGAGCCCATCCCAGGCCGGCCATGGCGCGCAAGCCCTGTGGATCGGATGGTCGAGCTATTGCGAGGAACCGGCATCCGCCTCGGAGTCGTCACCAATGGCGAGCAGTGGCAGCTCGTGTCACTTGCCCCCGAGAAGATGCCGGGCCTTGCGAACTGGGACGTGGACCTGTGGTTCGACGAGCGGGTGACGCTTGAGGCATTCAGCACCTTGTTGGAAGCCAAACGGTTCTTCTCGGTCGCGCCCGCGGACACACTCGAGGCCCTTTTTGATGAGAGTGCCGAGCACCAACACGAGGTCACAGACCAGTTGGGCAAGCAGGTGCGCCGCGCTGTCGAAGTGTTGGTGCAGGCGATTGATCAAGCCGACCGAGATGCAGGTGGTGAGCTGCTAAAGGGCGTGGCGCCCACTGTGGTTTACGAGGCGGCTCTGACAGTCATGATGCGCCTCGTATTCTTGTTTTCCGCCGAGGAGCGTGGACTCATCGGACAAGGCGTGCCGCTGTACGACCTGCACCACGCTGTTTCGACCTTGCGTGAGCAGCTTCAAGACAGCGCCGATCAGCACGGGGAGGAGACTCTCGAGACCCGTCACGACGCCTGGGTCCGGCTCCTGGCGACGTTTCGCCTCATTCACGGTGGGGCGTCGCACGAGGACCTGAGCGTTCCAGCCTATGGTGGCTCGCTGTTCGACCCGGATCGGTTCACGTTCCTCGAAGGCAGGCCGCCGGGGACGCACTGGCGGCACAAACCAGCCGAACCGCTGCCGGTGTCGAACCGCACCGTGTTGCACCTGCTCTCGGCCCTGCAGGTGATCAAGGTCAACACGCCCGGCGCCGGTGGGGAAGTGCGGCGCCTGTCATTCCGTTCTCTCGACATTGAGAACATTGGCCACGTCTACGAGGGTTTGCTCGATCACACGGCACTTCGCGCGTCCCTGCCGAATGCACCGATCCTGGGTCTCGTCGGCAAGTCCGAGCCCGAGATCCCACTGCCCACACTTGAGGGCGTGAAGCAAAAGGGTGAACAGGCGCTGATCAGGTACTTGAAAGACGAAACCGGCAAGAGCGCCAAGTCCATCGAGCGCGCACTTGCTCAACCGGTCATGCGTGACGAGGCCCGCGCACTTCGCGCCTGTGGGCAGGATGCTGGGCTCTACGAGCGGGTCAAGCCCTGGCTGGGAATGGTGCGAGATGACACGCTGCAGTACCCGATCATTGTGCCGGAAGGCAGCGTGTACGTGACTGCGGGGGTGGAGCGGCGCAGCACGGGGACATACTACACACCGCGCTCTCTCACAGAACCGATCGTGCGACACGCCCTTGAGCCTGTGGTCTTCGAAGGTCCGGCCGAGGGGCTGGCGCCCGAGGAGTGGCGCCTGCGCCCCCCGGATGAGCTGCTCAGCCTCAGAGTGTGCGACTTCGCCATGGGATCGGGCGCGTTCCTGGTGCAGGCCTGTCGCTACTTGGCGGAGCGGCTGGTCGAGGCCTGGGAAGCAGTGGAGAGAGGGGCTCCGGCTGGGGTGCGAATCACTCCCGAGGGCGAGCGCTCTCGTGGCGCTCCTAGCGAACGGCTGATCCCGGTCGACGCCGACGAGCGGCGAATCATGGCCATGAGACTTGTGGCCGATCGCTGTCTCTATGGTGTGGACAAGAATCCGATGGCAGTGGAGATGGCCAAGCTCTCGTTGTGGCTCGCCACCCTCCAGAGAGATCGGCCATTCAACTTCCTCGACCACGCACTGCGAGCCGGCGACTCGCTGCTAGGTGTGTCTCGGGCGGAGCATCTCGAGTTCTTTGACCTCCAGCCTGCGGCCGGACAGCAGATCACGATTCTCAGCGAGATGGTGCGGCCAGCACTTGCCGCGGCGGGCGCGAGACGCCGCGAGTTGGAGAGCTTCCCAGTACTGGACATTGCCGACGCAGAGCGCAAGGCGGCGCTGCTCGCCGAGGCGGACGCAAAGCTGGCAGATTTGCGAGCAATCGCTGACCTCCTCGTGGGCTGCTCGCTTGCTGGTCAGCGTCGTGGAGTTGACCGGAAGGCGCTAGTCGCCGCGGCTCGAGAGCGGGTGGCCTCTGCTCTTGACGTCCGTAGTTCGCCCGATGACCGGCGCACTCGAATTGCTGAGATAGAAACCGAGGCGCGTCACCTTCTGGATGACGGAAAGCCCCCGAGCCTGGCGTCCCGCCAACCGTTCCATTGGGCGCTCGAGTTCCCCGAGGTGTTCGAGCGCGGGGGCTTCGATGCCATGGTGGCGAACCCACCATTTCAGGGCGGCCAGAAGATCACGGGTTCGCTTGGCACAGACTATCGCGACTACCTGGTCCAGGTGATTGCGGCAGGCCGTCGCGGCAGCGCCGACCTCGCCGCATATTTCATGTTGCGCGTGGCCCACCTGCTTCGGGACGCGGGGACGCTAGGGATGATTGCCACGAACACGATCGCACAGGGTGCCACTCGCGAAGTCGGTCTCGAGCAGCTCCTCGGCGACGGTTTTGTGAGCCCCCGTGCGGTGGCAAGCCAAGGGTGGCCGGGCGGTGCCAATCTGGAGGTGGCAGTCGTCTGGCTTCGACGCGGGGAGTGGGACAGCGCGCACGTCTTGGACGGGGCGGAAGTGCCGGGCATCACGCCGTTTCTAACGGCGCCGGGGGCCGTCGAGGGCAAGCCCTTCAGGCTCGTCGCGAACGCCGGAAAGTCGTTCCAAGGCTCGATCGTGCTCGGAATGGGGTTTGTCTTGGAGCCCGACGAAGCACAGGCGCTGATCGCCAGGGATCCGTGGAACCGCAAGGTCCTTTTCCCTTACCTAAACGGGGAGGACCTCAATTCTCGGTGGGACCAGTCGCCGAGCCGGTGGGTTATCAACTTCCAAGACTGGCCCCTGGATCGCGAGAGTGCGCCCGCACGTTACGTCGGTCCGGTCGCAGCGGACTTTCCTGACTGCCTACGGATCGTGGAGGAGAGAGTGAGGCCCGGGAGGGCGAGGCTCGCAAACGGCGATGCAACGGCCCGAGATCGTGCGAGGAGATGGTGGCAGTTTGCCCGACAAACGATGAATCTCTACGCCGCGATCGCAGACATGGTGAAGGTACTGGTGGTCTGCCGTGTGACTCATCACCTCGCGCCCGCCCTAGTTTCAGCAGATCAGGTCTTTGCGGACCGCTTGTACGTCTTTTCGCTACAAAGTCCAGGCGAATTCGCTGTCGTGCAGTCCTCGGTTCACGATGCGTGGGCACGCAAGTACTCCTCGACCTTCGAAACTAGGCTGAACTATTCAGCCACAGACTGCTTCGAAACGTTCCCTTTTCCGCCCTCGCTTGAGTCGCTTCGCTCTTTGGGGGACCGCTACGACGCCTGTCGCCGCGCAATCATGACAGGGAGAAAAGAAGGGCTGACGGCGACCTATAATCGCTTCCACTCCGAGGCGGAGCACTCCGCAGATGTCGTCGAGCTGCGCGAACTCCACGTCGAAATGGACCGCGCCCTCGCGGCTGCCTACGGCTGGTCCGAACTCGACCTTGGCCACGATTTCCATCAGACGAGGAACGGCCTTCGCTTCACGCTCAGCGAGAAAGCGCACCGCGACGTGCTCGGGCGACTCCTCAAACTCAACCACGATCGCTATGCCGAGGAGGTTGCGCAGGGGCTACACGATGTCGGCGCCAAGAGGCCCAAAGAGAAGTCCGCCCGACGCAAGCCAGCGACCCCACCAACATCAGGGCAAACCGAGCTACTGTGAGGGGACAGCCATGATCGGTGCCCTCGAGCTGCTTGAAGGCTCTGGCCTCACAGCCCCGGGACTAAGTACATGGGGTGCCGCGCTTCCGTCGACGAGGCCTGGCGTCTATGTAATCGAGTTCGAGTCGCCGCCCAGCCAGCCGCCATTCGACCTGGCTCGCATTGACGCTTGGCTGGAGTACGTGCCTGAACTGCGTCTCTACGGCTTGCGGCCCAAGTCGTTGGAGGTTGCTGAGGCGCTCGCGCGATGGTGGTGGCCGCAGTCGCGTGTTGCATACATCGGATGCACCGTCCGCCAGACTTTGGCGACACGGGTCCGGCAGTTCGTGAAGCACCAGCTTGGCGATCAGAGACCGCATCGCGGGGGGCAGTGGCTCAAGACATTCGCGCCTACCGTTGAGCTCCAAGTATGGTGGGCAGAGACTTCTGCTGCCGAGGCTGAGGACACCGAGACAAGACTGCTCGGCCACTTCAGGAGCGCGTTGATCGCCTTGGACCCGACGATGGCCCAGCGTCCCATGGTTGAGACGCTTCCCTTCGCGAACCTCCAGACGGGTTCGGGCGCAATCAAACCGCATGGCCTCACTGGCCAGGTGAGAACGCGATGACGAGGAGCCTCCCTGCCGGGTAACATGGGACCCCGGCCCTGACCGGGGTGGCGCCGTCCTCACAGTTCCAGAGGGGTGAATGACCGAGAAGACCGAAACTCCGTCTGATCTCTCCGCGCCGTCGGCTTCAAGCATCCGGGACCGTATCACCGACCTCGCGCTCAGCGATCTCGTCGGACCGCTCGGTGGCGACGCGCAGGAGGAGCTCGACGGCTCCAACCGCCCAAGTCAGCGCTATGTCGTGGGTACTCTCGCACCCCTGCGCGAAGCGCTTGAGCCAGAGAAGGATGACGAGTTCACGGCCGCCGACGAAGAAGACGATGAGCAAGGCCCGAGCGACACGGGGGCCGCGGCTCGCGTAACGCTGTTGCCGTCCTCCTTTGGACTCACGTTTGCGGTGGAGCGTGCGTGTGCGGCTCTACAGGTCACAGTGCGGTGGGGGCGATACACGAAGGGTCCGAGCTCCTCGCAGGAGACCGAAACAGGGCGGCCCCGAACCGTATGGAAGCGCGAACCGTTTGAAGTGACGTCGCCGTCGCTAGAGCTGGTTGCGGGAGAGTTCGAGCCGTGGTCCCCGGACCCGGGCCGCCCCAAGATATCGGTCCAGGGTCGAGTTCGTGACCGCGACGACTTGTGGGTCATCACGTTGTTCCTCGTGAACGGGCAGGAGAAGCCGGAAGAGAATCGTGACGAGGCGTGGCTGTTCCAGTGCGGGTTCGACGTACAGGCAGCCGATGGCGGGTCCGTCTTTGTTCGACGTCCCCTGCCAGCTTTGGACCTGACACGCTCGGATCCGGCAGTGCGGGCCGAAGAAATGGAACTGGGGATGCTCTATCGCGACGAACTTGAGTTCGCGGTGGGACACGGTGTCAGTGCGGAGTGGGTGCTGGACCCCAGAGACGGTTCCCGCGCCGTGAGCGTGCGGACAGAGAGTGCCCCGCAGTATGACGTCCCGCGCATGGATGCGGTGACCGCGGATGACGAGCCGGAGCTCAAGGAGCTAGAGCTGGACATGCGGGTCATCTCCGGGCTGGCCGGGACCGAGCTTAGGAGCCGGCTGACTCCCCTCGCTGAAGCCTACGAGGGCTGGATCGCCCGCCAGCGCGATCGCGTAGCGCGCGGTGCAGACGGTCTGTCAGCGCATGCGGGAGTGGCGGGGGAAGCCCTCTCGCGGTGCGACATGTCGTTGGCGCGAATTCGCGAAGGGCTCGCACTTCTCGAACGCGACCCTCTGGCGGCCGAGGCGTTTCGCCTCGCCAACCGTGCGATGGCCCTTCAACGTGAACGCAGTCGAATCGGACAGGCTCGGCGGGAGGGGGACTCGTCAGAGGAGGCTGAGATTGCCGGGCGTGAACGCGACCGCTGGTACCCATTCCAGCTCGCCTTCATGTTGCTGAACCTGCCGGCGCTCACGGACCTGCACCACCCGGATCGGAGTGATCCGCGCGATGCCGCTGGTGACCTGCTGTGGTTCCCGACCGGCGGTGGAAAGACGGAAGCATACCTGGGACTGTCGGCCTATACGATCGTGCTGCGGCGCCTGCAAGGCGAGATCGAGGGGCGTTCTGGCGAGCACGGCGTGGCTGTGCTCATGCGGTACACGCTCAGACTACTAACGGTGCAGCAGTTCCAGAGAGCCGCTGCCCTGATGTGCGCGCTCGAGTGGCTGCGCCGTGATCGCTCGGCCAAGGGCGATCTGAACCTTGGTGCTGAGCCGTTCAGGATCGGGTTGTGGGTAGGCATCAGCACGACGCCCAACAAGACGGAGTCGAGCCACCAGGCAGTGGCGCGGGCACGTCAGCAGACGGGGGACTATGCGGGCAGCCACCCATTGCAGCTGACGCGCTGTCCCTGGTGCGGTCAAGCGCTCTCGCTCAAGAGCAATGTCAACGTGGAGTTGTTTGAGCGCGGCCGTGCCCGAACTGTGATCGCATGTGGCGACGAGCGCGGAGCATGTCCGTTCACGCTTGCTCAGGCTCCCGGGGAAGGGCTGCCGGTGCTCACGGTGGACGAAGAGATCTATCGTCGTCTGCCAGCCCTGCTCATCGCCACGGTGGACAAGTTCGCGCGCATGCCATGGGCCGGTGAGACCCAGATGCTCTTCGGGGGGGTCGATGGGCGATGCCCGAGGCACGGGTTCCGCTCACCCGAGATTGAAGATGCGGGCAACCACAGGGCCGCGCCCGGTCTTCCCGCAGTGAGTACGCAACCACACGGATCTCTGAGGCCCCCGGACCTGATCATTCAGGACGAGCTTCACTTGATCAGTGGTCCGCTGGGGAGTCTCGTCGGGCTGTATGAAACAGCGCTCGATGAGCTTTGCACCTGGACTGTCGGAGGGCGGCGCGTGCGCCCGAAGCTGGTGGCTTCAACCGCAACGATCCGCCGCGCGGATCAGCAGATGCGCGACCTCTTCATGCGCGGGCTCGTGGTCTTCCCGCCGCATGGACTCGACGCCTCGGACAACTTCTTTGCTCGGCGGCGCACCCCGAGCGATGAGTCCCCGGGGCGGCGCTACCTGGCTGTGTGCGCGCCCGGAAGACGAGTGAAGGGTACGTACATTCGGGCGTATCTCGCCGCGATGCTCGCGGCGCAGGCCGAGTACGACAAGTGGGATCACAAGGCCGATCCATGGATGACCCTCGTGGGCTACTTCAACACGATGCGTGACCTTGGCGGCATGCGACGAGTGGTCGAAGACGACGTGCGCGAGCGGCTCGACAAGGGCGTGCAACTCGGTTTCCAACGTCGGGGCCGGCCCGTCGTGCGCGAGCTGACATCTCGCCTGCCGTCGTCGCAGATCCCACGGGTGCTTGATCAGTTAGAGTTGGAGTTCTCGAAAGCATCGACAGAGGAACGCAAGAAGAAGCTCGAAGCAGGCGGGTACCCGCAGCCACCAGTTG
Organism: Candidatus Eiseniibacteriota bacterium; assembly: GCA_963744995.1. GTDB lineage: Bacteria > Eisenbacteria > RBG-16-71-46 > RBG-16-71-46 > RBG-16-71-46 > CAVUWA01. The sequence continues at coordinate 204,131 of CAVUWA010000004.1, forward strand.
ATGTACTGCTCGCGACCAGCATGGTGTCCGTTGGCGTGGACGTGCAACGCCTGGGCCTCATGGTCGTGGCCGGGCAGCCCAAGACGACGTCAGAATACATCCAGGCCACGAGCCGTGTCGGACGCAAGTTCCCTGGGCTCGTCCTGGTCGCGCTCAACTGGGCTCGGCCGCGTGACCTCTCGCACTATGAGCGCTTCCGACACTTTCACGCGACCTTTTACCGCCACGTTGAGGCACTTTCTGTCACGCCGTTCGCTCCGCGGGCATTGGATCGTGGCCTCTCAGGTGTCTTGGTCTCCCTTGTGCGTCTGACTGAGTCGAGGCTCAACGGAAACCACAGTGCCGAGGCATTCAAGCCAGACGACGCTCTCGTTCGCGCTGCAATAGAGACGATCCTCGCGCGCGTCGAGGCTGTTACGGGCGACCCGCAGCGCGTGGATGAGGTCCGGAGGCTCTTGAAGCGACGGGTGGATGTCTGGCACCAGCGCGCGCGCCGAGCAGCGCAAGGCAGCCGGCTTGGTTACGAAATGCGTCGCGATGGCAGCACGGCCGGGCTGCTGACTCCCGCCGAGGCGGGCTCGTGGGACACATTCACTTGCCTCTCATCCCTGCGCGACGTCGAGCCCTCGGTGAATCTTGTGTTTGACGACTACCGTATGGATGAGTTGCCCGAGACGGAGGCGCCATGAGCGAGTCCGTCGCGCCTCCGGCCCGTGACCAGCGCATTAAGCTCGGCGAGCTGCGCCCGAGTCAACTGCTCTTCGCATTCGGAGTGGGCGCCATCGTGGATCTCCCGCATCTTTCCGTGATGGTCATGGGTCTCGACGATTGGGACGTGACTCGCACGACGCTCGTGACTGAGCCGCGACTTCTCGATGCCGTCCGCCAGCAGCTTGGCTCGCAGGTTCGCGAGCTGCGCCTGCCCCCGCGACCAAGTCATACCCCAATCGTCGACGATGCTCGCAGCGAAGAAGCGCGAATCGGAGTTCCCGTTGCGACCTTTCCACGATGGCTGGTCTGCACTCGTTGCCGAAAGCTTGCCTCGCTGGGGTCGGGGCTGTTCCGACTCGATCCCGATCAGTATCGGCCTGACCGCACGCGCTACGTTCATGAGAACTGCAGTGCGACTGGCCGGTCGAAGGCGGAGGTGCTGCCGGTCCGCTTCCTCATGGCGTGCGAGCGTGGGCATCTGGACGACTTCCCCTGGATGCGCTTCGTTCACTACGGAGAGACGGACTGCCGCGGTGACCTGTTCCTGCGTGTGCGCGATGCTTCCGGTGAGGCCGCGGGGCTTCTTGTGAGTTGTCGTCGCTGCGGCAAGAACCGCGTCATGGCACAAGCTTTTGGAGACGATGCTGCCGACGCCCTGGGGGCGTGCAGCGCACGGCGACCACAGCTGCGTGATCACGACCCGGAACCTTGCACCGAGACGCCCCGCACCATTCTGCTGGGAGCGTCGAACGTCTGGTTCCCGAAAGCGCTTTCTGCGCTCTCCATTCCGACAAAGAGTGATCCCCTTGAGGTCGCGGTCGAATCGCGCTGGGCAGAGTTGGCTGGATTGCCCTCGCGCGATGGTGTCACGACGCTTCGGTTGATAGGCAGACTTCAGGATCTCTCCGAGTGGAGTGACGACCAGGTCTGGGCTGCGATCGAGGCGCATCGGGCAGGAGCCGATGCTACTCCGCAAGCAACCTCTTCGCTTCGGCTTCCCGAGTGGGATGCGTTCACGAACGAGGCATCGCCAAGACACTCACCCGACTTCCAGCTGAGGCCCGTGGACGCTCCGGCCGGTTTCGAGACCACGGTCAAACGCGTCGTGCTGGTTGAACGCCTGCGGGAAGTGCGCGCGCTCATGGGCTTCACTCGAATCTCGCCCCTCGGAGACTTCGGGGACTCAACCGCTGATCAGGGGAGTCCTCTCGCTCCGCTCACAAGGCGGGCCCCGGAGTGGGCTGTGGCCAGCGAGGTACGAGGAGAAGGGCTGTTCGTTGAGCTTGCCGAGCCGGCGATTGAAACATGGCTTGCGAGCTCTGGAGCCAAGGAACGCCTGGGTGTCATGCTTGACGCGCACCGAGCCCATCGTGAGCGATACCAGCTCACCCCAGTCGATGCTGGATTCCCAGGGCTGCGTTTCATGCTCTTGCACTCGCTGGCTCACGCTTTGATGCGTCAACTATCGGTTGAATGCGGCTACACCCTCGCGAGCATCCGCGAGCGTATCTATGCGCGCGATGCCGACGAGCACGGCCCGGCCATGGCGGGGTTGCTCCTCTACACGGCAGCTCCGGACAGCGAGGGCACGCTCGGGGGCCTCGTACGTCTCGGGGAGCCGCAGCAGTTCGGTCGATTGCTCGGGGCCTGCCTGCACGAGGCAGAGATGTGTTCGTCGGATCCACTCTGCGCTGAGCACGATTCCTCTGGATCAGGGCACGATCTTCACGCAGCGGCGTGTCATGCGTGCCTGTTCGTGCCCGAAACGAGCTGCGAGCGCTCGAACCGGTACCTTGATCGCGCCGTGCTGGCACCGGTCTTCGGGCATGAGCAAGGTGCGTTCTTCGAGCACCGTACGTGAGTGCGCCGGCACTAAGCCGCCTGCATGACGCCATTGGGGCGTTCGGGTGGCGGGTGAGTCCGACGAGTGTCAGACAGCTCGCAGAGGACCTCCTGGCCGAATCGGAATTGGGCGAGGAGGTCATTTCCAGAGTCACAGCGCGCATGTCTGATCCTTCGTCGCGAGGGGAGGCCGTTCGGCTGATTGAGCAGTGGCGCGCCGCGACAGCGGGGGCGCCGCAGTCACTCGCTTGGGCAATGCTTGGGTCCAGCGCAGCGGCTCGATCACGCGATCGTGAGGAGCGAACAGAGCTCGTCTGGAGTGGGCCGGCGCCGGACGGAACAGGCATGCGCCGGACCGACGAGGCGTTGCTGGAGGTCGTGCGCGAGGCTCGTAGGGTGCTTACCCTGGTGACGTTTGCTGCGTACCGGGTTCCGGAGGTGCGGGACGCGCTAGCTGGCGCTATTGACCGCCGAGTTGACGTGCGTTTCATCGGCGAGACGGAAGAGGCAAGCGACGGTCGGTTGCGGTTTGACGCCGTCCACGCGCTGGGACGCGATCTGGCTGCCCAGGTGCGACTCTACGAGTGGCCGCATGCGCAGAGGCCTCGCGGCGTTCGCGGGCGGACGGGATCTCTCCACGCCAAGTGTGCGCTTGCCGATACGACCGTGCTGTTCGTTTCGAGTGCGAACCTCACGGAAGCTGCGCTCGACGCCAACATGGAGATGGGCGTTCTCCTGCGGGGAGGGGCGCTGCCGCTTGCCGCGTCGCGGCATTTCGAGCGACTCATGGCCTCCAACGTCTTGAAGGAGGTTCGAGCGTGAGGGTCATGGTTCCGTGACGATCATCGGTCCAGTCTGGGCGGGGTGGGCGCCCAAGGTGCTGCGAGTTGCGTGTCAAACCGAGGGCTTCCAGCAAATGCCGTCCATTCGTCATCATCATGAGGCAATGATTGGCCGACTTATCGGTTCACGTCGGTAATTTTCTCGGAGTTGGCGAGGAATTCGAGACGAGTCCGTCCGGAGCGAGTCGAACGCTCATTCGGGTTCGCCTGGGTGGCCGACGCCTTGAGATTCACCAAGATCCGAACGTGGTCCTCTCCGGCAATGGCCAGAAGTACCGGGGGTGGTTCGTCCCGACCACAAGGATCGTCGTGAAGGGAGTTGCGCTCAAACAGCAAGACGTAGTTCTGCGCGTGATCCAGGATGCTTGTTGGCTATTGTCGCTAGCCTCGATGTCGCGAGTTGTTCCGTACCAACTCGATTGCCCGCCAGGAAAGATGATCCGCGGCTGGAGTGTGATTGGTAGCGTCGGCCAGAGTTGGTGCCTAATCGACATTGACGATGGAGCGCATGTCCGGCACTTCCTCGAGCAGACGTTCCCCCGGTTTCGGCGCCTGCGTGATAAACGACGCATCATCGCCTGCATCGACACGCTCCTTCACGCCGAGGCTGGCATTGCACCGGTCGAGCTGCGCATGCTGGCAGCGTATCTCACCTTGGAAATGCTCAAGGAAACGTGGGCCAGGCGTAAGGGGATCAAGTACTCGAAAGGTTCGTTCTGGAGGACTGGGCCGAGGGGAAAGCCAATGCGGTACGGATTCGAGGAGCTACTCAGGGATATGTGCGCCGAAGTGGGCATGAGGCCATCTCTGAAACGCCTCGTGCAGTATCGGAATGCACTTGTTCACTCAGGAGGATTGCGGCTTGCAAATCGCACAAAGGACCGCGCCTATGGGGCCGCGCAGCAGCTTGCGAGGGAGTACCTGCTGCGGCTGCTCGGTTATCGGGGCCCGTATGTTGTCTTCGGCGCCATGAGGATGAAGACCCTTCGCTAGTCTGATGTGCTCGAGGGCTCGGGCCGTGCACCGATTGGGGACGGACGACCAGTGGTGGATGAGACGTTGGAGGAGCTGGGCTTCGAGCGCAGGGGGGTAGGATCCTGGGGCGAATGCAGGGCCGGCTGAGCTAGTTGTTTCCAGCGATAGAGAGGGAACGTGCGGCTGGGGTCCGGGTCATCGGAGCTTTGAGGTGGGGGCGCTGCCTGATACCCTGGCAGAACTGTCCCTTTGAAGTGGGCATGGAGGATGCCGCCATGGGTTTTGACCGAGAGCGATTCAAAACACTTGTACACTACGTGTGCTACCGCTGCGGTGATCCGCAGAGGCTGGGCAAGGTCAAGCTCAACAAGATCTTGTGGTTCTCCGACATGATCACGTTCGAGCGCACCGGTAAGGCACTCACTGGAGAGAGCTACGTGAAGCTCCAGTTCGGGCCGGTACCGCGACACATCGACGACGCGGTCCAGGAACTCTCGGAACGAGGTCTGCTTTCGGTCCGGAGGCCCGAGATGCAGTACGAGCCAACGCTCTTCTTCGCGGCCGAAAGGCCGGCCCTCAAAGACTTCTCCGCCGAAGAGATCAGTCTAGTGGATGCGCTCTTGGAAGAGATTTGCCAGAATCACACAGCGACATCTATCAGCAGGGTGACGCACGATGCAATCTACGATCTGGCTGAGATGGGCGAGGAGATTCCATATGAGGCATTCCTCGCCTCGCAGTTGGGGGAAATCACGGAACAGGATCTCCGGTGGGCCCAGGGGGAGCTGATCGATGCCGGAGACCGCTGAGGGTACTCGTGAGCCCTTCGAGGTCGAGCTATCTCCACCTTGCGCGATAGAGCTCGAGGCTAGGTGCGACGAAATTACCCGCGCGCGACACGTTTACGATGGCCTGATCTGGCGTATCGCGCGTGACCCGAGGTGTGGGGCCCTACTGCCCCTGCGCGATCCGAAGCACCCTGATGCGGAGTTGCGTATGGCGAAGACTAGGATGACGCCAAATCTCCCCATAGTCTGCCTGATCTACCGTGTTCAGGAGCGGCGGGTTACGATTCTGCGCCTGCGTGTCTCCAAGCCGGGCCACGATCCGATCCTCTAGCCTCTGCGAGAAGGCTCATCTGCCGACAAGTTGGCCGTCGGCCGCATCAGGATTCTGGAACTGACCGGCCCAGTCTTCGGGCAGCCGTGGAGTGAGGTCTGCGCCTGACGGGGCCCTTCGCTCTCCCAGCGCGCTGCTGCATCGACGCCAAATCACTCCCCGGGCCGTCCGTGAAGAAGAACGACGGCGCGTCCGGGCGGTGCGCCAATGCTCGCTCCACGCCTTCGAGGCTGTACCGCCCACCATGCGGATGCATCCCCAGCAGGAAGACGCGCGCCGCGGTGGCCGCGTAGTCGTCACGCATCTTGCTCGCGTAGCGGTAGCGGCGCATGGGCTTTCTTCTGTTCCATTGCCGCAGGAGGCGTGGCCAGTCGGGGGGCACACCGCTTCGCGCGATCTGCTCGCCAACGAAGTCCAATAAGGAGAGGTTGCCGTTTTCGATCGGCCGTCGAACCGGACAGCCGGTCATGCGCCTCTGCTCGGCGGCGTAGGCCGCCGCGACCGCGTCGGGCGAGACGTGAGGGAGCGCCTTCACCGTAATCCACGCCTGCGTGGCGACACACTCTGGCTCAGGATCGTGGGCAGCAACCCGCGCACTCGATCCAGGGCTCAGCCCAAAGAACGTCGACCTCCCGACGGTGAGCGATTCGAGAGTTGGGACTTCGCCCGTAAGCAGGAACCAAATTGCCTCAGCGTTTGACCAGCCATATTCGCTACCAGTGATCGAGGCGTTGCCGTCCACGCTTGCCAGAAACGAGCGGGGCTCGACGCTCACGGCAAGCTTGTGACCTGGTAGTTGGCGCGGCTTCGCCCCCGCCGTTCGCGGTGCGATCCACGCCACCGAGGTCTTGCGCCACTTCACGCTGACCCTCATGAACTCCAACACGTCCCGCCCGTCACCTGGCGCCTCCAGCCTAACGGTGGAGGTGTGGGTACCGTCGAGCGGGACGCCACTCTCCCGGAGCTCGTCCCAACTGAGATAGCGGAGGGCCACGGAGGTCAGGAGCTTTCGAGCTTTGCTCGGGGACAGCGTTCCGGCGGGATTCCCCGTGAGAGTTCGGCGAAACATCCTGACTCCCAGGTCTGCCGCCGCGAGGCGAGCGACGTGCCGAGCGAAGACCCGGGCGCGCTCGCGCTCAAGCGAGGTCCCTCCGACAGCGCGCGAAACCGCCACGGCCCGGCCAGGTTGACTTCGCGGTGTCGGTGGGGCCAGGGCGGTCTCGTCGAGCGCCACGGCCTCGTCGTGGTCCAGAACACTGCCTTGATCAAACGCATTCAAGAGTGCGTCCACGTTCTCCTCGTTCACATGCTCGCCGGCGTGTTCGAGAAACGCCCTTGCGCCCCGCCCGAGGTCGCGGCCTTCGATCAGCGTGCGCAACTTTGGGTGCATTGCCATGCCACCTCCAGCGTGTTCCGATAATTAGCTTGAATATATGGCAGGCTAAGCTGCGCGTCGCCAGTTGGCAACCGGAGATCGGAGGCGAGGGATGAATCCAGGCGGAGGACCGCTCCTGCGAGTCCGCGACATAGCGGCCGAACTGGGCTGCACCCGAGCATACGCCTACAGGCTCATCGCGCGAGGGGCAATCCCAAGCGTTCGAGTCGGGAATGCGATCCGAATACCTCGTGGAGCGTGGTTGGCGTGGTTGGTGGGTAAGGATCGCGAGGCGCTGCGGGCACTGACGAGCTGCGACCCCGGAGCCCGCCAGCGCAAGCCGCTGAAGCGAGTGCGGTGACGGGATGAACGAGGCGCTCGCGCCACTTGAGGAGCAACGATGCAGCGACGCAACAAGAATGACGGCCCGGCACCATTGCCGATTCTACGATTGCTCGCAGCCCTGGAGCACGCCGGCTGCGCACCGCGTCGCGCCGGCTCGCGGTGGGTTAGCCACTGCCCGGCGCACGACGACCAAGCCCCCAGCGTGTCCATCACCGAAGGCGATGACCACCGGGTACTCGTCCACTGCTTCGCTGGCTGCGAGCTGGAGCGCATCCTGCAAGCGCTCGACTTCGGCATCTCCGAGCTGTTCGCGTCCAGCCGGCATACGGCCCGCGCCGGGATGGGAGCGCCTTGCGGTGCTCAGAAATCCACGCCGTGCCACAAGCAGCGGCCACCCAAGCAGCAGGTTCACGCCCTATGGGCCCGGTGTCGTCCCCTGGATCAGGATCGTGAGACATCGGCTTGGGCAAGCACACGCGGCCTCGATCCGTTCACGATCGCTGACCGTGATCTCTGCCGGGCGCTGCCCGCCGATGCCACGGTGCCGGGCTGGGCACATCTCGGAGGGGCTCCGTGGCCAGAGGGCGGTTATCGCCTCGTGCTCCCGCTCTACGACCCGAGTGGCCGGATCGCGAGCCTACACGCGCGCAACGTGAGGCCAGATGCAGTGCCAAAGGGAGCGTTGCCGGCCAGCTACGCGGCGTCCGGGCTGATCATGGCGGAGGGAGGCGCGGCCCAGATGCTCGCTGGTGGGGTGTGGCAACCTCACGACGTGTGGATTGCCGAAGGTGTGCCGGACTTCCTCACGCTGGCCTCGGACTTCAATGATGCGGACGACGAATCCGTCGTTCTCGGCGTGGTCTCCGGGTCGTGGTCGAAGGAGATCGCCGATCGGATCCCCGAAGAGTGCCGCGTGGTGGTTGCAACCCACGACGATTCAGCGGGCGAACGGTACGCCTCCACCATCGCCACCACCCTCACACCCCGCCAGCAATTGTTCCGCTGGAGCGCCCTGGCCAACGAGGCATGAGCGTGAGCAACACGGGGATCAACGAGGCTGGCGGTCGCAAGGGGGGAACAGTCACGCCCATCTCTGACCGGCCCGAGGAAATTCATTCTGCCGCTCCTCAGGATGGGTGTTCCGGCAGAAAGAATCTCGTGTTCCGGACGGCCAAGGATATTGCGGCGATGACGGCCTCCGACGTGCCATGGATCGCCAAACCATGGGTCGCACGCGGTTCCATCACGGACCTCGTCGGCAAGGTCAAGTTGGCAGGCAAGACTACGTTCACCGCTGAGCTGGTCGCTGCGGTGCTCGATGGTCGTGACTTCCTCGATGAAACAACCGTAAAGACACCGGTCTTGTGGCTGACGGAGCAGAACGCGACCACGTTTCGCCAAGCCCTTGGGCGGGCCGGGCTTGTGGATCGTGAAGACCTCTTCGTTCTCTTCTGGCACGAGACCCTAGGGGTACCGTGGGAGGAAGTCGCCGCCGCCGCACTCGAGGAGGCCCAACGGCGCGGCGCGGGCCTGCTTGTCGTGGACACCCTGGGGCAATTCGCCGGCCTGAGAGGTGATTCTGAGAACAGCGCCGGGGACGCTTTGAGAGCCGTCGAGCCGCTCCAGAAGGCGGCGGCAACGGGCCTTGGTGTCATCGTGGTCCGCCACGAGCGCAAGAGTGGTGGGGATGTCGGGGATTCGGGGCGCGGATCATCGGCATTCGCCGGAGCGGTGGACATCGTCCTGGCTCTCCGGCGCCCGAACAAGAGCAAGCGCCCCACGATCCGGCAGCTCGGCGCGCTGTCGCGATTCGACGAGACGCCGTCCGAGCTCATGATCGAATTAGCGGAGACGGGCTATTTGGTCCTCGGATCCGAAAGGGATGTCGCCCATCAGGAAGCGAGGGAAGCAATCCTGAGGGAGGCGCCATCGGCGGAAGACCAGGCGTTGAGCTTCGATGAGCTCCTCACGCGGCTTCCGGGAGTGAAGCGCACCGTCGCCCAAACTGCACTCGGCAGACTTCGAGATTCCTCGGAGATGAATCGCATCGGGGCGGGGAAGAAGGGCCACCCCTTCCGTTGGTACCGGTCGGCATCCAAGGGAGGGGCGGCCGAGGATCCATTTGGCCGGATGCCCACTTCCCATAGCGGCAGAATCAATCTCGTGGCCGCCGGCGACTCCGCGCCTCAGGGTATACGCAGCCACTCCGAGTCGGGCGGCGAGCTGGATGGGCGGACATGAGACTCGAAGTCGAGGCGCTCCGGATCGGGCTCACGGCTTTGGCGTCGTCGCCGAGCGATGTCCCATGCGAGCAAGTACCCGATCTCGTGGCAGAGCTCGCACGAGCGCACGCAGCGCTTCTCACCGTGGCGAGCCGTCCGCCAGCTGCCATGCCCCGGACGGAAGACCGCGCCAACGAGGACCGAATGCTCGACGTTGAGGAAGCCGCGGCGATGCTCGGGGTCTCGAAGCGCTGGCTCTACCGACACGCGAAGCAACTGCCGTTCACCCGCCCAATCTCCCCGAAAATCGTCCGTTTCTCGCGGGTCGGGATCCAGCGCTGGCTGGCTTCAAGAAGGACTTGAACCCGTGGGCAGACAGAGCCAACCTAAAGGCATGAAACGAGTTCGAGGAACGGGTCGGTTCTACCAGCGAGGCGAGACCTGGTGGATCCAGTACCGGCACATGGGGCGCCTGTATCGGGAGTCGTCGGGCTCATGCTCGGCAATCTCAGGCTGTGAAACTCCTCAATCGGCGGCTTGGGGAAATCGGGCAGGGGCGCCTCGCGGGGCCCGACGTCGAGCGCACCACTTTCGAAGATCTCGCCGAAATGCTCTTCGACGACTACCGGGTCAACGGGCGGAAGTCGCTCGACCGTGCCCAGCGCTCGGTCAAGCACTTGAGCAGAATCTTCGGCCGCGCGCGGGTCCTCGACATCACCGCGGACCGGGTTAGTGCCTACGTGCGGTCGCGGATGGCGGTGGCGAAGCCCGCGACGATCCGGCTTGAACTCGCGGCGCTCAAACGGATGATCACGCTCGGCCTGCGGGCGGGGAAGGTGGCTCATCGACCCTATTTCCCCTCGCTGGCTGTTCAGAACGCGAGGGTCGGGTTCTTCGAGCAGGCCGAGCTGCAGGCGGTCCTCGCCGAACTCCCCGTGGACGTCGCGGCACTGGTCCAGTTCCTGGCCTTAACCGGCTGGCGACTCTCCGAAGCCAAGACGCTCCGCTGGACGCAGGTGGACAGCGTCGGTGGTGTCGTGCGGCTGGAGGTGGGGAGCACGAAGTCGGGAGCGGGCAGGGTCTTCCCGTTCGCAGCGTTGCCGGCGCTTGCGAGCCTCATTCGCACGCAGCGTGAGATCACATCCGCGCTCGAGCGGGAACAGGGGCGCCTCATCCCGTTCGTGTTCCATCGTCGCAGGCGAGCCCATCCGCAGTTTCCATCACGCATGGCGCAGCGCCTGCGCGCGTGCGGGCGTGCCAGGGCGTCTGGTCCACGATCTGAGGCGAACCGCCGCACGGGATCTGGTCCGCAGTGGAGTGCCCGAGCGAACGGCGATGGCGTTGCTCGGGCATAAGACCAGGAGCATCTTTGACCGCTACAACATCGTGAACGAGGCCGACCTTGCCGACGGCGTTCGCAAGCTCGCAGCCTTCCGGCCGGCGGACTCGGGGCTGGCGCGCCGCGTCGTGCCTCTCGCAGATGCGGAAGATCCGAGAATGAGCACAGTTTGAGCACAATTCACGGTGGAGGGCGTGATGCGCCGCGCGCGTCGAACTGCTAACTCGTTGCGAGGCTTGGTGCCGGAGGGGGGACTTGAACCCCCACTCGGTTGCCCGAACGGGATTTTGAGTCCCGCGCGTCTGCCAGTTTCGCCACTCCGGCACGATGTGCACCGGCGCAGTCGCCCGGTGCGTTGGAGCGGGCGATCATAACGCGCCTCGCGCGCCGGGCGAAGTCGCCGCCCTCGTCCGCGATCCTCCCGTTTGGCGCGGGGGCCGCGCCTCTCTAGTATGCCCGGCAACCAACTCCATGGGGGCCGCGCATGATCGGGAAACGCATCGTCCATTACGAGGTTCGCGAGAAGCTGGGCGCCGGAGGCATGGGCGAAGTCTGGCGTGCGAGCGACAGCAAGCTCGGCCGCGACGTGGCGCTGAAGATGCTTCCCGAGCACCTGGCGCACGACACCGAGCGCATGGCGCGCTTCCAGCGCGAAGCGCAGGTGCTGGCCTCCCTCAACCACGCGAACATCGGCGCAATCTACGGGCTCGAATCGGCCGAAGGCGTGACCTGCCTGGTGCTCGAGCTGGTGCGCGGCGAGACGCTGGCCGATCGCATCCAGCGCGGCGCATTGCCGCTCGATGAGGCGCTCGACATCGCGCGGCAGATCGCCGACGCGATGGAAGCGGCGCACGACCAGGGCGTGCTGCATCGCGACCTCAAGCCCGGCAACGTGATGATCACGCCCGAGGGCACGGTCAAGGTGCTCGACTTCGGGCTCGCCAAGGCCTTCGAAGGCGAGGCCGGATCCGACAGCCTCAGCATGTCGCCGACGATCACCGCGCGGAACACGATGGCGGGCGTGATCCTCGGCACGGCGGGCTACATGAGCCCGGAGCAGGCGAAGGGCAAACAGGTGGACCGCCGCGCGGACATCTGGTCATTCGGCGTCGTCCTGTTCGAGATGCTCGCCGGGCGGCAGGCGTTCACGGGCGAGACGGCCTCCGAGGTGCTCGCCGCAGTGATGATGCGCGAGATCGAATGGGACCAGCTGCCGAAGAATCTGCCCCTGCCGATCCTGCGGCTGCTCAGGCGCTGCCTCGAAAAGGACCCGCGCCGGCGCCTGCGCGACATCGGCGAAGCGCGGCTGATCATCGAGGACTACATCGCGAATCCCGCTGCGGCCGAGGCGGCGCTGGCGCCGGCGGCGGCGCCGGCGGCGTCGTCACCCGCTTCGCGCTGGCCATGGATCGCCGCCGCCGCGGCGGCGCTGATCGCGGTGCTCGTCGCCTGGGCGCCGTGGCGCGCGCCGGCGAAGCCGCCGGACGTGATGGAATTCGATGTCGAGCTGGCTCCCGAGCCACTGTTCTCGGGCTACGGCGCGGCGGCGGTGCTGTCGCGGCAGGGCGACCGGATCGCCTTCTGCACCGACGGCGACGACCGCACGATGTTCGTGCGGGATCTTTCGGATCCCGTGCCGCGCGAGATCGCGGGGACGACCGAGGCCTACCATCAGTTCTTCTCGCCCGAAGGCGACTGGATCGGGTTCTTCACGCGCACGGAATTGAAGAAGGTTTCGATCCGCGGCGGGGCGCCGCTGGTCCTGGCGCCGGTGGCGCTCAACCGCGGCGGCACCTGGACCGACGACGGACAGATCATCTACGCGCCGAATCCGAACAGCGGTCTCATGGCGATCCCGGCGGCGGGCGGCGAGGCGCATGCCGTGACCCAGCTCGATTCGACCTCGGGCGAGACCTCGCACCGCTGGCCGCACGTGATTCCCGGTCGCGGCGCGGTGCTCTTCACGGTGTTCAACAACTCGCCGGGACTGGTGCAGGGCCGGCTGGAAGTGCTCGATCTGAAGACCGGCACGCGCAAGCTCCTGCACCACGGCGGCACGGACCCGCGCTATGTACCCGGCTACATCCTCTACGTGTACGAGCAGACGCTGTTCGCGCTGCCCTTCGACGTCCAGAAGCTCGAGGTGAAGGGAACGCCGGTGCCGCTGGTCGAGAAGCTGCGCTCGTCTCCGGCCGAAGGCGCGGCGCAGTACGACGTCTCCATGAACGGCACGCTGATCGGCATGTTCGGCGAGGCCGCGTCAGCGGACCAGGCCGAGCTGGTGCGGGTGCTGCTGAACGGCGGGAGGGAGGACGTCCTCATCGAGCCCATGGACATTTACGGGCCCGCGGTGTCCCCCGACGGTCAGCGCGTGGCTTACACGCTGGGTTCGTTCGCGCTGGCGGACGTCTGGGTGCTCGACCTTGCGCGCGGAACGCGCACGCGGTTCACCTTCGCCGAGGGCAAGCCGGACTGGCACCCGATCTGGTCCCCGGACGGCAAATCGATCGCGTATTCCTCGGGCGATGGGGGCACGAGCGGGAGCCAGGCCACCGTGAAGGCGGCGGACGGATCCGGCGAGCCGCTGCGACTCTCCGACGCGCAGCGCTTCCAGCTGCCGGAGCAGTGGACACCGGACGGCTCGACGCTCCTGTGCAGCTCGAACGCTTCGGGAAACTGGGGAATCTGGAGGCTCGATGCGCACGAGCCCGGAACGCCCGAGGTGGTGCTCGATTCGCCGGCGACCGAGACGTCGCCCCGTCTCTCGGTGGACGGCCGCTGGCTGGCCTACGAGTCCACGGAGTCGGGCCGCCAGGAAGTCTACGTTCGGCCCTTCCCGGGCCCCGGCGGCAAGTGGCAGATCTCGACGCGCGGCGGCCAGGAGCCGCGCTGGGCGCGGCATGGCAGCGAGCTCTTCTATCGCACGGAAGACTCGCTGTATTCGGTTCCGATCGCGGCCCGCGGCAGCACGATCGATGTCGGGCAGCCGCGCGGGCGGTTGAAGTTGCCCTCGGGCCCCGGGTCCTTTCCGGGCTCGTATGACCTGATGCCGGATGGCAGCGCAGTGATTCTCGTCCGCGACGCCCAGAAGGAACGTGACGCGGCGCCGCTCAGGCGCGTGCGGCTCACGCTCCACTGGTTCCAGCGCCTGCACACGCTGATGCAGCCGGTGGCGTCGAAGTAGGCGGGCGGCGACGGCGGCACCGTGCGCCCGTGGCGCCGCAGGCGGCAGACCGTCGCGGGGGGAGGACTCGAGGTTGCGCCTCCCGCGCCCGCTCGATCGCTTTGAGCGTCCGTGTGTACGTGGTGCCGCTCGCGCCGCCCGCGTCCACCGCACGCCGCGCCAGACGCGCAGCGCCGCAGCGGCCGCGCTGCGCCGCCACAACCCCGTGTTCTGCAACGCGCCATGGGAGTTCCTTCACGAACAGGGCGAGCAAGCCGGTCCTGCTCCAGCGTGACGACAGCTCGGGCGCCTGCTCGATGATCGGAACAGCGAGCCGCGTGCTCCCCTGAGGGTGGCCGATGGTCCTGCCATGCCGCGCGCCGTGCACGCGCCGAACGGATCGAGTCCCTCGAACCGGACGCCCCGCGTTTTCCGGCAGGCCGCACCCGGACCTGGCCCCTGCCGCTGAGCGCTGCCGTGGATGGAAACCGGCAGAGGCTTTTCGCCGCGCATGAATTGCATTGTCCGGGACCGAGGTTGCCCATAAGATCAAGTCCAGCGACCGATCGAAACCGGCCGCCGCCCTCCCAGATACCCGGGCACCGCACTCAGCGGGCCCGGGCGTTTGTATACCCCGCGCCCCCCGTGGCGGACACATCCATGCAGGAGAGTTCTCCATGTCCGGGCTACGTCGCGCAGGCCCTTCGGTTCTCGCGTCCGCACCTCTCGCAGCCCTGATGATCGCGGGCTCCATCCTGATTCCACCTCACGCGGCCCTGGCCTACACGGTCTCCGCGCGGACCGACTACGCGGCGGGCCTGCAGCCGATCGCCTCGACGTCCGCCGACATCGACTGGGACGGGGACCAGGACCTCGCGGTCGCCAGCTTCGGCTCGAACAGCGTGAGCGTGCGTCTCAACGACGGCGCCGGCAACTTCGGGGCCGCGGTCGACTATCCGGTGGGCCTCGGGCCCTACGACGTGGTGTTCACGGACGTGAACGGCGACGGCCGGCCGGACCTGGCGACGGCGAACTACTGGGCCGCGACCGTGTCGGTGCTGGTCAACGACGGCGCCGGCGGCTTCCTGCCGAAGGTGGACTACCCCTGCACCGACCTGCCGACCGGGATCGCGACCGCGGACCTCAACGGCGACGGCAAGTGGGACATCGTCGTCGCGAACTACTGGATCGCCAGGGCATCGGTGCTTCTCAACGACGGTGCCGGCGGGCTCGGCGCGCCGACGGCGTTCACGACCGGTGCGGGGCCCGAGAACGTCGCGCTGCGTGATCTGGACGGCAACGGCTCGCCCGACCTGGTGACGTGCAACTCCGATGCGAACTCGGTCTCGGTTCTGATCAACAACGGCGCGGGCGCGTTCGGCCCGAAGACCGACTATCCGACCGGCCAGCTGCCGTACTGCGTCGTGATCGGCGACGTGGACAACGACGGCGATCAGGACGTGGTGACGGCCAACTACACCGACAGCTCGATCTCGGTGTTCCTGAACGACGGCTCGGGTGCGCTCGGCGCGAAGAACGACTTCGCCGCGGGCGCGGGCGCGACGTGGCTGAAGCTCGTGGACGTGGACCTCGACCGCCGGCTCGACGTCGTGGTGTCGGACTACGATGTCGCCGCCGCCGCGGTGCTGCACGGCGACGGCACGGGCGCCTTCACACTGGCGGGGAACTTCGCCACGGGGGTCGAAGCCTGGGGCATCCACGTCGCCGACTTCAATCGGGACGGCGTCGTCGACGTGGCCGTCGCGAACTACGGCGCGGGGACGGCGTCGGTGCTGCTCGGCGACCTGCCGGGCGGGTTCGCGGTGGGGGACACCGCGGTGGCTTTCAAGGCGCTGGACCAGGACGGCAACGAGCGTTCGCTCTCCGAGTTCGCGGGCAAGTGGGTCCTGCTCGATCTGATGGCCTTATGGTGTCCGCCCTGTAACCAGATGGCCCTCTCGTCGCAGCAGGCGTACGACTCGTGGGTGGGTCATCCCACCGTCAGCTTCGAGTACCTGACCGCCATGGTGCAGGGCGCAATCGTCGGGCCGAGCACGCAGACGCAGGCACAGAACTGGCGCTGCAGGTACAACCTCTCGCGACCCATTCTGCAGGATGACGGCAAGTATCCGAACACGCTGGACTCGTATTTCGAGGGCATCGACGGCACCGCGTTCCCGACGCTGGTGGTGATCGATCCGCAGGGGATCATTCGACAGGTCGTCCTCGGAGCGCTGGAGGGGCAGGACCTCGTCAACGCCATCGCCTCGCTTGCGGGTGTCGCCGCGCCGCCGCTCGCGCCCACGCCGGCATCGCTGTGCGGGCCGCCGCCGGATCCCACGCCCGTGGGCGGGGTGAAGTCGGTCTGGGCGCCGCTCTCCTCGGTGTCGTCCATTCAGATTGGCTATGGCGGCTCGACTTCCACGTCGCCGCTCGATGGTGCTTACGATCTCGATCCGGTGAGCCGGCTGCTGGAATTCGACCTCTTCGACGTGTCGCCAGGCGGGGTGAACGCCCCCTACGCGCAGATCCAGGCGCAGGTGGATTCGCTCACCGGCATCGAGTCCATGTTCCTCGCGTTTCTGCGGCTCGACGGGTACGACATCGCCGTGGCGCAGCCCTACACCTTGCGGCTGACCGGCATGACCTGGCCCGACGGGCTGGAGCGCATGCTGGTCACGCCCACGAATCCCGTGCTCTTCACCTACTACATCACGAACCACGACATCTCCGGCGATCAGACGGCCATCGGCACGCCGCTCACGCCCGCGCTGTCGTATTTCGGCGGCCAGCTCGATATCGACTCGTTCGATCTGTCGACCGTCCCCGGGTTGCAGCCCGAACCGTGGGCGTGGCTGATCTCGCAGGTGAACTTCGTGCACACGGTGACGCTGGACGTCGCCGGTGGTTCGGTGGCTGCGGGGCGGCTTCGCATGGGCGCACCGTGGCCGAATCCGGCGGGGTCGGCCACGCAGTTGCGCTGGGCGCTGCCGGTGGCGGCGCGGGCCGAGGTCGAGATCATCGACGTCCAGGGCCGGCGCGTGCGCCAGCTGTTCGACGGCGTGCGCGAAGCCGGCCCGCAGGTGACGAGCTGGGATCTCACCGATGACGCGGGGCGCCGCGTGCGCAGCGGGGTCTATTTCGCGCGCGTGCGCGCGGGCGGGGAAGCCGCCGTCACCCGGATCGCCGTGATGAAGTAGCCGCCGGTCGTCTCGACGGTCCGCGGCCGCGGTCATCGCCCGGGTGACCGCGGCCGCGCCGTCTTCGGGGACGTCATGCGTGACGCCGACCGGTGCTTTCTATCGCGCCGGCAGGGCGTTCAGCACGACGGTGATCTTCGGCGCCGGAGGCGCCCCCGCGGGCAGCAGGTAGAGCATGCGCCGCCCATCGTGGGCGCGCGTCACCCCCGTGAAATCCTTCGGCAGCGCGATGGCGGGGTGGCCGGGGCCGAGGCGAAACTCGGAACCGGGCAGAATGTCCGCTTCGAACACCGTGTTGGGGGCAGAACTGTCCACGTAGAGCATTCGCTTGCCGTCGATCGACCAGATGGCACGTCCGCCACCTCGGGTCGTGACCTGGTACTTGCTCCCTGGAGCAGGGAACGACTGAACGTAGCCTTCGACCTGGCCGGTTTCGTCGGACTGGTAGGCGAGCCACCGGCCGTCGGGCGACACGTTGCCGTTGGTCTCGTTGAAACGTGTCCGCAGGTAGGGAACGGGCTCGCGCCCCTTCTCCAGCGGCAGCACCCACAGATCCCACTGGGTCACCGGATCCTGTCGCCCGAACACAAGCGACTTGCCATCCGGCGTCCAGCCGTAGAGGCGCTTGAAGAGCGGATCCGATTGGAGGAACGTGTCGGTGCGGTTGCCATCGATCTCCTTCACCTTGAGCACCTGAGGTGAGCCGACGACCAGATACATGTAGGCGATTCGGCTTCCGTCGGGAGACCAGGTGGGGCTGGTGTTGGCGCCGGTCTCGTCGGTGAACCGCGTCGCCACGCCGCGCTCGAGGTCGGCGATCCAGATGTCCGACTCGTCGTTCGATTCGTTCCGCACGAGCGCCACGCGCCGGTCATCCGGAGACAGAGCGAGTGTTTCGTAGGGCCCGGGTGGGACCGCGATCCTGCCCAGCTCGCGGCCCTGGTAGTCCATCCATGCGAGTCGCATGTCGGCCCTGACGGTCGTGACGTAGGCCAGTGCACCGGTGGCCGAGGCCGACACCTGCGGGCCGCCTGTGAACTGTGTGAAGGCCGCCTCGTCTCCGAGCGGAGCGGGCTTGCCGCGCAGCTTCAGCCCGCGCGGGTCGAAGTCCTGGGCGACGAGCCTGCCGTTGCGCGCATAGAGCAGCCGATCCGGCGGCTGGAAGGTCACGCCACTCGGGGCCGAGATCAGAAGTTTGCGCTCCTCCGACCCCAGTGTGCCGACGTAGGTGTCGATCTTGCCGTCGCGCGCCGGGAGCACGGAGAACAGGAAGTGCCTGCCGTCGGGGAGGAACTGCGGGAAGCGGTGGGCGGACTCGCCACGCGTCGAATCGAGAGTGGTCACGGGTTGAAGATCGCCGCCGCTGGCCGGGACCTGGAAGATCCGCCCGTTGGAATTGGGTGCGATCAGGATCACATCCGACGCGCTCCAGCTCCCGCCGCGCTGAAGCTTGACCGGGCACACGATCACGGGGTTGCCGCCCGTGAGCGCCACGCGCTGGAGCTTCTCCTCGGCGGTGAAGGCGATCTGCCGGCTGTCGGGTGACCAGAAGAAAGCGCCGTAGACCCGCTCGGTTCCCGCCAACCGCCGGGCCTTCGTATTGTCGAGCGACCGGATCCAGATGCCGGACACACCGCTCGAATCGAACGCCATGAACGCCAGGGTGCGCCCGTCCGGGGAGACCCGCGTCAGTGCCGC
Organism: Candidatus Eiseniibacteriota bacterium; assembly: GCA_963744995.1. Classification (GTDB taxonomy): domain Bacteria; phylum Eisenbacteria; class RBG-16-71-46; order RBG-16-71-46; family RBG-16-71-46; genus CAVUWA01. The sequence goes on from CAVUWA010000004.1 coordinate 222,962, forward strand.
GTCAGGGCTCAGGAACGCACCGTCGGGTTGCATGACCTCGAAGCGCATCGTGGCGGGCGGCGCCGCGTGATGGAACAGACGCGGCGCCAGCAGCGTCACCGCCGCGGTGATCACCACCGCCGCCGCCACCCGCGCCCAGCCCACGAGCGCGCGCGGGCCCGCCTGGGCCGCGGCTGCGCGCATCGCCGAGCTGGAGGCGCGCACGGCCTGCACGTCCTCGATCTCGATTCGGGCATCGCCGATGTCGCGCAGACGGCGGCGGGCGTCCTTCTCGAGGCAGCGGCGCAGCAGGCCGCGGATCCGTTCCGGCGTTCCCGGCGGCAGGGCGTTCCAGTCCGGCTCGCCCTGCAGGATGCGCGCGATCATGTCCGACACGGTCTCGCCCGAAAACGCCTGCCGCCCGCTCAGGCACTCGTAGAGCAGGCAGCCGAACGACCAGATGTCGGCGCGCTTGTCCACGGCGCGGCCGCGCGCCTGCTCGGGGCTCATGTAGGCCGCGGTGCCGAGAATGATGCCGGCGCCCGTGACGGCATGCGTCATGGTCGGTGACTGCGACAGGTCGGGCGACGAGTCGCTCGCACTGCCGGCGGCCCCCTTGGCGAGACCGAAGTCGAGCACCTTGACCTCGCCCGCCGGCGTGACCTTCACGTTGCCCGGCTTGAGATCCCTGTGCACGACGCCGCCTTCGTGCGCCGCATCGAGGGCGGCCGCCACCTGGCGGCAGACGTCGAGCGTGTCGTCGAGCGACATGGGCCCGCGGGCGAGCCGGTCGGCGATCGTCTCGCCGTCCACGAATTCGAGTGCGAGGAAGCGATGGCCGTCCGCTTCTTCGATCCCGTAGATGCCGGCGATGTTGGGGTGGTTGAGCGAGGCGATCAGCCGCGCCTCGCGCTCGAAACGGGCGAGGCGTTCCGGGTCGGCGGCGAACGCCTCGGGCAGCACCTTGATCGCCACGCGCCGGTCGAGCTTCGTGTCGCGCCCGAGGTAGACGACGCCCATGCCGCCGCGTCCGACTTCGCGCTCGATCGGATACTGGCCGATGCGTTCCGGGATGCCGGTCATATGCTCCTTCGGGGGGCCGGGTTGGCAGGGCGTTCGCGCAACGGGCAGTGGAGGCGAGACATTAGTAGAGAAGCGATGATAGCGAAAGCCGATTCGAGCCGGCGCAAAGGGCTCGGCAGGCGCCACTCGCACGGCCCGGCGACGCCGGACCCGCCGCTACTTTCCGCGCCCCTGCGCCGTCACGATCGCCCTCAGGGTCTGCGCATATGTCGTGTCGCTCGAATCCGCCGCCGCCACGGCGCGCCGCGCGAACTGCTCGGCTTCGTCGAGCTTGCGGTCCTGCCGGTAGAGCGCCCAGGCCAGATTGTTCATGGCCTGCGGATCGCCCGGGGCAATGCGCAGCGCGCGGCGGTACTCGCGTTCGGCGGCAGGCCAGCGTTCGTTCGCGGCCTCGACGTTGCCCAGGTTCACCCGCGCGATCGCCAGATCGGGCTCGAGGCGTAGCGCCCGCCGATACTCCTTCTTCGCGAGTTCCAGCTTGCCGCTCGACTCGTAGGCGACGCCGAGGTCGTTGTGCTCCTTCGCGGTCAGCGGGTCGTTGAGGATCACGAAGTGGCTGCACGCGCCGCTGCCGCCGAGCAGCGCGCACAGGGCGGCGATCCCCGCCGTGCGGCGCCAGCGGCCCGGCCGCGGCCGCTGGCTCACGGCCGCCTCGCGACGATCAGCGCCAGGAATCCCGCCTTCCTCCAGCGCGAGACGAGCTCGGACTGCCTCATCTCGCGCGGCTTCGCGCCGCCGTCGTGCAGCACGAACCGTTGCGCGTCGGGTTCCCAGCCGACGACCACCGCGAAGTGGCGCTTGCTGAGCGGCCCGAATCCGACGTCGTAGATCACGATCGGCGGCGTGCCGGCCGCGAGCGCGGCGCGCAGCGTGTCGGCGTCGGCCTCCGCCACGCGCGCGGCGTAGCCGGACGTCTCGGCGGCGCGGGCGAGGTCGGTGATCAGCGCGCCGTGCAGCACCGGGTCGTAGGCGGCATCGGCCCGCGCGAGCGCGCTGTCGGGCGCGCCGTAGTAGCGCAGCACCATGCCGAGCGCCGCGGGGCCGCAGCGCTCGGGCGCCTGCCGAACGATCGGGACCGCGAGCCGGATCGGCCGCGGTCCCGCCACCGCCAGGGTCGTGAGCAGCGCGACGCAGGCCGTCGCGAGCGTCACCTGACCACGATCTCCTTGTTCAGGAGCTTCATGATCAGGATCACCAGCAGCACCACGATGAGCAGCGAGATCAGCAGACCGACACCGTCGCCGCCGCTCGGCAGACCCTTCGAAGCCGACGCCAGCGTGTGCAGATCCTGGTCGCTCATCGACGCCATGCGCACCTGAACCTGATCGGGGGTGACCCCGTAGTCGGCGAGCTTCTGCACGACGAGCTTGTTTTCGAGCGCGCGCTGCACGGCGATCATGTCCGCGTCGCGCGGCGATGCGATGGCGGTGGTGCCGGAGAGCCGCGACGACGCCAGGCCCGCAGCAGCGGGGGCGGCGTGGAGCAGGGAGAACCAGCTCACTACGACCAGCGCCGTGATGAACCGAAGTCGTTTCGGGAACAGGCGCATCCCAGACCTCCTTCAGTGGGGGTCGGCGGAAGACGTCTCGGGGACCCGAGCCTAACCGAGGCGCGGGGATCTGGCCAGTGCGGGCGGCGCGTCCGTGCGCCGAGTCGCCCGCCTACGGCCCGAAGTGCGGAGGCGGGACGTGCGCGGCGAGCACCACGAACTGCAGGGCGAGCGCGGTGAGCACCATGCTCTGCCCGCCGACGCGCGTCGAGCCGGGCCAGGCCGCGAGGTGCCGCGTCACGCGCTGCATCGAGAGCGGGCCGGCCAGCGCGAGCGCCATGACGCTGAGGACCGCGGCCCCGGGTCCGGCGCCCGCCACCTGCGTCGCGAGCAGGGCCACGATCAGCAGCCCGCCGCCGATGCAGGTCCACGTGCCGCCGGGCCCCTGCCAGGGCTTCACGGGCAGCGCGAATGCCATGAGCGTGGTGAGGGCGAGCACGTTGAGCGGTCCGAGCAGCGTCTGACCGATGAAGCGCAACAGTCCGAGCGGCGCGGGGGCCAGCGCGAGAATCACCGCGTCGTAGGTCTCGAAGTTGTACCAGGGGCCCATGCGCCACGAGAGCAGCACGTGGGCGCCGCCGTAGACGAAGGCGAGGGCGGCCGCGAACGCGAGGGCCTGCGGGCGCCGGTCGATCGCGAGGTGCGCGAGCACGACCGCAGCGACGGCCAGCGCGGCGCCGTGGGTGAGCGCGGCGACCGACATGAACACCCCCGCGCTGATCGCGCCGTGCACGCCGTGGCCGCGCAGCAGGGCGTCGCCCCCCGCGAGCAGGAGCAGCAGCATCAGCGGTTCCGGCCGTGCCACGCCGATCCCGCCGCCGAGCAGCCCATAGCCGGCGAGCAGCAGCCCCGCGCCGGCCATGCCGTACGTCCAGTTCGAGGTCTCGCGCTTGACGATCGCCGCGAGCCACGCGGCCGCCCCGAGCAGCGCGACCAGCGTGAGCACGCGCGCGGTCGCGAGCGCCGAGCCGAACAGCGCGAGGCCGAGCGCGCCGGCCGCGGGGAGCGCCGGAGCGACGCCGGGAGCCGGCGTCGCGGCGTCGGTGTAGAAAGGCATGTGCGAATTGATGCGCGCGGCCTGCTCGACCACGACGGTTTCGATCGGCGTGGCGGGGCCGGGCTGCGGGATCCGCGTCGCGAACAGGGCGACGAAGGCGCCGAGCACGGCCGCGGCCGCGAACCAGACGATGAAACGGATGGTGGACAAGACCATGGAGGTCCCCGAGTGGTGGAAGAGGGTCGGGTCCTTCCGACGATTCGGGCGGGGCGGCGTGCCCTGAGGGTATCGGCCGGGGCGGGGACGGCCTTGAGGCCGCGGTGGCGGGCCCGCCGGAGGACCGCCGGGCCTGCGCCGGGCCGGAAAGCGGGACTCAGGAGCGGTCGAACCGGATCTCCCGGATGTCTTCCCACTCCACGTACGCAGGCCGGGAATCGCCGTCGAAGATCAGCACGCCGTCGTTCTGCCGCGTGACGTCCTGGGAGTCCTCGAGCTCGATGTCGATGCCGCCGCGAAGTCCGACGATCGTGCGATGGCTTCCCCGCGGGGTGATGCGCTCGATCCGGCGAAACGGAATCAGGTAGCGGGTGTCGCCGTTCCGGCCGTCCAGCATCTCGAAGTCCCAGGCTTCGTCCAGATCGAAGACGATGCGGCCGCGATGTCGGCCGTCGCGGGCCACCACGACGCCGGTGAGCGGCGCACCCTCGCCGAACTCCTCATAGCCGCGGCCCGAGACGGGCGCCGGATGCTGGAACGTCACCTCTTCGAAGTCGTTCCATCCGATCCGCACGCTGCCGATTTCCTTCACCTTCACCACCACGCCGCGGTTCTCGCCGTTCACGTCGTTGCTGCCGGTCAGGTCCATCTCGGATCCGTCGAGCAGCCTGACACGGACGCCGCGCCCGCGTTTGCGGATCGAGGCGATGTCACTGAACGGAATCGAGACGTCCCCGTCACGATCGTCGCCGTCCAGCTTGTCGATCGACAGGCACTCGTCGTTGTCCCACTGGATGCATCCCGTGAACTCGAACCGGTGGGTGCGGACGGTGCCATAGAGGGGCAGGCCGAGCTTGTGTGCGATGTGTTCCGGGGCGGGGGTGAACTCGATGCTGCGGATTCGGTTCCAGCCGATCCGCCGCGTGCCGCCGTCGGCGTCGACGACGGTGATGCGCGCGCCGACGTCGTTCGAGCCGCCGCCGAGTGCGATGGTCTTGCCGTTGCGGAACGTGGCCTCGATCCGGTTCCTGCCGTCCACGTCGATTCGCTTCAGGTCGCCGAAACGGATCTCGAAGACGTGTTCGAAATCATCGTCACGATGCTCGAAGATCCGCTCCCAGAGTCCCCGGTGATCCCGGCGCAGGCGCTCCAGTTGATCGTCATTCAGGTACTGCACGAAGTCGTTCCGGGTCTTCGTCGCGTTGAACATGTCCTCCCAGAACGCTTCTTCGTCCCCCCAGCGGAGCTCGCCCTGGTACGTGTCGCCACTCTCGGTGACCACGCGACCATGGATGTAGCCGGTGTCCGAAGCGTGCGCCGGGGCGACGGTGGCCAGTCCGGCGGCCAGCGCCGTCATCGCGATCAGCCGTTTCACGGTGGTTCCTCCTTGCAGTCCAGTCGGAGAGCGAGTGGAGCACATCAGGTATCTCGAAACACGCGCCATGAGCCCAAAAAGTTGCAGCTCCGGCCGATCGCATCGTGCGCGCAGGGGCGACCCGGCGGCCCCGGCCGGGCGCCCGAGCGCAACTCGTTGTCGATCGGGCCACTTCCGCCGCGGGCGCGGCTCGGCTAGCGTGCCCTGCAGACGCGCAGCCGGTTCGGCCGGGCCCGGCCGATCCGCCTGCACGCCGCCAGGATCGACATGCGCCATTCGATGACCACAAAGCCGCCACCCGCGCGGCGGGGACCGCCGCGGCCGGTCGCGCGGCTCGCGGGGCGCGTGATCCTGTGCGCCCTGGCGGCCGTCGTGGCCGTGCACGTGGCTGCGGCGCTGACCCTCTTCGTTCTGCGCACGCACGACCCGGCGATCACCGCGCTGCAGATTCAGCGCCGCGTCGAGGCCGCCATGGCGGGGCGCCGCTACGCCGTGCGCCAGACGATCGTTCCCATGCGCCGCATTTCGCGGCACCTCGCCCACGCGGTGATCGCGGCCGAGGACGGCGGGTTCTTCGCGCATGGCGGGGTCGACTGGGACGAGCTCAGGAACGCGATGGAGGAGAACGAGGGCCGTCGCCGCTGGCGCGGCGGCTCGACCATCACCCAGCAGCTGGTGAAGAACCTGTTCTACGGCACGCGGCTGCGCTGGGTGACCAAGCCGTTCGACTTCACCCTGGCGCCGCTGGCGGACATGATCCTCGGCAAGCCACGCACGCTCTACCTGTACCTGAACGTGGTCGAGTGGGGGCCGGGCGTCTACGGCGCCGAGGCGGCGGCGCGTTTTCACTACCACACGAGCGCCGGACACCTCGCGCGCGACCAGGCGGCGCGGCTGGCGGCGATCCTGCCCGCGCCGCGCCGGCGCAGGCCGCAGGCGATGAACCGCTACGCGCACATCATCATGAAACGCATGGCGGGCCGCGGCTGGTAGTCCGGCGCCGCGTGCACCGTGCGCACCGGTTGCGAGCGCGGCACCTATACCATTGCATGACATCCCCGCGCGCCGCCCGCTTTCGCAACGGACGCAGGTGCGTTACGTTGGCCGTACCCATGATGCCATCGCGATGGTCGCGATGACTTGCGGTCCGCGCCCTCCCAGGGCGCGAGCCGGGATTCCCTCGAACCAGAGGAGGCTCCCGTGCCCGTCGACCTCGAGACCCGCCCGCCGCGCCCCGAGCGCGACGAGGTGCCCGAGGAACTGCACGAATCGCTGCTGCTCGCCCGCCTGGACGACCTCGTCAACTGGGGCCGGGCCAATTCGCTGTGGCCGATGTTCTTCGGCCTGTCGTGCTGCTTCGTCGAAATGGCGACAGCGCTCACGTCGCGGCACGACATCTCGCGCTTCGGCGCCGAGGTCATGCGCGGCTCGCCCAGGCAGGCGGATCTCATGGTCATTGCCGGCACCGTGTTCAAGAAGGTCGCGCCGGCGATCCTGCGGCTCTACGACCAGATGCTCGAGCCGCGCTGGGTGATCTCGATGGGCTCCTGCTCGAACTCGGGCGGGATGTACGACGTCTACTCCGTGGTGCAGGGCGTGGACACGCTGCTGCCCGTGGACGTCTACGTGCAGGGCTGCCCGCCGCGCCCGGAGTCGCTGCTCGAATCGCTGATCCTGCTGCAGAAGAAGATCCGCGCGCAGGAGCGTCCCGCGCACATGATCTTCACCGGGCACGGCAGCCAGGGCACCACGCGTGCGCCGCGCGTGGTGGGCGTCACCACCGACGACGATCCGCGCGGGCCCGGCATGGAGGGCACGCACCCGCGCGGCACGATCCTCAGGCCGGGCTCGCCGTACCCGGCCGCGTACTTCCCGCCGTGGACGCCGCCCTCGCCGGTCACCCCCGACACCGCCGGGCTCGACGCGGTCGAAGCCGGGATTGCGCGAGCGCTTCGGACTCGAGCGCGACCCGGCGCGCTTCGGCCCCACCGATACCCTCACGCTGCGCGCCACGTCCGAGACCTTCGAACCCGCGCTGCACTGGCTCCGCCACGAGGCGATGCCGCGCTTCCGGCGCTTCGAGTTCTGCACCGCCGTCGACGACCGCCCGCGCGGCGCCGGCTTCCGCACGATCTACCACCTCGCGGCGCTGGAGCCGGGCAAACCGTCGGTGCGGCTCTCGCTCGACCTCGACGCCGGCGATCCGCACCAGCCGACGGCCACGGGCGTCTATCCGGTCGCAGACTGGTACGAGCGCGAAACGGCGGACATGTTCGGCGTGCGCTTCGACGGCCATCCGGACCCGCGTCGCCTGTACATGCCGGACAACTGGCCGGGCCATCCACTGCGCAAGGATCATCCGTACCGGGGCTCCGAAATGGCGCCGTTCACCGAGGCGGACGCGCGCGCCATCGACGAAGCGATCAACCGCCACTCGCGGATACGAGCGGAAGACGACGACACCATGGTCATGAACATGGGCCCGCATCACCCCGCCACCCACGGCGTGCTGCGCATCGTGCTGCGGCTGGACGGCGAGGACGTGGTGGACCTCGACCTCGACGTCGGCTACCACCACCGCGGGCCCGAGAAGATCGCCGAGCGTCAGACCTACCACCGCTTCCTGCCCTATACCGACCGCATCGACTACCTCTCGGGGGTGTCCAACAACCTGCCGTACGTGATGGCGGTCGAGAAGCTGCTCGGCATCGAGGTGCCGGCGCGCGCACAGGCGATCCGCGTCCTGCTGCTCGAGCTGTTCCGCATCATCAACCATCAGGTCTACGTCGGCACCTACGCGCAGGACTGCGGTGCGCTGACGCCGGTGTTCTACACGTTCGAGCACCGCGAACAGATCCTCGACTTCGTCGCGAAGGTGACCGGCGGGCGCATGCACCCGAGCTGGTTCCGGATCGGCGGCGTCACGCAGGATTTGCCCGACGGCTGGCGCGAGGACATGGAGGCGTGGCTCGAGAAGTTCCCGGGGCAGCTTCGCGAGGTGGAGCAGCTCCTGACCGGCAATCCGATCTTCGTCGGACGCACCCGCGGCACCGGCACCATCAGCCTCGACGACGCGATCGACGCGGGGTTCTCGGGGCCCAACCTGCGCGCCTGCGGGCTCGAGTGGGACCTCAGGAAGGCGACGCCCTACTGCGGCTACGAGCAGTACGAGTTCGACGTGCCGACCGCACCGGGCTGCGACAACGAGGCGCGCTACCTGGTGCACATGGAAGAGATGCGCCAGAGCCACCGCATCATCGAGCAGGTCGTGCGCACCATGCCCGACGGCGACTACGTCGACGCCGGATTATCGCTACTCGATCCCCGAACCGAAGCGGATGCTGCACGACATCGAGTCGCTGATCCATCACTTCGTCAACGTGTCGCGCGGCTTCGTGCCGCCGGCGGGGGAGGCCTACGTCGCCACCGAGGCGCCGAAGGGCGAGAACGGCTACTACGTCGTCAGCAACGGCAGCAACCTGCCGTACCGCGTGTTCATCCGCACACCGTCCTATCCGCACATGCAGGCGCTGCTCACGATGGTGAAGGGCGAGAAGGTGCCGGACCTGGTGGCGACGCTCGGCGGCATCGATTTCGTGCTGGGAGACATCGACAAATGAGCGCGCAGTCCGCATCCGCGCCGGGCGAACGCGCGCGCCTGCGCGAACGCATCGTGGACGTCCTGTGGGAGATCCAGGAGAAGCGCGGCTTCGTCGACGACGACGGCGTGCGCGAGGCGGCACGCCAGTGCGATCTGACGCCGGCCGAAGTGGACGAGGTGGCCACCTTCTACAACCTCATCCACCGCAGGCCGGCCGGGAGGCTGCGGATCTACGTCTGCGACAGCATCTCGTGCGAGCTGAACGGCGCGCCGCAGCTCATGGCGAAGCTGTCGGATCTGCTCGGCATCGCCCCCGGCCAGGTCACCGCGGACGGCCAGGTCGGCCTGCTGCCGACCGTCTGCCTCGGGCACTGCGATCGGGCGCCCTGCGCGATGGTGGCGAACCGCATCGTCGGACCGCTGCCCGTGGATCGTGCCGGGCTCGAACGACGTCTCGAGGAGTGGCGCCATGAATGAGGTCCTGCTGCGCGCGCGCGGGAAGCAGGGCGGGCCGGCCTCGCTCGGCGAATACCGCGACGCCGGCGGCTACGGCGCGCTGGACGCGCTGGGTGCGATGAAGCCCGGCGAGCTCATCGAACGCGTCAAGGACTCCGGGCTCCGTGGACGCGGCGGCGCCGGCTTCTCGGCGGGCATGAAGTGGTCGTTCGTGCCGCGCGGCGAGAAGAACGACGGCGGCCCGCGCTATCTGGTCTGCAATGCCGACGAGATGGAACCGGGCACGTTCAAGGACCGCGTGCTGCTGGACACCAACCCGCACATCCTGATCGAGGGCATGATCCTCGCCGGCTACGCGCAGGAGTTCACCGAGGGCTTCGTGTTCATCCGCCGCGAGTACTTCGACCAGTACGACGCGCTGCAGCACGCCCTCGACGAGGCGCGCGGCGCCGGGTTGCTGGGCGACGACATTCGCGGCAGCGGCTTCGGCTTCGACATCCACGTCCATCGAAGCGGCGGTCGCTACATCTGCGGCGAGGAGACCGCGCTGCTGAACGCGTTCGAGGGCAGGCGCCCGGTGCCGCGCTCCAAGCCGCCCTTCCCGGCGACCCACGGCCTGTGGGGCCGGCCGACCACGGTGCACAACGTCGAGACGCTCTCGTGCGTGCCGGGCATCGTCGCGAACGGCGCCGCGTGGTTCAAGGACCTGGCGAAGAACCCCGAGGGCGCGGGCACCAAGCTCTACGGCGGCAGCGGCGCGGTCGAGCGCCCGATGTGCATCGAGCGGCCGATCGGCACCACCCTGCGCGAGCTGCTCGACGAGATGGGCGGGGTGCGCGGCGGCAGGGGCCTGCTCGGCGCGATCCCGGGCGGGGCGTCCACGGCCTTCATCACCGGGGAACACCTGGACGTGCCCCTCGACTACGATCCGCTCGAGAAGGTGCACACGCGGCTCGGCACCGGCACGTTCATCGTGTTCTCCGAGGACGACTGCCCGGTGCGCGGCACGCTCAACCTGCAGCGCTTCTTCGCGCGCGAGTCGTGCGGTTTCTGCACGCCGTGCCGCGACGGGCTGCCCTACGGCGTGCGGCTGCTCGAGCGCATCGAGCAGGGCGGCGGCTCGCGCCACGACCTCGACACCCTCGAGGCGCTCTACCACGACATCGGGCCGAACTCGTTCTGCGCGCACGCGGCCGGCGCCGCGGAGCCGATCAAGGGTCTGTTCCGCCACTTCCGCGGCATTCTCGAAGATCACGTGACGCAGGGCGGGTGTCCGTTCCGGCCGGCCGGGGAGGCGCTCCATGCCTGAGCTGATCTTCGACGGCCGGAAGATCCAGGTGCCGGACGGCACGCACCTCGTGGACGCGGGCCGCGCCGCCGGCGTCGAGGTGCCGGTGTTCTGCTACCAGAAGGACCTGGGCGCGGTGGGATCGTGCCGCGTCTGCGCGGTGACCGCGAAGAAGGACGGCCAGTCGAAGCTGGTGATGGGCTGCATGACGAAGGCCGAGGACGGCCAGGAGGTCACCACCACCGACGACGCCTCGGTCGCCTTCCGCCGGCGCGTGATCGAGTGGCTGATGATCAACCATCCGCACGACTGTCCGATCTGCGATGAGGGCGGCGAGTGCCAGCTTCAAGATTTGACCATCGCCTGCGGTCACGGGCGCCGCGAATACCAGGGGAAGAAGCGCACGTTCCGCAACCAGTTCCTCGGCGAGTTCATCAGCCACGAGATGAACCGCTGCATCACCTGCTACCGCTGCAGTCGTTTCTATCAGGAATACGCCGGCGGCCGTGACTTCAGCGCCACCGGCAGCCGCGACCGCGTCTACTTCGGGCGCTTCGAGGACGGTCCGTTCGAGAGTCCGTTCTCGGGCAACCTCGTGGAGCTGTGTCCGACCGGGGTGTTCACCGACAGGCGCTTCCGCTACCGGAGCCGGGTGTGGGACCTGGAGATTGGCACGTCGATCTGCCCGCACTGCTCGGTCGGCTGCAACGTGCGCGCCGGCTCGCGCTATCGCGAGATCCAGCGCGTGCGCGTGCGCGAGAACCCCGCGGTCAACGGCATGTTCCTGTGCGACCGCGGCCAGTTCGGCCACGGCGCCGGGAGCGCCGCCGACCGCCCGCGCCGGCCGCACGTGCACGGCGATGCCGTGGACTGGTCCGATGCGCTCGGCCGCACCGGCGGCTGGCTTGCCGCGATCGCCCGCGAGCACGGGCCGGCGGCGGTCGCGCTGATCGCCTCGCCGCGCGCCTCGCTCGAAACCCACGCCGCGCTCGAGGCGCTGGCCTCCGGTTCGCTCGAGGGCGCGCGCGTCGCCCACTTCGACGATCCGGAGCGCGAGCGCGCCGCGTTCCAGGCGGTCTCGGCGATCGGCGCCGCCGGCCTGCCGCCGCTCGAACAGCCGGACCTCGCGCGCGCCGACGTGCTGCTCGTGCTCGGCGCGTCGCTGGTGGACGAGGCGCCGCTCGCCGCGCTCGCCGCGCGCCAGTGCGCGCGCCGCGGCGGCAGCGTGTTCGTCCTCGGTCCCCTCGACCGCTCGCTCGACGGCGTCGCGAGGGTGACGCCGGTGCATCCGGCGCGGCTCGCGGGGGCGCTCGGCGCGATCGCCGCGCGTGCCGGGATCGAAGGCGTCTCGGCCCTGGCCGATGCGGAGGCGCCGGGCCGGGGCATGGCCGACGACATTGCGGCCGCACTGCAGCACGCGCAGCGGCCCGCGATTCTCGTCGGCACCGATCTCACCGACGGCCCGACGCTCGCCGGGGCGGCCGCGCTCGCGCGCGGCCTCGCGGGCGATGGGCGGGACGTCCGCTTCGGCGCCGTGTTCCCCGGGCCCAACGGCTGCGGTGCCGCGGCGCTCGGCGAGGCGCCGGCGCTGACCGGCATCGTGGACGGCATCGAGCGTGGCGGGATCCACGCCGCGGTGCTGGTCGAGAGCGATCTCGACGATCTGTCGCCCGCGTTGCGGGCGGCGCTCGCGCGGCTCGAGCTGCTGGTGGTCGCCGACTACATGCACCACGCGCTCACCGATCGCGCTCGGGTCGTGCTGCCGACGACGAGCGTCTACGAATCGCACGGCACGTTCGTGAACCGCGCCGGGCGCATGCAGGGTTTCGCGCCCGCGCAGCCCGTGGGCCTGCCGATCGTGCGCCGGATCGAGGATGAGAAATTCCCGCGCGACCCGCACTCGAGCCCGCCCGGCGGCGAGGCGCTGCCGGCGTGGACGGTGCTCGAGCGGTTGCGCTCATGGACCGGCGGCGCCGGAGACGAACGCGAGCTCGGCGCGCTGCGGGCGGCACTGGCGCGGCGGGCGGGGTTCGAACGAATCGAAGAAGCGAGGCCCGGACGTTCCGGTGCACCCATGGATGCTGGAACGTGGGCGACCCGCGACGTGGCCGGGAAGGAGCCATTTCTCGCGCCCGCCGACGGGCTCGCCCTGTTCCGGCATGAGCGCACGCTCGGCAGCGAGCCGCTCTCGCGGCGGATTCCGGCGATGGCGGCGATGGCGGGGCCAGCGGTCGCGAGGCTGGCGCCGGAAGACCTCGAGGCGCTTGGCGCGGACGGCCGGGTGACGCTCGAACGCGATGGCGCGCGCATCGAGATCGACGCCGTCGCAGACCCGACTGTTCCCCGTGGCGCCGTGCTGGTGCCGCGCGATGCGCTGCTCGAATTCCCGCCGGGGCAGGGCCTCGGCGTCCAGGTCCGCGCCACCGCCCGGGAGGGGGTGACCCGATGATTCGCGAGATGATGGGAGGCATGTGGCTGACCCTGCGCAAGCTGTTCGAGCATCCGGTGACGGTGCAGTACCCGGAACAGAAGCCCGAGGTGCCCGAGCGCTATCGCGGCCGAATCGTGCTCACGCGCGACCCGTCCGGCGAAGAGCGCTGCGTGGCGTGCTACCTGTGCAGCTCGGCGTGTCCCGTGGACTGCATCAGCATCGAGGCCGCGGAGCGCAAGAGCGACGGCCGCCGCTACCCGGGCGCGTTCCGGATCAATTTCAACCGCTGCATCTTCTGCGGTCTCTGCGCCGAGGCGTGCCCCACGCTGGCGCTGCAGATGACGAAGGATTTCGAGATGGCCGAGACCGAGCCGCAGGGCCTGATCTACGAGAAGGAAGACCTGCTGATCGACGGCCCGGGCAAGTATCCCGACTACAGCTTCTGGGAGGAGGCCGGTGTTGCCGTGACCCACGCGCTGGGGCACGGGAAGCAGGACCGCGAACCGGCCGACCCGCGGTCGAACCTGCCCTGACCCGCGCCGGCGCTTCCACGCCCCGCCGAACGTGCAAAGGCCCCGGCCGACTCCCGGCCGGGGCCTTTCGCTGCATTCGCTCCCGCGGCCCTACGGCGCCGCGTGCGGGCTCACCACCGCGCACAGGAAGTAGAAGTCGGTGTCGATCTTGACCGCGATCGGCGAATGATCCGGCAACGTATCGGCCAGCAGATCGTTCACGGCGTCTTCCGACTTGGTCGGAATGTGCGCCGCGTAGGCCGCGGTCACCGCCGCGTCGTGAGTGGTGTCGCCGTTATAGACCGGCACCACCACGTACACGTGCCACGGCGCCTTGTACTCGTTCCCGCCGGGTGCGGACGGCACCGAGTCGAGGATGTGGTCGTGGTAGTCGGTCGGGTCGATGCCGTTGCCCTCGTGATCGCAAGGATTGCACTGCGGCGTGCCGATGCCGAGGCTCTCCCAGCCCTGCGGATACACGACCTCGTAGAAGTCGGCCTGCGCCTGTTCCGGCGCCCTGCCGGGGACTTCGATGGCGTTGATCAAGTAGGTCTGTCCGTTGGCGAACGCTTCCTCGTAGCCGGGGCGTCCGGGAGCGGGACGCGCTGCTGCGGGATCGGTCGTCGGGCTCTGCAGGGTCTGCTGGATCGTGCTGCTCGACGTGGTCTGCAGTTTTGCGGGGGAGGTGCCGTTGGGCTGCGTCGGGGCCTGCTTGCCGCAGCCGGTGAGGATGAGACAACCGATCGCGAGGGAAGACGCGAGAATGCGCATGGTCGTAGTGCCTCTCTGAATGGGTTGAGCAGTCTGGATGAACGAGCGTCAGAGGCAGAACGACGACGGTGGTGCGCGGGGAATGGAGAGGGCCCAGGCGGCACCAGGCGCCGATTCGACGCGGCGGTTCGCGAACTGCCATGGCAGCGGCCGGAACGCCCCGCTCCGGGACGTGACCGAGAACGGCGCCTGCTCATCCGGAAGGCGTTCCACCTCATCGGACGCGGGCATCGCGGCGCCGCTTTCCAGTGAGGCGACCGCCGCGTCGGCCCGGGGCGCCCGCAGCGCGAACCCGGACGCCGGGGCGGTGGAGACGCGGGTGAGCGCGGCGCCGGCTGCGACGACGCCTTCGGCGGCGGCGGGGCTTGCGACGATCGTCAGCAGGAGAGCGATCGCGACGGCGCCACGGGAGCGTGGGTGGCGACGGGCGAGGTCGCGGCGAACATCGCGGGGGGCGTGGCTCATCGAGTGCGTCCATGGTACGCCGGGGCCCGGGCGCGAGTGTCCGAAACGTGTGAATCGACCCGTCCCGAATGCCGATAACCCGGGTACCGCGCAGGGACGTCGCGGTCGATGAATTCTTCCCGGAGGATCCGATGCGCATCCGCCGTCTGATCGCTCTGTCCGCGATCCTGATGCTGGCCCCGGTCACCGCCCGGCCGGCGGCGCTGCGCCCGGCCCCTTTCGCCCTGTTCTCGTGGTCGTGGCTCAGGGCGCCGTTCGCATGGCTGGCGCAGGCGGAGCCGAAGCCCGCCGCGCCGTGCACCGGACCGGAGTGCTTCCCGCTCGGCGGCACGCACGGTTTCCAGGTGCTGACCCTCGATCGTCCCGATCGCGGCGTGGGCCTCTACGTGGAACTCGACGGCAGCGTGCAGTTCCGCTCGGCCGAGGTCACCTTCGCCGACGGCGAGGTCGACCGGCTCGACCTCCAGTACGCGATCCGCAGCGACGGCATTTTCGAGCTGCGCGACTTCGGTGTGGAGCGCGACGTGCTGAGCGTCGTGCTCATCGCCCGCGCCGCGTCTCCCGACGCGTCGCTGCGCGTGCGCTTCGGCAAGCCGCTCGAGTAGCACTGGTCAAGCGCGGGGACGTCCCCTAGGATGCGCGGTCTGGCGAAGCGGGCAGACGGATGAACCGCTTCGTGGTCGCGTCCATGGAGGGCCGCCCTTGCCCGATATCGCGCCACTCGGTGCGCGTGTCGCCCCGGCACGTCGTTCGTGCCCTGATGCTCGTCACGGCGGCGCTCGTCGCGATCCACCTCGTGCTCGTCGTGCTGCGCTTCGGCTTCGGCCACGACGTCGTCTTCGGCCTGGTCCGGTTCTTCGATCTCGACCGCGAGCGGAACGTCCCCACTTATTTCAGCGCGCTGCTGCTCGGGTTTGCCGCCGCACTGCTGTGGCTCGCGGGCGCACACCTCGAGCGGCAGAAGGATCCCTTCACCCGCCGCTGGGTGATTCTCGGATGGATCTTCACGGTTCTCTCCATCGACGAGATCGTCGGTTTCCACGAGCGCCTCGGCCGCTACCTGCGCGAGGCCACCTCGCTCAGTCACTGGGTTCACTTCGTGTGGCCCGTTCCGGCGACCGTGCTGGTATTCGCGCTGTACCTTGCGTACCGGCCGTGGTTCGCCTCTCTCGATCGAACCACGCGACGCGGCATCATCGCCGCCGGATTCGTCTACATGGCCGGAGCCGTGGGTATGGAGGTCGTGGGCGGTGCGTACTGGGCGTACGTGGGCGAGCACACCATCGACCTCACCTACGTGAGCATCACCACGGTCGAAGAGACGCTCGAGATGATCGGTATGCTGCTCTTCATCCGCGCGCTTCTCGGCTACATCGCGCCGCGCGGCTGGGGCGTGGCCGTGGCGCCCGATGGACCGTCCACCCCGTCCGGTCCGGTACGGGCGGGCGGCAGCGAGTGAACCGCAGCGTTCGAGTTCCGATTCGCCGGGCGCCGGAGGTCGTTGGAAACAGGCCGCGTTGCGCCCCTGCCCGCGGCGGGTCCGCGGTTTGCATGAGGGCCTCGCAGGACGTCACGGTCACGGCCCCCGATTCCACCAGGAGGTTCCCCTCATGAAGCGCACGCTCGTTCTTCTGCTCGCTGCCGCGCTCTGCTTTTCGGTCCTGGCGCCGGCCGCCGATGCGGCCCGCGTCCGCGTCGTCAAGCGCGGCCACCGCACGAAGGTGGTGGTCCATCGCGGATTCCCGCTCCGCCGTGCGATGCACACGGTGGTGGTGCGCCCGGCGCGTGTCACGGTGCGGGTCCGCCCGCGCCTCTACCTGGCGCCGGTGGTGTGGACGCCGGTCATCATCACGCGTCCTGCGCCCGCGGCGATCCAGTGGGAGGGCACCGAGGCGCTCGCGAAGGGCGACGACTGGACGGACTTCACGCTCGACGCGGACAGCCGCGGCCGCAAGCTGGCGATGCACGTCACGGGCACCGTACAGATCGACTTCGCCGAGGTCGTCTTCGACGACGGCGAGACGCGGGTCGTGGACTTCGCCAACAAGATCCGTCCGGCGGGCACCTACCGGGTGCTGGACTTCGCCGACGGGCGCAGGATCGACCACGTCCGCATGGTGGCCCGGGCGCGGACGAACGAGGCCAGGATCGGACTGTGGATGGTGAAGTAGCCGTGGCTCGCAGGCGGCAGGGCCGGGCGCCGGACGCCCGGCCCTTTCTCGTGCGCGGCGCGGCGCCGGCTCCGCGTGCCGCGCACAGGCCCTCACCGCCCGCCCGCAAACAGCATCGTGACGCCGCGCCTCGGTTGCAGGGTGACGGTTGCCGACGCATCCGGTGCGGACTAAGGTGGACGCATCCCATGCGAGAGGTCCCAGGAGACATGCGGGTCGCGAGCGCCGCGGCGATCCGCGCACACGGGAGAGTGCCATGGACGAATTCATCCAGATGGCGATGAAGTCGCTCGGGTCCGACGAGAAGACGACCCGCGCGGCCACCGGCGGCCTGCTGAACCTGCTGCACAAGAAAGCGGGTGGCGCCGACTTCAAACAGCTGCTCGGCGCGTTGCCCGGTGCCGAGGGTCTGATGAAACAGGGCCCGTCCGCCGCCGGCAGCGGCATCGGCGGCATGCTCGGCGACCTGGTCGGGGAAGTCACCGGTGGCGACACCGGCGCGTCCGAAGCCGTGGGCGAGCTCTCGTTCATCACCAGGAGCGGGCTCGACATCGGCAAGGTCGGCACGCTCGTCACGCTGTTCCTGCAGTTCGCCCGCTCGAAGGCGGGCGCGGATCTGGTGCAGCGGATCCTCGGGCACGTGCCCGAACTGCAGAAGATCGGCGGCTGACGCCCCCTTGCTCACGAAAGGAGTCATGAGATGACCTACGCCATTCAGGACATCGAAGGCATCGGCCCGGCATTTGCCGAGAAGCTGGCGGCGGCGAACCTGGCCGCGAAGCTCGAAGAAGTGAACCACGTGAAGAAGCTGACCCGTGGGCTGCCGGGCGAGATGACCGTGCAGGGCTGGATCGAGCAGGCCCGCACGCTGGAAGCCAGGGTCACGCACTGATCGCTCGCGCGTGCGCCCGGCCCGCGCGGCCGGGGCGCACGCGCGACGAGCCGATCCATGGACGCGACCGGCCGCCCGGCACCTCCCGCCCGCGAATCCCGCCTGCTCTGGGCGCTGATCGCGCTCTACGTGCTGGTCTACGCCGCCGCCTGTGTCTGGAAGTACCAGCACTTCCTCTACGACGACATCGACCTCGCGATCTTCACCCAGGCCGAAGCGCAGCTCATGCGCGGCTCGCTGTGGTCGTCGATCCGCGGCATGGCGTGGCCCGGGGATCACGCGTCGTGGAACCTGTTCCTGACGCTGCCGGTGTTCGCGCTCTTCCGGCATCCGCTGGTACTGCCGATCGTGCAGAGCCGTCGTGCTGGGTCTCGGCGCGGTGGCCGTACACCGGCTGGCGCGGCGCGAGATCGGCAGCGACGCGGCGGCGCTGCTGCTGGCGCTCGCCTGGCTGCTGAATCCGGCGCTCGGCCACCTGACGCTGTTCGAGTACCACCCGGAGGCACTGAGCACGACGGCGCTGCTGTTCGGCTTCCTCGCGCTGCGCGAGGGCCGGCTGCGGCGGGCGCTCATCTGGAGCGCGCTGGCGCTGCTCGGCAAGGAGGACGTCGCGCTGGTGGTCGGCATGATGGGACTCTACGCGTGGACGCTGCCGCGTGCCGGGCGACTGCGCACGGGCGCCGCGCTCATCGGGCTCGCGGCGGCGGCGCTGGCGCTCAACCTGCTCGTGCTGAAGCCGATGTTCGCCGCGGGCGGCGGCGCCGAGTACGGCCTCATGTACCGCGAGTGGGGGAGCAGCGCGGCGGAGATCGCGCGCCACGTGGCGACGCATCCGCTGCACGCGCTCGGCGCGCTGGCCGCGACGGCGGGCGATGCGTTCGACACCCATCTCAAGCGGACGTACTGGCTGGAGCTGCTGCTGCCGTTCGGCTTCGCCGCGCTCGCCGCGCCGCTCGCGCTGCTGATTCCGCTGCCGATCTGGCTCGAACACTTCCTGTCGTGGCGCTATCCGCAGCACGCGATCTTGAACCAGTACACGGCGCTGGTGCTGCCGTTCATCGCCGCCGCCACGGTGATCGGCGTCGCACGCATCGCGCGGATGGGGAAGCGGGGCGCGGCGCCCGCGGTGATGCTCGCTGCGGTCGTGTGCGTGGCCGCAGCGGCGGGACAGTGGCTCTACGGTCCGTTCCGCGCGCCGGCGCGCTACTGGAGCGAGCGGGTGTGGCCCACGCCCGAGGATCTCGCCATGCAGCCCGTGCGCGAGCGCATGATCGCCCGCGTGCCGGAGCGGGGCGGCGTGATCGCCAGCAGCGACGTGCTCGTGCGCTTCGCCCTGCGCGACAGCGTGCACGCGGCCAACCACCTGCTGAGCGGGTTGCACACGTTCTCGACCGACCCGTACCCGCTGCCGGGAGGGATCGGCGCAGCGCTCGTGGACGTCGGCCGCGAGCGCGGCTTCACGCTCGTCAACGAACGCACCAGCCGGCGCTGGCGCGGGCTGATGCGTGAAAACGACCTCGTCCCCGTGGACGCGGCGAGCGACGTCGTGCTGTTCCTGCGCGCGCCCGAGTTGCCGCTGCCGCTGGTGACGCCCGACACGCCGCCCGACAGCATGAGCCGGGTGACGTACCTCGAAGGCGTGCAGTTCCTGGCCGCGCGCATCGCCCACCCTGACGTCGAACGCGGCGCACCGGTGCGGTTCTCGACCTGGTGGCGCCGCTTCGCGACACCGTCGCGCTTCCTGATGACGCAGCTCGTGGTCGTGGATCGGAAAGGGAAGATCGCCGACGATCGCGTGCGCTTTCTCGGCTATACGATCGCGCCGCCCGGGGACTGGGCGCGCGGCGTGGCCATGCGCGAAGACTATCGGCTCGTGCTGCCCGCGGGCCTCGGCCCCGGCAGCTACACACTCGGCATGCGCGTGTGGGTGGAAGACAGCCCGCCGGCGCCTGCGGCCACCGAGGGCGACGCGCTCGCGGCGTCGAGCGGCTTCGTCAGGCTCGGCGCGTTCACGCTGGAGACGTCCCCCTGAGTGCGCGGGACGGTCAGCGTGTGACGACGACGCGCGCGACGCGGCGCTCGCCGCGCTGGACCAGCTCGGCGAAGTAGAGCCCCGGCGGCGGGGGCGAGGCCGCGGTCCAGCGCCTGGTCCCCGCGGGCAGCGTCGCTTCGCTCACGAGCCGCCCGCTCACATCGAGCAGGCGGAGCCGGGCCGGCGGGCCATCGGCCAGTTCGAGCGCCAGGGTCGGCGCACCGCGCGAGGGGTTCGAGATCGGTGCGAGCGCCAGCGTCGCGCCCGCGGCCGGACCATCGAGCCACACGGCCTCGCTCCATTGCATACCCCCGGCGCCGGCCACCCCCAATCGGAATGCGGCCCGCGCGCCCGGCGCCAGCGGCGCGCCGTCGTAGCGCACTTCGTGCGCGCCCAGCCATACGGCTTCGCCCGCCGCGGTCCAGCTCGCGCCATCGACCGAGCGGTCCACGGTGCATGCCGTTCCCGGGGCCGCGTTCACCCACCAGCGCACCATCACCCCGCGCGCGTCGGAGGTCGCTTCCTCGAGCGACACGAGCGTCGCGGTGGGCAGCCCCGCGGGCAGCTGGAGCGCGTACGTGTCGGCGTAGTTCGGGCCGTTGTCCGTCTGTCCGCCGTCGATGATGATCCGATTCGTCACCGGATCGAACGCATTCGCGAAGAACCCCCGGCCCGCGGGCTGCGGGCCGTTCGCGTCCTGCAGGACCCACGTCAGCTCCGCTCCGCCCAGCATCGCGCTCCAGAACTGTCCGAGATGGGCCGAGTAGCCACCTGTCCGGTCCTCGAAGAACATCAGGCGACGCTGCCCCGGATCGAACATCGCATAATAATAGAGGTCGAAAGGCGGCAGCCCGCCTTCAGACGGGACGGTCTCCACGGAGACGGTGTCCTGTCCAAACACGATGTGGGCGATCGGATTCAGCCCGTAGCTGAAAGTCCACGCGTCCCCTCGAGCATCGTCGACGAACGGCTGCAGATAAGGGGCCAGCGGCCCGAGGCCGACCAGCTGCCGCCATGCAGGCTCAGGATCGAGTTTCAACTCCCAGACTTCGCTGATCTGCGCCTGCAGGTCGTCGCCGCCCATCAGCAGGAAGCGTGAACGCGGTGCGTCGTAGACGAACGACGAGTACCTGCGCGGACTTGGTCCGGAGCCTGGCAGGGCGATCCGGCTCCACTGGCCCCCGGGAGCGAGCGAGAGCTGCCAGACGTCGTCCAGCAGGGCACCCGATCCGTCCAGCGTGGCGCCACCGTAAACGACCAGCGCATGGTGAACCGGATCCAGAGTGACGGCAGCCCCGTATCGTGGCTCCGGCCGGAGGGGCGATTCGACGCCCAGCTCCACCCAGCTCGTCGGCTGCGACAGACGATGGGCCACCACCCTCGGCAGGTTCAGGGCGAGCGAAATCGTCTGCTGGCCCTCCGGATCGAGCAGGATGGAGTGCAGCCATCGTGCCCCCGGGGCCAGATCCGCCGCCTGCCACGCGGCCGGCCCCGGTTCGGGAGGGCTCGGGGTCCAGTCGGCAGCCGAATCCACCGTCGCGGAGATCAGCGTCCGCTCGACGATCCCGGGCATCCAGATGTCGGAGCGATCCGCACCACCATCGACGTACAGCCGCCGCCCGAGCGGGTCGAACACCATGGCCGACGCGTAGCGCGCACCCAGCGGGCCCGTGACGAGCCACCGGGCGGCGCCGTCCCGGAGCGACAGCGCCGCCACGTCACCGGCGACGTCCTTGAGCAGGAGCCGATCCCGGGCGGCATCGAGGCTCAGCATCGAGAAGGGCCTGGGGAGCGAACCCGCACCGGGAAGCGGCAGGCTGGTCCACGTGGACGTGGTCGCGTCGAGGGAGAACAGCTCGGGATCGGTCCCGGAATCGACCTCGAGCGTGGAGTCGAAACGGGACCCGAACAGCACGTCGAATGCGTCGCGAGCCGGATCGTACACAGCGCTGCCCCAGATCGAGGCCACGGGCTGTGGGCCCTGCGTCAGCACGGAGGTCCACGCGGACGGATCGGCGAGCGGGATCCGGATCGTGCGGTGCGCCGATGCGGCGGCATCCCACACGCCGAGCAACACCAGCTCATCGCGCCGGGTGTCCAGCGCGACGGCTGCAGGTCCGGTCGGGCTCGACGGGCCGCTCCAGAGGTGTGACCACGCCGGGGCGCCGGACAGGGAGAGCGCCTCGAGGTCCAGCCCGGTTTCGCGGTGGAGCACCAGCACGCGGTCACGAAGCGAGTCGTAGACCGCACCGACCACCTTGCGCGGCGCCCACGGTCCACCGGATGCGGCGAACGGCAGCGTGGCGAGCATGCTCCATCCCCCGCTCGGAAGGGGGCGGCCCCAGACGGCGCCCAGGGGATCGTACGCGCCCAGCCCTCCCAGCAGAATCATGCGGTGCCGGCGGGTGTCGAGCACGACGAAGTGACCCGCGCGGGCGGGAGGGCCCACCTCGGACCAGTTGTAGTCGGCGCCGGGAGTGGTCGCCGATCGTGCGCGATCGGTGCTCGACGCTTCATCCGCCCGGTCGAGATGCGGACCCAGCAGTGCCTCGCGGGCGCGCGCGAGGTCCGCCACGGTGCGCGGCTGCCATTGCAGCACGCGCTCGGGCGGGACGCGGGTGATCCACGTCGCCTGGGCGCCGGCCGTGGCAGCAGTGAGCGAGACGATCGCGCACGCGAGCACGAGCGGCGCGGCGCGACCTGGGTTCCGAGGACAGTCCATGTCGAGAGGGAACTACGCAAGCGCCGGGCCCGACTCGACGTGCGTGGGTCAACTCACTGCCATGCGGCCGGTTGCCGCCGTGCGTGAGGGCAGGACGTGAGGTCCGCGCGGCGCCCGCTCCCGGGGAACTGTCGCTGGAACCGACACCCGCGTGGCGGATCCGGCCCGCGCCCATCTGCGTCATCCACGTTCGGGGCGGTTCACGAGGCGCGCGAGCAGTGCCCGGCCCTCGGGCCACGCGCCCAGGCCGCTCGCCGAGTCGAGGTGGCCCGCGTGACCGACCTCGACGAGTTCGCTTCCCCATGCTTCGGCAAAGACGCGCGCCCGATCACGCGCGACGTAAGGATCATTCGTACTCGCGACGAGGATGCTCGCGAAAGGGAGCCGGGCGAGCGGCATCGGCGCGAACCCCGTGGGGCCCTCCGGAAAGCGCCGGGCCTCGGGATCCGCCGGCGCCACCAGCAGTGCTCCGCGCACGGTGCGCGCGTGTCGCCGCGCGCGACGGTCGCGCTCAATCGTGGAGGAAGCGTTCCAGGAGCGCCGCGTTCTCCGCGATGTGCGACTCGCTCGTGGCCCCGATCACCACGTGGCGGATCGCCTGGAAGCCACCGAGGTAGCGGAACGCATCCTCGGGCGCCGCGGCCCCGGAAACGAGCACGTTCATCGCGAGCAGGGTGTAGCCGCCCGCGCGCACCGACGCCTCGCAGGCCTCGCGCGACGGGTTCATGTGGAAGCCCGCCGGGTTGAACGGCGCCATGATCAGCGGCTCGCGCAGGCCCGCCCGTGCGAGCCCCTCGGCGAGCCGCGGCAGGTTGAGCGTGCCGTATCCGGGGACCGCGCGGAAGCGCTTCCGGACGAGTTCGTCCCAGGTGGCCAGGATCTCCCACCAGCCCATGCCCAGCGCCAGGTCCACCAGCCCATTGTGCAGGAAGATAGCCCCGAGCGGCCGGCCGCGGTAGGGCGCCATCTCGAGGTCGACCGCGGTACGGATCATGGCCCGGAAGTCGCGGCGCAGGTACGCGATCGCGCCAGCCGCAAGGCTGGCGAACTGACGGTCCCACCGGCCCGCGCTGAGGATGCCCTTGATGAGTCCGGTCGAGCCGGAGCGGGTGGACATCTGCACGTACTTCATGATGTAGGGGACATTCGGGTAGAGCCGCAGGTCGCGGAGCGAGGGCCGTCGCCCGATCGCCTCCAGGATCGCACCCGCGCGCTCGTGCGAAGACAGCATCAGGCCGCCCGCGCCGTGCCGCCTGGCGATCGAGCACACGTCCGCGACGGCCTCGGGGTCCTCGAAGCGGCGCGCCCGCTCGTCGCCTGTGCGGCGCGAGTGGTGGTTGACGCCGAAAAAGGCGTTGTCGCCCAGGATGAAGGGATCGATCTCGATCATGCGGATCCCACCAGTGCCACGGGCGCTCCGCCCGAGCCGCGGATCGCGTCGAGGATGCGGAGATTGGCCAGGTTCTCGTCGAGCGTGTTCGCGACGGCCGTCCCTCCATCGCGCATCGTCTCGAGCCAGGCCGCCAGCTGTCGGGTGTACATGGGCCCGGCGAGGTCGAACGGCACCGGGCTCTCGAGGTCGGTGATCGCGCGCCGGTGCCGCCCCGCGGGGAGCCCGGCCGCCGCCGCGGCGAGCTCGAGTTCGACGCCGTCGTCGGACACCGCGAGCGTTCCGTTGGCGCCCGTGACGGCCACCTGCAGCGCGACCTTCCGGTGTTCGGGCTCGGACCACGAGCCGCGCACGGTGCCCTCGAACCCGGCGTAGGTCCACGTGGACTCGAAGCGGTCCTCGGCCGCGGCCGAGACGAGCGACTCCGTCCGTCCGGTCAGCGAATCCGGCACGCCGAAGAACGCGCGCACCATGTCGACGAGGTGGCTGCCCAGGTCGAGCAGCACGCCCCCACCCGCCTCGGCGGGGCGGAACCGCCAGCTCGCCGACGGCGTGAGCACGTCCGAGGAGTACATGGAGGCCTCGAAGGAGCGCACCGTCCCCAGGGCGCCCGCGTCGATCAGGCGCTTCGCTTCTTCGAACGGGGCGGCGTAGCGGAGGCAATGGCCGATCATGGAGCACCGCCGCCGGTCCTCCGGGCACGCCGCGATGGCTTCGTCTGCCTGCCGGGCCGAAACCGCGAACGGCTTCTCGACGAAGATCCCCTCGAGCCGGGGCGCGAGCTCGCGATACAGGGGCTCGTGCGACGCCGTCGGGGTCGCGATCACCGCACCGCGGATGGCCTGGTCGCGCAGCACCTCGCGGAAGTCCTCCACGACGGCCGTCGCGGGCGCGAGACTCCGCAGGGCGCCGCGCACGAGCGGCGAGTGCTCCGCGAGCACGACCCCGGTGATCCCCGGCAGCGCCTGCAGCGTGGCCGCGTGCAGCATGCCCATCTTACCGAATCCGATGACGAGGACTTTCATGACGCATGACTATAGAGGACTCCCGGCGATCCGGCATCCGCGCCCACGCGCGGGCAGGAACGTCGCGACCGGATTCCCATGCGCCGGAACGATCGCGCGGCGCGGCGTCCGGCCCGGGCAGGAACGAACGGCCGCCCCCTGCGGGGCGGCCGTTCGCCTTGAACGTCTCGGGAACGTCTCGTCGGACTACGCCGTCTTCGTGCGCTCGTACTCCTGACCCACGCGTCCCGCGCGGCAGGCCTTCGACGCGAGGAACTCCGCCGCGATTTTCGCCTGGATGCCGAGCGCTTCGCCGAGCGGCGCGCCGCACGAAGCCTGCACGCAGTCCACGATGGCCTTGCGCGCGGTCTCGTTGAGCGGCCCGTCGACGGGCGGGAGGTTCGCGGGCGCGCACCGGCACGCCCTCGCAGCGCGCCCAGCTCTCGAGCGGCCGCTTCTCGATGCCATGGTCGCCACCGCTCGCGAGGGCCCACGCCTTCGCCAGCGCCTCGTCCATCGGTCCGGCGAAGTCGACGAGCCAGCCGGTCGCATCCTTCGCCTTCACGGGCGCGCCGGTGAGCAGCATGTGCACGAGCCGTGGCCACGCATCCTTCGGGGCGCGGCGCAGCGGCCAGTGGCAGCCTTCCATGCCCGGCACGACCGGCAGCGTGACCTCGGGCCAGCCGAGTCGCGCGTCGTCCACCGCCACCACGTAGTGGCAATGCGCGAGCAGCTCGAGCATGCCGCCCAGGCAGCGCTTGCCGCCGACGAACGCGACCGACACTTCGAACTCGTCGTTCAGCCGCCGCCCGGTGGAGGGCCAGCCGGTGGTGATCGCGAGGCCCTTCTCGACGTCGTCCAGCGCGCCGAAGAACTCGGCGGTGTCGGCGCCCACGAGCTGCGTCGAGATGTGGAAGTCGCCGGTCACGATCACGCGCCGGATGCCCTCGGCCTTCAACCAGTCGAGCGCGCGGTTCATCTCGCGGTCCACGTCCCAGTTGTAGCTGTCGCGCCCGATCGTCACGACGCCGACCGTGCCGTCGTGCTCGGCGTTCACATAGAGCTGCTGCCACTCGGCATCGTCCATCTTCGACAGGGCATCCGGGTACCACGCGCTCGCCTTCGCCTCGGGATGGAGCAGGTGGTACGCCTCGACGGTCCTGCGCACCGAGTCCGCGCCTTCATCGCGCATCATCGCCAGCACGCCGCGGCGGAACTGCGCGCACAGCTCGCCGATCGCGTTCATGTGGGCCAGGTGCGCGCGGTTCTCGTGCAGCATCAGGCTCGTCATCTGATAAACGGGCCCGAGCAGACGCACGCGGAAGTCCTCGCGCGCCGCGTCCGGCGTCGGCCAGTCGACGAGCGGGCGGAAGTGGTTCATCGGGTACCACGCCTGCCCGGTCTCCTTGCGCTCGACCAGCTCGGGCGTCGGCGTGAACAGCGCGCCGTACGTCTCGCTCAGGTGGTGCAGGCACGACCAGGTGAGGAAGTCGGCGCCCTTCGCGCCGATCGCATCGTGCGCGCGGAACGGGTTCGGACCCGCCATCTGCCGCGTGAGCTTGTCCACCTTCCAGAACGGCATGTTGGTGTCGCGGTGGATGTGAAGCCCCGCGAGCGTGATGCCGCAGAACAGCACGTCGAGGATGAACGACCACTGGTCGCCGACCGGCAGCGGCATCAGCCCGAGCGCCCACAACAGCTGCGTGCTCCTGGACGGCGCCGGCTCGACGATCTCCCAGACCTTGTTGATCTCGTGCGGGAACGCCGGATGGGCGATCCCGACGCCCAGCTCGCTTGATGGGAAGCCTGAAGTGACCGAGCGGATCTCGATATCAGGGAACGACTTCCGGAACAGCGCGTAGTGCGCCTTCTTGATCTCGAGGATCTCCGGGATCGCTTCGAGCAGGAAGCGCGGCTGAAACTCGCCCAGCTCGGGCGGCAGCGTCCTGCCGTCGTAAGTGAGCCGCACGATGTTGGCCATGATCCGATCGGCGCCCGCCTTGCCGAACGCCTGGATCAACCCCGGGTACTGGCGGCCGATGCCGTCCACGGCGCCGGGGAAGTCGAGCGCCACGATGCGCACGCCGAACGGCTCGAGCCTGGAGCCCAGCTGCATGGTCTTGCCGGCGCCGACGATGCCGTTCGCGCCCGAGATCACCAGCGCGCCGCGCTGCTTCGCCGGGCCGAACACGTCGTCCACCAGCGCCGCCGCCTGCACGGGGAAGCGGCCGTTCTTGAAGAAGCCGTGCACGCCGGCGAGCCCGAGCGTATCGAGCGTGGGCCGGCGCATGGCTTTGACGCCGGCCGCCGTCGGCCGGTCGAGCATCGCGTCTTTCGCGGTCTTGGTCATGATCGCCCCCTACGAAACCTGGAACAGCGCCGCGATACCGACGTCGCCCGCCGCGCAACCGAAAATGAGCACGTAGCCGCCGCCGAGATCGACCGCTTCTTCGAGCGCCTCGATCAGGACGCGCGTGAGCGTCGGGCCCTGCGGATGGCCCCACACCAGCGAACAGCCGGTGCGATTGAGCTCGTGCCAGTCGAAACCCGTGACGCGCTGGAACACCGCGTCGTTCACCGCGAACGGGTTGTGGTTCTTGGCGACCTTGATGTCGTCGATCGTGAGTCCCGTGCGCTTCAGCAGCTTCTGCACCGCGAGCGCCGGCGCCTCGGGCATCAGGCTCGGCTCGGTGCGCGCCTCGACCTTGGCGATGAAGCGGATGTCGACGTCGGGCTGCTTCGACAGCTCCTTCGCTTTGGGCTCGGTGGTGACCAGCAGCCCGGCCATGCCGTCGGCCGCGTGCGTCTGCGTGCCGCTCGTGACCGTGGAGTCGAGTTCGCGCTGCGCCGCGAGGCCGCCGCGCGTGTGGCGGCGCACGCCGAGGTCGTCGGTCACCGAGCCCAGCGGCCGACCCGCGACGTTCAGCAGGTCGAACGGCACCAGCACGCGATCGAGAAAGCCGCGCTCCTTCGCATCGAAGTACTGCTCGTGCCGGACGAAGGCGATGTCGTCGGTCTCGGCGCGATCGACGTTGTATTTGCGCGCGGTGATGCCGGCCGCAGTGATCATCGCGTGGCCGGTCGCCGGGTCGAAGCCGAAGTTGTCCCAGACGTCGGCGAGCGCGTGGGTGCGCTCGTGCGCGCGGCGCTCGGGGAACACGCCGACGGGCGAGTCGCTGGTGCGGTCGAACGTCGTGACCGCGACCACGTCGTGGGCGCCGGTCTGGATCTCGGCGCCGCCGAGCAGCGCCGCCTGCAGCCCGGTCGCGCACGCCTGCTCGACGTGGTAGCCGGGGATGCGCTCGCCCATGCAGGTCGCAACCATCGGGGCCGTCCAGAACTTCCAGTGCCAGGGGATCGTGGAGCCGATGACCATGTATTCGACTTCGTGCTTCGGAACGCCGCGCAGGCTCAGAATCCGCGCCATGGCCTCGCCGCCGAACTGGCCGATGTTGATCTCGGCGAGCGGGCTCGTCTGCCAGGCGGGGAAGGGGCTCGAGCCCCACGTGCCGTACGGAATCCGGGCGCGCGGGAACATGCTCTCGGGTTTGCTCATGATGCCGGTCCTTCGGGTGATCGAGTGATCTCTGAAGGGGCGCGATGGACGCCCCGGGAAGGTGATGTCGTGAGTCGGCAGAATAGCAAAGGGGGAGGGAAGTCGCCGGGTAGACCAAGTGGGCAGGGTCGGGTTCGACGGGACAGAGTCCCGGGAACGGCACGACGAAGCGGCGCCTCTCGGGCCGGCCATGCAGGTGGCCGGGGGGCCACTGCGGAATCGCCGAACCGGTGCCGCATCGGACCTGTCAGGTGGTTTCAAAACCACCTCGGGACACTCGCGGCGACCCCGCGACACGCCCCGCGCCCGCGGTTGACGCCCGCTTCGCGCGTGCTGTACAAAGGTTGCCGCCAGTAAAGGGGTGGGGCTGTAGCTCAGCTGGGAGAGCGCTTGACTGGCAGTCAAGAGGTCGACGGTTCGATCCCGTTCAGCTCCACCAATTCCCGCCTCTGGCGCTCCGCGCTCCCTTCCGGCGCCGCACGAGACTGCAGACTGCACCCCGGCAACGTGCTACGCTCGACACATTGCGCGACGGTCGAGGCGCGCGCGAGCCCCGAAACCCCGAAACCTGGATCCCGGCGCAGGGATGGGCTGGAGGGCGCGTCATGATCCGCTCCTCGCTGATCTTCCTGATTCTCGCGTGCACCGCCGCGATCTCGTGGCCGGCCGACGCGCGTCCCGGCTGTCTGAACGATTTCAACGACTACGGTGATGCGCCGGAGTGCACGCCCGCCTATCCGTCGGGGGTGATCGCCCACTTCCCGACGCTTCCGCCCACCTGCGGCACGGGGACGCAGGAGACCTCCCCGAACTGCCCGCCGCGCAGCAGCCCGCCGGGGGATCCCGGTTTCGTGGGGCACGTCAACAACTACGACGCCTGGGAGTTGTGGCTCGGCTGCCTGCCCGCGGGTGACTACCACACCACCGGCGGTGCGGACAACGACTTCGAGCGCCCGCACGACTGTGTCGAGACCGCTTTCGGCGGGATGACCTTCGACCAGGACGAGTGTTTCGGCGATGGGGTCGATTCGGGACTGCTCTCGGCGCCGGAGTTCACCGCAGGCGGGCCCGCTACGATCACCTTTTCGCTCGTGCACTGCGTCGGCGGTCCGGTGTACCTGAACCTGCTGATCGACATGAACGGCGACGGCGATTGGAACGATTCATTCGAGAACCCGGCCGATCCTTCACAATGTATCTACGAGTGGGCGATCAAGAACTACGAGATTCCGCTCGGTTACGACCTCTGCAACACGATCGTCTCGCCCGGGTTCATGATCGGTCCATGGGCCGGACCCGCATGGATGCGCCTGACGGTGAGCGAGAGCCTCGCAGCGGACAGCTATCCGTGGAACGGCGCGTCACTGTTCGCCGGCACCCCCGTCACCCGCTTCTACGGTGGCGAAACCGAGGACTATCCGGTGCTGATCTCCGCGGTGGTTCCGACGTTGCCGACGAGCTGGGGAAAGCTGAAGACGATGTATCGGTAGGGCTCGCGTTCCGGATGGCGCTCACCACCGCAGCACCCACGCGCTCCTAACCACCGAATCCAGCTCGGCCGCAGTGAAGACCTCCACCTCGCCGGTCGCCGCATAGACGACCGCGCGCGTGGCATCCGTGACCAGAAACGAGTCGCGCGGGAACGAAACCGACCGCACTTCCGGGAAGAACGCCCTCACGCCGGCGCCGTCGAACAGCGCGGTGGCGACGTTCTGCTCGGGGTAGATCGGCTCGTCGGGCGGCGGCGCTTCGCCACTGCCACGCGCGATGCGGGCCAGCAGCGCGAGGCGCTCGCGGAACAGGAACACGAGGTCCGCACCGGGCGGCAGCGACGCGGCTTGGAGACCGTCGATGACGCGCCTGGCGATCCGGGATCGATCCACGATCGGATCGCCGCGCAGCGCCGGGTAGACGCGCATCGGGCGCGACTCCATTCGCCGCACGAGGGCCGCTCCGTTCCAGACGAGGAGCAGCGCCGCCGGCCCGGCCAGCCACCACGCATGGCGCTGCAGCAGTCCCCGGGGCGTGCGCTCCGTACCGATCGCATGGCCGGCGGCGAGCCGGGCGAACAGCGCGTCCGCGCCGGCCGCCACGCACCAGCCGCCGGCCAGCAGGGGCGCGTACAGAAAGTAGTGATAGGTGTGGTTGCGCAGCGGCAGTACCGGGGCCAGCAGCAGCAGGAACGTCACCCCGGCGACGTGCCAGCCGCGCCGGCGCAGCGACGGCACGGCGCACAGCGCGGCCCAGATGACCAGCGCCACGAGACCGGGCCAGTACAGGCCCGGATTTCGGACGTCGACGAAGCGCAGCGGCGACGGGCGCATCGTGACATCGACGGTCCAGCCCGCATACGTCGTCAGGTTCATCAGCAGCGCCCGACCGAAATCGAGCGCGTACGCGGACGTCGCACCGCCGCCCGGGCCGATGCTGCCCATTCCGCCGTTCGCGAGGAACACGCCGTATGCCGCGCTCACGGCGAACAACGCACCGTCGAGCCGGTCGGGCGTCCACCGCCGTCCCGATGGCGGGCGACACCGCGCGCGCATCAGCCAGAGCGCGGCCGGCGCAAGCAGCACCGACTCCTTGGAGAGCAGGGCGAGCGCGAACGCCGGCACGGCCAGCCAGCGTGCGCGATCGTCACGCAGCGCGAGCGCCGTGGCCAGCAGCGCGAACCCCGCCGCCAGCAGATCGCTCCGCGCGGAGATCCAATAGAGCGTCGTGAACAGCGCCGGATGCACCGCGAAGAACGCGGCCCCGAGAAGCGCTGCCGGCGCGGCCAGCCTGCGGGCGAGCAGCAGGAACAGGCCGATCGCGATCGACTGCATGCAGCGCGAGGCTCACGGCGTGATAGGGCATGGCGTGGCGGCCGAACAACGGGTAGGCCAGATCCATGAAGGTCTGAACCGATACGTAGCGCCAGACCTGGGTGTGGCGGGGCAGGACGCCGGCCGCGGCCGCGAGGCCGCGGAAGTCCTCCTGCGCGAAGAACCGATGCAGCGCGCCGCGGAAGACGATCAGGATACCGAGGGCGAGCGCCGCGCATGCGGCGATCAGGTGCCACGAAGGGTCCGGACGATGTGCGGGGGCCTGCACTGCAGGTTCATGGGCGGTCACGGCCTGCACGATGTCGCAGCCACCGGGCCCGGGCAAGCCGAACCTGCCTCACGGCTCGACAAGCGTGCGACCATTCCGCTGGAGCCGGTCGCGCCCCGGGCCGCGTTCTTCGGGTGATTCTGGGAGTCCCTGTTCGCATGGTGCACATTCAGGATCAACGGCATTATGAATGACATGAAGTGTCTGGCCCGTCGCGAATACGACGCCGCGCAGCTCTCGGTGACCTATCCTCCGATCCTGCGCCACCCGCACAAGCAGCTCGTGCACGCCCTTGCCAGCGCCGGCCCGCAGCCGACCGGCCGGATCGTCGTCACCCGGTGGCAGGCGGCACCGTTGCCTGTGAAGCGGACGCTGGCCGCGACCGAGGTCGTCCAGGTGTCGGGTGCATTCGACTACGCCGGGCACGACGCCGGTGTGTGGCACGTCAACTTCGCCGATCCGCGGCTGTTCGCCGCCTACGGTTCCGGGCTGCTCGCGCAGGACGAACTCCAGGTCGCGGAGCACCCGGCGCTCGGCTCGGTCCGCGAAGCGCTGATCGCGGACGGTGTCCAGGCTCTAACTGTTGACGCCGATGGGCCGACCCCGGTGCTGGTTGCCGGCGTCGAGCGACGTTGCACGCTCGCTACCACGCCCAGCGTCGCGGCCGGTCGTCCTGGTGGGCTCTACGGCAACCGTTTCGCATCCGCGCCGGCCGGGGTCGTGCGCGCAGCGGTTCATGTGCACGAGCCGCCGACCCGCACCAATCTGATCGCGATCGCAGCGCCGCGCGGCGGCCGGGGTGAGTACGTTCGCGCCGATCTCGAGCTGGCCCTGCTCACCGCATTCACCGGGTTCGCGGCGGCGATCGCCGAGTCGACGTGGCTTTGGCCCGGCACCGCGGTCGAGATCCGCACTGGATTCTGGGGCTGTGGCGCGTTCGGGGGCAATCGACAAGTCATGACGCTGCTCCAAATTCTCGCGGCGCGGCTTGCCGGTGTCGTCCGGCTCCGGTTCTATGCATTCGACGGTGCGGGCGCCGCCGAGTTCGCCGCCGGCGCTGCGAGTCTCGAACGCGTTCTCGACATGGGCGCACCGGGCGAGCCGATCGCCGACGTACTCGGACGGATCGCCGATCTCCGCTATGCGTGGGGAACCAGCGACGGCAACTGAGGTGCATGCCGTGCTGCGCAAACAGAGAGGCCTCGCGGCATCGCCGGGGGGGGCGGTGTCGAGTCGCCCGACATTCATGCGACAATCCCGCTCCATGCGCCCGCGCTGGACGTCCCTCGCTCTCCTCGGCGGCATCCTCGCCGTCTCCGCCGCGTCCATCTTCGTGCGCTTCGCACAGGGGCACGCCGGCTCGCTGGTGATCGCGGCCGGACGGCTCGCGATCGCGACCCTGGTGCTGGCGCCGGTCGCGCTCGCGCGGCACCGCGACGCGCTGCGCGCGCTCACGCGCCGCGACTTCGCGCTCGCCCTCGCGGCGGGTGCGCTGCTCGCGCTGCATTTTTCGAGCTGGATCCTGTCGCTCGAGAAGACCTCGGTGATCGACTCGGTCGTGCTGGTCACCACGACGCCGCTCTGGGTGGCGCTGCTCGCCCCGCTCACGGTGGGCGAGCGGCTGTCGCGCGCGGCGCTCGCCGGCATCCTGCTCGCGCTTGCGGGTGGCGTGGTGATTGCGCTCGGGGCGACCGATCCAGGCGGCGCGTCGCATGCGCCCGCCGAGCGCCTCACCGGCGATGCGCTCGCCCTGCTCGGCGGGTGGGCGATGGCGCTCTACCTGATCGTCGGGCGTCGCATCCGCGCGCGTCTCGCGCTCGTGCCGTACGTGTTCCTGGTCTACGGCGCGGCGGCGCTGGTGCTCCTGGCCGCGGTGATCGTGAGCGGGCAGCGCGTGACCGGGCTGCCGCCTGCGACCTGGGGCTGGATCGCACTGCTCGCGCTGGTGCCGCAGCTGATCGGGCACTCGACCTTCAACTGGGCGCTGCGCCACCTGCCGGCGACCCCCGTGGCGATCGTCCTGTTCGGCGAGCCGGTGGGGGCGACGGTGCTCGCGTGGCTGATTCTTGCCGAGACACCGTCGGCCGCGCGCATCGCGGGCGCGGCGGTGATTCTCGCGGGCGTGTTCATCGCGGCGCGCAGTACGCCCGCCGTCGACCCCGAGCCGGCCGGCTGAGCACGCGGCCCCGGGCGGCCGGACCCACGCCGGTCCCCTGGCGGGCCGGCCGCGCACCCGTGCACCCGATGTCATGCCGGCGCCGCAGCTCGAAAAGCCCCACCTGTCCGCGCCGGCGGCCGCAGGAACGCGAGCGCCGCCTTCACGCGTGCTTCGAGCGTGGCATCGGCCATGGCCTCGCAGTGTTCGGCGGCGCGCCGCGCGTCGGATTTCCGAATGCCGAGCTTCAAGAGCCAGGGCGTGACGTCGAGCGCGGGGTCAGATGAATGAGCCGGGACTGATCGTGAGACCGGCTCGGGGCCAGGGGCTGTCCCGGGCGGCGCCGTTCTCTCGGTGCGGGCGTCCGCTCCAGCCTTCGCATCGGGAAGGCGCTGCGCCGATCCGGCGCGCTCGCGTCGCGCCGTCGTCCGTCTCTGACCACGCTTGCCCCGCATGAATCCCGCACCGAAGACCTGCTCGGCCTCGTACTGGTTGTGCGCGCGGCAGCGCAACCGCAGGTTGTCGACGGTGCTCTTCCCGCCCCGCGCGACGGGCTCGATGTGATCGAACTCCAGATTCCCGCGCGCCTCGCAGCGCCGGCCGTTCTCGGCGATGAACGTGCAGCGGCCCTCGTCGCGCTTCCAGATCGCGCGCTTCACCGCGTTCGGAATACGGCGGCCCGTGGCGGGCCCCGCCTGTGCCCGCGGCCGGTCCGCCGCGCCGAAGCGGCGCTTCTCGAGCTCGACTGCGAGCGCCTTGAAGCCGCGATCGAGCGCCCGGTCCATCTCTTCCGAAGTCACCTTCCGTCCGAGGAGCTGTTCGAAGTATCGAATCGCCTCGCGCGTACCCTCTGCCATCGTGAAGCGGGTCTCGTAGCGGCCCGCCCCGAGCGGATTGAAGCGGGGTCGGGCGCCCGCGCTCCGAGGTGTCCGTACGGACACCTCGGAAGAAGTCCCTGCATGGCTCACGCAGCCGGCATCACCAGCAGGCGCCCGGACGGGCGCTGCGCCCGGAGTCCCATCCGGTGTCCGTACGGACACCGCAGCCGCGCCGGCGAGCGGCACGATGCTGACCGGCACGTCAAGCTGCGGCGCGCGGTTCGCCAGCAGGTCGCGGATCTCGTCGTTGCTGCGCCGTGACGCGGTCTGGATCAGCTCGTTCGCGTTCTCGTTCGTCAGCCACGGCGCGAGCAGGATCACCCCGCTACCGTTCAGCCGCCCGTCGGCCAGCGCCGGGAAGATTTCCGGGAACCGGAGCGCCGTCCGCGCCACGCGGATCAGCTTCTTCGCCATCTGCTCGGACATCTCGAGCTCGCGCACCAGGAAGGCGGACATGGCGGGATAGCCCTCGGGAGCGTAGAGCCGGCGCGCGTCGAACTCGGCGATGTGCGCGACCTCGGCGGCGTACGCGAGGCGGGAGTTCGGGACGGCGGCCACCAGGCCGCGGCGCAGCGCGCCATCGGTGAGGTGCGAAAACAGAAACGGATTCATCTGCGTTCTTCCGCGGGGGCGGGTCGCGCGGGGGCGCACTTCATTTCATATCACACCTGATTTTCGACGCACGGAGATCGGCGCTGCGCGCAAATCGGAGCAATGGACCGAACGAATTGCGGCCCCGACGCGCGGAGCCGCACAGCGCGCGCGTCAGGCGCCTTCGTGCGCGATTCGTGCATGTCCGCGGGGGTGCAGAAGATGCGCGCCCGAGGGCCGTCAAGAGAAAAATGAGGTTCAGACCGGGGACACTGGTAACAGATCAGACCGGGGACATGGGTGACAGCCTGGCGGCATCATCGGTTCGAGGAGGACCGCACGATGCCCTGGGCAAGGACGGTTCAGACCGGGCACACTGGTAACAGATCAGACCGGGGACATGGGTGACAGCCTGGCGGCATCATCGGTTCGAGGAGGACCGCACGATGCCCTGGGCAAGGACGGTTCAGACCGGGGACACCGGTGACGGAACGAAGTGGTTGCATGGGTCACAGGTGACCGGCACTGTTCAGCCCGGGGACACACCTGAAAGACCAGTCCGAGGACACGGGCGACGGCGCGACAGCGTCACGGGCTCGAGGACCACCGCCCGATACCTGAGCCGCCTGCACCCCGCGACTGGCATCGCGTTCCGGTTCGTCGCATCATGCGCCTTCGGCTCCCCGGCCACGCGGGGCGGAGCGGATCCGTCCCGTTCCTCAAAACTCTGAACAGGACAAGCCCAGAATGATGCGCTCGCTCCCCGCTACGCTCGCGGCGCTCTGTGCGCTCGCGCTGGCCGCGCCGTCCGTTGCCGCCCCGGCGCGCAAGGCCGCGAAGAGCGACCCCGACTCCCTCTTCAAGGCCTCGACCTTCAACGGCCTCGCGTTCCGCTCGATCGGCCCCGCGTTCACCTCAGGACGCGTGATCGACATCGCGATCGACCCGCACGACCGCCGCACCTGGTACGTCGCGGCGGCGAGCGGCAACCTGTGGAAAACGACCAACGCCGGCGTGACCTGGGATCCGATCTTCGACCACGAGGGCTCGTACTCGATCGGCTGCGTGACCGTGGACCCGAGGAATCCGCTCGTCGTCTGGGTCGGCACGGGCGAGAACAACAGCCAGCGCAGCGTGAGCTACGGCGACGGGGTCTACAAGTCCGTGGATGGCGGCCGGCACTGGAAGAACGTCGGGCTCAAGGACTCCGAGCACATCGGCATGATCGTCGTGGACCCGCGCCACTCCGACGTCGTCTACGTCGCCGCGCAGGGGCCCTTGTGGCGCGAGGGCGGCGATCGCGGCCTCTACAAGACTGCCGACGGCGGCGCGACGTGGAAGAAGATCCTCGACGTGGACGCGCGCACCGGCGTGAGCGAAATCCACCTCGATCCGCGCAATCCGGACGTCATGTACGCGAGCACCTACGAGCGCCACCGCCGCGTGTGGACGCTGATCGACGGCGGCCCCGGCTCGTCGATCCGCAAGAGTACCGACGGCGGCAAGACCTGGGTGAAGCTCACGAACGGCCTGCCGAAAGTGGAGATGGGGCGTATCGGACTGGCGATCTCGCCCGCGAACCCCGACGTCGTCTACGCGATCATCGAAGCGCGCGACAAGAAGGGCGGCGTCTACCGCTCGACCGACGCGGGTGGCAACTGGAAGAAGATGAACGGCTACGTCTCGAGCAGCCCGCAGTACTACCAGGAGCTGATCCCGGACCCGGAGGTCCAGGACCGCGTCTACTCGATGGACACGTTCATGCAGGTCACCGACGACGGCGGCAGGACCTGGCATCGCGCAGGGGAGAAGGACAAGCACGTCGACAACCACGCGCTGTGGATCGACCCGGACGACACCGACCACCTGATTGCGGGCTGCGACGGCGGGCTCTACGAGAGCTTCGACCGCGCGGCGACCTGGCGCTTCTTCGAGAACCTGCCGATCACGCAGTTCTACGACGTGGCGCTGGACGACTCGCAGCCGTTCTACTTCGTCTACGGCGGCACACAGGACAACAACACCCAGGGCGGACCGTCACGGACCACGAATCGCAACGGCATCCGCAACGACGACTGGTTCATCACGGTCGGCGGCGACGGCTTCCACTGCGCGGTGGACCCGGAAGATCCGAACATCGTCTACTCGGAAGCCCAGCACGGCCATCTGGTGCGCTTCGACCGCAAGAGCGGCGAGCGCGTCGGCATCCAGCCGCAGATCGAGCCGGGCGAGCCGCCCGCGCACTGGAACTGGGACTCGCCGCTCATGATCAGCCCGCACTCGCACACGCGGCTCTACTTCGGCTCGCAACGGCTCTATCGGAGCGACGATCGCGGCGACACCTGGCGCCCGGTGAGCCCCGACCTCACGCGCGGCCTCGACCGCAACGCGCTCGAGGTCGCCGGCCGCGTATGGAGCGTGGACGCGGTCGCGAAGAACGCCTCGACGTCCGTCTACGGCAATCTGGTCGCGCTGTCCGAATCACCGCTCGTCGAAGGCCTGCTCTACGCGGGCACCGATGACGGCCTCGTGCAGGTCAGCGAAGACGGCGGCGCACACTGGCGCAGGGACGAGCGCTTCCCGGGCGTGCCGGAGCTGAGCTACGTGTCGCGCCTGCTCGCTTCGCGCCACGACGCGAATGTCGTCTATGCCGCGTTCGACAACCACAAGAACGGCGGCGACTTCAAGCCGTACCTGCTGAAGAGCAGTGACCGCGGGCGGAGCTGGAGCGCCATCGCCGGCAATCTGCCCGGGCGCGGCACGGTCTACAGCCTGGCCGAGGACTCGGAGAAGCCCGATCTGCTGTTCGCCGGCACCGAGTTCGGCGTGTTCTTCACGGTGGACGGCGGCGGGCGCTGGACGCAGCTCAAGGGCGGGCTGCCGACCGAGCAGGTCCGCGACATGAAGATCCAGCGACGCGAGAACGACCTGGTGCTCGCGACGTTCGGGCGCGGCTTCTACGTGCTCGACGACGTGACGCCGCTGCGCGACGTCTCGCGCGCGGTGCTCGAAGGCGGCGCCACGCTGTTCCCGGTGCGCACGGCGCACCTGTACGTGCCGGATTCGCCGATCGGCGGAGACGGCAAGGCGTCGCGCGGCGGGACCTACTTCACGGCCGACAACCCGCCGTTCGGCGCGGTGTTCACCTACTACCTGCGCGACGGCATCAAGACGCTCAAAGAGCAGCGGCAGGCGCGCGAGGAGAGAATCGAGGAGCAGTGGGGCGACGTGTCGTACCCGTCGTGGGACAGCCTGCGCGCCGAGGATCGCGAGGGGAAGCCGGCGATCGTGCTCACCGTGGCCGACGCTGACGGCCGTGTCGTCAGGCGACTCACCGGACCGGTCGGCGCAGGCTTCCACCGCGTGGCGTGGGATCTGCGCTGGCCGGCGCC
This sequence comes from Candidatus Eiseniibacteriota bacterium, assembly GCA_963744995.1. Classification (GTDB taxonomy): domain Bacteria; phylum Eisenbacteria; class RBG-16-71-46; order RBG-16-71-46; family RBG-16-71-46; genus CAVUWA01. Next base: position 261,561 of record CAVUWA010000004.1, read on the forward strand.
GAACCCGACGACGCTCGGATCCGACGGGGACCTGCCGCCGTGGCGGCGCGCGCCGCAGGGACCGTTCACGGGGCCCGGCGCCTATCGGGTGAGCCTCGCGAAACGGGTGGACGGTGTGGAGACGCCGCTCGGCGCACCGCAGACGTTCGAGGTCCGGATGCTCGAGCGGCAGTCGCTGCCCGCGAAGGACCGGGCGAAGGCGATCGCCTTCGCCCGCGAGTCGGCGCGCCTCGAGCGTGCGGTGCTGGGCACGATCGAGGCCACGAAGAACGCGCTGCACCGCGTGGAGCTGCTCGAGAAGGCGCTCGACGACACGCCCGCCGCACCCGCGGACATGGCGGCGCGGGCGCGCGAGATCGAAGGCAGGCTCGAGGACGCCATGGCGGCGCTCAGCGGCGATCCGGTGAAGCGCTCGCGCGAAGCGCCCACGCCGCCATCGATCCGCGAACGCGTGGCGCGGATCGTCAGCGACACCTGGAACATGACCACCGACGTGCCGGCGACGGATCAACGCTCATACGCGATCGCATCGAGCGACTTCGAGGCGACGCTGGCGGACCTGCGCCGCCTGATCGAGACCGATCTGGCGGCGCTCGAACGCGACGCCGAGGCCGCCGGCGCGCCGTGGACGCCGGGGCGCTTGCCGGCGTGGAAGGGGGAGTAGCGCCGGCGCGCTCAGGTGCCGGCGGTGGCCCCGGCGACCAGATCCGCTCCCGCCGACGCATGCCGCGCCTCGGCGTCCTGACGCTCGCCATCCAGCAGGCGCCGGAGCGCGGCGCGGCTCGCCGCGGCCTCCCAGTCCACGCGTCCCGCCTGGGCGACCGCGATGCGGCCCGCTTCGTCGATCACGTAGGTGTACGGAATACTCGGGCAGGGGAGGGCGCGGCGCAGCTCGCGCTGGCCGTCCATCAGGACCGGCACCGAGAGCCGGTGGCGGCCGACGTAGCGCGCGACCGAAGGGAACGGGTCGAACGTGACGAGCCAGGTCTGCAGTCCCTCGAGGCCATCGGCGTGGCGCAGCGAGTCGAGCGCCTGCGCCTGCTCGAGGCTGCCCTTCTCCCACGGCGCCCAGTAATGAATCACCGTGACGCCGACCTGCGGGTGCAGGCGCTGCATGCCGACCGGGACGACGGGCAGCACGACGTCCGCGTCGAACGCATGCCGCGCGGCGGGGGCGATCAATGCGAGCGGCCGCGGCGCTTCGCCGGGGGCGCTCACGGTGAAGAGCTGCGAGCGCCAGACGACGACCGCGATTGCGCCGAGCACGACGAAGACCAGCAGCGCGCGGCGTGACATCAGGCCGGGCCCGGGGGTGCGGCGCGGAAGATCCGGCGCGGGCGCCCGGCGCGGACCTCGCGGGTCGATGCGGCTCGCGCGGGGGCCGCGACCTCGAGTGGCAGAACGGGATTCACGCCGCCGAGTCTAGCCCGGGCGCGCGCCGGCCGCGAACGGCGCATGGGGCCCCGCGCCATGAGCGCTATGCGGCCGCGTCGAGCTCGGTGTCCTGGGCCGCGACCGGGACCGGGACCGCGTACAGGCGCATGAAGCAGTCCACCACGCGCGGGTCGAACTGCCTGCCGCGCTCCTCTTCGATCACGCGCAGCGCCTGCTCGTGGGTACGGCCCTTGCGGTACGGCCGGTCGGTGACGATGGCGTCGTAGGTGTCGGCGACGGCGATGATGCGCGCCCCGATCGGAATGTCCCCGCCGCGCATGCACTTGTAGCCCGTGCCGTCCCAGCGCTCATGGTGATACGCCACCATCGGGATCACGTGCTGGAGGATCCCGCCGAGCGAGCGCACCATCGCCTCGCCGGTGTCCACGTGGCGGCGCATTTCGTGCATCTCCTCCTCGGTGAGACCGGCCGCCTTGCGCAACACCTGGGTGCTGATCTCCACCTTGCCGATGTCGTGCAGGAACGCCCCGACGCGGATGTCCTCGACGTCCGTTTCCGACAGCCCGAGCTCGCGTGCGATCTCGACGCAGTAGTCGGCGACCCGGCGCGAATGGTTTTCGGTGTGGCGATCCACCGAGTCGATGAACTTGCCCATGATTTCGATGATGCCGTGGTACGCCTGACGCAGCTCCCGGAACTGGCGCTCCTTCTGGTCGTAGAGCGAGCCGACGACGTAGGCGGTGAGGATCAGGAAGCAGCCCCAGGTGCCGAGGTCCAGCCAGCGCATCCAGGTCTGTTCGCCGCCGCCGAACTGCGTCTCGTTCATGAGTGCGATCGCGAAGACGATCGCGCACGCGAGCATCGCCGACAGCACGCCCTTCTTCTGTCCGAGCAGATAGGCGCCGAACACGACCGGCAGGTAGTAGAAGTTGAGGAACGCGCGCTGGTTGACGACGAAGAACTGGATCATGCCCGCGCCCGCGACGATCGACAGCAGGATCAGCAGACCGCCGCTGACGCGCAGGGTGCGACCGAGCCGGAACATCACGACGCCTTGCGGCGCGGCGCGTCGCCGTCCACGGTGCGGCGCGGGCCGCGGCGCCGCTCGCGGCGCAGCTGCGGCGGCGCCTCGTCCGCGTCCGGGCGTTCGCCCGCGGCGCTCCCGGCGCCGCAGTGCGGGCAGAACCTCCAGGCCGGGCTCATGCGTCGGCGGCAGTGCTCGCAATGCTCGCCCACGAATGCGCCGCAGGTCGGGCAGTAGTCGAACTCCTCGTTGAGCACGGTCTGGCAGTGCCCGCACACGCGTCCCGCGGTCTCGCTCAGGTACACGGTGCGGGTGACCTCTTCGAGCGTGGTCACGCCGTCCAGCACCTTCTTCAGGCCGTCCTCGCCGATCGAGCGCATGCCGGCCTCGATCGCGGTGGTGCGGATCGCCGAATCGGGAGCGCCCTGGGTAACGAGTCCGCGGATCGTGTCGTCGACCGCGAGCACCTCGAAGATGCCCGTGCGGCCGCGGTAGCCGGTGTCATGGCAGTGCGGGCAGCCGCGCCCACGGTACAGGGTGAGCGACTCGGCGGCACGGTGGGCGCCGATGATGCGGCCGACATGGGCCGCGCCGGCCTCGTAGGATTCCTTGCAGCGGGGGCAGATCGTGCGGACCAGTCGCATGCTCACCACACCGACCAGCGAGGAGGCGACCATGAACGGCTCGAGGCCGAGATCCACGAGACGGGTGACGGCGCCGGCGGCGTCGTTGGTGTGCACGGTGCTCAGCACCAGGTGGCCGGTGACCGAGGCGCGGAAGGCGATCTGCGAGGTCTCGCCGTCGCGGATCTCCCCGATCATGACCACGTCCGGGTCCTGACGCAGGATCGCGCGCAGCGAATTCGCGAACGTCTTCTTCGCCTTTTCGTCGACCTGCACCTGGTTGATCCCGGTGAGCTGGAATTCGACCGGGTCCTCGACCGTGACGATGTTGCGCGTCACGTGCTGGATGTGACGCAGGCCCGAGTAGAGCAGCGTGGTCTTGCCGGAGCCCGTCGGGCCGGTCACGAGCACGATGCCCTGCGGGCGATCGAGGAAGCCCTTGATCCGCTCGAGGTCGTCCTCGAACATGCCGAGGTCATGCAGCCCGACCTGCGTGCGGTTCTGGTCCACGATGCGGATGACGACCTTTTCGCCGTGGCTCACCGGCAGGGTCGAGACGCGCATGTCCACGCGGCGGCCCTCGACCCCGAGCATCATGCGACCGTCCTGCGGCTGGCGCTTCTCGGCGATGTCGAGGTTGGACAGCACCTTGATGCGCGACACGACCGCGCTCGTGGTCCACTTCGGCAGGCGCTGGAATTCGTGCAGCAGGCCGTCGACGCGGAAGCGCACGACCAGGTCGCGGTCCTGCGGCTCGATGTGCACGTCGCTGGCGCGTTCCTGAATCGCGGTGTGCAGGAGCCAGTTGGTGAGGCGGACGATCGGGCGGCCTTCGGCCTCTTTGATCAGTTCGTCGATCGCCTGCGCCTGCTCCGTCTCGACGACGGCGGTGATCGCGACCTCGTCCTCGTCGCGGCTGATGATCGTCTGGATCACCTCGTTGACGGAGTGGTCCATGTGGTAGAAGCGCCCGATCGCTTCGAGGATCTCGGCCGCCGGGGCGAGCACCGGCTTGATGAACATGCCGCTGTGGAAGCGCAGGTCCTCGAGCGCCGACACGTTGAGCGGATCGGACATCGCCACGATCAGCGTCGAGCGGCCCTCGATCTCGATCGGCAGCGCGTTGTACTTGCGGGAGACCTCTTCGTGCACGCGCTGCACGGCCAGCTCGTCGATCGCGATCTTGGAGAGATCCACGAGCGGCAGACCGAGCTGGAGCTGCAGCTGCTCGAGCAGCGCCTGCTCGCTGATCATTCCCAGGTGAACGAGCGTCGCGCCCAGCAACCTGCCGCTGCGACGCTGTTCGGTGATCGCCTGTTCGAGCTGCTCGGGCGAGATCTGCCCCGCCTCGATCAGCATGTCGCCGAGACGCTTGTGATGGGCCTTCATCTGGGGCGGTCCTTGCCTCGGGGGTAAGTGGCTTCCGTCCGGAGGGTTATCGGCCGGCCGGCCACTCCGGTTCAGCCCGAATGTGCTAGGTTGGGCGCGCATGAGTGAGACCCGTTCCGCCCGCCCCGACGAGGGCCGGGAAGACCCGCCGGTGACCCCGGCCGCCGCGGCCGCCCCGGATCCGGGCGCAGTGCGTTCGGCCGCTGCGATTTCCGGCGACGACCCCCTTCCCGAAGAGATGCTGCAGCGGGCCGGCGAAGCCGAGGCTCGCGCGAGCGAGGCCTTCGGCGAGCTGCTGCGGGCGGCCAGCCGCCAGTGCCGCCGTCTCGCCGGATGCCGGATCGCCCGCATCTGGGTCGTGCGCCGCGCCGGCCGCCGCCTCGTGGCCTTCGACTTTCCGGACGACGACGGCCGCGCGCCGGTCGAGATCCGTCGCGCCGGCCACGACGGCCCGGCCGGCTGGGCGATCGCCCACCGGGAAGCCCTGCACCTGGGCCCCGGCGATCCGCAGCCGCCGTTCACGGGACGCCCGGAGCCGTTCGACAGCGCCATCGTGCTGCCGCTCTACCGGCGCGGCGAAGCGTTCGCCGCGATCGAGTGCCTCGACAAGCTGGACGGCGGCGCATTCGCCGAGGAGGACGTCGACCGGCTCGAGGCCGCTTCCGAACAGATCGCCCTCGCGCTGGACAATGCGATGCTGCACCAGGCCACCGAGCGGCGCGCGCTCGAAAAGGACGTGCTGCTCGAGGTGTCGAAGACGCTGGCCGCGCCGCTCGACCTGGACGACGTCATCGAGGCGATCCTCAAGGCACTGCGGCACGTCGTGCACTACGACGCCGCGTCCATCTACCTCGCGAACCCGAAGACGACCCGTCTCGAGCTGGTGAGCGAGATCGGCCACCCGGACATGACCGAAGACGCGCTGCGCCTGCAGATGGGCCAGGGCATCGTCGGCTGGGTGGCGAAGACGGGCGAGCCGCTGATCGTCCCCGACGTAAGGGCCGACGACCGCTACGTGGTTGCGCGCCCGTCCACGCGCAGCGAGCTGGCCGCGCCGCTGTCGCTCGAAGGCCGCACGATCGGGGTGTTCAACATCGAGAGCGATCTCGAGGATGCCTATCACGAGGGGCATCTCGCGATCGTGTCGGGTTTCGCGGCGCAGGCGGCGGTGGCCGTGCAGCGCGCGCAGCTGGCGCGCGAGCGCATGGAACGGCGCCGGCTCGAGAAGGAGCTGGCGATCGCCCGCGAGATCCAGCTGTCGTTCCTGCCGAAGAAGTCGCCCGAGATCCCGGGGTTCGAGCTGGCGGGCACGGCGCTGCCGCACGCGGAGGTGGGCGGCGACTACTACGATTTCATCCACGTGTCGCAGAACCGCGTGGGGCTCGCGATCGCCGACGTGTCCGGCAAGGGCATTCCGGCCGCGCTCATCATGGCCGGCTTCCGCATGAGCCTGCTCGCCGAGATCCGCAACGAGTTCGCGATCCGCGCGGTGATGCGCAAGGTGAATTCGCTGCTCAACGAGAGCACGGAACGCCACAAATTCGTCACCGCGTTCTACGGCGTGCTCGACTACCGCAACCGCGTGCTGATCTTCTCGAACGCGGGGCACAATCCGCCGATCCTGCTGCGCAAGGACGGCTCGGTGGAGTACCTCATGGAGGGCGGCGTCGCGCTCGGCGTGCTGCCGGACGCGTTCTACGAGGAACGCCCGATCGCGATCCGCCCGGGCGACGTCCTGCTGCTCTACACCGACGGCGTCTCCGAGGCCGAATCGGAGGCCGACCCTTCCGATCAGTTCGGCCGCGAGCGGATCGAGGCGACCATGCGACGGCTCGCGACACGGAGCGCGCAGGACATCGTCGACGGGATCGTCGAGGACGTGCGCACCTTCGCGGGCGAACGCGGCCAGACGGACGATCTCACGCTGATGGTGGTCAAGGCGCACGCCACCTAGGGGCGCGGGGCGCGCCGCGCTCGCACGTTCAGCCGGACCGCTCGAGCGCGGCCGCGGCGGCCAGCACCTGCGCGGCGTGGCCGCGGATCTTGACGTTGCCCCACACGGCGGCGATCCGGCCGTGCGTATCGATGAGCACCGTCGAGCGGCGGAACATCTCGATGCTCCAGGCGCCGATGCCGATGCGCCGCACCAGGCGGAACGCGTCGCCCGCGGTACGATCGACGTCGGACAGCAGGGGGTAGGGCAGCTCGAGCCGCGTGGCCCACTCGAGGTTCGACTCGGGGGTGTCGCGCGTCACGCCGGCGACGGCGAGTCCCTGCCGGACGAACGCCTCGTGGGCCGCGCGAAACTCGCGCAGCTCGCGCACTCAGCCGGGGGTGCCGTTGTGGATGTAGAAGAACAGGACGAGCGGACCGACGCCGACGCGCTGGCGCAGGCGGAACGTGCCGCCCTGCGTGCTCGGCATGGCGAGATCGGGAATCGGCTGCTCGAGCAGGGACTCGGGGCCGGCGGCGTCGTTCACGCGCGCACCATAGTGCAGGGCCCGCGCGGGCGGCAACCGGCGGAAACCCCGGGCGTGGCAGCGCCCGGGTTCGAGTTCTACGCGAAGTGCGCAACTCTTGACCCTTGCAGACGATCCCGATAGTCTGCGCCGAACTCGTCCTCTGACAATCTCTTGGAGCCTCCGCGTGCACCTCCGCTTCGCCCCGCCATCCGCCCGACTCACGACCCGCGCCGGCCGCCCTGGCGTGCAGCGCGGGGAGCTGCGATGAAGCGCCGCATCCTGTCCGGCATGCGGCCGACCGGACGTCTGCACCTCGGCAACTTCGTGGGCGCGCTCGAGAACTGGGTGCGCCTGCAGAACGAGGGCTGGGAAAACTTCCACATGGTGGCCGACTGGCACATGCTCACGACCGGCTACGAGGACACGTCGCACATCCAGAGCGACACCTTCGAAATGGTCGTGGACTGGCTCGCGGCCGGAGTGGACCCGGAGAAGAGCGTGATCTTCGTGCAGTCCGACGTGAAGGAGCACGCCGAGCTGCACCTGCTGTTCTCCATGCTGGTGAGCAAGGCGCGACTCGAGCGCATTCCCACGCTCAAGGAGCAGATCCGCGACCTGCACCTCGACGAGCAGACGATCTCCTACGGCCATCTGGGCTATTCGGTGCTGCAGGCCGCGGACATTCTGCTCTATCGCGCCACCCACGTGCCGGTCGGGGAGGACCAGGTGCCGCACGTCGAGCTCACCCGCGAGATCGCCCGGCGGTTCAACTTCGTCTACTGCAGGGATCGCGAGCCGGTGTTCCCCGAGCCCGAGGCGCAGCTCACCCAGTTCGCGCGGCTGCGCGGCCTCGACGGCAACCGCATGAGCAAGTCGGTCGGCAATACGATCCTGCTCGCCGACACGCCGGAGGCCATCGCGCAGAAGGTGCGCCAGGCCTACACCGATCCGAAGAAGATCCGCGCCACGGACCCGGGCCGGCCCGAAGCCGATCCATCCGACGGGCACGGGGGCTGCGTGATCTGGGAGTACCACCGCAAGTTCAACCCGGGCGAGGCCGAGGACATCGCCGCGCGCTGCCGGGCCGGGACGCTCGCCTGCGTGCCGGACAAGAAGCACCTGGCCGAGGTGCTCAGCGAGGCGCTGGCGCCCATCCGTGCCCGGCGCGAGGAATATGCCGCCGATCCGGACCGGGTTCGCGATATCCTGCGCGAAGGCAACCGCCGCGCCCGCGCGGTCGCCGAGGAGACCATGGACATGGTGCGCACCGTGATGAACCTGAAGTCGCCCGCCGCGCTCGTCCGATGACGCACGACGAACGCGAAAACGGCGCCGCCCCGCTCGAGGCGCCGGCCGCCGCGGTGGAAGCCGCCGACGCCGCCCCCGGAACCGCCGCACCCGCGGGGGAGACCGCCGCGCCCGGGTCGCTGCTCGGCTCGGGGATCCGGCCGGACCGCCCCTCGGTGACGGTCAAGCTCGAGCGTTTCGAGGGGCCGCTCGATCTGCTGCTGCACCTGATCAAGCGCGACGAGATCGACATCTACGACATCCCGATCGCGCACATCACCCAGCAGTACCTGGCGTACATCGAACTGATGCGCGCGCTCGATCTCGACGTGGCCGGCGAATTCCTGGTGATGGCGGCGACCCTGATGCGCATCAAGTCGAAGATGCTGCTGCCGGCGCCTGCAGTCGGCGAAGAAGAGGACGAAGGCGATCCGCGCGAGGAGCTCGTGCAGCGGCTCGTCGAGTACCGCCAGTTCAAGGAGGCGGCCGGCACGCTCAAACTGAGGGAAGAGGAGCGTCGGCTGCTGTTCGAGCGCGGCATGGTCCCGGGCGAGGACGAAGCCGGGCCGCTGCCGCTCGCCCCGGCGACGCTGTTCGACCTGCTCGACGCGCTCAACCGCGTCATGGCGCGGCTGCCCGAGCAGAACGTCTACGAGGTGCAGGCGGAGGTCTTCGACGTCGAGGACAAGATGGCGGAGATCGCGCAGCAGGCCGCGGAGCGCGGCAGCGTGTCGTTCATCGGCCTCCTGGCGCGCTGCCGGGTGCGCATGGAGATGGTGGTCGTCTTCATGGCGCTGCTCGAGCTCATCAAGCTCGGCCAGGTGACGGTGTCGCAGCCGGACCGCTTCGGCGAAATCCAGATTCTCCACCACGTGCCCGAAGGGAGTGATGACATTGCCCCCGCAGAACCTGCTGGCAGCGATTGAAGCGCTGCTGTTCTCCTCGGACCAGCCGCTCAGCCTGAGCCTTCTGACCGAGGCGCTCGACGCGGATCCCGCGGCCGTGAGCGAGGCCCTGCACGCGCTCGGCGAGTCCTGTACGGCCCGCGGTGCGGGCGTCGAGCTGCGCGAGATCGCGGGCGGCTGGCAGATCGTCACCGCGCCCGAGCAGGCCGACTGGGTCGGCCGCATGCTGCGCGGCAAGCGGCGCATGCGGCTCTCGCGCGCGGCGCTCGAAACGATGGCGATCGTCGCGTACAAGCAGCCGGTGACCAAGTCCGAGATCGAGGCGATCCGCGGCGTGGACTCCAGCGGCGTGCTCGCCACGCTGCTCGAACGCAACCTGGTGACGATCCGCGGCCGTTCCAAGGTCGTCGGGCGCCCGCTGCTCTACGGCACCACGCAGGAGTTCCTCGAGTATTTCGGTCTGCGCGAGCTGGCCGAGCTGCCACGCCCCGAAGAGCTGCGTGCCCTGGTGGCGGCGCGTGAGCCGGAGCAGCTCGACATGATGGAGGCCGAGGTCGTGTCGCAGGTGGGCTCGGACGTGCTGGCGGCTGGTGATGACCGCCCGGCCCACGAGATCGACGGCGGGGACGTGGCGGGAGAAGGCGAGGACGCGGCGGAAGAGGATGCCGCTCGGGGGGCCTCCGCGGTGAGCGAAGTCGACGCCACTTGAGGATCCGCCTCAACAAGCTCCTAGCGACCCGCGGTGTGGCGGCGCGCCGCAAGTGCGACGCGTTGATCGCGAGCGGCGCGGTGCGGGTGAACGGCGAGGTGATCGTCGCTCCCGGCGCCCACGTCGATCCCGACCACGACGACGTGCGCGTGAACGGCAAGCGCATCGCCGGCGCCTCGGTGCATCGCTACTTCGTGCTCAACAAGCCGGTCGGCATGATTTCGACGCTGAGCGACCCGCAGGGCCGCCGTTCGCTGCGCGAGCTGCTGCCGCCCGGGCCGCGCGTATTTCCGGTGGGCCGGCTCGATGCCGACACCAGCGGCCTCCTGCTGCTCACCAACGACGGTGACCTCGCGCATCACCTCATGCATCCGCGCTACGGTGTCGAGAAGTTCTACCGCGCCGTCGTCGCCGATCCCCCGAACGAACGCCAGCTCCAGCGCCTGCAGCGCGGCGTGATGTTCGAACCCGGCGTGCGCAGCGCGCCGGCGCGCGTACGCGAGCGCGACCCGGTCGCGCGCGGGCCGGTGATCGAGATCGCGATCTCGGAAGGGCGCTACCGCCAGGTGCGGCGCATGTGCGAGGCCGTGGGCCTCGACGTGGTCGCCCTGCACCGCTGGGGGTACGGGCCGCTCCGGCTCGGCGATCTCGAGCGCGGCATGTGGCGCGAGCTGTCGGAAGAGGAGGTCGCACGGCTCAGGTCCGCGAGCGCGCGCCCCAAGGCACGCCCGGCGTCGCTCCGCAGGCCGCGCGGTCTGAGACGCGGGGAGGCGCCGCGCCACAGTACCTCCGACGAGATCGGCTTTCCGGCGCTGCCCGGTGAGAGTGGACCGGAGGCGCGCGCCCCGCGCGCGGAAAGTGCAGAGGGCGAGCGCGCACCGCGGCCGGGCGGCCGTCCGGAACGAGCCGGGCGCACGCCGCGAGGACGCAGCCGGGAGGAGCGCCCGGAGCGCACGCCGCGGGGCCGCAACCCGGCCGAGCGCCCGCCGCGCACGGGACGGAGCCGCAGGGCAGCCGAGCGCACCGAAGGCGCGCCGCCGGCGCGCGGTCCGGCCGGACGCGGCGGCAGGAGCCCGCGCCAGCTGGCCGACGACATGCGCCGTGGGCGCACGCCGTGGGAAAAGAGCGGCACGCGGACGCGCGGGCGAAGCGCCCGCTCGGGCGATGCGGGCGGGCCGGCTTCACGCGCGGGCGAGCGCGGCGCGCGTCTGCCTGCCTCACGTCGCACCCGGGAGGAGCGCCCGGAGCGCGCGCCGCGCCCGGGTCGTGCGTCCGCGCCGCGCCCGGTCGTGCGTCCGCGCCGCGCCCGGGTCGTGCGCGGGTCGTGCGCCGCGCCGCGCCCGGGTCGTGCGTCCGCGCCGCGCCCGGGTCGTGCGCCGCGCCGCGCCCGGGTCGTGCGTCCGCGCCGCGCCCGGGTCGTGGTCCGCGCCGCGCCCGGGTCGTGCGCCCGCGCCGCGCCCGGGCCGAGCGTCCGCGCCGCGCCCGGGTCGTGCGCCCGCGCCGCGCCCGGGTCGTGGCGATCGTTCGCGCCGCGGTCCCGCCGCACGCCCTGGCGCCACCGAGCGCGGCCCGCGCCGATCGGGTGCGGCCTCCGCGGGGCGATCGCCGGGAGGCCGGTCGGGTCGTTCGAGCCGGTCGCCGGGCGGCCGCCCCACGCGCCGGAAGGGCGGCCGCCGCGGGTGAAAGCGCGGTAGCGCTGGGGGAGCGGGCGCAGCGGCGGCGCGGCCGGTCCCGACCGGCGCCCCGGGTGGCCCGCGCGGCGGACCACCGCCCGGGCCACACGCGCCGCCGCAACAATATTCTTTGAAAGGGGTTGCGGAACCACCTTAAACTTACAGGTGAGTTCCGGCGGAGGGTGGCGGCCGCGGCGCAGGGGCGGAACGAAACGTGCCCTCCATATCTGCTGAGCCCGGGTGGGCTCTGCATCCGGCATGGACGCCGTTCTCGCCTTCGACGGAGATGCGTCCGTGAACCTCGACCGATTCTCACCACAGGGTCCCCGTCACTTTTCGGGAACGGAACCGGCCCCACCGGGGGTATCAGCGGTGAGCCCTGCGGGGGACGGGGTTCGAGAGCCACTGACCCGCGCACGCTATGCCATGCCGCGCTTCTGGGGCTGGGTGGCGTGCGCGGCCGTCGCGTTCGGACTGCTCGGGCAGGGCGAGAACTGCCGCGTGGATCCCCGCTTCATCTCTCCGAGCGCGACGCTCGCAACCTACTGGACGGCGCTTCGCGACAACGATCTCGCCACCGTGTACGACTGCTTCACCGTGGGACGGCACGACATGCCTTTCGAAGGCATGCTATGGTTCCTGCCCACCGACGCGCAGGTGAGGCTCGCGGAGTTCCGCAGCCTGCCGGTGACCGGAGGACGCGTGATGGTGAGCTACGAAGTGCACTACCGCGTGCCCGGCGCCTCGCGTGAAGAGAGTTTCCAGACCGGCAACGAACTGGTTCGCGCGAGCGGCGAGTGGCGCATCGCACGCCCGCTGGGCGAAGCCAGCATGCCGGAGTGGCATGCCGTGGAGTCCCCGGTAGGCATCTGAACGGACGCCTTCCCAGGCTCCGCGGGTTGACCGGGTGTCGTCGCAGGACCACGAGGCATGCATGTTTCGATCGAAGACCTTCCTCATCACGTCACTTGCCGCCGTCCTCCTCGCCGCCCCGGCCCACGCCACCAAATACGCCGGTGAATTCCTGAAGATCCCCGTCGGTCCGCGCGCCATCGGCATGGGCGGCGCGTTCACGGCGGTTGCCGACGATGCGACGGCGCCCTACTGGAATCCCGCGGGGATGGTCTACCTGCCGTATCGCGAGGTGATCTTCCAGCACTCCGAGAAGTTCGGCAGCCTCGCCAACCACGACTACGGCACGGTCGTCTTCCCGCTCGGCGGGGCGTCCGGCCACGGGCAGGCGCTGGGCGTATCGTTCGTGCGGCTCGGCGTGGACGACATTCCGATCACGCCGCGACCGGGAGGCCTCAAGCCCGGCGACTGGCTCGACTACGGCACCGACAACGATCCGACGACCCCGGGCAACGGCCAGGGCAACGGCATCTGGGATCCGGGCGAGCGGCTGCTGCTGACCTCCGATGATCTCTTCCTCGCGAGTTCCTCCGACATGGCCGGCATGGTGTCGTACGCGCGCCAGCACGGCACGCACTGGACCTTCGGCGGCAACCTGAAGTTCGTGCGCCAGAGCCTGCCCGACACGATTCCGGGCAAGCACGTCACCTCGTTCGGCGCGGGACTCGACGCCGGGGCGCTGTTCATGCCGACCGATGCGATCACGATCGGCGCGACGCTGCGCGACCTCACCACCACGTACCTGGCCTGGAGCAACGGCACGCGCGAGCTGATCGTGCCGACCCTGCAGACCGGTGCGGCGTTCAGCTTCTTCCCGGCGCCGAAGCACGCGCTGACCTGTGCGATCGACCTCGACTGGGGCTTCGAGCGGCGCAAGGCCGACAGCCAGATCCACCTGGGCGGCCAGACCTGGGACGTGCGCACCGGGCTCGAGTACTGGTACGCGAACATGCTGGCGCTGCGCGCCGGGGTCAACGGCAAGGATCTCGCGTTCGGGGCGGGCATCCGCTACAAGCAGGTCGGCATCGACTACGCCGCCTCGCTGCACCGCTTCTTCGCCTCCGACGATCCGGACTTCCCCGACGACACGAATCTCGACGCGACCCACATCGTCGGGCTCGGCGTGAGCTGGTAGCGCGCGCCGCACGCCGAAACGCCCCCGCGCCGTCGAGGTCGCGGGGGCGTTTTTCGCTGCGGCGGGGAAGGTCAGCCGGTCGGGATCCTGAGCCGCTGGCCCGCGCGGATCACCGATGACTTGAGGCCGTTCGCGCGCTGGATCGCGCCGACCGTGGTGCCGTGCCGTCGCGCGATGCCGCCGAGCGTCTCGCCGCGCCGCACCGTATGAACGCCGGAGCGGGTGCTGTGCGGGGCGTACGCCGTGCGGCGCGAGCCCGGAATGCGCAGCCGCTGCCCCGCGCGGATCATGCTCGAGCGGAGCCGGTTCGCACGCTTGAGCGACGTCACGCTCACCCCGTAGCGCTGCGCGATGCCGCCGAGCGTCTCGCCGCGATGCACGCGGACCGTCGTGATGATCGTGCCCGTGTAGTGCCGCATGCCCGGCGGCTTGAGCTGCGCGATCTCGGCACTGTCGCTGGCCGCCAGCTGCATGGCCGCGGCGGGTCCGGTGCGCACCTTGAGTCGCATGCCCGGGCGCACGCGGCTCGAGTTGAGCAGGTTCCACGTTTTGAGGTCTTCCACGGTCACGCCGTGGGCTTCGGCGATGTCGCTCAGGGTCTCGCCGCGCTTCACCCGCACCATGTAACGGCCCTCGGCGTCCGAGCCGCTGATGTTGAGCTGGGCCGGCACCCGGATGTTGCGCTCGGGCACGTAGGCGGTGGACGCGCGCGGGTCGTCGGCATCGAGCGACGCGAGCTTCGGCGGGGCCATGGCGGTGGGAATCATCAGCTGCTGGCCGATGCGCAGGTAGTTCTTCCTGCCGATCTTGTTCTCGAGCGCCAGCAGATTCGGGCTCACCCGGTAGCGCGATGCGATGCCCGACAGCGTCTCGCCCTTGCGCACGGTGTGGGCGAGCTGCGCCCGCTGCTTCGGCGCGTCGCCGCTCTCCAGTTTGGCGGTGATCTTGTCGCCCAGTCCGGCGGGCACGCGAATCGTGGTGATGTTCTGCCCGCCGCGGGCGCCGCTGTGCAGGACGCTCGGATTCAGCTCGCGCAGGCGCTGGGCCGGGCACTCGCAGAGTTTGGCGATCACGTTGAGGTCCACGCCGCCTTCGAGCGCGATCTCATCGAAGTCGAGCGGGTCGTCGCGCTCGACCTGGTCGAAGCCGTACTTCGCGGGGTCGCGCCCGATCGCGAGGACCGCCATGAACTGCGGAACGTAGTCCTCGGTCTGCCGCGGCAGGTGCAGGTCCCAGTAATTGGTGGTGCCCTGCATCTTGATCTCGCGCAGCATCCGGCCCTCGCCCGCGTTGTAGGAGGCGAGCGCGAGCGGCCAGTCGCCGAAGATCGTATAGAGGTGCTTGAGGTAGCGGGCGGCGGCGACGGTCGACTTCTCCGGATCGCGGCGCTCGTCGATCCACTTGTTGATGGTCAGCCCGAACAGGCGTCCGGTCGAGCGCAGGAACTGCCACGGCCCGACGGCCGCCGCGCGCGAACGCGCATGCAGGTTGAAGCCGCTCTCCACGAACACGAGGTGGGCCAGGTCCGGCGGCACGCCTTCCTTCTGCAGGGTGCGCTGGAACAGATCCATGTACGCGCCCGAGCGTTTCCACCAGCGCTCGAACGTCTTGCGCCCGGTGGTCGTGTAGTACGTGATCCAGCGCTCGACCTCGGGGTTCATCTGCGCCTCGAGATCGTAGGCGGCCGGCGCATTGAGTACGGAATCGTCCGCCTCGTTGCCGGCGGCGGCGGCGGCCACGGCGGCCGCGCGGTCGCTGCGGGCGGCGTCGGCGAGCCCGGCGAGGCGCGTGCGCAGGTCGTTGAGGTCGAGGCGCTGGTGCGGGCTGAGATCGCCCGCGAGCAGGGCGTCCACGTCCTCGACCGCACCGTCGGCAATGTCGATGGCGTCGTCGAAATCGCCGACCTGGCGCTGTGCCCAAGCGGCGCGATAGGCGACCTTGATGGCGTGGATGCCGTCGAGGGCGGACGCCGAAGTCGAATCGGCGGCCGTCTGCGCCGCCGGGGCCGCGCTGACCGCGACCGAGGCGACCGGCGCGGGGCTCGCGGTGGCGAGAACGGTGAGTAGCAGGGCGAGATGGGCCAAAAGAGCGGTCTCCGAAATCTTGGGGTTTGGCCTCGGGGGACCGAAGTGCGGATCGCGAAAAGTTACAGGCGCGGCATGCAAGATGCAACGAACTTGCCCGACCGCGATATCCGTTTGCGTCCGAAGTGGGTTCGGTTACGGCCCGTTGTGGACCGCAAGCCCTAGTGTAGGGCAAGGGTTGTGCCACAAGCCTCTCGCACGTTGACACTTGCGGGGGCCTCGTCTAGCGTGCCGAATCAGCTCTGGATGAGCACCAAACGCCCTTGTGCGTCCGGGGAAGGAGCCCCTCAAGATGAACGCGCCAGACCTCAACGCCGGCCAGTGGATGGTGGATGTTCGCCCGCGCGGCGAAATCCTGACCGCCTCCGCCGGCGACGCCTCCATCGAGCTGGGGGTGCTCGGCATTCCGAGCGGCTACAGCGCGGCCGAGATCGAGGGATGGCTCCACGACCTCATCGGTGTGGCCCGCGAGACCGCGCGTGAAGACGAGCGGGTGCGGCCGATTCCCGCCCTGCTGCATCACGGCCTGACCGGACTGCTGTTCTCGCACGCCCAGCTCTGGAACCGCGACGGCGAGCGGCACCCGGCCTCGTATGCGGTGGTGCGGGTGAACGGCATGCTCGGCTTCGGCTGGATCGGCGCCGCCGAAGTGTCGGTGACGGTCGCCGGCGCCCCGGCCGATCCGGGCGAAGTCATCGTCCGGGACGACGAGGGCCGCGAGGCGCGCGCGTTCGAGCTGCCCGGAGAGGGTCCGGTCGAGATCCACCTGACGTGGTCGGCCGGCGAGCCGCAGCCGCTCGTCGAACTCGACGCACGCTGGGAAGCGGCCGCGGCGCCGGGCGCGCCGCAAGCCGCGCCGCATGAAGCACCGCCCGCCGCGCCACGGCTCGCGGACGACGATGACTTCGAGCAGCCGCGCACGATGATCCCGGCGGCCGCGGCGTTCGCGCCCGACGCAGCCGCGGAGGCGCCGGCCGCGCCCGCGTTCGAGGTGCCCGTCGCGCCGGACCCCGACATCGAGAGTCCGGCCGCACCCGCGTTCGAGGTGCCCGTCGCGCCGGACCCCGACATCGAAAGTCCGGCCGCGCCCCGGATCGCGCCGCAGGGTCCGGTGACGCCGATGGAAGGGATCGAGCGCGAGACGTTCGCGCCGTTCCCGCCGGACGAGCCGCCGCCCCCGCAAGCCGAGCCGTCGTTCCTCGAGAGTGACGGCGAGCCGCTCGATCTCGGCGCCGGCACGGCGCGGCCCGTCGCACCACCCGCCGCCGCGCCGCCGCCCGCCGCACAGCCGCCCGGCACGCTAGCCGCCGCCGCGCCGCCGCCGCGTCCGGTGGATCAAGTCCAGGCACCCGCCGCAGCGCCGCCGCCCGTCGCGCCGGGTGGCGCGCCGCCGCTCGAGCCGGCCGCGGCACGTGCGCCGTCGCACGAGCCCCCGCAGGCGGTGGCGCCCGAAGCCGAAATGCCCGCGCCCGCCGCGCAGCAGGAGGTCCTGCCGATCGAGTCGCACACCGCGGGAATCGCGCTCGACGAGCGTGAAGGCGACGCGCCCGAGCCGATCGACAGGGACCGGGCGGACGAGGGCGAAGCGCGGCCGAGCCGTCTGCGGCGCATGTTCGCGCGTTTCGCGATCTGGCGCCGCGAGGAACCGAGCGCGGACGCCCTGCCCGGCGCGGAACGCGAGCCGCAGGCGCATGACGTCCCCGGCGTTCCCCAACAGGTGCCGCCGACGCCGGAATCCCCCGAGATCACCGAGCGCGCCGTGCACGCTCCGGCCGCCTCCGCACCGGACCATGCGGAGGTGCTCGTCGGTGAGGCGGAGCGCATGGAGACCGTGGTCGCGGCAGGCGCGAACGCGGGTCCGGTGGCGGGTGCCGAGGCAGCCGAGCCCCCCGGCCGCGGCGACGCGCCGATCGCCGAGAGCGCGTCCGGCGAACCGGTGCTGCCCGCCCCGTTCGAGGCCGAAGCGGCGCATGCCGCGCCGCCGCTGGAGCCGCACGTCGTGGATCCGGCCGCGCCGCAGGCGAGCGAACCCGCCATGTCGCAGGCGAGCGAGCCCGCCGCTGCGCCGGCGCCCGCACCACCCGCCGAGGGCGTCGTCACGCGCACGCCGATGCACCCGCACTGGCCGAGCGCCGAAGAGCTGCGCCCGCCGGCGCCGCTCTGGAAGCGGCCGTGGGCATGGGCCGTGGTCGTCGTGGCGCTGTTCGCGGGGGGCTGGCTGATCGGCCACATGAACGACGAGCGCCGCGCCGGCGCCGCGCGCGGCGTGCGCGAGGCGCTGCGCGCGATCGGAATCGGCGGTGCGCGCTTCGAGGTCATGGTGAACAGCCGCCCCGCGGGCGCCTGGATCACGCTCGACGGCAAGGATCTCGCGCGGCGCACGCCGGCCACGGTCGAGATGGAGCCGGGCGAGCACGACGTCACGCTGTCGTTCTCCGATCTCGGCGGGGCGACGTTCCAGGTCCGCGGCACCGACGGCGACCGCGTGACGCTGAACCCGGCGCTGTGGGGATCGCTCAACGTGTATTCGAGCGACGCCGAGGTGCCGGTCGCGGTCGCGGTGGACGGTGTCGCACGCGGCTTCGCGCCCACCCGCATCGACAGCCTGCAGCCGGGCGCGCACGACGTGCGCTTCTCGGGCCCGGGACTGCCGTCGTGGGGGCAGACCGTCGAGATTCGGGTGGGCGAGGGCGCGGACCTGATCGCGCGGCCGATGACCTCTCCGGCGACCGGCGTGATCGAGGTGCGCGCCTCGCTGGCGACCGCGACCGGCTCGACCGACGTCGACGGCGCGCAGGTGTGGCTCGACGCCCGGCCGGCCGGGACGACGCCGCTCACCCTCGAGCTGCCGCGCGGTCCGCACAGCATCCGCATCGAGTACCAGGGCGAGAGCGCGCCGGTTCAGGTGATCGACCTGCCGGGCGGCAATCAGCGTTTCGCGAACTTCATGCTGAACCCGGGCACCGACTTTCCCACGCTCACGCTGATCGATCCGCCGGCGGTGATTCCGCTCGATCGCCCGACCGTCGTATCGGCCGCGCTCGAAGGTGTCGACTCGGCCGAGATCCACGAGATGTGGCTGCACGTGCAGACCCCGGACGGCCCGTGGCGCCGCTATCAGATGGCGTGGCTCCGGGCGCCGGGCGGCACCGTCGGCGTGGCGGTGTTCCCGACCACGCTGTTCGACGCCGACGGTCACGTCGAGTGCTACGTCAGCGCGGCGACGCAGGCGGGCGACGAATACTTCAGCGAGATCCAGGTGATGTCGCGTCCCGACGCGAAGCCGCCGGCGGCCGTCAGGAAGCGCTGATCGCTTCGTCTACCTGATGCTCGGGCCCGTCCACGTCGTGGACGGGCCCGGCGCGGCTCGTGCGCCGCCGGCCGCGAACGGCGCGGCCGCAGCGCTGGCACGGCTCTTTCCCCGCGCGCGGGCATGGGCGCCCGAATTGCCGTCGCTCCCGCGGTCGCGATGTGGGCCGGAGCGCTGGCGGGTCTCGCGGGTGCGCCGGCCGCATACGCGTTCGCGCTCGTGCCGCTCGCCGCGCTGGCGCTCGTCCGCGGCCGCCGCTGGCCGGGCCTCGCAGGCCTGGCGCTGCCGGCGCTGTTCGCGCTCGCCGGCGCGCTGCTGGGCGCGGCGCATCGCGGGCGCATCGAAGTCCAGCGCGCGCAGGTCGAAGCCGGCGACGGGCTGTTCCGGCTCGAGGTCACGGTCATGGGGCCGGGGGCACGCGGCGGCGAGTGGATCGAGGCCCGCGTGACCGCCGCCGCGCCGCCGCTCATCGCGGGCACGCGCCTGCATCTGCGCATGCCGGAGGGACGTCCGGCGGTGTGGGGGGACCGTCTGGCGTGCCTCGCGACGCTCGAGGTGGCGCCCGGACGCCGCAACCCGGGGGGCTTCGACGCGCGCGCCGCCGATTTCGCGCGCGGCATCGCGGCGCGCGGACGCATTCACGCGATCGCGCGGCACGACTCGACCGGGGCGGGCGCCTGGCCGCGCGCGACCGTGGCGCGCTGGCGCCGCGCCGTGGAGCGGCTGCTCGATGCGCATCTCGACGACACGGCGCGCGCCTACGCGATTCCGCTGATGATCGGCGATCGCAGCGGTCTCAGCCCCGAGCAGCGCGCGCGCGTGCGCGATGCGGGGCTCGCGCATCTGCTCGCGCTCTCGGGGCTGCACGTCGCCTGGCTCGCCTGGCTGACGCGTGCGGCGGTGATCGCCGCGGGCGGCGGACGGATCGCACGCGCGCTCGCCGGCGCCGCTGCGGCGCTCGCCTACCTGGGCCTCGCCGGACCGCTGCCGGCGCTCGCCCGCGCGGCCACGACCGAGCTGCTCGCCGCCGTGGCACGCGCGACGCAGCGCGCCCTCGATCCGCTGCAGGCGCTGGCGCTCAGCGTCGTGCTGCTCATCGCCTGGCGGCCCGGCTGGGCGCTGGACCTCGGTTTCCAGCTCTCGTGTGCGGCGACCTGCGGGCTGGTGCTGGCCGTGCCCGTGCATGGGGCGGAGCCGGCGGCGCCCGCGTGGCGACGCCGGATCGGCACCGGGGTGCGCGCCACCGCCGCCGCGCAGCTTGCGGCGGGGCCGCTGCTCGTCACCCGCTTTCACGGCCTGTCGTGGAGCGTGTGGCTCGCCAACCTGCCGGCGGTGCCGGCGGCGGGGCTGCTGCTCGCCCTGCTCTGGGGCGCGGTGCTCGCGGACCTCGCCGCGCCCGGGTCGGGCGCGCCGCTGTGGGCGGCGTGCGGCGCCGCGGCGCGGGTGCTCGATACGATCGCGCGCGCCGCGGCGGCGCTGCCGTCCGCATTCCTCCCGTGCGGCGCCGGCGTGGCGCTGCTGCTCGCGGCCGCAGGCGTGTGTCTGGCCGCGGGGCGACTGTCGAAGCCCGCGCTGCTGGACCTCGCACCGCCGCCCGGCGGCGCGGTGCACCGCGCGCATGCGCTCGGTGCCGTGCTCGCGCTCGCGGCGCTGGTGGTCCTGTTGGTGCCGGCGCCGTTGCGCCCTGCGGCCGGGCGCGTGTGGGTCGTCACGCTCGACATCGGACAGGGCGACGCGATCGCGCTCGCCGCGGCCGACGGCTGGTGGCTGATCGACGCCGGCCCCAGAGCCCCCGGTTACGACGCGGGGGAGAGCATCGTGGTGCCGTTCTTTCGCTGGGCGGGCGTGCGCAGGCTCTCCGGGTTGCTCGTCACGCACATGGACGCCGACCACTCGGGGGGCGCGCGTGCGGTGTGGCGTGCACTCGATCCCGCGCGGGTCGTGGGCCCTGATTCCGGCGCGGCCCTGCTGCGACCGCCGCGCCGCGCCGCATGGCGGCGCACGGCGGCCGGCGACACGCTGCGCACCGATCCCGCACTGATCGTGCTGTGGCCCCCGGCGGAGTTCCGCAGCCCGCTGCGCAACGAGCGCTCCGCGGTGACGCTGCTCGAGGTCGGCGGCACGCGGGCGCTGTTCATGGCCGACGCCGACAGCGTGGTCGAAGCGCGCCTCGCGCCGCCGCCGGGGGTGCGCCTCCTCAAGGCGGGTCACCACGGCGCGCGCTCATCGAGCGCGGTCGGATTCCTCGCACGCGTCGCGCCCGAGCTCGCGGTGATCTCGGCCGGCCGGGGCAACCGGTTCGGTCATCCGCACCCGGAGGTGCTGGAACGGCTCGCCGCGGCCGGCGTCGGGGTGCGGCGCACCGATCGCGAGGGGGCGATCTGGATCGAGCTCTCGAAGGGAGCAATGCGCGAGGTGGACTGGCGCCGCAGCGCCCCCGGCCGCGCGCGCACGGCGGCCGTGCCGGCCGCGCCGGCGCTGCGGACGGCGCCACGTTGCGAGTAGTCTCCTGCCGCTCGGGACGCGGTTTCCGCCGCCGGTCTCCATGGACCGCGTGCCATGCCGGCGCCCTCTTGCGGTCCGCGAACCGGTCGGGCTAGATTGCGACGTGCATCCCGATCCCCTGCGAACGCTCGCCGTGCTCGCCTCCGGACAGGGCACCAACTTCGAAGCGCTCGCGCGCGCCGCCGCGCGGCGCGAACTGGGCGGTCGTATCGCCGTGCTTCTCTCCGATCGTCCCGATGCGCCCGCGCTGGACCGCGCACGCCGCCACGGCATCGAGGCGCTGCATCTTCCGCCCGGGCGCTTTCGCACCCGGCTCGAGGACGAGGCGTCGTGGATCGACGCGCTCACCGCACGCGGGATCGAAGTGGTGCTGCTCGCCGGATTCATGCGCCGCCTCCACGACCCGTTCCTCGCCGCGTTCCCGGGCGGAATCCTCAATCTTCATCCCTCGCTGCTGCCGGCGTTCCCGGGGCTCGACGCGATCGGACAGGCGTTCCGGCACGGCGTGCAGCTGACCGGCTGCACGGTGCATCTCGTGGACGGCGGGCTCGACAGCGGCCCGATCGTCGCGCAGCGCGCGATCGAGGTGCGCGACGACGACACGCTCGAGTCGCTCGCGGCCCGCATGCACGAGGCCGAGCACGCGCTCTACCCGTACGCCGTGCGGCGCTACCTCACCGAGCCCTGGCGGATCGAGGGGCGGCGGCTGGTGTTCGAGCGCGCCTCCGAGGCGAGCCGTGGCTGAGCGCACGCCCCTGGACGCCGTGCTGCTCGACGCCGGCGGCACGCTGGTGCGGCTCGACTACGAATGGATCGCGGAAACGGTGTCGGCGCTCGGCCATGCCGTGGACGCCGCGACGCTCAGGCGCGCGGAAATCGAAGGGCGCCGTCGTTACGATGCGAGCGGCGGCACGCCGCTCGGGGAGGAAGAGCGGCATCCCGCGCTCGGCAGCAGCGGCGACATCCGCGCCTACTTTGCCGGCATGCTGGAGGCTGCCGGCGTGCCGCCGGCGCTCGCCGGGCCCGCCGAAGCCGCGATGCACGCGCGGCAGGCCGGGACGATCGGATTGTGGGCGCGCACGGTGGAAGGCGCGCCCGCGGCGCTCGCCGGCCTGCGCTCGCTCGGGCTCCGGCTGGCCGTGGTGTCGAACTCGGACGGCCGCGCCGAAGCGCATCTCGTTCATGGCGGCGTGCGCGAGGGAATCGAGTTCGTCGTCGACTCGCAGCTCGTCGGCGTCGAGAAGCCCGATCCCGGCATCTTTCGCATCGCGCTCGAACGCATGGGTGTTGCGGCGCAACGCGCGCTCTACGTGGGTGACATCCGCTCGGTGGACGAGCGCGGCGCCCGCGCCGCCGGGATGCACGTCGTGATCCTCGACCCGTACGGCGACTACGTACCGGCGGAGCGCGCGGCGGTCGCGGCGATCGGCGACCTGCCGGCCTGGATCCGGACCCGCTTCGAAACCCCGAACGAGGCCGCGCGCGCCGCCGCGCGGGACTCATGACCGAGGAGGACATCCACGATGAGACTCGATGAGAGGATGCGCATGGCGCCCGCCGACGGGACGGCCACCGGAGCGCCGGCCAGTGAGTCCGAGGTGCCGGGACTCACGCCGTGGCGGCGCGGCAAGGTGCGCGCGGTGTACGAAGCGGGTCCGGATCATCTGGTCGTGGTGGCGAGCGACCGGCTGTCGGCCTATGACGTCGTGCTGCCGACGCCGATTCCCGACAAGGGCCGGATCCTGACGAAGATCTCCGGTTTCTGGATGCGCACGCTGCGCTCGGCGCCGCCGCATCATCTGGTGTCGGACGATCCGCGGGCGTTCCCCGCGCCGTTCGCCGCGCACGCGGCCAGGCTCGAGGGCCGCAGTCACCTCGTGCGCCGCGCCGCGCGCGTGGACATCGAGTGCGTGGTGCGCGGCTACCTGACGGGCTCCGGCCTCAAGGAGTACCGCGCGCGGGGCAGCGTGTGCGGGGTGCCGCTCGCAAAGGGGCTCGACGACGGCGCACGGCTCGATCCGCCGATCTTCACGCCGACCACCAAGGAGGACGAGGGCCACGATGAGGCGATCACCTTCGAGGAGGTCGAGCGCCGCGTCGGCGCCGTCGTCGCGGCCGGGCTGCGCGAGCGCAGTCTGGCGATCTACGCCGAGGCGCGCGAGGTGGCGTGGGCGCGCGGCATGGTGCTCGCCGACACCAAGTTCGAGTTCGGCACCGTGGACGGCAAGATGACGCTGATCGACGAGGTGCTGTCGCCGGACTCCTCGCGCTACTGGGATCGGGCGGCATACGAATCCGGCCGGCTGCTGTCGTTCGACAAGCAGTACGTGCGCGACTGGCTCGATCGCTCCGGCTGGGATCACTCGCCGCCCGGGCCGGCGCTGCCCGCGGACGTCGTGGCGAAGACGCGCGAACGTTACCTCGAAGCTCTCGAGCGGCTGACCGGGGGAGGCCTGTGACCCCGGGCGCGCCTGCCGGCTGGCCGCGCACCGCGCTGCTGTCCCTCGCCGACAAGCGCGGCGCCGCCGCGTTCGCGCGCGCGCTCGCCGCGCGGGGCACGAAACTGATCGCCTCGGGCGGGACCGCGAAGGCGCTCGAGACGGAGGGGCTCGAGGTCACCGCGGTCGAGAAGTGGACCGGCTTCAGCGATCTGCTCGGCGGCCGCGTGAAGACGCTGCATCCGCACGTCCATGCGCCGATCCTGGCGCGGCGCGCCGTGCGCGAGGACATCGCCGCGCTCGCCGAACGCGAGCTCGAGCCGATCGATCTGGTGGCGGTGACGCTCTATCCGTTCGAGTCGCGCGCCCCGGGGCTCGACGAGGCCGGCGCGGTCGAGGAGATCGACATCGGCGGCGTCGCGCTGCTGCGCGGCGCGGCCAAGAATTTCGCCGACGTGATCGTGGTGCACGCGGCCTCGCAGTACGACGAGGTGCTGGCGGCGCTCGAAGCGGGCGTGACGCTCGAGCAGCGGCGGGTCTGGGCCGCGGCGACCTTCGCGCGCACGTCGCGCTACGACGCCGCGATCGCCGCGGATCTCGCGCGGCGCGGTGCGGCGGGGGGCGAGGCGGACGCGCTTCCGGCGCGCATCGACTTCGCGCTCGAGCGGGTGCGCGGGCTGCGCTACGGCGAGAACCCGCACCAGCATGCCGCGCTCTACCTGCGCGCGGGCGACGCGGGCGGCCTGCAGGCGACGCGTGAAGGCAAGGCGCTTTCGTACAACAATCTGGTGGACCTCGAAGCGGCGGTGAGGCTCGCCGGCGACTTCGCGGACCCGGCGTGCGTGATCGTGAAACACAACGAGCCGTGCGGCGCTGCGATCGGCGGCACGCCGGCCGAGGCCTACGACGCGGCGCTCGCCTCGGATCCGCTCTCGGCGTTCGGCGGGATCGTCGCGTTCAACCGCCCGCTCGACGCCGACACCGCGGCGCGGGTGGCGAAACAGTTCGTCGAGTGCGTGGCCGCGCCGGAGATCGGAGCGGCGGCGCGCGCGGCGCTCGCCGCCAGGAAGAACCTGCGCGTCATCGAGCTGGCCGCGGCCGGCGTCGCCATGCCCGGCGCGCTCGCGCTGCGCTTCGTCGGGCCATGGGCACTCGTGCAGTCGGACGATCCGGCGCCGGCGCCCGAGTGGCGCGTGGTCACGCGCCGCGAGCCGGGCGAGCTCGAATGGGCGGCGCTGCGCTTCGCCTGGCGGGTCGCCGCCGCGGCACGCAGCAACGCGATCGTGATCGCGCGCGGCGAGGCGCTGATCGGGCTCGGCTCCGGCCAGACGAGCCGCGTGGACGCGGTGGATCTCGCCCTGATGAAGGCGAAACGCTCGGGCCACGAGGCGCAGGGCGCGGTGCTGGCCTCGGACGGGTTCTTCCCGTTCGCGGACAACGTCGAGCATGCGGCGCAGGCCGGCATCACGGCGATCGTCCAGCCCGGCGGCTCGGTGCGCGACGCCGAGGTGATCGAGGCCGCCGACCGGTTCGGCATCGCGATGGTGTTCACGGATCGCCGGGTGTTCCGGCACTGATGGAGGACGGGTGAGCGCTCGAACGCGCAGCGTGAAGAAGACCAGGCGGAACGCCGGGACGCCGCTGCCGCGCGCCACCTCCCGCGCCGGTCGGGCTTCCCGCTCCGCCGCGGCGGCGAACGGCGCCGCCGCGGCGCGGCGCCGGGCCGGGGCCAGGGCGCGTCCGGGCGCGACGCGGCCCGCCGCGGCGCCGAAACGCACGGCGCGCGAACTGGCCCTGATCCTCGACTTCGGCTCGCAGTACACGCAGTTGATCGCCAGGCGCGTGCGCGAGCTGGGCGTCTACTCCGAGATCGTTCCCGGCACCACGCCGATCGACGCGATCCGCGCGCGGCGGCCGTCGGTGCTGATCCTCTCGGGGTCGCCGGCGAGTGGCTACCGCGACGCGGCGCCGCTCCCGGACGCGGGCATCTACGGACTCCACCTGCCGCTGCTCGGAATCTGCTACGGCTTCCAGGTCACCACGCAGCTCACCGGCGGCCGCGTGGCGAAGGCCGAGCGCGCCGAGTACGGCATCGCGACGTTCGTGCAGGACGCGTCGTCGCCGCTGTTCGCGGGCGTGCCGAAGCGCTTCCGCGCCTGGATGAGCCATGGCGACGAGGTGCAGTCGCTCGGGCCGGGCTGGGTGAAGGTCGCGCATACCTCGAACTGCACGTTTGCCGCCGCGCGTCACGAGCGGGAGCCGTTTCACCTGATCCAGTTCCATCCCGAGGTCGTGCACTCGCCGTACGGGAAGAAGGTGCTCGAGAACTTCCTGTTCCGCGTGGCGCGGCTCGAGGGCGGCTGGAGCATGAAGCGTTTCCTCCAGCGCGCGGTGAAGGAGATCCGCGCGCAGGTCGGGGACGGCCGCATCCTCTGCGGGCTCTCGGGCGGCGTGGACAGCAGCGTCGCCGCCACGCTCTGCCACCGCGCGATCGGCGAGCGGCTCACCTGTGTGATGGTGGACCACGGCCTGCTGCGCGCGGGCGAGGTCGCGGAGGTGCGCCGGGAACTCGGCGAGAAGCGCGGCCTCCGGCTCGACGTCGTGGACGCGAGCCGACGCTTCCTCGCGAAGCTGGACGGCGTGACCGACCCGGAGCAGAAGCGCAAGATCATCGGCAACGAGTTCATCGCCGTGTTCGAGGAAGAGGCGAGGAAGATCGGGCCGGTGGAGTTCCTGGCCCAGGGCACGCTCTACCCGGACGTGGTCGAGAGCGCCAGCGTCGGTTTCGGCTCCCAGGTGATCAAGTCGCACCACAACGTCGGCGGGTTGCCGGCGCGCATGCGGCTGAAACTGGTGGAGCCGTTGCGCTGGCTGTTCAAAGACGAGGTGCGCGAGCTGGGGCGCGCGCTCGGACTGCCCGGCCATCTGGTGGACCGGCACCCGTTCCCGGGGCCGGGGCTCGCGGTGCGGATCCTGGGCGCGGTGAACCGGGCGGACCTCGACGTGCTGCGCCGCGCGGATGCGATCTACATCGAGGAGCTCAGGCGTGCGAAGTGGTACGGACGCACCTGGCAGGCGTTCGCGGTGCTGCTGCCCGTACACACGGTGGGCGTGAAGGGCGACGAGCGCTCCTACGAGAAGGTGATCGCGCTGCGTGCGGTGAACAGCTCCGACGGCATGACCGCGGACTGGACGCGGCTGCCGGCCTCGCTGCTCGGCCGCGTGGCGAGCCGCATCGCCAACGAGATTCGCGGCGTGAACCGCGTCGTGTTCGACGTCACCAGCAAGCCGCCCGCCACGATCGAGTGGGAATAGCGGGTCCGACGCGACCAGGGAGGGACGCGTGAACCGACGTTTCGAGGGAAAGGCGCGCGGCCGCCGTGGCCGCGCCCGCCCATGGTGGCGGGGCGCGCGGCTGGCCCTGCCGGCGCTGGTCGCGCTGCTGGCACCCGCGTGGCCCGGCCCGGCCCGTGCCGCCGCCGGCGCCGGCGCCCGCCCGCTGATCACCGTCGAGGGCGACCACACCGTCTGGCATCGTGACGCGCCGATGGGCGAGCCGCCGCTGATCGTTGGCGTCGTGCGCCGCGCGATGGCCGCGGCGGGGGACAGCAGCCTGGCGGACAGCGACACCGCGCTGCGGATCCTGTCGCACCACACGCTCACCCGCGGCTGGGCCCTGCTCGAGATCGGCGCGCGCGCGCTGGCCACGGGCGACTCGGCGCGCGCCGACTCGATCCTGGCGCTCGCGACACGGCCGTTCGGCGTGTGGCAGGCCGACGCCGTACGGCTGCGTCACGACCTCGCGCTCGCGCGCGCCGATCGCACGGGCGCGCTCGCCGCCCTCGAGGATTCCACGTTCCGGATCGCGGGCGGGCCGCGCCCCGAGTGGCGGCTGCTCGCCGCGCGGGACCGCGCCGCACTCGGCGACAGCGCTGGCGCGGTGCGCGAGCTCGTGCGCCTGGCGACCGCGGGCGCGCCGCGCGACTCGGCCGCCTCGGCCGCCGATCTGCTCGATGCGCTGCTCGCGGCCGGCCGGGCGGGGGCCGCGGAGGAGCGCGCGGCGGCCACGCTGCGCGGACTGGCCCGCGACTGGGACGCGCAGGCGCGGCACCTGCAACGTGCGCAGGCGCTCACGAGCGATGCGCGCGAGCGGTTCGAGATCGGGCTGGACCTCGGCGCGGCGGAGCGCCATGCGCGGCGCTACGCCGGCGCGCGCGCCGCGCTGCGGGCGCTGCGCGCGCCGGCGGACGCCGACAGCGTGCGCATGGCGGTGGATCGCGGCCGGAGGCTGCTCGCGCTCGGCGACGTCGAGCGCGCCGCGCAGCGCCCGACGTCGGCGGACGCCGACTACGCGGCCGCCCGCGGGGCCGTGGCCGGGGTGCGCCGGAACGCCGCCGCCTACGCCGTCTACCGCGACGCGGTGCAGCGTCGCTCGGACCTCGCGCTCTCGCGCGGCCACGAGTCCCTCGCGCGCCGCGTGCTCACCGGGGCGACGCCGGCGGCGGGCGATCGCGGCGCCTGGGCGCTGCGCGCAGGGGTGCTGTCGCTGCTGCTCGGCGAACCCGGCGCAGCCGTTCGGCACTTCGAGGCGGCGGACGACGGCGGCTTCTGGCTCGGCGTGACGCGCCGGCGCAGCGCGCCGGCCGCGGGCGACAGCCTGCTGCGCGCGGCGGCCGAGAGCGACGACTTCGACTTCTACGCCGCGGCCGCGCGCGAGAGCCTCGGGCTCGCGCCGCACGCGATCGTGCCCGCGAGCGGGGCGCCCGCGCCGGACGGGCCGGCGTGGGTCCGCGAAGCGGAGCTGCTCCTGTGGCTCGGACTCGACGACGCGGCGGGCACGCTGGTCGAGCGCTCGATCGACTGGCAGGCAGGAGTGCGCGCCCGCGGCGCGTTTGCCGAGATGGAGTTCACCGAGAACGCGCACTGGCTGCGCGCGGCGCGGGTGGCCTACGCGGCGGGCCGTCCGGCGATCGGCATCCGCCTCGCGTATCGTGCGCGCTGGAGCGCGCGGCACGGTCTGGCCATGGATCTCGACCGCGCGAGCGTGCTGCCGTGGCTCTACCCGCCGGCCTATGATTCGCTCTACGCCGCGTACGGGAAGGGGGCCGGCGTGGATCCCGCGCTGCTCGCGGCGATCGGATGGCAGGAGAGCTTCTTCGATGCGCAGGCGGTGTCGCGTGCGGGCGCGCTCGGCGTGATGCAGTTCATGCCGGCCACCGCCCGGCTGGTGGCGCGGCGCATGGGGGAGCCCGCGCCGTCCAGGGAGGATCTGCTGGTGGCCGATCGCAGCATCCGGCTCGGCGCCGACTACTTCGCGGGGCTGCTGCGCCAGTTCGACGGGGCGGTGCCGCCGGCGCTCGCCGCCTACAACGCGGGCCCCGGTCGCGCCCGCGCCTGGATCCGGCGCGCCAACGGCGACACCGGCGCGCTGTTCTGCGAGGTGATCGGCTTCGACGAAACCATCAACTACGTGAAGAACATTCTCGGCGCCTGGCAGGCGTACCGGTGGTTGAGGCCGCGATGGGAATGAGCGCACCGCGCCGCGCCGCGCCGGATCGGGCGTGCGCCTGCAGGCGGGTCCGGCACGCCGCCCTCCCCGTGCGGGGCGGACGGCCGTGAGCGCGCGCCGTCCGGTCGGCCCGGGCTCGCGCCGCTACATGAACGAGGCGGGACGCAAGGCGATCCACCTCACCTTCGCGCTCCTGCCGCTGCAGATGATCTACGACGTGCTGCCGTGGCCGCGCTCGAACGCCGAGTTCCGAATCTCCCTGCTCGCGCTCGGAGTGGTGTTCCTGGCCATCGACTGGCTGCGGATGCACGAGCGCCGCTTCCGCGCCCTGTTCCGGCGCTTCTTCAGCGGCATGGTGCGGGAGCACGAGGCGTTCACCATGCTCGGCTCCTCGTATCTGGTGCTGGCGGCGATCATCGCGGTGTCGATCTTCCCGCGGCCGGTGGCGGCGGCAGCGCTCGGGTTCACGATCCTCGGTGACGCAGCGGCGGCCATGGTCGGCCGAGGCTGGGGCCGCATCCCGATGTACGGCAAGACGCTGGAAGGGGCGCTCGGCGGGCTCGCGGTCTGCATCGGGTGGGGGGCGCTGGTACACGCGGCGACCGGGCTGCCCTGGGAGGTCGTCATCGCCGGGGCTCTGACCGCAAGTCTGATCGAGCTCCTGCCGATACCCATGGACGACAACCTCGGCATGACCCTCATCGCGGGTTTTGCGATGCGCTTCCTCTGGAACGCCGGATGAGCCCACGCCCGACCGATTCGAAGACCCCGGATCTCCAGCACGTCAAGCAGCTGGCCACGCAGGGCCGGATCGACGCCGCACTGGAGCGGCTGGATCTGCTGCTCGGCCCGCGGCCGGCGGAGTCGAGCCGGCATGCGGCGGTGAGCCTGCTGCGCGCGCTCGCGCGCGAGGCGCAGGCGGCAGGGAACCTGTCGGCCACGATCCTGCTGCTGGACACGGCGGTGCGGCTGGCGCCGACGTTCGCCGATCTCCAGTACCAGCACGGCACGGCCCTGCTGCTGCGCCAGCAGCGGACCGAGGCCCGGCACGCGTTCGAGCGCGCCCTGAAGATCAATCCCGACTATCTGGCGCCGCGCATCGAACTCGCGCTGCTCGACGCGCGCGACGGCATGCTCGGCGACTCGCTCGACGCGCTGCGCGCGATCGCGAACGATCCGCGCCTCGTCGAGCCCGCCGCGTTCCGGCACGGCATGCAGCGCCTGCAGCAGGCGGACTGGGACGAAGCCGGCTCGCTGCTGCGCCGCGCCCTGCGGCTCAGCGATCCGGCCCTCGACGTGTTGTTCGAGCGCTATCACGCCTTCATGGATGGCGGTCAGCCCGAGCGCGCCGCCCAGGTCGTGCGCGAGGTGCTGCCGCGCTTCGACGGATATCCGGATCTGCACTTCCTGCTCGGCAGCGCCGAGCTGCGCGAGGGCCACTTCGACGACGCCATCGTGTCGTTCGCGCGCGCGCTCGAGTTGAACCCGGGCTTCCACGCGGCGCGCCTGGAGATGGCGCGCTCGCTCGAAGCGATCGGTCAGGTGGACCAGGCCCGCGACCAGGTGGCGTTCGTCCTCGAGGCGCGCCCGGACGATCCGCTCGCGCTCGAGATGCACGCCCGCTGGTCCGGATCGCGGCGGCACGCCGGAGCCCCCGTCAAACGCGGCCACAAAGAGGCTTGACCGGCCGCCGCGGCCCCGGCACATTGGGGGTGGCTTCGGGCCCTTCTGAGGTTTGGCCATTGCATGGAGGACCACCCATGGCGCGAGGGACCGTCAAGTGGTTCAGTGAAATGAAAGGTTACGGATTCATCGCTGCCGAGGACCGGCGGGACGTTTTCGTCCACCACTCCTCGATCGAAGGGGAAGGTTTCCGGACGCTCCAGGAAGGCGAAATGGTGGAGTTCGACATCAAGACGAGTGAACGGGGTGCGGAGGCTGCCCACGTCACGAAGTGCTGATCGTTTTCGCTCGAAGCCTGCGCGACCCGATGCCTGCCATCGGGTCGTCGCTTTTCTCCCCGATCGACGCCTCACCGAACCTCGGCGCCCGCTCCCGCATCCCAGCGGAGCGGGCGGCCTTGCGCAAATCGGCGCAAAAGGCCAACGTAGGCCCCATATGAAAGGTATGGCCGGGGGAGCCCGGAGGTCCGCACGCCGGATGGGCGGGGATCTTCGCGACCGGCGCGCCGACCGTCCCCATTTGACACGGCCTCTATTCTGACGCCCATGTTCGAAAACATCCTGAAGACGCTCTTCGGCTCCAAGCACGACCGCGACGTCAAACGCGCACGTCCGATCGTCGACGAAATCAACCGTCACTTCGAAGAACTGCAAGGACTTACGGACGAAGAGCTGCGCGGCAAGACCGACGCGTTCCGGGCCCGCCTGGCCGAGGCGCTCGAGGGCATCGAGGATCCGGCGGAGCGCCGCGAGACCGAGCAGGAGGTGCTGCAGGAGATCCTGCCGGAGGCGTACGCGGTGGTGAAGGACACCTGCCGGCGGCTCTCCGGTCGCTCCTGGCCGGTGGTCGCGATCGACCTCACCTGGGAGATGATCCCGTACGACGTCCAGCTGATCGGCGGGGCGATGCTGCACGAGGGCCGCATCGCCGAGATGGCGACCGGCGAGGGGAAGACTCTCGTCGCGACGATGCCGCTCTATCTGAACGCGCTCACCGGGCGCGGCGCGCATCTGGTGACCGTGAACGACTACCTGGCGCGTCGCGACGCCGAGTGGATGGGGGAGATCTTCCGCTTCCTCGGCCTCACGGTCGGCTGCATTCAGAGCGGCATGGACCCGCCCACGCGGCGCGAGCAGTACGCCTGCGACGTCACCTACGGCACGAACAACGAGTTCGGCTTCGACTACCTGCGCGACAACATGGCCGTGCGGCCGGAGAATCGCGTGCAGCGCGGGTTCGTGTACGCGATCGTCGACGAGGTCGACTCGGTGCTGATCGACGAGGCGCGGACCCCGCTCATCATCTCGGGCCCGGTGGAGCACAGCGATCAGGCGTTCGAAGAGCTGAAGCCGCTGGTCGAGCGCGTGGTGCGCGCCCAGGGGCAGTGGGTCAACGAGGCGATGTCCGAAGTCGAGCAGCTCCTGAAGGACAAGGAGCGCGAGTACGACGCCGGCATCAAGCTGCTGCAGATCCAGCGCGCGGCGCCGCGGCACAAGCGCCTGGTCAAGCTGCTGAGCGATCAGCCCGGCCTGAAGAAGCTGATCAACCGCGTCGAAGGCGAGTTCCTGCGCGACAAGCGCATGCCCGAGCTCGACGAAGAACTCTTCTACGCGATCGACGAAAAGGCGCGCAACATCGACCTGCTCGACAAGGGCCGCTCGCTGATGTCGCCGGGCGACCCGGACCGGTTCGTGGTGCCCGATCTCGCGGCACAGCTTTCCGAGATCGAGGGCGACGAGGCGATGGCGCCCGAAGAGCGGGTCCAGCGGCGCGACGCGACCTACAAGGCATACGCCGCGCGTAACGAGCAGATCCACAACATCCAGGCCCTCCTCAAGGCCTACGCACTCTACGAGAAGGACGTCGAGTACGTGGTCCAGGAAGGCAAGGTCATGATCGTCGACGAGTTCACCGGACGCCTGATGCCCGGGCGCCGCTACTCGGACGGCCTGCACCAGGCGATCGAGGCCAAGGAAGGCGTGCACATCGAGGGCGAGACCCAGACGCTCGCGACGATCACGCTGCAGAACTTCTTCCGCATGTACGAGAAGCTCGCCGGCATGACCGGCACGGCCGAGACCGAGGCCGCCGAGTTCTGGGAGATCTACAAGCTCGACGTGGCGGTGATTCCGACTCACCGGCCGGTGCGTCGCGACGACCACGAGGACGTCATCTTCCGCACCAAGCGCGAGAAGTTCAACGCGGTGATCGACGAGATCGTCGACTGCCACGAGCGGCGGCAACCGGTGCTGGTCGGCACGATCAGCGTCGAGGTCAGCGAGCTGCTGAGCCGCATGCTCAAGCGTCGCGGCGTGAAGCACAGCGTGCTCAACGCCAAGTACCACCAGCAGGAGGCGGAGATCGTCTCGAATGCGGGCCAGCCGGGCGCGGTGACCATCGCCACCAACATGGCCGGCCGCGGCACCGACATCAAGCTCGGGCCGGGGGTGAAGGAGGTCGGGGGCCTGCACATCCTGGGCACCGAACGCCATGAATCCCGGCGCATCGACCGTCAGCTGCGCGGGCGCGCCGGGCGCCAGGGCGACCCGGGTTCGTCACGGTTCTACCTGTCGCTCGAAGACGACCTCATGCGGCTGTTCATGAGCGAGCGGGTGGCCGGGCTCATGCAGCGCATGGGCCTCAAGGAGGGCGAGGTCATCGAACACCGCATGGTGACCAACGCCATCGGCCGCGCCCAGAAGCGCGTCGAGACCTACAACTTCGACATCCGCAAGCACCTGCTCGAGTACGACGACGTCATGAACCAGCAGCGTACGGTCGTCTACGACCTGCGCAACAAGGCGCTGTCGAGCAAGGACATCAGCGGCACGGTGCTGGAGGCGATCGATGACGCGGTGATCGAGCGTGCGGGCAAGTTCGCGAACCGCGACCTGCACGTGGACGAATGGAACCTGCGCGGGCTCGCCGACGAGCTGTCGTACCTGCTGATGACGCCGGTGTCGCTCGAGGACATCGAGTCCGAGCAGTACGAAGATCTCGCGGAGAAGGTCTCGGAGGCCGGCAAGCGTGCGTATCATGGGCGCGAGAGCGAATTCTCGCCCGAACTGATGCGCGAGCTGGAGCGGCATCTCTACCTGATGACCCTCGACGAGCAGTGGCGCGACCATCTCTACGAGCTCGACCACCTCAAGGGCGGCATCGGGCTGCGCGCCTACGGCCAGCGCGATCCGCTGATCGAGTACAAGAAGGAAGCATTCACCCTGTTCGAGACGCTGCTGCACGAGGTGAACGAAAACTTCGTGCAGCGCCTGTTCCGGGTCCAGCTCGCGCCCGAAGCGGCCACGCGCACGATTCAGCAGGCTCCGCGCGCTCCGCGGCGCACGATCGAGCAGCACGCCGAGGCGGCGACGTTCGGCGGCGGGGTGCAGCCGGCGGGCGGCGACCCGGCCGCACGCGCGGTGACCAACTCGCCCGAGGGCCCGGCGCCGCAGCAGCCGGTGCGCGCGCTTCCCAAGGTGGGGCGCAACGATCCGTGCCCGTGCGGGAGCGGGAAGAAGTACAAGAAGTGCCACATGCTGATCGACGAGGGAGTGGAGACCCGCTGATGCGTGACGCTCGCGGTGACGCCGCCGTTCTCAAGCTGCTCAGGCTCCTCTCGGACCATCTCGAAGACTTCCTCGAAGGCGGCGATCTCTCGTTCGACACGCTGGGCGAGGTGATCGAAGAGGGCGACTACGGCGCCGACGACATCCAGGCCGCGATCTGGGTGCTGCGCGGCTTCGGCGGCGATTTCGACGTCGAGGTGCCCGCTTCGATCGAAGGCCTGCCGGGTAAACGTGCGCTGCGGGTGTGGAGCGCCGAGGAACGCGATTCCGTGAGCCCCGAGGCATGGGGGTATCTGATCGATCTGCGCCGCCGCGGCGCGCTCGATCACGATCAGTTCGAACGCGTGCTGGACCTGCTGACCACCAGCGGGGTGCGGCCCGTGGGCCTGGAGCTGGCCCGCGAGGTGGCCGCGCGCGTGGCGTTGCAGGTGGAGGACCGGGAAGGAGGCGCCGGAACCGGGCATGCCGAAGTCGACCTCGCGAACTGACCAGGCCGCAGAGACGGGCGCCGCGGTGAAGCAGACGGCCGGCAGGAAGGCCGCGCCGGCGAAGCGCGCACCGGCGAAGAAGAAGGCGGCCCCGAAGAAGGCCGCGGCGAAGAAAGCCGCGCCGAAGAAGGCGGCGGGCAAGAAGGCCGCGAAGAAGAAGACCGCGGCGATGCGGGCCCCGTCGGCCGATGGCGCCGGGCGCGGTGCGCTGGTGATCGTCGAGTCGCCGACCAAGTCGCGGACGCTGGTCAAGTTCCTCGGCCGCGGGTTCAAGGTGCTGGCCTCGAACGGCCACATCATGGATCTGCCGAAGAGCAAGCTCGGCGTGGACCTCGACAACGACTTCGAGCCCGAGTACGTCCCGATCCGCGGCAAGACGCAGGCGCTCGCGAAGATCAAGGCCGCGGCGAAGAGCGCCGAGCGCATCCTGCTCGCCCCGGACCCGGACCGCGAAGGCGAGGCGATCGCCTGGCATCTGGCCGAGGCGCTGCGCGCGACGAAGCGCCCGATCCAGCGGCTCACGTTCAACGAGATCACCGAGCGCGCCGTGAGGTCGGCGATCGAGCATCCGCGCGATCTCGACATGAACCTCGTGAACGCGCAACAGGCGCGGCGCGTGCTCGACCGGCTGGTGGGCTACAAGGTGAGCCCGTTCGTGTGGCGGACGGTGCGCTACGGGCTGTCGGCGGGTCGCGTGCAGAGCGTGGCGCTCCGGCTCGTGTGCGAGCGTGAGGACGAGATCGACGCGTTCGTGCCCGAGGAGTACTGGACCCTCGAGGCCGACTACGAGACCGACGACGGCATGCGCTTCACCGCGCGCCTGGTGCGGGTGGGGGAGAACGACCTCGAGCAGGGGCAGCTGCGCGGCGAGACCGCAGCGGCCGACGCGGCGGCGCTCGCCGCCGAGCTGGCGACCGCGCCGGCGCGGATCGCGGAAGTCGACACCTCGCCGCGCCAGGTGCACCCCAAGGCGCCGTTCATCACCAGCACGATGCAGCAGACCGCGTACAACCGGCTCGGCTTCACCAGCCAGCGCACGATGATGATCGCGCAGCAGCTCTACGAGGGCGTCGCGCTCGGCGACCAGGGCAGCGTCGGTCTCATCACCTACATGCGCACCGATGCCCCGCGGCTCGCCGGCGAGGCGATCGCCGAGATCCGCGGCTGGCTGGGAGAGAAGCTCGGTGCCGAGTACGTGCCCGAGTCGCCACGCCAGTACAAGGCACGCAAGTCGGCGCAGGAGGCGCACGAGGCGATCCGGCCGTCGTCGGTCGAGCGCACGCCGGAATCGGTGCGCCGCTATCTGACCGACGAGCAGTTCAAGCTGTACGACCTGATCTGGACCCGCGCGGTCGCCTCGCAGGCGGCTTCGGCGATCTACGACGCGACGACGGTCAACGTCGAGGCCGGGCGCCTCGGGCTGCGCGCGTCGGGGCGCGTGCTGCGTTTCGCCGGGTTCCAGAAGCTCTACGGTTTCGACGAGGAGGACGATCGCGACGAGACGCGGCTGCCCGATCTCGCGGCCGGAAGCGCGCTGGCGGTGGCCCGGGAACCGCTCGTCGAGGAGGGCGATCCGGTGCGGCCGTCGCAGCACTTCACCCAGCCGCCGCCGCGCTACACCGAGGCGACGCTGGTGCGCACGCTCGAAGAGAAGAACATCGGGCGGCCGAGCACCTACTCCACCATCGTCGGCACGATCACCTCGCGCGAATACGTGGAGCGCGACAAGGGTCGCCTGAAGCCCACGGACCTCGGCCGCGCGGTGAACCGGCTGCTGGTGGACACGTTCCCGGACGTGTTCGACGTCGGCTTCACCGCCAGCATGGAGGAGGAGCTCGACGGCATCGAGGAGGGCAAGCAGGAGTGGCACCGGGTCGTGCACGACTTCTGGGGGCCGTTCAGCAAGGACCTCGCGATGGCCGAGAAGAAGAAGGACGAGCACCGCCAGAAACTCGAAGAAACCGTCGACATCCAGTGTCCGAATTGCGGCCGCAACCTGGTGAAGAAGTTCGGGCGCCGCGGCCCGTTCCTCGCGTGTCCGGGTTATCCCGAGTGCAAGTACACGCGGCCCGTGGAAGAGGCCGAGCTGCCGACGCCGGTCGAGGGCACCTGCCCCGAGTGCGGTTCGACCCTGGTCGCGCGCAACGGTCCGTACGGGCGCTACATTTCGTGCGCGCGGCGGCCGGACTGCAAGTTCACGAAGCCGTTCACGCTCGGGATCAAGTGCCCCGACTGCGGGGAGGGCGACATCGCCGAGCGCCGCACCAAGCGCGGCAAGATCTTCTACGGTTGCACCCGCTACCCTGACTGTACGTTCGCCGTGTGGGATCGCCCGCGCATGACGCCGTGCCCCTCGTGCGGCAGCCCGTTCCTGGTCGAGAAGGAGACGAAGAAGGGGCCGTCGCTGCGCTGCCCGAAGTGCAAGTCGTCCTTCGACCCGGACGCGGTCGGTGCGTGACGCCCTCGAACGCTTCCTGAGCGAATTCGCGGTGCAGCGCCGCGGCTCCGACCACTCGGTCGCGGCGTACCGCCGTGACATCGCCCGGGTGCTGGACGCGGCCGGCGGAGCGGGGCAGCCGGTCGCGCCGTCGGCGTGGACGCGCGAGCTGCTCGAGCGCGCGATGCGCGACATGTACCGCCGCGGTCTGTCGCCGGCGAGCGCGGCACGCGCGCTGGCGGCGTGGCGCAGCTTCTCGCGCTTCTGCGTGCGGCGCGGCGTGATCGAGCACGACCCGGCGCGTTCGATCGCCTTTCCGCGGCTCCCGAAGCGCCTGCCACGCACGCTGCCCGAGCCCGAGCTGGGCGGCGCGCTCGATCGGGTGAACGGCGACGATCCGGCCTCGCTGCGCGATCGCGCCCTGCTCGAGCTGACCTACTCTTCGGGCCTCAGGCTCTCCGAGCTCACCGGGCTCAGGCACGGCGACTTCGATCGCGCCGCGGAGCTGGTGCGGGTACGCGGCAAAGGGCGGCGCGAACGGCTGGTCCCCGTGGGACGGCGGGCCCTGGACGCGCTCGAGCGCTACCTCTCGGCCGCCGGCACGCGCGGCGCCGGCGCGCGCACGCCGGTGTTCGTGAACGCACGCGGCGCCGCGCTGTCCAATCGCACCGTACAGCGCGTGGTCGCGCGCCGCCTCGGCGAGGTCGCGCGCGGACTCAAGGTCTCGCCGCATTCGCTGCGCCACTCGTTCGCGAGCCATCTGCTCGATCACGGCGCCGACCTGCGCGCGATCCAGGAGTTGCTCGGCCACCGTTCGCTGGCCAGCACGCAGGTCTACACCCACGTGTCGCGCGCGCGCCTGCGCAAGGCGTACGAGCAGTCGCACCCGCGCGCATGAGGCGCCGCGCGGCGGGGCTGCTGCTGGCCGTTCTCGCCGGCCTCGGCGCGGCGGGCTGCGCCAAGAAGGGGCCGCCCTCGGGCGGCCCGCCGGACCTCGAGCCGCCGCGGCTGATCGCCTCCAGCCCCGATTCGGGTGCGGCGGGAGTGCCGCGCGACGCCCGCCTCACGCTGACCTTCAGCGAAGGCATGGAGCCGCGCACGACGGGCGACGCCGTGGCCCTCGCGCCGCGGATCGAGATCCGGCAGCGGCGCTGGAAGGGCAACACACTGGAGCTCGCGCTGGACGACACGCTCGCCGCCGATCGCGTCTACACGCTGTTCGTCGGCACCGGCGCGCGCGATCGGCACGGCAACGCGCTGGCGAGCGGCGCCGCGATCATGTTCTCGACCGCGGACTCGTTTCCACCGGGGACCATCGAAGGGCAGGTCGAAGCGCGGGGCATGGGGGCCGCCGGGATCTACCTGTGGGGCTACGTCACCCCGCACGAGCCCGACAGCACCGCGCGCGACTACGACGCGCTGGCGTTCACCGACGCCGACGGCCGCTTCCGCATGGCCGGCCTCGCCGTGCCGGCGGCGTACCGGCTGTGGGCGTTCGCGGACATCAATCACAACCGCTCGTTCGAGCCGCAGATCGACGTTCTCGCGCCGATCGACACCGTGCTGCGGCTGACGCCGGAAGCGCCGGTCGCCCGCGGCCTGGCCGTGCTGGTCGTCAACCCGCGCGCCGAGGCGAAGCTGAGCGGTGCGGTGCTCGATACGCTCGGCGACAGCCTCGGCGTGCAGCGTATCCTGGCGATCTCCGAGGCCGACACCACGACGCGTCTCCTCGAGGACGTGCTGCGCGACGGCGTGTTCGAGATCAGCCTCGCGCCCGGCGTCTGGACGCTGCGCGCATTCCGCGATCTGGACCGCAACAGGCGCTGGGACGCCGGGCGCGAACCGGCCAGCGACCCGCTGCGGATCGAGCTGCCGCCGGCCGGGATCGTGACCGACCGGACGCTGGTGATGCGGCGACCGCCGCCGTCTGCGAAGGAGTGAGGCGATGCGCGTACCGTTCGTGAAGATGCACGGTGCCGGCAACGACTTCGTCGTGATCGATCACCGCGAGGCGTTCCTGGCGGCGGATCTGACCGTCCTGGTCGCGCGCCTCTGCGACCGCCGCCGCGGTGTCGGCGCCGACGGGGTGCTGCTGCTCGAGCGCGACCCGGAACTCGATTTCGCGATGCGCTACTTCAACGCCGACGGCGGAGCGGCCTCGTACTGCGGCAACGGGGCGCGCTGCCTGGCGCGGTTCGCGATGGATCTCGGCCTCGGCGCGGCGGACGGGGTGCGGTTCCGCACCGCGGCCGGCGTGCAGCACGCCGAGCGGATCCATGACGGACGCGTCGCGGTCGCGTTCGGGCGGGTCGCGCGCGCGGGGGCGCCGGAGACGGTGACCGCGGCGGACCGCTCGTTCGAGGGCTGTACGATCGAGCCCGGCGTGCCGCACTTCGTCGTCGGCGTCGAGCGCGTGGATCAGGTGCCGCTCGAGCGCTGGGGGCCGGCGCTGCGCCGCCATGCGCGCTTCGGCGCCGCGGGCGCCAACGTGGACTTCGTCGCGCGGCTCGCGCCCGGGCGCGTGGCGATGCGCACCTGGGAGCGCGGCGTGGAGGCCGAGACGCTGGCCTGCGGCAGCGGCGCGATCGCCTCCGCGGTATGGGCGGTGCGCATGGGGGAGTCGGCGCCGATTGCGGTGTTGACGGCGGGCGGCGATGCGTTGATCGTCTCGCTGGATGAGGATCCAGCGGATCCCGACGGGTGGAACGTACGGTTGACCGGCCCCGTGGAGATCGCGTTCTCCGGGGTCTGGGACGACGCGCCGGGCGCGCTCGCGCACGGCGAAGCGGCAGCGAAACGCGCGTAAGGAGGCGATCGTGTTCGAAGGCTTGAGCGTGGCGATGGTGACGCCTTTCAGGCGGGGCGAGGTCGATCACGAAGCGACGGCGCGACTCGTCGACTTCATGATCGAAGGCGGCGTCGAGAACCTGGTCGTGTCGGGGTCGACCGGCGAGGCGGCAACCTGCACGGTGGAGGAGCGGCGCGCGCTGTGGGCGTTCGTGCGCGACCATGTGAACGGCCGCATCCCGGTGGTCGCCGGCACCGGCACCAACAACACTGCCGAATCGATCGTGCTCACCCGGATGGCGGAAGAGCTGCATCTCGACGGCGCGATGATCGTCACTCCGTTCTACAACAAGCCGACGCCGAAAGGGCAGATCGAGCACTTCCGCGCCGTGGCGAAATCGACGACGCTGCCGCTGATCCTCTACAACGTGCCGGGCCGCACCGGCACGAACACGAAGCCCGAGGTGTTCGAGGCGGTGGCCGGCGAGAAGAACGTCGTCGCGGTGAAGGAGGCGTCGGGCAGCCTGGATCAGGCCGCCGCGATCCATGCCCGCACCGGCCTCACGCTGCTCTCCGGCGACGACGGCCTGACGCTGCCGATGATCGCCGTGGGCGCGGCGGGCATCATCTCGGTCGCAGGCAACGTCGCGCCGCGCCCGATGCGCGAGCTCACCGATCACGCACGGGCCGGGCGGATGCGCGAAGCGGAGGCGATGCACCGCCGCCTGATGCCGCTCTTCCGCGCGCTCTTCATCGAGTCGAATCCGGCCCCGGCCAAGTACCTGCTGTCGGCGATGGGGCTCGCCGAGAACGAGCTGCGCCTGCCGCTGGTGCCGGTCGAGCCGGCCACGGAGGAGACGGTGCGTGCCGCGGCGGTGGCGGCCGGCATCGCGCTCACCGCGACGGCGCGGGCATGATCCGGGTCGTCCTGCTTGGCGCGGCCGGCAAGATGGGCCGGGCGATCGCCGCCGCCGCGACGCACAAGGACGACGTGACGATCAAGGCGCGCGTCGATCGCGAGGCGAACCTGCCCGAGGTGGGCGGGGTATGGACCAGCAGGGCGGCGGACGTGGTGGGGCCGGGGGACGTGGTGGTGGATTTCAGCAGCCCGGACGGTACGCTGGAGGCGGCGGGGCTGTGCGCGGGCCGCGGCGCGGGGCTGGTGACCGGGACGACCGGGCTCGCCGACCTCCACGAGGCGGCCCTGACCGAGGCCTCGCTGCACGTCCCGGTGCTGCAGGCGGCGAACTTCAGTCTGGGGGTTCTGGCCCTGCGCAGGGCGCTGAGAGCCGCGATGCAGGCCCTGCCCGCGGGCTGGGACGTCGAAATCGTGGAAAGGCACCATCGCGCAAAGCTCGACAGCCCTTCGGGTACGGCGATTCTTCTCGCGCGGGACGTGATGGATCGGCGTGGCACGGACGCTGCATCCCTTCGTCATGGGCGCGAAGGCCGCACCGGTCCGAGACCGGCGGCGGAAATCGGCATGCACGCGGTCCGCGGCGGTTCCTGGGTCGGGGATCACACGGTTCTCCTGGGAGGAGAAGGCGAGTGGCTCGAACTCAGGCACGTGGCTCAGGACCGGACGGCGTTCGCGACGGGCGCGCTGGCGGCCGCTTCGTTCGTGGCGCAGGCGCGCCCCGGCCGATATACTCTCGAGCACCTTGCCAGCGAAACCGGCCGCATGAAGTAGCCCCCCGGTCGAACCCATCCATCCAGGGAGCATGCATGCGCGCAGCGCGACCATGGCTGGCCGCCATCGCCATCCTCAGCGGATTCCTCCTGTCCGCATCTCCCGCGTCCGCCCAGCTGTTCGGCAAGAACAAGGTGCAGTACGAGCCGCTCGACTGGTCGGTGCTCGAAACACCCCATCTGCGCCTGCACTACTACGCCGAGGAGGAGAGCCTCGCGCGCGCCCTGGTGGTCTTCGCCGAATCGGTGTGCGTGGAGTACGACGGCCGCTTCGGCCTCGAACAGCGCAACAAGGTGCCGTTCCTGCTGTATTCGGCGCACCACCTGTTCCAGCAGACCAACGCCACGTCCGGCTTCATCGGCGAGGGCACCGGCGGCCTGACCGAATTCATCAAGGGCCGCGTGCTCCTGCCGCACACCGGCTCCTGGCGCATGCTGCGCTGGGTCACGCGTCACGAGCTGGCGCACTGGTACATGCTCGAGAAGATCTCGCGCGTCATGCGCGAGAACCGGCGTGGCCAGGGCTATCTGCCGCCGCTCTGGTTCACCGAGGGGTTCGCCGAGTACTGCGGCACCACTTGGGACGCCACCGCCGAGGGCCTGTTGCGCGACGCGGTGCTCAGTGACCGTGCCTACCCGCTGACGCGCAGCGAGCCGATCACCGGCACGGTGCTGATGTACAAGGAAGGGCAGTCGTTCCTGCTCTATCTCGCCCGACGCTTCGGCTCGGAGAAGGTGTTCGAGCTGTTCGACAACTGGTGGCGGGGCGAGGATTTCGAGACCACGTTCAGACTCACGTTCGGAGTGCCGCTCGAAAAGCTCGACGAAGACTGGTTCGAGTCGATCCGCAAACGCTACTACCCGGTGGTCGCCGAAGCGGACCGGGCGCGTGACCTCGCGCGGCGCGTGACCCCGCGCGGCCACTACAACCTCGGGGTGCGCATCGTTCCCGCCGCGGACAGCGCCGACACCACCCTGCGTTTCTGCTACTTCCAGGCGGGCGACGCCGGGATCCAGCTCGTGCTGAGCCAACCCGACGCACGCGGGCATCGCACCGAGCGCCGCCTGCTGCGCAGCGGCCAGTCGCCGGCGTTCGAGTCGTTCCACCTGTTCCAGAACCGTCCGGATGCCTCCGCCGCGGGGCACATCGTGCTGTCGTCCAAGCGCGGCGGACGTGACGCGATCTACGTGCTCGACACGAAGACCGGCGACGTCGTGCATCGCGCCGAGTTCCCGACGCTGGTGTCCGTGAACGACCCGACGCTGCTGCCCGGGGACCATGCCGCGGTGTTCTCGGCCCAGGACTACGGCGGCCGCGCCGATCTCTACCGGGTCCGGTGGGGCGAGGACGGCCAGGTCCTGGAGCGCCTCACCAACGACGACTACGACGACGTCGAGCCCGACGTGTCGCCCGACGGGCGCTGGATCGCGTTCGCATCGGATCGCGCCGATCGCGGCGGGCACTACAGCCTGTTCCGCCTGTCGCTCGAGAGCGGCGCGATCGAGCAGGTG
This sequence comes from Candidatus Eiseniibacteriota bacterium, assembly GCA_963744995.1. Lineage (GTDB taxonomy): Bacteria > Eisenbacteria > RBG-16-71-46 > RBG-16-71-46 > RBG-16-71-46 > CAVUWA01. Next base: position 305,083 of record CAVUWA010000004.1, read on the forward strand.
AGCGCCAACGCCAGCGGCGACGATCGCCAGCCGGTGTACTCGCACGACGGGCGCTGGATCGCGTTCCGTTCGACCCGCGACGGCATCAGCGATCTCTACGTGCGTCCCGCCGAGCCGTCGAACGAATACCGCCGCGTCACCCGTCTCACCGGCCCGGCGACGGACCCGGACTGGCTCACCGGCGGGGGCGGTCTCGCGTTCACCGGCGAGGACGGGCTCGAGTTCCAGTCGTACGTGCTGCGCTTCGATCCCGACACGCTCGAGGTCCTGCACGAAACCCCCGGCCCGACGGCGCCGCTGCTGGCGACGAAGATCTACGAGGACGACCCGGTGCCGTATCAGCGACGGCTCGGTCTGGACCTGGTGACCAACGCGCTGTCGTACGACCCCGGCCTCGGTACCGGCGGCGGCGGCGCGGTCGCGCTCAGCGACCTGCTCGGCAACGAGCAGGTGCTGATCTACCTCGGCAACGATTCGGAGCGCTTCGGGGACTTCTGGGACGGCTGGGAGGGCGGTCTCACCTACGTGAACCGCGCCCAGCGGCTCAACTGGGGCGTGGGCATGTTCCGCCTCACGCAGATCTACGATGCCGATCTCGACGAGGTACGGCGCGAGAAGCGCGTCGGCATGGTCGGCCTGGCGAGCTATCCGTTCAGCAAATTCACCCGCATCGAAGGCTCGGTGCTGGTGCGCCACGCGAGCGACCACCTGCTGCGCAACGGCATGTTCGACAACGTGGATCTGGTGTCGAATTTCCTCTCGCTGGTCTACGACAACACCGGCTGGTCCTACCTCGGCCCGAGCGCCGGATCGCGCATGCTGTTCTCCGCCGGGATCACGCGCGACATGTCGTCGGGCGCGGGGGACTTCGGTACGCTGATCGGCGACTGGCGGCACTACGAGCGCTTCATGAACGTGGTGTCGGCGACCCGCGTGCAGGGGCAGTCGAGCCACGGTCGGGACGCAGGCCGCTTCTACCTCGGCGGGTTCAACTCGCTGCGCGGCTACGCGCGCCGTTCGCTGTGGGGCACGCAGACGGTGCTGGTGCAGCAGGAACTGCGCTTCCCGCTGGTGCGCGGGCTGGTGTTCGCGGTGCCCGCGCCGTGGGTCTTCCCGATGGTGTCGGGCGCGGTATTCGCCGACGGCGCCTGGGGCTGGGAGAACGGCATCATGGATCGGCGCGGGGTGATCGGCACGTCGGTCTATCTCGGCGGCGGCTACTACCCGGTGATCCGCTGGAACTTCGTGTGGCGCACGCGCGACTGGCGCACGTTCGAGACGCATCCCGGCACGCAGTTCGTGATCGGCATCAACTACTGACGCCGCGCGGGCCCGCGCCTCAGCGGCCCGGATCGATCACGATGCTGGTGGGGCCGGAGAGGCCGGCGACGCTGTCGAGGATCGCGCCCGCGGGGCTGACGCGGACGACCTGCCCCGCGCCCGGGAGCGTCGCCCAGGCCTCGCCGCTGGCGCGGTCGACGGCGACTTCGCGCACTTCGGGCAGGCCCGCCACCTGGAACTCGATCGTGGCGTCGCGGCGCAGCGCGACCAGCCGGCCGCCCAGCGCGTCGCAGACCCAGATCCGCCCGCGCCGCGGATCGACCGCGACGCCGATCGGCCCGCTGAGCGTGACGAGGCTGTCGAGTCGCGTGCCGGCGGCGGCGAGCCGGTACACGCTGCCGGTGGTGAACGACGTGACCCAGCCGTCGCGGGTGGTCGAGTCCACCGCCACCCGCGAGGGATTCGGCAGCGGCACCTGCCACTGCGGCGCGCCGTTCGACAGGAACGTGCGCACGCGGCTGCCGCCGCGCTCGCAGATCCAGAGGATGCGGTTCCCCTGTTCGAACGCCGCGCCGAGCGGCTGGTCGATGAGGTCGACGGCCGGCGAGGCCTGAGTGCCGAAGCGCGTGTAGTGACGCACGTCGTCCGCGCCCGGGTCGCAGATCCACGCGGTCTGATCGCTTGGGTCGAGCGTGACGTCGCCGGGCTGCGAGAAGCCGGGAATGTTGACGTAGGTGCCCTGGATCGGGTCGAACACCTGCACCTTGCCGCCGAACGTGTCGGTGATCCACAACACGCCCGTGTTGGGGTCGACCGCGACGTCGTTGGGGGTCGAGAAACCGCCGCTCCGCTGCGACACGTAGCGCCCGTCGGCGGTGAGCCGGGTGATCGTGCCGCGGTCGAACTCGGTGACCCACGGACGGAGCCGCCCCGGCCGGGCGTGGTCCGCAGCGGGCATGTCGCCGCGGCCGTCGTCGAACACGAAGAACAGCTGGTAGTCGTAGGAGATGCCGTTCTGGACGCCGCTGTCGGTGAACACGCCGGCGTCCGGAGGGAGCACCGCCGAGATCGCCTGATAGGCGCCCTGGCCGGAGCGGCGCAGCACCTGAAAGCCGCGCAGGCCGCTCTGCCGCGAGGGGGTCCACAGCAGCTGTACGAAGCCGTCGTCGGCGAGCGCGCGGAAGTCCGCGGGCCGGCCGCCCGTGTGCGGGTTCGCGGGATCGAAGGGATTGCTGTGCTCGCGCGAGCTGCAGCCCGCGGCGAGCACGGCGAGCGTCAGTAGCGCAGCGACAAGGCGCATCGGGTGGGGGTCGCGATGACGCTCACGCGGTCGGTCGCGGGATGGCGCACGAAACGCAGGTAGAGGCCGGCGGCGATGAGCACCTCGCCCGCGATGAGCGCGCCGGAGGAATAGCGGTCGAGCCGCGTGGTCTCGTCGTAGAGGCGCGAGATCTCGCCGGGTTCGGTGGCCTCGAGGTAGCGGTCGTAGCGCGCGTTGGCGCGATCCCGGAGGACGAACGAGCCGCCGATCAGACCGGCGCCCGCCAGCATCGCGCCGTAGGCGAGCGCGTGGGAGGGCTTCTTCTGACTCGGCAGGACGACCGTCTCAAACGGCCCGGCCGCCCACGCGATGGCGGGGGCGGCCGGATCGATGAGGCTCAGAAGCAGGAGGGCCGTGCACGGCAGGGCGGCCGGATGGCGCTTCATGCGGGTCCTGTCAGGCGGAGAGCTTCCGCGTGTGGAGCGCGAGACGCGCCTTGTGGCGGTTCGCGGTCTCCTTCTTGAGGATGCCCCTGGCCACGGTGCGGTCGAGCACCGACGCCGCTTTCAGGTAGGCCGCCTCGCCCTCGGCCCGGGTTTTCGCCTCGCGCACCGCCTTGATGGCCGAGCGCATGCGCGAGCGCGCGGCGATGTTGCGCTGCCGCGCCTTCTCGTTGGTACGAACGCGCTTCGCCGCGGACTTGTGATGCGGCATTCGACTCCTCCTGTCCCGTGAATGGCTTCGAAAAAGCCCGGGAAAGTTACGGCTTTCGGGCGCGGACTGTCAAGGAAGGGGGTTTGCCGGTGCCCGGTACGGGGTGTAGGGTTGTCCCTTCGCGCACTGTCGGCCGGCCACCTGGAGGCGCTCGTGAGCGTTTTGAGCGACAAGGTGCTGAATCTGCCTGCGGCGCCGGGGGTTTACCTGTTCAAGGACGCCGCCGGCCGGGTGCTCTACGTCGGCAAGGCCAAGAGCCTGCAGCACCGGGTGCGCGGCTACCTGAGCGGCGACAACGCCCACGTGCGGCTCGACGATCTGATGGCCCGGGCCGCGGACCTGGACACGATCCTCACCGACACCGAGGCCGAGGCGCTGCTGCTCGAGGCGACGCTGATCCGCCAGCACCGCCCGCACTTCAACACCCTGCTCAAGGACGACAAGAGCTTCCCCTACGTGAAGATCAGCCTGCAGGAGGAGTTCCCCCGGCTGTCGATCACGCGCCAGGTACGCCAGGACGGCGCCCGCTATCTGGGCCCCTACACCGACGTCAAGAACCTGCGCCGCACCCTGCGCGAGATCCGCCGTATCTTTCCGATCCGCACCTGCCGCAATTTCGAGGACTACCGCCGCAGGAACCGGCCGTGTCTCTACTACCACATCCGCCGCTGCATGGGGCCGTGCACGACCCGGGCGCGCGTGGATCCGGCCGAATACCGCTCGATGACGGAGAGCCTGATCTGGTTTCTCAGCGGGCGTGACACCGAACTGGTCGACCGGCTGCGCGCCGAGATGGCCGCGGCGGCCGCGGCCCGGCGCTTCGAGGCCGCGGCGCAGCGCCGCGACCAGATCCGGCTGCTGGAAACCGCCCGGGTGCCGCAGAAGGTGGTGGGCGCCGGCGGCGGGCGCGACACCGACGTGCTCGGGGTCGCCCGTCACGGGGCGCGCGCCGCGGTGGCGGCGCTGCTGGTCCGCGACGGGCGCGTGGTGGGGAAGGAGACACGGATCCTCGACCGCCTGGGCGAACGATCGCCCGCGGCGCTGCTGCACGCCTACGTCGCCCAGCGCTACCTGGGGGCGGCGCGTGCCCCGCGCCGGCTGGTGACGGCGACGCCGCCCGAGGACGCCGCCGTGCTCTCCGAGGCGCTCGCCCGCCACGCCGGACACCGGGTCGAGATCGCCGCGCCGACGCGTGGCCGCGAGCGCCGGCTCGCGCAGACGGCGGCGCGCAACGCGGCGCACCTGCTCGAGGACCTCGCCGCGCGCCAGGCGGGGCGCCGGGCGCGGCATTCTCGGGAGGTGATCGAACTGCAACAGGCGCTCGATCTGCCCGTGCCGCCCTACCGCATGGTGTGCTTCGACATCTCGAACCTCGGCGGCGACGCGCCGGTGGCGGCGATCGTCGCGGCCGAGAACGGGCGCCCGCGCAAGGCGCTCTATCGTCGCATGCGCATGCGCACCGCCGGCCCCGACGACTTCGCGATGATGGAGGAGGCGGTGACGCGCTACTGGACCCGGGTCGAATCGGGCGAGCTGCCGCGTCCCGATCTGGTGATGGTCGACGGTGGCGCCGGCCAGGTTTCCGCCGCGCGCGCCGCGCTCGATGCGGCGGCGACGGTGCCGGTGCCGCTCATCGGGCTCGCCAAGCGCGAGGAGACCGTCATGCGCGAGCACGCGCCGCCGTTGCGCCTGTCGCGCCGGAGCGCCGCGCTGCGGGCGCTGCAGCACCTGCGCGACGAGGCGCACCGCTTCGGGCTCACCTACCACCGCCAGCTGCGCACCCGCAGCCGGGTCGGCAGCGCGCTCGAGTCGATCCCCGGCGTCGGACCCGCGCGCCGGGTCGCGCTGCTGCGCGCGTTCGGCTCGGTCGAGGCCCTGCGCGCCGCGAGTCCCGCCGACATGCACGAGCGCGCCGGGATCCCGGCCGCGCTGGCCGAGCGCGTCCACGCGCAGCTCGGCGGCGCCGTGCCGCCGGGGCCGGACCGGCGGCGGACCGCATGAGCGCCGCGCTCGCGAGGCCGCGTCAGGCGCCGGCGGACGCCCTCGAGCGCCCGCTCGAGGCGTTTCTCGACGAATTGCGCACCGGGCGCCGCCTGAGCCCGCACACGGTGGATGCCTACGCGCGCGACCTTCACGACTACCTGCGCTTCGCCCGCAGCCACCGGCTCGACGCCTGGACCGAGGCCGGCGCGATCTTCATCGACGGTTACTTCGCCGCGCTCGCGCGCCGCGGGCTCGCGGGCAGCACCGTGGCGCGGCGCCGCTCGACGCTGCGCGGCTTTCATGCCTACCTCGCGCGCGGTGCCGGCGGCTCCGCCGATCCGCTCGTGCAGATGCCCGCGGCGCGACCCGAGCGCCGGCTGCCGCACGTGCTGCCGATCGAAGACCTCGAGCGGCTGCTCGCCGCCCCGGCGGGCGAATCGCCGCTGGCGCTGCGTGACCGGGCGATGCTGGAGCTGGCCTACGGCAGCGGGCTGCGCGTCTCGGAGCTCACCGGCCTGCCGCTCGCCGGGCTCGATCTCGACGGCCGCGCCGTCACCGTGTACGGCAAGGGCAGCCGCGAGCGCACGGTGCCGTTCGGCCGCGCCGCGGCCGCGGCGCTGCGGGCATGGCTCGACCGTGCGCGCCCGGGTCTCGCCGGTACCGCGCGGCACGGCCGCCTGTTCGTGAACGCGCGCGGCGGACCGCTGTCGCGCATGGGATTCTGGAAGATCCTGCGCGGGCACGCGCGGGCCGCCGGGCTCGCGACCCGCGTCCATCCGCATACGCTCAGGCATTCGTTCGCGACGCATCTGCTGCAGAACGGCGCCGACCTGCGCGTGGTCCAGGAGCTGCTCGGCCACGCGTCGGTGACGACGACCGCGATCTACACCCATCTCGACCGGGCTTACCTGCGGGAAGTGCACCGCAGTTTCCACCCTCGTGCATGAGGGGGAGACACACGAAGGAGCAGGGAATGACTCTCAGGGTTGCAGGGCTGCTCGTGATGGTGACTGCCTGGTCCATGAGCTGGGGCGCGCCGGCGGCGCGGGCCGAGCGCCGCGTGGTGCCGCCGCGGGCGGGGCAGGTGGGCCTCGGGATTCAGGGTCAGTTCGGAACGCTGCTCCAGTCGGGTGATCTGGGCGAGGAGTTCGGCTCGGGGCCGGGGCTGGCGATCCGCGTGCGCTACCGCATGCGCTACGAGCGGGCGATCGGCCTGTCCTTCGAAAGCCAGGATTTCGACGCGCGTGACCCCGCCGACAGCCTCGGGTCGGTGACCAAAGCGACGCTGATCCTCTCGGGCCTCGAGTTCTACCAGCTGTTCGGCACGCGCACGACGTCGCACAAGATGCTGAGCATCGGCGCGGGGCTCGCGCAGGTGTCCGAGGACACCAACGACAGCGGCACGATCTTCCCGGGCGACGGCGTCTACCTCAGCCTGGGCGCGGGGGTGGAGCATTTCTTCTGGAACAGCTGGGCATGGGATCTGAGCACCCGCTACTTGTCGGTGTTCCAGGAGGGCAAGGTGAATCACGACATGCAGATCTCGCTCGGCCTGATCTTCTACGCGAGCTACTGATGACCGTCCCGCTCCGCATTTCGTTCGAAGGCGCGGCGCGCACCGTGACCGGGTCGCGCCATCGCATCACCTTCGGGAAGCGGAGCTGGCTGTTCGACTGCGGTCTCTACCAGGGCCGGCGCGAGGAGGCCTATCGGATCAACCGCTCGTTCGACTTCGAGCCGGCGGACCTGGAGGGCGTGGTGGTGTCGCATGCGCACATCGACCATACGGGGAATCTGCCGACGCTGGTCGGCCGCGGGTTCGCGGGCGACATCCACGCGACGCCCGCGACGGCGGACCTCGGCGAGGTAATGCTGCCCGACAGCGCTTTTCTCATGCGCCGTGACGTGGACTTCCTGCGCCGTCACGGCAAGCGGGCACAGGAGCCGCTGTTCGCCGAGAAGGACGTGGCCCTGACGCTGTCGCGGATGCGCACCCACGGCTACCACGAGCCGTGGACGCTCGAGGAAGGCATGCGCGTCACCTACTACGACGCCGGGCACATCCTCGGCTCCGCGCTCACCCGTTTCGAGTTCGAGAGCGGCGGCCGCCGTTTCGCGCTGGGGATGAGCGGCGACCTCGGCCGGCCCGGCCGGGCGATCCTGCGCGATCCGGAGGCGATCCCGCCGGTCGATGCGCTGGTGCTCGAGAGCACCTACGGCGACCGGTTGCATCCCGATCCGGAGTCGACCGAGAACGAGCTCGTGGACGTCGTCCGCCGCACCGTCGACCGCGGCGGACGGCTGCTGGTGCCGGCGTTCGCGGTGGGCCGCACGCAGGAGCTGGTGGCGACGTTCCACGCGCTGTGCGAGGCGGGCCGCGTGTGCGACCTGCCGATCTACGTGGACAGCCCGATGGCGCGCAAGGCGACCGCGGTGTTCGTCGAGCATCCGGAATGCTTCGACGCCGAAACCCGCCACGCCTTCAAAGCGCAGCACGGCGCGCCGTTCGGGTTCCACCGACTGCGCTATGTCGGCAGCGTCGAGGAATCCAAATCCTTGAACGGGGTCGAAGGGCCGTGCGTGATCGTCGCCGCCTCCGGCATGTGCGAAGGCGGGCGGATCCTGCACCACCTCGCGCACGGGCTCGGCGACAGCCGCAACACGGTGCTGTTCGTGGGCTACCAGGCCGAGCACACGCTCGGGCGGCGGCTGCGCGAGGGTGCGGAAGAAGTGAGCATCCTCGGCGAACGCGTGCGGCGCCGGGCGGAAATCGCGGGGCTCGACGGCTTCAGCGCGCATGCGGATCAGGCCGAGCTGGTGAGCTGGGTCACGCGGCTCGATCCGGCGCCGCGCCGGATCTTTCTCGTGCACGGCGATCTCGGACCGGCCGAGACGCTGGCCGCGATCCTGCGCGAGAAGACCGGCGCAGAAGTCATGGTGCCCGAACGCGGACAGGGGGTGGACCTGTGGAACTGATGTCGCGGTATCAGGTCGGCCAGCGGCTGCGGCATCCGCAGTTCGGCGAAGGGCTCGTCGTCGAGGTCCACACCGACCGCGGCCGCGAGGTGCTGGAAGTGGTGTTCGACGGCGAGCTCAGGCGCCTGTCGGCGCAGCGCGAGTGGGAAGTGGTGGACGGCAACGCCCCCGAGCTGCCGCGCGAAGAGGACGTGGCCTCGCCGGTCGTGCGCGGCTGGCACGCGCAGGGCGACGCGCTGTTCGAGGCGTGGGCGGCCGGGCAGCACGTGCCGCCGGCGGCGTTCGACCTGCGCGCCGAGGCCGAAGACTGGGCCGGCTGGGCCGGCACCGACCGTCTGGTTTCGCTCAATTCGCTGCGCGGCGTGGAGCGTTTCCCGCACCAGATCCGCGCCTGCCTGAAGGTGATGCGCCACCTGAACGGCCGGGCGATCCTCGCCGACGAAGTCGGCCTCGGCAAGACCATCGAGGCCGGCATCGTGCTCAAGGAATACCTGCTGCGCGGCGCGGTGCGCACGGCGCTGGTGCTGGTGCCGGCGTCGTTGTGCGAGCAATGGCGGGCGGAGCTGTGGGAGAAGTTCGAGCTCGACTTCGTGGTCTCCCGCGGCCCGTCGGGGCAGTGGGGCCGCCACCCGCTGGTGATCTCGTCGCTCGAAACCGCGCGCCACGAGCGTCACCGGCGCCGCGTGCGCGGCGCGAACTACGACCTCGTCGTCGTCGACGAGGCACACCGCCTGCGCAACCATCTGACGCTCGGCTGGAAGTTCCTGAACGACCTCAACCCTCGCTACATGCTGCTGCTCACCGCGACGCCGGTGCAGAACGACATGCGCGAGCTCTACAACCTGGCGACACTGGTGCGGCCGGGCACGGTGGGGACGTTCTCGCAGTTCCGCCGCGATTTCCTCTCGGGGTCGGACCGGCGCTCGCCGCGCAATACGCCGCGCCTGCGCACCCTGCTCGAGTCGGTGATGATCCGCACGCGGCGCGCCGACACGGATCTCAAGTTCTCGCCGCGCCGGGTGGAGACCTCGTGGGTCGCGCAGACCGCCGCCGAACGCACGCTGTACCGGCGCGTGAGCGAGTTCGTCGCGGACGCGGTGCGCTCCGATTCGTGCGGCCCCGGCAAGCCGCACTACTTCACGCTGATGGTGCTGCAGAAGGAGATGGGATCCTCGTGGGCCGCGGCGCGCTCGACGCTCGAGCGGCTGTGCGAGGCGCCCGACGGCCTCGATTCGCGGCGCCTGCGCCAGCTCGCGAACCGCGCGGCGGAGGTGTCCGACCATTCGAGCAAGGTGCGCACGCTGATGCGCCGCATCACCGCGCTCAAGGGCGAAAAGGCCATCATCTTCACCCAGTTCCGCTCCACGCAGGAGACGATCGTGCGCGCCCTGCGCGAGGCGGGCATCGAGCCGTCGGTGTTCCACGGCGAGCTGGGCTGGCGCGAGAAGGAGGAGGCGCTCGAGACCTTCCGCACGCACTCTTCCGTGCTGGTGAGCACCGAGGCCGGCGGGGAAGGGCGCAATCTCCAGTACTGCCGGATCGTGATCAACTACGACCTGCCGTGGAATCCGATGCGCGTCGAACAGCGCATCGGCCGCGTGCATCGGCTCGGCCAGGAACAGCCCGTGCGGGTGATCAATCTGGTGGCGCGCGGCACGATCGAGGCATACGTGCTCGAGATCCTGGACCGCAAGATCCGCATGTTCGAGCTGGTGGTCGGCGAGATGGAGGAGATCCTTGGAACGTGGCAGCCGCTGATGTCGTTCGAGGACGAGGTGTTCAAGCGCTGGACCGAGACCACCAACCCGCGGCGTCGCAAGCGCAGCTTCCAGGAGCTGGCGACCCAGATGCAGACCGCCCGGCGTCTCTACCAGAAGCAGAAGGACCAGCAGAACTGGCTGTTTCCCGAGCGCGGCGCGAACGGAGCCGACGAGTGAGCCCGGCCGTCAGGAAGAAGCCCCGCTCGCGCCGCAAGGCGGCGCGCGGCCGCCGCAGGGTGGCCGCCCCTCCGGTGACCGTGGCGACGCCCGGCGCTGCACTGCCCGTGCTGCCCGAGAGCTGGCGGACGTTCGTCGGCCGCTGGCTGGAGGGGGAGGGGTGCCGCATCAGCCCCGCCGCGCGCGGCGACTGGGAGGTCGACCTGTCCGACGTCCTGCGCAGGCGCTGGCGGCGCCAGCGCGTGCGGCTCGTGTTCGATCCGCTGCGCGCCACGCTGCCGCGCGGGGCGTGGTTCGCGGCGCCCGGCAGCGGCGCCGGCCGCCGCGTGCTGGAGATGGCGCTCGATCGCCCGCTGATCACGCATCGCACCGCGCTCGCGCAGGTCCCGGGCGCGCCGGAGGAGGGAATCGCCTCGGTGTGCCGCGTGAGGAGCCTCACCTGGGGCCCGGGGCGGCTCGGTCCGGTCCGCTACGAGCGGCGCATCGCCTTCCACGCGATCGTCACGCGCTGGGGCGGACTGCCGGTGCAGGAGCCGTGGATCGTGATGATGGACCCCGACGGCCGCCTGCTCGAGACGGTGCAGGGCCGCACTTTCGAGGACGTGCGCACCCGTGAAGGCCTGTACCAGATCAACGACGAGCCGACCCCCGAGATCCGGCGCCGCTGGATGGACGCGGCGCGCACGCATTTCGACGCGCTCATGGACACGCGCGAACAGGAGTGGGACACGGAGGTCGGCCGGCTGCGCGACGACGAACTGGAGCGGCTCGGAGAGTTCTTCTCGGCCCGCATCGGCGAGGAGGAGGAGCGCCAGCGCCGCCGCACCAGCGCGAACGACGAGTCCGACCTGGCCCATGGTGACGTGACCTCCCTCAAGCTCGAATGGGAACGGCGTGCGGCCGAGGTGCGCCAGCGCTGGGCCCTGCGCACCGAGATCCGGCTGTGGGGCATCGAGGAGTGGTCGTGGCCGGTCGCCGAACTCGATCAGGAACTGCGCGCGGGCGCCGTGCACGTGCGGCTCAGGGCCGAGGTGGACGTGGCCCGCGGTCAGCCGGCGCTGCCGCCCTGCCCTTCGTGCGGCACGCCGGCCGAGATGCTGGTGCGGCGCCGCGGCCACGTCGCCTGCGTGCGCTGTGCGCGCGACTGAAGGCCTGCCGGGAGCCGCGCGGCGGTCCCCGGGCGGTGAGCCCGGGCGCGCAGGCCGGCCGGGCGGCTTGACGGTGCCCCGGCGCTCGGCTAACGTCCCCGCGCTCATGGCACCTCGTTCCGGTCGAGAAATCGCTTGAGAACACAGGCGTAAACGGAGGCATCACTTGTCACTGGAGTCACGGCGCGGTACGCAGCTGCACGATCCCGGCGCGGAGCTTCTCGATCGTGTCGGCGCGATCTGGAGCGAATACGGTCGCGTGATCCTCGGCGGACTCGTCGTGGCCGCGGCCATCGTGGGCGGGGTGATCCTGTTCCAGAAGAACCAGGCCCGCACCGCGGCGCAGGCTTCGGCCAAGCTGGCCGAGGCGACCGTGTTGTTCTGGCAGGGTGACTACGCCCGTTCGCTCGAGGCGGCGAAGCAGGTGAGCCAGGAGTACGCTTCGACCCCGGCGGGCAAGGACGCGCACCGGCTCGCCGGCGACAACGCGTTCTGGACCGGGGATTACAAGACGGCGGTCGAGGAATATAAGCAGTACCTGTCGGGCGCAGGATCGAACATGCTCGCGGACGCGGCGCGGCGCAGCCTGGCGTATGCGCTCGAGTCCGAGGGCCAGTACGCCGAAGCGGCGACCAACTACCTGGCGCTGGTCGGCAAGTTCGACCGTGAAACCGACGGTGAGATGCTGCTCGCGGCCGGGCGCAGCCACAAGGAAGCGGGCATGCTGGCCGAGGCGAAGCAGGATCTCGAAAAGCTCGACAACGAGTACGGCGACACCAGCTCGGCCCGCAAGGGTCGCGAGCTGCTGGCCGAGATCGAACTGGGGCTCGCAAAACCGAGCTGAGGCGCGACGGCAGAGGCCATGAACGGGCCGCCCCGGACGCCGGGGCGGCCCGTCGCGTTTGCAGAAGCGCGCAGCAGGAGGGTGATCGTGAACCGGCCGGAGCCCCGTGAGGGCGACATCGTGAGCATGCTCGGGCCGGCGGCGATGTGGCGCATCGAGCGCGCCGACGCGGACGGCCTGTGCCGGGGCGCGGCGTTCGGCGCGCGGCTGTTCGGGTTCGCGCCGCGCATCGAGCGCGTCGCCGGCGCATGCGTGTGCATCATGGGGCCGGGACAGCTGGTGAACAAGGTGCTCGGCCTCGGCCTCGAGGGTCCCGCCGAGGAGGCGACCCTCGAGCGGATCGAAGCCGCGTTCGCCGCGGTGGAGCTCGAGCCGCAGTTCGAGGTGTGGCCCGAGCTGGACCCCGGGTTCGAAGGCCGTCTGGAGCGACGCGGCTACCACGTGAGCGGAACGCTGTGCGTGCTCGCCATGACGCTGGGCGGGCGCATGCCGGCGCCTGCCGCCGCCGGCGCGGTGCGCGTGGAGCGCGTCGGTCCGGACAACGCGGACGTCTACGAGCTGACCGTATCGCGCGGGTTCAAGGACATGGACGCAGGCGAGCCCGATCCGGCCGAGCGCGTGTTCGCCCGCGGCGCGGCCCGGAACCCGGAGACCGAAGCCTGGCTGGCGCGCGTGGACGGGGTTCCCGCGGGCGGCGGCGCGCTGGCCGCGGTCTCGGGGCTGGCCACGCTGTACGGCGCCAGCACGCTGCCTGCGTTCCGGCGCCGCGGCGTGCAGCGCGCGCTGCTCGGCGCCCGGCTCGCCCGGGCCGCCCGGCTCGGCTGCGACCTGGCGTTCATGAAGGCCGCCCCGGGCTCGAGCTCGGAGCGCAACGCCCGCCGCGCGGGGCTCACGCTGAGCGCAGGCAAGACGATCTGGACGCGCGCCGCGGATCGCTGAGCACGCGGCGGGCGACCCGCGGGGGTGAGCGCGGACCGGGCGGTCGCGGCCGGGAATCGGGCAGAGACGCATCGGCGGGCGGCGAAACCACGATGTCGCATAATTAACATTATGTAAACCACCGGCTCGGACGCCCGGCACCAGTGGGCCCGCTCGCCCGGTGGTTTGCATAATGTCGGGCACGGCGCTTCAAGAGGCTTCCCCCGCCCCCCGCCGGCGACCGGGGTTCATGCGTGAACCGCCGTCACGGCTTCGCCGTGCGGCGTGGGCTAATGTGCGGGTCTGCTGCTTCGCCCCGGCGACCGGGGTTCATGCGTGAACCGCCGTCACGGCTTCGCCGTGCGGCGTGGGTGAATGTGCGGGTCTGCTGCGAGCTGACTCATCTCCAGGGAGAGTGCGGAGGATGCGATCAGGGCTGAAGATGATGCTGGGCATGATCCTCGCGCTGCTCGTCGTGGGCGCGAAGACGGGAACGGGACTCGCTCAAGATGGACCGCACGATGAGTGGTGTGCTCCCCGCACGACCTGGCGCGGGCCGGGACCGTCGATGCAAGCGGACGATGTCGCCGATTCCCTCGCCGCGCGTCTCGTCGCTCTGGCACCTGGAGCGCGTGCGGAGGAATCGGCCCGGTTCCAGTCGGCAGGCCCGCCCGATGCGCGGGCCCCCGAGCTCGCGTTCGACACCCTGGGCACGGACCTGCTGCTGGCGGTTCACGACTCCTGGAACCACGTTGCGCTGAGGATCATAGGGCCGAATGACTGGCAAACGGTCCGAACCTGCACACGCGACACGACCCAGGAGGCGCTGAACGGGTTTCGTTTCATGGATTGCGTCGTGCTCGTGCGCTGCGATTCACCCTTCGGCGACCAGTCGTGGCGGCTGGCGCTCGTGTGGTTCTCAAGCGCCGGCACATCCGGGCCGCACTGGCTTTGCGTGGCCCCTGTGGACTCTTCGCGCCACGCCGACTGGGGGCTGCACGCGGTCGGGATCGAGTCGTTCAACCGCGGCCGCCAGGACGGGCTAACGGTGCTTCGGCGTGTGGGCCGGGTGCTCCTGCAAACCTGGACCTACGATGCCGACGTCGGCGAACACGTCGTCGTCGATGCATTCGGTGCGTCGCCGAAGCTGCGGATGGTCTCGACGTGGGTCGTTTTCCCGGGCGGCGCGCACTTGTTGAAGGCCGAGCCGGCCGACGACGCGACGTTTGCGGTGGTGAGGGCCTTCGACGCGCGCCACGCCGGTGCTGATGCGTTCCCGGATCATGATGTGGACGTGGCGAGCGGGCCGGACGCTTGGATGCGCGCACACGCCTGGGCCCGCCTGGACGCCGTGCAACCCTATGACGAGGGTGCCGCGCGGGTACGGCTGTCGTTCATCACCGACCACGGGCGGGCCGACACGCTTTCCGTTCTCGTCCGCCCCACTGGCGATGGTGTCACACGGCGATGGGAAATTCGCTGATCCGGCGGGGCGTCCGATCCTGAACCGCCCGGGTCTCGCGCAGGCGCGCTTGAAGCCGGTCAACCCACCCGCGACTTCACGTCCACGACGAAGTTCACCAGCTTGTCGGGCACGATGATCACCTTGCGGATCGCGGCCTCGTCCAGATAGCGGCGCACCTTGTCGTCGGCCTCGGCGGCTTTCCGGGCATCGTCGCGGCTGGCGCCGCGCGCGAGCTCGACCGTGGCGCGCAGCTTGCCGTTGACCTGCACGGCGACCGTCACCGTGTCTTCGACCACGCGCTCGGGGTCCCACGCGGGCCACGTCTCGTAGGCCAGCGTTTCGCCGTGGCCGAGCCGCTGCCACAGCTCTTCGGCGATGTGCGGCGCGAACGGCGCGAGCAGCAGTACGAACGGCTCGAGCAGCGCGCGCGGGCGCTGCTCGAGCTTCGTGGCCTCGTTGACGAAGATCATCATCTGCGCGATCGCGGTGTTGAAGCGCAGGGCCTCGATGTCGTCGGTCACTTTCCTGATCGTCTGGTGCAGCACGCGCAGCGAGGCGTCGTCGGGCGGGTCGCCGCTGATCGCGCGGCTCAGGCTGCCGTCCTCCTCGACGTACAGGCGCCATGCGCGGTCCAGGAAGCGGCGCACGCCGTCCACGCTCTGCGTGTTCCACGGCTTCGACGCTTCGAGCGGGCCCATGAACATTTCATAGAGGCGCACGGCGTCGGCGCCGAACTCGTCGATCACCTCGTCGGGGCCGACGACGTTGCCGCGGCTCTTGGACATCTTCTGGTTGTCCTCGCCGAGGATGATGCCCTGGTGCACCAGCTTCCGGAACGGCTCGGGCGTCGACACCACGCCGATGTCGAACAGCACCTTGTGCCAGAACCGCGCGTACAGCAGGTGCAGCACGGCGTGCTCGCCGCCGCCGATGTAGAGGTCCACCGGCATCCAGTACTTCTCCTTCGCCGGATCCACGAGCTGGTCCGGGTTCTTCGGATCCAGGAAGCGCAGGTAGTACCAGCACGAGCCGGCCCACTGCGGCATCGTGTTGGTCTCGCGCCGTGCCGGTTTGCCGGTCGCGGGGTCGGTGGTCGCGATCCAGTCGGCCAGCTTGCCGAGCGGGCCCTGCGGATCGTCGCCGGTGCCGGCGGGCTTGAAGTCGTCGGTTTCGGGCAGCCGGACCGGCAGCATGGACTCGGGCAGCGGCCGGTGTGCGCCGTCCACCCACACGATCGGGAACGGCTCACCCCAGTAACGCTGGCGCGAGAACAGCCAGTCGCGCAGCTTGTAGTTGACCGCGGCCTTTCCCTTTCCGGTCTGCTCCAGCCATGCGGTGATCTTGCGGATCGCCTCGGGCGGGGCGAGGCCATCGATCGAGAACGCGCCGTCCGGCGTCGTGGAGTTCACGATCCGGCCGTTCTCGTTGTCGGCGTACGCTTCCTTCGTGACGTCTCCCCCGGCGACGACCTCGACGATCGGCAGGTCGAACGTGCGCGCGAATTCCCAGTCGCGCGTGTCGTGGCCGGGCACGGCCATGATCGCGCCGGTGCCGTAGGTCATCAGCACGTAGTCGGCGATCCAGACCGGGATCTTCTTCCCGTTCACGGGATTCACCGCATGGCCGCCGGTGAAGACGCCGGTCTTCTCCTTGGCGAGCTCGGCGCGCTGCAGGTCGCTCTTGCGGCTCGCGGCCTCGCGGTAGGCGGCCACCGCTTCGCGCTGTCCGGGTGTGGTCAGCCGTCCACCAGCGGATGCTCGGGCGCCAGCACCATGTAGGTCGCGCCGAACAGCGTGTCCGGGCGCGTCGTGAACACCCGGATGTTTCCGTTCACGCCGTCGATAGGGAAATCCACCTCGGCGCCGGTCGAGCGGCCGATCCAGTTGCGCTGCATCTCCACCGTGCTGTGCGGCCACTCGAGGAGCTTCAGGTCCTCGAGCAGCCGGTCGGCGTACGCGGTGATCTTCAGCACCCACTGCCGCATCGGACGGCGCACCACGTCGAAGCCGCCGACCTCGCTCCTGCCGTCGACGATCTCCTCGTTGGCCAGCACCGTGCCCAGCGCCGGGCACCAGTTGACCGGCACCTCGGCGACGTAGGCGAGCCCCCGCTCGTAGAGCTTCAGGAAGATCCACTGCGTCCAGCGGTAGTAGTCGGGATCGGTCGTGTCGACCTCGCGGTCCCAGTCGTACGACAGCCCCATGCGCTTCATCTGGCGGCGGAAGTTGTCGATGTTGGCGCGCGTGGTCTTTGCCGGATGGATGCCGGTCTTGACGGCGTACTGCTCGGCGGGCAGGCCGAACGCGTCCCAGCCGGTCGGGTGCAGGACGTTGAAGCCACGCATGCGCTTGTAACGCGAGACGATGTCGGTCGCGGTGTAACCCTCGATGTGGCCGACGTGCAGTCCCGACGCGGAGGGGTACGGGAACATGTCGAGGCAGTAGTACTTGGGTTTCGCGCCCGGATCCTCGGCGCGGAACGTCCTGTTCGCTTCCCAGTGCTTCTGCCAGCGCGGCTCGACTTCCCGGAACGGATAGCGACTCATGGGTCGGATCTCACGAGGTTGGAGTTCCGGGCAGGATAGCGGCAGCCGCCGCCGAGGTCACGCCGGCAGTGCAATCCCGGCGCCGCGGCGCGGGCCCCGCTGCGCCGCGGCGCTACGATGTCCCGCAGACCGCGCGCGTGGCCTGCTCGAGCACGGCCACCGGGTCGGCGCGGCCGCTCTTCCACGCCGCCTCGGCGCGGTACAGGGCGTCCAGCGCGGCGCCGAGGTCCCCCGGGCCGCGGCGCCGGGCGAGGGCCAGGCTCAGGTCCCTGTGGCGCGACCAGCCGCCGAGCGCGCCGCCGACCATGTTGGCGAGCGCCCACAGCACGAGCCCCTCTCCCGCCCCGGTGGCGAGCAGCCGGCCGAGCCGCTGCGCCGCGAGATCCTGGCGGCCGAGGGCGACGGCGGCGAGGTAGTCGGGCAGGTCGGCGCCCACCGTGGGTCGCATCATGCGGGCGAGGTCGTCGGCGGTGATCGTCGTCCCGCCGCCGGGGCCGCCGGCGACCGTGCACAGCTTGTCGAGCTCGTTGAAGAACGCGAGCGCGTCGCCCTCGCAGGCATCGGCGAGCTGCTCGAGGACGCCGCGGTCGGCCTGGAGGCCCGCGAGCTGCGCCCGCATCGCGCCCCAGCGCAGCAGCGCCGGACGTTCCGGCGGCCACGCCACCCAGCGCTGGCGGCAGGCTGCGCGCAGCGGCTCGAGCGTCTTGCGCGCGCTGTCGGAAGCCGACTCGACGAGGATCAGGCTCGATCCGGCGACCGAGCGGGCGATGCCCGCGGCAAGCGCCGCGACCTTCTTCTCGCTGCGGCCGAGGGTTTCCACGTTCAGCACCAGCACCAGCTCGCGCGGGCTGAACAGGGACGTGCTCTGCAGGGCCGAGAGGATCGCCTCGACGTCGGACTCGCCGGCGCGGAACACGTTCGCACGCGGCGACTGCGGCACGTCGCGCGCCCACAGGCGCCGCAGCGCGGCAAGCATGGCGGCCTTGAGCGGCTCGCTCGGGCCTTCGACGTAGAGGCTGGCCGGGAAGCCTCCGCCCGCGACGCCCTCGAGGAGCGCGAGCCCGTCCGTGACCGGCGTCGCGGCGCGCGCGGTCGCGCGCGCGCGGCTACCAGCTCTGGACGGTGCGGCTGAGGATTTCTTCGGCGAGCTTGTCGATCGCTTCTTTGCGCCCATCGAGCTCGGTCTTCGCGGTCTGTCCGGGAACGTCCTGGACGTAGTAGTTGGCGCTCTTCACCAGATTGGGCTCGGTCCAGACCTCGCGGTTCTTCACGAGATCCTTGAACGTCACCTCCATGCCGATCGTCACGCGATACTCCTGCGCGCCGGTCTGCGCCTGGAAGCCGAACACGGCGTTGTTGTACTGCGTGACCTTGCCGTGGAGCACCGCGTCCGCCGAGCGCTCGTCGACGACCTTGAGGTGGTTGTCGGCGACGAACTTCTGGATGACCGCGTCGGTCACCTCCTGCTCGATCGTGTACTCGGTGGTCGCGTTCTCGAAGACCGGAATGGCGATGGTCTTCAGGTGTGCCGGCAGCAGCGCCGGACTCGCCGTATAGGCGCAGGACCACGAGCCGCAGGCCACGAGCACGCCGAGCGCGCAGACGATGACGGAACGACGAATCAGGGGCGTGTGGACTCCGTGGCGTCGGACGAGTCCTGGTGCGGTTCGATCGAGTACAGCTTCATGCGGTAGCGCAGCTTGTCCCGCTTGAGGTTCAGCACCTCCGCCGTCCGACTCTGGTTCCACTTGGTAGCACACGAGGCACGCACGATCAAGGCACGCTCCAGCTCCTCCACGAGCTGCTCGAACGGGATGCCGTCCGCCGGAACCGGCCCGCCGTTGAGCGCCTCGTCGATGCGGCGGCCGAGCGTCATCTCGTCAGCGGCGCGCGCCCGCGGCGCCAGCTTGAGGTGCGCGGGCTCCAGCGTCTCGCCGTTTTCGAGCAGCACCGTGCGCTCGAACAGATTCTTGAGCTCGCGGATGTTGCCCGGCCACGGGTAGTCGATCAGGACGCGCTCGGCCTCGGGCGAGATCGCCTTGAAGGCCTTCTTGAACTGCTTGGCGAACCGGTCGAGGAACAGCTGGCTCAGCGGGATGATGTCCTCGTGACGCTCGCGCAGCGGCGGAACGTAGAGGGGAACCACCTTGAGGCGGTAGTAGAGATCCTCGCGGAAGCCGCCTTCCTGCACCATGCGCTCGAGATCCTGATTGGTCGCCGAGACGATGCGGATGTTGACCGAAATGTCCTTGGTGCCGCCGACGCGCTTGAACGTACGCCGCTCCAGCACGCGCAGCAGCTTGACCTGCAGCATCGGATTCATCTCACCGATTTCGTCGAGGAACAGGGTGCCGCCCGTGGCCAGTTCCATCAGGCCCTGCTTCTGTGAGCGGGCGTCGGTGAACGCGCCCTTTTCGTGGCCGAACAGCTCGCTCTCCAGCAGCTCGCTCGGAATCGCCGCGCAGTTGATTTCGACGAACGGCTTGTCGTGGCGCGCACTCATGCGGTGGATCAGATTGGCGAAGTACTCCTTCCCCGTTCCGCTCTCGCCCTCGATCAGCACGCTGGTGTTGTCGCCGAGTGCGACCTGCTCGGCGATCGCGTACGCCTCCTGCATGCGCGGGCTGGAGGAGTGCAGGTAGTCCTCGTCGGAGAACGCGTGGTGGCGGAGGCGCTTGAGCTCGAGCCAGATCTTCTGCGATTCGAGCGCGCGTGCGGCCAGCGCCAGCAGTTCCTCGGTCTGGAACGGCTTCTTGACGAACCAGAAGGCCCCGGCGCTCATCGCCTCGACGGCCGTCTCCAGCTCGCCGAAGGCGGTCATGAGGATCACCGGCAGCTCCGACTGCAGGCGCTTGATCTCCCGGAGCAGATCGATGCCGGTACCGTCCGGCAGCTTCAGGTCGAGGACGGCGAGGTCGGGCAGGTCTTGAGACAGGGCCTCCCTGGCCTCGCGGATGGAGGCGCAGTCGCGGACCACGTAGCCCTCCTCCTCGAGCGACTTCGTGACGAAGTGGCGGATGGAATCCTGATCATCCACCACCAGGATGTTGGCCTTGCTCATGACGTCCCTCCGTTGATTTCAAGGGGCAGTTCGACCATGAAGGTCGTGCCGCGTCCCGGTGTGCTCATGACGGACAGCATTCCGCCGTGGCGCTTCACGATGTCGTGGCAGATGTAGAGCCCGAGACCGGTGCCCCCCTGCTTGGTCGTGAAGAACGGCTCGAAAATGGTCTTCAGATGATCGGTGCCGATGCCGTTGCCGTGGTCGCGCACCTCCACCACGGCGCCCTGCGGGCGCGGATCGGCCGGCGTACCGTCGTCGCCGGTGCCGGGCGCGGCGGGTCGTATCCGCACCTCGATCCGCTGGCCGGCTTCGGACGCTTCGATCGCGTTCTTGATCAGGTTGATGAACACCTGCATGAGCTGGTCGGCGTCGTGGGCGACGGGCGGGGTGCGTGGTCGCACCTCGATGCCGACCTCGACGCGCCGCGTATCGGCGAGCGTGCGCAGCACCTGCGCGGCCCGCCCGACCGTGTCCTCGATCGGCGCGGTGCGCGCCTGCAGCCCGCGCGGGTGGGTGATGTCGAACAGATCCTGCACGATGCGATCGAGTCGACGGATCTCGTCGAGGATGAACGTGATGTGCTCGCTTTCGGGGCCCGCCGCATCGAGGCGCTTCTGCAGGAACTGCACGCCGGCGGCGATGCCGGTGAGCGGATTGCGGATCTCGTGTGCGACGCTCGAGGTGAAGCGGCCGAGCGCCGCGAGGCGGTCGAGGCGCCGCGCGTGCTCTTCGGCGCGCTTGAGCGGTGTGAGGTCCACGAACGTGGCGATCGCACCGTAGACGTTGCGTCGGTCGTTGCGCAGCAGCGAGGTCGAGAGGCTCACCGGCACGGGGCGCCCGTCGTGCGCGCGCAGCATGACCTCGCGCCGCGCGACCTCCTGCCCCTGCTCGAGCGTGAGCGCGAGCCAGTGTTCGCCCTCGGCGCCGAACAGGGCGCCGAACGGCTGCCCGACGACGTCCGGTTCACCGGCGCCCAGCAGTGCCTCGGCGGCCCGGTTGAAGGTGAGCACTTCGCCTTCCATGTTCACCGCCACGAGCGCGCCGGTCATGCTGTCGAGCACGTGTTCGCGGAAGCGCTCGCTCTTGCGCAGGTCCTGATAGAGCCGCGCGTTCTCGACCACCGGGGCCACCGACAGCGCGATCGATTCGAGCATCTGCGCGTCCGCCGGGGTGAGCCCGGCGCCGCCCTGCCGGCGGCCGACGGCGATCACGCCGAGCAGCGGCATCAGCTCGCAGCCCAGGCAATGGCGCTGGCGCTCTTCGCGGTCGTGCGCCCAGACTTCTGCGGCCGGGCCGGGCGGCGGCGCCACCACGCCCACGTCGCCGAGGATGCAGCGCACCCCGCACAGCTCGTGCGGCTCGGCCGCCGGCAGCACCGCATGGCTGCGCTGCAGCGGCACGCTCATCGTGCTGCTCAGGCGCTCGAGTGCGTCCTGGAGGGGATGCCCGTCCGGCAGCCGTGCCGGCGGATGCTGGCGCGCCGACTGGTGGACGATGGTGCGGTTGAACCAGAACGTGCGCGCGAGGGAACCCATGTCGCCGCGCAGCGGCACATCGAGCTCCGTCGAGCGCTCCCGTTCGCCGTGGCGGCTGGTCCACGTTCCGCTGAGCCGCTCGTGCTCGGCGTCCACCAGCAGCAGACACGCCTCTTCGAAGCCGTAGGCCCGGCACAGATAACGCGTCACCGTGCGGGTGGTCTCGGGGAGGTCCTGCGTCATCACCAGATGGCTGGCGACCTCGCGCAGCGAGACGAGCTGGACGTTGGTCTCGATCAGCCGGCGGTGGCTGCGCTCGAGCTCGTCGACCAGCTCTCCCAGGACGCGAACGAGGGCGTCGACATCGTCCGGCGCGGGCACGGGATCGCCCTGCGGGCGGTCGCCGAGACCCCGGACTTCGTCGATGCGCCGCAGCAGATGCTGCAGCGCGCCGTCCTGCGTGGTGGACATGGCGTCTCTGCCGCCGGAGGCGCAGGGGCTTGCCTCCGGGGGTCGGATGAATCCGACCGTCCGCGCGCCGGCTCAGGGCGGGAAGTGGCGGCGCGCGGTGGAACGTGGCTGAGTGGTCGAGTCGCTGCGTTGCCCGGTGGCTAACGCCTCTCGACCACGGCCGTTCGTGTCATGCGTCCGTGAAGTCGCGCACGCTGGTGGCGACGTAGCGAATCTGATCCTCCGTGAGCTCGGGATAGATCGGCAGGGCGAGCGTCTCGTTCGCCGCGGCTTCCGAATGCGGCATGTCGCCGACCTTGTAGCCGAGGGTCGCGAAACACTTCTGCAGGTGCAACGGCACCGGGTAGTAGATCTCGGTGCCGACCCCGCGATCCTTCATGTGCTCGCGCAGCGCGTCGCGGCGCTCCACGCGGATCACGTACTGGTTGTAGATGTGGCGTGTGCGCGGATCGTGGTAGGGCCGGCCGAGCCGGGCGCCTTCGAACAGTTTGTTGTAGAGCGCCGCGTTGCGCGCGCGCGCCTCGCTCCAGCGGTCGAGGTGCGTGAGCTTCACGCGCAGGATCGCCGCCTGCAGTGCGTCGAGCCGCGAGTTGGTGCCGACCAGCGAGTGGTAGTACTTCGGGCGCGAGCCGTGCTCGCGCAGCAGGCGCACGCGGTCGGCCAGCGCCTCGTCCTGGGCGACGACCATGCCGCCGTCACCCGCGCCGCCGAGGTTCTTCGACGGGAAGAACGAGAAGCAGCCGAGGTCGGCCGTGCTGCCGGCGCGGCGTCCCTCCCACTCCGAGCCGATCGCCTGTGCGGCGTCTTCGATGAGGAAGATCTTGTGCTTCTCGCACACGCCCTTCACGGCGTCGAGGTCGCAGCACTGGCCGTACAGGTCGACCGCGATCACCGCCTTGGTGCGCGTGGTGACGGAGGCTTCGAGGCGGTGCGGGTCGATGTTGTACGTGCGCGGATCGATGTCCACGAACACCGGCGTCGCCCCGACGTTGGCGATCGCGCCGGCGGTGGCGAAGAACGAATAGGCGGTGGTGATCACTTCGTCACCCGGGCCGACGTTCAGCGCGCGCAGCGCGAGCAGCAGGGCGTCCGTGCCGGACGCGCAGCCGATGCCGTACGCGCACTGCGAATAGCGGGCCACTTCGGCTTCGAGCGCCTTCACCTCGGGGCCGCCGATGAAGTACTGGCTCTCCATGACGCGGCGCACGGCCTCGTCGACGTCCTTGCGGATGTCGGCGTACTGGGCCTTGAGGTCCAGGAGCGGCACGTTCATGGTGGGACGGGTCGGGGTCGAGCTCATGGCAGAATCACCTTTCGCGGCGGGTCACGCGTCCACCCAGCCCTGGTTGTCGAGCAGCTGCTCGGCCGGAACGTCCCGCCACTTCCTGGCGGGGGTGCCCATGACGATCGTGCGCGGCTGGACGTCGCGCGTGACCACGGAGCCGGCGGCCACCAGAGAGTCCTCGCCGATCGTGATGCCCGGCAGAAGCACGGCCCCCGCGCCGACGCGTCCGCCGCGCTTCACGGTCACGCCCTTGAAGTGCTTGAAGCGCTCGGCCGTGCGGCCGACGAAGTTGTCGTTCGACGTGACCACGCCGGGCGCGATGAACACGCGGTCCTCGAGCTCCGAATAGGCGGTAATGTAGCACTCGCTCTCGAGCTTGCAGTAGCGCCCGATCCTGCAGAAGTTCTCGACCGTGACGCCGCGCCCGACGATCGTGCCGCGTCCGATCGCCACGTTCTCTCGAATCGTACAGAGGTCGGCCATCAGCACCTTCGACCCGATCGAGGCGCCGCGGTAGAGCACGACGCCGGTGCCGACGATGCAGGTTTCCCCCACCTCGAGCGGCGCCAGCTCCTGCTCCCTGGTGGTGGCGCTGTTGGCGGCGCGCATCGGCAGCTTGCCGAGCACCGCGTGGTCGTCGACGCGCACGTTGGCGCCGACGTGGGTGCCTTCGTGAATCACCACGTGGTGGCCGATCCGGCAGCCCGCGCCGATCGACACGTTCTCCCCCACGACGCAGCCTTCCCCGAAGGTCACGTCGTCGGCGATCTTCGCGCTCACCGGGACGACGCTCACGACACCCCCTGCGTCGCCGCAATCGGAACCGGCCGGCCGCCCTGCTCGAGCGACGCCTGCGCCGCGGCGAGCACCTTCACCACGCGCAGGCCGCTCTCGCCGTCGGTGAGCGGCGTCCGGCGTTCGCGGATGCAGTCGACGAAATGCTGGCACTCGAGGCGCAGCGGCTCCTGCAGCGAGATCTTCGGGATCAGGATGTCCCCCGAGCGCACGGTGAGGGCGTCGCCGTAGGACACCACCTGGCCGGCGCGATCGACGCCCTTGTCGTATACGCGGATCTTCTCGCTGGCTTCCATGTCGTCGAACACGACCATTTTCTGGCTGCCGACGACCGTGAACTTGCGCAGCTTGTGCGGATCGAGCCACGACACGTGCACGTGCGCCAGGCGGCCGTCCGGAAAGCGCAGGTCCACGAACACGACGTCCTCGACCTTGCCCTGGAGGAACGCCGAGCCGCGCGCGACGACGTCCACCGGCTCCGCGTCGAGCAGGTGCAGGATCACCGACAGGTCGTGCGGGGCGAAGCTCCAGAGCGCGTTCTCGTCGCGGCGCACCTTGCCCAGGTTCACGCGCTGCGAGTAGATGTAGAGCAGGTCGCCCATCGCGCCGCTCGCGGCGAAGTCCTTCATGTACTTGACCGCCGGGTGGTAGAGCAGCAGGTGGCCGACCATCAGCACGGCCTTCTTCTCGCGCGCCAGGCGCACGAGCGTCTCCGCGTCCTCGACCTGCAGCGTGAGCGGTTTCTCGACGAACACGTCCTTGCCGGCCTCGAGCAGCGTGCGGGCGAGCACGAAGTGATGCACCGCCGAAGCGGACACCACGACGCCGCGCACGGCAGGGTCGGCGGCGACGTCGGCGACGTCCGCGACCGCGCGCACGCCCGGATAACGGGCGACGGTCTTCTGCAGCCGGTCCGGGTCCGCGTCGCACAGCGCGACCAGCTCCGCACCGGGAAGGTTCGCGAAGTTGCGGACGAGGTTCGCGCCCCAGTCCCCGGTACCGACGACGGCGATTCCGATGCGATCGCTCAAGCGAAGTCTCCCTGTGAGTCGGTGTTCATGCGCGGCAGCGCGCATTCCTGAAGCGGGCGAGCGAGGATAGCAACGCCTCCCATGGGGGTCAAAGGTCGGCGATCGCTCACGCCGCCCTCCGGCGGTAGGCCTGTACGCGGTTGCGACCGTTACGCTTGGCCTCGTAGAGGGCGCGGTCCGACATCATGATCAGCGAGTGCGCGTCGGTGGCGTCGTCCGGGAACGTGGCGACGCCGAGGCTCACCGTGATCGTGCCCGCCGCCGCCAGCGGGAAGTCGTGCTGCTCGATGCTGAGCCGCATGCGCTCCGCGACCACCATGGCGCCCTCGAGTTCGGTCTGCGGCAGGATGATCGTGAACTCGTCGCCGCCGTACTTGGCGATCAGGTCGAACGATCGCACCTGCGACACGAATCGCCCGGCGATCAGCTTGAGCAGGTGGCTGCCGCGCAGATGGCCGTGACGGTCGTTGTAGGACTTGAGGTTGTCGACGTCCACCATCAGGATCGAGAGCTTCTGGCGGAAGCGGCCGGCGCGCTTGATCTCGCGGCGCAGCGCGCTCTTCAGGAAGCGGTAGTTGTAGACCTGGGTGAGGTCGTCGGTGATCGCGAGCTTCTCGACGCTCGCGGCGAGGCGCTGGTTGTCGAGCGTCTGCGAGATCCACACCGCGAGCAGCGTGGCGAGCGCGCATTCGTGCTCGGAGAAGCGCGGCGAGCCCTTCTGCCGGTAGATCGCCAGGTAGCCCGGCGTCTGCGCGCGCAGGCGGAGCGGGATGAACAGCGCCGGCCCCGATTCGAGACCGTCGCAGCGGTCGTCTTCCCCCACCCGGCCGTCGCGCGAGAGGTCCGGCGAGTACACGGGCACCCCGCCGCGCACCAGCAGCCGCGTGAACTCGCTGCCGCCGGGCGGCGCTTCGAGGCGCTGCGGCTCGGCCAGGTTCCCCGGCTGCACCCAGCGCCGGCCGTGGCCGCGGCCGGGGAGCATCACCACGACGCCGTGCGCGTCCGTCAGCGACAGCGCGACCTCGATGGCGCGCTGGATGACGGCTGCGCGAGAACGACCGACCGGACGGCCGGACGGCTCGATGAGCGCGTCGAGAAGTCTCTCGAGATGGAACATGGCGGATCCCCGGGCCTGCGAAGCGGACGGTACCGCCTGGTTGCTCGCAACCGCTATGCCAAGAGAAGCACGGGGTTAGGGTCGGCGGGGCGGGCCCATGAAACGCACTGCGAGCAGCAGCGAACGGAGCCCGAATACCACGATCGCGGCGTACAGCAGAACCCTCATCCCGGACCGCTCCCAGCCTGCAACCGGCGCTCTGTGAGCGAGTTCGAGAAAACTGTTGAAGCTCAGCACGAGGGCGACGAGGAGGGTGAGCGACAGGGCGAGCTTGAAACCGGTCCAGAGCCGCCACTCGGTGAGCCGGGGATCGCGGGGCTTGGGCAAATCGCCCCATTTCGATCCGCGGGTGGACGCATTCTGCAATGCCGGGCCTCCGGGCTGCGCCGTCCGGCGCACCACCCAGAGCCGCGCCGCGCCGAACATGAACGAGCGGGCTCCCACCGGCTCGAAACCCGCGGCGACGAGGTCCGCTTCGAAGTCGCGGCCGTCACCGAACTCGAAGATCGATTCGCTGAGGTAGCGGTAGGCGCTCGGATCCGGCGAAAGCCGGCCGAGGAGCGGGATGCCGTGGCGCACGTGGAAGGCGTGAAGCGGCGCGAACGGCCCGCCCGCCGGAGCGGTCGCCTCGAGCACCGCGAGCGTTCCCCCCGGACGGAGCACGCGGGCGATCTCGGCGAGCGCTTCGGCGCGCGGCCGCAGGTTGCGCAGCCCGAAGGCGACCGTGACCGCGTCGACCGTGCGGTCCGCGAGCGGCATTCGGAACGCATCGGCGCACGCGAAGCGCGGCGCCCAGCCGCCGCCGCCGTGGGTGTCGCGGGCGTGCTGCAGCATGCCGAAGCTCACGTCGAGGCCGAGCACGGTGCGCGCCGTACGCCGCATGCCGTCGGCCGAGACGCCGTTGCCGGTGCACAGATCCACGACGACGGTCGCTTCGTCGGGGACCTGCCGCCACATGACCTCGCGCCAGGCCTCGTCGAGGCCGAGCGTCATCAGCCGGTTGAGCAGGTCGTAGCGGCCGGAGACGTCGTCGAACATTCCGGCCATCTCGCGCGCGGCGCGCGGCTCGAATCGGGCCGCGTGCGCATCGGCTGCGGTCCCGGCGGCGGAAGCCGGGCTTCCCTCGGGGTCGGCGGTGGGCGTGGGTTCGGATGGGCTCATGGGCGCGGATCCGGCGGTGCCGGCGTGCGGGCCGCCGCGGGAAGGTGGTGCGCCCGACAGGAATCGAACCTGTAACCTTTAGCTCCGGAGGCTAACGCTCTATCCAATTGAGCTACGGGCGCGCGGCCGGTGTTTATAGCACAGGGCGCCGGGCGGCGTCACGGCGCGCCCGCGCCTCTGTAGTGAGCAAGACTATCTGTCCGCTTTTGGGCGGGCAGGGGTGGCCGCTCCCCTTAGCACCTCGATCGGACCCACTCGATCTGGTGGGGACCCCGTTGCCTCGGGCGGTTCGACGCCCGCGGCAGGACCATGAAAGAGGCCGCAAAACTTGCCGCCTGAAAGCGGACAGATAGTCGTGTCAAAAGCGGTCACTTAGTCTTGCCAACAACAGGCGCGCCCGCGCCTCCACGCACCGGTCTGCGTCAGGCGCCCGGCTCCTTCCCCAGCACCCGCAGCACCTCGCTCACGTCCTTGTCGCCGCGCCCCGACAGATTGACGATCACCCTGGCGTCGCGGCCGAGCGCCCTGCCCTCGCGCAGCACCCAGGCGAGCGCGTGCGAGGACTCGAGCGCCGGCAGGATGCCCTCGAGGCGCGAGAGCTGCTGCAGGGCGTCGAGCGCCTCGGCATCGGTCGCCGACGGGTACTCGGCGAGGCCCTGCTCGGCGAGCCAGGCGTGCTCGGGGCCGAGCGCCGGGTAGTCGAGCCCGGCCGACACGGAATGGGTCTCGCGGATCATGCCGTTGGCATCCTGCAGCACCAGCGTGCGCGTCCCATGCAGCACCCCGACGTTGTGCTCGGGAATGCGTGCCGCGTGGCGCCCGCTGGCCAGCCCCTCGCCCGCCGCCTCGACGCCGACCTTGCGCACGGCCCGGTCGCCGAGGAACGCGTGGAACAGCCCGATCGCGTTGCTGCCGCCGCCCACGCATGCGACCAGCACGTCGGGCCGCCCGCCCGCCTGCGCCTCGAACTGCGCGCGGGCCTCCTCCCCGATCACCCGATGGAAGTCGCGCACCATGGTCGGAAACGGATGCGGGCCGAGCACCGAGCCCAGCACGTAGTGCGTGTCCTGCACGCGCGTCACCCAGTCGCGCATCGCCTCGTTGATCGCGTCCTTCAAGGTGCGGCTGCCCGCGTCCACGCCGCGCACCTCGGCGCCGAGCAGCTTCATGCGCTCGACGTTCAGGTGCTGGCGCCGCTCGTCTTCGGTGCCCATGTAGACGACGCACTCGAGGCCGAAGCGCGCCGCCGCGGCGGCGGTCGCGACGCCGTGCTGGCCGGCGCCGGTTTCGGCGATCACCCGCGGCTTGCCCATGCGTACGGTGAGCAGGCACTGGCCGATGGTGTTGTTGATCTTGTGGGCGCCGGTGTGGAGCAGATCCTCGCGTTTGAGGAACACGCGGCAGCCCGCGGCTTCGGAGAAGCGCCGCGCTTCGATCAGCGGCGTCGGCCGGCCGGCGAAGTCGCGCAGCGTGGCGGCGAGCTCGGCTTCGAAGGCTTTGTCGGCACGCGCGCGGCGGTACTCGCGTTCGAGCTCGTCGAGCGCGTGGACCAGGGTCTCGGGCACGAAGCGGCCGCCGTAGGGGCCGAAGTGGCCGGTGTCGTCGGGACTGGTCGGGGTCGCGCTCATGGCTCCTCGGGGGCGTGGGTCCGTTCCCAGTTTCGCACGGCGGCGACGTAACGGCGAACCCGTTCGGCGTCCTTCACCCCGGGCGCCGACTCGAGGCGCGACGACGCATCCACGCCGAAGGCGCGCACGGCGTCGAGCGCGTCGGCGACGTTGTCCGCGTGGAGCCCGCCTGCGAGCATCACCCGGCGCGCCGTGCACAGGGTGCGCGCCGCGCGCCACGGAAAGACACGCCCGCTGCCCCCGGCGCGCACCGCGTCGGCCGTGTCGAGCATCAGCAGATGCTGCGCCGCCGGCGGGGCGCCCGCGAGCCGGCCGTCCGCACCGACCGGCACGACGAACGCCGCCTCGAGCGGAAAGTCCGCGGGCCAGGCGGCCGGATCCACGCGGTGCAGCTGCACCCGCTTCACCCCCGCGCGCTCGGCCAGCCCCAGCGCCTCGTCGGGGCCCACGCCCACCATCACCGCGACGCCGGTCGCGGCCGGGAATTCGGCCAGGCATTCGGCGGCCCGGCCCGGATCCACGGCGCGCGGGCTCACGCCCCTGACGATGAAGCCCAGCCAGTCGGCGCCCGCGGCGACGGCGACGCGCACGTCCTCGGCCCGGGTGAGGCCGCAGACCTTGACGACGATGCGGGCGCCCGCGCTCATCCGCGCGCGGCGGCGGCCAGGGTCTTCAGCGTGGCGGCCGGATCGGCGCTGGTCATGAACACTTCGCCCATCAGGGCGGCGTCGCAGCGCGTCGCCCGCAGGCGGGTCAGGTCGCCGGGGTCGGAGAGTCCGCTCTCGGCCACCGCGGTGACCATCGGCGGCACGTGCGGCAGCAGCCGGAGCGAGGTCTCGAGGTCGACTTCGAAAGTGTGGAGATTCCGGTTGTTGATGCCGACCAGCGTGGCGCCCGCCCGCACCGCGCGCATGAGCTCGACGTCGTCGTGCACCTCGACCAGCGGGTCGAGCCCGAGCAGCTTGGCGTCGCCCGTGAGCTTCTGCAGCTGGACGTCGGACAGCATCGCTGCGAGCAGCAGCACGCCGTCCGCGCCGCGCACCGCGGCGTCGAGCAACTGGTAGGGATCGAGCACGAAGTCCTTGACGAGCAGCGGCAGCCGCGTGACCGGGCGGACGCGATCGACCCACTCGAGCTCGCCCTGGAAGTGGTCGGGCTCGGTGACCAGCGAGATCGCCGCGGCGCCGCCGGCCTCGTAGACCTGCGCCATGGCCGGTGGATCGACGGAGGCGTTCAGGACCCCCCTGGAGGGCGAAGCGCGCTTCACCTCGCAGAGCAGCCGCAGCGGTTCCGTCGCGGCGCCGCGACGCAGCGCGCGTTCCAGGCGTCCGGCGGGGGGCGCGGAGCCCAGCCGCTCGCGCAGCACGTACGCGGGCACCCGCGCGGCCAGCTCCTGAATCCGGCGCGCGCGGTCGGCCGCGATGCGTTCGAGGAACGAGGCGTCAGCCACGGAAGTTCGCGAGGTCCGCGAGCTTGGCTGCGGCCTTCCCCGAATCGAGCGCCTCCTGCGCCCGGCCGATGCCTTCCTCGAGGCCCGGCACCACGCCGGCCACGACCAGTGCCGCGGCGGTGTTGAGCACCACGATGTCGCGCGCCGCGCCCTTCTCGCCGGCGAAGATCGCGCGCACGCGCTCGGCGTTCATGCGCGCGGTGCCGCCGGCGATCCCGGCATGGTCTTCGTGCGCCAGCCCGAACGCCGCCGGATCGACCTCGAACTCGCGGACCTGGCCGTCGGAGAGCTCGGCGACGTGGGTCTTGTCGAACACCGTGAGTTCGTCCATGCCGTCGCGACCGTGCACGACCCAGGCGCGTTCGCTGCCGAGCTCCTTGAGGACCTGCACGACCGTCGGCACGAGCTCGTCGGCGAACACGCCGAGGAGCTGGCGCTTGGCCCCTGCCGGATTGGTGAGCGGTCCGAGAATGTTGAAGACCGTACGCACCATGATCTCGCGCCGCGGCCCGGCGGCGTGACGCAGCGCGGTGTGGTAGTTGGGCGCGAACAGGAAGGTGATGCCGAGCAGATCCAGCGAGCGCGCGGCCTTCCCGGGGGTGATGTCGAGCTTGACCCCGAGCGCCTCGAGGACATCGGCGCTGCCGGTGCGGCTGGAGACGGCGCGGTTGCCGTGCTTGGCGACGGCCACGCCGCAGGAGGCGGTGGCGATCGCGACCGTCGTCGAGATGTTGAAGCTGCCGGACTTGTCACCGCCGGTGCCGCAGGTGTCGAGGAGCGGCGCGCGCTTGGTGCGGATCGGCGGAACGCGGGCGCGCATGGCTTCGGCCATGCCGGCGATCTCGTCGGGGGTCTCCCCCTTCATGCGCAGCGCGACGGCGAACGCCGCGATCTGGGCGGGGGTCGCCTGACCGGCCAGCACCTGCTCCATGCTGGTCCGGGCCAGCTCGCGCGAGAGGTCCTTCCTGAATACGGCTTCGGCAATGGCGGTCTGAATCAACGGGCGGCGCTCCTTTGCTGGCGGCACAACGTGAGGAAGTTCTCGATCAGCTTGAGTCCGGAAGCGGTCAGCACCGACTCCGGATGGAACTGGACGCCCCACGTTTCATGGGCGCGGTGCTTGAGCCCCATGACCTCGCCCTCGGGCGTCCAGGCGACGCGCTCGAGCACGTCCGGAATCGAATCGCGCTCGACGATCAGCGAATGGTAGCGGGTCGCCTCGAACGGGTTCTCGATGCCGGAGAACAGTCCGCGGCCGTGGTGCAGGATCGGACTGGTCTTGCCGTGCATCAGCCGCTGCGCGCGCACCACCTTGCCGCCGAACACCTCGGCGAGCGCCTGGTGACCGAGGCACACGCCGAGCACGGGAAGCCTGCCCGACAGGGCGCGGATCGCGGCCTCGGAGATCCCGGCGTCCTTCGGTTCGCCGGGTCCCGGCGAGATCACCAGGCCCTCGAGCGGCAGCGCGGCGAGGGCCTCGACCGTGATCGCGTCGTTGCGGTGCACGACCGGCTCCGCGCCGAGCGTCCCCAGATACTGGACGAGGTTGTAGGTGAACGAGTCGTAGTTGTCGATGACGCCGATCACTCGGGCCCCCGTTCGGCACGCTGCACGGCCAGCCACAGCGCGCGCCCTTTGTTCAGGGTTTCTTCCCACTCCCGCGCGGGATCCGAATCCGCCACGATCCCCGCACCCACGCCCCAGTGCGCCTGGCCGCCGGAATAGACCAGCGTGCGGATCGTGATCGCGAGGTCGAGATTGCCATGGTAATCGAAATGGCCCACGGCGCCCGCATAGGCGCCCCGCCGCACGGGCTCCAGGGCGTCGATGATCTCCATGGCCCGCACCTTCGGGGCTCCCGACACGGTGCCCGCCGGGAAGCACGCGCGCACGATGTCGATGGGGCGCTGGTCGGCGCCGAGCCGCCCGCGCACGTTGGACACCAGGTGCATCACCTGCGAATAGCGCTCGACGGTCATGTATTCGTTGGTCTCGACGGTGCCGAATTCGGCGACGCGGCCGACGTCGTTGCGGCCGAGGTCCACGAGCATCACGTGCTCGGCGCGTTCCTTCTCGTCGGCGAGCAGCTCCTCCTCGAGGCGGCGGTCTTCGTCCGCCGTCCGCCCGCGCGGCCGCGTGCCGGCGATCGGCCGCACCTCGACCACGCTGTCGGTGCGCCGCACCAGCACCTCCGGCGAGGAGCCGACCAGGGCGAGGTCGCCGAGCTTGAGGAAGTACATGTACGGCGACGGATTGGTGACCCGCAGCGCGCGGTAGCCCTCGAACGCGGGCTGCACGACGTCGGCGGTCATGCGGTGGCTCAGAACCACCTGGAAGATGTCGCCGGCGCGGATGTGCTCCTTCGCGGTCTCCACCGCGCGCATGAAGTCTGCGCGGCTGACCGACGATGTCGGTTCGGCGGGCGCCCCGCCCCCGGCGGCATCGGTCCAGGCGAGCGGCCGCGCGAGACGCTGGACCTCTTCGTCGATCCGCCTGACCGCCGCCGCGTATGCCGCATCGGGATCCTCGCCCGCGCGCGCGTGGGTCACGACCTTCATCGTATGGGTCAGGTTGTCGAACACGCTGACCACGTCGCCGAACAGGAACACCGCATCCGGGAAGTCCTGGTCGCGGCGCGCATGCGCGGGGAGCTTCTCGAACCAGCGTACGGCGTCGTAGCCGAGGTAGCCGACCGCGCCGCCGCAGAAACGCGGCAGCCCGGGCAGCGCGACGGCCTGGTGAGCCTCGAGCAGGCGGCCGAGCACCTCGATCGGCGGCCCCTCCTCGTGCGTCACATGGTCGCCGCGCCGCACCTCGCAGGTGTCGCCGCGTGCGGTGAAGACCAGCGAGGGGCGGCTGCCGAGCAGCGAATAGCGCCCCCACTTCTCGCCGCCCTCGACGCTCTCCAGCAGGAACGAGTAGGCGCCTTCGTCGATCTTGCGGAACGCCGAGACCGGCGTTTCGTGATCGGCGACGACCTCCCGGTACACCGGGACGAGCTTGCCGCCGCGGGCCAGGGCGCGAAATTCGGAGAGACTCGGAACGATCATCGGGCGGTGGATTTCAGGGACGATTCGTCGAGCAGCTCGCGGGCCTGACGGCGGGTCGTGCCCGTGACGCGGTCGCCCGCGAGCATGCGTGAGATTTCCTCGATGCGCTCGTCGCCGTCCACGATCTCGAAGCGGGCCACGGTCCGGCCGCCGAGCGTGCGCTTGGTGACGTGCAGATGGTGGGAAGCGAGCGCCGCGATCATCGGCAGATGGGTCACGCAAACGATCTGCCGATGGCGAGAAAGCCGCCGGAGGCGTTCTCCCACGGCCTGCGCAACGGCGCCACCGATGCCGGAATCTACTTCATCGAAAAGCAGAAGGTCAACGGGGTCTTGGGCTTCCAGCGCTGTCTTGAGAGCGAGCATGATGCGCGACAGCTCGCCGCCCGAGGCCACCTTCGACAGCGGGCGCGGCGACTCCCCCGCGTTCGCCGAGAACCGCATGACGACCTCGTCGATCCCGCTCGCCTGCGGCGCCTCGAGCCGCGCGGCAGGGGTCTCCACGGCGAACTCGAGCCGCGCGCGCGCGAAGCCGAGCGGTTTGAGCTCGCGCGTGATCCGCGCGGTCCATTCCCCGGCCGCGGCGTGACGCTGTGCGGACAGGGCCCGCGCGGCGTCGAGGCACGCCTCGCGCGCCGCGCCCGCGGCGCGGCGCGCCCGCTCGATCGCGGCCTCGCCGTCTTCGGCCTCGCCGATCTCCGCGGCGATCTCGTCGTGCCAGGCGATCAGCTCCCGCGCATCACGATGGTACTTCCGCGCGAGGCGCGCGAGCTTCTCGCGCCGCGCCTCGACGGCCTCGAGCGCCTCCGGATCGACGTCGAGATCGCCCAGGTAGCCGGCGAGCGAGCGCGCCGTTTCCTCAGCCGCGATGCGCGCCTCTTCGACCGCCGGCAGCATTTCGGCGAGCGCCGGGTCGAGCGTCGCCGCCTGGCCGAGCGAGCGCGCCGCGGCCGCGAGGTTCGCGCTCGCTGCGGCGTCCGCATCGGCGAGGTGTTCGAGCGCGCCGCCGACCAGCGCGCGCAGGCGGTCCGCATGAAGGAGGCGTGCGGCCTCGGCGCGCAGCGCTTCTTCTTCGCCGGCCCGGGGCGCGGCCTCTTCGATCTCGCGGCGCGCGGCAAGCAGGAATTCGCGCCGCTCGGCGTAGCCGGAGAGCGACTGCTGCAGGCGTTCGAGCGCGCCGGCCGCCTCGCGCCAGGCCGCGAGCGTTTCGGCGAAATGCCCGCGCCCGGCTTCGAGTCCCGCCAGCCGGTCGAGCGTGTCGAGCCCGGCGGCGGCGGCGAGCAGGCTCTGGTGCTCGTGCTGGCCGTGCAGGTCGGCGAGGATGCCGCCCAGTTCGCGCAGTGCGGCCAGCGTCACCGGCGATTGATTGACGCTTGCGCGGCTGCGGCCGCCGGCCTGCACTTCGCGGCGCAGGATCACGGTCTCCGCCTCGTCCTGCCCCCAGGCCGCGAGCAGCCGGGCGACGCGGCGGGCGGCTTCGCCCGTGACGCGGAACTCGCCTTCGACCACCGCCGCCTTCGCGCCCTCGCGCACCGCCGTGCTGTCCGCGCGACCGCCGACCAGCAGGTCGATGGCCTCGACGAGCAGGGACTTGCCGGTGCCGGTCTCCCCCGTCACCACGTTGAGCCCCGGGGCGAACGCGACCTCGGCCTGCTCGAGCAGCGCCAGATCGCGGATGACCAGTCGTTCCAGCATGGCTACATGCTCCGCCTCGCGCTGCCCTGCCAGCCGAGTTTCATCTGCAGCGCTTTGGCGAACGGCAGCCCCGGGTTCACGATGACGCGCACGCGCGGGCGCTCGAGTCTGAGCTCGATCTCGTCGCCCTTCTCGAGGGTCACGCTCTCCTGCCCGTCGAACAGGACGACCGTGCGGTCGATGGCATGGATGAAGCGCGCGGTGACCGTGGCGCCGGGCGGCAGCACCAGCGAACGACTGGCGATCGAGTGGGCGCATACCGGGGTCACGATCAGCGCCTCGACGTCGGGAGCGGCCACCGGGCCGCCGGCGGACAGCGAATAGGCCGTCGAGCCGGAGGCGCTCGCCGCGATCAATCCGTCGCCGACGAGGTGGCCGAGCGGGGCACCCATCGCCTCGAGGTCCAGGTGGATCGCCGCGTAGCTGCCTTTGACCGCGACCTCGTTGAGCGCGCGGCCGCGGTGGATGCGGCGCCCCGCGCGCCGCACGATCGCGCCGACCACACGGCGCGGCTGGATCGGCCAGCGCCCCGCAACGGTTTCGCGCAGCGCGAGCATCAGGTCCTTCTCGTCGGCGACCGTGAGGAAGCCGAGTCCCCCGTAGTTGACCGGCAGCAGCACGCCCTTGCGTCCGATGAGCGCGCGCGCGCCCATCAGTGCGGTACCGTCCCCGCCGAGCGTGACCATCACCTGGCACCAGCGCGCGAGCTCGTCGATGTCGTGTCCGGCGCGGCGCATCGTCGACGCGAGTCCCGCGTGGACGCGAACCTCGCAGCCGCGGCGTGCGAGGTAGCGCCGGGCGTTGGCCGCGGCTCTGGCGACGCCGGCCCGCCGCGTGTGACCCACGATGGCGACGCGGCGCTTCCCGCGGGTCATGCGAACTGGCGCTGGGCGGCGCGGAGCCAGTCGTGCGCCCGGCGCGCGATTCCCTCCGCGTCGAGGCCGACCTCGTGGAGGAGCGCGTCGCGCTTGCCGTGTGCCACGAACGCTTCGGGCAGCCCGATGCGCAGCAGCGGCGTCGTCGCCAGATCGTGCCGCTCCAGGCACTCGTGCACGGCGCTGCCGAAGCCGCCCGCGAGCACGTTCTCCTCGACCGTGATCAGGCGTCCGACCGAGCGCGCGAGGCCGGCGATCGCGCGTTCGTCGACCGGGCTCGCGAAGCGCGCGTTGACGACCGTGGCGGAAACTCCCTGCGCGGCGAGCGTCTCGGCGGCGTCGAGCGCCGGCTGCACCATCGTGCCCAGCGCCAGGATCGCCACGTCGCCGCCCGCGCGCAACTGCTCGGACACGCCGATTTCGAGCAGGCGCGGCGCGTGCACCGGCAGCTCGTCCTCGGGGATCGCGGCGCGCGGATAGCGCACGGCCACCGTGCCGCCCTGATAGTGCGCGGCGGTCCACAGCATGTCGCGCAGCTCCGTGCCGCTCATGGGCTGCATGAGCACGGTGCCGGGGATCATGCGCAGGAAGCCGATGTCGTAGGCGCCGTGCTGCGGGGCGCCGTCCTCGCCCACCAGCCCGGCGCGGTCCACGCACAGCACGATGCCGAGTCCCTGGACCGCGACGTCGTGGATCACCTGATCGAAACCGCGCTGCAGGAACGTCGAGTAGATCGCGGTGAGCGGCCGGATGCCCGCCGAGGCGAGGCCGCCCGAAAACGTCACCGCGTGCTCCTCGGCCATGCCGACGTCGAAGAACCGCTTCGGGAAGCGCTTCGAGAACGGCACGAGGCCGGTGCCGTCGGTCATCGCCGCGGTCACCGCGACCGCCTCCGGCATCGCCGCGGCGATGTCGATCGCGGTGCGGCCGAAGACGTGCGTGTAGGTCGGCTTCGAGCCCTTCGCGCTGGCGCCCGTTTCGGGGTCGAACGTGCCGATGCCGTGGAACTTCGTGCGGTCGCCCTCGGCCGGACCGTAGCCGCGACCCTTGCGCGTCACGACGTGCAGCAGCACCGGCTCGTCGAAACGGCGCAGATCGCTGAGCGTCTCCTCGAGCACGTCGTAGTCATGCCCGTCGATCGGGCCGAAATACTTGATGCCAAGCTCCTCGAACAGCACGCCCGGAACGACCAGACCCTGCAGGCCTTCCTTGATGCGGCTCGCCATCTCGCGCGCGGTCTTGCCGAGGCGCTGCGGCAGCCTGCCGAGCAGATCCCACACGTCGCGCTCGAGGCCCATGTACATGCGGCTCGTGGTGAGCTTGGTCAGATAGCGGTGCATGGCGCCGATGTTGGGCGAGATGCTCATCTCGTTGTCGTTGAGGATGATGATCATCCGCTTGCGCAGCTCGCCGACGTTGTTGAGACCCTCGAACGCCATGCCGCCGGTGAGCGCGCCGTCGCCGATCACGGCGATCACGTGATGCTTCTCCCCGCGCAGATCGCGCGCGACCGCCATGCCGAGCGCCGCGGAGATCGACGTGCTGCCGTGGCAGGTGCCGAACGGATCGTGTTCGCTCTCGGCTCGATTCGGGTACCCGGCGAGGCCGTGGCGCTGGCGCAGCGTGCCGAACCGGTCGTAGCGGCCGGTGAGCAGCTTGTGCGGATACGACTGGTGGCCGACGTCCCAGACGATGCGGTCGGCGGGCGAGTCGAACACGCGGTGCAGCGCCATCGCCAGCTCCACGACGCCCAGGTTCGGGGCGAGGTGGCCGGCGTTGCGCGCGACGGTCTGAACGATGACATGGCGCATCTCGGCCGCCAGCTCGTCGAGCTCGGCGCGTGACAGCTTTTTGAGGTCGTCCGGGGAGTGAATGTTCTCGAGCAGGCTCATCAGCGGATCCAGTGCCAGAGGAGCGCGGCGCCGACGCCGAGCAGGGCGCCGACCAGCACCTCGAGCGGGGTGTGCCCCAGCAGCTCCATGAGCTTCTGGGTGTCTTCCTCCGGGTGCTTGAAATGCTCGTCGATGAGGCGGTTGAGAATGGCCGCCTGCCGGCCCGCAGCGCGGCGCAAACCTGCCGCATCATACATGACGATCAGGCTGAAAAACAGCGTGGCGCCGAACACGCCGGAGCGGAATCCCTCGCTGAGGCCGATCGAGGTGGAGAGGGCCGCGACCGAGGCGGCGTGCGAGCTCGGCATGCCGCCGGTGCCGACGAAACGCTGCAGATCCCACCGTCCGAGGGCGAAATAGGCGCGAAATCCCTTGTAGCCCTGGACCGCGAAGCCGGTCCCGAGTGCGAGCCAGAACGATTCCGTAGGTCACCTCGCGTGGCGTGTGGAGGCCATCCCTGAACTCTGGGCGCGCACGATACGGACGGCCGCCGGACGGCGCAACCCGGCGACGGGATCGGGCATCGCCCCGGCGGAGGCATCAGCCGACCGGGCGCTCGTAATCCAGTTCATCGGCGAGCGCTCCGTGGATCACTTCCGCGCCCCGGCGCAGGGCGCCCCGCTCGAAGCCCAGCGATTCGAGCAGGGCGATCGAACGGCGATTTCGCGGATCCACCGTCGCGCGGACGGTTCGTACGCCCCATGCCTGCCCCAGATGCGCGATCAGCGAGGCGACCGCCTCCCGCGCCAGGCCCCGGCCCCACGCCTCGACGAACAGCACGTACGCCACGTGCGCCGTTCCGTCGGCATGGACGGTGGCCTGCACCCACCCGACGTGCACCCCGTCGGCGTGCGAGCGCAGGGCCCAGTTGAGCCATGCCTCGCGCCCGTCCGGCGAGACGCGCGAAGAGAGCCGGCGATAGCGCCGGCGCAGGGCTGCGACCGACTGCGGCGGGGTTTCCGCGATGAATGCATAGAGTTCCTCGCGCTGGAGTGCCCGGAACAGCAGCGGCGCGTGCGACGCCTCGAGCGGTTCGAGCCGCAGCCGCAGTGTGTCGAGCGCCTTCATGACGGGCGGCGGGCTCACGTGACGCGCTCCGGCGGCATGGCGTGATGCACGCGGTTCGAGGAGGGTCGGGGCCGCGGCCCGCTACCGCTGCCGTTCGGCGACCGCCACGATCAGGTGGCAGAGCGGTGTGGCCTTCGGGCCGAGCGCGAACACGCGGTCGAGGACGTCCATGTACAGGGCGGCGGCGTCCTCGCGCGCGCGCGCCTCGCCCACCGCGCGCACCCAGGTCGCCTTGCCGCGCTGCTCGTCGGTGCCGGCGCGCTTGCCGAGGCGCGCGAGCGACGCGCCGCGGTTCAGGAGGTCGTCGTGGATCTGGAATGCGAGGCCGAGCTGGCGCCCGGACTCGGCGAGGACCGCACGGCGCCGCGCGGGCGCGCCGGCGACGATCGCCCCGAGCGCCATGGCCGCCGAGATCAGGGCGCCGGTCTTCCGCAGATGGATGTCACGCACCCGCCTTGCGGTCGCCTTCTTCCCTTCGGCCTCGAGGTCCAGCGCCTGGCCGCCCACCAGCTCGCGGCTGCCGGCCGCGGCGGCCAGGGTGCCGACGGCCTCGGCGACCCGCGCCGCCGGGACGCCCACCTCGCCGAGGCGGGTCAGTTCCTCGAATGCGAACGCCAGCAGTGCGTCTCCGGCCAGCACGCCGAGCGCGTCGCCGAATTTCTTGTGCGTGGTGATCCGGCCGCGGCGGAAGTCGTCGTCGTCCATCGCCGGCAGGTCGTCGTGGATCAGCGAAAAGGCGTGAACGCATTCGACCGCGACGGCGGCCGGCAGCGCCTTCTTCCAGTCACCGCCCGCCGCTTCGCACGCGGAGAGCGTGAGCAGCGGCCGCAGCCGCTTGCCGGGCGCGAGTGCGCCGTAGCGCATGGCGGCGTGCAGGCGCCGGGGCGGTGCGCTCGCCGCCGGGAGTGCACGCTTGAAGTGACGCTCGAAGGCGGCGAGCCGGGCGTGCAGGACACGCGCGGTGCCCGGCGCGAGCTCGGCGCCGGCGCTGGCGTAGGTGCGGCCGCGTTTCGTCAAAAGGGCAGCTGGCCCGTGCCGCCCGGTTCGTCTTCGAAGTCGTCGTCCATCGGGCGCGTGGCGGGCGGCTCCTCGCCCCGGCCCTCGACGAGCTTCTCGATGCGCTTCTCGGCCTGATCCAGCGTGCGCCCCAGGCCGCGCGACAGCTTCATGCCCTCTTCGTAGCGGGCGATGGACTCTTCGAGCGTCAGCTGCCCGCCTTCCAGATCCTCGACGATCGCCTCGAGGCGGCCGAGCGCCTCTTCGAACGGCGGCATCGCGTCCGCGCCCTCGTCCGCGTCCGCTGG
Organism: Candidatus Eiseniibacteriota bacterium; assembly: GCA_963744995.1. GTDB lineage: Bacteria > Eisenbacteria > RBG-16-71-46 > RBG-16-71-46 > RBG-16-71-46 > CAVUWA01. The sequence goes on from CAVUWA010000004.1 coordinate 345,515, forward strand.
CTTCTTCTTAGGAGGCATCCGCTTCTCCCCTGCGAATCCGTTCCACCCGTGCGTCCGCCTCGCCAGAGGCGAACTCGAGCGCGATCAGGTCGCCGACGCCGACGGCGTCTACGGCGCGCAGCAGGGTACCGTCCGCGGCGCGCGCGATGCAAAAGCCCCGCGCGAGCACCTCGCGCGGCGACAGCGCACGCAGCCGGTCGGACAGGTGGACGAGCTGCCGGCGGCGGTCGTCCACCAGCCCCACGGCGACCGCCACCAGGCGCTCGCGCGCGGCCGCGGTCTCGCGGCGCCGCTCGGCGAGCGTGGCCGGGAAACGCCGGAAGCCGTAGCGTGCGACCGCCTGCTCGAAGCGCCCGCGCGCGCCCTCCACCGCGCGCCGCACCGCCGCGTCCACCGACTTGAGCGCATCGTCCACGCGCTGGCGGAAGCCGTCGAGCAGGTCGCGCTGGCGGCGGAAGCCGTACTTGCCGACCAGCGCCTGCAGCTGGCGGCGGCGCAGCGCCACCGTGTGGCGCAGGGCACGCGTCGCGCGACCGGCGAGCAGGCCCACGCGCGCCGCGGTCTCGGCCCGGTCGCGCACCGCAAGCTCGGCGGCGTTGGACGGCGTCGCCGCGCGCACGTCGGCGGCGAGCTCGACCAGCGTCTGATCCACTTCGTGGCCGACGCCGGCGATCACCGGAATCTCCGACTCGGCGACCGCGCGCACCACCGGCTCTTCGTTGAACGCCCACAGGTCCTCGAGCGAGCCGCCGCCGCGCCCCACGAGCAGGACGTCCACGCCGCCGTAACGGTTGAAGCGCCGCACGGCGGCGGCGATCTCGGCCGCGGCCCCCTCGCCCTGCACGCGCACCGGCGCGAGCACGATGCGGATCGAAGGCCAGCGCGCACGCAGCACCTTGATCATGTCGCGCACTGCCGCACCGCTCGGCGAGGTGACGAGCCCGACCGATTCCGGGTAGGCCGGCGGCGGTTTCCGGCGCGCCGGATCGAACAGGCCCTCTTCCAGCAGCCGGCGCTTGAGCGCCTCCAGCTCGAGCAGCAGCGCGCCGACGCCGGCCGGACGCATCTCCTGCACGTTCAGCTGGTACCGGCCGCGCGGCGCATACACCGAGACCGAGCCGAACGCCTCGATCTCCATGCCGTCCTTGAGGTCGAACGTCACCCGCGAGGCGTGCCGCGACCACAGCGCGCACTCGAGCAGCGCTTCGTTGCCCTCGCGCAGCGAGAAGTAGACGTGCCCGCTCGGCGCGCGGCGCACGCCGGTCGCCTCGCCGCGCACCCAGACCGCGGGGAACGTCTCGTCCACCAGGGCCTTGATGCGCCGGGTGATCGCGGCGACCGAGAGGATCTCGTCAGGCGGCAGCAGGCTCACGCGGTGGGCGTCCTCAGGTCTGCCCGGCCGGGGCCATGCCGTGCTGGCGCGCCGCGGCGATGACGGTGTTGGTGACGACCATCGCCACGGTCAGCGGACCCACGCCGCCCGGCACCGGGGTCAGCGCGCCGGCGACCTGTTTCACCGATTCGGCGTCCACGTCGCCGGTGAGGCGGGTGCCTTTCGGGCGGTCGGGCGCCGGGACCCGGTGCATGCCCACGTCCACGACCGTTGCGCCCTTCTTCACCCACTCGGCATCCACGATCTCCGGCTTGCCGATCGCGGCCACCAGCAGGTCGGCTTCGCGGGCGAGCCGCTGCAGTTCGGGGCCGCTGCGGCTGTGGCCGAGCGTGACGGTCATGTCGACACCCTTGCTCGAGAGCAGCGTCGCCAGCGGCCGGCCGACGATGTTCGAGCGACCGAGCACCACCGCATGACGCCCGGCGAGCGGGATCTCGTGGTAACGCAGCATTTCGAGGATGCCGCGCGGCGTCGCCGAGATCAGCGCCGGAAGCCCGAGGCTCAGGCGGCCGACGTTCTCCGGATGGAACCCGTCGACGTCCTTCGCGGGCGGGATCGCCTCGAGGATTTCCTGAGGCTCGGCGGGTGGCGCGAGCGGCAGCTGCACCAGGATCCCGTGCACCTCCGGGTTCGCGCCGAGCGCCTTCACGCGCTCGACCACCGCCGTGGTCGTCGTGCCGGCGGGGAGCTTCACGCGTTCGACCCGGATGCCGACCTGCTCGCAGGCCTCCTGCTTGTGCCGCATGTAGATCTTCGAGGCCGGGTCGTCGCCCACCGAGACCAGCGCCAGCACCGGCGCCACGCCGAGTTCCTTCAGGCGCTGCACTTCGGTGTGCGCCGCGTAGCGCGCGGTCTCCGCCGGCTCGGCGCCGCGCAGAATGCGCGCCTCGCCGCGGCTTTCCGGGTCGTACGGCAGCTGAATGCGGCGGATCGAACGCGCCTTGCCCGTGGCGGGATCGACCGTGAGCAGCACGGCGTTGAGCCGCAGGTCGCCCGACGAGGGCGTGAGCCGCTGCGGCATGAGCGTGAGGAAGCGGTGCAGCGCGCCCTGCTTGTCCATGCCGATCACCGAGTCGAAACCGCCGGTCATGCCGGCGTCGGTGAGGTACGCGGTGCCGCGCGGCAGGATGCGCTCGTCGGCGGTCTGCGTATGGGTGTGGGTGCCGAGCACCGCGCTCACCCGCCCGTCCAGGTGCCAGCCCAGCGCCACCTTCTCGGCGGTCGCCTCGGCGTGAAAGTCGACGAAGATCGTCTTCGTCTTCTTCGACAGATCGTCGAGCAGCGCGTCCACGATGCGGAACGGCGAATCCACCTCGCGCATGAACACCTGCCCGAGCAGGCTCACGATGCCCACCGGCGTGCCGTCGCTGGCCGTGAACACGGCGCTCCCCTGCCCCGGCGTGCCGGGTGGCATGTTGGCCGGCCGCACCAGGCGCGGCTCGTCGCCCAGGTAGCCCATGGCGTCCTTGCGGTCCCAGAGATGATTCCCGCCGGTCAGGACGTCCACGCCGGCGTCGTAGAGACCGGACGCGGTCTCGCGCGTCAGCCCGAAGCCGCCGGCCGAGTTCTCGCCGTTGCAGATCACCAGATGGACGTCGTGTCGTTTCCTGAGGCCGGGGAGCAACGCCTGCACCACGTCGCGCCCCGGCGAGCCGATCACGTCGGCGATGAAGAGGATGTTGGTCATCCCGCCCTCCCGGCGGTGGTTGCCGCCCGTTTCCTTCGCGATCGCGGGCAAACGCCCGTGCTCAGCGCGCGTAGTCGACCGCGCGCGTCTCGCGGATCACCGTGACCCGGATCTGCCCCGGGTATTGCAGTTCCTTTTCGATGCGACGCGCAATGTCGTTCGCGAGCCCCTGCGCCCGGGCATCGTCGACGCGCGCGTGCTCCACCATGATGCGCACCTCACGGCCGGCCTGGATCGCGTAGGACTTCTCGACCCCCGGGAAGCCGCCGGCGATCTTCTCCAGGGCCTCCAGCCGCTTGATGTAGATCTCGAGGCTCTCGCGCCGCGCCCCGGGCCGCGCGCCGGAGATCGCGTCCGCGGCCGAGATCAGCACCGGCCACAGGCTCCCGCCGGCGTAGTCGTCGTGGTGGTAGCCGATGGCCTCGAGCACCGGCTGCGGCTCGCCGTAACGCGCCGCGAACTCCATGCCCAGCGCCGGATGCGTGCCCTCCTGGTCGTGGTCGATCGCCTTGCCGATGTCGTGCAGCAGGCCGCCGCGCTTGGCCATCTTCTGATCCATGCCGATCTCGGCAGCCATCATGCCGGCGATGTGCGCGACCTCGATCGAATGACGCAGGATGTTCTGCCCGTAAGAGGTCCGGTAGTAGAGGCGGCCGAGCAGGTACTGCACCTCCGGGTGCAGGCCGTGCACGCCGACCTCGAGACAGGCGAGCTCGCCCTGCTCGCGGATCTTGTTCTCGACCTCGACCTTGACCTTGGCGACCACCTCTTCGATGCGCGCCGGGTGGATGCGCCCGTCGGCGACCAGCCGCTCGAGGGCGAGCCGCGCGATCTCGCGGCGGACCGGGTCGAAGCCCGAAAGGATCACGGCCTCCGGCGTATCGTCGATGATCACATCCACGCCGGTGATCACCTCGAACGAGCGGATGTTGCGGCCCTCGCGGCCGATGATCCGGCCCTTCATGTCGTCGCTCGGCAGGTGCACGACCGACACCGAGGACTCCGACACGTGATCCGCGGCGTAGCGCTGCATGGCGAGCGTCATGATCCGGCGCGCCTCGCGCTCGGCGTTGCGCTGCGCCGCGTCGCGCACCTCGGCGACCAGCTTCGTGGCCTCGGCTCGCGCCTCGTGCTCGATGCTGGAGATGAGCTGGTTGCGCGCGTCGTCGACCGTGAGGCCGGCGACCCGCTCGAGCTGCGCGGTTTCGGCGGCGATCAGCTTTTCCAGCTCGGCGTGCCGTTCGCCGGCGGCGGCTTCGCGGCGCTGGACCTCCTGCTCGAGCCGCTTGAGGTCGCGTTCCATCTTCTCGACCAGCTCGACGCGGCGGTTGAACGCCGCTTCCTTTTCCTGGAACGCGCGTTCGGCCGCGAGCTGCTCCTTGCGCATCTCCGCCAGCTCGCGCTCGACCTGCTGCTTGAGGTGCAGCGACTCCTCGCGGCCTTCGAGCGTGGCGTTGCGCTTCAGGGTCTCCGCTTCGCGCCGCGCCTGTTCGACCATCGCGGCGGCCTGCAGCTCGGCGCTGCGCGCGCGGCTGCTGCCGATGCGCGAGCGCAGCATGTAGCCGACCCAGAACGCCACGACGGCACCGATCGCGATGCCGCCGAGAGCCACTGCGTCCATGGACGTCTCCCCCGGGTCCCGCCGGTCGCCGTGCCGCCCGAAAGCGACCTCGACGCCGGCCGGGGCCGAGGCAGGGAAAAATCCCCGCCGGTATGCCGTGAGTCCGTGTGTTCTTGAGACCTGGATCACCAGGTGGGCGTTCCTACGACCGGGTCTGCGATCCGAGCCCCGCGAGGGGTCGGCGTGGCGTCGCCGGCCACCGGTTCACCCTTTACGTCAGCATTGGTTCAAGAACATCCTGGACAACACGAGCACGGCAGGGACATCGCGTGGCGCGGTGGCGCCATTCTTCAGGACCGGGTTCGCTCTTCCTCGAGCAGCTCGTCGAGCACCGCATTCAGGCGCGCGGTCTTTTCGCCGAGCTGCCGGGTCTGGTTCTCCCGGCGTGAACGCTCCTTGAAAAGCTCATCGGCGATGTTGAGGGAAGCGAGAATGGCCACCTTCGACAACGAAGCCACCGGAAGACGCTCGGTGATTTCCCGCATCTTCCGGTCGACGTAGGAAGAGACTTCCATGATGTATTCGTGATCGGCTTCGCCGCGGATCGTGTAGCTGTGCCCGAAGATCTGGACCTGGACCACGTTCTTGGAGTCCATGTCGCCTCCGCGTTGCCGCGATTCCCTGCACTGGTTCTCTGTCGATGCCCGTTCCGCGCGCCGGCCGCGGCCGCCGCCACGAACCGGGCCTATGTCTCGATCCGCTCCAGTTTGCCGATGAGCGTCTCGATTCTCGAAGCCACGTCCCGCCGTTCGGTCTGCCAGTTCTTCTGTTCGCGCTTGAGCGCGCCCAGTTCGTCCAGCAGGGCGCCGGGATCCTGGCCCTGTAGTTTCTGTTCGAGCTCGGCGACCCGCTTCGTCAGCGTTTCGTTCTCGCGCCCGAGCCGTTCGCGGTCGTCCCGCAACTGCTGCACCAGCGCCGCGGCCTTCTCCACCCGCTCGGCCAGCCGGTCCAGATCCATCTGCATCGTCGTGGTGTCGTTCATCGCTCTCTCAAGCGGCCGCCGTGCTGCTCGGCGACGGCGGTCACCATGCGGTCCTGAATCGTCTGGACCTCGGCCTCGGTCAGCGTGCGCTCCGGATGCTGAAATCGAAGCGCGTACGCCAGACTGCGCGTGCCTTCCGGTGTGCCCGGCCCCGTATAGATGTCGAACAGCTCGATGGAATCGAGCCGGGCGCCCGCGCTTTCGACGAGCGTCCGCTCGAGTTCCCGGTGGGTGACCCGCTCGTCGACGAAGAACGCGAGATCGCGGCGCACCGGCGGGAACCGACCCGGCAGGCGGACCGCGCCGGGGGCGAGCGAGCGCGACTCGAGCACATCGAGCCGTGTCACGAACGCGTGCAGCGGAACCTCGATGTCCCACGTCTTCAGCACCGCGGGCCCCAGCGTTCCGGCCCATCCAATGCGCGAAGTCCCGCTTGCAACCTCCGCACTGGCACCGGTTTTCCAACCGGGCGCAGCATAGGACCGCCATTCGGGAGTGTCAACGCGCATCTCCTCGAGCCACGCTTCCCAGATTCCCTGCGCGTCGTCGAAGTCGGTCGTCGCCTGCGTCGCGTCGTGCGCGTGCGCGTAACGCGGCCCGCAGACGATCGCCGCGACGTACAGCGTCTCCTCGGGCAGTTCGCCCCCGCGCGCTGCAAAGCCGTGGCCGACCTCGTAGAGGCGCACCGCCTGCGCGCCCTGACGCAGGTTGTGCGCCGCCGCGCGCAGGAGGCCTGCGAGCAGGTTCGGGCGCAGCACTTCGTGCTCGCGGCTCATCGGATTCGAGAGCCGCACCAGCGTCGCGGCATCCGCGCCGAGCAGCGCGGCGCACGCCTCGGCCTCGCGTTCCGAAACGAGCGTCGAGGTCCACGCTTCGGTGAGCCCGCGCGCCTGCATCGCGGCGCGCGCGCGCAGGATCGTGCGCTCCTGCGCCGAGCGCACCGCGTAGGCGCCGCCGGTTTCCAGCGGCACTTCCGGAATGCGGTCGTAGCCCCAACCGCGGGCGACCTCCTCGACCAGATCGTCTTCCTCCGTCACGTCCGGGCGCCAGGACGGCACGCCGACGGTGAGGGGATCGCCGGAGCGGATCTCGAACTCGAACGCGGTGAGCTGCCGCGCACATTCCTCCGCGCCGAGCGGCACGCCGACCAGACGTGCGACGCGGCTGCCGCGCAGCGCGAGCGTGCGGCGCGCGGGAAGTGCGTGGCGCACGTGACGTCCCGGGCCGAGCCGGAGGCCGGGGCACATGGCTGTGAGCAGCTCGATGAACCGCTGCGTGGCGCGTGGCCCGATCTCCGGATCCACCCCGCGCTCGTAGCGCTTGCTGGCTTCGGTGGCGAGCCCCAGGTGGCGCGCGCCGCGGCGTACGCGGGTGGGCAGGAACCAGGCGCACTCGAGCATCAGCCGCGTCGTGGCGTCGGACACCTCGCTGTCGGCGCCGCCCATCACGCCGGCGACCGCGACGTGGCCCCCGGCATCGTCGATCATCAGCACTTCGGGCGACAGCTCGCGCTCCCTGCCGTCGAGCGTGGTGAAGCGCTCTCCCGCCCGGGCGCGGCGCACGCGGACCGCCGGGCCACGGAGCCGGTCGAGGTCGAACGCGTGCAGCGGCTGTCCGTACTCGAACAGGACCCAGTTGGTGACGTCCACCACGTTGCTGATCGGCCGCTGGCCGACTGCTTCGAGGCGGCGCCGCATCCATTCGGGCGACGGGCCGATCTTCACGTTCTCGATCACCTGCGCGATGTAGGACGGGCAGCCTTCAGCGTCCTCGAGCACGAGGTCGAAGCCGTCGCCGGCCGTCCAGCCGGGCTCCAGACGCTTGCGGGCCGCGGCGGTCCAGGTGCCGCCGAACGCGGCCTTCACCTCGCGCGCGATGCCGACGATGCCGAGCGCGTCGGGGCGATTGAACGGAATCTCGATCTCGAACACGGTGTCGGGCGGCGGCATGAACGCCGCAAGCGGCGCGCCCGGCGCGAGGTCGCTGCGGCCTTCGAAGTACTGTTCGAGGTCGAGGATTCCGGCGTGGTCGTCGGACAGCTCCAGCTCACGCGCCGAGCACAGCATGCCCTCGCTGGTCTCGCCGCGGATCTTCGACTTGCGGATCACCAGCCCGCCGGGAAGCCTCGCCCCCACCGTCGCGAGCGGAACGATCATCCCGGCGTGCACGTTGGGCGCGCCGCAGACCACCGACAGCTCGCCGGCGCCGCCGTCCACGCGGCACAGCTTCAGGCGGTCCGCGTTCGGGTGCGGGTTCGCCTCGAGCACGCGCGCGACCACGACGCCCGGGAACTCGCCGCCGTGCGTCTCGATGCCCTCGACGTAGAAGCCGCGGCGCGTCAGCGCGTCGGCTACGGCGCCCTCCGCCGCGTCGAACTCGATCCAATCCTGGAGCCAGGAGAGCGGGACTTTCATCGTGCCTCGGATGCGCGCCCGGGGGCGCCGTGCGTCAGAACTGGTTCAGGAATCGCAGGTCGTTTTCCAGGAACAGCCGGATCTCGGGGATGCCGTAGCGCAGCATGGCGAGGCGCTCGAGACCGATGCCGAAGGCGAATCCGGTGACCTCTTCAGGGTCGTAGCCCACCGCGCGGAACACGTTCGGATGCACCATGCCCGCGCCCAGCACCTCGAGCCAGCCGCTGCCCTTGCAGACGCTGCAGCGCTTCTCGCCCGCGCCGTCCTTCACCGCGCCGCTGCCGCCGCAGATCACGCAGGACACGTCGAGCTGCGCGCCCGGTTCGACGAACGGGAAGTAGATCGGAATGAAGCGCGTGCGCACGTCGGCGCCGTAGATCGCGCGGGCGAAGGTGGCGAGCGTGCTCTTCAGGTCCGCCATGCTCACGTCGCGGTCCACGTACAGGCCGTCGATCTGGTGGAACTGATCCATGTGGCTCGCATCGATCTGTTCGGCGCGGAACACGCGGCCGGGGAACACCAGCCGGAGCGGCGGCTTCCGCTCCTCCATCGCCCGCACCCAGCCCGGCGAGGTGTGGGTGCGCAGGACCACGCCCGGCGACACGAAGTACGTGTCGTGCGCGTCGCGCGCCGGGTGGTCGTCGGCGAAATTGAGCTTGCCGAAGTTGTAGGATTCGAGCTCGACCTCGGGGCTCGTGTACACCGAGTAGCCGAGCCCGTGGAACACGTCGAGCAGCTCGTCCCGGATCTGCGCCAGCACGTGCGGGCGCCCGACCCACGGCCTGCGGCCGGGGACGGTGACGTCGCTGCGTGCGGCGAAGCGCGCCTCGGCCTGCGTTTCGAGCACGCTACGCCGCGCCTGCTCGAGCTCGGCCAGATGGCGCTTGAGCAGGTTGAGCGCGCGGCCCCGGCGTTTGCGTGCCGCCGGGTCGAGGTCGCGCAGACCGGCCAGCGCGAGGGTCACCACGCCGCGCTCACGGCCGAGCAGCGCGGTGTGGACCTCGCGCAGCGTCTGCGGGTCGGGGGCGCCGGCCAGCGCGGCGGCGGCACGCGCGTAGAAATCGCCGAGCCCGGAGTCGAGCGCGGCGAGTTCCTTCTGCCGGTCGTGCTGTCCGGCGACGAGGTCTTCCGCGTCGCCCTGCGCCCAACCCGGATCGATGGCCTGCTGGAACGTGACGGTCGTCACGCCGCCGCCGACTTCGCCACCTCCGCGATCTTCGCGAACGCGGCTTCGTCGCGCACGGCGAGGTCGGCCAGCAGCTTGCGATTGACCTCGACGTTCGCCTTCTTGAGGCCTGCGATCAGGGCGTTGTAGCTCAGGCCGTTGATGCGCGCGGCCGCGTTGATGCGCACGATCCACAGGCGGCGAAAGTCGCGCTTGCGGGTGCGGCGGTGCTCGTAGGCGAACTGGCCGGCGCGCTGCGCGGTCTGCAGCGCCGACTTGTAGATCTTGCGCCGTCCATAGGCGCCCTTGACCGAGTTGAGGACCTTGCGGCGCCGGGCGCGGCCGGGGACGACGGTTTTGCTGCGGGGCATCGGATATTCCTCCATCACCGCGGCGACACGGGCCGCCCGCGGGAACCATGACGATCGGCTGGGCTATCGCTTTCCGAGCAGACGAAGGACGCGCGGCTGATCGACTTCGGCGACCAGCGACATGCCGACCAGGCGGCGCTTGCGGTCGCGGGGCTTGTTGATCATCCCGTGACGGAGACCGGAGTGACCGCGCATCGCTTTGCCCTTGGCGTTCGTCTTGAAGCGCTTCGCGGCGGCGCGGTTGGATTTCATTTTCGGCATCTGTTCGCTCCTGTCAGGCGCGTTTCGCGCCCGTCTCCGGGGCCCTGGCGGCACCGGCGGATGGCTTCTTCACCGGCGCCTTCGCGGCGCCGGTCGACGGCTTCTTCGCGGCGGGTTTCGGCTTCGCATCGCCTTCGGCGGATGCCGGCTTCGCCCCACCTCCCGTTTTCAGCGGCCGCGGCGAGAGCACCGCCGTCAGCGTTCTGCCTTCCGAGCGGGGCGACGACTCCACGAGGGCGATGTCGTCCAGCGCGGCGATGACCTTCTGGATCAACCGATGTCCGAGTTCCGGATGCGCCATCTCGCGGCCGCGGAACATCACGGTCAGCTTCACCTTGTCGCGATCCTCGAGGAACTCCCGGGCGTGCTGCACCTTGAAACCGTAGTCGTGGCCCTCGATCTTGGGCCGCATCTTCACTTCCTTGAGCTGCATCTGGTGCTGCTTCTTCTTCGCCTTACGGGCCCGGCGGTTCTGCTCGTACTTGTACTTTCCGTAATCGAGGATGCGGCAGACGGGCGGCCGGACGTTCGGCGCCACCTCGACGAGATCGAGGCCTCTGGTCCTGGCCATCTCGAGCGCTTCACGGGTGGCGAGCACTCCGATCTGTTCGCCGTCCTCCCCGATCACTCGGACCTGGGGGACGCGAATACGCTCGTTCACGCGGTTCTCGGGAGTACGGGTCTGCGAAATGGCAATTCCCTCCTGGCGTGGACCGTGTCCTGCCCCGGCGCCTGGTCCACGCAATGGAAAAGCGCCGGGCGGAATCCCGTCGAAAGCAGAAGTCCGCCCGGCGCGATGGCCGGTCTCACGATGGTCCGCAACCTTCTGCAGACCGTGATACGGAACCCTTGAGCACGAACGACGTTCGGCGGGGGTGAGAAGCGCGAGGCTTCTGCTTGATCGATGCCGGAGCAGGATAGCCGGTGCCTGTCTGGCGCGCAAGGCGAGTGACCCCGGACTGCCACCATTGAACCTGAATCCCGGGGCGGCGGGCCTCATCCATTGGAGGCGCTGCCGGGCCCTCGGGCCCGGCCGAAGCACCCCGGCCGGGGCCGGGCGGAACGGGACATTCCATCTTCACTGGAGGTTTTCATGCGTAAGGTGTTGACACTCGTGGTGCTCGCCCTCGCGATCAGTGCCTCCTCGGCGTTCGCCGCCGGGGGCTCGATTTTGAGCCTCGGCGTGTTCCAGGGCACGGCGGATCTCGTGGGCCCCGAAGCCGGCGGCGGCTACGTCACGGCGTTCGACCACTCGGAGCTCGGCGCAGGGGCCGAGTACTGGTACCTGTTCTCCGACGACTACGCGCTGGCGGTGCAGGGCTCGTTCGGCTTCTTCACCGAGACCGACAAGCCGGGCGACAACGCCACCGCCGGATCGCCGGAGAAGAAGTTCTCGATCACGTCCTTCAAGGTTCGCGTCGGCGGCGACCGGGTCGGCCAGATCGGCGACCGCTTCACGTGGTTCATGGGTCCCGGTATCGAGTTCTGGAACGGCAAGGCCAAGTTCGAGGGGTTCTTCCCGTCGGGCACCGTGGAAACCGAGAGCACCACGCGGATCGGCGTCAACGGCCGCTTCGGCGGCATCATGAAGCTGAACGACTCGGTCGGTATCCAGGGCCAGATCGGCCACACGCTGGGCTACGCGACCGCGGAAGAGGCCGGCGCCAAGACCACCTGGTTCCCGAGCGGCTTCAATGCCTCGTGGGGCCTTGCCTTCAACTTCGGCGCCAACTAGGCCGACAGAGGAACATCCGGGCGGGCTGCCCCCCCCCGAAGGGCAGCCCGCCTCATTTCATGACGGCCGCGGCGAGCGTCCTGGGTTCACCTGCCTCCCGCCCCCCTCATCTCGATCGCCACGCGCAGCGCCAGACCGCTGCAGTCGATCGAATACCTGGGCCCGTCCGCTTTGCAGACCGTCTGCCCCTGCGTCTGATCTCGCCGATCCGTCCCGGTGCCCGGCATCGGCGATGAGCACGAACTCGGGCGCGGCCCAGACGTCCACCCCGGCGTGGACCTCGGCCATCCGGCTCTGCGTGGATCGCCTGAGGAAGAAGCGGCCGCACCGGCCAGCGGGACATGGTCGCTCGGATGGCGCCGCCGCCGGCTCCATCTCGCGCGACCCTGCGACGCGGGCGGCGTCCGCCCTGCGGAGCGCTCGGTCGCCCGGGCGCGCCCGAGCGGGGTGTGGCGGGGCCCACCGGGACCCTTTCTTCCGTTTCGCCCCACTTCGTCATTCGACAAGAGGATATGCGGATAGAACCGCGCACCTCACGTAAAGCGCGAAGTCCGCGCCACGCGCGCCGTTTCGGAGACGTTGACCCGCGCTTCGGACCGCCACTAGCCTCCCGCGAGCGGGCGGCCATGGTGGCCGGACGCAAGGAGGGTGGTCGCATGAAGAAGGTCATCCAGGGATCGCTGGTCGCGGCGCTGGCGCTGTGCGTGTCTGCGGGTCTCGCTTTCGCGGGCAGCCCGAGCGTGTCGGTGGGATTCAGCAACTTCACGGTGATCGGCTATCACAGCATGGGCGTGGGGGCAGCGGTCAACGTTCCGTTCGGCTCCGACGGCTGGTCGGCCAACGTCGACGGCCGGTTCGAATTCGGCAATTACAAGGAAGAGGACAGCTCGGTTCCGATGACGACCGAGGACAAGGTCAGCGGTTTCCGCGTTCGCGGTGGAATCGATCACGCGGTGATGGTGGGCGGGATGCGGATCTACGGCGGCACCGGCATCTCGTACGCGAGCCACAAGATCAAGACCGAGCAGACCAACTCACCCGACTTCGAGTCCGAGCCGTACAAGGTGTTCGGCATCAGCAGCCGCATCGGCGGCAGCGTGCCGCTCGGAGCGGACAACCCCATCGCCATGTTCGTCCAGGCCGAGAACACGGTCGGCTGGGGGTCGTTCGAGGACGGCAGACTTCAAGGTCACGCAGACCGACGTCGAGAACGGCTTCCAGATCGGATTCCGCTACGACGTTCCCGGGCAGAACTGACACTGGCGCGAGAACGACACGGGCCCCGCGACCTTCGGGTCACGGGGCCCTGTTCATGCTCTGCTGAGCCGCCTGCGGCTCAGCTGCGCTCGCGCACTTCCTTCTGGACCCGCTCGATGAAGGCCTCGCGGCTCATCGCCGCGCAGCTGCCCCTCGCCCTTCCGGCGCGGGGCCACCGTGCCGGCCTCGGCCTCGCGCGGGCCGACCACGATCATGTACGGCACCTTCTGCAGCTCGGCGTCGCGGATCTTCGCCCCCATCTTCTCCTCGCGCAGATCCACCTCCACGCGCATGCCGGCCGCCTCGAACATGCGCGCCGTGTCGGCCGCGTAGTCGAAGGCCTTCGGGTTCGCGGGAATGATCACCGCCTGCAGCGGCGCGACCCACACCGGGAACTCGCCGCCGGTGTGCTCGATGTAGATGCCGACGAAGCGCTCGAGCGAGCCGTAGAGCGCGCGGTGCAGCATGATGACCTCGTGGTCCCTGCCGTCGGGCGCGGTGTAGTACACGCCGAAGCGCTTCGGCAGGTTCAGGTCCACCTGGATCGTCGGGCACTGCCACTCCCGGCCCAGCGCGTCGCGCAGTTTGACGTCGATCTTCGGCGCGTAGAACGCGCCGCCGCCCTCGTCCACTTCGTACGGAATGCCGCGGTGTTCGAGCGCCTGGCGCAGCGCGTTCGTCGCGAACTCCCACTCGGCTTCGCTGCCCAGGTATTTCTCGGCCGGACGCGTCGCCAGATAGCAGGAGTACTCGTACTTGAACGCCTTCAGCAGGAAGTCCATCAGGTCGAGAATGCCCTCGACCTCTCCCGCCAGCTGGTCGGGCGTGCAGAAGATGTGCGAGTCGTCCTGGGTGAAACCGCGCACGCGCTCCATGCCGTGCAGCACGCCGGACCGCTCGTAGCGGTACACGGTGCCCAGCTCGGCGTAGCGCAGCGGCAGGTCGCGGTACGAATGCTTGCGCGAGTTGTAGATCATGATGTGGCCGGGACAGTTCATCGGCTTCACCCGGTAGGGCTGGCCGTCGATGTCCATCGGCGAGTACATCATCTCGGCGTAGTTCTGCAGGTGCCCCGAGATCTCGAACAGCTTCTCGCTGGCGATGTGCGGCGTGTAGACGAACTGGTAGCCGCGCCGCTGATGCTCGTCCTTCCAGAACGCCTCGATCAGGTGGCGCAGCATGCCGCCCTTCGGATGCCAGTGGATCAGCCCGGCGCCCACTTCCTCGTGTACCGAATAGAGCTCGAGTTCCTTCCCGAGCCTGCGGTGGTCGCGCTTGAGCGATTCCTCGATCCGTGCCAGATGCGCTTCGAGATCCTTTGCGCTCGCGAACGCGGTGCCGTAGATGCGCTGCAGCATCTCGTTGCGCTCGCTGCCGAGCCAGTAGGCGCCGGCGACGTGCGTCAGCTTGAAGGCGCCGATCTTCCCGGTGCTCTCGACGTGCGGACCGCGGCACAGGTCGAGGAAGCCACCGTTGCGGTAGAAGGTGACTTTCGCGTCCTCGGGGATCTGCGACAGGAAGTGCAGCTTGTAGGTCTCCCCCGCCTTCTCGAACAGCGCGCGCGCTTCGGCGCGCGAGGACTCGGAATACTCGAACTTCTGATCCTCGGCGACGATCTCGCGCATGCGCGCCTCGATCTTCTCGAGATCCTCCGGCGTGAACGGCTCGGCGCGGGCGAAGTCGTAGTAGAAGCCGCCGTCGATGGGCGGTCCGCCGGCGACCTTGACGTCCGGGAACAGCTGGGTAACCGCGGTGGCGAGCACGTGCGCCGCCGAGTGGCGCAGGCGGTAGAGCGCCTCGCCGCCAGGGTACTTCGAGAGGTCGGGGCCTGCGGCGTCGGCGGAAGCTCTGGACATGTCGGCGAATCCCTGCGGCCGGAGAAGGCGCGCGTCACATTGCAAACGGCCATCCGACGCGGCCTCGGCCGCCGGGCCGTCGGGACACCGTGCCGGGCGTGTCGCTCCGGCCGAAGCCCCAAAATGGTGGGCGCTACTGGACTTGAACCAGTGACCCCTTGCTTGTCGAGCAAGTGCTCTACCAGCTGAGCTAAGCGCCCTTCAGGACGGGGGATCAAAGCGGAGCGATGCCGCTGTTGTCAAGCGTGCGGCCTCTGGTCCGACCCTTGCACAAGGGCATTTCGCCCGCCCTTCTCATCGTCCGTCCGGGTCCCAATCCACGCGCGGTGGAACCGCGCATCACGGCCAGGGAGTGAAGCATGAAGAAGTGCATGGTCACCATCGTTCTGGCGTGTTTTTGCACGCTCGTGTCGCAGAATGCAATGGCAGACGCCGATCTCGGGCTCAAGAGCGTCGGCGTCAACGTGGGGATGGTGAGCCCCGAGCACGTCGATGCCACGTTCGGGCTCGGCGTCTTCGCGAACAACGGCTACATCACCCCCGAGATCCAGCTCGAATCGCGCATCGACTACTGGGGCAAGTCCGACAGCTCCCCGTACGGCGACCTGAAGTTCAGCGACGTCGCCGTCGGCGCGCGCGGCAAGTACATGTTCCCGACCTCTTCGCCGACCGTGCATCCGTTCGCGGGACTGGGGCTCGGCATGCACTTCCTGCACTCGAGCGTCGAAGTGCCGCCGATGGACTTCGGCGGCGGGACGATCCCGGGCTATACGGTGTCCGACTCCGAGACGCGGCTCGGCCTCGATCTCGGCGGCGGCTTCGAGATGCCGGTGAACCCGTCGTCGGACTTCGTCGCGGAAGCCTGGTACGGCATCGTCAGCGACGTGAATCAGTTCGCCGTCAAGATCGGCATGGCCTGGCACATGCACCCCTGACGCGTTCCCGAAGAACGCGAACGAGGGGCGGCCGGATTCCTCCGGCCGCCCCTTCGTGCGTGCGGCGCGCCCCGCCCCTACACGTGCCGGCCGATCGCTTCGGCGATGGTGCGGATCTGCCCGACCAGTTCCGCATACTGCGCCGGGTACAGCGACTGCGCGCCGTCCGACATCGCGTGGTCGGGATCGTGGTGCACCTCGATGATCAGCCCGTCCGCGCCCGCGGCGATGCCGGCGCGCGCCATCGGCGCCACTTTGTTGCGGATGCCGGTGCCGTGCGAAGGGTCCACGATGACCGGCAGGTGCGAAAGCTCCTTCACCACCGGAATGGCGTTCAGATCGAGCGTGTTGCGGGTGTAGGTCTCGAACGTGCGAATGCCGCGCTCGCACAGGATCACCTGGGCGTTGCCCTGCGACACCACGTGCTCCGCGCTCATCAGCCACTCTTCGATCGTGGCCGCGAGACCGCGCTTGAGGAGCACCGGCTTCTCGGCGTGGCCGACGGCGCGCAGCAGCGCGAAGTTCTGCATGTTGCGCGCGCCGATCTGCAGCACGTCGGCGTAGCGGGCGACCAGCGGCACCAGCTCGGTGTCGAGCACTTCGCTCACCACCGCGAGGCCGTGGGCGTCCGCGGCGCGGCGCAGGATCTTCAGGCCCTCTTCGCCCAGGCCGCGGAACGAGTACGGCGAGGTGCGCGGCTTGTAGGCGCCGCCGCGCAGCGCGGTCGCGCCGGCGGCGGCCACCGCTGCCGCGATCGTGAACGCCTGCTCCTCGCCCTCGACCGAGCACGGCCCCGCGATCAGCGACAGCCGCGCTCCGCCCACCGCGCAGCGGCCCACCGTGATCTGGGTGTCCTGCGGGTGGAACACGCGGCTCACCAGTTTGAAGGGGACCGGGATCTCCTGCAACGACTCGACGCCGGTCCAGGTCCCGACGTCCTTCCAGTCGACCGGCGCGCCGTCGCCCATCGCGGCGATCCGGACGCGGCCCTCGTGCGCGGTGCGGTGGACGGCGAGGCCGAACATCCTGAGCCGTGCGGTGATGTCGTTGGCCGTGCGCTCGGCGACCCCCTTCTCGAGCAGGATCAGCACGGGCGGCCGGCGCCCCACCGCGAAGCGTCCCGAATCATCATGGCGTCCTTCGGCCGGGCCGCGCCCGGGTCAACAAAGAAGCCCACGCCGATCTGGCGTGGGCCGGGAGTGTGTCTCGATTCGAAGGCTCAGCGCGCGAGCGCGCGTTCCCGACCCCGCCGTATCCGGCCGTGCCAGCGCCACCAGCGAGTCGAGAGCGTGCGAATCAAGGCGTTCCTCCACGTGAAGTGCGGGAAAGCCTAGCATGGGGTTTCGCGGAGGGTCAACGACGCGGCCCGGGTCCGTCCGTGAACGCGAGCGGTGGCAGGACACGGTCGACGCTCGCCGCCGGGCAGCCGACGATGCACCGCGCTCCTCGCCCCCTCCGCTCCGGTTCCTCACGTTCCCGAGCGTGGCTAACGCAGGACCGTGATCCGCGCGGTGAGCGTGCGTCCCATGGTGTCCATCCGGATCCAATAGAGCCCGGCCCCGACCGGAACGCCCCGCTCATCGCGACCGTCCCAGGGGACCTCGCTGCGGCCGGCAGCGAACGTGCGTTCGGCGAGCGCCTGCACGCGGCGTCCCGTGAGATCGTAGATGCCGATCCGCACACCGGTCGCTTCGGGCAGCGTGAAGCGAACCCGGGTGCCGGTGTGCATCGGGTTCGGCGCGGCGCCCGCGAGCGCCAGCGTGCGCGCGGATTCCGGTGCCTCGACCTGGAGCAGCGCCTCGGGCGTCAACCGGAAGGCATGGGTCGCCCCGTTCAGCGTGCCGAGGCCGACGATGCGGCCGTCGTCGTTGACGCCGCTCGCGCTGGACAGCAACCAGCCCGAGCCGTCCGGAATGCGGGTGTTGAGGTTCACGATCTTGACGCCGTCCCAGAGGAATGCGGCCTGTACGCCGTCGGCGCGGGTGGAGGCGCCGACGATCTCGCCCGTGTTGTTGATGCCGAACGCGGCGCTGTAGTTGCCGCCGAGCGAGCCGAGGTCGATCAGGACGCCCTCGGACCACAGGAACGCGTGGCTCACGTAGTTCGGGATCTTCATCGACCACCCGACGACCTTGTCCGCGTCGTTCAGGGCGTACGCGTGTCCGGACCAGCCGCCGAGCGAGCCGAGGTCGATCTTCTGTCCGTCGCGCCAGAGGCACGGACGCAGGTCGCCGTTCGAGGCCTGCGCGAAGCCGCAGATGTCACCCTGCGCGTTGATCGCGTAGGCGCGGGATTCGGTCCCGCCGAGCGTACCGAGATCCTCCAGCCCGTCGCCGTGCCAGACGAAGGCGCGCTCGTGACCGCCGGGCACGGTGATGCTCGAGCCCACGACCACGCGATCGTCGTTGATGCCGCGCGCGTCACTGAAGCCGCCGAACGTGCCGAGGTCGATCATGGCGCCCGACTTGTAGAGGAAGGCGTGGCGCTGGCCGTCCGCCAGCAGCGACCAGCCCACGGCCTCACCGTAGCGGTTGACGCCGCCCGCACTGCTCTGCAGACCGCCCAGGGTGCCGAGGTCGAGCATGGTGCCGTCTTCGTAGAGGAAAGCGTGCAGGTAGGGGCTGGCATTCACGCGCGAGAGCCCGGCCACGGTGCCGTGCGCGGCAATCGCCAGGGCACCGCTCAAATCGCCGCCCAGGGTGCCGAGGTCCTCGATCGCGTAGTTCTGCGCCCGGGCGGCCGGGACCAGCAGCGTGAGCGCCAGCACTCCGGCCGGGACGACGCGCAGGAATCGTGCGCCGATCCGCTTCATGGCATGCCCTTCTCCTGCCTGCGGCCTCCGTGGCGCGGCCCGGCGGGTCACGCGACTGACACTAGCACCATTCCCGGCGTGCGGGGAGCGCGTTTCAGCGTTCGCGGCCGCGCAGCGCTCGCTGCCTCAGCCACACGTCCATGAGCGTGATCGCCAGCATGCTCTCGGCCACGGGCACCACCCGCGGGCAGATGCAGGGATCGTGGCGGCCCTCGATCGCGATGGTCGTGGTTCCGCCCCCTTTCTTCGCCGCGGTCTGCGGCTTGCCGATCGACGTCGCCGGCCGCACCGCGACCCGGGCGACGACCTCCGCCCCGTTCGAGATTCCGCCCGCGACGCCACCGGCGTGATTCGTCGCGAAGCGCCGGCCGTCGAAGACGTCGTTGGTCTCGGAACCGTGCAGCGCGCACATGCCGAAGCCGCCGCCGATCTCGACCCCCTTGGTCGCGGGGATCGACAGCATCGCGAGGCCGATCAGGGCGTCGAGCTTCGCCATCGTGGGGTCGCCCCAGCCCGCCGGCACGCCTTGCGCGACGACTTCGACCACGCCCCCGACCGAGTCCTTCGCGTCGCGCGCCGCCTCGATCACCGCCGCCATCTCCGCGGCTGCCGCCGCATCCGGACAGCGCACCGGATTGTTCTCGACCTCGTTCCAGTCGCGGGCCGCGGCGCGCACGTCCGCGACCTGCACCGTGCCGCCGACGACGCTGACGCCGACGGTGCCGAGCGCCGCGCGCGCGAGCGCGCCCGCGGCGACGCGGCCCACCGTCTCGCGGCCGGACGAGCGGCCGCCGCCGCGATGGTCGCGGATGCCGTACTTCGCGAAGGTGCTGTAGTCGGCGTGTCCCGGCCGGTACACGTCCTTGAGCGCGTCGTAGTCCTTCGAGCGCTGGTCGGTGTTGCGCACGAGCATGGCGATCGGCGTGCCGAGCGTACGGCCCTCGAACCACCCGGAGAGCACCTCGACGCGATCGGCTTCCTTGCGCTGGGTGGTGAGCGCGCTCTGGCCCGGGCGGCGCCGATCGAGCTCCAGCTGGATCGCCTCGACGGCGATCTCGACCCCGGGCGGCATGCCGTCCACGACGACTCCGACGCCCGCGCCGTGCGACTCGCCGAACGTCGTCACGCGGAACAGCTGGCCGAAGGTGGACGACATCGGCTCAGCGCCCGCGCCTGCGGGCCGCCTTCTTGCGGCCCGGCACCTTCACCACGCCTGCGGCCGACTTGCGGAATGCCTCGATCGCGCGCTGGCGGAAGGCCAGGTGCGCCGTCACCATGCGCTCGAACTGGTACAGGTAGGTCGGCCGCACGTCGCGGCGGGCCCCGTCGATCCACGGCTTGCAGCGCTCCCAGGTCACGATGTCCTCGCCGGTGTGGTCGAAGAACAACTCGGAGTGCAGCACGCCGCGGTTGACCAGCGTCGCCACCATCTCCCAGTAGGACGTCGTCATCCGCAACCAGCGGTCCTCATCGGAGTGGCTCAGGTAGCGCGCCTTGATCGTCGCCCAGTCCACGCCCTGAAACTCGGTCAGGAACCACTTGCGCGCGGTGCGGAGTTCGGATTCGCGGCGGACCTCGTACAGACGGAGCAGCAGTTCGGCATCGGCGTGCGTGGGTTTGCGCATGGGCGTCTCCGGGTCGGCGAGGATGGACGGTGCGAATCTATCAGGCCGCGCGGGGTCACGGAAGCCCCGCGGCACGGCGCGGCGGGCGCGGCGCCGCGCGCGGCACCCACGGCGCGCCGCCGCGGTACCGGCTTGCCATGCCCCGGCACGTCCCGCATGCTGCGCCGCATGGTCGATTCCGAGCGTCCCCTGCCGATCGTCCGTCTGCTGCTCGCCGGCGTACTGCTGCTCGCGATGCTGGGCCTGTTCGTCCTGCCGAACCTCTGGATCGAGTACCGCTGGTTCCACGAGGTCGGCTATTCGCAGGTGTTCGCGACGACGCTGTGGACGCGGCTCGCGGTGCGCGCCGGATTCGGCATCGCCTTCCTCGCCGTGTTCCTCGGCAGCGTGCTCGTGGCGATCCGCGACACGCCGCCGAGCTTCGCGGCGCTGCGCGAACTGCGCGAGATGCTGCCGTCGTTGGATCAGCTGCGCCCCGTCCTGCGGCTGGTAGCCGTGCTCGGCGGCATCGGGCTGGCGTGGCTCGTGTCGCAGTGGGCCGACGGCCAGTGGCTCGAGTGGCTGCGCTTCCGCCATGCGCAACCGTTCGGGGTGACCGATCCGGTCTTCGGCCGCGACGTCGGCTTCTACGTGTTCACGCTGCCGTTCCTGCGCACCCTGGCCGGCTTCGCCGCCTTCACGGTCGCCGCGAGCGGCGTGGCGACGACGATCGTCTACGTGCTGCAGGGCCAGCTGTGGGCGCGGCCCGGCTTCCTGGCGATCACCGCGCCGGCGCGCGGGCATCTGGGGGTCCTGATCGCGCTGTTCCTGCTGACCCTGGCGGGGCACGCGGTCCTCGATCGCTTCTCGATCGTGCAGAACACGCGCGGCTTCGTGACCGGCGCCGGGTACACCGACCTGCACGCGGTGCTCCCCGCCCTGACGATCTTCGCGATCGTCACCGTGCTGGCGGCCCTGCTCGTCGCGGCGGAATCCACGCGCGCGAGTTTCCGGCTGACGATCTTCTCGCTCGTCGCGGTGACCGCCTGTCACGTGCTGTTCGTTCAGCTCTGGCCGTTCGCGCTGCAGCGCTTCGTGGTCTCGCCCAACGAGATCGAGCGCGAGCGGCCGTACATCGCTCGCGAGATCGCGGGCACCCGCTTCGCGTACGGCCTCGACCACGTCGAGGAGGGCCGCTTCCCGGCGACCCCGGAACTGAGCGCGGCGCAGGTCGCGGCGAATGCGCGCACGATCGACAACGTGCGGCTGTGGGAGGTCGACCCACTGAGGAAGACCAACGCGCAGCTCCAGGAAATCCGGACCTACTACGACTTCGTCGACGTGGACAACGACAGGTACGAAATCGGCGGCGAGCTCCGGCAGGTCGCCCTCTCGGCGCGGGAGCTCAACCCCGCGGCGCTGCCGGCGCGAATCTGGATCAACGAGCACCTCACCTACACGCACGGCTACGGCGCCTGCGTGGCGCCGGTCAACCGGATCTCCCCCGAGGGCCTGCCCGAATACTTCGTCAAGAACATCCCGCCGGTTTCCTCGGTCCCGGAGCTCGAGATCAAGCGCCCCGAGATCTACTACGGCGAGCTCGCCGCGCAGTACGCGTTCGTCAACACGCAGGCGCGCGAGTTCGATTACCCCTCCGGCGATGAGAACGTCTACACGAACTACGCCGGAAAGGGCGGCATCCGGGTGGGCGGGCTGCTGGACCGCGTCCTGCTGGCGCTGCACTTCGGCGAGCCGAAGATCGTGCTCTCGTCCGACATCCGTGCCGGCAGCCGGCTGCTGATCCACCGCCGGGTGCGCGAGCGGGTCGGTCGCATCGCGCCGTTCATCAGGTGGGAGAACGACCCGTATCTGGTGATCCGCGACGACGGCTCGCTCGTCTGGATGATCGACGGTTATACGACCAGCGACGCCCTGCCCTACGCGGCGTCGTACGGGAAGCTGGGCAACTACATCCGCAACCCCGTGAAGGCGACCGTGGACGCCTACGACGGCACGGTCCGGCTGTGGAACGTGTCGCCGGACGAGCCCCTGGTGCGCGCCTATGCCGAGATCTTTCCCGGCGCGTTCACCGCCGCCGATTCGATGCCGGACGACCTGCGCCGCCACATGCGCTACCCGGAAGGCATGTTCTCCGTACAGGCGCAGATCTACGCCACGTACCACATGGACGATCCGCAGGTGTTCTACAACAAGGAGGATCTGTGGCGGCTGGCGCGGCGCCAGTCGGGGCGCAGCGACGACGGCGGCGCGGTGAGCCCGTACTTCACGATCATGAAGCTCGCGGGCATCGGCGATCAGGAGGAGTTCATCCTGATGCTGCCGTTCACTCCCGCGCGCAAGGAGAACATGATCGCGTGGATGTGCGCGCGCTGCGACCCGCCGCACTACGGCAAACTGCTCGTCTACCAGTTCCCGAAGCAGCGCCTCGTCTACGGGCCGCAGCAGATCGAATCGCGCATCAATCAGGACACCGATATCGCGAAGGAGCTCACGCTCTGGAACCAGCAGGGCTCGCAGGTGATCCGCGGCAATCTGCTGGTGGTGCCGGTGGACTCGTCGGTGGTCT
The DNA here is from genome assembly GCA_963744995.1 of Candidatus Eiseniibacteriota bacterium. Taxonomy (GTDB): domain Bacteria; phylum Eisenbacteria; class RBG-16-71-46; order RBG-16-71-46; family RBG-16-71-46; genus CAVUWA01. The sequence goes on from CAVUWA010000004.1 coordinate 368,195, forward strand.
ACTTCCAGCCCCTGTACATCGAATCCGAGGGCCAGGCCGCGCTGCCCGAACTCAAGCGCATCCTGGTCGCGTTCGGCGACCGCATCGCCATGGAGCCCACCATGCCCGAGGCGCTGGCGCAGATCTTCGGCGAGAACGCCGGCGAGAGCGAGGCGGAGGTCTCGGAGGAAGGCACGACCGCGCGCCGGGCAGATACCGCCGGGACCACCCCCGCCTCCGAACGGCTGCGTCAGGCGGCCGCGATCTACCGGCGCGCGCAGGCCGCCCTGCGCCGCGGCGATCTGTCGGCCTACGCGCGCGAGATCAAGTTGCTCGGCGACCTTCTGGAGGGATCGGGCGCCTCACCGCCCTGATGCACGGCAGCCGGCCGCCGTGGCAGGGCGGCACGAATCACGAGAGGTGACGCATGGACACGCTGGTGACGACGTTCAATCCCGAGAAGCTGACCGCCGATCTCGTGCATTTCATTCCGCGGATCGGGGTTGCCGCGCTGGTGTTCTTCGCCTTCTGGGGGTTGCAGCGCTTCACCCGCCCGCTGCTGCGCCGGATCCTGCTGCGCGCGGGGCTGCACGAGACCCTGGTCCACATGCTGGTGGACAACATCTACGGGATGGCGCTGATGATCCTCGGCGTGATCTCCGCCGCCGGGCAGCTCGGCATCAACGTGACCGCGGCACTCGCCGGCATCAGCGTCGCCGGCATCGCCGTCGGACTCGCCGCGCAGGACTCCCTTTCCAACATGATCGCGGGCTTCCTGATCTTCTGGGACAAGCCGTTCCACGTGGGCGACTACGTCACCGTGCTGGACCAGTACGGGCGCGTGGTCGAGATCACGATGCGCACGACCCGCATCCGTACGCAGCAGAACACGTACCTGGTGATCCCCAACAAGAACATCATCGATTCGCCCCTGGTCAATCACAGCAAGCACGGCGACATCCGCGTCGAGGTCGAGATCGGCATCGCCTACAAGGAGTCGATCCCGGAGGCGCGCCGCGTGCTGCTCGCCGCCGTCGCGACGGTCGAGGGCGTGCTGCTGGAACCGGCGGCCGACGTCGTGGTGAAGCAGACCGGCGCCTCGAGCGTGGATCTGATCGTGCGCCTGTGGATCAACGACGCGAACATCGAACGCCGCGTCTACTACCGGGCGATGGAAGCCTGCAAACTGGCGCTCGACGAAGCCGGCATCCAGATCCCGTTCCCGCATCTGCAGCTGTTCGTCGACAGCGTCGAAGAGCGCGTGTGGAACCGGCTCTCCGGACTGGTGCGCCCGGGCGCGGGCGGAGGGGATCATGGGCGCTGATGGCCGCGCCCGCCCGCGCCGCCGCCGGCGTCGCAAGCGCCGCCCGCGGTCTCAGCCGGGCGCCGCGCCGGGAACGCTGATCGTCGATCCCGACGCGCCGCGGCCGTCGATCTCGATGACCTCCTACGGTCCGGACGGGTTCGCCGAGACCGCCATAGAACGCGTGGCCGAAATCGTCCCGCGCATGGATGCCCACCCGGTGCACTGGATCAACGTGGACGGGCTCGGCGACGAGGCCACGCTGCGCGAGCTGGGGGCCCTCTTCCACCTGCACCGGCTGGCGCTCGAGGACGTCATCAACACCAACCAGCGCGCCAAGGTGGAACGCTACCCGGAACATCTCTACGTGGTCGCACATCAGGTGCACACCGAGGACGGGCTCCGCACGGAGCAGTTCAGCATGTTCGTCGGCGCGAACTACGTGCTCACGTTCCAGGAGTTCACGGGCGATCTGTTCGACGCGGTGCGCAAACGCATCCGTGACGGCCACGGCCGGATCCGCCAGGCCGGTCCCGGCTACCTCGCCTATGCCCTGCTCGATGCGATCGTCGATTTCTACTTTCCGGTGCTCGAGGAAACGGGCGAGCGGATGGAGCAGCTCGAGGACGAGGTCCTGCACCGGCCGACGCGCCGCTCGATCGCGCGCATCCACGCGATCAAGCGGAGTCTGCTGACACTGCGGCGCAGCATGTGGCCGATGCGCGACGCGTTGCACACGCTGCTGCGCGATGAATCCGCGTTCATTCAGGCGGAGGATCGCTACTACCTTCAGGATTGCTACGACCACGCCCTGCGGGTGCTGGAGATGGTCGAATCGCTCCGCGAAGTGGGCTCGAGTCTGCTGGACGTCTACCTGTCCAGCGAGAGCAACCGCATGAACGAAATCATGAAGGTCCTGACGATGTTCGCCAGCATCTTCATTCCGCTGAGCTTCATCGCGGGTCTCTACGGGATGAACTTCGATACGTCGCGATCGCCATGGAACATGCCCGAGCTGGACTGGCGATTCGGGTATTTCTTCGCTCTCGGAATCATGGCGGCGGTCGCGATCGGGCTGCTGGTATTCTTCGCGCGCAAAGGCTGGCTCGGTGGCGACGATCTGCCGCCGGAGGACGACGACGAGGGGAGCGGGCCAGGTGCACCGCCCGGTCCTCCGCCGCCCCCCGACGCGACGCCCGGCCGGCCCGCCGCGTGATCGCCCGTCGCAGGGCGGTCGCCCCGCCCCGCCGCGGGCGGACGCATGGCCGCGACATCCATCACGCTCATCCGGCGCGGCCGGCCGCCCGCGCGAACCCCGGAGGTCCAATGCGCTGCGCCCTGCTCATGCTGCTCATGGCACTGGCCGGCTGCGCCCCCTCGCCGGGCGTCGCCGCGGCGCCCACGTTCGACGCGTACTGGCACGACGGCAAGGCCGAGCTCGACGGCTACCGTTTCCGCATCTCCCGCTACGGCCAGCCGCGCACCGGCGAAGCGGTCGCGGTGTTCGTGACCGAGCCGTTCAGCCGTTCGAAGCACGTGAAACTCGACCACCCGGAGCGGACGCCGGAGGACGTCGTCGACGTCCTGAAGCTGAACCTGGTGCGCGACTTCCAGACCGGCATCTACGACTACAACACCATGGTCTCGGTATTCTCGCGCACCGACGACTTCCAGCCGGTCAAGGTGTCCATGTCGAGCGCCGAATGGTGCGGCAACGTCTACGAGGAGTGGATCGTGAACGACGCCGGCATCGACGAGCGCACGCTGAGCTACTTCGAGGGTGAGAGCGGCACGCGCACGCTGCCGCGCGAGGACGGCGTGCTCGAGGACAATCTCTACATCCTGCTGCGCGGCATGCGCGGCCCCTACCTCCCGCCCGGCGGGCACCGCACCGTCGCCTGGCTGCCCGGCACGCTGGTGAGCCGGCTTACCCACACCCCGGCGGCGTGGACCACGGCGGACATCGCGCGCGAGGCGAAGGACGCGCGCGTCACGGTACCGGCCGGCACGTTCGAGGCCGCAGTCTACGTGGTGAAGTCGCCCGCGCGCGTGGGCCGTTTCGAGATCGAATCCGCGTGGCCGCACCGTCTGCTGCGCTGGACGTGGACCTCACCCGGCGGGAAGGCGGCGTTCCCGGGCGGGGCCGACGAGAGCGCCGAGCTCACCGGCAGCGCGCGGCTCGAGTACTGGAAGCTGCACGACAACGGCGACGAGCGCTATCGCGAGCAGCTCGGCCTGTCGACGCGGGCGCGCGACTGAGATGCCGCGAGCCGCCGCGCGGCGCCGCGCCGGCCGCCCGCACCACCCGGCCGGGACGGCTTCGGCTGCAGCCGCCCCGCCGCGATCCGCCGCCGGGGGCGCGCCCGCGCGGCGGATGGCCCTGCGCGTCGCCGCAACCGCGCGCGCGCTGCTCGCGCTGGCGCTCCTGGCGGCGCCGGCCCGCGCCCGGGTCGGCGAGACGATCGGGCCCTCGATCTTCCGCTTCCACGCCTCCGAATCGGCCCGGGCGGCAGCCCTGCCCTCGATCGCGCTCCAGCACCCCTTCCCCGCCCTCGGGCCGCTGCCCGGCGGCGACTCGGTGCGGGTGCACCCCGTTTTCACCCGCATCGGCGAGCGCTTCGGCGTGCGCGTCGACGCCGGACCGGGCGTGGACTGGTACGGGACCGGCGAGGTCGCCGGCCCGCTGCGCCGCAACGGGCGCGCGGTGACGCTCTGGAACCTGGACGCCTACGGCTGGGGCGAAGACAGCCAGCAGCTCTACCAGTCGCACCCGTGGGTGCTGGGCGTGCGCCCGGACGGCAGCGCGCTCGGCCTGCTGTTCGATACCACGTACCGCAGCCGCATCGAGCTCGGCGATCGTGTGGTGTTCTTCGCCGACGGACCCGCGTGCCCGGTGATCGTGATCGAGCGTGGCACCCCCGGGGACGTGGTCGAGGCGCTCGCCGATCTCACCGGACACATGCCGCTGCCGCCGCTCTGGGCGCTCGGTTACCAGCAGTGCCGCTACTCCTACACGCCCGATTCGCGCGTGCGGGAGATCGCACGCGAGTTCCGGCGCCGCCGGCTGCCGTGCGACGTGATCTGGATGGACATCGACTACATGGACGGCTACCGCAGCTTCACGTTCCATCCCGAGCGCTTTCCCGACCCGGGCGCCCTGAGCGCCGATCTGCACCGGCAGGGATTCCACGGTGTGTGGATGATCGACCCCGGCATCAAACGCGAGCCCGGCTATTCCGTCTACGACTCGGGGAGGGAGCGCGACGTCTGGGTGCGCGCGCAGGACGGCAGCCTCTACACGGGCGACGTGTGGCCCGGCGAGTGCGTGTTCCCCGACTTCACCCGGCCCGACGTGCGCGCGTGGTGGGCCTCGCTCTACGGGCCGTTCCTCGCGCGTGGCGTGGACGGCGTGTGGAACGACATGAACGAGCCGGCCGTCTTCGACGTGGGCTCGAAGACGATGCCGGTGCGCAATCGGCACGGCGGCGATCCGGCGTTCGGCGGCCCGGCGGATCATGCCCGCTACCACAACGTGTACGGCATGCTGATGTCGCGGGCGACCCGCGAGGGCATGCGTGCCGCGCGTCCGGAGCAGCGGCCGTTCGTGCTGACCCGCGCGAGTCATCTCGGCGGACAGCGCTACGCGGCGACCTGGACCGGCGACAATTCGGCGAACGAGTACCACCTGCGCGCCTCGATCCCGATGGTGCTGAACCTGGGCCTCTCGGGGCAGCCGTTCGCGGGCCCGGACATCGGCGGCTTCAGAGGCAACGGCAGCGCTGAGCTGTTCGCGCGCTGGATCGCGGTCGGTGCGCTGTTGCCCTTCGCCCGCGCCCACACCGAGAAGGGCAGCGTGAACAAGGAGCCGTGGGCCTTCGGGGCGGCGGTCGAGTCGACCGCGCGACTCGCCCTCGAGCGACGCTATCGGCTGATGCCCTACCTCTACACCGTGTTCCGTGAGGCTGCCGAGACCGGGCTGCCGGTGGCGCGCCCGCTGTTCTTCGCCGATCCGCAGGATCCGCGCCTGCGCGCCGTGGACGATGCATTCCTCCTCGGCGGTGACGTGCTCGTGCGCGCGCGCTGGTCGCCCGCCGGCGGGGCCGCGGGTCCGCTGCCCGCGGGCGGCTGGCGCGGCTTCGTGCTCGATGCCGCCGAGTCCGCCGACCGCACGCTGCCCGATCTCTACCTGCGCCCGGGCGCGATCCTGCCCGTGGGGCCGGTCGAACAGCACACCGGCGCCAGGCCGCTCGAGCCGCTCATCCTGATCGTGCGGCTCGACGCCGCGGGTCGCGCGGAGGGCGCGCTGTACGAGGACGCCGGCGACGGTTACGGCTACGAGCGCGGCGCGTACCGCGTGAGCCGCTTCACCGCCGTGCGCACCGGCGACACCGTGCGGATCGAGGGCAGGGTCGCCGCCGGCAGCTGGCCGTGGAAGGAGCGTGCCACGGTGGTGCGGGTGCTGCTCGACGGCCGCGAGGTGACGCGCACGACCCGCGGCGGGCGGACGATCGAGATCCCGCTCGGACGCACGCCGGCGTTCGCGCACTGAGCCGCCCCGCGCACGCATCCGCGCGGAGCCCTGCCGCTTCACCTGTCGCGGCCGCCCGCTTCGATCCAGGGCTTCAGGCCCTCGAACAGGAAGTGATGCCACGCACCGTCGATGAGGTCGGGCCAGCCTTCTTCCAGTTGTCCGGCGGCGTTGCACGTACAGGTGATCCGCGTGCTGTCGCCGGCCGCCTCGTAGTCCCAGGTCACCACCATGTCGAGCGCCTTGCCGGCGAGTCCGAGGGGGCCCACGAACCGCAGCCGCTTCCCGCGCTGCGCCCACGTCACCGTGGCGTGCAGGACGCCGTCTCCCGAGTCGTCGAAGATCTCGTAGAAGCCGCCGCCCGGCTTCGGCTCGATGAAGAACCGTGCCGGCTTGCCGGAGAACGAGTGATCCCACCAGCTGCTGATGTCGCCGGTCATGGCGTCATAGACCGATGCCGGCGAACCGGGCACGGTCAACGTGTGGTGAATCCGGAATCCGCCCGTCTCGAGCGGGGTGACCTCGGCGCGTACGGGGACCGCGGTGACGGGCGCCACCGCGAGCAGCATGGTGAAGCAGGCTCTCACGATCATGGTCGACCTCTCATGATGAAGGATGAGCGCCCCGATCTCCCTCAGGAAAGCGACCGGCTGCAAGGGTGTCAAGGGAGGCCCCTGCCCCGTCGAAACAGAAACGCCGGGGCCCACGGGCCCCGGCGCTTCCTGTTCGAATCGTGGTCGGTCAGTGCACGAGCGCCACGCGCTGCGTCGCCACGCCCTGCGACGTGCGCAGATGGATGAAGTACACGCCCGGCGAGACGCGACCGGCGTGGTCGGAGAGACCGTCCCACGTGCGGGTGTACTCGCCGGCTGCCAGCATGCCGTTCTGCAGCGAGCGCACCGCCCGGCCGTTGGCGTCCACGATCGTGAGCCGCACGAACTCCGGCGCGCCGATCGAGAAGCGGATCGCGGTGCCGGCACGGCTCGGATTCGGCTGCGGCGCGCCGAGGAACACGCCCGCCGCGAGCGCGCTGGCGCGCTGCGCGGAAGCCAGACCCATGAACGACGTTTCGCCGGCCAGGTCGGTGACCGCCAGGCGGTACCAGTAGGCGCGCCCCGTCTCGGTACCGGTATCGAGCGCCACCGTCGCCTGTCCGTCGCTGGCGAGCTCGGTGGTCACGGCCCCCCACGGCCCCTCGGCCGCCGGTGCACGCTGCAGCGCCACGATGCTCACGTCGCCCGGATCGAGGAACTGCCAGCGCAGCGCGATGCCGTCGCGGCGGCCTTCGGCCGAGAACATCGCGAGTTGCGTGGCGGTCGCCGTCGGGAACCAGCCGATGTCGCGGAACAGGTCCTCCGTCAGGTCGACCGTGTCGTGCAGGTCGCTGTTGATCGCCGGCTCCATGAGCGCGTTCGGCGTCAGGCTGACGTCGTAGTGCGACACCGAGGAGCCGCTCTGGAACGGATTCGGCGCGTACATCTTCGGGTAGCCGGTGTCGTCGGCGCCGGCGAGCAGCACCGGGTCCTGGTCGAGGGTGACGTTCACGCCGGTGCCGAGGTTGGCCTTGATCGTGTTGCCGTCGGCCTGCGAGATGCCGACCGAAGGAATCACCACCGACGGATCACTCCCGCCCATGGGCGGCAGGCCGCTGGCGGCGTTGTTGGCGATCAGCACGGCGATGGCGCCGCCGTTCTGTGCGGCCAGCACCTTGGACGTGAAGGTGCACGTGCCGCGGTCGATCAGCACGATCTTGCCGGCCACGTTGTTGACGAGCGGCTCGCAGCCGTCCGAGGTCGTTCCCGTGCCGTCGTCCGCCAGCACGACGTCGCCGGTCACGTTGAAGGTCTGCGGCCCGAACGTGGCCGTCTGCACCTGATACGTGCCGGCGATCGAGCCCGGCGAGTTGATGACCATCCGGAAGCGCTTGTCGAGGTAACTCTGCGCCGCGTTGAAGACGTTCGGCCCGTCCCACACCAGGTGGTCGGTGTTGATCGCCGAAACCTGACGCTGCGTCGTCGTCATCTGGTACCAGTGCAGGCCGGTCTGGTCGTTGAGCAGGAAGCGGTCGAACACCGACGGGTAACCGTTGAAGAAGTTCCCCGTCACCCCGTTGGTGAGGGTGCTGAAGCCGAGGCCGTGACCGAGTTCGTGCAGCAGCACCGGGAGCAGCTCGACGTCCGAGCCTTCGTTGCCGTCGATGCCGTAGTACCAGGTCGCCCCGCCCAGGCACGTGCCGCTGTCGAGGGTCAGGTTGAACGTGGCGTTGATGTCCGGATCCGCAGGGGCCAGATCCGTGCCCGCGAGTTTGTTGGCCAGCGCCTGATGGTAATAGGTGCCGGCATAGTCGGCGCCGGCGAAGTCGCGGTGCGCCGTCACGGGGCCCGCCGAGCCGAGCACGGCGCTGGTCGCGTTGCAGGTCTGCGGATTGAACTGCGAGCGTACCTGGATCGTGACGCCGCTCTGCAGGATGCCGCCCCAGATGTTGGCGGCGTACTGGAAGATGAACAGCCGCTGGCCGCCCAGCGTCGTGGCGGGGTTGCCGCCGACCGGCGCGACCGGTGTGGGATCGTTGAAACCTTCACCGGGACCGTCGTTGTTGACGATCACGATCGTCGCCGCGTTCGCCGGCACGGCGAAGGCGAGCAGCGCGGCGAGGCCGAGCGGCGCGAAGAAGCGCGGGAAGGCGTTCATCACTTCACCTCCCGCGTCGCGGCCGGCGCACCGGCACGCACCTGCGCTTCGCCCGAACCTTCGACGCACGACATCCGGCGCCGGCCGTCGGCGTCGACCGTGACGACCATCGTCTCTTCGAACATCCCCTGCAGGTCCACCATCACGGAGCCGTCCGGAAGCGTGACCTCCGGCAGGCGGTCGGGGCGCACGGGCTGTTCGGCGAGCGGCACCACCGCCGACTGCGGCGGGATGTTCGTCAGGGCACCCGTTTCGGGATCGACGTACGCCTTCATGCCGGCTTCGCCGGGCGCCGCCTGCGCGGGCTCCGGTGCGGGCGCCGTGACCGCCACGGGTGTCGCGGGCCGGGCGGCTGCAGTCTCTACGGTCTGCGGTGCGGGCTGCTGTCCGGCGTCGCCCCCGGCGGTCTTCGAGCGTGCGTGCACGCTCCAGGCCGCCGCGGTGACCAACGCCAGTGCTCCGAGCGTCAGGAGCAGCGAACGAAGTGGTGTAGCAGCTGTCTTCATGGGGACTCCCTCGAAGAGGTCAGGGTCGACAGCGACTGCATCGAAGAGGCAGAGCGCGATTCTATGCCGCGGGGAATGTCATGAAAAGGACAATCGGCCGGAAATCCGCCTGCGCTGCCGCTCAGGCAGACTGAACCGGGCCGGCGCGCACGGATGACGGATCGGGATCAGCTCGCGCCGAAGAACAGCCAGTCGGTCTGGTGGACGTGGAGATGGCGGTTCTCGAACGTGACGGCCTCGACCTCGACGCTCGGAAACGTCGTGCGCATGGCCGCGGCGAACGGGCCGTGCTCCGCGCAGGACCACACGCCGAGCACGCCGCCGGGCGCGAGATGGTTGCGCGCCCGATCGAGACCGGCGCGCGTGTAGAACGCGCCGGGGCCGTGGTCGAGGCGCTCGTCCGGCGAGTGGTCCACGTCGACCAGAATGACATCCCACTCGCCGCGACCCGGCGCCGCCAGCCGCGCGTACGCATCGCCGGCCTCGAGCGTGCAGCGCGGCTCGCCGGTGAGACGCTCCGAAAGCGGCACCCGCCCCGCGCGCATCCAGTCGATCACCTGCGGCAGCAGTTCCATCACGGTGACGCGTTCGACCTGCGGGTGATCGAGCACCGCCGCCGCGGTATAGCCGAGCCCGAGGCCGCAGACGAGCACGCGCAACCGGGCGCCGCCGTGCAGAGCGATCGCCCGGGTGGCGAGCGCGCGCTCGGACTCGGTGTGCAGGCTGCTCATGAGGAATTCGTGATCCAGGGTGATCTCGGTCACCGTCTCCCCCGGCGCCGACAGCAGCGTGCGCCGCCTCAGGCAGAGCACGCCGAGCGGCGTCTCCTCCCAGGCGAGGATCTCGAATCCGGCAGCGCTCAACGCGAAAACGTCAGATCTCGAGCGCGTGGGCCGCCTTGTCGGCGTCCTCGGGCCGCAGGTAGATCACGTACCCGTAGTAGCCCTGCCCGTCCGTCACGCACATGGAGGCGAACACGCTGACGTCGGCCGCGCGCAGCTTGGCATGCACGCCTGCCAGGGCGCCCATCTGATCTCCGCCCTGCACCAGCAGCGCCGCATGCGGACCATCGAGCTTCAACCCCGCGCGCTCGGCCGCCATCATGAAGTGGCGTGAGTCCTCCGGGAACAGCGTGAGCTGCGTGCTGTCGGGTCCCAGCGGCACCGTGTGCAGCGCGAGCAGGTTCACCCCGAGCCCGGCGAGATCGCCGAGCAGGCGGTAGGCACCCTCGCCCACCGTCGTGTAGAAGTAGTTCACGCGTCTCACCGAAATCGCCACTTTCAATCCTCCTTGCGCGCGGTCCTCAGCGGATGACCGCCACGCGGCTTTTCGTCTGTCATCCTTCAGCTCCGACCTGCAGCACGTAGCGGCCGGATTCGAGCGAAGTCGTGTTCATCGACAGGAACTGCTGCGATCCCACCGTGCGCCGCTCGCTCTGCACGAGCCGGCCCCGTACGTCGGACACGTGCCACGTGACGATCCCGATCCGGAGGCCGGAGACGTCGGTCGGCGTGCGAATGGATTCCGCCCCGGATGCGCGACAGGCGGGTCCGGTCCGGGGCGGCGCGGCAGGTCGCCCACTGCAGAGTCGGGTCCGCGCTCGCCGGGCACCGTCGGTGCGAGCGGCGGGTGGATGGGTTCGTAGAAACGATTCGCATGGCCGTTCGGCTGGTTGCCGGTATGGCAGAGGTGACGCGCGTGCACGGTGGGGCGCGCGAAGCCGATGCGGATTGCGTCGAGCAGCACCCCGTTCCGGCGCCGGGCCACGGACTGCTGCGCGGATGCACCGGCCGGGACCAGGGCCCCGGCGGCGACCGCCCCCGCGACGACTGCCAGCATGCGACGTCCGTTCATCTTGCCCACCCTCTGCGACCGGAGGGGTGTTTCGATCGATCGGTTGGAGCCGTTTCCGGTCTGCCGGCATCTCGAACCAGCGGCGAATCTACAGGATCGGCACGGGCGTGGCACGCCAGGTAGACGAAGGAATGATTCCCCTCCCGGGGCCGACCCGTCCGACAAACGGGTCATTCCCCGGGCCCCGGGACGCGTGGGGCCGGCGTCGCGCCGCCGGCAGAGGGAGTCGCAAAAGAGTCGTTGCCCGACATGCGCAGCCGGGGTACACAGGGACCGTCCACACAGGTCTCCCGGAGGTCTTTCATGAAGATGCTCGCCACAGACGGTTCGGCGCTCGAGGTCGCCGCGCAGGATGTCGATGCGTTGCGCGCCGGACTCCGCGGTTCCCTGCTGCGCCCCGCAGATCCCGGTTTCGAAGACGTACGCACGGTGTGGAACGGCATGATCGACCGGCGCCCGGCGGCGATCGCCCGCTGCCTCGGCGTCGCCGACGTGCAGCTCGCGCTCGGCTTCGCCCGGCGCCACGATCTCCGGTTCACGATCAAGGGCGGTGGCCACAACATCGCCGGACTCGCGGCCTGCGACGGCGGACTGATGATCGACCTGTCGCTCATGCGCGGCGTGCTCGTCGATCGCGATCGAAGGATCGCGCACGCGCAGGCCGGTTGTCTGCTGGGCGACGTGGACCGCGAGACCCAGGTGCATGGTCTGGCCGCGGTGCTCGGCTTCGTTTCCAACACCGGGATTGCCGGCCTCACCCTGGGCGGCGGGTTCGGCTACCTGACCCGCCGCTACGGCTGGACCTCCGACAACGTCACCGCCATGGAGGTGGTGACCGCCGACGGCCGCGTGGTGGGCGCAAGCGAGACCGAGCATCCGGACCTGTTCTGGGGGTTGTGCGGTGGCGGCGGCAATTTCGGCATCGTGACGCGGATCGACTACCGACTCTATCCGGTGGGCCCCGAGATCATGGCGGGCGCGGTGGCGTGGCCGGGCGAAGCCAGCCGCGAGGTGCTGGAACTGCAGCGCGAGCTCGTGAACGAAGGGCCGCCCGAGCTGACCGTGGCCTCGGTGGTGCGCCCGGCGCCGCCGGCGCCCTGGATCCGCGCCGATCATCACGGCCGGCTGGTCGCGGTGCTGGCCGTCTGCCACACCGGCGATGCGGCCGCCGGCGAGGCGATCGCGAAGCGCATCCGCTCCTTCGGTGCCCCGGTCGGCGACGTGCTGCAGCGCCGCCCCTATGTCGCCCAGCAGAGCCTGCTCGACGCCACGCAGCCGAAGGGCCGGCGCTACTACTGGAAGTCGGAGTACCTTGCGGACATCAGCGACGCGGCCATCGAAAAGCTGACCGCCCACGCGCGGAAGATCGAGTCGCCGCACTCCGCGATCCTGTTCTTCCCCATCGGCGGTGTGCTCGACCGGCTCCCCGGCGACCACTCCGCGGCCGGCAATCGCGACGCGCGGATCGTCCTCAACATCACCGCGGCATGGGACGACCCCGCCGAGGACGCGCGCCACGTCGAATGGGCGCGCGCGGCGTGGCGCGACATGCGTTCGCTCTCGACGGGCGGCACCTATGTGAACTTCCTCACCGAGGACGAGCCCGCGGAACGCGTGGCGGCGGCGCTCGGCCCGAACATGGCACGCCTGGCGGAGATCAAGGCGGTCTGGGATCCGACGAACCTGTTCCGGACCAACCGGAACATCCTGCCGCGAGGTGCCTGAGAGGCGAGCCGGCGGCCGTCGTGCGCAGGCGTCCTGCGTCATTTGACCCAGGCGGGCCGCGGCGTGCGCTGCGGCTCCGGTGCGTCGTTGAGGCCCGCCCCGGCGGTTGTTAGACTTTTGGGGCTCCACTCGGGCCTCCCCAGGCCGCCCAGACGAAGGTCGAGCATGGTCCCACCCCCGGGTTCCCCCGGCCGCGTCCGCAAGGGCACCGGCCGGATCCTGCTTCCCGTATTCGCACTCGCGCTCGTGGCCCTTCCGGCGCTCGCGGCCGGTTTCGGCGTGCCCGCCGGGCGGCCGTGGTACGTGCTCGTCCTGCTGTTCGTGCTCTACCTCATCATTCTGCTGGTCGTCGTCTACATGGCGCGTCACTACCTGTTCACGGTGAACCGCCTGTTCGGGCGTCAGCGCTACCCCTACCTCGACGTGGACACCGCGCGCTGGCCCGAGATCACCGTGCTCGTTCCGGCGCGCAACGAGGAAGCGGTGATCGCGCGGATGCTCGACGCGCTGCTCGCGGCCGACTATCCGCCCGAGCGGGTGACCATTCTTCCGGTGAACGATCGTTCCGAAGACGCCACCGGCGAGATCATCGACGACTACGCACAGCGGCATCCAGGGCGCATCCGCCCCCTGCATCGCACGCGCGGCAAGTCGGGCAAGGGCGCGGTGCTGCGCGACGCGACCGAGCGCGTCACGACCGACGTGATCCTGGTGTTCGACGCCGACTACGTGCCGGGGCGGGGCCTGATCAAGCAGCTCGTCGCCCCGTTCTTCGACCCCGAGGTCGGCGCCGTGATGGGGCGTGTGGTGCCCTACAACGTCGGCACGAATCTGCTCACGCGGCTGCTCGATCTCGAGCGGGCCGGCGGCTACCAGGTGGATCAGCAGGCGCGCATGAACATGAAGCTGGTGCCGCAGTACGGCGGCACGGTGGGCGGCGTCAGACGGCGCGCGCTGCAGCACGTCGGCGGCTGGAGCGACGACACGCTGGCCGAGGACACCGACGCCACGTACCGGCTGCTGAACGGCGGCTGGAAGACCGTCTACCAGAACCGCTCCGAGTGCTACGAAGAGGCGCCCGAGACCTGGCCCGGGCGCGTGAAGCAGGTCAAGCGCTGGGCCCGTGGCCACAATCAGACGCTGTGGCGCCACTCGCGCGGGCTGATGGCGAGCCGTCGTGTGCGGGCGCTCGAGAAACTCGACGGCCAGCTGCTGCTCGGCGTGTACATGATGTCGCCGGCGCTGATCCTCGGCTGGGCGGTGGCGATGACGCTCTGGTACATGGGTGTGAACGAGCCGGGGCTGATCGTCGTGCTGGCGGTGACCTGCTATTCGACGATCGGCAACCACGCCACGTTCTTCGAGGTCGCGGCGGCGACGCACCTCGACGGCTCGCGCGAGCGGGCGCGACTGATCCCGTTCATCCTGATGGGTTTCCTGGTGACCATCGTGTCGGTGACCCGGGGCACGTTCACGCAGGTCGTCCACAACGGCGGGAACGGCGAGGTGCAGTGGCACAAGACCGAGCGCAACGGCGGCCGCAACGGCGGCCACGGCAACGGCGGCCACGGCAACGGCGGCCACGGCAACGGCGGCCACGGCAACGGCGGCGCGGGGAGGCTGCGGTGACGCCGATCGTGATCGCGTTCTTCGCCGTGACCCTGTTGCTGTTCGCGCTGCCGTTCGTCCCGGGCCTGCGTGAGGCGCGGGCGCGCCACGACGCCGACGCCCTGCCGGTCCCGCCCGGGGCGGCCGTCGACGTCCGTCACTTCGCGAACGGCTTCCGCGTCTTCCTCGAGCGCGAGCTCGGCGACGATCTGGCGAGCGTGCGCACGACGGGCATGCGGCGCACCGGCTGGATCGAAGAGCAGGGCTCGTGGTGCGTGCTGCCGGCGCGCGAGCCGCTCGAGCTGTTCGACGACGAGGCGCAGCGCCGCGAGCTCGACCGCATCGTCGTGGGCGCCGGCGATCTCGAGATCCCCGCCGGGCTGCGCTGCCGGCGCGAGGTGTACGCGGGCGGATCGCTCGACGCCGGTGCCGCGACCGAACTGCGTGCGGCTCTCGCCGAGGAGGACATGCGCATGGGTGACAGCGGGCGTGTCGTGCGCTGGGTGCACGCCGGGCGTCATCTCGAAGTGGGTGCCGACGTCGTGCTGCAGGGCCGCGCCTCGGCCGGCCGCGCGATCGCCCTTGCCGCCGGCTGCCGCTTCGAGCGCATGCACGCGCCGGTGATCCGCTTCGGCGCCGTGGGGACGCAGGCGCTGCCGCGCGCGGGCGCCGTGCACGGCGCGCCCGCGGTGGACGTGGCCGCGTGGCGGCCGCACGGGCTCCCGGCGCATCACGAGTTTGCCGCCGGGCGCCTGCTGGTCGAGGGCGACCTCGAGATTCCCGCGGGCGCGCGCGTCACGTGTGATCTGGTGGTCTGGGGCCGGCTCACGTTCGGCGCGGGCGCGCGCCTCGAGGGCAGCGCGAAGAGCCATGGCGACATGCGGCTCGGCGCCGGCGTGCACGTGGACGGCAGCGTGATCGGCCAGAGGGACGTCACGATCGAGGACGGCGCGGCCGTCGACGGTCCGGTGATCGCCGAAGGGCGCCTGACCATCGGCACCCGTTGCGTGGTCGGCGCGGCCGACGAGCCTTCCACCGTGCGCGCGGGTTCGATCGCGGTGCGCGTCGGCAGCGTCATCCACGGCACCGCGTGGGCTTCGGGACACGGCGAGGTGCTCGCATGAGACCGTTCGCCGACCGCCGCGAGGCACAGCGCGGGTTCCGCGGCCGGATCATTCCGCCGCACCGCTCGATTCTGACCCTGCGGCTCACCGATTCCCGCGCGATCTACGGCACGCTCGCCGCGCTGGGGCTCGCGCTGCTCTGGTTCATGGCGGTCGGCCCGGCGGCGCGGGTGTGGGCGTCGATGATGGGGTTCTGGTGCGAAGTGATCGGACTGCCGGCCACGGTGGGTCTCGTGTCGCACACGATCCTCGGCGGCGCCTGGACGATCGAGTTCCCGCGCCTCGCCGTCACGGCGGCGCCGTTCACGCGCAGCGTGTGGTGGACGGGGGCGATCGCCACGCTGGCCGTGGCGCTGGTCTCGTGGCTGCTGCCGCGGCGCTGGCTGCCGTTTCTCTACCTGCTGCGCACCGCGGCGATCGTGCAGGCCAGCGCGCAGCTGGTGTTCTGGTTCGCCCCCGGCGCGTTCCCCTACGACGTGGCCGGGTACACCGAAGTCCTGCTCACCGCGGGGATGATGCTGATCGGCGTCGTGCCGCTGCTCTATGGCCTCACCTACTTCACGCTCGACTTCAGCCGGACGCGCAAGCTCGGCATCGTCCTGCTCGTCATGCTTCACCTGGTCGTATTCATTCCGATGCAGTACGTCGCCCACGCCTGGGTGCTGCACCATGCGTCGCTGCTGGCGATGCCGCTGCTGTTCTGGATGTTCGGGCTGCCGGTGGACGTCGGTGTCGTGATCGGCTTCTACGCCTGGGCGGTGAGCTGGAAGACGCTGCCGATCGAACGCGAACCGCTGCTCTCCGGCTGGCGCCCGGCCGCGGCGGTGCTCGCGCTGTGCGGCAGCGCGGTGCTGATCGCGCTGTTGTTCGCGCTGCCGGCGCGTGCCGACGAAGTGCCGTGGCGTCGCACCCTGGAGGCGGGCGCCGGCTTCGGCCGCTACACCGCAGGGCTCGGCAACGCCGACGACCAGTCGCTGCGCTTCACGCTCGCGCGCCCGTTCCGCGAGTCCTGGAGCGTGAGCGCGGGCCGCGCCTCGCGCTTCGGCGAGACCGCCGCCGGATTCGGCGTCGCGCACCAGCGCTGGCTCAGCCGGACGTTCGCCGTGCGCGCGGGCTTTTCCGGCGGTACCGGTGAGGTGCTGTTCCCGCGCTACCGGATCGACGCCGGAATCGAGTGCGCGACGCTGTCCGGAAACGCACTGGTCGCGGATCTCGGCTGGAACCGCACGCAGAGTCACGCCGAGAATCGCGCCGACGGTTTCGGCCTCGGGCTGCGCTACTGGTTCCCGGGTCCGTGGGTCGCGAGCGCCGACGGCCGCATCGAAGTCGGCTACCCCGGCCGCACGACCTCGCGCTCGATCGGCGGCGGGCTCACCTACGCGCGCTACAAACAGCTCTACCTCGGTGTGGACGCCCATGCCGGAACCGTCGCCTATACCCTGCTCGCCCCCGGCGAGGCGTTCGTCGACTACTGGACGCGCGGGATCGGCGCCGGCGCCAGTGTCTACTTCGGCCCCGACCTCGCGGTGAGCGCGCGCTTCGAGCTCGCCGACACCGAGATCTACGATCAGCGTTCGGTGTCGGTGAAGCTCATGCGCGAGTGGTAGCGCGGACGGGCGCTGCGCCGCCGCGGCTGCGGCGCGGCCCCCGCATGCGGAGGCGGTGATGAGATCCGCGCTGACGGCGGCGTTCGCGTTCACGGTGTTCGCGCTCGCACTGCCGCAGGCCCTGGTGCTGTGGACCGCGGCGGCGGGCGTTCCCCTGGCCCGCCCGCTCGCCGCGGCCATCGCGACGGCGGCGCTCGCCGGCGCGGCGTGGCTCGCGGCGCGCGGCCGGCGCGGAGACTCGCGCGGTGCGCCGCCGCCCGAGGCGCCGCCGCACGAGGGCGCGGCGGGAGCCGCAGGGTGGCTGGCGGCGTTCGCCGCCCTGCTGCTCTGCGCCTGGCAGTGGCTCGGACTCTGGCGTCTCGCCTGGGCGCGCCCGGTCTACGACTGGGACGGGCTCTACTATCACCTGCCGGCGATCCGCGGCTGGGTGGAGGCGGGCCGCGTGCGGTGGATTCCGGACGCCGGCGACCTGCCGTTCGCGAACGGCTATCCGATGGCGATCGAGGCACTCGACTTCCTCGTGCACCGTCTCACCGGCTCGAGCCGGCTGGTCGACGCCGGCAACCTGTTCTACTGGCCGCTCGCGCTGCTCGCGCTGGCGGTGATCGCGACGCGACTCGGCGCCCGCGGCCCGTGGCGCTTCGCCACGGCGGCGCTGATCGCCTGCGTGCCCGCCTGGGTGATCCTCTCGGCGACCTGCTACGTGGACCCGGGCTTCGCCGCCGCGGCGATGGCGACGCTGGCGGGTGCGCTGCTGTTCGCTCACGCCGACGACCGTCACGCGTCGCGCGCCGCGCTGCTGTTCGGCGCGGCCGGCGGGCTGGTGCTCGGCGCCAAGGGCCAGGGGCTGCCGTTCTTCGCGATCGCGCTCGGCGTCGTGACGGCCGTGCAGCTGGTGCAGCCGCCACGCCCGCGCGCGCGCATCGTGACGCACGTCGCTCTGGCCGTGCTCGCCGCGTTCGTGGTCGGCGGCTACTGGACGGCCCGCGACCTCGTCATGACCGGCAACCCGATCTTCCCGGTCCAGTTGAAGCTCGGCGCGAAAGTGCTTGCGACCGGCTACGATCCGGCGGCGCTCGTCGACGGGAACATGCCGGCGTGGCTGCATGCGTGGCCGGCCTGGCTCAGGGTGCCTGCCGCGTGGCTGCAACTCGACGGTCCGATTCGCAGCTACGCCGCCACCGGCGGGCTCGGCGTGCTGTGGCCGGCCGTGGAAATCCCGGCGCTGATCCTCGCGTGGTTCCTCCTGGTGCGCCGCGGCCGGTTGCGTCCGTGGCTCATCCTGGCCGGAATCGCGGCGCTGTGGCTCGCGATCCAGCCCGCGCCATGGTGGGCGCGCATGACGCTCTGGCTGCACGCCCTCGGTCTCCCCGCGCTTGCGGTGGTGCTTTCGATCACTTCCGAAAGCCGATCCCGTACGGGCGCTTACGCCGCCGCGTTCGCGTTCCTCGTGATCCTGGCGGCGGGTGCGCGCGAGGCCCGCGGCGCCTTCGTCGCCGAGCGCGCGCACGGCCGCGTGGCGGGGCGCGACCATGTGTCGAGCGCGGCCGCGATCTTCCCCGGGCTGGAGGCGCACTGCGCGCGCTTCCTCGCGGCACGACACATCGCCCGCAGTCGCTGGAGCCGCTTCGGCACGCTGATGGGCGGCGTGCTCTCGCAGCCGCTCGACGCCCGCACGATCGAGCCGCTCGGCGCGCCGCCCGATTCGGCAGGGGTGGCGTCGCTCTCCGCGGCGGGGACCGAGTGGGTGATCTGGGACGAGATCGCTGCGGGGCCCGCACCCCGGGCGCTGCGGCGCGCGGCGCTCGATTCGTGCGCGTACCGGCCCGGGCAGGACCAGCGCTTCGTCATGTTCCGCATCGGGCCTCGCGCGCCCGGACGCTGAAGCGGCCCCGCGCGGGCGCCGGGACCGTTCAGCCGCGCGGGTCGAGCGCCACCTTCACGCAGCCGTCTTCCTTGCGGTCGAACAGCACGTAGGCGGCGGCGCCCTCGGACAGCGGCAGGCGGTGCGTGAACACCCCGGCGAGTTCCGCACGGCGCGCGAGCAACGCCAGCGCCTCGCTCATGAGCGAGCGCGCAGGGCAGCGTCCGGCGGCGAAGCGCAGGTTGCGGTCGTACGCCTCGGCCGGGCCGAACGGAAAGCCGGCTTCATGATGGACGCCCGCGGCGGCGATGGCGCCGCCCGCGCGCACCAGCTGGAAGGCGAGCCGCGCAGCGGCCTCGCTCCCCACCACCTCGAGGATCGCGTCGGCGCCGCGTTCCGAGGTCGCTGCACGCACGACTTGCACGGCGTCGTCGAGCGCGACCGGCTCGGCGCCGAAGCGTGCGGCCGTCGCGAGACGCTCCGGCACGCGGTCCACGGCGAGCACGCGGGCGCCGGCATCCACGGCGGCGGCCACCGCCATCAGCCCCACCGGACCGCAGCCGAGCACCACCGCGACGTCGCCCGCCCGCAGCGCGGCCATGCGCGCCGCGTGCAGACCCGTCGGCAGCACGTCGGCCAGCAGCAACGCGGCTTCGGCCGCGAGCCTCTCCGGCACCTCGAACAGCGTGGCGTCGGCCATCGGCACGCGCACGCGCCCGGCCTGCCCGCCGTGCAGGCCGCGTCCGCCTTCGACCCAGCCGAACAGCGCGCCACGTTCGCAGCGTGCCGTGAGACCCCGGGCGCAGTAGAAGCACGCGCCGCAGCAGGTGCTGAACGGCGCCACCACCCGGGTGCCCGGCCTCATGGCGCGCACCTCGTCTCCCACGGCGATCACGCGGCCCATGAACTCGTGGCCGAGCACGGTGCCGCGGTCGAGCCCGCGCTCCCGTCCGTGCCAGACGTGCAGGTCGGAGCCGCAGATCGCGGCGAGCTCGACTTCGACGATCGCGTCGTCCGGTGCCTGCAACACGGGGTCGGCGACTTCTTCGCAGCGCACCGAGCGCAGGCCGTGGTGGGTCAGCGCACGCACGGCGGCCTCACCCTCTCCTGAGCAGGTACAGCGTGAAGCCCATCGTGTCATGGCCCCAGCGCCGAAAGCCTTCGTGCCAGTGGAGCACGTGCGCGCGCATCGCCGCGGCACCCGGCGCGGCGGCGTGGGCGGCGGTCCAGGCGAGGACGCGATCGCGGTAGCCGGTCTCGTACGCCTCCCACTCCGCAGCGCCCGTCGCGCGCACTTCCGTGACCTCGAAGCCGTGGGCGCGCATGCGCTCGAGGTTGGCCGCGTGCGACATCATCTCGTCGCGGGCGGCGCCGATGTGTGCGAGGTAGGCCGGAGCGGGCGGGTGGAGCCAGCAGCCCTCGCCGATCAGCATGCGGCCGCGCGGCGCGAGCAGCGCGCTGAACGAACCGAGCGCCGCGTCGAGCCCGCCGGCCGCGTGGAGCGCGCCCACGCACAGGATGGCGTCGAACGAAGCGGGGGTGAACGCCGCGGCATCGAACGGCTCCGCCCGGAACACGGCAGCGCCCGCAGGCAGCAGCCGGGCGGCGGCCTCCCGCGCGGCAGAGATCGCACGCACATGGATGTCCACGCCCACGCCGCTCGCGCCCGAGCCGCGCAGCGACTCGATCAGCATGCGGCCGCGCCCGCAGCCCACGTCGAGCACCCGCGCGTCCGTCGCGAGCTCGAGGCGGCCGAGCATCGCTTCCAGCGCGTCCGTGGCCACCGGGTTCCAGTACGGCAGGTCGCCATGGCCGATCTCGGTGAGACGGCTCCGGTCGAAGGCGGCCCGCGGCGCCGCGCTGCCGGCCCCATCGTCCGCCGCGGCGCGGCGCACGCTAGCGCTCGAGCGCATGGCGGAGGAGCGCGGGGCGCGCCGCGGCGCGAGCGTGGACCCATACGGCGCGCCACGGGCCGGCCGGATCGGCAACGTCCGGTGCGGCCGGGGCCGAGCCGGCGGCAGCCGGCGGCATGAACCACGCGAGTGCGGCGGAGCGGGCGGCGATCATGCGTCGGTTCGACTCCTCATGCTCAGGGGTCCGGTGCGGGGAGCGCCGCCGCATGATAGACCGCGAAGCCGGGCCTGCACGGGGAAGCGAACCGATGGGGAACCGGCGCCGACGAACGGGGTGTCCCCCCGGCCCGGGCGGCCGGCCTCCCGCACGCGCTCCGCGATCCGCGGCACGCATGGATCCTTGACAGTGCGGCGCCGGCGGAGGATAGTTTGTTCGACGTATGAACAAAGTAATCCGGTCCGGCACCCCGGTGCGCTGCTGGCGGCGCTGCCGTGGGCTGAGCGGGCCTGCCGACCCCGGAGGCGATACATGATGCGCAGCCACGCCCTGCCCGCGGCGCTCGCCGCCACGCTCCTCGTGCTGCTCGCAAGCGGCTGCGAGCGGAGCACGAACGGGCTTCGTCCCTTCCCTCTGCCGACCAACCCCGACGTGTTCCTCGACGATTTCAGTCAGGGGGTCGACTTCCAGGCGTTCCTCGGCTCCAAGCTGGACGCGGTCAGTATCGACTCCAACGAACGTCACACGGGGACTGCGTCGCTCCGGGTGAGCGTGCCCGCGACCGGGTATGCCGGCGGTGCGTTCGTCGCCAACGTGAACCGCGACCTGTCCGGGTACGACGCGCTCACCTTCTGGGCGCGGGCCAGTCAGTCGATCACGTTCGACGTGGCGGGATTCGGCAACGACAACACCGGCACCTCGCGCTTCGAGGCGCGCCGCAACGCGATTCCGATGACCACGACCTGGACGCGTTACGTGATTCCGATTCCGCGGCCCGCGCGGCTCGATTCCGAACGGGGCCTGTTCTACATGGCCGAAGCGGAGAACGGGCAGAGCTTCGACGTCTGGTTCGACGACGTCGTCTTCGAGAAGACCAATGCGGTGACCAACCCCCGGCCATCGATGTCGAGTCGCACGGTGAACACCTTCGTCGGCGCGAGCCTCAACGTCGAAGGCACGCAGACGATCTTCAACGTGAGCGGCAGCGACGTCACCGTGGGACACATGCCCGGCTACTTCGACTTCGCCTCCTCCGACGGCGCGGTCCTCACGACCTCGGGCGGGCGGATTCAGGTGGTCGGCCCCGGCAGCGCGACCGTGACCGCGGAACTCGGCGGCGTTCCCGCCACCGGCCAGGTGACGGTCAACGCGATCGCCGCCCCGGCGACGCCCGCGCCGACGCCCACGCTTCCGGCGGCGAACGTGATCTCGCTGTTCAGCAACGCGTATCCGGACGTGCCGGTGGATACCTGGTCCGCCACCTGGGACCTGGCCGACGTCACCGATCTCCAGATCGCCGGCGACGACGTCAAGGGCTACACCAACCTCGTCTATGCGGGCGTGGAGTTCACCTCGCAGCCGATCGACGCCACCCAGATGACGGCGATCCACCTGGACGTCTACATTCCCTCCGGCACGACGTTCAAGGTGAAGCTCGTCGACTTCGGCAGCGACGGCGTCTACGGCGGTGGCAACGACAAGGAGCAGGAGCTCACCTTCAACGCCTCCACGACGCCGGCCGTCACGCCGGGCACCTGGTCCGCGCTCGAGATTCCGCTCTCCAGCTACACGCTGCTCACCTCGCGCGCGCACCTCGCCCAGCTGGTTCTGTCGGGGCCCGGCACGGCGTTCGTGGACAATGTCTACTTTCACGACTAGCGGCTCGCGGGGGCGGTTCAGGGGAGGCGGAAGATGAGCAGGGCGACGGATCGGGGGAAGGCGGCGAAAGCGGCTTCCGCAGCGGGCCGGTTGCGTCCGCTGGCCGAGATCATCCTCCGGTTGATCTGGAAGGAACGCGAGATTTCGCGCGCGGAGATCGCGCGGCGCGTGGAGGTGTCGCGCTCCACCGTCTCGGAAATCGTCGGCGCGCTGCTGCCGAAGGGCTTCGTCGCCGAGGTCGGCACCGGCCCTTCGCGCGGCGGCCGGCGCCCGATCGTGCTGCGCTTCCAGGACGACGCCTGCTTCATTCTCGGCGTCGAAATGGGCGCGACGCACGTGGCGGTCGCACTGACCAACCTGCGCGGCCGGGTGATCGCCTGGCAGCATCGCGACCATCCGGTAAGGCGGGACCCGGACGGCACGCGCGAGCTGATCGGCACGCTGTGCGACGCCTGCCTCGCCGAAGGGCGGATCAGGTCACGGCGGCTGGTCGGCATCGGCGTCGCGGTCCCGAGTCCCGTGGATCCCGCCCATCCGGACCGGCTCTCGGAGCTGGTCCTCCCCGACTGGCACGGGCGACTCGGCCTCGAGGGGCTCGGCGCCCGCTACGGCGTACCGCTGTTCGTCGACAATGACGCCAACATGGGCGCGCTCGCCGAGCACTGGTGGGGCGCCGGGCGCGGCATCGACGACTTCGCCTACATCAAGATCGCGACCGGGCTCGGCTCGGGGCACGTGATCGACGGCGAGATCTACCGCGGGGCAACGGGCGTCGCCGGTGAGATCGGCCATCTCGCGATGGACCCGCAAGGTGAGCTCTGCGTCTGCGGCCTGCGCGGCTGCCTCGCCACCATCGTCGGCGCCCCGGCGCTGGTGAAGCGCGCGGAGGCGCTGATGCAGGAACACCCCGGCAGCGTGCTGGCCGGTACGCTGCCGACGATCGCCAGCATCGAGGACGCCGCGCTCGCGGGCGATCCACTGGCGCTGCAGCTCACGCATGAGGCGGCGGACCATCTGGGCGTGGCGGTCGCCAGTCTTCTGAACCTGATGAATCCGTCCATGGTCATCCTCGGCGGCGGGCTCTCGCGACTCGGCGAGCTGCTGCTCGAGCCGCTGCGCGAAACTGCGGCGCGCCGCACCCTGGTGAGCTCGCTCGCCGTGTCGGCGATCGTCGTCGGCGAGCTCGGCCCGCGCGGGATCGCGGTCGGCGCCTCGACCCTGGTGCTCAAGTCCGCGCTCGACGACTCGCGGCTGTTTCCGATGCCGCGGCAGCGCAGGGGCGCGGCCTGATGCGGCGCGCGGCGGGACGGATCCGGCTCGGCGCCGCCCTCGCCTCTCTGGTGCTGGCGGCCGTTCCGGCCGCGCTCGCGGGCTGCACGCGACCCTCCAGCCCGGTCGCCGCCGACTGGACCCTGATCTGGCAGGACGAATTCGACGGCGCGGCGGGCACCTCGCCCGACCACGCGCGCTGGGGCTACGACATCGGCACCGACTGGGGCAACGCGCAGCTCGAATTCGACACCGCGCGACCCGTGAACGTCTCGCTCGACGGCGCCGGGAACCTGGCGATCACGGCGCGCGAGGAGTCGTATCAGAACCGCGACTACACCTCGGCGCGCATCAACACCAAGGACCGCTTCGCGCAGACCGAGGGCCGCTTCGAGGCGCGCATCCGCCTGCCGGTCGGCCGCGGCCTGTGGCCGGCGTTCTGGCTGCTCGGCGCCAACATCGCCACCACCCCGTGGCCGGACTGCGGCGAGATCGACATCATGGAGTACCGCGGGCAGGAGCCGAACGTGCTGCACGGCAGCCTGCACGGCCCCGGCTATTCGGGCGGGTCCGCGCTCACCAACCGCTACGTGCTGCCGGGCCCCGACGGGTTCGACCAGGACTTCCACGTCTTCGCGCTCGAGTGGACGAAGGATCGCATCACCTGGTTCGTGGACGGCACGCGCTATCTGACGATCGGACCGGGCGATCTGCCGCCGGGCGCGAACTGGGTGTTCGACCATCCGTTCTTCATCGTTCTCGATCTGGCGGTGGGCGGAAACTTCGTCGGCCCGCCGGACGCGGGGACCACGTTCCCGCAGACGATGCGCGTGGACTGGGTCCGGGTCTACGGCCGGCCCGGCTGATGCGCCGTGCACTGCCGGTCCGGGCGCTGGCGGTCCTGCTCGCGACGCTGCTCGCGGGCGGCTGCGCGCGTCACCGTCCCCCCGCCGCGCCGGGCGTGCTGGTGGTGTCGCAGGAACAGCAGTCCTCATGGGTGCGCAACTTCAATCCGCTGACCACCGCGACCTCCGCACGCTGGCCGACGCTGGCCGGGATCTACGAGCCGCTGTTCGTTTTCAACAGCGTGCGCACCGAGTACGTGCCGTGGCTGGCGCTCGAGCGCGAGTGGCGTGAGGGCAGCCGCGTCCTGCGCGTCACGACCCGCGACAGCGTGCTGTGGTCCGACGGCACGCCGTTCACGGCCCGCGACGTGGCGTTCACATTCGATCTGCTGCGCCGCTTCCGCGCACTCGACCGGCGCGGCGTCTGGGGTTTCCTCGACGGCGTGCGCGCCGTCGACGCGCATACGGTGGACTTCCATTTCCAGCGCGTGTTCATTCCCGGCTTCGACGAGATCGCCGCGCAGCAGATCGTGCCCGAGCACGCCTGGCAGGACGTCGCCGACCCGGTCGCCTATGCGAACGAGAACCCCGTCGCGACCGGGCCGTTCACCGAGGTGCGCGTGTTCCGCAACCAGGTGTTCGAGATTGGCCGCAATCCGCACTACTGGCAGAAGGGGCGGCCCTACCTCGACGCGCTGCGCTTTCCCGCCTACCCGTCCAACGACCGCGCCAACCTCGCCCTGGTGTTCGACGAAGTGGACTGGGCCGGCAACTTCGTACCGGCCATCGACCGCGTCTACGTGTCGCGCCGGCCCGCGACGCACCACTACTGGTTTCCGCTCACCGGCAGCTCGATCTTCCTCTACGCGAACACGACGCGGCCGCCGTTCGACGACGTGCGCGTGCGCAAGGCCATCAGCATGGCGATCGACCGCGACCTGCTGGTGGACGTCGCGCTCTACCGCTACTCGCGCCCCGCGGACGCCACCGCGCTCAGCGACGGATACGCGGCCTGGCACGACGACTCGATCGCCGCGAGCGGCGACTGGGTGAATCACGACCCGGACCGGGCGGCGCGGCTGCTGGACGACGCCGGCTACCGTGTGAACGCGGATGGCGTGCGCTGCATGAGCGACGGTACGCCGCTCCGCTACGAGATCCTGTGCGTCTCGGGCTGGTCGGACTGGGTGCGCGCCTCGCAGGTCATCGCCCGCGGACTCACCGCGATCGGCATCCAGGCCTCGGTCCGCACCAACGACTTCAGCGCGTGGTTCCAGCGCGTGCAGGAGGGGCAGTTCGACCTGAGCCTGGGCTGGTCGTTCGAGGGCCCGACCCCGTACCTGTTCTACCGCTGGCTGATGTCCTCGGCCACGGTCAAGCCGATCGGCGAGGCCGCGACCGGCAACTGGCAGCGCTACGGCAGTCCC
Source organism: Candidatus Eiseniibacteriota bacterium (assembly GCA_963744995.1). GTDB lineage: Bacteria > Eisenbacteria > RBG-16-71-46 > RBG-16-71-46 > RBG-16-71-46 > CAVUWA01. The sequence goes on from CAVUWA010000004.1 coordinate 394,254, forward strand.
GCGGCGGATTCGGCGTTCACCGCGTTCGAGCGCGAGCCCGATCCGGCCGCGCAGCACCGGATCGCGGACCGCATGCAGCAGATTTTCGTCGACGAGGCGCCGGCGATCCCGCTCTATCCGAACCCGTCATGGGCCGAGTACAACACCGGCCGCTTCACCGGTTTCCCGTCCGCCGAGGATCCGTACGCGGATCCTTCGCCCAACAAGTTCGACCGTGGCGAGTGTCTGCTGGTGCTCACGACGCTGCGGCCGAAATAGGAGGCGACCGTGCGCTTCATCCTCAGGCGCCTGGGTTTCTACCTGCTCGCGGGGTGGGCGGCGCTGACGCTCAACTTCTTCCTGCCGCGGCTGATGCCCGGAGATCCCGCGACCGCGCTGTTCGCACGCTTCCGCGGCCGGCTGGCGCCGGAGGCGATGGACGCGCTGCGCGAGACGTTCGGCCTCACCCAGGCGCCGCTCTGGAAGCAGTATCTGACGTACCTGTCGCACGTGTTGCGCGGCGACCTCGGCGTGTCGGTCGCCTACTTCCCCGCGCCGGTGTCGCAGGTGATCGCCACCGGACTGGTGTGGACCCTGTTCCTCGCCGGTACCGCCGTGGTGATCAGCTTCGCGATCGGCACGCTGCTCGGCATCGTCTCGGCGTGGCGGCGGCGCGGCTGGGTCGACACCTGGCTGCCGTCCACGCTGGTGTTCCTGGGCGCGTTCCCCTACTTCTGGCTGGCGATGGTCGCCCTGTACGTGCTCGGTTTCGCGCTGGGCTGGTTCCCGCTCGGCCACGCGTACGGCGACGACCTCACTCCCGGCTTCACGTTCGAGTTCATCGCCGACGTGTTCCGCCACGCCGCGCTGCCGGTGGGCACGGTGGTGATCGCGACGCTCGGCGGCTGGCTGCTGACCATGCGCAACAGCATGATCTCGATCCTCGGCTCCGACTTCGTCAACCTCGCGCGCGCCAAGGGGCTGACGCCGCGTCGCGTGGTGATGCGTTACGCCGCGCGCAACGCGCTGCTGCCGAGCGTGACCGGCTTCGGCATGGCGCTCGGCTTCGTGCTCGGCGGCTCGCTGCTGACCGAGATCGTGTTCTCCTACCCCGGACAGGGCTACCTGCTGGTGCAGGCGGTCCGCAATCAGGACTACGCGCTCATGCAGGGCATCTTTCTGGTGATCACGCTCGCGGTGCTCGGCGCCAACTGGCTGGTGGACCTGGTCTACCTGTGGCTCGACCCCCGCACCCGGGGGCCGGCATCATGAGCGGCGCCGCGGCGGTGCACGCGGGCGGGCTCAGCGGCTGGATCGAGGCGATCCGCCGCGACCGCAAGGCCGCGCTCGGCGCGTCGATCCTCGCGGTGTTCGTGCTGATGGCGGTCGTGGGTCCGCTGTTCGTCGGCGACCCGGATGCACTGGTCGGCGTCCCGCTGCAGCCGCCCTCGCTCGCGCACTGGCTCGGCACCACCGGCCAGGGCCAGGACGTGTTCGCGCAGATGGTGGTCGGCACCCGCACCTCGCTCGCGATCGGGCTCGCCGTGGGCGTGATGGTGGTGCTGGTCGGCGCGCTGATCGGCATCGCCGCCGGCTACTTCGGCGGCCGCATCGACGGGCTGCTGTCGCTCCTGTTCAACGTCTTCCTGGTGATTCCGGGGCTGCCGCTGGCAATCATCATCGCCGCCTACCTCCCGTCCGGTCCGCTCACCCTCGCGTTCGTGCTGACCGTCACCGGCTGGGCCTGGAACGCGCGGGTCATGCGCTCGCAGACGCTGGCGCAACGACAGCGCGACTTCGTGTCGGCAGCGATCGTGGCCGGTGAGTCGAACCTGCGCATCATCGCCCGCGAGATCCTGCCGACCATGACGTCGCTGCTGGTGGCGCAGGTGATCGGCAGCACCGTCTATGCGATCGGCGCGCAGGTCGGGCTCGAATTCCTCGGGCTTGGCGACGTGTCCACGGTGACCTGGGGCACGAACCTCTACTGGGCCCAGAACGATTCGGCGCTGCTCACCGGCGCGTGGTGGACGTTCGCGCCGACCGGACTCTGCGTCGCGCTGGTCGGCTTCGCCCTGACGATGCTCAACTCCGGCTTCGACGAGATCACGAATCCGCGCCTGCAGCTGGAGCGCGCATGGCGCGCGCACCTCGAAGCGCGCGGTGAGGCGCCGGGGCGTTCGACGCCGGTGGTGATCGACCGTGGCTGACGCCCTGCTCTCGATCCGCGACCTCTGCGTGGACTACGTCACCGACCGCGGGCCGGTGCGCGCCATCGACCATGTTTCGCTCGAGGTGGCGCCCGGCGAAACGGTCGGCATCGCCGGTGAATCCGGCAGCGGCAAGTCGACGCTCGCGCAGGCGCTCATGCGGATCCTGCCGCCGCCCGCGGTGATCGCCGGCGGCAGCGTGACGTTCGAGGGCCGCGACGTGCTGGCGCTCGACGAGGCGGAGCTCAGGCGGATGCGCTGGAGCCGCATGGCCATGGTGTTCCAGAGCGCGATGGATGCGCTGAATCCGGTAATCACGGTCGGCGAGCAGATCGCCGACACGCTGGCGGCACACGATGCACCGCGGCAGGGCCGCGCGCGCGCCGCCGAGCTGCTGGAGATGGTCGGGCTTGCACCGGACCGCGTCGACGCCTACGCCCACCAGCTCTCGGGCGGGATGCGCCAGCGGGTCGGCATCGCGCTGGCCCTCGCGCTCGATCCTGCGCTGGTGATCCTCGACGAGCCGACGACGGCGCTCGACGTCATCGTCGAACGCGACATCCTCGCCCAGATCCGCGGCCTGCAGGAACGGCAGGGCTTCGCCGTGCTGTTCATCACGCACGATCTCGGCCGCATGCTGCAGTTCTCCGACCGGGTGGCGGTATTCTACGCGGGCCAGGTGGCCGAGGCGGGCCCGGCGGCGGAACTGCGTGAGCGCCCGCGACATCCCTACACGCAGGGCCTGATCCACGCCTTCCCCACCGTACACGGCGATCCGCGCGCGGCGGCGAGCATCCCCGGCGCGCCGCCGAGCCTGGTCCACCCGCCTGCCGGCTGCCGGTTCCACCCGCGCTGCCCGCACGTGATGGACGTGTGCCGGACGCGCGAGCCACAGCCGATCGTGATCGGCCCGGGCCACGCCGCGGCATGCCACCTGCTGGACCCGGCCGCGGCCGGGAGCGCGCGCCGCGTTTGACCGCGCCGCGCGCCCGCGCCGCGGCGGACGGCTACATCGCGAAATGCAGGTAGGTGCGGATCTCCCACTCGCTGCCGTTCGGACCCGGCAGCGTCGGATCGGGAACCAGCGAACCGCCGGGGCCCATCACGAATCCGGGTGCGTAACGCGGCGAGTACTGGTCGAGCGAGCGCCACATGCCACGCACCCCGAAGCGGGTCTGCGGGAAGCCGAACCAGCGCGGTGAGCCGAGCGTGCGCGAGACGTCCGCCGTGAGCTGCACCGGGAAGGTCAGGTTGAAGTCGCGGTGGTAGTCGTAGGGCCCGAAATCGTTGAAGTGCGCCGAGGCCAGCAGGCGGTACGCCTGCCAGGCCACGGTGCCGTCCACGCCGTAATGTTCGACCAGGCGATCGTCTTCGGAGTTAGGTTGTGCCGTGCCGCCGAAGAAGGTCGAGACGATGCGCAGATCCGGATTCACCTTGGACACCACGCGGCCGTGGATCTCCCAGAGGTCCCGCGCGGGCGGCCCGCCGGGGAACGCGAACGGCGTGCCGTCGGCGAGGATGCCGATCGAGGCGTCACGCGTGGTCGGCATGTGGCGGAACACGAAACCGAGACTGGCCGCCAGCCGCGCGTCTTCACGGACGTCGTTGTCCCACGCCCACATCCACGTCGCCGGCGTCGGATCCCAGGTGAACAGCAGCTCGGCACTGGTCTGCTCCCGGTTGCCGAGCACCGCGAACGGATCGTTGAGAATGTCGCGCGGCCGGCCGGGCGGCGGGGTGTCGGCGGGCACCGGCCCGACGATCGGCTTCTGGTAGAGGAAGTTCGGCGCGATCTGCAGATTCCCGACGTTCACCGCCACGCCGGCCAGGACGTTGGATTGATTGCCCGAGCCCGAGTCCTTGAGGTTCCAGCCGGTGTAGGTCGTGGTCGCGGTCGGGCCGCCGTTGGCGACCAGTCCCATGACCGCGCCCTGGGTGTACCAGAGCCAGCGCCCGAACCCGCCGGAGAGCTTCGCCTTCGCGCCGAAGGTGTCGCCGGTCCTGACGAAGTCCCGGAGGATCCGGTACGAGCCGTCGGCGTTGCGGTCCGCGAGCTGGAACGACTGGTCCACCTTGTTGTTGCCGGACCAGATGCCGCCGATCTCATAGGCGACCGGCCCGTAGTTCGAGGCGATGTCCACTGTCGCGGTCTGCGTGGGCGGCACCGGGATCGCGTTCGAGCTGGTGACGTTCGACTGTGCCGTCAGGTCCTTCTGGTAGACGCCGGTCGTGGTGAAGCGGCCGAGCTGCTTCCGGTACTTGACCAGGAACGCCGGATTCGCGCCCCACCAGAGCTGCGGGCCGAAGGCGAACTTGAGTCCGTCCAGCCGCTGTTTGCCGGTGAGCTCGACACCGACCGGCGCGTCGCCGTTGTAGATGTCGATGTTGTCGCCGTAGAACGCCTCGCGATAGAGGCCGAAGAAGTCGCCCTCGTAGCCCCAGTGCGTATGGCCGACGCGGTAGAAACCGTTGAGGTCGAACTGCGGGTCGTTCCAGGTCACCGAGGAGCTGTAGACCTTGACGCGCTCGATGCCCTGCAGGGCGATGTCACCGTCGGGCGTGGTCACCGTTCGCGTGCGCCCGCGGTTCTCGTAGAAGATCTCGTCGATCGGATTGCGCGGGACGTTGCCGAGCACGTTGAGCGAGAGCGTGCCGCGCACGTTCGGCGCCGGCGTCGCTTCGAAGTCGGCGTAATAGGATTCCTTGCGGTCGAAGCCGAGGAACGACGGATACCCCTCCTGCGGCGCGGAGTCGTCGGGCGTGCTGATACGCTTGCCGCCGGTGCTGTACGTCTCGAACTCCAGCCGCAGGCCCGAGAGCCGCGCGCGTCCGAGCGCATCCACCGCAAGCGCCGCGCGGTCGCCGCGCGCCTCGAGCTCGGAGGACAGCGGGTGCACGTCCGCGAACCAGTCCTGAATGGTCTGGAGCGTCGTGCCCGGCGCGTAGGGATCGAGCCGGAAGGCGCGGCGCAGGGCGTAGAAGGCGGCGCGCGGATAGAGCTGGTAGAGGCCCTCGTCGTCGGGGCGGCCCTTGGCGCAGATCCCCCACCACTCCTCGTTCATGTTGTTCTGCCCCTCGACGTAGTCGCTGTAGCCGCCGTTCGGCCACGACGCATTCGTGTCGTGCACGTCGAGGTTCACGTCCTGACGATACTTCCACCAGCCGTCGCTCCACTGGAAGATGCAGCCGCCGATGGCGTTTCCGGCGCGGCCCTTGCCGGCGGTCTGTTCGTAGATCTCCTCCCACTGGCCGACCAGGTAACGCGCCTGCGCGCGCTGGTCCTCGCGCATCTCCCGGGCGTTCCAGGCGTCGGCGCCGAACTCGGTGAACATCACCGGCACGCCGAGCTTCGTCTTGACGACGTCGAAGAGGTCCCGCGCGGAGACGCCGCGGTAGACGTTCGTGCCGAAGACGTCCATGTTCTTGCATTCCTCGGCGATCAGGTCGATGTACTGCACGTCGCCGTTGCAGATGCCGACCGGGCGATCCGGGTCGTGCGCCTTCACGGCGTCGATGATCTCGCCGAACAGCGAGTACAGGTAGCGGGCCCGCGCGGCGTCGCGCTCGCCCTTCGGCAGCGCCTCGATCTCGAACGAGCTCCACGACAGGCCGTAGTTGTTCTCGTTGCCGAGCAGCCACATCAGCACGCCGGGCACGCCCCTGAACTGGTCGACCAGCGCCACGATCTCGCTCTTGACGGCGGCGCGCAGACGCGGGTTCGAATAGTCGACGGTGGGCATCCACACGCCGTCGAGCGTGTAACCGTAGCGTGCCATCGGGTGGTTGATGATCGTGTAGATTCCGTAGGTCTCGTAGATGTACCTGACCCAGCGCGGCGGGATGCCGGCATACACGCGAATGGCGTTCACGCCCATGTCCTCGAGGAGCGGCATCTCGTTGGCGAGCGCATCGCGGATGAACGCGTCCGGCTGGCTCCAGAGGTCGAACTGGTAGTTCTGTCCGATCGGGATGTAGTCCCAGTTCATGCCGCGCACGAGGAACGGCCGGCCCTGAACTTCGAGCGTGAGACCGCCCGGTTCGGGCAGCACGCGCACGGGCGCGGGCGCGTCGTCCGCCGTCGCCGTGGCGCAGGCCAGCAGCATGGCGAGGGCGGCCGTGGTCAGCGCGGCGCACCGCGGGCGCCGGGTCGGAATCGCCGAAAACCGGTTCATGGAATTCTCCTCAGGGCGTCGGGCTGCACGCTGTCGCCGACCGCGTTCGCGGCCACGATGTCGCGATACCAGAAGGCACTCTCTTTGGGCAGCCGCTCCAGGGTCGCAAAGTCGACCCAGTAGAGGCCGAAACGTCTGTCGTAGCCGTGCGCCCACTCGAAATTGTCGAGCAGCGACCAGACGAAATAGCCGTGCAGCGGGACACCCGCCGCCAGCGCCTTGCGGGCGGCGAGGATGTGGCCGTGCAGGAATTCCACCCGGCGGCGGTCGTCGATCTGCTCCGCGGCATCCGGACCGTCGCCGTAGGCCGCACCGTTCTCGGTGACGTAGATGCGCGCCGGCTGGTAGTCGCGAGAGACCCGCAGCAGCAGGTCGTAGAGCCCGCGCGGGTAGACCTCCCACTTCATGTCCGTGAGCGCGTGGTCCGGGACGACCTGCGTCGCGACCGGCTCGCCGTCCGGACCCGCCTTGAGCACCGTGCGGCTGTAGTAGTTGACGCCGAGAAAGTCGAGCGGCGCGGCGATCACCTGCATGTCGCCGGCCTCGACGAACGACAGCGTGCCGTCCGCGAGATGTCCGCGCCTCACCCGGTCGGCGATCGCGGTGCGCGGGTACTGGCCGCGGAAGATCGGATCGAGATACCAGCGGTTGAACGCCCCGTCGAAACGCCGCGCCGCCTCGACATCGGCGGCCCTGGGCGTCGCCGGCCAGGCGGGCGACAGGTTGAGCACGATGCCGACCTCGCCCTTCGTATGCCGGCGCAGCGCCTCCACCGCGCGACCGTGCGAGAGCAGCACGTGGTGGGCGGCACGCAGCGCCTCGGCCGGGTCGCGATGGCCGGGGGCCTGCTGTCCGGATTCATGGCCGAGGTGGGCGATGCACCACGGCTCGTTGTGGGTGGTCCAGTGCGGGACGCGATCGCCGAGCCGCGCCGCGACGACCTCGGCATACGCGACGAAGGCGTCCACGGTCGCCCGCGCTCCCCAGCCGCCCGAATCTTGAAGCGCCTGCGGCAGGTCCCAGTGATAGAGCGTCACGAACGGGCGGATCCCGGCGCCGAGCAGCTCGTCCACGAGGCGGTCGTAGAAGTCGAGTCCGGCCGCGTTCACCGCGCCGCGCCCCGCGGGGATCACACGCGGCCAGGCGATCGAGAAGCGGTATGCGCCGAGTCCGAGCCCGCGCATGAGCGCCACGTCTTCCTTCCAGCGATGGTAGTGGTCACAGGCGACGGCGGGCGTCGAGCCGTCATCGATGCGGCCGGGCGCCGCCGCGAAGCGTTCCCAGATCGACTCGCCGCGGCCGTCTTCGGCGACCGCGCCCTCGATCTGCAGCGCCGAGGTGGCGACGCCCCACAGGAAGCCCTCGGGAAACACGTGCGTGGCCATGATCATCGCTCCGGCGCCGCGGCGCCTTCCGGGTAGAGGTGGCAGCGCACGCGCCTGTGTTCCACGGCGCGCGGCGCGGGATCCTGCGTGCGGCAGACGTCCATGACGTCGGGGCAGCGCGAAGCGAACGGGCAGCCATGCGCGGATTCGGGCGTGCCGCCGGCGCGCGGCGAAGCGCCCGGCACGAGGTCCCCGGCGTCGGAGATCGCCTCGAGCAGGGCACGGGTGTACGGGTGTGCGGGCGCCTCGACGACCTCGTGCGTGGGGCCGTCTTCGACGACCCGACCGCGGAACAGCACGAGGATGCGGTCGGCGAGGTAGCGCGCCGAGGCGAGATCGTGCGTGATCAGCAGAATCGCGAGCCGGCGTTCGCGCTTCAGGCGCTCGAACAGCCGCAGGATGTCGAGACGGATCGAGACGTCGAGCATCGACGTCGGCTCGTCGGCGACCAGCACGTCGGGCTCGACCGCGAGCGCGCGCGCGATCGCGACCCGCTGGCGCTGCCCGCCCGACAGCTCGTACGGCCGGCGATGGATGAAGTCCTCGGCGGGCTCGAGCCCGACGGTGCGCAGCAGCTCGATCGCCCGGGCCTCGGCGTCGGCCCGCGTGGCGCGGTGATGCCTGAGCAGCGGGCGGATCAGATGGTGGGCCACGTCGTGCACCGGGTTGAGCGAGCCGAACGGGTCCTGGAACACCATCTGCACGCGGCCGCGGTAGGCCAGCGAGGCGCGATGCGGCTCGCTCCCGAGCACGTCGGTGCCGTCGATCAGCAGTTCGCCCCCGTCCGGCGTCTCCAGCCGCAACACGATGCGCGCCAGAGTGCTCTTGCCGCTGCCGGACTCGCCGACCAGCGCCACCGCCTCGCCGCGACGGATCGCCAGGCGAACGTCCTCGGCGGCGACCACCCGGCGGTTGCGGCCGCCGAAGCCCGACGAGGGGAACGTCTTACGGATACCGCGCAGCTCGAGCACCGGCACGGTGGCGGCGCCGGGCTCGGAATGGGCATTCAAGGCGTCTTTCCCTCCGAAAACCACTTTGTTCGATTGACGAACATAGTGTAGTCTTTGTGTCGAGCCTGTCAAGGGATCGCCCCGGCCTCCGGCCGGGCCCCTCCGGGCCAGTCAGGGCCAGTACGACCATCGTGAGGGAGGCGGAAATGCATCTGTGCGGATCATGGCGGCGCCCCGTGCGCACCGGCGCGCTGTCCATCATGCTCATTGCGCTCTTCAGCGTGGCGCCCGCGACGAGCCACGCGCAGCTGTCGCCGTACAGCCAGAACTTCGAGAACCTGGGTCTCAACGATCCTGCGGCGCTCAGCAACGACGGCTGGCTCGTCTACGGCAACGTGTATTCGCCGACGCTCACCTACCTGTACGGCTACGGCCCGTTCCCGGCGCCCAACGAGGAGCCGCCGCACTTCTGCCGGATCGTCACCGGCGAGGGTGGCTCGACGCAGGGGGTGCAGCAACTGAGCGTGTTCAGTGACTACGAGAACGCCGATCATGCCAACGGCAACCTGATCGAGTCGAACGTCTATCAGGAACGCATGATCAGCGCGGCCGACGTCGGTCACACCTGGTATTTCGAGTTCGACGCCAAGCTCGGCAACCTCGTGGCGCCGACCACGGCCGTGGCGTTCATCAAGACGCTGAACCCGGCGGCGGGCTACGCGCTCACGAACTTCATCACGAGCGACATGACGTCGATTCCCTCGACCTGGAACCGCTATTCGGTGTCGCTCATGATCGACGCGGGGTTGATCGGCCAGATCTTCCAGTTCGGCTTCGCGAACACCGCCACGAACTATGATCCTTCCGGCGTGTTCTACGACAACATCGAACTCACCGAAACGTCGACGGTGGACGTGCTCCCGACCGCCTTCCGCGCGACGGGGCTGGAGCTGAGCCTGCGCGGCAATCCGGTCGCGGGCGGCCAGGGTCAGGTGCTGGCGTTCTCGCTTGCGCAGGAGAGCCCGGTGTCGGTGCGGATCTACGACGTCACCGGGGCGCTCGTCGCGACGCTCGTCCATCGCGAGCTCGGCCCCGGACTTCATCAGGTCTCCTGGCGCGGCGATGACGCCAGCGGTCGCCGGGTGCCGTCGGGTCTCTACCTCGCGGAGGTCGTCGCCGGCCGCGAGCGCGCGGTGGCCAAGCTGCAGCGGCTGCGCTGACGCCGGAACCCATCGGGCGTGTCGAGGGGCGGTCGCCGGACGGTGACCGCCCCTTGCGCGTGCGTCGCGCCGGCCCGCTGGATGGAAGCGCCGGCCGCGCGTCTCAGTCCGCGGCCGGGTCCGGTGCGGACACGCCGACGTCGATGCGGGCGATTTCGCCGCGGCGCTCGAAGATCGACCGCGCGAGGTCCGCATTCAGGGTCTCCCCCGGGGCTTCGGACGTGGCGCCGTCCGCGCGGGTCACCCGGATCCACGGTGCGTCACCGCTCAGGTGATAGACGACCGGCACCTGGCAGAACGTGAACGCCAGCGAGCCGGCCGGCACCTGGAGCTCCACCGCACGGCCGTCGAGGCCGCGCACCCGGAATACCTCGGGCGCGACGAGGAACTCGTCGCGGGTGAGCAGCTCCGGCCGGAAGCGCACGCTCCCCGCCTCGATCCCGACGCCGAGCTCGCCGAGGCGGGTCAGGATCTCCTCCTTCACCTGGCCGGTCATGCCGGGCTGCCGCGCGCCGGCGTGCCGCGGCGTGTGCGAGTAGGGGTCGGTCGGAAACGCGCCGTACTCGGCCGGCGTCTTCTCGTAGCCGAGCCCGGCCCGGACTCGCAGGTAGCCGCGCACCAGCGCCGGCGCGGCCGGGTCGCCCGCGTCCAGGGCGGCGAGCGCATGTTCCTCCACCGCCACCAGCAGCTTCGCGACCATGTGCCAGTAGATGCAGCCGATGCCCTCGTAGCCGTACATGGTTCCGGAGCGTCCGGTGAACGCGCGGTGGTGAAACACCGTCTCGTAGAGGTCGAGCACCGCGCCGCGATCGCGCGCCGCGGCGCCGGCCCACTTGCCACCGGCCGCGAGCCCGTCCAGGCGCCGGGCGAGCACGCGGGCCTGTTCGAGATCCGGGTGGAAGCGGCACGTGCCGGAGGTATCGAGCGCGACGATCGAACGGTCGCCTTCCGCCAGCATCCCCCCCAGCAACCCGATCGCGCGCGCGTCCTCGAGCGGCACCACGTTCCTCCCGAGGAAGCCCGGCAGCGTGCGCTCCGGATAGAGCATGAAGCTCTTTCGCCGGGGATCGTACATGTGGCTTTCGAACAGCGCGTCGACGAGTCGCGCCGCCTCGGCCGGGGCCAGCGTTCCGGCGCTCAGCGCCGCCACCTGGCCCTCGAGCATCTCGGCGAGCGGGGTCAGCGCGAGCGTCTCAGCGCCGGTCGGCCCCAGCACGTGATAGGCGTGATAGAGCCCGTCGGCGCGCCGGCTGAGGGCGATGGTGTGGTCGAGGTGCGCGAGCGCCACCTCGATCAGCGCGGGCAGGGCGCCGGGTGCGACCGTCGCGTCCTCCACGCCTTTGCCGGCATACGCGCCCGTCCGATAGGTCTCGAACGCGGCGCCGAGCGCATCCAGCATCGTCCTGCGGGCGCCGGCGCCCACGGGGCCGCTGCCCGCGGCCGGCCGGTGGCGCTCGAGCGTGGTGCGCACCGCCTCGGCCCAGCGGGCGACGCCGGCGGCGATCGAGACCGGTCGCGCGCCGCGCGCCGCGAGAAGGTCGCCGACGAAGCGCAGGTAGCGTCTCAGGTAGCAGAGCGTCACGGTCGAGACGCCGTTGCCGGCGAGGGCGTTGTTGGCGTCGTTCCACTCGGGGCGCTGGGTGTTCATCCAGATGCCGCCGTCGGCGACGTAGCCGGAGAGGCGCGCGAGCGCCGAGACCAGCAGCTTCTCGATCAGCGAGGCGTGGCGCACCCCGCCCGCGGCGCCCGGCACGAGCTTGCCGTCCGTGCCGATTTGCGTGACGCGCGTGCCGATCGCTGCGGCGAGCTCCGCGTCGAAGTCGATCGTCGCGTGCGGATCCGCGAGGATGGCCGCGTAGGGCCGCAGCCGGTACGGCACGTGCGCGTAGCTGAACACACGCCGCTCGAGCATCCGTGCGAGCGCGTCCGGGTCGAAGCGCTGCAGGGCCTCCATCAGCCGCAGCAGGTAGACGATCTGATGGTCTCCCCAGTAGCCGATGTGGCTCCACGGATCGGCGGGATCCACGACCTCCCAGTCCACCCCGTCGCGGCCGATGCGGTACGGGTTGAAACCGTCGACCGTCGAAGCATTCACGAACTTCGCGATCATCGCGGGGAGGTAACCGGGGAAGCTCATCGCGAGCGCTTCCCAGTTCTGGAACACGTCGCGCCAGTTGCCCTCGTAAGAGAGCGCCGGCGCGCCGTCCGAGTGCGCGGGCCGGATCGAGAACCGGTTCCACGGCCGGCTCGGGTCGCCGTGGCGCCGGCCGAAGGTGAGCGGCAGGTACTCGAGGCTCAGACGCTCGAGATCGGGGTCGCCCGTTTCCGCCGCGGTCTCGACGAGTGCGGTGACGTCGAACGGATCGGGCAGCGCTTCGAGCCGCGACCGGTGGCGCGCGAGCACCTCGCGGTTGCGGACCTGGAGGAAGTCGAGCAGATCGGCCCGCGGCGCGCGATAGCCATCGGGGAACACGCCGCCGCGCATGTTGTTGTAGAGCACGTTGGCGAAGTGGTGCGCCGCGGCCACCGGGCGACCGGTGCGCTCGAGTCCGTCCGCCGCCGCCACGTTGCGGATCAGCGCCTCGGTGGCGGCGTCGAGCGCGCCTTCGATCTCGCGGGCGATCGCCCCGCCCGCCGTCAGCCGGTCACGCAGCCGTACGATCGCGAGCGGCCCGCGGGCCGCGTCCGCCATGACCTGCCACGCCGCGCCCGCGCCGGGCGCGAGCCGCAGCCGTGCGGTGGCGAGGTAGTGGCCGCGGCGGCCGGTGCGCAGCGTCTCGGGTTCGAAGGGGCGTCCCTCCCGGAACGCCTGGATGGCGCCGTCATCGAGCGTTACCCGGGCGTTCGCGAGGCCGTGGCTCCAGACGACGTTCGCCCGCAGCGACTCCACCGCCTCGGCGCGGTCGGTGATCCTGGAGGTCAGCGAGAAGATCGCGAGCCCGGTCGCCGGATCGAGCTCCGTGCGCTTGTATGCGTCGACCAGGCTGCTGCGCTGCTGGTAGAGCGCCAGCGGCGCGCCGAACGGCAGCACGTTGCGCAGCCCGTCCAGGATCTCCACCTCGACCGGCCCGCCGCCGAGGCGTTCGAGGCGCGCGCTGCGCACGAGCCCGAACGCCTCGCACATGCTCCAGCGGAAGCGGAACGCGAGGCCGAGGCCGTGGTGGATCTCCTCGAAGGCCACGCGGTGCCCGGCGAGGTGCTTGTAGAGATGGCGCTCGATGGGTGCGGCCACCGGCGGCGGCTGCGCGAACGGCTGCCACACGGCCGCGCCCGCGCCCGCCCCGGCGCGGATCAGCGTGATCGGCCCCGTGTGGTGGTGGGCGTCATAGAGCCGGTCCACGGTCTCGTAGGGAAACAGGCTGCCGTCGGGATCGGTGCGCCCTGCGGTGAGGCCGCCCGTCGAAGCGAGGAACATCCAGAGATCCGTGTCGCTCGCCACGCTCATCAGGAACGGCGGCAACCGGTCGCTGTGCGCGATCCGGTACCAGGGTTCGCCATCGAGTTCGACGATCGGCCCTCCCGGCAGCTGCGTGCCGGGTGGCGTAGCGGTGGACACGGTCAGCGCTCCATGGCCAGCTTGGGCGTGCGATCGGCGCGGAACAGTCCCCAGTGTTTCTCGACCTCCTCCGGGTGCGGTCCGCCCTTCCAGTTTTCGTCGAACGCCTCGAAGAAGAACGTCGTGGTGCGCGTGCGGTGCGCCCAGCGCCCGAGCTGGCGGTAGAACGTCCGCTGCTGGGCCTCGCCGGCGACGCCCTTCATGAGCCGCCCCTGCTCGCCTGCGGTGCTGCGCTGGGTCGCCCAGCCGGTCTCGCCGAGCACGACGGGGACGTGCGGATGCGCCTTTCGGATGGAGGCGTACGTCGCCGTGGTCCAGTCGAGCGCACGGTCCAGCAGGATGCCGTTCCAGAGCGGATGCGCGTGCATCGTGATGAAGTCCACCTCGTCGGCGACCGCGTCGCTCCCGGGCTTGTTCCAGAAGTTGAAGTCGTCGGCACTGGTGACGGGAACGCTGGTCTGCGCGCGCAGCGTGCGCAGGTCGCGGATCAGCTGCTGCGCCGGGAAGCGATGGTCCGACCACGAGACCTGGGTTTCGTTGCCCGCGCTGATCGCGACGACTTCGTCGGGGTACAGGCCGGCGAGGCGGATCGCGGCCGCCACCTCGGCACGGTTGGCCACGACGTTCGCGGCGGAGGTGTCGACCACGGCGCCGCCGGCATCCAGGCGCGTCTCGGGCGCGAGCCACACGCCGAGCATCACGCGCAGCGGCAGCCGCTCCGCGCGGATCACCGAAAGGATCGTCTCCGCGGGTCCGACCGAGTTGTAGATCCTGATGAGATGCCAGTGGCGCGCCAGGAGCCGCAGGTCTTCGCGGATCTCATCGCGCGAGGGCTGTGCGCCGCCCGGCGCCTGACCGTCCCGATGCGGGCCGTAGGCGATGCCGTAGCCGATCCAGCGCCCGCCGTCGCGTGGATCGAACGCGCGCCGCGTCGTCGTGGCGTTCTGTCCGGCACCCCCCGCGGGCCCGGCATCGCCGCTCTTCGCCTGGCGACCGGATTCCGCCGGGGGGCTCGGCGCGCCGGCGAGCTGCCCCGCTGCGGGGCTCCAGGCGCAGGCGGCGAGCCCGAGGACCGCCACCAGCACGGCCGGCCGCAGGCCCGCCCGCGTGCCTTCGCGGCCCCGGCACGGCTTCACTGGAGGAGCACCAGTCGGCCGGCGGTGCCGTTCCGGCCCGAGGTCAGGCGATAGAGGTAGACGCCCGGTGCAGGACGCAGCCCGGCGTCATCCCGCCCGTCCCATGCGGCTTCGTACGAGCCTGCCGGATGGACGCCGTCCACCAGCGTCCGCACGCGCCGCCCGCTGACGTCGTAGATGGCGAGTTCGACGGGGCCTCCGCGCGGCAGAGTGTAATGGATGCGGGTCGCACCGGTGGTCGGATTGGGTGCCGCCGCGGCACGCAGCGCCGCGCCGCCTGCCCCGGCCGGTTCCGGCACCGCGACGTTGCCGCCCTCGGGTACGAACGTGAACGCATCGAGCACCACCTCCTGGTTCGTCGCCGGCGGACCGGCGTACTGCCAGAGATTCAGGTGCACGCGGGGCTGTTCGGGGCGCGGAATGTGCGGGCCGGTGTAGTTCCAGCTGTAGATCATGTTCCCGGGCGACTCGTCCGCAGGGCCGCCGCGCCAGCTGCGGAACTCGACACGGTCGGGCAGCCAGCGAAACGCGTGGCTCGTGAGCTCCCCGTCCGCGAACGTCGGATCGAAACGCCGGAGGTTGCCGGGGTAGTCGTACGGCTGCGCGACGAACTGGGCTATTTCACGCGCCGGGTTGTCCCAGCGGCTGAACTCGACGTCGATCTCGTTGTACGGATTCCACCACAGCCAGCCCGGGTCGTAGCAGCGCCCGTACTGCCAGAGAAACAGCCCGAACACGATCTTCTGGTCGAGCTGGTCGAGTCGTCCGACGGTGGTGAAGACGTAGTCGCCGTAGCCGAGCGCCTGCTCGGCCGTCACCTCGGTGCTGTACCAGGTGTTGCTGAACTTCTTGACCGTGAGGTGGAGCGCACCGTTCGCGTCCACCCACACGGCGTCGGCGGTATCGCGGAACAGGCTCGGCCCCGGTCCGTAGTAGCCCGGCCCCTTCACGCGCCACGAGCGTCCGCTGAACGTGACCGTGCGCCCGCCGGGAAAGTCGTTCCACTGAATGTCGTCGAGCGTGGGCGGACCCGCGTTCTCGAACGTCGCCTCGTCGAAGAGCACCGTGGGCTGCGGATCGCCCGCTTCCTGCACCACGGCGAGCAGCAGCCGCGTCTGCGCCGTGCCGGTGGGCGCCGGGCCGCTCTCGACCGCGTAGTCGATCCACTGGTCGGTCGGCGAAGCGGCGGTCGCCACATCGTACGATTCGTAGCTGATGAGTCCCCCGCCGCCGTCACGCCACTCGATGTTGAGGATCGCCCGCGAGCCGCCGGTGAGCGGCTGGGAGGACGTGTTCCAGACGCGCACCGACGCCTGCCAGCGCTCGCCCGGCGCCGTGTCGAACGGCTGCCAGTAACCGGCGACCGAGAGGCTGCCGGTGTTCGGGCCGGAGACGCGCGCCGACCTGTGGCCGTGCGACGCTTCGGTGGATGAAGTGGTCGGGCCGAACTGGTACCAGCCGCCGAACGTGGTTCCCGACCCGGACAGCTCGAAGCTCGGATTGGCGAGCAGACACTGGGCCCCCGCGGGCGCGGCCAGGGCCAGACCGGCCGCGGCGAGGGCGGCGATCAGGCTGCGTGAAAGGAAACCCATGCGTCCGTCCTGTGCGGATAGTGCGCCGCGGCCCGGCGCGGATTCGAATAGGGACCGCGGACCTTGCACGTCGCGGATCCTGCGGTCATGTCCCCGCGACGAAAACCCGGCCCCACGCAGCGGCGGGGCCGGGTCTCGTGACGGCGTCCTGCCCATGCCGTCCGCGCCCGGCGCGGACGGGCTCCCCCGCTACCGGTACAGCTGCTTCACGCGACCCCAGGTGGTCGTCTCGACCGGCGTGGCGCCGCCCGAGGTGAAGTTGATGTTGTCGTAGAACACGCCCGACGGGACGTAGTTCGTGGTCGTGTTGGAGAAGCCGATCTGCAGGAGCTGGCCGGCGAGAACCGGGCTGATCAGGAGCTGGATCTGATAAGTGCCCCACGACTGCGGCAGATTCGTCGTGTCGAGCGTGAGGAAGTTGGTCGTCGCGTAGCCGGCGTTGGGATCCAGCGTCTTGATGAACGCGAGTGCGGTCGTCGGCGGCTGCAGATCGCCGAGCTTGGCGTCGAACTGGAAGGTCCACTGATTGCCGACGTCCGCGGCGCCGATGGTCTGCTCCTGGAAGACGTTCGACTCGATGTAGTTGCCGATACCGTGGTCGGTGTTGTTGTAGTCGCTGAACACCACCAGCTGCTGGTTGCCCTGCGCGGCGCCGCCCTCGCCGATGGCGACGTTGCAGAAGCCGCCCGAGCCGTTGGGCGCCGGGAACACGCCATAACCGTACAGGTAGACCATCGCCGGCGAGAACACGTTGGCGAACACCAGCCAGCCGGCGTTGCCGAGCGCGGCCGGATCGGCCTGATTGAGTCCCTCGAAGTTTTCGCTGTACGGAGCGAGGTCGGCCTGGCCTGCCACGGGAGCGAGACACAGCATGGCCGCGATGAGGACGGTGGTAGCGCGAGCTTTCATTTCTCTGCCCTTTCGCTGGTGAGAAATCGGATGAAGCGGGTGAGACCGGTCGTCGCGGAGCCTGCATCCGCTCGCCTCGAGGGCGTGGCGTTGCCCGACTTGCGTGCCTCAAGGCTACACTATGTTCGATAGGCAAACAAAGTCCAAAGATGCGATTTCGCCTGGTCCTCCGGTGGTAGTCCGGGCCTCCAGCCCGACCCGCGCCGCCCGACGCCCTAACCGACTGTTGCGGAACGGGTCACGGCCGCGACTTCGGAATCCGGTCCGGGCCGGCCTGCGCGCCCGGCGCGCGCCGGCAGCGTTGCCCGCCCGCGCGCCGCTGTGCGAGGCTGGCCGTGCCGCTCCCTCCTCGAGACCTTCTAAGGAGATTCACCATGGCCCGCACTTCGACCCCGTGGACGGCGCTCGCGCTGTGCGCCGCCGCCCTGCTGTCCTACGCCCGCCCGGCGCAGGCGGTCGGCTGGGAGGCCGGCGGTCACCTGGTCTATGCCGAACCGCGCGCCGATTTCGCCGCCGTGATCGACCAGGGCTTCGGCATTCAGGGCTTCGGCGTGCTGCTGCTCGACCCGAGCGGATTCATCGGCCTGCGCCTGGACGGCGGCTTCCTCAACTACGGCAACGAAACCGTGCGCGTGCCGCTCAGCAGCACGGTGCGGCGAATCCTCGTGGACGTGAACACCTCGAACAACATCGCGATGCTCGACATCGGCCTTCAGGTCGCGGCTCCGGACGGCCCGGTGCGACCGTACCTCTACGGCAGCGTCGGAATCGGATACTTCTTCACCGAGTCGTCGGTCAAAGGTTCCAACACCTCGGACGAACCGTTCGCGAACACGCGCAACTTCGACGACACCACCACCGGGGCCGCGCTCGGCGGCGGCCTGCGCGTGCCGGTGTGGCAGACGCTCAGCGTGGACTTCGGCGTGGAATACCGCCGCTACCGCAACGCGCGCTACCTCACCGAGGGCGACATCATCGAGGAGTCCGACGGCAGCGTGACCCTGCGCGTGCACGAGAGCGACGCGGATCTCGTCGTCTACCGGCTCGGGGTCGTCTTCCGCGCCCCGTAACGAGCCGCCCGTGCGCGTTGCCCCTTCGTGGTCACTCAGCGCCGAACCCTGCTGGCGCGGCGGGATCGGGCCGGGCTAGGCTCGCCGGGGTTGCGGCCATGACGGCCTCGCGGGGTCGCGACCCCGCGGGGCCGCGTCCGGGCGGCGGGCGGCACACGGACGCCGGACGACGACGACCGGCGCCATGTCCCAAGAAGGAGGAACACGATGAGCTGGGTGGGTCGCGTGGTACGCGTCCTGGGGGTGCTGGTCGTGCTGGGTCTCGCGGGCTTCGCCGTGTTCGTGGCGACGCGCCAGCACCTGAACTTCGACGACACGCCACTGCCGGCGGTGGCGGCGAGCGCCGACTCCACGGTGATCGAGCGCGGCCGCTATCTGGTGCGCAACGTGGCCGACTGCGCGGCGTGCCACGGCGCCCCCGGCATGCTGGGCAAGGTGCCGATCGATTCGCTGGCGCTCTCGGGTGGCTATGCGTTCCACATCCCGCCTGGAACGTTCTACGCGCGCAACCTCACCCCCGACGTCGAGACCGGCACCGGCGGCTACAGTGACGGCCAGATCGCGCGGGCGCTCCGCTACGGCGTCGGACACGACGGCCGCGCACTGCTGCCGTTCATGGAGATGCAGGGCCTCGCGGACGACGATCTGGTCGCGATCGTGTCGTACCTGCGCACGCAGCCCGCGGTGAAGAACGCGGTGCCGATGCACGACTACACCATGCTCGGCCGGATCGTGAAGGCGACCGTGCTCGCCCATCCGGTGGGGCCCGCCGAGACCCCGCCGCACGTCGCGCCCCGCGCGGTCGGCATCGAGACCGGCCGCTACCTCGCCGGCTCGGTCGCCAACTGCTGGTCGTGTCACACCGAGCGCAATGCGAACACCGGCGAACTGATGAAACCGAAGTTCAGCGGTGCGCATACGTTCATCGAGTCGTCCGGCGGCAAGCTGTGGGCGCCCCCCAACCTCACGCCCGACCCGAAGACCGGCCGCCTGGTCCACATGTCCGAAGACGATTTCGTCGCGCGCATGCGGCAGGGCCGCCTGCTGCCGGATTCGCCGATGCCTTGGGAGGTCATCCGTCTGATGAGAGAGGATGATCTGCGCTCGATCTACCGGTTCCTGATGTCGCTGCCCCCGGTCGAGAACGACGTGGGCCCGCCGGTGCGCGAGGCCGGCAGGGCCTCGTAGCGCCCGCCCCTCGCTCGCGTCAATTTCCGGTGAAAGAGTGCCTTCGGGTGCGGCGTTCCGGCCGATCGCCGCGTCCAAAGGAATGCGGCGGTCGGCGCGATGGCGCGGAACGCCGCTGTCGCCGCGGCGGAACGGGGCGCGGCCGTCCGGCGACATCGAGCGGCTCGTCTTCCGCGCCGCTGCAGAAGGATGGACGGTTCGACCATGAAGGCTCTTACCGCAGTTGCCGCCGCGCTGCTGACGCTCGTGGCGTCGCACGCATTCGCCCAGAGCGTGGACCAGCCGAAGAACGAGGCCTGGGAAGGGCCCTCGACCTCGGTGCAGAAGACCCCGCTGACGCCCGACCCGCTCGACGCCGACGCGGCGCAGATCAACCCCGGAGATCCGCTGCCGGACTTCCAGGTGGCCAGTTCGCTCGATCGCAAGGTGCGGCCCGGCGACCTGCGCGGCCACTGGTCGGCATTGGTGTTCGACGAGAGCCCGCGGCCGTTCGTGCCGATCGAGGCCCTTGCCGATTCCCTGCAGGCGCTGCACGTGACGGTCTACGGGATCTCGCGCGCCGACTCGCTCGCCGACACCGGTGCGAAGCCGCCGACGCGTCTCGTGCTGCTCGCCGACCCCGACGCAGACATGGCGCGGTCGTTCGGGATGTACGACGCGACCACGGACCGGATCAAACAGGGCCTGCTGGTCTCCGATCCGCGCGGGGTCGTGCGACTCACGCTGCCCGGCGCGAGCATGGATCCGGCCCGGTTGCTCGGCATGATCCGCTACGCGGTGCAGGGCACCTGACGCGACGGCGCGGCCGGCGGGGGGCGGAAATCGGTCGGCGACTCGGTTTTGACGTCTTTTGCTTGGAAACGCCGCGCATGAACGCTAACCTCCGGGGTGAACCGTTGATCGACCACATCGCCCCGAGGGGGTTCATTCGTTGAGTGCCGCTCCATACGGCATGAAGTTCGAGGCGATTTCCGCGTACGTTCCCGAGCAGGTCTGGAGCAATGCACGCGTGGCGGCCCGACTGCGTCTCGAGCGCATGCGGATGAGGGCGGCGGATCCCGAGCCGCTCACGCGCGAGTCATCGCAGCTGTTCGAGACCAGCGATCGCTGGGTGCGACGCTTCATCGGCTTCAGCGAGCGTCACTTCTCCCCGGAAGGTGAAGGCACCATCGATCTTGCGCGCCGCGCTGCGCTGGACCTGTTCGAGCATGCGGCGGCGACACCCGGGGACGTGGACGCGATCATCGTCGCGAGCGTCACGCCGTCCTACCTCTACAGTCCGCCCGACGCCGCGCTGCTGCAGGACGCGCTCGGCATCCCGGTCTGGAACGGGCCGGTGCCCCGTCCGCTGATCGGCGCGGACGTCTCGCTCGCCTGCAGCAGCTGGGTGACGTCGCTGATGCTCACCTACGCCCTGATCCGCGCGGGCATGGCCGAACGCGTCCTGCTGGTGGGCGCGGACCGCATGAGCGCCACCATCAACTGGCGCGACCGCGGGTTCGCCACGGTGCTCGGCGACGCGGGAACCGCGACACTGTGCTCCGCCGTGCCCGAACAGGAGGACTGGTTCGGTCCGCAGCACTTCTGGGAATGGCTCGACGGCGGCCACGCCGACACCATCCTCACGCCGGCCGGCGGATCGCGGCATCCGCATCCCACGCCCGACGAAATCGCGGCCGGCGCCGATCGGCTGGCGATGGACGGCGCGGCGGTGCGCAAGCTCATGGTGCCGTTCGTCGGCGGACCCGCGATGGACGCGGCGCTGGCGCGGGCCGGCTGGACGATGCAGGACCTCGACCTGGCGATCCAGCACGAGGCGAATCCGACGCTCAACGCGTCGATCGTGGATTCCTGGCGCGAGCGCGGGTTCGGCGGCAAGGTGCTGGATGCGGGCGGCCGGTTCGGCAACACGACGAGCGCGTCGATTCCACTCGCGCTGGCGCTCAACCCGGACGATCTCGTCCGGGGTCGCCGCTTCGGCGTGGTCGGCTATGGCGGCGGGCTCTCCGCGAGCTTTGCCTTCGGCACGATCCGCCATCCACTCACGGTGTCGGCCAACGCGACGCGTGAAGAACAGGGCGCGGCGACGACGCAGCACGCCTGAAGCGCCTCCGCAAACGAAAGGGGCGGCTTCCTTGCGGAAGCCGCCCCTGCGACGCGAGGTGGTACCCCGAGCGTCTTAGGCCTTGCGGACGTTCGACGCCTGCAGACCCTTCGGTCCACGGGTCACGTCGAATTCCAGCGCCTCACCCTCGGCGAGCGTCTTGAAGCCGTCGCCGTTGATGGCCGAAAAATGGACGAACACGTCCTCGCCATCCGTCTGGGAAATGAAACCAAAGCCCTTCGCCTCGTTGAACCACTTCACGGTACCGGTAGCCAATTGCCAACTCCTGTTGAACTCGGATCTGAAAGACCCGTCTTTGCCGCGATGAGTCGCCGCGGCTGCGTTCGTTCGGTGTGAACGTTGTCCAGGTTGCTGCGGAATGCGCGCCTGCGAAAATGGGCCTCCAGAGAAGTCCCTGGTGGCCCTGAGAACGCGGACGGCACATTCGCACACAACCGAAGACAGACGGAGTATCGGAGAAGCGGGCGGTAAAAGATAGCGAAATCGACCGGGCCGACCGGAGCCCGGGGGCGCGGCTCCAACCTCCAGCGGCAGCAGCGGTTGGGTGGCGGGCCGGGACCGGGCCGCCCGGGCGTCGCGGCGCTTCTCGACTTCGGGATTGCGAAACCGGGCCCGGAATGCGGCCGGGCTCCGGGGCCCGGCGCCTCGCAGGCCGGACCTGTGCGCTCGCTACCTGATCTCCGAGCCCTCGCCCGCGCCGGAGACGAACGCCCTGGTTTCCAGCGCAGCGACGCGGGCCTTGCCGATGATCGTAACGAGCGCGGGGTCGTGGAGGTCGCTGAAAGGGCGGCGCTGGACGATGAGGGTCGCCATCTTGCCGTCGATCCCGGGCAGCGCTCGGACTTGCTTGAGCGTCGCCGAATTGAGATCGACCAGGTGGTCGGCCGGCGCGGGGCGGTTCACCAGCACGCGATCGAGCGTCGTGGCCCTGTCCCTATAGCGTTCGGCCGTCTCGCGATCGATCGACTTCCACCCCGGGATCGAGTCCGCGGCGGCGCCGCTCGCCAGCGTGTAGTAGTTGCGCAGATTCCGCAGCACAGTCGGGTTGTCCGGGGCGAGCCGTGCCGCCCGATGGAGTGACGCTTCCATTTCCGTGGGCCGCGGCGGGACCCGGTCGCGATCGACGTCCATCTTGAGCTTGGCGAAGACAGCGAGCTGGAGCGCCTCCGCACTGTAGGGCGCCGATTCCGCCGCCGCCTGCAACAGCTGGATTGCCTCGATGACCGGACGCCCCCCGGCGCCCTCGAGGGACATCGCCGCCATCATCTGCCGGGCCACGGCACGCGGGATCGACTCGCCGGGCACGGTGTCGAGGCGCACGTAGGCGTCGAGCGCCCTGATGGCCGCCCGCTCCGCCGCGTCATGCAGCCGCGGCCAGGGCCCGTCCACCTGCCGGTACCGCAGGAACCCGGAAGCGCCTTCGATGAAATGAATCTCCGGGAACCAGTCCTCGAACGAACGCCCGGCGACCGCACCGCCGAGCCGCACGTATCCGCGGCGGCCGTCGCTCGATTCGACATGCGCCCACCCGTGCCTCGGATCGAGATCGATCACCGAGTAGCCGAACGACCCGTCTCGCCCTGCCTGCGGGTACATGTCGACGCCCGGCGCCTCGTCGTCCGGCGAGGCGCGCATGTAGCGTCCACGCTCGAAGGCCTCGTGGACGCCGGTGAGGTCCTCGCGTGACAGCGTACGTTTGGCGAAGACCACGGTCTGCGCCGTCAGCGGCGCCACGAACGTGGTCGAGTCGACGTCGAATCGCAGCGCTTCGAGGGTACCCTTCCGGAAGAAGCGGACGTACGTCTGGATGCGCAGGCCGCCCAGGTCCTCGTAGAGCGCGCCCCACACCAGCACGAGCGCCTGCCCGTTCTCGAGCATCGGGTCCAGCTTCCCGAGCACCTCGTCGCTCCGGCACTCGTCATCCGAAGACCGATTGACGAGGCCCGTCGCCCCCACGCCGCTGTACTTGACGATGGCGGCGAGGGTGGCCGACTGAATCAACAGCGGAAGCTCGGCCGCCACTCTGGCCGCGTCGGGATTGCGGAACCCGCCGGGATCGTATTCGTAGGGCAGCACGATCACGTTGAGTGCGCCGCCACGGAAGATCGTCGGGGTCTCGCACGACCCGAAGGGGCGGCCGGCCGTGGCCGCGCGCGGCGCGCACAGCGCCAGCAGCAGGATCCCGG
This sequence comes from Candidatus Eiseniibacteriota bacterium, assembly GCA_963744995.1. Taxonomy (GTDB): domain Bacteria; phylum Eisenbacteria; class RBG-16-71-46; order RBG-16-71-46; family RBG-16-71-46; genus CAVUWA01. The sequence goes on from CAVUWA010000004.1 coordinate 417,932, forward strand.
CGAGCGCGCGTGTCATGGGCAGCTCACCGGGTCGGTCAGATCGAGCGCTTCGGTGGTGAGCGTCACACCCTCCGCGGCAGCCTGGTCGCGGATCATCGATTCGATCGACGTGACGTAGGCGGTGATGCCTCCGGGGTCGTTGTCCTTGAGGCGGCAGGCGGCGCCGTTCAAGTAGGCGATGGCCGTGTCGTAGCGCTTCTCGTCGACGGCATGGATGCCGAGCCCCACCAGCGCGTAAGCGTGGAACAGGGATTCATTGCCCAGCAGGTCGTCGAGGTCGAACGACTCGCCGAAATCGAAGGAACGCGTCGGCGTGCTGAAGAACCCCTGCGGGTGCTGACCGAACTCCGGAAACGTGCACAGCGGGAAGATCGCCCAGTCGATTTCGACCTCGAGGCTGGATTTGCCCGAGAGCGACACCGCGGAGTCGACCAGCGCCCACACTTCGATGATCACACCGTTCCCCGCGAGCTCGGAGATCACGCTGCTGCGAAAATCGCTCGACTGGCGCGGGAGTCGCCGGTCGCATTCCACCAGGGGATTGAGCCCCGCGTTCGGAATCGTGTTCCGCAGACCCTCGAGCTCGAGCCGGATCGCCCTGTGGATCCGCTCGGCCATCTCGCGCGCGGTCCGTCCGGCATCCGCTTCGTTTCTGGCGGAGAAGCCGTCGAGCACGATCTTCGTGCCGCCGCCGCCGGTGCCCGAGCAGGCGGGCAGCTGCGCGGCGGCGGCATTGGCCCCGAGTGCGAGGGCCATGCCCGCGGCGCAGACCAGCGCGAAGCGCCGAGCGATCCGACTCATCGGGCCTCCAGCGTATCCGAGCCGCCCAGCATCCGGATGCCGAGCCGCAGAGCGTCGTGGAGACGATCGAGCTGCGCACGATCGGGCGGCGGATCATTGCGAACCATCAGGCGCAGGTGATCCAGTGCGGTCTGCATGCTCTGCGCGCGCACCGGCCCGAGCGCGGCGTGATAGGTCAGCAGCGTCCGCAGCGCGTGCGGATCGCCCATTTCCCCCAGGGTGCGCGACGCGAACGCGTGCAGCTTCCAGGAATAGAATCCGGTGCGGTTGTCGAGCGCCCGCATCAGCGCGGCGCGCACCGCCTTCGGCTTCTCCATTGCCACGACCCGGAGCCCGGTCTGCGCAGCGACCGCCTGATTCTCGTTCCCGTCCTGCACGAGCTGCATGAGCGGAATGATGCTGTAGGTGCCGAACGCGGCGAGCGCGACCGCGGCGCCGGTGTACGTCTCGAGCTCCCCTTCCGGCGCCTGCAGCTGCGTGACCAGGCTCTGCATCTCGGTGACGTTGGCCAGATCGAGCTTCTTCTGCTCGAGGGCGTTCGACACGCGGTCGGTGAAATAGAAACCGAGTCCCGCGAGGAGGAGAGCCTGGATGAAAGGCATCAGCACGGACGGAGCGGTCCATGCACGAACCGGCGAGGGGTGCGCGGGCGTTGCACCGTGTGCCGGCTCGGTGTCCGACTTCCGAGATTCCGCGTGCTCCGGGGCGACCATCGAACTTCTCCCTTGCACGAGCGGCGCGCCGCAATGGTATCGGCGACCTGCATCACGAGAGAATATCTAGCACAGCTCAGACCCGTCCGCTATAGTCGATTCGCGAAGGTAAGTAGACTGTGGCGAAGCGCCGCCGCGGCCGGCCCCGGCCCCACTCCTGCAGCCTCACGCTTCCCTGCCCCCTGCCGGCGGCGCGCGACGCATCCGAGTCGAATCGACGAGGAGGCTCCCGTGAGGCGAGCACGCAGGTCCGGGAAGCGCAGCGAAAACGAGGCGATGGTTCGCGGATTCCGTCCCGAGATGCTCGACCGCAGCATCATCGCCATTCCTCTTCTGGAGGCCCTGGCCGCGGACCGGTCCGGCGAAGCGAACCCACAGCTCCACGACGTCATCATCGACATCAACCTCGACTTCCACGGCGGGCGCGAGGCCGCCAAGCGCTGGGTGCGGCGCGAACTCACGTTGCTCGTCGAGGCGAAGCGCCGCGGCCGCGGCCGCAGACCGCGCTCCCGCGCCGGTGCAGAGACGCCGGGGCGCGGCGTCCTCAAGACCAAGACGCAGGTCAGCCGCCAGTACGTGTTCGCGCGCGTGGCGCGCACTGACATCCTGGACCTGCTGGAGCGCGACGGCCGGGAGGCGCGCGCGCTCGAAGAGGCGGCGAGCGGGAACGACCGGACGGCCGGGGCGCCGCGCAAGGACTTCTTTCGCATTCACAAGGTCTGGGTGGACTTCGCCGTGGAGCAGCAACTCACCGAATCCGTGCGGACCGTCAAGTCCGATGCCGCCGAACGCGCGTACGGGGCGAACGGCCGGAACATCGTGTGGGCCGTCGTCGACTCCGGCATCGACCGCAACCACGTTCACTTCCGGCATCACCGCAACCTCGAACTCGACGCACCCCTCGCCCACGTCGACTTCACCATGGACGATCTGATGGACCGCGCGGCGGACTTCGAGGACGACGCGCCGCCGGATGAATCGGCGCTCGAAACCGGCAAAGCACTCGAAGACGGAGCCGGCCATGGCACCCACGTCGCCGGCATCATCGCCGGCGAGTACCGGCCGGAATGGTACGGGGCCGCGGCGGGCAGGGGACCGCAGGTGGCGGCGCGCGAGGTGCAGAAGGTCCGCACCGGCAGCAAGCAGGTGGAGGAGCGCTTCCGCAGTGCGCGCGCGATTCGGGGGATCGCCCCGGAGTGCAGACTCGTCAGTCTGCGCGTGCTCGACGACCGCGGCAAAGGAAACGCCAGCAGCCTGATCGCCGCGCTCGAGCACGTGCAGGCGATCAATCAGCACGGGCGCCGGATCCTGATCCAGGGCGTGAATCTGAGCGTCGGCTACGGCTTCGATCCGGAGTGGTTCGCCTGCGGGCAGTCGCCGTTGTGCGTCGAGGTGAACCGCCTCGTGCGCTCGGGCGTGGTCGTCGTCACCGCCGCGGGCAATACGGGCTATGGCTGGGTCGAAACGCGCGAGCGCGAGGTGCGCAGCGCCGGACTCGACCTCACGATCAACGATCCGGGCAACGCCGAGATGGCGATCACCGTGGGCTCGACGCACCGCGAGAGTCCGCACCGCTACGGGGTCTCCTACTTCTCGTCGAAGGGGCCGACCGGAGACGGAAGAGCGAAGCCGGACCTCATCGCGCCGGGAGAGAAGATCGTGTCCTGCGCCGCCGGCAAGCGGATCCCCGAGGGCGAAGACGCCCCCGCCGGCGCCGAAACGCACTATTACGTCGAGCAGAGCGGGACCAGCATGGCCGCGCCGCACGTGTCCGGGGCGATCGCGGCGTTCCTGTCGATTCGCCGCGAGTTCATCGCGGAGCCCGAGAAGGTCAAGCAGATCATGATGGAGAGCGCCACCGATCTGCATCGCGAGCCCAGCTTCCAGGGCCGCGGCGTCGTGGATCTCATGCGCGCCATCCAGTCCGTGTAGAGGAGGTCGTCGTGAGAACCGTTGCGGGATTCGAGGCCTGGCCCCTGTCGGTCAATCGGGACATCCGGTTCGAGGAGCCGAACGAGAAGAAGGACGCCGTCGAGTTCGCGAAGCGCGAAGGGATCACCGACATGATCGTGATCTCGCATGGCTGGCGGAACGACATCCCCGATGCACAGCGGCTCTACACGGGCGTCCTGCAGCGGATTCGCGACGAGATGAACCGCCCGGCCGGCGAGCCCGGGGCGGTGCAGGTGCCCCCGGGACGCCGGTACGGGGTGATCGAGGTCTACTGGCCCTCGAAGAAATCGGCCGAAGCGGAAAACATTCCAGGCGGGCAGGCTTCGGTGGGTTCGGCCGTGGACGCCATGGTCGACGACTTCGCCGAGCTGTTCGGTGACGAACATCGCGCCGACATCGCCGCTTTGCGTGAAGCGGGCCGGAAGATGGAGAACGACCCCGCCGCCGGGAAACAATTCCTCGAGACGCTGCGCAAACTGACGGGCACTCAGACGCAGGGCGACGTCGACGCCGCAGGCCTGTTCGATTCGATGAAGCCGGCAGAGTTCTTCGCAGAGATAGACCGGCCGAGCGGTCGGATCTCCGACCGTGCACCGGATCCCGATGAAGGCGGAGCGGCCGCCGTCGATGTGGATGAGGTCGAAGAGGATCAGGGAAGCGCGCTGTTCCTGCGAGGCCTGTTGAAGGGGATCACGGCGAAGCTCAAGGACACGCTCGACATCGCCACCTACTACACGATGAAGGAGCGTTCAGGGCGCGTCGGTGGGGGCCCGGTGAACGAGGCCCTGCGCGAGCTGGGCCAGCGCGTGCCGGGGATCCGGTTGCACCTGATCGGCCATAGTTTCGGCGGCCGCCTCGTGACGGCGGCGGTGATGGGCGATCCCGCGACGCACGTGCTCGAGGTGGCGTCGCTGCATCTGCTGCAGGCGGCGTACTCGCACTATGGACTCGCCGCCGACCACGACGTCAAGGTGCCCGGTGAACAGCCCGGATTCTTTCATCCCATCGTGAAGCTCGCACAGGTCAAGGGCCCGATCCTCGTCACCCACTCCAGGAACGACAAGGCCGTGGGCATGGCCTACGCAATCGCCTCACGGCTGTCCGGGGTGACCGCCGCCGGCATCGGCGATGCGAAGAGTCCCTACGGCGGCATGGGCCGCAACGGCGCACTGAGGTCGAATGCCGAGGACCTGAAGCTGGAGATCGTGAGCCACGCCTATCCCTTCACGGCGGGCCGGATCTTCAACCTGAACGGCGACGGCAAGCGCGGGAAGCCGGGGGTGATCGGCGGCCACAGCGACGTCGAGAAGCCGGAGATCGGCCACGCGATCCTCGCGGGAATGACGGTCCTGTAGCGGCACGCCGCCGGCTAGCAGGCACGCACGGCCAACTGCTTTTGCAATCCCGGGCCCGCGTGCTCTAATCGCGGCAGGTTCGTACTACTTCTCCGGAGGATTGCATGCCGAGGTTTCTCGTCGAGGTTCCGCACGAAGCCGACCAGGTCGCCTGCGCCAGAGCGGTCGAGGTCCTGCTCCAGACCGGCTCCCACTACCTGACGAACGCGGACTTCGGTTGCCTGGATGGCGACCACCGCGCGTGGATCATCGTCGAGTGCGACACCAAGGACGACGCGCGCAACATGCTGCCATCGCTCTATCGGGCCCAGGCGCACATCGTCGGCCTGAACAAGTTCTCGCTGGAGCACATCCAGTCGTATCTGAAGAAGCACCAGGGCTAGGTCGGCCCGCGGATTTGCGGCGATGCGGCCGCCGTGCGGCTCAGAGGATCTCGCGAAGTCCCGCTCCGCGCCGGGCGAGTGCAGGCTCCGCGTTCAGCGCAGCAGCACGAGCCGCAACTGCCGCACGTCGCCCCGGGACGCAAGCCTGGCGAAATACACCCCCGGTGGCACGCGCAAGCCGTCATCGTCGCGCCCGTTCCAGACGATGGCGTGGTCGCCCGCGCCCGCCGCGCCGCGATGGAGCGCCCGCACGTGGCGCCCGGCCAGGTCGAGCACATCGAGCCTCACGTCATCGGCGTCCCGCGTGAGGTCGTAGGCGATCGTGGTCGCAGCGAAGAACGGGTTCGGCCCGGTTGCGCGCAGACCGGGGTGGTCCGGCCCGGCGGGGCCGGCCACCGACGCCGTCGAGTTGCAGCGCAGGGTGGTGATGTAGTTCATCGTGTCGCCATCGGCATCACCCGTGAAGCCGCCGCCGACCAGCAGGTCTGCTCCCCGCGGGTAGAGCGTGTAGACCGAAGGCGTGCTGACCCAGGTCAGATTCGGTCCGAGCTGCTCCCAGTCCGTTCCGTTCCAGCGGGCCACCTGCCACTTGTTGAAGCTGGTGCCCGGCTGCTGCAGCCAGCCGCCCGCGATCAGCTCGTTGTCCTGCGTCACCGCGAGCGCCCACACCGCGCCGCCGCGCCCGGTGTTCCACGCGGTGCCCATCTCGTGCCAGGTCGATCCGTCCCAGCGCGCCACGCGCCACGCCGGTGCGCCCCCCGCCGACTCGAAGCTGCCGCCCACGATCAGGTCACCGTTCCATACCGTCATCGCGTACACCCACGGCGGCGCGCAATCGGCGGTGCCCGTACCGTGGCCGCCGTCCACCCCGCCGCCGACCGGCAGCCAGTCCTGGCCGTCCCAGCGCGCGATGCAGCGCGTCGTGTCGCCCGCGGCGTTGAGCTCGAACGAACCGCCGGCGTAGAGGTCGCCCTGGTAATCGGTGAGCGTGAAGATCGAGGGCGTGAGCGCCCACTGACAGGTGCCGGGCACGCTCGCCAGCGTGTCGAAGCCGGCGCCGAGCGCCGCCCACGAAGAACCGTCCCACGCCGCCACGAGCCCGACCGCCTGATCGCCCGCGCGCGTGAACGTGCCGCCGACGATCAGCGAGTCGCCGCGCACGATCGAGTCGTAGGCGTAGCCGTTCTGGATGTCGCTCGGGCGCTGCAGTCCCAGATCCGCGCCGAGCGGCTGCCACGCCGCGCCGTCCCAGCGCGCCGCGCGCCACGCGATGTTGGGCCACGCGTACTGGAACTGCCCGAACGCGTAGAGCGAGCCCTGGAACGTGCTCAGCGAATACACGGTGCTGCTGAACCCGCTCCCCATCGCCGACCAGCTGCTGCCGTCCCAGCGCGCCGCGTCGAGCGCCGATACGCCGCCCGCGCTCGCGAACGAGCCGCCGGCCACGAGGTCGCCGTCGAGCTCCGCGAAGTCGCGCGCGGCCGAGCCGCCGCTCTGCGAGGCGAGGCCGGGCATGCCGATCACGGGATCGTACTCCCAGCTGCAGGTTCCGGCGCGGGCGTCGCGCACAGGTGCGGCGATGCCGGCCGTGAGGAGCAAGGTGCAGGCGGTCAGGACCGCGAAGGCGCGGTGCCGTTCGGGTGGTTGCATGGAGGTCCTCCGCGGCCCAGGGAGATGACGACGCTCTCCTTCATACGCGCCATGCAGCCGATTCGCAACCCGGCGCATTCTATCGTGTCGCCCCTCCCGGGGTTGCGGGTAAGGCCCGGGACCGCGGCTCAGATCCTCGACGGGGTCATCCCGGGGGTCGGCGCAGCAGAGGAGCGGCCGGCCGGGCCGAATGGGATCCATGCCCCGCGGTGTGGACCATGCGCACGAGCGCGTGCGCGCCGGAAGCCGTCAGGTGCGCAAAGTGGACCCCCGCCGCCAGTCGTGCCGCGCGCCAATGGACTTCCCCACGGCCGGCCGGGCGCGTCTCGTGGATCGACTCTCCGGCCCGGCGCCCCGTGACACCGAACACCTCGATGTCGATCGGCCCCGCCTCGGACAGCTCGAACGCCAGGCGGACATCGTCGCCGACCGGCTGCGGGCCAAGGACGACGAACGTCAGGAGCGGAGGCGCGCCGATCGAACGAGCCGAGACGAGGTCCGCGATCGGGCGCCGCCACAGCCCGTCGGTCCGTGATGCGCAGAGCATGTTGCCGATCACCGCGAGGCCCGTGACCGGAACCGGCAGGGTCTCCTCTGCGGACCTCGTGTGCGACGCCTCGCGACGCGAACGCGGCCCTCAACGCATGTGCACGGTCCGACGCGTCACGACCCGGCCACCCGCTTCGATCCTCACGAAGTAGACTCCGCTCGCGACGGGTCTCCCCGCCGCGTCGCGCCCGCGCCACACGACCTCGCGGGCGCCGGCGGGCAGGAATGCGTCCACCAGCGTCCGCACCCGGCGGCCGTTCGTATCGAAGACCTCCACGCGGGTGTCCGCCGCCAGCGGCAGGGTGAAATGGATCGTCGCCGCAGGGCCGAACGGGTTCGGGGCGCTCCATGCGGTGAACGGGGCGGAATGCGGCCAGGGCAGCACGGCGACGTTCGGCGCCACCGCCTGAATCAGCCCGTAGCCCGTTGCGAAGTCGAAGCCGACGTCGAAGCCGGCCGTGTACGGATCATCCATGTCGATCGCCGTGGATTCCATGTGCTGGTACACCTCTCCGGGTGTCATGGACGGATCGAGCTGTCGCAGCAGCGCCCCGTACGCAGCCGCGTGCGGCGCCGAGGCGGAAGTGCCCGAGAAGTTCGGATACGAGTCCGGATCCTCCGGCAGGTCGTAGCCGAAGAACGTCGTGTTGGTCTTGTCGGGCGCGACGATCTCGGGCTTCTCGCGCACGATCTGCGTGGTGAGCGCGACGCCGAGCGTGTCGAACAGGATCGGCGTGCCGCCGGCCGACGAGAACGGCTCGATCAGCGGCGGATTGGTTCCGAAGGCCGGCGTCTCGGCGAAGAACGCGGCGCCCACGGCTTCGGCACCCTCGCAGTTGGCGTGCCCGTAGGTCGTTGAGCTGTAGGTCGGAAAGTCGTTGGCCGTGACCCCGCTGAACGCGATCCATTTGATCAGGCCCGGATCCGGCTGCGTCTGGCCGGGATCGTGCTCGAGGATGGCGAGGTTGAAAGTCGTATTGGTCATGGCGTGAACGTACTGGATCACCTCGACCGGATCGCCGCCGACGTTGGCGTCGGTCGATGAGGCCAGCACGTTCACCGGCGGATCGTCCATGATCACGATGTCGAAGTCGCTCTGGGACCCGGCGCCCCCGCCCACGCTGAAGAACGGCTGGTCCCACTGGAGCACCAGCCACACGAGCGCGTATTTCGGAATGGTGACGCTCTGGAAGATGTCCACGCCCGCCCCCGGATCGAAATCGTGCGCGCGCTGCGGGCCCGAGCCGATGTCGAGCGTCATGCCGCTGTCCACGAACGGCGACTCGTAGGAGTCGTGCCCCGAGTTGGCAGCGGACGAAAAGTAGGCCACGCCCGACCCGACCACGACATCGACCGCCTGCGCGGCGATGCCATCCTGAAAGAACGGCGCCGCGAAGTAGCTGACGTCGTCGACGATGACGTCGGCGGCAGCCGCGGCACTGATGCAGCCCGACTCCGAGCCCGGCGGGCAGCCCGCCAGCTCCTCGATGCCGAGCGCGAAGCTGGCCTGTCCGAGGTTCGAGGTGTGGAACGAAAGCGCTGCGCCCGGCGCCACGTCATGGACGATCTGCATGAGGGCACGGCCTTCGTCGCCACCACAGGCCCCGTCGTCGAGTACCTCGACCGGCGTCGTGTGCCCTTCGGGGTTCCCCACGCCGGGCAGATCCCCCGAAAGGACGTCGTCCGACGCCGTCGTGTAGCAGTTGTAGCTGTCGGAGAGCACGCCGACCGTGATCCCGGTGCCGTCCGCCCCTTCCATGGTCCGGAATCCGTTCGTTCCCATGACCGAGTCGCCCTGGCTCGTCACGGTTCCGGCGTGGGTCACCGACGTCGCAGCCCGCGCGAACCGCAGCGAGGCCAGCGCCGCCGCATCGGGGATGGACGCGATCGGCAGCAGGCCCGACACCATGCGCCGGAAAGTGGCGCCGTGCTCGAGCCCCAACGCCTCGAGGTCCGCACGCAGGCGCTGCGGATCGTTGGAGGCCGCATCGATGAGCACGAAGTCCCCCCGCACCGGGAGCCCCGCATGGCTCGGCCGGAACGCACCGGCCGTTCCGGCGCGGCGGAAGGCCTCGTGCTCGCGGAACAGCCGGGCCAGGTCTCCGCCCACCCCGGCGAGGGGCCCGTCCTTGCCGCGCAGGTCCTCCCCCTGGAGGTCGCGGCGGATCTGCATCTCGACCGCAGGGTCCCCCTGCCGCTCGATGAGCGCGAGGGCCTCCGCTCCTGCCTCACCTTCGCCGAGACCTGCGATCGACGCTGCGACGGCAGCGCAAACCATTGCGAGATATGCACCGGGCTTCACCATGACGCCTTCCTCCTGAGGGGTGACGGACGGAGGGCGGTGCCGGCTCCATTCGGCGCTGCGCCCGGTCCATGAGGACGAGCCACCTCAAGGAACGCAATCGAGGGACCGAACCGGACATGGAAAGAGGTGGCCAGGCGGGCGAGGCCGGGGCACCAGGGGGACCTGCTGGCCTTGACGGACCCCGCTTCTCCTTACTACACTTCGCCATGTGACGAAATAACCAACGGAGGTCTCCGCATGCGCGACTTCGAGCTGGCCATGAAGGCGGTCGGCGATCCGACCCGGACCCGCATCCTCAAGCTGCTCGAGGGCGGCGGGCTGTGCGTCTGCCAGGTGCAGGCGGTGCTCGGCCTCGCCCCCTCCACCGTGTCCAAGCACCTGGCGATCCTCAAGAATGCCGGGCTGGTCGAGGACCGGCGCGACGGCAAGTGGATCGAGTACGCCCTCTCGCGCGAATCGCACAACCCGCACGCCGGACCGGTGCTCGCCCTGCTCGCCGGCGACCTCGACCGCGATCCCGCGGTGCTCGCCGACCGCAGGCGACTGCACGCGATCCGCGCCATTCCGCTGACCGAGCTGTGCGCGCTGCCGCCGTCGAAGCTCGTCATGCCCGCCCGCTCGGCCCGCCACCGTCCGGCGCGAACGGCGCGCCGTGGCTGAACGCCTCCTGCCCCGAAGCGGCTCGAGCGCGTTCGAGCGCTACCTGACGCTGTGGGTCGCGCTGTGCATGGTCGCCGGCGTGCTGATCGGCAAGCTGCTGCCGCGGCTCGACCGGCGCGCTGCGCGGGCTCGAGTTCGGCGCAGCACAGCCAGATCAACCTGCCGATCGCGGTGCTGATCTGGCTGATGATCTACCCGATGATGCTCAAGATCGACTTCTCGAGCATGCTCGGCGTGCGCCGCCGCCCGGGCGGGATCCTGGTGACGCTGTTCGTGAACTGGCTGGTGAAGCCGTTCTCGATGGCGCTGATCGCCTGGCTGTTCTTCAAGCACCTGTTCCTGCCGTGGATCGGCCCCGCGCTCGCCGACCAGTACGTGGCCGGCACGATCATCCTGGCCGCGGCGCCGTGCACGGCGATGGTGTTCGTGTGGTCGTACCTGACCGACGGCGACCCGGCCTACACGCTGGTGCAGGTCTCGCTGAACGATCTGATCATGCTCGTGCTGTTCGCGCCGATCGTCTCGCTGCTGGTGGCCGGGGCCAGCGCGCTCACCGTGCCGTTCCAGGTGCTGCTCTACAGCGTGGTGGCGTTCATCGTGATCCCGCTGGCCCTCGGCAGCGTGAGCCGCGATCGTGCTGTTGCGCGCGAAGGGACGGGACTGGTTCGAGCGCCGCTTCCTGCCCTTCTTCCACCCGATCACCACGCTCGCGCTGCTCGCGACGCTGGTGCTGATCTTCGCGTTCCAGGCGGACAACATCACCGGACGATGGTTCCACGTGCTGCTCATTGCCGTGCCGATCCTGATCCAGGTCTACTTCAACTCGGCCCTCGCCTACGGGCTCATGCGCTGGTTCCGGGTCCCGCACCAGGTCGCCGCGCCGGGCGCGCTGATCGGCGCCAGCAACTTCTTCGAGCTCGCGGTGGCCGTCGCGATCACGCTGTTCGGGCCGGGCTCCGGCGCCGCGCTCGCGACCGTCGTCGGGGTGCTGGTCGAGGTCCCCGTGATGCTCTCGGTGTGCGCGTTCTGCAACCGGACGCGGCACTGGTTCCCGGGCCTGCCCGCCGAAGCCCGCACGCAGGGAGCGCAGGGATGAGCACCGCACCGAATCGCCCCGCGGCCGGCGACGCGCTGCGGGTCGTGAACGCTCCCGGCAGACCGCAGGTGCCGCTCCCCTCGCGCCGACCGGGCGCGTGGCTCGCCGCGGCGCTCGCCGCGTGGGTCGGTCTCTATGCGCTGCTCCCTGCGTTTTCGCGCTGGTTCGCCTACGGCCTGCTCGGCCTCGGCCCGGAGTCGCATCTCGGCGCCGCTGTCGAGTTCTTCGCCTACGACGCGCCGAAGGTGACGCTGCTCCTCACGCTGGTGGTGTTCGGCGTGGGCGTGGTGCGTTCGTTCTTCACGCCCGAGCGCACCCGCGCGATTCTCGCCGGCCGGGCCGAGGCCGTCGGCAACGTGTTCGCCGCAGGCCTCGGCATCGTGACGCCGTTCTGCTCGTGCTCGGCCGTGCCGCTGTTCATCGGCTTCCTCACCGCGGGGGTTCCGCTCGGCGTGACGTTCTCGTTCCTGATCGCGGCACCGATGGTGAACGAGGTCGCACTGGCGCTGCTGTTCGCGCTGTTCGGCTGGAAGGTCGCGGCGCTCTACCTGGGCACCGGGCTGCTGATCGCCATCGCCGCGGGCTGGGTGATTGGGCGACTCAAACTCGAAGGGCACGTCGAGCCGTGGGTCTACGAGGTTCCCGGCGGCGCGGCGGGCGCGCCTTCGACGTCGCTCACCTGGAACGGCCGGCTGCGCGCCGGTCTGGATGCGGTGCGCGACATCGTCGGCAAGGTCTGGCCGTACCTGCTCGCCGGCATCGCGGTGGGCGCCGCCATCCACGGCTGGGTGCCCGAGCACTTCATGGCCGCGATCATGGGCAAGGGCGCGTGGTGGTCGGTGCCGCTCGCCGTGGTGATCGGCGTGCCCATGTATTCGAATGCGGCCGGCATCATCCCGGTGGTGCACGCGCTGCTCGAGAAGGGCGCCGCGCTCGGCACCGTGCTCGCGTTCATGATGTCGGTGATCGCCCTCTCGCTGCCCGAGACGGTCATCCTCAGGAAGGTGCTGCGTCCGCGTCTGATCGGGGCGTTCATCGGCATCGTCGCCGCCGGCATCATGCTGGTCGGCGGCCTGTTCAACTGGCTCATCTGAAGGGCGTGCGCGCCCGGTCGCGAATGGTCGCATGAAGGAGATCCTGCCATGACCCGCATCGAAGTCCTCGGCTCCGGCTGTCAGAAGTGCCACCTGCTCCAGCAGCACGCCGAGCAGGCCGCCCGGGAACTAGGCCTCGAGTTCGAGATCACCAAGGTCACCGACATCCAGGCCATCATGGGCTATGGGGTGATGTCGACTCCGGCACTGGTCGTCGACGGCGAAGTGCGGCTGACCGGTCATGTGCCGTCGGCGGAGCAGATCAAGGGGCTGCTGGTGGCAGGCCGGGCGTAGCGCCAGGGAAAACGACGCGCGCAGAGGGACCGCCGAAGGGAACAGAGCCGTTCATCGTTGACGGCCCGATGGGGCCACGCTACGCTTGGCTCTGATCCAACCAAGAAGGAAGGACCTGTGTATTGAGGTGGTCGTCCTCACTCCTGCCTCTTGGTCTGGCGGTTCTCACCCTTGGATCGTCGGGCTCGCTCGACGCGCAGACCAACGGGGCCGCATCGAAACCCGTTCCTCGCGTGCGACGCTCAGGTACGCCCGGCCGCGCAACACTTCGGGCCGCTCCCCCTGTGGCCGCGACGGGCACGAGTGCGACCGGTTCCAGCAGCCTCCACTTCCATGGCTTCTACGATCCCGTCACCGGTGCAGCCGTCGAAGGCGACACCTGGACCTTCGACCACGGTGCGGCCGATCCGTTCGAGGGATGCAGGATCCCTCTCACCTTCGAGCCGCCCCTCCCCTGGCGTCGCATCGACGCGCTGAGCTGGGCGGATCACTCCAACCCGCCGACGCCGCCGCTCATCGCCGGGACCGCAAGCCTGTGGCTCGGCTATTTCGTGGACGAGGCGTGTACGCACTATTACGTCGAAGGGCTCGGCTACGGGAACAACTGGTATCTGGAACTGCGCTCTCCTCCCCTCACGGTCCCGGCCGGAACGGACATCAGCGTCGACTTCGATTGTTTCTACGACATGGAGCCGGGCTACGACAGCGTGTTCGTCGCCATCGAGCAGGGTGGCACGCGCTCGGTACTCGGCGCGCTCAACGGGCAGGCGGGCTCGCCGGCGGTCCCCGTCCATTTGAGCTATCCGACGACCATTCAGACCGCGGATGCCTTCAAGGTCCTCTTCATCTTCGTTTCGGACGGGAGCATCTCGGACGAGGACGGCCAGTACGATACGGCGCTCGGCCCCTTCGGCCTGGACGACGTCGACGTCCAGGGCCCCGGCCTCGCCGGGCCGATCCCGCCGCCCTATGATTTCGAATCGGGCATACAGGGTTTCACCGTGTCACCGGCTCCGGACACCAGTGTGGTCGGGCTCAACGACATCCTGGCCTACGGGCCCGCGCCGACGTGCGCAGCGCTGTCGGGAAACGTGGTCGAGTTCCACGACGACCTCATGCGACATCCGTTCGGCAGAGTCGACGTGCTGGCGTCGAACGCCGTGCCGCTCCCCGCCACCTCCGAGCGATTGAACGTCTTCGTCGAGTGCGATGTCGACGCCGAACAGATGATGCCTTCCATCGGGTGGAACGTGCTCTGGAGCTACTTTCCGGACACGTGTTCGATCGACGGGGCGGATCACTGGTCGCCGGTGGGCGGCCATCCCTACAACTATGTGTTTCCGCAGTGCGGTCGAAGTCGGATGTTTGCGACCGACAGCACGTGGGACGACCTGATTCCGGCCGGCTCGGACTCGGTCCGTTTCTATCTGCGCGTCGGCAGCTACTTCTCGCAGCCGTACGCGGACACGCCCTATCCCCTGTTCGACAATCTCCGGGTCGGGATCAGCCATCGTGCCACCGTGCTGCACGTGCCGAGCCCGTCGTACCCGAACATCCAGACCGCCGTTACCGCCGCCCCATCCGGTGACACGGTCATGGTGGCGCCGGGTGTCTACCAGGGCGCCGGGAACCGCGACATCGACTTCGGCGGCAAGCAGATCGTGCTGATCGGAGAAGGCGGTTCGGACGCGACGACGGTGGACTGCGAGAACTCCGGCCGCGGCATCGTCTTCGAAAACGGCGAGGGGCCGGGTGCCGTCGTATGCGGCCTCCGCTTTGTCCACGGAGAACCGTCTGGAACCGATGGCGGCGCGATCCGCGTCGAGAACGCCTCGCCGACGTTCGTCGACTGCGTCGCCGAGAGCAGCACGACGACCGGGCGCGGCGGCGGCGTGTACGTGAACGGGAATCCCCTGTTCCTCGACTGCCGCATCGGCTTCAACGATACGCCGGTCGAGGGCGGCGGGATCTACGTCGACGGCGGCGATCCGCAGTTCGTCGACTGCACGGTCAGCTACAACACCAGCGGCCTCGAAGGCGGCGGCATCGCGGTCGCCGGCGGCGGCGCGACGTTCACCCGCTGCCAGCTGTCGTCCAATTCCAGCAGCGCCAGCGGCGGGGGGCTCGCCGTGCTGGGCGGCACGCCCGCCGCCGACACCTGCGGCATCGACGGGAACTCGGCGAACGTCGACGGCGGCGGCATGCTGGTGAGCGGCGGCGCGCCGTCGTTCACGCTGTGCGCTGCGTTGAGCAATACCGCGATCGCGCGGCGGAGGTGATGATGACGACCTCCGCCGGGACGCCGACGTGGACCCAGTGCATCGTGGGATTCAACAACGCGTACAGCGACGGCGCGGGCGTGTGCGTGGACGGCGGGAACGCGACGTTCGTGGCGTGCAGCATCGAGGCGAACCAGACCTCCGGCTCGGGGGGCGGCGCCTGGGTGGTGAGCGGGGCGCCGGTCTGGCAGAACTGCGAGCTCACCCAGAACGTCGCCACCACCGGCGAGGGCGGCGGCATGCTCATCTCGCAGGGGGCGGCCCAGGTCGAGGGCGCCTGGATCGCCGGCAACCGGGCATTCTACGGCGGAGGGCTGTCCGTTCAGGCGCAGGCCGCGCCGAGCATTCGCAACAGCCTCGTCGCCGGCAATCTCGCCACCTTCGACGGGGGCGGCGCGTGGGTGGCCATCGGATCGGGCGTCACCGCGAGTTTCGACAGCTGCACCATTGCCCGCAACAGCTCCGGCGAAACCGGGGGCGGTCTGTTCGTCGGCAACAGCCTGGGCGGCGCCGACCAGATGCCCGTCGGCCACACGATCGTCGAGGGCAACTGCGGCGGCGGAGCGGACGATCTGGAGCTCGTCACCTCCAATCCCGCGAGCGGCATCGTGTTCACGTGCTCGGCGATCGACCCGGCGAACGTGGTCTCGAACGGATCGATTGGCTATGCGGGCGGGCACGTCACGACGAGTCCGCAGTTCTGTGCGCCTGAGCTGTGCAGCGCGGCTCCCACGACCGACGGCGACTACGCGCTCGATGCCGACTCGCCCTGCACGGCCGCCAACAGTCCATGCGGCGTGCGGATCGGCGCGCGCAACGTGGGCTGCGGGAATACCGGAACGGACGAGAGTGAAGTGGTTCCGGCCGCCACCCGCCTGCTGCCGGCCGCGCCGAGTCCCTTCCGGACCAGAACGACCGTCTCGTTCGATCTGGCTCACGCCGGGTTCGTGCGGCTGCGGATCTACGACGTCTCGGGCCGCCTGCTCCGCACGCTTGCCGAGGGCTGGTTCAGCGCCGCGCGTCACCGCATCGCGTGGGACGGATGCGACGCCTCGGGCCGGCCCGTTCCGGCCGGCGTCTGCTTCGCCCGCCTCGAGGCGGACGGACGAAGCCTGTCGGACCGGATCCTCGTGCTGAAGTAGGACGGCCCGGGTCGTTCCGCGGCCCCAAGCAGGCCGCCCCTCCCACCGATGGAGTTCAGGGCCTCCCTCTGGAATGGCTCAGGCGGCCGGCTGTGTTTCGAGGACGACCAGATCTGCGACAACTCGACCGCCGAGGAAGACGGCTCCGCCCGGATCAGGCCGGCCGGAGTCGCGCGCGGTGGAGGTTCACTGCCCCCTCGTGCGCACCATCCGCACGATCGCGTGTCTTCCGAACGCCGTCAGCCGCGCGAAGTAGACGCCCGCGGCCAGACGGTTCGCGTCCCATTCGACGACGCCCGCGCCGCCCGGCCGGGTGTCGCGGAGCGGCTCCCCCGCCCTGCGGCCCGCGACGTCGAACACCTCGATCGCGATCGGGCCCGCCTCGGGTAGTTCGAAGGCGAAGCGGACGTGATCCCCGACGGGCTGCGCTCCCTGGATGCCGAAAGACAGGCGCGCCGGCGCGCCCGGTGCGGGAACCGAGACGAGATCCGCCACGGGGCGGCGCCAGAGTCCATCGGTACGCGAGGCGTAGAGCGTGTTGCCGAGCACCGCCAGCCCCGTGACCGGGACCGGCAGGGTCTCAATGGTCTGCCAGGTCACGCCGTCGTCGTGGCTCGCCGAGATCGTGGACGTGAATCCACGGAAGTTGGCGATCAGGTCGCCGCCGACCTGGGCCATGGGAACCGTGAACAGCGGACCGCCCACGCCCGGGTCCGAGAAGGTCCACGGGGACTGTCCCAGATCGCTGTAGAACACGCCGATGTTCGAGCCCACCACCCAGCGCGTGCCCGTCCACAGGGCACTCAGCGCCGTCAGGCCAGGAGCCAGCTGATCGTTGAACAGGAGCGACTGCGTCCAGTCCGGATCGCCCGGGTCGCGGTAGAACACGGTTCCGTTGAAGCCGCCTGCGGCGAACAGCCGTGACCCGCCTGCGGCGATCAACGTCATGTTCGTGGCCTGGGCGGGCCCGAACACGTTGCCGAACAGATGCCAGGTTCCGGAGGTCAGGTTTCGCACCCATGCGCCCGAACCCTCGGTCGCTACGAACATGCTGTCGCCGCGGATCAGCATGTCGATAATGTCCAGCTGCGAATCGGCGAAGCCCCCGACCAGCCCCTGGTTGTAACCAGACCAGGTGTCTCCCAGATCGTCGCTCACGAATACCCCGGCCCTGCGCGTGCCCGCGAACAGGCGGCCGTGAAAGACCCTCACCCGCTCGACCTCCAGGCCGCCGGAAGTCACCGTGGCCGAGCCCTTCCACGTGGCGCCGGCATCGATGCTGACGAACACCGTGCTGTCGCTGCCGGCCGCGATCGTGTCCCCGTTCGCCCAGACCGAGTAGAGGGTGACTGCGGGGACTTCCAGCACGCGGGTCCAGTCGGCGGACGCCGGTGCCGGGAGCGCTGCGAGGGCCAGGAGGATCGGCCAGGCCCTGCCGGTGCGGATCATGACGGCTCCTTCCGAAACGGGTGGAGGTCCCGTCCGCCGTGCGGAATGGGACGATAGAGCAGTTGCAGCAGTGGAGGGCTCGCGAGCCCGGTCGCGACCAGGCGTATGCCGTCTTCTGATGCGGCAGGCGGCGTTCGGCACCATGCCCGGTGTCGGGAAAGCCTTGCCGTTCTTCTGGCGTGGCGCCGGCCGGCCCAGCGGCCGGGCCGGGGACGCCGGGCAAGGCAGGGGCTTCGCGGGGCCGGTCGGCGGTCCGGGAGCGGGCCGGCCAGCGGCGGGCGTTCCCGGACTGTTGCTACACGAGGGAGTGTCCGCGTGAGTCGAACACGCGACACGCGGAACAGCGGTTCGCGGCCAGCCCCTTCGAGGTCACCGATAGAGAGTCTTGAGCCGGCCCCAGGTGCTGGAGCGGCCACCGGTGGGGGCACCCATTGTGCTCGGTACCCACAGGAGCGGATCATCATAAAGCGCCAGCTCCACGTCGCTCAGGTACTGGTCTGTGACCAGTACCGTGAGGCCCTCGACGAACATTGGATCGACAGAGTAGGCGACATAGTACTGCGCCGGATCGATGATCTGATATGACGTTCCGTCGCTGTCCGTCTTGATGGCCGGGTTGCAAAAGATCTGGGGGCTCATCACCAGCACCGTGCGCTCGAAGAACTGATCCTTGAGTGTCACCGTAACGTTCACGGGATCGCCCGTGCAGTTGTAGCACTTGTAGTGATTCGCCACCGGGATGAGTGCGCCCGGCGCGCCATTCTTCAGTGCCGGATTGACCAGGTGCACGCTGTTCCCGCTCAGGTCGACCGTTTGAGGACCGAACTGGTTCGAAAACTGCACTCCAAGCATCGCGAACGTTTCAATGCCGAGAACCCAGAAGGTGTAGTGCAGGTCCGGGTCGTTGATCGGGAAGCTGCTCGCCCCGTGCACCTTCTCGCTGGGAGCGAGGAAGGCAGCAAACAGGCTGTAGCCGTATTGCCAGGCTCCGAACTGATCCGTCAGTCCGACGGGTGGGCCGATGAGCGAGCTTCCGCGGGTTGGGAAGGCCTCATAGAAACGGTAGTGGTCCCACGCGGGATTCACCTGCGCGCGAGCGACGCAGGCCCCCACGACCGTGGCCAATACGAGGATCGGCAGAATCGCCATCGTGCGAGGCGTGGCAAGAGATCTCATGGCGACACCTCCAGGTGGCCGGCTCACGGCGGGGATCCTGCGCGGCGTAGCCTGCTCTGGCGTCGCCGACTTCGCGCGATCCTCGTCGCCGTCCCGGGCCAAAGACAATTAGACGTCAGGTGCCCGGTTCCGGCCAACCCAAAAGCGGTGCGGCCCCGATCGCGACCCTCCTCGTTTCGCGCCCGTCGGGGGCTGGCCGCAGGACACGAGGCCGAGCGGGCACCCGGGAGATGGTGGCCCCGGCGTGAGTCGAACACGCGACACGCGGTTTAGGAAACCGCTGCTCTATCCATCTGAGCTACGGGGCCACAATGAGTTACCGACTTCGTGAGAGTCGGTGGCTACGGTTTTGGCTACGGTCCTGCCTCAGTCTCGGTGTTAGCACCCGCACTCTCTGCGCGCTCCAAGTCACCAGCATCCAGCCCGTCGCTCACGCAGTAGTTCGTTGCGTAGCCGGTTCCATCCGCGAAGTACCTGAGCGCCCCAATCTTCTTGAAGAACGCCTGGAACTCATTCGGAACTCCATCACGAAACGCGCATCGATCGACCGAGAACGATGGGATCGGCTCAACGTCCTTCATGGACCAGTCGGGCGGCAGCACATACAACTCATCAAAGTGAACCAGCACTCCTTTGGCCGCGATTAGCCACTGCGCCGCCTTGGGTGGAAACAGTACGCCCTCTCCGACTGACTCTACGGACAGTCGCGCACGCTCCCTTCCAAGCAGTTTCCCGATGGGCACATCGAGCTCCCGACTGCTGTCCAGCGTTACAAGTAGGATGCTGCACCCTTGAAACATCTGCGGGCACCGCTCAACGATCTTGTGGATCGACAAGTGTGTGTCGCCCGCGTGCAGGTCCCCGCTCAGAACTGTGTGCATCAGCAGGCCTCCCTTCCGTGGCGCCCAATCCTCTCCGCCTCCCGCATCACCATCTCATCCGAGATCCTCGCGTAGCGCTGCGTCGTCACGACCGACGCATGCCCGAGGATCTGCTGCAGCGTGGCTAGACTGCCGCCACGCTCCAACCACTGACACGCAAAGGTGTGCCGCGTCTGGTGCACGTGGAACCGCTCGATTCCGGTTGCCTTCCGGATCGCCTTCGCAAACGAGCCCGGCGAACCTTCAGCGAACCCCACCAACCGTCCCACGCGCATCCGGACCTCGCCCAGCACCTCCGGCGTCAGCGGAACGCGCCGCACCCGGCGAGACTTCGTGTGATGCACGAGCAGGAAGCCCGGCCCCACATCCGAAGCCTGTGCCCTGGTCAACTCGCCCCACCGGAGCCCCGTGGCCAGCGCGAGCCGGCACACGAAGCCGTGTGGCTCCGGCAGTGCTCGCAGAAGGTCTGCCTCTTCGTCCGTTAGCCGGTCAGGAGGCCGCTCCTGCAGCCTCGGCATGACCCGCCTCGGGAACGGGCAGCGATCCACGAGCCCCGCATCCTCACACCACCGCAGGAAGCACCGCACGTCCGAGAGCAGGTGCCAGATCGACGTGACGCTGAGTCCGGAGCTCCGCTCGAGCTTGAGCCGGAACGCCCGCACATCCTCGCCCGTGACCCGCTCGAGGAGCATGTGCCCGAAGTACGGCGCCAGGTACTTGCGGAACCGATGGGCCGTCAGCTTCTGCCCCTTCGGGTTCCGTTGCGTCCGGACGTACGTCTCCAGCCACCGCTCCCCTGCCTGCCTCACCGTGAGCCGCGATTGCGCGAGCGGCACCGTGCCGATCAGGCGCGGCGGTGTCTGGGTCGGCAGGGCCGACCAGTCCGGCTCGCGCCTCAGCACGTCGGCGATCAGGTCCGATGCCGTCTCTCCCGCAAAAGTCGCGCGCCCGGCGAGGCACTCGAAGAGCACGCATCCGAACGACCAGATGTCACTCCGACGATCCACGGGCATGCCGCGCGCCTGCTCAGGGCTCATGTATGCGACCGTCCCCACGATCATTCCCGGGGTTGTCGCACCGGCGGCCAGCGTCATCGTGGGCGACTCGCTCAAGTCGCCGGCGGGCTCGGAGGCGGCTTCACCCCGCGCGAGCCCGAAATCGAGCACCTTCGCAAGGCCCGAGTTCGAGAGCACGACGTTCGCGGGCTTGAGGTCACGATGCACGATGCCCCGTTCGTGCGCGGCTTCGATCGCACGCGCGACCTGGATCCCCGTGTCCAGCGCCTCGCGGATGGGCTGTGGTCCGGCAAGGCCGATCTGGCGGGCTTTAGCGCCGGGATGGACTCGACGGTACAGCGCGGCCTGCGGCAAGCCTTCGCAGATGGCATCGCATTAGAGGGCCTGACCGAAGCCGATCTGTCCCAGGACGAACTGACCATGCGCGATGACCGCATTGTCGAGGAACAGCAGCACATCACCGCGTTGGGCCAGTACATCACCGAACACAGCAAGGCCAGCGGCGCAAAGTTCGCAGAGGTCAGCGGGCGGATTGACCTGTGGGTGGCGCGCTACTCTGAAGTCCGCTATACGGGCCAGTTGGTGGCTGCACGGGACAAGAAGCTGGAATGGCGCTATGGAGACACCGAACACTGCCCGGATTGCCTGATGCTCAATGGGCGGGTGTATCGTGCCTCAGTCTGGCTCAAGTGGGGGATCGTGCCCAGGAGCCATGTACTGAACTGCTTCGGAGGGCACTGCCAATGCGGATTTTATGAGACGGACAAGCCGATCAATAAAGGCCGTCCGCCTGCATTGAAGGGACCACATTGATGAGCGTACAACCGCACAGCATCCTCTCCGGGCGTGCCGTCACCCTGGTCGATGAGATCCAGGGCGTCATTCGCGGCTATGTCGCCATCTGGGGCGATAGTGAGAACCGGGACAGCTACCATACCTGGTTCGACCGTGAGGCCCCCCCGAAATGGCGCTGGATTATGCACCATTCCCGCTGCACTACGAGCACGCGCAGGACGGCACGGTGCGCATGGAAATCATCGGCAGCGTGGAGCGCGTCTGGTTTGACGCCACCGGCATCGCCTTCGAGGGCAGCCTGGACCGCGCCAGCCCCTACTTTGATAAATTTGTTGGCGAACTGAAACGCAAGGAACTGAAAACCAGCAGCGCCACCGCCGAACATCTGGCGGACTTTGACAGCGAAGGGCGCTTTGTAAATTGGGAACTGGTCGAACTGACCCTGACGAAAACCCCGTCTGAATCCCGGATGCCCGCCGTTGAACTGGTGAGATCGAACGCAGAGCAGCGTACCCTTGAGGGCGCTGGCGACGATAGCCAATCCGCGACGGACTCCGTTTCAATCGACAATCCGATAACAAAGGACAACCCTATGGACAACGAAACATTGGCCGATGGCATGGATGTGTCGTCTGCCGTGCAATCGCTGATTGACCAGTACGGCCTCGATGAGGTCATGGCGGTCTTGCAGCAGATGAGCGCGGGCGATACGGCCACCATGAGCGCCACCCTGAGCGAGGAACCGGGCCGCTCGCTGAACTTCAAAGCGGTCCAGGACGAACTTGCCCGGCGCAAAGAAAAAGCCGATGCACAGGCCAAAATCGACGCCTTGCGCGCCGATCTGGACGCCCTCAAGGCCCAGCGGCAAGACGCGATGGCCGCCGCGCCGGAGACGGACACCACCCGCTCAGTGAACAACGGTGGGCAGGCGTCGGTGAGTGAACCGCGCAAATACTGGGGCCAGAGTGCCCAGGACCTGCTCTTTGCCTATCAGGTACTGCGCAGCGGCGGCAAAGCGCCCAGCGAAGAACTGATGCGCGTTATGTCCGCCCGCGCCGTGCGCGAGATCGAACTGCACAACCCGCAGTTTGACAATCCCGCCGTGCGCTCTGAAATGCCGCGCAACCTGCGCAGCGACGAGGTGGCGATCTCAACAGCCGCCACCGGCGGCGATGAATGGGTGGGCGTGGCCTACTCATCGAACCTTTGGGAAAAAGCGCGCAATAACCGCATCTACCAGGATCTGGTCAGCAAGGGAATGCGTGTGGAGGAAATCCCGCAGGGCTTCGAGTCGATCTACATCCCGACCGAAGAAGCCGACCCGACCGTCTACACGGTGGCGCAGGATGCCGACCTCGACAGCAACACCGGTGAACCGGATGTCAATATTCCGATCACCCGCATCGGCACCAACCGGGTCCAGTTGACCCCCGGTAATCTGGCGATGGCCGTCGCCTTCAGTTACATCCTGGAGGAGGACAGCCTGGTCCCGATTGCCAGCCAGTACAACCGGCAGATGGAAGAGAAAGCCGAAGAGACCATTGAGCAGTTGATGTTCAACGGTGACACGGCCACTTCCGGCAATATCAATCTGGACGGTGGCAGCCCCTCCGGCACGTACTACATGGCCTCCAACGGCATGATTAAATACGCGCTGGTCACTGGCTCCGGCACCTCCCGCAACGCAGGTAGCCTGGATGATGACGACTTCCGGCTGCTGCGCGGTCTGATGCCCTCGGCCATTCGCGCCCGCAAGGACCGGCTGGTCTATGTGCTGGACAGCGAAGTCTACAATGTGGCCCTGGGTATTGAGGCCATCAAAACGGATGATGTGCGGCGTGAGAGCAGCACGCTTTCCAGCGGCGTGGTCGATGTCACCTACGGCATCCCCGTGCTGGAATCCGGGTTCATCCTGAGCGCAGACAGCGACGGCAAGATCACCAGCGGCGGCAACGTGGCTGAAACCGGGCGTCAACTGCTGGTCTATCCGCCTTTCTGGGCGATGGGCTGGAAGCGTCGGGTGATGATCGAAACCGACCGCAAAGCGCTTGAGCAGGCGACCGTGATTGTGGCCTCCTTCCGTGTCGGCTTTATGCCACGCGGGGCAGGGGCTGCGGTCATTAACTACAACATCACGACGGGAGTCTAATCATGACTGGCGGAACTTACATCCTGCGGCGCACGAATAAAGCCCTGCGCCTCGGTAAGGCCGCCCCAGCTAGCTCCGCGCTCCTCATGGGCGCGGGGCAGTCTACGGCTGGGACCCGTGAAACCACCGACGAGGCGGATAGTAACTTTATCGAGTTCCGCTTCGAAAACTCGGCGACCTCCGGCGATAACCGGGGCCTCTATAACCGGTTGTATCTGACCGGCGCGGGCAGCGGTGGCGAATCGCTGCGCAGCTTTACAACGGTGGAGGACGTGGCCGGGGGTACAGCGCACGGCGCGCACATCTCCCTGAATTTTGGGGCATCCGGCTCGATTACCGGGCTGGGCGTGGCGGTACGCGGGACGCTTCAAATCCCCGATGCAGCGCTAAGCGGCGGCACCTATGCGGCGCTCCAGGCTGAAATCTGGGCCGACGGCGATAGTTCGGACATCTCTGGCGCGACAGCACATTCCTTCCTGCGCCTCGTGGCCGGGGGTAGTGCCACCGGACTGGCGACGATTGATACCGTCCTGGACCTGACCGGCCTTCCGGCAGCAGGCGATGGCGATATCATCAATACCAACGCCACGATCATCGGCGGCGCTGCGTATGCCGCGCTCAAGTGTATCCTGCCGGGCGGTGTGGTGAAATACCTGCACCTGTTCGACGCGAGCTAAGCATGACACGCCAGCAGCTTGAACAGCAGTTGAATACCATGCGGCAGCAGGAGTCTCGCTTGCAGCAGCAAGTCGAGGCCATCACCGAACAGCTCCTCATGACACGCGGCGCGGTTCAAGTGCTGGACCATCTCATGAACACCTGGGAAGGCGACGAAACGCTGTCGCCTTCCTCAGACCATTCCTCAGAGGAGACTGCCGATGGCCCTGATTGACTATGTGTTAGACATCCTGACTGATGAAAATGGCGACGCGACGGTCGTGGGCGATTCGGCCATCAACGGTTTTCTGGTCGAAATTGCCTGGGTCGATGGCACGCTGGCTGATGGCGTCGGGGCAGTCATTTCCATGACCCAGACGCCGGAGGGCGTAGACAAGACCCTGCTGACCCTGACCGCCGCCAACGATGATGCTGACTACCGGATTGCATTGGCCCGCCACGACAACGCGGGCGCTGCGATTGATGGGCAGTACGCCGTTGAGCCGCCGATTATGGGCGTGCCGAAGGTCGTGGTAGCCGATGGCGGCAACGCCAAGACCGGCAAAGTCGTGTTCAAATACTACAAATAGGAGAGACGTATGGCGCGCATTCGTGTGACCCATGACTATCGCGGATTCAACACTGGCGAGCGCAGTATCTGGCCCGGCGAGTATGACAGCGCCGACCCGAAATTGTTCGGCCTGGCCCACTACCTGCTGGACAACGGCCATGCAGTGGCGGTTGAGGCTGGCGACGTGCCGCCGACTGAGGCGGTGGTCGAGAGCGAGACCGTTGAGGACACAGTCATTGAAATGGTGACTGAACCGGACTATGCCGCCTGGCCTGTCGATGAGCTGGAAGGCTACGCAAAAGCGGTGGGCATCTACGAATCCATCGAGGGCAGCGGCGCAAATGGCAATGTCCTGAAAGCGGACCTGATCGCTGCCGTTGAGGCGCACGAGGCTGAGTAATGCCCGTTCGTGTAGACCCACTGTTTGATTTCACGGCCATTGATAGCCTGACTGAGTTCATGGCAGCCTTTCCTGAACTGGCAGTAGAGGTCGTGGAAAAGGCGTTCAAGCGTGATATTGAGCCGGACCTGTTGGACGAATTGCAATACTATCCAGGACCGTCCCTCAACAGCCTGAACAGCAGTCAGCCCTTCGTCTGGTCTGTAGACCCAGAGGCCAATGCCCGCGCGCGCCGCTGGTGGTTTGCCAATTTCCCACAGGGGCGGCCTCGCACGAACGCCTTAGCCGATGCCTACGAAGTCGATACTCTGGTGGGTGATGGGGCGATCTTCATGTCAGTACGCAATAACAAAAAGTATTACAAGTGGGTCAAAGGAAAGCGCCAGATTCCCGGCCACGCCCGCACCGGATGGGTGCTGGATAAGCCCACGCTGGACTTTTGGGCCGAAGCCACGAAAGAAGTGGTCTACGATGCGGTGCTGGGTTTAGTCACTGAAGGAAAGTTCTGATGCCGCCTCAATTTGATCTGACCACCCTGACCAATGTCCGCCGCACCCTTTTGCAGCAGAATATCACCTCCGTCAGCGACAACAGCGATGATGACCTGCTCAAGCGCTTTATTGCGCAAGCCTCTGCCGTCGCTCTGCGGCGCAGTGGCCGGAGCTTTGTGCCTTACCTCGATACGCGCCTGCTGGACTTCTACAGCAGTTATCACCTGAACCTCGATGCCGACCTGCTGGAAGCGACGGCGATAACCAACGGCAATGGGGAAAGTATCAGCCTGAGCGATGTGCGCTATCTGCCTGCCAACGAGACGCCGAAATGGCGTATCTCCTGCAAACGTTCTTCTGGCACCACCTTTCAATGGCAGGATGATCCTGAGCAGGCCATCGAAGTCACCGGCATCTGGGGCTATCACACCGATTATGCCAATGCCTGGGTCGATACCCTGGCCGTAATTCCGGCAGGGGACTTGAGCAGCAGCGCTACCACGACGACCACGCCCGACGCGGCGGCCTTAGACGCTCATGGACAGCCTGCTTTTGAGGTCGGCGGCCTGTACCGGATTGACAGTGAATTCGTTAAGGTGGTGGGGGTGACGTTGCAAACTGACCCCACACCGGACGATCTGACGATCCGGCGGGCACAACTCGGCACGACAGCAGCGGCTCACAGTGCCGGAGCGGCGATTGAGCGCTGGCAGGTCTTGCCGGGCATGGAACAGTTAGTCGTGCGTCTCGTGACCTGGAGTTATCAGCACCGTGACACCGTCAATTCATTGGAATTCCTGGATACCGGCGTGGTGCTGCAAGACAAGAGCATCCGAGACATCTTCAACGGCCTTGACAACTATCGTAAACCCCTGGTGATCGGCGTAGCCTGATGGCAACTCGTGGTGCAATTCGTGCGCGTATAGCCGCCATGTCCTTAGAGGCACTCAGTACAAAGAACTGTAAGAACGCCACCGCCTACAAACCGCGCACTATCCAGACCGCGCGCCTGCCCTGGGTCTATACCCAGCGCGCACGCGCCCAATACGACTGGCAGCAGTATGGGACCAACTCCTTCGCTGAACTGGTGAACATGGAACTGGTCGTGGTCATTGCGCAGATGAGCCTGGGGCTGGTCGGGCAAGCCGAGCAGGAAGCCGACGAATACTTTAACCTGCTGCAAGATTATCTGGGCGCGCATTACATTACCACGATAGACGGTCTGGCAACGGGCGAACAAATCACCCTGACAATGCCGGGCGATCAGGGCCTGCGGCAGGTTGTTTTTGATGACAATAACTATTTCGCGGCAGTTATGAATCTGGCAGTAGCGCACGAACGCACGATTGAATATGCAGGCATAGAGCCTCAAGGAGCGTAACCAATGGCATCACCAAAGAAGGTTATTTTCGCAAGTCTGTCCTATGCCTGGTATGGAAAACTGGCATCGGGCGCATATTACCCGGCAGGGCTGACTGGTTCGCTGACCCCCGGCGCAGCCACTGGCGGCGGTCTGGTCCGCCTGCAAGGGATGAAGCAAGCCAGCCTGACCCTGCCGGAAAGCACCCGCGTCACCCAGACCGGGGATGCACAACCGCAGGGGACCTTCATCTTTGCGCCGGTTGAGGATGTCACCGGGCAGATTACGATGGGTATCCTGGACCTGGATTATGAGAACATGGTTCAGGGGACACTGGCCTACAATCTGAACAATCTGCAAATTAGCCCGATGGCCCCTGGAGACCCGGATTTCGTGGATCATCTGATGCTGATCTCGCGTCCGGCCAAGTCCAAAGAGGCGGCCACGACCGGCCTGGGGCGCTGGCTCAATTATCTGGTGCCGATCATGAACGCTTCGCCGCGCGGTGACAGCGGCATTTCTGAGCGTGAGCTGGCCGATGCGCTCTATGATCTGGTGGGCAACAAAACAGGAACCTTCCCCTGGGGTGATGCCCTGGACTCGGCCAACGTCGGCACGACTGAGGCGGCAGCTTTCAGGATCATCTCGGAATATCCGCTGATGATTGATGTCTTCGTTTCCGATAACAGCGAGACCGAATACACACTGAGCAAGATACCGGTCGGTGATATGGACAGCGTGTACTTCAACTCCTTCGATTATTCGGACGGATCGGATGCGGATGACGAACTCACCAGCGTATCGACCACAACCGGCCTCGTGACCTACACGTCGGCGATTGCGGACAATGCTGTGCGTTTGTTCCTGTATCAGTGGGATCCGGCGGCCAATTGATGGATACCAGGACCATCGTTCACGGTTCGCTTTGTGTTGAGGTCGGCGAAATGCGCTATGGCGATGAGCGCCGCTTTCACGTGCTGGCCGGTAAGTTGGGTGAACTATCGCCGGTCAAGGACTTGAAGCCCAAGCAAAAAGCGGACCAATACGCGATTTTGCTCGAATACGATCTGGTCAAGTTCGCCTACGCGGTGGCGCAGACGCGCAGTCATGCCGGTTTTGATATGCCGGTTGTCACCGATACGCCCCGGCAGATCATGGATATATTCGAGACCCTGGACAATCTGCCCGCGAGCTTTGTCAACGACTGGTTCGATGCCGCCGAGGCTCTGCGCGCGCCGGTAGACAAGGACCTGGGGCCAGCCGAAACGCTCAGCAAGGGCCAAAAAAAAGTAGCCGCATCCGCCAGCGACGCATAGCCGCACGAACCTACCTATATGAGCAAGCTGAGCGCGATGTCCTGGCAGAACGCCATGAGTTAGAAGGCGAGGACATCACACTCGGCGAAGACTGGGGCGTCTACAACGACCCCAAAGACATCGTATTCACGGCGCGTGTGATCCACCAAAGCAAGTGGGCCTGCCTGCCGGAGGCCGGCGGATTGAACGACCAGCCGGCCTCAATGATGCACGATGTTATGCAGTATTTCAGGGTCAAGGGCTATATTCATGCTGAACTGGCACAGGGAGATCGTGATGAGTAAACGACCGAAGAAAGCCACCCTGGCGCTCGTGTTAGCCCTGCTGGTCCTGGCTGCTGCTGTGGTCCTGCTGTTGAGCATGGCCGGGCGCGGTGGGTTATCTGCGAATGAACTGGCGACGGCGCAGGCATTGTGCCGTCTGAGTTGTTGAGGATTTCACGTGGCATTTGGTAATGGCTCCGGCGGCGACCTCCCAGAGGGTACGATTGACCTGCTGGCGCGTTTTCGTGTAGAAAAGGAAAAGAGCAAGGAAGCGCTGCAAGAGGTAACGCGCTTCAAGCAGGAATTCAAGTCCTTTGCTGATGAAGTCGCTGCTTCAGATCGGGTGCTGCTGAGGCAGGTTGCCACCCTACAAAAGGAACAGGCGGCGGCAGCCAAAGCAGCCAAACAAAGCGGCAGCCTGGCGGACTCAGAAAAACGCGCGCGCTCAGAGATTGAGCAAACGACCCAGGCCATTGAGCGGCGCAATAAGGCCGCTTCTAGTGGTGGCTCTGCCCTATCCGCCATTGGGCAGCAAGTGCGCGCCCTGCCTTCATTACAAATCCCTGGCACCTCCCTCAGCACTGATGCTATCGGCTCGATTGCACGCGCTCTAGGCAGCCTATCCAGTCCTGAAGGTGGGCTGCCCAGCCTGGCTCAGACCCTGGATTTAGTCAAGAAAAAGGTCCCAGAAGTCGTTAACGCCATCGGGGTTGGGCCGCTGGCCTTAGTCGGCGGTCTGGGCGCGCTGAGCCTGGCCCTGCAACTGCTGCAATCCCGTGCTACCGCAGCAACTGAAGAAATCCAGCGCGAGATTGATGTCGCCAAAGCCTTTAATGAGCAGCGTACCAGCGGCACGCTCGACTCCATCACCGGCGATATTCAAACCGATCAAGAGCGCCTGGCGAAGTTAGGCGCAGACCTCGAAACGGCCCGGCAAGCCTATGCTCTAACCATTCAGGAAGTCCTCAAGAATCCCCCGGCCAAAATTACGGTCGGCGCCATTCAAGACGCGCTAAATCTGGATACACCGTTACATCGGACGAAACTGGCCCTGGATGCTGCGCAGAAGGCTTACGATTCGGCGTCTGCCGCCATTGAGCTTGAAACCGGTCTGCTGAATGATGAAGGGGTGATTCGCAATTCCATCAGTGAATTGCAGGACAAATACAATAAGCAGTTGGATGCTTCGGCACCCAAACTGGCCCAACTGAATGCCCAGCAGCAGCAGCTCATTGACAGTTTTGAAGAGCAGACGCGCCAGCGGCAGCAGGACGCTGCCTTACAGAGACGCTTCCAAACCGAAGACCGGCAATTAGCCGATGAGAAAAGCGCTCAGCAGCATCAGGCCACCCTGGCCGATATTTACAAGACCGGCCAGGAGCGCATCGCCGGGATCGTAGCCGATGGCAACGCCAGTCTGGTGGATCTACAATCTAAACTGGCTGATACCCTGGGTAAGATCGCCGGGGATGCTCAGCAGTCTATCGCTGATGAAACCGACAAGTTCCGCAATGACGAACTTGAAAACGGGCGTAAATTCCGCAAGGCTGAGGACCGGGTCAACGCACAATATCTGAAAGAGCGCATTCGTCGAACACAAGATAATGCTCAGGCGTTGTTCGATGCGGAATTACAGAACGATACCGCCGCTTTCATCCAGGCCAAACAGCGCGCCCGCACCGAAGAACAGCGCGCTCAGCAGGATTTTGAAGACGCCAAGCAGCAGCGCCTGCAAGATTTCAATGACGAGCGCCAGCAGCGCCAACAAGCCAAGAATGAACGCATCGCTGACATCCAGGCAGAAGCCGCCGAGAAGGCGCGCACCGCCCAGGAGGAATTTGCCAAAGAGAACACCGCGCTCAGGGCAAAGACCGCCGACGCGATTGCTCAGGAGAATGCTGCGATAGATGAGCGGGTGAAAAAAGAGGTCGCTGCCTACAACAAATCAGTAGACGAAGAGATTGCCGCACGGGAACGCGCCGACGCCCGCGCAGCTATCCTGGATGGCATTCAGGAACAGCGGCGTCAGGATGCCCACAACGCCTCGTTGGCGCAAATTGAGGAACGCAAGCAGGCCGAGCAGGGCTTAGCCAATACCATCCTGGCCCAGATCAACACCCTTCAGGCACGTATCAATAACATCAGCTACCCTCAACCGCCCAGGTCGTTGTCGAGCCTGGGTTATGGTGGGCTGGGCGTGGCCGGGTATCCGATGGCGAGTAACTTCCTATCGAGCTTCCCCGGCACGAGCAGCGGCTCCGGCGGTTTGCAGGGCGGGCTGCGCGCTTTCGCCCAAAGCGGCGTGGTCGATAAGCCGACCCTGGCCCTGATGGGTGAGCGGCCAGGGTATAAGGATGTGATCCTATCTGCGCCGAGTAATGAAAGCATGGCGCAGACCCTGGCTCGACATGGGGCTGGCCCGGCAGTCGTGTTCAATCATTATGGCGATATTCGCACTGATGACCAGATGACACGCGGAGAGTTCAAAACCGAGATGACCACTATCCTGACTGAGATCATGGAAGGTAACGCTGCCGCACGCTACGGGAGACTGCCGTGACCCTCTCACACCGCATTCGCGCCGGGACCTATACCGCCGCCGAAATGACTTCCACTTATGCCGTGAAAAGCTGGCCGGTTCAGTCCGATCAGACGCGCCGCTGGGTGGATCCGGTGTCACCTTCAGGCCGCGTCTCGGAGTATGATGCCGTGACCGATGGCGGACTGACCGGCAATCGCAAGGCCATCGGCAAGATAAACTTTTCGGATGTCTTCGGCTTCGTCACGCCGCTGCAAGCCCAATACATTCGGGCTACTCTGTTCCCAACCGACGGCCTGAATGAGACCGTGACCGTCGTGCATTGGGATGATACCTTCGGCTGGCAGTGTGTGAATTGCACCGCGCACTGGAACGACCCGGCCAGGATTGCCGACGCCTTTCCCGGAGTGAAGGGCCAGCGTAATCTGCGCATAGATTACACCGATGGGGATGTAGCCGACAGCGGTGGCGCTTTCAGCAATGCATTCAGCAGCGCGTTTGATATTGGAGGGATTCCCAGCTAATGGCTGACACACAACGCACTTTAAGCGCGCTGGTCGCACTGCTGGCCGATAATACCGCTCAGGACATTTCGGCTCAGGACTTGCGCGACTTTCTGGTCTCGGCACTTATTGGCCGGGTAACGACCTACACCGCCAGCGCGCCGACGCTCAGTACCGACGATTTCATTCTGATCCTGGATGGCACCAGCAATACCGTGACGGTAGACCTGGGCGACCCGGCAGACTTCACCCATCATCTGTTCATAGCCAAAGCCGTCAATATCGACAATGCAGTGGCGCTCGACCCCGGCGCGTTTGATTTCGAAGGCGCGACGGATGATTATGTATTTACTACTGCCCTGGATGTAGTGATCTTTTGCAGCGACGGTTCGGCGTGGTGGAAGTTACCCGAACTACTGAATGCCTAAATATGGTATAATCGGGTATCGTAAAAACACCCCAGCACAGGCCGGGGCGGGTAGGCTGTGAAGGAGCCGACCATGCAAGATGATACCACACGTTTCACTCCCCTGACCAAGTCCGTGCTCAAGGCGATTGATTGCATTCCTAGCAACTCAGGGTGGCAGTACAGTCACGCCCGCGAGGTCTTTATTGAGGCTGTTGTGGATTTAATCACCACAGACCGTGCCGACCCGGAGGATGGGTCTTCAATAGAGGCCATGCGCAATATCTTTCGCGCCGTCGCCAGCGAACTCGCCCCTGAAGGTCACTGGGAACGCGAATGGAGCCACATGCAGTGGGCACCTTGCGCGGGATCATCTGACCATGACAGACCTGAAAACTGGTAGGGGATGAACGATGATTAAAAGCACCGTCACACTGACACCAGAAGCCAGACGTCTCCTTGATAGCGCTTTCGGGGAGAGGTTAGTACAGCAAGTCAGAGCTAAGATTGTAGACGAGTTGCTCGCTCGTGAAACCGAGTACAAAGCCGAATCCTATCTGATGGACGCAGGGATTATCGAGCCGAAGATTACGACGCTGGCCTGGGCGAATATTTTGGCTCAACTCAGAGAAGAACGTGCTGATGGCTAATGAACCCGATTTCGAGTGGGCACAGGTCGCATCCTTGCCCAAACCGCCTACTAAAGCACCGATACTCGAAGATGAGTACAGTTGGCGGAAATGGCACATACATCTGTTCCACGACGGACGGACTGTATATCACACGCAATCCCTGGGCAAAGGAACCGGAATGGATCAAGGTAAGCGATGACTGACATCGTACGGGACTGCACCAGAAGACTATTCCAAATCGGCATAGCCCGCGCTGTGTCGATTAAGCGGGCGTATTGCGCCGCGCATCAGTAAGCGCTGGCCATATGTGCGATTTTATCGATCAGCTTACGGTCCCAGGCTCGTATGATGCGACGGGAGCCACCACCACCGCAAGGAACCGTGACGTCTATTGAATATGGATAGCTGTTTACGTTATAACAGCGATCCCTCGTAGAGTGATTAGAGTACCTGTTGTGGTATAATAATAGGTAATCCAGCATTCGATTTGCTAGGCGGATTAATCCGGCCATCGAAATGCCGGCTTAATGCAGTCCCGGGAACACCGACAGAGATGATCGCCCGGAAGCCAGGTTCAACTCCTGGAGGCGGCTCAAGCGGTCAGGAAGTGCGCTCAACCCGTACAAGGATGGCGCGTTAAATGCCCATCACCTGACTGCAAGGTTGGATGGTTATGCCCTGCGTGTGGGGCGCGACCTGGAATACCACCCGGATGTTAACCAGCGCAACCCATGATTCTTCCCGCCCCACAGGTCTAAATTCGTCTGCGAAACCTGTCTATCCGGGCATACGAGCAAGCGCCCGTAAGATTTAACCCTGCGGGCCTCCACAATGAAAAGCGCGTTGGCATCCTGAACATGTGGAACGGCGGTCTCAATAAAACGCCCTTTCTCCAGGGCGATTTTAATTGGAGCATCATGGCCCTTTCATCCGGCGATAGAACCATCATTCGCAGCCCGCATCATAGCTGGGTAGGCGATCTGCTGACGATCAATGCCGTGCCGCTGAACATCGTCGCAACGGCGCAAATCAATGCCAGCAGCTTTGTCTATCCGGTGGCCTCGCTGGCTGTCGATAACACGTCAGCGAACTGGCTGACTGAGGGGCTGAAAGACCGGCTGGTCCTGGTCGGGACCGCGCCGGGAACCTATGATGTAGCG